>NZ_JAATJK010000001.1:3505000-6200000 GCF_011927785.1 Micromonospora profundi | reverse complement strand
CCGGTCGGTCTCGCTGCGCCAAATCCGCCTCACGGCCGATCCGGCGAGCCCCGCCCGGACCGCGTCGCACAGGAGCGAACCCCTGCTTGACCCGGTGCCAGTCCGTTTCGGGGCTCCAGAACTTTCGTCCCGTTTGCCCCGTTCCGCGCTGGCAGAGAGAAAGTTACGCGCCTGCGGGTTTGATCGTCAAATCCGTGGGTAGCGGTCCGCGTCACACTTCCGCCGCGGCCGGATGGCTCACCTCGGAGGGGCGGACTGGCGGTCCGGCGAGCGTCGATCGAGGTGGCAGGCGTCGAGCTGCTCCGGAGAGGTCAGGACGCCTGCCGCCGACGGGCGGCCAACCAGGCCCGGACGCCCAGGACGCCGACTGTCGTCCCGATGAGCAGCGACGCGGCGATCAGCAGTGCGTGCACCCAGAGGAAGCTCGTGCCGGCGCCGTCGGCCACCGTGCCGGACGCCCAGGAGCGTGGGTCGTTCCAGATGGCGACAGCGAACCTCGGCCAGATCACCCAGGTCCAGATCCCGACGCCGACAAGGAAGAGGGCCCACCCCCGTGACAACACCATGGCAGTCGAGTATGCCAGCGGCCCTGCTCAACAGCCTGATCACGGACGCGAGCCGGCGTCGACGGGTCCTGCCGGTGGGGAGCGCGTCCGTTTCCGGGGACAGCCTGGTGGGCACTGCGAGAGGGGACAGCTTGTCGCCGTCCACCGGAGGTGCCCATGCAACCCTCGATCTTCAATCCCTGGACCTGGCGGGACCCGTCCGCCCTCGCTGGCGGGTACGGCCAGACCACCCCGTCGGTCACACCGCCGCAGCGCCAGGACGGCGGGGACGGCCGCCCGGACGCACCCGGACCCGGAACGCCCGTGGACCTGGTGGGCTACCAGGTGCAGGCGAGTGACGGGCGCATCGGCACCATCGACGAGGCGAGCGACGAGACCGATGCCGGGTACCTGGTGGTGGACACCGGGCCGTGGATCTTCGGCCAGAAGGTGCTGCTGCCGGCCGGCACGGTGGCCGAGGTGAACCACCAGGAGCGCGTCGTGCACGTCGACAGGACCCGGCAGGAGATCAAGGACGCTCCGCCGTTCGAAGCGGAGCAGGTCGACCCGGAGTACCGGGAGCGCGTCGGCAACTACTACAGCGACCGGTACGTTCCGCCCCCCGGGTCGGCGCCGCGGGTAATCTGAGCCTGTGGTCCAGACGGGCAGCTGCACATCGGAGACGGTCGACGATCTCCTGACTGTTGTGGTGCCCCCGTTCCCGACCAGCTCCGGCGACGGCCGTGAGCAGCTCCTGGATGTCCTCCGTGCCGGTGGCCTGCGCTACCGCGCCGGCGCGCGATGGCGGACGGCTCGCTGAGTCGATCCCGCCGACCGAGCGGGGCGGATTCGCCCCGCTCGACGCGCGCCCACGCGTAGCCCACCTTCCCGCACGAAAGGCACACCACCATGTCCGTCCCACGCATGCTCACCGGCGACCGGCCAACCGGTCGCCTGCACCTCGGCCACTACGTCGGCAGCATCGCCAACCGGGTGCGGCTGCACCAGCGGTACGAGAGCTTCTTCATCATCGCCGACCTGCACATGCTCACCACGCGCAACCGTCGCGAGGACATCGACCAGGTTTCCGGCAACGCCCGGGAGATGGTGACCGACATCCTCGCCGCAGGCGTCGACCCGGACCGGGCAACCTTCTACCTCCAGTCGGCCATCCCGGAGGTGGGCGACCTCAACACCCTGCTACAGAACCTGGTGACCGTGCCGCGCCTGGAACGGGTGCCGTCGCTCAAGGACATGGCCCGCGACGCTGGCAAGGAGGAGATGCCGTACGGGCTGCTGGGTTATCCGGTGCTCCAGGCCGCTGACATCCTCTGCGTGAAGGGCGAGGTGGTCCCGGTCGGCAGGGACAACGCCGCGCACGTCGAGGTGACCCGGGAGATCGCCCGGCGGTTCAACCATCTGTACGGGCCGGTCTTCCCGGTGCCTGAGCTGATCCAGGCGGACACACCGAGTCTGGTGGGTACCGACGGCGCGGCGAAGATGAGCAAGAGCCGGGGCAACACGATCGCCCTCTCCGACGACCCGGCAACTGTGCGCCGGAAGGTGCGCGGGATGTACACGGACCCGAACCGGGTACGGGCGGACGTACCGGGATCGGTGGAGGGAAACCCCGTCTTCGCGTACCACGAGGTTTTCAACTCGGACCGCGACGAGGTCGCGGACCTGGCCCGGCGGTACCGGGCCGGGCAGGTGGGTGACGTGGAGGTCAAGGAGCGCCTGGTCGTGGCGCTGGAACGGTTCCTGGCGCCGATCCGGGAGCGGCGGGCGGAGATCGAGGCGGACCGTGGGCTTGTCGACCGGCTGATCGTCGAGGGCACCGAACGGACCCGGCAGGTGGTGCGGCATACCCTGGTGGAGGTACGCCGGGCGATGGGGTTGACCGGCGCGTACCAGCAGGTGCGGCGGCGGGCCGAGCGGAGCCGTCGCCGGACGGACGCCCCGGCCTGAGACCGTCGGACGGCGGGCCGCGAAAAGTTCTCCGACTGCCGTGTCGACATCCTCGGGCTTCGTTCGTCGTCATGCTGTACGGCGACCCTGCCGCACCGAGAGGAGCCAAAACGTGAAGTACATGCTGCTGTACATGAGCGCCGCCACCGACGCGGAGGCCGGCGACCAGTGCACCTTCGAGGACTGGATCCGCTACGAGCGGGAGATGAAGGATTCCGGGATCTGGGTTTCCGGGCACCCGTTGCAGGACCTGACGACGTGCACGAGCGTGCGGGTCGGCGCGGACGGCGAACGCACGATCACCGACGGGCCGTTCGTCGAGACCCGCGAGGTGCTCGGCGGGTACGACATCATCGACGTCCCGGACCTGGACGCGGCGCTGAAGTGGGCGGCGCGCAGCCCCGGGGCAACCGGCGGCGCGTCGGTGCAGGTGCGTCCGATCGCCGAGATCCCGGTCGGGGTCTGACACGTGCGCGGCGAGGGGGCAGCTGTCGGCTCGTCCGTGGAGGCGGTGTTCCGGGAGGAACGCGGACGGCTGCTCGCCTCGCTCGTGCACCGATTCGGCGACCTGGACCTGGCCGAGGAGGTCACCTCCGAGGCCATCGAGGCGGCGTTGGTGCACTGGCCGGCCGAGGGTGTCCCGAGCCGGCCCGGCGCGTGGCTGCTCACCACGGCCCGCCGCCGCGCCGTGGATCGGCTGCGTCGCGACCGGGTGCTGGCGACCCGGCTCGCGGTGCTCCAGGCGGAGGCCGAGCGGGCCGGGCCCGCTCCGCCCGCCGATGCCGACCGCGACCTGCCCGACGACCGGCTGGCGCTCTTTTTCACCTGCGCGCATCCGGCCCTTCCCGCCCAGGATCGCGGGGCGCTCACCCTGCGCTTCCTCGCCGGTCTCACCACTACCGAGGTCGCGCGTGCCTTCCTGGTGCCGCCGACGACAATGGCCCAGCGGCTCGTCCGGGCCAAGCGGAAGATCCGGGACGCGCGCATCCCGTTCCGGGTGCCCGGCGCCGACGAGTTGCCCGAGCGGCTGCCCACGGTGCTCCAGGCCGTCTACTCGATCTTCACCGAGGGGTACGCGGCAAGCTCCGGCCCGGACCTGCAGCGGACCGACCTCACCGAGGAGGCCATCCGGCTGGCCCGGATCCTGCGCCGGCTGCTGCCCGGCGAGCAGGAGGTCGCCGGGCTGCTGGCGTTGATGCTGCTCACCGACGCCCGGCGTGCCGCGCGAACCGGCCCGGACGGCGAGGTCGTCCTCCTGGACGACCAGGACCGCACCCGTTGGGACCACGCGATGATCGACGAGGGGCGGGCGTTGGTGCTGGTAGCGCTCACCGGAGGGCAGCCGGGCCCGTACGGCGTGCAGGCGGCGATCGCCGCGCTGCACGACGAGGCCGCCGATGTGGCAAGCACCGACTGGCCGCAGGTGGTGGCGCTCTACGACGTGTTGCTGACCATGGTCCCCTCGCCGGTCGTGGCGCTCAACCGGGCTGCCGCCGTGGCGATGCGGGACGGGCCGGAGGCGGGGCTCGCGCTGTTGGACGGGTTGGCCGACGATCCACGGCTGCGCGGCTACCACCTGTATCCGGCGACCCGCGCCGACCTGCTGCGCCGGCTCGGCCGCGACGACGAGGCCGCGGCGTCGTACCGCAGCGCGTTGGCTCTTGTCGGCACGGAGCCGGAACGGGCGCACCTGCTGCGCCGGCTGGCGTCCGTGGCGGACGACTGAAGCGCTGTACCCTTTCCCCGGTGAGTCTGCCTCTGCCTCCCGGTGAGTTCGCCGCGTACCTGTTCGACTGCGACGGCACCATCGTCGACTCGATGCCGCTGCACTATCTGGCCTGGCAGCATGCCCTCGACGAGTGGGGCTGCGAGTTCCCGGAGGACCTCTTCTACGCGTGGGGCGGGCGGCCGACCGCCGACATCGTTGTGGCGCTGAACGAGCAGCAGGGTCTGCGCATGCCGGTGGCGGCAGTCGTCGAGAACCGTGAGCGCTACTACCAGGAGTTGCTGCCGCAGTTGGCCGCCGTGCCGGAGGTGCTGGCGCACATCCACGACGCGCACCGGCGGGTCCCGTTCGCCGTCGTCTCCGGCAGCACCCGGGCGTCGGTCACCTCCTCGCTCGACGCGCTCGGTCTGCTGGACCGCTTCGACGTGCTGGTCTGTGCGGACGACTACACCCGTGCCAAGCCGGACCCGGAGGCTTTCCTGCTCGCGGCGCGGCAGCTGGGCGTACCCCCGGATTCCTGCCTGGTCTTCGAGGACACCGACCTGGGCATCCAGGCCGCGACCGCGGCGGGCATGGCGTCGGTACGCGTGCCGCAGCAGCGCACCGCGTGACGCCTCAGGCGATGGTCAGCAGCAGCTTGCCCAGGTAGGAGGTCTCCAGGCGCTGGTGTGCCTCCCGTACCTTGCCCAGCGGGAACTTCTCGGCCACGTGCACCACGAACGGCCCGGCCTCGATCAGTTCGTTGAGGCGCTGCAACTGGCGGGGGTTGGATACACCGTCGTACGCCCGGACCTGCACGCCGGGCCGTTCGCTCGGCTCCGGTCGCACGCCGTGGGCGAACGCGACAGCGCCACCGTCGGCCAGCGCCTCGGTAAGGCGGTCGAGCGTTTCGCCGCCGGCCATCGCCAGGATGCCTGCCACCCCGTCGGGTGCCGAGTCCCGGATCCGCGCGAGCAGCTCGGCGGTGTCGCCGTGGCCGTCGAGGGACACGTCAGCACCAAGCCGGGTCACCAGAGCCACCCCGTCCGGGCCGGAGGCGACGGCGATCACGTTGAGCCCCTGCCGCTTGGCCAACTGGACGGCCAGGTGGCCCTGACCGCCGCTCGCCCCGAAGATCAACAGCCAGGCGTTGGACGGCAGGCCGAGGGCGTCCAGTCCGGCTAGGGCGGTAAGCGCGTCCGTGGACAGGGCACCGGCGTGCTCGGCCGGCACACCGTCGGGCACCTTCGCCACGTACTCCGCCTTCGCCACCGCGTACTCGGCGTAGAAGCCGCCCTTCGGTCGCGTGGTGGCGGAGACGTAGACGAGGTCGCCCTCCGCGATGCCGGTGACCTGGCTGCCCACTGTGACGACCGTCCCGGCGCCGTCGGAACCGGGCACGATCGGGAACTCGGTGCCCTCGGGCACCAGCACACCCTGCCGCTCGAACACGTCCCACACGCCCACGCCGGCGCTCAACACCTTGATCAGCACCTCGTCGGCGGCGACCTCCGGCACTGGCAGTTTCCGCAGGGTGATCACTTCCGGCCCACCGAACTCGTCGAAGGCCGCGACCTGCATCCGCTCTGGCACATCCCCGTCAATCATCTGGAATCCCCCTCCGTGCCGGCGTCATCCGTCGCAGCATGCCGGCTACGCGGTGCTGCCGGCCCTCGGCTGGGCGGTGTTCACCCACAAGGGGCCGGGCGTCAGGCCGTCTGCGTGCCCTGGCCGCGCAGCGCCTTGGCGACGGCGTCCCGGACCCGGGCGTCCTCCCGCGTCCTGCGCTGGGACCGGCTGCGCCGCCGGTACAGAAGAGCACCCACGAGTACGACGATCAGGGCGGCCACCGCCAACGTCAGCATCCAGGGCACTGCCCATCCGTGCGCCGTGGCCCGAACGGGCTTGAGCGAGGTGGTGGAGCCGGACACGTCGGTGAGCAGAGGTGTGAGGGTGGCGGTCGACGCGAGCCGGACCGCGGGGGTCACGCCGTGCACGGGCACCGTCACGTCCCAGCTCTCGCCGGGAAGCAGCTCCGGGGGCGCGGCGATCTCGTCGGCCCGTACCCGCAGCATGCCGAACGGGCCCGAGACGGAGACGTCCTGCTGGCCGGACAGGGCCGCGTTGCCGGTGTTGTGGATCCGGTACGAAACTGTCGCGTCGCCCTTGCCGAACGGGTTGAGGGTGCCGTCGTAGCGCACGTGGAAGTCCTCGATGACGAGGTCCGGAGTGAGTTCGCCGCCGACGCGCAGTTTGATCCGGATGCCGAGGCGACGGTCCACGTTGATGCCCTCGGCCTGGTTGGCCTGGGTCAGCGCGGTGAGGACGCCACCGACGTAGTCACCGGGCGTGGCGTTGCCGGGAACGCTGATCCGGAACGGGACCTGCGCGGTCTTTCCGGGCTGGATCACCACGCTGTCGGTGCCGGCGTGCGCCCAGGCGCCGATCGCGACGGATTTCTTGTCCCTGGTCAGCAGGTCGAGCTGGCCGGCGTCGGTGGTGAAACCGTCGGCGGCGTACACGGACAGCTTCAGTGCCGCGGTGCCGCGGTTGGCCACCACCATGGCGTCCTCGACAGTGCCGCCGGGGTTGACGTTGTAGCTGTAGCTGGACCGGGCGGCGCCGTAGCTGTTGGAGGCCGTCCGGACCGTCCAGGCGACGTCGCCGTCCGCCGCCACGGCGGGCCCGGCGCCGACGACGCCGACGGCAGCGACGGCGGCGAGCAGGGACAGAGCTGTCGTACGGAGCAGGGCGGCGACGGTGGCTTTCCGGCGCGTTGCGGTCGTTGGCATCTCGGGGTCCTCAGGCGGGTCGGAGGTGGGAACGAGCGGCGGGGTAAGCACCCGCGAAGGTGCCTACCCCGCGGCTCACACGGGGCCGGTCAGCTGCTCAGCGCGGTGATCGTGAGGGTGGCGCGGTAGCTGCCCTTCACGACGCTGTCCGGGATCTTCAGGTCCAGGTCGGCGCCGAGCTTCGCGCCGCCCCGAGGGTGGCCCTGGCCGGCCGCACCGAGGCCGCTGGAGACCGAGAGTCCCTTGCCCTGGTCGTCGAAGGACGACAGGACCGGAGCACCGGCCTCGGCGCCGGCACCGGCGTCGAGGACGTACGGGGTCCAACCCAGGTACGAGCCGGAGAACTTCTTGTCGCCGTCCTGGAAGTCACCCACGTTTGCCGAGATCGACCACGGGGCGAGAGAGCGGCGGCTGTCCGACACGAGAATCGGGTTGATCTTGCCGTTGGCCTGGAAGTAGGTGCCGTCACGCTCCTGCGCGACACCGAGGTCGACCAGACCGTTGTAGCCGTCGATCGTCCAACCGAACTCGCCCGGCGCCGGGTTCGGCACGTTGACCTGGATGGACTGGCCGTCACCGTTGTACGGGTGCACCGTCACGTTGTCGACGATCGAGCCGACCGGCTGGCCGTCCGGGGTGTTGACGCAGGAGAGGCCCTTCTCGACGGCCGCGTTCGGCGCCGCGCAGGTGCCGCTGCGGACGTTTGCCAGGACCAGCTTGTCGCCGCGCACCTGCACCTTGACGTAGCTGCGGACGTGCTCCTGGTTCTGCACCGAGTTGTACCAGTACTTGCTCGGGTCCAGCGGGTCCGGGCCATTGCCACGGATGCCGGTGCCGCTGCTGTCCGGCTTCTTGATGTCGTAGTACTTCGAGCCGGAGGCCGAGTTGGCCGTCACGTAGATGACGCCGCCCGGGCCGGGGAACACGTCGGCGGCACCCGGCTTCTCGGCCGGGTTCTCCTTCTGCCCGTTCTTGATGGAGTAGCTGCGCGAGTAGCTGTGGTCGTGGCCCTGCAACACCATGTCGATGCCGAGGTTGGAGAACGCAGTGGTGAAGTCCTCGCGTCGCTGCTTGTTGTCGCTGTCGGTCGCGTGGCTGGCAGGCGAGTAGATGGAGTGGTGGTAGACAAGCACCTTCCACTTGGCCTCGGAGCCGTGCTTGTTGACCACGTCGGTGATGTACGAGACGTGCGCGGCGTCACCGGCGTTGCTGCCGTCGGTCGACAGCTTGTAGCTGTTGCTGTTGATGTCGATGAACAGCACGTCCTTGTAGACGAACCAGTAGTCACCGCCGGACTTGGTGCCGGCCGGGTTCCCGTTGTCGTAGTACGGGGCCGACCGGTCGGTGTTCGGGGTGAAGTGGTGCTGCTCGTAGGACTTGCCGCCGACGTCGTGGTTGCCGATGGTGGCGACCACCGGGTACTGGCGCAGCTGGTCGGGCGCCATGAACGACGTCCACTGCCCCTCGTCGTTCGCGGACTCGACGTGGTCGCCGCCGGAGACCAGCAGTTCGGCGTTCGGGTTGGCCGCTGTGGCGACCTTCAGGGTCTCCTCCCAGCCGGCCTGGTCCATCAGCCGGTCGCCGGAGGAGCCGATCTGGGGGTCACCGAAGAACAGGAAGTCGTAGTCGCCCTCGAAGTCCTGCGTCTTGAATGCGTACGCCGGGGACCAGCTGCCCTCGGAGCCGACCCGGTACGAGTACGCCGTGTTCTCGCGCAGGTTGCTGATCGTGGCGTGCCGGTTGAAGCCGGTGGTCGAGGTGTTCGCCGCACCGACGGCGTCGAAGTTGACCGCGCTGGCCGGGAACTCGCCGTTGACGATCTCGGCGGTCGGGGCGAGTTGGATCTTCTGCGCGGTGTCGGCGGAGGAGTACCAGGTCACGATGCGCTGGGTCTCGTTGGCGCCGACGCCGAGGATGACGCTGCTGATCGTGGTGGACTCGGCCGCGCTGGCGCCGGTCATCAGGCCGCTGCCGAGGGCCGCGCCCATCCCGAGGCATCCGGCTACGACCCCGGCGACCAGGCGCCGCCGCACGAGCCCGGAGGCCCGTGTCGAGGTGCTCAATGTCATCGACATTGTTCCCTTTTCGAATAGAGAGATGGATTGTCCCTGCCCGACGCCGGGCAGGCGGATCCAAGCTTTCGTTGCCCGATGAACCGACAATGAACGCGATCTTGCAGATGGCTGCACTTCCCGAACTAATCAGCTCTGCTCACGACCCGGAAACACGCTGCACAAACCAGACCAGCCCCATAATGGACACGCCTGCCGAAACAGCGCCTGTCATCCAGACGCCAGCTTTCGGCGTACGGCGGCGCAGCACGAGCAGCAGCGGAAAGACGACCGCGATGATCCCCAACTGGACGACCTCGATGCCGATGTTGAACACCAGCAGGGACCACAGCAGCGTCCACGACCACGCCTCGTCGATGCCGAGCGCGCCCGCGAAACCCAGCCCGTGCACGAGGCCGAAGCAGAACACCACACCGAGGCGGATCCAGCCGGCCCGGTCCAGGCTGACGTGACCGCGTCCGGTCGTGTCCAGGTCAGCCGCGTGCTCACCGCGCCGCCAGATTCCCCACAGGTGCCAGCCGGCGACGACGGCGATCGACAGCGCGATGACCGGCTCCACGATCGTCCCCGGCACCTCGACCAGGCCCAGTGCCGCCAGCATGAACGTCACCGAGTGCGCCACTGTGAAACTCGTGGCCGCGAGCACTATCTCCCGAAGGCGCCGCGACCCGGCGATGAGCGCCAGCAGGAACAGAATGTGGTCGATGCCGGACAGCAGATGCTCGGCACCGAGCAGGAAGAACTCCCCGAACCGCTCGTACCAGGCCTGCGCTGTCGAGAAGGAGGGGTGGTCGACGTCGAGCGCCGCGCTGCCGGAGCGGCCGTCGATCTCGTAGGTGACGATCGTCTTGGTGCCCTTGACGTACCCCTCGTCGTCGGGGAACAGGCCGCTGCGCACCTCATGCTCGTCGGCTCCGCCGGTGCAGGTCCAGTCCAGCACCAGAGTCGCGTACGGCACGCCCTCGCGCTCGCCGATCGTCGGGTCGCCCACCTGACCCGGTCGGCAGGCCGCACCCCCCGCGTCGATCGAGAAGCGGTCGGCGACGTACCTCAGCACTGTCGCGGTGTGGGCCTTCAGCGCCGCCGCCTGCGCCCCCGTGTCGCCCGCCTCGAAGGCGGCGGTGCCGGCCCTGAAGAGCGGGTCGTCGTCGCCGGCATCGGCGGCCGACACGACGAGGAGGTCGTATTCGAGTTCCACAGCCGTGCGAATGTGACCCTCGTCTCCGGCGATTATCTTGGCGTACACAGTGGACGAAAAGCCGTGCGCTGACGCCGCCTTGACGCCCAGAAACGGAAACACCGCCAGAGCGATTCCGGCAGCGACGGCGACAACGGTACGGCGAACGTGCCCTGACATGCGACTCCCTCGGTTGGCCAGTGCACGTTGCATGCCGTGGGTGAACAGCGAGCCGACCGTTGACGAACCGCCGAAGAACAAACAACCGGCAGGGCAGCACGCCGATTGTCGGCGGCCGGAATTGAGATAGGAATACGAGGCAGTACGCGCACCTCTCCACACCTTCGAAAGGACGACCGCCTTGCGCCCCCCGCTTCGGGCCGTTGCCATCCTGGTCGCGACCGCCGCGCTGGTCGCCGGCTGCGACTCCAGCGACGACTGGTCACAGCCACGCCCCGCGCCCAGCGCCGTCGGCACCCTGGGCCCAGGGTTCGTCGATCCCTCGGCGAAGCCCACACCGGAGGCGACAATCACGCCGCAGCCCGGCTCGTGGGCCGGCGTCCACCCGCCGAAGGACTATCGGGTCGTCTTGCTCACCGCCGGTGACGACGAGCCGACCAGGGCCCTCGTGACGGCGGTCAAGGACTGGGCCGAGGACGAGGACGTCGCCCTTCGGACGATCACGGTAGGCACCGCCCACGACGCCGTTCCGAGCATCGTCAAGGCCATGGAGATGGGCCCGGATCTCGTCGTCAGCGCGGGCAACGACCTCATCGACGCTCTAGCGATGGTCACCCCCAACCACCTCGACGAGAAGTTCCTCGTGGTGGGCGCCGAACTGGCCGAGCCCACCCACAACGTCACAGCCGTCGACTGGTCGGGCGCGTCGTTCCGCGGCGAAGGGCTCGGCATGTCCTCGACGTACGACCCGGACTCGTTCACGGCCGAGCGGTGCGCCGCCGCCATCCGGGCGGGCGTGGCCGCCGTGCTCAACGACCTGACCGGGATCGTCGTCTGGCTCTGACGACGGGTCCTGCCCGATCGGAAACTCGGCCGGATCGACTGTCGATCGGCGCGCGTTGCGTTCGTGTAGAGGGCGAGCGGGTGACGCGCGGTGTCGCCCACCGAGTCGAGAGGTGCCGTCATGCGGAAGCTGGTGGTCATCGAGTTCGTGACGCTGGACGGGGTAATGCAGGGATTGGGGTCGCCGGACGAGGACCGCGACGGGGGGTTCGAGCACGGCGGCTGGGCAGCGCCGTACTTCGACGACATCCAGACAGCCAGTGCGGTGGAAGGGCTGCGGTCGACGACGGCGTACCTGTTCGGTCGCCGGACCTACGAGAAGATGACCGGGTTCTGGCCGAACCAGCCCGACGACAACCCGATGGCCGCACACCTCAACGCGACACCGAAGTACGTCGCCAGCCGTACTCTGACCGATTTCACCTGGTCGAACGCCCGGCGGCTCGACGGAGACCTCGCCCCGGCGGTCGCCGACCTGAAGGCGCAGGGCGACGGCACGATCGCCGTCTTGGGCAGCGGGGTGCTCGTGCAGGACCTCGTCGCGAACGACCTGGTCGATGGGTACCGGCTGTTCCTGCACCCCCTCCTACTCGGCACCGGCAAGCGGTTGTTCCGCGAGACGGCCCGGCCGAGGCCGCTGCGGCTGACCTCCTGCACGCCGACGAGCACGGGCGTGCTCCTTCTCGAGTACGAGGTGGTGTGATCCGCCGCTGCGGCCCAGCGACCGCATCCGTAAGTACCAATCGGGCTGGCCGCCGCCGGGCGGCTGATCGACGACGACAGCAACGAGTGAGGTCCGCTGGGAAAGCCACCGCCCAGCGGATCCGTCAACCCGGACCTTCCTGCAATCCCGGCAGGCTGAACAGGTTTCCACCGGATCGGCGTAGATCGTCGGCGAGCAGGTCCGCAAGACCGGGCGGGCTCAAAGTGATCGCCGCCAGCGTCTCGTGGTCCAGCCGCCGCGTCTCGAGCAGATACTCGCCCGCCGCCGGGTCGCTGAACTCCAGCCCGGTCCGCTCCGCCTCGCACCACGTCTCGATCCGGCAGAGGTAGATGTGCTGCTGGCCCGCCGGTGTGTCAAGGATGTGCCGGAGGCTGTGGATCAAGACCGCACCGCCCACCTCCTCGCGCATCTCCCGCAGCAGCGCGGCCCGGCGATCCGCGTCGTCCGGCTCCACGCCGCCACCCGGCAGGGACCAGTAGACGTCGCGGCCGGGTCGGGTGCGCCGGAACACCAACCAACCGTCGGTAGGCGTGAGGACGATGGCCCGGACCCGTACCGTCACGAGGCCGCCTGCGCGGCGACAAGCGGTGCCGGGACGCCCGACTGCGGGGTAACGGTGACCTTGGCGAACAGATCGCTGAGCCAGCTCTCCAGCACATCCGGGTCCGAGTCGGTGATCAGACCGGACAGCGGAAGGTTCTCCGGACGGTACGAGCCCTTCATCGGGGTGGGCTTGCCGGCCGGGTAGACCTGGTACGTCAGGACGCGCGGGTCGGCGAGCAGTTCGGCCGGTACGTCGACGGTGATCGGTGCACCGCCGTAGACGTGGCCGGGGAACTGGAACTCCCCGTGCAGTTCGGTGGTCTCCGGTGCGTGGATGTGCTCGGTGGCCAGCTCATCCGCCACCTCGGTGGCCATGTCCAGGGTGTGCAGGTGGATTCCGGTCCGTCGACGGAAGGCCGTCACCGTGTAGCCGCCGCCGCACCGGGCGGCCGCCTCCAGGAAGACCGGTCCCTGCGGGGTGGTGATTGCCTCCAGGTGAAAGGTAAGCGTGTCACCGCCGAGCGCACGCAGGCAGTCGACGGCGAACGCCTCCAGCTCGGGGTGGGGACGTTGGACCACGCCGAGCGGCCCGCCGTTCTCAAACGACAGGCAACTGCCCACGTACCGGCTGGCCTGGATCGCAACCGGTTCGCCACGGAACAGGAAACCATCGATCTGCCAGAGGCCACCCTCGACGTACTCCTCGACCTCGTACCGCTCGGCGAAGCTGGCGTCGCCGCGCTGCTCCCGTGCGACAAACTCGCGGGCCTGGTGGAAATCCTCGCAGAGGGACACTCCTCGGCTGGCGGACCCGCCACGCGGCTTGACGATGGTGCGGCCCCGCCATGGCACCTCCACGTCCACCTTGAGCAGGTCGGTGGCCGGCAAGAACCGTGGAACCCGCAGGCCGCGGCCGGCGACGGCGGTCTTCATCGCCACCTTGTCGCGGAAGTTGCGCGCCAGGTCGGGTCGCATACCGCGGACACCGAACTCGGCCCGAAGCTCGGCTGCCGGAGCGATGAGCAGCTCGTGCCGGGTGAGGATCCGATCGAACGGCGGCCACGCCAGCAGCCGGGGACGCAGCTGGTCGACCACCGGCTGGTCCGGCTCCAGAACCACCCTGGTGCAGCGCACGTCAGCCGGGATCGTGTCGATGTACCCGGCAGTGCCGGCGTACGTGACGTCGTGGCGGGTGTGATCGAAGGCGTTGGCGTACCCGAGGCGGTCGAACTTGTTCTGGTGCAGGACGAGGATGCGCACGTATGCCTCCAATTGCTCGTCAGGTCACGGCTGCCACGGCAGCGAGAAGGTCTTGACGTTCGTGTACGCCTTCATGGTCTCGACCACGCCTTCCTTGTAGCCGAGTCCGGAGTCCTTGATGCCGCCGAAGGGCGTCGACTCGATCCGGTAGCCGGGAACCTCGCCGATGTTGACGGTGCCGGCGTGCAGCTCGTTGACGAATCGCAGGGCTCGGTCCAGGCCCTTCGTGAAGACGCCGGCCGACAGGGCGTACCGACTGGAGTTCGCAATTTGCACGGCCTCCTCGTCGGTGGTGAACCGCACCACCGGGGCAACCGGTCCGAAGACCTCCTCGGTCACGACGGCCATGGTGGGCACGACATGGTCGAGCACCGTCGGAGCGTAGTGTGCGCCGGAACGGACACCGCCGTGCCGTAGCACGGCACCAGCCCGGACGGCATCGTCGACCGCGGCCCCGATCCTGCGGGCCGCCTGCTCGTCGATGACCGTGCCGATGTCGGTTTGGCTGTCGAACGGGTCGCCGGTCCGCAACTGCCGCGCCTGCTCGGTCAGGAGAGCGACGAACTCGTCAGCGACCCCGGCCTGCACCAGGACTCGTTTGACGGCTGTGCAGCGCTGCCCCGAGTTCTTGCAGGCCCCGAGAAGGACCAGCCGCGCCGTCTCCGCCAGGTCGGCGTCGTCGAGCACGATCGCGGGATCGGTCCCGCCGAGTTCGACGACGGTACGTCGGTACCCGGCGCTAGCGGCCACCCGCTTGCCTACCTCGGTGCCGCCGGTGAACGTCACCAACTCGACGTGCGGATCCCCGATCAGCACCGGACCGATCTCGGCGGGGTCGCCGGTGACCACCTGAAACATCGGGGGCGGTAGTCCCGCCTCGTACAGGGTGTCAGCGAAGGCCAATGCGGCCAGCGGAGTCTTCTCCGACGGCTTGAGCACCAGCCGGTTGTTCGTCGCGACCGCCGGCGCCACCTTGTGCACCACCTGATTGAGCGGATGGTTGAAAGGCGTGATCGCACCGATGACGCCGAGCAGCGGCTCCCGCGTGGTGAACACCTTACGAGCACGACCGTGCGGGGTCAGATCGCAGGAGTAGATCTCACCGTCGTCGACAAGTGCCTGGTTGGCGGCGAACATCAGGACGTCACAGGCGCGGCCCACCTCGTAATCGGTGTCCTTGAGGCACAGGCCGGACTCCATTGTGATGAGACGTGCCCACTCCTCACGCCGGCTGTCGATCAGCTCGCGTGCCCGCATGAGAATCGTGTACCGATCGTGCCGGCTCAGCCGGCTGCGGAACCGCTCGGCGACGAGCACCGCGTGGCGCACGTCGTCTGCGGTCGCCATGGCGACGGTGGCGACCCGGTCGCCGGTGTGCGGATGGTGGACCGCGAACGTGCGGTCCCGGTTCAGCGTCTCCCCGCCGATCCGCAGCCCTTCGTGCCGGTACCGCCAGGAGGCGCTCTCCGGTGCGGCGCTCATTGTGCCGCCTGCCAGGTGAGGACTCCCGCACAGCACAACATGAAGGCCGAGAAGGCGGTTTGATACCGGCGGTCCGACATGGCTTGGAACACCCGCCGGCCCAGCAGCAGGTAGGGCACGGCCACACCGACCGTCGACACGACCAGGCGTAGATCCAGCGGAGGCGGGCCGTGCACGACGTACAGCACCACCAGTTGGGATCCGGCGAACAGCAGATAGACCACCGCCACGATCCGGTGGACCTCGCGCTTCTGGTCGCTGCGCGCACCCGCGTACATGGCCAGCAGGCCGCCACCCATGTTGGTCAGCCCGTGCACGAGGGCGATGAGGCTCAACGCCGGCCGACCGGCCGCAGCGCATGCCGCCTGCAGCTTCACCCGGGTCCGCTGGCTCAGGCGCAGCACGCCGGTGACCGCGAGCAGAACCGCCACCGGAATGCGGATGTCGAGGCCTGTCAGATAGAGCAGTGACGTAACCGTGCCAACGAAAATCGCCGGGACGACCCACAGGACGTAGCCGCCGACCTCACGCGGCCGTACGGAGTGGTCGAAGCGCAGCTGCAACGCGCTCAGTGTGGCCGACGCCGGCAGCAGGACGTAGAGCAGTTCGAGGTAGGGGTAACCTGCCAGCAGCAGCAGGGGCGTGCCGAAGAGCAGCAGGCCGACCCCGAACACCGACTGGACCACCGCCAGTAACGCCACCGCGGCGAGGAGCATGAGCTCGTCCATGGTCAGCCAGCCGCTCCGGCCATCAGGCCGGCCGTCTGCTCCGACGGGCACGTCGCGTCGAGGAGGCGCCGCAGCGCAGCCGCGTCCGTGGAGTTGATGACCCGTTCCACGGGTACGGCGAGTCGGTCGGCAAGTGCGTGCAGGTTCTGCCGGAACGTACCGATCATGAGCGGTGCCCTTCCGAGCTCCCGGAGCTGGCGCAGGCCTTCCAGCGCGCCCATCGCGTCGTTGACCATCATCACGCAGGCGGCGTCGATCTCCGCCATGATCTCCAGCGCCTCGGGTGCCCGCGCCTCCAGGAAGTCGCCGCCGATCTCCACCACGATGAGGTCGACGCGTTCCGCGCAGTGCTCAATGAGCGTGTGCAGCATGGCCCGGAACCGGTGCGGGTCCACGCCGTAGGTCGACGGCATGCCCGCGTCCACGAAATCGGTCACCACGTCGTAGTTCGCGGCGCGGTAGCTCAACACGTCCTTCGCCCGCCCGGTGCCGCACGCCTTGATGGCCGCGGTACGCAGACCCGGTCGGTACTCCCTGGCCACGATGTTCAGCCGGCAGACGAGCGTGGTTTTGCCCACCTCGGCCGAGGTTCCGGCGACGAACAGCACGGGAGTGTCGGTGCGCGGCCGTCGGCTGTCGCGGATCGGCACGACGGGGGCTTCGTCGATGTTGCGGACGCGCCCGGCGACGTCCGCCGGAAAACCGACGACCTCCAGCGGCAGCGCACGGGTGCCGTAGTAGGCCGGGACCGCCGTGCACCTGGCCACCAGGCCACCCTGCGCGACGAGATCCAGCCGGTCGCCGGCCGCGACGGGGGCCGTCGGCACCTCGCCGATGAGGTTGGTGCCGGAGCGTCGTGTTCCGAGCGTCGCAACGAAAAGGTCACCCGGGTACAGCTTGACCGGCATTCCGGCGCTGTCCTCGACATGATCGTAGGCGCCGGTTCCGGCCAGGCACCGCACGACGACGAGGTCACCATCGCGCGGGGCCGGGTTGCGGGGGAAGAGCTGCTCACGTCCGTCGAGAAGATCGGCGGCCCGCCGCACACACGAGTTGATCAGCTTGACCGAGAGTCCGCCGGCACGGGCACGCCAGCCGTTCGTCGGTGCCAACGACATCATCTACCTGTTTCGTCGGTGGGTGGGTAGGTGGGCGGTACGGGGACGGGCGGACGCTCAGCTGCGTCCACCCATCCATACGTCCGGGCCGTCAGTCGGCCAGGGCAACGAGCTGCACCGACGAGACGTTGCGCTGTTCCACCTCTTTGAGCGAGGCGACGGCGTTGTCCAACGAGTCGACGGCCTTCTGCCCGTCCTGGCCCTGCAGCAGAGCGTCCAGTTCACCCTGGAGTTGGGCACAGCTATCGGCCAGGGCGGCCCGGTCGGCGGCGGGAGTGGTCTCGGGACTGGTCATGCGGAATCTCCTCCGTTGTGGTTGGGGCGGTCAGACAACGGTGACGCTCCACAGCTCCCGTTTGTTGACCGCGGTGGCGCCATCCTCGGTACGTTCACCGACGATCTTCCGGCGGCCGTGCCCGAACCGGTTGTTGTCCAGGAGCAGCAGGTCGCCACTGTCCATCGGGAAGCACGCCTGGAATTTCTCCTCGGCGGCGTTCTCCACCACGTAGTCGAGCGCACGCCGGTAACCGTCGTAGTCCGCGATCTGATCACGCAGACCCATAATTTTGTCCTGGATATCCTGCTTCATCCGTACTCCCAGATCGAGCGGAGCGGCAGCGTCGGCAAGTGGGTAGCACAGCGGCAGGTTCGACAGTTCCTCGCGTACGTTGTTGGCCTCGAACGTGATCGCGGTACCGGTGAGGTGGGCCAGGTGCGCCTCGAACGCCTCACCGTCCCGGGCTGACAGCTGCTCGAACAGGTGCCGCCAGGCCAGCACCACCGACTCACCCCGTTCGCCCTCCGGCGTGTCCCGCCAACCCGGGTCGACCATCAGCATCGCGAAGTACGCCGGCCGAGGGGTGCACCAGGAGCGGGCGGAGTGCGGCCGTAGCTCGCCGCCGACGTAGTGCACGGATTGCTTGACGTACTGGCCTTTCGGCTTGTACTTGACCCGGTTGATCTGCGGATGCGGATCGTCCTTGGCCAGGTCGCTGCGGGAGGAGTAATTCGACAACGGGGTGCCGAACTGCCCCAGGAAGGCCAGGTACTGATCAGGGTCGAGCGGAAAATCGCGGATCAGGACGATGCGGTTGCGTTCGAGCATCGCGCGTGACTCGGCGACCAGCGCGTCGAATGATTTGCCGCCGGCAGCTACATGGTTACGGACGATGCTCTCGCCCGAGAAGTCGTCGCCAGACATTCGTGGTGTCCTTCCTCAGAGGGTTTGGTTCGTCAGGCCAACGCTGGCTGGAGCTGGGCCGAGTCCGCCGGCTCGACGCGCTGCCGCAGAACCGCCAGGGCCGACCGAATGATGTCGCTCGCATCCGGGCGGGCAGCCCGCTCGGTGAGCAAACCGACCGCCGCACCGGGACGTCCCTGTCGCACGAGCAGTTCGGCCAGTTCGACAGGCACATCCTGCTGACTGTCATTGCCGGCGAGACTCTGCCGGTACAGCACCTCGGCCAGATCCGGGTCGCCCAGCGCGCGGTCCGAGAGCCGGGCCAGCTTGCCTAGGGTGTACGGGTGCATCGGCCGGCCGGCCAGGGCACGCAGCATCAGACGGCGGGCCTCCTGCGGTTCTCCCCGGACCTGCCAGCGGAACAGCGCGTAGTTGCACAGCGTGCGCGGGTGGTTGGGATCCAGCTCGAGCGCCCGCTGATACCGCCGTTCGGCGTAGTCCTGGTCGCCGTACTTGTGCTGGGCGAGGAGGGCGAAGTTGCTGTGTACGCGAGCGTGCCGGGTCTGCTGGCGGATCGGCCGGCCAGCCGCCCTCTTCACGTCGTCCGGTGCCCAGTGGATCTTCTCCGTCCAGAGGGCCAGCAGACGGTGGTCCTCCGCATACTCGGGGAACTGTGCCTGCATCTCTGCCAGTCCGAACGGATCGGGCCGGTCGGCGAGATAGCCGAATCGCCGCATCGTGTTCCATTCGGACAGGGTGATGAGCTCCTTCAGCTCCTCCGGATAGTCCGGCACCGTCGTCGTCGCGTTGACCCGGCTACCCTCCCGCAACGTCGCCTCGTCGAACTCCTCACCGATCAGGCGCAGGAAACGGGCGAAGTCATCGACCAGGTGCTCCTGCCGCCCGACGAAGTCGATTTCCGCCTGCGGAGGGCCCACGTAGGACGCGTAGATGTTCTCCAGAGCACCCGGCAGGATCGACGCGGCCTTACGGACGAAGGTTTCGAAGTCGTCGCTGGCGCAGTGCTCGTCCAGCGGATACTGCGGACGCCAGCCCCGCTCCATCCGGTAGGCCCAGTACGACCGGTACCACTCGATCGGGTCGCGGACGAAGGCCCCGATGTGCCGGTACCGGGACCGGTCGTACTGGTCGAGCAGGTCGTGATCACGCATCGCCGGATCACCGACCGTTTCGACGGCGAGCCCGAGTTGCCGCGCCTTGGCCCGGATCCACGTGCTGCCGGTCTTCGGCACCAGCAACAGGAGAGCGTTGGTACGAGTGAAGAGGAGTGCCACAGTTTCTCCTAAGGTCAGAGCGAGACGGACGCGGGTACGGTCACTCGGTTCAGGTGGGCACGCAGCCGCGACGCGAGGTCGTCCAGTCGCTGCTCGGGGCGGGGAAGGGTGCCGCTGGAGCCGGCCTCGACGCGGCAGTGCACCAGGACCGGGCCGTCGGTCACCTGGGCGGCCTGGTGCAGAGCCGTCCGGACCGCGTCGACGCCGTCGCATCGCCACGCGGCCCGGTAACCACAGGCCACGGCCACTGCGGCGAAGTCGACGGCGGAGCCGTTCGTACGCTGGCCACCTGTCGATTCGTGCTGGCCGTTGTCGAGGACGACATGCAGGTAGGGCGAACGCACGTAGCGACCCACCGTCGCGAGTGAGCCGAGCCGCATCAGCAGTGCGCCGTCCCCGTCGAGGACGGTCACCGGATGGCCGGTCATGGCAAGGCCGATCCCGATGCCTGCCGCGCAACCCATGGAGCCGGCCATGTAGAAGTTGGTGTCCCGGTCGTCAATGCCGTACAGCTCACGGCCCGTGTAACCGGTGGTAGCCACGGTGACGCGTGCCGGCGCCATCGCCAGATAGGCCGCGATCACCTCGCCACGCCGGGGCCGCTTCCCGCCGGACAGCGTGTGTACCACTGCGGGCGGAAGTACGTCGACATTCGGTACGGCCGGTGCCGGGACAGCGTTGTCGAACACGCCCTTTTCGATGATCAGCGCGGCGGAACGCCGGTCGGCGCACCGTTGGACCGCCGCTTCAATCTGCTGCGCCGCGAACTCCGGCGTGGGGTCAAGGATCTCGGTCGACACCTCCAGCAGGCCGAGCAGCTCCGGCGTGATCCGCCCCATCAGGGCGTGCTGGGGCTCGTCGGTGCCGGCTGGCCAGCCTCGCCGCGAGACTCCGAGGAGCACCGGGATCCGGTACGGGCCCGCGAGCGAGCTGAGCGGATTGGTCATGTTGCCCAGGCCGGAGTTCTGGCACAGCGCGACCGCCTGCGAACCGCCGAGCCAGACACCGGCGGCGATCGCCACCGACTCTGCCTCGTTGGTCGCCGAGACGTAGCGCTCCTTCTCACCCTCAAGGAGGGTGTACAGGCCCGAGACGTACGAGCAGGGCACACCAGTGACGCAGCCGATCCGGTGTCGGGTCAGTTCGGACAGGAACCAGGCTGGATCGATCATGGACGCACCTTCTGTATGGTCCGGTCGGCCTTCGTCCGCTGGTGACGCGGGGTGTGAAACAGCTTGAGCGTCGATCCCGCCGGTATCCGGTCCGCTTCCGGCGACGCCTCGGCCGGCCCGGAATCCGCCGGCTCGGAAGGAACCGCCGCGACCGGCGGGAAGCCGGCGGCGGGCAGGTGCCGGGCGAGGAAGTCGGCGAGCAGGTCGGCGACGGCCACCCGGTTCGCGGCGCTGACGATCTCATGGCCTTCGTCGGGGAACAGGGCCATGCTGGCGTCCCGATCGGCGTTGGCCAGTGCCATGAACATCCTCGTGGTCATCTCAGCGGGCAGCCGGCTGTCGTTCAGTCCGTGGACCAGCAGCACCGGGCAGCGGATCCGGTCGGCGTGGTGCACCGGTGACACGTCGGCGAGGGCCTCGCGCTGCGCCGGATCGGACGGGTCGCCGATCCGACGGCGCATCATGGGTACGGCCGAGCGCCAATACGGCGGCGGCGCTTCCAGGAACGCCACCAGGTCGGTGACGGGGGAGGTGGCCACCACACACCGGAACGGGCGTTCCGCGGCGGTGGCGAGCTGAAGGGCTGCGTACCCGCCGTAGCTCCCGCCGACGAGGCCCACCCGGTCGGGGTCGCACACTCCCCGGCGGACCGCCCAGTCGAGCGCGTCCAGCAGGTCGTCCTGCATCGCGGCACCCCATTGCCGGTCACCGGCGTTGATCCAGCCCCGACCGAAGCCGGTCGAACCGCGGAAGTTCGGTTCGATCACCGTGTAGCCGAGGGCCGCCAGCCAGCCACGTCGCTCGGTGTAGTCCCACCGGCTGCGCCGCCACGGGCCCCCGTGGACGAGCAGGACCGCCGGCGCCGAGCCGGACGCCGCCCGTTTCGGTGTGGTCAGGTAGGCCACAGCGCGCCGACCGTCCCGGACCGGGATGTCGACCGGGCGACAGGAGATCGCCAGCGGTCGGCGGTCGGGCCTGGCGGCCGACAACGGCCACAACGCGTCGTCGTGCGGCTGGTAACCGAAGTACCGTTCGTCCACCTCGGGTCGGTGCACGGCCACCAGCCACAGTCGGCCATCGTCGTGGCGTTGCAGCACAGTGGGCTCCTCGCCGAGCCGGGCCCTCAGCGCGGTAAGGGCCGGCACCAGACCGGGGGCGAGTGCGACCGTACGGGGTCGGAAGCGCTCCACCCGCGCCAGCTCCGGCCGACCGGTCTCCGGTGCGACCAGGATCCGGTCGATGTCGGCCCGCCGCACGGTCAGCAGTGTCTCCACCACCGTGGCCGGCTCGTCAACGACGCAGTGCAGACCGACCAGACGCACCGCGTCGTCGCCGCCCGGCAGCACGGCATAGGCAATGCGTCCGTCACCGGAGAAATTCAGGATCCGGGCGGTCAGCGCGTCCTCGTGCGGAACATGCAGGAACCGCCGTCCCCCGGCCGGATCACCGTGCCACCACGTACGTGCTCCGTCGTCGTCGACGGTCTCCACCAGCCGGAGCGCGAACTCGTCGTCGAAGTAGGCCGCCGCGTACCCGGTGTTCGCCAGCAGCCGTCGACGGGTACCGGTGCCCAGGGAGACCAGATCGTAGTCATGGAACCGGGAATCACGCCCGTTCGTGGCTACGAGCACCGAGTCCGGCTGGCGTGGGCTCAGCCGGACCACACGGGTCTGCGCCCCGACGGGTGGCCCGAGCACGTCCCACTCCCCTGTGTCGACCCGGACCCGGTACAGGGACCAGTTCTCACCGCCCGTGGGATCGGCCACCCCGATACCGACGCCGGGCAGGTGCGTCCAGGTGAAGGCCCGCACCCGCCGGGCCGCGACGGGCAGGCTGGCGGACGGCCGCCGGGCCGTCACGTCGTAGAGCACGAGGCGGTTCCCCGCTGCGCCGCTGGTCAGCCAGGCGACGTACCGGCCGTCGGCGCTCATGGACGGCTGTCCGTTGAGTTCCCCGACGGGGACACCCAGGGCGCCCGGGACGCTCACCGTGCTGCCTGAGGGGATGGAACCACCTCAGCGAACCCCGTCGCCTGAACCGTTTCGACCGCGCCGCGATGGCATGCCTCGACGCAGGCCACCACCCTGTCCAGGTGCGGCTGCGGCGGGACCGACAGCCGGATCCCAGCCGGCCAACTCTCCGGGAACCCGCGCAGATCGTGCAGCAGTCGTGCCCGGTAACCGGCAGCCGCCAGGGCCTCGGTCACCGGCCCGGCGAGCGGGGTCTCCAGGCAGACGTAGTTGGCCGCGGACGGCCAGACGCGCACACCGGGGATCCGAGCGAGTCCGGCCAGCATCAGGTCGCGGGCGCGCTGCGCGGCGGCGATGCTGTCCCGTACGGCTTCCGGATGCGCCAGCAGGTGGCGCACAGCGTGCTGGGCGATGCCCGAGACGCTGTTGGGCAGCAGCCGCCGGCGGACAGACCCGGAGGGGTCGTCGAAGGCGGAGGACGCGACAAACCCGGCCCGCAGGGTTGCCAGCCCCCATGCCTTGGAGAAGGTCCGCGCGATGTACAGGTTCGGGTACGCGCCGAGCAGCCGCAGCGCGGAGTCCGGGGCGAAGTCGGCGTAGACCTCGTCGAGGATCACCGGGCCGGCTGCCCGGCGCAGCAGGTCCTCGATGTCAGCAAGGTCGAACTGGTAACCAAGGGGGTTGCGCGGCGAGGACAGTGCGATGGTGACGTCGGCGCGGCCGAGGTACGGCTCCAGTGCGGGAAGCAACTCGGCCGGTTCGCGGACCGGCACGCTGTGGTAGGCCCACCCCTCCTGCCGGGCCACCGTGGCGGCGAGGTGGAAGTTCGGTACGACGTCGACGACAGCACCACGGTTCAGCTCACGCAGCAGCACCTCGATAAGCTGTGTCGATCCGGCGCCGACCCGGATCCACGGCGTCGGGACCGTGAAGTGTTCGGCGATCGCCTCGGCTACCCGGCTGGACCAGGTGTCGTCCTTGGTGGTCAGGTCGACCGCTTCCAAGGCCGACAGGACGCCCCGGCTGTGCGCGGTGGGGTCCAGGAACTGGCTACCCGTCCAGGTCAGATCGAACGTCATCCGAATCTCCGTTTCTTGCCACCCAGCGGCGTTATCCGGGCACACCGCTCGTACCGGACGTCCTCCCTCGGTAGCAGCTCGGCCATGACCTCCCGAAGGGCAGGCTCCGGGTCGGCACCGATGCCGTCCGGCATCCACCGCAGCACCGCACCGACCGGCTCCATCCGCACCTGGAAATCCGCCAGGCCTGGAAGGAACCCGAGCCGCCGGGTGAGGGTCTCGGCCAGAATCGGACCAGTGCGGAACCTGACCTCCTGCGGCTCACGCCCCCACAGCCGGGCGAGCCGCTGAATGCCGTCGGCTCTCCCGGGGTCGAGCACCGCCCGGTCGCCGGTGCGGTACCGCGCGAACACCATGTCGCGGTAGATCAGATTCGTCACCAGCAGCTCGCCCTCCCCGGCGGCGGCCACCGAGCCCTCGCCAGTGCGCACCTCGAGGCGGACGTTGTCGCCGAACACCTCGTACTCCGGCTCGTCTGGACGAGTGGCTGCGATCAGCCCGCCCTCCGTGGAAGCGAGAGCGTCGACCAGAGGCGCGCCGAAGTAGCCGGTGAGCCTCGCCCGGTCGTCACTGTGCAGCGGCTCACCGCTCGTCAGCAGCAGCCGGGGTGCCCAGGTCGGGCAGGTGACGCCGGCTTGCAGGAGGGCCAGTCGCAAGTCGAGCAGGTAGGTGGGCTTGCCGTACAGGATGGCTGGCCGGAGCCGGTCGAACAGCGCGGCGAGGTCGGCGGCCGGCGCGGCGAGCTGGACCCGCGCGTACAGGCCATGCCGCAGCTCGGGCAGTGGCCGAACGACCGCCCGACGGGATGGCTTGTTGCTGACGAACGCGACCGCCACCGAACCGGCGTGGAACGTCTCCATCGGCACATCGGCGAGCTCGACGATCTGGTGAAAGAAGTGGTAGTTGACCGCGTACCACGCCGCCTCGTCGAGCCCCACCTCCAGCGGCTCGCCGGTGCTGCCGCTGGAGGTGATGGTGTAGGCAGGTGTCGCCCCTGCCGCCCGGAACTCATCGCCGCGCGCCCGGTACAGCGCGCGGTCGACGACCGGCAACCCGGGGAGCCGTCCGCCCCGGCCGCCGCGGTAGTACGGCACCTTGTCGTGCAGGTGTCCCAGCAGGTCGGCGACCGGATCACCGAGATTCGCCGACCGGTGCGACCAGGCCCGGTGGAGGCGGTCGGTTTCCTGGACCGGATCCAGGCCGGCCCCGGATGTGGCGGTTGTCGTCATGGTGCCGCGCCGCTGTCTGGGGCCGTTGTCGTCCTGCTGTCCATGTGGCTCAAGCCGACGTCGGGCCCGCGCCGACCAGGTGGTTTCCCGCAGGCCCGCCGTCATCGGCCAGCGCCTTCAGCGAGCTGCCCGCCGGGTGGCTCGCGTACAGCTCTTTGGCCAGCTCCAGCTCGGCGTTGTTGGTCAGGTCGAACACCCGCGACAGGTCAGCGATCTCGCCTTCCAGGTGCAGCATCGTGCGCTGCTCGCGCAGGGCCACGCAGAGCTTTTCCATGCTGCGGATCGCTGCCCGAAGGGTCTGGTTAGCCCAGATCGCCACCGAGATTCCGGCCCGCTCGAAGACATCCGCAGGCACCTTCGAATATTTGGTCGGCACGATCACGACCGGGACCCGTCCGTCCCACGAGGCCATGAAGCTGACGATCTCGTCAGGTGAGGTCATCTTGGAGTGGATCAGAATGGCGTCGGCGCCCGCCTCGGCGTAACCGCCACACCGGTCGGTGGCCTCGGTCATCGACCGGCCGGCGACCAGCGCCTCACATCGGGCGACCAGGAAGACCTCGTCCCCGACCGTGTCCTTGGCTGCCTTGATCCGGCCACCGAACTCGTGCGGGTCGGCCAGTTGCTGTCCCGCACCTATGAACGAGTTGGTTTTCGGGAACAGCTTGTCCTCGATGCATCCGCCGCCCACATCCGCCCGTTGCAGCCTGCGCATCACCAGCCGGACGTTGTTGAAGTCACCGTATCCGGTGTCCAGATCGACAAGTGCCGGCACCGAGACCCGGTCCGCCACAAGCTCGGTGCGCTCCATGACCTGGGTCCACGAGAGCTCGTTGGAGTCACGGAGGCCGCTGGAGGCCGAGAGCCCGAGCCCCGAGACCCATACACCGGGAAAGCCACAATCCTGCGCAATCTGCGCCGACAGGGCGTCGTGCGCTCCCATCAGAAAGTCCAGCGAGGGACGCTGGAACAGGTCGGCGAGGCTCTTGGCCTTGCTCATGGTTCTCCTCACGATCACGTCGTCCGTGGAGTTTCGAGCGTCGACGGTGACGCGAAGGCACGTGTTGCTGCGGCGCGGACATGTGCGATGGGGACAGTCATGGACGTCCACCATCAGTGTCCATAAAGGACGGTGCGCAGCGCTTGCTCAGCCTGCCACGCCGCATCGGGCTTTGTATACGCTAGGTCGCTGCTCGTTGCAGTCGCATCAACCTGCCAGTTGGCTGGAATACACCACTGGGTCTGTCTAATTAGTACGAATGACTATCACAATCGTCGATCTGGAGCCTGATGACGGTGTTCAAGCACGTGCTCGTCGTAGCCGGCGCTCGGGATGTCACGCCGGTGCTACGTCGCCTCAACCCCGCCGTCAGCATCACCACCCTCGTCGCGACGCAGCGACTGGCAAAGGTCCGCCACCCGACGGAGTGTGCGCGGGTACTCGCTCTCGACGAGGCCGCTGACCCGCAGGAGTGGGTGGCCGTCGCGCAGCACGTGCACCGACGGCAGCCGATCGAGGCGGTCGGGGCGTTCGGCGAGTTCGACCAGGACCACGCGGCGGCCATCGCGTCGGCCCTGAACCTGCCGTTTCATCGCGAAGAGGTCATCGCGGCCGTGTACGACAAGGTGGCGATGCGCCGCCGGCTCAGCGCCGCGGGCGTCGAGGAGGTGCCCTCGACGACCGTCTCCACGGTCGGAGAGCTGCGCCGCTTCGCCGACGACCACGGGCTCCCCGTGATCCTCAAGCCGCAGTGCGGCACAGGCAGCCTCGGCATCGTCAGGGTCGATGATCTCACTGACCTCGATCAAGGGCTGGATCGTGCGGTCCACTCGGCACCGCCCGGGTCCCCGGTGGTGGTCGAGCCGTTCCTCACTGGCGCCGAGGTGAGCGTCGAGGCTTTCTCGGAGCGAGGTGAGCACCGGATCGTCGGCATCACCCACAAGATCAAAGACGACAACTTCGTCGAACTCGGGCATGTGGTCCGCGAGCCTGGCCCCGACGACAGCCACGTGGTCGCCTACGTGCGGCAGGTCCTGAACGCCATGGGAATCACCCAGGGCCCCACGCACACGGAGTTGATCCTCACCGGCGGAGGACCCCGCGTCGTGGAGACCCACACACGGGCCGGTGGCGACCAGATCCCTGCCCTGTTAGCTGCGGCGGCCGGCATCGACCTGGTGGAGCTGGCCGTCCGACAGGTGCTGGGTGAACGCGTACTCCCGCGCCTCGACGCGTTACTCGTCGCACCCGACCGGCCGCGCCGGGTCGGTGCCATCCGGTATCTGGTTCCGCCACGGTCGGGTCGGCTCGTCTCGGTGGAGCACACCGGGCACGCCATGTCGTTGCCCTTTGTCACCGGGTGTGCGCTCCTCAAGGATCCGGGCGACGAGTTGATCACCCCCATCCGGGACTCCGTCGATCGGGTCGGCTATTGCACCAGCGTGGCGGACGACAGCGAGACGGCCGAGGAGGCCGCCCGACGGGCGATCGACACGCTCACCGTCACGGTCGGAGCGACCTGAGCGCCCCTTTCGACTTCACCTCACCGCTCACGGTGGCCGACGTCGGGTCAGGCGTCTGACCTCGGTAAGCTCCTACGGTGGCGAGTGCCCCGATGGGTCCGCCGTCGGGCAGGTGACAGGAGGCGGTCGAGTGGTGTTCGCCGGGGCGCACGTTCTTACCGTGGAGCAGTTCGAGCTGGCCCATATCCAGCGGCTCTTCGAGGTGACGGACCGGATGCTGCCGTACGCGCGACGGGAGCGGTCGACGCGGGTGCTCGAGGGAGCGGTGCTCGGTAACCTGTTCTTCGAGCCGAGTACCCGGTCGCGGTTGAGCTTCGGGGCGGCCTTCAACCGTCTTGGCGGATACGTCCGCGAGACCACGGGGTTCGCCTTCTCCTCGATGGCCAAAGGCGAGTCGGTCTACGACACCAGCCGCGTGGTCAGCGGATACATGGACATTCTCGTCGTACGGCACCCGGAGGAGGGTGCGGTGGCGGAGTTCGCCGCCGCAATCAACGTCCCCGTGATCAATGGTGGCGACGGACCGGGCGAACACCCCACCCAGGCGCTACTCGACCTGTACACGCTGTGCCGCGAGCGGGGACTACATCCAGGCGGGTTGGGCGGGATGCGGATCGCGGTGGTGGGCGACCTCCGCTACGGACGGACGGTGCACAGCCTCACCAAGCTGCTGGCGTTGGAGAGCGGGCTGACGTTCGTCTGCGTCGCGCCAGAGGAACTACAGATCCCGGACGAACTGGTGCTCAAGCTACGGCAGCAGGGGCACACCGTCGAATTGACCGACAACCTGGCCGAAGGCATCCGCGACGTGGACGTCATCTACGCCACGCGGGTGCAGCAGGAGCGTCTGCCGCAGGGCAGCACCGTCGCTGCCAACGGGGACCGCTTCAGGATCGACGCCGCCTTGTACGACAAGGTGTGCCGGCCCGGCACCGTGCTGATGCACCCACTCCCGCGCGACAGCCGCGGTGGGGCCAGCGAACTCGCCGACGACCTCAACAGCCGTCCCGAGCTCGCGATTTTCCGGCAGACCGACAACGGCATCCCCGTCCGGATGGCCCTGTTCGCGCTCGTTCTCGACGTCGCCGACCAGGTCGCCGACACCGACCGTGAGGCCCGCTGGTACCGACCGGAGCGCTTCGGCGTACTCGATACCCGCGACATCCTCTCCTGAGCGACACGGCCGACGCCCCGGCACGGCACCCGGAGTGACCCGGTGCCGGGGCACGGCCTGCCACCTGTCACAGGGCTGTCTGGACGCCGCCGTCGGGCACGGTCGGTACGGTCACGACCAACCGACACGCGGCGACGGCCGTGTACGCGCGACGCAGCGCCTCGTCGGCGGTCCCGCCTTCGGCACGGGCCCACACCACCCGGGAGTGCGAGTCTCCGAGCGGCACCACCCGATCGCCGGGGTGGGCCTCCACCGTCAGCGTCACTGACGGACCTGCCGCGCGGGCCTCGTCGAGCCCCTCCCACCGATCCACCTCGCCCGCACAGGGCGCCGTGCCGAACCAGATCGCCTGCGGACGAACAGGTGTCGCCGCCAGCGTACGGCGAACCTCAGGTAGGACCCGCTCGCCGAATGTCTGCCGCACCACGCACCCGATGAGGTCCACCCCGGTCGCGTCATGCACCAGGTAGGGGATCTCGTCTCCGGCGACCCGAAGGTGGGTTTCTATGGTGCGAGGCCCGTCGGGTGTGAGCACGAACTCGGTGTGACAGGTCCCGTCGCGTACGCCGAGCGCGTCGAGTACCTCGGTGGTGTGCGCCGCAAGTCCGGCGCGGGCGGCGTCGTCGATCACAGCCGGCACCACGTGCCCCAACTCGACGAAGGTTGCCGGGTCGGAGTATTTCCCGGTGTATGCCACGACGACGTGTTCGCCGTCTTCGGACAGCGACTCGACGCTCACCTGCGGCCCGGTCAGATACTCCTCCAGAAGCACCTCGGGTGAGTGGCGTCGGCCAGTGTGCTCCGTGGCCACGCAGCGCTGGTAGGCCGCCGCCGCCTCCCGATGACTACGGACCAGCGCCACCCCGGCGCTCGCCGTACCGTCGACGGGTTTGAGGACCCAGGTGCCCGGATTCGCGCGCACCCACTCGACGACGGCCGCCTCGTTGTCGAGCCGGACGGCCACGACCTTCTCCACGCCCGCGTCGGCGAGGACCCGCCGCATCAGGTGCTTGTCGTGCACAGCCGCCACCGTCTCGGCAGTGTGCGTGGACAGCCCCAGAGCGCTGCCGACCACCGCCAGCCGAATCTGGTCACGCTCGCCGAAGGATGCGATGCGGGTAACGGGCGAGGCCCCGTGAACCTGCTGCGCCGCCACGATCCACTCCTCGTCGGAGGCGTCCGCACGCAACCCGATGACACGCTCGTGCTCGTCGACGTCACGCAGCTTCGGCAGCAGAGGGAGCTGGCACAGCACCGACGTACGACTGCCAGCTCCATGCCGCCGCAGCAACTGGGGAATCTCCCGGCCGCCGCCGACGATCAGCACGTGTTCGGTGCCCGACATCGTCTCTCCTTCAGGTCTGCTCCGACGTCGACCCAACCGTCGGCGCACTCGCGCCGGCGACGGGTGTCGGGACTGGAACGGGGATGCTGGGCGGCCGCGACCGGAAGCGCCGCGGGGTGTCCGAACGACGTGCCAGGCGGGTCTGGTTCTTGTCCGGGTCGCGTGCCCCGGCCAGCAGCGCACCCGCTCCGGCCGCGAACGCGGCGGCCAGGCCCAGCCACCCCAGCGGGCCCCGCAGTACCAGCCCGGTCATGACCGGCGGCCCGAACACCATCTGCGCCGACACGCCGACGTTGAACAGACCGAGGTACCTTCCGGCGAAACGGTCCGGGGCCAACTGGTGCGCCAGTTCGAATGCGCCCACCGTGTGCAGGTTCTCCCCGGCGGTAAGCAGAACCACCGCCGCCGCGACCAGGAGGATAGCCACCAGCTGCGGCGCTGGCTCGGACGCAGCGAACAGCGCGCACGCTCCCAACAGCGGCACCGTCGCTAGCAGCAGCATCCGCCGGGCCGCCGTGACGCCATCGGACCAGCGGGTCAGCGGCACCTGCACGGCGACGGTGAGCACGGTGTTCAGTGCCAGCAGGGGGCCGACCAAGCCGTGCGGCAGCGACGTGCGGGTGATCACCCAGAGTGGGAGGAGGGTGAAAAGTACCGAGTCGTGCAGCAGGAGGATCGCGTTTCCGGCCGTGAGAAGTACGTACGCGCGATTACGCAGCGGTGATGCTGGGCCGCCGAGCACGGGTGGTGGACCGGCCCCGTGGGCGGCGCTCGGGGAAGCGGTCAAGTCCGGCACCGCCTGCTGTACCGGGGCAGGCGCGGCGGTGGCCATTCCAGCGCGTCGACGACGTTCGATCGTGCGTACCGTGGTCAGCAGCACCAGGTACGAAGCGGCGTTTACCGCGAAGCCGGCCAGGAATGCCCCTCGGCCGCCAATCGCGATGAGGCCACCGGCACCCACCAGACCTACGCTCAGTCCGATGTTCTTCACCGTCCGTAGGGCTGCCATCGATTCGGAGCGGTTGCTTCCGGCGGCGAGGCACACGACGTAGGTCTGTTGCACCGTGCCGCTGGCTCGATCGAGCATCGTGCAGAGGCACGCGATGACCGCGTACTGCACCAGCGAGTCGACGAACAGGAAGCCGGTGTAGCAGGCCGCCCGGGTGACCAGCAGCCCACTCCAGACAGGGGCCGCGCCAAACCGGTCAGCCAGGTGGCCGGCGGGGAAGGGTGACACCAGCCCGAACACGCTGGCCGCCCCTACCACCAGGCCAACCTGCACGGCCGGAACGTGCAGCTCCGTCACCACGAAGACCGGAAGAAGAGCAAGGAAGAGCCCGCTACCGATCGAGTCCACGAGTGCGGCGATGGCCAGCGTACGGATCTGTGGCTCTCGCGGCACGTAGCGGCGCAGGAACCTCACTGCGGACGTTCCGCCGGTGTCACCGGCCAGCCGGCAGGAACCCCCATGCCCTGATCTCCTTACCGTTCGCATGTGCTCAGCAGTCACCATCCGGCACGGCCGATTGGGCCGGCGTGGGACCGCGGCGGGCAACATCGAAGCCCGTCAGCTGAAGAACCTCACCATGCTAACGGCTGAGGGTGACTGTGGACAGTGCGCACGTGCTCACCGTCGGCTCTGCAGTTGTGACCTGACGGCCGCCATCAGAGCGAAGTCGAGGAGCTTCCGAGCGGTCCTGTCGGTAGTCCAACGTCGCGGCCGCGCGGAACTCTTCGCAGCCCCCACATACTCGCAGCGCTGTCCTCTCAGTAGACGAACGGCCAGCCGGCGGTGTCGTAGCCGATGAGGTTGATGCCGAGCAGCGAAGTGCCGTTGTTCGCGTAGTAGTGGTAGACGAGCACGTCGGCGTCGCTGTCCGCCATGACGGCCTGGTGACCGGGGCCGTGGATGCTGCCGTGGCTGGCAAGCACCTGGGTCGCGCCGCCCGCGTTCATCGGGGTGCCGTTGCGGTCGACGTACGGGCCGGTGACGCTTGTCGACCTGCCGACCATGACCCGGTACGTGCTGGAGGCGCCCTGGCAGCACCTGTCGAAGGACACCCACTGGTAGTACCAGAAGCCGCGCTTGACGATCACCGGCGCCTCGATTGCGCCGCCGCCACGGCCGGAGATGCTGTGGATCGTGTTGTCGGCGCGCTTACCGGTCGTCGGGTTGAGCGCGATCAGTTTGATGCCGGACCAGAACGAGCCGAAGCTCAGCCACCATCGGCCGTCGGAGTCGACGAACAGGTTCGGGTCGATGGCGTTGAAGTTGTCCGAGGTACGGGTCTCGATCACCAGGCCCTGGTTGGTCCAACTGCCGGACTCACCTGTGGTGCTTGTCGCCAGGAAGATCGCCGACCGGTTGGACCCGAAGGTGGAGGCCGAGTAGTACATCCAGTACCGGCCGTCGCGGTAGGTGAGGTCCGGTGCCCACAGGTTGCGGCTGCCGCCGGTGTACGCAGTGGTCCACGGGGCACCGCCGGGGAACGCGCTGCCGGCATTGCGGAACGCGGTCCGGTCGGTGGAGGTCTTCAGGGCGATGTTGTCGCCGGTATGCGCCAGCAGATAGCCGCCGGTGGGCCGGCGCACAATCGTCGGGTCGTGCACGCCGACGTTGCCCGTCACCACTCCCGGGTTGGGGTAGGCGGCCGGTGGGACGGTCGGGGTGGCGGCGGCCAGAGGGACCGCGGCACCGGGCGGCGCGGCGTCCGACGGGCGCGCGGTCACCACCGCGCCGCCGGCCGCGACCACCGCGATAGCTGCGACCAGCACGGCGAGGCGGCTGCCAAGCCGGGGTACGGGGAGAGCTGACGGGATCATGGCAGCCCCTTCGGAGAGGAAAGGTGACCCAATCACCATACGTCGATACTCGTCGATGTGTACGCCTATGTGTGTGCCCGGCTCCAACCTGGGTAGCGAATAGGGGTAGCCGTGACCCAAGGAGGGATCGAGATGACCGACCCCAGATATGCACCCATCGGGCTGGCCGCGCCTGAACGACTGATCGACGACGCCGGCCACGAGGCTGGCGGGACCGTCGTCGGAGCGGACGACGCTGCGGCCGACGCCGCCCGAGCCGGAGCGGACGTGGACCTGTCCCGCGCCCACCGCGACAACGACGGCACCCCGGTCGGTGCGGCGGACGCCGAGGCGGACCGCCGCCGAGCAGCCGACGAGCTCTGACCCCGGCTCAACCCCAAGCAGCCGAACGGGTGGTGAGCGCACTGCTCACCACCCGTCCACGTGTGTCACACGCCCCCGCACTTGATCGTGCACGGAGTTCGGCCGTCTCCTACCTGTTCCGGCTACCGGCCACTATCCCCAGTAGCACTTGACCGACTTGCAGTCCGGCGTGCAGTAACAAATCTTTCCCATGCTGCGCCACCAGGAATTGGCCTCGCAAAGGCAGTTGTACGCGGAGGCCGAGGCGGTCGGAACAAGACGCGAAAGCGCCTTGTATCCGATGTTCTCGATCATACGGATCATGGTTCACCCCTTCACAGCTCAAGCGTTCCTGGCGGTGCCCTGCGAACTACGGACCGCCTTCGACTCGATGCCGCAAAGCTTGGCAACACATCCTTGCCATCGCCCTTCCGTCCGCTTTCCACCTGTGGACAGGACGGACGGTAGAGGTTCACCTTCCCGCCGGCGTTGTCAACGCCGGCCGTACCCCTTGTGCTTGGAGCGGCCCGTGAATCTGCCGCCACCCCGTACCAGCGCGACAGGCCGGCGCCGGGTACGCCGAGGAAACCACCGGCGGAACGGAACTCGTGACAGCAGCAGCGGAACCGCAAGGACCAGGATCCCAAACCCCACGGCCCCCAGCACTCCCTGCACGCGACCGCGGTGCCCGCTGAGCTGGCCGAAGTCCGTGACAAAGTCCCCAGGGTCGGCGGGGTTCACCCAGATCGACACCTCGTCTCCGGCTGACCGGCACACCTCGACGCAGCCGACCTCCTGCTCGTACGTCCGGCCGGACAGGTCGTACCGGAAATACATTGTGGTGGACGGGCTCTCCCGATTGCCGCCTTCCTTCGTCACGCGGTCGTCGACGACCGCCCGCGCCGGCACGCCCCTCGTCCTCAGCTCGGCTGCCCAGTCGTCCAGCTCGAACTGGGTGTGGAACGGCAGCCACAGCAATGCGCCTCCGGCCACCACCAGCAACACGCAACCGAGGTTCGCCCAGACCGACGAGCGTCGTCGCCACATGTTCACGCACGCATCATGGCGCTACCAAACAACAAACCGGTCCATGGGTACGACTGTTGCCGCCCTCGGCCGCCCGGGCGCGGATCGACAAGAGCGCTCAGGCCATGTTGCGGTAGCCGACGCTGGTGATCCTTTGGGCCGCCTCGTCGTAGAACTTCGGATCACTCGGGGCGAACGTGCCCAGGCCGTCGACGTACCTGTTGACCATGCAGAAGGCCGCCGCGATCAGCACCGTGTCGTGGATCTCCTCGTCGGTGGCGCCCTCGGTGCGGGCCGCCTCGACCAACTCGGGGGTGACCTCGCGGCCGCTGCGCTGCACGGCCCCGGCGATGTGCAGCAGAGCGCACAGTTTCGCGCCGACCGGGGCAGTGTCCACATCGGCGCGTACCTGGTCGACAACCGTCATGCCCTCGTCGAGCAGGGCCGCCGCGAATGCCGAGTGCGCCGAGCAGCAGTAGGTGCACTCGTTGCGACCGGAGACGTACGCGGCGATCAACTCCCGATCAGCCGTCGGCAGACTCAGCGGCCCACGCAGCAGGGTTTCGGCCAGCTCCATCATCGGCTTCCCGGTCACCGGCCGGTACTTCATCAGGCCCCGGACCCCGGGAAACTCGGTCTCGTCCACGCCCAGGTCGATGTGTGCCATTGCCTGCAACTCCGGGTTCTGCTCGTAGGTGGGCAGGGCTCGGTGCGGTGACGCCGGGATCGTCGTCGTCAGACGACCTGGCGGTAACCGATGTTGACGATGCGGTCGGACGCTTGCGCGTACCACAGCGGGTCGGCCGCCGGCTGCGTGCCGAGGCCGTCGACGTACCTGTTGAACATGCAAAAGGCCGCCGCGATGAGCACCGTGTCGTGGATCTCCAGATCCGTGGCGCCCTCGGCACGGGCCGCCGCGACCATTTCGGAGGTGACCTCCCGGCCACTGACCTGGACGGCACCGGCGATGCGCAGCAGTGCGCGCAGTTTCGCGGAGATCGGGGCGCTGTCCGGATCGGCGCGCACCTGGTCGACAAGGGTCATGCCCTCGTCGAGCTGCGCCGCCGCGTACGCCGAGTGCGCCGAGCAGCAGTAGGTGCACTCGTTGCGACCGGAGACGTACGCGGCGATCAACTCCCGCTCCCCCGGTGAGAGGGGGTGCGGCCCGCGTAGCAGCACCTCAACCAGCTCAAGCAACGGTCCGCCGGTCTCGGGCCGGAAGCGCAGGGGGCCACGGATGCCGGGGAGTTCGGTCTCGTCCACCCCTAGATCGATGTGTGCGATGGGGTCACCCTCCGGGAACGTCGAAGCTGGACTGTGATCGAACTTAGTGGATCTATCACTGCACCTCAATAGTGTTCGTGCGGTGACTCTCCGCTGAGGCGCCGGAGGTAGTCAGGGCCGAAGTCGGCTGAACCGATTCCGAGTGAGGTCCGTGTGGATGCCGAACGGCTTCCGGACGTACTGGAAGCGGAGAGAACCTGGGAGATCCCGAAAATGATGCGCAAGCACCTGGTGCCCCTCGTCGCCGTCATGGCGGCCGGCACGGTGGCGTTGTCGGCGTGCAGTTCGACCCCCGAGGCGCCTGCCCCGGCGAGGGCGTCCGCACCGGCCGGTGGCGAGGCCACGGCACCCGCGAACGACGCTGTGGGCGGCGACCTCGCGCTGCTCTCCGGCACCGCGAAGTCGAACAACTCGGCAGCCAACACCGGTGACTGGGCGGTGCCGAACGGCGGTGTCGCGGCGGGCGCGGCCCGGCAGTCGGCGCAACGGTGGGTCCAGTTGACAGCGAGCCGGGCAGGCGACCTCAACCCGGTGGTCGTCAACGGTGCGGGACTGACGCTCTACCGCTTCGACAAGGACAGCAACAACCCGCCCACCTCGACCTGCAACGGCGAGTGTGCCCAGACCTGGCCGCCGGTCACGGTGGCACCGGGCGGCAAGATCTTCATCGCGGGGATCAAGAAGTCAAAGGTCGGTACGGTCCGGCGCGCCGACGGCACGCGGCAGGTCACCATCGGCGGATGGCCGGTGTACCGCTTCGCCAAGGACACCAAGCGTGGGGACACCCTCGGTCAGGGCGTCGGAGGCACCTGGTTCGGCGTAACCCCGGCCGGTGGCAAGGCCGGCGCGCCGGAGGGCGGTCAGGAAACCCCGGGCACCGGTAACGGAACCGCTCCGCCCGCCACCAGCGCCGTCTTCTTCGACGAGGCCAACTTCAGCGACAACGGCGCCTCGCAGGGCGTGGCCGGCAACGGGTGCCAGAACCTGGCCCGTCCGGGCGTTGCCTCCTCCGTCGCGGCCCTCGGCTCGCTGAAGATCTGGGCGGGTCGCGACTGCACGGGCCGGTCCCAGGTCATCGACGGGGACGTCGCCGACCTGGCGACGATCGGCTTCGACGAGGCCGTCGTCTCGGTCCGCTTCAACTGACCGACGGTCCCAGCTCGACAAACGGGTGTGCCCCCCGGCTCCTTGCCGGGGGGCACACCCGTTTTCGTACCGGTCGAGCCGTGGCCGGCATGCGCCCTGTCGACCTTTGCCGATCGAGGTGCCGTGCCCGCGCCTCGCCGCCGCGAGGGCGACGAAAGATGAGGTCTCACAACATGGGCGCAGAGCCGATGGGCCGGGCGCTGGGCCACGGCACGGGTCCGCCCGGCTACAGCTTCGCGACGGCGTACGTCTTGCCGTCGGTGTTCTCCACACGCACACCGTCGACCTGGGCGGGGTCGATCAGGGCGCTGCCATCGAGCGTGGTGCCCCCGGCCGCCCCGTCTTCGGACACCAGCCAACTGCCCGCCACCACCGTACTTCCGTCCTTGCCGAGGACCAGCAACCGGCAGCGTTCCCCCTGCGGGATCCCGGACACCGCAGCGTTGACACGCACCCAGCCAGCCGCCGGGACCACCGCGACGGTGAGTCGGGCACCCGTGCCCTGGTCGGTCGTGCTGGCGTACCGGGTGGCGGGGTTGGCGGCGGACACCGCTGTCGACGGGGCGGGCGGGGTCGGCAGCGCACGCGTGTCAGGCGCGTCACCGGTGCTGCGGCCGAGCAGGACGCCGCCAGCGGTCGCGGCGGCGAGAGCCACCACAGCGGCGGCGCTCAGGAGCATCCCGCGGCGCTGGCGATGCCCGGCCGATTCGCTGCGCACCTGGCGCAGGGTCCGCTGCAACAGCAGGTCGCCGCCCTCCGGCGGGCCGTCGAGCAACATCGCCTCGGGTACGGCTTCGAGCGCGGTCTGCCACTCCTTGAGGGACTCGACCTCGGTGCGGCACTCCGCGCAGCCCGCCAGGTGCTCCTCCGCCTGCCGGAGCTGCTCGGGGTCGAGCTCGCCCGTCAGGTAGCCGCCGATGTCCACGTGGTCACCGGCCGGCATCAAGCTGTCCGATTTCATGAGGCAGACCGTTCCACCCCGGTCGAGCGTCCCGCGCTGTCGCGTAACGCACGGAGTGCGTAGTAGGAGCGTGACTTGACCGTGCCTGGCGGGATACCCAGCGCCTTCGCGGCTTCCGCGACTGTACTCCCGAGTAGGTATACCTGCTCAAGGACCTCGCGGTGCTCCTGCGAGAGGCGGTTGAGAGCGTCCACCACCACCATCGAATTGACCACCTGGTCGGCGTGGTCCCGCTCGACCGCGACGTCTGTCGGGCTCTCCGGCACCTCCGGCGGCCGCGCCTTCCGGGCGCGCACGGAGTCGGTGAAGAGGTTACGAACAACGGTGAGCAGCCACCCCCGTACCGACCCCTTGCCGTTGACCAGGCTGTCCGGGTGGCGCCAGGCTCGCACCAGCGCTTCCTGGACGATGTCTTCCGCGGCAGCACGGTCGCGGGTCAACTGCGTCGCGTACGCGAGCATCGCCCGGCCGTGCTCTTCGTAGAGCGTTCGGACCAACGCCTCGTCCGCTACTTCCCGTTGGCGAACGGGTCTCAGCCCCGCCATTCTTACCGTCCTCTGCTGACCCTGCGCTGGCGTGGCCACCGGCGCATCCGGGTCACCAGGATGCCTGCCGTACTTGCGAAAACCGGCAGCCCGGAGCGCATGTGTTTCTATGCTCACCTGGGTGAACTTTCGCCGTTTTGGCCGATCGGTGCGGCGGCCTTGCCTCCGTCCGGAGCGACGACGAACCAGAGCCCGTCGGCACCCTGTCCGGAGATCTGGCCGGGCACCCGGTCGTCCACGAAGCGGTAGGCCGGCCACCCGCCCACCGTCACCTGCTGGGTTCCATCGGGACGGGCCGCTGCGCCGAGCCGGGACGGGTCAAGATCCTTGAACTTCACCTTTTCGTTCACCAGCACCGGCAGCCACCGGGTCAGGCAACTCTCCGTGCAGTTCGACTGCGAGGGTGCGGCGTTGTCCCGGTCGAACCGGTAGAGCGTGAAGCCCTGCCCGTCGAGAACCACAGGGCCGAGTTCCGGGTGTTCGCCGAGCTGCACCGACGCCGGCCAGTAACCCCCGTCCCGGCTGCGCTGCCCCAGGTCGTCCGGCGCGGCGGACCCCTGCGAGCTCTGCGCCGCGTTTGGCTGCGGCCCCGGCCCGCCGGCCTCCGGCTGCGGTGCGCCGACCGGGTCGGTGACAGTGGTGGTGCACCCGGAGGCCAGGAGCGCGAGCGTCAGCGCGAGGGAACCGGCCAGGGTACGGGGGGTGAGTGCCATCATCGTCACACCAATCGATCGACGTGTCCGGGCGGGGAAGACGGGTCAGCGGCGCAGGTTCGGGACGAGCCGACCACTCGGTGCCGGGCTGTCGAGGTCGAGCCCCAGCACACCGACGTCGAGCGTCCCGTCGGCATCGACCTCGAACCGCCAGGCGGCGTTCGGTACGTCGCCGACGACCACTACCGCCGCCGTACCGACCGAGGCGGCCGCAAGCGCGCCGAGCTGCTCCAGCTCCGCCTGCGGAAGCGTGGTGGTGACAAGCACCAGGTGGTCGTGCAGCACGTCGGGCTGACCGGTCGCGCCGTCACCGGGCGACGTCAGGACCGAACGCGCGTCGGGAACGACCCGTACCTGCTCCGATGGCGGCCACATGGGCGACGGCGGGCCTACCACACTGACCGTGAGGGACGCGGCTGCGGCGTGCCAGCCGATCTCGTCGAGGAAGGCTCGGGCTGTGCGCATGGCAGCTACCGGATCCCCGGTGAGCGCGACGATTCCCGGCGCGCGGCCCAGGTTGACCACTGCCAACTCGCCCTCGACCGTGCCGACGGTGGCCAGCAGCGGCAACCCGTCGCCCGCGTCGACGCTCTCGTCGAACTGCCAGCTCGGCGCCTCCCAGATCGCACCCTGCTCCCGCGCCCGCCACGGAGGCGGCGCGTCCGGCAGCGCGGGTGCCAGCCGCAGTGAGACCTGCTCCGGACCGATCAGCGCCGCGTACACCTTGGCCTGGGCGGCCTGCGCGGTGAGCTGCCGCAGGGCGCGGTCCAGAACCTGCCGTGAGCCCGGGGTCGGGGCCGGTCGCGCCGCCACGGCCGCGCGGCGTCGCCGGACCAGCATGATCAGCATCGGCACGGCGAGCGTCAGCAGCACCGTGCCGACACCGACCAAGGTGGCTGTGACCGGTCGGAGCCCCAGCATCCCGCCGCCGTCCGCCACCGGCGGTGGTCGGTCGACAGGTGGTGCCTCGGGCTGCCCTTCGTTTGGCCTGGCCGCCGGCGGCGTGCCGACCCGGATCTCACCGGAGGTCGCGCCCTCGGGCAGGACGAACACCCAGCCGGCGCGGATCGGCTGAGCCGGGTCCGTGAGCGCGCCGCCGTCCGGCTGGATACGCCCCTGGTTGAGCTCCAAAATCTCCGGCCAGCGCTGACTGTCGCCGAGCACCCGGTCGGCGACCCCGGGCAGCGTCAGGTCGCTCACCGCGCCTGGTTCTCCAGGCACCACCCAGTACGGCGCCGACGGCTCGACGGCGCTCGCCGTGCCTACACTCAGCGGCAGGAGCAGGAACACAGCAGCGACGGCCAGCAACCCGCCCCCCGCCGTGCGCGACGCACAGGCAAAGGCGGTACGGAGCAGCCGCCGCACGAATACCCCGCTCACGGCGAAGCCGTAACTCGCACTGATGAGCCGCAGGCGTGGATTCGGCCGAGCCGAACACGCACTCGGAACCGACGGGTTCATCTCGGCCCCGGATCCGTAGAAAGCTCCGCGCCCGCCCAGGATTCGCCGGGCTCGTTCGCTCCGACGACGGCCTCGCGCAGCACGTTGGCGAACAGCCGCATCGAGGCGGAACCGCCCGGGTTGAGCAGCACGTCGACGTCCTCGGGTAGCAGCTCCACCAACTCGGCGCTACTGACCCGCAGCCAGCCTGGTGCTGACACCCGAAGCTGGTCCGCCGCCCCCGTGGTGACCCACACACACGGCACCCCGTCGGGAGCGGGGGCCACGATGACGCGTTCCTCGTCGTCGACCGCGACCTCGACCAGGCTGTCACGTATCGCGAGCACCACAATGCTCGGCTCGGCACGCCCTGCCACGACCAGCTTCGCCGCCGCATCGACAGGTCCGGTCGGCGCGTCCTCGCCGACGGGCAGATAGAGCGGGTTGGGCTCGAAGGCCTCAACCGTTCCCTCGTCGTTGACGAGCCAACCGCCGACGATCGACTCCACCGGCGGTACCGCCCGGGACCGGTCGTCAGCCTCCGGTGGCGGCGACCAGTCACTGTCCAGCAGCAGCATCCAGTTACGCTCAAAACCAGTTTCGTCCTGTTTGCTCACCTGGCCGCCCCCTTGAAAGAACCGCTCGGCTTTAATTCGACGAATGCGCCCATGGACGATCCTTCCTTCTGTCCTGTCTACTGTTCATTAGCTCTGTCCGCAGACGCTTACCGGCTGAAGTCGGGCAGTTGCTCGCCCAAGTCCAAGTCGGGAAGCCGCGGAGGGGGCAGGTCAGCTGGAGAGACCAGCGGGCGGAACTTTCCGCTGTTGGAGACCGCAATGGTGGCGAAATCCCCGCTCATGACGTTGGGATTGAGTGTGTTGCCGAAATCATTTGCGCGAGTGGTCCACACGGTGTCGGTCGCGGCGTAGATCTGCCGATCATTGCCGAGGTCACGCATCACCCGGCTGAACTCTGGGGCGGCGCTGCCATCCGGCGCAGCGAATTTGCAGGCGATCATGGTGATTGAACTGCCGGGGTTAGCCCCGGTCGCGCTCTGGAACACCGTGTTGTGGTGTAGCACCTTGGCGAATTCCCCACCCGGTACGTTGACCACCTTGCCGTTGCTCAGCTGCAGCCCAACGTCCTTCGGACCGCTGTGCGCCATGACAAGAATTGGGTCGTTCGCTTCCCCGTCCCAGGGCGCGCGACGAAGCTGATCGAACTCGAATTCCGGCGCTGGCCCGTTGCGCGACTTACCCGCCGCCTCAGCTGGCATGAGGCCAGGCGCGCTCTTGAAAACTTTTCGACCGTCGGGGGCCAGGTCCGGGCCCTCGTATCGGCCGGTGGCGAGGTTGGTCCCGATGGCCGCCCACTCTTTGCGGCTCTGCCTGTCGCGGTCGCTCAACGGAAAACTCACACCGACTTGCCGGCCGTGAGCGTCGAGAACCGGGTCGGCCCGGACCTCCTTGAGGTCGAAAGTCGTCCTGATGCCCCAACTGTTCTTGCCGACGATGGTGCTCTCGTTCACCGGGGGTCGGGGTCTCAACCGTGCCGACACAACGTTGCTTAGGTCGTTCAGGTTCTGCCCGACGGACACGAATGCACCCTTGATCATCTTCCCTGGGCCATAGCTCGTCGCGTCGGGGCTTTTCGTGTTGGTGAGTTGTCTGGTGCCAGCCTTGACGCCGTCTTTGATCGTGCCCTTGGCGGCGAACTTCATGACCCGTGAGGCGATGCGGCCGCCCGGGACCAGGCCGAGGGCCAGACCGCCAGCGGCCAACCCGATCGCGGCAGGGTCCCCGGACAGCGCCGTGGCGGCGAGGTCGATCGCGCCGGAGAGCATCCCGATTGCCGCGCCGAGTGGCGGGAAGATGAACGACGCGATCGTCGCGATCACGTCCAGGATTGTGGTGATCCACTCGATGACGGTGCTGCGGAGGAAGTCGATGAACGCCTCGAACGCCTCGACGATCTTCTCCCAGAGCGACCGCTGCGGAGCGTCCTTCGCCAACTGCCGCAACGTCTCGGCTGCCGTCCGAGCCGCCTGGTCGCGCAGCGCGGTGGCCTGACCCAGCAACGCCTTCGCCTGGTCGATGGCCTGCTGAGCGTCGTCGGCGCGGTTCTGCGCAGCGGTGGCCTCGTCGGTCGCCTCGTCCCTGGCGACCTGGCCCGCCTCCGGATCCGCACCGAGCCCGGTGAGCGCCGCCTGCGCCGAGACCAGTGCCGCCTGCGCCGCGCCCTGGTCACCGGCGGCCTGCCGCGCCTGCTCCAGGGCACGCAGCGACATCGTCTGCGCCTCCTCAAGGGACGGCAGATACCTCAGGTACGTCTCCGCGGCGGTGGAGTAGGAATGCGCCATCCGGTCCAGCCGACCCGGCAGTTGCCCGACCAGATCCTTGAACGCCTCCATCGCCTTGCCCTGGCCCACGTCGATCCGGCCGCCGGAGGCCAGCAGGTCGTGCGCCTCCCGGGTGGCGGTGGCCAGCTCCTGGTAGGCCCGCGTGATCTCCGCGAAGGACTCCGGATCACCCGGCACCGGATCGGAGTCGAGTTGCAACACCGACCACTCGGCGTCCCCTGGACGCGTCATGCCCAACCTCCCCATCGCACCCGATCGGTCCCGCCGCTCCGGTCGACGCCGGAAGCCGACTCGCACACGTAGCGGATGCGGGATCGGTTCAGCCCGGCTGAACCAATCCGCCCGACCGCCCGTGTACGGCGGGAAGTGGTTGACCGGTCGGGAAGGGAAGCGGGGATGAGCGAGCGGATCAGGCTCGGCACCGAGGTGCCGGCATGAGCGTGATCGACGTACCCGGTGGGGAACTGGAGCGGGTGCACGACCTGCTGCGACGCACCAAGGAGCTGATGGACAGCGCGTCGATCAGGTCGATGGGCGCTGTCGTCGACACGCTCGGGCAGCGCGAGTTGGAAGGTGCCGCGCGCGAGTTCGAGAAGCGGTGGGGTGACGGACGGTACGTCATCGCCAAGGACCTCGACGGGGTCCGCGACGCCGCGAAGGCGGTGGCCGACGCGTTCCGGGAAACCGACGAGCAGACGGTCGCCGCTCTGGAGAACCCTGCGGGGGCGACGAGTTGACAAGCGGAGGAGTCACGTCGATGACCGAAGCGACTGTCCCGACCGGATTCGAGTTGCGTACGCCGGAGGACTGGGTCGACTTCTCGGTCGACGACGAGGCGAGCGAGAACCGGGTGGCGAACGAGGTGTGGACGCGGGCCGTCGAGGCTGGGTTCACCGAGCAGCAGGCGGGTCAGTACGCCGAGCAGCTACGCCGGTCGGTGCGGCAGGCTCGCAACGCCGGCGCGGTGCACGCCGCCGGCACCTTCCAGGTGTACGAGGACGGCCCGCTCACCGCAACGGTGCTGGTGTCGGTGGTCAACCCGCCCGCGACCGGGGACATCCTCGGCGCGTTGACAGCTGTCGTGCAGCCCGTCCGTGCCGACGGGACCTGGCGTCGGGTGAGCACCGCACAGATCCCCGCGATCGGCACCGTCGGCCGGGTCCACGGCATTCAGAACGTGACCCAGGACGGCGCCACAATGCGCTGCGCCGTGATGCACACCGTCGTACCGCTGCCGGGCACCGCGAACGTGCTGGTGGTAACCGGTTCCAGCCCGAACATCGCGGAGGCGAAGGAGTTGTTCGAGCTGTTCGCCACGATCACCGCGACGCTTGCTTTCTCCTATGAGGGGGAGGCCGCCGCGCTCACGCCGCCGGCGGCCTCCGTGGGGGAGGTCGGCAGCTAGGGGATGGCTGCCGGCCCGCGTCGGGGGGACACCTGGGGGGTGTCCCCCCGATCGCGTTTCGGTACCCCGGCCTTACCAGCGGAGTCCGGATCGGTGGCGTCTACGCGGCTTCGCCGGCCCCGCCCAGCAGCTCTCGCAGCACAGCGGGCTCGGTCCGGGGCACCTGCACCAGATGCAGCTTGCCGTCGCCGAAATGCGCGAGCACCCGGCCCGGCCGCCCGCCGCCGAGCTGGCCGCGGGAGAGCTTTGCGCCGATCAGCTCACCGTCGCCGAGGCCCTGCGGGCTGAGCAGCGCTCCCTGGCGGTTCCGGCGGGCGTCGACGTGCCAGCCGCCGAAACCGCTGGAGAGCCCGTCGATCGAGCCCCCCATGATCAGGCCGAGGCCCTTCTCCGTTCCGACCCGCGCGATGTCACCGAGGTCGCTGCCGGCATCGCACTTGAGCAGTTGCTCGGCGTCGTCCAGGACGACAACGGCGGGTCCGGCACGACCGTCGAGGGCCGCCGCCAGCCCGGCGGAGGTGAAGTTCTCGCTCGTCACCAGGTCGAGTACGCCGGGCAGGCCGGCGAGGTCCCGCAGCGGCGACCGGCGGGGTGCCGCGATCACCACGGGTGTCCCCTTCGTCAACAGACCGGCGACCATCGTGAGCAGTGTCGTGCTCCGCCCCGAGCGTGGCGGTCCCGCCAGGATGAACGTGGAATTGGTCCCGAGGTCCGGGCCGATTGCCGAGAGTTCGTCCCCGCCGACCCCCAGCATCGTCCATAGTGGTCTGCTGGGCCGCGCCAGGCCGCTGGTCTGCGCCAGGGTCAGCTCGTCCGGCAGTACGTCGATCCGGAACGGGCGGGCGGCGGCGCCGACCTCGGCGTCCCGCAGCCGCGCCGCCTCGGCGATAGCGGCGATGGCGCGGGCCTGCCCCTGACCGGAGCTGTCATTGGTGAGCAGGGCGATCTGCGCCTCCGCGCTGTCGACCGCCCGGATCGCCCGGCCCGTTCCGATCTCGTCCGGCAGCTGCCGATAGTTGATGCCGACCATGCTGTAGTCGCTGCGCTCGCTCAGCCGAAGCACAAGTTTGTCGTCCGTGGTCGAGGAGATCCTCGTGGTGAACATGCTCCGATCACCGGCCAGCACCACGTGGATGCCTGCGCCGGCGCCCTCGCGCAGCAGAGTCAGGAGGGCCGCCATGACATTGCCGTTGTCGTAGTCGGCGAACGTCTTGTCGAAGACCTCGAACCGGTCCAGCAACAGAAGGATGTGCGGCGGCCGGTCGGCCCCGGCCACGCCGGCCCGGTACTCCACGAGCCCAGCCGAGCCGGTGGACGCGAGCAGCTGCTGACGACGTCCCAGCTCCGCGACGAGTCGGGTGAACAGGCGACCGAGCCGTTCGGCCTCCGTACGCTGCACCACAGCACCGCAGTGCGGCAGCTCGGCGAGGGCGAGCAGTGCCCCGTTGCCGCAGTCGACGCCGTAGAGGTGGACGTCTGCTGTGGAGTGGGTGCGGGCCACGGTGCCGGCGATCGTCCGCAACGCCTGGGACCGGCCGCTGCGCGACGAACCGATGATGTGCAGGTGCCCCAGCGTCCCCAGGTCCAGCTCCAGCGGCGCCTGCTCCTGCTGGGCCGGCAGGTCGACAAGGCCGTACGCCACCGGGGCCAGGTGGTAGCCGCTGCCGCGGGGCGGGGGAAGGGCGTCGACGGTGAGCGTGTCCGGCAGTGCCTGTAGCCACGGGCTGTGCTGCGGCGGGATGGCCAACTGCTCACTGGCGCTCCGGACGGCCTCCACCAGCACGGCGAGGTCGGTGAGTTCGGCGGATGGTTCCGCCTTCACGCCAGGGCGGGTGGGTACGGGCCGGCCGAGGTCCGTCCACGAGACGGGTGCGAGCCAGGGCGGCTGCCGGACGTCGACGCGGGCACCCGGGCGGAACCCGCCGACCCGCCCGGCCTGGAACGGCACCAGCGACGACTGCGCGAGGCGTACGAAGGCCCGGCCCGGCGTCGACTTCAGGATCGAGGCGGCGTCGGGGGCGTTCAGCACGTCCTGACTCTCGCTGGTGTCGGTGACGCGCAGCGCGATCCGCAGGTTGGTGTTCGCCCGGATCTCGGGCGACACGACCCCGCCCGGACGCTGGGTCGCCAGCACCAGGTGGATGCCGAGCGACCGGCCCCGCTGCGCGATGTTGACAAGCCCGGTCACGAAGTCCGGCAGGTCGCGGACCATCGACGCGAACTCGTCGATCACGATCAACAGTCGCGGCATCGGGGTCCGTGTCGGTTCGCGGCGCAGCAGGTCGACGTAGTCGTCGATGTCCTTCGCCCCCGCCTCGGCGAGGATGTGCTCCCGCCGCCGCAGCTCGGCCGTGAGCGAGGTCAGCGCCCGACTCACCAGGTGCGTGTCGAGGTCGGTGACCATGCCGACGGTGTGCGGTAACCGGACGCAGTCCTTGAACGCGCTGCCGCCCTTGTAGTCCACAAGCACGAAGGTCATCGCGTCCGGCCGGTTGGCGACGGCGAGCGAGGCGACGAGGGTCTGCAACAGCTCCGACTTGCCGGATCCGGTGGTGCCGGCGACCAGGGCGTGCGGCCCGTCCCGCTTCAGGTCCAGCGCGAACGGCCCGTCGAGCGAGACGCCGAGCACCGCCTCGGTGGTCCGGCCTCCGGTGGTCCACCTGGCCGCCACCGCGTCCGGCTCCGGCGGCTCCATGCCGAGCACGTCGAGCAGCCGACTCGCGTCCGGCAGTACGGCGCCGTCGTCCGCGCCGCCGGTGTCACGCAGCGGCGCGAGCGCGCGGGCAACGGTACGCAGCCACTCCGTCGAGAGCAGGTCCGGATGCACGCCGGGGATCGGCGCGGCGAGCGTACGGGTCACCAGCAGCGAGCCGTCGGTCTGCTCGGCGACGACGGCCTGGCACTCCTCCGGCAGGAGCTTCTCCTCGGCGTCGACACAGATCGCGTACACCCCGACGGCGGGTCCTTCCCGCAGGATCTGCGTCACCCCGGGCAGGGAACGCAGCCGGCGTGCCCCGTCGAGCACCACGAGGATGTCGCGGAAGGCCGCGTCGGACCGTTCGGCGGCGCGGGCGGAGATCACGGCGACCAGTTCGGCAACCCGTCGGGCCGTGGTCTGAGTGTCGGTTCCGACGGTGGCGAGAGTGCCCTGGCCGTCGCGCGGCGCCACGTGCGGTAGCCAGCCGACCCAGGACCAGCCCTCCTCGTCGCCCGCGCCGGCGAGCAGGTAGATCTGGAGGTCCTCGGGGCTGTGCAGGGTGGCCGCCTGCGCGACCATCCAGCGGGCTGTCACCCGGGCGGCGGCGTCACCGGCGATGCCGACCACGCCGTGTTTGCGGAGCGGCACTGTCGCCGGCACGTCCAGGGCGCTCCACCGGACCTCCCGGCGGTGTTCGTCCTGGCTCGGATCCCGGAGCAACACCTCGGACGGGAGGTCGGCGCTGCCGGCCCGCAGTTCGAGGAAGTCGGGATCGGTGCGTCGCCGTTCCCACAGGCGGCGCTCAGGTCCCACAGCGATCAGCCGTACGGCGGCGGGGTCGGGGAAGTTATCCCGCCGGGCCAGCCGCTCGGCGGTCAGTGCCTCGTGCGCGTCGGTGCTGATCCGCTCCCTCTTGGCCTCGTAGTCGGCGAGCCGCGTACGGTAGCTGACTTTTCCCTGGCGTCGGGCGCCGACCTGACCGGCGATCAGCGCCACCGGCGACAGGATGGCGAAGAGCAGCGTCAGCGGGTTGCCGGTGATGAGGTACGCGGCTCCGGAGACGACAAGCGGTGCCAGCACCGTGATCAGCACAAGCGGTCGCCGTTCCGGAGGCGACGGTGGTGTGGGAAGCGTGAACTGGGTGGTGCGGGCCTCCGGCAGCAACCGGGGCGGGCGGTTGTAGTCAAGGCCGGTGCGATCCTCGGAGATCTGCAGTGCGGCCTCCGCCCGGAGCGGTTTGCGCAGCTCCAGCAGGGACGATCCGACGGCGAGCTGACCGCCGGGTGGCCACGCCTGTTCGTCGTCGAGTTCGACCCGGTCGAGCAGGAGGCCGGGTCCGACCGGTCGCACACGGCACGTTCCGTCGGGGGTGACCCGCACCGACGCCACGACGGAGGCGAGCGAGGGGTCGGTGAGGCGTACGCGGTTGGTGCTGGCGGTGCCGATGGTGTGCTCACCGAGGTCGAGCTGATGGACCGCACCGGCGTTGGTGCCGCTGACCACCCGTACCTCGATCAGACCCGGCTGTTGCGCGGACGCCTCGGGCACCGGGCGGTCCAGGCCGAGCACCGTGCCCTGCCGCAGCGGGGCTTCGGCGAAGGTGAGTCGCGGATCCAGCGGCGCACCGGCGACGAAGATCGTCGGCGGTGTGCCGGCGGGCTCCGGCCGACGCGCGGCGAGCGCCTCGGCGAGTTCCCCGACGGTGGTGTCAGGGGCAGCCTCGATCTGGTAGTCGATGACGGCGGTGGACGGATCCGCAACGGTGAGCTGCAGGCGCACGAGATTCTCCTGGTCGGATGGTCCGGCGGAGGAAACGGCCGAGGGCCGCGTGGTGAGCGAATCACCACGCGGCCCCGGGTCCGGCCGGTCGTTCAGCGGCCGAGGCTGGCCCCGGTCTGGTTGTCCGTGTCGGAGAACGCGGTGCTGACCTGCGAGAGGTACTGGCTGATGCCCTCCATGCCGTTCAGCGTCTGGTCGACGCTGCCCTTGTACTCGTCGAAGTACGGGCCGAACTTCTGCTGCGCGGCCGGGGTGTTGTAGCCACCCTGGATCAGGGTGTCGATCTTGCTCTTGGCCTGGTTCATCCCGTCCAGCAGCGTCTGCATGTTCTGCTTCAGCCAGGTCGAAGATTCCTCGATGTCCTCGCTGACGATGTGGTACGTGGCCACGTTGCGCTCCCCTCGTGTCATCGTTTCGCCGGCTCCGGGCGGTCATTCCTGGGCTGCCCTTCGCTGGTGCCGCCACCCACACGGACGCTGGCCCGAAACGGTTCAGCGCAGGGTGCGACCTCGTGACGGCAGACTCGTCCGATCCCGACGGTGAACCACTTCGCCGACCGCACCGTGTGGGTGCCGGACCGCGCGCACGGGCACGGTCCTCCGAACACGAGGTGGAACAGAGATGCTGTTGCACAGCCGGATCGCCCGGACGGCGATCGCGTTGGCAAGCGTGGCCGTCCTGGCCGCATGTGATGACGCCACGACCGGACCAGCGGCGCCGGCCACAGCGGCCGCGTCACAGGCGACCGCGCCGAGCCCGACCGTCGGCGCCGACACGACACCCGAGGTGGTCGACGCTCCGTCGGCCCCGCAGCCGGCGCCGACGGTGGCGAAGACCCAGGGTCGCGTACGGATCTACAGCGGCCCGTCCGACGTCCCCCTCACGCCCGCACCCGACACCGGGCGGGGCAGCAACATCATCCAGTTGAACGCGACGGCGTCCGAAGACATCGGCACGTACGTCGCCGACGGGCAGGGCCGGACGCTCTACCGGTTCGACAAGGACACCGCAAAGCCGTCGAAGTCGAACTGCAACGGCGACTGCGCGAAGACGTGGCCGCCACTTCTCGTCAAGGGGGGCGGGCAGATCTACCCGAGTGGGATCAACCCGAAGCTCGTCGGTTACGTGGAGCGGGCCGACGGCACCTGCCAGGTGACCATCGACGGCTGGCCCGTCTACCTGTTCGACAAGGACGCCAAGCCGGGCGACATCAACGGCCAGGGGGTTGGTGGCACCTGGTTCGCGATCAGTCCGGTCGGTGACCGCACCACCTCCCTGCCCGAGGTGGTCACCACGCCCACCGCCCCCTGAATCCGGAGGAGACGACGTTGACCAGTTCGTACCGGGGATCCGACGGCGACTCCCCGACGCCCGCCCCTGGCTGGGCACCGGCACCACCGGCGCAGTGGGGCCCGGCGTCCACCGGCTCGACGGCGCCCCCTGAGCGTCGGCGGCGTTTCTCCCGGCGACTCGTGATCGCCGTTGCCGGCCCGGTCGTGGCAGTGGTGGCGCTGGTGGCCGTGCTGGGCCTGACCCGGCCCGGATTCCTCGACAAGAAGGTCTTCGACACAGCGGCGTTGCAGCAGGGGGTGCTGTCGGTGCTGCGTGACGACTACCTGCTCGACGCCGACCTCGTCACCTGCCCGCCGGGCCGGCCGGTCACTGTGGGCAGCCGCTTCTCCTGCTCCGCGCAGGTCGCCGGCGCACCGAAGACGATCACGGTCACGGTGGTGTCCTCCGACGGCCGGTTCGAGGTAGCGCGTCCTCAGTGAGGTACGACCACCTCGGCGTACGGTCAATCGTCCTGGCAGCTCTGCCCGCTGTTGAGGCAGTCCACGACCTTCGCCATCAGGGGCTCCGGCATCAGGTTGACGAAGAACGCGTGATCGGTCAGCGGGCTGTTGTTCTGGCCCTCGAAGGCGTCGATCCGGAACAGGGCATCCGGCGCGATGTCGTACGCCACTGTCAGCCGGAGCTGCGGCACCGGAAACGTGTTGCGGGCGCAGGAGCCGTCAGGGGACGGGAAGACCAGATGCGCGCGGTGGCTTTCGCTGTCCACCTGCCGCCCGTCCCAACAGCTCGGAAAGTCGAAGACCCTCTGCACCTGATCACCGGCCGGGCACCGGGGGTACGCGGTGGTGCGGCGCTCCGGGGTGCTGGAGCAGGTCCAGGTCGCTGCTGCTTTCTGGGGACCGTTCGTGAAAGCCACCGCGTCCCCGACCGTGCCGGCGAGCTGCTGCGGCATCGGCACGACGTTTCCTCGGGGGTTGCCGGAGAAGGCGAGCGTCACGTCGACAGGCACCTGGATCTCGCCGCCGTGGACGGCGTGCTCCCCGGCGTCCATCGGCCCGACCGTACGGAGCACCGGCCAGAAGTACGTCGACCGGTCGCCGTTGCCGCAGGTCGTCCCCGCGGCCGAGAGGGTCTTCGGCGTCGAGCCGACGGCGGTGGAGAGGTTGCCCACGTAGTCGTGCACGTGATGCGGCTGCCCGGGAAAGCCGGGCGCCACCACGATGTTTGCGGTGTTGCGGTGGCCGTTCTCGTTGCGGCCGCAGTCCCAGGTGTAGGTGCCGGTCGCCGCGCCGGGCGCCGTGGCGGGCGAGGTCGGGCCGGGCGCGACGAAGCTGATGTCGACGAAATCGGAGCCCAGGAGGCCGGTCGCCGTTGCCTGACGCGCCCCACCGCCGGCTGCGACCTGCCACGCCGCGCCGCAGCCGAGCAGCACGAGAACGAGCTCCAGTGCCAACGTCACGGTCACGGCCCGATGCCGCGCTGCCACGCGGCCCTTCGCATACCCCTGTCGCACCACGGCGTACGAGCCTAGGTCGATCACGGGCGGCCTCTCCGTCGACGGTCGGGAATGCGATCTGACCGGGTGACGACGGGCAGGGGTCAAGGCGAGCTTGCGGGTGATCCAGGCCATCACTTGGCGTCTCCGATCAGGCGCGTATGCGTCGTCGCTCAGGTAATGACGGCGCGCCCGGGGCAAAGTTCGCAGGTGCCGCGCAGCTCACATCGGGCTACGCGGGCTGATCCAGCCTGGCGGCGATCGGAACACGTTTTTCCTGGTCAGCTAGCAGCGGAGCTACCAGGTTGCTTCCAGAAAGCCGTGCCAAGCTTCCGGCACTGTCGGTACGAGGAGGAGCACGACCTTGATGGGCGCAGACCACCGCCTGAGACCTTTGGCCCGCTGGCGCGGGCCTGATTCATCTGAGGCGACAAACAGCAGGAGCGCGACGACGTGTGGGTGTTGAGCCTCCTCCTGGGGCTGCTGGTGATCCTGGTGATCACGGCAGCCACCGGCTACTTCGTGGCGCAGGAATTCGCGTACATGGCCGTCGACCGGTCGCGGCTCAAGGCCCGCGCGGCGGCGGGTGACAAGGCCGCAGGTCGGGCACTGGACGTGACCCGGCGGACGTCGTTCATGCTGTCCGGCGCCCAGCTCGGGATCACCGTTACCGCCCTGCTTGTGGGGTACGTCGCCGAACCGTTGGTCGGCAAGTCGCTCGGCACAGCCCTCGGCGGCGTCGGCGTCCCGACCGGTGTCGGCATCGTCGTCGGCACTGTGAGCGCGCTGCTGCTCTCGACGTTCGTACAGATGCTGTTCGGCGAGCTGTTCCCGAAGAACCTCGCCATCTCGCGACCCGAGGCGGTGGCCGTCTGGCTGGCCCGCTCCACCCAGGTCTACCTGCGGGTGTTCGGCTGGATCATCGCCTTCTTCGACAAGTCTTCCAATGCCCTGCTGCGCCTTTTCGGCATGGAGCCGGTGCACGACGTGGAACACGCTGCCAGCCGCCGCGACCTCGAATACATCGTCAGCGAGTCCCGCGACTCCGGTGATCTCCCCGCCGAGCTGTCGATGCTGCTCGACAGGGTGCTCGACTTCCCCGACCGTGACGCCGCCCACGCGATGGTTCCGCGGGCCCGGGTCGATGTCGTGGAGCCCGACCTGACCACCCAGGAACTCTGGGCCACGATGGCCGGTGGCCACTCGCGCTACCCGGTGCTCGACGAGCGCGACGACGTGATCGGAGTGGTGCACCTCGCCGACCTGCTCGCTGTCGACCGCGACGCCGCCCGCACAGTCGCCGACATCATGCGGCCACCGGTGCTGGTCCCCACGTCGATGCCGCTGCCCCGGGTCGTGCAGACCCTCACCGAGCGGCGCGCCCAGCTCGCCTGCGTGCTCGACGAGCACGGCGGGCTGGCCGGCGTGGTCACCGTCGAGGATCTTGCCGAGGAGCTGGTCGGGGAGATCGAGGACGAACACGACGACACCACAGTGGCCACGCTGCCGGTCGGGCCGGCGGACGGCGCCTGGGAACTTGCCGGCCAACTGCCACTGGACGAGGTCGAACGCATCATCGGGCACGACCTACCCGAATCGGACAGCGAGACCCTCGCCGGCCTGGTCATCGAACTGATCGGCGAGCTACCTGCCCCAGGTGCCACGGCTGAGCTGAGCCTCGACGCGGTGTTCCTGACACTCGAGGTGATGGAGCTGGAACGGCACGTCCCGTCGCTGGTCCGGCTACGTACGGAGGAGAACCGGTGATCGGCAACCCCTGGGTCGTGGTGGCCGTCACCGTAGTGCTGATCGTGCTCAGCGCCTTCTTCGTGGCAGCCGAATTCGCGCTGCTGGCGGCACGCCGGCACCGCCTCGACGCGCGCTCCGAGCACAGCCGGTCGGCCCGGGCAGCGGTGCGCAGCTTCGACGAGCTGACAGTGCTGCTGGCCGGCTGCCAACTCGGCATCACCGCCTGCGCACTCGGCCTCGGCGCGGTCACCAAGCCAGCCGTCAACTACGCGCTGACCCCCGTGTTTCTGTCCTGGGGCGCGCCGGGCTGGACTGCCGACGCGGTCGGGTTCGCGCTGGCGCTGCTGGTCGTCACCTTCCTGCACCTTGTCGTGGGGGAGATGGCACCGAAGTCGTACGCCATCGCGCACCCGGAGAAGACCGCCATCTTCCTGGCGATCCCGATGCGCGGCTTCATGTGGCTCACCCGCCCGGTGTTGCGTGCCCTCAACGCCAGCGCGAACTGGTGCCTGCGCCGGGTGGGCGTCGAGCCCCGGGACACCATCGCCACCGGCCAGAACGCCGCCGACCTGCGGCACCTTGTCGAGCACTCGGCGAACGTCGGTGCGCTCGACGCGTCGTACTCCGCGCAACTCACCGATGCCCTCGATCTTGACCAGCTCACCCTGGCCGACCTCACCGGCCCGGAACGCGGGTTGACCTCGGTCGAAGCGGCCGACACGGTGCTCACCGTCCGCGCGACGGCCCGCGCCACGGGCCACCTGCGGGTGGTGGTGCTGCGTGACGGCGCGGCCGTCGGCGTGGTGCACGTCCGCGACACCATGGACCAACCGGACGACCGGACCGCTGGCGAGGTGATGCGCGACGTTCTCGTGCTGGACGGCTCGACGCTCGTCTACGAAGCCCTGGCCAGGATGCGGAACACCCGCCACCACCTCGTGGTGGTCACCACACCGGACGGCCCGGCGGTGACCACCCTCAGCGACGTGGTCGAGCGACTGCTCCGCACCCCCGCCCGATGACGCGGTGACCGCGGTGCTCGACGAGTTCGCCGCCAGCGGACCCGTACGCGTAGCACCGCGGTCGCGGCCCATCCTCGTTAGTCGATCTGGGCGTCGAACGCCGTGCGGGCGTGTTCGATCTGCGGCATGTACGCGTCCGCCCACTCGAGGAGGGTGTCGATCGGTGCACGCAGGGTCTTCCCCAGCGGGGTGATCCGGTACTCCACGGCGACCGGGCGGGTAGCTACGACGTGGCGCTCGATGATCCCGTTGCGCTCGAGTCGTCGCAGCGTCGCCGTGAGCGACTTCTGCGTCACCGCCGGAACCGCCCGGCGCAGCTCGTTGAACCTGCTCGGGCGCTCGCACAGTTCGTTGAGAACGCTGAGCGACCACTTGTCCAACACCTGGTCGAGCAGCTCGCGGTGAGGCGCGTCGATACGTAGCTCGCTGGCCCGGGCGGGGGTGGTATCGCGCATGAAACCAGGTCTCCTTGAAGTGTCCTTCGTCAACTAGGTATCAATAGTAAACCTAGCTGGTTCCACCAGAGGAGACACGATGCCTGTCACCCGCTTCAGCCCCGACGGTCTTCAGCCGCACACGCCCTACGCTCACGTGGCGGTGGCTACCGGGTCGCGTCACATTCACGTGAGCGGTCAGATCGCACGCCTGGGCGACGGCACAGCCGTTGCTCCCGGCGACCTGGCCGGGCAGGTGGCGCAGGCGCTGCGCAACACCGGCCGGGCCCTCGCCGGAGCCGACGCCTCATTCGAGGACGTGGTCCGGTTGACCTTCTACGTGACCGACTGGGCACCCGAGAAGATCGGGCCGTTCATGGCCGGGATCGAGTCGGTCGTCGAGGAACTCGGCCTGCCCTGGCCCCTTCCGCCGGCGTCGCTGATCGGCGTGGACTACCTCTTCGAGCCCGACGTGCTCGTCGAACTGGAGGCGACCGCGATCGCGCAGTAAACGCTGCCTGCTCTCAGACGGGGCGGATGATCCGAGACGCTCCGCGAGAAGACGTCGCCCGTCGGCTGCCGTTCAGGGCGGCACGCGGCCGCGATACGTTCGGTGGGTGGATGTCGTCGCCGCCTGCCGGGCCTTCGTGGCGGTCAGCGGCCACGGCAGCTTCACCTCCGGGGCCGCCGCGGCGGGTATTCCCCAGTCGGTCGCCAGTCGCCGCATCGCCGCACTGGAGGAGCATTTCGGGGCGCGGTTGTTCGACAGGTCGTCCCGCGCGGTGCGGCTGACGTCGTTCGGGCAGGACATGCTGCCGTCGGCCCGGCGCCTGGTCGACCTCGCCGATGCCATGGGCGACGACGCCGAGCGTGCGCGATTGCGTCCGCTGCGGGTCGCCGTACCCGAGATCTGCCCGCCGCGCCGCCTCGCCGATCTGGTGGTCGCGGCGCGGCGGCAGCGGATCCACCTGGAGGTACGGCCGGCCGGGCCGTCGGAGCGCGCCCGGCTCTGTCAGACCCTGGAGGCCGGTGCCGGGATCGTGGCGGTTCCCGAGGCGGGGGCGTCCTGGCAGGTGCAGCTCGGGCTGGCCGCCCGGACCCCTTTCCCGGCGCCGACGGTGTTCCTGGAGACGTTGCGCAGCGGCCGGGCCCGCACGCAGGCACGCAGGCGGGTCCTGATCCAACCCGAGGACGACGTCGCTCACCTGCGGGACCCGTTGACCCGTGCCGGCCAGTCGGCCGGCCTGGTGCCGGCCCAGGTGACGGTCGCCCCGTCCCTCGTGGACGCCGCGGCAGCGGCCCTCGGCTCCCCCGACCTGCTGCTCTGCTCCCGTCAACAGGCCGAGGACTTCGGATTGCACTGGTGCCCCCTCGTCGGCCCACGGCTCCTACGCGGCTACGACGTCGCCGCCGGCGTACGCGAGGACCTCGATCAGCTCAGCACGGTCCTGTACGCGGACATCGCCCGATGCCTCGGCGCGCCCGATGTGCACCCGGAGCCGGCCAGGGCCGGCACGACAGGAGATTCCGCGTGAGCGCCGTCGCAGTCGTCCGCAACGCCCAGGACCTGCTCGACGAGGCGGGGTTGCGCGGCGCGTTCCTGGTCCGCAACCTCGACACCGGCGAGGAGATCGGCTTCGACGCGGACACCCCGTACCCGGCGGCGTCGCTGGCGAAGGTGCCGCTGGCGGTCGCCGTGCTCGAACGGATCGCGCGCGGGGAACTCGACCCGGCGACACCTGTCGACGTCCCGCCCGGTCGGATCACCACACCGGGCCCGACCGGGTTGAGCCGCTTCCGCCATCCCGCGCGGATCGCCGTGGACGACCTGCTCTACCTGAGCACCTCCATCAGCGACGGCGTCGCCGCCGATGCCCTGTTCGACCTCGTCCCGCCGGCTGAGGTCGCCGCCGAGCTGCGGCGACTGCGCATCGAGGGCATCGCCGTACGACACCGGGTCGGCGACCTCGCCGACACGCCTGCGGAGCGTTTCGGCCCCGACGACGTACACCTGGCCCATTCCCTCGCCATCGGCGCCGGGACCCCCGGACAGGGTCACCCGGTCGCCCAACTCGACGTCACCCGCGCCAACACCGGCTCGGCCCGGGCCTACGTCGACCTGCTGCACGCCCTCTGGCGCCCGTCGACGATCCAGGAAGCCACCGCCGATCGGGTACGTGCCCTGTTGGGCGACAACCTGCACCGGCAGCGGCTTGCCCCGGACTTCACCTCCGACGCGTCCCGCTGGTCGTCAAAGACCGGCACCCTGCTGCACCTGCGCCACGAGATAGGGGTGGTGGACCACGCCGACGGTCAGTCGTACGCTGTCGCCGCGCTCACCGCCTCCCGGGTGCCCGCCGCCGCCCAGCCAGCCAGCGAGGCGACGATGGCGCAGGTCGCCCGGACACTGCACGACCACCTCCGCACGGGCACCCTGCCCTGGTGGAGTTAGTCAGCTGGCGACCCGGACGCCCGCACCGGCAGACCGTCACAACGCGGCGATCACGACCTCAGTTGCCCTCGCGATGAGCGCGTTGTCGTAGTCGGCGTCCTTCTCGTCACGGCTGGACAACACAGCGAGGACGATCGGCGCCCGATCCGGCGGCCAGATCACCGCGATGTCGTTGCGGGTGCCGTAGCCGCCGGACCCGGTCTTGTCCCCGACGACCCAGCCGTCGGGAACACCGGCGCGGATCAGCTCGTCGCCCGTGGTGTTGCCCCGCAGCCAGCCGTTGAGGATGTCGCGGTCCGCCGACTCGAGGGCATCGCCGACCGCGTACGCCCGCAGGGACCCGGCAAGGGCCCGCGCGGTGCTGGTGTCCCGCCGGTCACCCGGCTTGGCCTCGTTGAGCGCGGTCTCGTAGCGCTCCGGATCGGTGACCTTGTCTCCGATCTCGCGCAGTTCCTTCTCGAACTTCTGTGGTCCGCCGAGCTGGCGCAACAGCAGGTTGCCGGCGGTGTTGTCGCTGTAGCGCACGGCCGCGTCGGCGATCGCGCGCAGCGTCATGCCGTCAGCGACGTGCTGCTCCGTGATCGGCGAGTAGGTCACCAGGTCGTCCGCCGAGTACCGCACCACCCTGTCCAGCTCGGCGTCGGTGGTCTCGTCGAGGACCTCGGCGGCGGCCAACGCCTTGAACGTCGAGGCGTACGCGAACCGCTCGTCGGCCCGGTACTGCACGGTCCGGCCAGTGCCGGTGTCGATCGCGTAGACCCCGAGCCGCGCGTCGAATCTCTCCTCCAGCCGCCGGAACTCGTGGTCCCGGTCAGCGGCGGCGGTGGACGGGCTCGCCGTTGCCGCAGGGGTCCGCGTCGGCTGCCCGGCAGCATCGGCGGGACCGCAGGCGGCAAGTGACACCACTGCCAGCGCGCCCACCAGACGGCGTGTCGCAAGCGCCATGATCACTCCTTGTCGGTGTCGTGAGGTCCGGCGCGGCGGCGCCGGTCGGACAGGACTCGACCCTGACAGGGATCCGGCATGCGGTCGAAGACGGAACTGGCGGTGTTCATGCTCATTCGGCATCGCCAGCGTCTCACGGTTGGATCCCCTCCTCACCGGTTCACCCGGTCCGTCAGGAGCTGGGGCCCGCGAAGGGACCGTCGACGCTGAACACCCGCTTCGCGAAGCGTTCGCCGATGCGTCGGTGGGTGGCGGTGTCTGGATGGAGTTGATCGGGCAACGGCAGCTCGGCGAAGTCGGCCGGGCCGTACAGGTCGAGGCCGTCGAGGAGGTGCAGGTTCGGGTCGTCGGCAGCCCGCTGGGCGGTGATCCGCGCCAGTTCGTCGCGGATGACACCGAGCGTGAGCTTGCCGCTCGCCCGTTCCGCCGGGTCGCCGGTGGCTCGGAAGCGCAGCTGTCCGGTACTGAGTGCGGTGAGGTCGAACGCGCCCGGTCCGGGGGTGTCCTCGTGGATGGGGCAGTAGATCGGGGAGACGACAAGCAACGGCGTGGTGGGATGGCCCTCCCGGATGGTGTCGAGGAAGCCGTGCACGGCCGGGGTGAAGGCGCGCAGCCGCATCAGGTCGGCGTTCACCAGGTTGATGCCGATCTTCACGCTGATGAGGTCCGCTCGGGTGTCCCGCATGGTGCGGGCGGTGAACGGGTCGAGCAGCGCGCTGCCGCCGAAGCCGAGGTTGAGCAGGTCGACGCCACCGAGGGACGCCACGACAGCGGGCCAGGTGGCGGTGGGGCTGGTGGCGTTGGAGCCCTGACTGATGGAGCTGCCATGGTGCAGCCAGACCCGGCGCCCCCGGTCGGGTACGGGTTCGACGGGGGCGTCGGTGCGCAGGGCGACGAGTTCGGTGGTCTCGTAGTGCGGCAGCCAGATCTCGACGTCCTTCACCCCGTCGGGCAGGCCGGTGAACCGGACGGTGCCGGGCGGACCGGACTGGCGCTCCACGGTCCCGTTGGCCGGGTCGATGGTCACCAGGTCCCCGCCGGTGACGCTGGCCTGGTCGGTCAGCCGACCGTCGACGAGCAGGTCGTAAACACCGTCAGGGCGGCCCGGCAGGCCGATGTAGGCGTGCCGGGTGGGCAGCGTGTCCAGCTCGACGGCAGTGGCACGGGTACGGAAGGCCAGGTGCACGCCGGCGGGTTGAGCCTCCACCATGGCGAGCTGCCCGTCGGAGTACTGGGCACGTGCCCAGGCGGGCAACCTGTGCGGAAGCAGCCCACGGGCGGTGCGCTGCACGTCGAGCGCGCCGTGCAGGAGGTCCGTGCTGATCGGGGTGGTGATCCAGGTGGACATCATGCTCCCAATCCATCATCTGACGTCGTCGCATGGCGGTGACCCGGCGGCAGGGTGACGGCGAGCACAGACACGCCCCGGGTAGATCCAGCGTCTCCCGTGGCGCAGGGAACCGCGGCGCTTCGCTGAGACTCGACGGCCGCCGCCACTGGCCTAGTCCCGCATCTTCGCGAAACTACAGCGTTCGATGACCATCGCCATTGTGGTGTCCTCGCCCGCGCCGGCGAGCGTGGCGATCAGGAGATCGATGTCCCGCTCGGTCAACGGCACTGGCCCAGCGACGGCCGCGAACACGATCGCCTGCGCGACCTCGACCTCGTGACCTCCTGCGAGCCGGGCTCTGAGCGCTTCGACGAAGTCCTGCGGTAGCCGATCGGTGAGGGTGACGAGGAGTCGGAAGAGCCCTCGTCCTGCTGCCTGTTGCTGTGCGCTCTGGTGCACCTCATGCTCCCTCCGATTCCGGTGACGAGCTGTGCCACTGGTGTCCACAGCTGAGACCCCACCGGCGATGAGCGCGTCCCGCACCGAAGTCAGGGCGTAGGACGTGCACGACATGACGGCCCGTCGCATGGCGTCGACCTAGAAAGGTGTCTTGGTGTCCGGCGTGAACGGCAGGCCGTGGCCCGGCACGATCAGCGTCGGATTCATGGCCAGCACCCGCTCCCGGGAGGCCCGCAACACGTCGCGGTCAACGGCGAACGGGTCGTCCAGCGGGCCGAATTCCGACCACCAGAGGTGCGTGCACGCGACCAGCCCATCATCGGTCTCGATGAGCGTGGTGACGTCCTGGGCGGTGTGCCCGGGCGTCCGCACCAGGCGTACCGCGTCGGAGAGCCTGCTGAAGTCCGAGTCGTCAGCGAACTGGCGAGGTAACCACAGGTCGTTCTGGTAGGTCGCCTGGAAGTCGTGGAAGCGGGCGTTCTGAAACAGCGCCGCGTTGAGTGTGTGGTCCGGGTGGTGGTGACTGAACACGACGTCCGTCACCTCGTCGGCGTCGACTCCCGCCGCGGCGAGCGGGTCGAGGATCATCGAGCGATCGGCCACCATTCCGGGATCGATCACGGCGATGAAGTCGCGGTCGCGGATCAGCGTGACGGTCCCGGCGACCCTCTCGCCCGCGTAGCCGACGGACAGAACCTTCAGTTCGGCGCTCACAGCGGCCCTCTTCCCCTAGCGGTTGGAGGGCTCACTCTCCCCCGCTCCGGGCAGCCACCGAATCAGTCATTCTTCTCCGGACGACTCTGCCGCGTAGCCCGGATTGCCCCCTTTCGTCGATGTCTGGGCGGCCGCAGCGGCCGACCGGCGGCCCTCCGTGGTCGAAGAAGCCGAAGCAGGGAGTCGGGTCATCCAACTGATCCCGTGCCCGAACGACCGGCAACACGAGGGCGGCGCCTCACCCGTCGGAGCCGTGCCGGTCCGTGGATTCCTGCCCGGCAAGAGCGTCACGCAGTCCGGCCCGCGTCGTGATGCCGAGCTTCGGGTAGATCCGATGAAGGTGGGCGCTCACCGTCCGGTGCGAAATGTAGAGGCGCTCCGCGATCTGTTTATTGGTCAGCCCGCCGGCCGCCAGATCGGCTATCTCGAGTTCCTGAGCGGTCAGGGCGACCGGCGGCCGGTGGGCAGGACCGCGCCGATATCCGGTGGCTCGCAGTTCGTGGACGGTACGAGCGAGCCACGGCTCGGCACCCATCGCCGCGAAGCCGATCCGCGCGTTGAGTAGGTGGGCTCGGGCTGCTGAAGGTGCCCTGCGTCGACGGAGACTTTCGGCGAAGGCGAGGCGGATGCGCGACGCATCGAACAGCCAGCGTTCCGCACTGGGCTCCGCCAACGCCTCCTCCAGCCGCGCCACGGCTGCATCGTCACCGAGGACCAAGGCGTCGACCCCGCACTGGATGAGCGCCATCCGTGGCGAGATCGCCGCCACATCAGCCGCTCGCATGGCGTCGGCGTGTGCGCGCGCCTCGGCGGTCCGGCCAGTGCGTAGCGCCGCTTCCACCAGGTCGAACATCACGGACGTCGCCACCTGAACGTACGGCGCCAGCACGCCGGCCGGGCTGATCGCGCTGGCGTACCGGTAAGCCGATTCGTAATCGCCCTGGGCAGCGGCGGCCAGAACGCGCGGGTGGTATGCGATGGTCATCGCGATACCGACACCACGCGGCTGTGCCCACCGGGTCATCTCGTCCGCCAGCTCGAAAGCCTCGCCCACGTCCCCCCGACCGGCGGCCAGGAGGGCTCGGCAGTACAGGAAGCTGAAGATCAGGAACTGCGACACTCTCGTGGAGCAGAGCTGCTGTCCCTCCTCGGCCAGCCTCCTGCCCTCCTCCCACCGGCCCGTAGCGTAGTCGTCCAGGCACAGATACATCAGTGCACCGACCTGCAGCCGAGGCGCACCGCCCTCGCGGCCGTACTGAAGCACCCGCCACGACGAATCCCGGATGTCCCCGAGCCGGTCGAGGTAGAACGCAGCAAAACCGATCCGCATGACCCGACCGAAATCCTTCTCGCCGGTCAAGGTGGCGAGCAGGGCATCGAGCGCGGGCCGTGCGGCGGCGCCGGTGCGTACCGGATCGGGGATGATCGCGCTCCCCACCGCAAGAACATCCGACGGGTCTGTCAGCCGGCTCAACGCGCGCTGGTACACCGTCCAGCTCTCGGGGTCGCTCGCATACCAGCAGAGCTGCAGCAATGTCTGCATGGCTGCTTCCACCGCCGGATCGTCGCCTCGCCAGCCGTGATCGCCGATCTCGACAGCCCCGCCGAGCAGCCGGATCGCTGCGTGCAGGTCACCGTCGCCGTCCAGCATCAACAACGCCGCCGCAGTAGCCGCACGCAGCGAATCAGCGGAGTCCGGACTGACCGCACGGGCATCGGCAAGCAGCATGTCGAGGTCGTTCCCGGCGCCGCCCGCCTCGGCCCCGAGGTAGGCGGCCTCGACCATCCGCCGGGCCCGGTTCTCCCTGGTGGCGCTCATCTCGGCCGCCCGTGCCATGGCGGCGACAGCCCCCAGTACGTCCCCGCGTTGCAGGATTACCGGTGCCGACTGCTCGAGCAGTGCCGCCACTGTCTCGTCCGGCCCGTCGGTGGCTGCGGCCAGGTGCCAGACGTACCGTTCCTGATCGCCGGCGAGCGCGTCGGCGATGGCGAGGTGGGCCAGCCGCCGCTCCTCGTGGGTCGCCGATGCGACGACTGCCGACTTGATCAACGGATGACGGAACGTGACGCGGGCTGCCGCGTCGTCCACGGTTAGGAGTTGCGCGCGCTCCGCTGGGGCGAGATGGGCGAGATCGGTGATGGCGCGGAGGACGCGAAGATCTCCGTGGCCCTCGAACGTCGCGATCAGCAGTAGGCAGCGGGTGTCATGCGGCAGTTCGGCGATCCGCCTGGAGTACAGCTGCTCAAGCCTTTCGGTCAGCGGCACCACAACTGTCGGTTCCCAGTCATGCGCTGCCGAGCCCATCAGCGTCCCCGCCAACTCGACCAGCGCGAGCGGATTGCCCTGCGCCAGATCGAGCAGGCTCTGTCGGATATGCGGAGGCAGCCCCGGGAAGCGGGCGTCCACCAGTTGCCCGGACGCCTCCCGGGTGAGCGGCAGTGTCTCCAATTCGGCCAAGCCGCGCCAATCGAGATGGCTGGCGGTGCCGGTGCGGGATGACACCACCACGCCGATCGGGGAAAGCTCGACCCGTCTCGCGATGAAGCCCAACGCGACGGCGCTCGGACGGTCGGCCCACTGGACGTCGTCCACCAGCAGGACGATCGGCGCCTGCTTGGCGGCAGCCGCCAGCAACGACAGAGCGGCATTACAGACCAGCAGGGCGGCCGGTGCCGGACCGGGGCCGAGGCCCAGCGCAACCGTCAGCGCGTCACGGAGGCCGGGGGGAAGGCGCTCGATCTCGGCGCGCAGCGGCAACAACAGCTGGTGGAGGATCGAGTAGCTGATGGCCGCCTCGAACTCCGAGCCGGACGCCCGCAACACCCGCATGCCTTTGTCAGCCGCAACATCGCCAGTGGCGGCGAGGATCGCGGACTTGCCGATGCCGGCGTCGCCCCGGAGCATCCAGATGTCACCGCGGGAGCGAATCGATTCGAGGAAGCGCTCGATCTGCGCCAGCTCGGCGCTCCGCCCGAACAAGCCTCCCACGACAATGCCCCGATCGACACAGCTCTCGCTGCTCAGCAATGAGGTACGACACTATTGCACGATCAGCGGTTGACGGCTGTCAACTCTTCCGGGCTCAGGCCCGGCGGCACGGGCGCATCAGGTTTCTTGTCTTCAGTCAAACGACCACACCTTGAACACGCAGGAAATGTCGCACTGGCAGGTTGCCACAACGCCCATGAGGGCATAGGTCGGGCATTCGAGCCGCCACGCACGGCATCGCGTCCACGCTCCCTTGAGATCCATGAACGCTTGACTGATTCACCGGAGCGCCCCGAGCCCGAAGGTGGTAACCGACGGCACCACCTCGGGAGCCTCGGAGGGAGTACACCACATGATGGCTGCAATCCCGCACAGTCCGCATTCGCGGCGGAAGAACCAGCCATGACCGATCTCGGTGACAGGGGCCGGCCTCTGCTGTTCGAACTCCTGGGCCCGCTTCGGGTACGGCGCGACGGCCAGGATCTCGATCTTGGACCCCGCCAGCAGCGCCTGATTCTGGCGCTCCTGCTGACTCGGGCCGGGCAACCGGTGAGCACTCAGGAAGTGATCACGATGCTGTGGGGGAGCCAGCCCCCGGCAAGTGCCAAAAACATAGTCCACCGCTGTATCGGGAACCTGCGCCATCTTTTCGAACCGGATATCGCACCCCGGGCCCAGGGGCGCTGGATCACCTCCGACGCAACCGGCTACCGCGTCGTGGCCGACGAGAGCAACCTGGATCTGCTGGCTTTCCGGAAGCTTGCCGGGGAGGCCCGCGCGGCAGCCGACACCGGCAATCCGGATGCGGCGCTGACGGCGTACACGAAAGCCCTGGAAATGTGGCGGGGGCCGTGCGCCGGCGCTTCGGACCTGCTGGTCGACCAACTGGCGCCGTTCAACGCCATCGACCACGAATGCGCCGCTGCCGCCGTCGAGGCAGCCGACCTGTCGCTTCGTCTCGACAGCGGTCGCTCCGTGCTCAACATACTGAGACGGGTGGCGACCCATCAATTCTTCAATGAAGCGCTCCAGGCGAGGTTCATCCTGGTGTTGTCGGCCGCCGGTCAACAGGCCGAGGCGATCGCCCGCTACCACTCGCTACGCCGGAAACTGCTCGACGAACTGGGCGTGGAACCCGGCGCCGAGGTTCAAGCGGCCTATCGCGAGATTCTCGAGTGGTCCAGCGTACGGAGAGAGGACAAGACCTGCGCGCTCGCAACGGAGAAGAAGAGATCAGAACGATGTACGGTGATCCCGGGCAGCCGGAGTTCGTTTTCCCGCTACGACGGTGCGACACACACGGCGTCCATCACCGTCGGCAGTGACGACTCGGCGCCAACGGGAGTGTCCGGAGCCCGCGGTACCTCGACTATTCGATCCGGGCCCGGTGTGCCGCTCTGGCCGACGCCGGCCTGTCGATCAAGGAGCTGGCGGCGGCGGGCCTCGGACCGGTGGATCTGGAGGTGTCGATCAAGTACCTCGATGAGTTGGTCCTCGGGGACGAGGTCGACGTCGTAACCCGCTTCGAGTACCTGGCCCCGAAAATCGTCCGGCTCGTCCAGTCGATGATCCGGCGCTCTGATGGAGCCATAGTCTCTGTGGTCACCAGCGTGACCAGCCTGATGGACACCACGGGGCGGTGGTTGGTGGACGACGCCGCCGTCTGGGCAGAGTTCCCGCGCGACCGTGCCGTCGTCGATCTGACCGAGCGTCCGAAGAACAACCAGGCGTGAGGCCGCCGTCGTTCGGGGGCGGCCTTGGTGCCCGGCTGAGGCGCCTGACGCACGCTTGGACGCGGACGTCAGTGCAGGCGCGGGGGCCTGGGTGGACTTCCTCTCTCCGGGAGAGGCCCTCGATCCGCAGACGCTGAGCGAGTGTGCGGCGGCGCCAACTACGACCGCCTCCTCGGGGTCAAGCAGAAGTTCGATCCGCACACGATGGTTCCGAATGAGCCACACCATGCGGCCGTCGCGGTACGAGTTCAGTCCCACACGGCATCGTCGAGGGCTCAGGGACCGGTCGTACGCCTGGATTTCAGTGCGCGCTGCTCGGGGAAGGTCCAGCCGAAGCGGACTGCGGGCAGACGAATGGCCGTGGTCACGAGCAGGCAGATGAGACCCGCGATCGGGATGGGCGTGCCGAATCCGGTGAGCACGATCAGTGTGCCGGCGCCAGCCCCCGCAGCGACGGCATAGAGGCTGCCGACCTGTAGGAAGGAGACCGGCAGGTTCAGGATGACGTCGCGCAGTATGCCCCCTCCGATGGCTCCGATGACCCCGACGACGAGCGCCCCGGCCGCGCCGACGCCGAGCGACAACGCTTTCGAGGCGGCGATCGCGCCGAACAGCCCCATGACGACCGCGTCGAGCGTGGCGAGCAGCCATCCGGCTCGTGCGAACACCGGCTGCAGCAGCATGCCGAGGACGGCCGACCCGCCGGCCACCAGCAGATACCAGTTCATCCAAATCACGACCGGCGGCTGATTGAGCACGATGTCACGCAGCAGGCTGCCGCCGAGTGAGACGGCCAGTCCGATCACGATGACACCGAGCACGTCGATGCGGCGGTGCCTTTCTCCGGCCGCGAACAGGGCGCCCTGAAGGCCACCGAGTCCGGCGGCGAAGAGCTCGATCCACAGGGCCACATCAAACGGCATGACGAGCATGCGATCACGCTCCGGCGGGCTCGAGGCCGGCTCGCACGACGGTGCGAGCCGGCCGTGAGTAACGTCAGTGAGAGCTGCCGGCGGCGTTGCGCGCGGCAGTCACGATCACGTCGGAGATGACATCGGCCTGGGTGATGAACAGGTCGTGGCTGGCCGAGACATTGGTGATCGTCGCACCGGCACGCTCGGCCATGTGCTGCAGCATGGCCTGGTCGAACGCCTTGTCCTCGGTCGCGATGACGGCCCAGCTCGGCTTGTCACGCCAAGCCGCGTTCTTCACCGGCGTCCCGAAGACCGACATGTTGATCGGAACCTGCGAGTCGCGCAGGAAGGCCGCGTCGGCGTCGCTGGCGTCCGCCGCGAAACCGGCCTTGAACTTGTCGTGGTTGAGGAAGCCGAATCCGTCCTCGCCGACGTCGATGACGAAGTCGGGCGTCGGGGCGAATCCCTCGTACTGCTGGGCGGTGGTCTCGCCCTCGTCGGGGGCCAGCGCCGACACGTAGACCAGACCGGCGACCTTCGGGTGGACTCCGACCTCGGTGATGACCGTGCCACCCCAGGAGTGGGCCACCAGAATCGTCGGACCGTCCTGCAGGTCGAGCACCCTCGTGGTCGCCGCGACGTCGTCCTCGAACGAGGTGAGCGGGTTCTGCACGATCATCACCCGGTAACCCCGGGCCGTCAGGTTGTCGTACACGCCGCGCCAGCCCGAACCGTCAGCGAACGCGCCGTGCACCAGCACGACATTCTTGATTTCTTGACCGGTGATGCTCATTAGGTCATTCCTTCCGTTGCCGCACCGGCGTTCCCCGGAGCGGGTCAATGTGGGTAGGCGACCATCACTTCTGACATGTGATCGCATGTCAGACGGGGCACAAGGCTCGCGCTCCGCCTTGTGAACGATGGTCGGGTGATCCTGCGTGGGTCAGTGCGTCAGACTGGAAATGCCGGTTGGTGGCTCGCCTGGTGGCGGTCATCAATTTCGGTGTGCCGGCCAACTCCAGGTTCGTCCCGGAGGGCGCTGCGAGAATCAGTCATTTTGCTGGCCGGTTCGACAAGACGCGTGGCATCGGGAGCGGATCGGCGAGGCCGCCGCAGCCCGGATCGGCTCACCCCGCCATGTCTACGAACCCGGTACTAACGGCCACCTGCCCGGTGCGACGGGCAGCACGTAAGTCATTCGACAGATACGGCGGGGCGACAGCGGGTCGGTCAACGCCCGGACGTCGACGTCCGATATCGGTGGTGGGGAGCCGGCCGGGTCCGTCGGCGACACCCGCGGCAACCGGCCGTCCCCGCGCGTTCTCCCGCAGCCCTGCGTCTGCGGGGATGACGGGACCGCTGCGCCGACGATGCGGCGCCTTCGGCAAGGAGGCACCCGGGGGGTGAACCTCGTGAAGATCAGGTCACGGACTGTAGCGACGGATGGTCGACAGCGCGTCGCGAAGGCCGGCGCGGGAGGAGATTCCGAGTTTCGGGTAGATCCGGTAGAGGTGGGCGCCGACTGTGCGATGGGACAGGAACATTCGCTCGGCTATCTGTTTGTTGCTCAGGCCGCTCGCGGCGAGGTGAGCGATCTCGAGCTCCTGGGTGGTCAACGTGAGCGGTCCCGGCTCGTCGACTATGGCCGGGCGGTATCCGGTGGCCCGCAACTCCTGCGCGGCGCGTGTCAACCACGGCTCGGCGCCGATGGCGGCGAAACCGGTGTGCGCTTCGAGCAGATGTTCGCGGGCGCGGGCGAAGGCTTTACCCCGGCGCAGCTTCTCGGCGAAGGCCAGCCGGATGCGAGAAACCTCGAAGCGCCACCGTTGCGTGGCGGGGGCGCTGAGCACCTCCTCAAGGCGCCGGCTCGCTTCCTCATCGTCGAGAACGAGGGCGTCGACGCCGTGCTGGATCAGCGCCATTCGAGGGGAGATCGCAGCCAGGTCCGCCCTGCGTACGGCGTCGGCGTGGGCCCGCGCCTCGGTCGTCCGGCCAGTACGCAGAGCGGCTTCGACGAGATCGATGATGGCCCACATGGCGATCGGCGTGTACGGTGCCAGCACTCCGGCCGGGCTGATAGCGGTGGCGTGCAGGTATGCGGACTGGAAGTCGCCCTCAGCCGCGGCGGCGAGCGTACGCGGGTAGTGCGCAACGGCCACGGCGCCGGCGACTCCTCGTGGGAGTGCCCAGCGGGTTATCTCGTCGGCCAGCGCGTAGGCCTCGTCGGTCAGGCCACGGCCCGCCGCGACGTTCGCCCGGTTGAACAGGAAATACCAGGTGAGGAAAGGCAAACCAGCTTCACGGCAGGCTTTCTGGCCCTCTTTCGCCAGTTCCTCGACCTCGTCCCACCGGCCGGTGAAGTAGCCGTCGACGCACAGATGCTGGAGCGCTCCGAGTTGACGACGCGGTGCGCCGCCGTCACGGCCCTGCTGGACCAGCCGCCACGACGACTCCCGGACCTCGGCGAGCCGGTCGACGTACACTGAGGCGGTTCCGATGCGCATGACCCTGGTGAGGTCGCGCTCGTCGGCCAGGGTGCCGAGCAGGGCGTCCAGGTCGGGTATCGCGGCCGCCCCGGTGCGTACCGGGTCCGGGAAGGTTCTGCTCATCACCGAGAGAATGTCCGACGGGCCAGGAATGAGACGGGCCAAGGCGCGGTGGAAAACCGCCCAGTGCCCGGGTGTTCCCGCATACCAGCAAAGCAGAAGCAGGGTGTGCATCGCCTCGTCCAGCGCCGGGTCGTCGGCTCGCCAGCCGTGCTGTCCGGTCTCGATGGCCCCGGCGAGCAGCCGGTGGGCGGTGTGCACGTCACCGTCGCCGTTGATCATCAGCAAGGCGGCCGCGCTGGCCGCGCTGAGTGCCCCGGACGGACCCAGATCGGCGGTCTGCGCGTCGGCCAGCAGCGTACCGAGCTCAGCGCCCGCTCCTCCTGCCTCCGCGCCCAGGTAGGCCGCCTCCGCGAGCCGTCGCGCCCGGTTCTCCCCGAACGCACTCAACTCAGCAGCGCGGACCAGGTTCGACACCGCGCCGAGCACGTCGCCGCGCTGCATGACACGCCGAGCCGCCTCGTCAAGCATGGCGGCGATCGTCTCGTCGGGGTCGGCCGCCGCCGCCGCCAGGTGCCAGGCGCGGCGTTCCCAGTTACTGGGGAGCGCCGCAGCGATGTCGAGATGGGCTTCCCGCCGCTCGGTGTGTGTAGACGCGGCGACGATCGCCGATTGGATCAGTGGGTGGCGGAAGATTATCCGGCCGGCGACGTCGTCGACCCGAACGAGCCGGGCGCGTTCGGCCGGGGCCAGATCGGTGAGGCTGGCCATCCCGCGCAGTACTCGGATCTCCCCGCTGCCCTCGAAGGTCGCCAGCAGCAACAGTCGTCGGGTGGCCTCGGGCAGTCCGCCGACCCGCGCGGCGAACACGGTCCGCAGCCGGTTGTTGAGCGGGACCACATCGGAGCCGGGCGCGCCCGGCTCCGACAGGGGATCGGGCAGATCGGCCTCTGCCAACGTGGCCGGCAGCTCGACAAGAGCGAGTGGGTTGCCTTCCGCCAGGTCCAGTAGCCGCTGCCGAACTTGGGACGACATGTCCGGATAGCGCACGGTGACGAATTGTGTGGCGGCCTCCCGGCTGAGCGGCTGTACGACCACCTCGGTGAGGCCGCGGCGGTCAAGGAAGCTCTCGGTGCTGGTGCGCGAGGACGCCACGACTCCGATCGGTGTGCCCTGGACGCGTCGCGCGATGAAACCGAGCACGACCGCGCTCGGCCGGTCGATCCACTGCACGTCGTCGACGAGCAGCAGGACGGGTGTCTTCCGCGCAATTGTCGACAGCAGTGACAGCGCCGCGTTGCACACCAGCAACACAGGCGGTGGCGGGCCTGGACCGAAACCTAGCGCGACATTCAGCGCGTCACGCAGGCCGGGCGGCTGCTGCGGAATCTCCGAGTGGACGGGCAGCAGCAACTGGTTGAGGATCGAGTAACTGATGTCGGCTTCGAACTCCGACCCCGAGGCGCGGAGGACGCGCATCCCGTAGTCGGTCGCGAGTTTCGCGGCGGCACCGAGGAGCGCTGACTTCCCGACACCCGGTTCGCCACGGACAATCCGTACGTCACCGCCGGCGCGTACCGACTCGAGGAAGCGGGTAATGCTCGCCAGCTCTACCTCGCGCCCGAACAGCTCCATGGCGGTGACCTCCGTCATTCAGCACGGCCGCCTGGCGGCGACTCAGTCCGCAAGGGCACCAGCGGCGAAGCTCGGCTGGCGCCCCGGCCTCTTTGCGAGGCGGCCTTCGCTGGACCGGACGGGGAACCAACAGGTAGTCACGTTGCCGCATGCAGTATATCGGACATCGACAGGTCCGATGCTTCTGCCAACGGGCGCGATGCCGAATCGCAGATCCGCCCCTCCGCCCATGATCAACGACACCGTGCCCGTCGAACCTGTAGCCGGGGTGACGAACCGTCCAGGCGTCACCGGCGGTGCGATCCGGTTGGTCGCGCTCGCACCGTCACGACCGTGTGCGGGGGGCGCCGTCGACTAATCCACAGGTGCGCTGCACTTTGTTGCTGTACCGCACCGAAAAGGGACCGTCTCGGTTTCCCGAAACGGCCCCTATCTGCTGTGCGCCCGAAGGGACTCGAACCCCTAACCTTCTGATCCGTAGTCAGATGCTCTATCCATTGAGCTACGGGCGCTCGTGCTCAGCCAGTGTACACACCTGACTTTCGCGCGGAGACTCCGGGATTCGAACCCGGGAGGGGCTTTAAGACCCCAACCGCATTAGCAGTGCGGCGCCATAGACCAGACTAGGCGAAGTCTCCCAGGTGGCCCGCAGACCACCGCGCCCGAGGATACAGGTCCCCACCCACCGGGAGCAAAACGACTTCCAGGGTACGTCTGCCACGGCTCCTGGAGCCCGTGTTCCGAGCTGTGCGGCAGCGTGATCGGGACTACGCTGCATCGATATGCAGGAGCAGCCGCCCAGCGAGCCGACCCGTCGAGAGCCTGCTGACCGAGCGCGGCGGCGCCCTCCGCGGGCGACCTTCACTCCGCCGACGGCCGCTGAGCAGGCCGTGGAGAAGGCACCGTCGGAGCCTGCGGTGGCCGGGGATACGTCGGACGAGCAGCGCCCGAGGCGCACCAGACCCGCCCCGACGGTTCTGTTCCAGCCACCGGAGCCGGAGCGCCCCCTGCCCCGGCAGCCGAGGCGGCCGCCGGCTCTTACGCCCGACAGCACGATCACCCGCGCGCAACCCTCGGCACCGGACGCCGATCAAGCAGGGCCGGCGGAACGGGCGGAGTCAGGCCCCAACCAGGTGCCGGAAAGCCCGCCAGCGGACGTCAACGGCCCGAGCCGGCCGAACGCCCCTGTGGCGACGGACGCCCCTGCGGCGGACGCGAATGAAGCGGGTACCGCCGATGCGAAGGGTTCGACGGCGCGCACGCCGGACAGGTCAGCGCCCGAGAGAAGCGCAGAGGCAGCCGCCGGTCCGGCGACGCGGGTACCGAAGGCGCGCGCCACCCCAACGCGGAAGACTCCCGCCGGCAAGAAGCCGCGAGCGTCGGCCGGCGACCCAAGCGCGACGACCGCGCCGCCGGTTCCGCCGACCTCAGCCGTGCCGGCAGCCGCCCCGATCGAACCAACGACGGACCCGAGCGAGCAGGCCACTCAGAGCGAGCAAGCCGCCCAGGCCAGGCGGGCCGAACAAGACACCTCGACCAAACGAACCGCGCCGGCCAAGCGAGCCGCACCGGGCAAGGCAGCCACACCCACTAAGGCGACCACGCCGGCCAAGGCAGCCACACCCGCCAAGGCAGCCACACCGACCAAGCGGGCGGCGAGCCCTCGCAAGAGTGCCGCGTCGAAGAAAGCCACGACAGCAGCACCCGAGACTGCGACCGAGCAGCCCCAGCCCGACGTCGCGGCGCCCCTCGCCCTCACCGGCAGCGCCGCCACGAGCAGCGCCGCCACGAGCAGCGAGCCGGCAGCGCAGCAGACCTCACACGAGCCAGCCGCACACGAGCGCGCGCACACGCCAGCCGCGCAGCAGACCCCACACGAGCCAGCCGCACACGAGCCGACCGCACAGCAGACCGCTCAAGCACCAGTCGCGGACGCGCCAGCCGCACAGCAGGTCGTGCACACGCCAGCCGCACAGCAGATCACGCACGAGCGGGCACCAGCTCTGGGGCGTACCCCGGAATGGGATCTTCGGGCGGTTACCGCCCGCGTGCTTGACCACCCGGGTTTCGCGCCGGAGTTGTTGGCCCTGGCGGCGGTGCCCGCGCTCGGGCCGAGCGCCGCCGAGTGGGCCGAACGGCTCCGGGGTCGGTATCCGGACGCTCCGGCAGACGGCCTGGCCCGGCTGGCCACCCGGCGGTACGTCGGTGCGGCCGCAGCGGGTGGGGCGACGGCCGCGCTCGCGGGGCTCTTCGCGCCGGTGGCGGAGTTGGCGTCGGTGCTCTGGACCCAGTCGAACCTGGTGCTGCACCTGGCGGCGGCGTACGGGCAGGATCCGGCGCATCCCGACCGGGCCGTGGACCTGCTGGCGCTGACCCAGGTGCACCCGGATCCGGAGAGCGCGCGTGCCGCGTTGGCCGCCGCGCAGACGGCGGGCGATCCGACGGAGGAGCCGTGGCCGAGGGCGGCGGAGGCCGCGTGGCGGCTGGCCGCGCCGCTCACGGCGCAGGCCGGCGGGTGGCTGGCGTTGCGGTTGGCGTCCCGGCTGCTGCCGGGTGCGGCGGTGCTCGCCGCGGCGTTGGGCGACTCGGCGGCGACCGAACGGCTCGCGGCGCGGGCGGTGGCCCTCTACCGGCCGTGTCAGAGCCAGTCGAACCACTCGCGGGGCAGCAGCGCGTAGCCGACGAACGCGAACACGTCGAGCAGCGTGTGCGCGATGACCAGCGGCATCACCCGCCGGGTCCGCAGGTAGAAGAGGCTGAACACGACGCCCATCACGGCGTTGCCGACGAACGCGCCGAAGCCCTGGTAGAGGTGGTACGAGCCGCGTAGCAGCGCACTGGCCGCGATGATCGTGACCAGCCGCCAGTGCAGCTGGCGCAGCCGGGTGACGAGGTAGCCGACCACGATCACCTCCTCCAGCACGGCGTTCTGGATGGCGGCGAGGATCAGCACCGGCACGGTCCACCAGAGATCCGGCAGCGCGGCCGGCACCAGCGTCGCGTTGATGCCGAGCTGGGCCGCCACCCAGAACAGGGCCAGCCCCGGCAGGCCGATCAGCGCGGCGAGGCCGGCGCCTCGGGCCAGGTCCTGACCAGGCCGTCGGGCGTCCAGGCCGAGGGTCCGCGCCGGGTCGCCGGGGTCGCGGCTGAGCAGGTGTACGGCGAGCAGCACGGGCAGCAGCGCGAAGGCGATGCCGAGCAGTTGGTACGTCAGGTCCAGCCAGGGGCGGGCCGACGCGGAGGTGTTCAGCGAGGCGGTCTGCTTGGAGAGCGGCCCCTCGGCGGTCAGCTTCGCGATGATCGACACCACCGCGTAGACCGCGGACTGGCCGAGGGAGAGGCCGAGGACCAGCAGCGTCTCGGTCCCCAACACTCGGCGGGACACCGGGCGGGTCAGCTCAACGGTCACCGCACCACTCTGCCCGACGGGTGGCACCGCAGGTACGGCCGATCGGGCGGCGTGAGCCGATCGCACATTCTGTGCGACCGGTGTGCACGCTCCGTGGAGATTCTATGGATGCCCGATCCGCTGACGTCTGGAGAAGGAGCACCCGGTGGAGAATGTCGCGCGGTTGCTGAAGGAGAGCTGGACCCTGGTCGAGGAGGACCGGGAGCGGCTGAGCGGCCATTTCTACGCCCGGCTGTTCCTGCTGGACCCGGCCCTGCGGCAGCTCTTCCCGGTGCAGATGACCGGTCAGGGTGACCGCCTGCTGGAGGCGATCATCACGGCGATCCACACGGTGGACGACCCGGAGAGCTTCGACGAGTTCCTGCGGGCGCTGGGCCGGGACCACCGTAAGTACCACGTCGACGACAAGCACTACGCGACGATGGGCGTCGCGCTGCTGGACGCCCTGCGCAGCACGGCGGGCGACGGCTGGAACCTTGAGTACGACCAGGCGTGGCGGGACGCGTACGCGGCGATCGCGGCGAAGATGGTGGCCGGTGCGGCCGACGACGGCAACCCGCCGTTCTGGCACGCTGAGGTGCTGACCCACGAGCGGTACGGCCCGGACACCGCAGTGCTGACCTGCCGGGCGTTGCAGCATCCGCTGTCGTGGCGGGCGGGCCAGTACGTCAGCCTGGAGTTGCCGCGCTTCCACCCGAGGGTGTGGCGGAACTACTCGGTGGCGAACGCCCCAAACGACGACAACGTGCTGGAGTTCCACGTTCGCAGCCCCGGCGCGGGATGGGTGTCCGGTGCGCTCGTCCGCCGGGTGCGGCCGGGGCACCTGCTGCGGCTGGCCGCGCCGATGGGTTCGATGACGCTGGACCGCACGTCCGAGCGGGACATCCTCTGCGTTGCCGGCGGGGTGGGGCTGGCGCCGATCAAGGCTCTGGTGGAGGAGTTGGCCACCTACAACCGGACGCGGTGGGTGCACGTCTTCTACGGCGCACGGCAGGCGGCTGACCTGTACGGGTTGGCCGGCTTGCAGGAGTTGGTGGCCGTACACCCGTGGTTGTCGGTCACGGCGGCGTGCAGCGACGACAGGGATTTCGACGGCGAGGTGGGTGACATCCCGGACGTGGTGGCCCGGTACGGGCCGTGGACGACGCACGACTGCTACGTCTCCGGTTCGGCGCAGATGGTCCGGTCCGCGCTGCGGGTGCTGGCAGCGGACGGGGTGCCGCCGCCGAACATTCGCTACGACACCTTCGGCGACCTTTAGAACGTTCCTCCCCCCATAGCCGGGGCGCGTGCCCCTGCCCCCTGGGGCACGCGCCCCGGCCCCCGTCGTCGCACCGCACCGCTGAGCACCGCCCGGGACGCCCTGCTCAGTACCGCCAGGGACGCCCGGTTTCCCGGTATTCCTCGACCGGCACCAGCGGCACGCCGGGCGCCATCCGGTCGACGTAGAGCCGACCTTCCAAGTGGTCGATCTCGTGGGCGACGAGCCGGGCCATGCCGAACTCGAACGACGTGATGACCCGGCTGCCGTCCCACTGGGCGTGTTCCACGTCGAGGCGTAGCGGCCGGGGCACCAGACCGCGGTGGTCGAAGAAGGAGAGGCACCCCTCGTACTGCTCGTCGGTTTCCGGGTCGGCGTCGACAACCCGGGGGTTGAGCAGGATGACCGGCTCCGCCGACCGGTCGGGGGGCCGGACTGCCGCCGCGGCCCGGCCGATGCCCAGTTGCGGGGCGGCGATACCGACGCCCTTGCTGAACGGATGCAGTTCGTCGAGGCGGGCAAGCGCCATGGTGAGCCGGTCGACGATGTCCCGGGCGGCCTGTTCCTCGCCGGGCAGGTCGAACTGCCGGACGCGCTGGCGCAGCAGGTCGTCGCCGCGTTGCACGATGCCGATCCCCCGCATCCGGTCGCTGGGCCGGACCCGGGCGCCGTTGGGCCCGACGTCCGGGTCGGTGTCCGGGCGGGCGCGGAAGCGCCACTGCATGCGGTAGCGGGCGTTCAGCGGGGGGTCGTCGGTCTGCCAGTCGAAGAGCGCCCGGTCGCCCGCGTCGCGACGCTGCGGCGCCGTCCTCAGGGGGCCCTCCTCCGCCGAGAGCGAGGTCTCCACGCCCCAGACCTGTGGGTCGAGCGCCGCCGGCAGGTCCAGCCGTACGGCGAGATGACGGGTGGGCAGCCGGACGGCCCGCTGGAACCAGGGCCCCCACTTCTCCTGGCCGACGCTGTACGCGTACTCGATTGTGGCCCGGTCGCCGGGGTAGAGCGGGAAGCGCCGCTCACCGTTCTCGAACAGCAGCCAGATCTCCTTGAAGGCGTCCCGGTCGTGCTTCGCCCGCCAGTGCATCGGCTCGGGGTCACCGACGTTGTCGTCCCGGCGAGCCTGGAGTTGCAGTTCGGCGAAGGTGAGGGGGTGCTCGCGGTGATGCCGGTTGGAGCGGCCGGGGTCGTTCGGGTAACGGTCGACCGCCACGCGTGCCAGGTAGCGGGTGACCGGCTCGGTGCCGGCGTTGTACAGCTCGCGGCGAATGACGCACCGGTAGCCGTTGTCGGTGTGGGTGAGGGCTGCCAGCTCCCGTTCGACGATCAGGCCAGTGCCGGGTGGCAGCCACTGGCCGGGCGAGGGGGGTTCGCGGTGCGGGTGGCCGGTACGGGCGTGCCGGAGGTCGTCGTACTCCCGGAAGCGCTGCCAGATCGCGCCGCTGGCCTCCAGGACGGCTTCGGCCCGGCGGGCGAAGTCCTCGGTGGGGCGGTGCCGGCGCCCTTCGACGTGGCTCACGTAGGACGGGTCGAACCCCATGAGGACGGCGAGTTGCTTCTTGGAGAGCCCGCGTCCGGTCCGTTGCCGGGCGAGTTCGGCCGCGAAGGAGTCGGCAGCCCGTTCGAGGGGGGATGTCGTCATCGGCGTCCTCGTGGCCGGGAGTATCATTCTCACGTTCTGTGGCGAAGCGCACACGCATCTGGCAACTTGGCGACACTCCGCTTGACAAGTACCCGTGGAGCTGCGGGCGTGAGGTCGGCGTTTTCGAGGAGCAGCGTCGGGTAGTACGGCGGAGCGCCGCTCGTGCTGGGAGCCGACGTGACCCGGGCCTCCCGCCTCCGACCGAGGTGAGGCTTCCCTTATAACCCCGGGTTGGTTAGGCTAGCCTTAGCTCAGGACGCAACTGCCGTCCGCCGAGGTCTTCCTCGGCCACGTGGACAGGGGATGACACGGTGACAGCGGTGATGCCGAGGCGGGACATGACCGCCACGCCGCTCGCCCCCGTCACCGCCACACTGCAGGCCATGTTCGGCACCGACGACCTCCCTGGGCTCGCCCGCGGCCTGCTTGTCGACGACGAATTCGTCTGGGCACCCGCCACCACGCTGATCGACGGCACCCGACTGCCGGAGTTGCTGCGCGGCGCAGGCGTCCGGTGGCGCGGCACCCCGCACGCCTGCGCCGCGCTGGCCTGGAAGTCCTACAGCTACTGGACGGCGCTGCCGGCCGTGCTCGGCTGGGCCTCGGCCCGACGGGTGCCGCTGCTCGACCCGTCCGACGTACTGATCCACTTCGAGGACCACCGGCCCCTGATCACCCTCGGCCTGCGTCGCAGCATCACTGTGGCGGTGCTGCCCAACGACCCACTGGCGGTGGCCGGCCTGCCGCAGGTACGCGTCGTCGCCGACGAGACGGCCTTGCTGGGCGAGCTGCGCGCCTCATTGCTCGACGCGCACCTGGCGCCGCTGATCACGGCGATCCAGTCCGAGGTTCGGGTGGGCACCCGGACCCTGCTCGGTTCGGTCGCCTCCGGCATCGCGCACGGCCTCCTTCGGGCCGCCGACGCCCTGCCCGGCCCGACGGTGCAGAACATCGACTCGGTGCTCGGGGCACTCGATCTGGCGGACCTGGTCGAGCTGGTGCCCGGCCCGGCCGGCGAGCCGACAGTGCAGCGGCGCACCTGCTGCCTCGCCTTCACGCTGCCCAGCCCGAAGGTCTGCCAGGGCTGCTGCGTCCGCCAGCCGTGAACGCGCTGGTACTCCAGGCCTGAACCCCGCTCAGTCGGTCAACGGCCGGACGTCCCACACCCACACGCCACCGGTGAAGACCGGCTGGATCCCGGTCAGCTCGGTCATCCCCCGACGCAGCGCGTCCTCGTGCTCCTGCGGGCCGAGGATTACCGCGCCGGCCCGCCAGTAGCGCAGGTCGTCGACCGCGTCCACACGACTCTGCGGGGTGATCGGCGGCACCGCACCGGTACGCCTGATGGTGGAGAAGAAGCTACTGGTGGGGCGGGGCGGCGCGCCGAACAGCGCGACCTTCGGCGGATCCGCGCTCGGGCGGGTGTCCGGGCCGAGGAAGTAGCCCCGGGCCAGCGGCATGTCCAGCCGGGTCACCGCCGACCAGCGCAGCGGCTCCGCATAGGTGGTGTCCGGCAGCGGCAGGGTCACCACACTGCGCCCGCCGGCCACGTAGGGGCGCCAGGCTCCGCTCGTCACGAATGTGGGGACCGGGTCGAGACGGACAACGGGCAGCGGGGTGGGCAGGATCGGCAGCAGGGCCATCGTCAGCACTGTGGCGGTGGCGAAGCGGATCTGCCGCCGGGCCGTCGGGTGTGCGGCAGCCATCTCGCGTACGCGCTCGGCGCCGTAGGCGAGCAGCACCCCGATGATCGGGGTTATGGCCAACGCCCAGCGGGTCGGCACCACCGAGTGCAGGATCGGCAGGTTCTCCAAGGCTGCCCACGGCCCGGGCACGCCGGTGCCCCGACCGGCGAAACGGACCTCCCGGCCGAGCGAGAGCACCGCGAAGAGCAGGGCGAGCCCGGCCAGCGCGAGCACCACCACCGAGCGCCGCAGCCACCAGACCAGTGCGACCACCAGCACCAGCAGGGACCAGCCGAAGAAGCTGTTCTCCTCGGTCGGGTTCTTGGCGAGGTTTCCGGCGGTGCGCGGGCTGCCGGCAAGCGACTCCCGGGCGTACGCGACGAACGAGGCGAGGTCGCTGGAGTAGCCGCGGATCAGGCTGGACAGCCCGGAGTACGCGCCCGGGCCGAAGAACTGCACGTACAGCGGGTACGCCAGCAGCACGGCGGCGACCCCGGCGGCAACGGCCAGGCCGGCGAGGAACGGCCGGGCGCGCGACCGCAGAGGTGGGCGAGCGATGGCGAGCGCGACGACGACAACGCCCAGGCCGATCGCGGTCATCAGGAGGATCTCCAGGTTGAGGAACGCCTGCCAGACGATCACCAGCGCGAGCAGCACCCCGTTGCGTAGCCATCGGCCGGGCTCGGCGAGCCGCAGCGTCCGCCAGATGATCAAGGGAACGACGTACTGCGACACGATGTTCGGGTGCGCGTTGGCGTGCGACACCATGGCCGGCGCGAACGCGCAGAAGCCCGCGCCCAGCCAGGACGGCCCGCGAGCGCCGATGAGGACGCGGGAGAGCAGGAAGTACCAGGAGACGGCGGTGGCGATCATCCCCAGCGTGAGAAAGAGCAGGAATGCCGCGCGCGGGCCGAACAGCAGTGTGACGGGCGTCATTGGCAGCGAAATGGATAATACGGACGTATTGGCCATGAGGTTGACGCCGTCAGGCACGTTCATCTGATCGGAATGAAATGGATACACGAAGCGTGTGACGACCCGCGTACCGTGCGCCAACATCCATTCGAACTGCGACTGGTCAGTGCGGTTGTCGCGTACCCCACTGCCCGGGTTCAACCAGAGGCGGCAAGTGACCCAAAAGGCGAGCGCCACGAAGCTCACCACGGCGGCCAGATCGACCCACTTCCCGTTGCGGCGCAACCCGTCCCCGCCGACTCCCTCCACAGGCAGCACAGTGACCGGCCCGTCACTGGGCGCAGTGGCCGGGCCGGCGCTCGGCGCGTCCGGTTCGGGAGTAGTCATCGCAATTCATAGGGTAGTCAGCGTATGGCTCTGCCGTGACATGTTTCGGGGTACTGCCGTACTATGTGCCGGGTTCGCCGACCGCCGATCACGTGCCCACCCCCCGACCGCAATTCGGCCACAATGCTGCCCCGATTCTTCTGCCATCCAAGCGGATGATTCACTCTGTCGGTTCAGGCACGGGTCGAGTTCATATCGTGAGGAATCGACGCATGGCAGAAATCACTGGGGACCAGCGCGTCCAGTCCGAGGTGCTGGAGGGTCTGGCGACGGCCGTCAACCACCGCCGCTGGTTCGTCGAACTGGCGGTGCCGTACCTCGGTGACAACCCGATCGAGATCGGCAGCGGTCTCGGCGACTACGCGCTGGAGTGGTCGCAGCTGCTACCCCGGTTCACCGCCACCGAGGCCGACCCCGACCGGTTGGTGCAGCTCAAGGAGCGGCTCGCCGCCCAGCCGGGCATCGACGTCCGGCAGATGCTGCTGCCGCACCACGAGCGGGGCGACTACAGCGCCGCCGTCTCGTACAACGTCCTTGAGCACATCGATGACCACGTGGGCGCGCTGCGCAGCATGCGCGACCTGGTCCGCCCCGGCGGTGCCGTGATCATCATCGTGCCGGCCTTCCAGTTCGCGATGAGCCCTGCCGACGTCGCCACCGGGCACGTCCGGCGGTACACGAAGAAGACCCTCGGAGCGGCGATGACCGACGCCGGCCTGACCATCGAGAAGATCCACTACGCCAACGCGCTCGGCTTGATCGGCTACTTCATGGCCACGAAGGTCTTCCGCCTGATGCCGAAGGAAGGCCCGATGGTCAAGGTGTACGACACCCTCGTGCTCCCCGCGACAAAGGCAGCCGAACAACTGGTCCGCCCCCCGTTCGGCCAGTCCGTCTTCGCCGTAGCCCGAGTCCCCGCCTAACCCCGCACCCCGGGGCCCCGCCCCGCCCCGCGATCTTGAACTTCGGTCGCCCCTGCGCGTCTTACACCAGGGATGCCGAGACAGGAACTGCAAGATCGCGGGGGAGGTGGGCTGGGGTTACTCCTTGACCTGGTACGTCGGGCGGATCACCGCTCGGGCCAGGGTGTGGAAGGTCAGGTTGAAGCCGACGTAGGCCGGGCTGGCATCCGGGGTCAGATCGAGCCGGTCCACGTCCACGGCGTGCACTGCGAAGACGTATCGATGCGGGCGGTCACCGGGCGGTGGCGCCGCACCGCCGTAGCCCTGCTCGCCGTAGTCGTTACGGACGGAGAACGCCCCGCCGAGGTCGGTGCCCGCCGCGCCGCCTGCGCCGCTGGGCAGCTGCGTCACGTCGACCGGTACGTTCACCAGCACCCAGTGCCAGAAACCGCTGCCGGTCGGCGCGTCCGGGTCGTAACAGGTCACCGCGAAGCTCTTGGTTTCGGCGGGGAAATCCGACCAGGTCAGCTGCGGAGAGACGTTGTCACCCCCCGTGCTGCCGTGCGCGTGCCGGGCGTCCATCGGCTCGCCGTTTTGCACGTCGTCACTGGTCAGCGTGAACGAGGGCACCGTCGGCAGCAGCTCGTACGGGTCCGGGGCGATCGGTCGTTCCAGGGTCATCAGGACGCGTCCTTCCGGTGCGGGCAGTTCCTGCCCCTTCATACCCCGTTCGGCGGCTGCCGACGACCGGATGGGCCCTGCCGGCCACAGAACTAGTGAGGGAAAATACTGTTGCCGCCACAATGTTCCACAGGGATACCTTATGGCATCAATATGGCGTGATTTCCTGATCGCCGTCGTCACCGCGCTCCGCAAGCCGGACGAGCGGTCGCTCGCCGAGGAGCGTCGTCGCGCTGTCGAACGACTGGCCGACGAGACGATCCGGAAGCACCAGCCGCCCGCCGACCCACCCGAGTAGCGGTCCAACGAGTTGCGTTTTTAGCGTTTGCGGCACATGCTTCATCTATGGTGACGACGGGTGGAGACCTGCTGACCACGGGCCAGGCTGCGAAGCTGCTGGGGTCGTCGCGCCAGCAGGTGGTCAACCTCTGCGAGCGTGGAGACCTGCCGTTCGTGAAGGTCGGCATGCATCGGAGGATTGAGCGCAGCCAGGTTGAGGCGATGCTGCGCCCCAAGCCTGAGCTGACTCGCGATCAACTCAAGTCACTGTGGCTGCACCAGGCGGTGGCGGGCAATTTGGTTACCGACCCGGACGCGGTACTGGGCAAGGCCAGGGAAAATCTCGATCGGCTCCTCCGGCAACACCGGGACACCATGACCGAGGTGTGGCTGAAGCGCTGGGAAATCACGATCGAAGAGGGCGTCGGAGCCGTTCTCAAGAAGCTGACCTCGGATGATCCGGAAGCTGTGGAGCTACGACAGAACTCACCTTTCGCCGGGGTCCTGTCACAGTCGCAGCGCAAGAAGGTCCTTGAGTCGTTCACGCGCACCGGTTGGAAACGCCCCTGACCGGCATCTACGCGGTTAGAGGCGCATGGCTTCCGAAGGCGGAGGGTGTGGGATTCGAACCCACGAAGACATCGCTGCCTTACCGGTTTTCAAGACCACCTCTAGCACGTCGCTGACCAGCGAGAACAGGAACGTTACGCGGCAGGATGCCGCTCATTTGCCGCGCCGCGCTCTGCTGCCGCTGACGTCGCGTGCGCCCGAGCCAGCCTGACCACCACGACCGGGAGGGATGCCTGCCGGACGAGCATGAGGTTGGCCAACCCGTTAGCCAACCCGTTGCCGCGTCGTAGGCAAGCACGATCGCCCACCGGGAAGCTCCCCCGAGCAATAGAAGTGTTCAACGCGGTGACGGAGATTTCTAGACGTCCGGCGCGACACGCCGAGCACTAAGTGACCACGGACACGAAACCGCGCGGCTCAAGGTGGCTGTTTGTCCAGATATGGGAGCAAAAGAGCACTTTGGTTTGTAGCATAGAGAACGTTTGACGACACCAATACGTCATGCATGGCGCACGAGTTAGAGGCATTGGAAGAGTCGGCTCGCGTTCTCGACTGCGCTCTGTGTTACCGTCACCCGGACACAAGACGCAGGAGGAACGGTGGCCAACTTCCAGGTCTTTACCAGGCGAATGGTGCCTCTGGTCAAGCAGCCGGCCGTCACGATCCAGAAGCGTGGAAACATGTCTGTCAACCGCGCTGCGTTCGTGGCTCTGGGCGAACCCCAGGCGGTAGAGCTGTTGTACGACCCGGCGGAAAACATCGTGGGGTTTCGCGCGGTCCCGACGGACACGGAACACGCATACCCGATGCGTCCGCAAGGCCAGAAGGAGGACGGCCCCTACATCGTCGCGGGCATGGCCTTCACCAAGTACTACGGCATCGACACCACAATCTCCCGCCGGTGGCCAGCAACGATGCAGGACGACGTCCTCTGCATCGATCTGAAGCAGGAGGGAACGGTTGTCACGAGCAACCGCGGCCGCTCGACCGACGTGGAGGAGGTCGAAGCCCAAGGAAAGCTCATCTAGCTTGGCTGACGTTGTCGGCCGCTTGGGTGACAGCTCACCCCTCAGTGCTTCGGTGACCGGAGTTCACACGGTCACGGTCGCCTAAAGAGCGGTGACCCCCTGCGGGAACAGGGGGCCACCGTATGCGACCTCGCTCCATAGCCGGCAAAGCTCATGAAGTAGGAGGCGCCCTAGTATGGGCACAGTACCTGGCAAGAAGCCACCCGCAGGTCAAGTCGATGGCGACAATCACGGTGTCGTTGAGGTTGTCCGCGACGATCCTGAGACGACTGCCATGCCCAACCCTGAGGCGCAGTACGTTGTCCGAACGACGATGCTCGTCGCTGGCGCTGCCATCGGCGTCATCCTGGCAATCACCGTGCTGAGCGCTTGGAAGGATACCGGCGCAGTCGCCAATGTGGCCATCACCGCTATCAGCGCCATCGTAGGAGCGGCAATCGGAGTCGCCGCCCTTGAGGTGCAAAGGCGCAAGTAGTCAGGGCAGACCACCGGCCGACACCCGTCTGACATGCAGGGGTGCCGGCCGGTGGGTCTGATGTTCCGCCCATGCTCATGTATTGGCTGCTTTGATGCGCTCCAGTAGAGCACGAGCCAATGCGTCCATGCTGGTGATCACAATGTCCGCCCTGGCCCGCCTAAACACGTCGACCTTGGAGGGCCGGTTCGCGTAACCGATCACCCGTACCCCGGCGGCTCGCGCCCCCTCGATGTCCGACAGGGAATCGCCGACGAGGACACAGCGGCCCGGTGATTCGCCAAGCGCGTGCACGGCTTGCAGGATCGGTTCCGGGTTGGGCTTCATGCGCTCTGGGTCGGCGTACGCCCGGCCGACCACCGGCGATACGTGTCCGGCGAGCCGGTGCGCTGCCAGGTAGGCGTTTACCGCCCCGGCCGAGTTGTTGCTGACCGCCGCCACCGACATCCCGGCTTGCCTGGCAGCCACGATGACCTCTCGGCCATACGGCGTTGGCTCGGCAGTCTCGACGGCCCGGCGCTCGGCCACGCAGAGCGCATCCTCCAATGCCCGCGTAATTCCTTGGTCGCCTGCCGCGTTGGTGCGGCGCAGTACCTCAAGCGGGTCGGGCTCGCCGGCAAGGTCCGGCGGCACATCGATACCGCGCCGCCTCAACAAGTCGACCAACTCAGCAGCAACCTGCGGCGCTGGATAACCGGAAAAGATGCTGCACACAGGCCCGTCGAAGTCGAGCAGCACCGCACCGACCTCGTCGAGCAGCCGGCCCAGGTCGGAGTTCATCCGTCGTACCGGTAGGCGATGGTCGACCACACTGAGTCGAACCACTGGCGGGACGCCTCCACGAACTGCGTTCCGTGGGAGGCGTCATCGTCGGTCACCGCGTAGTGGAACAGCGGCACGTCCTTCCCCATCAGGTCATAGATGGCCATGGGCTCACCTTTGATCGACACGGTGCGCTCAACGACCGGGTAGAAGCCGTAGAAGACCTCCTCGCCGTTCAGGATGTAGAGCTTGAACAGCGGGGACGCCCGATGCAGTCGCACATCAACGGTGGCCGACCGGATGAGCCCGAGGTCGCCCAGTTCGCCAACCTGATCGATGATGCCGTCTGCGGCCCGGCGGGTGATCCGTTCCGCGCGTTCGCGTACTGCTGGGTCGTCTGCCTGCGTCTCGGCCCGCGACGGCAGCGCCATCGGTACGGCCATGTCGGAGATCAGGACCCGCACGGCGATCGTCTCCGGCGCGAGCCGGCCCACGCGCACCTTGTCGAGCGCTTCGGCGAGCGCGTCGCGCAGCGTCTCTCCGGAGAAGCCGGCGAAGTCGATGGTGACGTGAGGTCGGTCGAATGACGCTTCGATGTGTGGTCGCAGCTCAACCGCTCGCTGTGTCTGCGCGCGGACGAACGCGCCGCTGCCCTGCCGGGACACGATTAGCCGCTCGGCCCGGAGCAGGTCCAATGCTCGCTTGACCGTTTCTCGCGCCACGCCGTAGCGGGTGGCTAGCTCGGGCTGCGAAGGCAGCTTGTCGCCGGGGGCGAGGCGACGCGTGAGGATGGCCGCCCGCAGCTTGTTCGCGATCTGCTGTGAGGCCTGTTTGGGGTCGTCGGGATCCAGTTCGCCGAGGAAGTCAAGATTCTCGCTCACCCGCTCACGGTAGCGCTGACTAGCCAAGTTAGGAAAGTTCGCCGCGCCCTCTTGACCTGACTAGCCAAGCCGGCCTACGTTCATCTCGTTGCACCTGGCTAGCCAGGTGCGGCAAGCCGAGCGGAAGCCGGGGAAGGTGGCGCATTGCGCTGCGCATGCCCACGGGCCGGTCGTGTGGTCGTTCATTGAGAACTTCACAGCAGAAGCGCCGCGTAGATCCGTCTGCGGCATCCCCGCCTTGAGCCACGCGGTGGTCGACCCCGGTAGATCCCGGGCGAGCGGGGCGAGCGGGCCGGATCTGGCGCGCGGTTGCTTCTGCCCCTCGAACCTGTTTCGCCCGGGGTGCGGCCGTTCTGGTCGCACCCCGGGTTTCCCCCACTTCATCAACTCACCGGAGGTTCCCCCGTGCGCACGCACCTTGCCCCCGTCACCACCGAGCCGACCGCTGCCGACCTGGCCGCGATCGAAGCGGAGTGGCCGCTGATCGCGGCTGAGCTGGACCTGTTGGACGCCGAGATCACGTTGCTCTACGCCGAGGACCACGGCGGACCGACCGTGCTGGACTGGCGGCGGTTGCGCCGGGCCGAGGCCCGCGTCACCCGCGCCGCCACCGAGATGACCGCCCGGACCGACCCGCGCCGCGCGGCCTGATGGCTCGCATCCGCGCCGCCTACTTCGATCCGGACGGCGCGCGGTATGGCATCCCCACCTACTGGTGGCAGGGTGCCCCGCCCGGCTACGCCACCCGCCGCCAACTGACCGCCGCCGGCCTACGCCCCGGCGGCCAGCCGATCGCCGCTCAGATCCTCTGGCGCGGCGTTGGCGGCACCCGTACCGCCTACCTGTACCGCCTCGACCTGGCCGCGCCGAAGCGCACCGCGACTCCCGCGCAGCGCGCCGCGATCGGCAAGGCCCTCACCGCCCGCCGCACCTGCCCGACCTGCCACACGATCCGGCCCTACTTCATCCCGCGCTCGCTGGGCGAATGCCTCGCGTGCGCCTTTCCCCAGGAGGACGCAGCATGACCGCCCCCACCATCAACGGCACCCGCTACCCCCAACCCATCGAAGACCTGGTGCCCGCCGCCCGCGCGCTGGACCTGCCGGACGGGGAGGTGTTCCCGTCGCGGAACCGGCTCATGCGGGAGTTCCGCATCGGCGCCCCGAAGGCCGGCGAACTGCTCGCGCTGCTCAAGACCACGCCCGCCGCCCCGCCGACCGACACTACCGAGGCGGCCACCCCGGACCCGGCACCCGCGCCGGCCGCACCCGAGGCCGCGCCGCCTGTCGTACCGGACCCGACGCCCGCCCCAGAGATCACGCCGCCGACGCCGCCGGCCGAGGTCGCGCCGGTCAGTCGCCCGGACACGCCCGCCCCGCCCGCGCCACCCGCGCCGCCCCGGTCGGCGGTGGTGTGGCCGGTGGTGCTGCTGGCGCTCCCGGCGTTCGTCGCCATCTGGTCCGGGTGGGTCGGGCTGGGCGGACTCACCGGGTTCGGCATCGTGCACCCGCTACCGGGCATCTGGGACAGCTTCTCCATCAACTCGGCGATCACCCTGCCGATCGGGGTGGAGACGTACGGCGCGTACGCGCTCTACGTGTGGCTGTCCGGTCGGGTGCCCGAGCGGGCACGCCGGTTCGCCAAGTGGTCCGCCCTCGGCTCCCTCGCCATCGGCGCGCTCGGCCAGGTCGCCTACCACCTGTTGGAGGCGGCCGGGGTCACCTCGGCCCCGTGGTGGATCACCACCGCCGTGGCCTGCCTCCCGGTAGCGGTGCTCGGCATGGGCGCAGCCCTCGCGCACCTCGTCCGCACTCACGACTAGTTCCGCCCGGCGGCGCGGCCCCTGGCTTCCCAACCTGCGCCGCGCCGCCGGCCCCCTACCGATCTCCCGACCGTTGGAGGAACCCCCATCATGACTGCCCCTGATGAGAACCGTTTCGACTGGCAGGCCGCAGAGAACGACCTGACCGACCCGAGCGCCGGCCCGGATGCCGAGGTGGTCGACCTGGACGACGCCCGCGCCCGACGGGTGCCCCGCCCCCGCCCGCCGGCCGACCCCGACGACACCGAGCAGGACGACGCCGAGACGGTCGATGACGGGCCGGAACGCCTCGGCGGGTTGGTCGACACGGCCGAGGACATCCCGCCGGACGTGTTGGCCCGGCAACGGGAGCGCCGGCCGATCCTGGCCGAGTGGGCGCGCTCATGGCGCGGCCTACGCGCGGCGGCCCGGCACCAATCGAAGGATGCCGGCTACGTCACCGCCTACCACGCCGTGCGCCTGCCGAAATACGCGGCGAAAACCCTTGTGTGGGCACCCGTTGGCCTGTTCCGCGGCCTCGGCCGGGCGGTGCACTGGGCCAGCGCCGAAGAAGGCAACTGGCACCTACGGCAGGCCGCCGCGACGCGCGGTGAGGCCGACGTGTGGCTCAAGCTCGACGCCCGCCGGCAGCGCCAAAGCGTGTGGCGGTGGTGGGTACTGGCCGCCGGTGCCGGCGCGACCGTCGCCGGGGCGATCGTCCTCACCGTGGGTCCGCCGTGGTGGCGCTACGCCGCCCTCGCCGTGGTGGTGCCGCTGCTGGCCACCCTCGGCCGACCGGCGGACAAGCCACTCACCGACCGGGTCACCGAAGGCACCCGCTACCGCAAGCTCACCGCCGACCTCGTGCGCCGGGCGCTCACGTCGCTGCAACTGTCGGCGATCAACAGCGCGGTTGCCAAGGACCCGAAGGCGATCAGCTTCCCGTTAGACATTCACCGCGACGGCCCCGGCCACCTCGCGGTGGTCGACCTGCCGTATGGGGTGGAGGCCGCCGAGGTGGTCGCCCGGCGCGGTCGGCTGGCCTCGGCGATGCGGCTGCCGCTGGATCAGGTGTGGCCCGAACCGGCACCTGGCCACACCGGCCGGCTGGCGTTGTGGGTCGGCTACGAACCGGCGTCGCAGATGAAGCAACCCGCGTGGCCGCTGCTGTCCGACTCGGCGAAGGTGGACGTGTTCAAGGCGTTCCCGTTCGCCACCACCCCGCGCCTGGACACGGTTGCGGTGGACCTGATGTTCCGCAACTACCTCTTCGGCGGCCAGCCCGGCAGCGGGAAGACGTTCGCGCTGCGGGATCTGATCCTCGCCGCCGCCCTCGACGCCCGCACCGAGATTCGCGGGTACGAGTTGAAGGGTGTTGGGGACTTCGCGGTGCTTGAGCCGGTCATGGCCGAGTACGGCAACGGCTTCGATGACGACACCCTCGCCCGCTGCTTCGCCTTCATCGAGTGGCTGTACGAAGAGTGCCGCCGCCGGTCCAAGCGCATCGAGCACTACGCCCGGTTGGGCAAGGCACCCGAGAACAAGGTCACGCCCGAGCTGGCCAGCCTCAAGGGGTCGGGGCTTCACCCCCTGGTGGCGTGGTTCGATGAGCTGCAAGAACTGATGACCAGCAAGTACGGCAAAGAAGCCGGCGAAATCTTGGAAAAGGTCATCAAGCTCGGCCGGGCGCTCGGGGTGATCATCCTGATCGGGACGCAGATCCCCGACAAGGACAGCTTGCCGACCGGCATCACCCGCAACGTCAACTCCCGGTTCTGCCTGTCCGTGGCTGACCAGACGGCCAACGACATGATTCTCGGGACGTCGGCGTACAAGAACGGCTACCGGGCGACCGTGTTTCAGCCGGTGGCCGAGGCCGGGTGGGGCATCCTGCGCGGGTTCGGCGCGAAGGCGTCGGCGGTGCGCTCGTTCTACGTCGACACCACCGCCGCCGCCCGCATCGTCGCCCGCGCCGTAGCCCTGCGCACGAACGCGGGGACGCTGCCGAAGCTGGACGAGCAGACCCGCGACGTCGCCCCGATCGCCGACGTCCTCGGCGACCTCGCGCGGATCTGGCCGGGCGATGAGAAGGCCGTGTGGAACGAGACGCTGTGCGCGCTGCTGGCCGAGCTGCGACCCGACGTCTACGGCGGGTGGGAGGCCGCGCAGCTCACCACCGCGCTCAAGCCGCACCCGCTGGTGAAGGTTGGCGACGTCGGGCGGCGCATCGACGGCAAGGCCACCACCCGACGCGGCATCAAGCACCCCGACCTACTCGCCGCGATCGCGGAGCGTGACCGCAAGCGGTCCGCCGGCTAACCACTCCGGGGGTGCTAGCGCTAGCGGCCCGACCTGCTAGCGCTAGCACCCCCGCTAGCACCCCATCCGAATCATGAGCTGCGACCTAGCAGATAGCAGCTCACGGCCCCGTGCACCCAAAAACCGGCCCCGGAGGCACCTGTGGACCCCCACCTGACCGCCGCTATCACCCTCGCCACGATTCCCGCCCTGATCACGCTCGGTTACGCCGGGCTGTGCTGGGTCAAGCCCGTCAAAACCTGCCAGCGGTGCGCCGGCACCGGCCACATCACCACCCGCGTCCTGCGCCGCCCGCGCCCTTGCCGACGCTGCGACCGAGGCCACCGACTGCGCACCGGACGACGCGTCTACAACCACTTCCACCGCCTGCGGGCCGAGGCCAACCGATGAACCGCCGCACCCGCGACGGGCACACCGACTGGTGCGGCAAGGACCACCGCTGCGGCCTCGGCGAACACCGATCCGACGAAATCGTGGTCGACGTCGCCACCCGCTCCCGCGCCGTCCTCGTGAGGGTGCGGACAGCGACCGGCCGGGAGCACGCCGAGGTGCGCGTCAGGGTCGCGCTCGCCCCGACCGAGGTGGCCGCGCGCCGGCAGTTGGTCGGGCTGCTCGGCGACCTGCGGCACGCCGTCACCCGCGCCGCGATCGCGGCCCGGCCGCGACCCGGGCGGGCCGCGCGGTGACCGGCGGGCGGTGCGGCCACTGGATCGGCAGCGACCGCCGCTACTGCCACACCCCGGAAAACCTGCGCCCGTACCTGCAAGGGCTGCGCTGCCCCGCCCACACGCCCGCCGCGCTGGCGGGGCAGCCCGAACCCCCATCGACACCACGGCACCCGTTCACCAGCAAGGAAGGGAGGCACCCTGTGCCGACCACCGACCTGCTCACCGCCGCGCTCGCGCACGCCGCACGCGGCTGGCACATCTTCCCGCTACGCCCCGACGACAAGCGACCCGCTTTCCCCGACCACCCCGCCGACCAGTGCACCGGCCGCGACCCGCGCTGCTGCACCGGCCACGTCGGGTGGGAGCCCCGCGCCACCACCGACCCCGACCGCATCCGCCGAGCCTGGACGGCCCGGCCCTACGGCATCGGGTTGGCCTGCGGCCCGTCGCGGCTTGTCGTGGTCGACCTCGATCGACCCAAGGGCGACACCGCCGGGCCGACCGGGCTGGACACTCTCGCCGAGCTGGCCGCCGCACACCCTGCCGTCATCGAACCGACGTACACCGTGACCACCGGGCGAGGCGGCACCCACCTCTACTACCGCCACCCCGACGACGGGCCGCCGCTGCGCAACACGGCCGGCACGCTCGGCCCGCTGGTCGACACCCGCGCCAACGGCGGTTACGTGGTCGCGGCCGGCAGCACCGTGGCCGGTCGGCCCTACCGGGTCGACCTGGATACCGACCCCGCGCCGCTACCAGGCTGGCTGGCCGCCCGGTTGATTCCGGCGCCGCTTCCGCCGCAGCGGCCGGTGGTGGTGTCGCTGCCGACCGACCGCAGCGGCGCGTACGTACGGGCCGCGATCAACCGAGAAGCCGACCGGGTAACCACCGCGCCGGCAGGGGAGCGCAACAGGGCGCTCTACATCGCTGCCGTGGCGCTCGGGCAACTCACGGCCGGTGGGTCGCTCACCGACGCGGACGCGTCGGGAGTGCTGGAACAAGCCGCAGCGTCTGCCGGGTTGAGCAGCGTCGAGACGGCGCGCACCATCCGATCCGGGCTGGCCGCCGGCAGCAAGCGACCCCGGCAGGTGGCCGCATGAGCGCCGCCCGACTGCACCTGGTCACCGACCACCCCGACGCTGCCGACCCGGCAGCCGCGGGCGGCCCGTTGTGGGATGTTCCAGTGCCCCTGACCGGCCCGACCACCGCGCCGCCGCCGTTCCCGGTCGACGTGTTCCCCGCCTGGCTGGGCGACATGGTGACCGGCGTCGCCCGCTTCACCCAGACCGACCCGGCCATGGCCGGCACCCTCGCCGTAGCCGTGCTCTCCGCGTGCGCGGGTGGCCGGCTAGAAGTCGAACCGGTCGGCGGGTGGCGAGAGCCCGTGAACGTCTTCGCCGCCGTCATCGCCGGACCCGGCGAACGGAAGTCACCCGTACACAGAGCCATGACCGCGCCACTGTTCGCCGCTCAATCGACGCTCGGTGAGGCGATGCGACCTCGGATCGCGGAAGCGGCGGCGCTGCGGGATATCGCCGACCGGCACGCCGAACAGGCCAAGACCCAAGCCGCGAAAGCCAGCGACCCGGGCAAGCGCGACGAGGCCGCCGCCGAGGCGGTAGCCGCCGCGATCGCGGCCGAGGCGATCACCGTTCCCGGCCTGCCCCGGCTGATCGTCGATGACGCCACCCCGGAGGCGTTGATCGGCCTGATGGCCGCGAACGGCGGACGGATGGCGATCATCAGCGATGAAGGCGGGATCTTCGACACCCTCGCCGGTCGGTACTCCGGTGCCCCGAACCTTGACCCCTACCTGAAAGGTCATGCGGGGCAGCCGATGAGCAACGAACGGCAGACCCGCGAGGGTGCCTCGGTCGACAAACCCGCGCTGACGGTGTGCGTGATGGCGCAACCGACCGTGCTGCGGAAATTCGGCGGGAACGCCGACCTCGCCGGGCGCGGCCTGCCGGCCCGGTTCCTGTTCGCCCTACCCCGATCCCTCGCCGGATACCGGCTGGTCGACACCGAGCCGGTGCCCGAGCAGGTGACCGCCGGCTACCGGCACCGGGTGCACGACCTGGCCGCCACCCTCGCCGAGTGGGAAGACCCCGCCGTGGTCACCCTCACCCCGGAAGCGGGGCGGGTGCGGCTGGCCGCCGCTCAGGAGGTGGAGGCGCAGCTACGCCCCGGCGGGACGCTGCACGACATGCGGGAGTGGGGCAACAAGCTGTCCGGCGCAACGCTGCGGCTGGCCGGGTTGCTGCACGTCGCCCACCACCCCGCCGACGCGTGGCGACGCCCCATCGACGCCGACCGCATGGCCGACGCGGTGAGGCTGGCTGAGTTCTTCGCCGCGCACTACCGGGCCGCCCTGACCACGATCGGCAGCGACACCGCGATGGAGAACGCCCGCTACGTGCTCGGGGTGCTCACCACCAAGGGCATGACCACCTTCACCCGCCGGGAGGCGCACCGCCGGGTAGCCCGCAAGCTGCCAAAATCCGAAGAGGTCACCGCCGTGCTCAACGAGCTGATCGCCCTCGGGTGGGTCCGCAACGGGCCGGACGGCCGCTACGAGCTGCACCCCCGCGCCGCCGGAGAGGACCCCGGAAACGCTGACACGCTGACAATCGCCCCGCCCGGCGACGTTTCCGCAGCTCAGAGCATCCGAGAAGGTGTCAGCGGTCCGTGCTGACAGGCGCTGACAGGCGCTGACAATCCTTGCCGACGCCCGCGAAGTGTCAGCGCTGTCAGCGCCTGTCAGCGCACCCCGCTGACAGCTTTGCACCCTCATTGAACTGCGGAAACGTCACTAGCAAGCCCTGCTGTCAGCGTGTCAGCGTTTCCCGGCCTCCCATCGCCACCTGCCGACATCGACCGCCGGCCCACAACCCCCCGGAAACGGCCCGCTGAGAGCCCCTGAGAGCGCTAGGCCCTATGCCTTGCCCCAGTCCTGCCCAGATCTTGCCTCTACGGCGCTCTCAGCGGACCGCCCTGCGCCGTCCTGCCGCACTGCCGCCCTGACCCTCCACAGGCGACCGGCATCGACCAGAAGGCGCTCACCGCGCCAATCAGCCCGCAAGGCAACCCCGCTGAAACAGCCGCAGCGCTGACCACCACCGCCCGCCCCGGTGTTCCAGCGCTCCACCTCCACCCCGCACGAGGGAGGCACCGCCCATGCCCGCGCGCCGCACCCCGACCGGCGACCTGCTCACCCTCGCCGAAGTCCTCGACGAACTACGCGTACCCCGGTCGACCTTCTTCCGCTGGAAGGCGACCGGCCGCGCGCCCCGAACGATCAAGTACCCAAACGGCAGCCTGTACGTCCGCCGCCGCGACCTGGACAACTGGCTCAACGACCACGAAGAGGCAGCATGAGCACCTACGAGGTACGCATCTGGACTACCCGCGAATACCAGGGGCGCGACCGCAAGACAGGCAAGGAGCGCAAGAGCTACCGAGTCCGGTGGGAGGTGGCCGGGCGTGAATTCGGCAAGACGTTCCAGACGCGAGCTATGTCTGAGAGCTTTCGATCCCGCCTCGTCGTTGCCCAGCGCGAGGGAATCGCGTTCGACAAGCCGACCGGCCTGCCGGAACCGATGGCGCGAGAGCTGAACAGCCGAACGTGGTACGAACTCGCCGTGGCGTTCGTAGACATGAAATGGTCCCGAGCCGCCCCGACCCAGCGAAAGAGCATCGCCGACGCCCTCACGACCGTGACACCAGCATTTTTGAGCAGCACGCGGGGAGTGCCCCCCGAGCCTGAAATCCGTCAAGCGCTGTATACGTGGACCTTCAACAGGTCGCAGCGGGAGGCCGATCCGCCGGCCGAGCTGGCACCGGTCATTAAGTGGCTCAAGGCCAATACGCTGCCGCTGACCGAGCTAGCGAACGCCGCCACGATTCGGAAGGCGCTCGACACGCTAGCGACCCGGCTTGACGGTGGACCGGCCGCCGCTAACACCGTTGCCCGCAAACGAGCAGTCCTCTATAGCGCGCTCAAATACGCCGTGGAACTGCGATACCTCGACGCACACCCGATGGATTTCGTCCAGTGGCGAGCACCGAAGAACGAAGAGAAAGTCGACCGAAAGGTAGTCGCGAATCCGCAGCAAGCACGTTCGCTGCTGGCCGCTGTGAGCGGCCGAGATCCGGCGCTAAAGGGGTTTTTCGCGTGCATGTACTTCGCGGCGCTCCGGCCGTCCGAGGTGATGCACCTAAGAGACGACGAATGCGAACTGCCCGAAGAGGGTTGGGGGTGGCTTCACCTCAGCGGCTCAACACAGCACGTTGGCGAGGAATGGACCGACAGCGGCGAAATGCGCGAGGACCGAGAGCTAAAGCATCGAGCGAAGAAGGCAACGCGCGACGTGCCGGCCTGCCCGGAACTTGTCCGCATATTGCGGCACCACCGCCAGCACTACGGCAACCCGGGCGGGCGGATGTTCAACGCGCCAGGCTCACGGCCCGGCCCCGTCACGAAAAGCACCTACCTGAGAGCCTGGCGACAAGCACGAGAAAAGGCGCTTAGCCCCGCCCAGCAACGCTCCGTTCTGGCACGGGTGCCGTACCATCTCCGTCATGCTGCCGTGTCACTGTGGCTCAACGCCGGGGTGCCCGCCACCCAGGTAGCCGAATGGGCCGGTCACAGCGTGCATGTGCTCTTGAAAGTCTATGCCTCGTGCATCGATGGCCAGGACGAGGCGGCACGCAAGCGAATAGAGCAGGCTTTGTCCAACTGAGACGGCAGCGGAAGGTGATGAGAAATCGACAAGTCAGGCGTAATTTGGGCGAGCGTTCTGGCTTCCGCTGGTGTGGCCGCCTTCACCACCCTGCTTATTGAGTACCTAGCGAAGCCATGGCTTGAGGTGCGCAAAGAGCGCATACTGGACCGGGATCGTCGGCGGCGCGGTGCGCTCCACGGCATGAACCAGGCACTTTTTCTGGCAGGCCGATTGGTTGCCTTGCGCGAGGCTCAAGACAATGAGGTGCTTCGCGAAAGAGCGGTCAACATGGCTGCCGAGATTGAACCATTGGTGATGACGGCGGTACATGAATTGGAGGTTCCCGCGAGGCTTGAGGAGGAGTGGACCGACTCCACTAGCGCTATGGTCTCATCAATCATCATTCTCAAACGAGAACCGCCGGCTGAAGAAGTCTGGCAACGCTTTGATATCGCGTCGGAGATTGCTGGCTGCTTCGCCGACCTGCTCGGGACGCCGCGCCGACGGTGGCGGAAACGGCGGAAGTTGGTGAAGGAGATCAGGTCGATCGGCTCGCCGAGGGCGGACGTGTCCTCGGACGACGAGGCTGTTCGCGCCGTCCAGCGCTATCTCGTGGAGAGCGGATTCGCCGTTCATCCCTCACCCCCTGCGGCTCCTGAGCAGCCGGCCGAGGGAACTCCGAACGTTGCCGCTCATTTGCCGCGACCAGTGAGACCGGACCGCCCTCGGCGAGACTGAGTGAGACCCGCTCGCCACTGTTTGACACGCCCCCTGATCAGAGTTTGCGCTGATCAGGGGGCGTTTTTGCTGTCCAGGTGAGCGGAGGGTGTGGGATTCGAACCCACGAAGACATCGCTGCCTTACCGGTTTTCAAGACCAGCGCCATCGGCCACTAGGCGAACCCTCCCGGGCCGTCACCCAAGGGTGTACGGCCACGCATAGTCTGCCACGGCTCCCGCCGGGCGGCCCGGCGTCCCTCCCCGAATACGCGGGCAGGAGGCCCGCCAGGTCCACAGTGTCCAGTGGGATGAGCTGGGTGCGCCTGCGGCCCGGTCGGGCGTCGGGTAAGACTGAGCCATGCGAGCCGTCACGATTCCGCAGCCCGGTGGACCTGATGCCCTGGTCTGGGCCGAGGTGCCCGATCCTGAGCCGGGTCCCGGGGAGGTGATCGTGGATGTGCGGGCAAGCGGCGTCAACCGCGCTGACCTGCTGCAACGGCAGGGCCACTACCCGCCGCCGCCGGGCGCTTCCGCGTACCCCGGGTTGGAATGCTCCGGGGTCATCACGGAGGTGGGCGCGGACGTCGCCGGGTGGGCGGTCGGGCAGCAGGTCTGCGCGCTGCTGTCCGGCGGCGGGTACGCCGAACGGGTGGCCGTCCCCGCCGGGCAACTGCTGCCGGTGCCGGCCTGCGACTCGGTGGACGCGGCGGCGCTGCCCGAGGTGGCATGCACGGTCTGGTCGAACCTGATCCAGGTGGGGCGGCTCAGCGCCGGGGACACGCTGCTGGTGCATGGTGGCGGCAGCGGGATCGGCACGTTCGCGATCCAGTTCGGGGCGGCGCTCGGCGCCACAGTGCTGACCACCGCCCGCGCGGCCAAGCACGACCGTCTGCGTGAGCTGGGCGCGGCACACACGATCGACTATCGGGAGCAGGATTTCGCCGAGGAGGTCCGGCGGGTCACCGACGGCCGGGGCGCGGACGTCGTCCTCGACATCATGGGCGCGTCCTACCTGGGGCGGAACGTCGCCGCGCTGGCCACCGGCGGTCGTCTCGTGGTGATCGGGATGCAGGGCGGACGCAAGGCCGAGTTGGATCTCGGCGCGCTGCTGACGAAGCGGGCGAGCGTCAGCGCGACGTCGCTGCGCGCCCGACCGCTCGCGGAGAAGGCGGAGATCGTCCAGGGCGTACGGGACGAGGTGTGGCCGATGGTCACGGCCGGCGCGATCCGACCGATCGTGGACCGGCGGCTGCCGATGGCCGAGGCGGCGCAGGCGCACCGGCTCGTCGAGTCGAACGAGCACTTCGGCAAGGTGGTGCTCACGATCGGGTGAGGGCGGCGGGAGTAGGCAGTCAGGCGGGCGTGCCGGTCGGGCGGGGCAGCATGAGGCGCGCACCCGGGCCCTCTCCGGCCAGGGCGTCCCCCGGGTTGTAGAGCGTGCAGCGTTGCAGGGACAGGCAGCCGCAGCCGATGCAGCTGTCGAGGTCGTCGCGGAGCTTGGTGAGCAGGCGGATCTTCTCGTCCAGCCGGCCGCGCCAGCTCGCGGACAGCCGCTCCCAGTCCTGCGGGCTGGGCGTGCGGGAGTCGGGGAGGGATTCGAGTGCCGCGCGGATCTCGTCAAGCGACACTCCGACCTGCTGGGAGATCCGGATGAAGGCCACCCGCCGCAGCTCCGAGCGGGCGTAGCGACGCTGGTTGCCGCTGGTCCGGTCGGCGCGGATCAGCCCGAGTCGCTCGTAGTAGCGCAGCGCCGAAGGTGCCACGCCGGAGCGGACGGACAACTCGCCGATCGTCAGCAGATCATGCATTCCATGCCCTTGAGGTGAAGTGCGCTTTAACTACCACAGTAGTGTGATGACCTCGACACTGACCACTGACACCGGCTCCCGGCTGCCTCAGTTGATTCGTCGGCTCACCGGCGACGAGAAGCACGGGCCCAGCGCGCACTCCACCATCGACGTGCTCCAGGTGCTCTACGACCGGGTGCTGCGGGTCACCCCCGACACCGTCGACGACCCGGAGCGGGACCGCTTTCTGCTCTCCAAGGGGCACGGGCCGGCCGCCTACTACGCGGTGCTCGCCGCGCACGGCTTCATTCCGGACGCCTGGCTCGACGACCTGGCCGGGCCGGACAGCCGGCTCGGCCACCATCCGGACCGACTGCTCGTGCCCGGCGTCGAGATCGGCTCCGGCTCGCTCGGCCACGGGCTCGGGTTGGCCGTCGGCACCGCCCTCGGCCTGCGAGCCCAGGGCCTGCTCAAACCCAGGGTGTACGTCCTGCTCGGCGACGCCGAACTCGACGAGGGCTCCAACCACGAGGCCATCGCGTACGCGGGAGCGACAGGGCTGGAGAGTCTCACCGCGATCGTCATCGACAACTCGTCGACCACGCACGGCTGGGCCGGTGGCATCGCCAGCAGGTTCACCGTCAACGGCTGGACCGCCGACACCGTCGACGGCCGGGACCACACCGCCCTGTACACGGCGCTGACCGGACAGCGGCCACCACGGCCGCACCTTGTGGTCGCCCGCATCGACAGCAAGGGATGACCACCATGCGTACCGCTTTCATCGACACCACCGCCGCGCTGCTCGACGAGGACCCGCGTACCGCGCTCGTGCTTGCCGACATCTCGGCCAGCCAGTTCGCGCCCGCCGGACGACGGCACCCGGACCGGGTGCTCAACGTCGGCATCCGCGAACAACTGATGATCGGCATGGCCGGAGGGCTGGCCCTGACCGGGCTCCGCCCGATCGTGCACTCGTACGCGACGTTCCTGGTGGACAGGACGTACGAGCAGATCAAGTTGGACCTGGACCACCAGGGCGTGGGCGCGGTCCTGGTGAGCATCGGCGCGTCGTACGACGGGTCACGGGAGGGCCGGACCCACCAGTCGCCGGCCGACGTGGCGCTCTTCGACTCGCTGGGCGGCGGTTGGACGGTTCGGGTGCCCGGTCACCCCGACGAGGTCACGCCCCTGCTGCGTGCCGCCGCGGCCACCGACGACCCGGTCTACCTGCGGCTCAGCGAACAGCGCAACACGCACGGGTACCCGGACGCCGACCGCCTCCGCGTGCTGCGGCAGGGCGGGACGGGCGCGCCGCTCGTGGTGGCCGTCGGGCCGATGCTCGATCCCACGATGGCGGCGACCGAGGGGATGGACGTGACTGTCGCGTACACCCACACACCCCGGCCCTTCGACACGGCCGGACTGCGAGCGTTCGCCGGGACCGAGGTGGTGCTTGTCGAGCCGTACCTGGCGGGAACGTCGAGCGCTGTCGTGAGCCGCGCCCTGGCGGACGTACCGCATCGGCTGCTGGCGCTCGGGGTGGGTCAGACCGACCTGCGACGGTACGGCGACCCGGCCGACCACGCCCGGTGGCACGGCCTGGACGCCGACGGCCTGCGGCGGTCGATAAGCGCGTTCCTGAAGTCAGCGCACCGCTGACGGGGCGGGACGGCGGCGTGCGCGCTCGCGACCGAGGATCCAGATCGCCTCGACGCCGTCCTTCCAGGTGATCTTCTTGCCCTCTTCGCGCCCGCGAGCCCGGTAGCTGATCGGCACCTCGTACGGCCGGATGCGCCGACGCAGCAGCTTGCCGGTCACCTCGGCCTCCATGCCGAAGCCACGCGAGCGCACCTCAAGCGACCTGTAGAGCGCCACAGGCATCAGCTTGAAGCAGGTCTCCAGATCGCCGATGTACGAGTTGAACAAAACATTGGCCGCCATCGTGACGCCCTTGTTGCCCATCACGTACCAGAAGCTGTAGGCGCTGTGGCTGCCGAAGGTGCGATTGCCGTAGACCACCGTGGCCCGCCCGTCGAGCACCGGGTCGAGCAGCTTGGGGATGTCCTGCGGGTCGTACTCAAGGTCGGCGTCGAGGATGACCATGTAGTCACCCTCGGCGCTGTCCACCGCGGTCTTGATGGCCGCGCCCTTGCCGGCGTTGCGCTGGTGGGTGATGACCCGCAGGCGTGCATCGTCGGCGCGACCGAGGATCTCACCGGTGCCGTCACGGCTGCCGTCATCGACCACTACCAACTCGATCTCGCACGGGTAATCCACCGCCAATGCCTGCTTGAGGGCATCCGCGATGCGTTCTTCCTCGTTGTAGACCGGCATGAGGATCGACAGCTTCACGGGATTCTCCACGGTGGCGACAACACGTCGGGCATAGCCTAGCGTGGCTGGTCAGCCAAACGCTGGCCGCACCATCGGGCAGCCGGCGTGGCGGGCTCAGCCGGATGGTGTTTACTTCGCGCCATGTCGGCTGCCGGCTTCCTGCTCGCGGTGCTACCCGCCGCCTCGGTGCTCCTACTCACCGTCGCGACGAGGCCGCGCCGGACTGACACGGTGGCGCCGCTACGACTCGCCGTGGTGCGCGCCGCCCTGCTCACCGGCGCGTACGCGGTGCTCGTCGTCGAACTGCTCGGAGCCCTGCACGCGCTGACCCGGCCGGCGTTCGTGGTCGCCTGGCTGCTGTTCCTGCTTGCCGCCGGGACCGCCGCGGTGCTGCGCCAGCGGCAGGCTGCCGCGCAGCCCCAGGTCGCCGCGCCCCGCCCGGTGCCGGTCGGCGCGGCGATGACCGCCGGCACCGGCCCGGCGACGCCCGCCCCGGTCACCGACGGCGGCGCGCACGACGTCGCGCCGGTCCAACCCGATCGGGTACGCGCGAACCCACTCGCCCGAGCGGCCGACGCCTGGCGTACGGCGGGTCGGGGCGAGCGGCTGCTCGCCGGCACCATCGGCGGCCTGCTGCTGGTGGAGTTGCTTGTCGCACTGCTGGCCGAGCCGAACAACTTCGACTCGCAGACGTACCACCTGCCCAAGGTGGAGCACTGGGTCGCCCAGGGCGACCTCGACTTCTGGCCGACCGCCATCCACAGGCAGGTGACCATCCCGCCCGGCGCGGAGTACCTGCTGCTGCACCTGCGCCTGCTGACCGGCGGGGACGCGCTGCACAACCTGGTGCAGTGGGCCGCCGGGATCATCTGCCTGCTGGCGGTCGCCCGGATCACCGCGCAGCTCGGCGGCAGCCGGCGGGCTCAACTGATCACCGCGTTCGTGCTGGCCAGCACCCCCATGGTCGTACTCCAGGCCACGAGCACGCAGACCGACCTGGTCTGCGCGGCGTGGGTGGCGTGCGCGGCGACCCTGGTGCTGGATGGGCTGCACCGACGGGCTGGCCTGGGCACCCTGCTCGGGCTGGGGGCGGCCACCGGGCTGACCGCCGTGACGAAGACCAGTGGCCTCATCGCGGTGGGTCCGCTGCTTGTGCTCTGGGGACTGGCCCAACTCCGGCTTGCAGTGAGCGGCCGTACGCATGCGGGAACGGCCCGACCGGTTGGTCCGGTCGCGCGTACCGTCGGCGGTTCGGTGTTGATCCTGCTGGTCGCGGCCACTGTGGTCGGCCCGTTCATGGCCCGGGTGACTGCCGAGTTCGGGCATCCGCTGGGCCCGCCCCGGCTGCGCGAGTCGATCCCGATGGAACGCCACGATCCGCAGTCGATCCTGGTGAACGCCCTGCGGATCGGGCACACAGCGTTCGACACGCCGTTGGCGCCGCTGCGGCGGGCCGGCGCGGAGGCGATCATCAACGGCGCGGAGGCGATCGGCGTCGACCCACAGGACCGGGAGATCACCTTCGGCCGGGAGATCTTTCCCGAGCCCGCCTGGTACCCGGACGAGGACCGGGTGGCCTTTCCGATCGCCGGGGTACTGGCACTGATCGGCGCGGTGGTCGCGCTCACCCGCCCCCGCCGGATCGACCCCGGGCTGGCGGGGCCGCTGCGGGCGTACGCCGTTGTGGTGCTCGCCGCCGTCCTGCTACACACCTCGATGATCAAGTGGCAGCCGTGGGGCAACCGGCTGATCCTCTACGCCCTGGTGCTCGCCATCCCGCTCGCCGGCCTGTGGCTTGACGCGCTCTTCCGGCGCCACGCCACAGGTGGGCGCGGACGGCGTTCGGTGGCCACCATGACCGCTGTCGCGGTGCTGGCCACCTCGGCGCTGGCCGGGGTGCTCTCTCTGTCGTACGGATTCCCGCGCCGGCTCGTCGGCGACGGCTCGGTCTTCACCACCTCGGACTGGGACACCCGGTTCCTGCGCCGCCCGCAGTGGACCGACGAGTTCCGCTGGGCCGCGACGGCCGTCCGCGACAGCGGCGCCCAGCGGATCGGGCTGGTGCAGCAGAACGACAACTGGGAGTACCCGTGGTGGCTGCTGCTGCGCCACACCGACGGGCGGTCGCCGGATCTGGTGGCGTTGCAGTCGGTCCTTCCGGAACGGCCGCCCGCCGACCCGACCTCGGTCGACGCGATCGTCTGCACCGGCAGCCAGCCGGCCTGCGCCAAGCTGGTTCCGGCCGGCTGGCGGCTGGAGTTCCGCGGCTACGTCGGCTACGCGCTGCCGCCCGGCCGCTGACTCGTCGCGCTGACCTGACGCCTCGGCGGGCTGGCCTGGCCGGGCTGACGCGGCGGGGCTGACCCGGCGGGGCGAACGCGCGCGAGCCGTGTCGGGTGACCGGATCGTCCGATCCGGGCGGTTCGGCAACCCGCGCGCAAGAACCCGAGCTGCATTCACATCCACCGATCACCGGGTTACCTTCTGGTAACTCGATCGACGTCCCGCGATCGAGCCGAAAGGAGTGCGTCGATGCCTGTCACCCCCGCCAGGCCCGAACGTGCGACCCGACGACGGGCCTGCACCACCGCCGTCGCCGTCGCCGCTCTTGTCCTGCCGATGCTCGCCGGACCGACCGCCACCGCCACCGCCGCTCCCGCCGCTGCCGCCGACCGACCCGCTGTCCAACCACTGCCCGCCAACCTGGAGACCGTCCGGGCCGCCGAAGCGACAGCTCTCTACGGAAGCCCGGCGATCCGCCCGATCGAGCAACGCCGCACCGCGCTGATCACCATGGGTGACAGTCAGATCTCCGGTGAGGGGGTCGGCAACTACGTCCCCGGCACCCACCAGAACGGCAACTGGTGCGACCGCTCGTACGACCAGGCGGTGTTCCGCACCGGAATCCAGTCGGACACGCGATACAACCTGGCGTGCTCCGGCGCGACCCCGTGGAACCTCATCGCGGGCGGGCCGACCCAGCACAACGAGCTGAACCAGGGCGACTACCTGGGCATCAAGGCGCGCAACACGCACGTCAAGCTGATCTGGGTGGTGGTCGGCGCGAACGGCGACGGCACCATCCAGTTCGGGCCGGTCGCCACCGACTGCGCCGTACGCCGGGTCTTCCTACAGGGCAACTGCTACCCGGCCTACACCGACCAGTGGACGATCCGGACCGACGGCAGCCGGCGCGCGGTGGAGGCGGCGCTCACCGACATCCGGGCGACGATGACCAAAGCCGGCTACCTGCGCTCGGACTACGAGCTGGTGCTGATGTCGTACCCCGGTCCGGCCAGCCCGGACGTGGAGGACAACCCGAACTTCCCCGGCTGGTACTCCGGCGGCTGCCTGCTCTACCTCGCCGACGCCGCGTTCGCCAGGAACAAGGCGGTGCCGCTGTTCGAGTCGGCGCTGCGGTCGGCCGCCGCGAACACCGGCACCCGCTACCTCGACGCGAGCCGGCTGTTCCACGGCCACGAGGTGTGCACCGACAACACCTCGGTCCGTGGCCTCTTCATCGAGGTGGGGATCTGGAACGAGAACGCCGCCCGGCAGTCGTTCCACCCGAACGCCCGTGGGCACGGCATGTTCGCCCAGTGCATCACGCAGTTCTGGAACTCCGGGCAGAACCAGGCCACCTGCGTCGACCCGGCCAGCACCGGCGGCGGCGTGCTCTACGCCGGCCTGCTCCAGTTCAAGCAGTTGCGCAACCTGGCCACCAACACGTGCGTCGACGGTAAGGGGTACGACTCACGCAACGGCACACCCCAGCAGTCGTACGGCTGCCACGGAGGGCGCAACCAGGGCTTCTGGTACGACTCGACACGGCGTTCGCTGCACTCGGAGCTCTCCCACGACCGCTGCCTGGACGTCGCGGGTGGATCGATGACGTCCGGCACCGCTGTCAACATCTACGACTGCAACGGCACCCCCGCCCAGCAGTTCGCCTTCGTCGGCAACCAGCTCAAGCCGGCCAGCGCCAGCAACCTCTGCGTGGCGTTCGACACCGCGGGCACTCCCCGACTGCGGTTGGCCGCCTGCTCCACGAGCACCCGGCAGCAGTGGTCGTCCGAGGCCCGTACCGCCGCGAACCCGGTCGGTTACGGTCACGGCGACTTCATCGGCTCCCGCGTCTACTGACGAAAGGAAGGGCCCCTTCTTATCGCCGAGGCGATAAGAAGGGGCCCTTCCTTTCACTTGGTGCGGGGGATGAGGATGAGCCTGGCGACTCCCTTGTCACCGTCCTTCGCGCCAGCGACACCGAGCTTCGCGCCGACCTTCACCTCGCTGGGCTGCACCGTGGTGCGCCGCTGCACGACCCGCAGGTCCTCACCGAAGGTCCAGGTCATCGTGAAGCCATCGGTGGACTTGACCGTCATCGAGTTGCCGTCGATCGCCGTGACCTCGCCGCGCTGCACGGCGACGGTCCGCGTACCGCCGTCCTTCGTCTGCACGACGGCCTCCCCGTGCAGGGTGTTCTTGCGCAGCAGCACCCGGGCCTGGCGGCGCTGACGCCACTCCTCACCGCGCTTCGGCCTGGCCTTCTCCGCAGTGGTGGGAGACGGGCTGGCCGGCGCGGCGACCGGTTGCGTGTCCAGGTCATCGGCGTCGAAGCCCATCGCGGTGAGCGCCTGACCCTCCACGCCCAGCGCGGCGGCGACCTCGACGGCGGCGTCCCGGGCCGGTGGGCTGGCCACCTCGGCCGCTCCGCAGCCGCTGGCGCCGAGTGCCACAGCTGCGAGCAGTGACGTGGTGGCGGTGGCGAGTCCCCAACGTGGCATGGCGTTCCCTCTCGTCAGTGGAGCCCTCAGCCTGCCCGGCGATGACGAGCGCAACGTCAGGCCGATGTTCGGATCCGGTAAGGATCACTTGGCAGCCGGACCGTGAACGCGGCACCGCCCTCCGGCGCGTGACCCGCGGTGATGTCTCCACCGAGCCGACGGACCAGCCCGGCAGCCAGCGCCAGCCCCAGACCGCTGCCCACCTTGCGCACCCCCCGGTAGCGCTCGTGCAACGCTCCCCGCTCGAACGCCACAGCCAGGTCGTCGTCGGTGAGGCCCGGCCCGCCGTCGCGGACCTCCAGGACCCCGCCGGCAGCCGGGTCCGCGCCCGCCTGCCGGACCGCGAGCACCACAGGCGCTCCCGGGGGTACGACCCGCAGCGCGTTCTCCAGCAGCCCGTCCACCACCTGCCGGATCCGACCCGGATCGGTGTACGCCGGGACCGGCCGGTCGGGGCTCTCCACCCGGAACGACACTCCCACCGCCGCGCACCGGCCCGACCAGGTGGGCTCGGCGTCGGCGGCGAGACGGGTCAGGTCCACCGGCGCCGGTTCGAGGGGGAAGTCGGCGGCTTCCAGCCGGGCCAACGCCAGCAGGTCACCGATCAGCCGGTCGAGGTGCTGCGATTCGGCGAGCATCGTCCGGCCGGCGGCAGCCGTGCCGTCCGCCTCGATCACCCCGTCGGCCAGCGCCTCGGCGTACCCACGGATCGCTGTCAGCGGGGTCCGCAGTTCGTGCGAGACGGAGAGCAGGAACTCCCGCTGCCTCCCCTCGCTGGTGGTCAGCGCGGCGGCCAGCCCGTTCAACGCCTCCGCAAGGTCGGCGACCTCGTCCGGTGGCTCGACCGGCACCCGTACGGCGCGGTCCCCGGCGCGCAGCCGAGCCGCGGCGGTCGCGGCGACCCGGATCGGCCGGGCCAGGCGGCGGGCCAGCAGCAGCCCGGCCACCACGCCGGCGGCCAGCCCTGCCAGCAGCGGCAGCCAGAGGCTGAGCAGTACCTGCCGCCACAGCCCCGGCGACGAGGCGCGGGAGAGCACCACCCCGTTGCCGCCGGGCAGAGCCCGGCCCTCGACGAGAGCACGGCGGCCGTCGACCGGGCGGCGCGCCGACACGTTGCGGCCCTGTCCGACCCGCTGCACCACGCGGGGCGGCAGGCCCGCCCGGTCGGCGGTCCCGCCCCTGATCAGGTACGCGTCGATGCCCTGGCTGCGCAGTTGCCGGATGAGCCGTTCCTCGTCGGCGGTGCGACCCCGGTCCAACCGTGTGCGCAGCACCTCGGCGGCGAGCCGTGCCTGCGCGGCGAGCGCCTCCTGCTCGCGCCGCTCCGCGCCGCGGATCGCCAGCGGCACCGCGACGATGGCGGTGACAAGCACCGACACCAGCGCCACAGTGCAGGTGACGAGCACAGCGCGGGCGGTGAGCGTCTCGCCGAACCGGCGGCGTCGAGGTGCTGCCGGCGGTGGAACGGCGACCACAGGCAGCGCCCCGGCCTGCGCTTCGGTGCGCGCGGGCTGTCGCGGTACGGGGTGGTCAGGCATCGACGGCGTACCCCACACCCCGGTGGGTGCGGATGACACTTGCCGGGCCGAGCTTCGCCCGCACCTGGGCGACGTGCACGTCGACGGTGCGGGTGCCAGCGTGCGCGGCGTAGCCCCACACCCCGGCCAGCAACTCCTCCCGGCTGAACACCCGCCCCGGTCGGGCCATGAGGTGCGCCAGCAGGTCGAACTCGGTGGAGGTGAGCTGCACCGGGGCGCCCGCCGCGGTGACGGTCCGGCGGGCCGGGTCGAGCGTCACCGCGCCGACGGCGCGTGGCTGCTCCGCCCCGTCGGGGCCTGCGGCGCGGCGCAGCACGGCACGCACCCGGGCGACAAGTTCGCGCGGGCTGAACGGCTTGGTGACGTAGTCGTCGGCGCCCAACTCCAGGCCGACGATCCGATCCACCTCGTCGTCACGGGCGGTGAGGAAGATGACGGGCGTCCAGTCGCCAGCCTCGCGCAGCCGCCGGCAGATCTCGGTGCCGGGCAGGCCGGGCAGTGCGATGTCCAGGACGCAGACCACCGGGCGCAGTCGGCGGGCGGCGCTCAGGCCCGCCTCGCCGTCACGTTCCATCTGCACGCCGAACCCGTCGCGGGTGAGATAGAGCCGCACGAGGTCGGCGATGGCCGGCTCGTCCTCGACCACGAGGACGAGCCCGCGGTACGACGTTTCGGCGGTCACCGGCCCATGATTGCCGACCGGGCGGTCCCGGCGCGATCGACGCGTGTTCGGGTTCGGTAAAGGCGCGTGCCGTCAGCGCGCCACGGCGGGGCGGAACACGCTCGGTAGTACGGGCGCCGGTGCGTCGCCGATGGTGGCGACGATCCGCTCGCGGGGCGTCCGCAGTCGGGTACGGAACGCGTGGTTGAGCAGGGCGTCCATCTGCCACACCTGCTTGGGGTGGGTGGTGCGGATCAGGAACCGCTCACGTATCCCGTCGATCGCTGTGGCGGCCAGCTCGACCGAGTGCAGCCGCGGATCAGGGCTCCAGGTGACGTTGCTCAGCTCGCGCAGCTCGGTGTTGAGGTGCAGGCGCAGCCGGTGCAGCAGCCGCGTCTGCTGGGTCACCACCAGCCGGCGGTGGGTGAGCAGGAGTAGGTAGTCGCCGGTGACCGGGCGGTCGGGGCGGCTGCAACGGGTGACCAGGATTGTCGCGTCACCGGAGCCGACGCAGCGCCGGAACACCGGCATGTGCCGGCTCACGGTCTGCACGGCCAGGCCAGCCTCGGCAGCGGCCGGGAGGAACGTTCGGGAGAAGACGTCCATGACCTGCCCAACGACCCCCCGGCAGGGGTGACGCGGGTCACGGCGCTTTTTGGAAGTTCCACGCCGCCCGTCGCACTGCATGTCCGACTTCCGACGGGGACGGATCTTGGTCAGGAGTCGGGCTGCAACGGGGCGGCGGCGAACAGCTCGGCGAGCCAACCGGGCACCGCCTCGGCGTACTCGGCGCGTGCCGGGTCGACGGTGTCCAGGGCTCGCCGCCAGGACAGTGAGCGACTCACCGCGCCCAGGTTCATCGCCAGGTCGGCTGCCTCGACAAGTGTCCGGCGGTCGTACCTGTCGGTCCACGCCTCCAGATAACTGTCGCGAAGTCGGACCAGCGCGGCGTCGTCGGCAGCCAGTTCGGCGGCGTACCGGATGGAGCGCACTGTCACGAGCAGCGTGCCGAACGGGTGCGCCACCGAGGCGTCGCCCCAGTCGAAGTACCGGTACCCGTCCGGGCCGGCGAAGACGTTGCCGTCGTGCAGGTCGTCATGCTGGATGGTGGACGCGATGCCGAGGTCGGCGAGCCGGCGACAGCGCTCGGCGTACGCCGGAACCTCTGCCCGCAGCCGCTCGTACGTCTCCGGGTCGAGCCCGTCCTCGGCGCCGATCCGCAGCGACTCACGGTCTTCCAGCAGGTCGGCGAGCAACCCGGCCAGCACCTCGGGGCGGTGGTCCGGCACCCCGAGGGCGACCAGCTCGTCGGCGCGTGGCGCGGTGGCGAGCTGGAGTGCGGCGTACCCGGGCAGCGCCCGTTCCCAGTGCGCCAGGTCCGGATCTCGGCCCAGCACGTCACGCAGCGACTCCCCGCCGTCGGGCAGCAGTGACCAGCCCTGCTGCGGGTCCACGGCGATCGGTGTCAGCACCCGGTCGGGGGTCAGCTCGGCCAGCGTCGCGATCAGGACGGCCTCGTGCACGGTGCCCTGGTTGTTTGCCTTGAACCAGACCGGCCCGCCGTCGGTGGGCACCCGCCAGACGAGCGACCACGGACGGACCCGGGGCTCCACAGCCCCGGTGATCCGCCGGCCGGCTGCCGCGAGCTGCTCGTCGACCCAGCCGCGAGCCCGCGTCTGCCACTGCTCGCTGGACCAGTCGGGGGCACGCTCACCGGCGATCGTCTCCACGGTGGGCACCCTAGGGTCGGTTGCCCCTTCCGTGCCATGCCTTTTCAGTGGCGGCGCGCCGCGACAGTTCGCCAGTCGCAGAGGGGCTCGGGATCAGACCAGCTCGACGATCGTGGCGTTGGCCATGCCGCCGCCCTCGCACATGGTCTGGAGGCCATAGCGGATCCCGTTGTCCCGCATGTGCTGGAGCATCGTGGTCATGATCCGGGCACCGGAACCGCCGAGCGGGTGACCGAGGGCGATAGCGCCGCCGCGCGGGTTGAGCCGCTCCGGGTCGGCCTCGGTCTCCGCCAGCCACGCCAGCGGCACCGGGGCGAACGCCTCGTTCACCTCGTACACCCCGATCTCCTCGATGCCCAGCCCCGCGCGGCGCAGTGCCTTCGCGGTGGCCGGGATGGGCGCGGTGAGCATTGTGACCGGGTCGTCGGCGGCGACGACTGCGGTGTGGATCCGTGCCAGTGGGCGCAGGCCGTGCCGGCTGGCCCAGTCGGAGGTGGTCACTGCGAGCGCGGCGGCGCCGTCGGAGATCTGGGACGCGGAGCCGGCGGTCACCACGCCGTCGGCGCGGAACGGGGTGGCCAGCTCACCGAGCTTCTCCAGGGAGGTGGTCCGGCGGATGCCCTCGTCGGCCGCGAACTTGCCGCCGTCGGCGAGCGGCACGGGCGTCAACTCCGGGTCGAACGCCCCGGCGTCCTGCGCGGCGGCTGCCTTCTCGTGGCTGGCCAGCGCGAACTCGTCGAGCTGGGTACGCGACAGACGCCACCGCCGGGCGATCAGCTCGGCGCCGACGCCCTGGTTGAACGGCAGCGGCTCGTCGTCGGCGAAGCCCTCGACGCCCCGGTAGCGGGACCGGAGTTGGTCGCTGAACGGCATGCCGCCGCCCACACTGGAACCCATCGGCACACGGGTCATCGACTCCACCCCGCCGGCGACCACCAGGTCGGCCTGGCCGGAGAGGACTGTCGCGGCGGCGAAGTGCAGTGCCTGCTGGCTGGAGCCGCACTGCCTGTCGAGCGTGGTGCCGGGCACCGACTCGGGCCAGCCGGCGGCGAGCACCGCGTTGCGGGCGATGTTCCACGACTGCTCGCCGACCTGGGACACACAGCCCCAGAAGACGTCGTCGACCTGCGCCGGGTCGAGCCCGGTGCGCTCGGCGAGGGCGCGCAGCACGTGCGCCGAGAGGTCGACCGGGTGGACACCGGCGAGGCTGCCCTTGCGCCGCCCGACCGGGGTGCGTACCGCGCCGACGATGACCGCGTCACTCATGTTTACTCCCCGGTAACCTGACTGACCCGATCCTACGTCGTCGGTGGACCGGTCGTCCGCCCGCGGGCATGCTGGGCGGATGGATGAGATCTCCCCGGCCCGACAGTGGCGGGTGCCCGCGAGTCTGCCGGCGGCGAAGCTGGCCGGCGCGGCTGCGCTCGTCGCGCTCGGGCTGCTCTTTGCCGACGGCGACACGGTACGGCTGGTCCTCGCCTGCCTGGCGGCCGTCGCGCTGGCGGGCTGGGCGGTACGCGATCTGATCGCGCCGGTCCGGTTGGCGGTCGACCCGGAGGGGGTCACCGTCATCCACGGATTCGCTGGCCGGCGGATGCTGCCCTGGCCGGCGATCGAGGCGATCACCGTGGACCGTCGACCCCGGTTGGGGCTGACCACCGAGATGCTGGAGATCGACGCGGGCGAGTCGCTGCACCTCTTCGGTCGCTACGACCTGGGCACCATGCCCGAGGACGTGGCCGCCGAGCTGCACGCCGCCCGTCCGGGCGCGACCGGATAACCTGCGGTCAGCCCACACGACCGGACAGCCGGCGGTCAGCCCAACAGTTGCGCGGTGCGGAACAGGACAAGGGCCAGCAGGATGAGCAGGATCACCGCAGCGCCGCCGACCTGCACCAGCGTGCGCCGGCCCCGGGGCGCGTAGGCGAGAACCAGGGCCATCGCGGCACCGACCGCGAGGCCGCCCAGGTGTCCGGGGATCGAGATGCCCGGCACTGTCAACGTGAACACCAGGTTGATCACCAGGATCGGGATCACCTGGGAGATGTCACGGCCCAGCTTGCGCTCGATGATGATCAGCGCGGCGAAGAGACCGAAGACGGCGGTGGACGCACCGGCGGTGGCCGAGTTCTGTGCGCTGAACAGGTAGGCGGCGACGTTACCGCCGAGACCCGCGATCAGATAGAGCGCAGCGAAACGGGCCCGCCCCAGGTTGGCCTCCAGCGAACGGCCGAGCACCCAGAGCGCCCACATGTTGAGCAGCAGGTGGATCACGCCGTAGTGCAGGAACATCGCGGTGACCAGCCGGTACCACTGGCCGTCGGCGATGCCCCCGAGCGTGCCGTCGGGGAAGACCGCCAGCCCGAGCACCGAACCCCAGTTGGTAAGCGGCGTGCTGCCGCCCATCAGACCGCCAAAGCCGGAGCCGCCCACTGCCGCGTCTCCACCCCGGTCGGAGGCGATGGAGAGCACCATGAACAGCACGTTCAGCGCGATGAGCGCCTTGGTGACGTAGCCGTGCCGGCCGGCCGCACCACCACCGAAGGCGGTACGCGCCGGCCGGACACTACGACGTCCCTCGTTGACGCACTCCGGGCACTGGTGCCCGACGGACGCGTCCCGCATGCAGTCCGGGCAGATCGGCCGGTCGCAGCGGGTGCACCGGACGTAGGTCTCCCGACCGGGGTGCCGGTAGCAGACCGGGGTGGTCGGTGGGGACTCGCTCACCGGGCCGACCCTCCGTCCGTCACCGCGCGGGGCACCGGCGCTGGCCGGTGGGGTGCTCCGGAGCGCTCAATCATGCGAGCAAAGGTACCTCGCTGGTTCGTCAGCCAGCAGACCGCTCGATCTCGACCCGCTCGATCACGACGTCCTGGAGCGGACGGTCGCTCGGGCCGGTCGGGGTGTTCGCGATCGAGTCGACGACCTTCACCGACTCCTCGTCGGCAACCTGCCCGAAGATGGTGTGCCGGTTGTTGAGGTGCGGCGTCGGCGACACGGTGATGAAGAACTGCGAACCGTTGGTGCCCGGTCCGGCGTTCGCCATCGCCAGCAGGTACGGCCGGTCGAAGCGCAGGTCCGGGTGGAACTCGTCGGCGAACTTGTAGCCCGGTCCGCCGCGACCGGTGCCGGTCGGGTCGCCCATCTGGACCATGAAACCGCTGATCACGCGGTGCGAGATGGTGCCGTCGTAGTACGGCCCGCTGCCCGGCTGGCCGGTGCGCGGGTCGGTGTATTCCCGGTTGCCCTCGGCCAGGTCGATGAAGTTGCGGACCGTCTTCGGCGCGTGGTTCGGGAAGAGCTCCAGACGGATCGGCCCAGCGTTGGTGTGCAAGGTGGCGTAGACAGCCTCGGCCACGGGTACTCCTCACTCGTTGGTCAGTTCCATGCGGATCCTCCCATGTGCCCGATCTGGCATCGCGGAGGCATCCGAAGGTGGAGGATGACGAAGGAACAACTCCCAGGAGGTGGGACCGTGTTTGGAATCGGGCGGCGTAAGTCTGAGGGTCAGCTGGCCAAGGCGGAGCTGAACCGGAGCATCAGCCACCTGATGCAAGCAGCCAACCACGCCGCTAAGGGCGCTGGCTCGACGGTCGGCCCGCGGGTGCAGGTCGCCCGCGGCTACGTCGCGCCGACCGCGGCGAAGGTACGCGATCGTGCGTCGACCGGCTGGGGGACGACACTCACCACGCTGGCACCGCTGGCCGCGGCGGCCCGTGACGGCGCCGCGCAGGCAGGGCCGTTGACCAGGAAGGCCAAGTCGAAGAGCATGCGGATCACTGGGAAAAAGAAGCAGCCGCGTCGTCGCGGCCCGATGATGACCGGCCTTCTGGCGGCGGGTGCCATCGCCGGCCTGGCCGGCGCGGTCGCTCTGCGCCGTCGTCGGGAGCAGCAGGAGTGGGCCGAGTACGACCCGACCCGCACCCTGGAGCCGATGCGCGACGAGGTCGACTCGTTCGAGGTGCGCACCCCGTCGACGCCGAAGGGTACCGACGGGTCGGCCATGACCGGGATGACCGGCGCGGGCAGCTCGGCGGTGGCCGGCGGCGACAGCGCCAGCACCACAGCCCCCGCCACCCCCGGCCCGTCGACGACCGGCATCCGCCCGACCGACAAGGTCCCGGCGGTCGCCGAGGGCGCCAAGGACGTCTCCGGCCGCCCGGCCGATGACCTCACCAAGGCGCTGGGCAAGGACACTGCCCGCACCAACGGCCGCCGCTGACCGCAGCGGCAGCGCTACCGGGCGCCGGCGACGCGGGTTACCCCGCTCGCCGGCGCTTTCGCGCCCTCAGCTCGGCGACGTCCGTCGGTGCCGGGTTGCCAGGTGTACGCGGGTCAGAGCCAGTCGTTGCGGCGGAACCAGCGGTACAGGGCGAGGGAGACCCCGAGCATCAGGGCAAGCACGACGGGATAGCCGTACGTCATCTTCAGCTCGGGCATGTTCTCGAAGTTCATGCCGTAGATGCCTGCGACGCCGGTCCAGAACGCGGCGATGGCCGCCCACGCGGCGATCTTGCGCATGTCGTTGTTCTGGTCGACGGTGACCTGGGCCAGGCGCGCCTGGAGGATGGAGTTCAGCAGGTCGTCGTAGGAGTTGACCTGATCGACAGTGCGGCTCAGGTGGTCCTGCACGTCCCGGAAGTAGCGCCGGATCTCCTTGGGCACCTCGCGGTTGACCTGGGAGGTCAGCGTCATCAGCGGGCGCTGCAACGGGATCACAGCCCGCTTGAACTCCACAAGCTCGCGCTTCATCTGGTAGATCCGCTGGATCCGACCGTGGCTGTTGCGGTCGAAGACCTCGGCCTCCAGGACGTCCAGGTCGTCCTCCAGCTGCTCGGCCACCTCCAGGTAGAGGTCGACCACGCGGTCGGTGATGCCGTACGCCACCGCCCACGGGCCGTGCAGCAGCAGATCCCGCTTGGTCTCCAACTCGGCGCGGACCGGAGAGAGCCGGCAGGCGTCCCCGTGCCGGACGCTGATCAGGAACTTCGGGCCGATGAACAGCATCACCTGGCCGGTCTCGACGACCTCGGAGTTCTCGGTCAGCTCGGCGTGCTCGCAGTACCGGGCCGTACGCAGCACAAGGAACGTGACGTCGTTGAACCGCTCCAACTTGGGCCGCTGCGCTGCCTTCACCGCGTCCTCGACGGCCAGCTCGTGCAGACCGTAGGTCTCCGCGATGGCTGTCATTTCAGTCAACTCAGGCTGGTGCAGCCCGAGCCAGACGAAGCCGTGCTCCTCGCGGCGGGCCACCTCCAGCGCGTCCGCGTACGTCCAGTCGCCGGGCTGCCGCTTGCCGTCGACGTACAGCGCGCAGTCGACCACGCCGCTGCGGCCGGAGCCGGCGGGGGCCGGCGTGGGGGGCGAGCCGTCGGCGTTGAGCATCCGGGTGACCGCCCGCACCGGGGACGGCCACGCCCGGGGTCGCAGTGCCCGTCCGGTGCTCGGCAGCACCGACCGGCCGCGATCTGCCCGATCTGTCATCTCGACACCTCCCCGCGCTCGCCTGCGGCTTGCAGGCTACGCCGATGGTCGCCATCGGCAGGTGTGACGGCGGTCGCGGGGGCGGCGCCGGGCGGGCCGGGTCGCGTCGGGGGGTGAGAGGACGACACGGCCCACCCGGCGCCCATTGGGGGCGGGGGTTGTGCTGCACGCGTGACCCGCAACGGCACGGTGGTCGCAGTCGCCTGCGACGCTCACGACGTATGACGAATAACGCTCGCAGCATTGTGAGCCGCCGGCCGCCCGGGCGGGAGCCCTGGGCGGCCGGCATCGTCGTTTTGTCAGGAACCCGACAGAATCAGCTCCGGACGGCCTCGACGGCTTCCGCGAGACGGCGGACACCTTCGTCGATCCGGTCGGCGGTCACGGCCGAGAAGGCCAGCCGCAGAGCGTGCTGCCCACCGTCCAGAACGAAGTCGCTGCCCTTGACCACTGCCACCCCGCGCTCGGCCGCCGCCGGGGCGAGCTTGTCCACAAGGACGTCCTCCGGGAACTCCACCCAGAGGAAGTAGCCACCGTCGGGCTCGACGAACCGGGCCTGCGGCAGGTGCCGGCGCAGCGACTCGGCAAGCACCTGGGACCGCTCGCCAAGCGCCGCCCGGACGGTGTCGATCGAGCGGTCGATGTCACCGGAGACGCAGAACTGGTGCACGATCGCCTGGGACACCATGCCGGGCGAGATGTAGAGGCTCGTCGCGTTCTTGGCGATGTCGGCGATCAGGTCCGCGGAGCCGACCAGGTAACCGACCCGGACGCCCGGGCAGACCGTCTTCGTGAAGCTCGACGCGTGGACCACAACGCCGCGGGTGTCCAGCGACAGCATCGACGGCAGCGCCTCGCCACGGAACCGGATGTCCGCGTACGGGTCGTCCTCGAAGATGATGAACCCGTACTCCGCGGCAAGGTCGAGCAGCTCGCGACGCTTCTCCAACGACAGCGTCACGCCGGCCGGGTTCTGGTAGTTCGGGATGATGTGCGCGAGCCGGGGACGTACCCCGGACTCCAGGAGCTTGCGCAGCTCGGCGGTGTCCACGCCGTCAGGCTGGACCGGAACCCCGTACAACTCGCTGCCCATCCGCTGCAGGTTGAGCAGCGTCCGGTCGTACGTCGGACGCTCCACCACCACAGCGTCGCCGGGACGGACAAGGTGGTCGAAGAGGAACGCGTCGGCCTGGAGCGAGCCGTTCGTGACAAGCACCTGGTTTGCCTCGACACCGTGCTTGTCGGCGATCCATTTCCGCAGCGGAAGGTAGCCGACGGATGTGCCGTACGCCGTGATCCCCGCAGGGTCGGCGTCGAAGGCGCGTACGGCGGCGGCCTTGAGGCCCTCGACATCGACGATGTCCAGCGAGGGCGCCCCACGGGCAAAGGAGATCAGCTGCTCGGCGGTCATGGACATTGAGCGTACGGGCGACGGCGGGGCGCGCGCGGACGGCACGGCGATGTCCGCATCCTGAGCCACCGGACGGGTGACCCGACTCCACCGGTCGCCGTCAGATCAGACCGGAAGTGCGAGCGCGTCGTGCTGCGCCGACCGGGAAAGCCCCTCCAACTGCACGCCGAGCACGTCGAGCAGGTGGCTCCAGTCGAAGTAGGAACGCCACGCGACGATCCGGCCCCGGCGAACCCGCACCACGTCCGCCACCTCCCAGCTCACCGACCGGCCAGTGGGCGCCACGGTGCCGTACGGCGAGTGCAGCGTGCCGGTGTGGGTGCCGGTCAGGCGCAACTCGACTGCCGCGCCGCCGGACGTCCGAACCGAGCCCAGCGGGTCGACCCGCAGGTCGGGGAAGGCACCCGTCCAGGTACGCAGCAGGGCGGGCAGTTCGATCGGGCGGACCGTGACACCTGGCATGGCGTAGAACGCCTCCGGGGCGTACAGATCCGGGAGTCGAGCCACATCCCGACTCAGGAGCATGGCGTACTGCTGCTCGACCAGGCGCTCCGCGTCACGCATCGGGCCCTCCCCCACGGGTGGCGGAATCTCCGCGCCCGCACGGAATCCTTACCCGTCGATTCCGCCGGGCACACCCGCATGGAGCGGTCAGCTCGTGGTGAGGGCCGAGTTCTCCGCCCAGACCCGCATGATGTCCCTAACGGAGATCACGCCGGCGACCTCCCGGCCGTCCAGCACCACGAGGTGCCGGAACCCGCCCCGAGCCATCGCGGCGGCTGCCTCGGCGACCGTCCACTCCGGCCCGGCGTAGACGACGTCCCAGGTCAGGTGGGAGCGGGTGCGTTCCACGTCGCAGTCGAGGCCCGCGCCGATGGCCTTCAACACGTCGCGTTCGGTCATGATCCCGACCCCCTCGGACTCCGGGTCGATCACGACGGCCGACCCGACACCGCGGGCCGACATCATCTGGGCCGCCTGGCGGAGCGTGTGCTCCGGACCGACGACGAGAACCTGGCTGGACATTGCTTCCCGTACCTGCATCACGCATCACCCCTGCCGACGTTGGCATCCGGTAGGGACATGGTGGTCTGTGGATGTTTCCTGGACAAGACCACGGCATCGCCGAATCGCCGGAGCGCTCGCTACTGTCAAACGGTGCCCACCGACCCCCTGCGCTGCGCCGGCGCGCTGATCGTCGACCACGACGGCCGCATCTTCTTCCAGCGCAGGTCGCCGCACCGACGACTTTTTCCCAATTGTTGGGACATCGTCGGAGGGCACCTGGAGCCCGGCGAGGACGTCGACGAGGCACTCCGCCGGGAGATCACCGAGGAGACCGGCTGGCTCCTGTCGCACGTTCTCGGCCCGGTGGGCGAATACCACTACGTCGGCGACGACGGCCTGGCCCGGATCGAACACGACTTCCTGGTACGGGTCGACGGCGACCTCGCCCACCCGACGCTTGAGGCCGGCAAGCACACCGAGTACCGCTGGCTGGCCGAGCACGAGGTGACGGTGCTGGACGAGAACCGCGACGTCAACGACGGCCTGATCCGGCGGATCGCGGAGGAGGGCTTCGCCGTCCTGCGGTCGATCGGTCTGTGAACACCATCGAGTTGGCGCCCCACCGGGCCGCCGGTCTGGTCGCCCCGGCCGTCGACCGCGCGTACCGCGCCGGAATGCTCGCCGGTCACGACTGGGGCGGGGCGGAGCTGAGCCAGCGGTACGGCGGGCCGGCCGCCACCGGCCTCCTGGTCGAACTACGGACCAGGCTCGCCGCACCCGGCGGCATCGTCGACGAAGCCGGGTTCGCGGCGGTCACCAGGTACCTCGATCCGGCGGTCAGCCGCCGGACTGTCGACAAGCAGGTCGCCTACGGCATGATCCATCGCCGCCCCGACGGCGGGCTCTGCGCCACCGAACGCGGGCTGGCCTTCCTCACCGAGCTGTACCAGGTGCACGCGGAGGTCACCGACGAACTGTGGGCCGGGCAGGACGAACGGGTGGCGCGGCTGGTGGCGTCACTCGGCCGGGTGCTGGCGTACGCCCTGGTGCTGGCCGACGAGGAGGGCGACCGGGGCGACTCGGCATTCACCGCGATGGCGCCGCCGCACGAGCCGTACGGCACCCCGCCGGGCGTGCTCCTGCTCAACAGGCTCGGCGCGCTGCGCTACCACCGGGCCGACGCGCACGCCGCCGCCTGGACGGCCGCCGCGCACACCGCGTCGAGCGTCGCCGCCCTGCCGCCCGGCCCGGAACGGCTCGCCATCGAGTTGGAGACCGACCGACGGGCGGCCGGCCCGTACGCCGTCCTCACCGCGGACGAGCGACTGACAATGCTCGCCGACCTGGCCGCGCTGCCCGGCTGACCGGTTGACCGGAGTCACCGGGCCGCCCGGGGCTATCCTCCACCGGTGACGGGAGCAGGACGAGGGAGGATGTCGCGATGATCGGTTTGGTGCTCGCGGCCGGAGCAGGACGCCGGCTGCGCCCGTACACCGACACCCTGCCGAAGGCGTTGGTGCCGGTGGACGGCGAGATCACGATCCTGGACATCGCGCTGGGCAACCTCGCCGAGGTCGGGCTCACCGACATCGTGATCGTGGTCGGCTACGCGGCGGACGCGGTCGTCTCCCGCCAGGCGGAGCTGGAGAAGAAGTACGGGGTCACGCTCACCCTGGTGCACAACGACAAGGCCGAGGAGTGGAACAACGCGTACTCCCTCTGGCTGGCCCGGGAGCACTTCGCGCGCGGGGTGCTGCTCGTCAACGGCGACACCGTGCACCCTGTGAGCGTGGAGAAGACCCTGCTCGCCGAGCGCGGCCCGGGGATCCTGCTCGCCGTGGACACGCTCAAGCCGTTGGCCGAGGAGGAGATGAAGACCACCTTCGACGCCGCAGGCCAGCTCACCCGGATCACCAAGATCATGGATCCTGGCGAGGCGTACGGGGAGTACATCGGCGCCACGCTCATCGAGCCGCAGGTCGCCGACGCGCTCGCCGACGCCCTGGAGGCGACCTGGCGGCGTGATCCGAACCTCTACTACGAGGACGGCTACCAGGAGTTCGCCGACCGGGGCGGAGAGGTGCGGGCCGCACCGATCGGCGACGTCCCCTGGGTCGAGGTCGACAACCACGCCGACCTGGCCCGCGCACGGGAGATCGCGTGCCTCTACTAGCCCGGAGCGTCCTCACCCCGCTGCACATCGACGTACGCCGGGGCGCGGTCGCCGACCTGGGCGCGATCCTTGCCGACGGGCGGATCTCCGCGGGCGGTGACGTCGCGGTGGTGGTAGGCCCGGGTCAGGGTGCGCAGATCGCGGAGCTGATCCGACCGTCGCTCCGGACTGCCGACGTGTTCACCGTCGCCGGGGCGACCCTGGACGCCGCCGACGACCTCGGCGGCAAGCTCCGCGCCCGGTCGTACGACGCGGTGGTCGGTATCGGCGGCGGCAAGACGATTGACGTGGCCAAGTACGCGGCCACCCGCCGAGGGCTGCCGATGGTGTCGGTGGCGACAAGCCTCGCCAACGACGGGATCGCCTCCCCGGTGGCAAGCCTCATCACCGACGGGATCAAGGGCTCCTACGGGGTGCACATCCCCATCGCGGTGATCGTCGACCTGGACTTCGTGGAGAGCGGCCCGGACCGGCACAACCGCGCCGGCATCGGTGACGTCATCAGCAACATCAGCGCCCTGGCCGACTGGGAACTGGCCCGCCGGGTACGCGGTGAGCCGGTCGACGGGTTGGCCGCATCGCTGGCCCGGGCGGGCGCCGAGGCGGTGCTCAACCACCCGGGCGACATGACCGACGACGCGTTCGTCATCGTGCTGGCCGAGGCGTTGATCTCCAGCGGCCTGGCCATGGCTGTCGACGGCACCAGTCGCCCGTGCAGCGGTGGCTGCCACGAGATCATGCACGCCATCGACTCGCTATTCCCCGGCACCGCCTCACACGGCGAACTCGCCGGCCTGGGCGCGCTGTTCTGCACCTGGCTGCGCGGGGACCTGCGCCGCTTCGGGGAGATGTCGGCCTGCCTGGCCCGGCACGGTCTGCCGCGTCTCCCCGCCGAGGTGGCGCTCACCGACGACCAGTTCGTGGAGGCCGTGCAGTTCGCGCCGCGTACCCGACCGGACCGGTACACCATCCTCGAACACCTGGCGCTGTCGCCTACCGAGACGCGGGAGCGGCTGGCAGACTACGCCGGTGCAATCCGCGACCAGCTTGGCTGACCCCCGTCCCACCGTCGCCGACTTCCACCGGGTGAACCGGGGCGGCGGCCTGTTCAGCGAGTCGATCAGCCAGTGGCTGGGCGCCGTCTTCGCGCTCGTCGCCCAGCGCCTCGGGCTGCGCCCCACCGCGCTGACCCTCACCAACCTGGTGCTCGGACTGGCCACCTCGATCACAGTTGTGGCGCTCGCCGGGCCGGTCGCCGCCGGTGACGTACCGGCCTGGGTGGTCGGTCTGCTCGCCCTGATCGGCTGGCAGGTGGCGTACTCCCTGGACTGCGCCGACGGGCAGCTCGCCCGGGTGACCGGCCAGGGCAGCCCGGCCGGCGCGCGGATCGACATTCTCTGCGACGTGGCCGCGCAGATCGCCCTGGTGGCCGCGCTCGCCGCGACGGCGGTGGCGCAGGAGCCGGGCACGCCGACCTGGCTGGTGGCGACCTTCGCGGGCACCTGGATGGTCAACCTGGTCACGTCGGTGATGCAGTCCGGCCCCAACGCGGCAAGCATGGTCACCTCGACCTCGCTACCGGTCCGCCTGGTGAAGCTGGTCCGCGACTACGGCGCGGTGATCTTCGTGGCCGCCGTGGTGCTGGCCGTGGCCCCCGCGCTGGTCCTCTGGGTGATGGTGGCGTTCACCATCGTCAACGGCGGCTTCCTGCTGGCCAGCATCGCTTTCTCCGCCCGAGCCTCCCTGTAAGGAAGGGCCCCCTACTATCGCCTCTTGCATAGGAAGGGCCCCTTTCTAACCACCGCTGGGCGGTGCCTTCGTCGCCGGCACCGCTGCCGTCACCGAGAGCGGGTCACCCCGGCGTAGATGTCCAGGTGCCGCTTGATGACGACGTCCGGGTGGAACGTCTGCTCGTACCGCAGCCGGGCGGGTGCGGAGAGCGCGGCGGCACCGGCCCGCGCGACCGGGAGCGCGGCGGCCAACGCGGCCGCGTCCGGCGGGACCACCCAGCCGGCGGTGCCGCTGACCAGGCCGGCCGGCACCGCGGGCGGACCAGCCGGTGGCGGGTAATGGCCGGCGACGGCTGAGGCGACCTCCGCCGGGCCGGTGCCGGCGGGCTCGTGCGGAGCGTCCGCGCCGACGAGGTACGGGATGCCGCCCAGCGCGGTGCCGAGTACCGGCCGGCCACTGGACAACGCCTCGATGATCACGGTCGGTAGCACGTCGTGCCACATGGAGGCGGCGATCACCACAGCGCTCGCCTCGACAGCTGCCTGCACCCCGGCCCGGTCGAGCTGGCCGAGGTAGACCACGTCCGGTCGCTCGGCGACGGCGGCCTCCACCAGCGGACGCAGCTCCCCGTCCCCGGCGATACGCAGCGTGCCGAGCGTGCCCACTGGGTGTCGACGCCAGGCGTCCAGCAGCAGGTCCACACCCTTCTCGGGCGAGAGCCGGGCCATGTAGAGGAACCCGTCACCCAGCGGCGCCGGCCGGCCCGGGTCGGGCACGGCGTTCGGCTTCACCACGATGCGATCGTCCGGAATGCCGTACTCGCGCAGGTGGTCGGCAATCGCCGTGGTGAGCGCGATGTACCGGTCCACCGACCGCCAGGTGCCGCGGTGCACGGCCAGGGTCGTCGCCATCAGCGCGGACTGTGCGGCCGAGTCGCGGTAGCAGCGGTGCTTGATCGCCGGTATGCCCAGCGCCCGACCCTTGCAGTCCTGGCAGATCACGCCGTCGCGGAAGTAGATCCCCGAGGAGCAGACCTGCCGGTAGTTGTGCACCGTCTGCACCACAGGCACGCCGTGCTTGTGCGCGGTCCGCACCACCCAGGGCGAGATCAGAGGGTACGGGTTGTGCAGGTGCAACACGTCCGGCCGATGCTCGGTGAGCAGCCGGCTCAGGTCCTGCTGGGCACGCGGCGCCCAGATCGGCGAGATCGGCAGCAGCGCCTTGGCCGCCTTCGACATCGACGGGATCTCGTCGGAGCTGCGGATGAACGGCAGCACCTCGACCCCGGCAGCGGTGAGCTGGGCGATCTCCGAGTCGACGATCGTGTTCTCGCCGGAGGGCTGAGCTTCCCGGTACCGGTTGTGTGCCACCACGATTCTCACGGGAAAGAAGGCTACCGTTGTGTCGTGCCCGAACTACCGGAGGTTGAGGCGCTCGCGGGTTACCTGCGACAGCGCGCGGTGGGGCGGCGTGTCGACCGGCTGGAGATCGCCGCGATAAGCGCCCTGAAGACGTACGACCCGGCACCGTCCGCGGTCGCCGGCCGGGCTGTCGTCGACGCCCGCCGGCACGGCAAGTTCCTCGACGTACTCATCGAGGGTGATCTGCATCTCGTGGTCCACCTGGCGCGGGCCGGCTGGCTGCACTACCGGGAGGCGTTCCCGTCCACGACGCCGCTGCGCCCCGGCAAGGGTCCGATCGCGGTACGGGTCCGCCTCGACGACGGCTCCGGCTTCGACCTGACCGAGGCCGGCACCCAGAAGAAGCTGGCCGCGTACCTGGTCACCGACCCTGCGGCGGTGCCCGGCGTGGCCAAGCTCGGCCCGGATGCGCTTGCCGCCGACCTGCCCACGTTCACCGAGCGGCTGCGCAGCCGGCGCGGGCAGGTCAAAGGGGTGCTGACCGACCAGTCGGTGCTCTCCGGGGTGGGAAACGCGTACTCCGATGAGATCCTGCACGCCGCGAAGCTGTCTCCGTTCGCGATCACCGACCGGCTCACGGACGCCCAGCTCGCCGCCCTGCACGCGGCGACGCGGCAGGTGCTCGGCGACGCGGTCGAGCGTTCCGTCGGGCAGCGCGCGGCGGAGCTGAAGGGTGAGAAGCGCGCCGGCCTGAAGGTGCACGCCCGCAACGGGCTGCCCTGCCCGGTGTGCGGGGACACGGTGCGAGAGGTGTCGTTCGCCGATTCGAGCCTGCAGTACTGCCCGACGTGTCAGACCGGCGGCAAACCGCTCGCTGACCGACGGTTGTCCCGACTCGTACGGTGAGTAGCTCAACGCGGCGACTACAGAGCGGAATCGACCCGACTGGGCTGAAAGCTCCGGTCCACCGTTCTCGCCACACGCGTATCCATCGGTATAGTGGCCCGGTCCCCGGCTTCTGAAATGGTGCGGAGCCGGCCAGATCCCATCGTCACCATCGGTCGCCAATCTCTTTCGGGGCGGCGACCGGTCGGAGTCCGCGTGGGAGACTGGGACGGTGGGCGACCCGGGCCCTCACGGCGAGTGAGCGGCACGTGTCATGCGGGAGGACATGGGTGAGGTGACGACAAGCCTCCAGCGCCCGGTAACCAACGAAGGCCGGAGCAGACTCGTGCGGCACGTCGACAGCTTCGAGATCCAGCCGCCGACGCCGCCGTCACACAACGGCGTCCCTCGGTCGGCGTGGACCAGGGCGCGCCGTCGTGTCTCCCGTTGGCACCGCCCCTACATCGCGATCCTGCTGCTGCTCGACTTCGGCTCGGCGGCGTTCGCCAGTTGGATCGCGATCCAACTGTTCGACCAGGCCGCCTCCGGTTTCTCCGGCACCCACCAGGATCCGACCTGGTTCCACACCGTCTCCTACCTGCTGCTGCCGCTGGGCTGGGTGGTCATCCTCTGGAGCAACCGGGCCTATGACCGGCGCTATCTGGGGCTCGGGCCGGACGAGTTCAAGCGGGTCATCCGGGCCGCCGTCACTGTCGCGGCAAGCGTCTCCTTCCTCGCCTTCGCCACCAAGACCGCGCTGTCGCGGTGGACGGTCGGCACGGCGCTGCTCGGGGCGCTTCTGCTGATCCTGTGGGGCCGTTTCGTGGCCCGCTGGGCGCTGCACTACATCCGTCGGCGGGCCGGTCAGGCCGCCCACCGGATGGTGCTGGTGGGCACCCTGCCGGAGTGCCTGGAGGTGTACGCGGCTGTCACCCGCAGCCCGGCCGCCGGGCTGGTGCCCGTCGCCATCCACATCACCGACGGGTACGCGGCTGCGCGCGGGATGCCCACTCCGGTGCCTGTGCACGCCGGGCGCGACGTCCTGGCACTGGTCCGGGAGGTCGGCGGGGACACCATCGCGGTCTGCGGGTCGGCCAGCGCCGAGCCGGGCGAGTTGCGCCGGCTGGCCTGGCAGCTGGAGGGCTCCGGCGTCGACCTGGTGGTCGCTCCGCAGTTGACCGACATCGCCGGCCCTCGCGTGCACATCCGGCCGATCGAGGGTCTGCCGCTGCTGTACGTCGAGGAGCCGACCCTCTCCGGGCCGGCGCTGCTTGCCAAGAACCTCATGGACCGGGTGGCCGCCGGCCTCGGCCTGCTGCTGCTGATCCCGCTCTTCGTCGCCATCGCCGTGGCGATCCGGATCTCCGACCCCGGGCCGGTCTTCTTCCGCCAGCCCCGCGTGGGGCACGAGGGGCGCACGTTCCGGGTGTGGAAGTTCCGGACCATGTACGTCGACGCCGAGGACCGCCTGGCCAGCCTGACCGACCAGAACGAGACCGACGGCATGCTGTTCAAGATGAAGGAGGATCCCCGGGTCTTCCCGGTGGGTCGCTTCCTGCGGGCGTCCTCGCTCGACGAACTGCCGCAGTTGATCAACGTGCTCTGGGGCGAGATGTCGCTTGTCGGGCCCCGCCCGTTGCCCGCCGACGACGGCGACTTCCTCGGCGACGTACGACGCCGGCTGCTGGTCCGCCCCGGCATGACCGGCCTGTGGCAGGTCTCCGGCCGCTCCGACCTGTCCTGGGACGAGGCTGTCCGGCTCGACCTCTACTACGTCGACAACTGGTCGCTGGCGTACGACCTGAGCATCCTCTGGCGCACCGTCGGGGTGGTGCTCGCCCGCAAGGGCGCGTACTAGGGCTTGGCCTGGCGGGCCGGAGAGGCCAGGATCGCTGCGTGGGTGGCAACCTCTCCGCCGTCGTCGGCGTCGTCTCACTGGTGACAGCGCTAACCGCTGCCCTGCTGGCGGTGTTGCGGCTGCGTGCCCGACGCGGCATCGCCACCGCCACCCAGCGGGCAACCTACGAGGTGCTGCACACCGCCGGGTTGGCGGCCGAGCCGCTGCGGGCTGGGCTGAGCGCGGCTGGCGCGGCGAAGGCCGTACGCCATCTGCGGGCCCTGGTGGGGGCGGCCGGGCTGGCTCTCACCGACGCCGAGCAGGTGCTCGCCCTCGACGGGCGTGGCACGCACCACGGCGAGCAACTGCTCGCGGCGGCCCAGCGGGCGGTGGCCACCGGGCGTTCGACAGTGCTCGGGGAGGCCGACCTGCGGTGCGACCGGGTCGACTGCCCGGTCCGGGGGGCGGTGGTGGCGCCGCTGCACGGGCCGGACAGCCGGGTGGTCGGGGCTCTCTTGGCGATCGCGGACAGCCCACCGGCACCCGGCTTGGTGCAGGCCACCCTGGAGACCGCGCACTGGGCCGGTAACCAGCTCGCGCTGGCCGAGCTGGACTCGTCGCGGGAGCGGCTGGCACGCGCCGAGATCCGTGCCCTGCGGGCGCAGATCAGCCCGCACTTCATCTACAACGCGCTTACCGCTATCGGCTCGTTCGTCCGCACCGACCCCGAGCGGGCGCGGGAGCTGATCCTGGAGTTCGCGGAGTTCACCAGGTACTCGTTCCGGGCGCACGGGGAGTTCACCACCCTCGCCGAGGAACTGCGGTCGATCGACAGGTATCTGACGATCGAGCGGGCGCGGTTCGGTGACCGGTTGCAGGTGCGGTTGCAGATCGCTCCGGAGGTGCTGCCTGTGACGCTGCCGTTTCTCTGTCTGCAACCGTTGGTGGAGAACGCGGTGCGGCACGGGTTGTCCCGCAAGCCGGGCACGGGCATGGTGAGCATCGAGGCCCGGGACGCGGGCGCCGAGTGCCACATAACCGTGGAGGACGACGGGGTGGGAATGGATCCGACCGCGCTGACCGCCGGCATCGCCGAACTGGCCCGCGCCACCGCAGACCCGGGCGACGACACGGGCCAGCACGTTGGCCTCTCCAACGTCGACGAGCGGCTGCGGTCGGTCTTCGGGGACCGCTTCGGCCTGGTCGTCGAGACGGGTCTGGGGTCGGGCACGAAGGTGAGCATGCGGGTGCCGAAGTTCCACCCCGGTGTACGGGCCGGCTCGTGACCACTGGCTTCCTGCGGGTCCTGGCGGTGGACGACGAGCCGCCCGCGCTCGACGAGTTGGCGTACCACCTGCGGGCCGACCCTCGGGTGGCCCGGCTGCACACCGCCGGGGACGCCACCGAGGCACTGCGGTTGCTCCGCGACGGCGACGTGGACGTGGTCTTCCTGGACATCCGGATGCCCGGCCTGGACGGTATGGAGTTGGCCCGGGTGCTGCGCCGGTTCGCCCGGCCACCGGCGATCGTGTTCGTCACCGCGTACGACGACGGCGCGGTGGACGCGTTCGACCTGGGTGCCACCGACTACGTCCGCAAGCCGGTACGTGCCGAGCGGCTGGCCGAGTCCCTGCGCCGGGTGATCGGCTCACGGGTGGTGCCGTCGCATCCGGCGGCGCTGGCCCGCGCCGAGGAGGATCCGACGATCCCCATCGAGCTGGCCGGGACCACCCGCATGCTGCCGCGCTCGGCGGTGCGTTGGGTGGAGGCGCAGGGGGACTACGCCCGGCTGCACACAGCGGAGGGGTCTCACCTGGTGCGGGTCTCGCTGGCAACGCTCGCGGAGCGGTGGGCCGATGCGGGCTTCGTGCGCGTCCACCGGTCGTACCTCGTGCAGTTGAAGTTGATCGCCGAGCTGCGCCTTGTCAACTCCGGTTACGTGGTGGTTGTCGACTCCACCGAGCTGCCGGTGAGCCGGCGGCACACCCGGGAGTTGAAGGACAAGCTGGTCAGGGCGGCCAAGCAGGACTGGAGTCGCTGATTCGGGAATGACACCAACCTTCCCGTACGTTGTACGCTAGGCCGTACGACTTCCGGGAGGCTGTGCCGTGACCGAGACTCTGTTCGACGTCGAAACCGAATTCGACCGCCAACTCGACCGGCTCGTGGAACTGGGCTACCCCGCCCTGGCCGAGCTGCCGGAGAGCACCTTCCGCGACCTGGTCGCCCCGCTGCGGGCCCAGGCCGTCAAGGGTGCCCAGGGCCTGCCGGCGCCCACCGACGCCCGGGTGCCGTTCCTGCTTGTCATCACCCGGGACCTGATCGCTGTGGAGGCCCGCCTCGAACTCACCACACTTGTCGGCAAGCGCAAGCCCGGCTTCGTCGACCACCACTACGCGGAGGACGACCTGCCGCGCTTCAACCCGATCAAGGAGTTGGAGGTGCCGGCCGGGCCGGCGTACCTGCTCTTCGACGTCGACCGGGGCGAGGAGTTCCGCAACCTCGCGCCGGCCGTGGCGCTGGACGGGATGACCGCACAGGGTCGGCTGCCGCTCACAATCGACGAGGGGCTCGCCTTCATCACGCTGTACCCGGCGGCGCTGGCCAGCAACAAGTGCTTCTCGCTCGTCGGCTCCCGCTGCGGCGACAAGCGGGTGCCGGCGCTGTGGATCAGTCAGGGCGCCCCGAAGCTGGGCTGGTGCTGGTACGGCAACCCGCACACCTGGCTCGGCTCCGCCTCGGCCCGTCCGGAGCGCGTCGGCCTGGACTGACCTGCGGTTGTTCGGCCGATCGGCTCACCCCTGGAGTTATCCACAGGGGTGAGCCGTTCTCCACAGGTTATTCACAACGCGACCCACTGATCTCCACGGCGGCTCCCTACAGTCAGAGCCCATGAAGGAACGCCGCGTCCTGGTGGTCGAGGACGAACGCACCATCGCCGAGTCGGTCGCCGCCCGCCTCCGCGCCGAGGGCTTCCTGGTGGAGATCGCCACGGACGGCCCGAGCGCTGTCGAGCGGTTCCGGACCGGGCAGCCCGACCTCGTCGTACTCGACGTGATGCTGCCCGGCTTCGACGGCCTGGAGGTGTGCAGGCGGATCCAGGCCGTCCGGCCGGTGCCGGTGCTGATGCTCACCGCCCGCGACGACGAGACCGACCTGTTGGTCGGGCTCGCGGTCGGCGCTGACGACTACCTCACCAAGCCGTTCTCGATGCGCGAGCTGGCCGCCCGGGTACACGTGCTGCTGCGCCGGGTGGAACGGGCCGCCGCCCCCGCCCCACCGGCCATCCGCCTCGGCGACATCGAGATCAACGAAGCCGAGCGGCGGGTACGCCGGTCCGGCGCGGACGTTCACCTCACGCCTACCGAGTTCGACCTCCTGGTCCACCTCGCGGGCCGGCCGCGCACGGTCCTTCCCCGGGAACGGCTGCTCGCCGAGGTCTGGGGATGGGCAGACGGCAGCGGTACCCGCACCGTGGACAGCCACGTCAAGGCGTTGCGCCGCAAGCTCGGCGCCGACCTGATCCGGACCGTCCACGGCGTCGGGTACGCCCTGGAGGTGCCCGCGTGATCAGCTGGCTGGATCGGGTGCATGACTGGCTCGATCGGGTGCTCCCCCGCCCGCTGGATCCGGTCCGCTCGATCAAGATGAAGCTCGGTGTCCTGCTGGTCGCCTCCTGGGCTGTGGCCATCGGCTACTTCTGGTACGGCATCGGCTGGCTCCCGCCGGGCACGTCGATCACGGTCATCTGCATCGCGCTCGTCACCTCCCAGGTGCTCGCCCACGGGATGACCTCACCGCTGCGCGAGATGACCGCCGCCGCCGGGGCGATGGCCCGCGGCGACTACACCCGACGGGTACGCGCCACGTCCCGTGACGAGGTCGGTGAGCTGGCCCAGGCGTTCAACAAGATGGCCGAGGATCTGCACGCCGCAGACCAGCGCCGACGCGAGCTGATCGCGAACGTCTCGCACGAGCTGCGTACGCCGATCACCGCGTTGCAGGGCGTTCTGGAGAACATGGTGGACGGGGTGGCCGAGCCCGAGCCGGCGGCGCTGCGCGCGGCGCTGTCCCAGACCCAGCGTCTGGGCCACCTCGTCGCCGACCTGCTCGACCTGTCCCGCCTCGACGCAGGGGTGGTGCCGTTGCGCCGGGTCCGCATCGACGTGGGGGACTTCCTCGACGAGGCTGTGGAGCACGCCACCGCCAGCGCGGCAGGCGCGGGGCTGGACGTGCAGTTCCGGCTCAGCGAGCTGGCGGCGCCGCTGACAGTGCACGCCGACCCGTGGCGGCTGCACCAGGTGTTCGCGAACCTGCTGGACAACGCGGCGCGGCACAGCCCGCCCGGCGGCACCGTACGGGTGAGCGCCGACGAACACGCCGGGCAACTCCACTTCGAGGTGAGCGACGAGGGGCAGGGCATCCCGTCGGCCGAACGTTCCCGGGTGTTCGAGCGGTTCACCCGCGGCGACCGGGCGGCCGGCGGTGGGACCGGGCTGGGCCTGGCCATCGCCCGGTGGGTCGTCGAGCTTCACGGCGGCCAGATCCGCGTCCTCGACCCCGCCGGAACCGCGAAGGGCTCCGCACCCGGGTGCCACATCCAGGTCACCATCCCGAGCAACGGATCACATCGAGAAGAGGCCGCATGACCAGCCCTGGCAGTACGTCCGCTCCGGCGCCCGGTCCGGTCGGACCGCCGCCCGCGCCGGGCCAGCCATGGTTCGGCCCCGCTCCGGCAAGCCCGCCGACAGCTGGCCAGTCCCGGCCCATGCTCACCCCACCCGTCCCACCAGGGCAGCCTTCGTTCATCGACAAGCACTGGCCGGGGCCGTCCCGCGCCCCGCACCCGCTGCTCCTGACCGTGCTGGCGGTGGCGGCAGCGCTCGGCGCCTCGACGCTGACGGTGGTCCGTCCCGGCCTCGGCTGGCTGGTGGCCGCGCTGGCGGCCACAGCCGCGCTCGCCGTCGCCGGTGCCGTCCGGCCGGGCACGTCGCCGCTGTCTGGCAGCACCGGACAGACCGCGCCCGGGGACGCACCCGACACCCGGCAAACGCCGCCGCCCGCCGCCACGTCCGCCCCCACCGCCGTCGGTTCCACGGTCGCGCCGCCGCCCGACCCGAAGCCGGCCACGACCGCCGCGACGTCACCACAGGCGTCGACCGCCGCACGGTCCGAACCGGAGCCCACAACGACGGCCGCCCCGACCACCCCGCCACCGACGGCAGCCACGCCGCCGGCCGCCCCGACCACCGCACGGCCCGCTGCGACCACGCCGAGCCCGTCCACGGCAGCGACAGCCACTCCGGCGGTAGCGACCGCCCGTCCCGATGCCACGGGGGCACCGGGGCGGGCGGCGCAGGCCGCCTGGGCCGCCGCGACCGTCGCGCTTGTCGCCGTGGGCACGGTCCGGGCCGCTGGCTGGCTGTTCGTGCTCTGCCTGCTCGCCGCCGCGGTGACAGCGACGCTCGCGGTCACCGGCGGGCGTACCCCTCTGGGGATGCTTGTGGCCGCGACGCTGCCGCCGGCCGCCGCGGTACGGGCGATGCCCTGGGCGGTACGCGGATTGCGCCGCACCGGCCCGGTCGGCCCCGGGGTGGGCCGGATCATCACCAGCCTCGCGATCTCGGCAGGTCTCCTGACACTGTTCGGTCTGCTCTTCTCATCCGCGGACGCCGTCTTCGCCGACCTGGTGAGCGGCCTCCTGCCGGCCATCTCGCCCGCCAGCGTGTTCAACTGGCTGTTCCGGCTGGGGCTGATCGGCATGGGCCTGCTCGCTGGCGCGTACCTGGTCAACCGCCCGCCCGACCTGGCCGGCGTGCGGGCGACGCCGGGTCGACCGGCGCACCGGCTGGAGTGGATCCTGCCGCTGGTGCTGCTCGACGCCCTGTTCACGGTGTTCGTGCTTGTGCAGTTGACTGTGTTCTTCGGCGGCGCGGAGCACGTGCTGCGCACGGCAGGGCTCACCTACGCCGAGTACGCCCGAGGCGGTTTCTGGCAACTGCTCGCCGTCACCGCGCTCACCCTGCTGGTGATCGCGGTCGCCGCCCGCCGGGCACCGAAGGCGACCCGTACCGACCGGCTGGTGGTCCGGGTGCTCCTCGGCGCGCTGACAGTGCTCAGCCTGGTCGTCGTCGCCTCGGCGCTCTATCGGATGCAGGTGTACGCCGACGCGTACGGCGCCACACGCCTGAGGTTGTTCGTGGCGACCGTCGAGCTGTGGCTCGGACTGCTCTTCGTCCTGGTGGCAGTGGCCGTGGCTCGACTACGGGCGGACTGGCTGCCCCGGCTGGTGATCGGCACTGCGGTGCTGGCGCTGCTCGGGTTGGCGCTCGTCAACCCCGATCGGCTGATCGCCGAGCGGAACGTCGACAGGTACCTGGAGACCGGACGCCTGGACGTCAGCTACCTGTCCGGGCTCTCCGCCGACGCCGTACCGGCTCTGGACCGGCTGCCCGAGCCGATGCGGACGTGCGCCCTGTGGGGGATCGCCGCCGAGCTGCCCCGGGACGGCTTCTGGGCGACGAACCTCGGACGGGAACGGGCCCGGCGCGTGCTCGACCCGATCCTTGCCAGCGGCAGCCCCGCGGACTGTGTCGGGATGCATCGCTGGTAGGCGGGGAGCGCTTGACATTCGCGCCGGGCGGGCAAGACTGCCGGGGTGGCCAAGCAACTCCCCGACGTGGGGTCGGGCGGTGCGACACCGCCGCCCCAGCGCGCCCGGATCGTGCTTGCCGAGATCACCCGGCGGGGCAGCCACGCCGAGCGGACCCGCGCCGAGCTGGCCCAGCAGACCCAGGTCGGTGAGGCGCTGGTCCGTGGCCTGGTCCGGGCGCAGCTCGCGCTGGCACTGCGGCTCTCGCTTGTGGTCGCCATCGGGCTGGGCGGGCTGCCCTGGCTGTTCGCCATCGCGCCGTCGCTCGGCCGGACCACAGTCGGGGGCGTCAACCTGCCCTGGCTGCTGCTCGGCGTGGCCTCGTTCCCGTTCCTGATCGCGGTGGGCTGGGCCTACGTACGGCTTGCCGAGCGCAACGAGCAGGACTTCACCGACCTGGTGCAGCGGCCGGAGCGCTGAGTGGGCAACGACTACGTGGTCCCGGCCATCGTCGCGGTCACCCTGGCCACGGTCGGGATTGGTTTCTACGGGCTACGGCTGGGCCGGACCACCTCCGACTTTCTGGTCGCCTCCCGGGTGATCAGCCCGACCTGGAACGCCGCGGCGATCGGCGGGGAGTACCTGTCGGCGGCGAGCTTCCTCGGCGTCGCCGGCCTGGTCCTCAAGTACGGCGTGGACGTCCTCTGGTACCCGGTCGGTTTCGCCGCCGGCTACCTGGCTCTGCTGCTCTTCGTTGCCGCGCCGCTGCGCCGCTCCGGCGCGTTCACACTGCCGGACTTCTGCGAGCTGCGGCTCGGGTCACGGCGACTGCGCATCCTGGCCACCGCCTTCGTGATCTTCATCGGTTGGCTCTACCTGGTGCCGCAGCTACAGGGGGCGGGCCTCACCCTGGCCACGCTCGCCGGCGCCCCGTACCCGGTCGGTGCACTGCTTGTCGCCGCCGTGGTCACCGCCAACGTGGCGCTCGGCGGGATGCGGGCCATCACCTTCGTGCAGGCCTTCCAGTACTGGCTCAAGTTGACAGCTCTCGCCGTACCGGTGATCTTCCTAGCGTTGCAGTGGCAGGCCGACGGCCGCCCGGCGGTGACGCCGCCCGACGGGCCGACGTTCCGGACCGCGACCACCGTCGTGGTCGAGCACCGCGCGACCCTCACCCTGCCAGGTGGCGACATCCGGGAGGTACGCCCCGGCGACGAGCTGTCCTTCGCCGCCGGTGACCCGGTGCCGCAGGTGTCCGGGGTGGCCACCGGAGCGGCGGACTGGCTGCTACCGAGCGCCGCCGGTGACGACGACCGAGGGCTGTTCGCCACGTACTCGCTGATCCTCGCCACGTTCCTGGGCACCATGGGTCTGCCGCACGTCCTGGTGCGCTTCTACACCAACCCCGACGGTGCGGCGGCCCGCCGGACGACGCTCGTGGTGCTGGCCCTTGTCGGCGTCTTCTACCTGCTGCCCACCCTGTACGGGGTGCTGGGCCGGATCTACACCCCGCAACTGCTTGTCAGTGGGCAGACCGACGCGGTCGTGGTGCTGCTGCCCGGCGCCGCCCTCGGCGACGGACTCACCGGGCGGCTGCTCGCCGCACTTGTCGCGGCGGGCGCGTTCGCAGCCTTCCTCTCCACCTCGTCCGGGCTGCTGACAAGCGTCGCCGGGGTGATCTCGACGGACGTGCTCGGTCAGGGCTCGGTACGCGGCTTCCGGCTGGCCACCGTGATCGCCGGCGCTGTGCCGGCGGTGCTGGCGCTGCGCCTGTCCGGGCTGGACGTGTCGCAGGTGGTCGGGTTGGCCTTCGCGGTCGCGGCGTCCAGCTTCTGCCCACTGCTGGTGCTGGGCATCTGGTGGCGAGGGCTCACCGACCTGGGTGCCGCCGCCGGGGTGCTGGTCGGCGGGGGCGCGGCGATCAGCGCGGTGCTGGTCACAGTGCTCGGCCCGCCGCTGTCCGGTTGGCCCGCCGTGCTCATCGCCCAGCCGGCCGCCTGGACGGTGCCGTTGGCCTTCACCGTGATGATCGCGGTGTCGATGGCGACCCGGCGGCGAACACCTGTCGACGTCGCCGCCACGATGCTCCGCCTGCACACCCCCGAAGCCCTCCGGCTGTGACACGGGCCATCCTGGTCCGCCACGGGGATGACCACGCGTCCGCCTGCCGCCGGACGGCAGAAGTGGTGGTCGCCCGATAACGTCGGCCCATGACTGTTGAGCACCCCGCCCTCGCGCTGCGTGGCCTGGCCAAGCAGTTCGACGGCACGGTCGCGGTGGCCGGCGTCGACCTGGACGTCCCCGCCGGCTCCTTCTATGGCCTGCTCGGCCCGAACGGCGCCGGCAAGACCACCACCCTGTCGATGGCGGTAGGCCTGCTGCGACCGGACGCGGGCTCGGCGTGGGTGCTCGGTCACGACGTGTGGCGCGACCCGGTCACCGCCAAGCGGCTGCTCGGCGTCATGCCCGACGGGGTGCGACTGTTCGACCGGCTGACCGGTGCGGAGCTGCTGGCGTACAACGGGCTGCTGCGGGGGATGGACCCGGCGGTGGTCGACAAGCGTGCGGCGGAGCTGCTGGACGTGCTGGCGCTCGGTGACGCCGGCCGGACGCTCGTGGTGGACTACTCGGCCGGCATGAAGAAGAAGATCGGCCTGGCCTGCGCGTTGCTGCACGGCCCCCGGGTGCTGGTGCTTGACGAGCCGTTCGAGGCCGTCGACCCGGTCTCGGCCGCGTTGATCCGGGACATCCTCACCCGGTACGCGGCCGGCGGCGGCACTGTGGTCTTCTCCAGTCACGTGATGGAGGTCGTCGAGCGGCTGTGCTCGCACGTGGCGATCCTCGCCCAGGGCGTCATCAAGCGGGTCGGAACGCTCGCGGACGTACGCGGCGACCGCTCGCTGGAGCAGGTCTTCGTCGAGGTGGTCGGCGGGCGCACCGCGACCGGTGACGAGTTGTCGTGGCTGTCCCGGTGAGCGTCGACGCCGCAACCGCCGGTCCGGTGCGGGCGGTCTCCGCACGGCACTTCGTGCGGCTCAAGCTGCGGGTGATGGGCAACAACTTCCGGGGCCAGGGCTGGCGGGTCGCCCTGTTCATCGGCGGCGCGCTGTTCGGGCTCTGGTTCGCCGCCAGCGGTTTCTTCCTGTTCGCCGCGCCGGGCATGACGGACAACGGCAAGTACGCGGTGTTGGTCGCGGCGGCCGGCGGCGGACTGCTGGTGCTGGGTTGGCTGCTGCTGCCGCTTGTCTTCTTCGGGGTCGACGAAACGCTCGACCCGGCCCGGTTCGCGTTGTTGCCGCTGCCCCGTCGCACGCTTGTCACCGGCCTCTTCGCCGCCGCGCTGGTGAGCGTTCCGGTGCTGGCGGTGTTGATCGCGTCGTCGGGGCTGGTGCTGACCTCGTGGGCGTTGGGGGGATGGTCCGCCGGTCTGGTGGCCGTGGTCGGCGTGCTCGGTGGGTTGTTGCTCTGTGTGGCCGCCAGCCGGGCGGTCACCAGCGCCTTCGCGACAATGCTGCGGTCCCGCCGGGTGCGGGACCTCGCGGCCGTGCTGCTGGCGGTGACGGCGGCGCTGCTCGGCCCGTTGCAGATATTCGGCCTCGCCGCGCTGCGGGAAACGGACTGGACCCGGCTGACCGGCGCGGCGACAGTGCTCGGCTGGACACCGCTCGGCGCACCGTGGACCGCAGGCATCGACGTGGCACAGGGGCGGGCGTGGGCGGCCCCGGTCAAGTTGCTGATCACGGCGGCGGCCATCGGTGCCCTGCTGGTCTGGTGGTCTCGGTCGTTGGAGTCGGCGATGGTCGGTGCCGCGAGCTCCGGTAAGGCCCCCGCTCAGCGCGGAGTCACCGGCGGCGCGGTCACGCAACTGTTTCCCCGGGTCGCCGGCTCGTTCCGTCGGGACCGGTTCGGCGCCCTGGTCGCCCGGGAGGCCCGTTACTGGTGGCGGGATGCCCGCCGCCGCGCCAACCTGATCACGATCGCCGTGGTCGGCCTCTTCGTCCCGGTGATGATCAACCTTGGTGGCGCGAGCTTCGCGGTCGATGGAGGGGAGGGCTTCACTATGGGTGCCGGCGACAGTTCGCCGGTGCTGGTGACCGTCTCCATGATCTTCGTGGGGGTGCTGGCCTCGGTCACGCTGGCCAACCAGTTCGGCTTCGACGGCAGCGCGTACGCCGCGAACGTGGTGGCCGGTGTGCCCGGCCGAGTCGAGTTGCGCGCCCGGATGACGGCCTTCTCGCTGTACGTCCTGCCCCTGCTGGCGTTCGTCGGCGTGGTGCTGGCGGTGGTGCTCGGTCGACCGGGCTGGATCGGGTTGACCGCCGGCAGCCTGGCCGCCACCTACGGCGTCGGGCTGGCGGTGAACAGTTTCGTCTCGGTGCTGGCGGCGTACTCGCTGCCGGAGACGAGCAACCCGTTCGCGATGAACAGCGGTGCCGGCCTGACGAAGGGTCTGCTCACCTTCGTGGCCATGATCGTCACGGCGGTGGGGGCTGTGCCGATGGTGGTTGCCGCCGCGCTGCTCGGTGACGCCTGGCTGTGGCTGGCCCTCCCGCTCGGCGCGGCGTACGGGTTGGGCGCCGCCCTGCTGGGCGCTTACCTGGCCGGCGACGTGCTGGACCGCCGGATGCCGGAACTGCTCGCCACTGTGACTCCCCGCCGCTGAGAATCGGGCGGTAGCGCCGCAACCTCCCACACCCGCACGGGGTGTGCTGATCAGACACCGCGCCGACCGGGGCGGTGGACCAGCAGGGGAGGCGCCGATGATGGTGCGGCAGCACGACCCCGGTGATCTCCGGGACGGGTTGTCTCCCACGGGCACAGGGGCCGCGGTAGACAGCTTCGAGGATTTCTACGCGGCCAACTTCCAGCCGCTGACGCTCCAGTTGTACGCCTACACCGCCGACATCGGCCAAGCGCAGGATGCGGTGCAGGAGGCGTTCAGCCGCGCCTGGGCCCGGTGGGACAGGTTGGTCCGCTACGAGCGTCCGGCGGCCTGGGTCCGTACGGTCGCGATGAACGTGGTGCGCAACCGTTGGCGTCGGCTGCGCGCCGCCCGTGCACACGCACGGTTCCACCGGAACGAGACCGTCGAGGGTCCCGGGCCGGACCGCATCGCCCTGGCCCGCGCTCTCGCCACGCTGCCGGAGACCCAGCGCCGGGCGGTCGTGCTGTTCCACGTGGCCGATCTCAGCATCGCCGAAATCGCCGATCAGGAGGGCGTCGCTCCCGGGACGGTGAAGTCCTGGCTGCACCGGGGCCGGGCCGCGCTCGCCGCCCAACTCTCCGACCCGAGGACGGAGGACCGCCATGTCTGACCACGACACGACACCCGAGCTGGACGAGGCCTTCGCCACCTTCCGGTCCGGTGGACCGCTGGTGGTGCCTGCCGGCGCCGGGGCCGCCCGCGAGGTCGCCCGCCGCCGTCGTACGAGCCGGGTGGTGGCGACCGGCGTGATAGCCGCCGCGTTGGTGGCCACGCCGGTGCTCGCCAGCGTGTGGGCCGATTCGGACCCGCCGACGCCACCGGCGCAGACCACCTCCCCGTCGCCCGACTCTCCTCCGACCGCCGCTTCCACCGCCCCCACGCCGTCGACGGCACCGACCTCCGCCGCGCCGCCGAACGGCCGGATCACTGAGAAGGACCTCGGCAACGCCGTCCTCGAACTGCCGGCCTGGCCCGGAACCCTCGCGGACGAGTGCCCCGCCGGCCGGGTCAGGTTCTCCCACGGCATCGCGCAGCGTCCGTCGGGCGTGGAGCTTCGAGCCCGCATCGTCCAGGTAGTCCATGCCGACCTCGACCGGGACGGGGCGCAGGAGACGGCGGCGCTGATCGACTGCAGTGGCCTGGAGATGGGTGAGGCGCGGGTGCTGGCCTTCGACCGGGACCGGGCCGGAGCCATCGTCACCATGGGCATCGTGATCGGGCAGACCGGCGACATCGGGGGAATCCGCCGGATCCGAGGGGAGGACCGGTCGGTCGCGGCGGAGGTGGTGGACCGGGCGGGCGACGGCCTTCCCGACAACCTCGCACAGCGTCAGTGGCGCACCTACTCCCGGCCGGACGGCACGTTCGTCCAGACGGGCGGGCCCACGGCGTTCCCGGCCAACCCGAGGATCACCGACCTCGCGGTCGACGGGAGCGAGCTCCGGCTCGCGCCGGCCGACGGGGACAAGGCGAGCGGCACGCTGCGCCTGACGGTACGGAACGACGGCCCCCAACGGGCCGCCGGCCCGCGGGTACGGGTGGCCCTTCCAAAGGGGTTCGACGTGACCTCCCTGCCCACGACCTGTACGCGCTTCACCTCCAGCCGGGGTGCCGACTTCACCTGCCGACTGTCGGCGCTGCCGGTGGGCGGCCGGGCGACTCTCGAGCTGCCGGTCTCGGTCGTGCGGTCCCAGGTGGGCACGGGCGTCGTGGGCACGTACTCGGCTGAGGTGTGGTGGAGCGACACCGACGAGGGGTTGCCCTATCCCGAACCGGCCGACGCGAAGAAGAACAACGTGATCAGGAAAGACATCCTCGTCACCGGCTGAATCGCGGCGAGGCGCCCGGGACCCTCGACGGTGACCTCCGGGCGCCTCGCCCCGCCGGGCACAATGGTCTGATGCCCGTCGTCGAAGCGGTGGTCACCGTGCCGGTCCCGCCCGAGCTGGCCTTCGCGGTCTCCCAGACCACCGCGCCCGTGCGCTATCGGTGGGACCCGTTCGTCCGCGAGCAGCACTTCGTCGACGGGGCGACCCGGCCCGGCAAGGGGGTGCGCACCTTCACCCGGTCCCGGCACGGTCTGGCGATGGTCAGCGAGTACGTCTCCTTCGCACCGCCGACGAACGTCGGCATGAAGATGGTCCGGGGGCCGTGGTTCTTCGAGCGGTTCGGAGGCGGTTGGCGCTTCGAGCCCGGCCCGCAGCCCGGCACGACGGTGGCCACCTGGCGGTACAACTTCCGCTGCCGGCCGGCGTTCCTGCGCCCGGTGGCCGATCGGATCGGCGTCTGGCTGCTCGGTCGCGACATCCGCCGCCGCATCGCCGGGTACGCGGCCGGGTGCGCCGACCCGGAGGTGCTGACCGCCGCCCGCCGGTCCCTCGGTGACGACTGAGCGCTCCCTGTCAGCGCAGGCGCATGAAGGCGTCCAGCCGATGCTGATTGATCGTTGATGTCACGTTCACCAGTTCCCACCCGAACTGCGACAGGTGCTCGATGGCGGAGGGCACTGTAGGGCTGGCCCGCCATCGTCGTCGGGGGCCGGTCAGCGGTGTCGAGGCGGCACAATGTTTCACGTGAATCCAGAGCCGGGCGCTGAAATCCATTCCACCGATCCGTTCGCGACGCCGTCCGCGCAACGCTCGCCGGTACGCAGGCTGCGGGGTCGGCTGGCCGCACCGGTGACGCTCTGGACCGCACCCGGCCCGGCCGGGCTGACCGTGTCGTCGACAGTGGTCGCCGAGGGTGAGCCGGACCGGCTGCTGGGCCTGATCGACCCGGAGTCGGACCTCTGGGCGGCGGTCGAGGACGCTGGGCGGTTCGCGGTCGCCCCGCTAGGCCCGCGCCACAGGCAGCTCGCGGACCGCTTCGCCGGCCTGTTCCCGTCGCCCGGCGGGCTGTTCGCCCTCGACGCCTGGACCGAGACGCCGTACGGCCCGGTGCCCGCGGACGCCGGCGGGTGGGCGGGTTGCCGGCTCGACAGCGCCCGGGAGTACGGCTGGGGCCTGCTTGTCGAGGCCACAATCGAGTCCGTCGACGTCACTGACGACGCCCCTCCGCTCCTGCACTACCGCGGCCACTACCGCGAGCTGTCCATCTGATCCGCCACCCGCCCACCGCCAGCCGCCCGCCGCTTCTCGCGTTGATCATGAGGTTGGCGGCGGCCGGCGTCCGATTTGTCGCCGCCAACCTCATGATCAACCGTGGAGGTCCGGACCGACCGGTCACCGGAGTGACCTGAGTCACTCGGCGCAGCCAGGCAACCGCTCGGCGCACTCGACGACCACTGTCGATCTCACCCTTCCCCGTCCGGGAGCGCGCTCTTTACCGTGCGCGAAACTCCTCCGACGCCTGTGAAGGTGGTGATCCACAGATGTCCACGGACACGCCCGCGCCGACCGCTTCCCAGCCGGACAAGTATCTGGCCGTACAACGGTCGGACGAGTTCGCCGGGCTGCGGCGCGCGTTGCGCGGCTTCGTCTTCCCGATGACCGTCGCGTTCTTCCTGTGGTACGCGCTCTACGTCATCCTCTCCGCGTACGCCCGGGACTTCATGGGCACGAAGCTGTTCGGCAGCAACATCAACGTCGCACTGGTCTTCGGCCTGCTCCAGTTCGTCTCCACGTTCCTGATCGCCTGGCTGTACTCGCGGTACGCCGACCGGAAGATCGACCCCATCGCCGACCGCATCCGCGCCGAGATCGGGGAGGTGACCCATGAAGACGGTCCACGCGGTTGAGACGTTCCTGGCTGCCGAGGCGACAAACCACACCGCCCGCAACCTGACGATCACGCTCTTCCTGGTCTTCGTGGCGGTCACGCTGGCCATCACGATCTGGGCCAGCCGGCAGACCAAGACGGCTACCGACTTCTACGCGGGTGGCCGGTCGTTCTCCGGCTTCCAGAACGGCATGGCGATCGGCGGCGACTACATGTCGGCCGCCTCGTTCCTCGGAATCGCCGGCATCATCGCGCTGTACGGCTACGACGGCTTCCTCTACTCGATCGGCTTCCTGGTCGCCTGGCTCGTGGCCCTGCTGCTCGTCGCCGAACTGCTGCGCAACTCCGGCCGGTACACGATGGCGGACGTGCTCGCCTTCCGGATGCGTCAGCGTCCGGTGCGTACGGCGGCCGCGGTCTCCACGATCACGGTGTCGATCTTCTACCTGCTGGCGCAGATGGTGGGAGCGGGCGCACTTGTCGCGCTGCTGCTGGGCATCCGGCCGGGCACGACGTTCCTCGGCATGGACGCCGCCACCGCCAAGGTCGCCACCATCATCATGGTCGGCGCCCTGATGATCATCTACGTCACCGTGGGCGGCATGAAGGGCACCACCTACGTGCAGATCGTCAAGGCGTTCCTGCTCATGGGCGGCGCGCTGCTGATGACCCTGCTGGTGCTGGCGAAGTACAAGTTCAACCTGTCGTCGCTGCTCGGCGACGCCGCCGCCTCGTCCGGCAAGGGCAGCGCGTTCCTCGAACCAGGGCTGCGCTACGGCGTCGAGGTGGCCGGCAACGCGACACAGACCTTCTACAACAAGGTCGACCTGCTGTCCCTCGGCATCGCCCTGGTGCTCGGCACCGCCGGTCTGCCGCACATCCTGATCCGCTTCTACACCGTGCCGACCGCGAGGGCGGCCCGAAAGAGCGTGCTCTGGGCGATCGGCATCATCGGCACCTTCTACCTGCTCACCCTGGCCCTCGGCTTCGGTGCGGCGGCGCTGGTGGGCAGCGAGGCGATCACCGCGCAGGACAAGGCCGGCAACACCGCCGCGCCGCAGTTGGCCGAGGCGCTCGGTATCGACTTCTTCGGCGGCGACCTAGGAGGGGCGGCCCTGCTGGCGATCATCGCGGCGGTCGCCTTCGCCACCATCCTGGCGGTGGTCGCCGGGTTGACACTGGCCTCCTCCTCCAGCCTGGCGCACGACTTCTACGCGAACGTCATGAAGAAGGGCGAGGCGTCGGAGCGGCAGGAGGTGCGGGTCGCCCGGATCTCCGCCCTGGTGATCGGCGCGATCTCCATCCTGTTGTCGATCTACGCGCAGAACCTCAACGTGGCGTTCCTGGTGGCGCTGGCCTTCGCGGTCGCCGCGTCGGGCAACCTGCCGGCGATCCTCTACAGCCTGTTCTGGCGGCGGTTCAACACCTCCGGCGCGGTGTGGGCGATCTACGGCGGCCTGCTCTCGGCCGTACTGCTGGTGTTCTTCTCGCCGGTGGTCTCCGGGGCTGCGACGTCGATGTTCCCGGACCACGACTGGCAGTGGTTCCCGCTGTCCAACCCGGGCATCCTCTCGATCCCGTTCGGTTTCCTGTGCGGGTGGATCGGCACCGTCATCTCCAAGGAGCACGACGAGGACAAGTACGCGGAGCTGGAGGTCCGCGCCCTCACCGGCGCAGGCGCCCACTGACCGCCGCACATCTTGTAAGGAAGGGACCCCTGTTAACGCCAGGCGTTAACAGGGGTCCCTTCCTTACATATCGGGATCGGTAGGCTGACCGGCATGAAGGTTGCTGAGCGCTTCGGTTCCGGTCACCGCGTTCTCGTCACCGGCGGCGCCGGTTTCGTCCCCTCACACCTGGTCGACTCGCTGATCGCCAGGGGCTGCACGGTGGTGGCGCTTGACAACTTCGTGACCGGCTCGAAGGAGAACGTCGCCCACCTGCTGGACCGGCCGACCTTCACACTGGTCGAGGCGGACATCTCCGAGGGCCTGCCGGCCCACCACCCGGCCCTGGCCGAGCGCTTCGACGCGATCCTGCACATGGCCTCGCCGGCCAGCCCCACCGACTTCGCCCAACTGCCCGTGGAGATTCTCCGGGTCGGCTCGGTGGGCACCCTGCACCTGCTGGACCGCGCGGTCGCCGACGGCGCCCGGTTCCTGATGGCCTCCACCTCCGAGGCGTACGGGGACCCGAAGGAGCACCCGCAGCGCGAGACCTACTGGGGCAACGTCAACCCCATCGGCGTACGCAGCGTCTACGACGAGGCGAAGCGCTTCTCCGAGGCGGCCACCATGGCGTACCACCGCTACCGGGGGCTCGACGCGGCGATCGTCCGGATCTTCAACACGTACGGCCCGCGGATGCGCCCGGACGACGGGCGGGCCATCCCCACCTTCATCTCGCAGGCGCTGCGCGGCGAGCCGATCACCGTGCACGGCACCGGCAACCAGACCCGCTCGATCTGCTTCGTCGAGGATCTGGTGCGGGGCATCCTGCTGCTGCTCGACTCGACCGAGACCGGCCCGGTCAACTGCGGCACCGAACACGAACTCACGATGCGGCAACTCGCTGAGTTGATCGTGTCGCTCTCCGGCAGCACATCCGAGGTGACCTACGTCACTCGCAGCGCCGATGACCCGGAGATGCGGCGTCCCGATCTTGGCCTCGCCCGGGAGCTGCTCGGATACGAGCCGACCGTCGCGCCCGAAGACGGCCTACGACGCACGATCGAGTATTTCCGAGCTCGGCTAGGGTAACCGGCGCGCGACGGACCGCCCATCGCCGAGTGTCGCCTGGCGGCGGGAGTGGCTCCCACTACGTACCCTGAGTTACATGTCAGCGACCTCTGCCGGCGTTCCTCAGCCGTACCTGCACCGCAGCGCCGGCCGCGCCTCGGTGCCCGGCTCCGACCGGGGCGCCTCCGGGCGCGCCCGCCCGACGGAGGCCCGCTGGTACCCGTCGCACGACGATGAGCAGCGTCAGCCGGGCGGCCCTGCCGGACCGCGAGGGCCGGGAGGCCCGGGTGGTGGCGGCGGCTCGGGGCGACGTGGCCCACGGCCACGCTGGGGACGCATCGGCCTGGTAGCCGGGGTCGCGGTGCTGGTCCTGGCGCTGCTCGGCGGCCTCGGCGCCTGGCTGTACGCGCGCAACCTCAACAACGACCTGGCCCGCACCGACCCGTTTGCGGAGATCACCGGCGGCCGGCCTGCCAAGGCTGTGGACGGCGCGCTGAACATCCTGCTGGTCGGCAGCGACTCCCGGGATCCGGACGCGCCGGTCGACACCAAGAGCCAGTGGCGGGCCGACACGATCATCGTGATGCACATTCCGGCCGACCACCAGGAGGCCTACCTGGTCTCCATTCCGCGTGACCTCTACGTGCCGATCCCGGGAAGCGCCGGCGCGGACTGCGGCTCCGGCCAGCGCGGGAAGATCAACGCAGCGTTCGCGTTCGGCGGTCTACCTCTGGCGGTCCGCACCGTGGAGTGCTTCACCGACGTCCGGATCGACCACGTGATGGCCATCGACTTCGGCGGGTTCAAGGAGGTCACCGACGCCCTCGGTGGCGTCGACCTGAAGGTGGAGCGGACGATCACCTCGATCCACAAGCCGTACCGGACGTTCACCAAGGGCACCAACCACATGGACGGCGCGGAGGCGCTGGACTGGATCCGGCAGCGCAAACAGTTCCCGGACGGCGACTTCGCACGGATGCGGCACCAGCAGGAATTCCTTCGGGCATTGATGGACAAGGCGGCGAGCACCGGCACGCTTGCGAACCCGAAGAAGCTCAACGACTTCCTCAAGTCGGTGACCGCTGCCGTCACGGTCGACCAGGACTTCTCGTTGACAGACATGGCGGTGCAGTTCCGTAACCTGCGTGGGCAGAACCTCACATTCCTGACCAGCCCCAACTCGGGCAGCGAGACGATTAACGGTGAGTCGGTGGTGGTCTCCGACCGGGAGAAGGCGCTGGCGATGTACCGGGCCATGTCAGCGGGCACCATGGCGGACTGGGTCAAAGCCAATCCGCCGAAGAGCAACGACGGCGGCTGAACACACCGTTTTAACGCCTGGGAATCATCAACGAAACCGTCGCTCACCTTCGGCAAACAACTCGATCACCGAGGGTCATTTCCTTCGGATGAGGCCAGCGTCATACCGCAACCAGCTCGACGGGTCATCGAGATAGGCCGATCGCCGGTAAGCTGCACCTGACATCCGAATTGAATCCGGATGAACTCGCCAAGTCGATTTGATGCACGTACAGTGGTCGCCGCCCCATCCTGATCACGAACTGGAGCACGAATGCCGGTTCAGGCCAGCCGACGCCCTACCTCAGCCGCGCCGAGCGGCCGAATTGCCGCATCCATACCAGTGCAGCCGGGCCGATCGGGTGGTGGGCCGGGTGATCGCCCGCCAGGTGGTGGTGGCGACGGCCGGTCGGGTGGAAAAGGGCCAGCCAAGAAGCGGCCCCGCCGCAAGGATCCGCTCTGGGCACGCCTGACTGTGATCTTCGGTGCGGTGCTGATGCTCAGCAGCGGGGTGGGCATCGTCGGCGGCAAGGTGCTGATCGGCCAGGCCACCGGAGACATCGCGCAACGCAACCTGCTCGGTGAAGCCAGCAAGTCCGACGCCGAGGGCGGGGCCAGCCTGGACGGCCCGATCGACATGCTGCTGCTCGGCGTGGACGCACGGGAGCGCTGGGCAGCCGACGACGTCCGCTCGGACAGCATCATCATCCTGCACATCCCGGCCTCGCACGACCAGGCGTACCTGATCTCCATCCCCCGGGACACCCAGGCGCAGATCCCCGCCTTTTCGAAGAGCGGCTACGGCGGCGGCACTGGCAAGATCAATAGCGCGTTCCAGGCCGGCGCCGCCAACGGCGGTGGCTGGGAGGGCGGCGCCCAACTGATGGCGCAGACGATCAAACGGCTCACCGGGATCAGCTTCGACGGCGCGGCGATCATCAACTTCGGCGGCTTCAAGAACGTCATCGACACGCTCGGCACCGTACGGATCTGCGTCAGCCAAGAGGTCGAGTCGCTGCACATGTCGTACGTCGACGGCAAGCCGATGTGGAACGCGGACGCCAAGAAGACAGGCAAGCCGAGGACCCCGGTGGTGCACAAGAAGGGTTGCCAGGAGATGGAGGGCTGGGCGGCCCTGGACTACTCCCGGCAGCGCAAGACCCTCCGCAACGGCGACTACGACCGGCAGCAGAACCAGCAGCAGCTGATCAAGGCGATGGCCAAGAAGGCCACCGACGGCGGCATGCTCACCAACCCGGCGAAGATGCAGCAGCTGATCAAGGCGGCCGGCAAGGCGTTCGTGCTGGACACCGGCGGCACGTCGATCGAGAACTTTATTTACACCATGCGCGGTGTCACCGCCAACGAGCTGACGATGCTCAAGACCAACAACGGCACCTTCAACAGCACCGGCACCGGCGCCGAGGCGCTTAGCGAAGAGACGATGGCCATGTTCCGTGCGATCAAGCAGGACAAGCTTGCCGAGTTCGTCTTCGCCAACCCCCAGGTGATCTCCACCCGCAAGTGAGCGGGCCGATGTGGGGGAAAACCCGCGACCGTCCCGTCACCGGCCGTAGCCTGACGTGAGCACGTTTCACGTAACAGCTGCGGGGAGGCGGACACGTCCAGGTCCGGACGCAACGTGGTGGGCCAAGTGGGCGCCGCCCGGTCGCGTCGTGCCCGTGGCTCACGGATCATGCTCGGCGTCGGGCTGGCCCTCGCCCTCCTGGCCGGGCTCACAGTGGTCGGTCTCAAGACACTCTCGCACCGGTACGACAGCTCGGTGACCAGGGAGCAACTGCTCGACGACGACGCGCGCAGCGGACGCACCGACCTGGACGGGCCGCTCAACTACCTGCTCGTCGGCACCGACAGGCGCGCCGGCAGCAGCGAACCCGACCAGCGGTCGGACACCATCCTCATCGTGCACGTACCCGCCGGCAGGCGCGAGGCGTACCTGGTCTCCATCCCACGTGACCTGCTTGTCGCCATCCCGCCGACGAACGGGTTCGGCGGCGGCCAAGACAAGATCAATGCGGCGTACGAGCGTGGCGGCGGTGGGCAGGCCGGCACCCAACTGCTCTCGGCCACCCTGAGCCGGCTCACCGGCCTCCGGTTCGACGGTGCGGCGCTCGTCGACTTCTCCGGCTTCCGGAAGGTCATCGACCTGCTCGGCGGCGTACGGATGTGCGTGGACACCGAGGTCCGCTCGATCCACACCAACCGGGTCTTCCCCACCGGCTGCCAGAGGATGGACGGGGCGCAGGCGCTGGACTACGTGCGGCAGCGCTACGACCTGCCCGGTGGTGACTACGACCGGCAGCGCCACCAGCAGCAGTTACTCCGGGCGATGCTGGACAGCGCCGGCCAGGCGGACCTGCGTACCGACCCGATGAAACTGGATCAGGTGCTGCGGGCCGTCGGCGGCTCGCTGACTGTCGACACCAACGGCGTACCCCTGGAGGATCTGCTCCTCGCACTGCGTGCGCTGCCGCCCGACGGGATGCGTGGTGTCCAGGTCCCGTCGTTTCCGCAGACCATCGACGAGGTCTCGTACGTGGTGCTCGACAACGGCGGGAACGGGCTGTTCGAAGCCGTCCGGAGCACCCGACTGCCGGCCTGGGCGCAGGCCAACCCGCGCTGGGTGACCCGGTTGTGATGGTGTCGACGGCGGGGCCGACACCGAACCGGCTGGCGAGGATCTAATGTTGGTCCCTGTGTTCGGACCCCAGGTTCCCACCGTGCCCGTGACCGAGATCGCCGACGACACCTACCTGCTCGACGTGCGGGAGGACGACGAATGGGCGGCGGGCCACGCCCCCAACGCCCATCACCTGCCGATGATGGAACTGCCGGCCCGGTTGGCCGAGGTGCCAACCGACCGGGATGTGGCGGTCGTCTGCCGCTCCGGCGGGCGCTCCGCCCAGGTCGTCGCCTACCTGGTGAACAACGGCTGGGACCGGGTGCGCAACGCCGACGGCGGGATGCGCCAGTGGGCAGCCGTCGGCCGGCCGGTGGTCGACGGAAACGGACAGCCCGGCCAGGTCATCTGAGGCGGTTTGCATGGGCGGGCCTCTGGTCTTCGCGCACCGCGGCGCCTCGTACGACCTTCCGGAGCACACTCTCGCCGCCTATCTGCGCGCCCTCGACGAGGGCGCCGACGGGCTGGAGTGCGACGTCCGGTTGACCCGCGACGGGCACCTGGTCTGCGTGCACGATCGACGTCTGGACCGCACCAGCAACGGCCGCGGTCTGGTCAGCGCACGTACGCTCGCCGAGTTGGAGGCGCTCGACTTCGGTTCCTGGCATCCGGGCGGCGCCCCGAGCGGTGACCTGCCGCCGGACGAGTCGCACACCCGGCTGCTCACCCTGGCCCGGCTGCTCGACGCCGTGCTGGCCGCCGGGCGGCCCGTCCGGTTGCTTGTGGAGACCAAGCATCCGTCCCGCTACGGCTCGAACGTGGAACGGCGGCTGGTCGCCCTGCTGCGGCGCTACGGGCTGGCCGATCCGGCACCCGACGACCTGGTCCAGGTCACCGTGATGTCGTTCTCACCGCTGGCGGTCCGGCGGGTCCGGGAGTTGGCCCCGACGCTGCCCACAGTGCTGTTGCTCGAGGTGCTGCCACGCTGGTGGCCCGCGGGTCGGCTGCCGTTCGGCGCCCGCATCGCGGGGCCGGGCATCGGTCTGGTCCGGGCCCGACCGCAGTTGCTGCCCGCGCTGCGGGCCGCCGGCAACCAGGTGTACGTCTGGACGGTCAACGAGCCGGCCGATCTGGAGTTGGTGCTGGCTGCCGAGGTGGACGGGATCATCACCGACAGGCCGGCGCACGCCCTCGCCCGACGGGATCGCTGATCGGCGTCGACCGGGGGTGCCGAAAGCCGGATCTCCGGGGCAGACTCGGCACATGCCGGAGCGTATCGACTTTCCCGCTCTCATCGCCGGCCACGCTGTCGTGATCGAGATGATCAATTCTGGGGACGCGGGGTTGCCGGTCCTCACCCAGCTGCTCCGGGCTGCCCAGCCGGCGCTCGGGGCGAGAGGTATGGCGTTCGTCGAGTTCGGTCCGACCGGTGGCCGGGTGATCGCGGCGACCGGCGCTGCGGACTGGGCATTGGGCCGTCCACTGGCAGCCGACGACCCGGACACCGTCTGCCTGCTCTCCGGGCCACGGGTGCGCCAGGTCCGCGTGGCGGACCTGAACGGCAAGCTCGCCGGTGAGCTGGCCGGCAGCGGGCTACGCCGGATGGTGGTGTCCCGGGCCGAGATCGGCGGGCACACCGTCGGCAGCCTGCACGCCCTCTACCCGGGCGACGGCGAGCCGGGCGACGAGCAGGCAGTGGTCTCCTACCTCGCATCGTGCATCGCGCACATGTACGGCGACGCGAGCGGGCTGCCGGTGCACGGTGACGGACCGGTGGTGGCGGCGCTCGCCGACGGTCTGGCGGTTGTCGACCGGGAGGCGACCGTCCGACTCTGGAACCCGGCCGCCGCGCAGGTCACCGGTCAGACCGCCGAACAGGCGTTGAACCGACCGCTGCCGTTGCCGCTGCCGCCTTCCGGCCAGGTCCGCGACCACCGGCTCCCGGACGGACGCTGGCTGCGAATCACCTCCGGCGAGCTGCCCGGCCCGGGTGCGCTGCGGGTGGTCACCTTCCGCGACATCACCGACCAACAGCGCCGCGACCACGACCGGGAGCTGTTCGTCGCTGTGACAAGCCACGAGCTGCGAACCCCGGTCACCGTGATCAAGGGATACGCGGACACCCTCACCGACCACTGGGACTCGCTCAACGACGCCGACCGTCGGCAGGCCGCCCGGGTGATCGGGCAGCGCGCCAACGAGCTGGCCCGGCTGGTCGACCGGCTGCTCTCCTCGGCCGCGGAGACCGGCCCCGGCGACGACCCGCCCAGCCCGTTCGACCTCGGTGAGGCTCTGCGTGCCGCCGTCGTCGACCTGCCTGTGGAGCTGCGTCGGCGGCTGGTGCTGCGCCTCCCCGCCGACCTGCCCAAGGCGCTCGGCCACCGGCCCAGCCTGACCACTGTGCTGACGGAGCTGGCGACGAACGCCGGCAAGTACTCGCCGCCGGGCTCCCCCATCGAGATCACCGCCGGAGTCGACGGCCAGCTCGTCGGGTTCCGGGTCAGCGATCGAGGAATCGGCATCCGTCCCGAGCACGTGGAGCGGGCGTTCGACAGGTTCTGGCAGGGCGAGTCCGGCGACCGGCGCGGCTACCCGGGGGCGGGGCTCGGTCTCTATCTCGTCCGCCGGATCGTTGAACAACAGAATGGATGGGTATCCCTACGTCCAAGGACCGACGGCGGTACGGTCGCAGAGGTGCGACTGCCGCGCGGTTGACCGGCGGCGGCGCGACGTGGAGGCGACGGTGGCAGCGGCAGTGAGGGATCGGGCGTGGTGCGTGGTGGTTCCCCACCATCCCGCTGGAGCACGGCTGGCCCGGCACCGGCTGGCCGACGATCTGGCTGACGTCGTACCCCCGAGGCTTCTCGCGGACCTGATCGCGGTCCTCGCCGAGCTGGTGGGCAACTCGGTGCGGCATGCCCGGCCGCTTCCCGGCGGCGTGGTCCGGGTGGCCTGGCGGTTGCGGCCCTCGGCCGAGGGTCCGCGCGTCCAGTTGGGGGTGACCGACGGCGGCGCGAGCACCAGGCCACGGATCCGGACGGCCAGCCTGGACGCCGCCGACGGGCGGGGTCTGCACATCGTGGCCGGTCTGGCCACGCGCTGGGGTGTCGAGCGCGATGGCATGGGTCAGCGTGTGTGGGCGGAGTTCGATCCGGCGACGACGAGCCGTTCGGACCTGGTGGCTGCGGGCTGAACGGCGGTACGGGGCGGGTCCGGCCCACGACGGGCCGACCGGCCCTCTAGGCTGTGACGCCGTGAGCAAGCGTCGAAAGAGCCAGCGCGCCGCCGTCGACACCGCCCCCCGGAAGGACAAGGTGCGGGACGTTTTCGTGCCGCGACCGTTCGAAGGGCTGGCCGACGAGCCTGAATGGATCGCGCTGCGTGAGCTGGTGCCCGCCGCGTCCGCGCCGCTGCGGCTGGCGCCCACTGTCGTCGAGGAGTTCGGCGACCGGCCTGTCACGCTTGCCACGGTGCTGCCGATGGCCGCACCCGCTGTGAGCAAGCCGGACGGCCGGGTGCTCATCGGCCTGCAACGGCACCAGCAGTCCGGCGACGTCTCCCGCGACCTGGCCGACGCTCTGCTCTGCGCGTTGCGGGCCGAGCCGGGCGGCCAGGTGGCCGTGCCGCCGCTGCCCGGCCCCGGCCCCCGACTCCAGGACATCCTGGTGGACGGCCCGCTGGAGATCACCATGCACGACGGGTTCGAGTTCTGGCTCGATCCCGGCGCGGCGGACGATCCGACCGTCCAGGCGTCGCTGGAGCGGGCCAACGCCGCCATCTACCCGACCGTGCGGATGGCGGCGGCGAGGGCCGCGTACTGGTGCCAGGTCCCGGAGAAGGCACACGTGCGCTGGGTGCTGCCGGACGACGAGGACGCCGCCCTGGACGCGCTGGCCCGCCTCGGCGCGGCCGGCACGCTGACGCTCGGCGAGCAGACCAAGTTCGCTGGCATGTTCCGCGCGCACGGCCGGCTGGTGCCGGTCTGGGACCTGCCGGAGCAGGCGCCGGCGACCGACTGGGAGGACCCGGTGGCGCAGTTCAGCAAGCGGTACGCGGAGGCGCTCGCCGCCACCGATCCGCTGGACGCCGCCGGCCGCCGGGCCCGTCAGGGGCTGCTCGGCCGCCAGCTCACCCTGCGCTGACGTTAGGAGGGGCCCCTTGTTATGCATCAGGCGCTAGTAGGGGGCCCTTCCTTCAGCGAGTCGCGGACTATCGGGCAGGACATGCAGCGGGGGCCACCCCGGCCGGAGCCGAGCTCGGAGCCGGCGATCGGGATGACCTCGATGCCGGCCCGCTCCAACTGCGCGTTTGTGGCGGTGTTGCGTTCGTAGCCGACGCAGAGCCGGGGCGCCAGGGCGAGCGTGTTGTTGCCGTCGTCCCACTGCTCGCGTTCCGCGGTGACCGGGTCCAGCCCGGTGTCGATGACCCGGAGCTGGTCGAGGTCCATCGCGTCGGCGGCGGCCCGCAGGAAGGGCGCGGGGCCGTCGACCCGCGGGTCCTCGCCGTCGGCGCCGGCGATCACGGTGTACGCCGAGAGGGTGCTGGCGATGTTGGGATACATGAGCACGGCGTCGGCGTCGACCATCGTGCAGACGGTGTCCAGATGCATGGTGGCGCGTTCCTGGGCGATCGGCACCACGAGGATGGTGTGGGCCAGCCCGGCGGCGAAGACCTGCCGGCCCAGACGTTCCGCGCCGGCCGGTGTGGTGCGCTCGCCCACCCCGACCGCCAGCACGCCGGGGGCGAGCAGCAGCACGTCCCCGCCCTCCAGGTGCTCCAGGTGGGGGCGGTAGACGAACTCGGTGCCGGCGAAGCGTGGATGGTGGCGGTAGATGGCGTCGGTGAGTGTGGTTTCCCTGCGGCGGGCCGGCATGGCCAGGCTGGTGACACCGACCCGGTCGCCGATCCACAGCGACGAGTCCCGGGTGAACAGCAGGTTCGGCAGCGGATCGATCACAAAATCGTGACGGTCCATCAGGGTGTAGACCAACCCGCCCGGCCGCTCCGGGCTGATCCGCAGTTCCTCGTGGGCGAGCCCGGCGGTGAGCACGTCGGCCAGCGCGACCGGGTCCAGGTAGGCGAGGTGGTCGGCGACCCGGGCGCGCAGGGTGTCGCCGAGCCGGGGGGAGCGCAGCACGTGCTCGGTGAGTTCGGCCCGGGCGTCGGCGACGGCGAGCGTCTCGGCCAGCAGGGTTGCCAGGTAGAGCACCTCGACACCGCGCTCGCGCAGCGCGGCGGCGAACGCGTCGTGCTCCTCCTGGGCGCGGCCCACCCAGGGGATCGCGTCGAACAGGAGGGAGTCGTTGTTGCGGGGGGTGAGCCGGGCCAGTTCCGGGCCGGGCCGGTGCAGGAGCACGGTGCCGAGCCGGCCGACTTCGCTGTCGACGTAGTGGGTCACCCCCGCAGCGTAGGGCAGGGTTTAGCGGCATCCGACAAAAGAACTGTGGATGAATATGGCATTCATCCACAGTCACTCCGGCGTTCCGGCTTGCCGAACACCGGGAGTGGCAACGTAGGGTAGTGAGGACATAACTTCGAGGGACCTTTTGCCGGAGGTCGCGATGACTGTCTTTCCCGCACGACGAGCCGTACCGACTGGCCGGGCACTGCCGCCCGCCGCGGTGCCCCACCCCCGCGTCGAGTCGCCGGGGGTTCTCGAGCCGATCCGTCCGACACCTCTCGAATGGGCGCGCCGCCGGCGTGCCGAGCGGGGCGCCCGTCGGCTGGAGGCGGCCGGAGCACGGGCACTCGGTCAGCTCGACCATCTCGGGCCGGCCTGGCACGTCATCGAGTGGCCCCGCACGGATGTGGCGGACGCCCTGCTCGACCGCGCTCAGGACGACCGCGCCGGGTTCCTTGCCATCGGGCCGAGCGGCCTGTTCGCGGTGACAATCGCCGACCACGGTCGCGCCCGGGTGCTCGTCGCCGGTGACGTGGTGCAGATCAACGGCAAGCGGCCGCCGTACGTGGCCGAGGCCCGTCGGGACGCCAAGCGGGCCAGCAAGGCCCTCAGCGACGCTGTGGGGCTGACGATTCCGGTGTCGCCGGTGCTGACCTTCGTGGGCTCCGGCGTGATCAGCGTCTACGGCCTGCCGAAGGACTGTCTGATGGCGACCCACCGGGAGCTCGACCGGCTCCTCGTGGCAGGTGGCAGCCGGATCAGCCCCGCCACTGCCGAGAAGCTGTCCCGGGTGGCGCAGCATCCGAGCACCTGGCTGAAGGGCACGTACCGTCCAGCGGCCGACTACCGGTGGTACGACGAGGGCCGAACGGCCGCTGACAAGCCGGCCCACCACCGGTAACGTCACCGACGACGCCACGCGGCCCCGGTTCCCACCCCCACCGGTTCCCGCGCCGTCACCGACCGCCCGGTTCCGACCGTGCGGTCCGGTGACCCGGTGCGCTCGGTGGTCCCGTCGGAGACCGGCTAGCGTGGACAGTCCGTCGGTGTACATAGGAGGCTCGGTGGCCCACGTCGAACTTTCGCTCTCGGAAGTGTTCGTGCCGGCGGCGCGAGCCTCCACAGAGCCGGAGTCCGACAACTTCGGCCAGTGGTCCTCGACGGTCTGCCGGGCCGACGAGCCGTGCCTGCTGATCGACGCCGACACCCGGGTGGTCGCCATCTCCACGGCCGGCTGCGAGCTGCTCTGCCTGGGCGAGCCGGCCGGCCTGATCGGGCGGCCACTGCTCGACGGCGGGCTACGCCTGCTGGACTTCACCGCCAACCGGGGCGAGCTGACCGAGGCCGAGATCGACAAGATCCCGCCTCTGCTGGCACTCTCCTCCGGCCGCCTCGCCCGAGGTCTGCTGCGGGTGCAGGGCGCGGCGGCGGGCAGCTCCGACGCGACCGTCGATGCGATCTCCACCCCGGTGCACGCCGACGGCACAGTGGCAGGCTCCCTCACCTTCTTCTCCGAGGTCTGACCTGCGGCGGATGTGGCGTTCACCGCACGCGGCGATGCCGGCGGCGGCCCACACCGACACCGTAAGGTGCCTTCATGCTCGATATCGCTCTGCTGCCGGGGGAGTACGCCGTGTGCCGGTTGGCCCCCGGCGCCGCCCTGCCGTACGCGCTGTCGAGCGAACTGGACCCCGCCGAGGTGGTAACTGTGAGCTGGACCACCGACGGGATATCGGTGATCTGCCCGACCACCCGAGCCCCGGCACAGGCCGTGATGGAGACCTCCTGGCGCTGCCTCAAGGTCGCCGGCCCGGACGGCGTGGCCGCCACGGGAACGCTTGCGGCTCTCGTCGCGCCGCTCACCGACGCCCGGGTCAACGTGGTCACCTTCTCCACCTTTGACACCGACTACCTGCTGGTGCCGATCGTCCGCCTGGCCGAAGGCACGGCGGCCCTGGAGCGCGCCGGGCACCGCGTACTCGGCTGAGCTTCACCAGGCCGGCCGCTCGCCCTACGATGGGCTCGGCCACCCCCCGGCCGCCACGACCTTCCCCGAGGATCGGCCTGTGCCGTTCACCCCGTTGCGCCGCCCGTCTCCCCCACCGCAGGCGACGGTCCGTACGCTGCCCACGACCCGGATCCTGCTGGCGCTCTTCACGATCGTGGCGCTGACCGGCTGCGGAGCCCCACCTGAACTGCGGCAGCCATCCAGCGTGCCCACGGTCACCGGCACGCCCACCGCGCCAGGGCCTACCGGCAGCCCGACGGCATCGCCCACCGCCGTGCCCACTGCTCCTCCGGTCGGCACCCCGTCGGCCACGCCCGATGCCGGCCTGGTCGCCATCGCCTGCCGGAACGGGCCCACCGGTCACCAGGTTCTCCGGCTGCTGCGCGGCCGGACGGGAGTCCTCCCGAACAACGTGCAGGTAAAGGTCCGCAGCGGGCCGCTCTGCGCCGCCGACTGGCAGTACACCGTGGTCACCGTGACCGGGCACGAGGAGCTCCAGGTCGTCACCCGGGGCCGACCCACCGCCCCCGAGCTGGTCACCGCCGGCACCGACGTGTGCACCGCCGAGGTCCGGGCCACCGGGCCGGTCGGGATCCGCACCCTCGCCTGCGACGCCGGCACACCGCCCGGATCGGGTGCGTAGGCTGGTCGGCATGCCCGGAACACCGCCCACGCGCTTCGTCTACCTCGGCCCGGAGGGCACCTTCGCCGAACAGGCCCTGCGCACGATTCCCGCCGCCGAACACGGCAGCCGTACGCCCGCCCGCAGTGTCGGGGAGGCGCTGGACAGCGTCCGGGCGGGGGACGCCGATGCCGCGCTGGTGCCGCTGGAGAATTCGATTGGCGGGGCGGTCGGCATCACCTTCGACGAGATGATCGAGGGCGACCCGCTGGTGATCACACGCGAGGTGATCCTGCCTGTGGAGTTCGTGCTCGCCGCACGGGCGGGGACGTCGCTGCCGTCGATCCGCACGATCGCGGCGCACCCGCAGGCGTCCACCCAGTGTCGGGGCTGGCTGCGCGACCACCTGCCCGACGCGGTGGTGGTCGACGTGCTCTCCAACGGCGCGGCCGCCGCAGGCGCCGGCTCGGGTGAGTTCGACGCGGCGATCTGCGCGCCGATCGGGGCGGCCCGGCATCGGCTCGCGCTGCTCGCCGACAAGATCGCCGACCACCCCGACGCGGTGACCCGGTTCGTGCTGGCCTCCCGCCCAGGCCCACCCCCGCCGCCGACCGGTGACGACCTCACCTCGCTCGCGGTCTACATCGCCCACGACCGGGTCGGTGCGCTGCTGATCGTGCTGATGGAGTTGGCCGTCCGTGGGGTCAACATGACCCGCATCGAGTCCCGGCCGACCGGCGAGGCCCTGGGCCGGTACGTCTTCTTCCTGGACTGCACAGGGCACGTGGCCGACGTACGGCTGGGCGAGGCGTTGCAGGGGCTGCACCGGGTCTGCGCCGACGTCCGCTTCCTTGGCTCCTATCCCCGGCACCGCTGGGCCGAGACAGCCGGCGAACGACCCGTACCGGCGCCGGCCGGTCTCTCCGACGTCGACTACGCCGACGCGGCGGCCTGGCTGGCCCGACTGCGCACCGGAGAGCTGACCTGACCCCGGCTGGGCCGGCTGGTGGGCCGGGCTGGGCGACCCCGCACGACTGACGCGCCCGCCCAGCCAACCGAACGGGTCAGCTCAGCAGGCCGCCGAGCAGGCCGCCCTCCTGCTGCTGCTCGCCGCTGCCCCTGACCGGCGGTTCCTCGGACGGCTGCACCACGACGAAGCCGTGCCCGGCGAAGCTCATCGTGTACGCCTCACCGGTGCGCCGGCCCAGCAGTGTGCCGAGACCGAGCTGCTCGGCGCGGTGGTAGCCGGTCTGGAGGTTAGCCGACCAGCAGACCGCGGCCTGCGGGTCGACGTACGTCGGGGCGTCCACGTTGAGCACCACAGGGGTGCCCTTGGTGGTGATGGCGATCCGGCCGTAGCCGCTGAAGACGCAGTTGAACAGGCCCGACGAGGAGGTCATGCCGGCGCCACCGACCATCCTGATGTCGTACTGGAGGGTCGAGTCGAAGGCGAGCACGCTGGAGCCGTTGATGGAGAGCGCGTCGCCCGGCTCCAGGTCGATGATGTGCACGTCCTTGGCCAACTCGGCAAGGAAGACGTCACCCTGGCCGGTGACCTTCATCAGCGGTACGCCCTCGCCGGTGAGCTTCTGCTTGAGGAACTTGCCGAGCCCGCCCGAGCCCAACGCCTGGAACTGCACGTTTCCCTGGTAGGCGACCATGGACCCGACCCGGGCCATCGCCTCACCGTTGAGCTCGATCTTCAACATCTTGGAGTTCTGCAGCCGCATGCCGGGCTGCGCGGACTCCTTCTCGAGGTTCTCGGCGGAGAACAGCTCGCTGCGCATGAAAGGTGCCTCCTGAAAGGTCGCGGTTGCTGCACCGACGGTAGGCGACTCCAGCAAGCACGGACCATCAGCCGAGCGGCGTGCCGCTGCCGGGAGGTGGGGCGGGGTCAGCCCCAGCCCAGCGCGTGCAGTCGTGCGTCGTCGATGCCGAAGTGGTGGGCGATCTCGTGGACCACCGTGACGGCCACCTCGTCGACGACGTCCTCGTCGCTGTCGCAGATCCGCAGGATCGGGCGGCGGTAGATGAAGATCCGGTCCGGCAGCACGCCGGCGTAGTCCCAGCCCCGGTCGGTGAGCGCGTGCCCTTCGTAGAGGCCGAGCAGGTCGGGCTCGGTGGGCGGCGGGTCGTCCTCGACCAGGATCACGACGTTGTTCATGAGGCCGAGCAGTTCCCCGGGCACATCGTCGAGGGCGTCACCGACCAACTCTTCGAAACGCTCGCGGGTCATCTCCACCGGCACGCCACCATTGTGCCCGACGTCCGGCCGATCGGCCCGGTCACGCCGCAGGACCTGATCGAGGGCCGGCGGAGAAGGCGCGATGCCCGCGCGCTCGCGGAGGGAGCGGCCGCCCGGTCGGGCGGCCGCTCCCTCCGTGAACGTACGGGGTAGGGGTCCGTCGCCTCAGGAGGCCAGGCGAGCGGTGAGGGTGATCTCGGCACCCGGCGAGAGCAGGCGGGAGATCGGGCAGTTCGCCTTGGCGGCCTCGGCGAGCTTCTGGAACTCCGCCTCGTCGATCCCGGGCACCTGGCCGACGGTCTCCAGGTCGATCCGGGTCACGGTCATCCCGGCGTCGGTCTTGTCCAGGTGGACCTTGGCGGTGGTCTCGACGGAGGTGGGCGTCGAGCCGGCGTCGGCGAGGCCCTTCGAGAACGCCATCGAGAAGCAGCCAGCGTGCGCCGCGGCGATCAACTCCTCGGGGTTGGTGCCCTCGCCCTCCTCGAAGCGTGACTTGAAGGAGTAGTTGCCGGACAGGCCGCCCTTACCGGTGCGGACCGTGCCGGAACCCTCGGTGAGATTGCCCTGCCATTGTGCGGAAGCGGTACGGATTGGCATGAGGAGAACGCTAGCGGAAAGGTGACCGCCGAGCGACCGACCGGCACCGACGCCCGCCCTGCGATCCCTGTCACCTGATCGCGGTTCGGCGTGGGCGACTTCGCCAACGCGACCAGCCACTCGCTCTGTGCCATGATTCGACGCAGGCCCGTGACCGGCGGAAGGATGGCCGATGTCCGATGAGCTGCCGATCCCCCGCCAGGGCGACCCGTCCGACGGACCGAGCGTGATCGAGTGGGGTGGCGACGACGAGCCCAACGAGCGTCGACGCTTCGGCTTGTCGCTCACCGGCTTCACCCGCGATCCCCGGCTGCCCCTGTTGCTCGCCGGGCTCGGCGGGGTCGCCGGGGTCGCTTCGCTGATCGGCGAGTGGCTGGTGATGACCCTGCCCAACAGCGGGCCGGTCGGGACCAGCACCATCGACGTTCCGGCCGGTGTGTCCGACATTGGCGGTTTCGGGGTCGGCTACCTGGTGGGTCTTCTCGGCCTGGTCTGCACCGTCGCGTTGGCGCTGCGGGGCACTGCGTCCGTCCGGCAGAACGCCCGGCTGATGGGGCTCGCCCTCGCCGGATCCCTGCTGGCGCTGCTGATCGCCGCGACGGCGACGCTGAACGACAGCGGTCAGCGGACCTACTTCTACGCACCGCAGGACGGTTTCCGGGTCGAGTACGGCCGCGGTCTGGTGATGGCGTTCGTCGCCTGCGTGCTGCTCGGGGCGGCCCTGCGGCTGGCCCCGAGCGCCCCCGAGCAGGTGCAGGCGGGGCCGACTGCCGACCACCACCCCGACGACGGGGCACCGGAGCGCGGTTGGCGCCGCCGCCGGGACCGGACCTCGACCCCGGAGGACGGCCTGCCCGCGCCGGCCGACCTGACCGTCACGTCGGCGGCACCGTTCACGCATCCCCAACCTCCGGCCTGAGCTGCGCGCCCCTGGCCCCGACGGGTCAGTGAGCGCACCCGCCTGACCTGCCGTTTCGGCGACACCGACGGTAGGCCGCCCGTTGGTTACCGATTCGCCTGGAAGCCGTGGTTGCGACCGCTCACGCGAGGTACGGTTGCTGCCCGCCGTCACGCCGGGTTCGATCCGGGACCGCACGGCAGGCTGCGACGGCGGCGGGCGAAGGAGGAACCATGACCCGCCCGGGACTACCCAAGCTGATCGCCACCGACCTCGACGGAACGCTGGTACGCAGCGACGAGACCGTCTCCGCGTACACCCATGGGGTGCTGGACCGGGTGCGGGCCGCCGGAATTCCGGTAGTGGCCGCCACCGGACGCGGCCCCCGATTGACCGAACTGACCCGCAACGACATCCGGGCCGCCGACTTCCTGGTGATGGCCGGTGGCGGTCGGGTCGTCGACCAGAGCGACCCGACCGGCCCGGTGGTGCTCCGCGACGAGCGGCTGGCCGGCGAGGTGCTCGCCCAGTTGCTCGCCGACCTGGAGGCGGCGGCCGGCCCGCTGACCGTCATGGTCGAGGCGTCCGATGAGCACGACGCCCCGCTGTGGGGTGACTACCACGCGAGCTGGCCCTACCAGGACCGGTTCGAGGCGCGCAGCCGTGCGGAGTGCCTCTCCGGTGACGTGATCAAGGCGTTCGCGCGCACCGCCGACCACCACGTGGATGAGCTGCTGGCGGTGGCCCGCCAGGTCATCCCGCCGCACATCGCCACGCTCACCCAGGCCGGGCTCGGCTTCATCGAGATCTGCCCGCCCGGCGTGGACAAGGCGTCCGGGCTGACGGCTGTCGCACAGACCCTCGGTGTCGACCCGGGTGACGTGCTGGTCTTCGGTGACATGCCCAACGACCTGCCGATGTTCGAGTGGGCCGGCTGGTCCCGGGTGGCCGTTGCCAACGCGCACCCGATGGTGCGCGCCATAGCCGACGAGGTGACCCTGCGCAACGACGACGACGGGGTGGCCGTCTACCTGGACCGACTACTGTCCCGGTGATGGGAGAGACCCCTCGACTCGTCGCCACCGACATTGACGGCACGCTGATCCGCGACGACCACACGGTCAGCGCCCGCACCGCTGGCGTGCTCGCCCGGCTCGTCGCGCAGGGCACGCCGGTCGTTCTGGTCACCGGCCGTCCGGTCCGCTGGCTCAAAATGGTGTACGAGCAGCTGGCCGAGCCGCTGCCGGCGGTGTGCGCAAACGGCGCCGTGGTCTACGACCCGGTACGCGACGAGGTGCTGCGGGCCGACCCGCTCGCTCCGCAGCACCTCGCCGAGGTGGCCGAACGGCTACGCGCCGAGGTGCCCGGCATCAGCTTCGCCGTGGAGATCCTGGACAGCCGGGAGATGCGTCACGAGACGCACTACCCGCTGCGCTGGGATGCCGACGTCGACGGCATCCGGCCGATCGCGACGCCGGAAGAGCTGCTCTCCCTGCCGGCGGTGAAGCTGCTTGCCCGGGCCGGCGAGCAGGACCCGGACGCGTTCGCCGCGCTGATCGCCACGGCGGTGGCGGGGCTCGCCGAGGCGACGCACTCGTCGTCGTCCGGGCTGGTGGAGATCTCCGCGGCCGGAGTGACAAAGGCGGCAGGGCTCGACTGGTACTGCGACCGGCTCGGCATTGCCGCGGCGGACGTCGTTGCCTTCGGTGACATGCCCAACGACGTACCCATGTTGACCTGGGCCGGGCGCGGCGTGGCGGTGGCAAACGCGCACCGCGCCGTCCTGGCGGTCGCCGACGAGGTGACGTCGGCGAACTCCGAGGACGGCGTGGCGGCGTACCTGGAGAAGATTTTCGGGGTGGGCTGAGCGCCGATCAGAGGTACTGGCCGGTGCTGTGCCCCTCGCCGCCGGCCGGCTGACCGATGCCTGGCATCCCGGGCACCATCCCGCCGGCTCCGCCAGGGCCGCTGGGCAGCGCCTGCCGGCCGCCGCGCATCTGCTCCAGCTGCACCCGGGCGGCCATCTGCTGGGCGACAAGGGCCGCCTGGATGCCGTGGAACAGGCCCTCCAGCCAGCCGACGAGCTGGGCGTGCGCGATCCGCAGCTCGCCCTCGCTCGGTGCCTTGTCCTCCGTGAAGGGCAGCGAGATCCGCTCCAGCTCGTCGCGCAGCTCGGGGGCAAGGCCCTCCTTGAGCTCGACGATCGAGCGCTCGTGGATCTCCCGCATGCGGTGCCTGCTGGCGTCGTCAAGGGGAGCCGCCTTGACCTCCTCCAGCAACTGCTTGATCATGCTGCCGATCCGCATCACCTTGGCCGGCTGTTCGACCAGGCGGGTCGGGTCCTCACCCTGCCCCTCCTCGGTCTGCACCGTGCCGATCGGCCGCCCGTCCGCGCCGACCACCACCACGGTGCCGGAGTGGCCGGAGTCGTCGGAGCCGGGCTCATCGTTCTGTCCAGCGGAGTGCGCTTCGGTCATGGGTCCATCTTTACCCAGCCCGCGCGAGCCATGCCGCCCGGGACCAACTCCCGGGGCCACGCCACCCGGGCATGACGCGCTACCGTCGCGCCATGCCTGCCGACCCACGCGACGTGCTGACCCGGCCCGCGCCCGCGCCGGACCGGACGGTGGCCTACGGCGATCACCCGGACCAGGTGGCCGACCTGCGCTTTCCGGCTGGGGATGGCCCGGCCCGGCCGCTGGTCGTCGTGGTGCACGGCGGCTTCTGGCGGGCCGAGTACGACAGGGGGCACACCGGTCCGCTCGCCGCCGCGCTCGCCGCCGACGGATATCCGGTCGCCCAACTGGAGTACCGGCGCACCGGTCAGCCGGGCGGCGGTTGGCCGGGGACGCTGTCCGACGCGCTGACCGGGATCGCGGCGCTGCCGGAGTTGGCCGCCGAGGCGCTGCCCGGCCGTGTGGACGCTGGCGCCCCGATCGTGGTCGGTCATTCCGCCGGTGGTCACCTGGCGCTGTACGCGGCAGCGACCGCGCCGTCGACGGTGCGCGCGGTGCTCGCGCTGGCCCCGGTGGCCGACCTGGTCGAGGCGTATCGGTGGGATCTGGATTCGGGTGCGGTGACCGCGCTGCTGGGCGGCGGTCCGGCGGAGGTTCCGGACCGGTACGCGGCGACTGACCCGCGATTGCTGGTGCCCACGCGAACACGCACAGTAGTGATACATGGGTCTGTGGATCTTCAGGTTCCGGTGGCGATGAGCCGGGACTTTGTCACAGCGGCACGTGCCGCAGGGTCCGATATTTCCCTTATTGAGCTGCCCGGATGCGAGCATTTCGGGCTGATCGACCCGGAGTCTGCGGCTTGGTCCCGGGTCCTCGATGCATTGCGCTCACTGCACGATGATCATTAACCATTGACGCAGCGTCGTTGAGCAGGTAGAACGCCGGAGGGGCGTGTTCTGCCCTGAAACGCTCCTTGGAAGGAACTCGGTGTCGCAGATGAATCGCAGGCGGGCGCTCCAACTGTTGGCCGCGCTCGGTACCACCGGATTCGCCGCCGGGTGCGGCTCCGACACCGACAGCCAGCCGACCACCAACCGAAGCCCGATCAAGATCGGTCTGATCGTACCCAAGTCCGGCGGCGTCAAGTCCATCGGCGACGACATCACCAACGGCTTCCAGCTCTTCCTCGACCTGCACGACCAACGTCTGGGCGGGCACCCGGTGGAGTTGCTGATCGCCGACGAAGGTGAGACCGCCAAAAGCGGCAAGGCCGCCGTCGACCAACTTCTCAAGCAGAACGTGCTGGCGCTCACCGGGGTGGTCAGCTCGTCGGTGATGGTCGGCATCCGCGACACAGTGGAGGAGGCCCGCGTCCCGCTCATCGGCTCGAACGCCTCGCCGAGCAGCCTCCAGAGCGTCGTCTACATCTGGCGCACGTCGTACGTGCTTGACGAGGCCGGCCGGGCCCTGGGCCGCTACCTGCGCGACCAACTGCCGGCGAACGGCCGGTTGGCGATCATCGTCCCGGAGAACGTGGGCAGCCCCGACGTGGTGCGCGGCTTCCGGCAGGAGTTCGGCGCCACCGACGGGCGCATCGCCGACCCGGTGACAAACACCAACCCCACCACCAGCCCCAACAAGACCACCTACGTGGCGGACATCGAGAAGGCGTTGGCCAAGAAGCCGACGGCGGTCTTCTGCTTCTTCTCGGGCGCGGCCGCCGTGGAGTTCATCAAGCAACTGCGCGACCAGTTCTCCGGGCCCGTCTACGCGCCAGGCTTCCTCACCGAGGGCAACGTGCTGGAGAGCCTAGGCCAGGACGCCCTGGGCATCCAGACCGCCCTGAACTACTCGGCCGACCTCAACAACACGTCGAACCGGGTCTTCGCCTCGGCCTACCGGAAGAAGCACCAGCTCACGCCCACCACCTACGCCATGGCGTCGTACGACGCGGCGCAGGTGCTCGACCAGGCCATCCAGCTGAACGGCGGGTCACCGTCACCTCAGCAGGTCAACCTGGCCCTGGGTCGTATCGGTCAGATCGACAGCCCGCGCGGGATCTGGCAGTTCAACCAGCCACGCACCCCCCAGCAGAAGTGGTACCTGCGGGAGGTGCAGCGCGACGGTCAAGCCACCTCGAACGTGCTGATCAACGAGCTGGCCACCCTGGGCTGAACGCCCGTCGGAGCACGATCAGGGGCCGGCCTCCCGCACGGGAGGCCGGCCCCTGCCGTACGCGGCGGTGAACGGTCAGTGCCGCAGTTCGGCGATGCAGCACTTCACGCTGCCGCCGCCCTTCTTCAACTCGGCCAACTCGACCGGGACCGGTGTGTAGCCGGCGGCCTTGAGCTTGCCGGCCAGCCGGGTGGCTTCGCTGTTGAGGACGACATTCGCGCCGTCGCTCACCAGGTTCAGCCCGAAGGCCAGCGCATCCTCGCCGTCAGCGACCACCGCGTCCGGGAAGAGCTGGGTGAGGACCCGCTGGCTGGCCGCCGAGAACGCGCCGGGGAAGTACACGACGTTCGAGTCGTCGATGGCGGCGAGCGCCACGTCCAGGTGATAAAAGCGAGGGTCGATCAACCGCAGCGACACCACAGGGCGGCCCAGCGCCTCCTGCGCCTCCGCGTGCGCCGCGATCTCGGTCCGGAAGCCGTGCCCGGCCAGGATGAGCCCGCCATGCGCCTCCGGCACGTACGCGAAGTCACCCTCGCCCTCGTTGGTCTCGCTCGGCGCGATGAACCGGCAGCCCTGCGACTCGTAGAAGGCGTGGTGGGCGGCGGCCTCGGCGGCCCGCTGCTCGTGCTTGAACCGCGCGCCGTAGACGCTGCCGTCCACCATGAAGGCGCCGTTGGCGGCGTACACCATGTCGGGCAGGCCCGGTTCGGCCGTCAGCACGTGCACCTCGTGACCGAGGCCGATGAGCGTCTCGCGCAGCCGGTCCCACTGCTTGACGGCCAGGTCCCGGTCGACAGGGGCGGTCACGTCCATCCACGGATTGATCGCGTACTCGACCGCGAAATGCTCCGGCGAGCACATGAGATATGTCCGCTTTCGCGGGAATCGCTGCTGGTCCACGGTCACCAAGAGTAGGTACCGTAGAACTTTGGTAACAGCCACAACCATTGCTTCCCAGAGGCGGAACGTTGCAGATAGACGCCGTAGACCAGCGGATCATTGCGTTGCTCGTTGCCGACGCTCGTGCGTCGTACGCCGACATCGGCACCCGGGTGTCACTCTCCGCCCCAGCGGTCAAGCGTCGGGTGGACCGGCTGCGCGCGACCGGCGTGATCAGAGGGTTCACCGCCGTCGTGGACCCGGCTGCCGTCGGCTGGACCACCGAGGCTTTCGTCGAGCTGTTCTGCGCCGGCCGGACCACCCCCGCGCAGATCGGCGTCGCCGCACGCCGACACCCGGAGGTGGTCGGCGCCTACACCGTCTCCGGCGAGGCGGACGCGCTCGTGCACCTGCGCGCCGCCGACATCGCCCACCTGGAGGCGGCTCTGGAACGGCTCCGCGCCGAGTCGTTCGTGACGTCCACCCGCAGCACCATCGTGCTGTCCCGACTCGCCGAGTCCCCCGGCGTTGGCCCGTCCACCCGCTGACATTGACCTCAACCCGCGTTGAAGTGCTGGACTGCCCCTTCGAGTGGGCGGCGACGCGCGGAACGATCGAGGGGATCTCATGCGGGCAATCTGGTTACGTGAGTTCGGCGGCCCCGACGTGCTGGTGCCCGGCCCGGCACCCGACCCGACGCCCGGCCCCGGTCAGGTGCTGATCGACGTCGCGCACGCGAACATCACCTTCATCGAGACGCAGCTACGCTCCGGTCGACCCGGGCCGTTCCAGGTCACCCCACCGCTCATCCCCGGCAACGGCGTCGGCGGGGTGATCGCCGCAGTCGGGCCGGACGTCGACCCGGCGCTGACCGGGCGCCGGGTCGTCAGCGCCACCGGCGGCTCCGGCGGGTACGCGGAACGGGCGGTGGTGGACGCGGCAGCGCCCTTCGAGGTGCCGGCCGGGCTGGCGCTGGACGACGCGGTTGCCCTGCTGGCCGACGGACGGACCGCCACCCTGCTGGTCGAGGCTGCCGGCGTCCGCCCCGGCGACCGGGTGCTTGTGGAGGCGGCGGCGGGCGGTGTTGGCAGCCTGCTCGTGCAGCTCGCGGCCAGCGCCGGCGCACAGGTGATCGGTGTGGCCGGTGGCGCACGCAAGGTCGACCTGTTGCCCGGCCTCGGTGCCGACCTGGCGGTTGACTACCGCCTGCCCGGCTGGGCCGACCAGGTCCGGCACTCCGTGGGTGGAGTCGACGTGGTGTTCGACGGCGTCGGCGGGCCGACCGCCCGGACGGCGTTCGAGCTGCTGGACCCGGGTGGCCGGATGGCCAGTTTCGGGTTGGCCAGCGGCGAGTGGTCGCCGGTGTCGGCGGAGGACGCCGCAGCCTGGCAGATCATGCTGGTCCGATACGACGCGCCGCCCGCACGGATGCGGGCGTACACCGATCAGGCGCTGGCGGGCGCGGCGGCCGGCCAGCTACGGCCGCTCATCGGCCAGCGCTTTCCCCTGGAACGCGCCGCTGACGCGCACGCCGCCATCGAGGCGCGCGCGACAGTCGGCAAGACCCTGCTGGACGTGGCCTGACCCGCTCAGAGGTACATGCCGGTGCGGTGCTCGGAGTCCTCGCGTCGCACCGGCTTGTCGCCCTCGCTGAAGAACCGCTTGCCGCCGAACTCGCCGTGCAACCGGTCGTCCAACTCGTCGGCGAGACCTGTCATCACCTGCACCGCCAGCATCAGGTGGGTGGCCTGGAAGTTGCGGCCGAACACCGGGATGGACGCCCAGACCGTGTCATCGGCGCAGTAGAGACGACCGATCGGCATCCGGTTGGTCAGCTCGGACAGCTTCACGTAGAGCCGCTCGGTGGGCTCGACCTCGGTGAGCACCGGGGAGAAGACGTCCACCAGCGGCGGGTTGTCGCGCACCCGCACGAAGACCATCGCCGAACCGGCACGGATGTTGATGTCGCCGTCCGAGTCGATCTGCAACCGGTCGGGCTCGGACTTCAGCATCGTGGACACCACTGTGCGTACGCGCTCGGCCAGGTCGAGCACGTCGTCCCGCTCCACCTGCGCGGCGGCCGCCTCGGCCAACGCCTCTTCCAGGTCGCCCTCGACGTCCGCGTCCGGGCCGAACTCGCTGCGCGCGGTGCCCAGCGGCCCCACTGTCAACGGCTCGCCCTCGGCGTCGTGCACCAGGTAGACGAGGAAGGCCGGGTGCGGAGCGCCGTAGACGTCGCGCAGCGTCCGGGACAGCAGCGGGGCGATCCGGGCCGCCTCCGCCGTCGTGCCGTCCAGCCCGAACGAGCCGCCGGACCCGGGCACCACCCCGGGTGGCGACCAGCCCAGCGCCACCATGTCGGCCACGGCGGCGCGGTCCAACCGGTAGCCCTGCGGCAGTGCCGCGTTGCCGACCGCCCGAGCCGAGAGCCCGCCACCGCCAGCCACATCGACGCTGATCGAGTAGACGGCGTCACCCGTGCCGGAGGCCGTGGGGTCCAGAGTCAACTCCAGGTGCGCGCCGACGGGGAGTTCCCGCAGCCGCAGGGCGAGCATCCGGGCAAACTCCTGCCACGCCTCGGTCACCTTGGCCCGCAGGTCGGTGGTGCTGGGTTCGTCGAGCAGAATCGACTCCCCGTGCTCGGTCGTACCGCTGGGCAGCTCACCGTCCGGCGCCGAGGGGTGGTCAGCCGTCATGATCGCCTCCGTCCGTTCCGAACACCCTACCCACGCCCTCCGGAGGCCGAATCCACCCGGACCGGCATCGGACAACGGCGGTCAGGAGACTGTGGGATCGGCCGGGGCGGTGGGGTCGATGGGGTCGGCCGGGGCGCCGCCCAGCGCGACCGGCCAGTTGGCCGCGAGCGCACTGAGCCGGGCCGCGGCGTCCGCCGGGTCGGCGCCCCGACCAACCGCCAACCCCAGCAGGTACGCGGTGACGGGCGCGCCCGGTCGAAGCACCTGGTGGGCGACGTCGCGGGCAAGATCCAGAACCGCCGGAACCGGCACCTGGGTAGGGTCCAGATCCACCTCGGCGCACGCCGCCGTGACCCAGTCGTCGAGCACCGTCATCGCACCCACTCCTTCGCCCGGCGGACGTCATCGTCAGTGTCGCAGTCGAACCAGGGCGGCGGGCCGTCGACGGACCATGGCACCTCCCGCACGACAAGGCCGGCCAGCAGAGCCCGGACGGACGCACCGGCCAGGTCGCCGTCCCGCTCGACAGTCAGCCGCGCCAGCGCGGCCCGCAACGCGGCGACCCGCCACACCCCGCACAGCGACTGCCGCCGGCCGGACGCGTCGACGAAGCACACCCCGTCCGGCCGCTGCTCGCCGTCGACTGCGCCGGTGCGCTCCGGCGGAATGCCGCCGCCTGCGCCGGTGCGCTCTGGCGGAGTGCCGTCGCCCGGCGGGGCGGTTCCGGGGCCGTCGAGGTGGTTCAGCAGCACGCCGAGCGCGGCCCTCGTGAGCAGCGGCAGGTCTGCCGCGAGCAGCGCGACCACTGCCGTGTCCTGGTCGAGCAACGCCAGCCCCGCCGCCGTCGCGGCGACCGGCCCCCCGCCAGGCGGATCCTCCCGGGTGACCCGCACTCCGGCAGGGACCACATCGGCCGGACCGACGAGCACCAGCGGCACGGCATCGGCGACAGCCGCCAGCACCCGGTCGCGCATCGGCAGGCCACCGACCGGAAGCGCGGTCTTGTCCACCCCGCCCATCCGGCGGGCAGCCCCACCGGCGAGCACCACAGCGGCGTACGTCCCCACCCGGTCACGGTAGCCGGATCGACGCCGAACGGCGGTGCCTGCCGGGTGGCCCGATCCCGGGGGGCGTCGTGTCGGAGCCCTGGCGGCCGGTCACTGCGGGTGCCCGATGCCCGGCACTCGTGCGGGCGTACCGGCGCGGGGTGCAGGATGGCGGGATGGGACGGGCAACTGACCGACGGGGCGTACTCCGGATCGACCTGGGCGCGGCGGCCGACGGCCGCCGTTCCGTGCGCCGGCCGGACAACCTGGCGGTGGAGGAACCGCTGGAGATCCGGGTGGGCGCTGCCGGGCCCGGGCGGCGCAAACCCCTCGCCGTCACGATGCGCACGCCCGGCGACGACCTGGACCTGGCCATCGGGTTCCTGTTGACCGAAGGGCTGATCCGGTCGACCGACGACGTGCTTACGGCCCAGCTCTGCGCAGGCGCGGAGACGCCGAACACGTACAACGTGGTGGACGTGGTGCTCGCCCCCGGCGTGCCGGAACCGACCACCGACCCGTCCCGGAACTTCTACACGACCAGTTCCTGCGGGGTCTGCGGCAAGGCCAGCATCGACGCGGTCCGTACCCGGTCACTGTTCCCGGTCGAGGCGGACCAGCTCACCGTTGCGGCAGCCGTCCTCGCCGAGTTGCCCGACCGTCTGCGCGCTGCCCAGCGGGGCTTCGACCGGACCGGCGGGCTGCACGCGGCCGGGCTCTTCACCCCCGCAGGTGACCTGGTGGTGCTGCGGGAGGACGTGGGCAGGCACAACGCGGTGGACAAGGTGATCGGCTGGGCGGTGCGGGAACGCCGACTGCCGCTGGCCGGGCACCTGCTGCTTGTCTCCGGCCGGGCCAGCTTCGAACTGACCCAGAAGGCGTGGATGGCGGGCCTGCCGCTGCTGGCCGCCGTCTCCGCCCCGAGCACCCTCGCCGCCGAGCTGGCCGAGGAGGCGGGGATGACGCTTGTCGGTTTCCTGCGCGGAAACACGATGAACGTCTACGCCCGCCCCGAGCGGGTCACAGTCTGATCACCAGCTCGTCGAGCAGCCCCAGCCGGATCACGGCGTCGCGGGCCAGCAGGAAACCGGCGATGCCGAGGATCCAGCCGAGCATGCCGCCGGAGTGCCGCACGATCCACGCGTTGAGCCGGACCAGCACCGGCTCGACGAGCCTCGGCCACGCCAGCCTTGCCGCGAGCAGCAGGACCGCCGGCAGCACCATGACCAGGCAGTATCCGGCGAGCAATCCCACCATCTGCGCCGTGCCGACCCCGGAGGTGGTCAGCAGACCTATCGCTCCGAGGTACGGCAGCATCGTCGCCACCTCCGCCAGCGCGGCGAGCAGCGCCAACCCCACCAGCCAGCGCGTCGAGGAGTCACCGGCCGTCGCACGGTCCCGCCACCGCAGCACACCGCCACCGCGCGGGCGTCGCTTGCCGTCGTAGCGGAAGCTGAGCGCGAACAGCCCCACCCCGAGGACGAGCTGTGCCCAGAGCACCGGCCGGTTGTCGAACGCCCCGCCGAGGACGTCGGCCAGTCGGCTGCCGCCCACTGCGAGCAACAGCCCGACCGCGAAGTAGAACAGGGTGATCGTGCCCAGGTAGACGAGAATCCGCCGGGCGTTGACCGTTCCTGGCGCGAGCAGCAACCAGACGGGGATGAAGAGGGTGCCGATGCTGGTGCTGTCGACCAGGGCCAGACCGGCGAGCGTCAGCAGCAGTGCGACGCTCACGTGGGGCATTCGCTTCGGAGAGGCACCTGATCATTCTGCGGCGACGCACCGCCGGACAACTCGACCCATGGAACGAACGTCGGCTACATCCTTCGACGGACAGCTCCCGGTGCCCGAGCACCGTCGAGGAAGAGCGCGACGAGCTGAGCGCTGCCGTCGGGTTCCTTCGTGAGGTCGGTCGCGCGTACGAGGTGGAGGAACGCGTTCATGAGGAACCAGGGATCACCTGCGACGTCTCCGGCCTCGACTGCTCCGCGAAAGAGCTCGGCGACCGGGTTGAGAACGCCGTCGACGTACCGCTGTGACACGTCGGTGCGTGTCTCCTCGGAGACGAGGTCGAGCGCGTCGTAGACACGCTGCTCGAAGGAGATGGCCCGGGGGGAGTGCTCCGCCGACACCACTGCGAGCGCCCGCAGCTTCTCCTCAAGCGTCCCTTCGGTTGCCAGCGCCGCCGCGAGGCGGGTACGGAGATCCTCGACGAACCTCAGCGCGACGGCCGCGTAGAGCTCCTCCTTGCCACCGGGAAAGTGGTGGTAGATGGACGGCTTCTGGATGCCCACCGTCCGCGCAACTCCGACCAGGGACACGCCCTGATAGCCCACGGCTGCCAACTGCTCGCCGAAGGCGTCCAGGATCTGCGACCGGGTGTCTGCTGTGGCGGTCATCGGTTCCTCCGAGCGTGGTTGACGGCCAGGACGCAGGCGGCGACTCCAGCGACGACCGTCCGGGGTTCGTCGGTCTCGGCGCGGAACGACGCAGGCGAGGTGGTCAGGAACGTCCGCGTGGTGGGTTCGTCAGTCAGCCCGAGGGTCAGGGTGCGTTCCCCGACCCACCGTTTCAACGACTCCGGGGAGCCCCTGTGCGGTGACCGCGCCGTCGCGGAGCACCACGACGTCGGTGGCGAGGACGTCGGCCTCGTGCAGCGATCCAATGCGTTCCGGGTGCCGTAGGACTTCGTCAGGTCGCTGACGGAGATCGTAGAGGTGGCGGTCATGGAACCCAGCCTACCTATCGGTAGGTAGGCAGCCGGGCTGGGGTGACGCAGCAGACACCGCGCCCCTGGTGGCCACGCATCGGAGCCGGTCAGCTGCGGCCACGCCGGCGCCTCCTGCGGGGGCGGACCACGCCCGGCATTCCGACCGAGGGCCAGCCGTCCAGCTCGGACGGAGGCACGCCCCGCCGCAGCAGGTCGTCCAGGAGGAGGGCGAGCGAATAGTCCGGGTGCAGGCCGAGCGTGCGCTCCAGCGCCACCGCCGCCAGCGCACCCTGCCCAGCTCGCCAGGCGGCGAACGCCAGCAACGCACCGGGCGCGGCGGTGAACTCCGGCTCGGCCCGGCGCAGCACGTCGGTCCAGAGGGCGATGTCCCGGTCACGGCCGTCGGTGCGTTCCCAGGCGTGGTCGCGGACCGGCAGGTGAGTCAGCAGCAGGCACAGCCAGGCGACCTCGTCGTCGTCGAGCAACTCGTCGCAACGCTGGCGGCGCTGCGCCTCCCGGATCGCAGCCGCGCCTGCGGAGCGCACCGCCCGGCCGCCGAGCAGGTCACTGGCGGAGGCGTGCTCGATCAGGTCGGCCAGCCGCCGATCGGCTCGGACGGTGGCGGCGCGCAGCGCGTCCCGGGCGGAGCCCTGCACTGGCGCGACCTGCGCCACGAGGGCCGCCCGGTCAGGCAACGCAACCTGGCCGGCGAAGACGGCCGACGCGGTGACGGGATTGGCCGCCGGGTCGTAGGGCCGACCCTCGGGTGGGCAGCAGTCGGCCTCGGTGCAGAGGTAGGACCACCATCGACCGTCGGTCACCCGCAGCGCGTCGAGCACGTCCAGGCCGGCTCCTGTCAGGGCGATGCGGACGGCGTCCACGCTCGGGGTGACCCGGTCGGGCGGCCCGTAACCTACGACGGTGGCGGCCTCCGCGCCCTGCCGGTGGATCACTCCGGCGAGGTGCCGGGCCTGGTCGACCGGATCGGTGGACGGGTCGGGCAGGTCGGCGCGGGCGGCGAAGATGATCTGCCGGCCGAGCAGCGCCACAGCGACCACACTGTCGGCGGGATGGAAGCCGAGCAGGTACGGCACGGCGGCGAGCAGGTCGGCAGGTGAGCGGACGGCGAGCTGCGGGCGTTCGGTCGAGGTCATGTCGGCAGCCTGCGGGGCGGCCCTCCGGCTGCGCCGCCCCTGTGGATGACACGCGGCTTATCCACAGCTACGCAGCGTATTCGGCCTGGTAATCGCCGATCACGCATGCCTCGATGTGGTCGCGTACACCCGGGTGTCACGGGCAGCGGCTACCGTGCGCTGATGGACCTGGCGTACCTGCGCGCGCACCCGGCACACCTGCCGACGTTCCTGACCCATCAGCGGATCCGGGAGACGCCGGTCGCCGGTGGGGACATCTGCGCCGCAGCTCGGCTCACCCTCGACGACGGCCACTCGATCTTCACCAAGTCCTGGCCGGAGCGGGCCGACCAACCGGCGCCGGAGGGCTTCTTCGCCAGCGAGGCCGCCGGGCTGCGCTGGCTGCGGGAGGCCGACGCTGTGGGCGTACCCGAGGTGATCGTGGCGCTGCCCGACCTGTTGGCGCTCGACTGGCTGGAGCCCGGCGAGCCGACGCCCACGGCGGCCGAGCGGTTCGGTCGGGAGTTGGCCGGCCTGCACCGGGCCGGTCCGCCGGCCTTCGGCGCGACCTGGCCCGGCTTCATCGGGGCGCTCCCGCAGGACAACACCGTCGACGACCGGCAGTGGTCGACGTGGTTCGCCGAGCGTCGACTCGTTCCCTACCTGCGTCGATCGGTCGACGGTGGCGCGTTGGAAGGTGCCGACGCGGCGGTGGTCGAGCAGGTCATCGGCAGGATCGGCGAGTTCGGCGGGGACGAGCCGCCCGCCCGCATCCACGGTGACCTGTGGCCGGGCAATGTGCTGTGGGGTGCCGAGGGGCGGGTCTGGCTTGTCGACCCGGCGGCGCACGGCGGGCATCGGGAGACAGATCTCGCCCAGTTGGCGCTCTTCGGCGGCATCCCCCACCTGGATCGGGTCCTGGCGGCCTACCGGGAGACCTGGCCGCTGCCGGACGGATGGCGTGCCCGGGTGCCTCTGCATCAACTGCATCTGCTGCTCGTGCACACAGCGCTCTTCGGTGCCAGCTACCGGGATGCGGTCGTCCAGACCGCCGGTGCCGCTCTGAGCGGGCTCGAGCGCGCTACGGTCGACAGGTGAGCGTCGCCCCGCCGACCGACGGCGTCCTCGTCGACCGGTACGGCCGCGTCGCGCGGGACCTTCGCGTGTCCCTCACCGACAAGTGCAACCTGCGGTGCACCTACTGCATGCCGGCCGAAGGGCTGCCCTGGCTCGCGGGTCCGCAACTGCTGACCGACGACGAGATCGTCCGGCTGGTCCGGGTGGCCGTCGAGCGGCTCGGCGTGACAGAGGTGCGGTTCACCGGCGGTGAGCCACTGATCCGACCCGGGCTGGTCGGCATCGTGGCCTCGGTCGCCGCGCTCATGCCCCGCCCTCGCATCTCGCTCACCACGAACGGCATCGGCCTCGACCGGCTGGCTCCCGCGCTGGCCACGGCCGGCCTGGATCGGGTGAACGTCTCGCTGGACACCCTCGACGCGGCCCGGTTCACGCAGCTGACCCGCCGTCCCCGCCTGGACGCGGTGCTCGCCGGTCTCGCCGGAGCGGCTGCCGCCGGCCTCAACCCGGTGAAGATCAATTCGGTGTTGATGCGCGGCGTCAACGAGGACGAGGCGCCGGCACTGCTCCGCTTCGCCGTCGACAACGGCTACCAGTTGCGGATCATCGAACAGATGCCGCTGGACGCGCAGCACGGCTGGGACCGCACCACGATGGTGACCGCCGAGGAGATCCTGGCCTCTCTGCGTACCCGGTTCGATCTGAGCCCCGACCCGGCCGAGCGCGGCGCGGCCCCGGCGGAGACCTGGTTGGTAGACGGCGGCCCAGCCCGGGTCGGCGTGATCGCCAGCGTCACCCGCCCTTTCTGCGGCGACTGTGACCGCACCCGGCTGACCGCCGACGGCCAGGTCCGCGCCTGCCTGTTCGCCACGGAGGAATCCGACCTGCGGGCGGCCCTGCGCAGTGGCGCGACCGACGACGAGTTGGCCCAGCGGTGGCGCACCGCGATGTGGGGCAAGCGCGCCGGGCACGGCATCGACGACCCGGCCTTCCTCCAGCCAACCCGGCCGATGTCCGCGATCGGAGGCTGAGGCGTGACCCAGGACCAGCTGACCGTCCGCTACTTCGCGGGCGCGCGTGCCGCGGCCGGGCGCTCCGAGGAGACGGCGCCCGCCGGCCGGTCGCTCGACGACCTCACCGCCGACCTGGCCCAGCGGCACGGTGATCGGCTCGCCACCGTGCTGCGGGTCGCCAGTTTCCTCGTGGACGGCGTCACCTGTCATGATCGGCAGGCACCCCTGCCCGGCGGGGCCACGATCGATGTCCTGCCCCCGTTCGCGGGCGGCTGAGGGAGGCGCACGGATGTTGGCGGTACTCGGGTTCGTGACCGTGCTGGCTTTGGTCACCGGCCTCATCCACCTCTACCTGTGGAAGCGGCTGATCCGCGACACCACAGCGCCGGGCCGCCGGCGACGGGTCGGTGGGATCGCCGCCCTGGTGCTGGCGCTGCTCGTGCCGGCCACCATGGCCGGCACGCAGGCCGGTCTCTACTGGCTCGCCTGGCCGGGCTACCTCTGGCTCGCGCTGATGTTCTACCTGCTGGTCGTCCTCGTCGTGCTCGAAGTGCCGATGCTCGTGGCCCGGCTGGTGCTCCGCCGCCGCGTGACCGCCGCCGAGCCGACCACCGCGGCACCCGAGCCGGTGCTCGTCGGCGCCGCCGGGCCCACCGAGCCTCCGGCCGCCGCCGCCGTGCGGACACCGGACCACGACCCGGCCCGCCGGCTGCTGCTGGCCCGCGGGGCGGCCATCTTCGCCGGCCTCACCGCCACCGGCATCACGGGGTACGGCATCCGCACGGCCCTCGGCCCACCACAACTCGACAGGGTGCAGATCCCGCTCGCGAAGCTCCCGCGCAGCATGGACGGCCTCCGCATCGCCACCGTCTCCGACATCCACATCGGCCCGCTGCGTGGTCGTGCGCACACCGAGCGGATCGTCGCCGCGATCAACCGTCTCGACGCCGATCTGGTGGCCGTCGTCGGTGACCTGGTCGACGGTTCCGTCGCCGAGTTGGGCTCGGCCGCCGCGCCACTGCGTGACCTGCGTTCGAGATACGGCAGCTTCTTCGTCACCGGCAACCACGAGTACTACTCGGGGGTGGAGGAGTGGGTCCAGGAGGTGGACCGGCTCGGCCTGCGGGTGCTGCAGAACAAGCGGCAGGAGATCCAGGCCCGGGGTGGCGTGCTCGACCTGGCCGGTGTGAACGACCTGTCCGGCACGGGCACCGGCCTCGCCGCTGGCCCGGACTTCGCCGCCGCCCTCGGTGATCGCGATCCGAGCCGCCCGGTGGTGCTGCTCGCGCATCAGCCCGTGGCGGCGAAGGAAGCGGCCCGGTACGGCGTCGACCTGCAACTCTCCGGGCACACCCACGGCGGGCAGATGGTGCCGTTCAACCTCGCCGTCCGCCTGGAACAGCCGGTGGTCAGTGGCCTCGGTGAGGTCGACGGCACCAAGGTCTACGTGACGAACGGCGCCGGTTTCTGGGGTCCGCCGGTGAGGGTCGGCGCCGAACCGCAGATCACCCTCGTGGAGTTGCGCTCGTCATAGCGGACGTCACGTCCGCGCGTGGCGGTAGGCGGTGGGCATGGCGCACGTGACAGGATGCGGCGTGCCCCCGTTCAGCGCCGTACCCCCCGGTGGCTTCCCGCCTTTCGTCGCGGACCTGCACATCCACTCGAAATATTCGCGCGCGTGCAGCCGCGATCTCACGCTGCCGAACCTGGCGTGGTGGGCCCGGCGCAAGGGCATCGCCCTGCTCGGCACCGGTGATTTCACCCATCCCGCCTGGTACGACCACCTGCGGGAGACGCTGCGCCCGGCCGAGCCGGGGCTCTACCGCCTGGACCCGGAGGCGGAACGCGACATCGCCCGTCGGCTGCCGCCGCGCCTCGCCGGCACGACCGACGCGGACGCGGTGCGGTTCATGCTGAGCGTGGAGATCTCCACCATCTACAAGCGGGACGACCGCACCCGCAAGGTGCACCACCTGATCTATCTGCCGGACCTGGATGCGGTGGCCCGGTTCAACACAGCGCTGGGGCGGATCGGCAACCTCGGCTCGGACGGCCGGCCGATCCTCGGTCTGGACTCCCGGGACCTGCTGGAGATCACCCTGGAGGCGAGCCCGGATGGCTACCTCGTCCCGGCGCACATCTGGACGCCGTGGTTCTCGGCGCTGGGCTCGAAGTCCGGCTTCGACGCGATCGCCGACTGCTACGCCGACCTGGCCGAGCACATCTTCGCCGTGGAGACCGGGCTCTCCTCCGACCCGGCGATGAACTGGCGGGTCGGCAGTCTGGACGGCTATCAACTGGTCTCCAACTCCGACGCGCACTCCCCACCGGCGCTGGGCCGCGAGGCCACTGTGCTGGCGGCCGAACGGGACTACTTCGCCATCCGGGAGGCGCTGCGGACCGGCGACGGTCTCGCCGGCACCATCGAGTTCTTCCCCGAGGAGGGCAAGTACCACGCGGACGGGCACCGGCTGTGCGGGGTGAACTGGTCCCCGGAGCGCACCCGGGCTGCCGACGGGCGCTGCCCCGAGTGCGGCAAGCCGCTCACAGTGGGCGTCCTCAGCCGCATCGAGGAGTTGGCCGACCGCCCGGACGGGCACCGACCGGCACACGCCCGCGACGTCACCCACCTGGTGCCGCTCGCCGAGATCCTCGGTGAGATCAACAAGGTGGGCGCGCGTTCGAAGAAGGTGGAGGGGCGGCTCAACGAGTTGCTCGCCGCGCTCGGCCCCGAGCTGGAGATCCTCACCACGACACCGTTGCCGGACATCGCCCAGGCCGGGGGCGAGTTGCTCGCGGAGGGCATCGGTCGACTGCGGCGCGGCGACGTACGCCGGGTGCCCGGCTACGACGGCGAGTACGGCGTCATCACCCTCTTCGATCCGGCGGAGCTGGGAGCCGGTGCCGGTACGGCACAGGAGACGCTGTTCGACGTACCTGTGCCGGCGCAGCGGCGGCCCACCGAGCCGGCGGCCCGCTCCACGGCCAAGCGCCCGGCGGCGGCGAAGGCGGAGCCGAAGCGGAAGGCTCCGGCGCCGCCTCCTGCTCCGCCGATCGCGTCGCCGCCGTCGCCGCACGAGCCGTTCGAACCGATGCTCGCGGGGATGGAGGAGGTCGGCACCGGTCTGCTGGACCGGCTGGACGCGATGCAGCGGGTTGCGGCGTCCGCGCCCGGCGGCCCGCTGCTCATCGTGGCCGGTCCGGGCACCGGGAAGACCCGGACGCTCACCCACCGGATCGCGTACCTCTGTGCGGAGCTGAACGTCTTTCCCGAGCACTGCCTGGCCATCACCTTCACCAGGCGGGCGGCCGAGGAGCTGCGGCACCGTCTCGACAGCCTGCTCGGCCCGGTCGCCGAGGACGTCACGGTGGGTACGTTCCACGCGCTGGGGCTGACGATCCTGCGGGAGAACGCCGAGGCTGCGGGCCTGCCGGCCGACTTCCGGATCGCCGACGACGGCGAGCGCGCGGCGGCCCGGTCGGAGGCCGGCGACGACCTCACCAGCTATGTGGCGCTGCTGCGCAAGCAGGATCTGGTCGACCTGGACGAGCTGGTGAGCCTGCCGGTGGAGTTGCTGCGGGCCGACCGGAAGCTTGTCGAGCGGTACCGGGACCGCTGGCGGTGGATCTTCGTCGACGAGTACCAGGACGTCGACGCGGTGCAGTACGAGCTGCTTCGGCTACTCAGCCCCGCCGACGGCAACCTCTGCGCGATCGGCGACCCGGACCAGGCGATCTACTCGTTCCGGGGTGCCGACGTCGGCTACTTCCTGCGCTTCTCCCAGGACTTCACGGACGCCCGGCTGGTCCGGCTCAACCGCAACTACCGCTCGTCGGCACCGATCCTGGCCGCCGCCGTGCAGGCCATCGCGCCGTCTTCGCTGGTGCGTGGCCGGCGACTGGACCCGGCCCGACTCGACCCGGAGGCGCCGCTCGTCGGCCGCTACCCGGCGGCGTCGGTCGCCGAGGAGGCCGACTTCGTGGTCCGTACCGTCGACGAACTGGTCGGCGGGCTGTCCCACCGCTCGCTGGACTCGGGCCGGATCGACGGCCGGGTCACCACCCTGTCGTTCTCCGACATCGCCGTGCTGTACCGCACCGACGCGCAAGCCGCCCCGATCGTGGACGCACTGGCCCGGGCCAACATCCCGGTGCAGAAGCGCTCGCACGACCGGCTGCGGGACCGACCCGGGGTGGCAGCCATCGCCCGCGAGTTGCGGCACGCCGACGGGTTGGCCGGTTCGCTGGCCGCCCGGGTGCGCCTGGCCGGCCAGGTCGTCGCGGAACGGTTCGCGGTGCCCACCCTCGACGGCGCCGCCAGCACGGTACGCCCCGAGGACGTCCGCTCGGCCGTGGACCTGCTGACCCCACTTGCCCGACGTTGCGGCGACGACCTGGAGATGTTCCTGTCGCAGTTGGCCACCGGCGCCGAGGTGGACGCCCTCGACCCGCGCGCCGAGGCGGTCACGCTGCTGACCCTGCACGCCGCCAAGGGTCTGGAGTTCCCTGTGGTGTTCCTGGTCGGTGCCGAGGATGGGCTACTGCCGCTGCGCTGGCCCGGCTCGACATCCGACGAGGACGCGGTCGCCGAGGAACGTCGACTCTTCTTCGTCGGCCTGACCCGCGCCCAGGACCGCCTGTACGTCAGCCATGCCGCCCGCCGCACCCGGCACGGTGTGGAGCGCGACTGCTCGCCGTCACCGTTCCTCGGTGCCATCGACCCGGGCCTGTTCGAGCGGTTCGGCGAGACCGAGCCGCGCCGCCCGAAGGACCGCCAGCTCCGCCTGATCTGACGGTCCGGTGCGCGGGGGGGCGCGGGCCGCTCGGCCAGGGGTCGGGCGGTGGGCCGCCGGAGCGGCAGCGTCAGCGCACCACCGTGGCGAGCCAGGCGCCCGCGAGCAGGGCCGGGCCGAATGGCAGTAGCGTGCCCCGGCGGACCCGCCGCGCGGCGAGCAGGCCGAGCACCACGGCTCCGTGCAGCAGGTGTGGCAGGAACAGCCCGGCCAGCAGGGCGTCCCGGCCGAGCCAGCCGAGCGGTAGGCCGAGAACGCCCGCGAGCTTCACGTCCCCGAAGCCCAGCCGGGAGCCGGGCAGCACCGCCAGCAGCACGTGCGCCGCGCCGGCGACCGCCGCGCCTGCCAACGCACCGACCAGCCGCCCGGAGGTGTCGGTCAGCAACGCCGCGCTGGTCAGGCCACCAAGGGCCAACGCGCCAGCGGTGAGGACCAGTGCGTCGGGCAGCCGCAGGCAGGCCAGGTCGACAAGGGCCAGCACCAGCCCCACCGCCGCCACCGCGAGGAAGACCGGCAGTGCCGGGTCGTCACCGAGCGCTGCGGCGAGCCCGACGAACACGGCCGCCGCGAGCGGCGGACTGAGCCAGCCCGAGACGCGCCGAGGGGACGGCACTGTCGTAAAGCGCCGGGCAACCAGGGGTACGACGACACCGACCAGTGCGCCCAGCAACGCGACAGGCACCAGCGTGGCGGCAGACATGGACCGGAAGCTACTGCCGGTCGCCCGCTGGCGCGGCCCCCGATCGTGTAACCGCGCTCTTGCGCCGGGGCCGTTCGGTGCTCACCACCAGAGCCACCCCGGCGACGAGGACGGCACCGCCGAGCAGCACCTGCGTGGTGATCGGCTCGGCCACCAGCAGCGCACCCAGCGCCACCGCGACCGCCGGGTTCACATAGGCGTACGTCGAGACGAGCGAGATGGGTGCGTTGTGCAGCAGCCACACGTACGCCGTGAAGGCCACCAGCGAGCCGGCCACCATGAGGTAGACGAGTGCCGCCCACGAGCGGGTGCTTACCGACGCCGGATGGAAGTCGCGCAGCTCGCCCCGGAGGGCAGCGACGACGGCCAGTGCCAACGCGCCGGCCACCATCTCGTACACGGTGGCCACGAACGGGTCGGTGGGCATCCGGATCCGTCCCGACAGGAACGACCCGATCGACCAGGCGGTGGCCGCAGCCACCACTGTCAGCGCCCCGACCAGAGGCACCGCGCCCCCGCCGCCGCTGGGCAGCACCAGCAGGACCAGACCTGCGAAGCCCACCGTGACCCCGGCGAACGTCCAGAGCGGTGGCCGGTCCCCGGTCGCGGAGCGCAGCAGCACGACGAGCAGTGGCACTGTCGCCACAAGCAGCGCGGCGATCCCGGAGGGCACCGCCACCCCGGGCGGCCCGGATTCGGCTAGCACCACCAGGCCGTTGCCGCCGGTGAGCAGGAGGACTCCGATAAGCGCGGCGGAGCCGAGTTGCCGCCGGTCCACCCGCAGGGCACCGGGCCCTCGGCGTAGCCGCAGCACCACCGCCAGCACCAGAGCGGCGGCGGCAAATCGCCAGGCGGCCGAGAGCAGCGGAGGAAGCGTCTCCACGGTGACCCGGATGGCCAGGTAGGTCGAGCCCCAGAGCAGGTAGACCACGATCAACGCGGTCCAGATCATTGCCGGTGCGGCGTCGGCGCGGCGGCCTGGTGCGGCACTCGGTGGGGATGAGGTCATCGGTGGACCACGCTACGGTGACTTCGAAGTCGGCGTCGTCCATTGGTGGCCGGCCTCTCACCAGCCTGGAGGGCGGAATGACGAACTACGGACCACCGGGTGGCGGCGTCGGGGGCCCGTGGCGTGGGCAGCGACCCGACGACACGCCCGAACAGCGGGCTCGGCAGCCCTACCCACCTGCGGCCGAGTCCTACCCACCAGTGCCGCAGGGACCGCCGAGGTCCTACGGCGACAGTTCGTACGGCAACGGCCCCTACGGCGGCGGTCCAGGGGTGCCCTACGGCGGCGAGGACGGCGGGACGGCGTACGGAGGCGGCAACCCGGCGCCCTACGAGTCGGGCACGCCCTACGGCGGCGCGTACCGGCCCGCCGAGGCGAGCCCGGCGTACGGCGGGGAGCCGTACCAGCCCGCCGGTGATCCGTACGGCGGAGATCCCTCGCCCGCGCCGAGTAAGCGTGGCCGGGGGCCGCTGATCGCGGTTCTGGGCGTCGTGCTGCTGCTCGTGGCGGGCGGTGGCGCCTACTGGTTCCTGCGCGGATCGGACGACCCGGCCACTGTTGCCACCCCGACCGCTTCGGCCGCCGCCGGGGAGCCCGACGCGGACGTGCCCGCGCCGACCGATCCAACGCCGAGCGCCGCAGCACCGGAGTCGTCCGCCGACCCGCGATTCGCCAAGGTCGGCCAGTGCGTACGCAACGAGGGTCCGGCGGGCGGCAAACCGAAGCTGCTGATCAGCGACTGCGCGCCGAAGTCGTACGAGGTGCTGCGCCGCATCGATGGCGCGACAAGCGGTGAGCGCGACGCCGAGGCCAAGTGCGCCAAGGTCGAGGGCTACACCAACTGGTACTTCTTCGACAGCGAGTTGGACACCCTCGACTTCGTCCTCTGCCTCAAGCAGCGCTGAACCCACCATTCCGGGGGATGACATGACGACCTACGGCCCACCGCCCGACGAGGACCCGACCCGACAGCAGTGGGGCCCGCCGTCCGGCGGCGAGCCACCGACCGTACCCAGGTGGGATCCCCCGCCCGGTGCGGAGCCGCCGCCCGCCGCGTGGGGCCCTGCGCCCACCTCGGACGCGGGTCCTCCGTCCGGTGCCGGCCAGCCGCCGCCCGGCCCGTTCCCGCCCGCCGGCCCGACGCCGGGGCACTTCCCGCCTCCGGGCCAGTTCCCACCGGCCGGCCCTCCTCCGGGCCAGGCGGGTCCGTTCCCGCCCGCCGGGCCGGGCCCGGGAGACGCGCCGTGGGGGCTGTCGGCGCCTGGTGGGTACGGGATGCCGCCGGCCCCGCCGACGAACAGGACCGGCCGGAAGGTCGCTCTGATCGTGGCGCTTGTGGTGCTGCTCGTGCTCTGCCCCTGTCTGGGTCTGGCCGGCTGGGCGGTCTGGAAGGTCACCGACGAAGGTGAGGAGGCCAGGCCAATGCCGTCGGCGAGCGTTTCTGTCGTTCCGCCTGCGCTGCCCAGCGACGCTCCGAGCCCGGCCGAGCCGTCGCCAGCCGAGCCGTCGCCGGACAGGGAGGAGTTCGCCAGGGGTGACTGCGTGGTCAACGACGGCACCGAGGCCGACGCGGATCTGCGCAAGGTGCCGTGTGGGCCGGGCACCTACCAGGTGCTGCTGCGGATTCCGGCGACGACCGACGGGGACCGGTGCAAGACGCTGGCGCCGCAGGCCACTGCGAACTACGTGCACGACAACACTGTCGACCTGTTCGACTACGTGCTCTGCCTGAAGAAGCGCTAGGCGATTGACAAAACTAGGGCTGTCTAGCGTGGACGCTAGACAGCCCTAGTTTCTTGTCGACGGCCCCGACTTGCTGGCGACAGCCGACACGCCGGTAGCTCCGTCTATCCATTTCTAGCCTGGCAGCTAGATGGGCCGATACTCTGCGATGCGTGGATCCGGTCCGCAACCCCTACGCCCCGGGCGCAGGTCAGCGCCCGCCCGAACTAGCCGGACGGGGGCGGGAGCTCGACGTCTTCGACATCGTGCTGGAGCGCATCGCCCGGGGCCGCCCCGAGCGCAGCCTGATGCTCACGGGGCTTCGCGGAGTCGGCAAGACCGTCCTGCTCAACACCCTGCGGTCGCAGGCGATCAACCACCTCTGGGGCAGCGGCAAGATCGAGGCACGTCCGGACCAGTCACTGCGCCGCCCCGTCGCCGCCGCGCTGCACATGGCGGTCCGCGAACTCGCGCCCCGGCACCGCGCGCCCGACCGGATCGACGCCTTCCTCGGCGTCCTCAAGGCGTTCGCCCAGCGGTCCGCACCGGCTGGGCGCGCTGGGGCGTCCCCGAAGCTGCGCGACCGGTGGCAGCCCGGAATCGACGTTCCCGCCGCCAGCGGCCGCGCCGACTCGGGCGACATCGAGATCGACCTGGTCGAGCTACTCAGCGACGCCGCCGCCGTGGCCAGCGACGTGGGCACCGGCATCGCCATCTTCATCGACGAAATGCAGGACCTCGGGCCGGAGGACGTGTCGGCGCTCTGCGCCGCCTGCCATGAGCTGTCCCAGATCGGCGCGCCACTGATCGTCGTTGGCGCCGGCCTTCCGCACCTGCCGGCCGTACTCAGCGCCGCGAAGTCGTACTCCGAGCGGCTCTTCCGCTACCAGCGCATCGACCGCCTCGACCGGATCGCCGCCGACCAGGCGCTCTGCGCGCCGGCCGAGCGTGAGGAAGTGGAGTACGAGCAGAAGGCGCTCGATCTGCTCTACGAGAAGTCCGGCGGATACCCCTACTTCGTGCAGGCGTACGGGAAGGCGACCTGGGATCACGCGCCGCGCTCCCCGATCACGGCCGCCGACGTGCGGGTCGCCGCCCCGGAAGCGGAGGCCGAACTGGCAGTCGGCTTCTTCGGCTCCCGGTTCGAGCGGGCCACCCCGGCCGAACGCGAGTACATGCGGGCGATGGCCACGCTGTCCCTCGTGGACGGCGAGTCCAGTGGTGTCACGCGCGACGACATGGACGCCGCGGTGCCCACAGCGGAGATCGCCCGAGCGCTCGGCCGCAAGCCGGCCAGCCTCTCACCGGCCCGGGACGCGCTGATCAAGAAGGGGCTTATCTACTCCGGGGAGCGCGGCACGGTGGCCTTCACCGTCCCGCACTTCGGCCGGTACCTGCGTACCCAGCCGGCCTGACAGCGCACGGTCGTCTGCGGCGTCAGACCTTGGACCAGGGCGCGGGAAAGAGCACCTCACCTCGCGGCGGCGGTGCCTCGCCGCTTGTCGACGGCGGCAGGACCAACGCCTGCCACGGTTCGCCGAGCCCGGACCACGGGCTTGTCAGGCCCAGGTCGACGGCCGGCCCGAAGCCGAACCGCCGGTAGAAGGCCGGGGCGCCGAGCACCACTACCGTCTGCTCACCCAACTCGGTGGCCGCGTCCAGCGCGGCCTGCACCACCGCCGTGCCATGCCCCACCCGCTGGCGGTGGGGTGCGACGCCCACCGGCCCCAGTGCCAGGGCGGGAGCGTCGCCGCCCCGGTCGGGGCGCACCCGTACGCGGGTCAGCAGCGCGTACCCGACGACCTCACCGCCGTGCTCGACGACCATGGCGAGCTCCGGCAGCCACGCCTCGGTGCCCCGCAGCTCGTCGACCAGGACGACCTCCGGCGGTGTCGACACGTCCGGTCGGGCGAACGCGCCTGCCAGCACCCGACGCACCGACCCGGTGTCGGCCGGACCCTCGGGTCGGAGGCGCAGCGTCGTCACCCGCGCGACGTTACCCGTCGAGGCCGGTCCATCAGCGACTGTCGCTCGAATCGGCGTGGCGCGGCGTGCACGTCCACCGATCCGGATCCGGCGGTTGGCAGGGTAACGAACGCCGCGACGGGGTATGACTGATCCATGACGCCCGTACGCTCCCTCTCCCGTGCCATGTTGAGCGGCATCTTCGTCGTCAGCGGATACCGCAACCTCCGTGCCCCGGAACGGCTCGCCCAGAAGGCCGCGCCGGTGACCGAGCGGGCGACGCCGCTGCTGAAGAAGGTGCACCCCAACTTCCCCACCGAGACCGAGCAACTGATCCGCATCAACGCGGCGGTGCAGCTCGGCGCCGGGCTGATGCTCGCCACCGGACGACTCACCCGGCCCGCCGCGCTGGTCCTCGCCGGCACACTCGTGCCGACGACCGTCGCCGGGCATCCTTTCTGGAACCAGGACGACGAACCAGCCTTGCGTGACACGAACAAGGTTCACTTCCTGAAGAACCTCGGTCTCCTCGGCGGTCTACTGCTCGCCGCGGCCGACACCGAGGGCAAGCCGGGTCTACGGTGGCGCACCGGCCACCGCATCGGTCACTCTCGACGTTCCGTGCAGCGTGCCGTCCGTACGGCCAAGCGGGAGGCCCGGATCGCCGTCCGGTCCGCCGCGACCGCCCGACGCCTGCCCGGCTGACCTGCGTCGATCTCCCTCTCCGCTGCCTCCCACCCCCGCTAAGGCCGCGAATTACCTGAACCACCCGCTTGGCGTTAACGCGGTGGAAATGTCAAAAACATGTGTGGGATCGGACACGGTCGCATAACGCGGGAGGCACTGACGTGAGGCGCCGTTCTAGGCTCCGTGCAGGACCTGGACGGGTAGGACGACCTTGGTACGGGGGTGGCCACGCCATGCCGACGATTGTCGGTAGACGGGCGGACCGCCTCGCCCCAGTTCAACGCGTGATGCGTGGGATCGATCGCAGGAACGTCGTACGGGGTGCCATCGTGGCCGCCGTCGCCTATGCCGCATGGCTTGCCATCGGCGAGTTCGGGCGACCGTACAACTTCTTCGACATGAAGATCTACCACGGCGCGGTGGTGTGGTGGGCGAGCGGTCACGAGCTCTACGAGTTCATCGCGCCCGGCACCACGCTCGGCTTCACCTACCCACCGTTCGCCGGGCTCGTCATGCTGCCGATGGCGCAGCTTCCGATCGCCGGCGCCGGCATGGTCAACGCGCTCGCCAGCATCGCCGCGTTGGCGCTGATCCTGGCCGGGCTGCTCCGACCCATAGTGGACCGGCTGGGCTGGCCCCTCTGGTTCACAGTGGCGGTGGCGGTGCCACTCGCGGTCGCCATCGAGCCGGGCCGGGAAACCCTCGGCTACGGCCAGGTCAACATCCTGCTGTTCGCCCTGATCATGGCCGACCTGATCGGGCTTCGGTGGCGCTCACGCCGGGGCACCCACTACGACGCGACCGACGGCCCCCTGCTGCGCTTCATCTACAGCGGCGCCTGGGCCGGTGCCGGCATCGGCCTGGCCACCGCCGTCAAGCTCACTCCGGCGCTGTTCATCGCCTACCTGCTGATCACCCGTCAGTGGCGGGTGGCGGCCACCGCGATCGGCACCACCATCGGCGTCACAGTGGCGAGCTTCGGCATCGTCGGCGACGAGTCGCGGGCGTACTTCGGCAGCGTGTTGTGGCAGACCGAACGGGTCGGCGCGGCCGACATGACGCCCAACCAGTCGCTCGCCGGCCTGCTGGCCCGGTTGTACGACTCGATCGAGACTCCGGGGCTGCTCTGGTTCGCCTTCTCGGTGCTGATCCTGGCGCTCGGCCTGTCACGGGCGGCCAGTTCCCGCGCCGACGGTGACGAGTTGACCGCGTTCACTCTGGTCGGCCTCACCGCGAATGTGATCAGCCCGATCTCCTGGACGCACCACCTGGTCTGGGTGATCCCGGCGATCATCGTGCTGGCCGACGCGGCGGTCCGTCGCCGGGAGGCGAGTCGGAGCGTGGCGCAGCGCAGCAGCCAGGGTCCGGCGTTCGGCGGGCTGACCGGTCTCAACAGCCTCCGCCCACCGATCTGGTACCCCACCCTGACCGGGCTGCGGCACGGCGTCGCCGCGGTCGGGCTGTACCTGCTCTTCCTGGTCTCCCCGATCTGGCCGTACGAGCACCAACTGCCGGAGGAGTCGCACTACCAGGACGGCCTGTTCGGTGCGCTCATGGAGAACTCGTTGGCTCTCGCGCTGATCGTGCTTGTCGCCGCGCTGCCGTGGCGGCCGGGCGCCGAGCCGGCGTTCTACGGGGAACGCCTCAACCGCGCCGCGCTCGTCAACGGTCGCCGCTGAACCGTCAGGGGCAGTTGACCCATTCCTCGGTGCCGTCGGCGAAGACCTGACGCTTCCAGATCGGCAACCGGGCCTTGGCCTCGTCGACGAGCCGGGCGCAGGCCGCGAAGGCGGCCGCGCGGTGCGCGGTGCTCACCGCGGCGACCAACGCCACGTCACCGATCGCCAGCGGGCCGACCCGGTGCGAGACCGCCACCGCGTACACGTCGGGATCGGCGGCGATCTCGGCGGCCACGTCGCGCAACACCTGGGCGGCGCTCGGGTGCCCCTCGTATTCCAGGCTCACCACCGGGCGTCCGTGGTCGTGATCGCGGACCACGCCCTGGAAGGAGACGACCGCCCCGGCCCGCCGGTCGGCGACCGCAACCTCGTGCGCGGCGAGGTCGAGCGGCTGGTCGGTGACCTCACCGAACGTGATCACCGGCGTGGTCACGACGCCCACTCCCCAGGCAGTAGCGGCAGCGGCACGATCGGCACCCGGTCGCCCGGCTCGCCGCTGGTGTCGGGCCGGATGACAGCGAACCCGTCGGCGCCGGCAAGCCCGCGCAGCATCGCCGAACCGACGTGCCGCACCGGATGGGCGGTGCCTGCGGCCCGGTCCAACCGGACCAGCGCCAGATGTGTGTGATTGCCCCGGCCGGGCACCGCCTCGGCCAATGTGGCCTGCGGCAACACCGGCATCGAGCGGCCCTGGAGCCCGGCGAGCAGCGGGGCGACGAGCGACACCAACGCGACGATCGCCGACTGGGGGTTGCCGGGCAGACCGGCGACGAACCGGACCCGACCGTCGTGGCCGGCGAGCCGGGCCAGCAGCATCGGGAATCCCGGCCGGACCGCCACGGTGTTGACCACGTAGTCGGCGCCCAGCGCCTCCAGGGCCGGGTGCAGGTGGTCGACCGGGCCGTGCATCGTGCCGCCGGTCGTGCAGACCAGGTCGGCGTTTGCCAGCGCCGATCGCAACGCCGCCACGTGCGCGGGCAACGTGTCGGCCACGGGCCCCACCACGTCGGATGGGCGGACCTGGCAGCCGTACCGTCGCAGCCAGGCCGGGACCGCCGGCCCCAGGGCGTCGCGCACCCGACCCGCCGAGGGCGGGCCCGCGGTGAGCAACTCGTCGCCGAAGACCAGCAGCGCGGCCCGCGGCGCCCGCCGGACCCGCAGCGTGTCGTGTCCGCAGGAGGCGGCCAGGCCGATCACCGCCGGGTCGACAGGCGTGCCGACCGGCAGAAGTTCCTCATCGGCGTACGCCTCCTCGCCCGGCTGCCGCCACTCCGGTGTCTGCCGGGGAGTGCCGCTGACCAGGCCATTCGTGACCGTGGACTCCTCGACGCGCAGCACGGCCGTGGCGCCCTCGGGCACCATGGCCCCGGTCGCGATCTCGACTGTCGTGCCGTCGTCAGCGAGCGGGGCGGGAGTGTTGCCGGCCAGCACCCGGCCGACGACGCGCCACGGCCCATCGCCCCGCACGGCCCAGCCGTCCACGCTGGAGGTGGGAAAGGCCGGCAGGTCGGTGCGGGTGGTCAACGGCTCGGCCAGGGTCAGACCGTCGGTGTCGACAAGTGGCCGGGCGACGGCGGGGAGCGCTGCGGACAGGCCGACCGCGTACACCCGGGACCGCGCCTCCTCCCACCCGGCCGGCGGGGGCGCGACGACCCGGTCCGCGGTTGGTGCGGTTTCCGTGCTCACCGGTCGAGCCTAGCGGGGCGGACGGCACCACACCCTCGGTGCCCGCACCCCGCCCGCCCGGTCAATGGTCGCCGCCGCGAAGTTGGTCGACTGTGTGCCCGAGGATCGGCCCGAGCACGGCCAGCCCGTCGCGGGCGCCACCTGTCGAGCCCGGCAGGTTGACCACCAGCATCCGGCCGGCCACCCCCGCCAACCCGCGGGACAACACCGAGGTGGGGACGCGGTCACGGCTGTGCGCGCGGATGGCCTCTGCGATGCCGGGGATCTCGTAATCCAGCAGGCCGCGGGTCACGTCCGGCGTGCGATCCGACGGGGTGACGCCGGTGCCGCCGCTGGTCAGCACCACGTCGACGCCGTCGTCGAGAGCATCCTCCAGAGCTCTGCCGACCGGCTCACCGTCGGGCACCACCACCGGGTCGTCGACCTGACAGCCCAACTCGCGCAGGCCGGCGACGAGCAGCGGGCCACTGGTGTCGGCGTACACGCCGGCCGCCGCCCGGTTGGACGCGACGATCACCCGGGCCCGGATCACGGCCGGTCCTCCGGTCGGACCCACTCGCCGGTCTTGCCGCCCTCCTTGCGCAGCACCCGGACCGCCTCCACCGAGGCCGCCGGATCGACAGCCTTGACCATGTCGACAAGGGCGAGACCAGCGACGGCCACCGCGGTGAGCGCCTCCATCTCGACGCCCGTCCGGTCCGCCGTACGGGCGGTGGCGGTGATCTCCACCGTGTCGGCGGTCAGCCGCAGGTCGACGGTGACACCGTGCAGGGCGATCGGATGGCAGAGCGGGATCAGCTCCGGAGTGCGCTTGGCGCCCATGATCCCGGCCAACCGCCCGACCGCCAGCGCGTCGCCCTTGGGCAACCCGTCACGGTGCAGCAGGTCGATGACCTCGGGCGTCGTCCGCAGGCGGCCCGCCGCGACGGCCAACCGGCCGGTCACCGGTTTGGCGGAGACGTCGACCATGCGGGCCGCGCCGGCGCGATCGACGTGGCTGAGCTGCGCGGGTTCGGTCACGGCGTGAGCCTATCGGTGAGGTACGACGTGAAGGTGCTCGGAAGGAGCGGCAGCCCGGTCACGTCGCCGGGTGCATCAGCGCGCTCGCGGGACCGCCGCCCCTTCCCACCAACCCGCCACCGAGGTCACTGGGGAACCTGGCAGCAGGTGCCGTGTCGACGATTTGGTTCTGCCCAGAGGCAGAACCTCCCCCGTGCGTCGTCACGGCGCAAAGCTAGCGGGTCCGGCGATAAGAAATCGATAAGCGCTGTCCGCGCAGGTCAGTGCCCTGCTTCGGTGGTTTCCGTCTCGGCAAGGCGGCGCTCGGCGTCGAAGCGCTCCGGTACACCCATCCGCCGGAAGATCGCCAGCGCGCGCTCCCAGTGCCGCCGGGCCTCGGCCGGGTCGATGCCGGCGAAATGTTCGGCCAGCCCGGCCAGAGCCCGGCCCTGCTCGTACGGATGCGCGATCCGGGTCGCCAACCGCAGGGCCGCCTCGTGCATCTCGGCCGCCTCGACGTCCCGCCCCTGCGCCCGCAGGGTGCGCCCGAGGTCGTTCAACGCCGCCGCCTCGACGTGCCGTTCCCCTGAGGCGATCGACAGCTTCCGGGCGACCTCGTGTTCCTGCTGGGCCTCGACCAGTCGGCCAAGACCGCGATAGGCGATTCCGAGGTCGTTGCGCACCTCAGCCTCGGCATACCGATGGCCGGTTCGCTCACGCAGGGCCAACGAGGCTAGGAGGATCCGGATCGCCTGGGGAAGATCGCCCATGCGGGCTCGCACGCCGCCGATGTGGCTGAGAGCGTTGAGCACATGGAAATCGTCGGAGTGCATTCGCGCCCACGCCAGGTGGAGACGGTGTAGCCGCAACGCCTCCTTATGGCGTCCCAACGCCGAGAGCGCCAACCCAAGGTTCGGCAGCAATATCGGCCCGCCTACTTCGCCATAGGCCTTGTCACGCATGCACTCGAAGCCCAGCGTCACAGACTCGTTGAGCTGGCCGCTCCACCAGTAGACAGCGGCAAGGTTGGCGCGGTAGCGCGCCGTCCTCAACACGTCCCGGGAGTCGCGGGAGAGGGCGACGGAACGGGTGAGATGGTCCAGCGCCTTGCGGTTGTCACCGGTTCGGACATAGGCCGAAGCCAGGTAGTTGTTCATCAACGCCATCGCATCGGTGTCTCCCGCCGCCTCCGCCGCCTCCAGCGCATCACGGTGGGTCAGGATGATGTCTTCGAAATATCCGCGGATGTAGCAGAACCGCCAGAGGGCGCGGGCCAGTTGCCAGGAGTGCCGATAGAAGCCTGCCTCATGTGCTGCCAACACCATCGTCAGCAGCTCCGCCCGCTCGGACTCCAACCATTCAGCGTGCGGCTCTCCGAGCGCCTCGAACAGTTCAGAACGGCCGGACCAGAGGTGGGTGACCTGGGATCTGACGACACCGGGCTCCAGTAGATCGGCGACCCTGAGGGCCGCCTCCAGCATGAAGTCGAACAGCCGGCCAAGCCCGAGGCTCCGGTCGCTCGGGGAGTCGGTGCGAACGCACAGCTCGATGGAGTACTCGCGCATGAGGTCGTGCAGCCCGTACCGCGCGGAGTCCAGGTCCTCCGCCAGGTTCCGATCGACGAGCTCGTCGAGCGCCGCGCGGGCTTCCGTCACCGTCAGGCCGGTCAGGGCGGCGACGGCCGACGGGCTGAGCCGCTTACCGGGGTACAGACCGAAGAACCGGAAGACTCGCCTGGTCGCCTCCGGCAAAGGTTCGTACGAGGCGGCGAAGGCTTTGGCGACAGCGCTCTCCTCCTGCGCCAGATGGTGCAGCGCAGGCCCGCCAGCGGCCATCTGCTCGGCGAGATCCGCCAACCGCCAGTTGCGCCGGTGGGCCAGCCTCGCGCCGGCGAGTCGGATCGCCAGGGGAAGGTGACCGCATCGCCGGACCACCTCGGCAGCCGCCTCCGGCTCGGCGCTGACCCGAGCCCGGCCAACAGTCAGCGCAAGGAGGTCGACGCTCTCTTCGGGGTTCATGACCGGCAGCGTCTGCGAAGGGGCGACGTCCGGGTGGGAGAGTCGCCGCCGTGACGACACAAGCACAACGGCGGTCGGCTCGGTCGGCAGGAGTGGCAGGATCTGCTCGCTGCTCGCGGCGTTGTCGAGGACGATCACAGACCTCCGGCGAGCCAGTTCTCGTCGCCACAACTCCACCTTGGCCTCGAACTCGACCGGAACCTGCTCGGCCGGCACCTCAAGTTGACGAAGCAGGGTGACCAGGGCGCTCGCTGGCTCCACCTGATTCTTCTCGCCATGCCCGCACAGGTCGATGAACAGCACGGCATCCGGATACCGGGCGGACAACCGACGGGCCAGGTGGACGGCGAGGGTCGTCTTCCCGCTGCCAGCCATCCCGTCGATGATGTGCACGGCGGGCACTCGTTCCTCGACGCGCCGCGTCTCCGCCAGCAACCGCGCCAGCACGTCTTCCCGCCCGACGAAGTCGGCGACCGCCCGGGGCAGATGATCCACCGGCTTGAGCTGGCGCGTCTGTTCAGATACCGCTGCACTCTCCCCGTCGCGCACTATCGACTCGGAGCGTTCTGGTTGGGCGACCACGACCGGCGTCGGGACTGGGGTGGCGATCCTGCGGTGCAGTTCTTCGATATCGGCCCCTGGGACCACCCCCAGCTCCGCGCTCAGCCGTGTCCGGATCTCGTCGTACGCGACGAGCGCTCCAGCATGATCGCCGCTCTCATGCAGCGCCCGCATCAGGAGGGCGTAGGCCGGTTCGCGGAGCGGATGGCGGGCCACCACCTCCCGCAACAGCGGAATCGCCAGGTCATCCCGGCCGCAGCGGAGTTGGACATCCGCCAGGAGTTCCGTGGCCAACAGGCGCTCTTCCTCGGCAGCCACTGTTCGGGCGGTCAGGACCGGCCCGAGCGGGATGCCTGCCAGCATCGGGCCCTGCCACCGCGTCACGGCGCTGCCTAGCAGCACCCGAGCCTCGTCCAGGTGGCCGGCGGTCAGGGCTTCCCGACCAGCGCTTCGCTCCGCCTCGAAGCAAAAGATGTCTATCAGCTCCGGCGGTACGTCGAGCCGATAGCCGTTCCGCTGCCGCACGATGATCCCTCGGCCCGACGGGCAGGCCTCGAAAGCCCGGCGCAGATTCGCGGCATAGCTGAGAACATTCGCGACCGCTGATCGCGGTGGGCAATCGCTCCATAACTCATCGACGAGCTCGGACACTGTCACCAGCTGGCCCGGCTGAACTGCGAGCATCGCGAAGATCGCTTGCTGTTTCGGCGTACCAAGGCGCAACGTGCGGGTAGGGACTTGCACCGAAAGGCCGCCCAGAACCTGAATCTCCACCCCGTCCCCGCTCCAGCCATCGCCGGTATTCAGTCAATCACGCAACGAAGTTGACGACTTGCGCCTTGGACGCCTCGCCACTCGCGCGCGGAGCCACGGGTCGTCGACCTCAGGATCTACCGAGGAGACGCCGATTGCCCACCCATTACGGCAGCATGTCAGCAGCAAGTTGCATCGCCTGTCCCAGCAGGACGCCCCGACTGTGCCAACTTTGCCCAACCCGCCCTTACGCTCAGCCAAACTTCGGATGAGGGATCTGCCGTAACTCCCCCAGACTCAGGGGAATAACACGTCCATAACTTGAACGGATAGCGTCCGCTGTTGTCGCCTGGCCCCGGATCCAGCACCGACAGACCGACCGCACTCCGTTTAGCGGCGATGGACAGAACGTGATAAATGAGCCTCAGCTTGGCTAATGTTGCGCATACCGACATTTATTACTTCTAAGCTGCCCTTACTCCTCTTAAGCTGCCTTTCGTAGGAAGACCCCCTGGGGGTAGGTCATCCAACGGCACGGCTGAAGAGAGGGGCATCCCGATGCGTGGCACCGACTGGAACTGAAAACTCGGCCCGGGACTTCTGAGGCCCGAGGGGTAGGCTGCGAACACGGTGGAAGCAGTCCTTCGGGAGCGGGCGTGACCCTTCCTCAGCGACGAGAGATCGAGACCGATCGGCGGCTGTTGCTGCTCGTCGGTCTCATCGTCGTTGTGGCCGGAACCATCGTCGTCACATCGCTACCAGCCGCACTGAGTTCAGCAAAGCCTGCGACGGTGAACGACGCGGCGAAGCTCGTCATGATCACCCTCGTGATCGCGCTGGGCACCCTGGTCAAGGCCCGGGTGCGGATCCGGTCGACGACCCAGTCGATCAGTTGGAACGATACGGCGATCATCGTCGGCGCAGCCATTGCTCCGACTTCGGTCGTGGTGCTCTGCACTGCGGTCGGGATTGCTCTCGCTTCGATTCGCCTCGCGCCGATGAAGCTGGCCTTCGGCATCGGAAAGAACGTGATCGTGGCCTGGGGTGCCGGCACGGCACTGGCAATGACGACGTGGACCTGGCCCCCCGCGGGCACCGCGTCCCTCATCGTGCCGTTGGCCCTCGCCTACATGGTCGCCGCCCTACTGGACGATCTGCTCGCCATCCCGGTCATCGCGCTGGCTTCCGGGACCAAGGTCGTGAAGCAGTTTCGGAGCAATCTCGACCTCCGGCTCGGCGGCTTCGCCGTGCGTTTCATTGTCGCGGCCTGTACGCTGCTCGTCCTGCGCATAGACCCTCGTCTACTGCTTGCCGTCCCACCTCTGGTCCTGAGCTTGCACCTGGCCTACTCCGCGCGCATCCGGGGCCGCACCGAGCAGCAGGCGTGGCAGCGCCTCGCCCGCACCACCGACGCCCTCAACGTCGTCGACCTCGACAAGGTCCTCACCACCGCAGTTACCCAGGCGGCCGAGTTGTTCTCCGCCGACGAGGTCGAGATCGAGCTGCGCGAGGGCGCTCGTACCGTCCGGGGCGGCACCGGCGGCATCACCTTCGACGCCGCGACCGGTACGCCCACCGAAGTGGACGGCACCGTCGTCCCCGCGCCGCTGGAAGGTCATGACCGTTCCGTCGACGTCGGCATGCTGCGGCTGCGTTTCCGGGGCCCGGTGCAGCTCTCCGAGCGGGAGCGGTACACGCTGCGTACCTTCGCGTCCGCCCTCTGCACAGCCGTCCGAAACGCCCAGGCGTACGCCGAACTGGCCCGGGTGGCCGACGAACACGCGTACGCGGCCGCGCACGACGCGCTGACCGGCCTGGCCAACCGTCGGCACCTGCTCGATCAAGGCACCGAACAGTTGAGCACCCGGCACGCCGACGGCGTGACCGCGCTGGTGTTGATCGACCTCAACCACTTCAAGGAGGTCAACGACACGCTCGGTCACGCCGCCGGGGACCAGGTGCTGGTGCAGGTCGCGGACCGGCTGCGCAACGCCGCCCAGGGCAGTGACCTGGTGGCGCGTCTCGGCGGCGACGAGTTCGCCGTACTCCTGCGTGGGCTGCCGGCCCCCGCGATCGCCGCGCACCGGGCGGAAACGCTGCTCGCGGCGTTGCACGAGCCGTTCGGGCTGGACGGCATGCGGATCAGCGTCGAGGCCAGCGGCGGGATATCCGTCGCCCCGGCCAGCGGCGGCATGGCCGAGTTGCTGCGCCGCGCAGACGTGGCGATGTACCAGGCCAAGCGGGCCGGGCAGCGCATCTCCACGTACGCCCCGACCCGGGACACCGCCGACCTGGGCCGTCTCACCCTCGGCGGCGAACTGCCACGGGCCGTCGCGGACCACGAGTTCATCGTCAACTTCCAACCCATCGTCGACCTGGGCACCGGCGAGGTGACGAGCGCGGAGGCGTTGGCCCGCTGGCACCACCCCACGCACGGGCTGATCGATCCGCTGCGTTTCCTGGAGGCGGTGGAGCGCTCCGGCCTGCTGCCGGCCTTCGCCGAGGCGATCCTCGACCAGGCGCTGATCGCCGCGACCAACTGGCGTGACGCCGGCTTCGACATACCGGTCGCGGTGAACGTGTCTCCGCGCAGCCTGCTGGACGCGCGCTTCCCGGGCTCGGTGCTGGCCCGCCTGCGCACCCACGACCTGCCACCGGACCGGCTGGTGCTGGAGTTGACCGAGACGTTGACGCTCAGTCAGCTCGACGTGGTGGACCGGGTGTTGAGCCGGCTACGCGACGAGGGCGTCCGGCTTGCGCTTGACGACTTCGGCACCGGCTACTCCTCGCTCTCCCTGCTCTCCCGCATCCCGGTGCACGAGTTGAAGATCGACCGCAGTTTCGTGACGACGATGGAAAGTTCGGCGGAGGCAGCTGCCGTCATCCGCTCCACCGTCGACCTGGGCCGGAGCCTCAACCTGGACGTGGTCGCCGAAGGTGTGGAGAGCGAGCCGCAGCGACGCGCCCTCTGGGAGCTCGGTTGCGTCGCCGGCCAGGGCCATCTGTTCGCCCGGCCGATGCCCGCCGGCACGCTGCTCGCCACCTTGCAGCGGGGTTCGGGTGGCCGGCCCGGCGCTCTGGCACCGCCGCTGCACGACACCGGCGCGGTGATCCGGCTGACGCAGTCCCGCCGTCCGGGCGGCCGATCCCGCCCTGACCAGCTTCCCCACCTGCCGGCCTGACGGTCGCGCACCACCCGCCGGACGATCCCGCGGCGACGCGGACAACCGGGTGAGCAGCGAGGTCTGCCAGACTGACGCCCGTGATCGCCGAAGCCCCGACCGCCCGCCACCGTCGCTGGCGAACGCTCGACAACGCCGCTGGCGGGCTCGCCCTCGACCTCGGCCTGTACGCCGCTTCGGCCCTCTTCGCAGCGATCACAGCGGTCACCTCGACCCTGCTGCCGCATCGGGCCTGGGGTGCGGTCGCCGCCGTGGGATACCTGGTCGCGGCCCTTGCGGTGGTCGCCCAACTCCTCCTGCGTCGACGCATCCCGACATCCCGGCTGGTCGGCCTGCCGGCCCGCTGGGCGGTCACCGGACTCACCTGGGCCAGCACCGCACTGCTGCCCGTCATCTGGCAGAGCTTCGAGCGGGCCACCGGACGCACCGACCGGGCGCAGGAAGAGGTGCTGGTCGTGGAACAGGCAGGCATCCGGCTGCTCGACCACGGCACCCCGTACCTGGGGCGCGACGCGATCGCCGCCCTGCCGCCGGGCGAGCAACTCCTCGGCTACACCCCGTACCAGCCGGGCATGGCGATCTTCGGCCTGCCCCGGGCGCTGCTGGACAGCCCCTGGACCGACTCCCGGGTGTGGTTCGCGGTCGGCACCGCGCTGGCACTCGCCCTGGCCGTGAACGCCCTGCGCACCCCGACGCCCACCGCCGGAGATCACCCGCGAGGCGCCGCGCTGCTGCGGGGCGTACAGGCCGCCACCGTCCTGCCGATCTGCGCACTCACCCTCGCCACCGGCGGCGACGACCTCCCCGTACTCGCACTCTGCCTCCTTGCCCTCGCGTTCGCCGCCGCCGACCGGCCCGGCCGGGCCGGAATCGCTGTCGGCCTTGCCGGCGCACTGAAGCTGTTCGCCTGGCCGATCGCCCTCGTCCTGATCATCTGGGGCCTGACCCGGCGTGCCGGCGGCCGGGTCGCCGCAGGCGCTGTCGGACTGCCCGTCGCCGCCCTGCTCCCGGCCCTGCTGGTAGACCGCGACGCGCTCATCGAGAACGTGCTGCGCTTCCCCCTCGGCCACGGCCTGGTCACCAGCCCTGCCCAGTCCCCGTTCCCCGGCTACCTGATCGCCTCCGCACTGCCCGCTGGCAGGTTTGTCGCCTCCGCACTGCTCGTCGCGGCCGGTGTGGCAATCGCCGTCCGGCTCGTCCGCCGCCCGCCCCGCACTGCCGTCGCCACCGCGCTGATCTGCGGGTACGGGTTGCTCGCCGCGATCGCCCTGATGCCGTCCACCCGGTTCGGCTACCTCCTGTACCCGCTGGCCCTGCTCACCTGGGCACCCGCACTGCACCGCCCGGCAACCACCGAACCGACCGCACCGGCACCTGAGCGCGTTTCCGGTCGGGCCACATCGGTGTAACTGGCGGGCGGAACGACGCCGCAGGGCGTAGACCTGAAGGCATGACCACGTACCGCGACCGCGACGACGCGGGCCAGGTGCTCGCCGACCGCCTTACCGCACTCGTCGGCGACCCGGACGTCGTCGTCCTCGGCCTGGTCCGGGGCGGCGTGCCGGTGGCCCGGGTCGTCGCCGAGCGGCTCGGCGCGCCCCTTGACGTACTCGTCGTTCGCAAGCTCGGCATGCCCTGGGCACGGGAGGTCGCCTTCGGCGCGGTCGGCCCGGGTGGCGTGCAGGTGCTCAACGACGTGGTGGCGAGCCGGCTCAGCAGCGACGACATCGCCGAGGTCAACCACCGCGAACTGGCCGAGTTGGAACGTCGGGAACGGCTCTACCGGGGCAACCGCCCACCGTTGGACCTCACCGACCGGACCGCCGTGATCGTCGACGACGGGCTGGCCACCGGCGCGACCGCGCGGGCCGCCGTCGAGGTCGTCCGCCGGCTCGGCGCCCGCCGGGTAGTGGTCGCCGTCCCGGTCGGCGCGCAGGAGGCGTACGAGTTGCTGGCCGCCGAAGCCGACCAGGTCATCTGCGCCCAGCGCCCGCCGGAGTTCGGAGCGGTGAGCGTCTACTACGACGACTTCCACGAGGTTTCCGACGACGAGGTCACCGAGGCGCTCACAGCAACCGCATAGCTGCACCGGGTACCGTGTGGCGATGAGCCTCACCTGTCCCAAGTGTCGCGGAGAAATGCGTCAGTACGAGCGCAGCGGTGTCGTCATCGACCAGTGCGGGGAGTGCCGGGGCATCTTCCTCGACCGCGGCGAGTTGGAGAAGCTGTTCGAGGCGGAGGCCAACTGGAGCCGCCAGCAGGCCGGTGGCCCACCGCCGCCGCCTCCCGCCCAGCAGCCCGGCGGCTACCCACCGCCGCACGCCCCAGCGCAGCACCAGCCCGGGTACGGCTCCGTGCCTCCGCCGCCGCCCCCGCCCGGCTACCCGCAGGCGCCGGTCTACGGTCAGCAGCACCACGGCTACCACGGGCACTACAAGCGCAAGAAGCGCAAGGGCTTCCTCGACGAGATGTTCGGCTGAGCCCGACCGACACCTCCTGCCCGGGCCGATCCACGCGTCGGCCCGGGCACCTGACCCCGTCGATGGTTGGCGGGTGGTGCGGCACGTGCGAGGCTGCATCGCATGACCGCGATTCCGCAGGCCGAGGCGCTGGCCCAGGCGTACGACGGCATCACCGCCGTGGTCGACGGCCTGGACGACGCGGGCCTGCAACGGCCCACCCGCTGCCGGGGTTGGCTCGTCGCGGACCTGCTGCTGCACGTCCTCGGTGACGCCCAGCGGGCCCTGGTCACACTGGCCAGCCCCACCTCCGGCCCCGCCGACAGCGACGACGTGAGCTACTGGCGTGACTTTCCCGCCGACGGTGCTGACGCGGCCCAGCACGCCTGGTGGGTCCGACGATCAGCTGCCGCGTTCGACCGTCCTACCGGAATCGTCAGGCTCTGGACCGAGACCGCACCGGCGGCCGTCCGCGCCGCCGCGTCAACCGACCCCGAGGGGTACGTGAGCACCCAGGGCCACGTGCTGCGCGTGCCGGATTTCCTCGCCACCCTCACCACCGAGGCAGTCGTCCACCACCTCGACCTGACACCCGACCTGCCCGACGCCCCGCCGCCCGGTCCACTGGCCGTACGCGTCGCCGTGGCCACCATGGACGGCCTGCTCAGCGACGACACGGTCCGCCCGACCGCCTGGGACGATCACGATTTCCTGCTGAAGGCGACCGGGCGACTTCCGCTCACCGACCGGGACCGGCTGGAGCTGGGCGAGTCGGCAGGTTGGTTTCCGCTGCTCGGTTGACAGTCGGACCTGTCATCCGATTGCCATGTCCACGAACCGGGACAGGTGCAACTGCGCCGCCACTGTCACCGTGTCGGTCGGGCCATTCCGATGCTTGGCAACAATGAAATCCGCCTCGCCCGCGCGCGGCGACTCCTTGTCGTAGTAATCGTCGCGGTGCAGAAGTATGACAACGTCGGCATCCTGCTCGATCGAGCCAGATTCCCGCAAATCCGACAATTGGGGCCGCTTGTCGGTGCGCTGCTCGGGACCACGGTTGAGCTGACTGACAGCGATGACCGGGCACTCGACCTCCTTGGCTAGGAGCTTGAGGCCACGGGAGAGGTCGGCGACCTCCTGCTGACGACTCTCGGTGCGCTTCGGTGAGGTCATCAGCTGGAGATAGTCGACCACGATCATCTTCAGGTCGTGTCGCTGCTTGAGCCGGCGGGCCTTGGCCCGAATCTCCATGAGGTTCATGCTCGGGGTGTCGTCGACGAAGAGCGGAGCTTCGCTGATCTCGCCCATGCACCGGGCCAGCTTGGTCCAGTCGTCGTCGGAGAGCTGCCCGCTGCGCAGCACGTGCAACGGCACCCGCGCCTCGGCCGAGAGCAGCCGCATGACGATCTCGACCTTGCTCATTTCGAGCGAGAAGATGGCGGCCGCCTGGTTGGCGCGAATAGCAGCATTTCGGGCAAAGTCCATACTTGCGGTTGATTTGCCCAAACCAGGCCGGCCCGCCACGATGATCAATTGCCCAGCGTGGAGGCCGTTGAGCAGCCGGTCCAGGTCGGTGAAGCCGGTCGGCACGCCGGTCATCATCCCGCCCTGCGCGCCCACCGCCTCGATCTCGTCCAGCGTCGGCTGCAACATGTCGGCCAGGATCGCGAAGTCCTCGCTGACCCGCCGTTCGGTGACGTCGTAGACGGCCTGCTGGGCGAGGTCCACGATGTCGTCGACGTCTCGACTGCCGCCGTTCGCGGTGCCGTAGCCCAGCTGCACGATCTTGGTGCCGGCCTCGACCAGTCGGCGCAGCACCGCCCGCTCACTGACGATCCGCGCGTAGTAGGAGGCATTCGCGGCGGTGGGCACGCTGGCGATGAGGGTGTGCAGGTAGGGAGCCCCGCCGATGCGGGCCAGGTCGCCCGAGTCGGTAAGGGCGGCGGCCACGGTGATCGGGTCGGCCGGCTCGCCCCGACCGTAGATGTCGAGGATGGTGTCGAAGATCGTGGCGTGGACCGGCCGGTAGAAGTCGTTGGTCTTGAGGATCTCGACGACGTCGGCGATCGCGTCCTTGGACAGCAGCATGCCGCCGAGCACGCACTGCTCGGCGGCGACATCCTGGGGTGGGGTCTTGTCGAACTGGCCGTCCCGCTGCGCGGGCGGCTGGCCGCCGCCGGAGCGCGACTCCGCCCGCATGTCGTCGGTGACCGACACGGGTCCCCCTCCACTGCGTCGGATCCGGTCCCAGCTCTATCGCCGGGGTACGACACTTCTCCTCCGACCAGGCCGGTCGATCGGGGGCCATCGCGCCGGCGGTCGAGGGCCAACCATACGGACCCCGAGGTCAGCGACTCAACAAGGCCGGTGGACAAGCCTCGGGACAACCTGTGGACGCCGGTGGACGAGCATGTGCGCAGCGTGTGCACAGCCTGTGGATAACCGTTGGGGAATTCCTGGCTGCAACCCCCTGACCTGCTGATACGTAGTCCCCAGCCTGTGGAGGGGAATATTTCGGTCGGGTATTCGCCACGATCGTCCCGTACTATCTCCAGCGAACGGCTACACCTGGACAGCGGATTACGCTTTCGGTTCAGAAGGGTCACACTCCGGCCGTGAGTTACCGGGACTGGGAGCGCGGGGAGGGCAGCCCGCGCGAGCGCCAGCCGACCGCCTCGTGGGGTGATCCCATGCCCCTCTCCCCGGTCGACCCGTACGACGAGGATGCGCGCTATCGCACCTCCAGTCGGCGTCGCGCTCTGGAGCGGGGGCAGGACGAGCCGGTCGACGCGTACCTGCCCCGGTGGGCGCTGGAATCGGGTGTTCGACACGCCGACGGCGGTGGCCGGCATGCCGCCCCCGACGACGACGCCGAGGTCGAGCGGCCGGGCTCGGGGGCAGGCTGGCAACGCCCCGAGCAGCCGGGTTCCGGTGCCGGCTGGCGAAGCCCTGAGCCGACCGCCACCCGACGGTGGGCCGGCGAAACCACCTGGCGGGAGCAGCCCGCGATCGGTGCGGCTCCCGACTCGGACCACACCCGGGAGTGGACGCTCGACCGTCCACAGGAGCAGGGGTACGCGGGCCGACGGCGTGCCAACTCGGCGGAGGAAGACCCGGTTTCCGGCGCGGTTCCGGACCGTCGCCCCCGGCGTGCGCCCGCCGGCCGCCCCCAGGTGATCTGGTCCGGTGGCGACCTGGATGACGCCCCGTCGGAGCCGACGTCCCGCCCGGAGGTGAGCCGGCCCACCCGGCGCAGCAGGCGGGCAGCGGAGGATTCGTGGACGCGGCCGGCGGTCGATCCATGGGAACGCGGCTCGGAGCGGGCGGTGGAGCCCGACCCGACGTACGCCCCCGCGGTGGACCCGTGGGACGCCTCGGGCGTGCACGCGTGGCCGCCGACTGGTGCTGACGGCACGGACCTGAGCGAGCAGTGGTCGCAGGCGGAGAGCATCGGTGGCTGGGAGCGGTCGGACCAGACCGGCCAGTGGGAGCGGTCGGCGGTCGAGGACGACCAGTGGGACCGGACGCTGGCGCCTCGCTCCGACCGCTCCTCGGCAGAGGGATGGCCGAGTCGTGACAGTGGGTTCTGGTCCGGCACACGGTTGTCCGGGGACGACCCACGCTGGATGGACACGTCGACGTCGGCGCCCCGCTCACCGGTCGTGGGTTACACCGCTCCGCGACCGCGCAGCGCGCCCGTACCCCCTCAGGGTGTGCCGCGACGCCGGGCGAGCCAGTCGCCGGTCGGTACGGCGTCGGTACGTCGACGGGCCGAGTCGGTGGCGACGGGCGGCTGGGCGCGGCGCCTGGAGGACGACCTGCTCGACCCGGATCCCGGTGGGTCCTTCCGACCGCTGCTCTACACCGCGGCCTGTTACCTGGTGCCTGCGGTATTGATCTTCGTCTGGTTGTTGACGTTGGACGCCCAGGCGCCGGCGGGCTGTGTCACGGACATCAGCGGGGGCGGGTGTGACTCGGCCCGGTCGCGGGCGTTGGAGTCGCTGCTCGCCGGCTCGCCGCGCTTCGGGCTGGCGTTGCTGAGCAGTCTGGTGGTGGCGGCGCTGCTGCGGCGGGTCGGCACGACGTGGCGGTCGGCCACAATCGCGCTCGCCGCCGCGGTTGTCGGCGGTGGCCTCTCCACCGTGATGATCAGTGCGGTGACCGGTCAGCCGATCGGCTGACGGCACCGCCCACCGCCGCGCCTCACCGCCGCATCGCGGCATCGTCACGTCGCGCGTCGCCGCACTGTGCTGCACCGCTGCACCGCTGCACCGCCGTGCCGCGTCGCAGCACCGCATGAACACACGAGGGCCCGCACCGAGCGATCGGTGCGGGCCCTCGTGGTGGTGTTGCTGGCCGTCAGCCCTGAACGACGTTCAGGTTGAACGACGCGGTCACGTCGGGGTGCAGCTTGATCTTCACCGGGTAGGTGCCGGTCGACTTGATGTGACCGGGAACCTCCAGCCGGCGCCGGTCGAGGACCGGACCGCCGGCGCCCTTGACGGCGTCGACGATCTCGGCCGAGGTGACCGAGCCGAAGAGCCGCCCGCCGTCGCCGGCGCGGGCCTTCAGGTTGACCTTGAGACCCTCGAGCTGACCCTTGACCTCGTTCGCGTGGTCGAGGTCGCGGATCTCGCGGGCCGAACGGGCCCGCTTGATGACCGTGACCTGCTTTTCCGCGCCCTTGGTCCAGGCGATCGCGAAGCCCTGCGGCAGCAGGTAGTTACGGCCGAAGCCGTCCTTGACCTCGACGATGTCGCCCGGGGCACCGAGGCCGGACACTTCCTGAGTCAGGATGATCTTCATATCGGTGCCTCCTCTCAGCGGGTGGTGGCCGTGTACGGCAGGAGCGCCATCTCACGGGCGTTCTTGACCGCACGGGCGATCTGACGCTGCTGCTGCGAGGTCACGCCGGTCACCCGACGAGCGCGGATCTTGCCGCGGTCGGAGATGAACTTGCGCAGCAGCGCGGTGTCCTTGTAATCGATGTAGGCGATCCCGTCCTTGTCGAGCGGGTTCACCTTCTTCTTCGGCTTGCGCAGTGCCGCAGCCTTGGCCGTTGCACGTGCTCCTGGTTTGCGATCGCGAGCGCTAGGCGCCATTAGAACGGTGGCTCCTCGTCAAAATTGGCGCCCGAACCGGCACGCGCGGGAGAAGGAGCGGCCGAAGCCCAGGGGTCGTCGAAGTTGCCTCCGCCGCCGCCCTGGTTGCCACCACCACCGCCACCGAAGCCGCCGCCACCGCCGCCGGAGCGGGACATCTTCTGCACCTTTGCCGTGGCGTAGCGCAGCGACGGGCCGATCTCGTCGACCTCAAGCTCGATGACAGTGCGCTTCTCACCCTCGCGGGTCTCGTAGGACCGCTGACGCAGCCGACCCGACACGATCACCCGGGCGCCGCGCTGCAGCGACTCGGCGACGTGCTCGGCGGCCTGCCGCCAGACGGTGCAAGCGAGGAACAGCGGCTCGCCGTCCTTCCACTCGCCCGACGCCTTGTCCATGAAGCGGGGCGTCGAAGCGACTCGGAACTTGGCGACCGCGGCCCCGGAGGGGGTGAACCGCAACTCGGGGTCATCGGTCAGATTGCCGATGACCGTGATGGTGGTGTCTCCTGCCATGACCATCTCCTCGCGCACTCAGCGTCTCGTCGTACAGGCTCTCAGAGCCCTCCGACAGAGTCGCGGAGGCTGATCCGGACGAACCGGGGTTTGAAGGCTTAGCGCATTTCCGGTCGGATGACCTTGGTGCGCAGCACGGACTCGTTGAGTCGCAGCTGACGGTCCAGCTCGGCGACAGCGGCAGGCGTGGCCTGCAGGTCGACGACGGCGTAGATGCCCTCTGCCTTTTTGTTGATCTCGTACGCGAGGCGCCTGCGGCCCCACACGTCCGTCTTCTCAACCGAGCCACCCGCGGTCCGGATCACGTTCAGGTACGTGTCGAGAGACGGGGCAACGGTGCGTTCCTCGAGGCTGGGATCGAGGATCACCATGATCTCGTAATGACGCAAGACGTTCTCACCTCCTGTGGGCTAAGCGGCCACGGTCCTTCCGTGGCAGGAGGTCGTGCGTCGTTGCCGCACGCGCCGGGGGGTCCCGGCCGGACGCGGACAACCTGACCAGGATAGCCGGTCCGGACGATCATGCCCGGGGCGGGCGGGGCAGCCGTCGGCACGCGTTGACGGGGGCCGCCGTCCGACCAGCACTGGTCGGTGACGAGCCCCCGTCAACGAGGCCGCGGGGCGTCCCGTCCGCATTCCTTGGGTGGGACCTGGGGAGGAACGACCACACCGATGAGGTTGGATCGAAGACGCCCCGCGGAGCTTTATCGTGTTGTTACCTGACGATACAACGGCCCTCGTCCCTTGTTGGGGGAAAAGGCGCAATTTTCCGAGAATCTTCATCGGTGGACGTCTTGTGCGTCGGAGGGGTGCGCCCCCGTCCCGCCGGGCCGCGAGACGGGGTGCCCTCGCTGTCGAGCCGACGACCGCCGTTGCCGTCCGGGGCGCTCACGCCACCAGCGGTGTCGGACGCTTGTCGCCGGTTCAATTCATCAACGATCGTCGGTCCGGCCGGTGACGACACCGCACCGGTCGTTACCGCACCCGTCGGAGGGGCGACGTAGGCTCGCTCCCATGCGTATCGGAGCCCACGTCGACTCGACCGACCCGCTGGCGGAGGCATCTGCCCGATCCGCCGACACCGTGCAGTTCTTCCTCGCCGACCCGCAAGGGTGGAAAGCCCCCAAGCCGCGGGAGGACGCCGAGCAGCTGCGCGCCGCCGAGGTCGACCTCTACGTGCACGCGCCGTACGTCATCAACGTGGCCACCCTCAACAACCGCATCCGGATCCCCAGCCGCAAGCTGCTGCTCGGGCACGCGACCGCCGCCGCCACGATCGGCGCCAAGGGCCTGATCGTCCACGGTGGGCACGTCAACGCCGGAGACGACCTGGCGGTCGGCTTCGACAACTGGCGCAAGACCTTCGCGTACGCGGCCGACTCCGGCGGATTCGGCGTGCCGGTTCTGATCGAGAACACCGCAGGCGGCGACAACGCGTGCGCGCGCCGGCTGGACGCGCTGGCCCGACTCTGGGACGCCATCGGCGACCACGAGGTCGGCTTCTGCCTGGACACCTGCCACGCGTACGCCGGTGGTGAGGAACTGCTCGGGCTGGTCGACCGGGTCAAGGCGATCACCGGGCGGATCGATCTGGTGCACGCCAACAACTCCAAGGGCGGGTTCAACTCCGGCCAGGACAGGCACGACAACCTGGACGGCGGGACGATCGACCCGGAGTTGGTCGTGGCGGTGATCCGGGCCGCCGGTGCGCCGGTGATCGTCGAAACCCCGGGCGGCGTGGCCGGCCAGGCAGCGGACATCGAGTTCCTCCGTCAGCAGCTCGGGACGGAGCACCCGGGAGCATGACGACCGGACAGCACGGGACGGGCAACGTCCGGCCCTCCGTCGGCGGGGACGCCCCGCTCCGACCGACCAACCCGCCCGGCACCGCCAAGGCCAACGCCCAGTCCGGCACCGCCGAAACGAGTACCAGCGCCGCCAAGGCAAGCACTGGCAGCGTCAAAGCCAGCGCCGCAGAGGCGACCACCGGCGCCACCGGCACGGACGGCTCGGCGGGAGACAACACGAGCACGAGCACGGACGACACCGCGAACATCAGCGCGGCGAGCAACGGCGCCACGAATGGCGCGGCCGGAGGAAGCACGGACAAGGACGCCGCCGAGAAAGCGACCTCGACCGGTAGCCGAAAGGCCGGGTGGTGGAAAGCCGGGACCGCCGACGCCGCAGGCAAGGCCGATGTCGGCACGGCCAAGGCCGGTAGCGGAACGGACGCAGGCAAGTCCGCAGCCGGCACGGCCGTCGCCGGAAGCGTGACGGACGCGGACAAGGCCAAGACCGACACGACCAAGATCGACACGGCCAACGCCGACACGGCCAACGCCGACACCACCAAGGTCGAAAGCGAAACGGACGCGGGCGACAGCGCCGCGACCCGGACCAAGACCAAGACCGATGCCACCGAGAAAAACGCCGACGAGAAGGCTGCGGGCGAAACGGTCGCCGATGTCGCCGAGAAGGACGCGGCCGACGGCAAGACGAAGCCCGTGGAGGCCGAGCGGTGGAACGCGTTCGCCTCCGCGCCGGAGCCGGCGCCCAGCCGGTTGACCCGGGCCGGCCGGGCGGTCGGCCGGTTCGTGGTCCACGAGTGGACCCTGGCGAGCCTGGCCTCCGTGGCGCTGGCCGTGCTGATGACCTGGCCGACGATGCGTTACCCGCGCTACACGCTCCCGCAGGACTACTGGGACCCGAGCCTCCAGGCCTGGCAGATGGCCTGGTCCGGGCACATCCTGCTGACCGAACCGGCGCGGCTGTGGCAGTCCAACACCTTCTTCCCCGAGCTGTGGAGCTTCGCGTTCTCCGACACGCTGCTCGGTTACGCACCGGCGGGGATGCTCGGCAGCGGGCCCGAGGACGCGGTGCTGCGCTACAACATCATGTTCGTGCTGGCGCACGCGCTCGCCACGCTCGGGGCGTACGCGCTGGCCCGGCAGTTGGGCGCGGGTCGCATCGGCTCGGCCGTGGCCGGGGTCGCCTACACGTACGCGCCGTGGCTGCTGGCCCAGGCCGGGCACCTGCACGTGCTGTCCAATGGCGGCATTCCCCTGGCCCTTGCCATGCTGGCGCGCGGGCACGGCTGGTCGCTGCGGTACGGCTACCGGCCCGAGCGGCGACACGACGGCTGGGTCTACGCCGGGTGGCTGGTGGCTGCCTGGCAGATCAGCCTCGGCTTCGGTATCGGCCTGCCGTTCGCGTACATCCTGGCCGGCGGGGTCGTGGTCACCGCGGTCCTGTTCGTCGTGCGGCGGCTCCGGACGGGTCGGGCGCTGCCGTTCGGTCGCCGGCTGTTCGTCGCCGACCTGGTCGGTGGCGCGTTCTTCGCCGGTGTCGGTCTGCTGATGGCGTACCCGTACTTCAAGGTGACCGAGCTGCACCCGTACGCCGAACGGTCTATCGACGACATCCGCATGTATTCGCCGCCGGTGTCCGGGTTCGTGACGGCGCCCGCCGAGTCGCGAATCTGGGGTGGCTTGCACGAGGGCGCCCGCGGTGCTCTGCCGTGGCACCCGGAGATGACGCTGTTGCCGGGGTTCGTGCTGTACGCGCTGGCCGCCGGCGGGCTGCTCTTCTCGGTGTGGCGGCTGCGGCACCGGCTGCTGCTGCTCGCCGGGGTGCTGGTGACGATGGCCTTCGCGATGGGCACCCGCTTCTTCGGCGGCAGTTTCACCTATGGGCTGCTGTTCGAGCACGCGCCGGGCTGGAACGCCCTGCGTACACCGGGGCGGTTGATGCTCTGGACGACGTTGCTGCTCGCGTTGCTCGCGGCGGGCGCGGTCACCGCTCTCACCGATCGTGTCCGTGAGCTGGCCGCGCAGCGGATCCCGTCCTGGCCCGGGCCGTGGTTGCGGCTGGCCACCCTGCTGCCGCTGCTGCTTGTCATCGCCGAGGGCCTGAACGCCACGCCGCACCAGGTGGTGCCGACCCAACCGACAGCGATGCGCGCAGCGGAGGGCCCGTTGCTGGTGCTGCCCAGCAGCCAGAACCAGGACCAGCACGTGATGCTCTGGTCGACGAGGGGGTTCCCCGATGTGGTCAACGGCGGCAGCGGCTTCACCCCGCGCCAGCTCGACGACGTCCGCCGGGTGAGCCAGTCGTTCCCGGACCAGACAAGCGTCGACTACCTGCGGACGTTGGGCGTGCGCACTGTGGTGCTGCTCCGCAGCCAGGTCGTCGGTACGCCATGGGAGATCACCATCGACGCGCCTGTCGAATCGCTCGGCATCAGCCGGCAGGACGTCGGTGACGCTGTGGTGTACCGGCTCTGAACCCTCTCTCGACGCCCGGGGCCCGGCTCAGGTGGTGACTGCCGGCTCGGGCTCCGGCGCGGGATTGCCCTCCCGGCGGCGCCAGCGGTCCAGCCAGGGTGCGTCCGGCGCGCCGTCGAGCACGCCGCCGTCCGGGTCGTCGTCATAGGTGGCCCGTACCGCGTCCTGCTCGGGGTGCAGGATCTCCCGGATGACCAGCACGCAGAGCACCACCACGGTGCCCAGCCGCAGCGACGCGGCCAGCACGAACACCCCTTCGGGGAAGACCGGGCGGCTGGTCGCCGCGCCGAGCAGCTCACCGTAGAAGGCGACGAAGTAGCAGACCTCGGCGATTTGCCAGGCCAGGAAGGCGCCCCACTTCGGCCGGGCCAGCACGATCAGCGGCAGCATCCAGAGCACGAACTGCTGGGACCAGACCTTGCTGAAGATGAGGAACGCGGCGACCACAAGGAACGCGAGCTGGGCGAGCCGGGGCCGGCGTGGTGCCCGTAGCGCCAGCACCGCCACGCCGAGGCAGGCCAGCCCGAACAGGGCGTACGAAACGATGTTGAGGGTTGGGATGTTGGCGTTCAGCCACTCGAACGGACCGAGCCGGCCGGGATCGGTGCCGATCTTGCCGTCGAGGTAGCGCCCGATGTACCAGAGCGTGCCCCAGTCGATCGGCCGGGTGGTGTTCAGTTCGAAGAAGCGGCCCCAGTTCTCCGGGTACGCCCGCGCAGGTTGCAGGTTCACGAGCACCACGGCGACGATCGCGGTCCCGATGGCGGTGAGCGCGGCGCGGAGCCGGTTGGCTCGCAGCGCCAGGATGAGGATCGGCCCCAGCAGGAACAGCGGCCAGAGCTTCGCCGCACCGGCGAGACCGAGCAGCACGCCTGCCACCGCCGGTTGTCGCCGTGCCCAGGCCAGCAGCCCGAACGCGGCGAGCCCGATGGCGAGTAGGTCCCAGTTGACGGTGGCGGTGAGCAGCAGCGCCGGGGCGATCGCGAACAGCGCGGCGTCCCACGGTCGTCTGCGACGCAGCGCGAGGATCACCGCCACGGTGGCGACCGCGAGCGCGCCGAGCACGAGGGCGTTGAGGTTGTAGAACCACTGGGCCTGGTTGATGGTCGGGTCGCCGTCGCCGATCGCATGCACCGGCAGTCCGAGGGCACCCATGAAGTAGCCGGTCAGCACCGGGTACTCGACGGGATGGTCGCGGTAGGGCACCTTGCCCTCGTTGAGCCCTTCGGCGTAGTAGAGGGCGAGCACATCGGTGTAGCAGAACCGGTTGTACTGGACGTTGTTCTGCCAGGCGCCGTCCTGGCAGGGCGACTTCTGCACCCAGTGCAGCGCCAGCGTGAGGCAGACCAGCGCCAGCACGATCCGGGCGGCGGTCCAGAACCGACGCTCGGAGCCGGCCGGCTGGTCCAGTGCCGTCGCGTGGTCGCCGAGCGGCCCGCCGATGGCGCCGGAGAGGCCGCGGACGAACCCATCGGACCGGGACGGGTGGTCGGTGGTTCCGGCGTCGTCGATGCCGGGCGTCGACTGGGTGCTCATGAAAAGGCATCCTGCCGTACGACGGGGGTGCGCGTCCCGCCCCAATGCGGGAGATGTCCGGGTACGCCAAACGCCGCCGCCGGTCGGACATGTCGTCCGGCCGGCGGCGGCGTCGCGTGCGGGGTGGGTCAGTCCCGGGTGGAAGGTGGCAGGCTGGGTAACAGGCCGCCGCCGTTGCCGCCATTGCCGGGCCGACCGGGCCCACCGGGAGTGTCGCCGCCGGCGTTGCCGTCGGTACGCGGGCAGAACGGGTTGGTCAACGGGTCACAGGGCTGCCCGCCGCCAGGCCCGCCGGGTCCACCCGGTCCGCCAGGCAGACCGGGGGTCGGCGGCGGAGCCACCGGCTCCTTGCCGTTGCCTGCGTCAACGTCGCCCTCGCCAGTGACGCTGGGCAGGGAGACCTCGTCCTGCCCCTTGAGCGCGGTGTTCATGTACTTCTCCCAGATCGGACCAGGCAGTGTCGAACCGCCGATGGGCTTGCCGCCGGTGAGGCGGATCTGGGGCTTCCTCGGGTCACGGCTGCCTACCCAGACCGCTGTGGCGATCTGCGGGGTGTAGCCGACCGTCCACGCGTGGGCGTTGTCCTTCCGGTCGTACTCCCAGGTGCCGGTCTTGGCGGCGGCCGCGCGGCCGCCCTCGAGCGAGAGCCCGTTCGGGCCGGGGATCTGCTTCAGGACACCGGTGACCTCATCGGTGATCTTCTTGTCGATCCGCTGCTCCGGCTTGATGCGCTCGCTGCCGACCACCTTCCACTTGCCGGTGTCCTTGTCCTGCTGCTCCACCTTGATGATGAAGTGCGCCTTGATGTACTTGCCGTCGTTGGCGAACGTGGCCATGGCGTTGGCGTGGTCGAACACCGTGATCGGGTACTTGCCGAAACCCGTGTAGTTGTCGAACGGGTTCGGCCCCTTCTTCGACAGGTCGAAGGCCTGCGGCGGGTCGACGCCCCACATGGTGGTCACGCCGGCCTTCCGGGCCATGTCGACGACCTTCCCGGCACCGATCTTGTCGGTGACCCAGTAGAAGGGCACGTTGTACGACTGGACCGTCGACTCTTCGAGCGTGCACCACTTGCCGCACTTGAGGTTGGTACGGCCGGCGTTGCCGATCGCAACCGCGGAGCCCTCCGGCTTGTACGGCGTGGGGTCCCAGTGCGACTTGACCGAGATGCCGGCCTCGATGGCGGCAGCCAGTGTGTAGACCTTCATCGAAGAACCCGGCTGGTGACCGCCGGTCAGGTCACCGTTCTTGTCGGTGTTCTTGCCGGCGTAGTCGAAGTCCGCGCCGCTGTCGCCACCGTAGTAGGCGAGCACGCGGCCCTTCTTCGGGTCGATCGAGACGACAGCCGCCATGAGGTTCTTGGGCTGGTCGTTGAGCTCGGAGCCCTTCTTCGACTGCATCGCGACGTTCTCGGCGGCCGACTGCAACTTCGGGTCGATGGTGGTGGTGATCCGGTAGCCGCCGTCCCGTAGGGCGTCGACGCAGCTGGCCTTGCCCTCCGCCCCGCTGTCGGAGCAGAGACCCATCTGGTCCATCTCCTGGCGGACGTAGTTGATGACGTTGCCCCGAGGGCTCTTGACGCCGAAGCCGACGCCGTCCTTCTTCGGCGGCAGCGCCTTCGGGTATTCGAGCTGGGTGGCGGGGTCCAGCCAGCCCTCCTTCTTCATGCCACCGATCACGTAGTCCCACCGGGTCTTGGCGTCCGTCGGGTTGACCGCCGGGTCGTAGCCCTTGTGGGTGGTAGTGGCCACCGGTTGCTTGATCAAGGCGGCCAGGACCGCGCCCTCGGCGGGGGTGAGCTTGATGGCCGACTTGCCGAAGTAGGTCTGCGCCGCAGCCTCGATGCCGTACGCACCCCGCCCGAAATAGATCACGTTCAGGTAGTGCTGCATGATCTCGGGCTTGCTGTACGTGTCGTTGAGCTTGGAGGCGAGGATCGCCTCCTTCACCTTCCGGCCGTACGTGTCGTCCTTGAGGTTCTCGAACGCGTTGCGGGCGTACTGCTGGGTGATCGTCGAGGCACCCTGCTTGTCACCGTTGGAGACGTTGTTCCACGCAGCCCGGACGATGCCCTTGTAGTCGACGCCGGAGTGCCGGTAGAAGTTCCGGTCCTCGGCTGCCGCCACCGCGTGCTGCACGTGCTCCGGGATCTGGTCGATGGTGACAAAGGTGCGGTTCTCGCTGCCCAGCTTGGCCAGCTGGGTCTTGCCGTCCTTGGCGTAGACGGTGGTGGACAGCGGCAACGGCATCTCGTTGGGCATGACCACGTTTGTCGAGTAGTAGGTGAAGCCGACCACGCCGATGCCCGCGAGCATGATGAAGACGGCGAACCCGGCGATCAGCAGGTTCATCCGCTTGCGCTTCTTGGCGCGGGCCGCCCCACTCGGGTCGCCCGAACCGCGACCGCCCCGGCCACCGCGACCCGGACCGTTCGGTCCGCCCGGGCCACCTGGCCCACCCGGGCCACCGGAGACCGGGGAGACACTCGCCCGGGCGACAGCGGCACGGCCACCTACCGACGCCGTACCGACCCTGGCCCGGCCTGCCGAAGCCGCGCCGACGGAGGCGGCGCCGACGACGGCACGGCCCGAAGGCGCGCCCGGGGACACCGGCACCGAGGCCCGGCCGGCGCCGGCACGACCGGCTGCCACACCAGGAGCCGGGGACACCGGCACGGAGGCCCGGCCGCTGCGGCCCGGCGTAGCCGGACCCACCGAGGCGGATCCGGCGGCGACGCCGCGCGGCGGCACGGAGGCCGAGCCGCCCACCGAGGCACGACCACCGGCGGCCCGCGGTGTCACAGAGGCCCTGCCGGGAGGTGCCGCTGGCTCCGGGGCGGACCAGCCGCCCGCGCGGGAGTCACCGCCGGGTCGACGGTACGAGTCGTCCGCGCCCGGTCCGGGGTCACCGTCCGGGCCGGGGTACTCGGCCCGCCCGCGCGCAGAACTGGGATCGCCGTACGAGTTCATTCCTCACACCCTGCCGGTCGCGGTGGGGCGCTGCTGCGCCGCCACCGGGTTGCCGTGAGTTGCTTCACCCGGGGCACCGGCACGGGGGTGCCGGTTCGCTGGGTCCATTGCTGTATCAATAGGGCCAATCGGACCAACGAGCGGTTGGCCGTCCCGGGTCACGTCCACGGCCCCGGGGCCGGTCCAACCACCTGAGATCACCGTTGCGCCTCTCGCCTCCGTCGACCTGCGCCCTCGGCGCTGGCCACGTCCTGCTCGTCAGCGCCGTCGCCGCTGAGACCGTCCCGGCCGAGCAGGTACTGCTCGACGAGGTGGTTCCAGTCACAGCCGAGGCACACCTCCACCACGAAGACCTGGAACTCACGCAGTGTCATCGCCAACACGGGCAGCTCGGTGAGCGTCCGGGCCTGCCCGGCGGACTGCTTGAGTTCGTCACCGTAAATGTAGTGGACCAGGGTCAGATTCTCGCTGCGACAGATCGGGCAGCGCAGGTCGGTCGGCTCCCCGTGGAACCGGGCAGCGTTCTTCAGGTACGGCGAGGCGTCGCACACGTCGTACGTGCCGACCCGGCCGGCCAGAAGCTCACGCAGCACTGCTCGCTTCTGAAGCGAGTAGTCGACGACCTGGCGCTGCGTACGCATGCGGAGAAGGGTACGCGGTCCGGCCGGACCAGGCGACCATCGTCACGATCCGTGACGGCAGGATCCCGGAACGAGGGTTTGCCCTGGCTTCGATGACCCGCTAACGTGCGATGTATCGGTCCGATACATCGCGGCGGTTACCGCTCGGCGCCAGGGGTAAGAGAGGGTGGCCCATGCTCGACCTCGCCATCCTCGGCCTGCTGCAGGAGTCTCCGATGCACGGCTATGAGCTGCGCAAGGAGTTGACCGCCAAGCTCGGGGCGATCCGCGCGGCGATCAGCTACGGCTCGCTCTATCCCACGCTACGCAGGCTCCAGGCGGCGGGGTGGATCACCGAAGCCGCTGAGACACCCGTCACCGCCGAGGAGGTTCCCGCGCTGACCAGCCGACGAGGTCGGGTGGTCTACAAAATCACTGCGGAGGGCAAGGAACGCTTCGCCCAGCTGATCGCACAGGCGGGGCCCGAGACGTACGACGACACGGGCTTCGGGGTGCACTTCGCGTTCTTCGCCCGGACCGACCAGGCGACCCGACTCCGCATTCTGGAGGGTCGCCGCCGCAAGATCGAGGAACGTCGCGAAGGGCTTCGCGACGTGCTGGGCCGGGCGGCCGAGCGCCTCGACGCTTACACCTTGGAACTGCAGCGCCACGGCCTTGACGCCTGTGAGCGTGAGGTCCGCTGGCTGGAGGAGCTCATCGCCAACGAGCGCTCCGGCCGAGCCCCGACGGTCCCGCAAGCGGGGACGGCCGGTGGCCGACGAGAAGACAACAGCCCGCCTCCGCCTGGAGATACCAGGAAAGAGCGGCCGTGACAGAGAAGAAGGAGGCAGACGCTATGGGCTCCGTCCGCGTCGCCATCGTCGGTGTGGGTAACTGCGCCTCGTCCCTGGTTCAGGGCGTCGAGTACTACCGCAACGCCGACCCGAACGACCGCGTCCCGGGTCTCATGCACGTCACCTTCGGCGACTACCACGTCTCTGACGTTGAGTTTGTCGCGGCGTTCGACGTCGACGCCAAGAAGGTGGGCATGGACCTCGCGGAGGCGATCGTCGCCAGCGAGAACAACACCATCAAGCTCTGCGACGTGCCGCCCACCGGCGTGTCCGTGCAGCGCGGTCCGACCTTCGACGGTCTGGGCCAGTACTACCGCGAGATCGTCGAGGAGTCCGACGCCACCGCCGTCGACGTGACTCAGGCGTTGCGTGACGCGCAGGTCGACGTCGTCGTCTGCTACCTGCCCGTCGGCTCCGAGCAGGCCGCCAAGTTCTACGCCCAGGCGGCGATCGACGCCGGTTGCGCGTTCGTCAACGCCCTGCCCGTCTTCATCGCCTCGGACCCGGAGTGGGCGCAGAAGTTCACCGACGCCGGCCTCCCGATCGTCGGTGACGACATCAAGAGCCAGGTCGGCGCCACCATCGTGCACCGCGCGCTCGCGAAGCTCTTCGAGGACCGCGGTGTCGAGCTGCTGCGCACGTACCAGCTCAACTTCGGCGGCAACATGGACTTCATGAACATGCTGGAGCGCAAGCGGCTGGTCTCGAAGAAGATCTCGAAGACCCAGTCGGTCACCTCGCAGATCCCGCACGAGATGAGCAAGAGCGACGTGCACATCGGCCCGTCGGACCACGTGCCGTGGCTGGACGACCGCAAGTGGGCGTACATCCGCCTGGAGGGTCGCTCCTTCGGAGACACCCCGCTGAACGCCGAGCTCAAGCTCGAGGTGTGGGACTCCCCGAACTCGGCCGGTGTCATCATCGACGCCGTCCGCGCCGCGAAGATCGGCCTGGACCGGAAGATCGGCGGTCCGATCCTGTCGGCCTCGTCGTACTTCATGAAGTCCCCGCCGGTGCAGTACGCCGACCACGACGCCCACCAGGCCGTCGAGGAGTTCATCGCCGGCGAGGTCGAGCGCTGACCCGCTGAAACACCAGCACGGTCGAGGGCCGGGTCCGCATGGACCCGGCCCTCGTCGCGTTCAGCTCGACATCTCCAGGTACGGCGAAAGCCTCAGCACCTGCTCGGTGAGCGTCAACCAACGGCCCAGGTGTGTCGCAGCGCGACCCCGGCCTCCAACTCCAGCAGCTTGACCTTGCGGGGCAGACCCCCACCGAACCCGACCAGCTTGCCGCCGGCGCCGACGATCCGGTGACACGGCACGATCACCGGGACCGGGTTGCGGTTACAGGCCACCCCCACCGCCCGTGCCGCACCGAGATCGCCCACCACGCTCGCCACCTCGCCGTACGTCGACGTCTCGCCGTACGGAATGCGGGTCATCTCCCGCCACACCGCCCGCTCGAACTCCGAGCCGCGCGGAATCGACACCGGAACGGTGAATGCTGTCAGTTCACCGGCGAAGTACGCCCGCAACTCGGCGACAGCCTGCCGGGACACCGCGTCGGCGGGCTCGTCGGCCGCAGCGTCGACACGACCGAAGTGCGTGCCGCACACGCTCGTGCCGTCAGTGGCCACGGAGAACTCGCCGATCGGTGAATCGAGCACGGTCCAGCGCATCCACCCATTGTCCCTGTCGCGGACTTCCCCGTTGGCCCGGCTACCAGCGTCGGGCCGAACGCCACTCCTGCGCCGCCCGGATCGCCGCAGCGGCAGTGGCTCGCGTGGCCAGATCAACTTCGCGTCCACTGGATCATCGAAATGTTGCGGGACGTCGATACTGTGCAGGTCGTGGCCACCGGGACGCTCATCTTTCTCCTCATCGGCGCGGCAGGTGTCGGGGTGCTGGTGCTCGCCCTGCTCGGCACCGAACTATTGCATTTCGGGCACGCCCACGTGGATGGACCGGCCTCGACCGAGGCGGTGGCGGGCTTCGCGGGCGCGTTCGGGTTCGGCGGGGCCATCGCCAACGAACTGCTCGGTGCGCGTACACCAGGAATGATCGCTGGCGCGGCGGCCGCCGGTCTGGTCGCCGCCGTGCCCACCGCGTGGTTGGCGTCCCGGCTGAGTCGAGCGGCGCGCAACATGCGCACCGACCCCACCCCCACCCGCAACGACCTGGTCGGCGCGCTCGGCCTGGTGGTGACCCCGGTGCCGGTCGACGGGTACGGCGAGGTCCGCGTACGCGTCGCCGGCCAGCCGGTCAAGCTCAACGCCCGCGCCGACCAGCCGATCCCGATCGGCGCCCAGGTCTTCGTCGTGCAGGCGCTCAGCGAGACCAGCGTGCACGTCGAGACCTACTGACTCCTCCTCGAAGACAGGATTCCTTCATGCCCTTGCTGATCGCCGTAGGCGGCGCCGTTCTTCTCGTGCTCGTCCTGGTGTTCTTCGTCCTCTCCCGGATCAAGGTGGCCGGGCCGAACGAAGCGTTCATCGTCACTGGCCGTAAGGGCCGCACCACCCAGACCGCCGACGGTGGCCGGTCCACCGACAACTCCGGGCAGAAGGTCGTGCTGGGTGCCTCGGTGTTCGTGCTGCCGGTGGTGCAGAAGCTCCAGTCGCTCGACCTGTCCAGCCGGCGGATCGACGTCGGCATCCGGGGCGCGGTGAGCAAGCAGGGCATCCGCGCCGACCTGAACGGCGTGGCGATCGTCAAGGTCGGCGGGACCGAGGACGCGATCCGGGCGGCCGCGCAGCGGTTCCTGCACCAGCAGGACGAGATCGACAACTTCACCCGGGAGGTGCTGGCCGGCGCGCTGCGGTCGATCGTCGGCCGGCTCACCGTCGAGGAGGTCATCCGGGACCGGGCGGCGTTCGCCAACGCGGTGGCCGAGGAAGCCGAGCACTCGATGACCAACCAGGGGCTGGTGCTGGACACCTTCCAGCTTCAGGACATCCTCGCCGAGGGCTCGTACCTCCAGGACCTGGGTCGGCCCGAGGCGGCCCGGGTGCTCAAGGACGCGGCGATCGCCGAGGCCCGGGCCCGGCAGCAGGCCGAGCAGGAGCGGCTGCTCGCCGAGGAGGCCATCGCCGAGGCGAACCGGAACCTGGCTCTGAAGCAGGCAGGCATCCAGGCGGAGATCGACGCGGCGAAGGCGAAGTCGGCCGCGGCCGGACCGCTGGCCCAGGCGGAACGGGACCAGGCGATCCTGTCCGAGCAGCAGAAGGTCGCCGAGCGCAACGCCGAACTCAAGCAGCGCCAACTGGACACCGAGGTGCGCAAGCCGGCCGACGCCGCCCGGTACAAGGTGGAGCAGGAGGCCGAGGCTTCCCGCGCTGCGGCGGTGCTGAGCGCGGACGCGCAGCGGCAGGCGGTCATCGCCGCCGCGCAGGCCTCCGCCGAGCAGGCCCGCCTCACCGGTGAGGGCGAGCGGGCCCGACGGGCCGCGCTGGCCGAGGCCAACGCGATCGAGGGCGCCAAGGAAGGTGAGGCCGAGCAGCGGCGGCGGTCCGCGATCGCCGAGGCGGTCGAGCGGGAGGGCACGGCCGAGGCCGCGGCCATCCTGGCCCGGGGCCAGGCCGAGGCCGACGCGATGGCCCGCAAGGCCGAGGCGTTCGCGGCGTACGGCGAGGCGGCGGTGCTGGACCTGCTTGTCAAGGTGCTTCCGCAGGTGGTCGAGGCGGCCAGCGCCCCGATCGGTGCGATCGACAAGATAACCGTCATCTCCACCGACGGCGCGTCCTCGCTGACGAAGTCGGTGGCCGGCAACGTGGCACAGGGGCTCCAGCTCGGCAGCGACCTGACCGGCATCGACCTGCCCGGCCTGCTGGCCCGGCTCGGCTCGGCGTCCGCCGCCGCCGGCAACGGCGCCTCGGCCGGCAAGGGCACCACGGCCGTGGACGGGACGGCCGTCGAGACCCGCTGACGACGTACGCCGACGGGCGCCGCTCCCGGTTCGGGGGTGGCGCCCGCCTGTGTACCTGAGAGATCTTGGAAGAAAACTACCCCCGGTGGGGCGCTTTCCCTCCAAGATCTTGCCGCGCGGTAGGGCGGAGAGAGCCGGCTAGTCGATCAGGCCTTCGGCGCGGGCCCAGCGCAGCAACTCCGCCTCGGCGGCGTCGCGGTCCAGCGGGCCGTGTTCCAGGCGCTGTTCCTTGAGGTGCTTCCAGGCCCGACCGACCACCGGCCCCGGCGGTACGCCGAGCAACTCCATGATCGCGTTGCCGTCGAGGTCGGGGCGGACCCGGGCCAGGTCCTCCTCAGCGGCGATCCGGCCGATCCGGTCCTCCAGCGCGTCGTAGTCGGCGGCGAGCTGGGCAGCCTTGCGGCGGTTGCGGGTGGTGCAGTCCGAGCGGGTCAGCTTGTGCAGCCGGGGCAGCAGGTCACCGGCGTCGGCTACGTAGCGGCGCACCGCCGAGTCGGTCCACTCGCCGCGCCCGTACCCGTAGAAGCGCAGGTGCAGCGCGACAAGCGCGGTCACCTTCGCGGTGATCTCCTTGGGGTAGCGCATCGCCTTCATCCGGGCCTTTGTCAGCCGGGCGCCTACCACCTCGTGATGGTGGAAGCTGACCCGGCCGTCGGACCCGACCGCCTTGGTCGCCGGCTTGCCCACGTCGTGCATGAGGGCGGCCATCCGCAGGATGAAGTCGCAGCCCTCCTCCTCGAACGAGACCGCGTTCTCGACGACCGTCAACGTGTGCTCGTAGACGTCCTTGTGTTGGGCGTGCTCGTCGATCTCCAGCTTCAGACCGGTCAGCTCCGGCAGGAACCGCTCGGCGAGCCCGGTGTCGACAAGCAGCCGCAGGCCGGCGATCGGGTCGGCGCCGCAGAGCAGCTTGGTGAACTCGTCACGGATCCGCTCGGCGGTGATCCGGTCCAGGTCGGCGGCCATCTCGGTCATCGCCACGTACACGTCCGGGTGCACGGCGAAGCCCAGCTGGGCGGCGAAACGGGCTGCCCGCAGCATCCGCAGCGGATCGTCGCCGAACGACTCGCGCGGGGTGCTGGGAGTACGGATCACCTTGGCCGCGAGATCGCCCAGCCCACCGTGCGGGTCGGTGAACCGGTGCTCCGGCAGGCTGACAGCCATCGCGTTGATCGTGAAGTCCCGCCGCCGCAGATCCTCGTCGAGGCTCGTGCCGTAGACCACCACCGGGTTGCGGCTGACCTGGTCGTACGACTCGGCGCGGAAGGTGGTGATCTCCAGCCGGAGGCCGCCGCGTTGGGCACCGATGGTGCCGAACTCCCGGCCGGTCTCCCAGATCGACTCGGCCCAGCCCTTGATGATCCCCAACGTCTCGTCGGGGTGCGCGTCGGTGCAGAAGTCCAGGTCGTCGCCTAGCCGCCCGAGCAGGGCGTCCCGCACCGAACCGCCCACCAGGTGCAGCTCATGACCGGCGCGGACGAACCGGCGGCCCAACTCGTCGGCCACCGGGGAGACCCGCAGCAGTTCGGCGACGGCGTTGCGCTGCGCGGCGGTGAGTTCGCGGCGGTCAGCGGTGTGAGGAGCGGAGGCTTCGGACATGGGATCGCCAGACTATCGGGCCGGCGTGCGATCCGATCCGCCGGGCGCGGGTAATGGGCGGGGTTGACTAAGGTCTGTGGCGTGCGGGTCGGTGCCCGGCTCGACGTACCCCTGGGAGGCTGGAGATGAGCGGCGGGCTCTACCGCAGCGCGAACGCCGCGCGCGACGGCGGGCCCGGAGCCGGTGGGCGCCCGCAAGACGGCGCCACCTTCATCTCCGCCGAGCCGCTGAACCAGCCGGCCATGGAGTCGACGGCGCCGCCGCAGGAGCAGGTGGCCGAGGCGAGCGCCGCGACAAACAGCGCGGTGATGGCCGTCGGCAGCCTGGTCAGCCGGGGTACGGGCTTCCTGCGCAACCTCGTCATCGCGGCGGCGCTCGGTGGCGCGCTGGTCGGCGACGCGTACACGACCGCGCAGATCCTGCCCGGGATGGTCTACGAGTTCCTGCTCGGCGGTGTGCTCACGAGCGTGCTGATTCCGGTGCTGGTCCGCCGCCGCAAGTCCGACGCCGACGGCGGCCAGGCGTACGCGCAGAGGCTGTTGACCCTCGCGGTGCTCGCCCTCGGCGTGGCCGCCGTGCTCGCTGTCGCGTTGGCCTCGCCGCTGACCTGGCTCTACGGCAGTGGCGAGTCGACAGGCGACTATTCGCAGCTGGTCACAGCGCTGGCCCGCCTCATGCTGCCGATGATCTTCTTCTCGGGGCTGAGCGCGCTGATCAGCGCGGTGCTCAATACCCGGGGGCACTTCGCCGCCCCGATGTGGGCGCCGATCCTCAACAACCTGGTGGTGATCGGCACCGCCGGCCTCTACATCGCCGTGTTCGGTGCGGAAATCGTCCGGCCGGGGGACATGACCACCGGGCGGGTGCTGCTGATCGGCGGCGGCACCCTGCTCGGCGTCGCCATCCAGGCGGCGGGCCTGCTGCCGGCGCTGCGCAAGGTCGGCTTCCGCTGGAAGCTGCGCTTCGACTTCCGCGCGCTCGGGCTGCGCGAGCTGGGCCGGCTCGGTGCGTGGATGATCTGCTACGTCGCGGTGAGCCAGGTCGGCCTGATCGTGCTGTTCAACCTGCTGAACCGGGCCGGCAAGGAGAACGCGGCCGGTCCGCTGATCTACAACAACGTCTTCCTCCTGCTGATGACCGCCCACGGCATCATCGCCGTCTCGATCATCACCGCGCTGATGCCCCGGATGAGCGCGGCCGCCGCCGACGGCAGGTACGCCGACCTCGCCGCCGACCTCTCCCGGGGCACCCGCACGGTCACCGCGGTGCTCGCTCCGATCGCGGTCTGCTACGCCGTTCTGGCCACGCCGATCGCGTTCACCCTGTTCCGGTTCGGCGCGTTCAACGAGGACAACGCCACCGCCACCTCGATCGTGCTGCTCGCCGCGGCGTTGGCGCTGGTCCCGTTCGCTGTGAGCCAGCTCTTCACCTTCGCGTTCTACGCGCTGCCCGACACCCGGACCCCGGCTCTGATCAACATTCCGGTCGTGGCGCTCCGGATCGGGGTGCAGATCGTGCTCTTCGTGGCCTTCTCGGCGAGCTTCGCCGGGGCCGGCATGATGATCGGTAACGCGATCTCCTATCTGGCTGCCGCTATCGGCTCCGCGTGGCTGCTCCGGCCGCGCGTCGGTCGGATCGGTCTCGGCGAGATCATGCGGACCGGCGGCCGGGTCGCGGTCGCGGCACTCGGTTCGGCACTTGTCGGTCTGCTGGTGGTCAAGCTGCTGCCCGGTGATGACACGCCGACGCGCCTGGAGGCGATCGTCCAGCTCGTGGTCGGCGGTGCGGTGATCGGCGGGACGTACCTCGGGTTGGCAATGGTGCTGCGGATCGGGGAGATCACCGAGGTGGTGGGCATGGTCCGCCGCCGCCTCGGTCGCTGATGGTCAGCCGGCGATCACAACAAGTTGGTAGACATACCGACGGTGACTGCGGATCACCAGCCTGGGGATGCACCTGTGGATAACTCCGCGATTCGCCGGCCAGCAACCAGATCGGCCTGTGGATAACCAACCGTACGGATGAGCGTGGCCGCCCGATCGGGGGGAACCCGATCCCCTGCGGGACGCGCCGACCGGGCCTGGCCCCACCGTCGATCGCTTGCGGTGAAGCCGTAGATTGGGTTAGTACATGTGCCAGCAACATGGCTGACAACGGTCGCAACCGGACTACTTCTCCGACTCCCGGCACCCCGCTGGGTACGGCGGGAAGATGACATGTCGGAGAGACGGGCAACCCGGGTAAGGTCGCTCTCGACGGGTGCGGCGGCGCCGACGCTGGGCGTCGACACCGGTCGGCCGGTTCCTTCGACGGCAGAGCGGGAAGCCACATGCCCAGCAGTGCGGGTCCATCGATCGACACGATCACCGAGGGAGGACGGGTGACCCAGGTCGGCGAAGGTCAGGAGGCGGACGAGAGCGCTCCGCCGGTCATGACCTTCGGTGCTCCCACGGCCGGTGAGATCCTCGCCGAGCGGTACGAACTGGTCGAGCACATCAACAACGACAGCGCGGGTCGGCTGGTCTGGCGCGGGGTCGACGTCATCCTGCGCCGTCCCGTCGCGGTGGTGCTCCGCTACCCGGGTGGTGACTCCGCCACCGAGATGCTCCAGGCCGCCGTCGCGGCCAGCCGGGTCATCCACCCCAACCTTGTCGGCGTGTACGACGCCATCGACGAGGCCGACCGGGCGTACGTGGTCCGGGAGTGGGTCGACGGGCAGTCGCTGCGTGACCTCGCCGCCGAGGGCCCTCTGGACCCGGCCCGCGCCACAGCCATCGGCAACGCCGTCGCCAGCGCGCTCGCCGCCGTGCACGCCACCGGGATGGTCCACGGAAACGTGCACCCCGGCACCGTCATGATCAGCGACGAGGGACGTGTGGTCCTGGCAGACGCGCGCACCGACGGCGACGACAGCCAGGAGAGCGACATCCGGGCGGTCGGCGGCGTCCTCTACTTCGCGCTGACCGGTCACTGGCCGCACTCCGAGGCACCGCTGCGCGGCGCTACCGCAGGCCATGGCCGGGCCGCCATCTCCGACGCCGTCCGGGACGCCGCCGGCACGATCGCGGCCCCCCGCCAGGTCCGGGCCGGAGTGCCCGCGTACCTGGACGACCTGACAATGGATCTGCTCGACGCCGAGATCGCCCCGCCGTCGTCCGATGTGCTCGCCGCCGAGCTGGCCCGCCTGGACGTACCCGAGGACGAGCACTACCTCGACACCAGCGGGCCGTTGCGGTTCGCCGCCGACACCGGGGAGGAGCCGTCCCCGCTGGCCGCGGCGGGTGGGCGCAAGGTCGCCATCGGCATCGCTGGCCTGCTGGCTGTCGCCCTGGTGGGTCTGCTCATCGGCATCAGCGCGCTCGGCGACAAGGACGAGGATCCGCAGAACACCGCCGGTGCCACGCCCTCCGCCAGCGCTCCGGCAGGTGACGCCACCCCGGCCGCCGCCACGGTCCGCAACCTGAAGGTGCAGGGCATCCGGATCGTCGACCCGGACAGCACCAAGCGGGACGAGCTCGGCGGCGCTGACAAGATCATCGACGGCGACAACGACAAGGGTTGGGAGACCGACCGCTACCCGAACGCCACGTACGGCAACCTGAAGACCGGCATGGGTGTCTGGCTGGATCTGGGCTCGCCGCACACTGTGAAGTCGGTGCAGGCCGTGCTCTCCGGTCGTGGTGCCACCGCGCAACTGCTCGCCGGCACCGCCGGCTACCCCTCCAGCTCCAACGGTGACAAGCAGATGGTGGCGAACTACAAGACCGAGATCGGTGTGTTGAAGGAGCACGACGGCACCACGATGACGTTCAACGGCTTCAACGCCGACGAGAAGTACCGCTACCTGCTGCTCTGGTTCACCGAGTTGCCGCCCAGCGGCGACGAGGACGGTTTCCGACTCGGGGTGCAGGAGATTACGGTCCAGGGTTCGTGAGCCGGGCAGCACGAGCCCGGCAGCGCCTCCGCCGGCGGTGGTGATGGAGGGGCGCGACGCGGCGACGGACCTTGAGCTGCTGCGCGCCCATGTCGCCGGCGACCGGGACGCCTTCGCCGAACTCTTCCACAGGCACCGCGACCGGCTCTGGGCGGTGGCTCTGCGGACGATCGGTGACCGCGAGGAGGCCGCAGACGCCCTTCAGGACGCCCTGCTGTCGGCCCACCGTGCCGCCGCGCGTTTCCGTGGCGACTCCGCCGTCACGACCTGGCTGCACCGGATCGTCGTGAACGCGTGCCTGGATCGGATCCGCCGCCGACAGGCGCACCCCACAGTGCCGCTGCCCGACGGCATCAGGTCCGTGGACGGGTCGGGCATCGGCGGCGTCGAACCGGCCGCACCGGCACACGACCACGACACCGCGCTTGTCGTCCGTGAGGCGCTCGCCGCGCTGCCCGTCGAGCAGCGGGCCGCTCTGGTGCTCGTCGACGTGCAGGGCTACCCCGTGGCGGAGGTCGCCCGCATCCTCGGTGTCGCGGAGGGGACTGTGAAGAGCCGGTGCGCTCGCGGTCGGGCGCGCCTGGCGGTGCTGCTCGGGCATCTCCGACCGGCGGCGTCGACGGTCCCTCGGACTTCGGCCGACCCGAACACGGACGTGCCCGGCGTCACGGCGGGGAACCCACGCCCGTCCGAGGGCGTCGGATCGGGGTCGGGCCGGTACCGGCGGGACGCCAACCAGGAGGACTCGTGACGACCGAGGGGTTCAGGGAGGTCGACAACGACCTGCTCGCCGACTACCTCGGCGGGGCGTTGGACGGCACTCCGCAGGAGTCGGAGGTCGCCCGACTGGTGGCCGTCGACCCGGCCTGGGCGCAGGCGTACGCGCTGCTGGCGCCCGCGATCACACAGGTCCACGCGGACCTGGCGCGGTGGGCCGAGCCAGCCCCGGAGATGCCGCCAGATGTCGCCGACCGACTCACCGAGGCGCTGGCGGCGGCAGGTCCCCTGCCGGATGACAGCGAGCACTCCACGAGCACGCCGGAGCCCGCTGCCGGCTCCGCGACGCCGGTGCTTCTGCCTGCGCAGGGCGGTCGCCGGCCCGCCGGCTCCGCGCCGGCCGAGCCGGGGCGAAGCACTCCCACCGGTCCGGGGCGTCGACAGCGACGGCAGCGACGGTGGGTCCGAGGTGCCGCTCCGGTGGCCGTCGCGGCAGTCGCCGTCGTCGCGGTCGGACTGGGGCTCACCCAACTGACGGGGAACGGCGCTGACACCGCCGACACCAGCGCCATGGACCGCCCGGCCAGCGCGCCCGAAGCAGCGGCGGGGGCCGGGGCGGCGCGCACCACCGGGCCGCCGCTGCGCAGCGGCACCGACTACACCCCGCAGACCCTCGGGCAGTCCACGGGCAGCGCCGTGACCGCCCGTCCGTTCAAGGAGCCCAGCGGAGGTCCCGGCGAGCAGCCCGGTGTGGACGCCGAGGGGGGCCGCCGGCCCGCTCCGGACGGCACGGACCAGTTGACCCGGCTCACCGACGAGGCCGCGCTCACGGCCTGCCTGGCGGACGTGGCTGCCGAGCACGGGTCCGCGCCGCTGGTGGTCGAGGTGCTCGACTACGCCAGGTTCCAGGGCGAGCAGGCACTGGTCATCCGGTTCACCGACGCGGCCGGTGCCCGCTGGGCCTGGGTGAGCGGCCCGGAGTGCGGCGTCCCCGGGTCCGGCTCGGACGGCAGGTATTCAGCGCGGGTAGGGTGAATCCGCGGTCATCGGTGCGATAACCGTCCACGTGACCTGACCCACCGGATGCCCGGCTCGGGAATCCCCACTTCGTACGATGACGTTCTGGAAGTCAGTTGCCGGCACGCACCACCCGCCGGCACTTGGATCAGCATCGGTGCGCGCGCCGACGCCGAACACACACAACTCGGGAGACGGCAGTGGACGAGGTCCGCAACCTGATCATCATCGGCTCCGGCCCGGCCGGTTACACGGCGGCGGTCTACGCGGCCCGCGCCAACCTGAAGCCGCTGATCATCGAGGGCGTGCAGTCCGGCGGCGCGCTGATGACCACCACCGAGGTGGAGAACTTCCCCGGGTTCGCCGACGGCATCCTCGGCCCCGAGCTGATGGACAACATGCGTAAGCAGGCCGAGCGCTTCGGCGCCGAGTTCCTCACCGACGACGTGACCCGCGTCGAGCTGGTGGACACCGGCGACGCCGGCGCCGGCGCGGTGAGCACCGTCTGGGTCGGCGAGACCGCCTACCAGGCCCGCGCGGTAATCCTCTCCACCGGCTCGGCCTGGCGTCCGCTGGGCGTGCCGGGCGAGCAGGAATACCTGGGCCACGGCGTCTCCTCGTGTGCCACCTGTGACGGGTTCTTCTTCCGCAACCAGCACATCGTTGTCGTCGGCGGTGGTGACTCGGCGATGGAGGAGGCAAGCTTCCTCACCCGCTTCGCCGACTCGGTCACGATCATCCACCGGCGAGACTCGTTCCGTGCCAGCAAGATCATGGCGGACCGGGCGCTGGGCAACGAGAAGATCAAGGTCGAGTGGAACAGCACCGTCGAGGAGATCCTGGGCGCCGACGGCAAGGTCACCGGCGTACGGGTCCGCAACGTGCACACCGGCGAGTCCAAGGTGCTGGACGTCACCGGCGTCTTCGTGGCCATCGGCCACGACCCCCGCAGTGAGCTCTTCCGGGGCCAGGTCGAGATGGACGACGAGGGGTACGTGAAGGTCCAGGCGCCAAGCACCCGGACGAGCGTGCCCGGCGTCTTCGCCGCAGGCGACCTGGTCGACCACACCTACCGTCAGGCGATCACCGCGGCCGGCACCGGCTGTGCCGCCGCGCTTGACGCCGAGCGGTTCATCGCGACGCTCAGCTGAAACAGGAAATACATCCCGGAGGAGGGCATAGTGGGAAATACCAAGGCGGTCACCGACAAGAGCTTCGTCGCTGACGTGTTGCAGGCAGACAAGCCGGTTCTGGTGGACTTCTGGGCCGAGTGGTGCGGTCCGTGCCGCAAGGTGTCGCCGCTGCTCGAGGAAATCGCCGGCGAGATGGGCGACCGGGTCAGCATCGTCAAGCTCAACATCGACGAGAACCCGGAGACGGCACGCGCCTACCGGGTCATGTCGGTGCCGACGCTCACCGTCTTCAAGAACGGTCAGCCCGTCCAGTCGATCGCTGGCGCCAAGCCGAAGGGCGAGTTGGTTCGGCTCATCGAGTCGGCCCTCTGACCAGCAGAAAAGCCACCGAACCCCGTACCCGATCGTTGGGTACGGGGTTCGCTGTCTTCGCGGCCCGCGTTTTTCCGGCCCTAGCCACCTGGCCGCCCCGGAACGCATAACCTCAAGCCTGGGCCGCCCGGCCAGCCAGCTTCCTGCAGAGGGGGTCGAGCGTGCGTCCGATCCGACCCGGTGACCGGGGACCAGCGGTCACGGAGATCCGTACCATCCTGCATGGTCTCGACCTGCTCGCCGCCGGTCCGCAGACCGACGAGTTCGACGTCGACGCCGAACGCGCGGTGCGGGCGTTCCAGCAGTCCCGTGGGCTCAGCGTGGACGGCCGCGTCGGCACGGAGACCTGGGGCGCCCTGGAGGCCGCGCGGTGGCGGCTCGGCGCCCGCACCCTCTACCACGCGGTGCCCGACCCGCTCACCGGCGAGGACGTCCGCTCGCTCCAGGAACGACTACTGGAGATGGGGTACGACGTCGGCCGCGCCGACGCCATCTACGGCATCCGGACCTCCCGCGCCGTGGCGCAGTTCCAGCGGGAGGTCGGGCTCACCCCCGACGGCTCCTGCGGGCCGCACACGATGGACGCCCTGCGCCGGATCGGCCGCAAGGTCGTCGGCGGGCGCCCGCAGTGGCTCCGCGAGTCCGACGCGATCCGCCAGTCCGGGCCGGCGCTCGTCGGCAAGACGGTGGTCATCGACCCCGGGCACGGAGGCACCGACCCGGGCATGGTGGTGCCGGACGGCCCGCTGCGCTGGACGGAGGCGGATCTGGTCCACGACCTGGCGAGCCGGCTGGAGGGACGGCTCGCCGCCTCCGGTGTACGGGTGCAGCTCACCCGGGGTCCCGCGCCGGACAAGTGCCTGCCGGACACCGAGCGGGCGATGCTCGCCAACTCGCTCGGCGCCGACGTGTTCGTGTCGCTGCACCTGGACGGGCACGCCAACCCGGAGGCGGAAGGGGTGGCGACCTACCACTACGGCACCGACAACGGGGTCACCTCGTCGACAGGCGAGCGGCTGGCCGGGCTGGTGCAGCGGGAGATCGTCGCCCGGACCGGGCTGCGGGACTGCCGCACCCACGCCAAGACGTGGGACCTGCTGCGGCTCACGCGCATGCCGGCGGTACGGGTGGAGGTCGGCTACCTCACCTCGCCGACCGACCGAGCCCGGCTCATCGACCCCCGTTTCCGGGACCGGGTGGTCGAGGCGATCGTGGCCGCGGTGCAGCGCATGTACTTCCCGATCGAACGGGACGTACCGACCGGCTCGATCGACGTCAGCGAACTGCGGGCGGTGGTCACCGCCGGCACCGTCGTCGACTGACCCTCCCGCCCGTGGGTCGACTGACCCCGCCCGGGCGAAAGGCCGCCGCCCGACCGTCAGTTGCTGCTGGTGGACCGGGTGGCCGGTGCCGGTCGAACCGGACGCAGCAGGGTTTCCGGGCTCATCGAGCCGAGGAGCTTCTCCAGCGCGTACTCGACGTCGGACTTCCAGCTCAGCGCGGTGCGCAGCTCAAGCCGCAGGCGGGGGAAGCGGGGATGCGGACGTACGGTCTTGAAACCGACCGACAGGAAGAAATCGGCCGGCGCCACGCAGCCACCGGCCGGGTCGTCCGCGTCACCGAACTTGGCATCGCCGAACGCCTCGATCGCCTTGATCCCCCGCTTGGTCAGATCCCGCGCCACACCCTGCACCAGCATCCGGCCCAACCCGCCGCCGGAGAACGAGGCGACCACGTTGGCGGTCATCAGCAGCGCCGCGTCGGCCGAGACCGGAGAGGTCGGAAAGGCCATCGAGCGGGGCACGTAGGCGGGCGGCGCGTACATCACGAAACCCGCCGGCATGCCGTCGACGTACGCGAGCTTGCCGCAGGAACCCCACTCCAGCAGCGTCTGGGAGACCCACGCCTCCTTCTCCAGACCGGGGTCACCGGCGGCGCAGGCCCGGTCGGCGGAGACCGGATCCAGCTCCCAGTAGACGCACTGCCGGCAGGGACGAGGAAGATCTTCCAGCGTGTCGAGGGTCAGGCTGACCAGACGTCGCGACATATGGCGCATCCCCACAATAGGCTCGGTGGTGAGACCGGCACGGAACGACAGCGCCGCCTTCCTGCCCCCGACGAGCGATCGTACGCCGCTGATCGACCGTACGGGAGGGGACGCGCAGATACCCACCGCCCCGGGGGGACGGCGGCGGGCGTCCGGGATGTGGTCGGTCCGTCACTGCAGGCCGACATGCAGGCTCAGGCGGGCTACGATCGACAATCGGTGCCTCCAGCCCTCATGGTCACGAGTGGGCGGGGTACCCGGGGCGGGAGCCACCGAGCAGCGATCGAGGTGAGGTCATGACCGGCACGACGCTCGACGACTACACCGACCGGTACGCCCGGCGTGTACGCGGCATGACCGCCTCGGAGATCCGAGCACTCTTCGCGGTGGCCAGTCGGCCGGAGGTCGTCTCACTCGCCGGTGGCGCTCCCTACATCGCCGCGCTGCCACTCGACGCCGTGGGCGAGATGCTGGGCCGGCTGGGCTCCGAGCATGGTGTGACCACCCTCCAGTACGGCATCGGCCAGGGCACCCTCGAACTGCGCGAGCGGATCTGCGAAGTGATGTCCCTCTCCGGGATCGACGCCGCGTGTGGCGCCTCACCCGAGGACGTGGTCGTCACTGTGGGCGGGCAGCAGGCTCTCGACCTGGTGGCCCGACTCTTCCTCGACCCAGGTGACGTGGTGCTCGCCGAAGGCCCCACGTACGTTGGCGCGCTCGGGGTCTTTCAGGCCGCGCAGGCGCAGGTGGCGCACGTGCCGATGGACGCCGACGGGCTGATCCCCGAGGCCCTGGAGACAGCCATCGCCGACCTGGCCCGCGCCGGCAGGCGTGTGAAGTTCCTCTACACCATCCCCACCTACCAGAACCCGACTGGCGTGACGCTCAGCGAGGAGCGCCGGGAACGCGTCCTCGACATCTGCGAACGGGCCGGCCTGCTCGTCGTCGAGGACGACCCGTACGGCCAACTGGGTTTCGAGGGTGAGGCGCCCGCGCCTCTGCGTGCCCGCCGCCGCGACGGCGTCTTCTACCTCAGCACGTTCTCCAAGACCTTCGCCCCCGGGCTGCGGGTCGGCTGGATCCTGGCGCCCCACGCGGTCCGCGACAAGCTGGTCATCGCCAGTGAGGCGCAGATCCTCTGCCCCAGCGGCTACGCCCAGGCCGCCGTCGCCACCTACCTGAGCACGATGCCGTGGCGGGAGCAGCTGAAGGTCTACCGCGAGGTCTACCGGGAGCGCCGGGACGCCCTGCTGGACGCGCTGGCCGACCTGATGCCCGAGGGCACGAGCTGGACGACGCCGGCCGGCGGCCTCTTCGTCTGGACCAGCCTGCCCGACGGGCTCGACTCGAAGGCCATGATGCCGCGCGCTATCGCCGCGCGGGTCGCCTACGTGCCCGGCACCGGCTTCTACGCCGACGGGACGGGCACCGACGCCATGCGGCTCAACTTCAGCTTCCCGCCGCCGGAGCGCATCCGTGAGGGCGTCCGCCGGCTCGCCGGCGTCATGGAGCAGGAGATCGCGACGCGTCGCGTCTTCGGCGCGGTCAGCGGCACCGGAGGCCGTCGTGGCCGGCCCGGCTCCGACGTGCCGGGGCCCGACTTGGCATGATGCCGCAATGGGTACGACCGCTGTCGAGCGCCTCGCCGTGACCAACTCCGCTGTCGCGGCCGACCTGCGGGTGCTCGTACTCGCCGGCGGCCTCTCCTACGAACGTGACGTTTCGCTGCGCTCCGGTCGCCGGGTGATCGACGCCCTGCGTGCCGTCGGGGTCGAGGCAGAGCTGCGGGACGCCGACGTGGCGCTCCTGCCCGCCCTCGCCGCCGACCCACCGGACGCCGTCGTGATCGCTCTGCACGGGGCGAGTGGCGAAGACGGCTCCCTGCGGGGAGTCCTCGACCTGTGCGGCATCCCGTACGTCGGCTGCGACGCCCGCGCCTCGCGGCTCGCCTGGGACAAGCCGTCCGCCAAAGCAGTGCTCCGCGAAGCGGGCATCCCCACCCCGGACTGGGTGGCACTGCCACACGACCGCTTCTCCGAACTGGGTGCGGTCGCCGTCCTGGACCGCATCGTCGACCGGTTGGGTCTGCCCCTGATGGTCAAGCCGGCGCAGGGCGGGTCGGGTCTGGGCGCCGCTGTGGTCCGGGACGCCGCGTCACTCCCGGCCGCGATGGTCGGTTGCTTCGCGTACCACTCGACGGCGCTCGTCGAGCGGTACGTGGCCGGCAAGGACGTGGCGGTCTCCGTTGTCGATCTGGGTGACGGGCCGCAGGCGCTGCCGCCGGTCGAGATCGTGCCGCGTAACGGTGTCTACGACTACGCCGCTCGTTACACCGCCGGCCGGACCACCTGGCACGCCCCGGCCCGGCTGGAGCCGGAGGTGGCCGCCGCAGTGGCCGACGTGGCCCTCGCCGCGCACACCGCGCTCGGCCTCCGGGACCTGTCCCGGGTCGACGTGATCGTGGACGCCGCCGGTCAGCCACACGTGCTGGAGGTCAACGTCTCGCCCGGCATGACCGAGACGTCACTGCTGCCGCTCGCCGTCCAGGCCGCCGGTCTGGACTTCGGTCGGCTCCTCGGCTCGCTTGTCAGCCGCGCCGCTGCCCAGCACGCATCCTGACCCGTTACACGGCACGTGGCGGATCCGGGCCGGGGTGGGCAGCGCTGAGCTTCGTGGAGGCGATTGTCGCCAAGGAGTGCGGCTACGTACCCCGGCCACCCGGACCGGAGCGGGTGGCCGCGGACGACGAGCTGCCGATCTGCGCGTGAGGTGGACGGGTGTGGTGCCGCCGCCCGGCTGACAGGTCGGCAGTGGGCGGATGGTCGGTCGGCTCGGGTGTGCTTGCCGGTGCGGCGACATCGTCCGTCGCGTCTGGCGCGGTCGTGGGCGTGGCTCGGCAGGCCGACGATCAGTGGGCGGATTGCACGCCGAGTGGGGTGTGCTGGTTGGGGCGGCGGCGTCCATCGCGTCTGGCGCAGCCGCAGGCGCGGCCCGTGCGGCTGCGGGCGTGGCTCGTGCAGTCGCGGGCGTGACTCAAGCGGTCGCGGGCGTGGCTCCGGGGCCGGGTGCTGCCTCGGGGTCCTGGTCGGCGTCTTGCTCGGCGTTCTGTTCGGCCGCTGGGCCGACTGCTCGCTCGGGCGGGCGGAGCGCGTGCACGGCTGGGCCGGCTGCTCGCTCGGCTGAGCCGGCCGGGTTGACGGCTCGCTCGGTTGACCCGGCTGGGCTGACCGCTCGCTCGGCTGACCCGGTTGCTTGCTCCCGGGCTAGGTGGCCGGCGGCGACAGTGGGCGCGGATGGCGGGTCGATGTCGGTCGCGGCCGGATCGGTGACGGAGGGCACCCCGTCGTCCCCATCGCCGTCCGCGAGGTCGGCGGCGGGGCTTTCCTCGTTTGCCGGCTCCGGGATCTCCTCTGCCGCCTCGATCACCGAGACGGCCTCCTCTTGGGCCGCAGCGGCGTGCGCGGCTTCGGACTGGGCCAGCAGGCTCGATGGTGCCTGCCACTGGATTCGGGGCGGCTCCGCCAGCGGCCGACCGCCGAACTCAGCGAGCCAGGCGGCGACGAGCGCCAGATTTTCCCGCCACTGATCCTCGGAGATCGGCGGCAGGATCGAGTCCCACAGCGACAGGAAGGTTCCCCGCAACTGCAGCCGGCCGTACGGGCGGGCCAAGAACCACATGTGCAGGTGAGCGGAGCCGTCGCCCCAACGGTTGACGTGCACCCGCGCCACCCCGTCCAGCGACCGGATTGCACGTTCCAGGCGAACTGTCATCACCCCGAGTTCGGCGGCGAGCAGATTCGGTAGATCGCCCAGATCGAGGTGGGTCCGCGACTCCAGGATGAGCACCATGGGCAGACCGGTGGGGCGATCCATGGCGCGTACCCGCCACCGCTCTCCCACCCAGATGTACGCGTCGTCGGGAGCGTTGCAGGCGGTGCATTCCCGGAGGCCCTCGCCCTTGCGTGGCGGTTCGACCGGGACCGGTTCGTCGAGCTGCTTCACACGGAGATCACCTTCGAAGGGGAACGAAGGCCACTGGGTGAAGTCCGGGACTGAGGGAGGGGTGTCGTGCACGAAGCTGACCCTAACCGAGTCTGGCACCCATGTCCCTACTTGTTTGATCGGTCCGGGCCGTCCAGATCAGTGCCTCGCGTCGATCGGCCGACCCGACGCCAACACCCCGCCAAAGCGATATCCACAGGCTGCCGAGACGGCGAACACAGGCCGTCATCCACAGGCCGACACCCGCGTCCACGCGGTGTTTCACGTGAAACGGGGGGTGCCTGTGGACAAAGGGTGTGGATAACTTTTCCACCGCTCGGTCGTTGCGGTCGGGCTGCGGTGAGCCGGCTCAGACGACGTTTCGATGGAGTCGCGGACGACGGTCACGCCAGGTCGCTTGAGGGGCGCCGAGTCAGGTTCGGCTCTGCCGTTAAAGCGGCGGACCGGCCGTGGCGCCGTCCACAGGTTTGAGGGCTCCTTGCGGCGGCGGCGGAGGGCCTTCCGGCAACGGTGGCCTCTATCGCGGCGGTGGCTTCTGGCCGGGGATCGGCTAGGTGCGTGGCTCTCGCAGGTGCGTGGCTCTCGCAGGTGCGTGGCTCTCGCAGGTGCGTGGCTCTCGCAGGTGCGTGGCTCTCGGAGGTGCGTGGCTTCCACTGGGGCTGTGGGCTGGCGCGGGCCCATGCCCGTCTGTGCGGCCGAAGCTCTCGACGACGGCTCTCAGCGGTATGGCGTGCCCTTCGTCAGGCAGACCGCCGACGTGGGCCGGCGGTGGTCGGGGTAGTCGGGGTAGTCGGGGTAGTCGGCGGGCATCGCGCTTGATCGACTCGGGTTCCATGAAATCGGGGTGTCACCGGCGATGAGACACCTCGATTTCCGTGAACGCGAGTCGATCATCGGTCGAGGTGGCGCCGTTTCACGTGAAACGCCCGCGCTATGGCCCCTCCGGCCATACGTAGATCCTGAGACGGCGAGCGGACGCCTCGCGCGCCCTCTCAGCGGGCCGCTGCCGGCTCCCCGCCCTCTCCGAGCACCTCGGGTACGGCACGTGTCGCTGAGCGCCCTTAGAGCCGCAGAGGTCAACTCCGTTCTGAGCTTCATGCGGGCGGGCGCCCCCGTTCCGCCTCGCGCGTCCTTGCGGCAGGACCGCCAGGACGCGCGAGGCGGCGTGAGGCGGCCCAGGGCTGTCCCGGGGCGCGCCCTCCGGTGACGCAACGCGCAGGGCGACCCGGTGAGGCAGCGCGGGCGCGCGGGGCGAGGCGGGTGGCGGGCGGGGCCGGGCGGCGCGGGTGGCGGGCGGGGCCGGGCACGCAAAGCCGGGGCTGGGCGGCGGGGCGGGGGCCGGGCACGCAGAGCCGGGGCGGCCCGGGAAGAGCGACACGACGCTGGACGCCATGGCAGAGCGCGCTGAGTCGGGGCGGTGCCCAAAGCTAGGACGGCGCAGCCGAGGCGGCAACCACAGCGACCAAGGTGACGCGGAAGGGGCCGAGCAGCCGAGCAGCCGAGCAGCCGAGCAGCCGAGCAGCCGAGCAGCCGAGCAGCCGAGCAGCCGAGCGATGCTACGCCCCCAACCGACGCGCAGGGCCACGCGTCTGTTTCACGTGAAACGGGCCCAGACGCAGGACGGCCGCGCTACCCGGGGGAAGCGCGGCCGCAGGGGAAGCGCGATCAGTCGCCGGAACCTTCCTGCTGCACTCCGATGATCCCGACGATCCGCTCCAGGTCGTCCACCGTGGCGAACTCGATCGTGATCTTGCCCTTGCTCCGGCCGATGTCGACCTTCACCCGGGTGTCGAAGCGGTCGGACAACCGGTCGGCCAGGTCCGACAGGGCGGGTGCGTGCGGCTTCGCTCGGCGCTTCGCCGCCTGCGTCTTCGCGGGCCCGTCGTTCAGCGCCAGCGCGACGACCTCTTCGGTGGCTCGCACCGACAGTCCTTCGGCCACGATTCGCAGCGCCAACTGCTCCTGGGCCTCCGGGTCGTCGAGGCTCAGGAGTGCGCGGGCGTGGCCGGCGGAGAGGATACCCGCCGCCACCCGGCGCTGCACCTGCGCCGGCAGGTTCAACAGGCGGATGGTGTTTGAGATCTGTGGGCGGCTGCGGCCGATCCGGCGAGCCAGCTCCTCGTGGGTGGCCCCGAACTCCTCAAGCAGCTGCTGGTAGGCGGCGGCCTCTTCGAGCGGGTTCAGGTTGGCCCGGTGGATGTTCTCCAGCAGCGCGTCGCGGAGCATGGCGTCGTCGCGGGTGTCCCGGACGATGGCCGGGATGCTGTCCCGCCCGACCGCCTGGGCGGCACGCCAACGCCGCTCACCCATCACCAGCTCGTACTTCTCGTCGTCGAGCTGCCGGACGACGATGGGCTGAAGGAAGCCGACCTCCTGGATCGAGGTCTTCAGCTCCTCAAGCGCCTCCTCGTCGAAGACCTGGCGGGGCTGCTTCGGGTTCGGCAGGATCGCGTCGACCGGGATTTCGGCGAACCGGGCGCCCGGCACCGGACTGAGAGTGGACTCCGGCTGGTGGGCCGGCACGCTGACAGGCGCAGCCGGTACGGCCGAGGTCGCCGCACCGTCGTCCACGTCGACGTCCACGTGCCCGTTCTCCGGCTCGGCCGTCACGGTGCCAGCGGCACCTGGCACCGGCCCGGTCGGGATGAGCGCCCCAAGGCCCCGTCCCAGACCGCCCCGAGGACGGTTCTTCATGCCAAGCCTCCCAGCAACTTGTCCGCACTACGCATTCCGGCCCACCGGCTCCTTGACGCCCCGCTCGGCGATCTCCTGGGCTGCCTCGAAGTAACTCGTCGCGCCCCGCGAACCGGGATCGTAGGTCATCACCGACTGGCCGTAGCTGGGCGCCTCGGAGACCCGGACGTTGCGGGGAATGACGGCCTGGAGAACCTTGTCGCCGAAGTGGTTCCGCACGTCCTGCTCCACCGCGTCCGCCAGCCGGGTACGCCGGTCGTACATGGTCAGCAGGATGGTGGAGACGTCGAGCTTCGGGTTGAGGTGTTGGCGTACCAGGTTGATGTTGTTGATCAGCTGGTTGAGCCCCTCCAGGGCGTAGTACTCGCACTGGATCGGGATCAACACCTCCTGCGCGGCGACCAGGGCGTTGACAGTGAGCAGTCCGAGCGAGGGCGGGCAGTCGATGAAGACGTAGTCAAACTGGCCCGGGTAGGCGGTGATGGCCCGGTCGAGGCGCGACTCCCGCGCCACCACCGACACCAGCTCGATCTCCGCGCCGGCGAGGTCGATGGTGGCCGGTACGCACCAGAGGTTCGGGATCCCCTCGACCGCCTGCGCCACCTCGGACAGCGGCACGCTGTTGATGAGGCAGTCGTAGACGTCGGGAACGCCGGTGTGGTGCGGAACGTTGAGGCCCGTCGAGGCATTGCCCTGCGGGTCGAGGTCGACCACGAGCACCCGGTTGCCGTGCAGGGCGAGAGCCACCGCCAGGTTGACAGTGGTCGTGGTCTTGCCCACGCCGCCCTTCTGGTTGGCGACGCACATGACCCGGGTCCGGTCCGGCCGAGGCATTGTCACCTCGCCACTGGGATTCAGGATCTGCACGGCGCGCATCGCCTCCATAGCCAAGGGTGGGTCATCCTCTTCGCGCGTCGGGGTTTCACGTGAAACGTACGTGGGATCGGACGTGGCCGCCGTCGGCGACTCGGTCGGCACCTCGGGGACGACCACGGCATCCCGGGGTGCCGCAGCGGTGGGCTGATGCGGGACCGCAGGCTCGAAGCGCACCGCCGCAGCCGTGTTCCGCCGACCTGACGTCGGCCGCACCTCGGGTGCGTTGACCGGTCGGGTCAACCCCTCCGGTGTCCGACGACCAGCCGTCGGGGGCTCGACCGGGGCCGGCTGGCCCGCCGGTTCGTCCCGCGACACCGGCGGATCTCCGCCCTCCGCAGGAGGGGACGCCCCGGGCGCACCGGGCGACCAGCTCGGGTAGTCGGTTTCACGTGAAACAGGGTCGCTGGTTGACCCGGTCACGCGTGGATCGTCGTACCTGCCGTCGTCATGCACCTGTCATCCCTGCCCGCTTCGGATGGTCGGTCCGCGCCTCGGTCAACTTGGCCCGCACCCGCGCTCGCACCCCGGGGCGTACGGCCCCTTGGGAGCGGTCGGAGTCCGCGACGTCCGTCGGCCGCTCCACACTATCGACGCGCGGTCAGCCTACGGCGGACGGGCGCGGCCGGTCCACGTCGGGTTCTCATTCCCTCGTTCCATCCGTACGGGTACAACGAGGCAACCCACTGACCGGACGCCCGATGGCGCAACGATCAGCGGCGGCGTGCGCGTCCTGCACGGGCGCGCTTGCTGGCGGCCGGACGAGGTTGGCCGACAACGCGTTCACGGACGATCTCCACGACTGTGGTCGGCGGGTCGATCACCTCGACCCCGCACAGGCGCACTGCCGCCTCGCCGCCACCGAGCCGCGCCACGACGCCGGCGTGCTCCTCGACCTCCGCCGCGGCGGACGATCCCTTGAGTGCGAGCAGCCGTCCACCGCGTACCGCCAGGGGGAGGCACCAGGTCGCCAGCCGGTCCAGAGGTGCGACAGCGCGGGCGGTCACCACGTCTCCGCTGATCGGGTACCGATCGGCCGATCCGCTGGCGGCCTCGTCGGCCCGTCCCCGGAACACCCGCACCGACCTGGTCAGGCCGAGTTGTTCGACGGCCTCGATCAGGAACGACGTCCGTCGGGCGAGCGGTTCGATCAAGGTGACGGTCAGGTCGGGGCGTGCGATGGCCAGGACCATCCCGGGCAGGCCCGCGCCGGAGCCGACGTCGAGCACCGTCGCGTTGGCCGGGATCAGTTCCGCGACCGCCGCACAGTTGAGCAGGTGGCGGTCCCAGATCCGAGGTGCCTCCCGAGGGCCGATCAGACCGCGGACCACGCCGTCGGTCACCAGCAGTTCGGCGTACGCGGCGGCCAGGTCGAGCCGATCACCGAAGAGGGTGAGCGCGGCCGGAGCCAACTCGGGCGGCAGTGCCGCGTCGGCAGGCGACGGGCTGCGGTCACCGGACTCTGCCGCCGACGACGTGTCGCCGACATGCGCGTCCGGTGCGGAAGTGCCGCCGTCCTCGTCGTACCTATTCGGATCGGTGTCGGGCCGGACAGCGGACGGCCCGGGCGGCGTACCGCCCGGGCCGGTCACGGCGTCAGCCGCGGGGTCGTCGTGGGCCACCCGGTCAGTCCGCCGGCCGTACGACGATGCGACGGTTCGGCTCGACGCCCTCGGACTCGCTCGCCACTCCGGACATGGCGTTGACGACGTCGTGGACGCACTTGCGCTCGAATGCGGACATCGCCTCCAGCCGGACCGGCTCGCCGTACTCCTTGACCTTCTCGACGGCGTTCTTGGCGACGGCGGCGAGTTCCTTGCGTCGGGTCGCCCGGTAGCCACCGACGTCGAGCAGCAGGCGGCTCGGGGTCCCGGTCTGCCGGAAGATGGCCAGCCGGGTCAGCTCCTGAAGCGCCTCCAGGGTGGCGCCGCGCTGGCCCACCAGGTTCTGCAGTCGGGCACCGACCACCTCGACCACCGGCCGGCCACCGGCGACCAGTTCGTCGATGTCGCCGTCGTAGTCGAGGATGTCCAGCAGTCCTTCGACGTAGTCCGCCGCGATCTCGCTCTGCCGGAACAGTTCGCCCTCGCCGGCGGCCTTCTTCTCACGGCCACCCGCGGCGGGGGCGTCGTCGTCCACCTCAGACTCGTCGGCCTCGGTGTCGCCGTCTGCTGCGAGAGGCGCGGTGTCCTCCTCGTCCAGGTGCTGCTCGACGCGGGGGATGCTGGTCTCGGTCACGGTCTCATCTCCGTACTCGCTCGGCCGGACCGTCGGGTCCGCTGGTTTCCCGGGGCCGGCGGGAGGTCGCCGGTGCCCGCGGGCACGTCTGTACGGGCAGTGTCGCCCGTGACCGCGTCGTGCGCGGCCGGTTCCGCCCGGCGCCGGCCATCCGGCGGCTGCACGGTGCGGAACGGGCCGTCGCCGGTGGTCCGACGACGGCCCGTACGGGTCAGCCCTGCCGCTTGGCGGGGCGGCTCTTCTTCGGGTTCACCGGCTTGGCGCCCGGCTTCGGACCGGCCACCTTGGGGGCGGTGGCCTTGACCGGCGCGGGCGGGGTCGACTTGCCACGGCCGAACAGACCACCGGACTTGGCGGGCTGCACAGGGTTGCGGCTGGCGGCGGGAGCGGTGGTCTTCTTCGCGGTCACCGGCGGGGGGAACTTGCGCAGCACCCACTGCTGCTGGCCGAGGGTGAAGAGGTTGTTCGTGACCCAGTAGATGATCACACCGATGGGGAAGATCGCGCCGGAGATCAGCAGCGACGCCGGGATGCCGTAGAGCATCAGTCGCTGGATCATCCGCTGCTGCGGGTCTTCGGCCCAGCCGGTCTTGAGGATCATCTGACGGCTGGTCAGGTAGGTGGTCGCGATCATGATCAGGACCAGCAGACCGGCGATGACCTTGACCGTGGTGCCGTTGGCGCCGAGGCGGGCCAGCTCGTCGGCGGTGGATCCGAACTTGCCGGCGATCGGGGCGGTGAAAATCTTCGCGTTGGACGCGCTGTCGAACTGGCTGGCGGTCCAGCCGTAGAGGTCCTTGCTCTGCTTGGCCGGGTCCAAGCGGCGCAGCACGTGGAAGAGACCGAGGAACACGGGGATCTGGAGGAACATCGGAAGGCAGCCCATCAGCGGGTTGGCCTTTTCCTTCCGATAGAGCTCCATCATCTCTTTCTGGAGCGTCTCCCGGTCACCCTTGTGCTTCTCCTGCAGCTCCTTGACCTTGGGCTGGAGGGCCTGCATCGCGCGCTGCGACTTGATCTGCTTGACGAAGACCGGGAACAGGATCACCCGGACGGTGACCACCAGGAAGACGATGGCCAGGATCCAGGCAAAGTTGGTGCCGATCACCGCGCCGACGGGCACCCCGATGGCGTCCCAGGCGGAGTGCCAGGTCAGCAGGATCCACGAAATCGCGTAGTAGATCCAGTCGAGACTCAATTCGGTGCTCCAGTCACATCGGCACGGCGGCGACCGCCCGGCTCCGGCACCGGGTCATGTCCACCAGGGTGGAAGGGGTGGCAGCGCAACAACCGCCGGACCGCCAGCGCGGCTCCCCGGAGCGCGCCGTGGGTGGACACCGCCTCCTGGGCGTACGCACTGCACGACGGGTAGAACCGGCAGCGGGCCGGCAGAGCCGGACTTATCCACCGACGGTACGCGATGATAGGCGCTGTCAGCACCTTGGCACCGGTCGACATCGGGGACGCGGCGGCGGTCTTGTCGCTGCTCAACGGGACCGCCTCTCTCGGGGCGACCGGGCAACCGCGACGGCGGCGTCCAGGTCTGCGGCGAGCCGGGGATATGACGCCTCGGCTGCTGCGGGCAACGCCCGAACGACCAGGGTACTGCCGGTGGGCAAGGCGGCCAGTCGTTCCCGGACCAGCGCGCGCAGTCGGCGCCGGACCTTGTTGCGGACAACCGCGTTGCCCACCGCCTTGGACACGACGAAGCCGGCGCGGGCCGGGACGGAGGCTTGCTCCGCACCAGTTTCCCGCGCCGGCTTCGGCGAGGTCGATGTGGTGGGGTCGGCGGTCACCGGCACGGTCAGGTGGACCACGACGGCACCTCGTCCGGCGCGTCGGCCACCGCGAACCGCTGCGGCGAAGTCAGTGCTGCGCCGCAGTCGCTGCGCAGCGGCCAGCACGACTGCCCACGTCCCCCGGACCCGCCCGGTCGGCTCAGGCCGACAGGGTGGTACGACCCTTGGCGCGACGGCTCGACAGGATGGCACGGCCGGCACGGGTGCGCATGCGCAGCCGGAAGCCGTGGGTCTTCGCGCGCCGGCGGTTGTTCGGCTGGTAGGTGCGCTTGCTCACGTCAGGCTCTCCGTATTCGTACGCGCCCCGCGCGACGGGATCGCCGGGGTTCTGGGGTGGTCCAGGCCACCTCGACGGTGACCACCGATCGGTGCTGCCCTGCGGAACGGGACCTCGGCGACGCGGGGATGCGACCGTGGGCAGCAAACACCCATCACCCTAGCAGAGGACGAGAGAGCAGCCGCTCCAGCCTACGCAGGGGCGCAATGACCGTCAAACATGCCCAGCGCCGCCGTCGAGGACGCGCCCGGGGCCGAAGGGGCGGTTTTCGCTGATGCCGACAAGGTCGCTGCCGCGTCGCCGGTTGATGGGGCAGGGACAACGCTGTTACCGTGCCCGATTGCGGTGAGCATCGGAAGCTCCGGTCGTCGCGCGCAGGCAAGACCGGACACGCCGGTGAATCGTTCGGCACGGTGAACCCGCTTCAACGCCCGGCCAGGCAGGGGGCAGGTCGCACCCGCGTCCGCCGGGCGGCCCACAATCGGTCGGTACACAGGCTGTGGATAACCTGTGGACGACCCACTGGTCAGTCGTCCGGGTGGGTGATGTTCCACCCGCGCACGGGGCGGGCCCGGGACGGCCGGCTGGCAGACAGCGGCGGCCGGGAGCAGAGGCGAGGGGGTGGCACGACGGTGGCCGGTACGACCGACCTTGCCGCGGTGTGGTTAGCGGCGACCGACGAGCTCGCCGACGAGATCATCTCCGCCCAGCAGCGCGCCTACCTCCGGCTGACCCGGCTACGGGCGATCGTCGAGGACACCGCGCTGCTCTCCGTTCCGGACGCGTTCACCCGGGACGTGATCGAGTCACGGCTGCGCCCGGCGATCACCGAGGCGTTGACCCGCCGGCTCGGCAGGCCCATCCAGGTGGCGGTGACGGTGCGGGTGGCCGAGGACGCCACCGGACGCCCGGCCGGCACCGTCTACCGCAGCGCACCGGAGCCGGGCTCGACCGACGGCGAGATCCCGCTGTCCGGTTCCCTCGACGACGGGCACTCCGGACGGCCGCCGGCCGACAACACCATCCCCGAGCAGCATCAGCCGGGGTACGACCTCGCCGCACCGCCGGCGCCGCCCGGTCCGCCGCCCGGACCGGCTGCCGACGGCCACCGGTCCGGGCTGATTCCGGCCAGCCGCGACGGGCAGGAGGCGCTGTTCAGCGCCGCGTTCGTGGAGCCGCTGCGGTCTCCGCCCCGGGCGGGGTCGGACCGGCGCGGCTACGACGACCAGCCCTCCCGGCAGGATCAGCCGGGCCCGGACACCCGGCCCTACGAGCCCCGCTACCGCGAGGACGCCGGGTCGCCCCGGGACCAGCACGTGATCCGTCCGCTGCCCCGCGACGGTGGAACCGACAGCGGGCCCGGCCGCGGCGGGATGGATCACCGCGCCGGCGGCCGCGACGACCGTCGGCTGCCCGGCACCGACACCGGCGGCAACAGGCTGAACCCGAAGTACATGTTCGAGACGTTCGTCATCGGCTCGTCGAATCGCTTCGCCCACGCGGCGAGCGTCGCGGTGGCCGAGTCGCCGGCGAAGGCGTACAACCCGCTCTTCATCTACGGCAGCTCCGGGTTGGGCAAGACCCACCTGTTGCACGCCATCGGCCACTACGCCACAACGCTCGGTAACGCGCGGTCGGTGCGGTACGTGTCGACCGAGGAGTTCACGAACGACTTCATCAACTCGCTCCGGGACGACAAGACAAGTGCGTTCCAGCGCCGCTACCGCGACGTCGACATCCTGCTGATCGACGACATCCAGTTCCTGGAGAACCGCGAGCGTACGCAGGAGGAGTTCTTCCACACCTTCAACACCCTGCACAACGCCAACAAGCAGATCGTGATCACCTCCGACCGGTCGCCGAAGCAGTTGGCGACGCTGGAGGACCGGCTGCGGACCCGCTTCGAGTGGGGCCTGCTCGCCGACATCCAGCCTCCGGACCTGGAGACGCGGATCGCGATCCTGCAGAAGAAGGCAGCGCAGGAGCGGCTCTACGCCCCACCGGACGTACTGGAGTTCATCGCCTCCCGGGTGTCGAACTCGATCCGGGAGCTGGAGGGCGCGCTGATCCGGGTGACCGCGTTCGCCAGCCTGACCCGGTCGACCGTCGAGCTGTCGCTGGCCGAGGAGGTGCTGCGGGACTTCATCCCGGACGGCGCCGGCCCGGAGATCACGGCCGACCAGATCATGGTCTCCACCGCCGACTACTTCGGGGTGAGCCTGGAGGACCTGCGCGGCCAGTCCCGCTCCCGGGTGCTCGTCAACGCCCGCCAGGTGGCCATGTATCTCTGTCGGGAGCTGACCGAGTTGTCGTTGCCCCGGATCGGGCAGGCGTTCGGCGGTCGGGACCACACCACTGTCATGCACGCGGACCGCAAGATCCGGCAGCAGATGGCCGAGCGCCGCTCGCTCTACAACCAGATTGCCGAGCTGACCAACCGGATCAAGCAGAACACCTGAGGGGTACGGCGGCACGCGTACCCGGGACACGCCCGGCCGGAGATCCGGTCGGGCGTTCTTTTCGTCCGCGCCGGGGCACCGGCCCGTCTCCGAGGCGCCCGACTCGCGCTCTTTTTGTCTCCCGCGAGGGGGCCTCGGTTGACCCTCGACATGGTGCAGACCACAGGATCGACGCCGTGTCCGCTTCGTTGCTCACTCGTTCTCCACAGCTCGTTATCCACCGTCAGTGGATAACTACGGTCCGCGCTCCGCCAGTTACCCACAGGCTGTGGAGAAACCCTGTGTACGACGCTGTGGACGGCTGGGGACAACCGCGAGGTTATCCACCGACGCCTGTCCACCTGTGTACGGGCTGTTGAAGGTTCTGGGGACAACCACAATGGTGATCTTCCCGGCTGTCCACAGGCATGGGGAGAAAGTCGGTGGATTACCGGTGGACAACCGGTGGACAACGGTGGACAACCTGCCGCCGTCGCCGGGCTGTGGACAGACGAGGCGGTTGTACCCCGGGTTCTCCACAGCTAAATCACCGGTGGATAACCTGTCTGAGCTGCGCGAACTTGAGTTCTCCACAGTTTGCACAGGTGCGATGAAGACGATGAGTTATCTCTTCTAAGAGAACAAAAACCAATCATCACCGTTGGGCTTTCTGTGGATCGGGCCGAACGCTGCCGGACAGGCCGGTCAGCATCGACACGATCCATGGGGTCGGGCGCACAGCCGATGCCCCCGCGCCCTAAGGTGCGATGGGTACCCGCACGGTCGGGCGGGACGGTAGGCAGCGGTCGGCATGAGAGAGTTGTCGCTGACGTCGACGCGGAGGCATTGATGAAGTTCCGAGTGGAGCGCGACGCGCTCGCCGAGGCCGTGGCGTGGACCGCGAAGAGCCTGCCCAACCGGCCATCCGTACCGGTGCTCGCCGGGGTGATGCTGCGCGTCACCGACGGCAACCTGCGGGTTTCCGGGTTCGACTACGAGGTCTCCAGCCAGGTCACCGTCGAGGTGCAGGGTGACGCCGACGGTGCCGCCCTGGTCTCCGGCCGGTTGCTCGCCGAGATCACCAAGGCGTTGCCGGCCAAGCCGGTGGACATCGCCGCGGTCGGGGCCCACCTCGAGCTGGTCTGCGGCAGCGCCCGGTTCACCCTGCCCACCATGCCTGTGGAGGACTACCCCGCGCTTCCCGAGATGCCGCAGAGCGCCGGGACCGTGGACGCGGCAGCGTTCGCCACCGCCGTCGCCCAGGTGGCCGTCGCCGCCGGCCGCGACGAGACGCTGCCGATGATGACCGGCGTCCGGGTCGAACTCTCCGGCAGCACCCTGTCCATGCTCGCCACGGACCGGTACCGGCTGGCGCTGCGTGAGATCCAGTGGCGGCCCGACGACCCCGACGTCAGCATCAACGCGCTGGTGCCGGCCCGCACGCTCAACGACACCGCGAAGGCGCTCGGCCCGATCGGTGGCGAGGTCACCCTCGCCCTCGCGCAAGGTGCTGCCGGTGAGGGCATGGTCGGTCTCGCCGGAGGCACCCGACGCACCACCAGCCGCCTGCTCGACGGCGCCAACTACCCACCGGTGCGATCCCTCTTCCCCGCCACCCACAACGCCGAGGCCCGGGTGCCGGTCAGCACCCTGATCGAGGTGGTCAAGCGGGTCGCGCTCGTCGCCGAGCGGACCACCCCGGTGCTGCTCAGCTTCAGCGCCGACGGTCTGGTGGTCGAGGCCGGTGGCTCCGAGGAGGCCCGGGCCAGCGAGGCCATGGAGGCCACCTTCACCGGTGAGGCACTCACCATCGGTTTCAACCCCCAGTACCTCATCGACGGCCTGGCAAACCTGGGTTCCCAGACCGCCATGCTCTCGTTCGTCGACGCCTTCAAACCCGCGGTGATCTCGCCCGCTGGCGAGGATGGCGAGGTCATTCCGGGGTACCGGTACCTCATCATGCCGATCCGCGTGTCCCGCTGATCGCGCCCAGCAACACCCAGATCCACGGAGGTAGGAACAGATGCAGCTCGGCCTGGTAGGACTCGGCCGGATGGGCGGCAACATGCGCGAGCGGTTGCGGGCAGCTGGGCACGAGGTGGTCGGCTTCGACCACAACCCGCAGCTGAGCGACGCCGCCGACCTCGCCGAGCTGGCGGCAAAGCTCGAATCGCCGCGCGCTGTCTGGGTCATGGTGCCCGCCGGCGTCACCGACGCCACCATCGACGAGCTCGCCGCAGTGCTCGGCGAGGGCGACATCATCATCGACGGCGGCAACTCGCGCTTCAGCGACGACGCTCCGCGCGCGGAGCGGCTCAACGAGCAGGGCATCGGCTACATCGACGTCGGCGTCTCCGGCGGCGTCTGGGGCCGCCAGAACGGCTACGGCCTGATGGTCGGCGGCTCCCAGGAGCACGTGGACCGGCTCATGCCGATCTTCGACGCGCTCAAGCCGGAAGGTGAGTTCGGCTTCGTGCACGCCGGCCCGGTCGGCGCGGGGCACTACTCGAAGATGGTGCACAACGGCATCGAGTACGGCCTCATGCACGCCTACGCCGAGGGCTACGAGCTGATGGCCGCCTCCGAGTTGGTGACCAACGTCCCGGGGGTCATCAAGTCCTGGCGTGAGGGCACCGTCGTGCGCTCCTGGCTGCTCGACCTGCTGGACCGGGCCCTCGACGAGGACCCGGAGCTGGCCGAGCTGAGCGGCTACACCGAGGACACCGGCGAGGGCCGGTGGACTGTCGACGAGGCCGTCCGGCTCGCCGTGCCGCTGAACGTCATCACCGCCTCCCTGTTCGCCCGGTTCGCGTCCCGCCAGGACGACTCACCGGCCATGAAGGCGGTCTCCGCGCTGCGCCAGCAGTTCGGCGGCCACGCCGTCCACAAGCGCTGAGCGGTATCCACACCCTGTGTACGTCCAGCGGCTGGAACTGGTCGACTTCCGCTCGTACGAGCGGGTCGCCGTCGACCTCCAACCGGGGGCGAACGTCCTGGTCGGCGCCAACGGCGTCGGCAAGACCAACCTCGTCGAGGCGCTGGGCTACGTGGCGACCCTGGACTCGCACCGGGTCGCCACTGACGCGCCGCTCGTCCGGATGGGCGCCTCCTCGGCGGTGATCCGCTGCGCTGTCGCACACGAGGGGCGGGAACTGCTGGTCGAGCTGGAGATCGTGCCCGGCAAGGCCAACCGCGCCCGGCTGGGCAGATCTCCGGCACGGCGTGCCCGGGACGTGCTCGGCGCCCTGCGCCTTGTGCTCTTCGCCCCGGAGGACCTGGAGTTGGTCCGGGGTGATCCGGCCGAGCGTCGCCGCTACCTGGACGACCTGCTTGTCACCAGGCAGCCCCGCTACGCGGGCGTGCGGGCCGACTACGAGCGGGTCGTCAAGCAGCGCAACGCCCTGCTGCGCACCGCGTACCTGGCCCGCAAGACCGGCGGGTCCCGCGGCGGAGACCTCGGCACCCTCGCCGTCTGGGACACCCACCTGGCCCAGCACGGCGCCGAACTTCTCGCCGGCCGGTTGGAGCTGGTAGCTGCGCTCACTCCGCACGTCGCCAAGGCGTACGACGCGGTGGCCGCCGGCCGGGGTGCGGCCAGCATCGCCTACCGGCCCTCGATCGAGCTGACCGACGCGACAATGGACCGGGCCGCGTTGGCCGAGGCGCTGACCGCAGCGCTGGCCGCCTCCCGGTCCGCCGAGATCGAACGGGGCACGACCCTCGTCGGTCCGCACCGCGACGAGCTGGCCCTCGCCCTCGGCCCACTGCCCGCCAAGGGGTACGCCAGCCACGGCGAGTGCTGGTCGTTCGCCCTCGCGCTGCGGCTGGCCGGCTACGATCTGCTGCGCGCCGACGGCATCGAACCGGTGCTGATCCTCGATGACGTCTTCGCCGAGTTGGACACCGGACGCCGGGAGCGGCTGGCCGAGCTTGTCGGCGGAGCGAGTCAGCTGCTCGTCACCTGCGCCGTGGACGACGACGTACCGGCCGCCCTGCGCGGCACCCGATACCAGGTCGGCGAGGGGGCTGTACGCCGTGTCGAATGAGCCACGCGCCAACGGGAACGACACGGGCCGGACCGACCGGCGGGCCGGTGACGCCACGGACGCGCGTACCCCAGGGGTGTCCGCGGACGGCGGAGCTGGCGGGCAGGCGGAGGCCGCGAGCGGGCCGGAGCTGGCCCGTGCGGTCCTCGACGCGGCGCTGTCCCGGCGGCAGGCGGCGGCCCGCGCACGACGTACCCCCTCGGGCGCCGGTGGCGACGGCGCTGGCGGTTCGGGGCGGAGGCTGCGTGGCTACTCCGGTCCCGGCCCCGACCCGCGCGACCCGCAGCCGCTCAGCGCGGTGCTGAACCGGCTTGTAAAGGCGCGGGGCTGGCAGCAGCCGGCGGCCGAGGCCACCGTGTTCGGCGCCTGGGAACGGGTGGTCGGCGCGGAGGTCGCCCAGCACAGCCGGCCTGTCAAGCTGGAGAACGGCGAGCTGACGGTAGAGGCGCGCTCGACCGCGTGGGCGACCCAGCTGCGCCTGCTGGCCGGCTCGCTGCTCAAGCAGATCGCCCAGGAGGTGGGCCACAACGTGGTGCGCAAGCTGCACATCCACGGCCCGGCCGCGCCGTCCTGGTCGAAGGGGCCACGTCGGGTACGTGGCCGGGGACCACGGGACACCTACGGCTGAGCGGATCCGCCCCGGTTCCGGCCGGCCTCGCGGGCAGCCCGCTTCCGTTCGCGCTGCTCCTGGGTGTGACGCTTGCGCTCGGCCAGGTCGCGCTTCCACGCCTCGCGGGCCTCGGCGGTGCCGCCCTGAATCGCACCCTGCACACCTTCGGCGGGGCCGGCGAGGTTGCGGAAGGTCCAGCGCAGGAACCGGCCGCCCTCGCCCGGAGACTTGGGGGCCGCACCGTTCTCAGTCATCTGTCGCCTTCTCTCGCCGCGCCCGACAGGTAATTGGGCTACCAATGGTTGGTGTACCAATGATCGCTTACGATAATGACCATGCGTGGGGAGGGCAACCGATGATCGACCGACCGGAGGGCGACGATCCGCTGGCGTTGGAGCAGCAGGTCTGTTTCGCCCTCTCGGTGGCGGCGCGCAGCGTGGTGGCCGTCTACCGGCCCCTGCTGGAGCCGATGGGGCTGACCCATCCGCAGTACCTGGTCATGCTGGCGCTCTGGCAGCACGCGCCGCTCTCCGGTCGCGACCTGAGCCGTCTCCTGCAACTCGATCCGGGCACGCTGTCACCCCTGCTGAAGCGGTTGGAGGCCGCCGGCTATCTGCGCCGCGAGCGCGACGCCGCCGACGAACGCAGCCTCGCCGTCACCCTGACCGCCAGCGGTGCCGCCCTGCGCAGCCAGGCCGAACTGATCCCGGCAGCGATCGTGCGGCGGCTCGGGCTGCCCGTGGCGGACCTGCAGCACCTGCACGAGGTGCTCACCCGGGTCATCGCCGCGGCCAACCGGCCCGCCGACCAGCAGCCCTCGGAGGCGCCCGGTCAGGCGTCGGCGTAGACGGCGAAGCCGCGATCGGCGCAGCGCCTGTAGAACGCCGCCAAAACCCCCAACTCGGGGCAGGTGAAGTTCCACTGCGGCGGATCGCCGCTCTCGTCGCGCATCGCGTCCAGCCGGCTCTCCAGCCACCGGAGCTGTTGCTCGGCGAGCCGACCGTCACCGAGCAGCGAACGCAGAACCGTGCTCACCGACTCGAATGTGACAGCCTCGCCGTACGCGCGATGGCCGGCCACGAACCGTTCGATGCCGGCCGCGATCCAGGCACACCCGTCCGGATCGATTACCGGGTCCTCGTCCTCTGCCGCGGCGTCTGTGGCATACAACACACCCTCAAGGCCGAGCAGGAGATCAACCAACTCGGTGTACGCGGTCGCGCGGATGGTGCCGGTCTTCGCGATCAGCTCCGCCAGCGCCGCCGTCGGCGCCGAGATCCCGGGTACGTCGACGATCTCGCCGAAGTCGACGAACTCGGCCGGCGCGACCGGATCGTAGAAGCGGCCGGTCCGCGGCCAGTGCACCGCGACGTTGTCCAGCCCCATCTGTCACCTCTTAAAGAGCACGTGTCGGGACGATCGGGTCGATCGTCCCGGTTCCGGCCGCTAAAGATCAAGGCCGCTTCCGGAGCGCCGCAAACCTACGACACCCGAGATCCGACCGCGACCCCCGACCCGCCCGGCCGTGGGTCAACCCGTCCGGCGGCGGCGCGTGCGATCGAGGCATGGCGTGTGGGGGGAGTCGTGGGTAATGGGGTTCTGCCGGCTATGGACATCTCAGCCGCCTCGTTGAGGGTGCCGAGTGGCGGTTCTGTCCCGCGCGCACAGTAGGATTGACAGTGAGACGAAGACCCGGTGCGGAGTGCGGGACGGGGCCGGTGGCCCCGGATCATTCTCCATGTCGGGTCGAGCCGATCGCGATCCGCGGGCAACCGCGGCGACCGGCGCGTTCGACCCGCTGTCCGGAGGTCTCCGGCACCGGTCCGCGCGCCGACGTCGCGTCCTGTCCGCCGAACCCGCGCCCGACGCGCCCTGTTTTGGCGTGGACGACGCGAGAAAGTGGCCGAGGGTGGCAGCGCAGGACAAGCAGGAGTACGGCGCAGAGTCGATCACCGTTCTCGAAGGGCTGGAGGCCGTTCGCAAGCGGCCCGGTATGTACATCGGGTCCACCGGCGAGCGCGGTCTGCACCACCTCGTGTGGGAGGTCGTCGACAACGCGGTGGACGAGGCGCTGGCCGGATACTGCGACACCATCGACGTCGTGCTGCTCGCCGACGGCGGCGTACGCGTCACCGACAACGGCCGTGGTTTCCCTGTCGACCTCCACCCGAAGCTCAAGAAGCCCGGCGTCGAGGTCGCGTTGACCATCCTGCACGCGGGTGGCAAGTTCGACGGCAAGGCGTACGCGGTCTCCGGCGGTCTGCACGGCGTCGGTGTCTCTGTGGTGAACGCGCTCTCCACGAAGATGTTCGTCGAGATCCACAAGTCCGGCTCCGTGTGGCGGCAGCACTACACCAATTCCAAGCCGAGCCCGCTGGAGAAGGGCGAGACCACCGACCGCACCGGCTCTGCCGTCTCCTTCTGGCCCGACCCCGACGTCTTCGAGACCGTCGACTTCGACTTCCAGACCATCTACCGGCGTCTCCAGGAGATGGCCTTCCTCAACCGCGCCCTGCGCATCCACCTGCTCGACGAGCGGGTGGCCGAGGAGGAGGACGGCCGGCAGCGTGAGGTGACCTTCTACTACGAGGGTGGCATCGCCGACTTCGTCCGACACCTCAACGCCTCGAAGAGCCCCATCCACAAGACCGTGGTCGAGTTCGAGGCCGAAGAGGAGGGCATGTCACTCGAGATCGCCATGCAGTGGAACGAGTCGTACGGCGAGTCGGTCTACACCTTCGCCAACACGATCAACACGCACGAGGGCGGCACCCACGAGGAGGGCTTCCGCTCCGCGCTGACGAGCGTGGTCAACCGGTACGGCACCGACAAGAAGCTGCTCAAGGGGGACGAGAAGCTCTCCGGTGAGGACATCCGGGAAGGGCTCGCGGCGATCATCTCGGTCAAGCTGGCCAACCCGCAGTTCGAAGGTCAGACCAAGACCAAGCTGGGCAACACCCCTGTGAAGAGCTTCGTGCAGCGGGTCTGCAACGACCGGCTGGTCGACTGGTTCGACCGCAACCCGGCCGAGGCCAAGATGATCATTACGAAGGCCTCCCAGGCGGCTCGGGCACGGATCGCCGCGCAGCAGGCGCGCAAGCTGGCCCGGCGCAAGTCTCTGCTGGAGTCCGGCTCGATGCCGGGCAAGCTCGCCGACTGCCAGTCAACGGACCCCCGCGAGTCCGAGGTGTTCATCGTCGAGGGCGACTCGGCGGGTGGCTCGGCCAAGCAGGGCCGCGACCCGCGCACCCAGGCGATCCTGCCGATCCGCGGCAAGATCCTCAACGTGGAGAAGGCCCGGATCGACAGGGTGCTGAAGAACAACGAGGTCCAGGCGCTGATCACCGCGCTGGGCACCGGCATCCACGACGACTTCGACATGGAGAAGCTGCGGTACCACAAGGTGGTGCTGATGGCCGACGCCGACGTCGACGGCCAGCACATCCAGACGCTGCTGCTCACGCTGCTGTTCCGCTTCATGCGTCCGCTTGTGGAGATGGGCCACGTCTACCTGGCCGCCCCGCCGCTCTACAAGATCAAGTGGAACAAGAAGGGCGACGACGCCCAGTACGCGTACTCCGACCGCGAGCGGGACGGGCTGATCGCACTGCGCCAGCAGAAGAAGCCGAACGCCAAGCCGGACGACATCCAGCGCTTCAAGGGCCTCGGCGAGATGAACTACCCCGAGCTGTGGGAAACCACGATGAACCCGGCAACGCGTACCCTGCGTCAGGTCACTCTCGACGACGCGGCGACCGCCGACGAGTTGTTCAGCGTGCTGATGGGTGAGGACGTCGAGGCCCGCCGGTCGTTCATCCAGCGCAATGCGAAGGACGTGCGGTTCCTGGACATCTGACGGACTGCGGCGGATCGGCCGGGCGCACCCGACCGATCCGCCGGTCCACAGAGTTATCCACAGCTTGGCCGGTATCCACAGCGGTTATCCACAGCACGAAAACGACTCTGAGTCTGATAAGGGTATACAGTGACCGATTCTCCCGAGTCCACACCGAACGAGCCCGAGGTCCCCGCCGAGGCCATCGCCGCGGTGGTCGCGCACGACCGGATCGAACCGGTCGGGCTCGAGGTGGAGATGCAGCGCTCCTACCTCGACTACGCGATGAGCGTCATCGTCGGTCGTGCGCTGCCGGACGTCCGGGACGGGCTCAAGCCGGTCCACCGCAAGATCCTCTACGCGATGTTCGACTCCGGCTACCGTCCGGACCGCGGCTACGTCAAGTGTTCCCGCGTCGTCGGCGACGTGATGGGCCAGTTCCACCCGCACGGCGACTCGGCCATCTACGACGCGCTGGTCCGGATGGCGCAGCCCTGGTCGCTGCGCTACCCGCTTGTCGACGGCAACGGCAACTTCGGCTCGCCGGGTAACGATCCGGCCGCCGCGATGCGCTACACCGAGTGCAAGCTCGACCCCCTCGCCATGGAGATGCTGCGGGACATCGACGAGGACACCGTCGACCTGCAGGACAACTACGACGGCCGGGCCAAGGAGCCCACGATCCTGCCGTCGCGGATCCCCAACCTGCTTGTGAACGGCTCCGAGGGCATCGCGGTCGGCATGGCCACCAAGATCCCGCCGCACAACCTGCGGGAGATCGGCGCGGCGGTCCAGTGGTGTCTGGAAAACCCGGAAGAGGACGAGGAGACGACCCTCGAGGCGCTGCTCGGCATCGTCAAGGGTCCGGACTTCCCGACCCACGGTCTGATCGTCGGCACGACGGCCATCCAGGACGCCTACCGCACGGGTCGTGGCTCGATCCGGATGCGCGCAGTGGTGGAGGTCGAGGAAGACAAGCGGGGTCGGCCGTGTCTGGTCGTCAGCGAGCTGCCCTACCAGGTCAACCCGGACAACCTGGCCGAGCGCATCGCCGAGCTGATCAAGGAGGGCAAGCTCGCCGGTATCGCCGACATCCGTGACGAGTCCTCCGGGCGTACCGGTATGCGGATCGTGCTCGTGCTCAAGCGCGACGCGGTCGCCAAGGTCGTGCTGAACAACCTCTACAAGCACACCCAGCTTCAGGAGACGTTCGGCGCCAACATGCTGGCCCTGGTCGACGGGGTGCCGCGCACGCTCAACCTGGCCCAGTTCATCCGCTACTACGTCGAGCACCAGATCGACGTGATCCGCCGGCGGACCGCGTATCGGCTGCGTAAGGCTGAGGAGCGGGCGCACATCCTGCGCGGTCTCGGCAAGGCCCTCGACGCGCTGGACGAGGTCATCGCGCTGATCCGGCGTTCGCCAACCGTGGACGACGCCCGCCAGGGCCTGATCCGGCTGCTGGAGATCGACGAGATCCAGGCGACCGCGATCCTCGACATGCAGCTGCGCCGGCTCGCCGCCCTGGAGCGGCAGCGGATCGTTGACGATCTGGCCAAGCTCGAGATCGAGATCGCCGACCTGAAGGACATTCTCGCGAAGCCGGAGCGGCAGCGCAGGATCGTCTCGGAGGAGCTGGGCGAGATCGTCGCGAAGTGGGGCGACGACCGGCGTACGCAGATCATTCCGTTCGACGGCGAGGTCTCGATGGAGGACCTCATCGCCCGGGAGGACGTGGTCGTCACGATCACCCGAACGGGTTACGCGAAGCGGACGAAGGTCGATCTCTACCGCTCACAGCGGCGTGGCGGCAAGGGCGTCAGCGGCGCCACGCTGCGGCAGGACGACATTGTCAGCCACTTCTTCGTATGCTCCACCCACGACTGGATTTTGTTCTTCACCAACAAGGGCCGCGTCTACCGGGCCAAGGCGTACGAGCTGCCGGAGGCCAGTAGGGTAGCCAAGGGCCAGCACGTGGCCAATCTGCTCGCCTTCCTACCCGACGAGCAGATCGCGCAGATCATCGAAATCCCGAACTACCAGGTAGCCCCCTATCTGGTACTGGCCACGAAGAACGGCCTGGTGAAGAAGACGCGGCTCGAGGAGTTCGACTCCAACCGTTCCGGCGGAATCATCGCGATCAACCTGCGCGATGAGGACGAGCTGGTCGGTGCTGCGTTGGTGGCTCCGGAGAACGACCTGCTGCTGGTCTCCAAGAAGGCGCAGGCGATCCGGTTCAACGCCTCCGACGAGGCGCTGCGGCCGATGGGCCGGGCCACCTCGGGCGTGATCGGCATGCGCTTCACGGACGACGACGTCCTGCTGGCCATGGAGGTCGTCCGGGACGGTTTGGACGTCCTGGTGGCCACTAACGGGGGATACGCGAAACGTACCCCGATCGAGGAATACCCGGTGCAGGGCCGGGGAGGTAAGGGCGTGCTGACTGCGAAGATCACCGAACGGCGCGGTGGTCTGGTCGGTGCCGTGGTGATCGACCCGGACGACGAGCTGTTCGCGATCACCAGCAACGGTGGTGTCATCCGGACTCCGGTGAAGCCTGTACGCCGTACACGTGACCGGAACACAATGGGGGTCAAGCTGATGGACCTCCCGGACGGCGTGACTATCGTGGCGATTGCTCGCAATGCCGACGAGCCTGACGAACAGGACTAGTTGAATGACGGAGACACAGGCGAAGTCGGGGAACACGGGGACCTCGGCCAACCCGGTCGACGAGGAGGCCGCCAAGAGCGGCACACCAGCGACCGGCCGCGCGGCCGTGGGCCGGGCCACGGTTCCCGCCGACGCGCCTGCCCCGAAATTCACAAGGGCTCCCGGTATGACGCCGCCGCCGGAGCAGCCCGGCGACGACGGTGGATCGGGCGAGGGCAAGGCGGAGAAATCCACCACCGAGGCGCCGACGTCCGCCGGCTCAGCCCCGGCGGCGTCTGCCGGGAACTCGGCTCGCCCGACGACCACTCAGCCGATCAGCACACGACCCGGTCAGGCGTCCTCGACCAGCGCCACCGGCACCCAGCCTCGGATCACGCCGGGTATGGCCCGGCCGGATTCGGGGCGTACCGCCGCTGGTGGCCGCCCGGCGAGCGGCGGCGGCCTGCCCCCGGGCATCGGTAACGCGTCCGCCGTCGGGGCCGCACGCGTCGGTGAGGCGGTACGCGCCGCGCGTACCTCAGTCAGCTCGGCCGCGTCCCGCGGGCCGCGCCGGGCACGGCTGAACCTCAAGCGCATCGACCCCTGGTCGGTGATGAAGTTCGCGTTCGCCGTCTCGGTGGTGCTCTTCATCGTGGTGGTGGTCGCCACCTCGGTGCTCTACCTGGCATTGGACGCGATGGGCGTGTTCCAGAGCGTCAACGACAGCCTCAGCGACCTGGTGAACGCAGGCGGTGGGCAGAGCACCAGCGGCTTCCAGATCAACGCCAAGGGCGTGATCCTCAGCTCGGCGCTCATCGGCCTGGTCAACGTGGTGCTGTTCACCGCGCTGGCCACGCTGGGAGCGTTCGTCTACAACGTCTGCGCCGACCTGGTCGGTGGCATCGAGCTGACGCTCGCCGAGCGGGACTGAGTGACCGGGACGCCGGGGCGCTGCGAAAATGCGGTCGCTCCGGCGTCTCGTACTCGGGTAGGTTTCCAGGTGTCGATGGCCCGGCTCGCGGGGCTGGACCCCGATTTGGGGCCAGCTGAGCGGATGGGTTAATCTTGCTCGTCGCAACGCGGGGCTATAGCTCAGTCGGTTAGAGCGCAGAGCTGATAACTCTGAGGTCGCTGGTTCGATTCCAGCTAGCCCCACCGCATTGTCGTCCGACGGTAGTCGAGCGCAAGGGGTCGCCCCATGTTCAAGAAGCTGCTGATCCTGGCTAGCGTCGTCGGTGTGGCCGCCGTCGTCTACAGCAAGGTCAAGGCCTCCAACGACGAGCGCGCGCTGTGGCACGAGGCGACCACCTCGCCTGACCTGCGCTGACGTCAGGCCGCGACGAGCGATTGTCACGGCCACCCGCGGGGCCCTAGCTCAACTGGCAGAGCACTGCCTTTGCAAGGCAGGGGTTAGGGGTTCGAGTCCCCTGGGCTCCACCAGCACTTTCATCGGTTGATCTCGGTCGGCTGTCATTCGGATCGTGGAGTTCCCGGCAGTTCCATCACCGTGAGCACTGTTCTAGGCTTGCCGACCATGGCCGTACCCCTTGCCATCCCCGCACCGGACGCGACGGTGATACCCACGGGCCGGCGCCGTGCCCGGACGGGTCTACCCCTGGCCCTGCTTGCTGTCCTGGCCGGGGTGGCCGGTCTCGTCGCGGCTGTCGCGATCGTGGGCGGGATCCACGAGCCCCGGTCGTTCATGGCGGGGCTCTTCGGGGCCGGCATCCTGATGGCACTCGGTGTGCTGGGGGTTGTGCTCTTCGTGGTGTTCTGGCGGCAGCGCCACACGAGGGTCCTCATCGACCGCACGGGGCTGTGGCTCGACATCGGCGCCCGGCGGAACGTCGTCCCGTGGCGCATTCTCGCCGGTGTCGGCCTGTTTCAGAGCCAGGGGCGCAAGATCGCTTTCCATTCGCTGGAGTTGTACCCGACGGGTCCCATCGACCGTGACGATCCGGTGCTGTGGACGCTGGTGCGCGACGAGGAGCCGTTCCGCCCCGGGCTGCCTCATCTGCGGTACCGGCTCCGGATCGAGACAGCCGACGTGCCCCTGGCGGTGGCCGCGGTCCGCCACCACGCGCCGCACCTCTGGTTGGGTGAGGCCTGGCGTCCGGGCGGTCACATCGGACGTCCGGACCGCGCAGGGCATCGCGAGCGCACTCGGGCGCGGAGGCGGTAGCCGGCACGCGTCCCGCCACGCCTTACTGTCGGTGAGCCTGAACGCGGGAGCCGCTCGACGGATCACATGGTTGGATCGACGAGTCGACCCGGAGGGGGCATGGTGGCGGCCAGAGCGATCATCTTTCACGGGACCGGCGGCAGCCCGGACGTCTGCTGGTATCCCTGGCTGGCAGAGCGGCTCAAGGGCCGGGGCTATACCGTCGAGGTACCGCACTACCCAGCCATCAACGTCGAGCCGATCGCCACGTTCCTGCCAAGGGTGCTGAACGGGCACCGCTTCGACGAGGACACGGTCCTGGTGGGGCACTCCGGCGGCGCGGCTCTCCTGCTGGCTCTCCTGGAGCACGTGGACGTGACCGTTGCTCAGGCGATCCTGGTCGCCGGCTACTGCACCCCGCCCAACACGGAGGAAGAACCGGTCCTTCAGCCGAGCTACGACTGGGCCGCGATCCGGTCGCACGTGCGTGACATCTACTTCGTCAACTCGCGCGAGGATCCGTACGGCTGCGACGACCGGCAGGGACGCGCCATGTTCGAGCAGCTCGGCGGCACCCAGATCGTGCGCGACGACGGGCACTTCGGCGACTACGACCAGCCGTACGACCGATTCGAACTGCTCGACCGCCTCATCCCCTGACGCCGTGGGTAAGACCTCGAGGCACAGGTGTTTGGCTGGTTCCTTGCCTGAGCCGGCCCGTTTCCCGTCTCGATGTGCCGGAATGCATGATCACTGGATGAACGAGCAAACAGTGACGATGCAGGTGTACTGCCGGCTGGAGGTGATCGTGACCGATCCCGCGGCGGTCAGCGCTCTCGCCGTGCGAGAGCTTCGAGCCGCCGATATCGACTGGTCCACTGAGGAAGATGACCTCGAATCCGCCGTCGAGGAGTTGCGGGCCGACCTTGCCAGTTCCCTGGCCGGTGTCGTGGACATCAGTGGGCTCGTCGACGGCATCCCCGGGGTGGAGTTCCGCGGCGGCCTCTGCTGGGCGGAGCAGGCACCGCCCCGCGATCCGTTCGGGCAGCGGGATAAGCCCGCTCCGGCAGCCGGATAAGGCGCCGTCCGTCAGGAAGGCGGGGTGAGCGGGGCGGTCTCGCCCCGGGCGATGGTGCGTACCTGCTTGACCCAGCCACGGCGGCGGGCCTCGTCGACGAAGTCCCGCAGCGGGGAGCGGAACACCGGATAGTCGTCGTAGTGGATCGGCACTGTCAGCTTCGGCCGGATCAGCTCCACCAGGTCGGCGCCCTGCTGGGCGTCCATGGTGAGCAGGATCCCGGCGACCTTCGTGCCGCCGAGGTGGATCAGCATCGCGTCGATGTCCGGGTAACGCTCGGGGATGGCCGTGAGCAGGGGCCGGTTCAACGTGTCCCCGGTGACGTAGAGCCGGAACTCGCGCCGCCCGGCGCGCTCCACGTCGATCATCGTGCCCATCACGTCGGGGAGTAGCCGGTCCAGCGCGCCCGGGCCGTGCTTGCCGGGCATGGAGGTCAGTCGCATTGTCGTACCGTCGCGGTGCAGTTCCCGGGACGACCAGGTGGGCAGGCCCTCGGCGGCCCGGAAGCCCCAGCGGCGCAGCTTGCGCTCCGCTGCGGGCGTCGTGACGATGGGCAGCTCGCGGTCCAGTTCGCGTCGGGCGACCCGGTCGAAGTGGTCGCCGTGCAGGTGGGACAGGACCACGGCGTCCAGCTCGGGAAGCTGGGCGATCCGCAGCGCAGGGTCCGTGCGTCGGCGCGACCACAGACCCTTTACCCCAGCCGATTGCGTCCAAGCGGCGCGGCGGCGATCAGTCCTGGGATGCGTCCGTAGCCTGGTCCGGGTCTTCGCTCGATGGTTGCCGGTCGCCGGCGGACGGCAGGCGCTCCACCAGCCTGGTGAGCGCGCCGTTGGCGAAGGTGGCACCGAGCGCCGATCCGGCCCCGATGGTCCAGCCGACCGGCCCGAGCGGCGTGCAGCCGAAGAACTGGCTGAGCCCCGGTGTCTGTACCACAACGACCAGCACACCCAGTGACGCCGCCGTGGACGCCAGCACCGCGGGGCTGGTGCCTCCGGCCAGGACGGTCTGGCCGAGCTGGGTGCCGACCAGGGAGACGAGGGCGACAGTTCCGGCCCGCCGCCGGCGGCCGGTGTACCGGGCGAGCGTCCACCCGGTGGTCGCGCCAAGTGTGGTGGCTGCCGCGCGCAGCCCGATCTCCCTGCTGAGGGTCGCTCCGAGCGACGCGTCCGGACCCTCCCGGAGCAGGCTGTCGGTGCTGTCCGCGGCAGGTGGGCGGACGGCGATGGCCAGCGCCGGTGCCAGGTCGGTGAGGAGGTTGACCAGCAGGAGTTGTCGCCCGGTGAGCGCGGAGCGGCCGGTAGCGGCGGCGCTCAGGACGCTGAACGCGATCTCGCCGAGGTTGCCGCCGACGAGGATGCTGAGTGCGTGGCGTACCGACGACCACATGGCCCGACCCTCGACAAGGGTGGCGATGATGGTTTCCAGTCGATCGTCGGTGACCACCAGGTCGGCGGCAGCTCGGGCGGCCGGGGTGCCCCGCTGGCCGAGCGCGATACCGACGTCGGCGAGTCGGATCGCTGGCGCGTCGTTGGCGCCGTCGCCGGTCATGGCAACGGTCCGTCCGCATTTCTGCAGGGACTGGATGATCCGTACCTTGTGCGCCGGGGTGCAGCGGGCCACCACGTCCGTGCGGGCGAGCCGTTCGGCGAGTGCCTCGTCGTCGAGTTGGTCCAGCTCGCCGGCAGTGACGACCCGCTGCTCGTCGTGCTCGCTGATGGTGGCGGCGATCGCTTCGGCGGTGGCCGGGTGGTCGCCGGTGATCATGATGGTGTGCACGCCGGCCTGGCGGATCCGGCGTACGGCCGGCGCGGCGCTCTCCCGGACACCGTCGGCCATGGCGAGGAAGCCGACGAAGGCCAGGCCCTGGACCTGGTCGTCGGTGACGTCCGGGCTGGTCACCGTGCACTCGGCGACGGCAAGGATCCGGTGCCCCGCGCCGGCACGGTCGGCAAGCATCCGGTGCAGCTCGGCGCGTCCGGCGTCGTCCAGCGGCTCCTGCCGGCCGTCGACGCGGCGGGTCGCGCAGCGCGGCAGTACCGTCTCCGGCGCGCCCTTGACGCTCAACAACAGGCGGCCGTCGGTCTCCCCGACGCTCGCGTGGTAGCCGCGGGACGGCTCGAACGGCAGCCCACCGGCCGCCTGCCACCCGGGCGCGCCGGTCTGCTCCACCACATTGCCCGTGGTTGCCCCCCGCCGGACCGCCCGGTCGGTCTGCAACGCCAACTCCTCCGGATCGGCCGCCGCAGGCGTCGCCCGCAGCGCCGCCGCCAGCGTCAACCGGAGCCGGTCGTCCAGCCGGTCCACCGACGCGTACCGGTCGCCGGCACCGTCACCGACCCCGGCGAGCAGCAAACGGCCCTCGGTGAGGGTGCCGGTCTTGTCGAAGCACAGCACGTCCACCCGGCCCAGCGCCTCGATCGTGCGTGGATTGCGGACCAGGGCACCGTGCTCGGCCAGCCGTCGGGCGGCGGCCAGTTGTGCCGCGCTTACCAGAAACGGCAGCCCTTCCGGCACCGACGCGACGGCCAGGTTCGCGGCGGTCGCCGCCGTCTCCCGCAGGGGTACGCCCCGAAGCAGTCCCGCGCCGGCGACCGCGATCGCCGATCCGGCTGCCAACGGGATGGCGGCCTTGGTCAGCGAACCGAGCCGAGCCTCCACCCCACTGGTCGGAGGTGCCTGCCGGACGAGCGCCATGCTGCGCCCTGCCTCGGTGTCGGCGCCGGTCGCAACGACGACTGCGGTGCCGTGCCCGGCGGCGATGGTGGTGCCGTCGTAGAGCATCGAGTGCCGATCGGCGAGGGCGGTGGCGACCACCGGCCTGTCGGTCTTGGCCACCGGCAGCGATTCGCCGGTCAGCGATGACTCGTCGGCCTCCAGCCCCACCGATTCGAGCACCCGGCAGTCGGCGGGCACCGAGTCACCGGATTCGAGGGTGATGAGGTCCCCGGGCACCAGGTCCTCCGCGGCGACCACCCGTTCGGTGCCGTCCCGGCGGACCCTCGCGGTGACCGCCGAGCGGGACAGCAGTGTGGCAAGTGACCGTTCGGTGTTGCGCTCGTGGACCGCCCCGACGAGTGCGGAGCCGCCCACCACGCCGCCCACGAGTGCGGCGTCGACGAGCGAGCCGAACGTGGCCGAGAGCACCGCCCCGGCGGCGAGCACCGGGGTGAGTGGGTTGGCCAGCTCGTCCACGAAGGCGCGCAGCAGCCCACCGGCCGGGGCGTTGCTGTCGGGCCTACCGTGTCCGCTCTGCCGGCGGGACGCCTCCGCGCTGCTCAGACCGCCCGGCCCGGTGTGGAGCCGGTGCAGGACCGCGTCGACAGGCATCAGGTGCCAGGCGGTCGCCACCGGTGCAGGGGTGTCCGTGTGGTCCGGAACGCGCCCGGCCCGCCACACGCCGTGGGCGAAGGCGAGCGCCGCCGCGCCGTTCACCGAGGCGAGGGCGCGCAGGGGGAGCTGCGTCCGTGGGGCGGTGAAGGCGCCCAGTGCGCCGAGACCGGTGCCGGCCATCGCCAGGCGGATGTTCTGCCCGGCCATCCGTCGGGCCACCCCGGCCGCCTCCACGATGAGCGCCACCACCCGCAGGTCGGTGCCGACCAGCAGGTGCGCACCCCACGGTGGCAGGTCATCCGGCCCGCTCAGACCGAGGCCGCAGTCGGCGGCGGCGAGCCCTGCCCGGTTTCCGGACACCAGCATCACCACCGCGCCGTCACGTTGCAGTGTCCGCACCGAGTCGGCGAGCTGGTCACCGCCGGGCAGCAGGGCGTCGGCGAAGCCGTACCGTTCGTCGTCCGCTCCCGCGACCACCAGCCGCAGCCCGCTGTGCCGTGCGGCGGTCGGAAGGCCGTCGACGCCCGGCGCGGGTTCCGGCTCGACACGCAGCAGCGCGGCAAGCCGGTCGCCGTGCGCGAGGCCGAGCACCTGGCCGCCGGCCGAGCGCAGCCGGTCGCTGTCGGCGGTGTCGCCGGGGTCCTCGGCGTGCAGTTGCTCCAGCGGGCCGAGTCGCCAGCCGTCGACCTCCCGCGACGCGCCCGGCGCGTCGGGGTCGAACAGCGCGAACGCCCGCTCGGCCACCTGGTCGACGTCGGCTCCGGGCAGCGGTGCCAGGTCGGCGAGGCCCCCTCGGTCGGAGCCGAGTACGGCGGCGTCGAGCACCAGCGTGTCGATGCGGTCCAACTCCCGCAGCACGCTGCGGTCCATGGCGATCACGCCTCGGCGGGCCAGGATCCGGCCGAGCTGCGCGGCGTACCCCTCGCGGCCACTGCCGGGGGCCTTGGGCAGCGCGGAGAGGCCTACCGAGCCGGCGCGTTTGTGCCCGACTACGGGTATGGCCGCCAGCGCTCCCGCCGCGCCGGCGATCAGCATGCCGTTGACGTACCGCTCGATCGGACCGTCCGGCTTCGGTCGGGGGCGGTCGTCCGGGTGCCACCGTGCGCTGGCCCGGTCCGGTGCGCCGGTCAGCCGCGGTTCGGCCTGTTCCCAGGCGCGTAGCTGTGCCCGGGCTTCGCCCCACTGCACGATCCGCTGTGCGCCGTCCAGGACGATGCCGATCCAGCCGCCGGTGAGGCCCTGCACCACTGCCTCGGTGAGCGGAAACAGCAGTTCGGCGCGCGGGTCCGAGCGGAGTCCCCGATCGGCGAGCGCGTGCAGTTTCGGGTGCAGGTCGACAGCGCCTACGAGCCCGACCACCTCACCGGGTACGGGTGTCAGCGGCAGGATCCGGGTCGCCGCGGAGATGGTCAGGCCCAGCACGTCGGAGGCCAGCGCTCCGAGGGTGCGTGGCGTACGCGGCCCCTCCTCTGGCGGGTGGGGCGGTGGGACGTCCGGATCGGGGTCGTGATCGCAGGTCCGCTCGGTCCGCTCGATCGTCCTGATCAGGTCGCCCAGGTCCGGCTCCGGCGCCTGCACCGCGACCACCACCCGGCCTGAGGGCGCGTTCACGCGTGCCCAGATCACCCCGGGCAGCCCTTCCAACGCGCTCTCCACCTGCCGGGCCAGCTTGTCGCCGCCCGGTTGGCAGACACCGTGCACCTCGATGTGGTGCCGGCCGGGCCGGGAGCGGACCTTCCGGCGGGTCAGGCCGGCCAGCCGGGCCAGCCGGGTCGCGGTCGGGCCGACGGTGCGCGACGCCGCGCCGACCAACTGCGGCACGTTGACGGACGGCAGCAGACGGCCGGCGGCGCGACCCACCGCCGTCATCGAGGCGTACGGTCGCAGTGGCGCCCGCCCGGCTCCCTGCCGCTGCTGGTTCTGCCGTCGGCCATCGTGCCCTCCCGCTGCCTCGGATCCGGAGGGCTGGCTTCCCGACGTGGCATCCGTTATGCCCCGCGAGGAGGGGAACTTCGCCGTGGATGGCGGACGAGAGTCAGGTCACTCCCGGTTGACCTGAATTGAGGTTGAGGTCGCAGGCTTGGGCCATGCCGACCAGTACGAACCCGAACCCGTGTCTGACCGACGCTCCGACGGCGGCCCGGCGGTGACCGCCACCGCTGTTTCGCCGGAGCCCGGGCTCTGGGCACCGCGGCTGCGGGCCATGACAGTGGGCAGCGTCGCGCTGATCTCGCTCGTCGCGTTCGAGGCCCTCGCGGTCGGTACGGCGATGCCGACGGTGGCGCGCAGCCTGGACGGTCTCGCCCTGTACGGGATCGCGTTCGGCGGTTCGTTCGCCGCCAGCGTGATCGGCATGGTGGTGTCCGGCATCTGGTGCGACGCCCGGGGGCCCCGGGCGCCCCTGTGGCACGGCGTCGGCTGGTTCGTCGTCGGGTTGGTGGTGGCCGGAACGGCGCCGCTGATGGGTTTCCTTGTCGTCGGTCGGGTGGTGCAGGGCTTCGGCTCGGGCCTGCTCTCGGTGGCGCTGTACGTGATCGTCGCTCGGGCGTACCCGGAGGATCTGCATCGGCGGATCTTCGCGGCGTTCGCCGCCGCGTGGGTCGTGCCGTCGCTCGTCGGCCCGGTGCTGGCTGGCCTGATCGTCGAGCACCTGGGCTGGCGCTGGGTGTTCCTGGCGGTGCCGGCGTTGGCCGTTCCCGCGGTGTTGCTGATCCATCCCGGCCTGCGGTCGTTCGGCGCTACGGTCGCGAGCCGGGTGCCGGCGGGGGCGGTGGCCCGGATCGCCTGGGCGTGCGGGGCGGGGGTGAGCGCCGCGCTGTTGCACATCGGGGGACAGCAGCGCGGCGTGACCGCCGTGGTGCTGGTCGTCATCGCCCTGGCCGGTCTGCTGGTCTGCGCTCCCCGCCTGCTGCCGGCCGGGTTCCTGCGGGCCGCCCGAGGGCTGCCCACTGTGATCGGTCTGCGGGGTCTGGCCTCGGCGGCCTTCGTCGGCGCCGAGGTGGTCATCCCGCTTCTGCTCTCCCGGGAGCGAGGGTTCTCGCCGACGGCTGCCGGGCTGGTCCTCACAGTGGGGGCGTTGGCGTGGTCGGTGGGCTCCTGGGTGCAGGGGCGTGTCCCGGTGCCGGCCTCCCGGGCGAGCCTGCCCCGGGCGGGGCTGACCTTCATCACTGTCGGCATCGCGTTGGTGGCGGTCGCTGTCCAACCTGTTGTGCCGGTGGCAGTCCTCGTGCTGGGCTGGGCCGCGGCCGGTGTGGGCATGGGTCTGCTCTATCCGTCGCTGTCGGTGCTCACCCTTGAGTTGTCCGCCCCCGGTGAGCAGGGCCGCAACAGTTCCTCGCTGCAACTGGGCGACGCGCTCTTCGCGGCGACCGTACTGGCGCTCACCGGTGCCGTGCTGGCGGCCGGAAGCGCGCCAGGTGCGGGCAGCTACACGGTGACCCTGGTGGTGGCCGGCGGCCTGGCGTTGGTCGGTGCGCTGCTGGCCGGTCGGGTGGTGGTCGGACGTACGCGGCCGGGCGGGTGATCCGCGCGGATTCGACCGTGTGATGCCCGGCCGGGCCGGGAGGATGGCGGGCAATGAGCTTCCTGACCGTCCTGCCACTGGCCGTGGTGGTGGCCGCCGGAACGAAGCTGATCGTGGCGGTCTTCCTCGCCTCGTCGGACCGGCCCCGGGCAGCGTCGCTGAGCTTCCTCGCCGGTGTTGGGCTGGTGGTGGCCGCCGGGGTGACGGCGAGCTGGCTGCTGACCCGCTGGTTGGGTGGGCTGACCGCCGACGCCAGCGCCGTCGCGGGCCGGGTCGACAGGGGCCGGCTCATCGACGTGGTGGTGCTCGTCCTGCTGGTGATGCTGGCCGCGGTGGTCTGGGTGCGCCGGAACCGGGCCGGGCCACCCCGGTGGCTGGGCAGCGTCGGACGCGGCGACCCGCGCTGGGCGCTGCGAGCGGGTGTGGTGCTCGTCGTGGTGGCGCCCACCGACGACCTGACGATGGCCGCCGTCGGAGCGAGCGTGGCCCGACACGATCTGCCGTGGTGGCATCTGTTGCCGTTCGTGCTGGTCACCGTGTTCCTGCTGGCGTTGCCGTTGTTGGCGTTGCTGCTGCTCGGGCGTCGCGCGACCCGGGTGTTGACGGCCCTGCGGCGGTGGGCCGAGGGGCATGCCTGGGTGGTGAACGAGGTGCTTATCGCGTTCTTCGCGCTGTTCACAGTGCTGGACCTGGTGCGCTCGGGGTGAGGCGGCGCACACCTTGTCACGTGTCGCCTCCGACTGCCGTCATCTGCCGTGGGCCGGGTGGCTCGGTGGTGACAGTGGATGGCGGCGGGACGGGAGACGACGATGAAGGTGCTTGTCACCGGGGCGGGTGGTCATCTGGGTCGGCCGACGCTGGCCCGGCTACGCGAGGACGGGGTGGATGTCCGTGCCACCGGCCGGCGGGCGCGTCAGGACTCCGACGTCGAGTGGGTGGTCGCCGACCTTGCCACCGGGGACGGTGTGGCCGAGGCGGTGGCGGGAGTGGACGCGGTGCTGCACCTGGCGTCCTCGCCTCGGGGCAGGACCCACCAGGTGGACGTGCTGGGCACCCGTCGGCTGGTGGTGGCAGCCGCCGCGGCCGGCGTCCGGCACCTGGTCTACGTCTCGATCGTCGGCGTGGATCGGGTGCCGATCCCGTACTACCGGCACAAGCTCGCCGCCGAGCAGGTGGTCGCTGCCGGTCCGGTGCCGTGGTCGGTGCTGCGGGCCACCCAGTTCCCCCAGTTCCTGGACGACCTGCTGGCGTCCAGTTCCCGGCTGGGCCCGGTGATCGGCGACCGGGCGGTGCTCGCCCAGCCGGTCGACCCGGGCGAGGTGGCGGCCCGCCTCGCGGCCCGGCTGGTCGCCGGCCCGCTCGGTGGAATCGAGGAGTACGGAGGCCCGCAGGTGCTCCGCTTCGACGAGGCGGTCCGCGCCTGGCGGGAGGCCCGAGGCTCACGCAGACCGCTGCTGCCGGTGCGGATTCCGGGCCGGCTCGGTCGTGAGCTGCGCGCCGGTGGTCTGCTCACCGACGCCCTGCCGCGCGGCGTACGCACATGGGCCGACCATCTCGCCGACACGTACGGGGGAACCGGCCGGAAATGAGACCGACGGCCGTTCACGTTCGCCTTACGGTGACGCCATGTTCGCTGTCGTCATCACCGTGATCCTCTACGTCGCCGGTTTCGTCTTCCTCTACGGCGTGATCCGGGTCGGTGTCCGGCACGCCCTGGAGGATCTGGAGTTGTATCGGGCCAAGGCCCGTCGCGCCGAGGAGATGGCCGCCTCGCGCGACCGCACCTTCCTGCGCGAAAACGCCTTCCTGTCCGGCAGTTGAGTCGCGCTCCCGTGCAGCCCGACCAGGTGGCGTCGCGGGACGGCTCGGAGGTCGACGGGCGACCCGACGCGGCAGGTGCGAGGATCGCACCCGTGATGGGAACGCTGAAGACCGAACCGGCCCGTGCCCGCCTCGACCTGCTCGCCGCGCCGGTGGCGGAGGCCATCGCCCAGTGGCCCGTCGAGGCGCCGGTGGACGTCGACGACGTGTTTGTCGCTCCGATCGACGCCGACCTCGCCGACACGGCTGCCTTCTGCGCCGCGTACGAGGTGGGGCTGGAGGTGTCGGCCAACTGTGTGGTGGTGGCCGGCAAGCGTGAGGGTGTGGTCCGCTACGCGGCCTGCGTCATCCTGGCCACCACCCGTGCCGACGTCAACGGGGTGGCCCGGCGGGCGTTGGACGTACGCAAGGCGAGCTTCGCCCCGATGGACGACGCGGTCGAGTTGACAGGCATGGAGTACGGCGGCATCACGCCGATCGGGCTGCCGGCCCAGTGGCCGATCCTCGTCGACGCTCGGGTGATCGCCACGCCGCACGTGATCATCGGGTCCGGCGTACGGCACAGCAAGATCGCGCTGCCGGGGCCGGCGCTCGGCGCCCTGCCCGGCGCGCAGGTCGTCGAGGGCCTGGCCAAGCCCGCCTGAGCAGAGATCACCGTCGATACTGTTGCACGTGAAACATCGCGTGCGTGGTCAGTTCGTCGCAGACTCCCGCTGCTCGACCTCGGCGAGAGCGGCCAGCAACGTCTGCGTCTCCTGTGCGCCGGAAACCGCGTACTTCCCGGCCAGGACGAAGGTCGGCACGCTGCTGATGCCCAGGTCCCGGGCGGTGGCCAACTGTGCGGTGATGTCGGCGACGCGCTCGTCGGACTCGAGGAACCGGCGTGCGTCGGCGGCGTCCAGGCCGATCCCGCCGGCGATGGCGGCCAGTGCCTCCCGGGAGCCGATGTCGACACCCTGTTGGAAGTGCGCCTGGTAGAGCGCCTCGACCATCTCGGCGGCCCGACCGTGGTCGGTGGCGTACGAGACCAGCCGGTGCGCGTCGAAGGTGTTGGCGATCAGCGCGCTGTCGAAGTCCAGTCGTAGCCCGTCAGCGGCAGCGATCTGGGTCACGTGGTCGAACATCTGCCGCGCCCGCTCCGGCCCGCCGAACTTCGCGGCCATCGCCTCCACAGTCGGGCGGGGCTCGGGCACCGGCGACGGGTCGAGCTGGAACGGCCGGTAGCGCACCGTCACCTCGCCCTCGTAGCGGGCCAGAGCCTCATCCAGCCGCCGCTTGCCGATGTAGCACCACGGGCAGACGACGTCGGCGTAGATTTCGATCTCCATGATCGGTGGCAACCGCCCGGTCAGCCGAGTTGTTCCCGTACCTGCCGCTTGAGTCGGCCCAGGATCGCCGTGCCACCGCGTACGCGCAGCGGGCTGATCGCCTGCGCCAGGCCCATCCGCTGGTAGAGGTCGTCCGGCACGGCCAGCACCTCCTCGGCGCTCGCGCCGGCCAGTCCTTCGGCGAGGATCCCGGCGAACGCCCTCGTGGTGGGCGCCTCCGGCGGGCAGTCGAAGAGGGTGTCGACGACCCCGTCCGGCGTCACCCGGGCGCGCAGGAAGAACGCCGTCTGGCACTCCGGCACCTGCTCCATGCCCTCGCGCACGGTGTCGTCCGGCAGTGGTGGGACGACGTCCGCGTACTCCAGGAGCATCTCCAGCACCAGGTCGCGCGGCGCGGCAGCGAACTCGTCGACGATCTCGGCCAGTCGGGCCGGCATGTCAGCCATGCGTCGAGGCTACCGCCGTTAGGAGGGGCCCCTTCCTATACCCGAGGCGTTAAGAAGGGGCCCTTCCTTACACAGTGGGGGTTTGCTCGCTGATCTCGCTGAGGGCGCTCGTCGGGTCGAGCTGCATGGCCAGGTCGCCGAGCGACACGATCCCGACAAGCTTGCGGTCGCTGTCGCAGACAAGCACCCGCCGGATGCCCCGGTCCCGCATGAGCGTCGCCGCCTCACCAGCCGTGCAGTGCTGCTCGATCATGACCACCTCGCGGGTGATGATCGAGCCGATGGTGGTGGACGCCGGTGAACTGTTCTCGGCCACCGCCCTGACCACGATGTCGCGATCGGTGAGCATGCCGGCGAGAGTGGCGCCCTCGGTGACAACCACGTCGCCGATGTCCGCCTCCTTCATCACCTTGGCCGCCTCGTCCAGGGTGGTCTCCACCGGCAGATAGACCACCTGCTTGGTCATCACATCACTGACCCGGTAACCGGCCATGAGTTCCTCCGAAGACTTTTCCGCCCGATCGAACTGCCGTACCCCCGTCACCTGGCGGCTACACCCAGGTTCCCACGTTCGCTGTGTACTTCGTGGACGATGCGCTCCACCAGACCGTCCAACGGCAATTCCACGCGGTCGTCGCCGACCCGCGTACGCACCTCGACGTACCCGTCGGTCAGGCGGCGGCCGACCACGACGCTGCGCGGGATGCCGATCAGCTCCGCGTCGGTGAACTTCACACCGGCCGACACGTGCGTCCGGTCATCGACAAGCACGCGCACGCCGGCTGCGGCGAGGCGTCCGCCGAGCTCCAGCGCCGCGTCGAGCTGCGGCCCCTTACCCGCAACCACCAGGTGTACGTCGCACGGCGCGATCGCTGCCGGCCAGCAGAGCCCCCTGTCGTCGTGGTGCTGCTCGGCGATCGCCGCCACGGCCCGGGAGATCCCGATGCCGTAGCAGCCCATCGTGGGCCGGACGGGTTTGCCGGCAGGGCCGAGCACGTCGACAGCGAACGCGTCGGTGAACCGGCGGCCGAGCTGGAAGATGTGCCCGATCTCGATGCCCCGCCGGATCGTCAACTCGCCGTCGGCGCAGTCGGGGCAGGGGTCGCCGGCGCGTACCTCGGCCGCCTCGATCGTGCCGTCCGGTGTGAAGTCCCGTCCGGACACCACACCGGTCGCGTGTCGACCCGGCTCGTTCGCGCCGGTCAGCCACGCCGAGCCGGGTGCCACCCGCGGGTCGACCAGGTAGCGGACGCCCAGCTTGTCGAGCCCTTGCGGGCCGATGTACCCGCGTACCAGTTCCGGATGCTCGGCCCACTCGTCGAAGACGGCGACCTGTGCCGGGTGCAGGGCCGCGCCGACCCGCTTCAGGTCGACCTCCCGGTCACCGGGCAACCCGATCACCAGGGGCTCGGCCCGCTCGGCGCCCGGCTGCCGCACAGTCAGCACGACGTTCTTGAGGGTGGCGGCGGCTGTCCAGTCGTCCCGGCCGCCCAGCCGGCGGGCGTTGGCCAACTCCACGAGGCTGGCGATCGTCGGCGTCTCGGGAGTGTCGTGCACCTCGACGGCAGGCTGCGCGACCGGATCAGCGGCGGCCGGCGCCCGCGTGACGACCGCCTCGGTGTTCGCCGCGTAGTCGCAGGTCGTGCAGCCCACGAACGTGTCCTCGCCGACCGGCGTCGTGGCAAGGAACTCCTCCGACGCCGAGCCGCCCATCGCGCCGGACATCGCGTGCACCACCGTGTAGTCCAGGCCCAGCCGGTCGAAGATCCGCCGGTACGCCGCCCGGTGCCGGGCGTACGCCTCCCGCAGCCCTTCGTCGTCCAGGTCGAAGGAGTACGCGTCCTTCATCAGGAACTCCCGGCCGCGCAGCAGCCCTGCCCGGGGCCGTGCCTCGTCGCGGAACTTCGTCTGCACCTGGAACAACGTCACCGGGAAGTCCCGGTACGAGGTGAACAGGTCCTTGACGAGCAGCGCCGCCATCTCCTCGTGGGTGGGCGCCAGCAGGTGCTCGGCGCCGCGCCGGTCGGCGAGGGTGAAGATGTCGTCGCCGTACTCCGCCCACCGGCCGCTGGTCTGGTACGGCTCGGCGGGTAGCAGCGCCGGGAAGTGCACCTCCTGGTCGCCGATCGCGAACAGTTCGCCCCGCACCACCTCGGTGATCCGGTCCAGCACCAGCTTGCCCAGCGGCAGCCAGGTGTAGCCGCCCGATGCGGCGCGGCGGATGTAACCGGCGCGCAGCAGCAGCCGATGGCTCGGCACCTCCGCGTCGGCCGGATCCTCGCGCAGGGTCCGCAGCAACAGGGTCGACATGCGAAGCAGCATGGGCGCAGCGTAGAACGCACGCGTCGACCACGACGACTCAAATTCACCTCGCGCCGGGGCGTCGGCCCGTGTTACTTCGCGCCGGGTAGGCGGCCCGCGCAGCGCATGTCCGGGTCGGTAAGCGGTCGTCGGGGCATCATCCACTCCAGGGCGGTCTCCTCCACTGGCCAGCCGCGCACCGACACCAGGCTGTAGGGCGCCGCTGCCGCCTGCGGGCAGAGGACCTGCGACTGGACCTGGCCGTTCGGCAGGAACCGCACACCGGCGGTCTGGTCCAGCACGATCGTCGACGTGTCGGTGACAGTGATGAGCGCCCCGAGCACCACCTCCGTACCGGCCCCGCTGGCCGGCGGCGGGGCCGCCGTGAGATCTGGCGGCGGGCTCGCCGTCGGGTCCGGGGCCTCCGTGCGCGGCGTCCCGACCGCCGCCTTCGGCGCCACCTCGATCGCGGCGGTGGGCAGCAGCGGCACCCGGAGGAAGACCGCGCCCATCACCAGCGGAAGCACGGCGGCGACAGTGAACGCCAGACCGTGGGTCAGCGCCGGGGCGATCCAGCCGGGGATCGGGCCGGTGACCACCACTGTGGTGACGGGTGGCACCGCCAGCAGCGCCGCGGTGGCCCACTCGCCCTCCCGGAGCGCCGTCCAGATCGCCGGACCCAGCAGGCTGTACGCCAGGATCGCCGCCGCCAGCGGCAGCGCCACACTGACCAGCAGGATCCGCGTCGGTTCCTGCGGGTGCAGGTAGCGGGTGCGCAGCGCGAGCAGCCACAGACCCAGCATCAGCAGCGCCGGCAGGAAACGCAGCTGCCAGGTGAGCGCCCCCAGCGCGACAGCGGCGGTGAGCACCCAACCGGGGGTACGCGCCGTCAGGGAAGCCAGCAGCGACCGTTCCGGGTCGAAACGGTCAGGGGCGCTGAGCCGGAGCAGTCGGCCGAGCACCCCGAACGTCAACACGACAACGGGGAACGCCCACACCAGGGCGATCAACAGGGCGCTGAGCAGACCGAGCGGGCTCACGTACTGCACAAGCAGCAGCATCGTGGACATGTCCTGCCGGCTGAGCTGCCACAGCCGCAGCACCAGGAGCAGGACGGGGAATGCGGGCAGGAGGGTCAGCAGCCACTGCTGCGCCTGCCGCGCCCCCGCCATCCGACGCGGACGGCCCGCGTTGGCGGGGTTGCTGGCGATCCGGGGTGCGCCGGGGCGGGTAGCGCGATCCTCTCCCACGGCCACTGTCGCACCTCCACCTTCCTCGCCTCGGGTTGCTGCTGTTCCGCGACCGGCTGCGGGAGGTTGTATCCCTGCTGCCAGCGGAGGTTGGTGTTGTACGCGTCCTCCCAGGTCGAGTCCTCCTCGTCGTTGGCCGAGACGTAGAGCGCGAGGTCGACAAGGTCGCGCAGCGCCTTGTTCGGGCCGGTGTTGATACCCCACCTCTCCTGGGGCGACGAGCCGATGTCCCAGTGCTGCAACGGCTTGACGTTGCGGAGCGTGACCGGGAAGCGCTGACCGCTGTCGTCGGGCCGGTCGCCGGTGACGAAGCCGGCGAGGATCGCCGCGTCGGTGGTGACCGCCTCGACCGTGCCGTCGTACAGCATCTGGATGCACTCGCTGATCCGGTTGCGGCCTGTCGGCTTGGCGCCGGCCTCACCGAGGCGCTGGATGGACGTCGACGTGGTGAGCGAGCACACCGTCCGCCCGCTCAGGTCCTCCAGGCTGCTCACCTGGCCCTTGAAGCTCTTCAAGGTCACCACCGACTGCTCGGTGTGCAGGTACGAGGAGGAGAAGACAGCGCCCTCGTCCACGCGCTTGTCGTTGATGCTGTAGGAGGCGATGACCAGGTCGACGGTGACGAAGCCGTCGTTGTCGCGGGCCTGTCGACGGGCCCGGTCCTCGCTCTCGATCGGCAGGAACCGCACCTGGGAATGATCGAACCCGAGGAACCCGGCGATCATGTAGGCGATGTCGACGTCGAAGCCCTTCCAGACGTTGTTGCCGAAGCGCTGGGAGATGCCGGGCTGGTCGTCCTTCACCCCGATGACGAGCTGTTGCTTACCCTTCATGCCGGCCTGTTCGAGCAGTTCGTCGCGGGTCGGGGGACCGGCGGCGAGCACGATCGGGACAAGGGCCGCCACCAGGACGGCAAGCGCGACAGTGAGCCCCACGAGGCGGATCTGGCGACTCCGGGCGGTGCGTGGCGAGGTGGTGTCCGCCGGGGCTGGCCCGGCGGGGTTCGGTTCGCTTGCCTGACTCAAGTAGGCCTCCCGCTGCGCGGCCTGGTGACCGGCCCTCCATTGTGAGCCCTGGATGCGAGCCGGGGCGACCCGACGCGAGCCGGATTGTCGACTCACATCCGGTGCGCTCCCGGCGGGTCGCACCGACCGGCGTCGCACCGACCGGCGTCGCACCGACCGGCGTCGCACCGACCGGCGTCGCACCGACCGGCGTCGCACGGACCGGCATCGCACCGAACGGCGTCGCACCGACCGGCATCGCATTGATCCTCAGAACGGATGACGTCCGCCACGTCGCCCCTCCGGGGCATCGTCCGTCGCGTCAGCGGTGACAGACTGGTCGCCGCAAGCAACGGGGTGGCGTGAGGGAGACGCGGGTGCGCTGGCGCAGTTATGTCGCGGTCGGGGACAGCTTCACCGAGGGAATGGACGACGCGTACCCCGATGGCACCTACCGGGGTTGGGCGGACCTGGTGGCGACCCGGCTGGCGGCCGAGGCCGGCCCCGACTTCCGCTACGCAAACCTGGCCATCCGGGGTCGCCTCTTTCCCAGCGTGGTCGCCGAGCAGGTGCCCGCCGCGGTGGCGATGAAGCCCGACCTGATCAGCTTCGCGGCCGGCGGAAACGACGTGTTGCGCCGCACCTTCGACCCGGAAAGGATCGTCACCCGCTTCGACGACGTGGTTCGCCAACTGCGCTCGGGCGGCGCGGACGTCCTGCTCTTCCGGTTCGCCGACGTGATGGCCCGGCTGCCCGGCCAGCGCCTCGTCGCCCCCCGGGTGGAGTTGCTCAACCAGGCGGTCGGTGAGACCGCCGAGCGGCACGGCGCCATCCTCGTCGACCTGTACGCCGACGACACCTTCCTCAACCCGATGCTCTGGAGCACCGACCGGCTGCACCTGTCCGAGTTCGGGCACCGGCGGGTCGCCGGGCAGGTGTTGAACGCGCTCGGCGTGGGCTGCGACGAGGAGTGGCTGATGGTTCCGCCGCACCCGGCCCCGTCGCCGTGGCTCGCAGCCCGCGCGGCCGACCTGCGCTGGGCCGGCCGGCACCTCGCCCCGTGGATCAAGCGGCGGCTCACCGGCCGCTCGTCCGGCGACACGGTGACCGCGAAGCGTCCGCTGCTCGGGCCGATCGTCGACTGAGCGTGCGCACCCTGCACACCGCGCCCCTGCTGCGGCGTACCCCCGACGGCGAGGCGGTGCCGGGCCACGCCGTGCTTGTCGGTGGCGACCGGGTCGAGGCGGTGGGTCCGCTGGCCGAGTTGATCGAGGCGTACGCCGGTGTGCGTGTTCGCCGTTGGCCAGGCACGCTGGGGCCGGGGTTGACGCACGACGGGCCACTGCCAATGGCGCCCACCCCGCGCGAGCGGGTGCACGCGCTGTTGCGGCACGGGGTGACGACGGTGCTGGCCGAGCACCTGACCGACCCGGCGCTGCGGGCCGCCGTCGACAGAAGTGACCTGCTCGTGCTGTCCGCACCCGTGCCGCCGCACCTGCTTGCGGGCGGTCGGGCCGACCTGGCGGTGCACGACGCCGACGGCACCTGCCTGGTGACGGTTGTCGCCGGCCGGATCGCCCACCGTCGCGCCTGAGCCCACCCGACGTGTGCCGCGTCGCACCCGATGGCCCTCTGCCGGGCGGCACAGCGGCGTACCTTGGGGATCATGTCTGTGCCGAACGATCCTGATCCCCGCCTCCAGTCGTACGCGGACCCGCAGCGGCTGGTCACCACCGAGTGGCTGGCCGAGCACCTGGGCGACGATGGCCTCGTCGTGGTCGAGTCCGACGAGGACGTGCTGCTCTACGAATCCGGTCATATCCCCGGCGCCGTGAAGGTCGACTGGCACCTCGACCTGAACGACCAGGTGACCCGGGACTACCTCGATGCCACGCGCTTCGCCGAGATGTGCGCCGCCAAGGGCATCGGCCGGGGCGACACTGTCGTCTTCTACGGCGACAACTTCAACTGGTGGGCCGCGTACGCCCTCTGGGTGTTCTCGCTCTTCGGCCACGTCGATGTGCGACTGCTCGACGGCGGCCGGCAGAAGTGGGTCGCCGAGGGGCGCGAGCTGACCCGTGACAAGCCGAACCGGCCGCGCGCCGACTACCCGGTGCCGCTGCGCGACGACGCGCCGCTGCGGGCGTTCCGCGAGCAGGTGATGGCGCACATCGCCGTCGGACGGCCGCTTGTCGACGTCCGGTCCCCGGGGGAGTACACGGGCGAGATGCTGCACATGCCGGACTACCCGCAGGAGGGCGCGCTGCGCGGCGGGCACATCCCGGGCGCTGTCAACAAGCCGTGGAAGTCCGCCGCGAACGAGGACGGCACGTTCCGGTCCGCCGACGAGCTGCGCGCCATCTACGCCGACCAGCTCGGGCTCAGCCCGGACGACGACGTGATCGCGTACTGCCGGATCGGCGAGCGGTCCAGCCACACCTGGTTCGTGCTGCGGCACCTGCTGGGCTACCCGCAGGTGCGCAACTACGACGGTTCGTGGACCGAGTGGGGCAACCTGGTCCGGGCACCTGTCGTAAAGGGTGACCAGCCCGGCGGTATCGCCGCCTGAACAAGCCCGCCGCGTGGGCGGACACGTGCACGACCCGGCCGGCTGAGCGCTGTCACGCGCCAGCCGGCCGGACGCACGAGGGCGCCAGCCGGCCGGACGCACGAGGGCGCCAGCCGGCCGGACGCACGAGGGCGCCAGCCGGCCGGACGCACGAGGGCGCCAGCTGGCCGGACGTGCGAGCGGTCAGCCGGCCAGCGCCACGATGCCGGCGCGGTCGCGGAGCACGCCAGTGATCTCGCCGGTCTCCGGGTGCCACCGTGCCAGGCCCGCCGGTTCGAGGCGGAGCAGCACGGCACCCTGCTTGTCCCAGCCCAGCACCTCGCAGCAGCCCTTCGCCCGGTCCCAGCCGAGGTCGAGCACGTGGGCCACCGCGCCTGTGCGGGCGTCCAGCACCGCCACTCCCTCGGCGCCGTCGATTCTGTCGTTGGTGATCCAGGCAGCGCGGGCCACCCGGTCGCCGTGCAGCCAGCCCCGGCCGTAGAACTCGTTCACCTGGTAGGGGGCGGGCAGCAGTTCGCCAGTGACGCGTTCTTCGGAGCGGAGTGCGCCCTCGCGGGCGGTCCGGCTGCGCAACGTCAGGCCGTCCCGCTGGCCGCCCGTCTCGATCAGCGCGGCCTCGCGTCCCGCCTCCGGGTCGGGTACCGCCAGGTCCCAGGCCGACACGTCGATGGTGCTCGCCGCCTCGGTGTCGCGCTGCACCGCGTACGTCCGGCCGTCGCCGCCGACAAGCACCCGGTCGTTCGCCCAGACCACCAACTCCAGGTAGCCGTCGAGCGGGACGCGACGTACGCCCGCCTTGGTGAGGTCGACCATGACCAGCTCGTTGGTCTGCGCGAAGGCGGCCCACCGGCCGTCCGGCGACAGCACGCCCGGTTTCACGGCGGGCGCCTCGTTGCCGTCCCGGTCCCGGGTTGGCGCCAGCGTCACCACGTCGAGACTGCGCACCACGCCGTCGTCGCCGAGGACCCGGACCGGGCCGTCCGCGCGGTACTGGTCGTCAAGGGGTTGGTACAGCGCCAGCGCCCGCTGGACCGGACGGTCGGACAGCCGCACTGTCGCCTGGTCACCGAGCCGCGACAGCGGATCGGGTGGGTAGGTCAGCTCCGCCGGCGGGTGCTGCACGGGACCAGCGTGGGTCGCCTCGACGGTCGGTGTCACAGGGTGTCCCGGCGGCGGGCTGGCGGGCGGGCGCAGCGCGGCCACGGTGCCGCCGCCGACGAGCGCCACGGCCATGACGACCGCGCCGACAGTCCTCCGGGTACGCCGGGTACGCCGTGCCCGATCCCAGCCTGCCGACGCCGGTTGGCTGGGTAGGACGTCCTCGACGCTGACGGTGAGCAGTCGTCGCAGGTCCTGTTCGTTCACGGGTTCACCTCCACACCGGTTGCCAGGTCGCCCGAGTGCGCTCGGGTGGGCGGGGCGAGGTCCGGTGCCACCTCGCGGAGTCGGCGCAGGGCGCTGTGGCACTGGCTCTTCACGGTGCCGACTGTCACGCCGAGCGCTTCGGCAGTGGCGACCTCGGTCAGGTCCTCGTAGTAGCGCAGGACCAGGACGGCCCGCTGCCGGGGCGGGAGTTGTCCCAGCGCGTCGTGCAGCGCCAGCCGCAGCGCGCCGTCGCGGTCGCGGGTCGCCTGGTCCGGCGGCGCGGCGCTCAGCCACTCCCGGCGTCGACGACGCCACCAGGACACGGCGTCGCGGTAGAGGATGGCCCGCACGTAGGCGGCGGGGTCGCCGTCGCGTACCGAGGTCCAGCGCAGCGCCAGCTTCAGCAGGGCGTCCTGGAGGAGGTCCTCGGCCTGGTGTCGATTACCGCAGATCAGGTACGCCGCGCGGAGCAGCCGGTGCTGGTGGCTCTCCACGAAGGCGAGGTAGCCGTCGCGGCCGTCGTTCGCCGTCGGTGCCATCCGCCCCCCTCCCGGCTGTCGCGGTGCGTCACCTGGCAGACGCATGGCGAGGGGCAAAAGGTTGGGTCAGTTCTCGACCCGCCCGGTCAGGTAGCGCTGGAGGGTCGGTGCGATCCAGGAAACCAGTTCCTCCGGTGCCAGGTCCACCATGGGCGGCAGGCGAACGATGTAGCGGGTGAAGGCGAGGCCGAGGATCTGGCTGGCGACCAGGCCGGCGCGGCGGCCGGTTGTCGCCGGGTCGGTGCCGAAGGTGGCAACGGCCGCGGTGAGCTGGTCGGCGAAGATCCCGCGCATGCGTTCGGCAGCGCCCGGGTTGGTGCTGGCGGCCCGCAGCAGCGCCACCAGTGTCTCGTCGCCCTCCCAGCGGGTGAGGAAGTGCCGGACCAGCGTCTCGCCCAGTTGCCCGGCCGGTACGGCGGTGAGGTCGGGCAGCCGCAGGTCGAATTCGGCAGCCGCCGCGAACAGCCCCTCCTTGCTGCCGTAGTAGCGCATGACCATCGACGGGTCGATCTTCGCGTCGGCGGCGATGGCCCGGATCGTGGCCCGTTCGTACCCGTCGGCGGCGAACCGCTCCCGGGCGGCTCGCAGGATCGCCGCGCGGGTGGTGTCCGAGCGGCGGGGTTGGGTCCGGGGCGCCGTCTCTGTCATGTCAACGACCGTATGCCAACGCTTGTTGACACTCAAGGGGCACCAGCCCTAACGTTGCCAACAAGTGTTTGCCAACGGTCGTTGGCAAACCGAACCGGAGGTGGCCATGAGCACCGACGTTCTGGTGGTGGGAGCAGGCCCCACCGGCCTCGCCACCGCACTGACGCTGGCCCGCCGCGGCGTCGACGTGACAGTGCTCGACCAACAGGCCGAGCCGCCCATGACCTCCCGCGCGGCGGTCGTGCACGCGTACACCCTTGAGGTGCTGGACCTGGTCGGCGCCGCAGCGCCGCTTGTCGCCCAGGGTGTGCGGTCGCCGGGCTTCACAGTGCGCGACCGGGACCGGGTGCTCCTGAGAGTTCCGTTCCACGACCTGCCGTCCCGCTTTCCCTACGCGCTGCTGGTCTCCCAGTCCGTCACCGAGGAGGTGCTCGCCGGGCAGCTGGCCGACCTCGGCGTGCGGGTGCGGCGACCGAGCCGGCTGACCGGCCTTGCCCGGACCGGCGACGGGGTGCTCGCGCAGGTGGACGGGGAGCCTCTGCGCGCCCGGTACGTGGTCGGCGCGGACGGCCTGCACAGCACCGTGAGGCAGGCCGCCGGCATCGGCTTCACAGGCCCCAGCGACCTGGAGTCCTTCGCGCTCGCCGACGTGCGGGTGGACAGCTCGCTGCCGTGCGACGAGGTGGCCCTCTTCCTCGCCCGTTCCGGACCGCTGGTCTGGGCGCCCCTCCCGGACGGGGTGGTCCGGCTTGTCGCTGCCGTGCCGACGCCGCCGACAGACCCGGACCGGGCGTACCTCCAGGCACTGCTCGACGAACGGGGCCCGGCGCGGCGGCCCGACCGGGTGACCGACGTGCTCTGGGGCTCCCGCTTCCGGGTGCACCACCGGATCGCCGACACCTTCCGCTCCGGGCCGGTGCTGCTGGCCGGCGACTCCGGACACGTCCACAGCCCCGCCGGTGGGCAGGGCATGAACCTCGGCATCTGCGACGCGGTCGCCGCCGGTACCGCGCTGGCCGACGTGCTCGCCGGCGGTTCGGAGACGTTGCTCGACGACTACAGCGCCCGCCAGCGCCCGATGGCCGAGGACGTGCTGAGCCTCGCCGCCGGCCTGACCCGGCTGGCGACCGCCTCCCCGGTGCGCCGGCCGGCCCGCGATGTGCTGCTCCGGCTGATCGGCGCAGTGCCGCCGGTCCGCCGGAATGTCGCACTGCGCCTGTCCGGGCTGTCCCACAGGGAACGGACCCCGGGCTAGTCTGCGCCGATGGATCAGGTCTGGCGGGACTGGTGCGCCGTGCTGTTCACCGTGCTGGCCGGCCTTGCGCTGCTGGCCCTTGTCATCGTGCGCCTCGCCCGCGCGCGGCGGGAACCGTCGGACCGCGCGGGACGGCGACGCGGCATCGCCGAGGTGGGCGCCGTCGCCGGCACCCTGCCCTGGGTGTGGATGACCCTCGCGCCGCGCCCCGCCCCCCGCGACGTCCACCTGGTGCCGCTGCGTGACCTGGCCGACCTACTCACCGCCCCGCCGGCGACCGCAGTGGTCCAGGTGGTCGGCAACCTGCTGGTCTTCGCCGCGTTGGGCTTCTTCGCCCCGGTACGCTTCGCCGCCCTCGCCAGCGTCAGCAGGCTCTTCCTGCTCGGTGCCGCCGGTTCCCTGGTCATCGAGTTCCTCCAGTACGCGCTGGACCTCGGTCGGGTGTCCTCAGTGGATGACGTGCTGCTCAACGCGACGGGTGCGGCACTGGCCGGGCTTCTGTCGCGTCGCTGGTGGGCGCGACCGTCGGCGTCGGTGCGGCCGGCCGTAGTGCCCACCACGCCGCCAGTGTGACAAGTGCGAACGTGCCCGCTGCCCCGCCCATCACCGGCACCGTCCCGTACGCGGCGGCCACAAACCCGGCCAGCGCCGCCCCGACCGGAGCGGTGAGCAGACCGACCATCCGCTGGGCGGCACCCACCCGTCCGAGCAGCCCACTCGGCACCTGCTGCTGCCCGTACGACGCCCACAGGCTGTTCCACACCACGGTGCCGGCGGCGAAGGCGGCCAAGGCGATCCCGCCCGACACCGGGTGCCGGGCCAGCGCGAACCCGGCGAGCGCGACGGTCTCCGCGGCGAGCACAACGAGCAGCGCGGACACCGTGCCGAGCCGGGCGGCGAGCCGGCCCGCCCCGAGCGCCCCCGTCAAGCCGCCCACGATGGCAGCCGCCGTGAACAACCCGTACCCGGCAGGCGGGACCCGCAGCACGTCCAGCGCGTAGAGCACCTGCACCGCCAGGATGCCGCTGATCGCCAGGTTGCTCGCGGCCGTGAGCAGCGTGACCCGCCACAGTGTCCGGTGACCCCGCAGCCATCGCACTCCCTCGGCGATCTCGTTCCACACCGAACTACGCCGCGGCGGCGTCGCCGAGGCCACGGCGGGAGGCGGGCTCAGCGCCAGCACGAGCAGGGCGGCCGCGGCGAAGCTGACGGCGTCGACGGCAAAGGGGAGCGCAGGGGCGACGGCGAACAGGATGCCGGCAGCCGGCGCGCCGAGGAAGCCGCCAGCCACAGCGCTTCCGGCCTGTAGCCGCCCGTTCGCGCGGGCCAGCGCGTCCGGCGGAACCACCATGGGCAGCATCGCGAACGAGGCCGAGTCGAAGAGCGTCCCCAGCGTGGCGAGGACGAACGCCGCCACAAGCAGCACCACGACGGGCGACCGGTCGAGGGCGACCGCCACGGCCAGGGCCGCGACCACCACTGCGCGTACCCCGTCGACAAGCGCCATGGCCCGACGCCGGTCCCAGCGGTCCGCGTACACGCCGCCGAGCAGGCCGAACAGCAGCGGCGGCAACAGCCCGGCCACTGCGACCGCCGCGATGACCCGGGGATCACGGGTCACCGTCGCGGCCAGCAGAGCCAGAGCGGGGGTACGCAGCGCGTCGCCGAACCGGGACGAGACAGCGGCCGACCACAGGAGCCGGAAATCCCGGCCCAGAGCGGAGGAGGTCATGCCGGCGACCGTGCCGGTTCGACAGGGTCGAGGGTCAAGCCGCCGGTGGCGAAAAGGGGGGCCGCGCCGGCCCGTGAACGTCGGTACGGTGAGCGCCGGCACCGGGATCGGGGAGAAATCAGGCGTGGACCACACCTTCCAGGTCGACCTACGTGGCGTGGTCGACCTGCTCAGTCATCACCTCTACGGCAGCCCACGGGTCTACGTCCGTGAGCTGCTGCAGAACGCGGTGGACGCGATCACCGCGCGACGTGCCGCAGACCCGGAAGCGCCCGCGCTGATCCGCATCGAGCCACCGGAGCGCACCGGTGACGGCACCCTGCGAATCCACGACACAGGAATCGGTCTGACCGAGGCGCAGGTGCACGAACTGCTGGCCACCATCGGCCGCAGCTCGAAGCGCGACGAGCTGGGCTTCTCCCGGCACGAGTTCCTCGGCCAGTTCGGCATCGGCCTGCTCTCCTGCTTCCTGGTGGCCGACGAGATCCACGTGCTCACCCGGCACGGCGACAACCCGACGGTCCGCTGGACCGGGTACGCCGACGGCCGCTACGCGGTGACCGTTGCGCCGACCGAGGCCGCCCGTGCCGAGCCGGGCACCACTGTCACGCTCGTGCCCCGCCAGGACGCCGACCAGTGGTTCACCACTCCGACGGTCACCGACCTCGCGCGGCTCTTCGGTTCGCTGCTGCCGGTCACCGTCCGGGTCGGCGACGTGGTCACCACCACCGGCGAACCGCCGTGGTCGACCACGCCCGGCGCACCACTGGACCGCGCCGCGCTTGTCGGGTACGCCCGGGAGACGCTCGGTGTGGACCCGTTCGACGTGCTGCCGCTCGCCGTGCCGGAGGCCGGGCTGACAGGCGTCGCCTTCGTCCTGCCCACCCCGGTGAACCCGGCGGCCCGGGCCGGGCACCGGGTCTACCTCAAGCGGATGCTGCTCACCGAGACCGCCGACGGGCTGCTGCCGGACTGGGCCTTCTTCGCGCACTGCGTTGTGGACGCGACCGAGCTGCGCCCCACCGCCAGCCGGGAGGCCCTCTATGAGGACACCCTGCTGACGGCGACCCGGGAGGCGCTCGGCGACCAGGTCCGGGGTTGGCTTGTCCGGTTGGCTCGGCACGAACCGCGCCGGCTTGCCGAGTTCCTCCAGGTGCACCACCTCGGGGTGAAGGCGCTGGCGTTGCACGACGACGAGATGCTGCGGCTTGTCGACAGGTGGTGGCCGATGGACACCAACGTCGGCACGCTCACCCTCGCCGAGTTCCGGGAGCGCTACGGCGTGGTCCGCTACGCGGCGAGCCTCGACGAGTTCCGCCAGCTCGCCGCGGTGGCCGCCGCGCAGGACCTGGCGGTGGTGAACGCCGGCTACACGTACGACACCGAGTTGATCGAGCGGTTGCCGGTGGTGGACCGCACGGTGTTGATCGAGCGGTTGGAGCCGAGCGACCTCACGACCCGTTTCGAGGCACTGGACCCGCAGGTGGAGTTGGCGTTGCGGCCGTTCCTCACCGCCGCGCAGCGGGCCGTCGAGCGTTCCGGCTGCGAGGTGGTCGTCCGGGCGTACGACCCGGTTTCGCTGCCCGCGCTCTACCTGGTCAGCCGGTCGGCGGCGTTCAACGACCAGCTCGCCGCCAGCCGGGACCGGGCCGACGAGCTGTGGGGCGGCGTGCTCGACGCGCTCGCCGCGACCGCCCCGCCGGACCGCCCGCAACTGGTGCTCAACCATCGCAACCCGCTGGTACGCCGGGTGGCCATGCTCAGCGACCCGGAGCTTGTGGGGCTCGCCGTCGAGGCGCTGTACGGGCAGGCGTTGCTGCTCGGCCACCATCCGATCCGCGCGGCCGACGCCGCCCTGTTGAACGATTCCTTCCTCGGCCTGCTCGGCCGGGCCGTGCCGGGACGGGAGTGAGCATGAGCGGCGAGGATCTGTGGCGTGTGCTTCGCGGCATCGCCGACATGCCGTACGGGGCGGGGCAGATCGCCGCCCTGGAGCAGTTGCTACGACGGGTGGACGCCGCCGACGACAGGCATCTCGCCTTCGTCACCCGTATGCAGGCCACCACCGGGTACGTCTACGGCGGGGAGCCGGCGAAGTCGTTCGTGACCTTCTCCTGGTGCCTGTCGGAGTTCGATCGTGACCCGCAGCCCTACCACCAGCGGCACCTGCACCAGTTGCTGTGGCACTTCAAGTACATGGTGTCCGGCCTGCTGAAGTTCCCCGAGGTGCCACTGGACCGCACGTACGCGGTGCTCGACGACATGGAGCGGCGCTATCGGGCGGGCGGGCACAGCCTGCAGACCGTCCACAAGCATCGGTTCCGGGTGGCCGACCATGTGGGCGACGCGGAGGCTGCCGCGCACTGGTACCGGCTCTGGCAGACGACCCCCCGCGATGACCTCTCCGACTGCGCGGGCTGTGACCCGACGAGTCAGGTCGGCTACCTCGCCGACACGGGGCGGGACGCGGAGGCTGTGGCGCTTGCCGAGCCGGTGCTCGCCGGCCGGCTCACCTGCACCGAGCAGCCACAGGCGATCCTCACCGCGCTGCTCCTGCCGTACCTGCGGACCGGGCGGGGTGAGGCGGCGCGGGACGCGCACCGGGAGGCCTACCGGCGGCTGCGTGGCAACCTCGCGGACCTGTGGGACATCGGCGATCATGTCGAGTTCTGCACGTTGACCGGAAACGAGGCGCGGGCGGTCGAGCTGATCGAGCGGCACCTGGACTGGCTGGACCGGCCGCCGTCCCCGGCCGCCGCCATGCATTTCGCGGCCGCCGGCGCTGCGGCGCTGCGCCAGGCCGGCGCGTCGACGGTGTACCGCCGGGCAGCCGAGGGCCGGCCGGCGGCCGAGGTGCCGGCGTCGGTGTTGGCCGACGAGTTGGCCGAGACTGCGACCGGGCTGGCCGCCCGCTTCGACGCCCGCAACGGCACCACCCACCAGTCGGAGTGGATCACCCGCAGGCTCGCCGTGCGGCCGAGCGGCGAGCACCTGCCGCTGTCCGCGAGCGTCCGCCGTCGCCCGGCCCGCCCGGCCCGCCCGGCCGGGGCCGACGCGGCGACCGGCGCGTCGTCCTCCGGTGAGCAGGGTAGGGAGGCCCGGGTCGGCGAGCCGCCGGCCGTGCAGCCGCCCGCCGACGCCGGCCCGGACGACCTGCTGGATCTCGCAGAGCTGAGCTGGGGGCGCCACGAGCGGGCCACCTTCCGGGCGGCGCTGGCCGCCTTCGACGACCGGTTCGGCGCTGCCGACCTGCCGGTGGGTTCGGCAGCACACCGGTTGGCGCTGCGCGCGGCCGAGCGCGGCGACGAGGACGACGTCGACGGCGCCATCGAGATCAACCGCGCCGCGCTCAAGCTCTACCGGGAGGCGGCCGAGGAGGTGCCCGCCCAGGTGGTTGCCGGGCGGCTCGGCGTGCTGTTGACGCACTCCGACGAGACCGCCGAGGAAGGGTTGACGCTGGTCCGGGAGGCCGTCGAGGTGCTCGACCGGCTCGGTGAGGCCGGACAGCGGGCGGCCGGGTACGACCGGCTGGCGTTGGCGCTGCTGCACCGGGAACGGTGGGAGGACGCCCTCGCGGCACTCGACCGGGCACCGGCCGACGGGGGCGGCGACAGGCATCTGGCGACCCGGATCGCGCTGCACCGTGCTCATCTGTTGGAGCAGTTGGACCGCATCGAGGAGGCCCGCGCCGCCGCCGCCGCGGCCCGCCGGATCGCCGAGGAGTTGGGCGTCGGTGAGTTGCAGACGGCTGCCTGCCTGGCGTACGCGCGGACCGTCGACTATCCGGCGGAGGCGGTGGTCGCCTGCGACGAGGCGCTGCGATGGGCGCCGCCGGACGCGGAGCTGCCGGTGCGGGTCGCCAGGGCTCGGGCGCTGCTCGCCGCCGGTCGGGCCGCCGACGCTGTGGACGACTTCGTCGAGGCGGTGACGCTCTGCGTGGAACGGGGCGCCGAGGGTGACGCGTTCCTGCGCTGGGAGTTGGCGATCGCGTACCGGACGGTGGGTCGGCTCTCCGAGGCGGCCGAGGTGGCCGAGGAAGCGGTGCTCGGTCTGGCCCGGATGGGTGCCCAGTCGGAGGCGGACCGCTGCCGGCACCTGCTGGCCGGTGTCTACGCCGGGCTCGGTGAGATCGAGCCGGCGCTGGCGCTGCTCGGCCAGCTGGCCGACAACCTGGACGGACCGGACAATCTCCCGCACCGGGGGCAGGTGCTTGAGGAGGCCGGTGGGATCCTCTACGACGCCGACCGGGATGCGGCGGCCGCCGAGCGGTTCGCCGCAGCCGCCACGGCGTACCGGCTGGCCGACCTGCGGTTGGACGAGCTGCGGGCCCGCCGACGGGAGGCGTACGCCTGGTTCTGGTCCGATGATCGGCAGGCGGCGCTGCGTACTGTCGAGCTGGTGGACGCGCTGGCGGTGGAGCTGGCCGGGCGGACGGAGCCGGCGGCCACCTACGAGCTGGCGATGGTGGCCGAGGTCGGCGCCCGGGTGCTGACCGGGGAGGACCGACCGGACGAGGCACTGCGACGCATCGCCGGCGTGCCCGACCGGTTGCGGTCGATCGAGGCGTTCGGTGAGGCCATCCAGGTGGAGATCCTGGCCGGCGAGCTGCTGCTGCGCCTGGAACGGCCGGCGGAGGCCGAACCACTCCTGCGCCGCGTGCTCGGTGGGCTCCCCGCCGACTCGCGGCCCGTGCGCCAGACGGCCTGGCTGCTGGCCCGTGCGCTGGACCTGCTGGACCGGCCGACGGAGGCCGCCGCAGTGCGCGCGGAGCACCAGTTGGACGAGGACTGACCGCCGCCGGCCGCCCCTGCCGGACGAGGGGCGGCTGGCGGTCGGTGGGCGCAACTGACCGGTAACCAACCGGCGCGGTTCGCGGTCTACGCTTGCCCGGTGAAGGTGGAGCAGCAGGCGCGGGGCGCGGTGGGTGCGGGCCGGCGCCGGTCCCGCAAGGACGAGATCCTGGAGATCGCTGTCGGGCTGTTCGCCGCCCGTGGTTATCACGGTGTGTCGATGGACGACATCGGCGCGGCGGCGGGGGTCACCGGTCCGGCGCTCTATCACCATTTCGCCGGCAAGGAGGCCATGCTGGCCGCCGCGCTGATCCCGGTCAGCGAAGGGTTGCTGGCCGGCGGGCGGGAACGCTCCGCCGGGCACCCGGACGACCCGCGCGGCGTGCTGGAGTCGCTTATCGACTTCCATGTCGAGTTCGCGCTTGCCAACCCGGCGGTGATCGCGCTGCACCTGCACGAGTTGGACCGCCTGCCGGAGGAGCCGCGGCGGCGCATCCGCCGGCTCCAGCGGCTCTATGTCGAGGAGTGGGTGACAGTGCTTACCGCGCTGCACCCGGGCATGCCCGACGGTGAGGCGCGGGTGCTGGCGCATGCCGCTTTCGGCCTGATGAACTCGACGCCGTTCCTCGGTGGCGAGGTCGATCGGCAGCGTCGGGCCGAGTTGCTGCGCGACGCCACCCTCGCCGCGCTGCTCGCCTGAGCCGACTCGTCAGAAGCGGTCCGGTCATGGTTCCCTGACAGGCGTCCCGACATTCGGACACTTGGAGGAAACATGATCGAGTCACTGCTGGTCGCCAATCGGGGCGAGATCGCCCGCCGGATCATCCGGACCGCCAAGCGGCTCGGCATCCGCGCGATCGCGGTGTACTCGGAGGCTGACGCCGACCTGCCCTTCGTCGTCGAGGCGGACGAGGCGGTCCTCATCGGCCCGCCGAACCCGACGCAGAGCTACCGCAACACCGAGGCGATCCTCGCAGCCGCGAAGTCCACAGGTGCGCAGGCCATCCACCCCGGCTACGGGTTCCTGTCGGAGAACGCCGAGTTCGCCCGTACCGTTGAGTCTGCCGGGTTGATCTGGGTCGGCCCCGGCGCGGACGCGATCACCGCGATGGGCGACAAGATCAATGCTCGGAATCTGATGGCCGCGGCCGGGGTGCCTGTCGCTCCCGGGACCACCGACCCGGCCGCCGACCTGGACGCGGCGGTGACCGCCGCCGCGGAGATCGGCTATCCGGTGATGGTCAAGGCCGCGGCCGGTGGCGGCGGCATGGGCATGGGCGTGGCCGCCGACGAGGGCGCGCTGCGCATCGAGTACGACAAGGTGCGCGCGTTCGCCGAGCGGATGTTCGGCGACGGCTCGGTGCTGATCGAGCGGTTCTTCCCCCGGGTACGCCATGTCGAGGTGCAGATCCTCGGCCTCGCCGACGGTCGGGTTGTGGCGCTCGGCGAGCGGGAGTGCTCGGTGCAGCGACGCAACCAGAAGTTGGTCGAGGAGTCGCCGTCCCCGGCGGTCTCGCCGGAGCTGCGCGACCGCCTGCTGGCGGCGGCAGTGCGGGCCGGTGAGGCGGTGAACTACCGCAACGCGGGCACCGTCGAGTGCCTGTTGGTCCCGCGCGAGCCGGACGCTGCTGGCGCTGTTCCTGACTCCGAAGACTTTTTCTTCCTGGAGATGAACACGCGGCTTCAGGTGGAGCACCCGGTGACCGAGTACGTCTACGGCGTCGACCTGGTCGAGGAGCAGTTGCGGGTGGCCGCCGGCCTGGCGCCGACGTTCGACCCGGACGCTTTGTCGCCGCGCGGGCACGCCATCGAACTGCGGGTCAACGCAGAGGACCCGAAGCGTTTCCTGCCCGGCCCCGGCAAGGTCACGACCTGGGTGGAGCCCACCGGCGAGGGCATCCGGGTGGACTCCGGGTACGTCGAGGGCAACACCGTCACGCCGTTCTACGACAGCCTGTTGGCCAAGCTGATCGTCAGCGGTGCCAGCCGTGACGAGGTGATCGCCCGTGCGCGGGACGCGGTCGCCGGGTTCCAGATCGTCGGCCCGAAGAACAACCTGCCCTTCTTCGCCGAGTTGCTGGAGAACGAGGAGTTTCTCTCCGGCGCCTACGACACGGCGATCGTCTCCCGCATGCGCTGAGCCCTCGGGCGGCCGCCGGTCGTCGCGCTGTCCCCCCGCCCCCCGCCCCCGGCCCCAACCCTCCGTCCCGACCCGACGTCACAGCGAGGTGACCGAATGACCCAGTTGCCAGATTCCGTCTCGATCCGCGAGGTCGGCCCGCGGGACGGGTTGCAGAACGAGGACCCGATCCCCGCCGACGCCAAGGTGCGGCTACTCGACGCGCTCTCCGGCACCGGCGTACGCCGGATCGAGGCGGTGTCGTTCGTACACCCGAAGGCGATCCCGCAGATGGCCGACGCCGACGAGGTGTGGCGTCGGGCGACGAAGGCCGAGGGGGTGCGTTACTCGGCGCTGGTGCCCAACACCAGGGGTGCCCAGCGGGCGTTGGCCGCCGGGTTCACCGAGATCGAGGTGGTGGTGTCGGCGAGCGACACGCACAACCGGCGCAACGTCAACCGCGCCACGGACGAGTCGCTCGACGACATCGCCGAGCTGATCGACCTGCTGCACGGTGCTTCCGCACGGGTCGAGGTGATCGTGGCGACAAGCTTCGGCTGCCCGTACGAGGGGGATATCGACCCGCAGCGGGTGGCCGGCATCGTGGACCGGGTGGTCCGCGACGGCGCGGACCGGGTGGCGTTCGGCGACACCACGGGCATGGCCACTCCGCGTCGGGTCCGCGAGCTGCTGACCGCGGTACGCGACCGCAACGCGCACGTGCCGGTGCTGCTGCACTTCCACAACACCCGGGGCACCGCGCTGGCCAACCTGCTGACCGCCTTGGAATTGGGGGTGACCGAGTTCGACGCCAGCGTGGGCGGCCTCGGTGGCTGCCCGTACGCGCCGGGCGCCAGCGGCAACCTCGCCACCGAGGAGGCCGTGCACATGCTTCACGACATGGGCATCGACACCGGCATCGACCTGGCGGCCCTGATCGAGGCGGCCGAGCTGGCCGAGGAGTTGCTCGGCAAGAAGCTGCCCTCCGGCGTACTGCGGGCGGGTCCGCGTACCCGATTGACGCCGATGCCCGACTGACGGGCCGTGACGTGGTGGAGGGGCCGGCAGAGTGCCGGCCCCTCCGTCGTTTCGGCCAGGTCAGCTCACGGAGGTGAGCATGCTCGGCCAGCTGTCCTGGAAGACGTCCGCTCCGGCGCGGTCGGCGCTGCGTTCGGTGGCGGCGAAGGTGCCGGCGAAGAGGTTGCTCACCCGGTTCGCCTCGGCGCTGCTCGGGTACGCGTTGGTGCAGCTGGTGCCGGCGCTGCCGCCGGACATCAGCAGCGAGCAGTTGCCGTTGTAGTTGTCCGGCAGGCCGAGGATGTGCCCGATCTCGTGGGTCATGATCCGCAGCACGCTGTACTGGGCGGCCTGCTGGGTGTCGATGTAGACCCGGCCGTTGCCGAGGCTGGTCCGCACGGCGTACGAGCCGCCACCGGTGATCCGGTAGATCCGCAGGTTCGAGCCGCAGTTCGCCGAGAGCGTCAGGTTGACTGTGGCGTTGTTCCAGATCGAGGCGGCCTGGTTGGCGACGCTGGCGTAGCTTCCCGCCTGGCTGGTGTTGTAGCAGATGGTCATGGCGGCGGACGCGGGCGATGGGTTGGCGACCGTGATGCCGAGGGTGGCGAGTGCCGTCGCGAGTGACGCGACCGCGAGCCGCTTGAGTCGTGAGGTCATCGCTGACTCCTTATCCGGGAGGGGGTGCCAGGAGCCTAGCCCCAAACATCAATCCATTTCAATGTCTAGGTTGAGGGGTTGGCTGCTCCCCGCACGGGTCGCCGAGGGGCGCGCGAATGCGATAGCCTAACGATCGTTCAGGTCAGTACGGCGAGGGAGTCGGCGTGACGCTCGACGGTGAGGCACTGGAGCAACTGCGCAAGCGGGCCCGGTCCGGCGGCGCGGACAAGTACCACGCGGCCAACGCCGCCAAGGGCAAGCTCTTCGCCCGCGAGCGGGTCGCCCTGCTCGTCGACGAGGGCTCCTTCGTCGAGGACGGCCTCTACGCCAACGCGCTCGCCGACGGGCTGCCCGCCGACGGCGTGGTCACCGGCACCGCCACCATCGACGGCCGACAGGTCTGCCTGATGGCGAACGACTCCACGGTCAAGGCCGGCAGTTGGGGCGCCCGCACGGTCGAAAAGATCATCCGGATCATCGAGCGCGCATACTCCACAAGCGTCCCGATGGTCTACCTGGTCGACTCGGCCGGCGCGCGGATCACCGACCAGGTCGACCTTTTCCCCGGACGGCGCGGCGCCGGCAAGATCTTCTGGAACCAGGTGCGTGCCTCCGGCTCGATCCCGCAGGTCTGCGCGCTGTTCGGCCCGAGCGCCGCCGGTGGGGCCTACATCCCGGCGTTCTGCGACGTGGTCGCCATGGTCGACGGCAACGCAAGCATGTACCTCGGCTCCGACCGGATGGTCGAGATGGTCACCGGCGAGAAGACCACGCTTGAGGCGATGGGCGGGGCCAAGGTGCACACCGCCGAGTCCGGCGTCGGGCACTTCCTCTGCAAGACCGAGGCCGACGCGCTCGACGTGGTGAAGACCTACCTGTCGTACCTGCCGGCCAACTGGACGCAGCAGCCGCCGACCGCCCCGGCGGTCGACGCGCCCGCGAAGGCCGACCTGGCCGCGCTGGTGCCGGCCAGCGAGCGGCAGGCCTTCGACATGCGCCGGTACGTCAAGGGACTGCTCGACGAGGGGTCGTTCTTCGAGATCCAGGCGCTCTGGGCCAAGGAGCTGACAATCGGCTTCGGTCGGCTGAACGGCGAGGTCGTCGGTGTGCTCGGCAACAACTCGATGTTCAAGGGCGGGGTGCTCTTCGTCGACTCCGCCGACAAGGCGACCCGGTTCGTGCAGCTCTGCGACGCGTTCAACGTGCCGCTGCTCTTCCTCAGCGACGTGCCGGGCTTCATGGTCGGCAGCGCCGTCGAGAAGCAGGGCATCATCCGCCACGGCGCAAAGATGATCACGGCGATCTCCGAGGCGACAGTCCCGAAGATCTGCGTGGTGGTCCGCAAGGCGTACGGCGCGGGCCTCTACGCGATGGCCGGTCCCGGGTTCGAGCCGGACGCCACAATCGCGCTGCCTACCGCGAAGATCGCGGTGATGGGGGCCGAGGCAGCGGTGAACGCCGTCTACGCCAACAAGATCGCGGCGATCGGGGACGAGGCCGATAGGGCCGCCTTCGTGGCCGCCAAGCGGGCCGAGTACGAGCAGGACATCGACGTCGTCCGGCTCGCGAGCGAGCTGGTGGTGGACGCCATCGTCGAGCCGCACGACCTACGCGCCGAGCTGATCCGTCGCTTCGCGGCGGCACGCACGAAGGACCGCACGTTCTCTCGGCGCCGGCACGGCGTCACCCCGGTCTGATCCCCGACCACCCGCACAGCGACCGCCCGGCGTCACGAGCGCACGGCGGCCGTCCACACAGGAGGACTGAGATGGACTTCCGGCTCACCGACGAACAAGCGGCGCTGCGGTCCAGCGTGCGGGACTTCGCGCGCGAGGTGGTCGCCCCTGTCATCGCCGAGCACTACGAGCAGCACACCTTCCCGTACGAGGTGATCCGGCAGATGGGCAAGATGGGCCTGTTCGGCCTGCCCTTCGCCGAGGAGCACGGCGGCATGGGCGGCGACTACTTCGCGCTCTGCCTGGCCCTTGAGGAGTTGGCGCGGGTCGACTCCAGCGTGGCGATCACGCTGGAGGCGGCGGTGTCGCTCGGCGCGATGCCGATCTACAGGTTCGGCACCGAGGAGCAGAAGGCGACCTGGCTGCCGAAGCTGCTCAGCGGCGAGGCGCTTGCCGGCTTCGGGCTCACCGAGCCGGGCACCGGCTCCGACGCCGCAGGCACCCAGACGCGCGCCGTGTTGGACGGCGACGAGTGGGTCATCAACGGGTCGAAGGCGTTCATCACCAACTCGGGCACCGACATCACGGCACTCGTCACAGTCACCGCCGTGACCGGCACCAACCCGGACGGCTCGAAGGAACTGTCGACGATCATCGTGCCCACCGGCACGCCCGGTTTCAGCGTGGCGCCTGGTTACTCCAAGGTGGGCTGGACCGCCTCGGACACCCACGAGCTGACCTTCGACGACTGCCGGGTGCCGGCGGCCAACCTGCTCGGTGCGCGGGGTCGGGGCTTCGCCCAGTTCCTGCGGATCCTCGACGAGGGTCGGATCGCCATCGCCGCGCTGGCCGTCGGGCTCGCGCAGGGCTGCGTCGACGAGTCGATCAAGTACGCGAAGGAGCGGCAGGCATTCGGCCGGCCGATCGGTGCCAACCAGGCGATCCAGTTCAAGATCGCCGACATGGAGTTGAAGGCCCACACCGCCCGGCTGGCCTACTACGACGCCGCCGCGCGGATGCTGGCCGGCGAGCCGTTCAAGCGGCAGGCCGCCATCGCCAAGCTGCACGCCAGCACCATCGCCGTGGACAACGCCCGCGAGGCCACCCAGATCCACGGCGGCTACGGCTTCATGAACGAGTACCCGGTGGCCCGCTTCTGGCGGGACTCCAAGATCCTGGAGATCGGTGAGGGCACCAGCGAGGTGCAGCGCATGATCATCGCTCGCGACCTGGGTCTCTGACCCGCGCGGGCACCCGGGAGGCGAGCGGTTCAGCCACCTGTCCAGGCCGAGTTGTCCGTTCGGCTGTCGGATATCGGCGAGCGGGCGTCGGGAGCCAGACGGTCGACTGCCATCAGTCGGCGTCGAACCGTACTCTTCGTGCCCATGACTCCGGATCAGGACTGGTCGCGGAGCCCGGCTGGTCGTACCCGGCTGCCGGAGCTGCTCCGCACGCACCGGCGTGCTGCCGAACTGACCCAGGCGGAGCTGGCGTCCCGAGCCGGGGTGGGCGTGCGGACCGTACGCGACCTGGAACGCGGCCGATCGGTCCGGCCGCAGCGCACCACCGTCGAGCTGCTCGCCACGGCGTTGGAGCTGACCGGAGCCACCCGTGCGGCGTTCCTGAGCGCGGCCCGGGGCGCCGCCGGTGGTGAACCTCCGCAGCCGGAGGGCGGTGCGGTGGCCGGCGACACGGAGGCGACAGCCGCACCGGCAGCCCTTCCGCCTCCGGTCGCCCTGATCGGTCGCGACCGCGACGTCAGCGAGCTGGCCGAGATGCTGATCGCCGAGCGCGGCCCTCGACTGGTGAGCCTGGTCGGGCTGGCCGGCGTCGGCAAGACCGCGCTCGCCCTGGCCGTGGCACACGCGGCAGCCCGCGCGTATCCGGCCGGCGTCGCCGGTGTGCTGGTCGGGGAGGGTTCGGACGGGCCGGACGTGCTCGCCGGCGCGATGACAGTGCTGGGCGAGGCCCGGCTACCGGAGCTTGCCGCCCGATTGTCCGGCCGGCCGGCACTGCTGGTGATGGACGCGGTGGAGCGGGCCCCCGGCCCGGTCGCCGAGACGCTGCACCGGTTGACCACAGTGGTGCCGTCGCTGCGGGTGCTCGTCACCGGGAGACACCCGGTCGGTCTGCCCGGCGAACGGGTCTGGCCGGTGGCCCCGCTCGAGGTGCCACCGCCTGACGCCCAACACTCCGGCCCGGCCACGCTCGGTTCCTGGCCCGCGGTCGCGCTGTTCATCGCCCGGCTCGCCCAGGTCCGCCGGGAGCCGCCCACACCCGAGGAGTTGCCGGCGTTGGCCGCGCTGGTTCGCCGACTGGGTGGACTGCCGCTTGCCATCGAGCTGATGGCCGCCCGGGGCCGGCTGCTCGACCTCACCGAGCTGCTCGACCGGTACGGCGACCGGGTGCTCGACCTGACCACCCCCGCCGATCCGGCTGCCCACCCCGGATGGGACGCGCCCGAGTCGACAACCAACCGCCAGTACGGCACCGATGCCATCCGTACGCCTGTGGCGGTCACCCTGCGGGATGCCGTGGCGAGCAGTTACCGGCTGCTCGCGCCCGATGAGCGGGACGCGTTGCGGCGGCTCGCCATGTTCGGCAACCGGTGGTCGGTGGAGTTGGCCGAGGAGATGCTTGCCGACGCGGCCGACCAGGAAGGAACTGTGGCGATCGACCCGGTTCCTTTGCTGGACCGGCTCGCCGAACTCGGCCTGTTGAGCGTACGTGGCACCGGGCCGTTCCGGTTTCGGCTGCTCGACGCCGTCCGTGAGTTCGCTGTCGAGCAGGCGGTCGGCGCCGGCGAGTTGGCCTGCCTCCGGCGCCGGCACGCGGAGGTGATCGCCCGTCTGGTGGCGCGTACCGCCGGCGACCTGGCTGGCCCTCGACTGCTCGACGCGGTGCACCGGCTGGACGAGGCGGCAAGCGACATCAGTTCGGCGCTGACGCACGCGGCCACCGACGATCCGCTTACCGCTCTGCGACTGGCGGCCTGCCTGACCCGCTGGTGGCGGTTCCGGGGGCGCGACGTGACCGGCCGGCAGTGGCTGCGGCGTCTGCTGGCCGACCCGCGGACTGTCGACGCGGACCCGATCCTGCGCGGTTGGGCGAGTCTCGGGGTGGCGCGGCTCGCTGCCGAGCATGGCGCGGAGGCCGACGAGTTGCGCACGGCACGGACCGCGCTGGACCTGTTCCGGCAGGCGGGCGACGTGACCGGCGAGCTGGAGGCCCGGAGTGTGCTGGGCGCGCTGCTGACGAGCGTCGGCGCGCACGACGAAGCCCGCGAGCAGGCGGAGTCGCTGCTCCGGCTGGCCACGCGCAACGGGCGTACCCGGGACGTGGCGGTGGCGCAGAACAGCCTTGCCTGGCATGAGATCCGGATTGGTGATCTGGCTGCGGCGCACCGTCGGCTGGCGGCCGTGGTCCGGCTCGCCGCCGAGGGCGGTGAGCCACGGTTGCGGGTGCTCGCCTGGGCCAACAGGGCCGAAGTCGCCCGCCTTGAGGGCCGGTACGCCGATGCCGTGGACCAGGGGCGGCGGGCGGTGGCGGCGCTGTTCGAGTTGGGTGATCCGGGTCAGCGGCGTCGTGTGCTGGGGACTGTCGGGCTGGCGCTCGCCCAGGACGGGCGTGTCGTGGAGGCGGCCGAGGTGCTCGCCGAGCTGCGTACCGGGGTCTCCGAGGCGACGCTTGCCGCACCTGGTCGACGGTGGGGTCGGCGGGCCGGGCCGCCGCGACCACGCTCGGATGACGCGGTGCTGTCGTGGGGCGGGCCGGAGGCGGGCATCTGCGCGTTGATCGAGGGCAATCTGGCTCTGCACCGGGGTGACCGGGAGTTGGCGGCCGAGTGGTTCGCCGCCGCTGCCGAGGCCGGTCACGATCGGCGGGACGTCGTGGAGGCGCTGGTGGGGCTTGCTGCGAGCACGGGGGACCCGGTTGTTCTCGATCGCCTCGACCGGGCCTGTGAGGAGAGCGGCATCCGGTTGTTGCCGCAGGAGTCGGGCTTGCTCTACGCGCTGACGGCTGGACGGAGCGGGCCGCCGGGCCAGTAGCCGACGGGGCAAGGGTCGGCGGTGGATCGTTTCCCGGCGCGGGTTGTGACGTCCGTCGGGCGGGAGTGGCGCGGGCGAAAGCCCCCTTGGTGCTACCCCTCGCTGTCCGCCCGCGCCGTCACCCCCCGGTGAATCCCCGGTGTCTGCCAGCCTGCCACCGCTACCCGGGCGTAAAGGTGCTCTTCGTGAGTTTTGTCCGGTCGTCAAGGCCAGTTCTGCCGGTCTTTCTGCCGGTGCCGGGCACCACTCCCGGGTGGTTTCATACGGCGGGAGTGGCCGGCGGGTCAGGCCGTACCGTCGGGCTCCTCGATGTCGACCAGCTCGTGCTCCGGCGTGACGTCGTCACTGCCGGCGGTGGCACCGGGATGTACGGCGTCCCGTACGCGGCGCAGGCCGTCGAGCAGTGCCGCAAGGGCGTCGGGGTCGAGTTGACCGGTGAACCACTGCTCGATGATCAGCAGGTGTCCGGGCATCGTCTCGTCGAGCCGCTGCATGCCGGCCGCAGTGACCACCGCGTACGAGCTGCGTCGATCGTTGGGGCAGGCGCGGCGGGTGAGTAACCCGTCGCGTTCCATCCTGTCCACCACCCGGGTCACCCCGCTTGTGGACAGGGAGGTCTGGGCGGCCAGGTCGGTCATCCGTAGTTGGTTGCCCGGCGAGCGGGCCAGTCGGGTGATCACCTCGAACTCGACAGCGGACAGGCCGTGCTCTTCCAGTTGGGCGGAGAACCGGGCCGACAGCCCAGCATGCGCCTCGTAGAGCAGGCCGACGGCAGTGATCCGAGGATCGTCGAACACGTTTGTCACTCGCTCATCCTACCAGTTATTGACACGGGGAATATTGTTAGAGGTATAGTTGCTCAGGCAGTCATTAGGCTACTGAACGAAATCTTCCTGGAGGCTCCAGCATGACCAGCAGCACCGATGCGGTTACCCGCGACTGGGACGGCCTTACCATCCCGGCGCCCGGCACCTACGTGCTGGACGCGGCGCACAAGCGGGTCGGCTTCGTCGTCCGGCACATGATGGTGAGCAGGGTCCGCGGTGAGTTCAACGAGGCAACCGCCACCATCACCGTCGCCGAGGACCCGTTGCAGTCCTCGGTCGTCGCGACCATCCAGGGTGCCAGCATCGACACCACTCAGGCCGACCGGGACGCGCACCTGCGCAGCCCCGAGTTCCTGGAGGTCGAGAAGTACCCGACCCTGGAGTTCCGCAGCACCGGCGTCAAGTCCCGCCGTGGCAACGAATTCGTCCTCAACGGTGAGTTGACCATCAAGGACGTCACGCGTCCGGTCGAGCTTGAGGTGGAGTTCGAGGGCGTCGGCCGCAGCCCGTTCGGGCAGGACATCTTCGGCTTCTCCGCGAGCACCGAGATCGACCGCGAGGAGTTCGGCCTGACCTGGAACGTCGCCCTGGAGACCGGTGGCGTGCTGGTCGGCAAGAAGATCAAGATCGAGATCGAGGGCGAGGCCATCCGCCAGGCCTGATCCCCCCGGATCACCGGTACGCCGGGCCCACGCCGTACGTTCGGCGTGGGCCCGGCGTCGTCTCGGGTCCGTGTGAATTGTCACGAGCTGTTCGCATCGTCATCGGGTCGGACAGGTCTCGGCGGGGTACAGATGGCGCCACGAGCGTGCTCGCTCCGGTCGGCGTCGGATCACCGCCGTAGGCCCCTGGCCCTGGCCAGGCGAGCGCTCCTAACGTGGTGGTTCACAATGCGCTTTCCGGGACGGCAGGATCCCGACCGCGCCGGCGTCGGGAGGACACAATGGGCAGGGACGTCTCGCAGGGCGCCTTCACCCGGGAGGACCGCGTCCGCTACCGGCAGAAGGTCCGGCGGTGCCTGGACGTCTTCGCCCTGATGCTCGACGACTTCGGGTTCGACGCCGACCGGCCGATGACCGGCCTGGAGATCGAGCTCAACCTTGTCGACTCGGCGGCCGAGCCGGCGATGCGTAACGAGGAGATCCTCGCCGACATCGCCGATCCGCTCTTCCAGACCGAGCTGGGGCAGTTCAACCTGGAACTCAACGCCGAACCCCGGCTGATCGAGGGCACCGGCTTCGCCGACTACGAACACGACCTGCGCAGCAGCCTCTCCCGAGCCGACGAGCGGGCCGCCAAGTCCGACGCGAAGATCGTCCTGGTCGGCATCCTGCCCACTCTCACCGAGGGCCACCTGGTGGAGGACAACCTGTCCACAAACGAGCGCTACCGGGTGCTCAACGACCAGATCGTCGGTGCCCGAGGTGAGGCCATCGAGCTCGACATCCGTGGCGTCGAGCAGTTGCAGACGCACACCGACTCGATCGCCCCCGAGGCGGCCTGCACCAGTCTCCAGTTCCACCTCCAGGTCGCGCCGGACAGCTTCGCCGACTACTGGAACGCGTCCCAGGCCATCGCCGGGGTGCAGGTGGCCGTCGGCGCCAACTCGCCGTTCCTGTACGGCCGCCAACTCTGGGCCGAGACCCGGATCGCCCTGTTCAAACAGGCAACCGACACCCGTCCGGACGAGCTGAAGGCCCAGGGAGTACGCCCCCGGGTGTGGTTCGGCGAGCGCTGGATCACCTCGATTTTCGACCTCTTCGAGGAGAACGTCCGCTACTTCCCGCCACTGCTGCCGATCTGTGAGGACGAGGACCCGGTGGAGGTGCTGCACGCAGGTGGGGTGCCCGAGCTGGGTGAGCTGCGGCTGCACAACGGCACTGTCTACCGGTGGAACCGCCCGATCTACGACATCATGAACGGCCGCCCACACCTGCGGGTGGAGAACCGGGTGCTGCCGGCCGGCCCGACGGTTGTCGACATGTTGGCCAACGCGGCCTTCTACTTCGGGCTGGCCCGCGGCCTGGCCGAGTCGGACCGGCCGATCTGGAGTCAGCTCACGTTCAGCTCCGCCGAGGAGAACTTCCACGCGGCGGCCCGGCGCGGCCTGGACGCGGTGCTGCACTGGCCCCGCCTCGGCGACGTACCGGTCACCAAGCTGGTGCTGGACCAGTTGCTGCCCACAGCGGCCACAGGCCTGGACGGGTTCGGTGTCGACCCGGCGCAGCGGGACCGGCTGCTCGGCATCATCGAGCAGCGCTGCCGGACCGGCCGCAACGGCGCCGTGTGGCAGACCGAGGCGGTCTGGGCGGCGGAGCGACGCCGGGGGATGGACCGGACAGCGGCGCTGCACCACATGGTCCAGCGCTACGCCGAACTCCAGCACAGCAACGAACCGGTCCACACCTGGCCCGTCGACTGACCCGACCGCCCGGTCGTGGCGCACGCGTACCGGGAGAAGGCCGCCCACCGCTGGTGATCGGCGCAGGCAGGGTCAGTCGGTGCCGGGGCGGCTCGGCCGGCGACGCCGGCTGCTCGGGGCGGGGCTCTCGGCCGGCTCGCCGCCGATGGCGTCGGCCGGATCCGATAGATCCGGGTCCGTGCGCGGTGCCGGCACCTGGGGTACGCCGTCGCGGCGCGGAGGAACGGCGCTGCCCCGGGTCGGGGATGCGTCGGCGTCGCGTGGCCGGGGCACTGCGGCGTCCCGGCTCCGGGATCGCGTCGCCCGGCTCGTCGGCGGGGCGGAGGCGGTGGCGTCCTGCGCGGCGGTGAGCCCGTCCGACGGCTCGGCCGAAAGCGCCCCGACCGTCGACGTCGACCGAGGGTCGGCCCCCGGAGCTGTGCCGGTGGCCGGGGGCGGACCGGCATCTGCTGCCGGGTCCACCGCCGCCGGTTCCGATGTGGTCGCCTCCCGGCTGGCTGCCCGACGCCGGTCGGCGCGCTCGGCCAAGACGGCGACCAGCACCGAACCGCCGATGCCGGCGATCACCGCGTAGGGGGCGATGAGCTGCGTGGAGAACTGCGCGGGGCCCAGCGTCGCCCAGCGCGGCACGGTGGTCAGGTAGGCGAGCGCCACGAGGAGCGGGCCGGCCGCGCCGGAGGCCGCCGCGCCGACCCGATGCCCGCCCGCGCGTGCGGCGCGGCGTGCGGCGAGCGCACCGATCAGCAGAGCGGGAATGAGCGCCAGCAGCGCGCCGGGCCAGTAGAGCTGCCCCCCGATCCAGTACCGCGCGTGGTCCGGGTCGAGCTGCCAGGTGCCGAGTTGGGCGCCGGTCAGCCCGCGTCCGACGCGTACTCCGTCGACCACCGACACCACCGCGAGCAGCCAGAGCCAGGCGGCCGTGGCGGTGACGTTCAAGGCGGCGGTACGCGAGCGCAGCGCCCACAGCGCGACGAGGACGCCGATCAGGATGCCCAGCGTCGCGTGCAGGGCGGCCACCCGCTGCGGCACGCTGGTGTCGGCACCCACCGCGACCCGGGCCGGCACGGCGACAAGCAGAACGGTGACCAGCCCACCCAGCCCGGCGGCGAGCGCCAACGCAAGGCTGCGGAGCAGACCGTCCCGTTCGCCGCGCTGCGGGTCTGCCTCCCGCGTCGACCGACCTGCCGTCGTGCCCCGAACCTTGTCGGTGCCTTCGACCGGTGGCGTCCGACCTGCCTCGACCGCCGTCGACTCCGCACGGTCGGGCTCGGCCGTCGGGGTCGGCTCAGCGCTTGTCGCAGGCGCGGGTACGGAACGGTGGTGCAGCCGCTGTGCGCAGACCGCACCGAGCACTGTCGAGCTGGCGGCGAGCCAACTTGCCCAGGCGAGGCCGTCCGCCCAGGCCGTGTCGTTGGCTCCGGCGTCGGTGGGTGTCCAGGTGATGACGCCCAGTCCGTAGCCGAAGCCCAGCTGCGCCGCGCCCGCGCCGGCAGCGACCCCGACCGCTGTCACGATCGATACTCCCCAGCCCCGTCTGGCCATGCCGGGCAGCGTAACGTCCCGTCGTCGACGCGGCGAGTCGCAGCGACCCGCCGGTTTGTACTGTCAGCACAACGGGTTGGGCGGCAGACGGTACGGTCGCCGGTGATGAGGCGGTGGGCGGTATGACGGACGCGGACACGGGTCGGCAGGATTCCACCGGAAGCGGCGGCGGTGGCCGGGCCAGCGTGCTGCTCGGCGGCGGGCTGGTCGCCGTACTCCTCGTGGCTGTCGGTGCGACAGGCGGTTGGCTGCTGGCCGGCGAGGGCGACACGTCCCAGGCTGATCGGCAGGCGGCGGCGAGCGCGACCCCCACGCCGACGGACCGGGTCACCCCGTCCCGACCGGCCGCGGGCCGGACCACTCCCGCCGCACCTCGGACGTCCGCCACCACCAAGGCGGCGGGGCTGACAGTGCCACCGGTCATCGGTACCGACTTCGAGCAGGCACGGGAAACGCTGCGCAAGCAGCGGCTGGGCTGGAGACTTGTCTTCGGCACCGGCAGCGGCCGCACAGTCGAGAGCACCTCGCCGGCCGTGGGCACCCAGGTGACCCGGGGCACCACAGTGCAACTTCAGGTGGCCGGCCCTGCACCGGCCGCCGAGGTGCCCGACGTGGTCGGCGACGAGTGCGCCGAAGCGGCCGACGACCTGGTCGACGCGGGTCTCTACCCGCGCTACCGCAGTGGGCGCAGCGGTGAGGTCAGCCGGCAGGACCCGGCCGAGGACGGCCCGGCCCGCTGGAACGACGAGGTCAGCATCTGGTGCGGGGCGGCACCGGACCAGCCGACGACAAAACCCACCCCCTGACCGGCCGGCCCACCGGCGTACCCGCTCGGCCAGGCGAGCGCGGCCGACCGTCCTGCGGCACGCGGTTCACGTCGCTGATCCCGGCCCAGGTCGACCTGGGCGGTTAGGTTGGCGGTCGAGGGCCGTGCCGCCCGCCCGGTTCGGGAAAGGACGTGCGATGAGCGACGACCGCCAGGAGCCGCCCACCGGGGAGCCCGACGACGACCGGACGCACGCCCTACCGCCCCCGAAGCCCGAAGCGTCGCCGGACGAGACCGTGCCGTTCGACCGCACTGCGGCGGCTGGGCGTTCCGGGTCGCCGGACGAGACGATGCCGATCGACCGGACCGCAGCCGCTGGGCGTGAAGCGTCGCCGGAGCAGACCGTGCCGTTCGACCGGGCGGGGCCGGCGGGCGACCGGACGGCGCGGATGCCTGTCGAGCGGTCGACGACGCCGCCGTGGTCCGGGCGCGCCGAGGTGCAGGCGCCCCGGCCGGCCGAGCCCACCGGAGACTGGTACGTCGAGGAGCAGGGTGGCCGGCGCTGGTGGCTGCCCATCCTCTGGGGTGTGCTCGCCCTACTCCTCGCCGGACTGCTCGGCGCGGCGGTGTGGGTCCTGCTCGACGCGCGGGATGACGACCCCGACAACCCCGGGCCGACTCCGTCGCTGCCGTCGGCCACTGCTACCTCGGCAGCGCCGACCAGCGCCGCGCCCACATCGGCGGCACCGACAAGTGCGACGCCGAGCAGCCCACCGACGAGCGCCCCGCCGGAGCAGGTGCCGGTGCCGCCGCTGACCGGCCTGACACAGGCCACGGCGGAAGGGCTGCTGGACCGGCTCGGCCTGGCCTACCGGGTGGTGTACCGACAGTCGGAGTTGCCGCCGGGCACTGTGGTGAGCACCGAGCCGGAGGCCGGCACGTCCGTGTCGACCGACGAGGAGGTGCTGCTGGTGATCTCGCAGGGGCGGCCGTCGACGGGTACCGGCTCGGCCAGCCCGAGCCCGACGGGCACGCCGTGACCGCCGGGGACCGGCATGCCGTGACCGGCGCTCACCACATCCGACGGCGGGTGCCGACCAGACCGAGACCGGCCAGCGAGATGGTGAGGCCGAAGAGGCCGGACCAGAACAGTGAGCGGCGGACGTCCGTAGCGGTGTGCCTGGCCGGGGCCGCGTCGGTGGTCTCCTGCTGGCCGTTGGACTGACCGCCGGCACCGGAGCCGGCGGCCGGGCCTGTCGTTTCGGGCTGTTCCTCCGGTGGTTCGGCGCCGATCCAGCCGGCTGCGTCGTCAGCCGGGTCGGAGTCGACCACGGTGATCTCGGGAGCCGGCACCGGAGTGACCAGGCGTGTGGACGACAGCGCCGGGTCGCGGGCCAGGACCACGAGGATGGTCACGGCCCCGAGCAGGGCGAGAAGTCCGAGAGCACAGGTGATACGGGAGCGGTGGTGCCGCCGCATGGCGGGCTGATTGACCATGAACCATCCCAGGCTCAGGGTCCTGGACGTGCGGGTGGAACGGTGCCGGGGTGGGCGTACCAATTCTATGGCGACGGCACGCCCACCGGCGGCGGATCGGGCTGGTCAGCCAACTGCAACCGGGGTACGGGCCACCGACCGGCGGGCCCGTACGGTGTGCGGGCGGGGCTGCGGTGCGGCCTGCACCTGGTGCAGCCCGTCCCGCTGAACGAAGATCGACCGTCGGTTGACCGCGTCGCCAGCGGTGTTGAGTTCGTAGCCGTCGAGCCAGAGCCAGCCATCGTAGGTCGGCCACTCGAGCACCCGGATCACCCGGAACATGATGGGCCTGAGGAACTGGACACTCGCCGCGCGAGTCACATGCAGTACGTCACCGGAGCGGGGAAGCACATGGGCTCCTGGGAGGGTCGGCCGGCGGGGTGCCGGCGGTGACTGTCGGGGACGTCATGGCCCGGTGACGGGGTCGCGCCTCGTGGGCCGGTGGTGCGGGATGGCGGTGGTCGGGCCGTACCCGCTGGTGGCGTGCCGCCACCCGACCATCACCTGACCGCCTCCGGGAACCGCGCCCACCGCCACAGCCGGCTGGCTTGCAGCGGTGGGGTCCTTACCCCGGGGGCAGATCCGTGTGTCGCTGGCCCGGCCCGTGCCCCGAGCAGCGCCCCGGGTCACCACACCCGGAGAGCGGATCGGAACGCTGAGTGATCCGTGCCATACGGACAGAGTGCATCAGTGACGTGCTTCATGCAAGTTGCACGTCGACTTTTGCCAATACGTGAGTCCGACACGCAAACCGCTGCTTGAAGGCATACGCGTGCTGGCGTCACACTGGGGGCCGGTTTCGCCGTCGCGGCCGTCCGATGCCGGGCACCACACCCCTCGCCGCGAACGCCCGCCGGTCGACGGTCGCGCCTCCGGCGGGCGGCAGCCAGTGGCGCGTCGACCGGAGGTAGCCCGAGTGGGGTCGAGCAACCAGCGGAAGCCTCGGACGCAGAGGTCGCGCGATGAGTGAGCGGCGCAGCCCGACCATCAGGCGCCGGAGGCTCGGTGCGGAGTTGCGCCGGCAGCGGGAGTCGGCGGGCATCACCATCGAGGTCGTCGCCGAGCAGTTGGAGTGCTCGGCGTCCAAGGTCTCCCGGATCGAGACCGGGCACACCACCGCCACCCCACGCGACGTGCGGGACATGCTGCGGATCTACGGCGTGGTGGGCGCCGAGAGCGACGAACTCGTGCAGATCGCCCGGGAGGCCCGGCAGAAGGGCTGGTGGCATCCGTACAGCACCGTGCTCGTCGGGGCGTACGTCGGGCTGGAGGCCGCCGCGAGTTCGATCCGGGCGTACGAGCAGCAGGTGGTCCCCGGTCTGTTGGAGACCGAGGAGTACGCCGGTGCGATGATCCGCGCCGCCCGCCCGGACTTCACCGCCGACCAGGTGCACCAGCGGGTGCGTGTCCGTCTCGGCCGCCAGTCGTTATTGACCCAGGACGATCCGGTCGATCTGTGGGTGGTGCTCGATGAGGCGGTGGTAAGCAGGCCGGTGGGCGGGGACGAGGTGATGCGTGGCCAGCTCAGGCGGTTGGTCGAAGTGGCCGAGTTGCCGAACGTGACGCTGCAGATCCTGCCCTTCGAGGTGGGAGCGCACGCCGGCATGGACGGGACCTTCACGATCCTCAGCTTCCCCGAGCCCGGTGATCCGGATGTGGTGTACGCGGAGAACGCCACGGGTGGGCTCTTCCTCGAGAAGAGCGACGAACTGCAGAAGTACAGCTTCATCTTCGATCACATCCGTGCTGCGGCCATTCGTCCGGAGGAGTCCGTCGCACACATCGCAAAACTGGCAGAGGAGCCGAGATGGCGACCAAGGGGTTCCCCGTGGACCTGACGCAGGCAACGTGGTTCAAGAGCTCGAAGAGCGGGCCGAACTGTGACAACTGCGTGGAGGTGGCGTACGTGACCGGGGCTGTCGGAGTTCGGGATTCGAAGGACAAGGCCGGACCGGCGCTGGTCTTCGCTCCCGGTGACTGGCACGCCTTCGTCGCCGGCGCCAGGGGTGGTGTGTTGAGCGCGTCCTGACCCGGAGGTCAGCTGAGGTCCCCGTCCGGCCCCGACCGGGCGGGGACCTTCCGCGTCCCCGATTGCGGGCTGTCGGGCCGCCGGATCGACAGGTGCGGGTGAGGTTCCGCCGGGATTCCCGTCGCCACAGCGGGTCCGCCTCGTTGAACCGGTCGGTACGGCGCTGATCACGACCGCCGCACCGACCGCACCCGAACGAGGTAGGCGAGACGGATGACGACGATCGGTTCAGACAACCTCACCAACGGTCCGGGTAAGCCGGAGCGGTTCGGTGGCAAGTACCGCGGGGCACGTCGGGACACCGTACTGACCGAGGTGGTCTCGACCGAGCAGGAGTTGAACGGCCGGGAGTCGACGGACTCCGAGGCGGGCGATGCACCGCTCTCGCTGCCCTCGCTGGACCCGAACCCGCTAGTCGAGCCGTCGTTCCCGCCGACCGGCTGGCCGGTGGAGCCCACCGCGTCGCTGGCCGACCACCCGCTGCTGCGTGGCCTGCTCATGGAGTTGCCCCCGAAGGGCAGCGTGCCGCCGCCGGGTTGGCTGGACCGCTGGTTCGAGGCGACCCGGGCGATCCTGGAGTTGCTATACGTGCAGGGGTCCGGTCGCCCGCGCTGAGCGTGGCGCGGCCTGCTGGGTCCGCTCGGCGAGCCGGTTGTGCCGAAGTGCGTGCCGGACGCCGATGGCCGCCACCGCGAGTGCGCCGACGGTGATCGCCGGCCCGGCGACCCCGGGCTCCGCGCCGAGGTCCGCGCCGGCCGCCGCGATCACCGCGGGCATTGTCGCCAGGGCGGTCACCTGCAACGGCAACCCGACGAGCGGGTGCGCCGCGGCGGCGCGCAGCCCGTGCGGGGCGGGCGTGCCGGGTGCCGTATCGAACGCGCCGGCCCCGGCCCGGAGTCGGCGGATCCGCCGCAGGGAGCAGATTGCCACCACGAGCGCCGGCCCGGTGGCGAGGGCGAGGGCGGCGGCGGCCCGGTCGACAGGCGCGGTGCCGGCGCTGAACAGCCCGCCGACGGCCACCGCCGCGACGAGCGTCACGCCGGTCAGTGCCAGTGCCAGCAACAATCCGGTACGCCGTCGCAGCGCGCTCGCGTCGCGCAGCCGGGGCAGTCGGTCGGCCAGGACCCCGGCGGCCAGCCAGACGGCGGCTACCGGCAACAGGATGGCGAGCTGACTTTCCATGTCGGAGAGTCTTTCCCGATTCGACGCTCAGCGAATCCGGGCCGGTCCCCGGTTCGCCCCGGAAGCCCGCCCCGTAGGGGGTCATCCCATCAAGGTGATGGACGTTTCGACATGTTTCTTGGCCGACCGTGCCGATCTACCCTCAGCTCGATCGGCAAGTGTCGATTGAGTTGATCGGTGGCCGCGTTTCGCCGCCGGTCGGAGGGAGGTAGGGAAATGGGTCTTCCACGCAGGTCCGTACTGGTCGGGGTGGCAACGGCGACAGTGCTGGCCGTCGGTACCCCCGCCCTGGCCGCCGAGCCCGTCGGCGTGGTCCGGGAGGCCGGCGGAGCCACCGCCGTGCAGGACAGCTACATCGTCGTCCTCAAGGACAGCGCCGTCACCCTCAGCCGGGTCGGCGACGCCGCGAAGCGGCTGACCGGCAGGCACGGAGGGTCGATCGCCCGCACCTACGGTACGGCGCTGCGTGGCTTCGAGGTCACCGTCAGCGCGAAGGCGGCGGCCCGGATCGCCGCCGACCCGGATGTGGCGTACGTCGAGCAGAACCACACCGTGTCGATCTCCGGAACGCAGGCCAACCCGCCCTCCTGGGGTCTCGACCGGATCGATCAGCGCAACCGGCCGCTGGACAGCTCCTACACCTACCCGAACACGGCGAGCAACGTGCACGCCTACATCATCGACACCGGCATCCGCTTCGCCCACAGCGACTTCGGCGGCCGGGCCACCTCCGGCTTCGACGCTGTCGACGGCGGAGCGGCCGACGACTGCAACGGGCACGGCACGCACGTCGCCGGCACCGTCGGCGGTTCCGCGTACGGCGTCGCCAAGGGCGTTCAACTCGTCGGCGTACGGGTGCTGAACTGCTCCGGCAGCGGCACCAACGCCGGTGTGATCGCCGGTGTCGACTGGGTCACCCAGAACGCGATCAAGCCGGCCGTGGCGAACATGAGCCTCGGCGGTGGCGCGAACAGCTCCCTGGACACAGCGGTTCGCAACTCGATCGCGTCGGGTGTGACGTACGGCCTCGCGGCAGGCAACGACAGCGGCGCCAACGCCTGCAACACCTCGCCGGCCCGCACCGCCGAGGCCATCACCGTGGGCTCGACGACGAACACCGACGCCCGTTCGTCGTTCTCCAACATCGGCACCTGCCTGGACATCTTCGCGCCCGGGTCGTCGATCACGTCGGCCTGGCACACCAGCAACACCGCGACCAACACGATCAGCGGCACCTCGATGGCCACCCCGCACGTGGTCGGCGCGGCTGCCCTGGTAGCCAGCGCAAACCCGAGCTGGAGCCCGCAGCAGGTCCGGGACCAGCTTGTCGCCAACGCGACCCCCAACGTCGTGACCAGCCCCGGCACCGGCTCACCGAACCGGCTGCTCTACGTCGGCAGCGGCGGCACCACTCCGCCCCCGCCCACCGGCTGCACCGGCACCAACGCCACCGACGTGACGATCCCGGACGCCGGGTCGGCCGTCACCAGCGCGATCACCATCTCCGGGTGCGGCCGTAGCGCGTCGTCGGCCTCCACTGTGGCGGTGAACATCGTGCACACGTACCGCGGTGACCTGGTCATCGACCTGCTCGCCCCGGACGGTAGCTCGTACCGGTTGAAGAACTCGGGCTCGGACAGCGCCGACAACGTGATCGCCACGTACACGGTCAACCTGTCCAGCGAGGCCGCCGACGGCACGTGGCGGCTCCAGGTTCGTGACGTGTACTCGGCCGACACCGGCTACATCAACAGCTGGACCCTGACTGTCTGACCGGTCCCCGTACGACACGAGGCCCCACCCGAAGCGGGTGGGGCCTCGCGCCGTACGCGATTGGGGAAGGGGTCAGACCGCGAAGGTCGCCGGTCGCTCGGTGGCCGGGGCCGGCGGGCGGGCCTTCCACAGGCCGGTCTTCTGCCCGGCCAGCCGGGTCAGGTAGGCGGGGTTGAGGATCACGTAACGCTTCCAGAGGCGCTTCGGCTCCAGACCGAGCCGCCAGAACCATTCCAGGCCGGCGCGCTGCATCCACGGCGGAGGCTGGCGCAGCAGCCCGGCGTGGTAGTCGAAGGCCGCGCCGACCGCCATCAGCGGCATGTCCAGCAGCGGACGCATGGCGTACGCGAAGACCTCCTGGCGCGGGCAGCCGAGCCCGACCAGGACGAGCCGGGCGCCACTGGACCGGATGCGGTCGGCGATCTCGGCGTCCTCGCCCGGCTGGACGGCACGGAACTTCGACGGCTCCACTCCGGCGATCTTCAGCGCCGGGAACATCCGCTCCAACGCGGGGATCAGCTTGGCAAGCGTCTCCTCGGTCGAGCCGTACAGGTAGACCGGCAGTCCCTCGTCGGCGAAGCGGGAGAGCACGTGCAGGGTCAGTGTCGGCCCGTAGACCCGGTCGGTGAGCCCGGCGTCGTGCAGCAGGTTGAGCGCCCAGCGCACCGGCTGCCCATCCGGGGTGACCACGTCGAAGGAGTTGAGCCGCGCGTTGTGCGGCCGGTCCAGTACGCCGGTCATCACGCCGTGCACGGCCAGCGCGGTGAGCGCGAACGGGCGCCGCTCGTGCGCCGCGGTCACCACCGCGTCGGTGGCCGAGGTGTAGTCGGTGGCGTCGACCAGGACGCCGAGCACGTTGCGCTTGCTCTGTGCGGTCATGACTGCGGCACCCACTTGTCCACGTTGGCCTCGTAGATCTCCCGCAGGATCATCGGCACGTCGTACGTGATTTTCCAGTCCGGGTAGTGCTCCTCGAAGCGGCCCATGCTGCTCACGTACCACTGGTGGTCGCCGGTGCGGGCCTGCTCGACGTAGTTGATCCGCGCCTCGCGGCCGGTGATCTCCTCGGCGACGCGGAACGCCTCGATGTGCGACGTGTTGGAGTGCCGGCCGCCGCCCAGGTTGTAGACCTCGGCCGACCGGGGCGCCCGGAAGAACGCCTCGAACGCGGTCAACACGTCGTGCGAGTGGATCGCGTCGCGGACCATCTTGCCCTTGTAGCCGAACAGGTTGTACGTCCGGCCCTCCATGACGCAGCGCATCAGGTACGCCAGGAACCCGTGCAGTTCGGCGGCCGAGTGCGCCGGGCCGGTGAGCGTGCCGCCCCGGAAACAGGCGGTCTTCATGTCGAAGTAGCGGCCGTACTCCTGAACCATCACGTCCGCGGCGACCTTCGAGGCGCCGAAGACCGAGTGCAGCGAGTGGTCGATCGACATGTCCTCGGTGATGCCCTCGTACCAGCGGTGGTCCTCGGGCAGCTCGTACCGGGTGTCCAGCTCGACAAGCGGCAGGTTGTTGGGCCGGTCGCCGTAGACCTTGTTCGTCGAGCAGTGGATGAACGGCGCGTCGATGGCGTGCCGCCGCGTGTTCTCCAGCATGTTGAGCGTGCCGCCGGCGTTCACGTCGAAGTCCGTGTACGGCTCCTTGGCCGCCCAGTCGTGACTCGGCTGCGCCGCGCTGTGGATCACCACGGCGATGTCCGGGCCGTACTTCTTGAAGACCTGTTCAAGGCCGTCGCGGTCCCGGATGTCCACGGCGAAGTGGGTGTACGAGTCACCCAGGTCCCGGCTCAGCCGCTCCAGGCTCCACGAGGTGGAGCCGTCCTCGCCGAAGAAGTACCGGCGCATGTCGTTGTCGATGCCGACGACGTCCAGGCCGAGACCGGCGAAGTGCCGGACCGCCTCGGAGCCGATCAGACCACCCGAGCCGGTCACCAACGCGACAGTCACACGCCACTCCTGGTCCATCGGAGGCAGAATCCATCGGAGCATAGCGTGATGTCCGGCACGCCCCGATACGACGGAAGGGCCCCGCATTCCGCGGAGCCCTCGTCTCTGGTGGGGATGGGGGGAGTTGAACCCCCACGCCCTTTCGGGCACACGGACCTGAACCGTGCGCGTCTGCCATTCCGCCACATCCCCGTGGCACAACCCGGACCACTCTAGCTGCCCTGAGCCCGCTGTCTCCAACAGGACCCCGGAGATACTAGGCTGTTCCGGGTGCTCGCCTCGACCGGTTACCGTTCGTGGCGGACGAAAGAGTAGCACGGCAGTCCCGGCCCTTCCGAACAGGCCGGTAGCAGGCGGGCCGAGCGGCGTGTGAGCTGCGCGCGCGCCGGCCGGATACCATCATGTCCTCGGGACCCGAGGAGGAGCCGGTGAGCGTGCTGCAACGCTTCGAGAAGCGTCTGGAAGGCCTGGTCGAAGGGGCCTTCGCCAAGGTCTTCAAAGGGGTGGTCCACCCCGTGGAGATCCTCAATGCCATGCAGCGGGAGGCTGAGGCGCACAAGGCGATCCTCGCCGGTGGGCGGACGCTGGTGCCCAACCGCTACGTGATCGATCTCTCGCCGTTCGACCACAGTCGGCTGGCCCCGTACGCCGCCGCGCTGGCCCAGGAACTGGCCCAGTCGCAGGCGGAGTTCATCGGCGAGCAGGCCTGGACGGTCTACGGCGACGTGATCGTCGAGATCGAGCGGGGCGAGGGGCTGGACACGGGAATGTTCCGCGTCACCGCCGAGGTCTACACCGGTGGCGAGGTCGCCCCGGTGTCGGCACCCGGCTACGACGCCGGTCCGCCCGCCTACCCCGCGTACGACCAGGGTGGGGGCTACGGCCCGCCGCCCGGGCACGGTGGTGGCCGCAACGTGCGGCTGGTCTCCGGTGACGGCCGCACCTACCCCCTCCAGATGGGGTCGACGGTGATCGGTCGCGGTGACCAGGCCAACCTGCGCCTGCCCGACGTCGGCATCTCCCGGCGACACGCCCGGCTGGATTTCGACGGCGGCCAGGTCGTGCTGACCGACCTGGGCTCCACGAACGGCACCATGGTCAACGGGCAGCGGGTTTCCGCCGTCGCCCTGAACCCTGGTGACATGGTCCAGCTCGGCACCACGACGCTGACCTTCCGCGTGGACGGCTGAGCCGCCTTGCCGGCACTGGTCATCACCGTCGCCCGGTTCGGGTTCCTGATCCTCCTGTGGATCTTCGTGTTCACGGTGGTCGGTGTGATCCGTCGGGACCTCTTCGCGGGAGCCCGGTCCGGTCGCCTGGTGGCGGCACCACGAGCGGTCGGCGCCTCGACGGGGCAGCAGGCGGCCAAACCAGCAAAGGTGAAGCGGGGGCGGGCGGCCCATCAACTGGTGGTGACCGCCGGTCAACTGGCCGGCACCCGGATCACCCTCGGTGAAGCGCAGATCACCATCGGTCGGGCCGAGGATTCCACGCTTGTCATCACCGACGACTACGCCTCCGCGCGGCATGCCCGGCTCATGCCGCGCGAGGGGCAGTGGTTCGTCGAGGACCTCGGCTCGACTAACGGGACATACCTCGATCGCGCTAAGGTCACCGGACCAACCCCCGTCCCCCTCGGCGTGCCGATCCGGATCGGCCGCACTTCCCTCGAATTACGGCCATGACTCTGACCCTGCGCTATGCGGCCCACAGCGACCGCGGTCTGATCCGTGACGGCAATCAAGACTCCGTCTACGCCGGGCCGCGGCTACTCGCCGTTGCCGACGGCATGGGCGGTATGGCCGCCGGTGACGTCGCCAGCAACATCGTCATCGGTGCCATGGCGCCGCTCGACGAGGACGTCCCAGGGGACGCCCTCGTCGACGCGTTGCGTTCGGCCGTGGGCACCGCCAACCAACAGCTCCGCGACACGGTGGACGCCAACCCGCAGTTGGAGGGGATGGGCACCACGCTGACGGCGACCCTCTTCTCCGGCAGCAAGCTGGGGATGGTCCACATCGGCGACTCGCGGGCCTATCTGCTGCGCAACGGTGAGTTCTCCCAGATCACCAAGGACGACACGTACGTCCAGATGCTCGTCGACGAGGGCCGGATCAGCGCCGAGGAGGCGAGCAGCCACCCGCAGCGTTCGCTGCTGACCCGCGCCCTGGACGGCCGGGACATCGACCCCGAATATTCGGTGCGTCAGGTGCTGCCCGGTGACCGTTACCTGATCTGCAGCGACGGCCTGTCGGGTGTGGTCAGCGCCGAGACGATCGGTGATTCCCTGCGGGAGTACACCGACCCGCAGCAGTGCGTCGAGCGCCTGGTTCAGCTCGCCCTGCGCGGTGGCGGCCCGGACAACATCACTGTGATCATCGCCGACGCCACCGACCACGACATCGTCGAGGCGACCCCGATCGTGGGCGGCGCCGCCGCCCGGGACCGGGGCATGGCCACCTCCGCCGACAACTCGACCCCTGCCGCCCGGGCCTCGGCGCTCTCCGCGCCGCGCCCGGCTGTGCCGGAGGAGCCGACGTCCTCGGACGACGAGCCGGAGCAGCGGAGGCACCGACCGGTGCGGGCCACCGCGATGGCGCTGGCCATCCTGGTGATCATCGGCGGTGGTCTCTTCGCCGGCTGGACGTACACGCAGCGCCAGTACTACGTGGGTGCCACCGACGAAGGGCAGGTCGCTGTCTTCCGGGGCATCCAGGGGCAGATCGCCGGAGTTGACCTCTCCACCGTGCACCGCACCAGCAGCACCCGGCTGGACGACCTCACCGTCGCCGCTCAGGACACCGTCAAGGTGGGCATCCGGGCCAAGAGCGAGCCGGACGCCGAACGTCAGCTCGCCGAGCTGACGAGCGACACCCCGACCAACCCGAACCTGAAGCCGATCTGCCCGCCCGACCCGACGGCGGTGGGCGGCACGCCGTCGGCCTCGCCGACAACCGCCCTTCCCGGGACCACCCCGGAGCCGAACGGCAGCCCCAGCGCCGGGGCGCCGGTGACCCCCAACGGGGTCGTCAGCGCAAGCCCGACCCTCGCGGCCACCGATCTGACCTCCCCATCCGACGCCACGCCCTCCGATTCGACAGCGCCGGGGCTCGACCCGGCCGGCTGCCGGTCTCCTGAGTGAGCGTCGGCTGAGATCACAAGGACCCCACCCGTGACCGTAGCGGCCACACCGGCACCCTCGCCCGCCACCACGGGCGGGGATTCCGGCGTACGCCTGGCCCGGTCACGTCGCAACGCCGAGCTGTCCCTGCTGCTGTTGGCCATGGTGATCGTGGCCGCGTACATGGCGACCGTCGAGGCGAACCTGCTGGACACTGTCACCCCGGACTTCTGGATGCCCGCTGCCGCAGTCGGCGCGGTCTTCCTCGGCCTGCACCTGGTGATCCGGTTCCTCGCCCCGTACGCCGACCCGGCGCTGCTGCCTGCGGTGGCCCTGCTCAACGGCCTCGGGGTGGGCTTCCTGCGCCGGATCGACCTGGGCGAGGCGGCACCTGCCGACCGGGAGGGCCTGGCCACCTTCGCCGGTATCGGCGGCCGGCAGTTGGCCTGGACGCTCGCCTCGGTGATCCTCGCCGCCGTCCTGCTGGCCATCATGCGCGACCACCGTTCGATCTCCCGGTACGCGTACACCCTGGGGCTTGCCGGCATCGTGCTGGTGATGCTCCCGGCGGTGCTGCCCAGCAGCATCTCCGAGATCAACGGCGCGAAGCTGTGGATCCGGGTCGGTGGCTTCTCCATCCAGCCAGGCGAGTTCGCCAAGCTGGCGCTGCTTGTCTTCTTCGCCTACTACCTGGTGCGCAAGCGCGAGGTGTTGTCGCTGGCCAGCCGGCGTTTTCTCGGCATCGACTTCCCGCGCGGGCGCGACCTCGGCCCGGTCGTGGTGGTCTGGCTGATCAGCGTCCTGGTGCTGGTCTTCGAGAAGGACCTCGGCACCTCGCTGCTCTACTTCGGCATGTTCGTGGTGACGCTCTACATCGCCACCGAACGGGTCAGTTGGCTGCTGATCGGTCTGATCCTCTTCTTCGGGGGCGCCTACCTCGCCTACATCCTCGGCTCGACGGTCGGTGGGCCGTTCGCCAACTTCTACGTGCGCGCGGAGATCTGGCTGGACCCGTTCGCCGATCCGCACGGCAAGGGCTACCAACTCGTCCAGGGCCTGCTCGCCCTCGGCACGGGCGGGCTGTTCGGCGCCGGGCCGGGCGGCGGCCAACCGGACATCCTGCCCGAGGTGCAGAACGACTTCATCTTCGCCGGCATCGGTGAGGAGATCGGCCTCTTCGGCCTCTCCGCGCTGCTCGTGGTCTACCTGCTGATCGTGGAGCGGGGCCTGCGCGCCGCGCTCGCGGTGCGTGACTCGTTCGGCAAGCTGCTCGCCGGCGGTCTCGCGTTCACCCTGGGCCTCCAGGTCTTCGTGATCGTCGGCGGCATCAGCAAGCTCATCCCGCTCACCGGTCAGACCACGCCGTTCCTGTCCGCCGGTGGTTCGTCGCTGATGGCCAACTGGCTGCTCATCGCGGTGCTGCTGCGGGTCTCCGACGGCGCACGCCGTCCGGTGACCGGTGGTGGTGGCAAGGCGGCCCGACCGACGGGTGGCCCGCCCGAGCAGTTGCACGGTGCTCCCACGGAGGTGATCAAGCCGTGAACGCACCCCTGCGCCGCGTCGGCGTCGTCGTCATTGTCCTGTTCGGCCTGCTCTTCGCGAACCTCAACTGGATCCAGGCGTACAAGGCCGATGAATACCGCACCAGCGACTACAACGGTCGGGTCCAGGTTGCCGACTACAAGCGCAAGCGCGGCAACATCGAGGCCGGCGGCACCGCGCTGGCCACCAGCAAGGAGACCACCGGCAAGCTGAAGTTCCAGCGCTCCTACCCGGGCGGTGCCAAGTACGCCCACGTGCTCGGCTACAAGCCTGTCAACCTGGCCGACAAGGGCATCGAGCAGGTGGAGAACGACTTCCTGGCCGGCACCAGCGACCAGTTGATCGGCGACCGGTTCAAGGACCTGTTCACCGGTGACGAGACCGGTGGTGGCAACGTCCTGCTCACGCTCTCCAAGCGGGCGCAGGACGTGGCGTACGACCAGCTGCGCAACAACCAGGTGGGGGCGAAGAAGGGCGCGGCGATCGCCATCGACCCGCGTACCGGGGCGGTACAGGCGCTGGTCTCGATGCCAAGCTTCGACCCGAACCCGCTGGTCAGCCACAACACCAATGAGGCGACCGCGGCGTTCAACAAGCTGGAGCAGGACCCGGAGGGTCCGCTGAAGAACCGCGCGCTCGGCGAGACGCTGCCGCCGGGCTCCACCTTCAAGATCGTGATCGCCGCCGCAGCCCTGGAGAACGGCGTCACCAAGACCACCCAGATCCCGGCCGGGTCGAGCTACACGCCGCCCACCTCCGGCAGCCAGATCCGCAACGCCGCTCCGTCGATCTGCCCCGAGTCGCAGGTCACCCTGATGGACGCGGTCACCGAATCCTGCAACACCGGCTTCGCCCAGCTCGGGGTGCGCCTCGGCGCCGACACCGTGAAGGAGAAGGCGCGGCAGTTCGGGTTCGAGCAGGAAGACCTCACAGTGGGTCACCTCGGCGAGGGCGGCCTGCCCACGGCGGCCAGCCGGACCGGGGACATGCAGAACCCCGACGGCAGCACCGACCCGGCCGCGCTCGCCCAGTCCTCGATCGGGCAGAACAACGTCCGGATGACCCCGCTGGAAGGCGCCCTGATCGCGAGCGCGGTCGCCAACAACGGCAGCCAGATGCGGCCGTACCTGGTCCGGCAGTTGCTCGCTCCGGACCGGACCACCAGCTACTACACCGCCAAGCCCCGGGAGCTGCGCCAGCCGGTCAGCGGTCAGGTCGCGACCGACCTGCGCGAGATGATGGTCAGCGTGGTGCAGAACGGCACCGGCCGGAAGGCAGCCATCAACGGCTACACCGTCGGTGGCAAGACCGGCACCGCCCAGTCCGCCCCGGACCGCCCCGACCACGGTTGGTTCATCGGCTTCGCCCTGGACAAGAACGGCAACCCGGTCTCCGCGGTGTGTGTGGTGCTGGAGCAGGCCGGCAGTGGCGGGAGCGCCGAGGCCGCACGCATCGGCGGCCAGATAATGCGAGCCGCCATCGCCGACCCCGGGGGTCGCTGACATGCTCAGCCCCGGCGTCCAGCTCGGCAACCGCTACCGTCTCGACGAGCGGATCGCCAGCGGCGGCATGGGCGACGTGTGGCGCGGCACCGACCAGGTGCTCGGCCGTACGGTCGCCGTGAAGAGCCTGCTCCCCGCGCTGCTCGACGACCCGGACTTCGCCGAGCGGTTCCGCGGTGAGGCCCGCACGATGGCCACCATCAACCACCCCGGCGTGGTGGACGTCTACGACTTCGGCAACGACCAGCAGATCGCCTTCCTGGTCATGGAGTACGTCGAGGGCGACGCCCTGTCGTCCACGCTGAGCCGGGTCGGTCGGCTCACCCCGGCCCGGACGATGGCCCTCGTCGCGCAGGCCGCCGACGCGTTGCACGCCGCGCACGAGAAGGGCATCGTGCACCGCGACGTCAAGCCGGGCAACCTGCTGGTCCGGCCGAACGGCACACTTGTGCTCACCGACTTCGGCATCGCCCGTTCCGACATGGTCGGCCAGCTCACCGCCGCCGGCTCGGTGCTCGGCACCGCCTCGTACATCTCGCCGGAGCAGGCCACCGGCGGCGTTGCCACCCCCGCCTCCGACGTGTACGCGCTCGGCGTCGTCGCCTACCAGTGCCTCGCCGGACGGCGGCCGTTCGAGGGCGACAACCCGCTCGACATCGCCATGCGGCACGTCCGGGAGACGCCCCGGCCGCTGCCCGCCGACATCCCGCCGCAGGTCCGGGCCGTCGTGGAACGGGCGTTGGCGAAGGATCCGGCTGCCCGGTGGCCCAGCGCAGCAGCCCTCGCCGGTGTCGCCCGCCAGCTCAAGGCCGCGCTCTCCCAGCAGGCCCGGGCCGGTGGCAACCCCGGGCCGGTCTCCGCAGCGCCGGCCTCACCTGCCGCACCCGGCCGCGCGCAGGTGCCGCAGGCGCACCAGATGCGCCCGCCAGGTGCCCCGCACCGCCCGGCGCCCGCCGGGCAGCGGCCGAATTCGGTTCCGCCGGCTCAGCAGCCGCGCCCCATGTCGGTACCGCCGGCCCAGCAGCTTCGCCCCACCTCCGTCCCGCCGGCCCAGCCACTGCGCCCCACCACCGTCGCGCCGGCCGTTCCCTACGCCCGACCGCCGGCCGCCCCGGCCGGCTATCCCCGTGGCGCCGCGGCGGTGCCACCGCCACAGGTCCGCCAGGAACACCCCCCGGCGTACGTCCACCAGGCCGGCCCGGTGCAGCCCGGGCCGGACTCCCACCGGTCGCGGCCCGGAATGGTGCTCCTCGCCATCCTGCTGGCCGTACTGGTCCTCATCTGCTCCGGCGTGATTTCCTACAGCCTGCGGAAGCAGTCACAGGACGGTGCCGCCGGCGCGCTGGCCTCACAGACCGTGACGGCCGGCGCGCTGGGGCTCGACGGACGCGACGATGCGACCCGGACGTCGTACCGTCGTGAGGTACGAATCCAGCCGGACGACGGCGGGACGACGACGAGCGAAGGACGACAGACGCGATGACAGCGCAGGCCCGCCTGCTCGGTGGCAGGTACCAGGTCGGCGAGCTGCTCGGCTATGGCGGCATGGCCGAGGTGCACCGCGGTCGCGACCTCCGGCTCGGTCGGGACGTCGCGATCAAGATGCTCCGAACCGACCTCGCCCGGGACGCGACGTTCCAGATGCGGTTCCGTCGGGAGGCGCAGAATGCCGCCTCGCTCAACCACCCGGCGATCGTGGCTGTCTACGACACCGGCGAGGAGACCGCGCCGACCGGTGAGACGTTGCCGTTCATCGTCATGGAGTTCGTCAACGGCCGGACGTTGAAGGAGGTGCTCGGCGCCGAAGGGCGACTTCAGCCACGTCGAGCGCTGGAGATCTGCGCCGACATGTGCGCGGCGCTGGAGTTCAGCCACCGGCACGGCATCATCCACCGGGACATCAAACCGGGCAACGTCATGCTCACCCAGACCGGCCAGGTCAAGGTGATGGACTTCGGCATTGCCCGGGCTCTGGCCAGCGGCGCGACCACGATGACGCAGACAAGCGCGGTCATCGGCACGGCGCAGTACCTTTCCCCGGAGCAGGCGCGCGGTGAGGCCGTCGACGCCCGTTCCGACGTGTATGCGGGCGGCTGCGTGCTCTTCGAGCTGGTATGCGGGCACCCGCCGTTCGTCGGTGACAGCCCGGTGAGCGTCGCCTACCAGCACGTACGCGAGACGCCGCCGACGCCGAGCGACATCAACCCGGACGTCAACCCGGCTGTCGACGCGATCGTGCTCAAGGCGCTGTCGAAGAACCCGCTCAACCGTTACCAGAGTGCCGGGGAGATGCGGGCCGACCTGCTGCGCGCCGCCGCCGGTCGACCGGTGCTCGCCACTCCGGTGCTGCGTGAGGCCGAGACGGTGGCGATGGCTCCGGCCGGCGGCGGAGGCGGCTACCCGGCTGCCGGCGGCGGGGCGCAGACCCGGCAGATCCCGGCCCGGGTCGGCGACCCGCGTCAGCGCAAGGCGTCCTCCTGGCTGATCGCCCTGTTCAGCGCGGTCGGTGTGCTGGCGGTGATCGCCCTGGTGGCGGCCCTGCTCTGGAGCCAGCAGCAGGACGAGGCGCTGAAGCCGGTGCCGACCCTTACTGGCAAGAGTCAGACAGCCGCGATCACGGAGATCCGCAATGCCGGGTTCCAGCCGGTGGTGGGCGATCCGGTGTTCGCCAGCGACTGCACGGAGGGCAGCGTGGTCCGACAGGACCCCGGGCCGGGCGGTCGGCTGAAGCAGAACGCCTCGGTGACGATCCAGGTCTGTGGTGGCAAGCCCGAGGTAGCGGTTCCGGCGGGGCTCAAGGGCAGCAAGCGGGAGAGCGCGATCGCCCGGCTCACCGAGGCGAAGCTCAAGTACGAGGTCAAGACGGTGGACAACGAGGCGCCCCAGAACGAGGTCCTCAGCGTCGACCCGCCGGAGGGCCAGCGCGTTCCCGAGGGCACGCAGGTGACGCTGACGGTGTCCAACGGCAAGGTCCGCGAGGTGCCGGACGTGGTCGGGTTGAGCGAGAACGAGGCCACCCGCGTCCTTCGCAACGCGGGCTTCACTGTGAGTTCCCAGAACGGGCCGGAGGTGCCGGCGGCTGAGGCCGGCAAGGTCACCGACCAGAGCCCGAACGCCAAGGACAAGAAGCCGACAGGCACGAGGGTGACCATCAAGGTGAGCCAGCCGGAACCGGAGACCGACCCGACGCCGTCGGGCACACCGACGGGCACACCGACCGGTACGCCGACCACGCCTGGCAGCGGAGGCGGCGGCGGCCTGCCGTTCCCGCCTCCGCCGACCCGACTTCCCCAGGACTAGGCACACCTGGGCATCGGCATGACCGACTCAGAAGCGACAGCGGCCGGGCCGGTGCGCCGCTGGCCTCGACGCCTCAGACGCGCGGCCATCCTGGGCGTCGTCGTGCTGCTGCTCGCCAGCCTTCCGTGGCTGTGGACGACGCTCGCCGCACGCGGCCATCTGCACTCGGAGGCCGACGCGCCGGCCGCCGACGTGGTGATCGTCCTGGGCACCGCCGTGGCAGCTGATCGGCAACGTCCCGGTGACCGGCTCGCCGGCCGCCTGGAGACCGCCGCGGCGCTGGTGACCAGTGGGCGGGCCAAGGTCGTCCTCGTGTCGGGCGACGGCGGTGGCACCTCGGGTGACGAGCCGGCGGTGATGACGTCGTACCTCGCCGGGCTCGGTGTCGATCCGCAGCGCGTGGTGGCCGACCCGTTCGGCCTCGACACGTACGACAGCTGCCTGCGAGCACGCGAGGTGTACGGCGTCGAGCGGGCACTTATCGTCACCCAGTCCTACCACCTGTCCCGAGCGGTGACGCTGTGCCGGCAGATCGGCCTCGACGTCGACGGCGTGACCGCCCGCTGCGACGGCTGCGGCGCTGCCCTGCTCGCGGAGAAGTCGGTTCGGGACTACTTCGCCAGTGGCAAGGCGGCGTGGGACGCGGTCCGGGGCCGGGCGCCAGCGGTCAGCTCGCCCGCGGACCCGGCGGTCCAGAACGCACTACGGCCCTGACCTGCCCCGCGAGTCGACTCCGGCGGTTCTCAGGTGGTGGCGAACGCCGCCAGGCGGCGGGCGTCGACCTCGGCGGCCAGCGCGGGTGCCCGTTCCAGCGCCTCCGGGTGACCGCAGCCGGCCAGCCAGTTGGCGAGCATCAGGTGACCGCCCTCGGTGAGCACCGACTCCGGGTGGAACTGCACGCCCTCGATCGGCAGTGTGCGGTGCCGCATCGCCATCACCACGCCGGAGCCCGTCCAGCCGGTGACCTCAAGCTCGTCGGGAAGCGTCTCGGGCAGCACGGCCAGCGAGTGGTAGCGGGTGGCGGTGAACGGGTCGGGCAGGCCGGCGAGCACGCCAACCGACCGGTGCCGTACGTCGGAGGTCTTGCCGTGCAGCAGCTCGGGGGCCCGGGTCACTGTCGCACCGAACGCCTCGCCGATGGCCTGGTGACCGAGGCAGACGCCGAAGATCGGCAGCTCGCCCGCGTACTCCCGGATGACGTCAAGGCAGATGCCGGCGCGATCGGGGCTGCCCGGCCCGGGTGAGAGCAGGATGCCCGCCGCGCCCACCCGGCCGACCTCGGCCACGTCGATCTCGTCGTTGCGGCGGACCTCGCAGTCCACGCCGAGCTGGCCCAGATATTGCACGAGGTTGAAGACGAACGAGTCGTAGTTGTCGATCACCAGGACGCGCATGATCACCTGCTCGGGGAGGACGGCGCGGGATTGTTCTGCTCGGTGTCGTACGGCAGGTCGTGCTCGTCGCCGGCCGGGGTCTCCCCGGTCACCGCGTCCTCGCCGCCCGTCTCCGCAGGCACGCCGGACTCGACCTGCACGTCGTCGAAGGGCAGCAGCGGCTCGGCCCAGGGGAAGGCCACGAACCAGAGCAGGGCCACAGTGGCGGCCACCAGCAGCACCGAGCCGGTCAGCTTGCCGACCAGGCCGAAGGGGAGCTTGCGCCAGATGAACGCGTACATCGGTCAGCCCCCCAGCTCGGCGGGACGGCCCGCCGTCTTGGGTTGGGTACGGTCCAGTTCGGCGTGGACGATCAGGCGCTGGTAGTTGTCGAACTTCGGATTGCAGGTGGTGAGCGTGAGCATCCGCTTGGTCGGCTTCTTGTCCGGATCGCCGGGCACCGGAGCCACCACCTCGACCTGCGTCGGCTTGACGATCCGGGACTGCGAAACCAGATAGACGTACCACTCGGTCTTGCCCTCGACGACAATCGCGTCGCCCTCGTTCAGCTCGTCCAGCCGCCAGAACGTGGCCCGGTTGCGGTGGCCGGCGACGGAGAAGTTGCCGACCTGGCCGGGCAGCGCGCTGGCGGGGTAGTGGCCCGGGGCGTACCTGATGTCGGCCTGGGTGACACCTTCGACCACCACCCAGCTCTTGTCGAGCTTGGGGATGTAGAGGCCGGCGAGCGGCTTGCCGCGGACCGGAGGGGACGGCTTGGCGCTCGGGCCGGCGGACGGAGCGACAGTCGGGTCGTCGGTAGGGGCCCAGACCTGGGCGAGCTCGTTGCTGAGGTCGTTCTGGTGGGCGTCGACGATGGCCGACTTGCCCCAGATCTCGTAGCCGGCGAAGAGCAGCACCACGAGGCCGAAGGTGATCAGCACCTCGCCGGTGACCCGGATGCCGGTACGGATCCGGGACCCGAGCGACGGGCGGGTGAGTTCCGAGTAGACGCTCTTGTAGCCCTCGCCGGTCTGGTGCGGCCGGAGCTGGACCACCCGTTCGCCGCGGCGAGGGCGGGGCGGCTCGGCGGGGCCGTCGTCCGTACCGGCCGGGTCGTCGGTGGTCGGGGTGCGGGGCACCGCGCCCATCAGCGCCGTGGAATCCATGGCCGGGGGCCGGGGCGTGGGCCTTGCGGACACGGCGGGGATGAGCGCGGTGGCGCCCGGGTCGGCGGCGGGGTCCGGGCCGCGACCGGACCCGGCCTGAGGTGCGCTCCCCGGAGACCCGGTCGGGCGGGGGGACCGGGGGCCGACCTTCGGAAGGTACGCGGTCGGCTCGTCGCCCACGGCCCGGCTCGGACCGCCGCCGGATAGAGCCGGCCCGCCGCCGGCAGGAGCCGGCCCGGTGGGTACGCCGGACGGGCCGCTGGCGGCCGGCGGGCTGGTCGGCGCGCCGCCCGGTGCAGGCGGGCGGATGGGACCTGTCGGCCGGACCGGCCCTGGGTCGGCGGAAGCGCTCGGCCGGTCAGCACCGGCAGTGGGACGGCCGGATCCGCCGTACGGGCCGGGCGCGGTGGACCCGCCATGCGGGCCGGGCGCGGTGGACCCGCCATGCGGGCCGGGACCGGTGGGCGCGCCGCGTGGGCCGGGGCCAGTAGGCCCGCTGTGCGGGCTGGTGCTGGCCGCTGCGGCACCGGGCCAGGGCGGCGGTGCGGCTACGGCGGGGCGGTCCGAGGGGCCCGCCGGGCCGGCGTTCGGCGGCCGGGGAGCGGCCGGTGGACGGGTCGCGCCGGGGCGGGTGGGCAGCACCGGTTCGGGCCAGTTGCCGGCCGGACTCGGCCGAGCGGGAGGCGGCCCAGGTCGACCGGCAGCCGCGTCAGGGCGGCGGGGAGTGGGCTCAGGGAGGCCGGGAGCCGCGGGTCGGTCGGGAGTCGCCTCGGGTCGGCCGGGAGTCGCGGGTCGGTTGACCTTGGGCAGAAAGTCGGTCGGTTCGTCGGCCTGGTCGCGGTGTCGCCCGTCGCGCCGCTCGTCCGGGCCGCTCACCGGGGCACCGTCGCCGAGCGCAGGGCGGTGGAGTCCTCGAAGGCCGGGACCGTCACCGTGGAGACGGACTCCTTGTAGCCGAGCTGGTAGTCGTCGACCGCGTCCTTGAACAACCGGACTCCCTCAGAGCTGGCGAGGGCCTGCTGGAGGGCAGCGGGATCGCCGATTGCTACGATCTTGAACGGTGGGGAGTACACCCGCCCGTGCAGCAGCAGGGTGTTACCGACGCAGCGTACCGCGCTGGTGGCGAGCACGCGGACGTTCATGATTGACATGGCCTCCGCTCCGCCGGCCCACAGCGCGTTGACCACTGCCTGTACGTCACCCTGGTGCACCACAAGGTCGTCGTTGCTGGCGTCGGAGTGAGCCTCGTCGTTGTGCTGGGGCGCGTCGTTCAGCTCGACGGTGACGCCGGTGCCGGTGAGCGCGGTGAACCCGGCCGACTGGAGGCTGCGCTGGGCGCGGGTCTGCTGGGCCTGGATCGGGGCGTCGGAGCCGGCAAGTGTGTTCGTACGGTCCTCGACCTCGTTGCGCAGCGTGGCTGCTCGGCGCTCGCTAGCCACTACCTGCTCCCGGCGTTCCTCGATGAGCTGGTTGAGCTGGGGGCGCCGGTCCTCCCGCAGTGCGGTGCCGCCGGCAGTGGTCGCGGTGGTGGTGAAGAGCAGCCCCGCCGCGGCGGCGATCAGCGGTACGCCGATCGACCAGCCGGACCGACGTTGCCGTTGCCGCCGGGGCAGCAGCCCGACGACGGCCCGTCGGAGGACCTTCTGCCAGGAGGCCCCGCCGGATGTGTACTCCACCGAGCGTTCCTTCCGCGTGTCGGGGACCGGCCCGCGCCGGCTGGGCCGGGGATGCGAACAGTCCCGCATTTTTCGGTCACTCCGCGCATCGGCCTGACCCCATTCGTGGTCCAAGCGGCCGATCGGGACTACGCTAGCTGTCGAACATTATTGGCCATGAACCGTCGCCTCCGCGCCCGGTTGTCAGGCCGGACGAGGTCGTCACCCCTCTGGAGAGCGTCGTGCCCAAGTCTCAGGTCCGTAAGAAGAAGGTGTACACGCCGCCGACGGATGTCCGTCCGACGACTGCGGCGTCGACGCGCAAGCCTAGCCCGGTGTGGCTGCCGATCACGGCTGTCGCTCTGATCGTCGCGGGCATCGGCTGGCTGGTGGTCTACTACCTGTCCGAGCAGCAGTACCCGGTCGCCTCGTGGCAGTACTGGAACCTCGCCGTCGGCTTCGGCGCGATGGTCGCCTCGTTGGCGCTGCTCTCCCGCTGGCGCTGAGCCGGCTCGTCGCTGCGTTTTCGCAGACGATCAGGTCACCCCGACGCGCCCCTGTCCGGCAGGCGGTGGTCGGGCACCCTATGGTGTCCGCAGGCGGCGTGGCCTACTGCGAGATGACTCACGTTACTGCTGGGTAACCTTGCGCGTAGGCTGCACTGCATGACCGAGCGGAGCGAGGTCATCGACCGGTCCGGTCGCAGGTACGGCAGCGGCGCGACGCCGGCTTCGTCCTGACACCGGCCCCCGGTCGCTGAACTGCTCGACCGCAAGCACACCGGGGAGGCCAACTCGATGGGCAGCGTCCAGATCGTCACCACGATCCTCGCGGCCGGCATCACCGCCGTGGCGGTGTGGCTGGCGGTGCGTGCGGTCATGAAGATGACGGCCGTCATCCGGCTGGGGCAACCCGCTCCGGAGCGGTTCGGCGACAAGGGTGCCCGCACCAAGACCATGCTTGTGGAGACCGCCGGCCACACCCGGATGTTCAAGTGGGGTGTGGTGGGCGCGGCCCACTGGTTCGTGATGGTCGGCTTCATCGTGCTGTCGCTGCTCGTGTTGGAGGCGTACTTCGAGGTCGCCACCACCGACGGCGGTCTGCCGATCATCGGGAACTGGACGATCTTCGGCCTGGTCACCGAGATCATCGGCGTGCTGGGCCTGGTCGGCATCGTGGTGCTGATGGCGATCCGGCTGCGCAACCGACCCAACCGGCCGGGTGGCCGGTCCCGGTTCACCGGCTCCACGATGTGGCAGGGCTACTTCGTCGAGTGGGTCGTGCTGCTGGTCCTGGTCTTCGGGTTCGTGATCCGGGGCTTCAAGGTCGCCACGGACCACTTCGAGTTCCCGTTCTGGGCCACCCCGGTCAGCCACGCGGTCGGCGCGGTGCTCCCCGACTGGCAGGACGGCGTCAGCGTCGCCGCGGCCATCAAGATCATGATCTCGATGACCTGGCTGATCGTCATCTCGCTGAATGTCACGATGGGTGTCGCCTGGCACCGGTTCCTGGCGTTCCCCAACATCTTCTTCAAGCGTGAGCCGGCCAAGCCTGCCGGTTCCGGCCTCGGCGCGCTGCGCCCGATGACGAGCCAGGGCAAGCCGCTCGACTTCGAGGAGGCCGACCCGGAGAAGGACCAGTTCGGCGTCGCCCAGGTCGAGCAGTTCACCTGGAAGGGCCTGCTGGACTTCAGCACCTGCACCGAGTGCGGTCGCTGCCAGTCGCAGTGCCCGGCCTGGAACACCGGCAAGCCCCTGTCGCCCAAGCTGCTCGTGCTGAGCCTGCGCGACCACGCGTACGCCAAGGCGCCCTACCTGCTGGCCGGCGGCGGCAAGGACCTCACCGGCGAGGAGAAGGCCACCCAGGCGCAGCTCGCCCACCTGGACGTCCTGGCCCTGGCCGAGGGCGACAAGCCGTTGATCGGCACCGCCGAGGAGGGCGGGGTCATCGACCCGGACGTGCTCTGGTCGTGCACCACCTGCGGCGCCTGCGTCGAGCAGTGCCCGGTGGACATCGAGCACGTGGACCACATCGTTGACATGCGTCGCTACCAGGTGCTGATCGAGTCGAGCTTCCCGTCCGAGGCCGGCGTGATGCTGCGCAACCTGGAGAACAAGGGCAACCCGTGGGGCGCCCCGCAGAACACCCGCGAGGACTGGACCAAGGGTCTCGACTTCGAGGTGCCCCGGGTGGGTGAGGTCGACGACTTCGAGTACCTGTTCTGGGTCGGCTGCGCCGGCGCCTTCGAGGACCGGGCCAAGAAGACCACGCGGGCAGTGGCGACCCTGCTCAACGAGGCGGGCGTGAAGTTCGCGATCCTCGGCGAGGGCGAAACCTGCTCCGGCGACCCGGCGCGACGGATCGGCAACGAGTTCGTCTTCCAGATGCTCGCCCAGCAGAACGTGGAGACGCTGAACGAGGCGTTCGAGGGCCGCGAGAAGGCCAAGCGCAAGATCGTCGCGACCTGCCCGCACTGCTTCAACACACTGGGCAACGAGTACGGCCAGCTCGGCGGCGAGTTCGAGGTGGTCCACCACACCCAGCTGCTGGCCCACCTGGTGTCCACCGGCAAGCTCACCCCGGTGCAGCCTGTCGACGGCGGCGTCACCTACCACGACCCCTGCTACCTGGGTCGGCACAACCGCATCTTCGCGGCTCCCCGTGAGGTTCTCGGTGACGCCATCGAAGGTGAGATCGCCGAGATGCCGCGCAACAGCGAGCGCTCCTTCTGCTGCGGCGCCGGTGGCGCCCGGATGTGGATGGAGGAGAAGATCGGCAAGCGGATCAACGTGGACCGCGTCGAGGAGGCCATGGCCACCGGGGCGAAGACGGTCGCCGTCGGTTGTCCCTTCTGCTCGACGATGCTCAGCGACGGCGTCAACGGCAAGGGCGCCGGCGAGCAGGTCGAGGTGATCGACGTGGCTACCGTCCTGCTGCGCTCGGTCAAGCCGGAGACCCCGGCCGGTGAGCCGGAGGTCGTGCCGACCGCAGGCTGAGGCGTACCCCCGGCGGAAGCTGGACCACGACGGCGGCGGCACCCTGCGGTGCCGCCGCCGCTCGTTCAGCTGGTAGTTGTGGTGACGATGGCCGCGGTGGTCGCGACCATCAGCGCGGCCTGCATCTCGTCGATGGCCTTCTTGGCGGCGGCCGAGGCCCAGTCGCCCGCGGAGATCTCGTCCATCCGGGCCTTCACCCGCTCCTTCGGCAGCTCGCGGAAGAGCTTGCGGTCCAGGCCGACCGCCCGGGTCAGCGTGAGCAGCGCCGCCGTCCGGGCGTCGACCGGGCCGTTGCCGGTCAGCGCCGCCGCCATCCGCTCCCGGGCCTCCGTCTCCACCGCCGGCTGGGCGCCGGTCGGCGAGGGATAGCGGGTACGCGGGAAGATCAGCAGCACCTTGTCGGACTCCCGGCGCAGCACCCCGGTGTCCACCAGCCCGTCGAGGACCCGCTCCGGAAGGCCCTTGGCCAGCTTGCCGATCCAGTTCTTCGGCTTGCGGGGCCGCCCGGCGGCGGCCAGCATGGCCAGGGCGTCGTCCAGTAGCGGCACGCCGGTCGGGGCGGGATCGGTCACCACGAGGTGCTTGTCCGTCACCTCCACCCGGCCGGCGAGCGCCAGTTCCAGCAACACCGCACCGGCGAGGCCGTAGTCGAGGTGTGGGCGTCCGAGCCGGTTGGCGCCGTCGTCGTCGTACGCGAGCAGGACCAGTTCGTCGGTGAGCAGCAGACTGTCCATGCCACCACGCTAGCGGGGACCCGCCGCGGGCACTCCCGTGCCACAATCACGCGCATCGACGGACTTCTTGTTCTAGCGCTGCTGCCGCTTATCGGTTTCGTGCTGCTGACCGTCGGCAACGCGTTCTTCGTGGCGGCCGAGTTCGCCCTGGTCACCGTCGATCGGGCCGAGATCGACCGGCGGGCCGCCGCTGGTGACGAGGCGGCCCGGACGGTACGCGTCGCGCTGCGTGAGCTGTCGTTCCAGCTGTCCGGCGCGCAGCTCGGAATCACCATCACCGCGCTGCTGACCGGCTACCTGGCCGAGCCGGCCCTGGCCCGGATCTTCACTCCGTTGCTGCGTCCCGTCGCCGGTGACAGCACCGAGCGATTCACCCCTTACCTCGCTCTTGCCCTTGCCACGCTCATCTCCATGCTGTTCGGCGAGTTGGTGCCCAAGAACGCGGCGCTGGCCCGTCCGATGCCGGCGGCGCTGGCCACCGCCGGGCCGATGCACGCCTTCTCCCGGGCCTTCGGGTGGTTGATCCGCAGCCTGAACGGCTCGGCGAACGGGCTGGTCCGGGCGCTCGGGGTCGAGCCGCAGGAGGAGTTGGCGAGTGCCCGTTCTCCGGAGGAACTGGGTCTGCTGGCCGCCATCTCGGCCCGGGCGGGCGCGCTGCCGCCGGACACGGCGATGCTGCTGCGCCGGACCATCCGCTTCGGCGACAAGCGGGCCGCCGAGGCGATGACCCCTCGGGTCGACGTGGTCGCGTTGCGCGCCACAGCTACGGTCGCCGAGCTGCTGGAGGAGTCACGGCGGACCGGACGGACCCGCTTCCCGGTGTACGAGGAGACGCTTGACCTCGTCATCGGCGTAGCGGGTGTGCCGGACGCCCTGGGCGTACCGCTGTCGGCCCGGGCGTCGACAGCTGTCGGGTCGGTGGCCCGTGAGCCGGTGTTCGTGCCGGAGAGCCTGGACCTGGACGGCGTGCTCGCGGCGTTGAAGGCCGCCGGGGCCGACCTGGCCATCGTCGTCGACGAGTACGGCGGCACCGACGGTGTGGTGACGATCGAGGACCTGGTCGAGGAGCTGGTCGGTGAGATCGCCGACGAGTTCGATCCGGCCAGTGTGGACGAGCCCGGTCCGGTACGGCTGACCGTGCCGGGTGGGGAGCGCACTGTGCTCGTCGACGGCGTGCTGCGCTCCGACGAGCTGGCCGAACAGACGGGCTTCCGGCTGCCTGAGGGCCCGTACGAGACGTTGGCCGGGTTCCTGCTGGCCCGGCTCGGGCACATCCCGTTGGCCGGCGAGACGATCGCCGAGGGCGGCTGGGAGTTCACGGTGGTGGAGGTGGAGCGACACCGGATCGAGCAGGTCCGGGTGTTGCGCCCGGCGGAGCCGGAGAACGATGGCTGAGCTGCTGGTGACAGTGCTGCTGCTGGTCGGCAACGGGTTCTTCGTGGGCAGCGAGTTCGCGCTCATCGCGTCCCGGCGGACGGTGATCGAGCCGTTGGCCGTCGGGTCGAAGCGGGCTCGCTTGGCGTTGTCCGCGATGAACCAGATCCCGCTGATGATCGCTGGCGCGCAGCTCGGCATCACTGTCTGCTCACTGGGTCTCGGCGCGATAGCGGAGCCGGCGTTGGCGCACCTGCTGGAGTCGCCGTTGCAGGCCGTCGGGATGCCCGAGCGGGCGGTGCACCCGGTGGCGTTCGTGCTGGCGCTGGGCCTCGTGGTCTTCCTGCACACGGTGGTCGGCGAGATGGTGCCGAAGAACATCACGCTGGCCGGCCCGGAGGTGTCAGCGCTGTGGCTCGGCCCGGCGATGCTGGCGTTCTGTGTGGCCACCAAGCCGCTGCTGCTGGCGATGAAGTGGGCGGCCCGCCAGGTGTTGGCGCTCTGGCGGATCGAGGCGAGCGAGGCCGTGAAGACGGTGTTCACCGCCGAGGAGTTGGCCGGGCTGGTGTCGCAGGCGCGTACCGAAGGGTTGCTCGACGCCGAGGAGCACGCCCGGATCACCGGTGCCCTGGCCTTGCACTCACGGACCGCTGCGGACGCGTTGCAGCCATGGTCGACGGTGGTGACGGTGGCCGAGGACGTGTCGCCCGCGTCGTTGGAGGTGCTGGCGACCCGGACCGGCCGCTCCCGGTTTCCCGTGGTGCAGCGCTCAACCCGCCGTGTGCTGGGCTTCGTGCACGTCAAGGACGTCCTCGGGTACGCCGGGCAGGGGCGCCGGGCGGCGGTGCCGGCGGAGGTGTACCGGCCGCTGGCCGTGGTGCCGCCGGAGCGTACGCTTGCTGATCTGCTGCTGGCCATGCGCCGCGAACGGCGGCACATGGTGCTGGTCAGCGACGGCCGGCGCCCGCTCGGCGTGGTCACGCTCGACGACGTATTGACTGCAATCGTTGGCCAATGAAGCAATACCCTTGGTGTGCAAGTGGTTGCGCGACAGTGATGGTGACGAGGCCCGCCTTGATTCCGGTCCGGCGCTTCCCTAATGTTGGGCACCGACCGCTGTGGGTCGTCTGCCTCGGCCCTTCCCTCACGCGAGGCGCCCGACGGTCGGTTGCAAAGGAGTCGATGCCGGTGGCAACCATGCCCCCTCATCGTCACGCCCCGGGGTCGCCCGTTCGACCGGGCGGTCTACGCCGGGTCGCCCGTCGTCTGCTCGTGCTGGTCGCCGCGGCGGCCGTCGGTGCCGGCATGCTCGCCGCCCCGGCGCAGGCCGAGCCCACTGTCGACGAGATCGAGGCGCAGATCGACAAGAAGTGGGAGCAGTTGGAGCCCACAATCGAGCAGTACAACAAGGTGCGGGCGCAGCTGAAGGTCAACCGCAAGAAGTCGGCCGACCTCCAGAAGAAGATCGAGCCCCTGGCCCTGCAGAGTGAGCTGGCGCTCAACCGGGTCGGTGACCTCGCCTCCCGCTACTACATGTCGGGCCCGTCGCAGGAGATCGGCGCGCTGCTGATCAGCGCCAAGCCGGACACGCTCACCGAGCAGCTCACCATCCTCGACCGGCTCGCCGCGCGGGAGCGCAAGGAGGTCGAGGGCGTGCTGGCCGTCCGGGCCAAGTACGACGGCGAGAAAGAGAAGCTCGACGCGCTGATCGCCACCCAGACCAAGCAGCAGAACGACCTGGCGGCCAAGAAGAAGCAGATCGACGCCGAGATCAAGAAGCTCGAGGCGTCGCTGCCGAAGACCACTGTCAAGACCGCGGGCTGCCCGACCATCAACGGTGTGGTCAGCGAGAAGGCCCGTATCGCGATCAAGACGGCCTGCGGCAAGATCGGCAAGCCGTACGTCTGGGGTGCCACCGGCCCGAACTCGTTCGACTGCTCGGGTCTGACCCAGTACGCGTACAAGGCGGCCGGGGTCAGCCTCACCCACCACACCGGCAACCAGTGGAACGAGGGCAAAGCCATCTCGCGGGCCGACGCCCGCCCCGGTGACCTGGTCTTCTTCTTCAGCGACCTGCACCATGTCGGCCTCTATCTGGGCAACGACCAGATGGTGCACGCCCCACGCGCCGGTAAACCGGTGCAGGTGGCAAGCATCAACCACATGCCTGTGGCCGGGTTCCGCAGACCCTGATCCCACAGCACGTACGACGACGGCCCCCGGTCACCGACCGGGGGCCGTCGCCATCTTCGTCAGTGGGTCAGCGGGGTGCGCCCACCGGGGACGGCAGCACCTGCACGTCGGCCAGGTTTACGTACATGATGCGGTGGCCGAACTGGATCTGCACGTACCTGTTGTCGCCGCGGATCACCGTCCAGTCGCCGGGTGACGAGCCGTCGAAGGTGCTGGCCCGGTAGTACTCGCCGGGCAGCACCGCGCCGACGGCGTACCGCTGGCCGGCGGCCAATGTGTACTGCAACGGCGAGATCGCCTGGTAGGGCACGCCGGCGGGGTAGGCGGCCTGCTCCGGGTACGCCCGCCCGTACACCGGAATGGTGGCGCGGCCGGGCTTGGGGGTGACCACCATCCCCACGGTCCAGGTGGCGGTGGGTGCGGAGGCCGGGTTGTGGAACCAGGCCCGTTGCCCGAGGTACCAGATGGCCGTCCAGTCGCCCTGCCGACCGGCCAGCGCGTACGTCTGGCCGGCGGAGGCCCGGGCGCCGTGGTCGGACACCTCCATCGTGTTCGGGGTGCCGTCGGGGCGCAGCGCGATGTCGTTGACAAGCGGCGCGTCGGCCGACGGCGCGGAGCGCAGCACCACCGACGACGAACCGCGCGACGGGCACGGAACGCCTGGCGTGACGCAGCCGACGAACGCCGGCCTGTTGGTGGCGTAGTCCGGGTCGATCCGGACCAGGCCGGTGGCCGGGGTGCCGGTGTCGAGTCGCGGCGCGTGCAGCAGGTCGAAGTAGTGCGTCCAGTCCCAGTACGGGCCCGGGTCCCAGTGCATCCCGCGCACTGTCGCCGCGGTGGTGCCGGGCACGTTGTCGTGGCCGATGATGTGCTGACGGTCCAGCGGGATGCCGAGTCGCAGCGCGAGGTGCCGGACGAGCTTCGCGGACGTCCGGTACATCGCCTCGGTGTACCAGGTGCCCTGCGCCGCGAAGCCCTCGTGTTCGAGCCCGATCGACTTGGCGTTGACGTACCAGTTGCCGGCGTGCCAGGCGACGTCCTTGGTCTTGACGTGCTGGGCGATGTGCCCGTCCACCGAGCGCAGCGAGTAGTGCCAGCTCACGTAGGTCGGATCTTGGACGAGCTTCAGGGTGGTGGCCCAGCTCGCCTCGGTGTCGTGGATGACGATGTACTCGATCTTCTGCCGCTTGGGCCGGTCGGAGAGGTCGTGGTTGCCGTAGTCCCCGTCGCCGAACGCCTCGTACGGCGCCGGGATCCACTCACAGGAGATGGTGCGGGGGCACTCCAGCCCGTCCGGGCGGGCGAGCTTGCGCAGGCCCAGCCGGTCCAGCCAGGTTCGATCCGGCCGTACCGTGCGGGCCGGCAGCGTGACCCGCTGGCCGTCGTCGGTCACCCGGGACTCGCCGGCGCCGATGGTGGTGAAGACCTCGTCGGCGAAGGCCGCCGCGGCGTCGGCGCTGTCCGCGCCGGCGTAACGGGCAACCGCGCCGTACCAGGCAGCCGGGTCGGTGCCGGTGCCGATCGGTGCGCCAAGCTCCCGCTGGTACGACGCCAGCAGCGCCGCCCCGCCCCGGATGTTCGCGTTCGGGTCGGTGCGCAGCGACTCCGGGGCCACGCCGGTCAGCGCGGCGGCGGCGTCGACCGTTTGCAGGGCGGCGCTGGGCGGCGCGGGCTCCGAGGCTTCGCGGGGTGCCAGCGCGGTACGCGAGTCGTCGCCGCGCGGGTCCTCGGTGCCAGTGTCGTGGTGCCCGCGCCCGGGCAGGGCGGTCACGTGCCGGGCGTCGGTCAGGTGCATCGGGCCGTAGCCGCCGCTGGTGCTGGGCGTGCCGGCGTTGCTGTCCCAACGGGACTCCAGATAGGAGACGCCGAGCAGCACGTCGGTCGGTACGCCGTACTCGCTCGCTGCGGCAGCGTACTGCTGCTGGCGGTCGGCCGTTGGTGCGGCGGCGACCGGACCGGCGGGCAGTGGCACCACGGTCACGGCGACCACGGCGGTGACCAGCAATGTGCGCCGACGGGACGGCAGGGTTGGACGGTGCATCGAACCCCCTAGATTGCGTGGGTAACTGTGAGGTCACCCTCCCGCCGGCCAGGAGCTCCCGTCAATACCTTTCCATATTCGGATACAGGCAGAAAAAAACCTTCGCGCACGGTCCGTGACCCCGCAGAATCGCCACGGAGTGTCACTGCCGCACGGGTTGCGGATCGGTAACGGTCATCTCTACTCTGGTCAATCGTCGGCCCGGTAGCAGGTCTGCCCATCCCGGGCGGTAACGGACCGGCACCGCCGAGTCGCTCGACGAGTGAGCCGGGGACCCAGGTTCCCTCGGGGTGAATCCGCAGATCGTGCGGTAGGGCGTCGACTTCCCGCCCGAACCCGTCAGCTAACCCGGTAGGCGGTCAGGAAGAAGGAGTACGGAACCCCGGTGGCACTCCATGCCCCGCGGCCGTCGTCCGAGCGGTCGGCCTCAGCCGACCCCCTGTCGATCGTGCCGCGTCAACGCTGGTCCCGCTTCACCACAGCTCTCGCCGCCATGGTCGGCGTCGCCGTCGTCCTGACCGGCAGCGCCACGGCCGCGCACGCGGACCCGTCCGTCGCCGAGATCGAACGCCAGATCGACGCCGACTGGAACAAGCTCGAACCGATCATCGAACGGCACAACTCCACCCGCACCGAGCTGGCCGCCAAGCGTAAGCAGGCAAGCGCGCTGGCCGCCAGGATCGCCCCGCTGGAGCGCCAGGTCGACGCCGCCATGGACAAGGTCAGCGCCCTGGCCGTCCGCGCGTACATGGGTGAGAACGTCTCCACCGTCAACGCGATGCTCGGCAGCCGCTCGCCAAGCGAGATGGTCGGCCAGCTCGAAATGCTCGACCGCTTCGCGCACAACCAGCAGCAGGACGTGAAGCAGGTGGCCGACCTGCGCGACGAGTTGGCCCGGCAGAAGGCGCCGCTGGACGAGTTGGTCGCCGAGCTGACCCTGACCGAGGCTCAGCTCGCGGCGAAGAAGAAGCAGATCAACGCTGAGATCGACAAGCTACAGAAGCTGCGCCTCAAGGTGTACGGCAACGGCGGCGGGGGTCCGCTGCGTCCGGCGCCCTGCCCGGCCAGCTACCCCGGAGGCGGGGCGGGCACGGCGGTCAAGTTCGCCTGCGCCCAGATCGGCAAGCCCTACGTGTGGGGCGCCGAGGGCCCGAACTCGTACGACTGCTCGGGGCTGATGCTTGCCGCGTGGGCCAAGGCCGGCGTGTCACTGCCGCACAACGCCGCGCAGCAGAGCCGGGTGACGAAGGACGTCAGCCGCGCCGACCTCCGCCCCGGTGACCTGGTCTTCTACTACAGCGACATCCATCACGTGGGCATGTACGTCGGCGACGGCTGGGTGGTGCACGCCTCCCAGGCCGGTCAACCCGTCAAGATGAAGAAGGTCGACGACGGACCGATCCACAGTTACGGCCGTCCCGGCTGAGGTGTAAGGAGGGGCCCCTTCCTAACGCCTCGTGTAGAGAAGGGGCCCCTTACTAACACCGAACGGGCGAGCGGCTCAACGGGTCGGCCAGGCGCGCCAGTTCTGCCAGGAGCGGCTCGGCGTCGGCCCCCGCTGGCCCTGGTAGCGCGAGCCGTAGACCACCGAGCCGTACGGGTGCTCGGCCGGCGAGGAGAGCCGGAAGATGCACAGCTGCCCGATCTTCATGCCCGGCCAGAGGGTGATCGGCAGGTTCGCCACGTTTGACAGCTCCAGCGTCACGTGACCGGAGAAACCCGGGTCGATGAAGCCGGCGGTGGAGTGGGTGAGCAGTCCGAGACGGCCCAGGCTGGACTTGCCCTCCAGACGGCCGGCGAGCTGCTCGCCGAGGGAGATCACCTCAAGCGTCGAGGCAAGTACGAACTCGCCCGGGTGCAGCACGAACGGCTCGCCGTCGGGCACCTCGACCACCGAGGTCAGGTCGTCCTGCTGCATGGCCGGATCGATGTGCGTGTAGAGGTGGTTGTTGAAGACCCGGAACAGCCTGTCGAGTCTTACGTCGATGCTGGACGGTTGAACCAGAGTGGGCTCGAAAGGCTCCAGGCCCAGCGTGCCGGCCTTGATCTCGGTGACCAGGTCGCGGTCGGAGAGCAGCATCGGACCACCATAGCGAGGCAGCCGGTGACCAGCGTGTCGAGGTCGCCTCTCGTACATTTGTTCGATAGAATGCCCTCATGGCTTCCTGGTCCGATTTTGCCGCCGACGAGCCCCGCCTCGCCGACGGGATCCGCGTTCTCCTGCAGCAGTACGGGCCGGGCTTCGGCTATCTGGCCACGGTCCGCGCCGACGGCGGTCCCCGCGTCCATCCGGTGTCCCCGGTCATCACCGACGAGGGCCTGTTCTGCTTCATCATCGACTCGCCGAAGCGCCGCGATCTCGAACGCGACGGCCGTTACGCCCTGCACTCGTTCCCACCGGAGGAGAGCGACGACGAGGCGTACGTGGCGGGGCACGCCTCGCCGGTGACCGACCCGGCCCGGGTGGCCCGGCTGGCGCAGACCGCCCGAGCCGAGCCGCAGGTCGACTGGCGGCTCTTCGAGTTCACCGTCGACGTGGCGATGCTGACCCGCCGTGAGCACCAGATCACCGGCATTCCTGGTCTCCCGCCGAGCCGTCCGGCCGTTCGGGTCTGGCTCGACCCGCGAGCCCCGGCGGCCGCGCCGCTCGGCGTACCCCAGGCTCGCCCGACCCGGCTCAGCCGCGACGTCAAGTGCACGACGGCCGCCGCCTGACCACGGCCCAGAAACGCTGGTGCCGGCTCCGTCGTGGCGGAGCCGGCACCAGGTGTACGCGGGAGAGCTACGCCGCGCGGTACGCGTTCCAGGCGGTCAGCATGCGGCTGGCCTGGCCCGGGGTGAACTGGTACATGCACGAGTCGTAGGTGTAGTCCATGAAGTTGGTGATCGGGTCCAGCCCGGTCGCCGAGCAGGTGTTCCGCCCGGTCGGGCACTGGTAGGCCGGCGAAGCCTCGGCCGGGGTGTCGCTGACGCTGTCACCCGAGCCGCCGCAGCCGCCCTGGAAGGTGTGGTAGAGGTTCAGCCAGTGCCCCACCTCGTGGGTGCCGGTGTCGCCCTGGTTGTAGTTGGTCGAGGTGCCGCCCGGCAGCGACTCGCTCAGCACGACCACGCCGTCCATGCTGCTCAGGTTGCGCTGCGGGAAGGTCGCCCAGCCCAGCAGGTTGTTGCTCAACTCGCCGAGGTAGATGTTGAGCGTGTTCTTGCCGCCGGTCCGCAGCGAGGACTTCATCGACCGCTCCGCCGACGAGCCCTGCACGATCGGGTACCACGACGGGTTCGTCACCCGGTTGATCCTGTCGAGCCGGAAGGCGAACGCGGTGACCGCGCCGCCCGTCGCACCGGCGTACGCCTGGTTGAGGACGTTGATCTGCGAGGTGATCATCGAGTCCGGGATGTTGCCGCCCGCGCGGGTGGTGTTCTCCTGGATCACGTGCACCACCACCGGGATGGTGACGGTGGCCAGCGCCGTAGCGCCAGCGCCTGTCCGATAGTTGGCGCGCTCCCGCAGCGCCGCAGCCATGTCGGCTTCCCGCTCGCGGACCTGGTTGACGGTCAACTCGTTCGGGTCGTGCTTGGCCGCGCCACCGGGCTTCATCCGGGCGTCGGCGTGGCTGTCGGCCGGCTCCACGCAGGCGCCGTCGGGCGCCGCCGAGAAGGCCGAAGCGGCCGGAACGACACCCACCGCAGCGGTGCTGAGCAGCAGCGCGAGGGTTGTCGATGCGACACCGGCGGCACGCCGGGTCAGCAGGTTGGGACGGGGTCCCATGGGCCCACCTCTTTCTGGCGGCGCGGCAGGGGGTGTGTCACGCCAGGGCTGAGAACGTGTGGCTGACGTTACAACCCATCGATGCATTTGAGAACGACCATATGTTGCCGTGAGGAAACTTCTTGTAGGACGGGCTCGCCGGCCGGCGCGCAGGGGTGCCTGGGTGCACCGGCTGGGCGACTCGGGTACAGTGGTGCCGCTCGCGGGTGTAGTTCAATGGCAGAACATCAGCTTCCCAAGCTGACAGTGCGGGTTCGATTCCCGTCACCCGCTCCACGATCAAGGCCCAGGCAAGGACGCGAGTCCCAGCCAGGGCCTTCGATGTTCCAAGGTCAACGATCATGCGGTGTGTCATTGGCCCCGGTCATCCCGGCCGCATCCGGGTTCGCTGAACTCTTCCTAGGGGCACATCAGTGCGCCTCGGGAGACGTACCCCAACGGCGTACGCAAAGCAGACTTCTACGACCCGGACGGCAACGAGCTGAGCTTCGGCGGCGCAGCGCTCTGACGTATCCTCCGGCGACCTCGAAGAGGTGGCGAAGAGGTTGCCGCTGGTTCACGACGCCCAAGCGCTCGGCCGGTTGATCGAGCACGACCACGACTCGCCGGAGATTGCGTACTACGAAGCGTTCGCGGACCCACAAGCGCCGGCGGTGGACGATGCACAACGGCCCTACGCAGGGCAGTACCTCCGTAGGTTGCGGCGGCTTGACGAGACGTCACCTCCGGCCACAACCGCCGGTGGACCCACGGCCGTGCGCGTCCGGGCCGATGTATGCCGGCGGTGAGGACCAGGGCCTGAGGATCGGGTGACCGCCGGGCGGCATCACCGGGACGGCCGGTGGCCAGCCCGCGGCTTCGGTGGCCCGAGGATCGCCCCGACTCCCCACATTTCGGCGAGCGCCTGCCGACCGCTCTGCCGGCTTCTCCTGATCCGCGACTTTCTGCTGGTCGGGGCCGGGAATCGGCAACGGCGGGTAGTCCTCGTCGGACGGCTCGCGGTGCCCGTCCGTCCACACGACGATGTGCCAGACGTGCCACTGACGGCGGCGCGAGAAGCTCAGCGGCGACCAGAACGTCGACACCTGCGTCGCCAGATGGCCGGCCACCTCGCCGCCACGCCGGAGCACGGCCACCACCACGAAACGGGTCAAGCGCGGGCTCGGGCTCCGGAGGTTTCCACACCCGACAATCATCCAGCGGTGCGGCCCGGGTTGACGGGGCGTGGCCGTTCGACCCACGCCCCTTTCTGGTCAGATCAGTGCAGTCTCGTGCCCGCAAAGCGACGCCAGGCATCTTCGGTGACCGCGTTGACACTCTTACCTCCGGCAACAAGGTCTGTGGTCGTGAACTGCTCCGCCTCGCCCGAACGCCAGCGGACCGCCCGGTGGGCTAGACCGGCGTACTCGGGGAACAGTTGCGCCAGGTAGTCGCCGGCGGCGGCCTTCGAGATGATGTCACCACGGGCGAGCGTGTAGTGCAGTCGCGCGGGCCCGAGCACGAGCCAGACCACCATCTCGGCGTCCACGGCTGCCTCGGTTTCCCCGTCGGTTGGTTCCGAGGGAAACGTCGAGACCATCGCCTGCCAGTAATCGCGCAGGTTGTCGAGGTTGTAGCGGCGCAACTGCTCCTGGTCGACCCGGACTCCAAGCTCTGTCACGGCTGGGCCGCGAACCGGAATGCCGTACCGCTGCAAGGTCAGCCACAGCACTGGGCTGAGCTCGCCGCAGGGCTCGTCGGTTCGCAGCTCACCGTTGACCACGAACGGCAGGACCTGCCTGTCGCTCGGCCAGGACTTCACCAGCGCGGGCTCCAGGTAGACCCCGTCGAGATGGGGTGATCGCGGCATCTCGGCATGGACCTTCGCGAGCTGGGCAAGGTCGTCGCTCGTTGCCGGACGCGACGTCATGATCACGGTGTCGACGTCACTGACACCGGGTTGCCAGGCGCCGAGCGCGGCGGACCCGACGACGTAAAGACCTCGCACATAGCCGGGCAGCGCCTCGTCGGCCGCTTCGAGATACGTCCGCGTCAGACCGTCGATCATGACATCGACGGTAGCAACGCAACCCCGCTCGTACGGTTAGTGTCCGGTCAGGAGGTGGTCGCGCGTGTTCACCGAGGCGTTCCCCATCGTGACGACGACAGACCTGCCACGACTGATCGCGTTCTACCGGGATGTGGTCGGCTTCGAGCTGACCTATCGTTTTCCCGAGGACGGCGAGCCGGAGTTCGTGGCCCTCCGGTTGGGCAGCAGCGAGTTGGGCCTGGCAGCCGACCCGCACGCCGGTGACCCCGCGCTCTCGCGCCGTTGGGAGTTGTGCGTGTACGCCGACGACTGCGACTCGGCCGTGGAGGCACTGCGTACCGGCGGCGCGACCGTCACCGAGGCGCCCGTCGACCAGCCGTGGGGTGAGCGGTCCGCCCGGGTCACGGACCCCGACGGCAATCGCATGCTCGTGCTGTCCCGCCTCTAGAAGCCCGATCGCCGACGGTCACCGCATCGCCGACGGGTCACCGCATCGCCGACGGGTCACCGCATCACCGGCGGGTCACTGCGTCACCGTCGGCCCGCCGCCGCGTCCCCGGTCGTCGAGTACGAGCGGGGCCCGGCCGCGCACCGCGTACCGGATGTGGGTGACCTGCGGCGTGGGGATGACGCGGGTCGGCGTCAGTTCGATCGCCTCCTTGTCGGCGAGGTCGAGGTCCGCGTCGAACAGCCGCAGGCCGGTGCCGACCACGACGGGTACGACGTGCAGCTCCAACTCGTCGAGCAGGCCGGCCTTGAGTACCTGCCGTACGAGGCTGCCGCCGCCGGCCACGGCCACGTCCTTGCCGCCGGCTGCGGCGCGTGCCTGCTCGACGGCGCTGGCCACGCCATCGGTGACGTAGGTGAAGCTGGTGCCGCCCGCGCGCAGCAGGGTCTGGCGCGGACGGTGGGTGACGACGAAGACCGGCGCGCGGAACGGGGGCTCGTCGCCCCAGGGGATCTCGCCTCCGTCGGCCAACCGCCGGCCCATCACGTACGCCCCGGCGGCCCCGAACGACTCGGCGATCACCTCGGAGTTGACGTCCTGCTCGCCGCCGGCGAAACCCTGTCGTTCGCGCCACGCCGACGCCTCTGTCGCCCACCGGGTGACGCGGAAGAAGGCTGCGCTCTCGGCCGACTCCATCCAGTCGCCGTCGCCGTCGAAGCGGGGGCCGGCGTAGAACCCGTCCAGGGACATCGACAGCTGTGCGGTCACCTTTGTCATCTCGCGTCGATCCCTTCATCGGGGCACCCGTTGCGGGCACCTGCTCGGCGAAGGGTCGGAGTCGACGAGCAGCACCCGACAATGCGCCGGTGTGATGTGGACCACAGGAGCCTATGCCGAGGTGCGCGCAGCCTTCGTCGCGTACCACAGGCCGGCGTGCTCAGGATCGTTCAGCCAGTGCATCCGGGGCACCTCCTCCGGGCGGGGCCGCCAGTCGCGGTACGGGGCGAACGCCACCCGCCACGCGATCACGACGAAGACCAATCCACCTACGCCGACCAGCCAGAGCAGGGCGTCGCGTCGCCGGTAGGAGGCGCACGGGGCGAGCCAGGCAGTCAACACCGCAGGCACCACGAGGGGCGTGAGGTCGGCCATCGGTCCCGCGCCGAACCGCGTTTCGACAAGCTCGCGGACGAGAAGGTACGGCACGATCGCCGCCAGCACGATCACCGCCGCGACACATGTGCGTGCGCGCCGCACCAAGGGAGCGCGGGCGGCGAGAGGATCGACGGACATGCCCCGGAGGGTACGGCCCAGAAGTTGCCAGCCGTGCCCGATGTGCGCCACCGCCATCGACCGGTCCGGCCTGGGTCGGGTCGTGTTCGCCCTGTCCGCCGAGCAGTTCGAGAGCGTCAAGCCGCCCACGCCGGCTCCGGCCCCGGTCCGGTACGACGGCCCGGCCCTGTTCGCCGAGGCCCGGCGGCCGATCGAGGATCACTACTGACCGGACGCTCGTCGACCGCCGCGGCACCGGGGAGGCGAACTAGGCTGGCGATCATGCGAATTGGCATCGTGATCCTGCCCGACCAGCGCTGGTCCGAGGCGCAGCGCCGCTGGCGGCAGGCCGACGAGTGGGGCTTCGACCACGCCTGGACGTACGACCACCTGGGTTGGCGTGATCTGGTGGACGGTCCGTGGTTCGACTCGATGGCCACGCTGACGGCCGCCGCCACGGTGACCTCCCAGATCCGGCTGGGCACGCTCGTCGCGTCGCCGAACTTCCGGCACCCGGCCGCGTTCGCACGGCAGATCACCACGGCGGACGACATCTCGGGCGGCCGCCTGCTGCTCGGCCTGGGCGCGGGCGGCATCGGTTTCGACTCGGCGGTGCTGGGCGGCGAGACGCTGCCGCCGCGCCAGCGGGTCGACAGGTTCGCCGAGTTCACCGAACTGCTCGACCTGATCCTGCGAGAGGACGGCACCACCTGGCGTGGGGACTGGTTCTCGGCGGTGGACGCCCGCAACAACCCCGGCTGCATGCAGCAGCCCCGCGTGCCGTTCGTGGTCGCCGCGAACGGGCCGCGGTCGATGCGGCTGGTGGCCCGCTTCGGTCAGGGTTGGGTGACCACCGGCACCGACGCCGACGACGTGGAGGGTTGGTGGGGCACCGTGTCGGCGCTGTCCGCGCGGATGGACCGGACGTTGGACGAGGCCGGCCGCGACCCCGCGACCCTGGACCGCTATCTCTCGATGGACGCGGCCCCCGTGTTCTCCCTCAGCAGCGCGCAGTTCTTCGCCGACCAGGTCGGCCGGGCCGCCGGGTTGGGCTTCACCGACGTGGTGACGCACTGGCCGCGCGAGAGCAGCTGGTACGCCGGCGACGAGGCCGTCCTTGTGGACGTGGCGACCCGGCTGCTGCCTCAGCTACGCGGTTGAGCCGCCGTCAGGTGCTGAGGTCGCCGCTGGCCACGCCGCCCTCGCCGCCGGACACCAGTCGCAGGCGTAGGCAGACGATCGGGGTGTCGTCGTCCACGGGGGTGCCGAGCCGCGCCCAGTAGGTCGCGTGCCCGGCTCGCCACTCCTCGATCGAGCGGTCACCCTCGCCTTCGGCACGGGCAAAATCCCACGGTACGTCGGCGAAGCGGACCACCTCGACGCCGGTGATCTCCACGACGCCGACAAGCATGTCGTTGTCGTCGACCAGGGCCAGCCGTTCGCCGACGTGCTCCAACTCCTCGCCCTCGTCGGCGTACTCGGCCAGCCGGCCGGCCGTGGCGGTCTTCACGCCGGCCAGCACGAGGGTGTTCAGGGTCGCCCGCAGTTCGCCGGGGGTGCCGAGGTCGAGGGCGCGCAGGTCGCCGATCCGAGGCCACATCCTGCCGAGGCTAGGCGAGCGGCGTGCCGTCGTCGTCGAAATTCGCCGGCCACGGTCAGATCATCTGCCCCGCGTAGCCTGCGGCGGCGAGCAGCCGTTCGTCGCCGGTGGCCGCGTACGCGTCCAGCACCGCATCGGCCAGCTTGACCACGTGGGCGTCGCCGTTGCGGGCCGCGCGGGCGAAGACCTCCGCCGGGGTTGCGGCGGTCAAGGTCGGCGGCGTGATCCCGTCGGTCGGCGCGTACACCGAGGTCACTGCCGCCGTCGCGGCCCAGGCGGCGGCGAGGCTCGGCGCCCAGAGCGCCCGGTCGAGGGCGGGCAGGGTACGCAGTACCGCGGTCGGTGCCGTGACCGCGTGCACCAGCATGACCGGCGCGGCGTGCCCGAAGCGCAGGTAGTCCAAGCCGGCGCGGTGCACCAGCGCGGTGAGGCCCCGCTCCGCCTCGGCCGGGGTCCGTGCGGGGCGCAGTGCCGCGACTGCCGCCTCCCAGTGGGGTACGCCCGGAAGCTGCCCGAGCCGTTCCCGGATGCCCCCGGTCTGGTCGTCGATCCGGGGCAGCCCGGCCAGCGCGGCGGCCACGTCGAGGTCGGCGGTGTCCGGTCCTCGCGCGTCGACGGTGCCGGCCCGGTCCGGCGTGGCCCGGTCGAACAGGCGGTCGGTGCCGGGGACGGGCTGCCAGCGGGCCGCCCAGTAGCCGAGGGCCTGGCCGAGTTCGGTGAGCCGCCGGGGGTTCGCGTCGTTCGTGTCGAGGGCGCGGACGGCGTGCCCGACGCGGATCACGCCGTGGGTGGCGCCGGCGGCGATGCCGGGCAGCAGCCGGGGCCACCAGGTGCCGAGGACGTCCCGCCACGGGTGTTCGCGCAGTTGCCGGTCGAAGTACGCCAGCCAGTCACCGGCTCGCTTCGGGTCGCCGAGCGCCGCCCGCCAGTCGTCGATGGGACGCAGCCCTCGGGGCAGCTCGTCGAGGCGGGTGAGGTAGTCGTCGAGCCAGCGGTGCACGTGTTGCGGGTACCCGTGCCGGGCCAGCGCCTCGACGGCCATCGGTCCGTGGTTGGAGAGCCAGCCCTCGTATTCGGGGCCGGTGCGGTGCAGCCGTTCGTACGCTTCGTCGAGGATCCCGTCGCCCATCGGTCGATCGTCGAAGATGAAGTGCGGTTGAGGTCAAGCCGGCAGGTCGGTGCCGGCCAGCAGGCCGGTGATCCGTAGTTCGGCCGCGACCTCGGGCGGGCAGTCGACGACGGCCACGGCCGTGCCCAGCACCTCGGCGCCGCGCGCCGCGCAGATGTCGTAGAGGGCGTGGAGTTGCGCGCCGGTGCGTACCCAGTCGTCCACAACCAGGACCCGGTCACCGGGGCCGAGGTGCCGGTCGCGGACTGCCAGGTCGACCTGCCGGCCCCGGTAGTCCGGCGGACTCTTCGCCCAGGTGAGCGGCCCGGCTGGTAGGCGCCCGTCGTCGGCCTTGTGTGCGGCCACGAACCCGACCCCGAGGGCGGTGGCGGCCAGCGGGCCGAGAAGCAGTCCGGTGACCGCCGGGGCGAGCACCACTGTCGGCCGGGCGGCCCGGTACGGCGCGACCAGGGCCGGACCGAGTTCGGCAAGCACCGTCGGGTCACGCCACCAACCGGAGATGTCGCTGACGAGGTGGCTGGTGCCAGGTCCCGGGTCGATCCACCGGAACCTGTCGACGAGGCGTTCGGTCAGCTCACCGGGCATCGGTCCATCCTGCGGTACGCGCGTTCGTAGGGTCGGCACCTGGGCTGGTCGACCCATGCGGGCTCGGATGATCGGCTACACGTACCCGTGCAAATACGGGCATAGCACTATGATCACGTTGACTTCGGAAGTGCTTCTCTCGTTACGGTCCGACCCGGTTTGTTCAGTCGACGAAAGGACCGGGCCGTGGCTGGTAGGCACTCCCGTACCCGCATGTTCTCCTCCCCCGCGGGCATCGTGGCCACCGCGGCGGTCGGCGTCGCTGTCGCCGTCGGCGGCACCTTCGGTGCCGTCCAGCTGACCTCCGGCTCCACGGGATCGGAGCAGGTGGCTCTCGACCTCACGCCGACCACCGTCCCCAGCAGCCCGGCCACCAGTTCCCCGAGCGCCTCCCCGAGCGCGAGCGCCAGCGCCTCCCCGAGCGCGTCCGCGAGTCCGTCGGCGAGCCGCTCGCCGCAGGCCGCCTCCCGGGCCAAGGCCCGCACGAGTACGCCGAAGCCGAGCGCGACCGCGAAGAAGACCACACCGGCCGCCAAGGTGCTGCAGAGCGGTTCGTGCGGCGCGTCCTTCTACTCCGACGGGCAGCTCACGGCCAACGGCGAGTCGTTCAACCCGAGCGAGCTGACGGCGGCGCACAAGACGCTGCCGTTCAACACGAAGGTCCGCGTGACCAACCCGAGCAGCGGCAAGTCGGTGGTGGTGCGGATCAACGACCGTGGCCCGTTCATCGACGGCCGTTGCCTCGACCTGTCCCGCGCGGCCTTCGCCACCATCGCCTCGCTGGACGTCGGCGCGTTCACGGTGCGGTACGAGGTGCTCGGCTGAGTGGAGTTGACGAGGCCGATCCGGTCGGACACCTGCGCCGGCCGGACAGAACCTCCTCAGACGACGGGCCAGGTTCATACACGGGTTCACGTGGATCAGGCATGCTGTCCCTCGTACGCACACGACTCCTCCAGTCGGGCCACCGCCCGCTGAGCCCCGGATCCCGCGCCGGCCTCGGCGCGGCCCTTACTCTGCTCGTGATCGTCTCGGCTGTGGAGTTGTCCGACGGTCGGCGGGCGCACTACATCGCCATCCTGATGACGGTTCCGCTGCTGGCTGCCGCTCTGGCGTCCTGGCGGGTGGTGCTCGGCGTCGGCGCCGTGGCGACGCTGACCGGGGTGGGCTTCGCCGTCGTCGATCCGAAGATGTTGCTGGTCACCTCGGTCAACGTTGTCGGGGTGGCGCTCGCGACCGGGCTGGCGGTGGCGGTGGCGTCTGTACGGCAGCGGCAGGCTGAGCAGATCGGCGAGTTGACCAAGCTCGCCTCGGTGGCCCAGCAGGCTGTGCTGCGTCCGCTCGGTCCGCAGGTGGGCACGCTCTCGGTGGCCGGCCGCTACATCTCCTCCACCGCCACGGCCGAGATCGGCGGCGACCTGTACGAGGCGATCGACACGCCCTACGGCGTACGCATGATCATCGGCGACGTACGCGGCAAGGGGCTCGACGCGGTCCGGCTGGCAAGCATCGTCCTCGGCTCCTACCGGCACGTGGCGTACGAGCGGGCCGACCTGCGCGCCGTCGTCGCCGACCTGGACCGGGCGGTGGCCCGCAACGTCGGCGACGAGGACTTCGTGACCGCCGCTCTGGTGGAGGAGCGGGGTGGCACGCTCACCATCGTCAACTGCGGCCACCCGCCGCCGCTGTTGTTGCGCAGGGGCGCGGTGATCCCGCTGGAGCCGCCGGCACCGGCACCTCCACTCGGGTTCATGCCTGTGGTCCGCCCTCGCGTGGAGCGCCTGGAGCCCGGTGACCGGCTGTTGCTGTTCACCGACGGCCTCGGCGAGGCCCGGCGGGACGGCGAATTCTTCCCCACCGCCGACCGGGCGTGGCGGCTGCTCGGCCACGGCACGGTCGCGGACGGGCTCGCCTCGCTGGAGACGGCCCTCGTCGAGTGGGTGCATGGCCGGCTGGACGACGACATCGCTCTGGTGCTCATGGAGTACGCGGGCACGCCCACAGGTGTGGCGTCGGCCGTGCCGAGCTGGGAGGTCGGCGCCGCCGAGAGCTGAGCCGGCCGTTGCCACAGCAAAGTGTGTAATCGCTGTCACTTCGGAGATCGGCTTGTCGCTGCCTACCCGCGAGTAATACAGTGTGAGTTACTGATCGGTAACACCTGTCCGGAAGCGGGGCCAGTGAGCATGACCCACTACAAGAGCAACCTGCGGGACCTTGAGTTCAACCTCTTCGAGGTCTTCGGGGCGGACCAGGCGTTCGGCCAGGCGCCGTACTCGGAGCTCGACGCCGACACCGCCCGCACCTTCCTCGCGGAGCTCGACCGGCTCGCCCGCGAGGACCTGGCCGCCAGCTACACGGACAGCGACCGCAACCCGCCGGTGTTCGACCCGGCCACGCACACCGCGCCGCTGCCGGCGTCGTTCAAGAAGTCCTACCAGGCATTCATGGACTCCGAGTTCTGGCGCCTGGACCTGCCGCCGCACCTGGGCGGCACCACCGCGCCGCGCGCCCTCTGGTGGGCCCTCGCCGAGCTGGTGCTCGGCTCGAACGCCCCCATCTGGATGTACGCCTCCGGCCCGTCTTTCGCGCACGTCCTGGAGGTCGAGGGCACCGAGCAGCAGAAGCGGTGGGCCAAGCTCTTCATCGACAAGCAGTGGGGCTCCACGATGGTGCTCACCGAGCCGGACGCCGGCTCGGACGTCGGCGCCGGCCGCGCCCGCGCCATCCAGCAGCCCGACGGCTCGTGGCACATCGAGGGCGTCAAGCGCTTCATCACCTCGGGTGAGCACGACCTGAGCGACAACATCGTGCACTACGTGCTCGCCCGCCCGGTGGGCGTGGAGGGCCACGGCGGCCCCGGCACCAAGGGTCTGTCGCTCTTCGTGGTGCCGAAGTTCCACTTCGACGAGACCACCGGCGAGTTGGGCGAGCGCAACGGCGTCTACGCCACGAACGTCGAGCACAAGATGGGCCTGAAGGTCTCCAACACCTGCGAGCTGACCTTCGGCGAGCATGGCGTACCGGCCAAGGGCTGGCTGCTTGGCGACAAGCACGACGGCATCCGGCAGATGTTCATGATCATCGAGTACGCCCGGATGCTCGTCGGCACCAAGGCCATCGCCACCCTCTCCACCGGCTACCTCAACGCCCTGGAGTACGCGAAGAACCGGGTGCAGGGCGCCGACCTGGTCCAGCAGACCGACAAGACCGCTCCCCGGGTCACCATCACCCACCACCCGGACGTCCGGCGCTCGCTGCTGCTGCAGAAGTCGTACGCCGAGGGTCTTCGCGCTCTTGTTCTCTACACCGCCACCTGGCAGGACAAGGTCGCCATCGCCGAGGCGGCCGGCGACGAGAAGGCCACCAAGCTGGCCAAGCGGGTTAACGACCTGCTGCTGCCGCTTGTCAAGGGCGTCGGCTCGGAGCGGGCGTACGAGCTGCTCGGGCACGAGGCCCTGCAGACCTTCGGTGGTTCCGGCTTCCTCCAGGACTACCCCCTGGAGCAGTACGTCCGGGACGCCAAGATCGACACCCTGTACGAGGGCACCACCGCCATCCAGAGCCTCGACCTGATCTTCCGCAAGATCGTGCGGGACAACGGCAAGGCGCTCATGGCGGTCGCCAGCGAGATCCAGGAGTTCATCTCCTCCGAGGCGGGCAACGGCCAGCTCAAGGAGGAGCGGCAGGCGCTCGGCAAGGCGCTCGGCGAGGTCCAGAACATCCTCGGCGTCATGACCGGCTGGCTGGGCGAGGCGCAGGGCGGCGAAACCCGCGCGCTCTACAAGGTCGGGCTGAGCAGCCGGCGGTTCCTGCTGGCGATCGGCGACCTGGTGGTCGGCTGGCTGCTCCAGAAGCAGGCCGACGTCGCGCTCAAGGCGCTGGCCGGAGACGTCTCCGCCAGCGACAAGGCGTTCTACACCGGCAAGGTGGCCGCCGCTCGGTTCTTCGCCCGCGAGGTGCTGCCGCGCATCGGCGCCGACCGGCGGATCATCGAGGGCACCGACCTCGACATCATGGACCTCCCGGAGGAGGCCTTCTGACCGTGCCACGGCACGCTTGACGGTTTCCGGGCCGCACCACCCGGAACCGACAACGGCCGGCGGGGCAAGTGCCCTGCCGGCCGTTGTCGTCCCCGGACGCACGGCCGCGGCGAATGTCGGACCGGCCGTGCCGGCCGCCGGGGTACGTCGATTGATCGAGCCGCGCCGGGTAGGCCGGCCCCCTGGCGGGTAACCGGCGCGTGACCAGGAAAGGGAACGCCCAGAGCCACCGCACGGGGGAGTGCAGCGCACATGGGTGTAGGAAGCGGCATATTTCTCATCGCGCTCGGCGCGATCATGACTTTCGCGATCAGAGCCAATGTCTGGTGGATCGACCTACGCGCAGTCGGCTGGGTGTTCATCCTGGCCGGGCTTGCCGTGCTGCTCACCACGCTGTGGTTCTGGCAGGACCGGCGCAAGCGGGCCCGGACCCTCATCGTGGAGGAGAACCGGCTGTCTCATCCGACGGCGATGATGCCGCCGCCGCCCGACCCGCCGCCGCCGACCGCGCCACCTTCCTGACCCGAGTACGCCCTGAACCACCCGTCGACATTCGGCGGGTGGTTCAGTCGCGTGCGGTGTGCCGTTCGACGATCGGTGCTCCGGCGCGCGCCAACTCCGGCCAGGCGAGCGTGCTGCGGTGCACCACCAGCTCGGCTGTCCGCAGGCCCTCGTCGGCCGCCCCGTCCGGGTCGAGGAACGCCGACAACAACGAGACACCCGGGTTGTGGGCGACCAGCAGCACGCTTCGGGCCGACGGATCTGCGGTGCGGACCAGCGCCAACAGCTCCTCGGGGTGGGCGTCGTACGCGCCGGGCTCATAACGGACTGTCGGCCGAGGGCCGGTCGGCCCGCCCTCCGGCGGCGCACCGGTCATCCCCATCGCGACCCCGTGCCAGGTCTGCCGGGTACGCCGGGTGGTCGAACAGATCACCACGTCGGGCAGCAGATCGTGCCGGGCCAGCCAGGCGCCGGCCGCCGCCGCGTCGGCCTCCCCGCGTGCGCTGAGTGGACGGTCGTTGTCGTCCGTGCCCTCGGCGCCCGCCTCGGCCTTCGCGTGCCGGAGCAGCACAAGTGTCCGCGTCTCGACTCGGCTGTCCGTCATGCCACCAGCTTGCCCGATTGGCGATCTCCCCGCCGGGGTAAGTCGATGGATGCCGCGACCCCTACCAACGGCCGCGACGGGCCGTACGCCAGGTTAGAGCCGAGGAGCGAGACATGGGCATTGGTGGCAGCATTTTCCTGATCGCATTGGGCGCGATCTTCGCATTCGCCGTGGAGGCCGATCTGGGCTGGCTGGACCTGGCCGTGGTCGGCTGGGTGCTCATGCTGGCCGGTGTCGCCGGCCTGCTCGTCACCCTCTACTTCTGGAACAGCCGCCGCCGCACGGTGGTCGCCGCACCCGTCCGCCAGGACCGCGTGGTGGCCGACCGGGTGGTGCCGGTGCAGGACGACCGGGTCGTCGAGGAGTACCGCGAGGTGCGCCGGCCGGGTCGCCCGGTCTGATCCTCGCCCGCGAACTCCGGGGTCCCGCAGCGTCGCGGGGCCCCGGCTCGCGTGTGTGCGCCCTAAGTCCGCAGATCAGGCGCCGATGCAGGTGATCGACTCGCCTTCCTGCAAATCGCGGTGTCCCACCGCGTCGGATACCCCGATTTCAAGGGACCCGAGTCGACCGTGACCGAGCTGCGCCTCGCGCCGGCCCGCTCGTGGGTCAGGCGAACAGCGCGAAGTAGATCGCGATGTGGTGGCACAGCGCCGCGAGCAGCGTGCAGGCGTGGAAGAACTCGTGGTGGCCGAAGACGCTGGGCCACGGGTTGGGGCGGCGCAGCGCGTAGAAGACCGCGCCGACGCTGTACATGACGCCGCCGACGATCAGCAGCACCAGCGCGGTGACGCCGCCGCCGCGCAGGATCTCGGGAAGCATGGCCACCGCCACCCAGCCGAGCGCCAGGTAGAGCGGCGCGGAGACCCAGCGCGGTGCGTGCGGCCAGGCCATCTTGACCGCCACGCCGGCCAGCGCGCCACCCCAGACCAGGGACAGCATCACGGTCGCCTGTCGCGGTTCGAGCAGCATGACGCAGAGCGGCGTGTACGTCCCCGCGATGAACACGAAGATCATCGAGTGGTCCATCCGGCGCATCAGTTGGTAGCCGCGCTCCGACCACACGCGACGGTGGTAGAGCGCGCTGGTGCCGAAGAGGCCGCAGACCGTCAGGCTGTAGATGACGCAGCTCACCAGCGGCGCCCACCCTGGTCGGGTGGCGGCGATCGAGCAGAGCACGATGCCGCTGGCAACGGCGACGAAGAAGGCGTACGTGTGCAGCCAGCCGCGCATCCGGGGTTTGCCGATGTCGACCGGCTTCAGGCGAAGCGGGGCGGAGGTGGTCACCAGATCAGGTTACGCCACCGTAGGTTACCTGCAAGTAGTAACGCTCGGTGACGCCAGGCACCGTCCCGATGAATTCCTCCCCGGCAGGGCGTCGGCGAGGATGGGCCGATGCGGATCCGACCCGTCGGGGAACACGCCCTGCTGCTCGATTGCACCGCCCCGGCCCTCCCGCCCGCCCCTGTCCCCGCCGCAGCCCTCGGGGAAGCAACTCTCGTGGAGGCATGGCGGGCCGAGTTGTGGCGTCGCCGCGAGCAGGGCGACCTGGATGCCGTCGAGATCGTGCCGGCGGCCAGCACCCTCCTGCTCGACGGCCTGCGCGACCCCGCAGCCACGGCCGCCCTGCTGGCCAGGTGGGCGCCAACGGTCGCCGCCACGGCCAGCACCGCCACGGCCAGCACCGCCACGGCCAGCACCGCCACGGATCGGCCCAGCGGCGACCAGCCCGGCGGAGACCGGCCCGACGGCGACCCGTCCGGTGGTGCCGAGGTTGTCGTTCCGGTCGAGTTCGACGGGCCGGACCTGGCCGTCGTCGCCGAACAGTGGTCGGTCGACGTGCCGACAGTGCTGCGCCGCCTGACCGGCACCCGGTTCCGGGTGGCCTTCTGCGGCTTCGCTCCCGGGTTTCCCTACCTGACCGGGCTCCCCGCCGAACTGGCGCTGCCCCGGCTGTCCACCCCCCGTCCCCGGGTTCCGGCCGGCTCCGTGGCTCTCGCCGGCCCGTACGCCGGTATCTACCCGAGCGCGTCCCCCGGCGGTTGGCTGCTCGTCGGCCGGACCGACCTGACCCTCTTCGACGTGCACGACGACCCGCCGGCCCGGCTCAGCCCCGGCACCTCGGTCCGGCTGGCGGCGGCATGACCCACATCACCGAGATCGAGGTGCTCCGGGCCGGCGCACTCACCACCGTGCAGGACCTGGGTCGGCCGGGCTGGGCGCACCTCGGCGTACCCCGCTCCGGTGCTCTCGACCCGACCGCCCTGCGGCTCGCCAACCGGCTGGTCGGCAACCCCGAGGAGGCCGCCGGCCTGGAGATCACCCTGACCGGCTGCGCGGTGCGGCTGACTCGGGCCACCACCGTGGCGATCATCGGTGCCGAGGTTGCCGTCCGTGCCGGAGAGCGCCCCGGCGACACCGGACGCCCCCTCAGCCTGCCGGCGGGAACGGTGCTGACGATCGGGCCGGCCCGTCGGGGCGTACGGAGTTGGCTGGCCGTGGCGGGCGGGATCGACGTGCCAGCGGTGCTGGGCAGCCGGGCCACCGACACCCTCTCCGGACTCGGTCCCGCCCCGCTGCGCGACGGCGACCGGCTGCCCGTTGGCGTGCCGCTCGGGGAGCCCGCACCCGTGGACGTGACAGTCGGTCCGGCACCCGCGCCGGAGCTGCACCTGACAGTGCGCCTCGGCCCACGCGACGACTGGTTCACCCCCGCCGCGGTCGACCGGCTGCTCGGAACCGCGTACACAGTGAGCCCGGTCAGCAACCGGGTGGGCGCGCGACTGGCCGGCGCACCGCTGCCCCGCGCGGTCGCCGGCGAACTGCCCAGCGAGGGCATCGTGCTCGGCGCGGTGCAGGTGCCGCCCGACGGCCAACCCCTGATCTTCCTCGCCGACCATCCGACCACCGGCGGATACCCGGTCATCGGGGTGGTCACCGACGTGACCCCGCTCGCGCAGGCCCGGCCAGGTACTACCGTCAGATTCCATGGACCTCAACGCTGACCTGGGCGAAGGATTCGGCATCTGGCGGCTCGGCGACGACGACGCCCTACTGGGCCTCGTGACCTCCGCCAACGTCGCCTGCGGCTTCCACGGCGGCGATCCGTCCACCATGCGGCGGGTCTGCGAGGTCGCGGCACGGCACGGCGTGGCAGTGGGCGCGCAGGTCGGCTACCGGGACCTGGCCGGCTTCGGCCGGCGGCGCATCGCGTACGACTTCGCCGAACTGCGCGACGAGGTGACCTATCAGCTGGGGGCGCTCGACGCGTTCTGCCGGATCTTCCGCACCCGCGTCCGCTACCTCAAGCCACACGGCGCGCTGTACCACGCGGCGGCCACCGACGAATCCCAGGCCGCGGCCGTGGTCGCCGCGATCTGCGGCTACGACCCCGAACTGCCCGTCCTCTGCATGCCCGGCTCGGTGCTCGCCCAGCTCGCTGTCGGCGCGGGTCTGCCGGTGGTAGCCGAGGCGTTCGCCGACCGCGGCTACCTGCCCAACGGGTCGCTGGTGCCTCGCGGCACCCCCGGCGCGGTGATCAACGATCCGGAGGAGGTGGCCGCCCGGGTCGTACGGATGGCCACCGAACGCACCGTCGTGGCTGTCGACGGCACAGTCATCCCCTGCGCGATGGAGTCGATCTGCGTACACGGCGACACGCCGGGCGCGGTCTCCGCCACCGAACTCGTCCGGGCCGCCCTGATCGACGCGGGAATCCCGCTAGCCCCGTTCGCGTGAAAGGAAGGGCACCTTGTTATCGGATTTTGCATAACAAGGGGCCCTTCCTAACAGCTAGCCGTCGAGCAGCTAGGCGTCCAGGCCGCGCAGCACCAGCGGCAGCCGGGTCGCGGCGCCGTCGACCACCCGGACCGGTACGCCCCAGTCCTGCCGGGTCAGGTGGCAGGCCGCGTGCTCGACGTCCGCGTCGCACGTCGCCGCCTGCGCGGTCACCTGCAACACCCCGGCGGCGACCTCGCCGTTGAGCACCAGTCGGCGGGACAGTTCCGTGCCCGTGCCGCCACCGTCCAACAGCAGTTCCGGCGGGGACGCGGAGACCACCAGCCGGGTCGACGGCCCGTACGTCTCGTCGAGCTTCTGCCCCGGCGCGGGAGTGAAGACGATGTCGAGGGTGACAGCTCCTGCCGCGACATCGGTCGGCTTGCGTTCGGTGCGGTGCCGGGGCCCGTCGACGGTGCTCGCGCCGGCCGCCGACAGCGCACCCGGGGCCAACCGGGTCAGCCGGTGCCCGGCGGACTCCACCACAAGCACCTCACCGGCCGGGGTGAGCACGAGGTCGCTCGGCTCGGCCAGCCCGTCGGCGACCGTTGACACCTGGGACGTGGCCGGGTCGAAGCGGCGCACGGCACCGTTGTACGTGTCGGCGATCAGCACCGAGCCGTCCGGCAGCGCGCACACCCCGAGCGGGTGCTGGAGCAACGCCGACTCCGCCGGCCCGTCCACGTGGCCGAAGTCGAACAGGCCCTGCCCGACGGCGGTGCCCAGCACCCCGTTCTCGACGTACCGGACCGCGCTGGTCTCGCTGTCGGCGATCCACAAGCGGGCACCGTCGGCCGACACGGAGAGCCCTGACGGCTGCGCCATCCACGCCTCGGTCAGCGGGCCGTCGCGCAGCGCCTCGACTGTGGTGCCCGCGTACATGCCGGCGGTCCGCTTGATCGGGTCGAACCACCAGAGCTGGTGGATGCCGGCCATCGCAATGATCAACTTGTCGTCGTACCAGGCCAGGTCCCACGGGGAGGACAGATCCACGGCGAGCGCGTCGTGCGCGTGGTCGTCGACCGAGGCGCGCCACTGCCGGCCGCTGCCGGCCACGGTGACCACCTCACCGGACGCCAGCCGTACGCCGCGCAGCAGGTGGTTGACCGTGTCGGCCACCACCAGGTCGTAGCCGGCCACCTCGGCGACGTGCCGGGGCAGGAGGCAGAGCCCCTGCGGCTCGGAGAAGGTCGCCGCGCCGGCCGGCCCGTCGGCCCTGCCCCTGTCGCCCGAGCCGACCCGGCGGACCAGCGTCTCGCCGTCCGGGGCCAACTCGACCAGGGAGTGCCGCGCCGAGTCGGAGACCAGCAGGTTGCCGCCGTCCAGCAGCACCGCCTTGCCCGGGAAGCGCAGCGTCGTCTCCGGCGCCGGCGGCGGGACGTACGGGCCGTCGCCCCGGTGCAGGGTGCCCTTGGCCTCGTGGGTGGCGATCAGTTCGTCGATGAGGCGGGCCAACCCTTCGGCGTGTCCCTCGCCGGCCATGGTGGCCACCACGTAACCCTCGGGATCGATCACCGACAGCGTCGGCCAGGCCCGTGCGGCGTACTGCTGCCACATGTCCAGCTCGGGGTCGTCGAGGACGGGGTGATGCACCCCGTACCGCTCCACGGCGGCGGCCAGGGCGTCGGCGTCCTTCTCGTGTTCGAACTTCGGCGAGTGCACGCCGATCACCACGAGTACGTCGCCGTACTTCTCCTCCAGCGGCCGCAGCTCGTCGAGCACGTGCAGGCAGTTGATGCAGCAGAACGTCCAGAAATCAGCAAGGACGATCTTGCCGCGCAGGTCGGCGAGCTTGAGATCGCGTCCACCGGTGTTCAGCCAGCCCCGACCGCGCAGTTCGGGGGCCCGTACTCGTGCGCTCATGTCTTCATGGTGCCTGACCACCGGCACCCCGCAGGCCAGCGGGGGCGATTCGGGGCAACCAGCCGGGGACGAACGACGGCGGCGGGGCCACGGTTGCCCGTGACCCCGCCGTCCGTCGGTCTACTTCGTGGCCGGCTTGAGGCAGAGCACTCGGTTGGCGCCGTCACCGGGCAGCACCACGTGGGGCTGGGCCGGGTCGGCGCACTTGTCCTTCGTGTCCACCTTGGACACGATCGTGAAGGCGTCCGCCTCGCCGCAGTCCACCGCCGACGCGGCCTGGCCGGCCTGCTTCACGCAGGTGCCGACCGCCGGGTCGAAGGCAGGCGAGTTGTCGTTGCCGCCGAACTTGCCCAGCAGCATCAGCAGGCCGAGCGGCACCGCCAGGATGAGCACCGCCGCGACCAGCACCGCAGCGAGCACCCGCCCGTTGCGGACCTTCGGCGTCGGCGGCTCCGCTTTGGGCTCGTCGGCGTCCGGCTTGAACGCGTCGAACCGACCCTGGTCCGATCCGCCGTCCGCCTGGCCCCAGGCGGGCGCGGACTGCTGCGGCGGTGCCGGGAAGGCAGGGAACTGCGCACCCGGCGCAGGCTCGGTGGTCGGCCCACCGCCAAAACCCTGCCCGCCGAAGCCGGAGGCGCCGTTGACCGCGGCGCTGCCGGTGGCCGCCCCCGGACCACCGAAGCGGTCACCCGGGCGCTCGGTGCCGGACTGCGGCTTGACCCCGTTCACCGGCCGGTTGGTGCCGGGAGCGTCGACGAAGGACGGAACCCCCGGCGGGAAGGCCGGTGGCGCGGCGGCGGCCGAAGGAGACTCGCCGAAACCGCCGGGCGCCGACGAGCGGTCCCGGTCGTCGAAGCGCTGCTCGGACGGCGGCTCGCCGCCCCATCCGGGGAAACCCGATCGCTCCGGAGGGTTCTGCCAGTCCGGTGGGGACTGACGCTCCGGACCGCTCTGCCAGTCCGGGGCGCTCGGCCGGTCGGAGTCGTTGCGCCAGTCGGGCGTGCTCGGGCGCTCGGAGCCCGGGTCGGCCTGGAACGCCTCCGGCGCCGACTGGTCCGGCTCGTTCTCCGGCTCGGCCTGGGCCGGGCGGCCGTACACCCGGGGCTGTGGCGCGGACGTGCTGGCCGGTCGCATGGCCTGGTCCGCCGGTGGCATCACCCGACTCGCCAGGGGCACCGAGGCGCTCGCCGTGGCACGGGCCGCCGCGCCGCCCGCCGATCCGGCGTCCGACACCGGTACGGCGGCACGACCCGCTCCGGCCTCGGGAGAGGTACGCGGAGCGGGAACCATGGCACCAGCGGCGGGAGCATCCTCGGCGCGACCCCACCCGGCCGGCTCCGCGTCGTACTGCGCGGCGGCGTCCGGGGTGTCGCGCTCGGCGTACGCCGGCTGCTCGGGGATCGGCGGGTACTGGGCCGGGGGCGCGTAGTCGGCCGGCGGGGCGGCAGCCAGGCTCGCACCTGGCACGCGCTGCTCCTGCGGCGGCAGGGGGACCGCGTTGGCCGGTGAGATCCCCGGCGCCGGGGCGGGCTGGTAGACCGGCGCGTCGTCGCCCCGGCCACCGCGGGACTGCGCGGAGGCTTCCGCCTCGGCGCGACCCCACACCTCACCCGGCGCCCACGGCTGGACCTGCGGGACAGCGGCACCGCCCTGCGCGGCGTTGCCCGGGTCGGCGGCGGCCCAGCCGGGCGTCGCGTCGTTGCCGGGCACACTGACGCTGGCTCGGGCGGCCGGAGGGCTGGCCTGCTCCGCCTGTTGCCAACCCGCCGGTTCCTGCCGCTCGGCCGGCTGACCCTGGGCCGAGAGCACCCAGTCGGGCTGTTGCTGACGACCTTCGGCGCCACCCCAGGCCGCCGGCTGTGCCGGCTCGTCCTGGCGTACGTCGGTGCCGTCGCCCCATCCACCCGGCTGCGCCTGTTGTTGCTGCTGTGCCGCCCATCCGCCGGAGCGGGCCGGGTCGTCCTGACCGGGCCAGTTGGTCGTCGGCGGTTGGGCCGCGCCACGGGCGCCTGCCGGCTCGGCCTGCCCCCAGGCGGGGGCCGGCTGCTCGGCCTGCTCGGTGGGCTGACCCCAGGTCTGGGGCGTCTGCTCGGCCGGCGTCCACACCGGCTGGTCGTCTCGGCCAGCGGCGGCACCCACGGCCCAGCCGCCGGAACCGGACTGGTCGTCCTGCTGCGCGCTGCCTCCGGACCAACCGGCGGGCTGCCCGGGCTGGGCGCCGCGCCAGTCGCCGGCGGGCGGGCTGGCCTGCGCGGCACCGCCCCAGCCGCCGGAACCGGACGCGTCGTCCGGCGGGGTCTCGGTGCTCCAGCCGCCGGAGCGGGCCGGGTCTTCCTGGGCTGGCCAGGCGGTCGTGGCCGGCACCTGCGCGGCACCTCGCGCGGCAGGCTGGGCCGGCGCCCACTCGGGCTGCTCGGGCGCGCTCGCGGGTGCGGCCTGCTCGGGTGGTGTCCAGCCCTGCTGCGGAGCCGTCCACTGGGCGGGCTGCCCCTGCTCGGGGGCGCCACCGCCGGTGGCCCAGGCGGGCTGTGCGGGGTCGCTGGACTGTGGAGCGGCGGCGGCACCCCAGGCGGGGTTCGCCTGCTGCTCGGGGGACTGGGTCGCCCACGCGGGTGCGGGCGGGTTGGGCCGCGCTGGTGGCGGCGGCGCCCAGCCCAGATCGGGGCCGGCTGCGTTGTAGCCGTTGTCCGGCTGCGCCGGGCGGTCGCCGTACGGCGCCGGTCCGGCGCCCTGTGACACCTCGTCCGGCTCCTGGCCGGGGCGGTGCGGGCCCTCGGACGTCATGGGTGCGCCTCCTCCATCACATGTCGGCCGCCGGCACCGATCGGTCTCCTCGGCATGGCAGCCGGCGTCACCGGCGTACCGCCGTGCCGGCTCCCCGCACGGTATCCGGTGCCCGCACGAGGTGTCCAAGGAGCACCTGTCGTCACTCCGCGTTGCCGGTCGGTGTCGAGCAGCTTCTATCGGACCGGCGTCGGCAGTGCCGGCCGGCGGCGACCGAAGCCCACGGTACCGGGCGCTGCGGCAGGGCGGAATCCCGGTCCAGGTAGTGGTGGAACGCCGATGGCCCACCCGGAACCGGGTGGGCCATCGATCTGGAGGAGGGTGCGGAATGTCGTGGAGCGTCAGCTCACGTGACGCTGGGCGATGACGAGGAGTTCGTCACGAACCGACGGCGAGTTGGCCGAACGCAGCGCGTGCTCGATGGCACGGGCGCGGCGGGTGGCGACGCGGTGGTTGCGGATTCGCTCGATCATGCTCATTGGTGGGTCCCCCTGGCTTATTCGATTGTCGGCCCCTGATGCGTCTATTTAACCGCATGCCGAGGCGGAAATCCATCGATTGTTAGGTGAGCTGAGACACCTGCCTAACGATCGAAGGCGGAGTGGGCACCTGGCCGACTGTTTCGTCGCTCAACGGACACGGCCGGTGTGCCGGGCGTTAACCCGTGGCACACCGGCCGTGTGGCCTGGCGTTCGAACCTGTCAGGTCCAGGCGAGCAGCGCCGCCTCCGGATCGGTGAGGAAGTCGCCCACGTCGCGCAGGAACTTCGAGCCCAACTCACCGTCGATGATCCGGTGGTCGAAGCTCAGCCCCAGAGTGGTGACCTGACGCGCCTTGACCTTGCCCTTGTGCACCCAGGGCATCTCCCGTACGGCGCCGAAGGCCAGGATCGCCGACTCGCCCGGAGGCAGGATCGGCGTACCTGTGTCCACCCCGAACACGCCGACGTTGGTGATGGTCAGGGTGCCGCCGGACATGGCCGCCGGCGAGGTGCGGCCGGACTTCGCCGTCTGCACCAGCTCGTTCAGCGCGTCCGCCAACTCGCGGAGCGAGAGCCGGCCGGCGTCCTTCACGTTCGGCACGATCAGGCCGCGCTCGGTGGCCGCCGCGATACCGAGGTTGACGTACTCCTTGACCACGATCTCGTCGCCGGCCCAGGTCGAGTTGACCATCGGGTGCCGCTGCACGGCCAGCAGCACGGCCTTCGCCACGAGCAACAACGGCGAGACCCGTACGTCGCGCCACTCCCGCCGGCCACGCAGCCGGTCCAGCGCCTTCATGGCCCGGGTCACGTCGACGGTCAGGAACTCCGTCACGTGCGGGGCCGTGAACGCCGAGCGGGACATGTTCTCGGCGGTGAGCTTGCGTACCCCCTTGACCGGGATGCGCTGCTCGCGGTCGGCGCCGAAGCTCGCGGCGCTCGTCGCCACCGACGTGACGGCAACCGGCTCGGCGGCCGTGGTGGCACCGCTCGCCGCCTGCTGTACGTCCTCCCGGGTGATCGAGCCGAGCGGCCCCGAACCCGTGAGCGCGCGCAGGTCGACGCCAAGGTCCTTGGCGAGCTTGCGCACCGGAGGCTTGGCAAGCACAAGCCCGCCGCCACTCACCTCATCGCGTCGATCATGGACTTGTGGTGCCGGAATCATGGGGATGGCAGCGGGTTTGTCCCCCACCACAACTCCATGATCGACTGCGGCGGAGGTGAGGGCCGGGGCCGGGGCCGGGGTGGGGGGCAGGGCTTTGCGGGGGCGGCGTTTTGCTGTTGTCGTTCGGGGGCCGTAGCCGACCAGGACCGCCGTGCGTCCGCCCGGGGCGGGGCCGCCGATCAGGCCGGGTTCGACCATGCCCTCCGCCGGCGCCACCTCGACCGCGGCCAGGGAGGCCGCCGACGGGGTGGGCAGGTCGCCCGTGGGGGTCGCCGTGGTCGACGGCGCCTCCAGCGGGCCCGCGCCCGGGTCGGTGTCGATCGCGATGATCGGGCTGCCGACCTCGACAGTGGTGCCCTCCGGGTGGAAGATCGCCTGCACCTGCCCGGCCCACTTCGCCGGGATTTCCACCGCGGCCTTGGCGGTTTCGACCTCGACGATCGGCTGGTTCAGCTCGATGGTGTCGCCGACCTTGACGAGCCAGGTCAGGATCTCGCCCTCGGTCAACCCCTCACCCAGGTCGGGCAGGTTGAATTCCTTGATCCGGGACATGGCGCTCACCAACCGAACGTGCGGTCGACGGCGTCGAGCACCCGGTCCAGGTCGGGCAGGAACTCCTCCTCTACCCGGGCCGCCGGGTAGGGGATGTCGAAGCCCGTGACCCGCAGCACCGGCGACTCCAGGGAGTAGAAGCACTCCTCGGTGATCCGGGCTGCCAACTCGGCGCCGAGGCCGATGTTCGACGGCGCCTCGTGCACCACCACCGCGCGGCCGGTGCGCTTCACCGACTCGTACGCGGCCGTCAGGTCCAGCGGGGACAGTGACCGCAGGTCGATTACCTCAAGCTCCCGGCCGTCCTCGGCGGCGACGGTCGCCGCCTCCAGGCACGTCCGCACCATCGGCCCGTAGGCCAGCACTGTCACGTCGCTGCCGGGCCGCACCACGCGGGCCGAGTGCAGGGGGTACGCCTCGGACAGCGGCGCGTCCAGGTCGACCTGGCCCTTCTCCCAGTAGCGCCGCTTGGGCTCCAGGAAGACGATCGGGTCGTCCGAGGCGACAGCCTGCTGGATCATCACGTACGCGTCCTGCGGGTTGGAGCAGGACACCACCTTCAGGCCGGCGGTGTGCGCGAAGTACGCCTCCGGCGACTCGGAGTGGTGCTCGACAGCGCCGATGCCGCCGCCGAACGGAATGCGGATGACCATGGGGATGCTGAGCTTGCCGCGCGAGCGGTAGTGCATCTTTGCCACCTGCGACACGATCTGGTCGTACGCGGGGTAGACGAAGCCGTCGAACTGGATCTCGCAGATCGGCCGGTAGCCACGGATGGCCAGGCCGACGGCGGTGCCGATGATGCCCGACTCGGCGAGCGGGGTGTCGATCACCCGCTGGTCGCCGAAGTCCTTCTGGAGCCCGTCGGTGATCCGGAAGACGCCGCCGAGCTTGCCGACGTCCTCGCCCATGATGATGACCTTGGGGTCGTTCTCCAGGGCGCGGCGCAGACCGGTGTTGAGGGCCTTTCCGAGGGTGAGCGTCTCCGTGGCCATCAGTGTGCGCTCCCCTCGAACGACTCCATGTAGCGGCTGAACTGCGCACGCTGCTCGTCCAGCAGCGGAGACCCGTTGGGGTAGACGTGGTCGAACATCGTCACCGGCTCCGGGTTGGGCATGGCCAGCACCCGCTCGCGCAGGTGCACCGACTCGCGGCGGGCCTGCTCGTCGACCTCGGTGAAGAAGGCGGCGTCGGCGATCTGCTGCTTCTCCAGGAACGCCCGTACCCGGGCGATCGGGTCCTTGGCCTGCCACGCCTCGACCTCGCTGGCGATCCGGTAACGCGTCGGGTCGTCGGAGGTGGTGTGCGCGCCCATCCGGTAGGTGTACGCCTCGATCAGGCTCGGACCCTGCCCGTGCCGGGCGTTGTCCAGCGCCGTGCGGGTGACCGCGTACGTGGCGAGCACGTCGTTGCCGTCCACCCGGATGCCGGGGAAGCCGAAGCCGGCGGCCCGCTGGTAGAGGGGGATGCGGGTCTGCCGCTCCAGCGGCTCGGAGATCGCGTACTGGTTGTTCTGGCAGAAGAAGACCATCGGCGCGTTGAACACGCCGGCCCAGACGAACGCCTCGTTGACGTCACCCTGGCTGGTGGCCCCGTCGCCGAAGTAGGCGATCACTGCTTCGCCGTCCTCGGTGCCGGTCTTGCCGTCCATGGTGATGCCCATGGCGTAACCGGTGGCGTGCAGGGTCTGCGCCCCGATCACGATCGTGTACATGTTGAACTTGAACTCGTTCGGGTCCCAGCCGCCCTGGTCGACGCCGCGGAACAGGCCGAGCGGCATGATCGGGTCGATGCCCCGGCAGTAGAGGACGCCGTGCTCCCGGTAGGTCGGGAAGGCCATGTCCTGCGTACGCAGAGCTCGCCCGGAGCCGACCTGGGCCGCCTCCTGGCCGAGCAGGCTGGCCCAGATGCCCAGCTCGCCCTGCCGCTGCAACGCGGTGGCCTCGGCGTCCAGCTTGCGGACCAGCACCAGGTCGCGGTAGAGCCCGCGGTACTCCTCGTCGGTGAAGTCGACGCGGTACTCGATGCCGTCCGGCCCGATGACGCTGTCGATCCGTTCGCCTTCGGGGGTGAGCAGTTGTACCAGGTCCGGATCGCCGGCCGCGCGCTTCTTGGAGCGGGGTGCAGCCCGCCTGCCGCGGGTGGGGGTACCCCCGGGGTCGCCCTTTGCCATCGGTGTCTCCCTGTCGTGTCTGCGGCGGCACCGGGGGGTCACCCGGCCGCGCAACTCGTGCGCCTGCCCGGCTGCTGCCGGGCCGGTTCCTGGCGGCCGCGCCTAGCCCCGGTGGGGGTTGCCGCGCGGCGTGAGCCGGATTCTTGGCTGAACCCGGTTCGGGAGCGCCGGCGCCGGGCCGCGCCTGCCGCGAGGGTGCGCGGCGGTCACGGCTGCGTTGCCGTCGTGCTCCATATTCGCAGAGCAGGTGAGCGCGCCCACAGTACGCCTGCCCCGCATTCCGAACGTCTACGGTTTGCTGCCGTTTGTCTTCATCGTGCCGTAGCGCGTCCACCGGGCGATCCGGCGATGATTCGTCACCGTTCGGTCAGTGCTGCGTGTCGACACGCGGTGGGGACTAGCTGACGGACGGTAACTAAGTCAGGCTGATTGCCACAGGATCGCGTTGATCGGGTGGTTTGCCGGCTTCCGGGCGACGACGCCTGTTCTCCCGCAGCGACGAACGACAGCAGCGAACGACAGCAGCGAACGACAGCAGCGAACGACAGCAGCGAACGACAGCAGCGAACGACAAGGGGGCGCGGTGGACGAGCCAGGTGACGGTGCCGGTGTACCGCTGCTCGGCCGACACCGGGCCGCTGGTGGTTACCGCCGGGTGGTCGGGGCGCACCGCGCACCAGGCATCGGCGGCCCTTCCCGGGGCTACCTGCTCACCGTCGCGCTACTCGTCGGCACCGCGTCGATGCCCATCCTCGCCGCGATCAGCGCGGGTTCGGCCACCCAGGGCAGCACCGCCCTACCGGACAGCGGCACACCGTTCATCCCGACGCCGTCGGTCGGGCCGGTGGTCATCCCGATGCCGATGACCGCCCAGCCGGCGCTCCCACCACCGGGCACGCCCGGCGCCAATCCGACGACGACCCCTGGCTGGCTGCCCGCGGCTCCCCGACCCGCAGCGGGCGAGTCCAGGTCCGGGCCGACGGCCGACGACAGGGTGCCCGCACACCGGGCTGCCCCCGCGCCGCCGGTACCGCGTGCGACCCGGAGCACCCCACCGGCCGCGCGCCCGCCCAGTCCGTCGCCGGTGCCGTCGCCCACCGGGCCACCGGACCCCGACCCGACCCCGACACCCACGCCGAGCCCGACGCCGACCGACCCGGTAACGCCTACCGCGACCGACCCGGTGACGCCCACGGCCACGGACCCGGTGACACCCACGGCCGTCCCGACGAGCACCTACAGCGTGCCGGCCGGCACACCGCCGTGCACACCTCCCGCCGGGCCACCTACCCGGACCGCCACTCCCACGGCTTCGGCCTCCCGGACCGCCACTCCCACGGTGCCGGCTTTCCGGACCGTCGCCCCCACAGCGCCGGCTTCCCGGCCCTCCCTGACGTCGGGCGCCCGGCTCACCCGGACCGCGCCGCCGCCTACGGTCGGCTCCTAGCCGGCCGGACCGAGGCATCCCACCGCTCCAGCAGCGGTACGGTGACGATCAGGCGCCACCGACACGGGCGGCGACGGTCCACGGTAGGCACGTACCGGAGGGGGTGGCGTGGGCGGCGGTGCGGAGCCCCGCCCGGTCGCCGTCCGGCCCGGCCCGGGGCTGCGGATCGCCCGACTGGTCACCGAGCTGACCGCGCCGGCTGTGCTGGTGTCGCTGCTGATGATCGCGGTGAGCTGGCACAGCTCCCCGGGCGGTGGCCGCGGCCTGGCGTGGGGCCTGCTCGCCACGCTCTTCGTCACCGGCATCCCGTTCGCCTACATCCTCGGCGGGGTGCGCCGGGGCCGGTTCACCGACCACCACATCGGCCGTCGGGAGCAGCGGCGGGTACCGCTGCTGGTCGGCCTCGGCTCGGTCACGGCAGGGCTCGTCCTGCTCACAGTGCTCGGTGCGCCACGGCCGCTGCTGGCGCTGGCGGTGGCCGGGCTGGTGGGGTTGGTGGTCGCGGTGTCGGTGAGCCACTGGTGGAAGATGTCGATCCACTCGGCGGTGGCGGCCGGCACGCTGGTCATCCTGGCGATGACCTTCGGACGCGGCTTCCTCGTCGCCGCACCGCTGCTCGCGGTGGTCGGCTGGTCCCGGGTGCGACTGCGCGACCACACCGTGCCGCAGGTGCTTGCCGGAGGCGTGGTCGGCGCGCTGATCGCCGCTCTCGCCTTCGGTCTGCTGCGCTGAGCGAACCTGCCGCTGCGTGTATCGAGCCGTGCGGAGGCAGGGCGTGCGGGAACCGCGCCGGCCGGCCCGGAGCCGTCAAGCCCCGTGCCGCCCGGCGCCCATCAGACGCACACGCCGCCCGGCGCCCATCAGAACGCACACGCCGCCCGGCGTCGTCAGACGCTCACGCCGCCCGGCGCGAGATCTCCCGCCCGGCGCTGGCGCCGTCAGGCGCCGTCGTCGGCCAGGCGGTGGCGGTTCGCCTCGATCCAGGCGTCGAGCGCGGCCGGGTCGTCCGGATCCACGCCGTCTGCCATCAGCTGGGCTACCGCAGCCGTGGCCGGGCTGCGCCGCTCGCCGGTCGAGTAGAGCCGCGCGAACTCCGGCACCATCTCCTCGATCGCCTCGTCGGTGCGTGTCGCGGCGGCCTCGGGCAGCCCGCGCTGGCGTGACGCGTACCGGGCCCAGGCGCGGAGCACCCGGGGCAGCATGGCCGCGTCGTCCATGTCGAGCACGGCACGGCGGTGCACCCAGTCGAGCAGGAAGAGCCCGGACACCGCAGGGCTCCACCGCATCGGGTCGGCGTCCGGGAAGGTCGCCGAGTGGTCCAGCAGCAGGCTCAGGCAGAAGTGCAGCGAGGCGAGCTCCGGGCCGTCGACGGTGTCGAGGCCGAACCGCGCGGCCTCCGGAGCGGCAAGGAAACGCCGGACCAGGTCGGTGCGCTCGGCGGCGGACAGCGGCTCGACCTCCGCCGGGCTGGTCGGGGCGGCGGCAGTGGGCAGCATCGCCAGCCGGGCGCCCACCAGCGCGCGGTCGGTGGCGAGCGAGCCTTCACCGGGCAGCTCGCTCAGGTCGTCGGTGACCGAGAGATGGCGGGCCACCTCGCCCCGCAGCCGGGACGGGTCCTCGGTGCGGAACCAGGTCAGCTCGTCCTCGGCGCACATCTGCCGGACCTGGTCCAGGATCCGCTCCGCCGGCCCGCCGACGAAGATGTCCTTGGTGACCCCGATGTTGTGGTCGACGAGGGCCACAAGCGCGTGCTCCGGGCCGCCTGCCGCGTCGTCGTACGCGAAGGTGGCGAGGTAGGAGGTCTGGTCGCCGTACACGTCGCCGTACGCCCAGCTGCCGGTGAGGTGGACCCGGCCGAGCTGACCCGACCAGGCGGGCGCCTGGCTGCCGGGACGGACCCGCTCGGCGCCCTCGGCGTTCGGGACGAGGATGGCGAAGACCTGCCGGATGGTGGTCGCCGACGCGATCCGGCGGCGGGCGGTGGCGGCGAGGAACCCGGTCACGAATTCCCGTACGGCGGTGTCGCGGTCGGTCTCCGCGATCGCGTAGACACTGCCCAGCAGGGCACTGCCGAGCATCTCGGCGTCGAGGGCGGACTCCAGCTTGGTCACGTCGCGTGCGGCGTGCAGCACCGCGTCGTAGGGGGTCTGAGGCGTGGCCATGCTCCGACCCTACGCCGCCGGAGGGGCTGTGCAGAGCGGTAGCGATGCGTCAACGGTGGGCGGCGTCCCCCAGCGCCTCCCGTGCCTGCTCGTACGAGGCGAGCACGGTCCGCACCGGAACGAGCACGTACTCGTGCCCCACGTCGGCCACCTTCACCGTCAGTCGCTGCTGCGCCCGACCGCGTGCCCGTCGGGCCGCCCAGCGGGTCACCGGGCGGGTCAGCGCCGCCACCAGAAGCCCGGCCAGCAGCCCGCCGAGCAGCAGCAGGGTGGGCAGCGGCACCTGGCCGACCATCGGGTTGTCCAACGCTGGCAGGCCGAGCACCCGCAGCGCGTACCCGAGCACCAGCCAGCCCAGCCCGACCACGGCGGCGAGGGTGACAAGCCACTGCACAGCGCCGACGACCCGCCACCAGAGCGGCCGCCGGTCCAGGCCGAGGTCGGCGCTGGCGATGGCGCGGTCCAGCGCGTCGGGCAGGTCGTTCAGGCGGGACCGGGCGGCCGCGGTGACAACTGACGGCCAGGCGGCGGGCAGGTGGGCGGCGGCCCGGTCGGCCACCGCGCGGATCGCCAGGCCGAGCGCCGAGCGTTGGGCGGCGGTCGGGTCCGGGACCGAGGTCGCCGCGACAAGGCTCTCCGCCGGGTCGGCCTGGTCGCCGGTCGGGCCGGGTAGGTGCAGGCGCCGCAGCGGGTCGGGCCGGAGCCGACGCCAGCCTCGTACCACGGGCCAGCCGGTGGCCGCGCCGGCCCGGTGCCGGTACGCCTGCTCGACCGCCTCGGCCACCGCCGGCACACCTGCCGCGCCGGCCAGCGCCCGGTTCAGTCCGGCGACGGCCGCGTCGTCCGGCCCGGCCGGGCGTCGCGCCGAGCCGACCAGTTCGTCGAGCCCGGCGACCACCGAGTCGACGTCGCCGGCCAGCCGGCGCAGGGCGGCCTGCCGCTCGGCGACGGTCCGCTCCAGGGCGTTGCGCAGCCCGACCATCCCGGCCGGGTCGATGGCGGTGGTGGCAAGCAGTGGAACTCCGGTCAGCCCGTCGCTGTCGAGCAGCCGGCGCAGGTCGTCCAGGACCCGAGGCAGCTCGGCCGGGGGCAACCGGTCGGCCTGGTTGAGCACGACGAGGGTGACGTCGCGGTGCCTGTGGAACTCGCGCAGGTAGCTGTCGTGGATCACCCGGTCGGCGTACTTCTGCGGGTCGACCACCCAGACCACCTGGTCGACCAGGCCGAGCAGCCGGTCCACCTCCAGCCGGTGGGACCGCTGCACCGAGTCGAAGTCGGGCAGGTCGAGCAGGATCAGCCCGTGCAGGGCCGTCTCGTCGTCCCCGTCGAGGGCGCTCTCGCGGACGAAGCGGTGCCGAGGCAGCACACCAGTCCAGTCGAGCAGCCGGTTGGCGCCCTCCAGCGGACCCCACACGCAGGCATGGGTGACGCCGGTGGTCGGCCGGCGGACCCCTACCGGCGAGAGTTCCAGTTGGGCCAGGGCGTTGAAGAGACTGGACTTGCCGCTGCCGGTGGCGCCTGCGAGGGCGACAACTGTGTGGTCGCGGGACAGCGCGAGCCGGGTGCCGGCCCGTTCGACGAGGGTGTGCGCGGGCACCAGATCGGCGTCGGGCAGCAGGCCGTCGACGGCGGTCAGGAACCGGCGTACCGCGTCGACGCGGGCGATCAACGCATCCGGGTCGATGCGCTGGTCGCCCCGGAACGCCTCGCGTACCCGGCCGGCGATGTTCGTCACCGGGAGTCCTCCTCGTCGCCGCCCGCCGGCAGGTCGCTGCCTGTGGCCAGGCCGCTGCGGTGCCGGGCCAGTTCGACCTGGCCGGCGGCGCGGCGCAGTTCGTCACCGGCCGCCGCGGCGGGCCGGGCTTCGGCGGTGCGGGCCAGGAAGCGGTCGGCCTCCGTGTCCAGCAGCGCCCGTACCCGGGCCAGCAGGTCGGTGCGGGCCTTCGCGGCAAGGGTACGCACCGCCTGGTCGCCGAAGATCGCCTGGAGTACGGCCTGGGCGGCGACGGTCGTGCCGGCCCCGGTGGCCAGCTCCAACCCGGTGGGAATGAACGCGGTGGAGGCGAACACGGCGATCATCACGGCCAGCCCTGTGGCGTTGACCGCGTACGCGGCGGTGCGCGCCACGAACCGCTTGTCGCCGCCCTCGACCCGGACGAGTTCCAGCACGCCGCGCTGCCAGTCCCGGACCATCCGCTCGGCGCGTTCGGGCAGGTCGTCGCTCGGGTGGGCGAGCCCCGGCTCAAGCAGGTCGGTGCCCGCCGGATGCGCCTTCCACCCGGTGTACGCGGCCTCGGCGGCCTCGGACGCCACCCCGCGCAGCAGTGTGACGAGCTGCGACTCGATGGCGTTGCGCAGCTCGGCGGCGGGGGCAGGCCGACCGGTGACGGCGGCCACCAGCCGGTCCCGTATTCGACCGATCCGTGCTTCGAGCGTGCGGAAGAATTCGCCGGTGCCGACGAACTCCTGCCAGCGGGCGAGCACCTCGCCGCGGAGCAGCCGGCCGTCCCGCAGGCCCTGCTCGACAGTCCGCTCGGCGCCCCGGTAGGCGCCCCGGACGCGCTCGTCCAGACCGTCGGCGGCGGCGACCTGCTCGTCGGCGGCGTCGGCCAGCTCCTCGACGGCGGGGTGCAGGGCGGCCAGCGCGCCGTCCAGGGTCTGCCGGACCACGGCGGCGCGGGCGTCGGCGTCGGCGGCCAGCCGGGCGAACCAGTCGGCGAGCGGCGCGGTGACGCCCTCCGGGAGCAGCCCCTGGCCGTCGACCCAGGTCTCCGGGAGGACGAAGAGAGGTGCCCGGCCCAGATCCTGCTCGGCGAGCATCTCGGTCAGGTGCGCGGCGATCTCGTCGCTGGCCTCGGCGGGCACCCGGTCCAGCACCATGGCGATCACCGCGCCCCGGGCCCGCGCGCTGCGCAGCAGTTCCCAGGGCACCGCGTCGGCGTACCGGGCGGCGGTGGTGACGAAGAGCCAGAGGTCGGCGGCGGCGAGCAGTTGGCTCGCGAGCGCCCGGTTGGCGTCGACGACCGAGTCGATGTCGGGTGCGTCGAGGAAGGCCAGGCCGGGCGGCAGGGCCGGGGCGGTGACCAGGTGCAGGGCGCGGGGGTCTTCGCTGGGCTCAGTGGTGCGGGTCAGCCCGGGCAGCAGGTCACCCTGCCGGAACCAGGTGGCGTCGGCCGGGTTGCAGACCAGCACCGGCGAGCGGGTGGTGGGCCGGAGCACACCGGCGGCGCTGACGCGGGCCTTCACCAGGCTGTTGACAAGCGTCGACTTGCCCGCGCCGGTGGAGCCGCCGACCACCACGAGCAGAGGGGCGTCCAGGCGGGCGAGCCGGGGCAGCAGGTAGTCGTCGAGCTGGTCGGTGAGGGCCGTGGCGGTGTGCCGGGCGGAGTTGGCGGAGGGCAGCGCGAGGGGATACCGGGCGGCACCGATCGCGGCCCGGAGGCCCGTCAGCGCGCCGGGGAGGCTGTCGTCCCCGGTGGTGGCGGGCGGCTCCTCCGCGGCGTCCGGCGGGCCGGTGCGGGCTGCGACGGCGGGCGCGCCGGAACGGGTGGCGGAATCGCCGTGCGTCGTCACCGCTAAAGCGTGCCCGACCGATGCAAGGGAAGACAACCGGACGGTAATAACGTCTGGGTTGCGTCGGGTCGGCTCAACTCGACTTGACGATTCGCCAACGCGTGGCACTATTGAGTCAAGTTCACTCAACTTGTGGTGGGGCCCGCTGCGGGCGGCGCCCGCCAGGCAGTCGCGGGCAACACCCGCCACCTGCACAACCTTACGAAGCGAGGAAGCGAAGATGGCACGTGCGGTCGGTATCGACCTCGGCACGACGAACTCCTGCGTCAGCGTTCTCGAGGGCGGTGAGCCCACCGTCATCGCCAACGCTGAGGGCTCGCGGACGACCCCGTCGATCGTCGCGTTCGCCCGTAACGGCGAGGTGCTCGTCGGTGAGGTCGCGAAGCGCCAGGCGGTGACCAACCCGGACCGGACGATTCGTTCGGTCAAGCGGGAGATCGGCACCAACTGGTCCGTCGACATCGACGGCAAGAAGTACACCCCGCAGGAGATCTCGGCCCGGACGCTCATGAAGCTCAAGCGGGACGCCGAGGCGTACCTGGGTGAGCAGATCACCGACGCGGTGATCACCGTCCCGGCCTACTTCAACGACGGCCAGCGCCAGTCGACCAAGGAGGCCGGTGAGATCGCCGGCTTCAACGTGCTGCGGATCGTCAACGAGCCGACCGCGGCCGCCCTGGCGTACGGGCTGGACAAGGGCTCCAAGGAGCAGACCGTCCTGGTCTTCGACCTCGGCGGCGGCACCTTCGACGTGTCGCTGCTCGAACTGGCCGAGGGCGTTGTCGAGGTCAAGTCCACAAGCGGTGACAACCAGCTCGGTGGGGACGACTGGGACCAGCGGATCATCGACCACCTGGTCAAGACGTTCCGCGGCGAGCACGGCATCGACCTGGGCCAGGACAAGATGGCGCTCCAGCGGCTCCGTGAGGCCGCCGAGAAGGCCAAGATCGAGCTGTCCGCCGCCACCACCACCAACATCAACCTGCCGTACATCACCGCTGGCGCGGCCGGCCCGCTGCACCTGGACGTGACGCTCAGCCGCGCCGAGTTCCAGCGGATGACGCAGGACCTGCTGGACCGCTGCAAGGGCCCGTTCGAGCAGGCCGTGAAGGACGCCGGGATCAAGGTCTCCGACGTCGACCACGTGATCCTGGTCGGCGGCTCCACCCGGATGCCGGCCGTCACCGACCTGGTCAAGCAGCTCACCGGTCGCGACCCCAACAAGGGCGTCAACCCGGACGAGGTCGTTGCCGTCGGCGCCGCTCTGCAGGCCGGCGTGCTCAAGGGCGAGGTCAAGGACGTCCTGCTGCTCGACGTGACCCCGCTGAGCCTGGGCATCGAGACCAAGGGCGGCATCTTCACCAAGCTGATCGAGCGCAACACCACAATCCCGACCAAGCGCTCCGAGGTGTTCACCACTGCGGACGACAACCAGCCGTCGGTGCTCATCCAGGTGTTCCAGGGTGAGCGGGAGATCGCGTCCTACAACAAGAAGCTCGGCACCTTCGAGCTGACCGGCCTTCCGCCGGCGCCGCGCGGCGTGCCGCAGATCGAGGTCACCTTCGACATCGACGCCAACGGCATCGTCAACGTGCACGCCAAGGACCTGGGCACTGGCAAGGAACAGAAGATGACGATCACCGGCGGCTCCTCGCTGCCGAAGGACGACATCGAGCGGATGCGCCGGGACGCCGAGGAGCACGCGGAGGAGGACAAGCGCCGCCGCGACGACGCCGAGACCCGCAACGTGGCCGAGGCGCTCCAGTGGCAGACCGAGAAGTTCCTCGCCGAGAGTGGCGACAAGCTGCCCAGCGAGAACCGGGAGCAGCTCAACGAGGCGCTCGGCGAGCTGCGTGGTGCCCTCGGCGGTCAGGACATCGAGAAGATCAAGTCGGCGCACGAGCGCCTGGCGCAGGTCTCCCAGCAGGCCGGCTCGTTGCTCTACGCGCAGCAGTCCGAGCAGGGCCAGCAGCCCGGCGGCGAGGCCGGCCCGGGTGCGGCAGGTCCCGGTGCGACCGGCCCGCAGGCGGGTGCTGCCGGCGGTCCCGACGACGTGGTCGACGCGGAAATCGTGGACGAGGACGGCAAGAAGTGACCGTCGGCCTCCGGCACGTATCCACGGCGAAGGGATGAGGTAGCCGCATGACGCAGAAGTCACGAGCCGCCGACCCGGACGACGCCGGGTCGACGCCGGGTGGCTCCGCGCCCACGGAGCCAGCCACCGGTGACGAGGAGCGGGTGGTCATCCGCAACAACCGCAAGCTCACCGACACGACGGAGCCGGAGGGCACCGCCACCGACGCGGGGAGCGACGTCTCGGCCGAGGGCCTCGTCGAGGATGCCGAGGTAGTGGTCGACGAGATCGAGATCGAGGCGACCTCTGTCGAAGGGTCGACGCCGTCCGGTCCGCCGGTGGTGGACGCCCCGGCGCAGCCCGTCGACGGCGGCGGCACCGGGACGTCACTCGGTGCCGAGCTGGAGGCGCTCCGGGCCGAGTTGGAGGAGCGGACCAGGGACGTGCAGCGGGTGTCGGCGGAGTACGCCAACTACCGCAAGCGGGTCGACCGGGACCGCAGCCTGGTGCAGGAGCAGGCGACCGGCTCTGTGCTGGCCGCGCTGCTGCCGATCCTCGACGACCTCGACCGGGCGAGGGAACACGGCGACCTGGTCGGGCCGTTCGGCTCGGTGGCGGAGCAGCTCACCACCGCGCTGGGCAAGTTCGGCCTGGCCGCCTTCGGCGAGCAGGGCGACCCGTTCGACCCGACCCGGCACGAGGCGGTCGCGCACCAGACCTCGGCCGACGTCAGCGAGCCGACCTGCGTGCAGGTCATGCGCCGCGGCTACCAGCTCGGTGAGCGGCTGCTGCGCCCCGCGCTGGTAGCGGTCGCGGATCCGGAATAGTGCGAGACAGTGACCGGGCCGTCCCGTCCCCCGCGCAGCGGTGGGCGGGACGGCCGGGCCACGACGGTCGAGAGGAGGTGGACCGGTGAGTTCGAAGGACTGGCTCGAGAAGGACTTCTACGCCGTGCTCGGCGTGGACAAGGCCGCCTCCGCGGATGACATCAAGAAGGCGTACCGCAAGCTGGCCCGGGAATCGCATCCGGATCACAACCCGGGCGACCCGAAGGCCGAGGAGCGGTTCAAGGCCGTGTCCGAGGCGTACAACGTGTTGTCGGACGCCGGCCGTCGCCGGGAGTACGACGAGATGCGCTCGCTGTTCGGCTCGGGCGCGTTCCGGCGCAACGCCCGTGGCTCCGGCCAGCCGGGCGGCGTGCCGTTCGACGTGTCCGACCTGTTCGGTGGCGGTGCGGGCGGTGGCGGTGACCGTCGCTTCGGCGGTGCCGGCTTCCAGGACCTGTTCAGCTCGATCTTCTCCGGCGGGCAGGCGGGCGGGCAGGCAACTGCGCGTGGTCCGGCCCGCGGCCGGGACGTGGAGACCGAGGTGGCGCTGGACTTCGGCGACGCGGTCCGCGGGGTGACCCTGCCGCTGACGTTGCGCGCCCCGGGCGTCTGCGACACCTGCCACGGCAACGGTGCCAAGCCCGGCACCCAGCCGCGTACCTGCCCGGTGTGCCACGGCGCTGGCGTGACGACTCGGGACCAGGGGTCGTTCAGCTTCTCCGAGCCGTGCCGCAACTGTCAGGGCGTCGGCACGGTCGTGGAGGAGAAGTGCCCGGAGTGCCACGGCAGCGGCGGTGTCACAAAGACCCGCACGCTTAACGTGCGCTTCCCTGCCGGAGTGGCCGACGGCCAGCGCATCCGGCTTGCCGGGCGCGGTGAGCCAGGTGAGCGCGGCGGACCGGCCGGTGACCTGTTCGTGCACGTCAAGGTTCGACCGGACGAGCTGTTCGGGCGTACCGGAGACGACCTGACTCTGACCGTGCCGGTGACCTTCGCGGAGGCCGTGCTGGGCACGGACCTGCGGGTGCCCACGCTCGACGGTGCGGTGACCCTGCGGGTTCCGCCGGGCACGCCCAGCGGGCGGGTGCTGCGGGCCCGAGGCAAGGGTGTGGTCCGCCGTGACGGGCAGGCCGGCGACCTGCTGGTCACGCTGGAGGTGGTGGTGCCGGCCCGCCTGTCCGACGAGGCGCGCACGGCACTTGAGGCGTTCGCCGAGCAGAGTCCGGCGGCGGCGCGGGAACATCTCGACGCCCGGGTGCGTCGGGTCAGTTAGTCCGGTGGGATGGACGCGGAGGTGAGCGGGATGTCGGGCGAGTTCCTCGGTTCGGGTGACCCGGCCTACGAGGCCAAGGTGCTCATGATCTCGGTCGCGGCACGGATGGCGGGGATGCACCCACAGACCCTGCGCCAGTACGACCGGCTGGGGCTGGTGCAGCCGGGCCGGGCTGCTGGCGGCGGACGCCGGTACAGCGTTCGGGACGTGGTGCTGTTGCGCGAGGTGCAGCGGCTCAGTCAGGACGACGGGATCAACCTTGCCGGCGTCAAGCGGATCATCGGGCTGGAACGGCTGCTGGAGCAGGCGCAGCAGCGGGTGGCCCGGCTGGAGGCGGAGTTGGACGCCGCGTACCGCCGGGTGGCCGAGTTGGAGTCGCTGGCCCGCTTCCCGGGCCGTGACCTGGTGCCGACCAACCGCACGTCCACGGCGCTTGTGGTGTGGCGTCCCCGCCGTACGCCGGACCGTTGACCCGTAGCTCACTTTCGTCGTTCCCGGCTCCCGGCCCGTGTCGATTTTTCGGCGCGGGCCGGACCCTTTCCGTTAGCCTGTCAATACGGGTCCTACCGCCTCAATTCGGGCCTATCGGCCCGATAAGGGGGAACGATGGCGGGGCCGACGAAGAAGCTGGCGGAGCAGACGGAAGACCGGTTGGAACAGTTGGCCGACACCGTCCGCGCGAAGTTCGACAAGGTGACCGAGGGCAGCTTCCGGGACCGGATCGTCGAAGGGCGGTTCGCCGACCACGGTGACCGCGCCGACGAGGCCGACCACGGCGAGCGCGCTGACAACGGCGAGCGCGCTGACCACGGTGGCCGCGCTGACTCCGGCGGACGCGTTCGGCCTGAACCCGGCCGGAAGCACGACTGACCGGTAACGATGTGCGGGCCGGGACCCACGGGGGGTCCCGGCCCGTCGCTCATCGCCTGTTCGGCCGGCGGTCGCGTGTCAGCCGAGGCGGCGGTTCTCGCGGACCAGACCGCCTTCGCACCAGTCCCGGTAGACGAACAGGTCCGGTCGGGCGAGGAGTACCCGGCCGTTGTGCGCCCAGATTCTCATCAACTCGTCGCCGTCGCGTTCGGCCTGCTCGACCAGCTTGCGGAAGCGCCGCTTGGGGTGGGCGCGGAATTTCGTCCGGATGCCGTCGGCGGCGTAGATGTAGAGGCAGTGCAGCGCGAAGCGTCGAGCCGGGCAGGTCGGGTCCATGGCCAGGTCGAAGAGCGTCAGCACCAGCCGGTCGCCGGAGACGAGGAGGTCCCAGTCGGGCGGCATGGAAGCAAGCGGCACCGAATCGGGCTGGAATGCCCAGGCTCGCAACTCCGCCGGAGTCGGATCGACGGGGTTGGCAAAGCCGTGGAACGTCGACTCCTGCACGCTCACCGGCCAACCTTCCGCTCTCGCCCGCGTCGGCACTGGCCACCTGCGGACCGTGGCTGCTGGGGCGAAACGGTAACCTGCCCGCCGGTTGCTGCGGTAGTACCCGCAGGGGCGCAATTCGGCAACCGTTGGCTGTGCTGGTCTGAACGGAAGATCCGCTGACCGTCGCCGCCGCTGTCGTGCCTGTCGACGGCACGACAGCGGCGGCGGCGAGGTCAGTCGGGGACGGGGATCGGCGCGCTTCGTTGGATGAGCGCGCGGCTGCGTAGCCACCGTTTGAACCACTGGAAGTCCGGCAGTCGGGCCAGCATCGGACCGGTCACCACGGTGATCAGGACGTACGCCGTGGCCAGCGCGGCCAGCCGCGGCTCGACGCTGCCGGCCGCCACCGCCAGCCCGGCGATGACGATGGAGAACTCCCCACGGGGTACGAGTGCCAGGCCGGCCCGCCAGCGACCCGGCTCGCCGATGCCGACCCGGCGGGCCGCGAGGTACCCGGTGAGCGTCTTCGTCGCCATCGTGATCACGGCCAACGCGAGCGCCGGCAGCAGCACCGGTGGGATGTCCCGTGGGTCGGTGACCAGGCCGAAGAAGACGAAGAACACTGCGGCGAACAGGTCCCGCAGCGGCGACAGCATCTCGGTGGCGTGGTGCGCCACCGGCCCGGAGAGCGCGATGCCGACCAGGAACGCGCCGACCGCCGCGGACACCTGGAGCTTCGCCGCGATGCCCGCGACCAGCAGGGTCAGACCGAGTACGCCGAGCAGCAGCGCCTCCGGGTCCTTCGCCGACAGCGCGGCCGAGATCAGGTGGCCGTACCGGATGGCGAGGACAAGCACCACCAGGACGGTGCCCACCGCGATGGCGAGGGCTATGCCGCCGCCGATCAGGCCCGTGCCGGCGAGTACGGCGGTGACCAGCGGCAGGTAGAGAGCCATCGCCAGGTCCTCGATGACGAGCACCGAGAGGATCACCGGTGTCTCCCGGTTACCGAGCCGGCCCAGATCGCCGAGGACCTTGGCGATCACGCCGGAGGAGGAGACCCAGGTGATGCCGCCGAGGACCAGGGCGGCGACCCAGTCCCAGCCGAGCAGCAGGGCGAAGGCCGCGCCGGGCAGTGCGTTGAGTACGCCGTCGATGAGGCCGGCCGGAGCAGCCGAGCGGAGGTTGCCGACGAGTTCGTTTGCCGAGTATTCCAACCCGAGCATGACCAGCAGCAGGATGACGCCGATCTCGGCGCCGACAGCGAAGAACTCCTCGCTGGCGCCGAGCGGCAGCAGCCCGCCGTGGCCGAAGGCGAGCCCGGCGAGCAGGTAGAGCGGGATGGGTGACAGGCCCACCCTGCGGCTGAGCCGCCCGAGGATCCCGAGGAGGAGGAGCAGCGCGCCGACTTCGATGAGAAGGGTTGTGGAATCGTGCATCCGCCTCAGCCGTCCGGGTCACTGTCGGCGAGGATGGCGGACACGCCGTCGAGCCCTTTGCGGGTCCCGACGACGACCACCACATCGCCGGCTGCGAAGCGGAAGGTGGGAAGCGGTGAGACGTTGACTTCACCGTCGCGCAGCACCGCCACGATGGAGGCGCTGGTGCGGGTGCGTGCCTTCGTGTCACCGAGCATCCGGTTGACGTACCGCGAGCCGGCCGGGATGGCGATCTGCTCGGTGAGCAGACCGGCGGCCTGCTCGCGCAGCCCGGACAGTTGGCCGAGCATCAGCGACGCGCCGAGGATGTCGGCCAACGCCTCCGCCTCGTCGTCGGTGAGCGGGATGTCCGACTGGCAGGAATCTGGATCGTCCGGATCGTAGAGGACAAGATCGCGGCGGCCGTTCCGGTGGGAAACGACTCCCAGGCGGCGTCCAGACTCCGTCACCAGATCATGACGCACGCCGATGCCCGGCAGGGCGGTTTGCTCGACACGTACTCGCACCGGGCAAGGCTACAGCTTCCGGAACAGGCGGCAGATCCGGAGATGAGTGACCCCTCGGCAATCGAAGGCCCTGACTGGCGGTGGCGTCGCCGCGAGTGATGGGTGTCACAGCGGTAAGGTTGAGTGGAATACGCTCAACTCTGGTTGTGTCCAACCCAATGGACAACGCCGATCCGGGGGAGCCCATGAACGCCGAACGCCTCACCACCAAGAGCCGCGAGACCATCACCGGCGCCGTCGCACTCGCGAACCAGCGCGGCCACGCCACCGTCGAGCCCTGGCACCTGCTGCTGTCGCTGCTGGACACCGACGGTTCGACAGCCACCGGCCTGCTGCGCGCCGTCGGGGCCGACCCCGCCGAGCTGCGTCGGGCAGCCCAGCGCGCTGTCGACGGCCTGCCGGCCGCACGCGGCTCCAGCCTCGCCGAGCCCACCCTGGCCCGGGAGTTCGTCAACGCCATCGGCGCCGCCGAGCAGATCGCCCGTCCGCTGGGCGACGAGTACACCTCCACCGAGCACCTGCTCGCCGGCCTCGCCCGGGTCGGTGGCGCGGTGGCCAGCGCGCTGAAGTCGGCAGGCGTCACCGAGGAGACCCTTGTCGCCGCGTTCCCGACCGTCCGGGGTGGCGACCGTCGGGTCACCACCGCTGACCCCGAGCAGACCTACCAGGCCCTCGCCAAGTACGGCGTCGACCTGACGGCCAGCGCACGGGACGGCAAGATCGATCCGGTCATCGGCCGGGACTCGGAGATCCGCCGGGTCATCCAGGTGCTCTCCCGGCGTACCAAGAACAACCCGGTGCTGATCGGCGAGCCCGGTGTCGGCAAGACCGCGATCGTGGAGGGCCTGGCCCAGCGGATCGTGGCCGGCGACGTCCCCGAGTCGCTGCGCGGCAAGAAGTTGGTATCGCTGGATCTCGGCGCCATGGTCGCCGGCGCCCAGTACCGCGGCCAGTTCGAGGAGCGGCTCAAGTCCGTCCTGGAGGAGATCAAGAACTCTAACGGGCAGGTCATCACGTTCCTCGACGAGCTGCACACGGTCGTCGGCGCCGGCAAGGGCGAGGGCTCGATGGACGCCGGCAACATGCTCAAGCCCATGCTGGCCCGCGGCGAACTGCGGATGGTCGGTGCGACCACGCTTGACGAGTACCGCGAGCACATCGAGAAGGACCCGGCGTTGGAGCGCCGCTTCCAGCCGGTGCTGGTCGGCGAGCCGACGATCGAGGACACCATCGGCATCCTGCGTGGCCTCAAGGAGCGCTACGAGGTGCACCACGGCGTCCGGATCACCGATGCCGCGCTTGTCGCCGCCGCGTCGCTGTCCGACAGGTACATCACCGACCGGTTCCTGCCCGACAAGGCGATCGACCTGGTCGACGAGTCGGCGTCCCGGCTCCGCATGGAGATCGACTCCCGGCCGGTCGAGGTGGACGAGATCGAGCGGGCGGTCCGGCGGCTGGAGATCGAGGAGATGGCGCTGGCCAAGGAGCCGGATGCCGCTTCCGCCGAGCGGCTGGCCCGGCTGCGTCAGGAGTTGGCCGACAAGCGTGAGCAGCTCACTGTGCTCTCCGAGCGCTGGCAGACCGAGAAGAGTCACATCACCAAGCTGTCCACCGCCAAGGAGGAGCTGGAGCGCCTGGGCGGCGAGGCCGAGCGGGCGGAGCGGGACGGCGAGTTGGAGCGCGCCGCCGAGCTGCGCTACGGCCGGATCCCCGCCCTCAAGGTCGAGCTGAAGCAGGCCGAGGAGGAGCTCGCCCAGCTCCAGGCCGACGGGGCGATGCTCAAGGAGGAGGTCGGCGCGGACGACATCGCGGCAGTCGTCGCCTCCTGGACCGGCATCCCCGCGGGCCGGCTGCTGGAAGGTGAGACGGCCAAGCTGCTCCGGATGGAGGAGTCGCTGGGCAGCCGGGTCGTCGGCCAGGCCGAGGCCGTCGGAGCGGTCTCCGACGCGGTACGCCGGGCACGCGCCGGCGTCGCCGACCCCGACCGCCCCACCGGAAGCTTCCTCTTCCTCGGGCCGACCGGTGTCGGTAAGACCGAGCTGGCCAAGGCGCTCGCCGAATTCCTCTTCGACGACGAGCGGGCGATGGTCCGCATCGACATGAGCGAGTACGGCGAGAAGCACTCCGTCGCCCGCCTGGTCGGCGCCCCGCCCGGGTACGTCGGCTACGAGGAGGGCGGGCAGCTCACCGAGGCGGTGCGCCGCCGGCCGTACTCGGTGATCCTGCTGGACGAGGTGGAGAAGGCCCACCCGGACGTCTTCGACGTGCTGCTCCAGGTCCTCGACGACGGTCGGCTCACCGACGGCCAGGGCCGCACCGTGGACTTCCGCAACGCGATCCTGATCCTCACCTCCAACCTCGGGTCGTCGGTGATCAGCGACCTGATGCTGGCCGAGGAGCAGCGCCGCGAGGGGGTTCTCGCGGTGGTCCGCTCGCACTTCAAGCCGGAGTTCCTCAACCGTCTCGACGACATCGTGGTCTTCGCCGCGCTGCGCGGGGAGGATCTGCGCTCCATCGTGGACATCCAGCTCGAACGGATGCGGAACCGCCTCGCCGACCGCCGGTTGGGGCTGGACATCACCGAGCCCGCGCGTCAGTGGCTCGCCGAGCATGGCTACGACCCGATCTACGGCGCTCGCCCGCTGCGTCGCCTGGTCCAGACCGCGATCGGAGACCAGCTCGCCAGGGCCCTGCTCTCCGGCACCATCCGCGACGGCGACACCGTCAAGGTCGACCTCGCCGACAGCAAGGAGGGGTTGGCCGTCAGCGCAGGCTGAGCCGTCCCACCCGGAGCCGACCCCGCCCCGCCGGCGGGGTCGGCTCCGTCTGTCCCCCGAACCTGGGACACCTGATGGAACGCTCGGTAGTCGGGCGATTACCGGCTCGTGCTTGAGTTTCCCCAGGTGCGCGGGGTTGTTACCGTCTGCGCCGACGCACTTGGGGAGGTGGTCGGCATGAACGGTGCCATGGCGTACGTGGTGACGACGCTTGGGTGTCTGGTCGGAGTCGCCGGCATAGTGGTGGCGTTGGTGGCTTTGCGCAAGAGTCGCAAGCAGGCCCCGCCGGCGGCACCCGTGGACCCGTTCCGCGACACCGACAGCGACGCGCTTCGCGGCGACCCGCGCAGGCTCAAGCCCGGCGACATCGTCGAGATCCGCCGCGTGTCGTACGCGGTCCGCGGCTCGGTGTACTTCGCCGAGGGCAGCTGGAGTTGGGCCGAGCACCTGCTGGACACCGTCGACGGTGACAAGCGGTGGCTCTCCGTGGAGGAGGACCCGGACCTGGAGCTGGTGCTCTGGACCGCCGAGCCGGCCGCGACGATCACCCCGGGTGCGCACACCCTCGACTTCGCCGGCCGCCGCTACGCCGCCGAGGAGTCCGGCCAGGCCCGCTACACGGCCGTCGGCAGCACCGGACTCGACCCGAACGGCACCGTCCGCTACCACGACTACCGGACATCGAGTGGCGAGCGGCTCTCCTTCGAGGCGTACGGGCAGGCCGGCTGGGAGGTCGCCCGGGGCGAGCAACTGCACCGCGCCGACGTGATGGTGTACCCGCAGGCCGGACCGGGAGCGGTCTGACGTGCTGGTGAGCCTCGACACCCCTTATGTGGACACCTGCGCGGCGGACCTGAGCCTGGCAATCGGCGGCCCGGAGCGTCCCGCGCTGCACGTCCGCGACCTCACACTGCCCGGCGACGTCCGGCTGCGGCTGCGCCTGCTCGGCGCGTCCCACCAGGTCGTGCTCACCGACTCCGCAGGTGGTGACGGGCTCACCGAGACGGTCGCCTGCCTGCCCGGTCGCCCACCGCACCTGCCTGGCTCCCTGCACGACGAGGCGGGCGGCTACCGGTTCACCGCCACCGTGCTGCGTCCCGCCGCCGGTGAGCTGCACGCCCGTATCGCCGCGCTCCGCGCCGACCTGGCCGCCGACCCGTACGCCCTGGTCGGGGTCTTTCCCGGGGATCCGGACGCGGTCACCGCGCTGGCCGTACGCACCGATCCTCCGGACGGGTCGGTCGGCTGGCGTACCTGGCACGCATACCCCCAGACCAACGAACTGGTCCTGACCGAGACGGTGGTGGCACTGCGATGACGTACCGACGCTGGATCGTGGTGGGCATGGCGGTCGCCGTGGTCGGCGTGCTGGTCGCCGGCTTCGCGATCGTCAACGGCACCTTCTCGCCCCGCGGCTACGTGAAGGACAAGTACACCAGGGCGGCCAGTCGGGACATCGGCAGGGAAGCGATCGCGTACACCTCGTCGAAGTCGCCGACCCGGGTCGCCAAGGAACTGACCGACAAGTGGCGGCCGAGCGACCGCTACACCGACGGCAGCGGTGTGTACCTGCGCTACGACGACGACTCGGTGGTGATCCTGCCGCTCGCCGCCGGCTCGGTGATCCTGCTCGAAGACATGAAAACCGCACACCCCCGCTACCACTCGACCGTCGGGTCGTACTGGGGCTGGGGACGCGGCAGCAGCGTCCGGGGCGGCGGCCCCGGCAGCGGCAAGTAAGCCTGACGACCGACCCCCTCACCCTGGAGCACTCCTATGCAGAATCTCGTCACCGACCTGCTGGTCACCCTCGCCTTCGGGGTGGTCGGCGTCGTCCTGATGGGCGTCGGCTACGGGCTGGTGGATCTGGCCACCCCCGGCAAGCTTCACGAACTGATCTGGGCCGAGCGCAACCGCAACGCGGCGCTGCTGCTCACCTCGAACCTGCTGGGCGTCGGCATCATCGTGGTCGCGGCGATCGTGGCGAGCGACAACGACTTCACCCTCGGCCTGATCGGCGCGGCGGCGTACGGGATCGTCGGCCTGGTCATCATGGCCGCCGCGTTCCTGCTGCTCGACGCGGTGACCCCGGGCCGGCTGGGTGAGCTGCTCGTCGACCCGGAGCCGCACCCCGCCGTGTGGGTGTCGGCCGCGGTGCACCTGGCCACCGGCGCGATCATCGCCGCCGCCATCATCTGATGACCGGGGCAACACAACCGGGCGAAGCCCGCCGGACGTACCCAGGGCAGGCGTGAGCACCGAGGCGCCGGCGGCTGTCGACGGTGGTTCCGAGGCACGGCCGCGCTGGCGGTTCGCCCGCGCGGCCGTGCTGCTCGCGGTCTTCGTCTGCGCGGCCTGCGGGTTGGTCTACGAGCTGGCTCTGGTCGCTCTCGGCAGCTACCTGATCGGCGACACCGTCGGGCAGGCGTCGATAGTGCTCGGCGTGATGGTCTTCGCGATGGGGGTCGGGGCGCTGGCGGCCAAGCCGTTGCAGTCGCGGGCCGCCGCCGCGTTCGCGGTGATCGAGTTGACCCTCGCCCTGCTCGGTGGCCTGTCCGTGCTCGGCCTCTACGCCGCCTTCGCCTGGCTCGACCTGTACGGTCCCGCGCTCGTCGGCACCGCCTTCGTGCTGGGTCTGCTGATCGGCGCGGAGATCCCGCTGCTCATGGTGATGTTGCAGCGCATCCGTGAGCAGGCCGCCGGCAGTGCGGTGGCTGACCTGTTCGCTGCCGACTACGTGGGCGCGTTGCTCGGCGGGCTCGCCTTCCCGTTCCTGCTGATCCCGGTCTTCGGTCAGCTCAAGGGCGCCCTGCTGGTCGGCGCGGTGAACGCGGTGGCCGGTCTCGCCCTGGTCTGCACCGTGTTCCGGGCGGAGCTGAGCCGCCGGGCCCGGCTCGTCATCGGCGCCGGCTCCGTCGTGGTCGCGCTCTGCCTGGGGTACGCGTGGATCACCGCCGCCGATTTCGAGGTGACCAGCCGGCAGCAGCTCTACCGGGATCCGGTGGTGCACGCCGAACGATCCCGTTACCAGGAGATCGTGCTGACCCGGTCGGTGCGCGAGGCCGGTCATGCCAAGTCCGACCTGCGCCTGTTCCTCAACGGCGACCTCCAGTTCAGTTCGATCGACGAGTACCGCTACCACGAGGCGCTCGTGCATCCGGCGTTGAGCGGGTCGCGCGGTGAGGTGCTGGTCCTCGGTGCCGGTGACGGCCTCGCGGTCCGCGAGATCCTGCGTTACCCGGACGTGCGCCGGGTGACAGTGGTCGACCTCGATCCGGCGGTGGTGGCGTTGGCCCGCACCGAGCCGCAGCTGCGGGCGCTAAACGGCGGCGCGCTCGACGACCCTCGGGTACGGGTGTTGAACACCGACGCCTTCGGCTGGCTGCGTACCGCCGCCGAGCGTTTCGACGTGGTGGTCGCCGACCTGCCCGACCCGGACGAGACGGCGACCGCCAAGCTCTACACGGTCGAGTTCTACACGCTGATCCGGTCGGTGCTCGCCGAGCAGGGGCGGCTCGTGGTGCAGTCCGGCTCGCCGTACTTCGCGCCCCGGTCGTACTGGTCGATCGAGGCGTCGCTGCGGGAGGCCGGCTTCGCCACGGTGCCCTACCACGTGGACGTTCCGTCCTTCGGTGACTGGGGGTTCCTGCTCGCGGCGCCGGGAACCGTCCCGCCGGTGCTGGAGTTGCCGGCCGACGCGCCCCGGCTGCGGTTCCTCGACGCGGAGGTGCTGAGGTCGGCGGCGACCTTCCCCGCCGATCGTCCCCGCCTGGACGTGCCCGCCTCCACGTTGTTGCACCCCAGAGTCCTTGACTACGCCCGAGCCGAGTGGCGCGGCTACTGACTCGCCGGGCGTTCTCCACTGATGACGCAAACCTCTTGATCAGGAGGGTGGAGTGGGGCCCGGCGGGGAAAGGATGGGGGCATGTTCGGGATGCGCAAGGCTTGGCAGCGGGACCTCGACGCGGCCATCGACGAGTTGATGAAGGCTGACACGCTCGCCTTCGGCGGCACTGGCTTCGCCGGCACGCTGCTGCCGGTGACCAAGGCGTACCTCCGGGTCGAGGCCGCCCACGGCGAACACCCCGACGAGGTACGCCAGCAGATCGACCGGCTGTTGGACAAGGGGTCGCCTGCCGGCCGGGCGTACGCGGCCACACTGTTGGAGCGGATCGACCCGGCGGCGGCCCGATCGGCCTGGACGTCGCTGCGGGACGACCGCACCGAGTTCACCACGTTCGTCGGCTGCGTCATGGGGCGCTCCACCGTCGGCGACTACGCCACCCAGCGACTCACCGCAGCATGATCCATTCGCCGATCGAGCCTGCCCGATCGGTGCTGCCCATTCCCGGCCTTCCGCCGTACGTTGCCAGCCATGAGTTCGCCAGCCGCCGCGCCGCGTCCGCCCCGCCCCGGCACCGTCACCATCGCGTTCTGGCTGCAACTCGCCGTGGCGCTGATCCTGCTCGGCCTCGCCGCGTTGGCAGTCGCCCAGGCAGTGCACTTCGATGGCCAGATCACCCGTGCCGCACGGCTTGTGCCCGACGCCGACCCGGCCGAGGTGGCCAGCGAGCGCCAGGGCAACGTCCTGATGGCCCTGGTCGTCGGCGTACCGGCCGTGCTGCTGGCGGGGTGGCTCGCCGCCACCGCCGGGCCGCTCCGTCGGGGTTCGAACATCGCGCGGATCCTCGTCTTCGCCGCCAGCGGCGCCCAGCTGCTGGTCTGCTTCGGCCAGTGCTGCTCCGGGTTCCTCGTGTCCATGCTGGTCGCCCCGGAAATCGAGGCCCCGTCGTCGGCGGACTTCGACGACGAGTGGGAGACGTCGAAATTCCTCGACACGCTCTACTCCGGCACCGACCCGTTGGACGAGCTGTTCTTCCCGATGGCGGGCCTGAGCGTGCTCGCCGTTCTCGCCCTCATCGGTGCCGTCGTCCTGCTGCTGGCGCTGCCGCCGGCCGCCGGGTGGTTCGTGCCGCGACCCGCGCCCGCCGACGCGGCACCGCCCTCCGGTTACGCAGTAGCCCCGTTCATTCCGGCCGGCTACGCGTACCCGCCGCTGCCGATCGTGGCGCAGCCCCCCGGCGTGCCCGGTTTCCTTCCACCGGGCCAGTACGTCCCGGCCGGATACCTGATCTGCCCGGACCCGGCCGCGCACCTGACCCCGACGCCACCCGGGACGCCGGATGAACCACCCACCACGCCGTCCACAGTGCCGCCGGCCACTCCCGGAGACAAGCCGGATGCCGAAGGTAGCTGAGCTTTCGGTCACGACGCGACTCGTTTGGGTGCCGACGGTTGTTACCGTCTGCGCCGACGTACCTGGGGAGGTGGTCGCGTGGACGGGGCGCTTGCGTACCTGGTAGCGGTGGTGGCCGTACTCGTCGTGGTCGTGCTGGTGGTCGTCGTGCGGGCCGCGACCCGGCCCGGCGGCGCGTCGCCGGACGGTCGGCCGGCGCGCGGCGGGGCCACGGACGCACCGCGTGGCGGCCGGCACCGGCTGGCCGTGGGCGACCGCGTGCGGATCGGCGAGCGGGAGTACGTCGTGAACGGCACCATCCGCCTCGTCGAGGGGGACTGGAGTTGGGTGCAGTACCTCCTCGACGACAACTCGGGCCCCGCGCGGCGGCTCTCCGTGGAGGGTGCCGGCGGCGCCGACCTGGAGCTGGTGCTCTGGACCGCCGAGCCGGGCGCGACCGTCACCCCCGGCGCTCCGACCATCGACCTCGGCGGGCGGCGGTACACCTGGGCCGAGACCGGGCAGGCACGCTACACAGCCATCGGGGAGACCGGCCTGCCGTCGGCCGGGACGATGCGCTACCACGACTACCAGTCCGGTTCGAACGCCCGGCTCTCCTTCGAGGCGTACGGCGAAGAGGGCTGGCGGGTCGCCCGGGGCGACCTGATCGACCCCGCCGACCTGGCGATCCGGCCGGCCGGCGGGGAGCGCTGAGGCGTATCCCACGGGCGCGGCGTGACCCGCCCGGCATGCCAGGGTGGCTGGTTGTGGATACGGTGTGGGCGCGATCTTAAGGGAAGGAGAATCGTGGTCGATTCCCAGAGCACGCCGGCCCGCCAGCGGCCGTCCGTCGTGACGATTTCCAGCTATCTGCTTTTCCTGTTCCTGGCGTGCCAGGTGATCAGTCTCATCCTCAGCCTCTCCACCCTCGGCAAGTCGCGCGACGTGCTCCGCGACGCGTACGCGGGCAGTACCGCCGAGGGCGCGGACCAGGTGGCGGATGTCTTCTTCGCCTTCGGCCTCGGCAGCAGCATCCTCGTGCTCCTGCTCGCGGTCGTGCTGGGCGTCCTGGCCATCTTCAACAACCAGGGCCGCAACGCCGCACGGATCACCACCTGGATCGTCGGCGGCATCATGGTCTGCTGCGTGGGTGGCACGCTGCTCACCGGCGTGGCGGGCAACTTCACCACCACCGGCGACACCAGCGGTGACATGCCGAGCGGCGAGGAGATCCAGCGACGTCTGGACGAGGCTCTGCCGTCCTGGATCACGCCGGTCAGCGTCCTGCTCGGCGTCGTCAGCCTGCTAGCACTGCTCGCGGCGCTGATCCTGCTGGCCCTGCCCAAGGCCAACGAGTTCTTCCGCAAGCCCGCCGTGGGCTGGGAGCCGCCGACCCCGGGAACCAGCTACCCGGGCTACCCGCAGGCGTCCGGTCAGCCGGGCTACCCGCAGGCTCCGGGCCAGCCTGGCTATCCGCAGGGGTCCGGTCAGCCGGGCTACCCGCAGGCTCCGGGTCAGCCGGGTTATCCGTCGAGTGGCGAGCCGGGCTACCCGTCGACTCCGGGCCAGGCGTCCGGGTCGGATCAGCCGGGCACCCCGCCGTCGGCACCGCCCGGCACGGACCGTCCGGACGACACCCCGCCGGCCGACCGCCCCGGGACGCCCCCGACGAGTTGACCGACCGATAAGCACGACGCCGACGATCCCTCCGAGTAGGTTGCAACCCGATGCCTACCGGAGGGATTCGTCGTGTCGTACCCCGAATCGGTACCGGCCCGCCGGCCCGCGGTGGTCCTGCTGGCCGCGATCGTGCTGCTGGTGATGGCGGTCGTCGCGCTCGCGTACGCCGTGGTCGGCCTGGCGACGGTGGGCGGAACCGTCGACGCGTTCCGTCAGGCGGCCCGGGACACGTCGGCCACCACGCGGCAGATCGACGACGTGGTGACCCTGCTGCGCGTGTCGATGGTGCTGTCGGCGGTTGTGGCGGCGCTGTCCGCCCTGGTGCTCATGGGCCTGTTCCTCTGGTTGCTCACCGGTCGGCCCGGTGCCCGGGTGGCCACCTGGGTGGTCTGCGGACTCGGGCTGCTCGCCGGCTGTTGCAGCGTGGCGGTCCTCGTCGGTGAGCGCTCGGCTCCGCTGCGGCTGGGCGCCGACGAGCGTGCCACCGCCGAGTTGCTGGGCCTGATCGGCGACGCGTACCCGTCCTGGTGGATCCCGCTGAACGCGGGGCTTTCGGCCGGACAGGGCCTCGGTTACCTTGTCGTGGCAACGCTGTTGGTCCTGCCGGCGGCGAACGCCTGGTTCGGTCGACACCGCCGCTCGGCGCCGTCCGTGCACCAGGGCTCCCTGCCCGCCCCGTTCAGCCCTCCGCACCCCCGTACCGCCCAGGTGAGGACCGCCCGTGACGCCCGACCCCACGACCGTTGAGCGACGTGCCCTGGTCACCGGGGCCACCGCTGGCATCGGCGCGGCCTTCGCTCGACGCCTGGCAGCCGACGGTTGGCACCTCGTGCTTGTCGCCCGCGACGCGGGTCGACTGACCGAGCTGGCCGCGGAGTTGGGGTCCCCGCAGGGCCGCGAGGTGGAGACGCTCTCGGCGGACCTGTCCACCGACGACGGCTGTGCCATCGTCGAGCAGCGGCTGACCACCGGAAGCCCCGTGCACCTGCTTGTCAACAACGCCGGCATCAGCCTGAACAAGCCGTTCCTGCGCTCCACTGCGGAGGACGAGGCCCGTCTGCTGCGGCTCAACGTGCACGCGGTCATGCGCTTGACGTTGGCGGCGCTGGGTCCGATGACCAAAAGGCGGGACGGGGCAGTGATAAATGTCTCTTCCGTGGCGGGCTTCGGTGCGGTGATGCCCGGCTCCACATACTCGGCCAGCAAGGCATGGGTGACCAACTTCAGCGAGTCCGTCGGCCAGTCGACGCGCCCGTTCGACGTCCGGGTGATGGCCCTCTGCCCCGGCTACACCCGTACCGAGTTCCATCAACGAGCCGGCATCGACATGTCGAAAACGCCTGAGTGGATGTGGCTGCGGGCCGAGGATGTCGTCGACGAAGCCCTGCGTGACCTGCGGAAAGGCAAGTTGGTAAGCGTTCCGGCGTGGAAATACAAGGTGGCTGTCGCCGGTCTGCGCCACGCGCCGCGTCGGCTCCTGGAGGCGGTCGCCCGGGACACCCGGGGCCGGATCGGCCGCGACGAGCGCTGACCCGCCAGCACCCAACCACGTCGTCCACCCCATCGGCGGGCGTCGCCACGCTGACCGCAGGCCAGTTGCTGAGCGTAGTCGAACATCGCCAGTCATCGGTCCCTCAGGGGCCTGATCAGGGTGGACCCCGCACACGGCGCTCAGACTTGCGCAGTAACCTCTATCGCCATGGGGGACCACGACGACCTGCGTAAATTCATTTCCGACCTGGCTGTTGTCCACGGCCGGGTCGTGCTCTCCTCTGGACGCGAGGCAGACTGGTACGTCGATCTGCGGCGTGTCACGCTCCATCACCAGGCCGCTCCATTGGTCGGCCGGGTGATGCTCGACCTCACCGCCGACTGGGAGTACGAGGCCGTCGGTGGGCTCACCCTGGGCGCGGACCCTGTCGCGCTCTCGATGCTGCACGCCGCCGCTCCGACCGGCCGTGCCCTGGACGCCTTCGTGGTGCGCAAGGCGGGCAAGGCCCACGGTCTACAGCGGCGGATCGAGGGACCGGAGGTGGCCGGCCGTCGGGTGTTGGCAGTGGAGGACACGTCCACAACGGGCGGAAGTGTGTTGACCGCTGTCGAGGCGCTTCGCGAGGCCGGAGCCGAGGTCGTGGGCGTGGCGGTTATTGTTGATCGAGGCGCCGGCGACGCGGTGCGAGCCGCCGGATTGCCGTACAAGGCGGCCTATACGTTGGCTGACCTCGGCCTTGTGGCGTAAAAGTTTGCCGATTCGGATCTGCTGATATGCAGGCGGATCGATGCTGCTGGTGGAAGGATGGAATACGTGGGAACTGCGTTGGCCGAAATGACTATGCCTCAGATCTCGCCGCTTGCCGGTGAGCCGATCGAACGTGCCGATGCCGAGCGTCTCGCAGGGGTCCTCAAGGCCCTTGCCGATCCCGCCCGGTTGCGGCTGCTCAGCCTGATCCAGTCGGCCCCCGAGGGCGAGGCGTGCGTCTGTGACCTGACGGCGCCGCTCGGCCTCTCTCAGCCGACGGTCAGTCACCACCTGCGTATCCTCACCGAGGCCGGCTTGCTGGAGCGGGAGAAGCGCGGTGTCTGGGCGTACTACCGGCTGGTCCCGAGTGCGATCGCGACGATCGCCGACCTGCTGACCCCGCCGCGTAAGCGGGCCACCAAGAAGGCCCGCTGAATTAGGCACTGCGCATCGTCCCTCGCCGGGACGATGTCCGGCGGCGAGCCAGGGGTGGCGCCACCGGTGTGATTTCTGCTCGTCCCCGGTCGCGCACCGCCGGAGGCGGGGCATGACAGGTCGACGGCCGACCCCCTCACCAGGGGGCCGGCCGTCGCCGTACCTCCGACTCAGCGCTCCTGGCCGTGCTCCCGGCCGGTGTGCGGGTGCTCGCGGTGGTCGAACGTCTCGCGCACCGCTTCCACGGCACCGGCAGCGCTTGCCGCCGCGACCACAGCTACCGCTTCGCCGCGCCTGCGGGCCCGCCGGTCCCGGAGGAACTCGAAGAAGATCGGCAGCACCGAGATCACGATGATCAGAGCGACCACCGGCAGGATGTAGTGGTCGATCTTGTCGCCGATGGCTTTGTAGATCCGGTCGGCCAGCAGGTAGCCGATCAACAGGATGCCGTCCACCCAGAGCACCGCGCCGACCACGTTCCACAGCAGGAACTGCCGAGCCGGCATGCCGAGCGCACCGGCGACCGGGTTGAGGAAGGTCCGCACGATCGGGATGAAGCGGGCCAGCACCACGGCCTTCGACGGGCCGAACTTCTTGAAGTAGTGCTCGGCCTTCTCGACGTACTCCCTCTTGAACAGCCGGGAGTTGGGCCGCTCGAACATCCGGCGGCCGTACCGCGCGCCCAGCCAGTGACCCAGCTGCGCGCCGACGATCGCGCAGATCGGCCCGCCGATCAGCAGACCGGCCAGGGCGAGCCGCGTGCCGCCGCCAAAGATGGCGTCCGCCACCGGCGAGGCGGCCACCCCGGCGAGGAAGAGCAGCGAGTCGCCGGGGAAGAAGAAGCCCACAAGCAACCCGGTCTCGGCGAAGAGGATCACCCAGACACCGACCAGCCCGAAGGTCTGCAGCAGATCCTTCGGGTCGAGCGGGTTCAGGGCGACGCTCTCCGTGAGAGCGCGGGTCTTTTCGGCTGTGTCCACGGCCACAAAGGGTACCGAAGTCCGCGTTTCTGGGTGCGCCGGACCGGGCCCCGGCACCCGCCTGCGGAATCTTTCCCCGACGGTGCCGAAACGACCGGTGCCCCGCCGACCGGAAGCGGTCGGCGGGGCACCGGGTGGTTCGGGATGGATCAGGCCACGAAGCGGGTCCGGCGGCGCTTCGCCACCAGGTAGCCACCGACGCCCACGCCGAGCAGCAGGGCGCCGACGCCCGCGATCAGGCCGGTGGACTGACCGGTGATCGGCAGCGCGCCCCCGTCACCCTCGCCGCCGCCCTGACCGCTGGCCGCGTTCACCAGGATCTTGGCGCTGTCGTTGGCCGGCTTCAGGTCCTCGTAGAAGCCGCCCTCGCACTCGCACGGCACATTGACCTTCACAGTGCCCGTGGCGTTGGCGATGACCTTGTCGATCCGGAACTTGAACTCGCCGGTCAACTCCTCGCCGGCTGGCGCGAACGGGCCCGGGTAGCACCGGTACGACGCGGCACCAGGGGTGCCAGCCTTGTCCCACGCGGCGTTGTCGCCGGTACGCGGCGCACACTCCATCGGCACCTCGACGGCGGTGGTGCCGGTCGGGACCGTCACGTCGACGTACGTCACGGCGGAGTCGCTGCGGATGTAGTCCAGCGTTGCCGGCCCGTTGTTGCGGAACCCGAGCGGGGTGCTCAGAACCGCACCCTTCTTGCCGGTGAGCGTGGCACCGATGGCCTCCAGGTCGGCCCCGTTCTTGCCGGTGACGTTGACCGTCAGCCCACTGAAGTTGTTGCTGGGGTCGGTGTCGGTCTGCGCGGCACGGGCCGCACGGGCGGAGACCGTCTTCAGCGACAGCGTCTTGCCGGTGCCGCGACGGGCCTTCTCGGCACCGACGTCTTCGCGGATACCGAGGAGATCCTCCAGGTCGGCCGGGGTCATGAACCGGATGTAGCTGTACTCGCGGCCCGGCGCGTAGGTGTCGGTGGCCAACTCGTAGTTGAGGGTCGCCGTCGCACGCCCGGCGACGGGGATCTTCTCGTCGAACGAGCAGGCGAAGAGGAAGTCATCGACGTAGAGGCAGTTGTCGAACCGCTCCTTGGTCCGGATGCCGTAGTCGCTGTCGAACAGTGCCACGACACCATCGACCTCGGTCGTGCCGGCGTTGATGACCGTCAAGGGAGCCTGGAACTTGCCCCCAGGCGCCGCCGTCGCGGTGGTGTCCGGGCCGCCCTGCAGGTCGACGCCCTCGCCGACCCGGATCCGGGAGGCGTAGCTGGCGATTTCCTTGCCTGCGGCCTTGAGGCTGATCTTCAGCTCGCCGGCGTCGCCGGTTGCCGCCTTGTCGGTTGGCGCGATGACGACCTCGCCGAAGAAGCCGCCGTACAACTCGTCGACGCTGACCGGGAAGGACTCATTGCAGAGCAGGACGCCTTCGCCGTCGGCGGCGCAGTCGTTGCCGAGCCCGCCAGCCAGCGTGATCTTGCCGGTGAGGCTGCGGTAGTCGTAGCGAACCGAGACCTTGTTGAGCACCGTGGACTCGCTGCTGTACAGCGCCGGCGACCGAACGACGCCAGAGGAATCGGCGGCGACGGTGACGTCCTCGAAGTAGAGCTCGAACTCGGCCGCGGGAGCGGCGACGGCCGGGCTGGCGGAGGCGGCGACGAACGCGCCTACTACGCCCAGGCCGGCGAGCCAACGCCGGGTGGAGTGGGTGGGCATGAAGGGGATTCCTCCAACAGGGGGATCGATACGGTGGGTGGATCTTAAGAAGTGATTAAGTTCGCCGCTGCCCTGATCGCCGCCCGGCCGCCAAGACCAACCGAACGGTTGATCAGCGTCATCGCAACGTTCGGTCTGTTCACGACGTGGCCCCACCGTCCTTGGGACGGTGGGGCCACGTGAGGCGGGATCGATCAGGCGACGAAACGGGCGCTGCGGCGTCGGGCGAGCAGGTAGCCACCCGCGCCGGCGACGAGCAGCAGGCCGCCGAGGCTGGCCAGCAGGCCGACGGGAGAGCCGGTGATGGGCAGCGCGCCCCCGTCATCCCCACCGCCACCGCCGCCCGCGCCGCCGCCCGGGCCCGCGTTCACCACGATCGGGGCCTTGTCGTTCGCCGGCTTCGTGTCGCCGGTGAAGATGCCGCCGCTCGGGCACTCGCAGGGCGCGTTCACCTGCACCGCACCGCGGGCGTTGGCGATGACCTTGTCAATGCGCAGCCGGAACTCCATCGTGTACGTCTTGCCGGCCACCAGCAGCATCTCCGAGGGGCACACGTACGTCCGGGTGCCCTGCTGCAGTTCGCAGGTAGCGGGGACCTCGACGGCGCTGGTGCCGGGCGGCAGCTCGACGGCCGTGTGGGTGGGGGCCTCAAAGTCCCCGTTCACCGCGTCGAGCGTGGCCGGCCCGTTGTTGCGGAAGCCGACGGTTGCCGTGACGACGTCGCCGGCTCTGCCCTTGAGCGTGGCGCCGATCGCCGCGAGGTCGATGCCGTTCTTTCCGGTGGTCTTGATGGTCCACCCGGTGTAGTCGTAGCCCGGGCCGACGTCGGTCTGGTCGGCCTGCCGCATCCTGCTGGGCGCCTCGGCCAGTGTCAGCTTCGGGCCGCCGCCACTCGTGGCCGCCCGGGCGCCAGCGGCTTCCCGGACGTGGGTCAGGTCCTCGAAGTCGGCAGTGGTCATGAACTGGGCGTAGCCGGATTGGTTGGACGGGGCGTAGGTGTCCTTCGCCAGCTCGAAGTCGAGCGTGGTGGCGAGGCCCTCGCCGACGGGGATCTCCTCGTCGAACTGGCAGGACAGCAGGTGGTCGCCGGAGTAGAGGCAGTTGCTGAACCGGTCCCTGGTGCGGATCGAGTAGTCGAGATCGAAGACCGCCGCGAACCCCTTGACGACCTTGTCGCCCACGTTGGCCACGGCCAGTGGCACCGTGAACTTGCCACCCGGCTTGGAGGCGTGCTCAGTGAACGGCCCGCCGGCCAGGTCGACGCCTTCCCCGACGCGGACGCGCGAGGTGTAGCTCCCCTGCCGACCGCCGGCGGCCTGGAAGCTGACCGCCACGTCGCCGGAGTCGCCGACCTTCGCATCGTCGGTCGTGGTGATGCGCACCCGCTTGGTCACCCCGCGGTAGAGCCCACTGCCAATGGGTGGCAACTCGTAGAGGGAGACATCCTCGGACTCCGCGCAGACGAGAACGCCCGGCTCCGGGGTCGTGCACTTCTGGCCGTCGTCAGGCGCCACCGTGATCTTGTTGGTGAGGGAGCGGTAGTCGTACCGAACGGAGACGTCGGTGAGGGCCGTCGGCTCGTCGGCGTACAGGAACAGGTTGCGGGTGGTTCCCGTCGATCCGACGGCCAGTGTGGCGTCCTGGAAGTAAGGCTCGATCGCGGCCGCCGCGCCCACGGCCGGGGTGGCGGCCGCGGCGACCAACGCGCCCGCGGCGCCGACAGCGGCCAGCCAACGGGTCGATTGCTTGAGCATTGGGGGGTCCTCCCGTGGGGGATGCAGGTGGCGCCCGTCCAACCTAGTTAGACGACCGGCCCCTACGGTGGCCCTGCGTGATCGTTCTTCGTCTATCGAACCGAACGGTTGAGCACCTCTGCCGCAACGGGCAGCCGGCTGGCGGCGGGATCAGCGGTAGTCGTCCTCGTCGCCGGTGACCACCCGGGCCTGTTCCATGGCGTCCCAGTCACCGACCTCCATGCCGCGGTGCGGCTCCGAATCGACGTCGGTGGGGTCGACCACTGCCGCCTGCTCGACGGCGTCGGCCGGCTCGGCCTCGATGTCGCGTTCGTCGGCTGCGAGGTGGTCGCCGGGGACGAAGTCCTCGTCGGGCTGACCCATGCTGGTCCCTCCCAGGTTCTCGGGGCACGGCTCCCACCACCGTACGGGCTGCGCCGGCAGCGCGCGCGGAAGCCGAGTCGGCGGAATCAACCCGTCGAGGTGGGCCCCGATGCCAGGATGGGGCGGTGGGCTTCCTCATCCGGCTGGTGATCACCGCTGTCGCGCTGTGGGTGACAACGCTCATCGTGCCCGGGGTCGACGTGCATGGCCGCTCGGGCAGCAACACGGCGCTGACACTGATCGTGGTGGCGCTCATCTTCGGTGTGATCAACGCGGTGCTCAAGCCGGTCATCAAGGTCGTCGGCTGCGTGTTCTACCTGCTGACCCTGGGCCTGTTCGCGCTGGTGGTCAACGCCCTGCTGTTCCTGCTCACCGACCGGATCGCCCGAGGGCTCGACCTGCCGTTCCATGTGGACGGCTTCTGGGCGGCGTTCTGGGGAGCGATCGTGATGACAGTGGTGACCTGGCTGATCAGCGTCATCGTCCCGGACAGCCTGGGTGAGCGGTGAACGGCTGGCACCGGGTCGATTGGCCCCGCGCACCTCGCCTACGGGATACTTCCGGACGGAGGACAGCGCGGTCCGGCGCACACGTGAACAACAGCGGCCAGCACGGCCGAGAGTGGTAAGTAAGGAGCACATCACATGCCCATCGCTTCCCCCGAGGCTTACGCGGAGATGCTGGACCGCGCCAAGGCTGGCCGGTACGCGTACCCCGCCATCAACGTGACCTCCTCCCAGACGCTGAACGCGGCGCTCAAGGGCTTCGCCGACGCGGAGAGCGACGGCATCATCCAGGTCTCCACCGGTGGCGCCGAATACCTCTCCGGTCCTTCGATCAAGGACATGGTCACCGGCGCGGTCGCGTTCGCCGCGTACGCGCACGAGGTGGCCAAGAAGTACCCGGTCAACATCGCGCTGCACACCGACCACTGCCCGAAGGACAAGCTGGACGGGTTCGTCCGGCCGCTGATGGGCATCTCCCAGGAGCGGGTGAAGCGCGGTGAGGAGCCGCTGTTCCAGTCGCACATGTGGGACGGTTCGGCAGTGCCGGTCGCCGAGAACCTGGAGATCGCCGCCCAGCTGCTCGACGAGGCCGCCAAGGGCAAGATCGTCCTTGAGATCGAGGTCGGCGTCGTCGGTGGCGAGGAGGACGGCGTCGAGAACGCCATCAACGACAAGCTCTACACCACGGTCGATGACGGTCTGGCCATGGTCGAGGCGCTCGGCCTCGGCGAGAAGGGCCGCTACATGGCGGCGCTGACCTTCGGCAACGTGCACGGCGTCTACAAGCCGGGCAACGTCAAGCTCCGTCCGGAGATCCTGAAGCAGATCCAGGACGCCGTCGGCGCCAAGTACGGCAAGGACAAGCCCCTCAGCCTGGTCTTCCACGGTGGCTCCGGCTCCCTGCTGAGCGAGATCCGCGAGGCGCTCGACTACGGCGTGGTGAAGATGAACATCGACACCGACACCCAGTACGCCTTCACCCGGCCCGTCGCGGACCACATGCTCCGCAACTACGACGGCGTGCTGAAGATCGACGGCGAGGTCGGCAACAAGAAGCAGTACGACCCGCGTACCTGGGGCAAGGCCGCCGAGGCCGGCCTGGCGGCCCGGGTCGTCGAGGCGTGCGAGCACCTGCGCTCCACCGGCACCACGATGGCCAAGTAACGACGTACCTACCGACGGCCGGCTCTCCCTCGGGGGAGCCGGCCGTCGCCGTCAGGCGGTCAGCAGGTGCACGGCCTCACGTACGTCGTCGGTGAGGTGGATCGTCGACGACAGGTCGCCGAACGGGGACGCGGCAAGCAGCGGACGCAACAACGCCTCCACCGGCAGTTCGCGGGTCCAGTAGTCGCGGTCCAGGAAGACGTACGCGCCACTGGCACCGTCGGTGCCGTAGTAGGTCTTGGTGGCCGCCTGGAACACCTCCTGCACAGTGCCGGCCCGCCCCGGGGCGAAGACGATGCCGCCTCGAGCGAGCCGCAGGATGGTGTCCTCCCGGATCGCGTTGGAGAAGTACTTGGCGATCCGCCCGGCGAACAGGTTCGCCGGTTCGTGCCCATACAACCAGGTGGGGATCGCCAGCCCGCCGGCCCGCGCCCAGCTCGCGTCGTCGGTGCCGTCGGAACGCTGCCGGGGCAGGCACGCGTATCGCTGGCGCACCGTCAACGCCACCGCCGTGTACCGCTTGTGGTCGGTGAAATCCGGGGCCGTCGCCAGCAGGTCGATCGCCGCGGTCAGGTCCGCCGCAGGCCGGTCCGCCAGGTAGGCGCCGAGGTTCGCCGCCTCCATCACGCCGGGACCGCCGCCGGTCACCACCAGCCGGTCGGCCCGGGCCAGTTCCCAACCCAGCACGGCCGCCATCCGGTACGCGGGACTGCCGCGCCGTACCGCATGCCCACCCATGATGCCCACAACCGACTGCGGGCCGTGCCCGGCCAGCCAGGCCCGGGTGGCGTCGGCGAGCGCATTGTCGACGCCGTGGTCGTGCAGCCGCTGACCGAGCGCCTCCTTCACGTCCGGCAGCGCGCCGCCGTGCGCCCGGTAGTGCTCGTACACCCGGGTGTCGTACATCCCGGCGAAGCCGCCTTCGGCGAACCCGGCGGCCAACTCCTCCGGCGCGTACAGATGCGTCGGCTGGGTCGGATACGGCAACCCGGAGAACGGCGGGACCACGTTCGCGCCACGCCGGACCAGGTCGGCGCCGACGTCCCGGGAGGCGAACCGGCAACCCACGAAGAGGGCGCCGGTGACCTCGACGCCGGTCAGGTCGGGTGCCGGGGCGAGGTCGAGGCGCAGCCCCTGCACTGTGAACCCGCTGAGGCGGCCGGTGGCCAGTTGCCTGTCGAACTCGTCCCGGGTCTGGATCTCGTTGGCGTGCAGATGCGGCTCGATGACGTCCGCTGGAGGTGGAGTCGGCACCCGGCCATCCTGCCCCCAGCCAGCTGCGGGCCCAAACCTCGGGCGGGGTGGAACCGACAGGAGCCCGGTGGTGGTGGCCACCGGGCTCCTGCGTAACCGGTTCCTGGGGAGGCTCCGGACTAATAGTTGTAGCGGAAAATATCTGTCGCCGGCATGGGCCTCAGGCGTGACCAACTCCTCAGCCGTTCAGCGGAACACGTGGGCCGACCCGCTCGCGCGTCGCCCTGTCCAGCGGGTTGAATGGGGCGATGCAGAACCTTTTGCCAGAGCCACCGGCCACCCTCCTACCCGCGGACGGCGAGGCCGACGCCGCCCTGGCCGGCGCCGAGGAGGCCGGCACCGACGAGGCGTTCGCCCAGGTGGCAGCCCGATTCCCGACCTACAGCGCGGCCTGGGCCGAGCTCGGTGCGCGGGCGTTCGCGACCGGCCAGGTCGTGACGGCGTACGCGTACGCCCGCACCGGCTACCACCGTGGCCTCGACCAATTGCGCCGCAGCGGCTGGAAGGGCCATGGCCCGGTGCCGTGGTCGCACGAGCCCAACCGGGGCTTCCTCCGCTGCCTGTACGTGCTGTCCCGCGCCGCCGACGAGATCGGTGAGGCCGACGAGGCGGCCCGCTGCGCCCAGTTCCTGCGCGACTGCGACCCGGCGGCGGCCGACGCGCTGGCCAGCCACTGACAGGTCCGAAGGCCGGCCCGACACCGGGCCGGCCTTCGGTGGACTACAGCCCTTCGGCGACCGCGGCGGCGATCTTCAGCCAGGCGTCCCGGGTGGCCGAGGACAGCCCTCCGTACCGGATCGGCTCGCCGCTGTCGATGAGCCGCTCGTACGGGGCGAGCAGCACCGCCCGGGTCCGCGCCGCGAAGTGCTCCTGGATGGCCGGCAGGTCGATCTCCTTGCGCGACGGCGGCATCGACACGACAGTCACCGCCTGCCGGACCAGCCGCTGCCGGCCGCTCTGCTCCAGGTGGTCGAGCATCCGGGCGGCGGTCTCGGCCGAGTCGTTACGGGCGGACATGGTGACCACGAGCTGGTCGGTGGCATCCATCGAGGCCTGCCAGTTCTGCGCCCGGACGTTGTTCCCGGTGTCCACGAAAATCAACTTGTAGAACCGGCTGACCACCTCGCGGATCTCGGCGAACGCCGCCGCCGTGAGCATCTCGCCGCCGGTCGCCGACTCGTCCGACGCGAGCACGTCGAACATCCCCTCGCCCTGCGAACGGACGTACTGCGAGAGGTCACCGACCCGCCCGTGCGCGCCCTGGAACTGCCCGAGGTCACGCAGCATGTCCCGCACCGTGCGGGAGTGGAAATCCTGCTGGGCCCGCATCCCGAGGGTGCCCTGGGTCTCGTTGTTGTCCCAGGCCAGCACGTACCCGCCGCGCTTCTGACCGAACGTCATGGCGAGCAGCAGGATGGCCACCGTCTTGCCGGCGCCGCCCTTCGGGTTGACGACCGTCACCTGCCGCAGCCCGCCGAAGTTGCGGCGCACCATCTCGATGTCCCGCTTCAGTTCCTGCTCGTGCCGCCCCGGCGAGAGCCGAACCAGACCGATCTTGTTGACCACCGCTCGTACACCCATTGTGGCCACCGGGTCGGCGGGCCGGACCTGCCGACGCCGGGCGAAATCCTCGGCGGTCGGTGCCGCAGTGGTCTCCGGCGTCCAGGTGGCGTCCTGGTAGCCGGCGGCCGGGACCCTGGCCACCGGATCGGTCTCCTGGTACGACTGCGGCGGCGGTGGAGCCGCGGCCGTGCCCTGCTGCCAGGGCGGCGGATACCAGCCCGGTGACGGCGGGAAGGGGCCCGGAGGCGCAGTCGCAGCGCCCGCCTGCTGCGGGTCGGGTGGCGGCGGGACCGGCGCCGGGCCGACCTGGCCGGGAATCGGGTACGCCTGACCGGAGTAGGCCTGACCGGCGTACGTCTGCCCAGCTCCGGCGGCCGGACCACCGGCCTGTGGTGTCTGCGGGACGGGCGGGGCGGGGATCGGAGGTATCGCGGTGGTGGCCTCGTCGTGCGCCGACGGGGTCGAGTTGGCAGGCCGCTGCGGCGGGTACGCCCACGGCGACTCGGTGGCCGGCCGCGCCGTCCCGACGGCGGTGCCGTTCCCCCCGACGTCGCTACCGTTCCCTGATCCGGCCTGCGGTGCCGGCTTGCCGTCGGCCACTGGACCGTCCGCCGGTTCGCCTGTCGTGGGAGTTGTCGGCCCGGCGACGGCGGGTCCGGTCGTTGCTTCCGGCGTAACGGTGGGGGTCACCGGGGGGCGGTCCAGGGAGAACGGCTGGTCCAGGTCGACGCCGCCCGGCGTGACCGGCGTGGCGGGAACGGACGCCGAACCCCTGCCGCCGGGCTGCGGGGCCCCGAACGCGGTGCCCGCCGCGTGGGTCGCGTTCGGCGTGCTGGTGCCCGCCGCGTCGCTCGCACCCGGCGTGCCCGTGCCCGCTGCTTCGGTCGGGCTGACGGTCACGCCGTTCGGCGGGCCGACATGTGTGGCTGCTGGTCCCGTCGGAGTGTCGGCGTTCGTCGGTGAGCCCGACGACGGCGTCGACGACACGGGCGGCACCGTCGGCTCTGCCGGTGGCCAACTCGGTTGCGCCGGAGCCCAGCCCGAACCCGCGCCGGACGGGCCGGCGGCTCCCCAGCCGGTCGGCGGCGGCACCGCGCCACTCAGCGACGGGTAGTCCGACGGCGACGGCGGCGGCAGGGGCGTGGCCCCGGGCTGCCCCGGGACCGGTGGGCGGCCGATCGGTGGCGCGGCCACAGGCGGTGTAACGGCCGCCGGCGGCGTGGGAGCCGGTTCGCCCCGCTTTTCGGCGACCGCCGCCCACGGTGGCACCACATCCGCGCCCCGGCCGGCGGGATCCGGAGGCCAGAGTGGTTCGATGTCCCGCTCCGGCACCGGCTGCTGGCCGGGCACCTGAGCCCGGTCGGCGTTCTTGTCCATTACGGTTCCTCCCCAGTCCTCCTGCGAGGATAGGCCCATCGACACGCGTCGGCCGCGTGGCGCAGCCAGGGTCAGCTCACCCAGACCGCCCAGGCGCCCGGCTCGATCCACCAGGAACGCTTGCGGGTCAACTCGCCCTCGACACCGTCGTCCAGGTAGGGGACCTTGCCCTCCCGGGGCACCACCGACACGGCCCGGCCGCGAGCCCGGCGCACCTCCAGGCGTACCCGCTTGCGACCGAACGTCGAGCGGACGACCACCGGGACGGCCACCGCGACCTCGACCTGGCCGTCGGCCGGGTCCGGCGCGGGAAGCAACGTCACGTCGTCGAGCGACGCGTACCCGCCGGCGTTGCCGATCGCGCACGCCAGCAACGGCTCCTCGCCGTTGGACAGGATGGCGTCGTCCACCTCCACCCGGGCCCGCCAGTGCAGCGGACGGCCCGCGTCGTCGGCGGCGCCGAGCAGGGCGCCGTCCAGGGTCACCGAGCCGCCGTCGTTGCGCAGCAGGTCCAGCCGGCGTGGCGTGCCGTCCAGCACGGCGACGGCCACGGCAGCCGGGTCGCGGGGCAACCCGAGCTGCGCGGCCAGGTCACGGTGGGTGCCACCACGGGCCGGGTCGAGCGGGAGTACGGCAACCGGCGGCAGGTCGGGCAGCGTCCGGTCGCCGGGCAGGTCCGCTGGGCGACGGCTCGGCGGTGGCGCGTACCGGCGAACCATCCGGCGCAGGACGGCGCGCAACTGCGCGTCGCTCGCCGTAGCGACGACCAGCCGGGTCTTGCTGTCCGAATCGGGCCAGGTGAGGCCGTCCTGGCGGACCGGACCGTCGAGTTGTGCCAGCACCGCGTCGATCTCGGCGTCCGAGCGGGCCGTGACGGTCTGCACACGGGCACCTCGGGCGGTCAGCGCGTCCGCGCAGGCAAGCACCGGCACCCGCGGCCGATCCGTGGAGCACCCGTCGGCGGTGCCCTGCCCACCCTTGCCATTCCCGGCCTCGGCCGGAGCGTCGGCACGCGAGTCGGTGCCGGCCTCGGTTTCGGCTGGTGATTGTGCGCCGGTTTCGGTTGTGCCACCGCAGCAGGCTCCGCCGCTGCCGCAGCCCCCGGGAGCGTCCCGCTCCGAACCGAGGGTGAGCAGCACCACGTCGTACACGGAGGCCTCCTGACTCTCGCCGCGACCCCTGCCGGTCGCGCCGTCACTACTTGTTAACCTGACACCCCGGGCTCGCCAACCGGTCGCCACCTGGCACCCGAGCCTTCTGGAGGCGGAAAAGATGCCAGCGATCGTGCTCCTCGGCGCTCAGTGGGGCGACGAGGGCAAGGGCAAGGTTACCGACCTGCTCGGTGAGCGGGTCGACTACGTCGTGCGCTACTCCGGCGGCAACAACGCAGGCCACACGGTGATCACCCCGGACGGCCAGAAGTACGCGTTGCACCTGATGCCGTCCGGTGCGCTCTCGCCGAACGCGATGATCGTCATCGGCAACGGTGTGGTGGTCGATCCGAAGGTGCTGCTCGCCGAGATCGACGGCCTGGCCGAGCGCGGCGTCGACGTGTCCCGACTGCGGATCTCGGGTGACGCGCACCTCATCATGCCGCACCACCGGGCGTTGGACCGGGTGGTCGAGCGTTACCTCGGCTCGTCCCGCATCGGCACCACCGGGCGGGGCATCGGCCCGGCGTACGGCGACAAGGTCGCCCGCATGGGCATCCGACTCCAGGACCTGCTCGACCCGGGGATCCTGCGCAAGAAGCTGGAACTCGCGCTGCGCGAGAAGAACCAGATGCTGTTCAAGGTCTACAACCGCAAGGCGATCGACCTGGAAGCCACCGTCGAGGAGTACCTGGAGTACGCGGAGCGGCTCACGCCGTACATCGCCGAGACCCGGTCGATGCTCTGGGACGCCCTGGACAGGGGCGAGACGGTGCTGCTGGAGGGCGCCCAGGCCACCATGCTGGACATGGACCACGGCACGTACCCCTTCGTGACGTCGTCCAACCCGACCGCAGGTGGCGCCTGCGTGGGCGCCGGCATCCCGCCCACCGCGATCAACAAGGTGATCGCGGTGAGCAAGGCGTACACCACCCGGGTCGGCTCCGGGCCCTTCCCGACCGAGATCTTCGACGAGAACGGCCAGCACCTGCTCAAGGTCGGCGGCGAGTACGGCACCACCACTGGCCGGGAGCGCCGGTGCGGCTGGTTCGACGCCGTGGTGGCCCGGTACGCGTGCCGCCTCAACGGCGTCACCGACCTGGTCATCACCAAGCTCGACGTGCTCACCGGGCTGCCCAAGGTGCCGATCTGCGTCGGCTATGAGATCAACGGCGTACGGGTCGACGACATGCCGATGAGCCAGACGGACTTCCACCACGCCAAGCCGGTGTACGAGGAGCTCGACGGGTGGTGGGAGGACATCACCAAGGCCCGCACCGCCGACGACCTGCCGGAGAACGCCCGCCGCTACATCGCCCGGGTGGAGGAACTCTGCAACACCAGGGTGAGCGTGGTGGGCGTGGGCCCGGGCCGAGAAGAAAACGTCCTCCTCCACCCCCTCCTGCCCTGATCCCGCACAGATCGTCTGCATTGATCATGAGGTTGGCGGGCCAATGGATCACCGTGGAACCCGTCAGCCTCATGATCAACAGAGGTCGGTGCGGGGGACAGTAGGATCTCGGGCGTGCGCGTTCTTTTGGTGGGTGGTGGTGGGCGGGAGCACGCTCTCGCGCTCGGGTTGGCTTCCGATCCGGCTGTTTCCGCGCTGATCGCGGCACCGGGTAACCCCGGTATCGCTGAGGTGGCTGAGCTGCGGGAGGTGACCGCGACGGATCCGGCCGCGGTGGCGGCGCTCGCCGTGGAGACCGCGGCTGACCTGGTGGTGATCGGGCCGGAGGCGCCGCTGGTCGCCGGTGTCGCCGACGCGGTACGCGCCAAGGGCATCGCCGCTTTCGGCCCCTCGGGCGAGGCCGCCCAGTTGGAGGGCTCCAAGACCTTCGCCAAGGACGTGATGACGGCCGCCGGTGTGCCCACCGCGCGGGCGTACACCTGCACCGACCCGGAGAGCACCGGCCGCGCGCTTGACGAGTTCGGCGCACCGTACGTGGTGAAGAACGACGGGCTCGCCGCCGGCAAGGGCGTGGTGGTGACCGATGACCGGGCCGCCGCCCTGGCGCACGCTCAGGAGTGCGGCCGGGTCGTGGTCGAGGAGTTCCTCGACGGTCCGGAGGTCAGCCTCTTCGTGGTCACCGACGGGGAGGCGGCTCTGCCGCTGCTGCCGGCACAGGACTTCAAGCGGATCGGTGACGGCGACACCGGCCCGAACACCGGCGGCATGGGCGCGTACGCACCGCTGCCGTGGTCACCGCCCGGCCTTGTCGACGAGGTCATGCGCGACGTGGTCCACCCGACCCTGGCCGAGATGCGCCGGCGGGGCACGCCGTTCGCCGGTCTGCTCTACGTCGGGCTGGCGATCACCGCCGCAGGCCCTCGTGTGATCGAGTTCAACGCCCGCTTCGGCGACCCGGAGACCCAGGTGGTGCTCGCGCTGCTGGAGTCCCCGCTGGGCGGGCTGCTGCACGCTGCGGCGACCGGCACGCTTGCCGCGCATCCGCCGCTCCGGTGGCGGGACGGCGCCGCGGTCACAGTGGTGGTCGCCGCGCAGGGCTACCCGGCGGCGCCGCGCACCGGTGACGTGATCACCGGCGCGGACCGTCCGGGCATCATCCACGCGGGGACCACCCGCCGGGCCAGCGACGGCGCGTTGCTGTCCGCCGGTGGCCGGGTCCTCTGCGGTACGGCCACCGGCCCCGACCTGTCCTCCGCGCGGGACGCCGCGTACGCGCTGGTGGACGGGGTGGAGCTGGCCGGCTCGCAGCACCGTACCGACATCGCCGCCGCAGCCGTCGACAACCGGATCACGATCCCCAGCTGATCCCCGCGGCCGGACCGTGGGCAGTGCGGCGGTCCGACAGCCGGCCGGGAGCGGTCAGCTGACGTAGCGGCGTAGTTCCCGGGTGAGCACCTTGCCGGTGGCGTTGCGGGGCAGGTATTTCACGTAGACCACGTCCCTGGGTACGGAGAAACGGGCCAGGTAGCGCCGGACGTACTCGCGGACCGCGTCGGAGTCGAGTGTCTCGCCGGGGTGCAGGGCGAGGAACGCGGCGAGCCGTTGACCGTACTCGGGGTCGGGCACGCCGATCACTGCCGCCTCGCGTACCTGCGGGAGCCCGGCGAGCAGGTCCTCCACCTCGGACGGGAAGACGTTCTCGCCGCCGGAGACGATCATGTCGTCGGCCCGGCCGTCGACGAAGAGCAGCCCGTCGGCGTTGAGCCGGCCGAGGTCACCGGTATCGAGCAGACCGTCGCGGCTCTCCCGGCTGGCGCCGGACGTGTAGCCCTCGAAGAGCATCTCGTTGCCGACGAAGATCCGACCGACGCGTCCCTGCGGCACGGGCCGGCCGTCGTCGTCGAGTATCTGCACGCGGGTGCCGTGCGGTGGTCGGCCCGCCGTGGTGGGGGCCTGGCGCAGTTCGTCCGGACCGGCGATGGACGCCCAGGAGACCTCGGTGGAGCCGTACAGGTTGTAGAGGACGTCGCCGTAGACGTCCATGAACTTCGGTGCGAGCCCGCCCGGCAGTGCCGATCCGCTCACCGCTACGGCCTTGAGGGACGGGCGCGGGTCCGGTGCGGGCACCTCCATGAGCCGCTGGACCATCACCGGTACGGCGAACAGGGCGTCACACTGGTGCGCAGCCAGGGCGGCGAGCGTGGCGGCCGGGTCGAAGCGACGGTGCAGCACGATCGTTGCCCGCAGGGCGAAGCACACCTGGAGGGCGGCGAATCCCCAGGTGTGGAAGATCGGTGCGGCGATCATGACGCGGTCCCGTACGTGCAGCGGGATGCGGTCGATGATGGACACGAGGGGACCGAAGCCGTGCGGCGTGGGCCGGCGGGCGCCCTTGGGTGTGCCGGTGGTGCCGGAGGTGAGCACGATGATCCGGCCGTCGCGCTCCGGTGGCCGCAGTTCGCCAGGCAGCGCTCCGGCGACCAGTTCCTCGCGGGCTCGTTCGTCGAGGCGGGGCAGGTCGGCGGGGAGTGTGAGGACCCGTTCGGCGAATTCGTCGTCGTGCACCAGCAGCCGTAGCTGCTGTTCCTCGGCGACCGTGCGCAGTTGGGCTGCGGAGAGTCCGGTATTGACGAGGACCGCGTCGACGCCGAGCAGGGTGGCCGCCACGATCGTCTCGATGAGCCCGTGGTGGTTGCGGCAGAGCACACCGATCCGGTCGCCGGGCTGCAAACCGTGCCTGGCGCGCATCGACCGGGCCGTTCGCTCAGCCCGTTCGAGGAGGTCCTGGTAGGTCAGCTCGATGCCGTCCTCGTCGATGATCGCCGGACGGCCGGGGTCGCGGGCGGCTGCCTGGCGGAGTTCGCCGGCGAGGCTCCACCCCCAGGTACGTAGCGCGTTGAGCTGCGAGACGATCCGGACGGGCCGGCCGGGGGTGAGCAGGCCGCGACGGGTCAGCGTGGCAACGACGAACGGCAGGTCCATGCCGCAGACCTCCTTGGGATTGGTACGCGGACGGGTTGCTTGCCTGCGCCCGGCGGCTTCTTCCTTGATCATGCGTCCGGGCGCGACGGCAGGCTCAGCTGGCGTCAACGTGGGGTGACGAAGGCAGCACGCATCGTGGCTGGGACGTGTGGTGGTGGCGCCGGTCTCCTGGCCCGGCCCCTGCCAAGGCGAGCCGGGCCAGGAAACCGACGGGTTCGAGACGCGGCCTGGATTACGGCGCAGGCCCGGGCGTCGTCGGTCAGCGGATCTGCATCCCGGAGATCGCGCGGGAGATTACCAGTCGCTGAATCTCTGAGGTGCCCTCGAAGATGGTGTAGATCTTCGCGTCCCGGTACCAGCGCTCCACCGGATGGTCGCGCAGGAAACCGGCCCCACCGAGCAACTGTACGGCCTTCTCGGTGACCGACACCGCGACCTCACCGGCCTTGAGCTTGGACATCGAGCCCTCACCGGCGGTGAACGGGCGGTTGTTGCGGCCCATCCAGGAGGCACGCCAGACCAGCAGCCGTGCCGCGTCGATCTCCATCCGCATGTCGGCCAGCGCGAACGCCACCGCCTGGTTCTCGATGATCGGTCTGCCGAACTGGACGCGGTCCTTGGCGTAGTCCAGCGCGTACTCGTAGGCGGCCCGGGCCACGCCGAGCGCCTGCGCGCCCACCGTCGGTCGGGACAGCTCGAAGGTGCGCATGGCGGCCTGCCCGGTGGATCGCTGTCCGGAGCGTGCCCGGTCGAGTCGTTGCAGCAGCGCGTCCCGACCGCCGAGCAGGCACCGGCCGGGCACCCGTACGTCGTCGAGGAAGACGTCGGCGGTGTGCGAGGCGCGGAGGCCGAGTTTGCGCAGCTTGCGGGTTGCGGTCAGGCCGGGGGTGCCGGGCGGTACGACGAATGCGGCCTGGCCGCGGGAGCCGAGTGTGGGGTCGACCGAGGCGGTGACGACGTGCACTCCGGCGATGCCGCCGTTCGTGGCGTACGCCTTCTGCCCGGAGAGCACCCACTCGTCGGTGGCCTCGTCGTATACGGCCCGGGTGCGCATGGCGCCGACGTCGGAGCCGGCCTCCGGTTCGCTCGTGCAGAACGCGGCGACGGCCGGCGAGTCGACGTCGCCGAAGCACTGCGGCACCCATTCGACAAGTTGGTCGGGGGTGCCGGCGCCGTAGATGGCGGCGACGGCGAGCGAGGTGCCGAAGATGCTCAGCCCGATGCCGGCGTCACCCCAGAAGAGTTCCTCGCTGGCAATCGGCAGGGAGAGCCCGGTCGGATCGGCCCAGCAGGTGGCGAGGAACTCGAAGCCGTAGAGGCCGACCTTTGCGGCTTCCTGGATCACCGGCCACGGGGTTTCCTCGCGCTCGTCCCACTCGGCGGCGGCCGGGCGCACGACCTCGGCGGCGAAGCCGTGCACCCAGTCCCGCAGGTCCCGCTGTTCCTCATTCAGGTCTAGCGAGAACTCGGCCATGTCAGGCCTTGGGGATGTCGAACAGGTTGGCGATGTTGGCGGCGAGACCGAGGTCGCCCTTCGCCTTCAGCTTGCCGGTCATGAACATCATGACCGGGTTGGCGCCACCGGAGACGATCTTCAGGAACTCCACCGGGCCCATGGTGAGGGCAAGCTTCGGGTCGTGCTGCGGGGTCTCGTTCACGTGGCACTTGCCGTCGGCGATGACCACCTCGTAGGTGTCGCTGCCGCCGTCCGGGCGACCGGTGACGATCCAGTGGATGACGGCGTTCGTGGAGCCGGCCCGGTCGGCGCGGAACAGCGACGGCATCCGGTTGAACACCTCGCCGAGGATCTTCCCACGCATGTCACCGGACATCACCTGGGCGATCTTGTCGTCCGGGGTGGACTTGACCAGCTGGGCGAACTCCTTGGGGCCGACGTTGGCGAAGGTGGCCGGGTCGAAGTCAGTCATGAGATGTGCCTTCCGGGGAGATTGCCTACTGGTGCGTAACCCTACGCACCAGTAGGTATGCTCGCAAGGTGTCCTCAGCTCCCGCCTTCAAGCGCCTGCCGCGTGCCGTCCGCGAGCAGCAGATGCTCGACGCGGCAGTGAAGGTCTTCTCCCGGCGCGGCTTCCACCACGCCAGCATGGACGAGATCGCGGAGTACGCGGGCATCTCCAAACCGATGGTCTACGCGTACCTCGGGACCAAGGAGGAACTGTTCGTCGCCTGTCTGCACCGCGAGGGCACCCGGATGATGCAGGCCATCGCCGGTGCCGCCGCCCCCGACCTGCCGGCGGACGTTCGGCTCTGGCGCGGTCTGCGGGCGTTCTTCGGCTTCGTGGGCGCGCATCGCGACGGCTGGGCGGTGCTCTACCGGCAGGCCCGGGGCGAGCAGCCGTTCGCCGGCGAGTTGGCCACGATGCGGACCCGGCTCGTCGAGGTGGTCGCCGAGATGCTCGACCACGCGCTGCGCGCGGAGGGGCACGAGGTCGGCGCCGTCGACCTGGAAGTCGTCGCGTACGCGCTGGTGGGGGCCACCGAGTCGCTTGCCGACTGGCTCGCCGACCGTCCGGAGGCCGACCCGGAGAAGACCGCAACCCGGATGATGAACGTGGCCTGGCTCGGCGCCGCCCAACTCCTGCACGGCGTCACTTGGCGGCCGCCGGAGTGAGAAGGTCCCGCGCCGTCGGAGTGAGAAGGTCCCGCGCCCGCCCGAACCGGGCAGGCGGCAGTGGTTTCAGCGGCCGGCTGCGGCGCGGCGGTGCGCCCGACGGCGCAGCCATCGCACACCTTCCAGACCGAACGTGACGATCAGCGAGAGCCCGATGCCGGCCAGGACGCCCTTCAGCGGGTCACGCTCGAAGGCCAGCCCACCGAAGTAGCCGAGCAGGCCGCAGTACAGCGCCCAGGTGACCGCCGCGATGCTGTCGTACAGCAGAAACGCCCGGCGGGGATAGCGCACCGCGCCCATGGTGAGGGTGACGGCCGTCCGGCCGCCGGGCACGTACCGGCTGGTGGTCAGGATTATCCCGCCGCGCCTGTCAACGGCGCGGCGAGCCCACTCGGAGCCGGCCCGCCGGCGACTGCCATCCGGTAGGTGGGCCAGCCGGTTCGCGCCGCCGCCCCGCCCGATGGCATACGAGATGTGGTCGCCGATCAGCGCGCCGAGGGCGGCGCTGACGATCACCAGAGTCAGATCGGGGTGCCCGCCGTCGGCGGCGAGCACCGCCGCGGTGATCACCGCCGCCTCGCCCGGCACCGCGGGGAAGAACGCGTCGACCGCGGTGAGGCCGAAGATCACCAGGTACACCCACGGTGACGTGACGGTCCCACGGAGAAGGTCGAGCAGGGCTTCCATGCACCAATGCTCGCCGGGTGCGACCCGCCCGGAGGCCGAGTCGGCGGATCATCCGCCTTCGGTCCGGACGTCAGGCCGACCGGGTCAGGAACATCAGACCGACCGGGCCAGGGCCGGTGCCGCGAGCAGCGGCCCGTGCGGTGTCTTGTCCCCGGCGGTGGGGCCGTGAGAGGTCAGCACCACGGGCGCGCCCAGCTCGGCGCGTACCGCCTCCGGCCAGTCCGACGGTGGATCGTCGTACACCGGGCGGGAGCGCAGCAGGCGGGCGGTGAGCGCGGCCTGCCGGTCCAGGTCACCGGGCGGGCCCGGGGTGATCCGGTCGGTGGTGTCGTAGCGGCGGCAGATCCGCAGGCCGGGGCCGGCGAGGTCGAGGTGGGTGAGCGCGAGGCCGTCGACGCCGCCGGCTGCCGCGAGGGCGTACCGGTGGGCGACAGCGTCGAAGTGGCCGAACCGGAACCGGCCCTGCCACGGGTTCGTGGCGTTGTGCCGGTCGGTGAACGGCAGCGCCTGGTCCTCGGTCACCAGCGGGCCGGCCCCGTGCCGGGTGGTGACGATCCGCAGCACCCCGAGCCGGGCCACCTCGCCGGGCAGGCCCGCCTCGGCGAGCAGGCCGTCGACGTTTGTGAACGTGGTGGTGCTCCACGTCGTGTACGGGTGGAAGCCGTGCCACTCGTCCAGCAGCACCCCCTGTGCACCCTCGAAGACGCACGTCCCGGAGCGCAGCGCCCCGGCGAGCCAGCTGCCGTCGACGATCGCGACCCGGCCGGCGAACCCGGTGAACGCGGGCAGGCAGTCCTCGACCGGCGGGGCGTCCAGCGGGCCGAGTTCGGCGGTGAGCCGGTCCCGCAGGACGGTCAGCCGACGGCGCAGCAGCGCTGGGCTGCGGCAGTCGGCGACCCGTGGCGCGTCGTCGGGGTGGGCGAGACCGTACGCGACGGCCTCGCCCACACCCAGCCCGCAGGAGCCGTGCCGGTCGGCTCCCCGGGCGATCTCCCGGGCCCGGTTGGCGGCCCGGTGGTACGGGGTGGCGAGCAGTGCCGACCCGTCCACTGTCAACCTGTCCAGCGCGTCGGGCACCCCGACAGTGGCGAGATGGTCGGCCTCGGCGGCCAGCGCCAGCGGGTCCACCACCACGTGCCGCGACAGGTGCGTACGCACGCCGGGGTGGAAGGTGCCGGCGCCGAACTGTGCGAACGTGTGGTGCCGCCCGTCGCGCAGCACGACGTTGTGCGCCGCCTGCGCGCCCCCGTTGAAGCGGACGACCGTGTGCACGGGTCGGGTGGCGCAGAGCCAGTCCACGACAGTGCCCTTGCCAGCGTCGCCATAGCCGAGGTCGACCACCGCCACGTGCCTCACAGTCGGGTCACCCCGCCTGTGGTGTCGCGGAAGGCCGGCAGCGTCGACACCTCGGCGCGCCGCCCCCGGTTGAGGCGGGCCAGCGCCTTCGACACGGTGCCGGTGGCGGTGGAGCCCGCGCGGTCCAGGTGACGCAGGCCCTCGTCAAGGTCGATGGCCTGCTCACCGAGGCCGATGGTGAGCGCGATGGTCTCGCAGACCGCATCGAGGTCGTCGAGGACCACCGCGTTCTGCCCGAGCAGGTCCCGCCAGAAGTCGAGCACCTTCGCGTTGCCGGCGTAGTGGCTGCCGGCGGGGAGCAGGTAGTAGGTGTCCCAGCGGCTCGTCACCTCGTCGACGATGTGCCGCAGCGGCACGTCCTCGGTCAGGTTGTCACCGATCACGCCGGCAGCCTCCCGCGCCTTCACCGTCGGGTACGCCAGCTCGTCGCCGATGATGAACAGGTAGCCGCGCCGGCCGCGCTTGTCCCAGTTGTCGGTGGCGGTGTGCCGGGCCATGAAGTACATGGCCAGCTCGTACGACTCGGTCATCTGCCCGCCGCCACCGCCTTCGAGGACGATCCGGCCGAGGTCGTCGTCCATTCGGTTGTCCGACTCGAACTGGCCGACCTGCAACGGCACCCGGTCGCAGGTGGCGTCCCCGATCGCCCCGAACATGATCTGCGGGTCGCTTGCGTAGCCCTGCCGTTGCAGCAGCCCGAGCAGCTGCGGCAGCTTGGTCTGCAGGACGCGCGGCACCTTGAGCATCGAGCCTGTCACGTCGAAGAGCACCGCGACGGGCGTCGACCGGGGGTGTTCGTCGGAGTCGCGGCTCTCCCGCGTCGCCTCCCGGGGGTCGAGTGCGGGGTGCACGGTGCGGGCCCCGCTGTCGCTGTAGGAGAAGGCGCTCTTGCCGGTCGACCTGCGGTAGCGGTCGGCGGCGTCGTACACGTCGGTGGACCAGATTCCACTGCCCATGACAGCTCCTTAGGGGGTGAGGGTGAAGGGGCGGAAGGTGCGTGGCCCGTAGAGCCGGCCCAGCACGTTGTCGAATTCGCGTAGCAGGCGCCACGCGTCGTCGGGCCGGTCCTTGAGGAACCGCTGCCGGCAGCCCTGGGCGAAGGCGAGCAGCTCGCGCGGCGCGTGGCGGTTCAGCAGCGAGGTCATGCAGCGGGTCGCCATCCAGATGTCGGTGCCCGGCCCGCACTGCCGCTTCTGGAAGACCTCCGGCGGATACCAGTCCTGGTAGCCGGGCACCATGGCCGGGATCGTGCTGCCGACGGGCGCGGAGAAGCACCAGTCGACGAGCACCACGCCGTGGGCGGCCGGCTCGATCAGCACGTGTCGCGGCAGGACCGCGCCGTGCACCACGCCGGCCCGGTGGGCCAGGCCGAGTGCCACGAGCAGCCGCCGCCACATCCAGGCCACGTCGCGGGCGTCCAGCCCGTCGGGGTACGCGCGCCGCACCGCGTCGAGGTCGTGCAGGCCGGGCGCGGTGGCGAGCACGTTGATCCGCCGTTCGGCGCCGGTCGCGGCGTCGGAGTGCCGGAACTCGTCGACGAGTCGGGGCACGTACGGCAGGTAGCGCGGGTCGCCGCGTTCGGCGATGGTGTGCAGGGCGTGTGCCTCGCGGGCCATGAGGTCGTTGTCGGTGGGCCGCCGGGGCAGCTTGAGCAGCCTGTCGTCTCCGACGTCGTAGAGGTCGGCAAGGTCACCGGAGTGGGCAAGCGCGCCGAGGCGGTAGTCGCCGAGGACTGTGACCTGCCGGGCCTGCCACCGGGTGGTGACGTGGATGAACGCGTCGAGGGCTTCGGCGCGTACCGCCGGGTCGGCCGTCAGGCGGTCGGGGTGCAGGGCCGCGACCAGCTCGCGGTAGCGCCTGGCCGGCTGGTCCGTGCCGAACAGGTCGGTGTCGGTGCGGGCGGCAGTGACCAGGCCGATGGCCTCCGCGGTCCTCATCGCACCGTCTCCTCGCGGGCGGGGCGCAGCAGCGCGGGGTGCAGCAGCCGGGCGTCGCCGGCCCGGTAGAGCCGGGCGCGGGGGCCACCCCGCGAGCCGCCGCGCTCGGTGCTGGCGCCGGTGCTTTCCACGAAGCCCGGCACGGACAGCACCTTGCGGTGGAAGTTGCCGGCGTGCAGGGGGTGACCCCAGACCGTCTCGTAGACGGCGCGTAGCTCGCTGATGGTGAACTCGGCGGCGAGGAAGCGCGTGGCGAGTGGGGTGTATTCGAGCTTGGAGCGGGCGCGCTCAAGCGCGTCGTCGATGATCCGGCCGTGGTCGAAGGCGAGCTGCCGGCTGGTCAGGGCGGTCACCGGCAGCCAGGTCGCCGCGTCGGCGTCGCTGCCGGCGGCCGGGTCGGGCAGGTCGGGGGCGAACGCGAGGTGGGCGACCGAGACGACGCGCATCCGCGGGTCGCGGTCGGGAGCGCCGTAGCTGCCCAACTGCTCCAGGTGTACGCGGCGCAGCCCCTCGCCGCCGAGCCCGGTCTCCTCGGCCAGCTCACGTCGGGCACCGGCGGCGAGGTCCTCGTCGGGTTGGACGAAGCCGCCGGGCAGCGCCCAGTGCCCCTCGAAGGGTGGCTGGCCCCGCTGGATCAGCAAGAGGTGCAGCGCGCCGTCGCGGATGGTCAGCGCTACCACGTCGACGGTCACGGCGACCGACGGGTAGGCCCGGGGGTCGTACGCCTCCAGGAACTCCTGCTCGTTCATCGCGTCACCCTCACTTTGAGAACATCTCTCTGTGAGAACAACTTAGCGCACGAGAACGCCAGTGCCAAGCCCGGATCCGGGATCGGCACTGGCGCGTCAGCGCAGGAGGCCCACCAGGTGCGGTCGGCCACGCGAGTCGTGCAGGGCGAACCCGCCGTCCGGCAGCAGCGCGAAGCTCACGGTGCTCGGCAACGACACCGGCAGCTTGAAGGCGACCTCGACCGTGTAGGCGTCAGGCAGCCGGTTTTCCAGCGCTGCGAGGCATCGCGCCTTGCTCCACATGCCGTGCGCGATCGGCCGGCGGAACCCGAACAGCCGCGCCCCGAGCACTGACGTGTGGATCGGGTTGTGGTCCCCGGAGACCCGCGCGTACTCGGTGCCGACCCGGGGTTCGACACGCCAGCGGGCCGTACCGGCGGGCACCTCGGTGCGCCCGCTCCGGTCGCGCCGCTCACCGCCGCCGGCCGTGGGCTCCCGACCCAGGTACGTGGAGACGCCGCGCCAGACCTCCTCCCCGTCCACCGAGCCGACAAGCACCACGTCCAGTTGCCGCCCCCGGTCGTGCGGGCGCAGATCCTGGGCGTACGTCGTGAAGTCGATGGCCTCGTCGGCGGTGATCGGGCGGTGCACTGTGATCCGGTTGTCGATGTGCACCAGGCCGGTCAGCGGGAGGGGAAAGTCCGGCGCGGTCATCAGCCGCAGGCTCAGTGGAAAGCCCATGACGTGCGGAAACGTCGCGGGGAGCTGATCGGTGAGCCGGAACCCGCAGACCCGGTCGTAGTCGGCAAGGTGCGTCCTGTCGACGCTCACGCCGTCCACTGCCAGCTCGGCCGCCGGCAGGTCGTTCCCGCGCCGCCCCTTGCCGAGGCCCGGCAGCGCACCGAGCAACGCCCGCCGGTACAGCGGTCCGGCCGCCGGCATCCGGGGCAGTTCGATGCGCTCCCGGGTGCGGTTGGCCGGTTGCGCGCCGGAGAGGTCGCGGGTCGCGTCGGTTCCGGCGGCCAGGTCGTGTGTCTGCTCGACGCTCAGGTCGTGACCGGCGGGCTCCGGACGGCGGATCGCGTCCAGGGTCTCCCGCGACAGGATCTCGGTGGGGCCGTCGATCAGTTCGTGGACCGACAGGTCATCCGGCTCCCCGGTGGGCTGTCCTCTTCTCGCCATCACGCCCCCAGCAGGCTCTGGCCGCAGACGCGTACGACGTTGCCGCTGACCGCGCCGGACGCCGGCCACGCCAACCAGCCGATCGCCTCCGCCACGTCGACCGGCAACCCGCCCTGCGACAGGCTGTTCATCCGCCGGCCCGCCTCACGGACGACAAGCGGGATGCGCGCCGTCAGGCGGGTCTCGATGAAGCCGGGGGCCACCGCGTTGACGCTGATCCCCCGCTCGTGCAGAGCCGGGGCGAGCGAGTCGACAAGCCCGATCACGCCGGCCTTGCTGGTGGCGTAGTTGGTCTGCCCCCGGTTGCCGGCGATCCCGGCGATCGACGAGACCGACACGATCCGCCCGCCGGCCGGGATCAGCTCCCGTTCCAGTAGGACGTCGTTGATCCGCTCCTGGCTGGAGAGGTTCACGTCGATCACCTGGTCCCACCGGTCGGCGTCCATCCGGCCGAGCGTCTTGTCCCGGGTGATTCCCGCGTTGTGCACCACCACGTCGACCCGACCGTGGCGGCTGGCCAGGTGGTCGGCGAGCCGGGTCGGGGCGTCCGGCGCGGTCAGGTCGAGCTGCACTGCCGTACCGCCGATGTCGTTCGCCACGGCGGCCAGGGCATCCCCGGCGGCCGGGATGTCCAGCGCCACCACCTGCGCGCCGTCGCGGGCCAGGACCCGGGCCAGCGCCGCGCCGATGCCCCGGGCCGCGCCGGTCACGAGCACGACCTGCCCGTCCAGGGGACGATCCCAGTCCGCCGGGGCGCTCGCCGTGCCGTCGCCAACCCGGATGACCTGCCCCGAGACGTACGCGGAGCGGCCGGACAGCAGGAACCGCAGTGTCGATTCGAGGCTGGTACGGGTCCCGGGGGCGCTGGCGTCGCCTGTCACGTAGACGAGCTGTGCGGTGGTGCCCCTGCCGAACTCCTTGCCGATGCTGCGGACCAACCCCTCCAGAGCGCGTTGGGCCGTGGCCTCGCGCGGCGTCGGGCACTCCGATGGCGGGGTGCCGAGCACGATCACCCGACCGCTGGGCAGCACGGCCCGGGCCTGCGGGTGGAAGAAGTCGTACAGCTGGCGAAGGTCGGTCGAGTCGGTGATCCCGGTGGCGTCGAAGACCAGCGCCCCGTACCGCTGCGGGGTGTCGCTGTGGGCGGCGGTGGCCTGGTCGGCCAGCTCGACCCCGGCGGATGCCAGGATCTTGGCGATCGGCTCGGCGAGTCGCCCGCCGGTGGCCGCGCCGAGCAGCAACGGCCCGGGCAGCAGCGGATCGCCGGGGTGGTGTCGGCGCAGTCGCGGCGGGTCGGGCAGCCCGAGACGCTTGACCAGCGCGCGGCCGGCGGCTGATTGGACGAAGCTCGCGTACCTGTCGCTCATGGGCGTAGCCTACTGGCGAGTAGGGTTGGCGCAACACATCTTCAAGGAGGCGGATCGTGCAGAGCATCCGACGGGTCGCGGTCATCGGCGGCAACCGCATCCCCTTTGCCCGCTCCAACTCCCGCTATGCGCAGGCGTCGAACGCGGACATGCTCGGCGCGGCGCTGGACGGCCTGATCGCCAGGTACGGGCTGGCCGGACAGCGGGTCGGCGAGGTGGTGGCCGGTGCGGTGCTCAAGCACTCCCGTGACTTCAACCTCACCCGTGAGGTGGTGCTCGGCTCCCGGCTCGACCCGCACACACCGGCGTACGACATCCAGCAGGCGTGCGGCACCGGCCTGGAGGCAGCGATCCTGGTCGCCAACAAGATCGCCCTCGGTCAGATCGACGTCGGCATCGCCGGCGGTGTCGACACCACCTCCGACGCGCCGCTCGCCGTCAACGAGGACATGCGGCGCACCCTGCTCAAACTCAACTCCGCCCGGACCTTGGGCGAGCGGATGAAGATCGCCGCGAAGCTGCGCCCGCTCCAGCCGTTCAAGCCGGAGATCCCCCGCAACGCCGAGCCGCGTACCGGCCTGTCGATGGGGGACCACGCCGCCCAGACCGCCATGCGCTGGCAGATCGACAGGCGATCCCAGGACGAGCTGGCGCTGCGCTCGCACCAGCGGCTGGCCGCCGCGTACGACAAGGGCTTCTTCGACGACCTGATGACGCCGTACCTGGGGCTCACCCGCGACCAGAACCTCCGTCCGGACACGAGCGTGGAGAAGCTCGGCTCGCTCAAGCCGGTCTTCGGCACCCGTGGCCCGGACGCCGAGCACGCCACGATGACCGCCGGCAACTCGTCGCCTCTCACCGACGGCGCGTCCACAGTGCTGCTTGCCAGCGAGGAGTGGGCTGCCGCGCACAACCTGCCGGTGCTGGCCTGGTTCAGCTGGTCGGAGACGGCAGCCGTGGACTTCGTGCACGGCGAAGAAGGGCTCCTGATGGCCCCCACGTACGCGGTGCCCCGCATGCTGGCCCGTGCCGGGCTGACGTTGCAGGACTTCGACTACTACGAGATCCACGAGGCGTTCGCGTCCCAGGTGCTGGCCACCCTCGCCGCCTGGGAGTCGCCGGAGTTCTGCAAGGACCGGCTCGGCCTGGACGCCCCGCTCGGCGCGATCGACAGGGAGAAGCTCAACGTCAACGGCTCGTCGCTGGCCGCCGGGCACCCGTTCGCCGCCACCGGCGGCCGGATCGTCGCGACCCTGGCAAAGCTGCTCGCCGAGAAGGGCAGCGGCCGCGGGTTGATCTCCATCTGCGCGGCCGGCGGTCAGGGCGTGACGGCGATCCTGGAGCGCTGATCGACGCTTCCTAGATCGTGATGCGTGCATGGGAGGGCTAGCCTGACCCCGCCCTTCCCCATGCCCTGAAGGATCAAGCCCGATGTCGACCGCCCCGATGTCCACCTCCGGTCCACAGCCTCGTTTCGCCGTGCCGCCCCCTCGGCCGCCGTCGGGGGGCGTCCGGCTGAGTCGGACGGCCCAGATCGTCACCGGCCTGGCCCTGATCGTGCCGGCCGCCGTCGCCCTGCTGTGGTCGTACGTCATTCCGTCGATCAGCACCATTGTGGATAGTTTCGGGCCAGGAAGACTGGTGCCGAACCGCCGCAGCCGAGCCTCCGATGGCGGCCTGGACAACTACCGAGAGATCGTCGCCTCGGGATTCCTCGGTGACCTGGTCTACGTGCTGCTGCTCGCACTGATACCGGTGCTGCTCGCGCTGATCGTCGCCCCTGCGCTCGCGCTCGCGGCGGAGCGGGCCGGGCGGGTGCCGAGACTTGTCACCCGGGCGCTGCTGGCCGTGCCGCTGGCCGCCTACGCCCCGCTCGCCGTGGGGACGGCGCGGACGATGGAACAGGCCGGCACCGGCCCGGGGAAGACCTCCGCCATCAGTACGGTGGCGCTGCTGCCCGCCGGGCTGGTGATCGCGATCGGTGCCACAGTCTTCCTCGCCGTGTGGTGCCGCCGCCCCCACGGCAGGTCCCTGCCGGCGGCCCTGGCCGCCGGCGGCGTGCTGGCGCTGACCGTCGTCGCGGTGACGATGCAGTCCTGGTCCCTCCAGTGGCCCGTCGTCGCCCAGAGGGGGCAGAACAGAACTCCGTTGCTGGACGTCTACCAGCAGACCTTCGTCCTCGCCCAGACCGGTGTCGGCGCTGCCGGCAGCGCGGTGCTGTTGGTGCTGCTGGGAACGCTCGGCCTCCTCGCCGTCGCCCTGCTCCTGCTGACCCGTACGCGGATCGCCTTCACCGGTTGGCGCGACCGCCCGGCGGAACCGACCCCTGCCGTGCGGAGTCGTGTCGCACTCGGCCTCCTGGTGGTGGGGCTGCTGGCGTTCCTCGGCGTGCTCGCGTACGTGTTGACGCCGTGGCTGCGGCTGCTCACCGCCGACGTGACGGCGCTGCCCCGGGGTGTCACCGCCGGCCAAATTCAGATCAACACCTGGCTGCCACCGCTGATCTCGACGGTGATCGGGGTGGGCCTCGCCGCGCTGGCCGGATTTGCGATCGGTGGCCTGCGCCCGCTGGGCCGGGCCAGCGAGCTTCTCCTGCTGCCCTTCGCACCCTGGCTCTTCGTCGGCGTCGGCCCACTCGCGGGCGCCCATTACCTCCGGGCTCGTGACGCCGAGCAGTTGAACACCTTCGCGGCGCTGATCCCGCCGAGCTGGCTCTCCATCCCCGCGCTCGTGGTGTTCACCCTGTTCTTCCGGGGTCAGCGGGAACGTTGGGAGGGCAGCGGCCGGTTCATCTCGACGATGCTGCTGCCCGCCCTGCCGATGGTGGCCGGGGCCGGGCTGCTGACCTGGTTGGTCGCCGCGCAGGACTGGCTGTGGCCGCGCCTGGTAGTCGCGCAGAACGGGCTGTGGCCGGCACCGAATTTCCTGCTCTACCGGCTTCGGGGGCGGTTCGACGCTGAGGGCACCGCGCAGGGAGATCTGGCTCAGATACTGCCCTTGCCGATGCTGCTGTTCTTCCTGCTCGCCTTCCTGGCGTTGCAGTTGCTCTACCTCGACCGGCTCGTCATCCTGGCGGGCCGACAGGAGGCCAAGCCGCACGCCGGTGCCGGGCCTACCGGTGCCGCGGCTACCGGTGCGATGCCTGCCGGTGTCGCGGCGTCGGCCCTTCCGCAGACCGACCAGAACGACGTCACGGAACGGGACCCGCGGCAGTCCTAGCGCCCGGCCTCCGCTACAGCCCGCCCACGGCCGGGCTGTAGCGGGCAGGGGCCGTCCTCGCCGCCGGGATGCCGCGAAGCCGTGCCCGACCAGGTCGCCCGTCGTGGGGTAGGCGAGAATGAGGTACGTGACGACGATCCCGAACGTGCTCGCCAACCGTTACGCCTCACCCGAGCTTGTCGCCCTCTGGTCGCCGGAGGAGAAGGTCCGGATGGAGCGGCGACTCTGGCTCGCCGTGCTCCGCGCCCAGCGCGACCTGGGCGTGCCGGTGCCCGACGGTGTGGTCGAGGCGTACGAGCGGGTGCTCGACCAGGTCGACCTCGCCTCGATCGCCGAGCGGGAGCGGGTCACGCGGCACGACGTGAAAGCCCGGATCGAGGAGTTCAGCGCGCTCGCCGGGCACGAGCACGTGCACAAGGGCATGACCTCGCGGGATCTCACCGAGAACGTCGAGCAGTTGCAGGTGCGCGCCTCGCTGGAGCTGATCCGGGACCGGGTGGTGGCCACCCTCGCCCGGCTGGCGTGGCTGGCCCACGAGCACTCCGAGCTCGTCATGACCGGCCGTTCGCACAACGTCGCCGCGCAGGCCACCACGCTTGGCAAGCGGTTCGCCTCGGCGGCGGAGGAGCTGCTGATCGCGTACGAGCGGCTGGAGGAGCTGATCGCCCGCTACCCGCTGCGCGGGATCAAGGGGCCGGTCGGCACGGCAGCCGACCAGCTCGACCTCTTCGACGGCGACGCCGACAAGGTCGCCGAGTTGGAGCGGCGGGTCGCCGAGCACCTGGGCTTCTCCCGCGTACTGGACAGCGTCGGGCAGGTCTACCCGCGCTCGCTCGACTTCGACGTGCTTGCCGCGCTGGCGCAGACCGCCGCCGCGCCGTCGTCGCTGGCCACCACGATCCGGCTGATGGTCGGCCAGGAGCTGGTCACCGAGGGCTTCAAGCCGGGCCAGGTCGGCTCCAGCGCGATGCCGCACAAGATGAACACCCGCTCGTCGGAGCGGGTGAACGGCTTCGCGGTGATCATCCGGGGTTACCTGTCGATGGTCGGCGAGCTGGCCGGTGACCAGTGGAACGAGGGGGACGTGTCCTGCTCGGTGGTCCGCCGGGTGGCCCTGCCGGACGCGTTCTTCGCCGCCGACGGGCTGTTCCAGACGTTCCTCACCGTGCTCGACGAGTTCGGCGCATACCCGGCGGTGATCAACCGGGAGTTGGAGCGGTTCCTGCCGTTCCTGGCCACCACGAAGATCCTGGTGGCGGCGGTCCGGCGGGGCGTTGGTCGTGAGGTCGCGCACGAGGTGATCAAGGAGCACGCCGTAGCGGTGGCGCTGGCCATGCGCGAGAAGGGCGCTCCGGAGAACGACCTGTTCGACAGGCTGGCCGCCGACGGTCGCCTCGGCCTGTCCCGCGCCGACATCGACACCCTGGTAGCCGACCGCACGGCCTTCGTGGGTGCCGCCCCCGCCCAGGTGGCAGCACTGACCCGCCGCATCACCAAGGTGGTAGAAACCCACCCGAACGCCGCAACCTATTCCCCGCCGCCGATCCTCTAACCTCCGGCATCACCGCTTCGGGGTGGGCGTGGGTGGGCGTTACTCGCGGGTTGGGGTTTCGGCGGCTGTGCGGAGGTTCGGGGCGCTCGCGGGTTCGGCGATGCCGCCGAGGGACTCCGCGAAGCCCGGGTCGTGCGCGGTGTCCGCGGCGACCGCAGGCTGGTCGGCCGGCATGACCTCGGCCATCGTGGGTACGGCGATCACCGCTGTGCCGTACGCGCAGATCTCCATCCACATCTCGCCGCAGTCCCGGCTGTCGAAGCGCATGCCGATCACCGCGTTCGCGCCGAGCCGCAGGGCTTCCTCGCCGAGACGGGACACCGAGTCGGTACGCCAGCGGGTGAGGTTGTCGGGCGCCATCGGGTCGTACGCGCCACCGCGCAGGTTCTTGACCCCCTCGCGGTACGGGTTGCGCGTCCTGGCCATCGATGACACCACCTCACCGAGGATCTGGCGGATTTCGTAGCCGGGCAGTTGCTCCGTCGTCACGACCAGCACGGTTCCGATGCTGTCAGGAGTGGGGCGACCCGATCGTGTGCATTGTTCACCTGATCGGATGCTGCAAAACGACGCGGCGCGGACGGCCGGCACGCTGCCGACCATCCGCGCCGCGCGGGGCTCTAACCGTCAGACACCGGCCGTCGAGGTGATCCAGGCCCTGTTGTACGCGACACTGCCGTAGTTCTGGATGCTGGAGCCGTCGGCCGTGGAGGCCACTCCGACCTGCTGGCCGTTGTAGAACTGCGGACCGCCCGAGTCTCCCCGCCAGGCGTTCCCGCTGATCCGGCTGCTGCGGATGGCCTGCCCGCCGTACGCGTCGGTGGCGCTGTTGCTGGTGACCCGGACGGTGGCGGTCTTGAGTTGGCTGGACGCGGAGCAGCCGCTGTAGCAGGTCATGCCCCAGCCGTAGATCGAGTTGGTGGAGCCGATCGGCGGGTTGCTGCTGGCGAGGCTCACCGTCGAGGTGCTGACGGTGCTGGAGAGCCGCATGAGGGCCAGGTCGTTGCGGGTGTAGGTGGCGCTGACCGTGCGGGTGACGCCGCCGGAGGCCCGGTAGACGCTGCCGACCCGTACCGACATGGTGCCGCTGATGCAGTGTCGGGCGGTGAGCACCCACTGCGGTGCGATCACGCTGCCGGAGCAGGTGAACGAGCCGTTGCTGAGCACCGCGGCGGCCCAGGGCGCGGACGAGACGGTGTTGCCGCCGATGATGGGCTGAGGGCCGGCCGGGGCGGCGACCGCGCCGGAGGCGCTGCCGAGGGCGCCGGCGAGCGCGACGCCGAGCATGGCGAGCAGGGGACGGATGCGCATCGGGGGACTCCTTGGACGGGGCGGACCCGGGGTCGCCGGGTGCGGGAGGGCGCCGACGGAGGTCCCCGCCGGCGCTGGCATCGAACTACGTCGATGTAGAGTAAGGCGGTCCGGAGTTGTTTTCAAGAATTTGATCGAGATGCGGCAATGTAACGATTCAGCTACCCGCGACGCCGTATATGCCCTGGTGGGAGCGTGTGTCCCGGATCTTGGACAGGTTCGGCCACCAGTTATGTTGATCACTGCCTGAACTGCGCCCGGCCGGTGCGTCCGCGGCGGTATCTGCCAGGTAGGCTGGCTGCGCTCGCCCGTTGTGGGTCGGCACCCAACTGCGTACACAGTCAGGAGTGCCCAGTGCCTCGCGTCGTCGTCGACGTCATGCTCAAGCCCGAGATCCTCGATCCGCAGGGCCAGGCCGTCGCAAACGCGCTGCCCCGGCTCGGCGTCAGCGACGTCGCCTCAGTTCGGATCGGCAGGCGGATCGAGATCGACTTCACCGGTGAACCCGACCTGGACCGGGCCCGGGAGATCGCCGACAAGCTGCTCGCCAACCCGGTCATCGAGGACTTCACCGTCCGCCTGGTCGAGGCCGACGAGACCGCGGACGCCCGCTCGTGACCGCCCGGGTCGGTGTCGTCACCTTCCCCGGCTCACTCGACGACGGGGACGCGGCCCGTGCCGTCCGGATCTCCGGCGCCGAGCCGGTCCGGCTCTGGCACGGTGACCCGAGCCTGCACGGGGTGGACGCCGTAGTGCTCCCCGGCGGCTTCTCCTACGGCGACTACCTGCGCTGCGGCGCCATCGCCCGGTTCGCACCGGTGATGGAGACGATCGTGGACGCCGCCCAGGGTGGCCTGCCGGTGCTCGGCATCTGCAACGGCTTCCAGATCCTCTGCGAGGCGCACCTGCTGCCCGGTGCGCTCACCCGCAACCAACACCTGCACTTCCGTAACCGGGACCAGATCCTGCGCATCGAGTCGGTCGGCACCGCCTGGACCAACGCGTTCCAGCCCGGCCAGGAGGTGCTCATCCCGGTGAAGAACGGCGAGGGCTGCTACGTCGCCGACACCGCGACCCTGGACCAGCTCGAAGCCGAAGGCCGGGTGGTCGCCCGCTACATCGGCGGCAACCCCAACGGCTCGCAGCGTGACATCGCCGCGATCACCAACGCCGCCGGCAACGTGGTCGGCATCATGCCGCACCCCGAGCACGCCGTGGAGGCGCTCACCGGCCCCTCGCTGGACGGCCTCGGCTTCTTCACCTCGGTCCTCAAGCACCTGGTGGGGGCACCGGCGTGAACGCGAGGAGTCGGTCGGGCGGGCACGAGCGCAGCGAGGAGAGGTCATGACCACCCATCCGGACCCGGTACGGGACACTCCGGAGGCGTACTCCGCCCCGGCGCAGCCGGCCGAGCCGAGCCCGGCGGAACCCGCCTACACGGCGACCGCTCCCGCCCCCCAGCCGGCCACGGCCGACTGGACCGACGGCGTGGATACCGTGCAGCGCGCCAACGGCACCTCGGGCGAGCTTCAGCCGTACACCGAGCTGGGGCTCCGCGACGACGAGTACGACCGGATCCGGCAGATCCTCGGGCGTCGGCCCACCCAGTCCGAGCTGGCGATGTACTCGATCATGTGGAGCGAGCACTGCTCCTACAAGTCGAGCAAGGTGCACCTGCGCCAGTTCGGCGAGAAGGCACCGCACAGCGACCGGCTGCTCGCCGGCATCGGTGAGAACGCCGGTGTGGTGCAGATCTCCGCCGACCTGGCCGTGACCTTCAAGGTCGAGTCGCACAACCACCCGAGCTTCGTCGAGCCGTACCAGGGCGCGGCGACGGGTGTCGGCGGCATCGTCCGCGACATCCTCGCCATGGGTGCCCGCCCGGTCGCGGTGATGGACCCGCTGCGCTTCGGTGCGGCGGACCACCCGGACACCGCGCGGGTGCTCACCGGCGTGGTCGCCGGCGTCGGCGGCTACGGCAACTGCCTCGGCCTGCCCAACATCGGTGGCGAGTTGGTCTTCGACCCCTCCTACCAGGGCAACCCGCTGCTCAACGCGCTCTGCCTGGGCGTGCTGCCGGTCAACCGGCTCCAGAACAAGGCTGCCGCCGGCCCCGGCAACGTGGTCGTGCTGATGGGCGCCAAGACCGGCCGGGACGGCATCGGCGGCGTGTCCGTGCTGGCAAGCGCCACCTTCGACGAGGGCAGCGAGGCCCGTCGCCCCGCCGTGCAGGTCGGCGACCCGTTCACCGAGAAGCTGTTGATCGAGGCGTGCCTGGAGCTGTACGACGGCCAGTTGGTCGTTGGCATCCAGGACCTCGGCGGCGCCGGTCTGACCTGTGCGCTCACCGAGACCGCCGCCGCGGCCGGCACCGGCATGCGGGTCTGGCTGGAGCGCGTACCGCTGCGTGAGCCCTCCATGGACCCGCACGAGATCCTCGCCAGCGAGTCCCAGGAGCGGATGCTGCTGGTCGTCGAGCCGGACAAGCTCGACGCGGTGCTCAAGACCTGTGAAAAGTGGGGCGTCCTCGCCACCGCGATCGGCGAGGTCACCGCACCCGAGCCGGACGGCCGCCCCGGCCGACTGCTGATCACGTGGCAGGACCACCTGGTCGTCGACGTACCTCCGGGTTCGCTTGTCGACGACGGCCCGGTGTACGCCCGGCCGATGCGCGAGCCGGCGGACCTGATCCTGCTCCAGGCCGACCGGGCCGAGACGCTGCCCCGACCGGCCGACCCGGAGGCGCTGCGGGAGACCGTGCTGCGCATGATCGCGTCGCCCAACCTGGCCGACAAGACCTGGGTCACCGAGCAGTACGACCGCTACGTGCTGGGCAACACCGTCCTCGCCCAGCCGGAGGACGGCGGCGTGATCCGCATCGACGAGCGGACCGGGCTCGGCGTGGCGCTGTCGGTGGACGGCAACGGCCGGTACGCGCGGCTCGACCCGTACAACGGCACCAAGCTGGCCCTCGCCGAGGCGTACCGGAACGTGGCGGTGACCGGCGCGACGCCGATCGCCGTCACCAACTGCCTCAACTTCGGCTCCCCGGAGGACCCGGGCGTGATGTGGCAGTTCGCCGAGGCCGTTCGCGGCCTGGCGGACGGCTGCCTGGAGCTGGGCATCCCGGTCACAGGCGGCAACGTCAGCTTCTACAACCAGACCGGCGCGGCGCCCATCCACCCGACCCCGGTGGTCGGTGTGCTCGGCGTACTGGACAACGTGGCCGACCGGGTGCCGATGGGCTTCGTCCCGCGCCCCGGTGGCGATCACGACCAGATCTACCTGCTGGGTGAGACAAACGTCGAGCTGTCCGGCTCGGAGTGGGCCTGGGTGACGCACGAGCACCTCGGCGGCATTCCGCCGCAGGTCGATCTCTCCCGGGAGAAGCTGCTTGCCGACCTGCTGGCCGAGGCTGCCCGGGTGGGTCACCTCAGCTCCGCGCACGACCTGTCCGACGGTGGCCTCGCCCAGAGCCTTGTCGAGTCCTGCCTGCGGCGGGGCGTCGGTGCCCGGATCGCGGTGCCGGAGCAGTTCGCCGGCGGCTCGATGCCGTTCGTCTACCTGTTCAGCGAGTCCGCCACGCGGGCCCTGGTGTCGGTGCCGCGCGGCCACGACAAGGCGTTCGCGGCGCTCTGCGCCGAGCGGGGGGTGCCGTTCGAGCTGATCGGCGTCACCGACCCGACCGGCGGTGCGCTTGAGGTGCACGGCCAGTTCCGGATCGGCCTGGACGAGCTGCGCGCCGCGCACACCGAGACGCTGCCGCGCCTGTTCGGCGGTGCCGCCTCCGTCGAGGTGCCCGCGCCGGCCGCCGGCGTGGCGGGCGCTGTCGAGGCGGCGCCCCTGCCGGTGGCCGAGGGCACGACCGTCGCGCCTCTGGACCCGGCGACTGTCGTGTCCGAGCCGATCGCGTCGGCCGGCCCGGTGCCAACGACCGGAGCGGTCGAGCCGGTCGAGGCTGGCGTGTCCGGTCAGTCGGACGAGGCTGGCGTGTCCGGTCGGTCGGGCGAGCCGGGCGCGTCTGGTCAGTCGGGCGACTCGGAGCCGAGCGCGTCGGGCCAGTCGAGCACCACCGGGCCGGCGGAGGCCGCCGGTTCGTCCGAGTCTGACTCCGGTGCCACCGACCCGTCGCCTGACGAGCGCTGAGGCGTTGGCGGCCGCCGTCTACGGCCAGCCCGGATCGGGTGCCCGGTTCGACTGGGGGCTGAGCGGCGCGGCCGAACTCGGTCGGGTCTGCGCCGCCCTGGTGGTGGTGGACGTACTCTCGTTCACCACCGCCGTGGAGGTGGCTGTCGCTCGCGGCATGCGGGTGCATCCGTTCCCCTGGGGCGAGCAGGCCGCCGAGTACGCGATCCGCGTCGGCGCGGTGGCCGCCGTGGGCCGCCGTCGGGTGACTGCCGACAATCCGTGGTCGCTCTCGCCGGCCGCGCTGAGCACCGCACCCGTCGTGCCGGACCTGGTGCTGCCATCACCGAACGGCTCGGCCATCAGCGCCGCCGCCAGCGCCACCGGGCTGCCGGTGGTAGCGGCGTGCCTGCGTAACGCACCCGCCGTCGGGCGTTGGCTGCAGAGCCAGGGGTACGGCACCACGGACGCCCCGATCGGCGTCATCGCCTCGGGGGAGCGGTGGCCAGACGGGTCACTGCGACCGTCGGTGGAGGACCAGCTGGGCGCGGCCAGCGTGCTCGACGCCCTCGCCGGCGTACCGGGTGGCCTCTCCGTGGAGGCGGCCGTGGCGCTCGCCGCGCTGGCCAGCACCCCTGACGTGCCCGCCGCAATACGCGGAAGCGTGTCCGGCCGGGAACTGACCGAGAGCGGCTTCGCCGAAGACGTGGAGATCGCCGTCCAGGTCGACGCGTCGACTGTCGTCCCGGTCCTCCGCCAGGGAGTCTTCTCCGCCGCCTGACCTGGGTCGTCCACCCGTCGACCCCGTGCCCTCGGCCGGTCCGTGCCGGCCGGTACGTGCCTCGGCCGGTCCGTGCCGGACGCTCCATGCCTCGGCCGCCCGTGCCCGAGAGGCGTCGGGCGGGCTGCACCGGTGATCTTGCCCATTTGCGCGCTCATCGAGGGCGTGAGCGGTCGCCGGACACGCGAACGGCCGCCCGAGGTTCCGGACGGCCGTTCGCGTTGTGTCGTATGGCGGTGTGTCGGGTCAGTCGTCCAGCCAGTCGAGGCGACGGCCGCCCCGCTCGGTCGGGGGCGGGCTGTCCGGCCGGGCGCGGCCGCCCTGCTGGTCGTAGCCGGGCTGGTCGTAGCCGGGCTGGTCGTAGCTGCCGCGCTGCTGCGGGGTCTCCTGGCCGTAGCCGCCGGCCTGCTGACCGTAGCCGCCACCCTGCTCGTACCCACCGGCCTGCTGGCCGTAGCCGCCCTGCTCGTAGCCTCGGTCGTCGTAGCTGCCGCGCTGCTGCGGGGTCTCCTGACCGTAGCCGCCCTGGTCGTACCCGCCGGCCTGCTGACCGTAGCCGCCACCCTGCTCGTACCCGCCGGCCTGCTGGCCGTATCCGCCGGTCGGCTCGGTCGACCGCCCACCGCCGTACGGGGCAGCGTCGGCTTGGCCGTAGCCCTGGCTCTGCTCGGGCTGGTAGACGCCTGTGGAGTACGGGTCGGCCGGGGCCGGGTACTGGGTGCTGTCGCCCGTGTACCGGCCGGTCGGCTCGTCGAAGCGCTCGCCACCTGCGGGAGCCGGTGGGTAACCGGCGGAACCGGCCGGGGCGGTGTAGTCGCGGGTGCCGTAGCCACCACCCGAGGCCGGCGCGTTGCCATAGCCGGCACCCGAGGCGGGCGCGTTGCCGTAACCGGCACCCGAGGCCGGGGCATTGCCGTAGCCACTACCTGAGGCGGGCGCATTGCCGTAGCCACCCGGAACCTGTGCGCCGCCGTAGCCTGCGCCGGATCCGGGCGCTGCACCGTAGCCGTCGTCCGCCGCGCCGTAGCCGCCGTCGGGGGTACCCGCCGTGCCGTAACCGCCGCCCGAGGCCGGCGCGTTGCCGTAACCGCCGGCGCCGTACCCCCCGGTCGCGGGCTCGTCGCCGTAGCCGGCGCCGGCCCAACCCTGCTGGCCAGCGGCACCGTACGGCTGCGGAGGCGCGCCGTACGGGTCCGGTGGCACGTCGTCGACGACCGGGCGGTGCATCATCGTCGGCGCCTCGCTCAGCGCAGCCCCGCCGACCATCGTCGGATCGGGCCCGCCAGGCCGGTTGACCACCCGGGTCTGGTCGTCCGCCCCGCGGAAGCCGCCCCGCGCCGCCGGCACCGCGCCAGCCGCGCCGGCTGCCGCCGGCTCGTCATCGTCGTCGCCGCTCTCCTTGCGCTTCATCCAGAGCAGCACGATCGTGCCGACACCGGCAGCAACGAGCAGACCACCGAGCAGAATGATCAGGTACGAGCCGAAGCCACCGCCGTCATCCTCGTTCGCGGCGTTCGCCGGAGCACCGGGGCTGGCTTCAGTGGACGGCTCCTCCTCGGTGCCCTCCTCGGTCGCCTCGTCGGTGGGGGTGGCCTCGACGGTGGGAGACGGGGTGGCGCTCGGTGTCACCTCGACCTTGATCTCCAGGCTGATGCGCTGCCCGGTGATCGACTGTCCTGCGTTCGCGGTGAAGCTCTTGACCGCGTTGATGTTGTTGGACGACGCACCCACGTCGATCCGACCAGGCGCGATCGGCTTGTCGTTGCTGCCGGTGAACCGGAAGTTCCCGCTGCCGTCGGCGATCGTGTCGTAACGGTGGCCGGCGCTGTCCTGGAGGATCACGATCGCGTTCGGCACCGCGTCGCCGTTCGCCTTCACGACGACCTTGCCGGAAACCGACTTCACGGTCTGCGGCTGCTGCTGAGTAGGCGGCGCGGCCTTGCCCCGCACGGTCAGCGCGACGGTGGCGGTGTCCGGGCCGGACTCGGCCTCGACGGCCACGGTGATGGTGGCGTTGGCGTCGCTGGCGTTCTCGTTGGCCGCGATCCTGACCAGCACCGACCTCGGCTGCTTTGCCAGGCCAGGGAAGTTGACGTCGCCGCAGCCGCTGGCGCAGCTGACACCCTGCGGTAGACCGGAGAGGCTGATCCGCGCCCTGTCGTCGTTGTCACCCGGGGTGACTCGCACGGTGATCGTGGCATCGCTGCCGGCGTTTACCGAGACCGAACCCGGGGAAACATCGACATCTGCGGCCATGGCTGGTGTTGCGGGGACGGCGAGCAGAGCGCCGGCAACCAGCGCTACGACCACACCGGCCCGCTGCTTCCAGGCACGTCGGTGTGTTGACACGTCCACCGCCTTCCGGGCTGACTTCCCTTGACCGGCGGGGCGCCGGGCCGGGGATCATCACGGTACGAATACGCCGTCGGCCACTATGCCTTGTCTGAGTGGATCGGCGCGACCCAGGGCCAGCGTCGGGTGCTCCGGCTACGGGTCGTATCGTCCCGTCGTGTCCTCTCCGCACAGTAAATCCGCCGCCATAGCAGCGGCTTTGTCGGCGCTTGACGAGGGGCGTACGCCCGAACGGCCGGTGTTCCGGGAGGCGGTCCGGTCGTTGTTGGCCGTCCTCGCGGAGCGCGCCCCCGGCCGATCGGTGGAGGTGCGGGTTCCACCATACGGTGCGATCCAGTGTGTTCCTGGTCCTCGACACACCAGGGGAAACCCGCCGAACGTGGTCGAGATGTCCCCGCTGACCTGGTTGGAGTTGGCCAGCGGCCGGGTCGGGTGGGACGAGGCGGTCGCCGCCGGTCGTGTGCAGGTGAGCGGGATCCGGGCGGACCTCTCGGCGTATCTGCCCCTCTAGCTGCCTGAATGCCCGGATGAGGGTGACGCTGTGCAGGGAAATCGTGACTATCTGTATAGACACTGATTCGCGTACACTGTCAGGCGACGACAGTGGTCCCGGCCGAGAAGTGTGGATCCGTCCCGTGATCTCCACCAGGCCGATCCAGACCAGCATGAGGGAGCGGTAGTGCCCCGAGGCGACGGCCGGCTGAGCCACGACCTTGATCCCCAACGACCTGGCCCCCAGGATGCCTGTGGCGTCTTCGGTGTCTGGGCCCCGGGCGAAGAGGTCGCCAATCTGACCTACTTCGGCCTCTATGCCCTGCAACACCGCGGCCAGGAGGCTGCGGGCATCGCGGTGAGCGACGGTTCCGGCGTCGTGGTCTACAAGGATCTGGGTCTGGTGGCCCAGGTCTTCGACGAGCCCACCCTCGCCAGCCTGCGCGGCCATTTGGCGATCGGGCACGCCCGATACTCGACGACCGGCGCCTCCAACTGGGAGAACGCCCAGCCGACCATCCGGTCGACCAGTTCCGGCACGACCATCGCGTTGGCGCACAACGGTAACCTGGTCAACACCGCCGAGCTGGAGAAGGAGGTCGCCGAGCGCGGCCTTGTCGCGGACGGTTCGACGAACGACACGTCGCTGGTGACGATGCTGCTGGCCAGCCGCCCGGACCTGTCGGTCGAGGCGGCCGCGATGGAGGTGCTGCCGCAGCTGCGCGGGGCGTTCAGCTTCGTCTTCATGGACGAGTCGACGCTCTACGCGGCCCGCGACGCGCACGGCGTACGTCCGCTGGTTCTCGGTCGGCTGGAGCGCGGCTGGGTGGTCGCCAGCGAGACCGCCGCCCTGGACATCGTCGGCGCCAGCGTGGTGCGCGAGGTCGAGCCCGGCGAGCTGATCGCGATCGACGAGGAGGGGCTGCGCTCCACCCGGTTCGCGTCGCCGGAGCCGAAGGGCTGCCTCTTCGAGTACGTCTACATCGCCCGCCCGGACGCCACGATCGCCGGGCGCAACGTGCACGCGGCGCGGGTGCAGATCGGCCGGCAGTTGGCCAAGGAGCACCCGGTCGAGGCCGACCTGGTGATCCCGGTGCCCGAGTCGGGCACGCCTGCCGCGATCGGGTACGCCGAGGCGTCCGGCATCACCTACGGCGCGGGCCTCATGAAGAACCCGTATGTGGGCCGTACGTTCATCCAGCCGTCGCAGACCCTGCGTCAGCTCGGCATCCGGCTCAAGCTCAACCCGTTGCGGCAGAACGTCCGAGGTAAGCGGCTCGTGGTGGTGGACGACTCGATCGTCCGCGGCAACACGCAGCGCGCCATCGTGCGGATGCTGCGCGAGGCGGGGGCGCTCGAGGTGCACGTCCGGATCTCGTCTCCGCCGGTCAGCTGGCCGTGTTTCTACGGCATCGACTTCGCCACCCGGGCGGAGCTGCTGGCCAACGGGTTGGACAACGACGGCATCCGGCGTTCCATCGGCGCCGACACGCTGGGCTACGTTTCGCTTCCTGGCCTGATCGCCGCGACCGAGCAGCCGAAGACTCGACTGTGTCGGGCATGTTTCGATGGGGAGTACCCGATCGAGCTGCCGGCCGGCAACCTGATCGGCAAGCACGTGCTCGAAGGTGTGGGCCGACGGGTCGCCAACTCCGCGCCGGAGGCACCGCACACCAACGGCTCGTTCGTCGCCACCCCGGGTGGCGTGACCGCAAACCGCCCGTAGCACCAAACCGGCGCGGCCCGGCCACCGCCGGCGCGGCACCGAGAACCAAAGGGGAGAACCGTGACGCACGTGTCCGAGCGCAGCGGCGCAGGAAGCAGCCCGACCGGCGGCGGCGACCGTCAGCCCTGGACGGCTGGCGCTGGCCGTCAAGGTCGGAAGCGTTCAGTCTCGTACGCCGATGCCGGGGTCTCCATCGACGCGGGTGACCGCGCCGTGGAGTTGCTGAAGTCGAAGGTGCGGCAGACCCGCCGCCCCGAGGTGCTGGGCGACCTCGGCGGCTTCGCCGGGCTGTTCCGGCTGGACACGACGAAGTACAAGAACCCGATCCTGGCGTCCTCCACCGACGGTGTGGGCACCAAGCTGGTGATCGCCCAGCAGATGGACATCCACGACACGGTGGGCATCGACCTCGTGGCGATGGTCGTCGACGACCTGGTGGCCTGTGGGGCCGAGCCGCTGTTCCTGCTCGACTACATCGCCACCGGCGAGGTCGTCCCGGACAAGGTGGCCGACATCGGCGCGGGTATCGCCGACGGCTGCCGGTACGCGGGCTGCGCGCTGCTGGGCGGCGAGACCGCCGAGCACCCCGGTGTGCTGCGCCCGGACGAGTACGACATCTCCGCGACCGGTGTGGGCGTGGTGGAGGAGAGCGACATCCTCAGCCCGGACCGGGTCGAGGTGGGCGATGTGGTCATCGCGATGCGCTCCTCCGGCCTGCACTCCAACGGCTACTCCCTGGTCCGGCACGTGCTGCTCGGCGCGGCCCGGATGCGGCTGGACATCGTGATCGACGACTTCGGTCGGCAGCGGACCCTGGGTGAGGAGTTGCTCACCCCGACCAAGATCTACGCGAAGGACTGCCTGAAGCTGATCGCCGAGGCCGAGGTGCGGGTCCTCGCCCACGTCACCGGCGGCGGCATCCCCGGCAACCTGGTCCGGGTGCTGCCGGAGCACGTCGACGCTGTGGTCAACCGGTCCACCTGGAAGCCGCAGCCGGTCTTCGACCTGATCCAGTCGAAGGGGCGGATCGACGACCAGGACATGGAGTCGACCTTCAACATGGGTGTCGGCATGTTCGCGATCGTCTCGGCGGAGGACGCCGACCGGGCGCTCGCCACGCTCACCGGCCGTGGTGTCGAGGCGTGGCAGGCTGGCGAGATCATCGAGGGCACGGGCAACGTGCAGATGGTTGGCCAGCACACCCGCGGTTGATCACGCTCTGGTTATCGTACGGGCACCTGATGGGGGCTTCACCCGAGTGGCCCATGCCGCCTAGCCTGAAGGGCTCAGGCTCGGCGGAGGAGGGCGATGGCTGCTCGGGAACAGGCGTTCAGCGGTATGCGCGGCTTGGCCGTCGTCCCGTCGTACGTCGTGATGCAGCCCACGACCCTCTGCAACCTGGACTGCGCGTACTGCTATCTGCCGTTCCGGGCTGCGGACCAGCGGATGTCGGTGCCGGTGGCCGAGGCGGTGGCGGCGGCGGTCAACCCGTGGGCGACCTCCGGTCGGTTCTCGGTGGTGTGGCACGGCGGTGAGCCGTTGGCTGCGGGTCGGGAGCACCTCGCCGACCTGATGGCGCCGTTCGGTCCCGAGGTCGAGCATCATGTGCAGACGAACGCCACGCTCATCGACGACGAGTGGTGCGACTTCTTCGCCCGGCACGAGATGCGCGTGAGCGTGAGCGTGGACGGGCCCCGGGAGCGCAACGGCGACCGGGTCAACAGGGGTGGGCAGCCGGCGTACGACCGGATCCTGCGGGGTGTGGCGGCGCTGCGTCGGCACGGCCTGCCGTTCTCGGCGCTGGCAGTGGTGTCCCGGCCCGTGCCCGGGCTCGCCGCCGAGTTGTACGACTATTTCCTCGGGTTGGGCTGTGACGTGCTCGGCATCAACATCGAGGAGACCGAGGGCGTCAACACCCGCGACAACAGTCACGACCCGAGGGCGGTCACCGCGTTCTGGGCCGAGTTGGTGTCGGCCTGGCGCCGGGAGCCCCGGATCCACCTGCGGGAGGTCGAGTGGTCGCTGCGGTACACGGCGGCGGTGCTCGATGACGCGGCGGACGCCGTGCTGCCGCGGCGGCTGGATCCGATCCCGACCATCGGGCACGACGGCTCGGTGACGGTGCTCTCGCCGGAGCTGGCGGGCTTCACCGACGCCCGCTACGGCGACTTCAGCAGTGGGAATGTCCTGGCCACACCACTGGCGCAGATCCTCGTCGACGCGGCGTCCACGCCGTGGGTGGGCGAGTTCCTGACCGGGGTGGAGGCGTGCAGGACGGCCTGCCCGTACTTCGGCTTCTGTGGCGGTGGTCATGCGGCCAACCGTTACTTCGAGCTGGGGCGTTTCGACGGTACGGAGACCGAGCACTGCCGCAACAGCAAGATCCGCCTATTGGAGGGAGTGTTGGAGCATGCCCGAGACCACCAGTCACCGGCGGCCTGAGCACGAATCGGATGCCATCCCGGACAGCGTCACCGAGCGGGTGCGGGAGGCCGCCCCCGGGCTTGTCGCTCTGCTCCAGGAGGCGGCGGACGCACGGCGGCTGCGGGCGGAGGTGTCGGGCGGGGACGGCGCCAGCGCGGTCTGCGCCTGGAACCACTTCGAGAACATCCCGACCTTCTACAACTGGAACAACCGCCCGCGCTGAGGTCGACCGCGATCAGGGGCCTGTCGGCCGGTAGGTGTTCTCCGGCTGGGGCAGGCCCCTGATCGTCTGCACCGGTGTCTTCCCGACGGGCACATGCGTGAGCACGCGGGGCTTACCGCGTGCTCAGCTGCGTCGAGAGGTCAGCGGGTCGGACGTACCCAGGGATCCGGGTCGTCGTCAGCATGATTCTCATCATCGTCGTCGACGAACTCTTTAGAGTCGTCGTCGAAGTGGTGCTCAGACTTACCAGCACCCGCCAGTTCGCGCTGCAAGGCGGTGAGGTCGGTGTTCGGGGAGTGGTACTTCAACTCCCGGGCCACCTTTGTCTGCTTGGCCTTAGCACGGCCGCGCCCCATGGCTCGACCCCCTCGCACAGAATGCGGGGCAGCCCGAAGGCGGGCCCCGATGACGTCAGGCATCTCTCGTAGGTCTTACGGTACATGGGGATGCCATCGTTCGGCACCTCGGGTTACCGTCAGCCGGCTCTGCGCGTCGCGTTGATCCGGCCGTCACCCAGTGTACCCGGTAAGGAGCGAAGCGGAGAGCGCCCGTGACACCAGTCAAAGCGTGACAAACCTGACTGGGCTTCAGCGTACCGAGCACTACCGACCTTTGAGGCCCGGAGGCGGATCCCGGTCGATCCGCCTCCGGTGAAACGCTCAGCGCAGGTGGATCGTGCGCAGGCGGCCGACCTCGGCCATCCGCCGCTCGGCCAGCCGGTCCGCCGCGACCGCGGGCGGTACGCCGTCGGCGTCCGCCAGGTGCAGGATCTCCCGGGTGGTGTCGTAGATCCGGGTTGCCCGGAGCTTCGCCCGATCGAAGTTGAAACCGTCGATCTCGTCGGCCACCTGGATCACGCCGCCGGCGTTGACCACGTAGTCAGGGGTGTACAGGATGCCCCGGTCGGCCAGCAGCTTCTCGATGCCCGGGTGGGCGAGCTGGTTGTTCGCCGCCCCCGTCACCACCTTGGCGCGCAGTACCGGCACGGTGTCGTCGTTCAGAGCGCCGCCCAGCGCGCACGGCGCGTACACGTCGATGTCCGCGGCGACGAGCGCGGAGGCGTCGTCCACGAGGGTGATCTGCGGGTGGTTGGTGCGCGCCCAGGCCAGCGCCTTCGGGTTGACGTCGGTGGCGACCACCTCGGCGCCGTCCTCCAGCAGATGCCCGGTCAGGTACCTGCCGACCTTGCCCAGGCCCGCCACGCCGACTCGCCGGCCGCGCAGGCTGGGCGTGCCCCAGACGTGCTCGGCGGCGGCCCGCATGCCCTGGAAGACGCCCCAGGAGGTGAGGATCGAGGAGTCGCCCGCGCCACCGTGCTCGACGCTGCGGCCTGTCACGTACCGGGTCTCCCGGGCGATCACGTCCATGTCCGCCACGTAGGTGCCCACGTCGCACGCGGTGTAGTAGCGGCCGGCGAGCGACTCCACGAAGCGGCCGTACGCGCGCAGCAGCGCCTCGCTCTTGACCTGCTCCGGGTCGCCCCAGATCACCGCCTTGCCACCGCCCAGATCCAGCCCGGCGAGCGCGTTCTTGTACGCCATACCGCGGGACAGGTCGAGCACGTCGGCGAGCGCGTCTTCCTCGCTCGCGTACGGGTAGAAGCGGGTGCCGCCGAGGGCCGGCCCCAATGCGGTGGAGTAGATCCCGATGATCGCCTTCAGGCCGCTCTGCTTGTCCTGGCAGAACACGACCTGTTCGTGTCCGGTCAATCCGGGGTCGTCGGTGCTCGCGAATACGCCCATGGCTGGCTCCTGAGATGGTGTGCGCCCTTGTGGGGTGCGGACCTGGTGGGACCCCCGGCGGGGATGCTGCCGGTGGGTCCGAGCCTAGTATCGGCCGCCGCGCAGGTGCCCGACGCGCCGCTGTCGTCCCACGTTGCGGCGCGCGTGGGTCCGGCCTCTGACCGCGTACGGGTGCGGTTCGTGGGAGGATCGCGCGGTGCCGTCGCTCTTCGCTTCTTACCTGCGCGTGTACGAGCCGCTGACCGCATTCGACCGTGACCGGCAGAGCTACTGGCGTCGCTACGTCTCGGAAGGGCGTGCGGTCGCACCCATGGAGGGGCCCGGCCGGCAACGGACTGCGGTGATCGAAGCGTTGGGCGCGGGCTGGACGCGGCTACCGGACCTGCCCGAGGAGGCGTACGTCCTGGAGACGGACGACGGCCTGCTGGTCTGCCCCTGGAACCTGCGGATCCGTGTCGCTGAGGCGGCGCTCAGCGCCCGGGACGGGGTGCCCTCGGTGCTCGCCGACGCCTTCGTGCCGCCGGTGCTCGCCGGGCAGGCCAGGGCCGTGGTGGACGACTGGCGCAGTGGCGCCCGGGTGTTGGAGCACGGGGTGCCGCGGGTGCACGAGCAGATCGCCACCTGGGGCGTACCGCTGCGGTGGTTCGTGCTCTTCGATCCGGCGGAGCGGGACCTGGTCACCGAGGTGGGCCGGCGTGCGATGCGCTACCGCACCGAGATCTCCAAGGCCCGCCGGCGGTCGTCGCGGGCGCTGTCGGTGTTGCGCAAGTCGGTGGGCGAGGCGCCGATCACCGATGCGGTGGAGGAGGCGGCCCGCTGGCTGGAGGAGTTCCATCCGCGTTCGGTGGTGGAGCTGGACTACGGCGGCCTTGTCGACCTGCTCTCCGACGAGACCCTCACCGCCGACGACTCTCCCGAGTTGGTCGCCAGCGGCCTTGCCGGGCTGTCGCGGGGCGAGGCCGACGAGGCGTCCGCCGCGTACGACAAGCTCGTGGCCCGGTGGCGTGCGGTGCAGCTGCTGGAGCGGTGTAACTAGGGCAAATAGCCCGAGAAGCCCTCTCAAGTTGAGCAGTGCTCGTAGTTGACGCATCACGAACCGTGATCATGAGTCCGAATAAGGTACTTTCTGCCATGTAAAAGTCGTAAAAATCGGGCATGGTTCATCCGTCCGTCTAGGGACCTTCATCCGTTCGGCCCATGTCGGACATCGGGGACTAGCCGGACCATGGGAGACGCGTCGGCCGGCGGGACCCCGGCCGATGTCTATACATGTGGAGGAGTGACCGATGGCATCGCGAACGCACGAACCAGAGCCGCTACTCACACCGGCCGAGGTGGCGTCGATGTTCCGGGTCGACCCGAAGACGGTGACCCGGTGGGCCAAGGCGGGCAAGCTCAGCGCCATCCGCACTCTGGGTGGCCACCGTCGATACCGCGAGTCGGAGGTCAGGGCGCTGCTGCAGGGTCAGATCCCGCAGCAGCGGCAGGGCGACTGAGCAGCATCAGCTTTTCCGGAAAGGGGCGGTGGATCTCGATCCGCCGCCCCTTTCCATGCCCGCTGTCGGTCGTCGACGGCCCGGTGTCAGTGGTGCGCCTCGGCCAGCGTCACGCGGATGCCGACAGTGCCGCCCTCGCCCCGGCGCAGCCGGCTGCCGAGCAGACTCAGCCTGCCGAGCAGCCGATACTTGTGCTTGAGCAGGTCACGGATCCGGCCGATGTCGCCGCCGTCGATCGTCGCGTGCGCGGGCACGTCCGCGCCGTGCGGTCGACCCCGCACGTCACATGGCGCCACTGTCACCTCGCCGTTGCGGCGAATGCGCTTGACCTTGCCCGAGTCGGCCCGGGTCCAGACCGCCAGCGTGTCGCCGTCCCGGACCGCCCAGACCGGCGTCGGCACCGCTCGGCCGTCCTTGCGGAAGGTCGTGAGCAGGATGTATTTCTCGGCCGCCAGCCGGTCCAGCATCGTCACGCCGCAAGGATACGGCGGACACGGCCACTGAGTGGCCAGATAGCGTGAACATTGTGACTGGCGAGCCTCTCATCGGAGACGTGTTCGGCGAGCTGCTGCGGGACGCGCTCGCCGTAGCCACCGGGGTGGGACCCCGGCCGATGGCCGGTGGTCGACTGCCCCGACCGGTCATCGAGATCATCGAGCGGGACGACGGGCTGATCAACGGCGCTCCTGCCGCACACTATTTGGACGGGCCGGCCGACTGGCAGCCCTACGACCACCGGGCCGTGGACCGGGCGCGGGGCGAGACTCTCGACGTCGGCACCGGCGCCGGCCGGATCGCGCTGCTGCTCCAGGAGCGCGGTGTACCGGTGACCGGGCTGGACACTTCGGCGGGCGCGCTGGCGGTGAGTCGACGTCGGGGCGTACGGAGGTTGGTGCACGGCACCGTGGACACTCACGTCGCCGACGGCCAGCGGTACGACACGTTCCTGCTGCTCGGCAACAACCTTGGGCTGTTCGAGGGGCGGCAGCGGGCACCTGGCTTCCTGGCCGCGCTCGCCGCGCTGGCCCGACCCGGGGCGCAGATCATCGCGCACGGCACCAACCCGTACGGCACACGCGATCCGCTGCACACCGGCTACCACGAGCGCAACCGCAGTCGGGGCAGGCTCGGCGGCCAGCTGCGGCTGCGACTCCGCTACCGGGAGCTGGGCACGGATTGGTTCGACTACCTGGTCTGCTCGCCTGACGAGTTCGCCGAACTGGTGCACGGCAGCGCCTGGCGGCTGACCGATGTGGACGACCGCGACGCCCCCTACTACCTGGCCACGCTGCGTCTCGCCGAATGAGCTGAACCTTGTGTGTGTAAGGAAGGGCCCCTTGTTAACGCCAGGCGTTAACAAGGGGCCCTTCCTTACACCTCAAACCTGGACGGTCGGGGGAAGCTGCTCGGGCGGCATGCCACCGTCGCCGTCGACCACCTCGTCGGGGGTGCCGTCCTCGTCGATGTCCACCATGGTGATGTCCACCTTGCCGTCACCGTCGGTGTCGAACTGGAACAGATCGGCCTTGCCGTCGCCGTCGGTGTCGACCACCCACACGTCGGTACGACCGTCGTTGTTGGTGTCAGCGCGCAACAGGTCGACCCGTTCGTCGCCCCGCGTCTCCACGACCTCCGAGTCGGTGCTGCCCGGGTCGGTGACGCTCTCCGGTGCCTGGCTCATGTCGACTGGTCCTTCCCTTGAGTTGACAGGCCGTACGTACCCGATCCCGCGCTCCCCCACGCATGGGCCGGGCCGTCGTGCTGTTTAGGGTCGCACCATGAGCGAGCGGATCCGACGGAGCACCCGGGTCGGCGCGGCGGGGACCCCGCGCGCCACCGGGCCGGACAGGGAGGCGTGATGAACGATCGTTTCGTGGTCGTCGGTGCGGGCACGATGGGGCTCGGCATCGCGTACGTGGCGGCCGGATCCGGGCACGCCGTGGAGTTGGTGGAGGTGGACCCGGAGCGGGGCGCGACCGCGCTGAACCGGCTCGCCGACCTGTGGGAGCGGGCGGTGCAGCGCGGCAAGCTGACCGCCGACGAGGCCGCCGCCAACCGGCAGCGGGTGACGCTGCGCCCGACGCTCGCCGAGGTCGAACCCGCCCCGGCGGTGATCGTAGAGGCCGTACCGGAGCGGCTGGACCTGAAGAGGGCCGTGCTGCGCGCCGCCGCCGCCCTGACCCCGGCCCTGCTGGGCAGCAACACCTCAAGCATCGCCATCGGTGAGCTGGCCGCCGGGCTGGACGCGCCGGAGCGCTTCCTCGGCCTGCACTTCTTCAACCCGGTCTGGGCGATGGCTCTGCTGGAGATCGTGGTCGGCCCGGCCACCGCCGAGGAGACCACCGCCGCGGCCGTCGCGCTCGCCGGCCGGCTGGGCAAGGACCCCGTCGTCGTACGCGACATGCCCGGCTTCGCCACCTCCCGACTCGGGGTCACCCTGGGGCTGGAGGCGATCCGCATGGTCGCCGACGGAGTTGCCAGCCCTGCCGACATCGACAAGGCGATGGTGCTGGGCTACCGGCACCCGATCGGGCCGCTGGAACTCACCGACCTGGTCGGCCTGGACGTGCGGCTGGACATCGCACGGACCCTCCAGGCCGCTTACGGGGACCGCTTCGCGCCACCGCCGCTGCTTGAGGAGATGGTGGCCGCCGGACGGCTGGGCAAGAAGTCGGGGCAGGGCTTCTACACGTGGGACGGCGGTGTGAAGCGGTGAGCGGGCTGCGGATCGAGGAACTACCGGACCGACTCGTGGTCACGCTGGACCGACCGGAGAAACGCAACGCCATCGACGCCGACCTCGTCGCCGAACTGCACGAGGTCTGCGCCGAGTTGGAGGCGCGTCCCCGGCTGCTGTTGCTTACCGGCGGCGCGGAGGGCATCTTCGCCGGCGGCGCCGACATCGGCCAGCTCCGCGAGCGGGGGCGCACCGACGCGCTGGCCGCGATCAACTCGGCGGCCTTCGCCCGGATCAGGGCGCTGCCGATGCCGAGTGTGGCAGCGGTCGACGGGCCGGCGCTGGGCGGCGGCGCGGAGCTGGCGTACGCCTGCGATCTGCGGGTGTGCACGGCGCGGGCGGTCTTCGGCCAGCCTGAGGTGCGGTTGGGCATCCTGGCCGGCGCAGGCGCGACCCACCGGCTGCCGGCGCTGATCGGCGAGGCCCGGGCCAAGGAGTTGCTGTTCACGGGCCGCCGGGTGGACGCCGCCGAGGCGCTGCGGATCGGCCTGGTGAACCGGCTGGTGGACGAGCCCGGTGAGCTGTTGACCGTGGCGCACGGGCTGCTGGACGAGATGGCCCAGGGCTCGCCGCTGGCGTTGCGGCTGACCAAGCTGGCGGTGGACGCGCCGGCCGCCGCGCACCCGCAGCTCGACCTCGTCAGCCAGGCGGTGCTGTTCGAGGACGAGGAGAAGCACCGCCGGATGACCGAGTTCCTGCAACGCCGTCGCGCCCGCTGACGCAGGCAACACGCCCACCGCCCACCGTCTGCCGGCGCGCGGCGCTGCTCGGCCACGATCGACTCGGGTTCCTTGAAGTCGGGGCATCGGACGCGCTCGGATACCGCGATTTGCAGGAAAGCGAGTCGATCACGCGCGGCGCCTCAGACGGAAACGGCCGCACCGGCGGGAAGCCGGTGCGGCCGTCGCGGGCCGCTGTCGATGCTCAGTGCCGGATCTGCACCCCGGAGTCGGCGAGCGCACGGATCACCTGGGCGGACTCGCCGAACCCGATGATCAGTACGGCGTCTGCGCCGAATTCCTTGATCTCCTTCGCGCCGCTCGTGAAGTCCACCGGAGGCGAATCCGGGTCCGGCGGCGGCTCGTAGGTGAGCAGTTTGAGCCGGTCACCGGCGATTCCGGCCTTCTCCAGCTCGCCACGGACGGTGGCCTGAAGGCCCTCGCCGTAGGAGTCCTTGCGAGCCACGATGACGATCTTCTGCGATCCGTCGCGGAGGATGACGTCTGCCAGCGCCCGGCCCTGGAGGCTGTCCGGCGGGGCGGTGCGGAAGTAGAGGCCGTTGTCCTCGACATCGGTCAGGCTGGCGTCGGTGTTGGACGGCGAGAAGAGGATCTTGCCGGCCTTCACCACGTCCGGCAGTACCTCGCGGGAGATGCCCGAGGCGCCGGCGCCGATGATGACGCTCACGCCTTCCGCCGTGTGCCTGGCCACTGTCGCCTTGGCCACCGCCGGGCTGGTGCCGTCGTCGCCGTCCATCCACGTCACCGGCTTGCCCAGCGCACCACCGGCAGCGTTGATCTCCTTGATCGCCAGAGCGGCGCCAGCGGCCATCGGCGGGTACGCCAGCGCCAGGTCACCGGTCTTCGGCAGCAGGCCACCGATGATCAGAGGCTTCTGGTCGTCGGCGGCGCCACCCGGGCGGGCCTTGCGCGCCTTCGGCGGAGCCTTGGTGCTCGCCGCCGACTCGGCGCCCGCACCGACGAACTCGGTCTTACCGTCGTTGATCTGCTGGCCGTCGAACGTCAGCGTGGCGTAGCTCGCGGTGGCCGGCTCGCCCTTGTCGGTGAAGCCCGCACGGGTCAGCGACACACTGCGGTACTCGATGTCCTGCCCGGCGCGGGCCAGCGTCAGGCAACTGGCCGGGTCCTCGCAGCGCTGACCGTTGTTCGTCACGCCGACTATCTGCTTCGCGATGGCCGCCGGGTCGGTGCTCCCGGCGAGCTGGGCGGCGAGCGCCGCGATCACCACAGCGTCGTACGTCTCCGCCGAGTAGAGGAAGTCCGTCAGCGCCGGATTGACGGACCGTAGCCGGCTCTTGAAGTCGTCGGGCAGGGGTGTGAGCGGCGTGGTCCCCTTCATCCCATCGACGAGATCCGCGCGTTCCTTCAACTCCGCTGGGTAGGAGTTGAGCATGTTGCCATCCGTGCCATAGAGGCGCACCTGTTGGGCGCTGCCCTCCTCGGCCTTGTCTTCCCCGCAAGCGCTTGTGGCGAGCAGGAGCGTCGCGCAGGCGGCCAGTGTGGCCACCCGCGAACGGCGTGATACGAGCATGGTCGTCCTTCCTCCGGCGAAGGTCCGCTGCGCACATTAGCGTGCCGGGCCTGGCAGCGGGACCGTGGAGGTGCCGTAATGCGCAGGCCACCCAGGTTGAATACGCAGAGTGACGAACATGCCTGGCCTTGACCTCCGGTCCTACTGTGCGCTGCGTGACCGACCTACCACAGCAGACGTTCGACGACGCGGCCGCCGTGCTCAGCTCGGCACTCTCTGGCGATGGAGACGCGGTGGTGGGGGCATTCGACGCGGTTGTCGACCGTGCCGGCCTGCCCGGCGCGTACGGGGTCGCCTGGTGCCTGGCCGCGACGATGGTCGGTGACGCCCCATCGACCACCGGATGCGCGCTGGACTTCCCCGGAATCGAACAGGCGGCCTACGACGCCCGCTGGGTGGCGCGCTTCGTGAGCGCGTACGCCAACCAGGACGTACCGACCGGGGAGGCACTATTCGGCGCGGCCGCAGCCGATGGGCTGCTCTCCGACTGTCTGCTCACGCTCGCCGGCTCGACCATCGCCACCCTGCGCAGCCGCGCCGGCTGACGCTTCGCGCGGCGCCCGTCGGGACCCGGGCGCCGCGCGCATCCGAACCGCTCAGAACGCGTGGTACGCGACCAGTGGCTCGTACTCGTAGCGGAGGTTTTCGAAGCGGACCCGGAAGTTGACGCCGTCGCGGACGTTCGTCGCCACAGTGATCCAGCCGGAGTTGGCCGGCAGGTAGGTCCAGTAGTTACAGCTCCCCGTCTTGTCGACGAAGATCACGCAGGCGTCCGTGCCGTACGCGCTGGCGTTGCGCACGTTGATGTCGCGGCACCGGCTCGTGGTGCGGTAGGTGCCGGCCTGGCCGCCGTAACCGCCGGTCTGGAAGAACGACCGGACCGCCCCGCCGTAGCAGGTGGCGAGCGTGGCGAAGAGGTTCGGCCCCGAGACCTCCGGACCGGCCGGTTTGACCTGGTTGACCTCGGTGGCCTGGGTGGTGGGAGTGGCCTGGGCGGCCTGGGTGGGTGCGCCGACGGCGAGCAACGCGGCGGCCGTGGCGACGGCGAGCAGGCGAGCAATCGGGGATGACATGCGGGCCTCCGGAAACGATTCACTGACCGTCCGTGGCGGACGGGGAGCCGATCGTGACGATGATACTCATCGATTGATCTGCCTGTGGTCCCTTGCTGTCGGTCGGGTGTGATAGCTCTGGGGGCATGTCCGAGGCCATGCTCAGCAAGGTGCGCAAACTGTTGGCCCAGGCCGAGGACCCGGCCTGCACGCCTGCGGAGTCGGCCGCGTTCACCGCCAAGGCGACCGAGTTGATCGCCCGCTACGGGGTCGACCGGGCGCTGCTCGCCGCCCGCGACCCCACCACCGACCCGGTGGGCGACAGGGTGCTGGACATCGTCGCCCCGTACGCCCGCGACAAGGTCGGCCTCCTCGCCGCCGTCGCCGAACCACTGCGCTGCCGCTGTGTCCGTCGCCCGCGCGGCAACGGGTTCACGCTGCACCTTTTCGGCTTCGCCAGTGACCTGGAGCGGGTCGACCTGCTCTTCACCTCGCTGCTCGTCCAAGCCGCGCACGGGCTGGCGGCCACGCCGGTCCCCGAGGGCGAGCACCTGGCCGCCTTCCGCCGGTCCTGGCTCGCCGGCTTCGCAGAAGTGATCGGGGGTCGACTCTGGGCGGCCGAGAGAGCGGCAGCCAGCGAGCCGGGCAAACCTTCCATGGCGCTGGTGCTCGCCGACCGCTCCGACCGGGTGCAGCGCCGGCTCGCCGAGGAGTACCCGCGACTGCGTACCGCGCCGCCGCGCCGGCTGGCCGGTACCGGCTTCGGCTCCGGGGCGGAAGCCGGGCAACGCGCGAACCTGGGCGGCCGCGACCTCAACACCCGCTCATCCGCCGCTCGACAACTCGGCGGCCATTGACTCCCCTGCGCTGCCAGGGGCGGCGGCCGTTGAACCCGCCGCGCTGCCAGGCGCGGCGGCTGTGTCAGGCGGGGCTGGCGGGGTGGCGGCGGGCCACCGTGGCGAGGTAGCGGGAGAGCAACTCGTGCCAGCCCGCGGTGAGCGCCTTGCGGTATCCCTCGGCAGCCTCGCCGTGCCTGTCGAAGTGCCGGTGCTCCAGCTCGACCCGGGTGCGCTCAGGCCCGTCCGCCAGGAACAGCACCTCGACCTCACTGGCCCGCGCCGGATCCGGCACCGGCACCCGGTCCGGGCCGATCTGCCAGCTGAAGACCAGCCGACGCGGCGGATCCCAGGTGAGCACCCGTCCCCAGTCGGCGCGGAAGCCGTGCGGCCCGATCTCGTACAGCATGCCGCCGGCCTGCGGCTCCATGCCCAGCTCGGCGAGCGCCTCCGGGCCGGACCAGGTGTATTCGGTGACCCACCAGTCGCTCAGCTCGTCGGTGAAGACGGCGAACGCGTGCTCGGGCGGCCCTGGGGCGAGGAGGCTGCACCGCAAGGAGAAACGGTCCATGTCCTGACGGATGCCGGCCGGATCAGTTATCTCCTGTCCCATAGGCCCGGACCATACCGGCTGATGCCCGGGTGTGCAGCTTCGCGCAGTGCCCTGTTCCAGACAGTGCGTTGCCGAACGGTCACTGATGGGATGCCCCGCCGGAAAGCGGGTAACCGCGCCGGACGCCCGGACGACCGGGCGGCGTACGGGGTGGAGCGGGAGTATGAGCGAGAGCGCGCAGCAGCGGAAGCCGGACCGGAACGTCGACGAACCCGACGTCCTGCTCGACATTCCGAAGGTATCGGTCGACACGCTGCGACTGGCAGTCGACGGGTTGGACGCCGACCTCTCGCTGCGGGCCCGGCTGGCCAACCTGCTCCACATCGACGCCGGCGTACGGGTGCACCTGCGCGGCGTCGAGCTTGACGTCGACGGCGTGCAGGCCGAGGCGCAGTTGCGCGTGCGGTTGGAGCAGCTGGTGGCGCTGCTGAGCAAGGCGCTCGACACGATCGACAACAACCCGCAGGTGATCGAAGCCATCGGACGGTCGGCCGTCGTCGCGATCGACGACTTCAGTCGCGGTGCCGAACAAATGACCGTCAGGGTCGCCGAGGGCAGCGCCTCGGCACAGCACTCCGGGGTACGTGACGAACTGCGCCGGCGATCAGCAACGCCCGGAACCATTGCGCGCCCGGCCCGGCCGGGTTCCGATCGGCCCGGTACGCCCGACCAGGGCCGAGCGGAGGCTACCGAGCCAGCGGGATCGCGTCCGGGCGAGCGCCCGCCGACGGGCCGAGGCCCTGCCGACCGGGCGCCCGAGGATCAGGGCAGCAACGGTCAGGGCGGCAACGGTCAAGGTGGCGGGCCGGGCGGGGCTCAGGCCGCCGCTCAGAGCGCTACGCAGTTCGCCGAGCAGGCGGGCGAGACACTGCTGCAGGCCGGGCGCAGCGTGTGGGAGGCGATCCAGGGCGGCCTGGCACAGCATCGTCCGCCGGACCGCCGGGATTAGCGACGAGATCGGCAGCCCAGTGGCGAGCCGCAACTACTGGTGGTCCTGGAAAGGGGAATTCACGTACTCGCCAAACGGCTGGACGGATCCATCCCAACCGTTCCAGCCCTGTTGGGTCATCTGTCCATCACTGTAGGTGTAAGACCAGCGGGAACCGTCTTCGCCCTCGAACTGGACGGTTCCCGAGCGAACGAACGGTGCGATAGCGACGTAGAAGGTAGTAGCGTAATGCGACCACTTGGGGTCGCCGTCGTCGTCGCGGCTGAACTCGATCCAGTCCCCGTCGCGGATGATCGAGGCTCTGGCTGCCTCCGCCATGCCGACAACGGTGTCATTCGGCGGATACAAATCTGGCGTGTACCAACCACCTCGTTCGGCCCAGGCGGCTTTGACAGCGGCGGCCGCAGCGACGTCGTCCGACTCCGGAAGGTGCAGGCGGCCTGAAGGCCACACCAGGTATCCCACGGCAGGCACCCTACAACGGTCGATGTCCACCGTGCCGGCATGCGGGTTCTCGGGGAGCAAAGCAGAGCGCCGACCGCGTTTCCGCTGATCGGCGCTCCTGTAGCCCGGCGAAAGGCTATGTGGCCAGGGGCGGGGTCGAACCGCCGACCTTCCGATTTTCAGTCGGACGCTCGTACCAACTGAGCTACCTGGCCGTGTTGCTCGGCTCATGCTACCCGCCGACCTGACGAATCAGCGGCAGGGTCACACGCTCCGATACGCAGAACGCCGCGCGGGGCGCGGCGTCAGCGCTGCGGTCCTGACGGGACTTGAACCCGCGACCTCCGCCTTGACAGGGCGGCGAGCACTCCAACTGCTCCACAGGACCTAGCTTGTGTTGCTCCGGCTTGCGCCGGTCGTGCCCCCAACGGGATTCGAACCCGTGCTACCGCCTTGAAAGGGCGGCGTCCTGGGCCGCTAGACGATGAGGGCGGCCCCGCCATCATTGCACACTCGCAACTTCAAGCGGACTTGCTCCCATCCGGCCCCGCCGGAGGCTTGGAAAGCATACGTGATGCCTGGTCGGTCGACAAAACCGGTATCGCAGGAGCTTCAGCGAGGCGCATAACCGCAGGTCAGAGCGTCCTAGCGGAGTCGGGCGATGCCGTAGCGGCGCTTCAGGTCGGCGATCAGGTGCGGGCAGGCGGCGAGCGTCGCAGCCCGGTCGCCGCCGCCGTCGTGCAGCAGCACGATGGCTCCGGGGCGGGCGGCGGAGTGGATTCGCTTGGCGATCGTCGTGGCCGTCGGCTTGGCCCAATCCTGCGGGTCGACGGTCCAGTGCAGGGGGCGCATGCCGAGCTGCTTCGCCACCGTCAGCACCTCCGCTGTCCAGCGGCCGCCTGGCTGGCGGTAGAAGGGCACTGGTGCGTTCGGGGCAGCCGCCCGGATGGCTTTGTTGGTACGGGCCAGGTCGGCCCGGATCTCGGCGACCGGACGACGGGCCAGATCGAGGTCGTGCCGCCAACTGTGGTTGCAGAGCTGATGGCCCTCCCGGACGATCCGTCGAATCAGTTCGGGGTGGCGCTGGGCCTCGTGGCCGACGACACAGAAGGTGGCGCTCACCCGGGCAGCCCGTAGTTGGTCGAGCACCTTGGGAGTCCAGGTGGGGTTCGGCCCGTCGTCGAAGGTCAACGCCACCGGCTTCACGCCTGTGGTGCGCCGCAGCCCGGACGGAAGGGTGGACGGCAGCGGTCGCAGCGGCGGCTTGGTACGTGTGGGGCGCGGCGTCGGGGTGGGTGGCGTGGTCGACTCGATCGGCTGTGGCCCGCCGGCGGCGTGAATGCTGCCGCGCGGCTGAGCGCAACCGGACAGGGCCAGCACCACGGCGAGGACGGACGCCAGGGCGGCGCGGGCTTGCATGTGTTCGCTCCCGGGGGTCGGGGCAGGCGGACCACCGACGGTAGTGGAAGCCACCCCGGGCCGACAGGGCCGGTCAGGGCCCCGTCGACTGGTCCAGCGAGTCGCGTACCGCGACGGCGAGGGAGAGCGCCTCGGCCAGGTCGAACGGTCGCACCACCCCGGCGGGCAGTGTGTCGGCCTGCCAGCCCGGGCCGGCCGCGAGGATCAGCAGCGGGCGGCGGGGCGCGGCGAGCAGGGCGACGAGCTGGGCCGGGTCGGCGGTGGCTCGGGTATGCGACCAGAGCACCACGGCGGCCGGGCCGGTTCGCGTGACCGCCTCGACGAGGGCGGCCAGCGGCACCCGCGCACCCAGCATCCGGTAGCTGATCCCGACCTCGGCGAGCGCGGCGGCCAGCGCCTCCAGGGGCAGGCTGTGTTGCTCCTCGTCGGCGCACGACAGCAGGATGCGTGCCGGCCCGGTGGGTGCATAGGCCCGGCTGGTCGCCGCGAACGCCTCCGACACGCAGCGGGAAATCAGATGTTCGACCTCGACCAGGGCACCGGTGGCCGCGTGCCGCTCGCCGACGCCGACGAGTACGGGACGCAGCAGGTTCTCCCAGGTGGCGACGACACCGCTGGCGGCCAGGGTGTGCGCGATCGTCTCGTTGATGGCGGCGGCGTCCAGTCGCATGGCGGCGCGCGCCAGCCCTCGGGCGGCCGGGCCGGCGCGACCCACCGGGATGGATCCGCCGCCGTCCCGGTGGGGCGGGCGGAGCCGACCTCCGTTACGCGCGACGTCGGCGGCCACCTGGTTCGGTGCCTGGCGTGCCCACCGGGCCGCCTCGGCGGGGCTCACGCCTTCGGCGGTGAGCCGTCGCATGATTTCGAGGCGGGCCAGGTCGGCGGGCGTGTACCGGCGGTGGTGGCCCGGGACATGCTCGCTTGGGCCGAGCCCGTAGCGCTGGTGCCAGGTGCGCAGCGTGGTGACTGCCACCCCCAGCCGCCGCGCGACGGCGCCAGCGCTCAGCGCCTCATCGGCCACCCGACCGCTCCGCCGCGTCATCCGCCGACGATCCGGACGGGGTCACGGCCGGGCCGGGTGCGCCCGGCATCTCGCCAGAGGGGCGCAACAGCCGGTTCACCACCCCACCCAGCCACGGTGCGTACGACCGGGGGTCGCGGTCCAGCTCGACTTCGAGGGCTGCGGGGTCGGCCCAGCGCAGCTCGGCCACCTCGTCCGGGTCCGGTTGCAGTGGGGCAGCGGGCAGGAACTCGCCGCGCAGCACATGGTCGTACTCGAATTCGACCCGACCGGTGGCCGGGTCCTCGGCGTAGTAGACGTAGACGCCGACCTCGGTCAGCTCGACAGGGCCGGTGCCCAACTCCTCGCGTAGCCGCCGGTTGGCGGCCTCGGTGAGCGACTCGTCCGGTTGGGGATGGCCGCAGCAGGAGTTGGCCCAGCGCAGCGGGAACCGGGTCTTGACCGCGGCCCGCCGCTGGAGCAGCACCTGGCCGTCCGGGTCGACAAGCAGCACCGAGAAGGCCCTGTGGAGTTGCCCCGGCGGCTGGTGGGCGGCCGCCACCGTGACCGCACCGACGGCCTGCCCCGCGTCGTCGACCAGTTCGACGAGGTGCTCCTCACGGCTGCTCATCGGCTTTCCCCGGTGATCCGACCGGCGGCAAGCTTGCCGGAGATCAGCACCATCGGCACGCCCACCCCCGGTTGGGTGCCGGAGCCGACGAAGACCACGTTCGCCAGGTCGCGGTGCAGGTTCGACGGGCGGAAGGGGCCGGTCTGGAAGAGCGTGTGCGCGGCGGCGAACGGGGTGCCCGCGGCCATTCCCTGCTCCGCCCACTCGGCGGGGGTGATCGCCTGGAGCACCTCGACCCCGTCGCCGAAGCCGACGTAGCCGCGCTCCTCGAGGGTGCCGATCAGTTGGTCGCCGTAGCGCCGGGTCAGGTCGCCACGCCACTCGAACGGCGCCCGGTCAAGGTTGGGCACCGGGGCCAGCACGTAGTAGGTGTGCCGGTCCGGCGGGGCTACCGACGGGTCGGTCCTGCTCGGGTTGGTGACCAGGAGTGACGGGTCGGTCATCAGCTCGCCCCTGCGGATGACCTCATCGAAGGTGCCCTTCCACGCGCGACCGAAGTGGATGTTGTGGTGGGCGATCTTCGCATATCCCTGCCGCGAGCCGACGTGCAGGACGACGCACGACGGCGAGTAGGTGAGGCGCCGCGAGGGGGCGGCGGGGAGCAGGTCCCGGTAGGCGACCGGCAGATCCGGGTTGAGCACCACCACGTCCGCCGGCACCAACTCGCCGTCGGCGGTGAGCACACCGGTGGCCCGGCCGTTCGCGGTCTCCACCCGCGTCACCGTGGTGTCGTACCGGATCTGCACGCCGTGCTTCTCGGCCGCGCCGGCCATCGCCCGGGAGACCGCGTGGATGCCGCCGCGGGGGAAGTAGACACCGGCCACCGAGTCGAGGTACGCGATGACTGCGTAGATGGCCAGCGCGTCGTGCGGGGCGAGGCCGGCGTACATTGCCTGGAAAGAGAAGATCCGCTGAGTACGCGGGTCGCGGAAGAACTGGTTGATCTTCGTTTGGAGGCGGCGGAAGGCACCGCCGGTGAGCAACTTGAGCAGGTTGCCGGTGATCAGGTCGGTGGGGGCGTCCAGGTTGCGCTCGATGAAGTCGGTCCGCTCCAGCCGCCACAACTCCCGCGCGTAGTCGACGAAGCGCAGGTAGCCGTCGGCCTCGCGCGGCCCGCAGACCCGGGAGATCTCGGCCGCCATCCGCGTGGTGTCGGTGAGTACGTCGAGCGTGGAGCCGTCCGGGTAGTACGCCCGGTAGGCCGGGTCGAGCGGGGTCAGGTCGAGCCAGTCGTGCAGCTCCTCGCCGACCGCACCGAGGGCCTCGGCGATCAAGTCGGGCATGGTGAGCACCGTCGGGCCGGTGTCGAAGTCGTAGCCGTCCACCGAGAGCCGGCCGGCCCGCCCGCCAGGCACCGGCTCGCGCTCCAGCACTGTCACCTGTCGGCCGCTGCCGGCCAGGTGCAGCGCGCAGGCCAGGCCGCCCAGCCCGGCGCCGACGACAACCACGCGATCCGTTCGTCCCGTCACCGTGCGCACGTGACCTCCTTGAAAGAGTCGCTCATCAGGCCCGCCGGTCGGTGGCGGCGGTGGCCAACCCGGTAAGCGCCGTCCGCGCCGTCCGGTCCACGGGTGCGGCGTCGAGCGCGGCCAGCGCGTCGCCCACCCGCTCGGCGATCATCCGTTCCACCCGCGCCACCGCGCCGGTGTCGGCTACCAGTTCGGCGAGCTTGTCGACCGGCCCGGTGTCGGCCCGATCCAACGCCCTGCGCTGGGCGGGCGTGGCCAGTTGCCGGGCCAGCATGAGCAGTGTGGTCGGCTTGCCGGTGCGCAGGTCGTCGCCGGCCGGCTTGCCGGTGGTGGCCGGGTCGCCGTAGACACCGAGCAGGTCGTCGCGGAGTTGGAACGCCTCGCCGACGGCAAGGCCGTAGCGGGTGTACGCGGCGACGAGCGGGGCGTCGGTGCTCACCCCGGCCAGGGCGGTGCCGAGGAGCAGCGGCCGCTGCACCGTGTAGCTGGCGGTCTTGTAGCGGGCCACCCGCAGCGCCCGGTCGACAGACCAGTTGGCCGCGTCGTTCTCGCCGAGCACGTCCAGGTACTGCCCGGCGATCGTCTCCACCCGCATCTGGTCGTAGCAGCGGCGGACCTCCAGCAGCCGGGCCGGCGGCACGGCGGTGTGCGCCAGCAGCCGGTCGGCCCAGACCATGCAGAGGTCGCCGATGAGCACAGCGGCAGCCTCGCCGTAGCGGTCCGGATCGCCCCGGTGGCCTGCCGCGACGTGCTGGGCGGCGAGTGCGACGTGCGCGGTGGGCCGGCCGCGCCGGGTGGCGGAGTCGTCCATCACGTCGTCGTGCACCAGCGCGAAGGTGTGCAGCAGTTCGAGGGCGGCCAGCGCGGGCAACACCGGTGGGAGTGATTCGCTGCCACCGGACGCCCCCCGCCAGCCCCAGTACGCGAACGTGGACCGGAGACGTTTCCCGCCGACCAGGACGGCGTCCCGTGCGGCTGCGGCGAATTCGCCAATCGCTGCGTCGATCTGAGCGAGGGATTCCACTTCGGCGGTGAGAAAGGTGGTGAGGGTGTCGTTGACGGCGGTGCTCAGATCGTGGGTGTACGCAGCCAGGACGGCACGGACCGGATCGTCCCTGTCGCCCGGCTCTGTCGGAGCCACGCGGATCGCGTTGCCCGTCGCTGCGTCGTTGGCCATGTGAGCGAGCGTACCCTAGGCTACGAGTTGCGTCGATTGGTGCGTCGATAATTGAGGAGGGTCCGGTGGACACGGATCTCACCGCTGCCTATGACCGATGCCGTGAGCTGCACAGACGCCACGGCCGCACCTACTATCTCGCCACCAGACTGCTTCCCGCCTGGAAACGGCGACACGTGCACGCGCTGTACGGCTTCACCAGGTACGCCGACGAGATCGTCGACCGCACCGAGGACCTTCCGCCGGCCGAGCGGGCCGCCCTGCTCGACGACTGGGCCAGCCAGTTCGTGGCCGGTCTGCACGGCGCGCAGGTCGACGATCCGCTGCTGCCGGCCGTCCTGCACACGATCGCCGTCTTCGATCTCGACCGGGACGACTTCGCGTCGTTTCTGAAGAGCATGGCGATGGACCTGACCGTCACGGCGTACCCGACGTACGACCACCTGCTGGACTACATGGAGGGCTCGGCGGCCGTCATCGGCACCATGATGCTGCCGATCCTGGGCAGCTCCGACCCGACCGCTGCCCGCGAGCCCGCTCGGCAGCTCGGCTTCGCCTTCCAGCTCACCAACTTCATCCGGGACGTCGCCGAGGACCTCGACCGGGGCCGCACCTACCTACCCGACGAGGACCTTGCGAAGTTCGGCGTCACACGCGACGACCTGCTCGAGGCCCGCAACCGAGGGCGCGGCACGCCCCGGACCAGAGAGCTGATCGAGTACGAGGTGACGCGCGCCCAGGCCCACTACGCCGCCGCCGCACCGGGCATCACCATGCTCGCCCCTGCCTCGCAGGCCTGCATGCGCACCGCGTACGCGCTCTACGGCGGCATCCTCGACGAGGTGGCCGCGCAGGACTACGACGTCTTCGCCCGGCGTGCCCTCGTGCCGCAGCGACGGCGGATGGCGGTGGCCGCCCGCGCCCTGCTCACCTCGACCGGCGCCCCCGTCACGATTCCCGGGCCGACGATCCAACCGGCCGCCCGCTGACCGCCGGCTGCACCGAAAGGAAGGGCACCTTGTTAACGCCTGGTGTTGTACAAGGGGCCCTTCCTAACAAGCGGGTCAGAGGCACGAGTGCAGGGCTTCCGCCAACTCGTCGGCACGATCGTGTTCGGCCAGCGTGGCGGTGGCGTACGCGAAGGTGTAGCCCCTGCCCGGGTCGGCCCACGCGCTGCTGCCGCCGATGCCACCCATGCCCCAACTGCCGTCCGGCTCCCACTGCATGCCCAACGTCCACTGCGCGATGCGGTCCAGCACCAGGTCCGGCCCGTCGTACTGGACCTTCGTCGCCTCTGCCACCAGGTCCGGGCTGAACAGGCGTGCGCCGTCCAGGACACCGCCGGCCAGCAGACCGGCGTAGAGCCGGGCCAGGCCGGCGGCGGTGGCGTGCAGGTTGACCGCCGGCACCTCGGCGCCCCGCCAGAGCGGACTGTTCAGCACTGTCAGGTCGAGCCCACCGGCCGGGTTGCCCATGGCGCGGGCGCGCAGCGAGCCCGGCGTACCGAGCGCTCTGGTCGGCCACTGCGGGTCGCCGTAGCGCAGGTCCGCGCAGCGGCGTTGATCCGCCGCGGCCAGCCCGAAGCCCAGGTCGAGCCGCCATGGGCCGGCGATCTCGTCGGCCAGGTAACGCCCCACCGACCGGCCGTCCACGCGGCGGACCAACTCGCCCACCAGGTGCCCGTACGTCCACGCGTGCTCACCTGCCACCGAGCCAGGCGTCCACTCGGGGTCGGCGGCGGCCAGATCGCCGGTGAGCAGCGCCCAGTCGGTGATCGCCGTGGCCGGCCGCGGCACCGGGAAGGCCGGCAGCCCGGCGGTGTGCGACAACACCTGGCGCACGGTCGCAGGGGTACGGAACTCCGGCCAGTACCGCGTCACCGGCGCGTCGAGGTCGATCCGTCCCTGGTCGACGAGCATCAGCAGGCAGAGTGCCGCGACGGGCTTGCCGACCGAGTAGACGTTCACGAGCGTGTCGTGACGCCACGCCGCGCCGTCGGGCCGGTCGGTGGTCCGCGCCCCGACTTCGGGCCCGTCGGTGGTCCGCGCCCCGACTTCGGGCCCGTCGGTGGTCCGGGGCCCACCGACCAGGTCGACCACCGGTTGACCGTCGTACCAGATGGCCAGGCTGGCCCCGGTTTCCCGACCGGAGGTGAGCAGGTCGTGGAAGCAGTCCCGGACCGGGGCGAAGCGCGCGTGCATCAGGCCACCGTAAGTGGAGTTGCCGCTCCGCGTGCCTCTGGCCCACGTTCTGCTCGCACGCGGCTCGGGGTGCTCTGATGAGCGTGATACCTCAGAGTCATATTGATGCCTCTGAGGTATCACGCTCGTAGCAGTGACCGATATCCGGCGCGGAGGCGCGGAGGCGCTGCCTGGTGAAGGCGGCAAGACGCCGCAGCGGAACGGCAAATCACGACGATTCTGCTGTTCATTTCTTTCAGTAATGTGACGTACGATTGCGGCCGTGACCAAGCGGTTGACTGAAGTTGCCAAGAAGGCGGGCGTCAGCGAGGCCACCGTCAGCCGGGTACTCAACGGCCGGGACGGGGTGTCCGAGGCGACCCGCACGGCCGTGCTGACCGCGCTCGACGTGCTGGGCTACGAGCGACCGACCAAACTGCGTGGCGAGCGTGCCCGGCTGGTCGGGCTGGTGCTGCCCGAGTTGCAGAATCCGATCTTCCCGGCGCTCGCCGAGGTGGTCACCGGATCTCTCGCCCAGCGCGGCTACACGCCGGCTCTGTGCGCCCGCACCATCGGCGGTGTGTCCGAGATGGACTACGTGGAGATGCTCCTCGACCACCAGGTCTCCGGCGTGATCTTCGCCGGCGGCTCGTACGCGCTGGCCGACGCCCGCCACGACCACTACCGTCGGCTGACCGATCGGGGCCTTCCGGTGGTGCTCGTCAACGCCGGCGTCGACGAGTTGGGGTTTCCCCGGGTCTCCACCGACGACGCCGTGGCGGTGGAGCAGGCGTACGGGCATCTGCGCTCACTCGGTCACGAGCGGATCGGGATGGTGCTCGGCCCAGAGGGACACGTGCCGTCGCGCCGCAAGCTGGACGCGATGGTCCAGGCCGCCGGTTGGGGTGACGCCGAGCGGGAGTGTGTGGAGCGTTCGAGCTTCTCGATGGAGGGCGCGCGGGTCGCCGCGACCAAACTTGTCGAACGCGGCGTGACAGGCATCATCTGTGCCAGCGACGTGCTGGCTCTGGGCACCATCCGGGCTGCCCGGCGGTTGGGTCGTGCGGTGCCGGCCGACATCTCCGTGGTGGGCTTCGACGACTCGGCTTTCATGACCTGCACCGACCCGCCGTTGACCACCGTGCGGCAGCCCATCGAGACGATGGGTCAGGCCGCTGTGGACCTGCTCGTCACCCAGATCGAGGGCGTCGGCGTCCTGCAGGACGAGTTGCTGTTCGAGCCGGAGCTTGTGGTTCGCGGCTCCACCGCACCCGCCCCGGGCCGCTGACCGCGCCCGCGCCCTGACCGCGCCCTGACCGCGCCCTGACCGCGCCCGCGCGCTGACGCTGCCGGGGCACTGACCCGTACCCATCTGACGACGTTCGGCCGTCGACCGCTCACCAGCGGTCGGCGGCCGTTTTCGTCGTTGCCCGGCCCTCACCGGCAGCAGGCTGAACGCTACCTGGTCAAAGGATGGCAAAAGCTCTCGAGGCCGCCGCAGCTCGTGTCGCCATCCCTATCTGCCACTGCTATGTCGTCTCTTTTCAGTTTGCAGTCCAACTCTTGCTGACATGAGTTCTCATCGCTACAGTGACGTCACTCACACCTGGCACCGGCGCAGCTACGAGGCGTCAGGACTCACCACCGCAGATTCAGCGACGTCATGGAGACACCCGTTCCCGAAGGGATGGACAGATGTCCGTACCGCAATACCGAAGGGCTGCGGCGTTAGCGCTCGTGGCCGGCCTGGGGCTCAGCCTCACGGCGTGCTCCACGAAGAGCGACGACAAGGACACGACCGCTGGCGGCAAGGTCACCATCACTGTCGACTGCCAGCCCGTCGGCGCGCAGAAAGAGCTGTTGAAGAACTGGAACGACGATGTCGCCGAGTTCCAGCGGCAGAACCCGGACATCGTCATCAAGAGCGTGAGCGTCGGCGAGCAGTGCAACAACCCGCCGGACTTCACCGCCCGCCTCGCCGGCGGCACCGTGACGGACGTGTTCTACGGGTACATGACCGATCTCCAGCAGGTGCTGGACTCCGGTCAGGCGATGGACATCTCCGAGTACGCAAACAAGGACACCGTCCCCACCTGGGACAGCATCGACCCGGCACTCAAAGAGGTCTTCAGCGACGGCGGCAAGCTTTACGCCGTCCCGGTGAAGAACTACTCGATGGGCCTTGTCTACAACAAGGCCCTGTTCCAGCAGGCCGGGCTCGACGTCAACAACCCGCCCAAGACGTGGGCAGACGTCCGGGCGGCCGCCAAGAAGATCTCGGCGCTCGGCAACGGCATCGCCGGCTACTCGGAGTACAGCGCGGGAAACACCGGCGGCTGGCACTTCACCTCGCTGCTCTACTCGCAGGGCGGCCGGGTGCTGACCGAGGACGGCAAGAAGGCCGACTTCAACAACGCCATGGGCAAGCAGGTCCTGCAGAACCTCAAGGACATGCGGTACGGCGACAACAGCATGGGCGCCCGCCAGCTCCTGCAGTGGGGCGACCTGCTGACCAACGCCGGTGCGGGCAAGGTCGGCATGTTCATCGGCGCACCGGACGCGACCCAGGCGATCGTCAGCCAGTTCCAGGGCAAATTCCAGGACTGGGCGATGAGCCCGCTGCCCGGCCAGGACGGCCTGGCGAAGGGCACGCTCGGCGGCGGCGAGGGCTACTTCTTCAAGAAGGGCCTCACCCCCGAGCAGGTCAAGGCCGGTCTGAAGTGGATCGCGTACCAGAAGTTGACCCCGGGCAAGGGCCAGTTCGACTACGTACGGGCCAAGCCGCAGAACTACCCGGTGGGCCTGCCGCAGCCGCTGCTCTTCGCCAACGGCAGCGACGCACAGAAGCAGGAACTCGAACTGCGCAAGGCGAACGCGAACGTCGACACCGCGAACTTCGCGATCTTCGAGGCGACCCCGATCCCGATCAAGGGTGAGCCCCGCAACGCGCAGGCGATCTACGCGGTGCTCGACGCTGCGATGTCCGGGGTGCTCACCAACCCGAACTCGAACATCGACGCGCTGCTCAAGACGGCCGAGGACAAGGTCAACCAGCTCCTGTCCGCCCAGAGCTGATCGGTAGGTGTGGGGGCCGTGGAACCCGGCCCCCACACCTCGCGCCGCACCGTCCGCGTCACTGACTTGGAGTTGCCTTGACGATCACCACCGTCCCGGAGACCCCCAGGAAACCGGGCCGCCCGATGTCGCCGTACCCGGTGGGGCCGCAGCGCACCAACCTCGGCCGCAAGGTACGGGACAACCTCACCGGGCACGCGTTCCTGATCGGCGCGGTGCTCTGCTTCGTGGTCTTCTCGTGGTACCCGATGATCCGCGGCATCGTCATGAGCTTCCAGCGGACCCGGCGCGGCGAGACGACCTGGGTGGGCTGGGACAACTACCTGCGCATCGTCGACGACCCCAGCTTCTGGACCGCCTGGAAGAACACCGCCTACTTCACGGTCCTCGCGCTCGTCCTCGGGTACGTGGTGCCGTTCTTCGTGGCGATCCTGCTCAACGAGTTCCGCCACGCCAAGGGATACCTGCGGATCCTGGTCTACCTGCCGGTGATGCTGCCCCCGGCCTCGGCGCTGTTCCTCTTCAAGTTCTACGCGTACGACCCCAGCGAGGCGGGGCTGTTCAACGCGATCCTGAAGGCGCTGCACCTGCCCACGTCGCAGTGGATGCAGTCGCCCGGGATGACGATGCCGGCGATGGTGCTCGCGTCCACCTGGATGAACATGGGCGGCGCGGTGCTGATCTACCTGGCGTCGTTGCAGAACATCCCCGGCGAACTCTACGAGGCGGCCGAGCTGGACGGCGCCGGGATCTGGAAGCGGATCCGCCACGTGACGATCCCGCAGACCCGCCTGATCCTCGCGCTGCTGGCGATGCTCCAGATCGTCGCCACCATGCAGGTGTTCATCGAGCCACTCATCCTCGCCAACGGCGCGGGCGCGGAGGACTCCGCGACCTCGGTGGCGTACCTCATCTATCAGCACGGGTTCTTCCAGAACGACCTCAACGGCGCCGCCGCACTGGGCGTGATCATGCTCGTGGTGCTGGCCGGCTTCTCCGCCGTGTACGTGCGGCTGACCGCGAAACAGGACTAGGACGGCGAGAATGGCGCAGGACTCCGGGACCCGGACCCTCATCTCCCATGCCCAGCTCAGCAGGGGGCGCGGCCGGGTCATCTACTGGGCGCTGCTGGCCGTCGTCGTGGCCGGTTTCACTCTCGTCTTCCTCGGCCCGCTCTACTGGATGGTCACCGGCGCGCTCAAGTCCGGCCAGGAGATCGCACAGACCCCGCCGACGCTGTTCCCGAAGGACCCGCAGCCGCAGAACTACATCGACGCGTGGAACAACCTGGCCCTGGCCAAGCTGCTGTTCAACACGTTCTACTACGCGGCCGGCGCGGTGCTGTTCCAACTCGTCTTCGACAGCGCGGCGGCGTACTCCCTGTCCAAGCTCCGACCGATCTTCGGCAACACGATCCTCGCCCTCATGCTGGCGACGCTGATGATCCCGGCGATGGTGCTCATCGTGCCGCAGTACGTGACAGTGCTCGACCTGCCGATCCTGCACATCAACCTGCTCGACTCGCCGTTCGCGATCTGGCTGCCGATGGTCGCGAACGCGTTCAACATCTTCCTGTTGAAGCGGTTCTTCGACTCGATTCCCGAGGAGTTGATGGCGGCGGCACTCGTGGACGGGGCGACGCCGCTGCGTACGCTCTGGTCGATCATCCTGCCGCTGTCGCGCCCGATCCTCGGCGTCGTCTCGATCTTCGCCGTGACGGCGGTCTGGAAGGACTTCCTCTGGCCGAAGCTGGTCATGCCGTCACCCGAGACCAGGACGGTGAGCGTCGGCATCTACACCTTCGCGGGCGGTACGCCGATGAACGTGGTCATCGCCGCGTCGGTCATCGCCGCGATCCCGACCGTCATCATCTTCCTGGTCTTCCAGCGGAACATCATGTCCGGTCTGACCGCAGGAAGCCTCAAGGGATGACCACCACCGCAACACCGCGGCGAACAACGGTGGTTCGCTCCGAGACAGAGACAGGTCGGCGAGCACGTCGACGCACTGACGCAGAAAGCAGGTGCTCGTGTCCACAGCAGACAAAAGTCCGTGGTGGCGTGGGGCGGTTATCTACCAGGTGTACCCGCGGAGCTTCGCCGACGGCAACGGCGACGGCATCGGCGACGTAGCAGGCATCCGGTCCCGGCTCGACCACCTGTCCGCGCTCGGCGTCGACGCGATCTGGTTCAGCCCCTGGTATCCGTCGCCGATGGCGGACGCCGGCTACGACGTGTCCGACTACCGCGACATCGACCCGGTCTTCGGCACCCTCGCCGAGGTGGAGGCGCTGATCACGGAGGCGCACGAACTCGGCATCCGGACGATCGTCGACGTGGTGCCCAACCACTGCTCCGACGCGCACCCGTGGTTCCAGGCCGCGCTGGCCGGCGGTCCGGGAGCACCCGAGCGGGACCTGTTCTGGTTCCGTCCCGGACGAGGCCCGAACGGCGACCAGCGGCCCACCGACTGGGTCGGCGAGTTCGGCGGCGAGACCTGGACCCGCACCACCAACCCGGACGGCACCCCCGGCGACTGGTACCTGCACCTGTTCGCCCCGCAGCAGCCGGACTTCAACTGGGACCACCCACGGGTACGCGCCGAATTCGAGGACATCCTGCGGTTCTGGTTCGACAGGGGGGTCGACGGCATCCGGATCGACTCGGCCGGGCTGCTGGTCAAGGACGGGACGCTGCCCGAGGTCCGGCCGGACCAGCCGCACCCGTTCCACGACCTCGACGGCGTACACGACATCTACCGGGGCTGGCGGCGGGTCGCCGACTCGTACCCCGGTGACCGGGCGCTGATCGGCGAGGTGTGGCTGCCGGACCGCCAGCGGTTCGCCAACTACCTGCGCCCCGACGAGCTGCACGCGGCGTTCAACTTCGACTTCCTCGGCTGCGCCTGGGACGCCTCGGCGTTGCGCGAGAGCATCGACGGGACGCTGAGCGCGCACGCCCCGGTCGGCGCCCCCGCCACCTGGGTGCTCTCCAACCACGACGTCACCCGGCACGTCACCCGCTACGGCCGGGCGGACACCACGTTCAGCTTCGCCGCCAAGCGTGAGGGGATCCCCACCGACCTGGAGTTGGGCACCCGCCGGGCGCGGGCCGCCGCGCTGCTGTCGCTGTCGCTGCCCGGCGCCGCCTACGTCTACCAGGGCGAGGAGCTGGGACTGTGGGAGGTCGAGGACATCCCGTACGCGCTGCGCCAGGACCCGATGTGGGAACGTTCCGGCCGGGTCGACCCCGGCCGGGACGGCTGCCGGGTGCCGCTGCCGTGGGCCGGTGACGAGCCGCCGTTCGAGTTCAGCCCTGAGGGCGCGGCGGCGCCCTGGCTGCCGCAGCCGGCCGACTGGAAGGACCGGACCGCCCGTGCGCAGACCGGCGACTCAACGTCGATGCTGGAGTTGTACCGGACGGCGATCAGGCTCCGACGCGCCGAACCGGCGCTCGGCGACGGCGGGTTGACCTGGCTGCCCGCCCCGGACGGCGTACTCGCTTTCAGCCGCGGCGACGGCTTCCACTGCCTGGTCAACCTCTCCGACACTGCGGTGCCGCTGCCACCCGACGGGGAGTTGCTGCTGGCCAGCGGCCCACTCGACGACGGGCTGCTGCCGTCCGACACGGCCGTCTGGCTGCGTACCCCCGAATTGGCGGGCAAGCCGCGCGCGGCGGACGGCGCCGACCTGACCTGACCCGACCGGCGGACGTATCGAGAGAGAGGAGAAAACGAGGAACCTGCGACGCCGAACCGACACGGCCCACCCACCATCGCACCGTCTCCACCTGTCGCGGCACGACGGGCGTATCTCCGCACCCGTCACCGGGCAACGCAACGCACCCCACCACCCCCGAAAGAGGTGTAAGCGACCCATGTCCAGAAACGGCACCAGACGAGGCACCCCACCGACCGGCACGACCGGTCCCCGCACCACCCGCACGGCCCGACGACCCGTTCACCGCCGGCTGATCGCCAGCGCGCTCGCCGGGATGCTTCTCGCCGCCGCCCCGGCCCTCACCCCCGTGGCCAGCGCGGCCCCGGCGGTCGCCGCGTCCGCGTCCGCCGCCCGCGCGGCAATGCTCGCCGGGCTCTCCGCCACGATGAGCGCCAGCAGCTACAACCAGAACTACGTGGCGGCCAACGCCAACGACGGCAACGCCGACACCTACTGGGAGAGCGCCAACAACGCGTTCCCACAGTGGATCCAGGCCGACCTGGGCGCCACCGTCAGCGTCGACCGGGTGGTGCTCAAGCTGCCGCCGTCGTCGGCCTGGCAGACCCGTACCCAGACGCTGTCGGTGCTCGGCTCCACGAACGGCTCGACCTTCACCACGCTGAAGGCGTCCGGCAACTACACCTTCGACCCAGGCACCGCCAACACCGCGACCGCCAGCTTCACCGCGGCCAGCACCCGCTACGTGCGGGTCCAGGTCACCGGCAACACCGGCTGGCCCGCCGCCCAGCTCTCCGAGGTCGAGGTGTACGGCGCCGCCAGCAGCCCCGACACCCAGGCGCCAAGCGTCCCCGGCAACCTGGCCTACACCCAGCCCGCCAGCGGCCAGATCCGGCTCACCTGGTCGGCGTCCACCGACAACGTCGGGGTCACCGGTTACGACGTCTACGCGGGCGGCGCGCTGCGCGGCAGCGTCAACGGCTCGACGCTGACCTACACCGACAACCAGCCCGACAGCGCCACCGTCTCGTACTACGTGCGGGCCAGGGACGCGGCCGGCAACCAGTCGGCGAACAGCAACACAGTGACCCGGACGGGCACCGGCAACCCGCCGGTCGGCACCAACCTCGCGGTCGGCAAACCGATCACCGCCTCCGGGTACGTCCACACGTTCGTGGCCACCAACGCCAACGACAACAACACGGCCACCTACTGGGAGGGCAACGGCAACCCGAGCACGATCACCGTGCAACTCGGTGCCAACGCCAGCCTCAGCCAGATCGTGTTGAAGCTCAACCCGGACTCGGCCTGGGGCACGCGTACCCAGAACATCACAGTCCTCGGCCGGGACCAGGGCTCGTCGACGTTCACCACGCTTGTGGGTGCCGCGAACTACACCTTCAACCCCGCCACCGGCAACACTGTCACCATCCCGGTGTCGGGCGCGGCTGCCGACGTACGGCTCTCGATCGCCTCCAACACCGGCGCGCCCGCCGGACAGGTGGCCGAGTTCCAGGTCATCGGCACTCCCGCACCGAACCCGGACCTGACCGTCACCGGCATGTCGTTCAGCCCGTCCGCGCCCGTCGAGACGAGTGCCGTCACCCTGTCGGCCACAGTGCGCAACGCCGGCTCGGCGGCCTCCGGTGCCACAAACGTCAACTTCTACCTCGGTGCGACCCGGGTCGGCACCGCGTCCGTCGGTGGCCTCGCGGCCGGCGCGTCGACCACTGTCAGCGCGAATATCGGGACCCGCGACGCGGGCAGCTACCCGCTCAGCGCGAAGGTCGACGAGAGCAACACCGTCGTCGAGCAGGACGACACCAACAACAGCTACACCAGCCCAAGCCCTCTTGTGGTCAGCCCGGTCGCCAGCTCCGACCTGGTCGCCTCGGCGGTCGCCTGGTCACCGGGCAACCCGGCAGCTGGCAACACCGTCACCTTCTCGGTGTCGGTACGCAACGCCGGCAGCGTGGCGTCCGCCTCCGGGGCGCACGGCATCACGCTCACAGTGCTCAACGAGGCCGGCACCGCCGTGCGTACCCTGACCGGCTCGTACTCCGGAGTGATCAACGCCGGGGCCACCGTCGGCCCGGTCAACCTGGGCACCTGGACGGCCGTGAACGGCAAGTACACGGTCCGGGTGGTGCTCGCCGCCGACGGCAACGAACTGCCCGTCAAGCAGGGCAACAACACAAGTGACCGTCCGTTCTTCGTCGGTCGCGGTGCCAACATGCCGTACGACATGTACGAGGCCGAGGACGGCGTGGTCGGCGGCGGCGCGACGGTCGTCGGCCCGAACCGTACCGTCGGCGATCTGGCCGGTGAGGCGTCCGGCCGGCGCGCGGTGACCCTCAACTCGACAGGCAGCTACGTCGAGTGGACCACCAGGGCCAGCACCAACACCCTCGTCACCAGGTTCTCCATCCCGGACGCGCCGGGCGGCGGCGGGATCAACTCCACGCTCAACGTCTACGTCAACGGCACCTTCCACAAGGCCATCGACCTGACGTCCCGCTACGCCTGGCTCTACGGCAATGAGGCCAGCCCTGGCAACTCGCCGAGCGCGGGCAGCCCGCGGCACATCTACGACGAAGCCAACGTCATGCTCAACTCGACGATCCCGGCCGGCAGCAGGATCCGCCTCCAGAAGGACCCGGCCAACACCACCACGTACGCCATCGATTTCATGAACACCGAGCAGGTGGCACCGATCGCGAACCCGGACCCGGCGCGCTACACCACGCCGACCGGCTTCACCCACCAGGACGTGCAGAACGCCCTGGACCGGGTGCGGATGGACACCACAGGCAACCTGATCGGCGTGTACCTACCGGCCGGCAACTACTCCACCTCGTCGAAGTTCCAGGTGTACGGCAAGGCGGTAAAGGTGACCGGCGCCGGCCCCTGGTACACCCGGTTCAACGCCCCGTCCGGGCAGGACAACACCGACATCGGTTTCCGGGCGGAGAACTCGGCGGCCGGGTCGTCGTTCGCGAACTTCGCCTACTTCGGCAACTACACCTCGCGGATCGACGGCCCCGGCAAGGTCTTCGACTTCGCCAACGTGTCGAACATCGTGATCGACAACATCTGGAACGAGCACATGGTCTGCCTCTACTGGGGCGCCAACACCGACTACATGACGATCAAGAACTCCCGGATCCGGAACATGTTCGCCGACGGCATCAACATGACCAACGGGAGCACCAACAACCTGGTGAGCAACAACGACGCCCGGGCCACCGGCGACGACAGCTTCGCGCTGTTCTCGGCCATCGACGCGGGCGGCGCGGACATGCGGGACAACGTCTACGAGAACCTGACGTCGACGCTGACCTGGCGGGCCGCCGGTGTCGCCGTCTACGGCGGCTACGGCAACACGTTCCGCAACATCTACATCGCGGACACGCTCGTCTACGCCGGCATCACCATCAGCTCACTCGACTTCGGCTACCCCATGAACGGCTTCGGAGCGAGCCCACCCACCCGGTTCGAGAACATCTCGATCGTCCGGGCCGGTGGGCACTTCTGGGGAGGGCAGACCTTCCCGGCGATCTGGGTCTTCTCCGCTTCGAAGGTGTTCCAGGGCATCCGGGTCAGCGACGTGGACATCGTCGACCCGACCTACAGCGGCATCATGTTCCAGACGAACTACGTCGGCGGGCAGCCGCAGAACCCGATCACCGACACGGTCTTCACAAACGTGTCGATCAGCGGGGCGCGCAAGAGCGGTGATGCCTACGACGCGAAGTCCGGCTTCGCCATCTGGGCCAACCCGATGCCGGAGGCAGGGCAGGGTCCGGCCGTCGGGTCGGTCACCTTCAACAACCTGCGGCTGAGCAACAACGCTGTAGACATCCAGAACCCCACCTCGACGTTCACCATCAACCGCAACTGACCCAGCCCGGTCGCCGGGCGGCGGTCGGTTCCCCGGGCGGTGTGGCCACTCGACACACGGGTGACCACACCGCCCGGCTTGGCGTCAGTCCGCCGCGGCGCCGTGCCGGCCGGCGCCGGCGGCGAACCTGGCCGCGCCGGCCGCCGCGTCGGTGGCCAGCGACTCCATCCCGTACGCCAACTCCGTCGCCATGGCCTCCGACTCAGGCCGGCCCGCCCCGGCCAGCACCGCCGCCCGATCATTGCGCAGGCAGGTCTGCGGGTGCCTGGCGATCAGGGCCGCCAGCTCCTCGGCTGCCGCCCGCGCCTGGCCCGGCGGCACCAACCGGTTGACCAACCCCATCGCGAACGCCTCGTCGGCCGGCACCGGACGGCCGGTGAGGATCAGGTCCAGGGCACGGCTCTCCCCGATCAGCCGGGGCAGCCGGACCGTGCCACCGTCGATCAACGGCACTCCCCAACGGCGGCAGAGCACCCCGAGCGTGGCGTCGGACTCGGCGACCCGCAGGTCACACCAGAGCGCCAACTCCAGCCCGCCGGCCACCGCGTACCCGGAGATCGCCGCGATCACCGGCTTGCCCAGCACCATCCGGGTGGGCCCCATCGGACCGTCGCCCTCCGGTTCGACCCGGTTGCCGCTCGGCGTACCGATCGCCTTGAGGTCAGCGCCGGCGCAGAACGTGCCGCCCGCTCCCCAGAGCACGGCGACCGCCGCGTCCGGGTCGGCGTCGAAGGCGCGGAAGGCGTCCGCGAGGGCCCGCGCGGTCGGCCCGTCCACAGCGTTGCGCGCCTCCGGCCGGTCCAGCACCACAGTCGTCACCGGCCCCGAACGCTCCACAAGAACACCCATAAAGCCCAGCATGCCCACCCCACTCAAGGTCCCCACCCCCACCCACGCTGATCGTGCAGTTTCGGTCGCCCAAATGCCCGAGGTGTACGCGATTGCCAGGGCAGCAACTGCAAGATCGGCGAGAAGCTGGGGTGGTGGCGGTGGGGGATTGCCACTGTTGGGCGGTTTGCGACCGCGTTCGCTGGGAAGTCGGTACGGGTGCGAGCACTTCTGACGAAAGTTGAGCAGGCAGCCGGCTTGGACCGGACGGGCGACCGGTTGCAGCGGGTGGTCCTCAGCACGCTGCGTCCGCGGCGGCTGCGGGACCTGCTGCACGGTGTGCCGCTGGGGCATCCACTGCACCCGGCGATGGTGCAGGTGCCGGTAGGTGCGTGGATCAGTTCCGCAGTGCTGGACCTGATGCCGGGCCAGCGCCGGCCGGCCACAGTGCTCGTCGGCCTGGGCACGGTGAGCGCGCTGCCCGCGGCGGTGGCCGGGCTGAACGACTGGGCGGCGCTCTCCCGGGACCAGCGTCGGGTCGGCCTGGTGCACGCCGCCGCGAACACTGTCGGCGTCGGCCTCTACGCCGGCTCACTTGCGGCACGTCTATCCGGCCGTCACGGCGTGGGCAGGGCCCTCGGCTTCCTCGGGCTCTCCGCCGTGAGCCTCGGGGCATACATCGGCGGCCACCTGGCCTACAAGCAGGGCGCCCAGGTCAACCAGAGCATCTCCGAGCTGCACCGGATGAGCGACGGCTGGCACTCGCTGGCCGACATGGCCACGCTGCCGCAGCGCACGCTGATCACCCGCGAGGTGGACGACGACATTTCGGTGATCCTCTATCGCCACGGCGACGAGGTAACAGTGATGCTGGAGCGGTGCCCGCACCAGAGCGGGCCGCTCGGCGAGGGCGAGGTGCAGGAGATCGACGGCCACGCCTGCGTGGTCTGCCCGTGGCACGGCAGCGCGTTCCGGCTCAACGGGGGCGAGGTAGTGCAGGGGCCCTCCGGCAGCGACCAACAGATCCTGCCCACCCGCATCCAGAACGGCGTGCTCCAAACCCGCCTGCCCTGACACCCGCCGGCCCGGCCCTGCTTGGCCCGGCCCTGCCCGGCCTGGCCCTGCCTGGCACTGCCCGGCCTGGCCCTGCCTGGCACTGCCCGGCCTGGCCCTGCCTGGCACTGCCCGATCTGCCTCGCTTGCCCGACGCCGGTGCTTCGCTCCCGGGAGCCGGTGTTGCCGACGACGATGATGACTCTGAGGTATCAAGATGACTCTGAGGTATCACGCTCTCCGGACACCTGCCCCGGGAGCCCTCGGCGCGTGACCCGCACCGTCGCCGAGCTCAATGTTTGGGTCAGCTGCGTCGGTGCCGGCGGGCCGACGGTCCGTTCAGCTGCGCCGGTGGCGGCCGACCGATGGTCCGTCCGGTACGGAGTCCAGGTCATGCCCGCTGGCGAACAGTTGGCCTTCGGCACTGTCGCCTGCCCAAGCGTCGTCGCCAACCCAACTCGGTCCACCGGTGGGCGGCGTGCCGCGGCTGGCAGGTGCCGTGCTGCCAGTAGGTGCGATCCCGCTGCCGCGAGCAACCGCGCTGCCGCCGCGAGCTACCCCGCCGCCATCGGGAGATGCTGCACGGCCCTCGCGAGCTACCCCGCCGCCGTCGCGAGATGCTGCACGGCCGTCGCGGGCTACCCCGCTGTCGCCGCGAGATGCTGCACGGCCGTCGCGAGCTACCGTGCCGCTGCCGATCGCCGCGCGGTTGTAGCGCGTTGCTGGTGTTCTGGTCCGGGGGGTGCGGGAGGACGTGGCCAACCGGGGAGCCGCCCCGGCGGTCGCCGGGCGGCGGCGTAGGCCGAGCACCGCACCGATCTGGGCGCCGACGATGCTCGCGACGGCCAACACGGCGGACACCGCCAGCGGTCGGTTGACCCCGTCGGTGTCACCGGCCCGGGCTGCGCCGACCGTCATCGTGGGTGCCTGGCCCGCCGATTCCGTACCGCTGCGGGGTGTCGTCTCCACCCGCTCCGGTGCGGTCCGCTCCGGTGCCCCCTGCTCCGGTGCCTCCCGCTCCGGTGCCGTCTGCTCCGGGGCGGTTTGCTCGGGCGCCGGTCGCGGTGCCGGCGGCTTGGGTGCGGCAGGCTGGCCGACCAGTTTCCCGGTGGCGTGCCGCCGTGCGCCCTGGTCGGCGGCCTCGCTGGGGAGCCGTAGCAGTTGGCCGGGGCGGATGCGGTCCGGGTCGTCGAGTTTGTTCAGCTTGGCGAGCTGCCGGTAGTCGCCGAACTCGTCCAGGTAACGCTCGGCCACAGTGCCGAGGTAGTCGCCCCTTGCCACGCGGTACATCGGCGTAGCTTCTTCGTCAGCGGGGGAGTCACCGGGGGCGGTGAACCCGGTCCGGGTCAGCGGGACCGCCGTGTCGTGCGTCGCGCTCGGACGGTTCGGCGCGGCGAGGGTGGCGACGGCTGCCGCGTCCGGACTCGCGTACGCCGGGGTGCCGTAGACGGCTGCGGCGCTGGCGGCGGCCGGGCTGGCCACGAGGATCAGCGCGACCGAGCCGACGAGCGCGGCGGCGGCCTTCTGCTGGCGGCTCATCCCGGGCAGCTTCGGCGCAGGCCGGCGCAAGGTCTGCGCGCCCAGCTCGACCAGGACGGAGAAGGTGAACGTGGCCCAGCCGAACCATCCGGCCAGCGCCAACGCCCGCAGGAAGAGCTGACCGTCGTCCCGGCTGGTCAGCGCCGTGCCCACCTCGGCGAAGGTGGGCAGGTGATCAGGCAGGGGGTTGCCGGCGAAGGCGAGCAGCGCGATCGGCGCGCCGACCACCAGGGCGCAGAGCACGACAAGCGCGCCGAAGCCGGTGAGGATACGTCCGGTCCGGCGTACCGCGGACCGATCCGATGCGGACATGGCTGCCTTCCCTTCCTACGGTCCTGCGGTGATGGCCCGCGCGGTGGCCTCGCCGGTGACGGTGACCCGGTCGGCGAAGCCGAACAGCCCGAGCATCGAGCGGCGGTAGGTGATCGTGACGCGTACCTGGACGACGGTCTCCCCGGCGATGCGCGGGAAGCTCACTGTGTGGCCGGTGGTGCCGGCGGCGGAGAGGTAGTTGGCGACCGCGACGCGTGCCTGCGGTTCGTTGATCCGCTTCGGCCCGCCCTCGATCGCGGTCGCCCGGTCGATGGCCTGCCCGCCCGCGCGTGCCGCCTCGGCGGCCAGGTTGTCGGCGCGATGCAGGGTGCGCAGCTGCCCGGCGCCGTCGAAGGAGAGGCCGATGATGGCCAGTACGCCGATCATCGCCACAGCCAGGAAGATGCTCACCCGGCCGTGGTCGTCGGTTAGCGGACGTACACCTGTCGGGGTGCTCATTGCCGGCTCCGGTAGCGGTCCAGGGGTGAGGTGAAGCTCGCCACTACGCGGTTGTCGGTCGGCATGCCGGGCAGCGCGCCGAGCCTCAGGTCCCGGAAGGACACCCGGCAGGCGACCTGGATGGTGACAGTGGCGTCCTGCCCGACGGGGCTGCGGAAGGCGTCGTCGAAGCTCGTGGCCCGGCCCTGCACCGAGCCGGTGAACGTCAGCGTGGGGGTGTTGGTGCAGGCCAGACCACGCCAGTCCAGCTGGTTGCGGGCGGCCTCACGGGCCTGGGCGCGGGCGGTGGAGGCGTCCCGGGAGATCGACGCGGCGCGGGCGGCGTCGTGCGCGGCAGCGTCGATCGCCTCGGCGGCCACCGCGCTGCGCCCGGCCACACCGGCCAGCACCATGAGCGCGATGAACGCGGGCGCGAGCACCGCCACCTCGATGGAGACCGAGCCGCGCTCGGCGGGACGGTTCACGGCTGGGTCACCCGCTCCACCGTTCCGTGGGCGGTCTGCTGCACCGCGAAGTTCACGCCGGGCACCACCGACAGGGACCGGCCGCGCACCGTGCAGGTCACCTCGACCTCGGTGGTCACGCAGCTCGGGGCGTTCTTGTCCCAGCCCACCAGCCAGCCGCCCGAGGCGGTCAGGAACCGGGTGGCGCTTGCCGCCCCGGCGCCGTCGGGCGCCTGGTACAGCCGCTCGGCGTTGACCCCGCTCTGCGCGGCGTTCAACGCCGTGGAGCGGGCCAGGAAGACGGCCGAGACCTGGATCGACGCGAACAGCAGCAGCAGGATAAGCGGCATCACCACTGCCAACTCCACAGGGTTGGCACCCCGCTCCCGGTCGCCGGCCACGAGCCGGCGCCGGGCGGTCGACACCGCCCGGCACCAGCACGGGTACGCGGCTCCGCGCATGTTTGCTACTTCGGGTTCGTGTGGGTCGGAATGTTCGTCATCCAGTCGTTGGCCTTGCTCAGGGCCAGGCCGGTGACGATTGTCGCCACGAAGACCAGACCGAAGATGATCACAGCGGTCGGGACCGGGCTGTCTCCGCGCTCGCCGTCGCGGCGCACCTCGGCGAGGCGCGTCGTCAGCACGACGTGCAGGTAGCTGATGAGGGACATGGCGTACTCCTTCTGGGATCGGGTCAGACTCGGGCGAGGAACGGATAGACGACGAAGCCGAGCAGCACGAAGACGAGCAGTGCGCCCGGGATGTCGAGTCGGCTGGTCACGCCCTCGGCGCGGGCGAGGTTGTCGGTGCGGATCTGGTCGCGCAACGAGTCGGCCCTGCTGCGCAGGGTCTCGTGCACCTGCGCGCCCTCGCTGCCGGAGGACCGCATGATCGCGCCGACGTCCCCCAGCTCCGGGATGCCGATCTTGTCGGCGAGGTCGCGCAGTTCGTCCCAGGGCGCGTGCATCTGCATCTGGGCGATCCGCAGGGACTCCTGGATTCGGTCGAAGACCCAGCCGTCGCAGACCGCGGCGGCCCGCTCCAACGACTGCACAGGACCGTGCGCGGCGGACAGTTGCAACGCCACCAGGTCCAGGTAGGTGCAGACGGCCTGCCGGAACTCGTCCCGGGCGGCGTCCGCCTTGGTCAGCACCGCCCGGTGCGCCAGCAGCCCGGCGACCAGCGCCATGCCGAGGCTGCCGAGCACCGGAATGACAAGGGGAAACGAGATGCCGAGCACGAACAGCGCGACGCCGAGCAGGGTAGGCGTGGCCAGCCCGATCAGCGCGGAGAGCAGCACCGACAGCGCGTACTGCTCGGAGGTCTGACCGATCAGGGCGAGCTGCCGGTGCGGCGGTCGCAGCCAGCGGGCCAGCCCGGTCAACCAGTCCGGTTGCCGGGACGTGGGAGCGGCGACCCGGCCAAGGCTGGGCGGCTGGTGCAACCGGCGCAGCGCCGGCCCGAGCGCCGGGGTCGCCGGCACCAACTCCCGGATCACCAGGAACAGCCCCAACCCGATGGTGGCCCCGCCGCACACAGCGATGGCGAGGTGCCAGTTGAGGACGATCATCGGTGCTCACCTCCGCCGCGCGGGCCCGCGTTGCTCGCGTTCACGCGAGCACCTCCTGCGGGTCCGGAGCCGGCAGGAACCGGGCCGGGCGCTGCGGCTGACTCATCGAACGGACCCAGGCCAGCAGACCGATGAAGGCCGCGCCGAGGGTGGCCATCACCACCTGGCCGGTCGGTGTGCCGTACGGCTTGATGTACTCGGTGTTGACCAGCCCGTACGCCAGGGTCGCCAGGGTCATGCCGGTCAGGAAGCGGACCGCGAACCGGGGCTGGGTGCGCTTGGCTTCGATCTCCCGGCGGGTGGCGACCTCCGCCGCCGCCGCGCCGGCGATAGAGCCGAGCACGTCACCGAGTCGTTCACCCCGATCGCTCAGGTGCAGGATCAACGCCGCCACCACCTGGTCGCAGACCGGGTCGCCGATCTCGTCGGCGAAGGCCAGCAACGCGGTACGCGCCGTCCAGCCGGCCTGCAACCGGGCGGCGAGCAGCCGTACCTCGTCCTCGATGCCCGGTGGCACGCTGCCGATCGTGCCGATGATGGACTGCTGGAGGCCCTGCCCGATGCCGGAAACGTCCTTGAGGCGGCGCGTCCACTCGCCGACCGCCTCGATGCGGGCGATGGCGCGCTGCTCGGCCTTGCCCACCGCGAACAGCCACGGCGTGCCGGGCACCGCCACAGCCACCAGCAGACCCACCACCGGCAGCCCGGTCAACAGGAAGGCGAGCGCGCCGGCCACCACCGCGGCGAGCAGCAGTGCCTGATGGGCGCGTTGCTCGGCGGGGTTGGGGCTGGATCCGCGCCACAGTCGAGCAAGGCCGGGACCCGCGCCCGGACCGGGGCCGGCGGGCCGGCGGGTGCCCACAAGCGCGACCACGGCCAGCAGCAGTCCGGCGACACAGGCGGCCCCGGAGATCACGGCGATCAACTCAAGGCTGTTTCCCATCACGTCACCGCCGGCCCAGTCGGGTCTGTCGGGGGCGACGCCACGCTCCGGTGCCGGCCTCGATCCACCGGGTCAGCAGCCGTGCGTCGTAGCCCACACGCAGCAACTGGTCGCGGACCCGCTCGGGCAGGTGTTGAGGGACCGCACGCCCGTCCGCGCCCGGCCCGAAGACGCTCGTGGTGGTGATACGTCCGGCCTCACCGGCCCCGATCACCTCCTCCACATGGGAGACGAACCGGTGCTTGCGTCCGCCGATCGCTGTCTCGTCCTCGACGGTGACGTAGACGATCAGGTCGAGGGCGTTGCCGGCCATCCGCCGGGCCTGGTCGACTGTCATCTCGCGGCCGTGCGCCAGCGCCAACTCGACGATGCGTTCACCCACCCCGGAGGCCGTACGGGCGTGGATCGTGCACATCGAACCGCGGCTGGTGGTCATCGCCTGGAGCATCGGCACGATCTCCCGGGAGCGCACCTCGCCCACGATGATCCGCAGTACGCCCATCCGCAGCGACAGCGGGATCAGGTCGGCGATCGTCACCTCGCCCGCAGGCCGGCCGTCGAAGCCGCGCTCGCCGTGCCCCTCGCGGGCTTCGAAGCTCATCACCGCCCGGTGCCGCTCCCGGCGGCGTGCCGGCAGCAACTCCCGGCTCTCCTCCAGCAGCACGTACGGCTCGTCGGGCGGGATCTCGTTCATCAACGCCCGGATGATCGTGGTCTTTCCGGCACCGGCCAACCCGGCCACCATGATGTTCAACCCGGCGCGCATCGCCGCACGAAGGAAGTCGCGCAGCAGGGGGTCGATCATTTCGTCCAGGTCGCCCCGGGCGCCGGCCACGTCGTCCAGGCTGACGTCCAGCGTGTTGTGCTTGCGGATCACCGCGTACGGGCGGTGGCTGACCAGGAACACCGCGGCCAGCCGGCTGCCGTCGGGCAGTTGCAGGTCGAGTGTCGGCTTCACTGTGGACAGTGACCGCTCGGTCGCGCCGGCCCGCCGGGCCGCCGCCTGGAGGATCTCCACCAACTCGGCGTCGCTGTCGGCGATCGGCTCGGCCCAGTCCACCCCACCGCCGTGCCTGGTGATGCGCACCTGGTCGCAACCGAGGATGTGCACCTCCTCGATGGTGTCGTCGACAAGCAGGGTCTGTAGCCGGCCCAGCCCGACCAGTTCGGCTGTCACCTGGTCGAGCAGCAGGCGCTCCTCGCCTGCGGCCATCGGCGTACCTGCCCGGCGGACCGCGTCGGCGTACTCGGAGACCACAGCGACGGCCAGTCGCGCCCGCTCGGTGTCCTCCTCGTCGACTGTGAACTCCCGGCCGCGCTGCCACAGGGTGAGGCGTTCGGTCAGTTCGCGGCGAAGCTCCCGCACCACCTGGAAGTCCGTCCGGGGTCGGGGTTGCTCCGGTGGCGGGTTGACGGCGGGGACCGGGGTCGGTAGCGGTGGATGGTGCCGGCCGTTCGGCGTGGGCAGCGGCGGTGCCGTGGACGTCGCACCCGGCGGCTGCTGACGCGGGTCGGCGGAGACCGGCTCAAACCGCATCGGGCACCACCTGCTGCACCGGCCAGGCAAGTCGCGCCCGCCGTCGTTCCAGCAGCGCGCCGACCGGCACCTCCAAGCCGGCGGCCGCGCGCAGCAGCGGCCGTCCGGACCGCACCGTGCCACCAAGGGCCAGCACCTGCGCGGTACGCGGATCGTGCGGCAGTCGGGCGATGACAGGCAGTTTCAACGCGCGGCTGATCTCGGTACGTCCGTGCCCGTCGCCGACCAGCAGCAGCCGTAGCGTGCCCGGCGGCACCCGGTGGTCGGCGAAGTCCCGTTCGAGGGCGGTGGCCACAGCTCGCGTTCCGGACAGGTCCGGCAGGTGGGCCCGGGTCACGAGCAGCACCACAGAGGCGGCCCGCAGCAGTGGCAACGGTGGGCCGGTGACATGCAGGCGACCGCAGTCGACGAGCACGTCGTAGCCGGGGTTGCCGCGGTCCAATGCGGTGAAGTAGTCCGCGAAGCGCTGCCAGAGCGGTGTGACACTGCCGGCCTGGGCCGGGTCGACAAGGCCGGGCAACAGCAGCCGTTCCCGGCGTGGCGCGTCCAGATCGACAAGCTGCGACCAGAACGCCGTCTCCAGGTTGCCGTCCCGCAGCTCCCCGACTGCCAGTTCGCCGATCCCGCGCGGCCCGTCCAACTGGCCACCGAGATATCCGGCGAGGATCGACCCGCCGGCCGGGTCGCATTCGGCCAGGACCAGTCGGCGGTGCCAGGCCAGCGCGCAGGCCAGCGCCGAGGTGGTCACCCCGGGCGAACCCTTCGCGGACACCAGCGCGATGATCGCCATCCTCAGGCCGCCTCGGTAAGCACGACGGCGAGCCGCTCCTGGGCGGCCAGGGCCACCACGGCGGGTACGTCCCGGACGGGGAGCGCCAGGTACAGCACTCTCTCGTTGTCCGTCGGGCTGACCATGTCGATCACGGTGGCCGCGAACCGGGTGCCGGTGGCGGTCGCCCCGGTGGCGTTGTCGTCCGGCGTGCTGACCAGCAGGACCTTGTCGCCGGGGTGCAGTTCACGCGCCGGAACCTGCGCGGGCTTCAGGCCCAGCGCGATCTGCTGCTGACCCGGACCGAGCAGCGGGGCGTCGGTGACCTGCCCGAGGGTGAGCAGGGTGCCGGGGAGCAGGGCCACGGCGGCCCGCTTGCCGACCACCTCGTTCAACCGGGCGGCGGGCACCGGGTCCAGCCCCTGCCCACCGGCGACCTGGACGGTGATCAGGTCGGCGGCGCTGATCTCCCGCCCCACCTCCACCGGCCGTGCCACCGCGAGATAGCTGCCCGTTGCACGGACCGAGGTGACCGCGAACGCGGCGCCCAGCCCACCCAGGGCGATCAGGAGTACGGCCAGGCCGAGCAGCCCGGGGCGAACCCGGCGCTGCCGTACCACCTTCGGCGGGCTGACCGGCGCGTCCACCTGCCCGGCCCCGTTACGCGTCGCCAGACTCACCGGTCATGCTCCGTTCGCTCGCTTCTCACCTGGTCACCACCTGGAGCTCGTTGATCTGGACCGGCACGGTGCCACTGGTCCGGGTCTGGGCGATCTCGCCCTCGACGCCGCCGCCGGTCCACCAGCGCACCGTCCAGAACGTTGTGGCACCCACCCGGTACGTGCCGGCCTTCGGGTAGCCGTTGCGGTAGCCGCAGTCCGGGGAGGGCCGGCCTGCGCGCCTGCCCTTCGCGTCGTACGGGGTGCCGGGGCCGGTGCAGGTGACCTTGTCGCCGTTGCCCATGTCCCAGACGATCCGGTCGACCTTCGCCTCGATGGTGACTGTCAACCCTCTGTCGGACGCGGACGCGCCTAGCGGCCCGAAGTAACTGGCGCTCGGTGTGGCCCACATCCAGACCGGGAGGCCGACGAGGCCCGGGCCGATGTCCTTGCGGGGTGCCACCCGCAGCCGCGCGGGCAGCAGCTTGATCGAGGCGAGTGCCCGCCGGGCCAACTCCTCCGGGTCGGGTGGTGCGCCGAAGCCGGGCGGCGGGGCGCTGCGCAGCACCACGTTCTGGGCACCGAGGTCGCCGCCGTTGCAGGTCTCCACGTACCACTGCTGACCTTCGGGCGCCTCGTTCTGCGGCTGGGCGAGCTTGTAGTAGCAACCGCTGCCGTTGTCGAACCAGCCGAGCGCCTCGTGGTAGCAGGGGATGGTCCGACCCGCCCACTGGCAGACACCACCACCTCCGCCTCCGCCGGAGTCCCCGCCACCGTTGTCTCCGCCGCCACCGGGACCGCCGGGGGTGCCGGGTTCGTCGTCCCAGACGTTGCAGTCGGGCTGGCCGGGTGGGCACTCCACGCCCGGGTCGGCGCGGCGGGCGGCGGCGGCCGGCAGGGTCGCGCCGACCACCAGCAGCAGAGCCATGCCGACGCCGGCGAGCATCCGACCGACCGGGGTGCCCTTTCCTCCCCGGGTCAGCACGGCTGGTCCTGGTGTGCCGCGCCGGAGCTGATCAGCCATCGGCCGTCCGGATAGCGGGTGGCGGTGGCGGTGGCCAGGTGCCTGCCGCCGCCGCTGCCGGGGACCACCCGTCGGTCCTTGGCGTAGACCAGTCGGTAGCCGGTCGCGTCCAGGCAGTCCTGGATCTCCACTGTGGCCGGCTTCGAGTCCAGGCTGACCGAGGTGACGGTCGGGTCGGATTTCAACGTCCCGGTACGCATCGCGCCGTGCTCCTTGGCCTGGAGAATGGACATCTGGACCCGGGTCAGCAGTGGATCGGCGAGAAAGTGGGACAGTTCCGGCGCATGCGGATCGCTGCGTCCACTCGCTGCGCGTGAAGCCGCGAGATAACCGGCATATGCGTCGAGCGCAGCCTTTTCCGCAGCCAGTCGATCGGCGTCCGAATCCGCTTGTCGGTCCATGCCCCGTGGCACCGTCGGCCGTTTGACGGTCTCCCGTTCGCTGCCGCAGGCGGCGACCGGCACCGCTGCGACGGTCACCAGCAGGCAGATTGCCGCTCTTCTGAGCTGCCGTCCGCGCACCGTCGAGCCCTCCTCGTGATCGCCTGGCGGCGAGGGGGTCACCGCCGCAGGGCATACGGAAGCGCGCCCGGATGAGCCCATCCGAAGCCGTTCATTGCGCTTCCACATTCACCGTTACGGATCTTTACAAATGCGATGTCCCGTGTTGTTCGGTCGATGGAGTGAGGCTTGCGTCACACTCAAGGGGCGAGCATAAGCTGACGTCCGCTGATGCAACAGAGGCAATTCAACTGAACACGCTGCGTGATGATGGGTGGTGGTGGCGGGTGTCCGTGCTGCGCTGCGGGCGACGGTCGGCCGGAGGTTGGGCCTCGCTCGGGCCTCGCCGGGTCGGAGTGGGCTGCCGGACGATCTCCGGCGGGCTCGGGAGTGGGACATCGCGTCCTCATCCCGGCATCCCGACGGGGTCGAGGGTCGATTGGCGAGGGGGTCGGTCGGGCTCGGTGGTCGGCGTCGACAGGGTCGGCGGTGCGGCCGTCGGGCCGAAGTTCAAGGTCGCTTTCCGCGCCATCCGCTACACCAGAGCGATCGTTCAGTCACGATACGTGTTCGCCTACGCGGGGGATGTCGACCCGTCGGTGGGACCGACATGGCACTGACCGGCCCTTCGACGGCCGCGCCGGGCCAGCACTGCCAACCCGATCGGAGCCCGGCCGGCCGGCTCTCGGCGGTCCTGGCCGCCCTGTCGGTCAGCCCGCTGCTGCGGTTGGCCGCCCTGCGCTACGCCGTACCGTCGGGCACCGAAAGCCGGACCGGCTGCGACGCCTGCGGCGAACCGATCGGACTGACCCGGCCCTGGCCGGCGCTCGCCCCGGTCGGCCGCTGCGGTCGCTGTCGAGCCCGGGTCGGACCGCCGCCCGGAACGGTCGAGGTGGCCGCGCTCGCCGCAGTGGTGCTGCTGGTGCTCGTCGGACCGGCCGGCGGGGCGCTGCCGGCGCTTGCCTGGTGGCTCGGGTGGACGATTCCGGCGGTGCTCGTCGACCTGGCCGTGCACCGGTTGCCCGACCGGCTCACCCTGCCGGCGGCGGCCGGCACCTGGCTGCTGCTCGGTGCTGCCGCGCTGGCCTACGCCGAACCGGCACCCTGGCTGCGGGCCGTCGCCGCCGGCACGGGGCTGGCGCTGCTCTTTGCCACCAGCACGCTGCTGCTCGGCAGGCGTGGCTTCGGGCTCGGCGACGCCAAGCTGGCGCTCAGTGTGGGCGCGCTGCTGGGCTGGTGCGGTTGGTCTGTAGTGGTGCTCGGGCTGCTGCTGGCCTTCGGGCTGTCCGCCCTGGTCAGTATTGGTCTGTTGGCGGCCAGGCGGGCGCGCTGGTCCACCCACCTGCCGTTCGGCCCGTTCCTGTTGCTCGGCACGGTGGGCGCCCTGCTGCTGGTCACCTGACCACCTCTCGATCACCTGACCGCGGGTTCTGGGCGCGGGCGCGGTCGGCCCTACGGCGTAGCGCCTCGGCGGCCGGGCGGGCCAGCAGCGGGGTCACCACCGTGGCGACCAGGGCGCCGAGCAGGACACCCGCTATCACGTCGTGCGGGTAGTGCACGCCCACGAAGACGCGGGAGAAGGCGGCAAGCGCTGCCAGCGGCAGTGCGAGCAGGCCGAGCCGGCGGGAGAGCAGCAGCGTGGTGACCGCCAGGGCTCCCGCAACTGTGGCGTGGTTGCTGGGAAACGACCAGTCACCAGGTGGCGGACAGGCGCCCGCGATGATCGCCTGTCCGATCGTCCGGCACGGCCGGTCCTCGTCCACCACGGTCTTGAGCCCTTCGCTGCCCGCGTACGCCAGGAGGGTCGGCAGCGGCGCGACAAGGGCGAGTGCCCGGTTGTGCGGGCCGCCGGCCAGGCGGCTCAGCGCGGCCGCCAGCAGCAGCGCGCCGAGCAGCAGGATCACCCCCTCGGTGGCGTGCCCGACGAACCACTGCACCGCCTGCGGGCTGTCGGCGGCGGCGTCGACCACGTCGTGGTACCACTCGACGCTGATCTCCGGAACGTCAATGCTGCCGGTGTCGGCCATGAATCACCTCACCTGATGTTCATACCGCCTTCATGTTGGAGACAACGTAGGAACGCGCCAGCGGGCACCGCAGGGCCGAAGGTCAGGCCAACCCCTCGACTTTCGTCCAGCAACCGCACAGGCGTCTCTGCTTGGCTCGTCAGAAGATGTCGGCACCCAGGAGGCTCCGTGCACACCAGTTCGGCCACCGACCAACCGCCGCCCACCGCTGGGACGGTGGACGACGAAACCTGGCAGATCAGGCGTAGCGGGGCTGATCTGGACCGGCTCGGCGAGACGGAGTCGATCTTCGCGTTGAGCAACGGGTGGGTCGGCTGGCGAGGCGTCCTCGACGAGGGGGCGCCCGGTGAGATGCCGGGCAGCTACGTCAACGGCCTGCACGAGCGGCGCGAACAGACCTACCCCGAGGAGGGGTACGCGTTTCCGCAGGCCAACGACACAGTCATCAGCGCGCCGAACGCCGCGCTCATCCGGCTGTGGGTAGACGACGAGCCGCTGGACATCAGCACCGGAACGCTGCACCGACACGAGCGGGTGCTCGACCTGCGCACGGGTGTGCTGCGCCGGGAGACCGAGTGGACCTCGCCCGCCGGGCGGAGGGTGCTGATCCGCAGCACCCGGCTGGTGTCCCTGCCCCGCCGCCCGGTCGCCGCCGTCCGGTACGAGGTCGAGCCGCTGGACGCCCCCGTCGAGCTGCGGGTCTGCTCGGACCTGCTGGCAAACGAGCGGGTGCCGGAACGCTCGGACGACCCGCGCGCCGCCTCGGTGCCCACCGATCCGCTGACCGCCGAGGCGCATCACGCGAACGGTCTCGACGGGGTGCTTGTACACCGCACCGGGCGCAGTGAGCAGCGCGTCGCCGTGGCGGTCAGCCACCTGCTGGACGCGCCGGACACGGTGACCACCACCTGCGACGACGTCCCCGACCGCGTACGCCTGACAGTGGCCGGCCGGCTGCACCCGGGCGAGCGGCTGCGGCTGACGAAGTTCGCCGCGTACGAGTGCGGGCCTGTCGACGGGCCGCCGGTCGACGAGTTGGCCGACCTGGTCGTCGCCGAGGCGGACGCCGCCCGGGCGGACGGCTTCGACGCCCTGCTCACCGACCAGCGTGCCAGCCTGGACGCCGCCTGGCAGGTCGCCGACGTGCTGCTCGACGGCGACGCGGAACTCCAGCAGGCGATCAGGTTCGCCATGTTCCACCTCATCCAGGCGGGCCGCCCGGACGGCGACCGCACCATCTCGGCCAAGGGCCTGACCGGCAACGGCTACGACGGTCACGTCATGTGGGACACCGAGACGTACGTGCTGCCGGTGCTCACCTACCTGGCGCCGGCGGTGGCCCGCTCGGCGCTGGCCTGGCGGCACAGCCACCTGCCGGAGGCCCGGGAGCGGGCGGCCGAGCTGCGGCTGGCCGGTGCGACGTTCCCGTGGCGGACCATCGGCGGCCGGGAGTGCTCGGGCTACTGGCCGGCCGGTACCGCAGCGCTGCACGTCAACGCGGACATCGCCGACGCGGTGCTGCGCTACGTGGCGGTCACCGACGACCAGCGGTTCCTCGCCGAGGCGGGGCTGGACCTGCTTGTGGAGACGGCCCGGCTCTGGCACGGCTACGGCCACTGGTCGGAGACCGGCGAGTTCCACCTGCACGGGGTGACCGGCCCGGACGAGTATTCCGCGCTCGGCGACGACAACGTCTTCACCAACCTGATGGCGCGGCGCAACCTGCGGGGCGCGGCGGACGCAGCCGAGCGGCACTCCGACGCCGCCGGGCGGCTCGGCGTGGACCCGGCCGAGATCGCCGGCTGGCGGGCCGCCGCCGACGCGCTCTTCATCCCGTACGACAGTGAGGGCGGGGTGCACGAGCAGGCCGCCGGGTTCACCAGGCAGCCGGAGTGGAACTTCGCCGACACCGACGAGGACGACTACCCGCTGCTGCTGCACTTCCCCTACCTGGAGCTGTACCGCAAGCAGGTGGTCAAGCAGGCCGACCTGGTGTTGGCCATGCAGCACTGCCCGGGCGAGTTCACCGCCGAGGAGAAGGCCCGCAACTTCGCCTACTACGAGGCCCGTACGGTCCGCGACTCGTCCCTGTCGGCCGCCCCGCAGGCGGTGCTTGCCGCCGAGGTCGGGCACCTCGACCTGGCGTACGACCTGTTCGCCGAGTCCGTCACGCAGGACCTTGCCGACCTTGGCGACAAGACCGCCGACGGGCTGCACCTGGCCTCGCTGGCCGGGGCGTGGCTGGCGCTGGTGCAGGGCTTCGGCGGGCTGCGCGACGACCGTGGGGTGCTCTCCTTCGACCCCCGGTTGCCCCGGCGGATCGACAGGCTGGCGTTCAGCCTGCGCTGGCGCGGCCACCGGCTAAGTGTCACGTTGACGCCGGCCGAGGCCCGCTACGAGCTGCCCGACGCCGCGCCCGACGCCACCGTCGAGCTGTGGCACCACGGTGAGCACCTGCGTGTCACCGGTGCGGAACCTGTCACCCGGCCGATGCCGCCGGTGCCCGACCCCGGGCCGGAGCCACCCTCCCCGCCGGGTCGACGCCCCGACCGCCGCTCGGCCGCCTGACCGCCCTGCCGCCCGCCCTCAGGCGGGCGGCAGGCCGCCGGCCATCCGCTCGCGGACCGCCTCCAGCGCCTCGAAGGCGTACGCCCAGTTGTGGCACTTGAAGCTGCGCAGACCGTCGATGGCCGTGTGGCAGTCGGAGCAGCGTACGCCGGGGATGGCGGCGGGCACCTCGGTGTTGACGTACTTGTGTTCGCCGAGGATGACGGTGGCGATCATGTTCTTGTCGTGCAGGCCGGAGAGCGCCGACGAGACGATGTCGTACCAGGTGACCCGCCTGCCGCATTTCGGGCAGTCCGGTTCGTCGCCGCTGACCCAGAGCGGTGCGCCGATGCTGCGCGCCGGCATGCCGAGCAGCTTCTCCAGCCGCCGGACGTCCGACTCCGGTGTGGTCCACCGGTGCCGGCCGGGCAACGAGGCGGGCGAGTCGTACACGGCGCGGAACAGGTCGTGGTCGACCCGCACTGTTTCCCGCTGAATGGTCATCGGCGTCCCTCCCCGGTGCGTCGGTGCCCCCAAGGTGGTCGGCGTTGACCAGGGGTGCAGCCGGATCAACGACACGAGGGGTCAGCGGGTCATCGCCTCGGGTGTTAGACATCGAGATCGGACCGCGTCGAAGGGACCCCTCGTGAGCGACCAGCCGGCACCTGACACCACCGACGTCACCGCCCAACCGAACGTCGCCCGGATGTACGACTACTTCCTCGGTGGCAGCCACAACTTCGCCGTCGACCGGGCCGCCGCCCAACGGGTCCTGGAGATCTTTCCGGAGACCGGGGCCGCCGCCCAGACCAACAGGCACTTCCTGCGCCGGGCCGTCCGCTTCGCCGCCGAGCAGGGCGTACGCCAGTTCCTGGACATCGGTGCCGGCCTGCCCACCCAGGGCACCGTGCACGAGGTGGTGCGGGCCGTGGCACCCGACTCCCGGGTGGTGTACGTCGACTACGACGAGGTCGCTGTCGCGTACGCCCGAGAGTTGCTGGTCGACGTGCCCGGCACTGCTGTCGTGCGGGGTGACCTGCGGCGGCCCGAGGACCTGCTCGACCACCCGGCGTTACGCGGCACGCTCGACCTGGACCGCCCGGTGGCCGTACTGCTCCTCGCGGTGCTGCACTTCGTGTCGGATGACGACGACCCGTGGGGTGCCGTCGCCCGGCTGCGGGACGCCACGGTGCCCGGCAGCCACCTGGCGCTGTCGCATCTGACGTTGGACGGCATCCCGCCCGAGTTGGCCGAACGTGGCAAGGCGATATACCGCAACAGCAGTGCCCCGCTGGTGCCCCGCACCCACGCCGAGACGCTGCGTTTCTTCGCCGGGTACGACCTGGTGGAGCCCGGCCTGGTGGAGACCACCCAGTGGCGGCCGGACACCGAACCTGATCTCGTGGACTCGCATGGCTACGCCGGGGTCGGCATCCGCCGCTGACCGTTTCGCCGTCGACGGCGAGCCCCGGGTGGTACGACGGACGCAGGGCGTGCGTGCCACCCGGGAGGAGCGCCGATGGCGAGCAGGCCCGATCGGCTGCTGCGGGGGCGGGACGTGCCGCTCAGCGCGTCCTTCCTGGAACTCTTCTTCGACCTGGCGTTCGTGCTCGCGCTCAGCCAGCTGGCCCAGCATCTGCTGCACGACCTCACGCTGGCCGGCGCGCTGCGCACCGCGCTGCTGCTGACCGGGATCTGGTGGATCTGGGTGACCACCGCCTGGTTCGCCGACTGGTACGACCCGGAGAGCCCGGCGGTGCGGTCGCTTCTGATCGGTGCCACGCTGGGCAGCCTGCTGGCCGGGGTGGCGACTCCGCAGGCGCTGGACGGGCGGGCCGTGCTCTTCGCTGGCGCGTACGTCGCGGTTCACGTCGCCCGGGGCGCGGTCACCACCTTCGCGATGCGCGGCCATCCGTTACAGAGCCGTACCCTGCGGATCTTCTGCTGGTTCAGCGTCTCCGCCGTGCCGTGGTTGGCCGGCGCGTTCCTGCCGGCCTGGCGGGTGCCGCTGTGGGTGTTCGCCCTCGCGCTCGACCTCGTCGGGCCGCGGCTGGGCTGGCCCACTCCTACGCTGGGACGCGCCCGGCAGCGGGAACTACACCTCGCCGGCGAGCACTACGCCGAGCGGTACCAGCAAATCATGATCATCGCGCTCGGTGAACTTGTGCTGGTCGCCGGCCTCACGTACGCCGACACAAGCCTGCACCTCCCGGCGACCGCCGCCTTCCTGTTGGTCTTCGCCACCGCCGTGTTGATCGGTCTGCTCTACGTGACGCCCGCCGGCCTGCGTCTGGGCGCGGCCATCGAGCATGCCGACCCGTCCCGGCTCGGCGTCATCACGGCATACCTGCACCTGGTGATGATCGCCGGGCTGGTGGTCACCGCCGTCGGGGCGGAACTGAGCATCGCTCACCCCACGCAGGCCGGCGACACGACGGCTGTCGTCGTCATCGTGGGCGGTCCGATGCTGTTCCTGGCCGGGCGGATCCTCTTCTCGCTGGCGATCCACCGGCGGCTCTCGTGGTTGCGGGTGGCCGCCCTGTTCGTGCTGGCCAGCGCGTCGGTCGTCCTGCGGCTGCCCCTGGTGGCGGTCAGCGCGACCGCCGTCAGTGTGCTGCTCGTGGTGGTCGTGCTGGACCGCGCCGGCATCACGTCCTACCGCCGCACGCGATCCTCTGACTAAAGTCAGGCTTATGGACTCTGGGCTCATCGCCGCCGTCCGGCGGTTCAACCGGACTGTCACCCAACGGGTCGGTGCCCTCGACGACGAATACATGGCCCAGGGGCGCCCGCTGGGGCAGGCCCGCCTGCTCTGGGAGATCGGCCCCGCCAGCGCCGAGGTCGCGGCACTGCGAGCCCGCCTCGGTCTGGACTCGGGATATCTGAGCCGACTCCTGCGCGCCCTGGAGAACGACGGGCTGATCACCGTGGGGCCGGCCGACCACGCCAGCGGCGACGGCCGGGTACGTACAGCCCAGCTCACCGACGCAGGCCGGGCCGAGTGGAGCCAACTCGACAAGCGGTCCGACGCGCTCGCCGCCTCGATCCTCGAACCCCTCACCGATCACCGCCGCGAACGACTCGTCGCCGCCATGGCCGAGGTCGAACGACTGCTCATCGGCTCGATGGTCGTCATCGAGCCGTGCCCGCCGAGCGATCCACGGGCCAGGGCGTGCCTGCGCGCGTACGCCCGGGACATCGCACGACGTTTCGACGGCGGCTTCGACCCCGCACTCAGCAACCCCGTCCAGGACGAGGCACTCGTCCCACCCGCCGGCGTGCTCCTGCTCGCCACCCTCAACAGCGAGCCCGTCGGCTGCGGTGCCGTCAAACTTCACCGCCACGCACCCGCCGAGATCAAACGCGTCTGGGTGGCCGACACCCTCCGAGGGCTCGGCGTCGGACGGCGGCTGCTGGGCGAGCTGGAACGCTACGCCGCCGAGCATGGAGCAACCGCCGTCCGACTGGACACCAATCGCAACCTCACCGAGGCGATCGCCATGTACCGGGCGACCGGTTACCGGGAGATCGAGGCGTACAACATCGAGCACTACGCACACCACTGGTTCGAAAAGCAGTTGGGACAGTGACAGGCTGGATCAGCCCTTCACCGCGCCCGCGGTGAGCCCTTCGGTCAGGAAGCGCTGCCCGAGGGCGTACATGATCACCACGGGGATGCTGACGAGCAGCGATGCCGCAGCGAGTTGTCCCTGCGGCACGACGTCTCCCGCGATCATCGACTGCATCCCGACGGGGAGCGTCTTGTACTCGTCCTTCGTGATGAACACGAACGCGAAGAGGAACTCGTTCCAGGCGTTGGTCAGCGTGAACAGCGCGACCGCCAGCAGCCCCGGCTTGGCCAGCGGCAGCACCACCCGGCCGAACGCCTGGACGCGGGTGCAGCCGTCGACAAGCGCTGCCTCCTCCAGCTCGATGGGGATCGACGAGAAGTAGCCCACAAGCAGCCAGGTGGCAAACGGCAAGGTGAAGGTCGGGTACGTGACCACAAGCGACCACAACGAGTCGGTGAGCCGCGCGCCGATGAGCATCTGGTACAGCGGGATGAACAGCAGCGCGCCCGGCATCACGTAGGTGAGCAGCACCGTGACGGTGAAGCTCTGCGCGCCTCGGAACCGCAGCCGGGCCAGCGCGTAACCCGCGAGGGCGGCGCAGACAAGTGCCACAACTGTGGACGCAGCGGACACCAGAATGGTGTTGAGATACCAGCGGCCGAACGGCTGGTTGGCGAAGAGCGCTGTGAACTGCTCAAGGGTCCACGGCGTCGGCCACAGGTCGTCTGTGCGCATGACGACCTGGCCCTCGGACTTGAAGGCTGTGACGGCGATCCAGTACAGCGGGCCCAGCACGAAGAGGAGCAACCCGGCCAGCGCGACCCAGGAGCCGACGCCCGACACGGCTGACGACGATCGGCGACCGCCCCGGGAGTTCAGGGCCGAGACCACCCGGCCGACCGCCGCCGCGATCAGCAGGATCACGCCGAGGACCACCGCCGCCTTCCAGAAGATCTGCGGCGACGCCCAGAGCAGCAGACCGGTGACCACAGCGGTGACGACCCACGGCAGCGCCTTGCGCGTCGACCCGGCCCACCGCTGCGCCCGGACCCACTGCCTACCTCGGCGTCGCCGGGGGAGTCGGGCACCCGAGTCCTGGCGTAACAACCGGACCAGGACGAACACCAGCCCGCCGATGATCGGCAGCATGACGAGCGTGACCGCCGCGCCAGCGCCGTACTGGAGTTGCAGGATCGCCTTCGAGTACGCGACGAGCACGTACGGTGCTGTCACGTCGCCCGGACCACCCTGCGTCAGCAGCCAGACGAGGTCGAAGTTGTTGAACGTCCAGATCGACGACAGGGTCACCGTCACCGTGATCACGTGGCGCAGTCCGGGCAGCGTCACGTTCGCGAACCTCTGCCACGACGAGGCGCCGTCGATTGTCGCCGCCTCGTAGAGGTCCGCCGGGATGGCTTTCAACCCCGCGAGGAAACACACGGTGAAGAACGGCACGCCCTTCCAGACGTTCACGAGGATCACCGATGGCATGGCCAGGTTCGGGTCGGACAGCCAGCCCGCCGGCCAACTGTCGACCAGGTGCAGGTCGACGAGCAGCGGCCCGATCCCGGTAGTGGTGAGCAGCGTGTTGACGCTGCCGAAGATCGGGTCGAGCAGCGCACGCCAACTGAACGCCGTGACCACCGTCGGCACCACCCACGGCACCAGCAGCAACCCGGCCAGCACCGCCCGCCCACGGCGTCGGTGGTGCAGCAGCAGGGCCGCGGCCAGACCCAGGACAACCTTGAAAATCTCGGCGTACGCGGTGAAGACGAACGAATTCACCACGCCTGTGTGGAACTGGCCGTCGCCGACCAGGGCGAGGTAGTTGTCCAGGCCGACGAACACGGTGTCCTGTCCGTGCCGTTCCGTGGTGCTGGTGACTATCGACCGGCCGATCGGCACGAGAACGAGACTGCCGACCAGTAGGGCCATGGGCGCCAGGAACAGCGCCGCGAGCCGCCAGTCGCGACCCAGCCGCCGCTGGGTCGCCGTGAGTGAGCCGGGTCCCGGCGGCGGGGAAACCCTCGCCGTCGGGACCCGCGCTGGGCGGACCGTTCTCACTGCGGCAGCCCCTGTTGGTTGAAGATCTGCACCATCTTCGTGTGGGCGGCCTTCACGGCCTGCGCGGGAGCCGTCCCCTGAACGACCTGCTGCATCATGTCGGTGAGGACGTACGCCGCGCCGGCCGCCTGCTGGCCAGCGCTTGCCTTCTGCGGGAAGGACAGGCCGTTCTTCGTGTTCAACGGCAGCTTCAGCTCAGTGATCTTGCGGAGCATGGGGAACGCCGGGTCGCCGCTCGTGAAGAACGGGTCGGCGTCCCAGACCTTCTCCCAGGCGGGCATGACCAGGCCGGGCGCCTCCTTCGCCACCCCGAGCAGCGCGGGCGCGCTGACCAGGTACTGCGCCAGGAGCTTGGCGAGTGCGGGGTTCTTGGCGCCCTTGAAGACGACGAAACCCTGCGACTGGCCGAGCAGCAGAGGGTTGTTGGTCGCCGGGCCGATGCAGTCCGAGAACACGTGCGTGTTCTCGTACACCGGGTTCTTCTTGGTCCTGGAGTCCGCGTAGACGCTGAACTGGTTGCGGGTGTAGCCGAGGATCCCGGCGAGCCAGTTCTCGTTGTTGCTGGTGTCGGTCCAGCTCGCGATCCCCGGCGGCAGCATCGGCTTGTACTTGGGGTTGGTGTAGATGTCGCCCAGGAAGGTCACCGCCTGCACCGTCTCGGGAGAGTCGAACGTGACCTTCCGGCCGTCGTTGGAGGCGATCGACCCGCCGTAGGCGTTGATGAGCGCCTCGATCATGCCGTTGCCGTCACCGGACCGGTTCACCGTCATGCCCCAGCCGAAACGGCGCTTCGCCGGGTCGGAGATCTCCAGGCACAGGTCCCGCAGTTCCTCCCAGCTGTAGATGTCCTTGGGGGTGATGCCCTTGTCCTGCATCCAGTCCTTGCGCAGGAAGGACCCGATCCCGATGAAGTGGTACGGGATCGCGAACCACTTGCCGTCGAAGACGCAGAAGTTCTTGGCCTCGGCGCAGGGCTCGCCGTACTTCGCGGTCAGCGCCTGAACGACGTCAGTCACGTCCTCCAGGTCGCCCAGCGCCTGGAACTGCGCGACGAACCGGGAGTCGGTCATGAACGCCAGGTCACGCGCGACCCCGCCCTTGACCTCGGCGTCGATCTTGGCCACCACGTCACCGGCGTCGGCCTGAACCAGGCTGTTCTCGATCTTCGTGCCGGTGGTGTCGGCGAACTTCTTGATCGAACTGTCGAGGGCTTCGTTCGCCGCCGTCGAGTACAGCTTCTGCGACAGCATCCCCATCGAGGAGCCCTTCATCGCCGCGGCGGCGTCGATGAGCTCCTGTGGAACCTCCGCCTGGACCCTGGTGGGCGATTCGGAGGTGCCCCCACACGCGGCCAGACCGGTCGCGCCGAGCACCCCCACCCCTACTCCCAGAAAGCCGCGCCGGGACCACACCGGGTTGTCCTTCATGGACATTTGCCTCCTTCATCTCCCGGCATCGCTGCACGCCGATGGCGCAGTTGGCGTAGTAGACGAACGTCGCGATGCCCCTGCTTGTCTGTTTCTCTCCGGGCGACCACAGTCGAGTCACCCGCATCGATCAGTGCGTTCGCGTAGACCCATCACGTGCGTGGCGCGGTCGAGCTGAGAAAGCGGTGCTGAGGTGCCAGTTAGGCCGACCATGAGGGCCGCCACCGTTCGAAATTTCGAACTGAGTTCGAGATACCGTATCGGGTGGACGCGACGCTAGAGCAACGGCGCAAGTGATGTCAATGTTTCGATGCGGTTTCCGACGGAAGGCGGCAAACCGTCTATCGGGTCGGGGCCCGGTAGCCCATCCGGGCGGACAGCGCGGCCGCGCCCTCGCGAACCAGTCCCGCCCACTCCACGTGCGCCTGAGGAGTCCAGCGGATGATCGGCGCGGACAGGCTCATCGCGGCGATGGTCGCGCCGGAATGGTCCCGGACCGGCGCGGCGACGCAACGCATGGCGGTATCCGACTCGCCCACGTCGACCGCGACGCTCTCGGCCCGGACACGATCAAGATGCTCGCGGAGCAGGTCCGGATCGGTGATGCTTGCCGGCGTCATGCCGAGCAGGTCGCCCTTCGCCAGTACGGCGTCCAGGCCTGCCTTGTCGAGACCCGACAGCAGGATCTTGCCGACCGCCGTGCAGTGGGCAGGCAACCGCCGACCCACCGCGGACACCATTCGGACGGGGTGCGTGCTGTCGAACTTCACGAGGTAGATGACATCGGAGCCGTCGAGGACTGCCACGTGGACAGCCTCATCGCACGCGGCGGCCACGTCCCGTGCCACGCACTGCGCCTCGCGTACCAGGTCAAGCCGGCCGGAGAACGCCGCGCCGAGCTGGAACAGGGGCATGCCGAGCCGATACTGCACCGGCTGGCCCGGGACGGAGATCAGGTACGAGCGGGCCTCAAGCGTGACGAGCAGTTCGTGGACCGTGGTACGGGGCAGATCGAGTCGCTCCATCACCTGACGGGCCGACAGCTGAGGGTGGTCCAGGAACAGTTCGAGGACGTCGAGTGCGCGGTTGACCGCCGGTACCACACGGGGCATGTCGATAGTCCCTTCGAAGTGCCGGACTCGCGCGGAAGGATCTCCACGCGGACCAGCACCTGAAGAGGATAGCTGCGGCAGCGCGCAGCGCCAGGCTGGCCGGGTGCCTACCTACACGGGTGCGGGCAGCTTGGGCAGTCGCCGGATGCTGACATTCATCAACATGGCCGGACACTGCGGAACGGCTACAGCCGCTCGAAGCTCTCCATGCCGGCGAGTTTCAGTACCTCGGTCCGGGTTGCCGGGCACTCCTGCCGGGTCTGGTCGTCGATCTGGCGACCGGTCGGCACGGGGCCCTGCTTCTCGTACCAGGAGTAGAGGTTCACGGTGAGGTTGGCCATCACGCCCGTCTCGGACCCGATCCCCTTCAGTATCGGCAGTTGGCCGTCGAGGTAGGCACACACCTCCTTCGCCGGCACCGCGGTGCCGGCGGCCGGAGCGGATCCGGCCGCGCTGGGCGCGGTTGCGGTGTCCGGAGCAGCAGTTCCGGAGGTCTCGGGTGCGTCGGCGTCGGTGCACGCCGTCAGGGCGAGCGCAAGGCAGAGGACCGGCGCGAGCATTCGGATCGTTCTCATCGGTGTTCGTCCTGACGTGGTCGTTGGTGGGTAGGGCCTGCTGTGGGTGTGTCGTAAGCGTCGGCGGCGATCGCGGTGACGAGCCAGAGCCCTGCGGGCAGCCGGTAGCCGACGCCAGGTTCACGGAAGCGGTCGAGCAGTCGGATCACCCCCGCCCGGGCCGAGGCTTGCCCGGCCGGGGGAGCTGACCGGTACGCGGCACCGGCCGGACCGATTTCGACAAGCCATTCGGCCACCAGGTCGGCGTCGTCTGGAGCGTCCAGGACGACATCACACGGCGTGATCGTGATGGCGGTGAAGCCGGCACTGTCGAGGACCTGGGCAAGCCGCGTCGGGTCGGCGAAGGAGAAGGGGCCAGGCTCCTCGCCGACCGGCAGCGGCGGCAACGGCCCGAGGTGCGGTGCCGCCCCGAGCAGCGTGGCGGACAGCCACGGGTTGACGCCGCCGTCGCGGAAGACGGTCGCGGCGAGGCGCCCTCCCGGGCGCAGTGATCGCCGGATCGTGGTGCAGCCCGCAACCGGATCCGCCAACAGCATCAGCGTCATTCGCGAGAACGCCGCGTCGAACGGTGCCCCCGGCACGACGTCGAGAGTCTCGATGTCGGCCAGGTGGAACTGGATGCCCGGGTGCCGGTCGGTGGGGAACCGTCGCCGAGCGGCGGTCACCATCGCCTCGGCGATGTCGACGCCGACCGCCGTGCCGGCCTCACCGACCGCCGCGGCGAGTTCGGCTGTGGTGCCGCCGCAGCCGCAGCCCACGTCGAGGACCCGCTCGGCGGGCCGTGCGGCCAGCCGAGCCATGGCCGCCGCGCCCAGCGGTCGACCCACCTGGTCCTGCCGATCGGCCTGTCGGACCCAGCCAGCGGCCGCTGCCGCCCAGAAAGCGGCGTTGCGGGCCCGCAATCCGGCGGTGTCGGCCATCAGAACGGCATCTCGGTGCCGTCGACGCTCATGGATCGGAAGTGAGCCGCCTTCGTCGGGTCGAAGCCGTCCTCCTGCGCCGCCAGGCCCGCAGCCCGGACCAGCCGTTCCGACTGGAACCGACGGAATGCGGCCTCGTCCTGCCAGACGTTGATGATCCGCCAGCCGTCCTCGGTGGGCCCGGCGACATGGGCGACGAGGCCCGGCGGCCGGTCCGGACCGAGGTGTCGTTCCACCTGCCGATATTCCGCCTCGCTGACGCCGGGCATCTCCTGCAACACACCGAACGGCATGGTCGCCGCCTCTCGTTAGAGTGAGTCTCTATCCAATAGAGCACTACACTCGATCGGTGGTTGTCAAGCGAAGTTATGACTCCTCCCGCCGGCAGGAGCAGGCCAGGCAGACCCGGCGAGCAATCCTCGACGCGGCTGGCCGCCTGTTCGTCGACCCCGGCTACGCGGCCACGCCACTGACCGCCGTCGCCGCGGAAGCCGGCGTGGCCGTCCAGACCGTCTACGCGGTTTTCGGCAGCAAGCGGCACCTCCTCTCCCAACTGGTCGACGTCACCCTGGCCGGCGACGACGAACCGGTGGCCCTGCCCGACCGGCCCTTCGTCACCGAGATCCGCGCACTCGCCGACCCCCGCGCCAAGCTCACCCGCTACGCCCGCCATCTGGCCGAAGTCAACGCCCGGCAGGCCCAGGTGATGCTCGCGCTGGCCGGCGCGGCCACGGCCGATCCTGACGCCGCCGAAATCTGGCGCAAGAACATCGACGACCGCCGCCGTGGCATGGGCATGTTCGCCGCCGAACTCGTCGGCACCGGAACTCTCCGCCCCGAACTGGACGTCGAACAGGTGGCCGACATCCTCTGGCTGGCCCAGGACTTCCGCAACTTCGACTGGCTGGTCCGGCAACGCGGCTGGCCGCTGGAGAAGTACCAGCGGTGGTACGTGGACACCGTCAGCGGCGCCATCCTCGCCGGCACCCAATAGCGGAAGCCTCGGCTGATGCCGGGGCTTCGCCGTTTGAACGGGAACCTGACTGCGGCATCGGTCTCGCCGACCGCCGGTGAATCGCCGTTTACGGCGATGCAGTGCGAGCGGCGCTGTCGGCCCTGGGCTGGTCGGCATCATGAACGAGTTCGCCTTCCTCGCCAACACCTGGCGCAACGCCGCCAAGCCGAACCTCTCGATCTCGCCGTGCGGCTGGCCGCGACACCGGGCAGCACGATTCTGCTGTAAGAGCCGTCCTGACAAAGGCAGCGGCCCTACAAAGGGCCGCTGAGCTACAGAGTGGGCCGCCAGGGACTCGAACCCTGAACCTATGGATTGCCGGCGAGTCGGCCTTCTGCGGTGTGGTTCGAGGTCATCCGGGCTGCTGGCGTGCTTCTCGGCCGGGTTCGGCTGGCACGGTTGCTGTACTTCGCTGCTGTACTGCTGGCGTCAAACGAGGCGTTGGATGCGGACCTTCGGGCGCTCGTTTCTCAGGTGACCCTGCTTGTGCTGGCGGACCTGCTCGTCCCAGACCTCCTGGTCGTAGTCCGAGTCCGGCGGGATCCACCGGTGGGAGCCGTCGCTGTAGTGGAACTTCTCGTCACCGGGTCGCAGGATGCTCATCGGGTCCAGCCGAGGAACCGGTGGTGTAGGTGGCCGGCGGGGACGTGGACCAGGTCCTGGGCGGCGTCGACGAGCTGGGCGGCCAGATAGAGGGCCAGCGAAACGGGGGCACGGTCGTACTCGGCTCGCAGCTCGCGCCGCCGGGTCTGACAGGGCCAATCAGCACCGCAGCCGCCGCACGTCCAGGTAGGGGTGATCGGAAGGTGGGTCGTCATCGCGGCGCATCCTGGCTCGGCCAGTGGCCGCGGTTGATCGGGATGGGATGACGGCCTCGGCAGGGTAGGTCGCTTCCGCAGCGGCAGATGCGGCGCCAGTGCTGCCATGACCAGACGGGTCGGTGCCGACGGGCGAGGGTGAGCGCCACCGCCAGGACGTACTCGTTGTAGGAGACGCGCCGCCGGCTGTTGTCCTGCCTCGGGTGGAACCTGGTATCCGACACGGCACCTGCAGTCGGATCAGTTGCATCGTTCGGCCTGGTCATCACGCCTCCCGCCGACGCTTGGGGTCCCGTGGGCACCCGGCCAGCCGTGTCCAGAGACAGGGCACCCACGGCGGGACGACCCGGCCGCCAAGCTGGGTAGCCCTACGAGCAACTTAGGACGCAATGTGCGCAGGGTCAACAGCTACGACACATAGCGTTGTAAGTCGAGCCCGCGATGTGGTCTGCTTGCACCAGCCGCCAAGCTGGGAGCACCACCATGTCTGAAGCTGCGTACCTACAGGTCGCCCGAGATATCCGCGAGCAGGTCGGCTCCGGCCAGTTGAAGCCTGGCGACAAACTGCCCTCGTTCGCCGCCCTCTGCGAGCACTACAAGGTCAGCAACACGGTTATCCGTGCCGCAATGCTGCTGTTGAAGGCCGAAGGGCTGATCGACGGCCGGCAGGGCAAGGGCGTCTACGTCGCTAATCCGCTTCCCCGGTAAGCCTGGTTCGCCCTCCGGCGCGACACCTCGCTTACAAGCTCCGTGCAGCGCGTCCGCGCACGTCCGGGAACGGCGCTCGGAGCCTCGTCCATACCAGCCCTCGTCAGCGTGCCGTTGTCCGACGGTGCTGCTGTCAGCGCTGCTGTCGACAGCAGGTCCAACACATGCCCCAGTTGATCCCAACCGCTCAGGGCGGGACCCGCACGCCTATGTCCGTCGGCCGTGGCGGTGCCCGCTGCGCCTAAGGTCGAGCATGTCGACGCCGCGTGAAAACTGGATCTGGATCTGGCCCACTTTCCGTGATCGGGATTGACCCGGTCAGCTCAGCAGGACTCGCTTGCGGAGCAGGTCGAGGTTCGCGCGGCCATACATCTGTCGCTTGATCATTTTGATTCGGTTGACGTGTCCTTCGACGACGCCGGAGCTGTAGGGAAGGGTCAGGCCGTTGAGGACGGCGTCGTGGTCACGGCGCAGACCAGCGATGAACGAGTGCAGGTCGGGCTGGTCGTCTGCGGTCACTGCGGTGATCCAGGCATTGAGGCGGTGCCCGTGGCGGCCGGTAAGGATCTCCGCGAACGCGTTGACGTGGTCCGCAACAGCGTTCAGGTGCGGGCAGGCAGCACGGATCGTGGCAAGGCCGACTTGGTCGTCGGGGTGCAGTGCGTCGGGGTGGCGCAGCAACCAGGCGGTGATCCGGCGAACTTTCGGCGGCCGGGGTCGGGCTGGTGGTGGCGTGGCGACAGCTCGTAGGGGTTGCAGGTAGGTGCGTAGGGTGGTGGCACTGCCGCGGTAGCCACGGGCGCGGATCTCGGCGAACAGTTCGGTGGCGTTGGTGATGCCATCGTTGAGGCGTTGGTGCAGGTAGTCGAGGTGGTCGTCGAGGATGCTGGGCCGCCCGGCGCGAGGTTTGGCCAGGAGCTCATCGACACTGCCGGCGCGGGCGAAGCGGCGCACGGTGCCGCGGGCGAGGTCGAGTCGCCTGGTGATCTCCCGGATGCTGTGGCCCTCAGCCCAGAGCGCCTGAACCTGCTCATAACGGCGCCGGGTTCGAGGCACCAACAGCCCCTGCTCTGCCCGTTGGGCAGTGGCATCGACGGCAACCTGGATCAGGTCCTCCGTGGCCGTCAGTGCGGGCTGCGGCGGCGCGGTGGTGAGGCAGCCGTGGTGACGGGCGACGGTCTTCTCGACGTGTTCGGCGAGGTTGTGCCACAGATGCCACCGGTCGGCGACCTGGATAGCCTGCGGCGCTCCGGTGCGGGCGCCCTCGGCGTAGGCGCTGGCGCGATCTCGGCAGATAACCTGCACGCTCGGATGCTGCCCCAGCCAGGTGGCGAGGGTTGCCGCTTCCCGATCGGGTAGCAGATCAATCGGCCGGCGGGTGTCGACGTCGACCAGCACCGTCGCGTAGCAGCGGCCTCGGCGCAGGGCGAAGTCATCCACGCCCACCGCGGTGAGCCTCCCGACCGGCGGGTCGGGCAGGGCGCGGACCAGCCTCAGGACACTGCTGCGGCTGGTCACCAGACCGAGGCGGCCGGCCAGCCGGGCACCCGCTCGACCGGCAAGCGCCAGCCCGATCTTCTCCAGCGTCTGACGAAGCAGCGGACTACGCCGCCCATACCTGCAGGTCAACCCGCTGACTTGCTCGGCGGACGTGCGGACCGGGCAGCGCACCGTGTCGCAGAAGAACCGGCGGACCCGCAACCGGATCTCCACCGGCTGGCCAGCCACCGCGGCATCGCTGAGTCGACGTTCGTAGCGGCTGTGAACCCGCCGGGCCCGACGCCCACAACCGGTACACGCCGCACGACCGGCTCGCGCTCGCGCCCATATCCGCAGACCAGCTGACTGCCGATCCACTCGCTCAACCACGACAGGTGCCAGATGAGGCAGGACCGCAACAAGATCAGCCGATCGCACGACGAACCCTACACAGTGGACTCGGCACCCCGAGCCGGGTCAGTCCTGATCACGGAAAGTGGGCCAGATCCAAAATTCGGCCGGCGTTGACAGAGCATCGTCTGATGTGGCATACCGATCGAGTCGAGCCGCTTGCTGCCTCCCCGCCGGTGGGGTGGCCTTGACAGTTCCTGGTCCCAGGCATGCCCGCTCTGCTGGCCCAGCCGTGTCGTACATACCTCGTACGGTCAACGTTGTTCGTGAGATCGCATGGGTTCGCATGCACCGCCGACCGAGGGAGGACGGCTTGAAGCGAGCGAGCGACCGAGGCTACCCATGCCTCGGCTGCGGCACCAACCTCTACCCCACTGGGCTACGAGGTGGCGTGCGCAAGCGCTGCGAGCCATGCACGATCGAGGAACGCCGCAGACAAAAGCGCGAGGCGGCGCGCCGCTGCAGCGCAAAAGCACGTGCGAAGAGACTGCGGGAGCCTCGAGAGCCTGTGCGATGCAAGCACTGTGGGGAGCGGTGCCCTGATGACCGGTTGACGTGCGACCCATGCCGGACCGCACGCAAGAAGCGGAAGGACGCCGAACGGCATATGCGAACCTACCCGGCGATCCAGGCGGCACGACCTCCGGAGAGTCTCAGCTGCGTCGACTGCGGCGCCGAGTGCCGGCGGTCGGGCGTCAAGGGACCGAAGCCGAAGCGGTGCGCCGACTGCCTGATGGTCTGGAAGCGGGAACTGAGGCGACAACAGCCCTGCAACGGCCCAGGCCCGACCCGCATCCGCAATGACTTTCGGCGCGCTCGTGTGTGGGGAGTCGACGCGGAACGCTTCGAGCGGAGCGAGATCTTTGAGCGCGACGGCTGGATCTGCCAGATCTGTTGGGAACCGGTCGACAGGCAGGTCACTTGGCCGCATCCAAAGTCGGCCTCCCTCGACCACATTATCCCGATCTCGAAGGGTGGGCCCCATACGCGAGCCAACGTGCGGCTCGCGGACTTGCGGTGCAACCTAAAGCGAAATAATCGGCTAAGCGACCGCGAACTTGAGCTTCTCGGGCTGACGACTCACGAGATTGGGCGGCTGGATGTCGGGCGGCGGCGAAAGCGACGGTCCTGAACTGCCCGAATGCGCGAAGAACCCGGCGAGCGGCCCCCTCTGGAACTCGAACCTTGAACCCCTCCGGCGTGCTCCTCACCAACTCCAATCGGACGCATCTCCCTGCTGACCTGAGCGGATTCTTCCGCTGTCTTCAGCGGAAGACAGCCCTTGTCGGCGTTAGCTGTGCCCGGCGTGTGTCCAAATGATCTTGCTGTCCCATCATTCGCCATTCACGAGGTCGGCTCTGGCCCGAACGACACCGTAGGAAAGGCGACGGGCACCCCCTTGGTCTGTCGGCGACTCCCGAGCGCCAGGGCTCGCAGAGGCGTTGGGGTCAGGTGCGTCGCCCGACCGGGAGTGCATGTATGATGTAGGCGTAACCAGGGTCCCCGCATACCTCAGCCGGGACTCGGAGCCCCCAGCCTCTGGCAGGGGGCTCCTTGGTTTATGGGGAGGTCCGCGCAGGGCCAAGCCTTGGTCCTAGTAGGTCGACCACCGACAGGCCGGTCTCGCCGTTGACGAGCTGCAGGGCGATCTCAGCGCGAGCCGCGAGAGCGAGCGGCTCGATACCTTCGGTTAACAGCCCATGCGTCAATCGATCAAGGCCAGCACCAAGCAGTGGGGCCGCGATACGCAATGCCGCGTCCATGGCGACGCTCTGCGTTGATCCGCCATGCAAGACGATATTGCGCATTCGGTACAACCTGCGCATGGCAATCGTGAAGGTCTTCGTGGCCTCCGCGAGTGACTTGCGCGGTTCAGCCAAGACGGCTCGCATGCGCTCCATCGCAGCCCTGTCCGAGTCGACGCGTGCTGCCTGCGTCTTCTTCTTGGCGAAGACCAGACTGTGCCCGTCGACGAGAGCGGCTGCCACCACATGGGAACGATCGCGGTTAGTGGTACATGACTTGATCTCCTGCGCGAGCGCGTCGGGTGGAACGGGACGATGGTGGTGAGCTAGAGCAGTCAGTTCGGCTCGTGGCCAAGCGCAGGCAATGATCGCGGCAAGCCGGTCGGCTGCGACCGCCTTGCCGGCCCCCTCCGGCCGGGGATCGTCTGGGTGCGAGAGCAGCGACTCAACTGCCGCCCAGGCACCAGCGACCGCCGGGCCGACAGCACCGCGGTTGATCGGCGCGGCCAGCTCCAGGGCATCATCGATCAAGCTACGGGTACCGTCGACCTGGTAAAGGTGTTCCTCCTTCACTAGGGAAACCAGATCGGCGCCGCGCGCCGGCGAGGCAATTGGGATGGCCGTCGGATGCCCGTCGACCCACATTCGTTCGTGAGGTTTGATGCCGTCCCGGGCGCTGCGCAGGTAGGACGATCTCGCTACAAGTCGATCGAGCAGGAGACGCACCTGGGCGGCGGCACCGTACGGGTCGCGGGCGACGACGTGAAACAGGAAGCCGCCACCGCCCCGGAGTCCCGCAGGTGAGTGGCCGCGGGCAGTCAACCAGGCGCTTACTTCCCTTGCGTCGAGCCAGGCTGATTGTTTCTGCGCGATCGACTGCTCGGGGCTGCTCGCGAAGGCGGCGAGCACAGCAAAGCCTTTCGGCGGTGCTTCATCCAGCGCAACGGCGGCATCGAGGACGCCCGTCGCCGTGGCATCCCTGCGCGACAGGCCTTCCGCCCAGTTGAGCAAGTAGGTCGCGTCGTAGCCCAGGTCAAGTAGGTGGGCTGCGACCATGCGCGCGAGGCGCTCCGGTCGCGGGCGATCGGCCTCTGGCAGCGCAGCAGCGGTTGCCCACCGCCTCATATAGCCTGGGCGCGCGTGATGGATGAGTTCGAGCAGTCGTCGCCGCGCCGGACTAGGGTCCGGTAAGGGCGATTTAAGCAGTGCCGTCACCTCTCGGCGAAGATCCTTGGCGCCAAGCCCAACATCAGGACCAACGATGCGAGACAGCTCGCCCCGTTGCCAGTCGACGGCGGCGGTCGACAGGACATGCTGGCGCTCCCATGCGCCGGCCTCATGGAGTTCCTCGAGAGCGAGCAATGATCCAATGTCCCAGAGGCGACGCGGCCATGGCAGGCCATCGAGGGTGAAGAAGTCCGCCATGCGTGCCAGAACGTGACGGTCGTACGCATCTGGGGGTGTCGTCTGGTTCACGTGGGCACCGTAGTGCACAGATGTACGGAAGGCGTGTATAGTCGACGCAGACATGAAGGGGCATCCGCCGTTCGCGGCCGATGCCCCTGTTTGTTTATGGCACTGGGCGCCTCTCGTGATCCTCTGGCCTGCGCTGGCTGCGCAGATGGTCCAGCTTGTAGTTGCTGGCCCCTGCGAATACGGAAACCTTGGCGAGACCTTCCCGCCGCCAGGAGGACTCTGCCCCACACCTCTGCGCTCGGGGACCGTCGCCGTCATCTTCCTCTGCGGCTTCCTCCACGGCCTCAAGAGCGTCATCCTAGGTCTGGTCCTCCGCCTTCGGCACGAAGACCAGGTCATTCATAATTCAGGACGCGGCACCGTACAGCTCCCCGTCCCAACGGTGACCCGCCGGAAGGGCCCGCTTGGGAAACGTGTTGATCTACACGTCACGTAGTGGCCCCCGACACCCGGGTATCACGTTCCGTAGAAGCTGGGGCGCCGTAATGGCCAGCCTTATCTCCTCCCGACCTCTGCATCAGGCACGGAACGAGCATGCCGTGGGTGCGGCGGGCGCGAGGTCACCTTCCTGAGGCCCGACAGAACCGCCGCATCGGGCAGCTGCCCCGCGACCCGAACACGCTCCACGTTGTCCAGTGCGACGGCAGGCGCAGGCCCGGCCCACCACACACGCTTCTCACTTTCGGACCTCAAATGAGGTATGGTTTCGGGAAGTTGGACCTGGGGGGTCCACAGTCGATGTCACGCAGTATGAGGAGACGAAGTGCAGGCAAGCCAGTTGATGCCGGAGTCGGGGGGCTCCGGGCACGAGTTGGCGGAACTCGGGTTGTCCGAGGACGTAGTGATGGGAGCGGTCACGGCGGGGTACGGCAAGATGTCGGCCTGCAACGACCTTCACCCCGCGAACTTCCCGGGCATCTTGCTGTGGGCAGAAATCGTGCGCCACCTCAGGCAGTACCTCGTACCGCGGGGTTGGAAGGTGGGCCGTTCCCACGGGTACGAGACCGCCTACAACCCGGTCACGGGGGTCGCCCTGGCGGTCGTGTCCGGCAACTCGGACACTGGCAACCCCGACAAGCAGCCCAAGTCTCGCAGGAAGCGCGGCGCTGTGACGCGCCGCCGGGTCACAATCAACGCGAGGCAGATGGCGCTGTTCGAGCTTCCCAAGCAGGAGGTAACGGACGACGAGTGTAAGACCTGGTTCGTCCTGGTCCGGGGGGAGAAGGACGAGGTCCGAGTCGAGGTGTCTCTGCCTCATTCGATGGACGACGCGAATTACGTCGATGGCTTTGCCCGGCGAATCCTGTTGCCGGCGATCGCGGCACCGAACGCGATCACCCCGGTTGAGCCGGACGACGGGCTTGCGGAGGGCACTGACTTCGACGTGACCGAGCGTTAAACATAGAACGAAGGAAAGCATGTTTAGCTCAACACGGCTTACCCTCGCCAGAAACCGGCGAGGACTAACTAAGAAAGAGGTGGCCGAGGCGTGCGGCGTCTCACGTCGCACCGTGAGCGGGTGGGAAAGCGGCGAGTTCTCCCCATCCGAAGGGGCAGCCGAGCAGCTCATACGTCTACTCGACTTTCCAAGGGAGTTCTTCTACGGGAAGGACTTGGAGGAGCTGGCGGCCGAGTCCGCCAGCTTCCGCGCTTTAACCGCTATTAGCGCGAGGCAGGTTCATCGAGTCACTTCGTCAGCAACACTTGCCTGCGAGGTGAGCGACTGGATCAGTCAACGATTCGTAACACCATCGGTCGACATCCCAGATCTTTCGGACCTTCATCCGGAGGATGCTGCTCAAACTCTGCGGGGTCATTGGAACCTGGGTGATCGTCCACTGGGGAACCTGATTCACATTGTCGAAGCACACGGCGCTCGGGTTTTCTCGCTACCTGGAGACGTGGCCGAGGTGGACGCGTTCTCGCTTTGGCGCGACGGCACTCCACATATTTTCCTTAATACCGTAAAGTCTGTGGAGCATGGCCGCTTCGATGTGGCTCATGAGTTGGGGCACCTTGTTCTGCATAAGGGTATCGTGACAGCAAGAGCCAAGGAGTACGAGCAAGAGGCACACGCCTTCGCGTCAGCCTTCCTGATGCCAGCCGCCTCGGTTTATGCGCGCGTCAACGGATTTGTTGATATAAACGCTATCTTGAGACTTAAGACCCACTGGAACGTATCTGCCCTGGCTCTCACTCACCGGCTGCATCGGCTCCAGCTATTGTCCGATTGGTCTTATAGGTCAATCATCGTCGAGTTGACTCGCCTCGGCTACAGAAAGGGCGAGCCGGGCGGTGCGCAGGATCGCGAGTCGTCGAAGCTGCTGGCGAAGGTTTTTGCTTCGCTGCGGGCAAAGGGCATGACGAAGGCGAAGCTTGCTAGTGAATTGAGCCTCCGCGAGCGAGAACTCGACTCATTGATATTTGGCCTCGTTCTTCTTCCAGTTGAGGGAGGGGGCCAAGCAGCCAGCCGGCGTAGCGAGGTCCAACTTCGTGTAGTCGTCTAGAGAAATCGAGCCCAAACCGGCTTGCAGAAGCAACCGACTCCGCCTAGGGAAGAGGATTCCTCTGACCTAGGCCGGACGCTTCCCGGAGGCTACTGACCCGAAGGGTAGGATAGCAGTTGTTTGCTTTGATCGAGGCCGGCGAGCCAGGCACGTGGCAGCAACTAGAAAAGAAGGTGGCGCAAATCCTGCGCGAGTGCAACATGGAGGTGTCGCTGCAAAAAGAGGTTCAAACTGTGCGAGGCACAGTCAACGTTGATGTCTTCGCTTCGGACGCTGCACCAACCCCGCCAGCCACCCTCCTCGTTGAATGTAAGAATTGGCGCCACCGTGTGCCCAAAACGGTAGTACATGCGTTTCGCACAGTCGTAGCTGACTTCGGCGCGAACACCGGAATACTTATATCGTCTGCCGGATTTCAGAGCGGCGCCGTGGATGCCTCCGCGTACAGCAATGTTCGACTTGTCAACTGGCCCGAGTTCCAAGAGCTTTTCGCTGTCCGATGGTTTGACCAGTTCATGCTTCTTCGTCTCCGCGTGGAGGCCGAGCCGCTCATCGAATACACAGAGCCGATCAACTCCCGGATCTTCAAGAAGGCCGAACGGCTTTCCGCTGAGAACAAGGCCAAGTTCCGTGAACTCCGAGAAGCTTACTTCTTCCTCGCTACCTACATTTCCATGTTCGCCTGGGCCGACGTTGCGGGAATTCGCCGCCCGCTGTCCCTTGGGTTACCGATGAGGGATAAGCTCGCAGAGTTTTTAGTGTCGGACCCGGCAAAATTCCCCGACGATATCCTCGACGCCCCGGCATTACGTCCGTTGATGCATGCAATGCTAAGCCACTGCCAAAAGGTGACAGCGCAATTCGATGACGTCTTCGGCGAACGGGCTTGACCACGTGAACCCGTACTCGCGGATGAGGCCGTGGTGGGGATGCGGCGCGCGACCCCCGGGCAGGCCCGTCGCCTGCCGGCAACGCTGGCCCGAGGGGGCGCAGAGGCTCCGGGGTCAAGGGCGGCCCGCAGGGCAGTCGCGCAGCGACGCGAAGCGCCCTTGACCATGGAGGGGCGGCCCCGCACACTCCGCGACGCATCCCCACCACGGCCGGCGGTGACTCGCCCTACGGCGCGGCGGCCGACGGCCGCCGTGCCCCGGCCGGCTGCCGGCCAACCACCACATCGGTCAAAGGACTGTCGTTCTGCGGCGGCCCTTCCGGGCACCCCGCTGTCCGCGCCAGCCGCCGGGCATCCGGCGTGACGGCCGCAGAGCGACAGCGGCAGCGGCCGGCGCGCGCCCAGGCGGCGGCGTGTGCGGCCCGTCAAGGGCCGCCTTGACACCAAACCGAACGCCTACGCTGGGCTGCGTCGCTGGGCGCACATGCTCGGCTTCGGCGGTCACTTCCTCACCAAGGCCCGCCGCTACTCCGTCACCTTCGGCCTGCTCCGGGACATCCGCGCGACCTACCGCCGCCGAGGACGACGGCCCCACCGACACCGTGGCGGTAGGCGTTCTCACCTACGCCGGCTCCGGCTGGCTGACCGACGGAGACGCGCTCCTGGCCAACACCGCCGCCGCCCAACGCCGGCAGGCCAGACGCATCGGCCGGGAAGAACTCGCCCACGAAGCCTGGCTCGTCGGGGCCGCCGCATGACCCACGACCTCCGCCCCCGCTGGTACTCGCCCGCCGAGGTCGCCGTGCTGCTCGGCTTCGGCATCTCCAAGGTCAAGATGAAGATCGCCACCGGCGAGCTGCGCTCCATCAAGGACGGCAAGTACCGCCGCATCCTCCCCGAATGGGTCGACGACTACATCCGCGAACAGGTCGAACGCCAGGAGGCCGCCTGATGCCCGGACGCGCCCGAGCCAACGGCGAAGGCTCCATCTTTCCCTACCGCAACGGCTTCGCCGCGTACGTGTGGGTCGAGAAGCCGGACGGCAAGCGGGGGCGGAAATGGGTCTACGGCAAGACCCGCGAGGAAGTTCACGACAAGTGGATCAAGCTGCACGGCCAGGCCAAGGCCGGCCCGGTGGCGACGCGCTCCCCGACGGTGGGGGAGTACGCCGGCTACTGGCTGCGCGAGATCGTCAAGCCGAACCTCGCCCCCGGCAGCTACGTCACCTACGAGGTCGTGGTCCGGCTCTACCTCGCGCCGGGGCTGGGTCGGAAGCGCCTCGACAAGCTCCGGGTCAGTGACGTGCAGACCTGGATCAATGAGGTGGGGCGGACCTGCCAGTGCTGCGCCCAGGGCAAGGACGAGCGGCGCAAACCCGCCCAGCGTCGCTGCTGTGCCCTTGGCCGCTGCTGCCGGGATCTGCCCTCGCCGACCAGCGTCACGCACCTGCGGACCGTGCTCCGGACGCTGCTGTCCCAGGCGATCACCGAAGGGCTGATCAGCCGCAACGTCGCCTCCCTGGTGAAGCTGCCACCGGTACGGAAGCGCAAGCGGAAGGCGTGGACGAGCGACGAGGCCCGGCGCTTCCTGGAGTCGGCCCGCGCCGACGACGACCCGCTCTACGCCGCGTACGTCCTGGTCCTGGTGCTCGGTCTGCGCAAGGGCGCCACCCTGCCGCTGCCGGACATCTGCACCGTGGCGCTGAACCGTCGCCGTGCCGCGCAGACCGCAGCCCGGGATGCCGCAGGCCCGGCCTGGCAACCGTCCGACCTGATCTTCACCACCCGCTATGGCCGGCCGGTCGAGCCGCGCAACTTCAACCGCTTCTGGGACCGGCGCTGCGACGCGGCAGGAGTCCGGCGGATCACCGTCAGGGACGCCCGGCGGACCTGCGCCTCGCTCCTGGCGGACCTGGACGTGCACCCTCGGGTGGCGATGCAGATCCTCCGGCACGCGCAGTTCGCCATCACCATGGAGATCTACACGGTGGTGTCCTCGGCGGCGACTCTCGACGCGCTCAAGCGACTTGGCCAGACGCTCGACCAATGACCGCCGCGCCGCTGGTTCCGGTCCGGTCCGCTATCGGTCGCCGTAGTGGTACCGGCAGGCGATGATTTCGACGTCGTCCTTGGTGATCCGATACACCAGTCGGTGTTCGCGATCGATTCGGCGGGACCAGAAGCCGGACAGCTCTCCCCGAAGGGGCTCCGGCTTGCCGATGCCCTCGTATCCGTTGCGCATCACGTCCGCGATGAGTTCGTTGATGCGCTTGACGAGCTTCCGATCCGTGTGGCTGAGGTACTGGTTCCACGCCGTCGCGGTGAAGACCAGCCTCACGCGACGTCCCGCACGGTGGCCGGGTCGACCAGATCGCGATCGGCCGCATCGCCCTTCTCCAACTCCGCCATCGACCGGCGCAGCGCGGCGGCGTTGCTCGGGCTACGCAGGAGGTACTCGGTCTCCTTCATCGACTCGTATTCGGCAAGCGGCACGATCACCACGGGCTCGTGGCCGGAGCGGGTCACCACCACTTCCTCCGCGTCGTTGATGACGCTGTCGAGTTCGGCGGCCAGGTTCTGGCGTAGCTGGGTGAAGTTCACGGTCCGCATGACGACCTCCAGGGCAGGTACAGAAAACTGTACCTCGGGTGGGCGCTGTTTGCCTCACTCCTGGCCGATGCTGTACTTCGCTGCTGTACGGGCCGAGATCGCGGTTCGTGCGACCCCACACAGAGTCGCTGACCTGCGAAAGAGTGGGCCGCCAGGGACTCGAACCCTGAACCTATGGATTAAAAGTCCACAGCTCTGCCATTGAGCTAGCGGCCCGCGCGCTCAGGTTACCGGACGGTTCCCGTCGACGGCTCTCGGCTTCCGGTCGGCCGTCGATGCTTGTGGCTCACCAGCACTCACTCGCACCCTGATTGCCACCGGGCCGGCGATGTGGCGGTGTCCGGCGTGGTGGGGCCGGGATGTCGGATGCAGAGTGGATCAAGTAGTTGATCGTGCATGGCGGGGGGCGGCTGGGGAACTGGGACGCGCATGAGGGCGAGCAGCACGCCGGCGGTGGCGGCGTCGGGGGAGGAGATCGGGCCGGACGGCGTACGTCAGCCGGGCGGTGAGGTGCACGCCTGGCTGCCCGGCCAGAACCAGACCGTCTGCGGCCTGGCCCTCAGCCGTACCCGGCTACGTCGCTTTCCGCACGTGCGCTTCGAGTACCTGGGCACGGACGTCCTTACCGAGGCCGACGCGGTGGGCTGGATCTGCCCGCGCTGCCTGGCGGCCACGGCCGGCCGGCGGGGCAAGGAGAAGCACGGCTGGGTCCGGAACTCCCCGCGACCTTGATCGACTCGGCTTCCTGGAAGGCGCGGTATCCGGGCGGCGGGGACGCCCCGGTTTCCAGGAAATCGAGTCGATCAAGGTGGGGCGCGCGCCGGGCGGGGGCGGTTGAGCTGCTGCTGGGCGGGTACGGGGTCGGACATGCGGATCGTGGTGGTGGGGGCCAGTGGCAACGTCGGTACGGCGGTGTTGCGTCGGCTGCGCCGGGAGCGGGGCGTGGAGTTGGTCGGGGTGGCCCGGCGGTTGCCCGGTCCGGACGCCGGTACGCCGTACGACCAGGTGGAGTGGCACTCGTGTGACATCGGCGCGCCGGGTGCGGTGGGGCAGTTGACCGAGGTGTTCGCCGGTGCGGACGCGGTGGTGCACCTGGCCTGGCAGATCCAGCCCAGTCACGACCAGCGGGTGTTGCGCCGGACCAACGTCGACGGCAGTAGGGCGGTTTTCGACGCGCTGGTCCGGGCCGGTGTGCCGGCTCTGGTGTACGCGTCGTCGGTCGGCACCTACGCGCCTGGCCCCAAGGACCACCCGGTCAGCGAGCGCTGGCCGGCGACCGGGGTGCCCGGCTCGTCGTACAGCGAGCACAAGGCGGAGGTCGAGGCGCTGCTGGACGGGATCGAGCGGGAGCAGCCGGCGCTGCGGGTGGTCCGGCTGCGACCGGGTCTGATCTTCCAGAGGGACGCCGGTACGGAAATCACCCGCTACTTCCTCGGCCCGTTCGCGCCGGTACGGCTGTTGCGCTTCGGCCGGATCCCGTTGGTACCTGCCAACCGGCGGCTGCGGATGCAGGCGGTGCATGCCGACGATGTGGCTGATGCGTACGCCAGGGCGGTGCTGGGTGATGCGCGCGGCGCCTTCAATGTCGCCGCGGACCCGGTGCTGACTCCGGAGCTGGTGGCCCGGCATTTCCACGGCTGGACGGTGCCGGTGGCGGCTCCGGTGCTGCGGGCGGCGGCGGCGCTGACGTGGCGGGCGCGGCTGCAACCGGTCGACGCGGGCTGGGTGGAGCTGGGCCTGAACGCGCCGCTGATGTCCAGCGAGCGCGCGGAGACCGAGCTGGGCTGGCAGCCCAAGATCGATGCGCTCACGGCGCTGAAGGAACTGCTCATGGGGATGGCCGGTGGCGACCACACCGGCAGCCCGCCGCTGTCCGGAGCGCACGACCTGCCGGGCCGCCCCGCAGGCCTGCTGCGTGCCCGCACGGCAGGCGAAGGCAACCCCTACTGATCGACCAGCCCGCCGCCGAGGCCAGCCCTGCCGCACGAACAGCTCTGCCGCACGAACAGCCTCACCACGCCCGCCAGCCCGCCGCACGACCAGCATCGCCGCCCGGCGCGCGGCCAGCCTCAGCCACGGTCAGGTGAGCTTCGAACCCGTCACCGTGGGGTTGCGAGCGCCCAGGAAGAAGATGCCCGGATAGCCGCGAGTTTCGAACTTGCCGCTCGGGTTGTGGCGCAGGGTGGAGTTTTCGATCTTCATCGTGCCGGTGCGGTTGTTGCTGACGAAGAAGACCGCGCCGCCACCCTCGTTGGCCTTGTTGTTCTCGATGATCGTGCCGGCGATCCGTACGGTGAACTCGTTGCCGTCGCAGTAGATCGCGCCGCCGCTGCCGCCGCCCGGCGTACCGGACTTGGCCGGGTTGGCGCCGTTGCCGATGGCCTCGTTGCGGCTCAGCACGCTGTTGAGCACCACCCACGACACGCCGATGCTGCTCAGCGCCCCTCCGTTCGAGCAGGAGCCGCCGTTGAAGGTGCTGCCCACCACGTACACCGGTTTGTTGTCGTACTGGCTGAGCACCCGGATGGCAGCGCCGCCCAGGTCGGGGCCGGTACGGTCGCAGCGGTTGTCGACGAAGCGCGAGTTGACGACCTTCAACCGCCCGCCGCGTACGAAGATGGCTCCACCGCCACCGCCCTCAGCCTTGTCGCCTGTGGAGTTGCCGTCGGCGAAGGTCAGGTTCTGCACTGTGAGCTGCGGGTGGTCCTGGTTCTGGCAGTGCGAGGTGGTCCAGCCCTGGGCGCTGTCGCAGGTGTTCATGTAGAGGATGCGCCGCTTCCCCTGGCCGCTGAGCGTGACCCTGCCGCCGCCATCGAGCACGACCTTCGGTCCGTTGGCGTTGCGGACCTTCGCGGTGGCGGCCATCTTGATCGTCACGGGCGCCGGTCCACAGTCGAACGCGATGACGCCGCCGGCCGCGACAGCCTTCACCACCGCCGCGGAGGTGCAGCTCGCCGGGGTGCCGGTGCCGATGGTCCGGGTCGGCTTCGAGGTGTCCACCGCGCGTGCCTCCGCAGGCACGACGGCCTTGCCGTTCGGGTTGCCAGCGGCGAGCGACTTCGCCGCAGGCTTCGGGCTCGCGCTGGCCCCCGGGCCGCCGAGACCGTCACGGCCCGTCGGTGCGACGCCCTGGTCGCCGGTCACCATGCCCTCCGGCATGTCGGACGGCGACGCGGCCGGCGCTGGCGTGTTGGACGCGCAGGCGGGCAGGGTCGCGGCGGCGACACCGAGGACGAGCAGGGCGGCAAGCGACGACAGGCGCACCCAGTGATGCTAGGAGCCGCGACGACGCCGGAGCGAATCCGCCGGGCCGGTTTAACCAACTGCTAAAAGTCGGCGAACAGGTACGGCACCGCGCGGGGGAAGATCCCGCGCAGCTCGGCTGCGGCGTCCACAGGTACGTCGCCGAGCCCGCGCAACGGAAGCTCGGCGGGGTCCAGCACCCCGTACGCCAGGGCGGAGAGCCCGGCGGCGGTGAGCGTTGCCGTAGGCAGCCGGGCGCTGTCGTCGGGCAGGAGCTCCAGCGCGCCGGTCGTACCGTCAAGCAGGTGGCTGCCGGCCAGCCACCGGTCCCCGGTCAGCTCGACCCGGACCCGGCCCGGGCCTGCGGACAGCCCGCTGAGCGCGTCCAGCGACAGCAGCCGGGCCATCGGCGCGGACGAACCCGGCCGGCCCGCCCGCACCTCGACGTGTACGTCCAGGTCGGTGCGCCACAGCTCCGGCAACTCGTCCGGCGGGACCTGGACGGTGACCCGGTCGACCTGGTCGACGTGCCGGGCGAAGAACTGCAACAGCAGCATCCGGGCGAGCGGGTCGGCGACCAGCAGCTCGTTGCCGATGAGCGTGCCGCCGTGGCCGTCGATCCGGTACGTGAGCACGCCGGTGACCTCGCCGTCCACCCGGGCCGTGAGCAGCCAGTGCTCGTCGCGGTCGCGCAGGCCGACGTCCCGATAGTCCGGGAAGATCGAGAAGCCGTGGCGTTCCGCCAGGCAGCGTTCGGTGAACGCGCGCCACGCGGGATAGCCGGCGCGGATCCGCTCCCAACCCACCTCGCCGGGCAGTTCGGCGCGGACCAGCGACCCCAGATCGGCAGGCGTGAACGCGACTGTGCGCGGCTTGGGCAGCCCGATGTAGCCGAACCGGGCATAGAAGCTGGGCCGGAACGGGTAGAGCGCTGTGAGCTGGTGCCCCTCGTCGCGCATCTCGTCGAGGAGTTGGTGCAACAGTCCTCGGACGTGCCCCTGCCGGCGGGCCAGCGGATGGGTGGCCACACCGGCGACGCCGGCCATCGACAGCACCGACCCGCGCAGGTTCTGCCGCATCGGGATGGCTGAGGCGGCAGCCAGCGTCTCGCCGTTCTCCTCGACGGCCAGCGTCGTGTTGCCCTGGTGGTAGGGCAGGTAGTCGCGGAACTCCTCGACCCGGGCGGCACCGAGCGGCGACGACTCGAAGGCGTACGCGGCCAGCGGGAAGCTGGTGGTGAGACGCTCGTCGGCCGTCACCCGTCGGATGGTCATCCGCCCATCCCAACCGGTGCCGGCATCCGCCGCAACCGGATTGCGCCCAGGTCAGCGGGTCGTGACGTCGGAGACCACTACCGTGACGTTGTCCGGGGCGCCGGCGTGGTGGGCGAGCTTCACCAACTGCTCACCGCACTGCTGACGGTCGGTGTACATGCCCAGCGTCGCAGCGATCGCCTCGTCCTCGACGTAGTCGGAGAGCCCGTCGCTGCACAGCAGCAGCCGGTCGCCGGGAACGACTGTGAGCACACCGACCGCCGGTGGGGTGTCGGCACCCTGCACGGCCCGGGTCACCAGGGACCGCTGCGGGTGGTGCCGGGCCTGATCGGGGGAGAGCGTGCCCTGGTCGACAAGTGCCTGCACGAACGTGTCGTCGCGGGTGAGCTGGGTCAGCTCCCCGTCGCGCAGCAGATAGCAGCGGGAGTCACCGACCTGGGCCAGCACGAGCGTCTCGCCGGCCAGCAGTGCCGCCGTGAGCGTGGTGCCCATCCCCTCGCGGGCCGGGTCGACGGTGATGGCGGCGTGGATGCGCTGGTTGGCGGTGCTGACCACGGCACGCAGGGCGTCGGCGGCCCCGTCGGGGTCGGTGGGCGGTGCCAGCTCGTCCAGAATCCGGATCACGATCTCGCTCGCCACCTCACCCGCGGGCAGCCCGCCCATGCCGTCGGCGACGGCGATCAGGCGGTCACCGGCGAGGGCGGAGTCCTCGTTGTTGGTGCGAACCAGACCGATGTCGTTGAGGATGACCGAGCGGAGGATCAGCGTCATGGGGACAAGCTTGCCAAGAACACCCCGCCTTCGTCTCTACGCACTACTGCGTAGGGTGAAGAAATGATGCCGGTGTCCATGGTTGGACGCGCCGGCGAGCTCGCCGAGCTCGACCGGGCATGGTCCGCGGTGGTGTCGCCGCGCCGGCCGGCGCCGAGCGTCGCGGTGCTCACCGGCGCGGCCGGAGTGGGCAAGAGTCTGCTGGTCGCAGCCGCCGTGGACGCCTTCACGCCGCGTCCCGCGCTGATCCTCTCCGGCGCCGCCCGGGTGCACGGCCCCGCGCCGTACGACTGGCTGGCCGCGGTACTCACCGGTCGAGACACCAGCCGGCTCGGCCTACCGCCGGACGCGTTGGCCTGGTTGGCCCAGCAGCCCACAGCGCCCCGCGAGCGGTACGCGCCAGGCACCCTGCTCCGCCTCGCCGTGCGGACCGTCCAGTTGCTCGTCGGCGCCGGTCCGGCCGTACTGGTCGTGGACGATCTGCACGCGCTCGACCCCGCCAGCGTCAACCTGGTCGGTGAGTTGGCCACCGTTGCCAACCTGCCCGCCCTGCTCGTGGTGGCGAGCCGGCCGCCGGCCGACGCGGTGGCACCGGAGCTCACCCGCCGCGCGCTGGCCCGGCTCACAGGCGTCCGGGGCGCCGTCCGTCAGCACCTCGGCCCGCTGCGTCCGGCCGAGGTCGCCGAAATCCTGACCCAGGTGTACGCCGGCAGCCTTCCTTCCGGCCGGTTGGTCGCCTCGGTCTGGCGGTGTACAGGCGGCAACCCGTACGCCTTGACCGAACTGCTGGCCGCGCACGCGGGAGAGGGGCCGGACGCGCTGCTGCGACGGTTGCCCGGCCCGCGCCAGCCGACAGCACCCGTCGGCCGGGTGGCGGAAGCCGACCCGGTCGACGCGCCGCTGGACGTGGAGCTGACCGCCCGGGAGATCGAGGTGCTGGGCTGCCTCGTCGCTGGCATGTCCAACAAGCAGGTCGCGAAGGCGCTCGGCATCTCGGTGCGTACGGTCACCGTGCACGTGTCGAACCTGCTGCGCAAGACGGGCTCGGCGTCGCGTACCGAGGTGGCGCTCTGGGCCGTTCGGCAGCGGCTGTCGGTTGCGGCTCCGGTGGACGGCTGAGCCAGCCGCGGACAGCGCTGGGCTCGGGTTACTCCTCGGGTGGCAGGTCGGCCACGTCGACCGTGAGGCTCACCCGGCCGTCCGCGACGGCGGCGATCCGGTCGGCGGGGACGTACACGGCTCCGATGCCGGCCGACTCCGTGGAGACCTTCAGGTAGCCGGTGTGCAGCAGTCGCGCCGCCAGATCGGCCGGTACGTCCGGCTCCTCCACTGCGGTCGCCTCGATCAGCTCGTCCAGGCTGCTGCCCGGGTCGGCCGTCGGCGACTGCACGGTCACCGCGTTCGGGTCACCCCGCTGGACGAGGTCCACGGTCCCGATCTCGGTGCCGGCGACGTCGATCACCGGCATCCCGGTGGTGATCCGCGAGATGGTCGCCTGCTGCGCGTCCTGCTGGTCCATTTTTCAGCGGTTCCCGGGGTGGCGCGTCGCTAAACGCCGTCGCCGACCCGCTCGACCCGCTGTCAGCCGGGCAGCGACCGCCGACGGGGCGATCGGCCCGGAGAGCGTGATGACTCTGAGGTATCAATATGCCTCAGAGTCATCACCGTCGAAAGCACTACCGCCTCCCGCGTCCGGAGCGGCGGACGCCGACGGGCCGCGATGGGTCGACGGGCCGCGATGGGCCGCCGGGACCGCGATGGGCCGCCGGGACCGCGATGGGACGCCGGGACCGCGATGGGCCGCCGCCCCGCCGCCTCGCCCGCTCAGCTGTTCGGGAGGGTCCAACCGCCGGGTGGACGCGGGGACAGCTCACGCCAGGCGTCCGAGCCGTCGAGCAGCGCCCGGATGGTCTCCTCGGCCTCGTCCGCACTGCCGTACTCGTAGAACCGGGAGATGCCCTCGGCGCCGCCGGCACGTTGCTCGACGTGCCACCGGTCGGCGTCCACCCGCAGGAAGACGTCCCGTCGGGCCAGCCGCCCCCATTTCCCGTTCCACCAGTGCTTTCGCTGCTCCATGGCGGGACTCTATCGAACACACGTACGAGAAAGTGCGGCCCCTGCGGGAATCCCGCAGGGGCCGATGTGCATCCAGCCGGATCAGCGCGGCGCCGGCGGCTCGGTGCGGCGACCCAGCACGTCGTCAAGTGCGCCGCGCTGCTGGCCCGGGGTGGCGTGCCCGGCGGAGACCAGGGCGTCCCGGATCTCGGTGAGCAGCTTGACCTCCTCGCTCGGCGCGGAGGGCGGCGGCTCCTCGCCGCGCTTGCGCCGCTCGGCGAGCTTGTTCATCGGGAACACCACGAGGAAGTAGAGCGCCGCCGCGGTGAGCAGGAAGGTGATCACCGCGTTGACGAAGCTGATCCAGTCGAACTCGACGCCGCGGACCGTCCAGGCCGCGCCCGCGAGGCCGTTGTCCTTACCGGTGATCAACAGCACGATCAGCGCGATAAGCGGCTTGAGGAACGCGTTGGTCAGCGACGTGACCACCGTCGTGAACGCGGCACCGATGACGACACCGACCGCCAGGTCGACGACGTTGCCGCGCATGATGAAGTCTTTGAAGCCCTTGAACATCCGTACTCCTGAGGTGGCCCGGTTTCCGTCGGGGACAACCTATGCCCCCGCCACGGGCTCCAGAAAAGCGCCGGCTTCGATGGCTGCCAACGCCGGGTCGCCGGCCCGGATCGCCTCGACCAGCCGGGTGTGGTCGACGTAGCGCTCAGGGGTGAGCGCGTCACCCATCGCCTGGGCGACGGTGCTGCGCAGGGCGGTGCCGACCGAGGCGTACAGCTCGGCGAGCATGGCGTTGTGCGCGGCGGCGACCACCACCGTGTGCAGGGCTGCGTCGGCCTCGACGAACGCGTCGACGTGGCCGCCGCGCCAGGCCGCCTCACGTTCGGCGAGCGCGCCGTCGAGCGCCGCCAGGTCCTCCGGGGTACGCCTCAGCGCGGCGAGCCGGGCCGCTTCCACCTCGAAGGCGCGCCGTACCTCGACGACCTCGGTCATCCGGTCGTCGCCGAGTCGGCGGGCCACCACCGGCGCCAGTTCGTCGGTGGACACCACGTACGTGCCGGAGCCCTGCCGGCACTCCAGCACGCCCGCGTGCTGAAGCGCGCGGACGGCCTCGCGGACGGTGTTGCGCCCGACACCCAGCGCGGCGACCAACTGTGGCTCGGTGGGGATGCGCCCGCCGACCGGCCACTCGCCGCCCAGGATCCGCGACCTGAGCTGCTCGATGGTCTGACGGACCCGGTGCCCGCGCGGCGGCACCAGCGGCGCTGCGGGGGAATCAACTGAGGGTGGCACTGGTTACATCACCGGTCCCGAATTCATCCCATGATTGTAGGTTAGAGGTCATGACCCCGCCACCTACCGCCGCTCCGGCGGCGCCCGCTCCCGTCGCCCTCCCCAATGCGGGTGACACCCGCGCGGGCCGTCGGGTCCCACCGGCGACCGGAGGCGCGCTCGTACTCGTCGGGATGCTGTTGGTGGCGCTCAACCTGCGCGCCGCCGTCACCAGCCTCGGCGCGCTGCTCGACGAGATCCGCGACGGGCTGGGGCTGTCCGGGGTCACCGCGGGCCTCGTCACCACCCTGCCGACAATCGCCTTCGCCGGCCTCGGCGCGCTCACCCCGTGGCTGGTCCGCAAGGTGGCGCCGGCCCGGGTGCTGGTGGTCGCCATGTTCGCCCTGGCCCTCGGTCAGGTTCTGCGGGTCCTCACCGACTCGACCTGGGTCTTCGTCCTCACCAGCGCACTGGCGCTGGCCGGCATCGCGGTGGCGAACATCCTGCTGCCGATGCTCGTCAAGCAGCACTTCCCGCACCGCACCGGCCTGGTCACCGGGGCGTACACGATGGCTTTGACAGTGGGCACGACGGTGGCCGCGGCGACCGCGGTGCCGATCGCGCACGCCTTCGGGTCGTGGCGGGCCGGTCTGGGCATCTGGGCCGCGCTCGCCGCGCTGGCCGTACTCCCGTGGGTGCCGCTGGCGCTGCGGACCCGGGCGGCCGCGCGGCGGGCGACCCCGACACCGCGCCCCGCCGCGTCGGCCCGGATCAGGCCGGAACGGACCCGGCTGGGCTGGGCGATGGCCATCTACTTCGGGGCGCAGTCACTCAGCGGGTACGCGATCATGGGCTGGCTGGCCCAGCTCTTCCGGGACGCCGGCTACCAGCCGGAATCGGCGGGGCTGCTGCTCGCCGGGGTGACAGCGCTCGGCGTGCCGATCGCGCTGCTCATGCCCACCGTGGCCGGCCGACTGGCCACCCTGCGTCCGCTGGTGCTCGGGCTGACCGCCGCGTCCGCACTGGCCTACCTGGGGTTGGCGATCGCCCCGCACAGCGCCGCGCTGCTCTGGGTGGCTCTGCTGGCGATCGGCCAGGGGGCGTTCCCGATGATCCTGACCGCCATCGGCCTGCGCTCCCGCACCGCCGAGGGGACCGTGGCGCTGTCCGCGTTCGCGCAGAGCACCGGGTACGTGATCGCCGCCCTCGGCCCGCTGATGGTCGGCATCCTCTACGAGGTCACCGGAGGCTGGACGGCGCCGCTCGGGTTCCTGCTGGCCGCGCTCGCGGTGCAGACGACAGCGGGCATGGCGATCGCTCGTCCCCGCTACGTCGAGGACGAGTGATCAGCCGCAGCGGTCAGGAGGAGGCCGGTGTCGGTTCGCCGGCTACTGCCTCGTCCACCGTCGGATACGTGTGCAGCACCTCGACCAGCCCGCTCACCTCGAGGATGCGCAGCACGCCCCGCTGAGGGGCAGCCAGGCGCACCACGCCGCCGGCTTCGTCGCAGCTGTTCTTGGCCCGCACGAAGACCGACAGACCTGTCGAGTCGCAGAACGAGACCTCGGCCAGGTCGAACACCAACCGGCTACGGCCCTTGTCGAGCAGGTCGGTGATCTGGTCCTGCAACTGCGGTGCTGTTGCCATGTCCAGTTCGCCCGCGACCGACACGACGACCACGTCGCCGCGTTGTTCCGTGTGCACCGTCAAGGACATAAGCCAGACCTCCTGTTATCGGGGGAACGGTATCCCACGACGAGTGTCGTACGCAGATCGGGCGGCAAGATCCGGTGGCCGTCGTCATTCCGTTGCTACGGAGCAACTAGCTCTACGGCCCCCGGTGATAGAGTCCGGCCGGTCCAGGTCGAGGGGGGTTTTCGCAATGGCGTTGAACGCCGAGGAAAGTGGTCGACTCGCCGCGCTGCTCGGCGGCCACGCCGAGCGGGTCACGCAGCGATGGACCGAGATCATCGCCGGTTCGCTGCGCGGCCGGCTGAGCCAGGCCGAGCTGCGCCGGCAGGTGCAGGACCTGCACCACGCCATCGTCACCACCGGTGGACAGGGTGCCATCGACCTGTCCGCCGACAGTGCTGCCGAGCTGCGCGCAGCGCTCTCCGAGCTGTCCCGGGGCAGGGCCCGGCAGGGGTTCTCCGCCACCGAGACCGCGATCAGCATCTTCGCGCTCAAGGAGGTGCTGGTCCCCCTCGTCGAGGAGGTCGGCGGCGACGACAAACTGCGCGACTACGTGGCCTTCTCCGGGCTTGTCGACGAGATGGGCCTGTTCACCTTCGAGAGCTTCGTCCGTACCCGGGAGAGCCTGATCGCCGACCAGGCCGAGCAGTTGCTCGAACTCTCCACGCCGGTGGTCAAGCTCTGGGAGGGCGTGGTCGCCGTCCCGCTGGTCGGCACCCTGGACTCCGCCCGGGCCCAGGTGGTGATGGAGCGCCTGCTCCAGACCCTTGTCGACACGGGCTCCCCGTACGCGATCATCGACATCACCGGCGTGCCGGCGGTCGACACCCAGGTCGCCCAGCACATCCTGAAGACAGTGGTGGCCGCCCGGCTGATGGGCGCCGACTGCATCATCTCCGGCATCCGCCCGCAGATCGCGCAGACCATCGTCGCCCTCGGCATCGAGTTCGGCGACATCGCCACCAAGGCGAGCCTCGCCGACGCGCTGCGCCACGTGCTGCGGCTCAACGGGGTGGAAACCGCGCGTCGCCAGTCACGCCGGGACGCCTGATGGAGCGCGTGCCGATCCTCAAGATCGGCGACATCCTGCTCGTCTCCATCCAGCTCGACATGTCCGACCAGACGGCGGTCCAGCTCCAGGAGGATCTTGCCGAGCGGATCGTGGCCACCGGCTGCCACGGCGTCATCATCGACATCACCGCGCTGGACATCGTCGACTCGTTCGTCGGGCGGATGCTCTCCACAATCGCGTCGATCTCCAAGGTGCTCGACGCGGAGACGGTGGTGGTCGGGATGCGTCCGGCCGTCGCCATCACACTGGTCGAGCTGGGACTGTCGCTCAACGGCATCCGTACCGCCCTGAACGTCGAGCGGGGCATGGAGCTGGTCGCGGCGGCTCGCGGCGACGAGTCAGACGACCAGTACGACGACGACGCGGACGCCGAGACGGCCAGGCCATGACCGTTGGCGTCGACGTGGGCCCGCCGCAGGCGCAGTCGATCCGCAGCGACGAGGACGTGGTCCGCGTCCGGCAGCTGGTGCGTGCCGTCGCGGTGGCTGTCAAGCTGTCCCTGGTCGACCAGACCAAGGTGGTCACGGCGGCGAGCGAACTGGCCCGCAACACCCTCGTGTACGGCGGTGGTGGCTCCGTCGAGGTGACCATCGTGGACAACGGCCGACGTAAGGGCGTACGGATCGTCTTCGCCGACTCCGGGCCCGGCATCGCCGACCTCGACCTGGCCCTGACCGACGGCTACACCACCGGCGGCGGCCTCGGCCTCGGACTCAGCGGGTCTCGCCGGCTGGTTGACGATTTCGAGATCGAGACGTCGCAGGAAACCGGCACGCGCATCACGGTCACCAAGTGGTCCCGGTGAACGGGGACCTGATAACTGACAGTGGCCTCTGGTTCCGGGTGGAGGCCAGCAGCACCGCCAGCGCCGTACGGCGCGCCGCCGAACGCCTCGGCGCGCAGCTGGAGATGGCTCCGGCGCGCATCGCCGACCTGGCCATCGTCGCGGCCGAGCTGACCAGCAACCTCGTCAAGCACGCCGACGAGGGCGTCCTGCTGCTCCGGCCCGTCCGCCGCGGCGGAGAGGCCGGCGTGGAGATGGTGGCCATCGACTCCGGCCCCGGCATGGCCGACCTGACCGTCTCGTCCCAGGACGGGCACTCCACCACGGGCACGCTCGGCATCGGCCTCGGCGCCATCGTCCGCCAGGCCAGCTCGTTCGACGGGTACTCGCTCCCGGGGCGGGGCACCGTACTCGCTGTGCAGGTCTGGCCGGCGGCACCTCCCCGACCGTCCTGGGCCGGCGCTCTCACTCGGCCACTGACCGGCGAGACGGTAAGCGGCGACGGGTACGCCGTCCGGGTCGTCGAAGGGCGGCATCAGGTGCTGGTAAGCGATGGCCTCGGGCACGGCCCGCTGGCTGCCGCCGCGACCGAGGCGGCGCTTGCCGCGTTCCGTGACGCGCCGGCCAGCCCACCCGCGGCTGTGGTCAGCCACCTGCACCGGTCCATGTCGTACACCAGGGGTGCCGCCCTGGCGGTGGCGGAGCTGGTGCCCGAGGAGGGCGTGCTGCACTACGCCGGCCTGGGCAACATCGCCGGAATGGTTGTCGAGGGCGGCGGTCAACGTCGTGGGCTGGTATCGCTGCCCGGCATCGCCGGGCACCAACGGCCGACCGTCCGGGGGTACGACTATCCGTTCGGTCCCGGCGCGCTGCTGGTGATGCACAGTGACGGCGTGGTCGACCGCTGGCGGTTGACCGACTACCCGGACATCGCCGGCCATTCCCCGCTCGTGGTGGCGGCGACACTGCTGCGCGACGCGGGCACACGCCGCGACGACGCCTGCGTACTGGCCGCGAGGTCCTGGACATGAGTGGCGAGCCGGGCGCGCTGCCGTTGCTGCAGATGACGCTACGGGTAGAGCATGACATCTTCGTGATCCGTCAGCGGGGTCGCGAGGTGGCCGCCGTGGTGGGCCTGGAACACCAGGACCAGGTCCGCATCGCCACCGCGCTCAGCGAGGTCGCCAGGGACCTGCTGCGAGCCTGCGGTGGCGCGGACGTGTCCTTCCACATCGACGCCGGCCCCGACGGCAGGTTCCACCTGGGTGCCGACCTCGCCCCGGTGACCCCTCTGCCTGGCGGTCGGTACGAGCCGCAGTCCGGCGCGGTGTCCCGCCTGGTCGACAGACTGAGCGCGGCGACCGTCGAAGGCGTTACGGTCGTGAGGATGTCCCGACGAGTCCCGGCCAACGCGCCGACGCCGACTCCGGAGCGCCTCGCCGAGTTCCGTGCCGAGCTCGGTTTGAGCGCTCCGTCCAGCGCGTTGGACGAGTTGACGGTGCAGAACGGGCAGCTGATCGCGGCTCTCGACGAGGTGCGCAGCCAACGCGACGAGTTGGCAGTGCTGAACGAGGAGTTGGCCGAAACCAACCGTGGCGTGCTGGCGCTCTACAACCAGCTCACCGAGGAGTTGGAGGAGACCAACCGGGGTGTCGTCGCCCTATACGCGGAGCTGGACGAGAAGTCGGCCCAGTTGCGCGGGGCGAGCGAGTCCAAGAGCCGGTTCCTGGCGAACGTGAGCCACGAGCTGCGCGCTCCCGTAACCGCGATCATCGGGTTGGGGCGGTTGCTCTCCGACTCCGCCTCCGACCCGCTCACCGCCGAACAGGCACGCCAGGTCGGTCTGATCCGTTCCTCGGCGTCCGACCTGCTCGGCTTGGTGAACGAACTGCTGGATCTGGCAAAGGCGGAGTCCGGCCGGATCCAACCGGACTGGGCGGACGTCGATCTGCGCCCCGTCTTCGGCCAACTGCGCGGTACGCTGCGCGCGCTGGCCACCAGGCCGGAGGTGGAGTTGGTGGTGGAGGAGCCGATCGCGCCGGCCGTCCTGTGTACCGACGAGGTGCTGCTCGGCCAGGTGCTGCGTAACCTGCTGCACAACGGGCTGAAGTTCACCGAGCGCGGCGAGGTGCGGCTGCGCGCCCGGCGCCGTGACGACCGGTGGGTCTTCGAGGTCAGCGACACCGGCCCGGGAATCGCCCCCGAGCTGCACGAGCGGATCTTCGAGGAGTTCTATCAGGTGCCGGGCGCAACCCGGGTCGGTGGCACCGGCCTCGGCCTGCCGTACGCCCGGCGGTTGGTGACCCTGCTCGGGGGGACGCTTGAGCTGAGCAGTGAGCCCGGTCGGGGCAGCACCTTCACGGTTTCCCTCCCCTCCGGCGGAGCGTGACGGTGGAGGGCGGGGCGGCGACCGTCCTGGTGGTCGATGACAGCCGCACCAAGCGGTACCTGCTCGTCAGTTGGCTGACCCGTGCCGGGTTCACGGTGCTGGAAGCGGAGAACGGCGCCGAGGCGCTGGTCCGGGTCGACACGGACCGGATCGACCTCGTGGTGCTCGACGTCCGGCTGCCCGACCTGAGCGGCTACGAGGTGTGCGAGCGGATCAAGGCGTCCCATCCGGCGACGCCGGTGATCCACGTGTCCGCGCACGCGGTGGACGTCGCCGACCGCGCCCAGGGGTTGACCCGAGGCGCGGACGCCTATCTGACCGAGCCGATCGAGCCGGAAGAGCTGATCGCCACAACCCGGGCGGTGCTGCGTTACTACCAGGCCCGACAGCGCGCCGAACTGCTCGCCGAGCGACTGCTCGGGCTCGCCGACACGACTGTGGCAGTACACGCCGCGCCGAATTTCACGCGGTTGCTGGAAGTTGCAGCGGCGGGCGCTGCGGAGATCTTCAAGAGCCCGGCGGCGGTGATCGCAGAGACGTTCGACGGTGACTGCCTCGCCGGGATCTGCGCCGGCCCGGGGGCCGAGGCGACAATCGTGCCGTGGATCGTCGATGACACCGGCGTCCCGACCGGTGCCACGGTCCGCGTGGAGGCTCCGGCGAACTGGGCGCTCATCGAATGGCCGGCCGACGACTCGGTGACTGTCGCCGCCGCGCGGCTGCGGGAGGACCGCGCGCCGCTGTACGTGGTGGTCCCGACCGCCACCCAGACCGCCCGGACGCCGGTGCTCGTGCAGCTCGCCCAGGCGGTGGCGGCGGCGGTGGAGGCTCAACGCTCGTTCGACGAGGAGCACCGCATCGCCGTCACCCTGCAACGCAGCCTTCTTCCGCGCCGGCTGCCCGAGGTGGCAGGGCTGGACCTCGCGGTGCGCTACGAGCCGGCAAGCGCGCAGACCGAGGTGGGTGGCGACTTCTACGAACTGGTGATGCTCGACGGGCATCTCCTGCTGGCGATCGGTGACGTGGCCGGCCACTCGCTGCACGCCGCCACAGTGATGGCCGAGCTGCGGCACGCGGTGCGGGCGTATGCGGTCGAGGGGCACCAGCCCGGCGAGATCCTGCACCGGGTCAACGAGCTCATGCGGACCCTGCTGCCGAACGAGCTGGCCACGCTCTGCGTCCTGCTGCTGCACCCGCCGAGCGGTCGGGTCCGGCTGGCCAGCGCCGGCCATCTGCCGCCGGTGCTCACAATGGACGGCAAGATCGAGTTCGTGCAGCACTCGGCGCCGCTGCTCGGCGTTCGCGCGCCCCGTCCCGCCGACCTGGAGTTCGTGCTGCCCGCCGGTGCCACGCTCGTGTTCTACACCGACGGGTTGATCGAGCGCCGGGACGCCACGATCGACGAGGGGATGGCCGCGCTCGCCGCAGTGGCAGTCACAGTGGACGAGGATCTCAACCGGTTCTGTGACCGGCTGCTGACGCAGTTGGCCCCACCGAAGATCCACGACGACGTGGCCGTTGTCGTGCTGCGCCGCCGCTGAGTCGACGTCAGCGTACCGACCGGGCGTACGCGGCGGGTGACACACCGGCGACGGCGGTGAAGTCGCGCACCAGGTGCGCCTGGTCGCTGTACCCGAGGTCGACGGCCAGATCCGCCCAGTTCAGCGGGCCACCGGCCGCCTGCTCGACTGCCTCCTGAAGCCGGTAGCGGCGGATCACCCACTTGGGGCCGACCCCCACGTACTCGGTGAACAGCCGCTGTAGCCGGCGGACCGGGAGGTCGTGACGTGCGGCGAACTCGTCGACGCGCAGCACGGTGCGGTCCGTCCGGATCGCCTCGGCCAGCGCGATGGCCTCCTCGGCGGCCGGGTCCGGCTCGGGCGCCCAGGCGGTGAGGGCGGCGTCCAGCGCGCGGCGGCGGTCCTCGTCGGTGCCCGCGCAGACGTCGAGGTCGGGCCGTCGCAGCCGGCCGGCGGGCAGCGGCAGACGGCGACCTGTCAACTCGGCGATCGACCGCCGCCAGAACGGGCGGAACCCGCCGGGGCGGAACTGGACGCCGCAGACCCGGCCCGTGCCGGTCAGCGTGATCCGGAACAGGCCCAGGCCGACACCTGCCACCTCCCCAACCTCGGGTACGCGGCCGTCGCCTCCGCTGTCGTCGCGTTGGAACACCACGTTGACCGCCGGGTGTGGCACCACCCGCTGCTCGAACGGTGCGCTCAACGCCCAGTCGATCAACCAGTAGTGCTCGACCCACTGGCGCAGCGGCTCGGCCGGCAGGTGTCGGCGGAAGCGGACCTCGCGCAGCAACCGCGCGGGGTCGAGAATGCCCCGGCTGTCATCGCGCGGTCGCTGTCGCATTTCTTCAAGACCACCTTCATACGCTGGCCCTATGGCCACTCAGACTAGCGATCTGCTGGCGGCTGCCGCGCCGCGAACCGTCGGCGTGGTAGGCGGCATCGCCGACGACCAACTCGACCTGCCCACGCCGTGCCGCGAATACGTGGTCCGCGATCTGTTGAACCACCTGTTCGATGTGGTGGTGAACTTCCAGGAGTTGGCAGCCAAACGGCCGGTCGAGTGGGCCGAGAAGCCCGACCACCTCGGCGACGGCTGGCGGGACCGGTTCGCTGTGGAGGCGGACCGGCTGGTCGCCGCCTGGTCGGATCCGTCCACGTTGGAGGGCGTGTCGCCGGGCATGGGCATGCCACAGGCCGTCGTGGGCGGCATGGCGCTGCTGGACCTCACAGTGCACGGCTGGGACCTCGCTGTGGCGACCGGCCAGCCTTACCAGCCGGCTCCGGAGGCCGTTGCCGCGCTGCACGAGCTGGTCGAGCAGTTGGGGCCGACGGCCCGCAAGATGGGCGTCTTCGCGGACCCGCCACCTACCACCGTCGATGACGTGCCCGATCTGCACCGCCTTCTGGCCCAGACCGGCCGCGCCCCCACCTGGCCCACCTCAACCTGACCCACCCCGCCCCACAGGGGGTGTTGACACGGGTATTCGCTGAGCGAATAGTGGTGGCGTGTCGACGCCACATGTTCTGCTCGGGTTGCTCGCTGGGGGCAGCCGGCACGGCTACGAACTCAAGCGGGCGCACGACGAGCGGCTGCCCCGGGCTCGACCGCTGGCCTTCGGGCAGGTCTACGCGACCCTCGGCCGCCTCGAACGGGACGGCCTCGTGGCCGCCGCCGGCCAGGACCGGGCGTCCGGTCCGGACCGCACGGCGTACGAGCTGACGGGTGACGGGCGGTCCGCTCTGGACGAGTGGCTGTCCGCTGTCGAGACGCCGATGCCGTACGTGGCCAGCACGCTCTTCACCAAGGTCGTGGTGGCGCTGCTTGTCGCCGACATCGACAGGGCCCGGTCGTACCTGGTCGCACAGCGCGCCGCGCACACCGCACGGTTGCGTGAGCTGACCTCGGTCAAGACCGACCCGGCGGCCTCCGTCAGCGATGTGATCGCTGCCGACTTCGCTATCGCACACCTCGATGCGGACCTGCGGTGGTTGCACACCACCCTGGACCGGGTCGCCGACTGGTACCGGGAGGTGCATCCGTGACGCAACTCCAGGCTCGCGGGGTGGTTCGGGCGTACGGCCCGACCCCCGCCCTGCGTGGCGTGACCCTCGACGTGGCCGAGGGCGAGATCGTCGCCGTCACCGGTCCGAGCGGCTGCGGCAAGTCGACGCTGCTGCACTGCCTCGCCGGGATCCTCCGGCCGGACGCAGGCGAGGTCACCTGGCGTGGGCACCGCATCGACACCTGGTCGGAGGCGGCCCGTTCCCGGCTACGGCGCACCGAGTTCGGGGTGCTGTTCCAGTTCGGCCAACTGGTCGCCGAGCTGACCGCAGCGGAGAACGTCGCACTGCCACTGCTCCTCGCCGGCACGGGGCGGCGAGAGGCACGGACGGCGGCGCTCACCTGGTTGGAGCGGTTCGGGGTGGCCGAGCTGGCCGACGTGCGGCCGGGTGAGATGTCCGGCGGTCAGCAGCAGCGTTGCGCCACCGCGCGGGCGCTTGTCACCGAGCCTCGGGTGCTCTTCGCCGACGAGCCGACCGGCGCACTGGACACGCTCACCGGTGAGCAGGTCCTCACCCAACTGGTCCGGCTCGCCCGCGAGCAGCGCACCGCCGTCGTGCTTGTCACCCACGAGCCGCGAATCGCCGCGTACGCCGATCGGGAGATCGTGCTGCGCGACGGCCTGGTGGACCACACCGGCCTGGGGCTCGACCTGCCGGTGGCCGGCGGCCAGCGGTGAAGCTGGCGACGCTGGTCCGGCTGGCGCTTGCGGGCAACCGCACCGACACGGCCCGTGCGGTGCTCACCGCGCTCAGCGCCCTGCTGGCGACCCTGGCCGGGCTGGCGGCGCTCACAGTGCTGGCCATCCAGAAACCCGCAGGCGACGCCTATGTGGAGTCCGAGCAGTACCGCAACGCGTTGCTGCGGGAGCCGGGGCTGCGCGGGGGTACGGCGTTCGCGCTGCTCATGCTCGCCGTTCCGGTGCTGACGCTTGCCGGGCAGTGCGCCCGGCTCGGCGCGCCGGCCCGGGACCGGCGGCTGGCCGCGCTCCGGCTGGCCGGCGCCACCCCCGGTCAGGTGACGCGCCTGGCCGTACTGGAGACCGGCCTGGCGAGCCTGCTCGGCACCCTCGCCGGGTTGGCTGTCTATCTCGGTGGGCGGGAGCTGCTGCACCGGCCGGACGCGCAGGGCCGGTTGGCGCTACCCACCGACGTGCTGCCGTCGGCCGGCGCAATTGCGGCGGTGGTGCTGGGGCTGCCGTTGATCGCGGCCCTGGCCACGGCTCTGATGCTGCGCACTGTCACCACGAGTCCGCTCGGGGTGAGCCGCAGAGCCGCCCGGGAGCGTGGTCCCCGCCTGTGGGCGGGGCCGTTGATCGGGCTGGGGCTGCTCTGCTTCGTCGCGGTGCGTCCGGTGGCCTACCGCTTCAGCGGCAACGCGTCGCTGGTGAACTGGCTGGTGCCGCTGCTGTTCACTGTGGGCGGCCTGGTGGCGATGGTCGGAGTGCTCTCCGGCACCGGCTGGATCTCGTACACCTGCGGGCGTCTGCTGCGACGGCACGCCCGCCGCGCACCGGCATTGCTCGCGGCGGGCAGGCTGATGGCCGACCCGTGGGCGGGCAGTCGTACGTTCGCGGCCCTGCTGGCCGCCGTGATCTTCGGTGCCGGCGCGGCGGCGCTGCGCGCCTACTTCGTCGCCCAGGACTCGCTCGCACGGGAGCAGAACCGGCTCGCCGGCGTGGCCGCCGGCTCCGATCCGTTCTATTTGGCGACAATGGACCTTGTCGACGCCGCGGTAGGGGTGTCCGTGCTGCTCGCTGCCTGCGGGCTGATGGTCGCGCTTGTCGAGGGCATCGTCGCCCGTCGGCGGGCGTACGCCGCGCTTGTCGCCACCGGCGTGCCCCGCGCCACGCTGAGCCGATCCGTGGCCTGGCAGGCGCTCGCGCCAGCGGTGCCGGCGATCCTGCTCGCCCTCACAGTGGGAGCGTCGCTCGGTCGGGGGCTCTTTCCGTCGGTGGGGAACGGAGAGTTGACGAGCGAGGTCTGCGAGGCCACGGCCGCGCTCTGCGCAGACCCGGCCACCCGTGCGCAGTACACCCGGCTCGTGCAGACCGGCAGTGCCGAGCGCGCTGTCGCCGTACCCCTGGAGCATCTGGCCTGGCTCGGTGCCGGCGCGTTGGCGGCGGTGCTGGTGACGGTCGGTGTCGGCCTGCTCTTCCTGCGCATGAGCACCGCTGTGGACGAGCTGCGCACGGCGTGACTTCGTCTCAGGCCCTCAGCAGGCCGGTGGAGAGTGCGACAAGCGAGCCGATGATGGCCGAGCAGCAGCAGACCAGGAGGCCGGCGACCACCGCGAGGATCAGCCACACCCGGCGGTCGCGGGCCACTGCCGCGATGCTCGGCCGGCGGACCTCCTCGGCGGATCCGTCGTCGCCGTCCGTAACCTCGGTCACCCCGAAAGTCTAGGGCGTGTCCCGTGGGTAGGTGTGGCAGGCGTGACCGTGCCCGATCCTGGTTGGCGTGCGCTCCCCGGCCGTCGAGGCGACCACTTCCAGGATCGGGCGCGATCGACGCCCGGTCAGGCGCGACCGATGCGGTCCAGGATCCAGGCGTTGATGAACGCCTCCTCGCGCCAGGAGTCGTAGCGACCACTCGGGCCACCGTGCCCGGCACCCATCTCGGTCTTGAGCAGGTAGTCGCCCGTCGGAGCGACAGCCCGCAGGCGCGCGATCCACTTCGCCGGCTCGGAGTAGAGCACCCGCGTGTCGTTGAGACTGGTCACCGCGAGGATCGCCGGATAGTCCAGCGCGGCCACGTTCTCGTACGGCGTGTAGGACTTCATGTACGCGTACACCTCGGGGTCTTCGAGGGGGTTGCCCCACTCCTCCCACTCGGTGACGGTAAGCGGCAGCGACGGGTCGAGGATCGAGGTGAGCGCGTCCACGAACGGCACCTGCGCGACGATCCCTGTGAACGCGTCCGGGGCGAGGTTGGCGACCGCGCCCATCAGCAGGCCGCCGGCCGAAGCGCCCCGGGCTACCAGCCGGTCGCTTGCCGTCCAGCCGGCCTTGACCAGGTGCCGGGCGCACGCCACGAAGTCGGTGAAGGTGTTCTTCTTGGCCAGCAGCTTGCCCTGGTCGTACCAGCGGCGGCCCAGCTCACCGCCGCCCCGGGTGTGCGCCACAGCGAAGATGACACCCCGGTCCAGCAGGGACAGCCGGGCCACCGAGAACCACGGGTCCATGCTCGCCTCGTACGAGCCGTAGCCGTACAGCTCGCAGGGCGCCGAGCCGTCGCGGGGCGTACCGACCCGGCAGACAAGCGAGATCGGCACCCTCGTGCCGTCGTCGGCGAGCGCCCAGTCGCGGTGCTGCTCGTACTCGGCCGGGTCGAACGGTCGCCCGTCCGGACCGGGCAGCACCGGCTTCTGCTTGCGCAGCACCATCTGCCGGGTCACCAGGTCGTAGTCGTAGACGGAGTCGGGGGTGACAAGCGAGGAGTAGCGCAGGCGGACCTGTCCGGTGCGGTACTCCGGGTTGGAGTCCAGCCCGACGCTGTAGAGCGGCTCGGGAAAGTCGATGTCGTACGCGTCGTCGCTGCCCACCGGCAGCACCCGCAGCCCGGTGAGCCCTTCGGTACGCAGGGACACCACCAGATGGTTGGCGAAGGCGTCCACAGCCTCCAGCCGGGTGCCGGGGGTGTGCTCGATCAGCGGAACCCAGTCGCCCGGCACGTCGGCCGAGGTGAACGCCAGCGCGAAGTCCTCCGCACCGTCGTTGTGCAGGATCAGGAAGCGGTGGCCGTGGTGCTCGACGGCGTACTCCACGCCCTGACGGCGAGGCGCGATCACGGCGGGCGCACCCGTCGGGTTGCCGGCCGGGATCACCAGCACCTCGCTGGTGACCTTGCTGTGGATGTCGATCAGGATGAACTTCTCCGACCGGGTCAGCTCCACGCCCACCCAGAACCGTTCGTCGTCCTCCTGGTGGACCACCACGTCGTCGGAGGACGGGGAGCCGATGGTGTGCCGCCACACCCGGTTGGGCCGCCAGGCGTCGTCCACGGTCACGTAGAACAGCACCGACGCGTCGGCTGACCAGGCCGTGCCGTAGAACGTGTCGGGCACCTCGTCCGGCAGCAGTTCGCCGGTGCTCAGGTCCTTGACCCGCAAGGTGAAGCGCTCGTCGCCGGAGAAGTCGGTGGAGTAGGCGAGCCAGCGACCGTCCGGGCTGACGTCGAACGCGCCGAGCGAGAAGAAGTCGTGCCCCTCGGCAAGCAGGTTGCCGTCGAGCAGCACCTCCTCGCCGTCCAGCGGTGCGCCATCCGCGCTGACCGGCGGCTCGGTCTCGCCGTCACGGACGGCGCGGCGGCACTGCACCCCGTACTGCTGACCCTCGACAGTGCGCGTGTAGTACCAGTGGCCGCCCTTGCGGGTCGGCACGGACAGGTCGGTCTCCCGGGTCCGCTGGCGGGTCTCCTCGAACAGCTCTCCACGGAGGTCGGCCAGGTGCGCGGTGCGCTCCTCGGTGTACGCGTTCTCGGCGGTCAGGTAGGCGATCGTCTCCGGGTCGTCCTTGGCGGCGAGCCAGGCGTACTCGTCGATGACGGTGTCGCCGTGGTGGGTGCGCTCGGTGGGCACCCGCTTTGCCGCGGGCGGGGCAGTCTCGGTGGTCACGGCGGCCACGTTACCGGCCGGCCCGCTCCGCGCGCCGGACCAGCGGCATCCCCGAATGCCGTGACCACTGCGTTCGAACACATGTACGATAGCCGCCATGGCGGCAGCTGCGAGTTCCCTCGGTCGGTCCGGCGCAATCGAGATCACCCGGCGGTTGGCGGCGATCTGCGGCCCACCGTTCTCCCGCCTCGCCGGGCCGGCCGACGAGGTCGCCGGCCGTCCCGCCCGCTGGGTGGCAGTCCCGGGTGGCCCGCACGCCGCGGCCGAGGTGCTGCGGCTGGCCGCCGCGCACGACCTGGCGGTGGTGCCCCGCGGCGCCGGCACGAAGATCGACTGGGGTGCCACGCCCACGCAGGTCGACATCGTCCTCGACACCGGCCGGCTGGCGGGCATCGGTCACGAGCCGGTGGGCGCGCCGGTGGCCGAGGTGGGTGCCGGCACACCGCTGCGGGCGGTCCAGGCCACTCTGGAACGCACCGGGCAGCGGCTCGCCATGGACGCCCCGTCGCCGGGTGCGACACTGGGCGGGGTGCTCGCCGCCGGAGAGGCCGGCCCGCTGCGGCACCGTCATGGCAGCCCCTGCGACCAGCTCCTCGGTGTCCGCTACCTGGGGGCCGACGGTGAGCTGGTCAGCGCCGGTGGCGGCGCCCCCGGGCTCGACCTGGCTCGGCTGCTCTGCGGCTCGCAGGGCGCCCTCGGCGTGCTGGTCTCGGCAAGCCTGCGGGTGCAGCCGGTGCCGGCCAGCCGGCTCTGGGTGTCCCGGCCGGTGTGGACCCCGCTGGAGGTCCACGACCTGGTCCGGATGATCCTCGCCGCCCGACTGGAGCCAGCTGCCATCGAGCTGGACCTACCCGCCGGGGCACCCCGGCCGCGCACCCCGTACCCGCCCGGCCATCCCGCCGCGACCGCCCGGGAGCGTCACCCGTCGATGTCGGGACGGGCCAGCGCCCCATCCCGGGCGGGCAGCCTGGTGGTGCTGCTGGAGGGCGGCCCGGCCGACGTCACCGAACGCGCCGAGCGCCTGGTCGGTCTGCTGCACGGGGAGGCGACGGTCACCCACTCCGCGCCGCCGTGGTGGCGCCGCTACCCGTTCGCCCCCGGCGACACGGCGCTGCGCCTGGAGGTGCCGATCGGCGATCTGCACGCCGCCGTCTACGCGCTGCGCGACGCGGCCGGCTCCCCGGTGCCGGTGCGGGGCTCCGCCGGGCTGGGCGTGGTGCACGCGGCGCTGCCCGGCGCAATGGCACCCGACCGGGTGGCGTCCATCCTGGCCGCCGTCCGTGGGGTGCTGCTGGCGCGGCAGGGCCGCTGCGTCGTCGTCTCCGCCCCCGCCGCGGTCCGACAGGCCGTCGACATGTGGGGTGAGCTGGCCGGGCTGGCCCGGCTGCAGGCGGCCAAGGAGCACCTGGACCCGGAGCACCGCCTCGCCCCGGGCCGCCTCCCCGGCGGCCGGTGACCGGGCGGCGTGGCGCCGGCCGGTCAGATCGTGTCGTTGCGGAGCACCAGGATGGCGATGTCGTCGCGGGGCGGCTCGACCGAGAAGTTGATCGCGGCGGCCCGCAGTCGGGCCGCCACCACGTCGGCGGAATACCCGGCCAGTGGCGCTGCGGCATGGCGCAACCGGTCGGTGCCGAACAGCTCCCTGCCGCGTCGACGCTCGGTGACCCCGTCGGTGTAGAAGATCAGCGAGTCGCCCGGGGCGAGCGTGATCTCCGCCGTCGGGGAGATGATCGTGTCGAGCAGTCCCAGCGCCGTCCCCCCGGTGCCGACGAACTCGGCGCCACCCGCACCGGCCAGCAGCACCGGCCGGTCGTGCCCGGCCAGGTGCAGGGAGACCTCCAGCTGGCCACCGTCACCCATCCCGACCGCTGCGAGGGCAAGCGTGCAGTACCGGCCGCCGCCCCGCTCGACGAGCGTCTCGTTGAGCCGGGCCAGCACCTCCGGCAGCGGCTTGCCATCGCCGACGAGCACACGGATCACGTCCCGGACCAGTCCGGTGACGGCCGCCGCCTGCACCCCCTTGCCCGAGACGTCCCCGATCACCACAAGGGAGCGCCCGTCGGGCAGCGGCACCACGTCGTAGAAGTCGCCGCCCACCTCCGCGTCGTCGCCCGTCGGGACGTACTCGGCGGCGAAGCCGATCCCCTCCACCACAGGCAGCACGGGCGGCAGCAGGGACTGCTGGAGTGTCTGCGCGACCCGTCGCCGCTCGGCGTGAATCCGGGCGTTCTCGATGGCCAGCGCGGCACGCCGGGCCACATCCTCCAGCACTGCCACCTGGTCCGGATCGTGCCGGTGCCGTTGGTGCCGGCCCACCGCCAAGGTGCCGAGCCGCTGACCCCGGGCGATGAGCGGGACGGCGAAACCATCCATCGGCCCGCCGAGCGGGATCTGCGCCGCACTCCGGGACGCCTCACGCAGCCGAGCCTGGATCGAATCCGGGCCGGTCTCCGCCAGCACCTTGTGCAGCTGCGGCAACACCGACTCGTCGGCGTGGCTGGCCGCCGCCAGCCGGAGCCGGCCCCACTCGTCGGTGGTGTGCACCGCGCACCACTGACCGAGCCGGGGCACCACGAGCTGCGGGATCAGCGCCATCGTCAGCTCGACATCCAACGACTGCGCCAGCAGTTCGCTCACCTCGGCCAGGAACGTCAACCACGCCTGCCGGCGGACGTCGGCCCGGCGCAGCCGGTCGTTCTCCAGGTGCAGCGACAGCCGCTCGGCAGTGAGCACCGCCAGCGGCCGGGCGTACGCCGACGGCGCGGCATCCAGCTCAAGCTCCCCGGCGTACGGGCGCTGCACTGTCAGGGGCACCCGGAGCAGTTCGCTGCCGGGGCGGGGCTGCCGGCCGAAACGCGCAAGCAGTTGTGAACCCTGCCCGTCGCCCCGGTCCAGACGGATCGTGCCACCGGCCGCGCCGACCATCTCGGCGAGCCGGCTGAGCAGGCTCGCGGCGAAGTCGGGCAGCGGATCGTCCGCGTACGCGTCGGGGGCGGTCTGCATGAGTTCGCTCATGGCGCTGGCGCTCGGCGCGGCGTTGTCGGCGGCACCGGGCGTCGGCGACGTACCGCCGGAGCCGGCCGGCTGGTCGGCACCGGGCCGGTCCAGCCGGAACCAGACGCCCTTGCCGGTGGGCAGGTACGTGGTGCCCCAGCAGCTGGCGAAATGGTCGACAAGCAGCAGCCCGCGACCTCGCTCGGACACCTCGTTGATCTCGGTCGCGTCGTTGCGGCTGCCGATGGTCAGCTCGTCGTCGCCGGCACCGGGCGCGAAGTCGGAGACTGTCACGGTGAGCCCGATCTCGTCCGCGACGACGTCGATGTCCAGTTCGGTACGGGCGTGTTCGACGGCGTTGGTGGTCAGCTCGGTGGTGAGCAGCAGCGCCTCGTTGGCCAGGTCGTCCAGGTGCGCCTCGGTCAGCACCGAGCGGACGACAGCGCGGGCGGCAGCGGGCGTACGACGGTCAGCGGGCAGGCGGACACGCCGGGCCGCCCCGTTCCGGGCCTCGGGCGTCGCGGGCCCCGCCTCGGCTGACACCCTCGTATCCTCCACCGTCCCCCTGCCGGGTGCCAAGCCGATCAACGATCGAGGGCCGTGGTGGTGGGGAGCGGCACCCCCCTGCGAGGGTCTGGGCGCGACTGTGCCGGTCTGGGTCCCTTGGGCGGGTCGGAGTGCTCACGGAGGCCGATCGGCGGGTCGCGAACCCTGGCACCACGGCGGGCGCAGGCACAATATGGGGTGCCGGCGTGTACCGCAGGGCCGGTGCCCCCGAGTTGAGCGAGGAATGATGACCACGGCGAAGCAGTCGGTGGCGGATCCGTCCGCGCCCGACCACGAGGCGCTCCTCGGTGAGTTGACCGAGGCGCTGCGACGGGTCCGTCGCGGCGACCTGAAGGTCCGGCTTCCCCGCCGCGCCGGCAAGGCCGGTGAGGTGGCGGACGCCTTCAACGAGGTGGTTTCGGTCCAGGAGCAGCAGTACCTGGACCTGCGGCGGATCAGCCGGATCGTCGGTCGGGACGGCCGGCTCACCGAACGGCTCGACGACGAGGGGTTGGACGGCGCCTGGGCGGAGGCGCAACGGGCCGTCAACTCCCTCATCGACGACCTGGGCCGGCCGACGACCGAGATCGCCCGGGTCATCGTGGCGGTAGCGGACGGCGACCTGTCCCAGCACATGGCCCTGGAGATCGACGGCCGGCCGCTGCGCGGTGAGTACCTGCGGATCGGCCGCACCGTGAACACGATGGTCGACCAGCTCTCGTCGTTCTCCAACGAGGTGACCCGGGTTGCCCGGGAGGTGGGCACCGAGGGCAAGCTCGGCGGTCAGGCCGATGTGCGGGGCGTGGCCGGCACCTGGAAGGACCTCACCGACTCGGTGAACACCATGGCGTCGAACCTGACCGGCCAGGTGCGGTCGATCTCGCAGGTGGCGACAGCGGTGGCCAAGGGTGACCTGTCGCAGAAGATCACTGTCAGCGCGCGGGGCGAGGTCGCCGAGCTGGCTGACACGATGAACTACCTCACCGACACTCTGCGGCTCTTCGCCGAGCAGGTGACCCGGGTGGCCCGGGAGGTGGGCACCGAGGGCAAGCTCGGCGGTCAGGCGGACGTGCCGAACGTGGCCGGCACCTGGAAGGACCTCACCGACAGCGTCAACTCGATGGCGTCGAACCTGACGGCCCAGGTGCGCAACATCGCCCAGGTGTCGACGGCGGTGGCGCGGGGCGACCTGTCGCAGAAGATCACCGTGGCGGCGCAGGGCGAGATTCTGGAGCTGAAGGACACCGTCAACACGATGGTGGACCAGTTGTCGTCGTTTGCCGACGAGGTGACGCGGGTCGCCCGCGAGGTGGGCATCGAGGGCAAGTTGGGTGGTCAGGCGCAGGTGCGCGGAGTCTCCGGCACCTGGCGCGACCTCACCGAGAACGTCAACCAGCTGGCCGGCAACCTGACCAGCCAGGTCCGCAACATCTCGCAGGTGTCGACGGCGGTGGCGAAGGGCGACCTCTCGCAGAAGATCACCGTGGACGCGCAGGGCGAGATCCTGGAGCTGAAGAACACAGTCAACACGATGGTGGACCAGCTCTCCTCGTTTGCCGACGAGGTGACCCGGGTGGCCCGCGAGGTGGGCACCGAAGGCAACCTCGGCGGCCAGGCCCAGGTCAAGGGCGTCAGCGGTACGTGGCGGGATCTGACCGACAACGTGAACTCGATGGCGTCGAACCTGACCAGTCAGGTCCGCAACATCGCCTCGGTGACCACCGCGGTGGCGAAGGGTGACCTGTCGCAGAAGATCACTGTGGATGCCCGGGGCGAGATCCTTGAGTTGAAGTCGACTGTCAACACGATGGTGGACCAGCTGTCGTCGTTCGCCGACGAGGTGACGCGGGTCGCGCGTGAGGTGGGCACCGAGGGCAAGTTGGGTGGTCAGGCCCAGGTGCGCGGTGTGGCCGGCACCTGGCGGGACCTGACCGACAACGTGAACTCGATGGCGTCCAACCTGACCGCCCAGGTTCGCAACATCGCGCAGGTGTCGACGGCGGTGGCGAAGGGTGACCTGTCGCAGAAGATCACTGTGGATGCCCGGGGCGAGATCCTTGAGTTGAAGTCGACTGTCAACACGATGGTGGACCAACTGTCGTCGTTCGCCGACGAGGTGACGCGGGTCGCGCGTGAGGTGGGCACCGAGGGCAAACTGGGTGGTCAGGCGCAGGTCAAGGGCGTGTCCGGCACCTGGCGCGACCTCACCGACAACGTGAACTCGATGGCGTCGAACCTGACCAGTCAGGTCCGCAACATCGCCTCGGTGACCACCGCGGTGGCGAAGGGTGACCTGTCGCAGAAGATCACGGTGGACGCGCAGGGCGAGATCCTTGAGCTGAAGTCGACTGTCAACACGATGGTGGACCAACTGTCGTCGTTCGCCGACGAGGTGACCCGGGTTGCCCGCGAGGTCGGCATCGAGGGCAAACTGGGTGGTCAGGCGCAGGTCAAGGGCGTGTCCGGCACCTGGCGCGACCTCACCGAGAACGTCAACCAGCTCGCCTCGACGCTCACCACCCAGTTGCGGGCCATCGCCCAGGTGTCCACGTCGGTGACCCGGGGTGACCTGACCCAGCGGATCGCCGTCAAGGCGCAGGGCGAGGTCGCCGAGCTGAAGGACAACATCAACCAGATGATCGTCACCCTTCGGGAGACGACTAAGAAGAACGCCGAGCAGGGCTGGCTGGACTCCAACCTGGCCCGCATCGGCGGCCTCCTGCAGGGCCAGCGGGACCTGGGCGAGGTCTGCCGCATGATCATGACGGAGGTGACCCCGCTGGTCGACGCCCAGCTCGGCGCCTTCTTCCTGGCCGACGAGACCGACGGCAGCGTGCGACTGCGACTCACCTCGTCCTACGGGTACGTGGCGCGGGGGCACGACGTCACCTTCGGCCCGGGCGAGGGGCTGGTCGGCCAGACCGCGCTGTCCCGCCGCACGATCCGGGTCAGCGCCTCCCCGAACAGCCGGCTCACGCTGCGCTCCGGCCTGGCCGAGACACCACCCTCGGACCTGGTGGTGCTCCCCGTGCTCTTCGAGGGCGAGTTGCTCGGGGTGATCGAGTTCGCCAGCGTGGCGGCATTCTCCGAGCTGCACCTGTCGTTCCTGGAGCGGCTCGTGCTCACCATCGGCATCGCGGTCAACACCATCCAGGCCAACCGGCGTACGGAGGAGCTGCTCGCCCAGTCGCAACGGCTGGCGCACGAGCTCCAGGAGCAGTCCGCGGAGTTGCAGCGCACCAACGCCGAGCTTGAGGAGAAGGCCACACTGCTCTCCGAGCAGAAGGGCAACATCGAGACGAAGAACCGGGAGATCGAGCTGGCCCGCCTCGGCCTGGAGGAGAAGGCGCAGCAGCTCACCCGTGCCTCGGCGTACAAGTCGGAGTTCCTGGCCAACATGAGCCACGAGCTGCGTACGCCGTTGAACTCGCTGCTGCTGCTGGCACGCCTGCTGGCGGAGAACTCGGAGCAGAACCTCAACCCGAAGCAGATCGAGTTCGCCCGTACGATCCACGGATCCGGCTCGGACCTGCTGCGCCTGATCGACGACATCCTCGACCTGTCCAAGATCGAGGCGGGTCGGATGGACGTCGAACCGACCGAGATCCGGTTCGCCGAGATCCGCAGTTACGTCGAGCAGGCGTTCGCGCCGCAGGCGGAGGAGAAGAACCTGGACTTCCAGGTACGCGTCAGCAACGAGCTGCCGCCCGCGCTGGTCACCGACGCGCAGCGGTTGCAGCAGATCCTGCGCAACCTGCTCTCCAATGCCGTGAAGTTCACCGACAACGGCGCGGTGACGCTGCGGATCGCCCCGGCGGCGGAGAACGTGGTCTTCGACGTACCGGCGTTGACGAACGCCCAGCAGGTCATCGCCTTCACCGTGATCGACACCGGGATCGGCATCTCCGACGACAAGCTGTCGATCATCTTCGAGGCGTTCCAGCAGGCGGACGGCACGACCAGCCGCCGCTACGGGGGCACCGGCCTGGGCCTGTCGATCAGCCGCGATCTGGCCCGACTCATCGGCGGCACCATCACCGTGTCGTCGGCGCCCGGTCAGGGTTCGACATTCACCCTGTTCGTACCGCAGGTGTTGGCACCGGACGCGGTGGTCGCGCCGGCACCGCCGTCACCGCAGCGCGCCGGCCTGCCGTCGTCGCTGCTGATGCCGCCTTTGGAGCTGCTGCCGGAGCGGCCGGAGGCACCGGCGACCCGCCAGTTGGACGGCGCCACGGTACTCATCGTGGACGACGACGTGCGAAATGTCTTCGCTCTGACCAGCGCGTTGGAGCTGCACGGCATGACCGTGTTGTACTCGGACAACGGGGCGGACGGCGTCCGCCTGCTGGCCGAGCACCCGGAGGTGGACATCGTGTTGATGGACGCCATGATGCCGGACCAGGACGGATACGAGACGACCCGGCAGATCCGCCGTAACCACCGGTTCGCCGACCTTCCCGTCGTCTTCCTTACCGCGAAGGCGATGCCGGGTGACCGCGAGTCGGCGCTCGCGGCCGGGGGAAGCGACTACATCACCAAGCCGGTCGACCTCGACGATCTGATCGAGTTGATGTCGTCCTGGATCAACGGAAGCCGCAACGAGGAGACGTCGTGACCCAGATGGCCAAGGCGCTGCTCGTGGACGACCGGCGGCAGAATCTGACGGCGCTGGAGGCGATCCTTCAGGGCCTGCCGGTTCAGTCGGTGGCGGTGGAGAGCGGCGAGGCGGCTCTCAAGCAGTTGTTGGTGGACGACTTCGCGGTGATCCTGTTGGACGCGCAGATGCCGGACATGGACGGCTTCGAGACGGCCAGCCACATCAAGCGCCGGGAGCGGACCCGGCACGTACCGATCATCTTCCTCACCGCCGCCGACCGGGACGCCCAGCTGGCCCTGCGCGGTTATCAGGTGGGGGCGGTCGACTACCTGACCAAGCCCTTCGACCCCTGGGTCCTGCGGGCCAAGGTGTCGGTCTTCGTCGAGCTGTGGGTGAAGACTCGGCAGTTGGCCGCACAGTCGGACCTGGTCCGGGAGCGCGACACGCAGTGGCGACGCCTCACCGACGCTGTCGACGAGGCAACGGCCCTGCTCCGCTCCGGTGACCCGGAGAGCCGCGAACGAGCGATGGAGATGCTGGAACAAGCCCGCTGGGGCTCCACCCCGTAGAACCGTCAACCCCACCTTCGGCCCGGTGGCCGGGGGTGGGGTCAGCCGGCGGGTTGGTCGTTGCGGATCATCAGGGCGCTGCGCAGGCCGGTGATGTCCAGGACGCGGATCAGGAAATCGCCCACGTGGGTGAGCATCAGCAGGCTCTGTGCGTGGCTGGCCTTGCGGCTGAGGACGACGAGGGTGCCCAGGCCCTGCGAGTCGCAGAAGGTGACGCCGCCGAGGTCGAGAACGATCCGTGGGGGCGGGTCGGCGAGCACCTCATTGACGACCGTGGAGAGCTGGGCGGCCGTGAGCATGTCGATCTCACCGGCCAGGCGCAGCACTGCTTCGTCGCCCGTCCGGTGTAGCGTGATGGACAGTTCGGCACGATCCACCCGGCCAGCCTAGCGCGATCCGCACGACCCGGCCTGTCGAGAGCCGTGAGCCCGCGCGCCGGCCCCCCACTTCAGCTCCGTTTCGCCCTCTTGGCAGCCCCGCGTCGATGCCGCTGCTGAGCGCCCGGGGCGGGTGAGCCGGGTAACCCCTGCGTGGGGTGGCTGCGGATTGGCAGGTCGGCGCTGACACAATGGCCGCATCGTGACCGACATCGTTTCCGCCGGACCTGGCCGTTACCCGGCCGATGCGCCGGCCTCCGAGGCCCTGTTCCACCGCGCTCGCGCCATCGTGCCGGGCGGGGTGAACTCCCCCGTACGCGCCTTCCAGGCAGTCGGCGGCACCCCGCGCTTCATGGTGCGTGGCGAAGGCCCCTGGCTGTACGACGCCGACGACCGCCGGTACGTCGACCTGGTCTGCTCGTGGGGACCGCTGATCCTCGGCCACGCCCACCCGGAGGTGGTCGGCGCCGTGCAGGCCGCCGCCGCCCGTGGCACCAGCTTCGGCACCCCCACCCCGGGCGAGGTGGAGTTGGCCGCCGAGATCGTCGACCGGACTCCGGTCGAGCAGGTACGCCTTGTCAACTCGGGCACCGAGGCCACCATGTCGGCGATCCGGCTCGCCCGCGGCTTCACCGGACGCTCCAAGATCGTCAAGTTCGCCGGCTGCTACCACGGGCACGTCGACGCCCTGCTCGCCGCCGCCGGATCCGGCGTGGCGACCCTCGGCCTGCCCGACTCGCCAGGTGTCACCGGCGCGGCGGCGAGCGAGACGATCGTTCTTCCGTACAACGACATCCGCGCCGTCGAGGAGGTCTTCGCCGCCGAGGGCCAGCACATCGCCGCGGTGATCACCGAGGCCGCGGCCGGCAACATGGGCGTGGTGGCCCCCCGCGACGGCTTCAACTCCCAGCTGGCGCGGATCGCGCACGCGCACGGCGCCCTGCTCGTCATCGACGAGGTGATGACCGGGTTCCGGGTGTCCCGCGCCGGCTGGCACGGCCTCGACCCCACCGACGCCGACCTGTGGACGTACGGCAAGGTCATGGGTGGTGGCCTGCCCGCCGCGGCGTTCGGCGGGCGGGCGGAGATCATGGCGCGACTGGCCCCGGCCGGCCCGGTCTACCAGGCGGGCACGCTCTCCGGTAACCCGCTGGCCTGCGCCGCCGGCCTGGCCACGCTGCGGCTTGCCGATGACGCGCTCTACCAGCGCCTCGACGACACGGCCGCCGTCGTGGGCAAGCTGGCCTCCGACGCGCTTGCCGCCGCCGGGGTCCCGCACCGCCTGTCGTACGCGGGCAGCATGTTCTCGATCTTCTTCACCGACGCCGACGTCGTCGACTACGACAGCGCACGCACCCAGCAGGTGCCGGCGTTCAAGGCGTTCTTCCACGCGATGCTCGCCGCCGGCGTCTACCTGCCGCCGAGCGCGTTCGAGTCCTGGTTCGTGTCGGCGGCGATCGACGACGCCGCGCTGGAGCACATCGCCAACGCGCTGCCGACGGCGGCGAATGCGGCGGCAGCGGCCGGTCAAGGGGGTTAGCGGTGAGCGCGAGGAGTGAGCCGGTTTTGCGAGCCCCGCAGTCGCGAACGAAGGCGGCTGCGGTGAGCGCGAGGAGTGAGCCGGTGTTGCGAGCCCCGCAGTCGCGAGCAGAGGGGGCACAGCGGTGAGCAAGACGGTGGTCCACGTGCTTCGGCACGGCGAGGTGCACAATCCCGACCAGATCCTCTACGGCCGGCTGCCCGGTTTCCGTCTCTCCGAGCTGGGTGTGCAGATGGCCAAGGCCGCCGCGCAGGGCCTGGCCGACCGGGAGATCGTGCACGTGGTGGCTAGCCCGCTGGAGCGCGCACAGCAGACCGCCGAGCCCATCGCCGCCCAGTTCGGGCTGCCCGTGGGGGTGGACGAGCGCCTGATCGAGAGCGCCAACTGGTTCGAGGGCAAGAAGGTGTCTCCGGGTGACGGGTCGTTCCGTGATCCCCGCAACTGGTGGGTGCTGCGCGATCCGGTGACGCCGTCCTGGGGTGAGGCGTACCGGGTGATCGCCGAGCGGATGTTCGCCGCCGTGCACGCCGCCCGGGTCGCCGCCGAGGGGCGTGAGGCGGTGCTGGTTTCGCATCAGCTCCCGATCTGGACGCTGCGCCGTTACGTCGAGCGCAAGCGGCTCTGGCACGACCCGCGCAAGCGGCAGTGTGGCCTTGCGAGCCTGACCTCGTTCCACTTCGACGGCGCGAAGGTGGTGGGCATCGGCTACAGCGAGCCGGCCGCGCACCTGATCGCTCTCTCCGCGACAGCCCGGACGGCCAAGGGGGCCTGATGAACGCCCGTAGGTGGACCGCCGGTCTGCTCGCCGCCGTTGCGACGGTGGCGCTGGCCGGCTGTACGTCGGCGCAGGGGCGGGAGAAGGCCTGCACGACCACCGCCGAGGGGATCATCGAGTGCGCCGCGGATCAGCGGTCGGCGCCGCCGAAGCTGGCAGGTGAGCTGCTCACCGGCGGCACGTACGACATCAGCGAGGCCCGTGGCCAGGTCGTTGTGGTCAACTTCTGGGGTTCCTGGTGCGCGCCGTGCCGTGCCGAGGCCGACGACCTTGAGGCCGTCTACCAGGCGACAAAGGGCTCCGGGGTGGCGTTCCTCGGGATCAACGTCCAGGACCAGCGGGACAAGGCCAAGGCGTTCGAGGAGGGCCGGGTCACCTATCCGAGCCTGTTCGATCCGGCCAGCCGGCTGGCGCTCGACCTGGACATCCCGCCGAACACCGTCCCGGCGACTGTGGTGCTCGACCGGGAGGGCCGGGTCGCGGTGGTGATCCGGGCCGCAGTCAAGCAGGAGGGTCTGCAACCGATCGTCGAGCGGGTCGCCGGCGAGAAACCGGCGCCGGACTGATGGGCGAGACCTTCCGGGAACTGGCGCTGAGCGGGCCGCTGCTGCTGGCCATCGGCGCGGCGGCGCTGGCCGGTCTGGTCAGCTTCCTGTCGCCGTGCGTGCTTCCGCTGGTTCCCGGCTACCTCTCGTACGTCACCGGCCTGGCCGGCGCCGACCTCGAAGGCAGTGCAAGGAAGGGCACCTTGTTAACGCCTGGGGTAGAGGAAGGGGCCCTTCCTAACGCTTCAGCCGACGGCGACGGTGGTGGAGGTGTCGCCGTACGCGAGCGGACCGCGACGGTCGCCGTCAAGGGCCGGGTGCTCGCCGGGACGTTGCTCTTCATCGCCGGCTTCACTGTGGTCTTCGTCGCCACCGCGATCCTGTTCGCCGGCATCGGCCGGGTCTTCTTCGAGTACGAGCGGCAGCTGGAGATCGTCGTCGGCGCGCTGATCATCGTGCTCGGGTTGGGCTACCTGGGGCTGATCCCCGCTCTGCAACGCGAGTTCCGGATCTCCCGGCTGCCGTCGGCCGGGCTGCTCGGCGCTCCGGTCGTCGGGGCGGTCTTCGCGCTCAGTTGGGTGCCCTGCACCGGCCCGACGCTCGGCGCGGTGATGGGCATGGCTGCCACCAGCGGTCAGAGCGACCGTGCCGTGGTGCTCGCCGTGGCGTACTGCCTCGGGCTGGGGATACCGTTCATCGTCTTCGGGCTGGGCTTCCAGCGCCTGCTCGGGGTCTTCCGCGCCGTCCGGCGTAACAGCCGCTGGGTCACCCGGATCGGCGGCGCCCTGCTCCTGCTGATCGGCCTGGCGCTGGTCACCGGCGGGTGGCAGAACTTCGTGATCTGGCTGCAGACCACCGTCGGGGTGGGCGAGGTGAGCATCTGATGACGGCCGTCGACGACCGGCCGCAGACCGAGGCCCCGGCGCCCCGGCGCCGTCCCAACCGGCTGCTGGCGTTGCTGCGTAACTCGTGGCGGCAACTGACAAGCATGCGTACGGCGCTGATTCTGCTGTTCCTGCTCGCGGTGGCCGCCATCCCCGGCTCGGTGCTGCCGCAGCGTGGGGTCAGCCCGGAGGGGGTCAACCAGTACTTCATCGACCACCCGGAGTGGGCGCCCCGGTTGGACCGGATCGGCGCGTTCGAGGTCTTCGGCTCGGTCTGGTTCTCGGCGATCTACCTGCTGCTGTTCACCTCGCTGATCGGCTGCATCACGCCCCGGCTGCGTGACCACGTCCGGGCGCTGCGGTCCCGGCCCCCGGCGGCGCCCAGGCGGATGGCGCGGCTGCCGCAGCACGCGGTGCTGCCTGCCCCGGCCGGTGGCGCGGCTGCTGTCGCCGAGGTGCTGCGCAAGCGGCGCTGGCGGGTGGAGGTGCGCGGCGACGAGGTGTCCGCCGAAAAGGGCTACCTCAAGGAGACCGGCAACCTGCTGTTCCACACCTCGCTGATCGCGGTGCTGATCGGTGTCGCCCTCGGGTCGTGGTACGGCTGGAGCGGCAACCGGCTGCTGGTGGCCGGCGCGGACAACGCCTTCTGCAACACCCGTCAGCAGTACGCCGAGGCGAACCTCGGCCCGCAGGTGGACAGCGCCGACCTGCCCGGCTTCTGCCTGCGGTTGGACGACTTCCAGGCCCGGTTCCTGCCGTCGGGCCAGCCGGAGTTCTTCAACGCCACTGTGACAGTCGACGGCCCGGACGAGCCGACGCGCCAGGCGGACTTCTCGGTGAACTCGCCGCTGCGGCTGAACGGGGCGAACGTCTACCTGCTCGGCCACGGGTACGCCCCGCTGATCCGCTACACCGACCGGTTCGGCAACAGCCAGACAAGCGACCTTCCGTTCCTCACCACCGGGGACATGGGTCTGACCAGCGAGGGCCTGGCCGCCTTCCCGGACGCGAACGTCGACCCCGGCACCGGGCAGCGCGTACCTGATCAGCAGGTGGCGTTCACAGGCATCTACCTGCCCACGGCCCCGCAGGAGGCGCCGTTCGTCCGCTCGGAGTACCCGACGGAGCGCAACCCGTTGCTGAACCTGGTCGCGTACCGGGGCAACCTCGGTATGGACGCGGGCATCCCCAACTCGGTCTACCAACTCGACCAGCGGCAGGTGAACGCCGGCAAGGTCAAGGAGATCGGTACGAAGGTGCTGCGCAAGGGCGAGACCTGGACGCTCGACGACGGCACGACCGTCGAGTTCCTGGGCACCGAGCGGTACGTCACGCTCTCCGTCCGGTACGACCCCGGTTCGACGATCCTGCTGGTGAGCTGTGGTTTCCTGCTGGTCGGGCTGATGGGCTCGCTGTTCGGGCGGCGTCGCCGGGTGTGGTTCCGGGTGCTGCCGGCCGACCCCGGAGAAGGATCTCCGACGGGCGGTAGTAGCTTGATGGAGGCCGGTGGGTTGCCGCGCACCGACTATCCAGGGTTCGCCGACGAGTTCGCCCAGCTCGTCACCGCTGTGGGCGGAGACGACAAGGCGGCCGGACGGGCAGGCACCGACACTGAATCCAGTGGCCGGGCCGGTGTGCGAGAAGGGACCGAGTGATGTCCGCGCTCTCCGACAATCTGGTGACCTTCGCGATCCTTGTGTACCTGATCGCGATGATCAGCCACGCCGTGGAGTACGCGCTCGGCAACGCGCGTGCCCGGGTGGCCGTACCGGCTGCCGAGCGTGAGCTTGTCGGCGCCGGGGTCGGTGGCACCGGCTCGACGCCGTCGACGCCACCCCCGCCGCCGGCCGTGGTCCACAGCTCGGCGCGGCGTGCCCGGATCGCCGGCCTGATCGCGGTGGCCGCCACCGGGGTCGCCGCCGTGCTGCACCTCGCGGCCCTGGTCACCCGCGGCATCGCCGCTGACCGGATGCCCTGGGGCAACATGTACGAGTTCGTGCTCACCGTGACCTTCATCGGGGTCGTGGCCTGGCTCGGGGTGCTCTGGAAGCTGCCGTCGCTGCGCAAGCTCGGGCTGTTCCTGACCCTGGTGATGGTGCTGCTGGTGGCCACCGCCGAACTGGTGCTGTACGTGCCGATCGTGCCGCTGGTGCCGGCTCTGAACTCGTACTGGTTCGTCATCCACGTGTCGACGATCGTGTTCGCGTCCGGCATCTTCATCTTCGGCGCGGTGCCGGCGGTCGGCTTCCTGATGCGCAACGGGTACGAGCAGGGCAAGCGCAGCTTCCCGTACACCCTGGCCAAGCGGTTGCCCGACGCGGGCAGCCTGGAGCGGCTGACCTTCGTGCTGCACGCGTTCTCCTTCCCGATCTTCACCTTCGCGGTGATCGCGGGCGCGATCTGGGCCGAGGCGGCCTGGGGTCGGCCGTGGGGTTGGGACCCGAAGGAGACCTGGGCGTTCATCTCCTGGGTGGTGTACGCCGGCTACCTGCACGCGCGGGCCACGCCCAGCGTCAAGCGCAACGTGGCCACCTGGCTGGCGGTGCTCGGCGTCCTCACCGTGCTGATGAACCTGTTCGGCGTGAACATCTTCTTCACGGGCCTGCACTCGTACGGCGGTCTGGACTGACCGTCGACGCGGCTGCCGCTTCCGGGCGCTGACGGCAGGGCTGCGGCCGACGCTGCTTCAGTGCTGCTTCCCGGCGGTCGGCAGGTCGAGTGCGCCGTCGATCGCGTTGAGTACGTCCGGCCGGTCCGCGCCTGCGCTGCGCAGCAGGTCGAGGACGATCATGCGGAGCTGACCGATCATCGTGCTGACCGGTAGCGGTTGCTCGTGCCGGAGCAGCGGCGCCACAGTCCGCACGGCGTCGACAGCGATGTCACCTGTCCGGTCGACGTGCTTGTGGGCCGTGTCGCGGTCGCCGGAGACGGCGGCGGCGAACACCTCGGCGGCGCACGTCGTCAGTTCGTGCAGGGCGGCCAGCGCGGCGTCGAGCTGGGCAGGTGTGGCCTGCGGCAGCCGGGTGACCATGATGGTCGTGCGCGCCAGCGTCCGGGTGTTGCGTACGGCGTAGTCGACATGGTCGACGGCGGTCCGCGCCGCGTCGACCCGCGGGCGGCTGTGCCGGTCCCACGGCGCGAGCCGGAGGTTCTCGTCGGCGACCAGCACGGCCTTGCGCAGCGCCTCGGTGCGCGAGTCCAGTTGCCGGGCCTGGTGGTACACGGTCCGGGCGGCCTGCTGGTCGTGCCGCCGCAGCGCCTGGCGGATGCCGTCCAACACCTCGGCCAATTCGCTGAATGCCCGCCGTCCCTCGGTGTGCAGCGGTGCCAGCGGTGAGCGTCCGACGGCGATCTGACTGATCAGCAGTGCGATCGATCCGCCGATCAGCGCGTCGTAGAAGCGGGTGGGTGCCTGGTCCTGGTTGCCCGGGGGCACCACGGCGACCAGGAAGAGCGCGGACATGGTCAATTGGTTGCGGACGACGCCGGCGGCTCCGGCGGCCACGGAGAGACCGGCCGCGACCAGGATGACGACGAAGATGCTTGCGGTGGAGCGGGCTCCGAGCGCCTCGATGGCGACCTCGCCGAGGAGCGCCCCGACGGTGACGCCGATCAGGGTCGCGAGCGCCCGGCGCAGTCGTGTGCCTCGGGCCTGGGCCAGCACGATAAGCGCGGCGGCCGGGGCGTAGAACGGCCCGCTGTAGCCGCCGCCGCTGAGCAGGCGGCTGGCGACGAACCAGGAGAGGGTGGCGGCGAGCGTCACCTGTGCCACAAGCGGCCAGCCGTTCCGCAGGTGAGCCCACGCGCCGCGCAACCAGTTCGCCACCCGGGACAGGTCGTCTCCCCTCGTCGTCGCCGACTGGTCAACGACTCAACTTGGACGCCGGTTAGCGGGGTCGCCAGTCTGCGAGGTGTCGCCTGCGGGCGCGGTCAGCCGCCGAACCAGCCCGGCATGTCGAGGCGGAACCAGTTGGCGGAGGCCACAGTGCTCAGGTCGTCCTCCAGGGCGGCGACCCGGTCCGGGCCGAGGATCGCCGCCCAACGCTCCCGAAGCTGGTCGAAGATCTGCGCCGAGCGGTGCAGCCCGTCGGCGCCGCGTGGTGTCACCCGGACCAGCCGTCGGCGGGCGTCGGCGGGATCGTCGATCCGTTCCAGGTAGCCGGCGGCGACGAGCCTGTCGACAGTCTTGCCGGCGGCCTGTTTCGAGATGCCGAGCCGTTGGCCCAGTTCGGTGGCGGTGGTGCCGTCCATCCCCACGGCCTGGAGTACGAAGCCGTGCAGTGGTCGCAGTTCCGGGTGCCCCTGCCGGGCCAGCTCGGCGTGCAGGTCGTCGATGAGCGTGCGGAAGCCGGCCAGCAGGAGCAGCGGCAACGCGTAGCCGGGCCGCGCGGGTTCAGCGGTTGCCATGTTCGACAACCACATTTACTATTTCGTCAACCACGTTGACTATCCTACGGGACGTGTCCTCGGCGTCCCCACCCACGCCGCGAGAGCAGGTAGCCGTGCCCGTCTTCACCGCACACACCGCCGACACCGCGCCCGCCGCCGCCCGGCGGACCATCGAGGGGGTACGCCGTCGGTTCGGCTGGCTGCCCGCTCCGGTTGCCCTGATGGCCGAGTCTCCCCAGCTGCTCAGCGGTTTCCTCACCGCCAACAAGGGCTTCGAACAGACCGACCTCTCGCCGCTGGAGCGGGAGGTCGTCGTGTTCGCCGTCGCCACCACCAACGAGTGCCACGTCTGCGTCGCCCTGCACACCGGCGCGCTCACCAGCCTCGGCGCGACGGCCGAGATGGTCACCGCGCTGCGCTCCGGGAGCCCGTTGCCCGAGCCGCGGCTGGAGGCGCTGCGCCGGTTCACGCTCGCCGTGCTCGACCACCGGGGAGCGGTGCCCGACGACGAGTTGGAGGACTTCCTGGTCGCCGGCTACCAACCTCGGCACGCGCTGGACGTGGTGCTCGGCGTAGGGACGTACACCATCTCGACATTCGCCAACCGGCTCACCCGCGCACCACTCGACCCGCCGCTGTCTCCCCACGCGTGGACGCCTGCGGCCTGACCCGCCGCCCAGGTCGCTCTTGATCCACTCGACTTCCGTGAAGCCGGCGTATCCCCGGCTGCCGGACACCCCGATTTCACGGAAGTCGAGTGGATCAAGGCTGCGGCCCCGGTCATCGCAGGTGTCACACCACCCGGCTTCGTCGGCGGGGCACCCGGTGCGGGAGACTGGGCGGCATGGCGGCTCGTGGCTTCCCCTACAACGATCTCAAGGACTTCCTCGCGGCGCTGGAGCGCGCTGGGGAACTACGCCGGGTCGACGTCCCTGTCGACCCCACCCTGGAGATCAGCGAGGTGGTCACCCGCACAGTGCGTGCCGGTGGGCCGGCGCTGCTCTTCGAACGTCCGACCCGGGGCGAAATGCCTGTGGCGATCAACCTGTTCGGCACCGAGAAGCGGATGGCCATGGCTCTCGGGGTGGAGAACCTCGACGAGATCGGCCAGCGGATCGGCGAGATGCTCAAGCCGGAGCTGCCGCAGGGCTTCTCGGGCATGATGGGCGGGCTCGGCAAGGTCATGCAGCTCAAGTCGATGCCGCCCAAGAAGGTCAAGACCGCCGCGTGCCAGCAGGTCGTCTACCGCGGCGACGACGTCGACCTCAACCGGCTGCCGGGGTTGCAGGTCTGGCCCGGTGACGGCGGGATCTTTCACAACTTCGGGCTGACCCACACGAAGGACCCGGAGACCGGCAAGCGCAACCTCGGGCTCTACCGGCTCCAGCAGCACTCGCACAACACGATCGGCATGCACTGGCAGATCCACAAGAACTCCACGGCGCACCACGCGGTCGCCGAGCGGCTCGGGCAGCGGCTGCCGGTTGCCATCGCCATCGGCGCCGACCCGGCGGTCGCCTACTCGGCCAGCGCGCCGCTTCCCGCCGAGATCGACGAGTACCTGTTCGCCGGGTACCTGCGGGGCGAGCGCGTCGAGATGGTGGACTGTCTGACCGTGCCGTTGCAGGTGCCGGCGCACGCGCAGATCGTGCTGGAGGGCTACATCGAACCGGGCGAGCGGATGCCGGAGGGGCCGTTCGGCGACCACACCGGCTTCTACACGCCTGTCGAGCCGTTCCCGGTGATGCACATCGAGTGCATGACCATGCAGCGCGACCCGGTCTACCACTCGATCGTCACGTCCCAGCCGCCGCAGGAGGACCACGGCCTCGGCAAGGCCACCGAGCGGATCTTCGCGCCGCTGCTGCGCTTCCTGATCCCGGACATCGTCGACTACGACCTTCCGGCCGCCGGTGTCTTCCACAACTGTGCGATCGTGTCGATCCGCAAGCGCTACCCGAAGCACGCGCAGAAGGTCATGAACGCGATCTGGGGCGCGCACATGATGTCGCTGACCAAGCTGATCGTGATCGTGGACGAGGACTGCGACGTCCACGACTACAACGAGGTGGCGTTCCGCGCCTTCGGCAACGTGGACTACGCCCGCGACCTGCTGCTCACCGAAGGGCCGGTCGACCACCTCGACCACGCTTCGTACCAGCAGTTCTGGGGTGGCAAGGCGGGCGTCGACGCGACCCGCAAGCTCCCCACCGAGGGCTACACCCGGGGCTGGCCGGAGGAGATGACCATGGCTCCCGAGGTGACGGCCCTGGTGGACAAGCGCTGGAAGGAGTACGGGATCTGATGCCCGTCGACGACTCCCGCGATCTTGCACTTTCGGCCCCCGATTCGCCCTCTTCCTCCCCTTCCGCCCCGGCAGAAAGTGCAAGATCGCGGGGGAGGGTGCGGGCGTTCCTGGACCTTGTCGCCATCGAGCACTCCGTTTTCGCGCTGCCGTTCGCCTTCCTGTCGGCGTTGACCGCCATGCAGGTCAACGGCGGGCGGGTGCGCTGGTGGGACCTGCTGCTGATCACCGTGGCCATGGTCGGGGCGCGGACGTTCGCGATGGCCGCCAACCGGATCCTCGACCGGCAGATCGACGCGCGGAACCCGCGTACCGCCGGACGGGAACTGGTCACCGGGGCGGTGAGCGTGCGCACGGCCTGGACCGGCGCGGCCGTCGCGCTTGTCGTCTTCCTCGGTGCCGCCGCGCTGCTCAACCCGCTCTGCCTTGTGCTGGCGCCGCTCGCCGTGGTGCCGCTCGTGGTCTATCCGTACGGCAAGCGGTTCACCAACTGGCCGCACGCCATCCTGGCGATCGCCCAGGCGGTCGGGCCGGTCGGCGCGTGGCTCGCGGTCACCGGCACCCTCGACGGGTCCTGGCCGGCATGGTTGCTCGGTGCGGCGGTCGGGCTGTGGATCGGCGGCTTCGACCTGATCTACGCCTGCCAGGACTCCGAGATCGACAAGGAGATCGGCGTGCACAGCGTGCCTGCCCGCTACGGCAGGCGCTTCGCGCTGCACGCCTCCACAGTGGCGCACGTGGTGACCTTCGGGCTCTTCGTGTGGTTCGGGGCGCTTGTCGGGTTCGGCTGGCTCTGGTGGGTCGGCCTGGCGCTTACCGCCGTGGCGTTCGCCTACCAGCACCTGGTTGTCACCCCGACCGACCTCAGCAAGGTCAATCGGGCGTTCTTCACCGCCAACGGGTTCGTCGGCATCGCGCTGTTCGTGTTCGCCCTGCTCGACCTGGTGATCCGGCTCGGCCTGCGCCCCTGACAGCGGTGACAGCGACAGGCGGCGGCGGTGCTCTCGGCACCGCCGCCGTTCGCGTGCCGCGACCCACATTGTTCTAACAACACTAGAACAAGTATTCTTTGAGCGTGCTCTTCCGCATCGACCCCTCGCTCGACGAGACGCTGTTCGCCCAGCTCGTCACTCAGGTACGCCTCGCCGTGGCCCAGGGCGTGCTCCAGCCCGGCGAACGGCTGCCCGCCGCCCGCGAGCTCGCCGCGTCGCTCGATCTCAACGTGCACACAGTCCTGCGGGCCTACCAACTGCTCCGGGACGACGGGCTGATCGAGCTGCGACGCGGACGCGGGGCCATCGTCACCGCCCGGCCCGCAGCCGACCACGCCAAGCTGCTGGCCGCCATCGACGAGGTCGTACGCGAGGCGCGCGCTCTGCACTTCTCCCCGGAAGCCACAGCCACACTCCTCAAGGAGGCGTTCTCATCATGACCACCGGCACCGAGTCCGCCCGCCCCCTGCACCTGCGGATGCGCCCCGTCGGCCTGGCGGTCACCATCTCCGGGCTCGTGATCCTTGCCGTGGCCGCCGCTGTGGCCCTCTCCTGGCGTGGCGACCTGCCCGACCCGGTGGCGACACACTGGGGAGCCCAGGGCCGGCCCGACGGCTTCATGTCCCTCGGTGCGTTCCTCTGGGCCTGCTCCGGCCTGGGCGCTCTCCTGGTGCTCGGCTTCGGCGCGGTCACCACGCTGTGGGGGCAGTCGGCTGGCAGCCGCCGCATCGGCGCGGCCACCACCATCTGGGTGGCGCTCTTTCTCGCCCTCGTGCAGCTCGGCGCGCTGCACGTCCAGCGCGGGCTGACCGACGCGCGCGGTGCCGGCGAGATCGGTGGTGCGCTCACAGTGGCGATCGTCGGCTCCCTCGTGCCGGCCGTACTCGTCGGCGTGCTCCTGCCCGGTGACCCGCCGCAGCCGGCGGATGCCCCCGTCGCGCCCGAGGCACCCCGCGTCCCCCTGTCGGCGAGCGAGCGGGCGGTCTGGATCGGGCACACCGGCACCGGGCCGGGTATCGCCCTGGGTGCCGTAGCCATCGTCGTCCTGGTCACGCTCGCCGTCGTCAGCGGCGTGTGGGGCCTGCTGATCGTCGCGGCGCTGCTGGTCGGGGTCTTCGTGGCGATGTTCGCCTTCACCGTCCGGGTCGACGAGAGCGGACTGCTGGTCCGGTCGTCGGCAGGCTGGCCGCGTACCCACGTCCCCATCGACGAGGTGCTACGCGCCAGCTCCGTCCAGGTCCACCCGCTGCGCGAGTTCGGCGGCTGGGGCTGGCGGGTGGGCCGCGGCGGCCGGGTCGGCATCGTCCTGCGGACCGGCGAGGGTCTGCTTGTCGAGCGGACCGGCGGGCGCTCGATCGTCGTCACGGTGGCCGACGCCGGCACCGCTGCCGCGCTGCTCAACACCCTCGCCGATCGGCACCGCCAGGCCCTGTGACCCGGCGGCGCATCCCCGGTCAGCTCCGGGACGCCGAGTACCTGTCACTCTCCAGCGACCAGTCGATCGTGCCACGCACCGAGCGGGCGATTCCCTCCACGTGCGCGGCGACAGCCGGGGCCAGCTCGGGGCCGAAGGACGGCATCGTGGCCCGCAGCTCCATGAACCGGCCCATCGCCGTACGCCAGCGGTCCACCACAGCCTCCACGGCCCGCTCGTGCGGCACGTGCTGCTCCCGCGCGATGGCAAGCACCAGGTTGTGCCCGCCCGAGGTGGCCCGGTCCCTCTCCAACGACACCAGGTCGTTGAACCAGGAGAGCAGGTCGTTGCCGGCGGCAGCCAGCTCCCGCAGCGCCGGGTGGTGGTAGACGGCGTCCGGCAGCGCGTGACCGGTCACAAACTCGATCATGGTGTACGACACGTACGCCGCCGAGGTGGCCCGGCGCAGCGCGACGTACTCGGTAATCCCGGGAAGGTGGCCCCGGGTCTTGTTGTCCGCCTCCGTGCGGTTGCCGGCCAGGTGGTCGGCCACGGCGTCGGCGAAACGCTGCTGCCAGGGCTGTGGCATCCGCGCCCTCGGGGCTTGCCACGCGTCCACGAGCATCTGTCGTAGCGGGCCCCGGAACCCGGCCGGGCGGACGTGAGGGCCCTGGCGCAGCACCTCGAGGACCCCGTCCCGCAGTGCCGCGACGTCCGCCCCGCTGGCGCGGTGTGGCCCGTCGCAGGCGTCGTCGAGCAGGAAGAACCAGGTCCACAGCGCGGCGACCGTACGCAGGTCTGCGGCGCTGGCCTCGGGATAGAGCCGGCCGGCATACCAGGCGATGCGGCCGGCGTCCAGCTCACGCAGGGCGACGTCGTCCAGGGGCAGGCCGAAGCGTCGTACCCAGCCGGCCAGCCACACCTGGGTCGCCTGCGCGTGCGGGGAGCACCGTGAGGGAAGGGGGCATTCGGCCCGTAGCGTGCGGGCTGCCGCCGCCGTCATCGGTCGTACCGCCCCTCGGGTCGCTGCACAGCGGTGATCCTCCCCGTCCGAGCATGGCAGAAGTCAGGTGCCGATGATGTCCCCCGTGTGGGCACGGCGGAGGGGCCAGGGCGGGGGTCACGGCGCGGCGCATGCGCGGACCAGGCAGGCTTGGGGCATGCGCGAACCATGGGTGGTCGGTGTGTCCGGAGCCTCCGGAACGCCGTACGCGGCGGCGGTCATCGGCGGGCTCCTGGACGCGGGGGAGTCGGTGGACCTGATCGTGTCCCGGGCGGCGCGACTCACAGTGCTCGACGAGACCGGCCGGCCGTTCCGCGACGCGCACTGGGCCGAAGACCTCGCGGCCTGGCTCGGCCGGGACCTGACCGGCGCGGACGTGCGGCACTGGCCGGCGGGTGACCTGGCGGCCGGGCCGAGCAGCGGCTCCTACCGGGTACGCGGAATGGCAGTGGTGCCGGCCAGCACGGCGGCGTGCGCGGGCATCGCGATCGGGCTCTCCAAGGATCTGTTGCAGCGTGCCGCCGAGGTGAACCTCAAGGAGCGTCGACCTGTGGTGGTGGTGCCCCGGGAGACCCCTGTGACGCGTAGCCACCTGGAACATCTCATCGAACTGCACGACGCCGGTGCCGTGGTGCTGCCGGCGAGCCCAGGTTTCTACGGCGCGGGCGCGGCGGCGAGCGCACAGCAGTTGGTCGACTTCGTGGCCGGCAAGGTGCTGGACGCGCTCGGCGTGCCACACACCCTGTTCCGGCGGTGGTCCGGTCAGCTCGGCGCGAGCCGGAGCTGAGCATTCCGCACAGCCTGCCCGGTCACGCCGGCAGACGGGCCGTCATTGCGGGACGCGGACCGGACTGGCGCCCGGTCCGCGTGACGATGTCCGCACCAGTTCAGTACATGCCCGCGTTGGCCGGACCCGGCCCTGTGGATGCGGCCGGACCCACGTTGCGTGGCTTTCCGACCTCGTCCACCTCGTCAAGCATGCCCTCCCCCTCAAGCAGGGCCCGCACCTCGGATTCCCGAAAACGGCGATGCCCGCCTGGAGTCCGGATGCTTCCTATCCGGCCGGCCGCCGCCCATCGCGTCACAGTCTTCGGGTCCACCCGAAACAGCGCGGCGACCTCACCCGGTGTCAGCAGGCGATCTCCAGTGTCCACAGCCCCCTCCTCGCGTCGACGAAGCCCCTGGCTGAACACACTGCCCCCGGCTGGTGCGAGCCCAGAGCCGTCATGAGGGACGTATGGCAATTACAGCACCAGGGACCTGGCCTGTCCGCCAAACGCGAAAAATGCACTGAGTGGGAAGTTAGTAAATGGTACTGGTGCAACCCCTGCCTTGACAGTCGGTTTGTGAACAGTTACTCACTGTTCTGTCCAACGGGTGCCGGAGGCATCGCGTTACGCCCAACCCGTTAAGGTCACTCTCCGTGGACGCCATCGACCTGAGTCTCGTCGATCTGTTGCGCGGCAACGCCCGCCTCTCGTACGCCGAACTGGCCCGGCAGGTGGGCCTCTCCGCCCCCGCCGTCCACGAGCGTGTCGGCAAGCTGGAGAGCAACGGCGTGATCCGCGGCTACCGCGCCGACGTGGCACCCGAGTCGATCGGGCTGGGCGTCACGGCACTGATCGGCATCGTCGAGGACTCCGGCGCCGACTCCGACGACATGCTGGAATCGCTGCGGGTGCTGCCCGAGATCGAGTCCTGCTACTTCATGGCGGGCGTCGAGTCGTTCCTGCTCAAGGCGCGGGTCGGCACGATCGCCGAGTTGGAGCAGCTGATCGTGCGGCTGAACCGGACCCCCGGGGTCGCCTCCACCCGCACCGCCATCGCCCTGTCGACCAAGTGGGAGAACCGCCCCCAGCCGGTCGGCCAACCGCCCGCCTGACCCGCGTACCCCCTGGTGTCGGGCCGCCGTGCGGCGGTAACGTGCGCCGATGACCTCGCCGGGACCCGGGGTGGCCGTGGTGACAGGGGCCGCCGGCGGCCTGGGCCGCGCCGTCGCCGCCGCGCTGCACGCCGAGGGCTGGCCGGTGCTGCTCACCGACCTCGACCCGGACGCGGCAGCCGCTGCCGCCGCGCCGCTCGGCGGCTGGTCGGCAGCCCTGGACGTCCGCGACGAGGCCGCCTGCGCCGAGATCGCGGCGACCGCCGCGAGCCGGGGCGACCTCGGCCTCTGGGTCAACAACGCGGGCATCCTGGTCACCGGGCACTCCTGGGAGCACGACGGGCCGACCCGCCGCCGCGTGTTCGACGTCAACACCCACGGGGCCATCAACGGGACGCTGGCCGCGCTCGCTGTGATGCGCGGGCAGGGTCACGGCCACGTCCTGAACATCGTCTCGCTGGCCGGGCTCATCGCCGCGCCCGGCGAGACGGTGTACGCCGCCAGCAAGCACGCCCTGCTGGCGTTCAGCCTCGGCACGCTGAGCGACCTGCGGATGGCCGGGTACGGGCGGGTGCACGTCTCCTGCCTCTGCCCGGACGGCATCTGGACGCCGATGCTGCACGACCGGCTGGACGACCCCGGCGCGGCGGCCTCGTTCACCGGGTCGATGCTGACCCCGCAGCGGGTGGCCGCCAGGGCCGCCCGACTGGCACGCCGACCACGCCCGGTCGTCAGCCTGCCCCGCTGGCGCGGCGCCCAGGTCCGGCTTCTGGACACCCTGCCCCGGCTGGCCGTCGGGCTGACCCCCCTCGTCCAGGCCGTCGGCCGGGCCGGACAACGCCGCCAAAGCCGACGAACTGCCCCAACGGACCGGAACTGACCACCGCATGCCTGCTTGCTAGGTTTCCGGCGTGACTCATCTCGACAGGTGCGACGAGGCCAGCCGCAGCTGGGTGACCGAGGCCATCGCCGCCGTCGAGGCGGACGCGAACCGCTCGGCCGACACCCACCTGCTGCCGTTTCCGCTGCCCCGCTCCTGGGGGATCGACCTGTACCTCAAGGACGAGTCGTCACACCCCACCGGCTCGCTCAAGCACCGGCTGGCCCGCTCGCTCTTCCTCTACGGGCTCTGCAACGGCTGGATCGGGCCGCGCACGACGATCATCGAGGCGTCTTCTGGCTCCACGGCGGTCTCCGAGGCGTACTTCGCGCGGATGCTCGGGCTGCCGTTCATCGCCGTGATGCCCGCCTCCACGTCACCGGAGAAGATCGCGCAGATCGAGTTCCAGGGCGGTCGGTGTCACCTGGTGGACGATCCGGCGAGCGTCGTGGTCGAGGCCCGCTGGCTGGCCGAGGACTCCGGCGGTCACTTCATGGACCAGTTCACGTACGCCGAGCGGGCCACCGACTGGCGGGGCAACAACAACATCGCCGAGTCGATCTACGCTCAGTTGGAGCTGGAACGGCACCCCATCCCGGCCTGGGTGGTGGTGGGCGCCGGCACCGGTGGCACCAGCGCGACCGTCGGCCGGTACGCCCGCTACCGCCGGCTGTCCACCAAGCTCTGCGTGGTGGACCCGGAGAACTCCGCCTTCTATCCGGCCTGGCTGGCGGCCGACTGGTCGGTGGAGACCGGCAAAGGTTCCCGCATCGAGGGGATCGGCCGTCCCACAGTAGAGGCGTCCTTCGTACCCGCCGTGGTGGACCGGATGGTCCAAGTGCCGGACGCGGCCTCGCTCGCCGCCATGCGCGCCGGGTCGGCGGTGCTCGGCCGACGGGTCGGCGGCTCCACCGGCACCAACCTGTGGGGCGCCTTCGGTCTGATCGCCGAGATGATCGCCGAGGGCCGGACCGGCTCGGTCGTCACACTGATCTGCGACCCCGGTGACAGGTACGCCGACACGTACTACGCCGACGACTGGTTGGCCGCGCAGGGTCTCGACCTGGCACCGCACGCCGCCACCATCGAGCGGTTCCTGGCAAGCGGCACCTGGGCGCCGTGAACGTGCTCGCCTAGCGCGGGTCGATCCGCTCGGCCAGGCCTGGGTAGCGCACCACGTAGCCGTCGGCGTCCACGTCGATGTCGGCGGTGAACGTGCCGCTGACGAACCGTACGCGGCCCGGCCCGATCCCGGTGTAGATCTGCTCGGCCGGTACCACCTCCAGGCCCGGCAGCAGCACCCAGGCGACGGTGATCCGCCGTGGCATGTCGGCCGGAGTGCCCGCCAGCCCGAGCCGGCGCACCGGCAGCGCGTTGAACAGCGGTGAACCACTCAGGTCCACGTCGATCGCGTCGCCCAGCCGGTCCGGATCGTCGGTGCCCGGCAGGCCGGCCCGGTGGTGCCCGGCCGCGACAAGCGCCGCGTCCAGGTCACCCTGCTCGGCGGTGGTCACCCGCCACCGGCCCGCCGCCCGCTCCAACGTCACCCTGCGCATCCAGCCCGTACCCTCGGCTTCGACCTCGACGCGGGACGCGCTCCAGTCGGCCGCGGTGGCCACCTGGTAGCGGGCCGTGAAGGGCACCGGGTCGACCGCCAGCAACGTGCCCCGGGCCGACAACCCGTTCCTGTCGTCGAGCAGGGCCTGCTCACTGCCGGCGGTGTCCGTTCGGGACCAGAAGATCGACTTCGGCATGGTCGCCATGAGCCGGACGTTACGCGACCGCGCCGCCCTTGGCAGCGCATGCGCGAACGCCGCCGCGGAGCAAGGCTCCGCGGCGGCGTCCGTCAGTTCAAATGATCAGTGAGTACGCGCCGGCGGACGCCCGCCGAAGCCGCGCCGGTCATCCCGCGGCCGGTCGTCACGTGGCCGGTCGTCCCGAGTACGACCCTCGGGGCGGTAACCACCCCGGGTGTCCCGGTCCGCGAAACGCCGCTCGCCGGCCGGCCGGTCACCCCGGTCAGCCTGCGGGCGGTCACCGAAGCGCCGCTCGCCGGTGGGACGGTCGCCGTACTGCCGGTCGCCGTAGCGCCGCTCACCCTGCGGACGGTCACCGTAACCGCGCTCGCCGCTGGGCCGGTCACCGTACTGCCGGTCGCCGGTGGGACGGTCGCTGTAGCGGCGCTCGCCGGTCGGCCGGTCGCCGTACTGCCTGTCACCCTGCGGTCGGTCGCCGAAGCGCCGCTCGCCACCAGGACGGTCGCCCCGGTCACCGAACTGCTGACGATCGCCGAAGCGGCGCTCACCGGTGGGCCGGTCGCCGTAGCCCCGGCTGTCCCGGTCGGCGTAGCCACGCTCGCCCTGCGGGCGGTCGCCGTAGCCACGCTCGCCGGTCGGACGGTTGCCGTACTGCCGGTCGCCGGTCGGGCGGTCGCCGAAGCGCCGCTCACCGGTGGGGCGGTCGCCGTAGCGCCGCTCGCCCTGCGGACGGTCGCCGAAGCGGCGCGAGCCGCCGGAGCGGTCGCCGTAGCCCCGAGGCTCCGCCTCCACCCGGACCGGGACGCCGCTGGGCTCGCGGGCACCGATCAACTCGGCCAGCACCGGGTCGCCGAGCCGGACCCGGGCCTCGGCCGGTTCCACGCCGGCCTTCTCCAACATGGCGAGGGTCGTACGACGCTGCTTGGGAAGCACCAACGTGGCGACCGCGCCCGACTCGCCGGCGCGGGCGGTGCGCCCGGCACGGTGCAGGTAGTCCTTCGGGTCCTTCGGCGGGTCGACGTGCAACACGAGGGTCACCCCGTCGACGTGGATGCCGCGCGCCGCCACGTCCGTGGCGACCAGGACGTTCATCCGACCCTCACGGAACTCGGCGAGGGTCTTCGTCCGCATCCGCTGGGTCTTGCCGCCGTGCAGCCCACCGGCGCGTACGCCGACGGCCGCGAGCTGCTCGACAAGCCGGTCCACACCCAGTTGGGTACGTGCGAAGACCATGGTCCGGCCGTCACGGGCGGCGATCGAGGCGGCCACCGGGAACTTCTCGTGCGGCGGGATCAGCAGCATGTGGTGGTCCATGGTGGACACCGATGCGGTCGACGGCGCGGTGGAGTGGGTCACCGGGTCGTTCATGAACCGCCGGACCAGCGTGTCGACGTCGCCGTCGAGGGTGGCAGAGAAGAGCAGACGCTGACTACCGGCGGGCGTCTTCGCCAGCAGTTCGGTCACCTCGGGCAGGAAGCCCATGTCGGCCATCTGGTCGGCCTCGTCGAGCACCGTGACCTCGACGTCGTCGAGCTGGCAGATGCCCCGCTCGATCAGGTCGCCGAGCCGGCCCGGGGTCGCCACGATGATCTCCACGCCGCGTCGGAGCGCGTCGATCTGGCGGTCGTACGGAACCCCGCCGACGGCGGTCTTGAGGAAGATGCCGACGGCCTTGCCCAGCGGCACCAAGGCGTCGTTGACCTGCATGGCCAGCTCGCGGGTGGGGACCAGGACCAGGGCGCGGGGCCGCAGTGGCCGGGCCCGGTTGCGGTTGGCGAGCCGGGCGATCATCGGCAGGCCGAAGGCGAGCGTCTTGCCCGACCCGGTCTGCCCACGGCCCAGGACGTCCCGGCCTGCGAGCGCGTCCGGAACGGTGGCCCGCTGGATCTCGAACGGGGAGGTGATGCCCTGCCGGGCCAGCGCGCGAACCAACGGCTCGGGCAGGCCGAGGCCGGCGAAGTCGAGCGCCTCGATGATCTCGGGCGACGTGGGCTCGACGGCCGTAGCCTCGCCCGGAGCAGTCTCGGTCGGGTCGATGGAGGTCGCTGCCGGCACGGCCTGAGCCGGGGCGGCGTCGGGGGTTGCCGGGGCGGCGTCGCGCGCCACGGCACTGGGGTCGAAAACGGTCGGAACGTTGCTGGTGTCAGCAGAGGTGGTCAACAAATGCCTTTCGAGCGGGGCGCATCTTCGCGATGGCCTGCCGCGGCTGTGCCGCCGGATCGCCCGCAAGACCGCCCAGGGGCGCGCACCACACGCGCCGGGTCAGTGATCCTGACCAGTGTACGGCCGTTCGCCAGACTCGCCAGCGGGTTGCCCGACCGTAGTGGGCGGACTCACCATCGTCGCTGCTGAACGGCTCAGCCGCTGAGGACGCTGCCGACCAGGCTGTCCATGGCGTCGCCCGCCAGCAGGACGACGAGCACGCTGATCGCCACCAGCAGCCCCAGAGCCGCGATCAGGACGATCACCACGCGCGTGTTGCGGGACGGTTCGGCCGGTGTGTCCGCCCAGCCCTGGGCCAGAATGTGCCCGGTCAGTGAGCCAGAATTCTCCACCGCCGCGTTCGCCGGAAGCGCAATCGTGGCGAAGCCCGGCCCCTCGCCGCCGCCGTAGACGGTGCCCGACAGATCCGAGCGGCCGTCGCGCTTCCCGTGCTGCGCACCGGCCGCCGCCGTACCCCGCGTGGCGCGTTCGCCCGCCGGATAGGTCGAGGAGGTGGCGGCTCGGGACCCGCCGACGCCACCTGGTGCGGGAGCGCTGACTGGTGTGGGGGCGCCAGTGGTCGACGGGGGCCAACTGGGCAGTGCGGGTGCGGGCACCACGGGTGCGGGGGCCTGTGCCTCGGCCCACGAGCCACCCGACGCGGCCTGTGTCGTGCCGCCCGGAGCCGGCGAGGTCGCAGCGTGGGTCGACGGCGCCGAAGCCTGGGTCGACGGAGTCGCAGCGTGGGTCGACGGCACCCCGGGAGAGGTCCACGGCACCCCGCTCGGGGTGCGCTGTGCGGTGTCGGGGGTGCGGTGTGCAGCCACCGGCTGGGCGGTCGCCGGCTGGGCCGTGTCCGGGGTCCGGCGCGCTGGTTGGTTGGCGGACGCCCAGCCGGCCGGCGGTGCGGAGACCGAGGCGGTGGCCCGTGCGCCCGGCGTACCCGTCATCGCCGGAGGTGGCGGAAACGGTGGTGCCGGCCTCGGGCCGGGCGGTGGCGCGGGCACCGGCGGGCCGGGCGGCGGCGCCGGAGGGCCGGGAACAGGCGGCGTCGGTGGGCCTGGAATGGGCGGCAGCGGCGAGGGCGGCGGCACCGGCGGACCCGGCACCGGCGGCGGCACAGGGCCGGGCGCTGGCGGGGTGGGCTCCGGCTTCGGCACCGGCCCGGGCGGGTACGGCCCGGGGCTGGGCGCCGGATCGGGCTCGCCGGGCCCGCTCGGCTCGGGCTCCGCAGGCGTCGGCTCCGGTGCCGACGGCGGAAGAGGCTCCGCGTGCTGCGCCGGCTCGGGGCTCGGACCGGACCGGTACACGGCGGGTGTGCCGGCGTGGGCTTGCGGCGTATCCCTGGTGGCGGACGTGAGGCGACTGCTGTCGGGCACCGTGGCGCTGGCCCGCGCCGAGGAGGCCGAGCCGTCCCGCTGGCCGGGCAGTGGGGTGCTGGCTGGGCTGGCCGAGCCCTTCGCCCGGTAGGTGGTGGCGGTGGCCGGGGCGCTGGCGGGGAGATCACCGGCCGGCGTGGACACGGTCGCGACACTGGCCCGCGCCCGCACCGGGCCGGCAGCCGCCGAACCTGGGCGGGCATCGCCGGCCGCTGGGCGCTCCACGTCCGCTTCGGGTGCGCTGCCGGCCGCGATGGTGCCGGCGGAGACGGCAGCACGGGCCGGGGCGCCGACCTCCGCGCCGGCCCCGGATTCAGCGGCGGCCCCGGATTCAGCTTTGGCGTTGGTGTCGGCTGCCGCCTCGGTGCCAGCTGCCGCCTCGGCTCTGGCGTCGGCGTCGGCGTCGGCGTCGGCGGAGTCTGCCGCGTCGGTAGCGGTCGCGGCACCTGCCGCAGGGCCGTCGGGATCGGAGCTGGCGGCGTCCGAACTGGCGGCGTCAGGGCTGGCGTCAGCGTCCGGGGCACCGTCGACGGCACTAGCGGCTGCCGGGTCGGCGGTGCCTGGCCTCGGCGGGTCGGCCCGATCCAGGACGGGGTCGACAGTCTCCGCCGGATCTCTCTGCTCGGCCATTTCCGCCCTCCGCGCCACGCTCGCACCCGCGCCCGTGACGTCGGACCGGATGTGCCTGGTTGTCACCGTGCCACAGATCGTCCCGAGCGGACAGCCAGAGGCGGCGGTGGCGGGTCAGCCGTCGGTGCTCGGGCTGCCCGTCGGGCTGGTGCTGGTGGACCCGCTCTTGCTGGTCTCGGGCGTGGCGGTCGTCGTTGCGGTGGCCGAGGCGCTGGCCGGTGCCGTGGTCGGCGGCGGAGGCGTCGTCGTCGGCCTGCCGCCCGGGCCGCTCGTCGGGGTCGGCGTGGTGCCGCCCGTCGGCGTCGGCGTCGGGCTGGGCGTGGTCGGCGTCGGCGTCGGCGTGGTCGGTGTCGGAGTCGGCTTCGTCGTCGGCGTCGGCTTGGTGGTGGGGGTCGGCTTCGTGGTGGGCGTCGGCTTCGTCGGCGGAGCTGGCGGCACCGGCGGAACCGGCACTGTCGGTACGGCCGGTGCGGGCACCGCGCCGATCACCCGGGTGGCTGCGTAGAGCCGCGACCAGCGGACTACCGAGATCTTGACCACGTCGCCGGTGGTGGGCGCCTGCACCATCTTGCCGTTGCCGATGTACATGCCGACGTGGTGGATCGTGGTGTAACTGCTGCCTGAGGCGAAGAACAGCAGGTCGCCGGGGAGCAGTGCGCTCTGCGGCACCGTACGGGCCCGGGTGGCCGCGTACTGGTCGCGGGAGACCCGGGGCAGGTCGAAGTAGTCGGCACCCGGCGACCGGTACGCCGCCCACATCAGGCCGGAGCAGTCGAACGAATTCGGACCCTCCTCCGACCACTTGTACGGGTCGCCGAGCTGGGCGAGCGCGTACCGGACGGCGGCCAGCGCCCGCGGGTGCGCGGCCATCCCGTTTGTGCTCTGGCCGGCGACGTAACCCGCTCCGAGCTGCTGCTCGGTGGCTTCCTGCTGGCGTTCGAGCTCGATGAGCTGCGCCGCGTTGTTCTTGCGGAGGGTGACCAGGCTGGCCTCGGCGGTGCGGAGCGCCTTCTCGCCGGTGGTGAACTCCGCCTCGGCGGCCTCGAGCGCGGTCTTGGCGGCGGCGTGCGCCTCGTACGCCTTCTGCTCGCCGGCACGTGCCCGCGTCAGCTCACCGGCCACGCCGGCGGTGGCGCCCTCGACCTTTTCGCCACGGTTGATCCGTTGGAGGCGGCTCAACCCCTGGATGTCGTTGACGAAGTCGCCGGGCGGCAGCGCGGCGGCGGCCTTGACCGCGTCGGAGGCAGCCGAGTCGGCCGCCTGCTGGGCGCGGAGCACGGCGTCCTGCGCGGTCTCCAGCGCCTTGCCGGCGGCTTGGAGCTTGGCCTGCGCGTCGGTGCGTTTCTGCCGGCTCTGTAGTAACCCGTCACCGAGGAGGCCGACCTGACTCTCGGCGGCGGCGATCTGGGCGGCCAGCGGGCCGGCGCCGATGTTGACCACCGGCGGGACGGGGACGCCGGCGCCGGGTGCGCTGTCGGGCAGTCGAAGCTCACCGACCGCCGCGGGTCGGGAGCCGGTGTCCGGCACCGTGGCGGGCACTGCCGGATCGGCGTACGCGGGGGTGGCCAGCACGGCGGCGGCGATCGCGCCGAGCAGGGCGGCCCAGAGCTTCGGCCGCAGCACCGGCGAGATCACCGGGCTCCGTCGTCGCTGCCGTCGCCCGCGCTCGCTGTCGACCATTCCGCTCCCGTCCCGTGCTCGCCTCCGCGCTCGGTTGGGCGCGGCCGCCGGGACGGTACCAGTGTGAGTTCCGCCCCACCCTGTCTTACCGCACCCCGCCAACGTTGTCGATGCGTCGCCGGGTTACGGGAGGCTGAGAGTCTGTTGAGAGGGTCGTCGAGCCGGTTGGGCGGATCGCTGTCGCCGACCGTGCCGCCGCGAGTGCCGGAGCGCCGACGTACGCTCGACCGGGACCGCAGGTGGAAGGGACGTGCCATGGACGCCGGACTCAAGCGCGAGCTCGAAGCGAAGGTGTACGCCGGTGAACGGCTGACCCGGGAGGACGGGGTCGCGCTCTACGAGAGTGACGACCTGACCTGGTTGGGTCGGTTGGCGCACCACAAGCGCACCGAGCTGAACGGTGACCGGGTGATGTTCAACGTCAACCGGCACCTCAACCTGACGAACGTCTGTTCGGCATCCTGTGCGTACTGCTCGTTCCAGCGCAAGCCGGGCGAGAAGGACGCGTACACGATGCGCATCGACGAGGCGGTCCGCAAGGCCAAGGAGATGGAGGGTGAGCAGCTCACCGAGCTGCACATCGTCAACGGCCTGCACCCGACGCTGCCGTGGCGTTACTACCCGAAGGTGCTGCGTGAGCTGAAGGCGGCGCTGCCGAACGTCAAGCTCAAGTGCTTCACCGCGACCGAGGTGCAGTGGTTCGAGAAGATCAGTGGCCTGAGCGCCGACGAGATCCTCGACGAGCTGATGGACGCCGGCCTGGAGTCGCTGACCGGCGGTGGCGCGGAGATCTTCGACTGGGAGGTCCGGCAGCACATCGTCGACCACGCCTGCCACTGGGAGGACTGGTCGCGCATCCACGCGCTGGCGCACAGCAAGGGCATGAAGACCCCGGCGACAATGCTGTACGGCCACATCGAGGAGCCCCGGCACCGCGTCGACCACGTGCTGCGGTTGCGGGAGTTGCAGGACGAGACGGGCGGCTTCGCGGTCTTCATCCCGCTGCGTTACCAGCACGACTTCGTGGACTCGGCGGACGGCAAGATCCGTAACCGGATCCAGGCGCGTACCACGATGGCGTCGCCGGCCGAGTCGCTGAAGACGTTCGCCGTCTCGCGGCTGCTGTTCGACAACGTTCCGCACCTGAAGAACTTCTGGGTGATGCACGGCCTCTCGGTGGCTCAGCTCTCGCTGAACTTCGGCGTGGACGACCTGGACGGCTCGGTGGTCGAATACAAGATCACCCATGACGCCGACTCGTACGGCACCCCGAACACGATGCACCGCGACGACCTGCTGCACCTGATCTGGGACGCCGGTTTCCAGCCGGTCGAGCGGGACACCCGCTACAACGTGGTTCGGGAGTACGACAAGGCGCCGTCGCTGGCCGAGCGCCGCGCCGAGCCGCAGCAGGTCTGGGCCTGAGTCACCACGTACCCTCGCAGTCGATGACCGAGCAGCGTGAGTCCGAGAAGCAGGGCGGGTTTCCCCGTCGGGACGACCAGGGGCGTATCCGTACCCTGGCCGACCTGCTGGGCGTGTGCCTGGCCGGTCTGGTCATCGGCGTGCTGGCGCTCGTGGTGTTCGAGTTGGCGTTCGCCTCGTTCGGTGCCGGTGACTTCGGCAACACAAACGGTTGGCTGGCGGTGATCCTGCCGGCCTGGCTGTTCTGGGACGACTTCCGGGCGTGGGAGTTCGGTGCCGCCCGGGTGGTGGCGGCGCTTGTCGCGGCGGCTGTCGGTGTGGTCTCGGGTCTGCTGATCGCCGGGCTGGGCTCCGGGTTGCCGCCGCTGCTGTCCGGCGCGTTGGCGGCGGCGGCGTTCACCGTTGCGTACGCGGCTGTGTGGTTTACGGGCGTCCGCTGGTTGGCCCGCCGGACCGGCTGACCCCGACCGCCCGCCGGGTGGGTCGATCTTTCCGCCGCACGGCGGGCAAGCAAGGGAACGGAGTGGTGCAGGTGAGCGCGGCGGTCAAGTACACGCTGGGCCGGCTCGGGCTGTTCGTCGCCGTGCTGGCGGGCCTCTGGTTCGTCGACATGGACATCTTCCTGAAGTTGATTCTGGCGCTGGCGTTCTCCGCCGCGCTCTCCTTCTTCCTGCTGCGCGGCTTCCGGGACGAGATGGCCCAGGAGATGGCCGAAGCGGCGGAGCGCCGCCGTACGGAGAAGGAGCGCCTGCGCTCCGCCCTGGCCGGCGACGACCAGCCCTCGACCTCCGACCCCGACGCTGACAGCGATCCCCCCACGGACCGACCCTCGCGTTGATCAAAAGGTCCGCGTCACCAGGGAGGCTCTCCCGTGACGCGGACCTCTTGATCACCCGCTACCAGTTCGTGGAACCGGCGACCCGGGGCCAGGGCTTTGAAACCGGCTTGATCAGGTACGCGATGCCGCCGGAGCCGCCCGAGACGCCGCCTGTGGCGTTGATGCGCTTGGTACGCAGCCAGATCTGCTCGAACTGGGCGCGCTTGTAGACGTTGCGCACCACGTCGTTGCTGGACGAGGCGGGGTCGTTGACGATCACGTCGCCCTCGGCGGTGAAGCCGACCACCACGAACAGGTGCCCTGAGGTGCCGTAGTTCGCCCCGTCCAGTTCACTGGCCAGGAAGGACTGACTGGTCACCACCGGGATGCCGGCGGCGATGAAACGCTCCAGCTCGTCAAGTGAGTGCAGTCTGGTGACCCGACCCTCCAGGCCGGGGAAACTGGCCGCGTACGCGGTGTTGAACGGCCAGTTGCCAGCGCCGTCGTACGCGTAGTCGAAGGTCATCCGCGCGGCGTGGTTGACGGTCGGGTCGGGGTAGGTCGGGTCCACCCAGGAGGTGTCGGCCGCCGACGGCTTACGCCCCCAGTACTCGACGACCATCTCCGTGGAGGTGGGCGAGCACCACGCCTCACCGCCACCGTCGTACTCGGGGTAGTGCCCGCTGTGCACGTTCTGCGAGTAGCGGGGCACCGGCAACTCGACGCCCCAGGCGATGCGCCCGGCGCTCGGCGTGACTGTGAACCGGTCCGGCACTGTGGAACTCATGGCACCGAGCATCCGGACCACCGGCGCGGCGGTCTGCCCGGGCGCCCGGTAGAGGGTCAGCCGTAGTTGGTACGACCGCAGCAGCACACCGGCGTTGGCGTCGTCGATGCTGAACGTGTCGGTCCAGATCGTCGACCACGGGTCGCCCTGCCTGTTGACGCTTGTCCGTTTGATATCGGTGTCTCCGGAGGCCCAGCGACCCAGGACGTACCAGGGGGTCTGGTCGCCTGTGGTGTAGCTGCCCTGCATCTCCACCTGGATCCAGGTGCCGGCGGGGGTCTCGGCGTTCCAGGAGGCGATCAGTTCGGTGGCGTCGAAGCCGATCCGGGTGACCGGCGAGGTCCAGGTGCCGTACTCCCAGGTGCGTGTGGTGCCGGTGTGCGGGTCGGCGTACTCGATGGTGCCGGCCGGTCGGGCCAGGGTGACCCCGGATCGCGCGCCGGGCACGACGCGGGTGCCGGCCTGGCTGCCGCGGTGCCAGTCGGCGGGGCCGGACCAGTCCTGGAAGGTGATCTGCTCGTCGTGGGTGGGGGTAGGCGGTCGCCCCGCTGACGCGGGGGCCATGGTGGCGAGCAGGGTGAGCGCGCTGACGCCGGCGAGGGCGGCCGCGTGCAGGCGGGGTCTGGCCATGGGTGCTCCGCGGTGTCGAGAGGGGCATCGTCGCTGGTCAGTTTCTCGCTTGGCGGGAAGTTTCGCCAGATGTTCGAGCGCAGAAAATCATTGCCACCGCGATGGTCAATCTGGGATGCATAAGGCAACGATGGATATTGATATGACCATGTCGCTGGTGGTGAAGTGTGCATCACCGAGCGGGATGTCCCGCCCTCCGAGGAGGTAGTACATGGCCCTCCGCACGCCCAATCCTCTCCGCCGTGCCCTGGCGTTCGCTGTCGTCGCCGGGCTGGGCATCGTCACAGTGGCCGCCGGACCGGTCGCCGCGAAACCGGCGCCGGATCGCACCGCCGCATCGGCCGCCGCCAGCTACCGGGTGCTGGGGCCCCGAACCCTCGCCGACCGCAACGCGGTGGCCCGCACCGGGGCCGCCATCGACTATTCCGAGCACGGCGTCCTGCACATCTCGGCCACCGCCGCCGAAGCCGCCGCGATCGGCAGGCTCGGATTCCGCCTGGAACCGCTCGCCCCGCCACGGAACGCCGAACGCGGCGCCGGCGAGGTGGGCACGCTCGCCTTCCCGCCCGCCGACTCCAACTACCACGACTACGCCGAGCTGACCGCCGTCGTGAACCAGGTCGTCGCGGACCACCCGTCCATCGCTCGCAAGATCAGCATTGGTACGTCGTACGAGGGCCGCGACCTGATGGCCGTGAAGATCTCCGACAACGTCGGTACCGACGAGAACGAGCCGGAGATCCTGTTCAACTCCCAACAGCACGCCCGCGAGCACCTGACCGTCGAAATGGCGATCTACCTGCTCAACCTCTTCACCGACAGCTACAACAGCGACTCCCGGATCACCAACATCGTCAACTCCCGGGAGATCTGGATCGTGCCGACCGTCAACCCCGACGGCAGCGAGTACGACATCGCCACCGGGTCGTACCGGTCGTGGCGCAAGAACCGGCAGCCCAACAGCGGCTCGTCGAACGTCGGCACCGACCTGAACCGAAACTGGGGCTACAACTGGGGCTGCTGCGGCGGCTCGTCCGGCTCGACCTCGTCGGAGACCTACCGCGGCCCGTCGGCGTTCTCCGCACCGGAGACGCAGGCGCTGCGCAACTTCGTCAACAGTCGAGTGGTCGGCGGAACCCAGCAGATCAAGGCGAACATCGACTTCCACACGTACTCACAGCTGGTGCTCTGGCCCTATGGCTACACCACAGCGAACACGGCGACCGGAATGAGCGCCGACCAGTACAACACCTTCGCCACCCTCGGACAGCAGATGGCGGCCACCAACAACTACACGCCGGAGCAGTCCAGCGACCTCTACATCACCGACGGTGACAGCATCGACTGGATGTGGGCCACCCACAACATCTGGGCGTACACCTTCGAGATGTATCCGGGATCGGCAAGCGGCGGCGGCTTCTACCCGCCCGACGAGGTGATCCCCGCGCAGACCAGCCGCAACCGCGAGGCCGTGCTGCTGCTCAGCGAGTACGCCGACTGCCCGTACCGGGTCATCGGCAAGCAGGCGCAGTACTGCGGCAGCGGTGGTGGTGGCACCACGGTCTGGTCGGACACCTTCGAGACCTCCACCGGCTGGACCACCAACCCGTCCGGCACCGACGCCGCCACCAGCGGGGCGTGGGAGCGGGGCGCCGCCCAGGCGACCAACTCCTCGGGCGCCAAGCAACTCACCCCGTACGCCGGCTCCAACGACCTGGTCACCGGCCGGCTCGCGGGCTCGGCTGCCGGTGACTACGACGTCGACGGCGGAGTGACGAGTGCCCGGTCCCCGGCGGTGACCCTGCCGTCCTCGGGCACGCTTACCCTCTCGCTGGCCTGGTATCTGGCCCACGGCTCGAACTCGTCGTTGGCCGACTACCTGCGGGTGAGCGTGGTGCACAACGGCGGCACCACGGTGCTGCTCACCCAGGCCGGCGCGGCGGCCAACCGCAACGCCAGCTGGGCTGTGGCGAACCTCAACCTCACCCCGTACGCCGGCCAGTCCGTGCGGATCCTCGTCGAGGCCGCGGACGCCTCCGGCGCGAGCCTCGTGGAGGCGGCTGTGGACAACGTCACCATCACCGCCTCCTGATCGGGTGGGGCCCCGTTCCGCCCCTGCGGGGCCCCACCACCCGCTCCGAGCCTCCAGATCCAGCGGTGCGCTACCGTCTAACCGACCACTCCGCAGCGAAGCCGGTGCTCAACCCGGCGCTGTCCCGCAACTGTGATGCCTCACCTGACGGTGAGGACGAGCCAGGTCGCCTGCGGATAGGTCGCGAAACGCGCTCTCGAGGAAGGGCGCCTCGCGGGCGGGCGTACGGAAGCCCTGTCGGCGAAGCACCACACTCCTCGACCGACAGGAGGTTCGATGTCCAGACGTACCCCCCGGCTCCTCGCCGCGACCCTCGCGGTCGCCGCGCTCGCCCTCGGCGCGTGCGCCGAGAAGGCCGACAACCAGCCGGCGGCCGGCGGCAGTTCGGCGAGTGCCAGCTTCCCGGTGACGGTCGGCTCGCTCACCCTCGACAAGCGGCCCGAGAAGATCGTGTCGCTGGCGCCCACCGCCACCGAGATGCTCTTCGCCATCGGCGCCGGCCCACAGGTCACAGCTGTCGACGACCAGTCCACCTACCCGGCCGACGCGCCCAAGAGCGACCTGTCCGGCTTCCAGCCGAACGCCGAGGCGATCGCCAGCAAGAACCCCGACCTGGTGGTGCTCTCCGACGACCGGAACAAGATCGTCGACCAGCTCGGCAAACTGAAGATCCCGGTCTACCTGACCCCGGCGGCGACCACGCTCGACGACACCTACCGGCAGATCACCGACCTGGGCACGCTCACCGGGCACGCCGACCAGGCCACCGATGTCACCACCCGGATGAAGGACGACATCACCAAGCTCACCAAGGACCTGCCGCAGCGCGCCGAGAAGCTCACCTACTTCCACGAGCTGGGCCCGGAGTTGTACAGCGCCACGAGCAAGACCTTCATCGGCTCGATCTACGACCTGGCCGGCCTGACCAACATCGCCGACCCGGCCGACGCGGACGGTAAGAGCGCCGGCTACCCGCAGCTGTCCCAGGAGTTCATCGTCAAGGCCGACCCGGACTTCGTCTTCCTGGCCGACGCCAAGTGCTGCCAGCAGAACGCCGACTCGGTAAAGGCCCGCAGCGGCTGGGCAGGGGTCACGGCAGTGAAGAACAACCAGGTCGTGGCGCTGGACGACGACATCGCCTCCCGCTGGGGCCCGCGGATCGTGGACCTGCTCCGGGTCGTCATCGACGCGGTCGCCAAGGTGCCCGCGTGACCGACGTCCGTCGGTGACCGGAGTGCCCACGGTGTCCACTCCGGCACCAACCACCCGGCGGACCGGGACGCAGCTCGCGTCCCGGCCCGCCGGCCTGCGCAAACGCTGGCTGGTCGCCGGGGTGTTCGCGGTGCTCGTCGCGCTCGTCGCCGGTGTGTCGCTCGGCCCGGTCAGCCTGCCGCCGGGCAGCGTCGCCGCCGAGCTGCTCAACCTGATCCCCGGGGTGCACCTGGAGAGCGGGTTGACCGAGCGGGAGATCGCCATCGTGACCGAGCTGCGGCTGCCCCGGGTCGTGCTGGGTCTGCTCGTCGGTGGCCTGCTCGCCCTCGCGGGCGGCTGCTACCAGGGCGTGTTCCGCAACCCGCTCGCCGACCCGTACCTGCTCGGGGTGGCCGCTGGCGCGGGCCTCGCGGTCACCGCGGTGATCGCCCTCGGTGGTGCCGGCCGGCAGGGCGCGATCTCCGGGCTGCCGCTCACGATCCCGTTGGCGGCGTTCGTCGGGTCGATGCTCGCCGTGACGATGACCTACCTGCTGGGCGCGGCCGGTGGACGGAGCCGGTCCCCGGCGATGCTGATCCTGGCCGGGGTGGCGGTCTCCGCGTTCCTCTCCGCCGGGCAGACGTACCTGCTGCAACGGCACGCCGACAGCATCCAGTCGGTCTACTCCTGGCTGCTCGGCCGGCTGGCCACCGCCGGCTGGCACGACGTGCTGCTGGTGCTGCCGTACGCCGCCCTGACCATCGTGGTCGTGCTGCTGCACCGCCGCGAGCTGGACGTCCTCGCGCTCGGCGACGACGAGGCGCGGAGCCTCGGCCTGCACCCGCAGCGCTCCCGCTACCTGCTGATCGCCGCCGCGTCACTCGGTACCGCCGCGGCGGTCTCCGCGACCGGCCTGATCGGCTTCGTCGGCATCATCGTCCCGCACACCGTTCGGCTGCTCTTCGGATCGAGCTACCGGGTGATCCTGCCGCTGTCGATGCTGTTCGGCGCAGCCTTCCTGGCACTGACCGACGTGGTGGCACGGACCGCCGCCGCCCCGGCCGAGGTGCCCATCGGGGTGGTCACCGCACTGCTCGGCGGTCCGTTCTTCGTCCTCGTGCTGCGCACCGCCCGGCGGGTGCTCACATGAGCCCCGTGCCCGCCCCCCGGGAGGTCGGCGCGGCGGCCGTCGAGGTGCGTGGGCTGCACGTCAGCCTGGACGGCAACCCCATCCTCACCGGCGTCGACCTGACCGTCGCCGCCGGCGAGTGGGTCACCGTGATCGGCCCGAACGGCGCCGGCAAGTCGACTCTGTTGCGCGCCGTCGGCGGCCTGCTGCCCGCGCAGGGCATGATCACCCTGTTCGGTACGCCGAGCGCCGAGCTGCGCCGCAGGGACCGCGCCCGGGTGGTGGCCACCGTGACGCAGTCCCCGGTGGTGCCGCCCGGCATGCCGGTGCTGGACTACGTGCTGCTCGGCCGTACCCCGTACATCTCGCCGCTGGGTCGGGAGTCGGCCGCGGACGTCGAAGCCGCCCACGAGGTGCTGGACCGGCTGGACCTCGCCGGCTTCCACAACCGCGAGCTGGCCACCCTCTCCGGCGGCGAACGGCAGCGGGTCTTTCTCGCGCGGGCGCTCGCCCAGGGCGCGACGCTGCTGCTGCTCGACGAACCGACGAGCGCGCTTGACATCGGCCACCAGCAGGAGGTGCTGGAACTCGTCGACCAGCTCCGCCACGCGCACGGCCTGACAGTGCTGGCCACCATGCACGATCTTTCCCTGGCCGGCGAGTACGCCGACCGGATGGTGATGCTCGCCGACGGTCAGGTGGTGGCGACGGGCACCCCCCGGGAGGTACTCACCGAACATCTCCTCGCCACCCACTACCGGGCCAGCGTCCGCGTCGTCGCCGGCACCCACGGCCCCCTCGTGGTCCCCGTCCGCCCCCGTCCCACCCCCTGACCCTCCCGGGTGTCGAGCGCGGGGCTGGTCAGGGGCCCAGGTCGATCACCGAGAAGAGGGCGCCCTGGGGGTCGCGCAGGGAGGCGAACCGGCCGGTCGGGATGTCGCGCGGCGGGACGAGGATGGTCCCGCCCAGCTCGGCGGCACGGGCAGCTGCCGCGTCCGCGTCGGCCACGGCGAAGTACACGGTCCAGTACGCGGGCAGGTCGGCCGGGAAGTCGTCGGCGAACGGCGGCATCATCCCGGCGACGATCCGCGCGCCGAGCCGCCACCCGGTATACGTCATGCCGCCGATCGGCTGCTCGTCCGGCTGCCAGCCGAACACCAGCTCGTAGAAGACCTTCGCGCCCTCCGGGTCGGGGGTGACCAGTTCGTTCCAGCTCATCGCGCCGGGCACGTTGAACACCTCGGCGCCCGGCATGGCCTGCGGTTGCCAGACGCTGAACGTGGCGCCCGCCGGGTCGGCGAACACCGCCATCCGCCCACGGTCGAAGACCTCGAACGGCGGCACCACGACCTGCCCGCCGGCCCGCTCGACCCGACCGGCGACGAGTTCCGCGTCGTCGGTGGCGAGGTACGTCGACCAGATCGGCACCTGGTCGGGGATCGCGGGTGGTCCCACTCCGGCGACCGGCTGTCCGTCGAGCAGGAAGACCGTGTAGCCGCCAGCCTCGGGTTCCGGTGTCACCCGCCCGGTCCAGCCGAACAGCTCGGGGTAGAACCGCCGCGCGTCGGCCAGGTCCGGGGTGGCCAGGTCGGCCCAGCAGGGCGTACCCGGCGGGACGGTGCTCACGTCAAGACCCCTCTCAGCCGGGGTGACCACGACGGCACCCCTGCCGGAATCCTGGCACCGTCCCGCCGCGGCTCGGGGCGGAAACGGACGAATCGTCAGCTGAACCGGCGACCCTCGTCCCGTCGGTACGCCCAGCCGGCGAGCGCCGCGAGCAGCACCACCCAGACGCCGAGCATGATCAGTGCCAGTGGCTGGACCGTGTAGTCGCCGACGGCCGACCACATCAGCTCGGCCGCACCCCGGGTGGGCAGGAACGGCGCGATCGTCTCGATGAACCCGGGCGCTTCGCCCGGCGCGGACAGCAACCCACCGCCGAACGCCAGCGGCAGGAAGACGACCTGCGCCACCACGATGGCTGCCTTGCTCGGCATCGAGTAGCCGATGGCGAGCCCCATGAGGGTGAACGGCACCGAGATGAGGCCCACTGTGAGGGCGGACAGCAGGAACGCCAGCGGGGTGATCCGGGCGGCGGTAAGGGTCGCGCCGATCACCACGACCGGGATCAGCGACAGGTACGTCAACGCCAGGCCGGCCAGCACCCGACCGGCGAACCGGGGTGCCGACCCGGCCGGCAGGGTCCGGGTGTACGGATTCCACGGCTGGTCGCGGTCCTCGGCGACCCCGACGCCGTACTGGAAGATGTTGGCGCTCATCACCGAGAACGTCACCATCGACGCGGTGGCGAACGTGGCGCCCACCGGATCGTCACCGGCGAACGGCACCACAAAGAAGATCATGGCGGCGGCCGGGAAGAAGGCGCTGCCGAAGACGGCCACCGGAATCCGGATGATCTCCAGAAGCTGGTAGCGGGCGTGGACCAGGGCGAGCTGCACGGTGCGCCTCCTCAAACGGCGGTGGGTCGGCCGCCGGCAGCGACGGCGGAGGTCTGGTTTTCGGCAACGTGCTGGTCGGTGCCGGTGATGGCGAGGAACGCCTCCTCCAGCGAGGTTGGCCGCACCTCAAGGTCGGCGAAGGTGGCCCCGGAGGTGACAAGCGCCCGGACCAACTCGTCGGCGTCGGTGGTGAGCAGGTGCAGCCGGCCGTCGATCCGTTCGGTGCGTACCACACCGGGCAGCCCTGGCAGCGCGTCGGCGACCAGGCTGACCCGGCGTACGCCGACGATGCCGCGTACCGCCTCCACCGTGTCGTCGGCGAGCACCCGGCCCTGCCCGATCACCACCACACGGCGGGCCAGCGCCTCCACCTCCTCCAGGTAGTGGCTGCTCAACAGGACGGTCCCGCCGTCATCGTGGAACGCGCGGATCGCGTCCCAGAGGGTGTGCCGGGCGGACACGTCCAGGCCGGTGGTCGGCTCGTCGAGCAGCACGAGCCGGGGCCGGCCAACGAACGCCAACGCCACAGCCAGCCGACGTCGTTGCCCACCGGAGAGCCCACCGGTCTGCCGCCGGGCGAGGTCGCCCAGGCCGAAGCGGTCGAGGAGTTCACCTCGGGGCACCGGGTCCGGGTAGTGCGCGGAGACGAAGTCGACGACCTCGCCGACGCGCAGCGTGCCCGGCAGGCCGGTCTCCTGCGGGGTGACGCCGATCTGTCGACGGGAGGTCGGGTCGCGGGGGTCGCGGCCGTTCAACTCGACCCGGCCGGAGCTGGGGCGGCGCAGGCCGACAAGCAGGTTCATGAGGGTGCTCTTGCCGGCGCCGTTGGGGCCGAGCAGGCCGACGAGCTCACCGGCTCGGACCTCCAGGTCGACCCGGTCGAGAGCGAGGACGTCGCCGTACCGGCGGCTGGCCTGGTCGGCGCGTGCGAGTGTCATTGCTGCTCCTTCGACGGGGTCGGATCGAGCTGGGTGGGGTCGAGCAGGGTGCGGATGGCCTCCGTGTATTCCTCGAACGCCAGCCGACCGCGTCTGCTGAGCCGGATCAGCGTGGCCGGGGTGCGTCCACGGTGGGTCTTCGTGACTTCCACGTAGCCGGCGTCCTCCAACTTGCGCAGGTGCACGGAGAGGTTGCCGGGCGTCATGGCGAGCAGATCCTGCAGGCGGGGAAAGGCGATCCGGTCGCCGTCGTTGAGCGTGGAGAGGGTGGCGACCACCCGCAGCCGTGCCTGCGCGTGGATGACCGGGTCCAGTTCGGTCACGACCGTTGCCGCTGTCGTCGTCGGGCGACCGCTCCGGCGGCAAGGATTCCGCCTCCGCCGGCCACCGCGATGACCAGCGCGTGCCAGCTGGGCCCGGCGATCGTGCCGACCACGTTGATCACGCTGATCCAGGCGCCCAGCCGGAAGAGGTCGCGGTCCAGCCAGATGGCTCCGCCGGCCATGTGCAGGGCGCCGGTCAGCCCGACAGCGGTCGCCGACCAGAGCAGGCTGGCCTGGTCGGCTGGCAGGTGCTCGGAGATTCGCCCGACCGCCGCGTACACGCTCACCGACCCCAGGGCCCAGGCGCAGCCGTACCAGCGGCCACGCACCGCGGAGTCGCCACTGACCTGCCCGTACGCCCGCGCGCTGGCGACCGCCTGGACCGCTGCGGCAGCCGCGAGCAGGACGAACAGGACGGTCAACGGCAGCCAGTCCGGTAGCCGGACCAGCACCCGACCATCGGGTGCGAAGCGCAGGAAGAACAGCCCGAAGCCGATCAGCCAGGCCACACCCCACGGCCAGTAGACCAGCCGGGCGTCCGGCTCCAGCCGACGTGCGGTGGCCGCCTGCTGGTCACGGATCAGCTGGAGTGCGGCTGCCGCGTCGGAGGGCGGCAGATCATCGTTGGGTTCCACGCAAACTACTTTACGCTGCAAAGTCAAGGCTCGGTGTCCGCAGGTGGTCGCACTGCTGGAGTGCTCGGGCGGCATCCTGTTCCCCTGCCGGGGCACCGACAGCGGCGCGGTGTGCCTATGGTGGGAGGCCGTGGCGACTGATTGGTCGCACAGGACACAGGGGAGGGTCCGTGTCGAGCCCGAGCAATGAGACGGAGGTCGATCCGGAAGCCCTGAAGGCATTCGCGTCGGCTTCCACCGACCGGGCGGCCCGCTTCCGCGAGCTGCACCGCTCGTTCGGTGACGGACACGTGCCACGGCACGCCTTCGGCGTGATGCCGGCGTCGATCAGCCTCTCGGCGACGTACGCCGAGCAGTTCGAGGCGTGCCTGCAGGGGCTGGCCGACGGTGCCGACGTCATGGCGGACATCGCCGAAGGGCTCATCGACTCCGCCGACGCCTACACCGGCTCCGATGTGGCAAACACGGACCTGTTCGTGCCCGGGCGTCCGGCCGCGCCCGACGTCCTGGCGCCCGGGCCCTGGTCGCCGGGCCCCTCCTCGCCCGGCGCTGGCCCGAGTGGGCAGGTGCCGTTGTGAGCACCGAGGCGTTGCAGCGCAACAAGACGTACTTCGAGCAGATCGTCTCCGGCACCCCAGACCCGTTCAAGCCGCTGTCGAACGCGGTGTTGTGGCCCTTCGAGCAGTTGCTCGAACTCGTCGCCGGCGAACCGGACGACCTGATGCGCGCTGCTGAGCGCTGCTTGACCGCCGGTGCTGCGGTCCGCGAGATCGCCGATGAGCAGGTGCAGCAGCGGGCTCGCCTGCGCGGTTCCTGGAAGGGCGACGCCGCCGAGAGTTTCAACGCCTCGATGGAGTCGGTGGAGGAGGCGATCGAGGAACTGGCCCGTGGGCTGGACGGCACCAAGGAGGTGCTCGTCGACGCGGCCAACGCGGCCGTCGACGCGTTCAACCTGCTTGTCGAACTGATCCTCGAATTCCTGCTCTGGTTCCTCACCGAAGTGATCATCGCGGCGGTGGCTGCGGCGCTCAGCGCGGGCATCTCGCTCGCGGCGACGGTCGTCCGGGTGCTCGGCAAGCTCGCCACCACCGTCGGCCGGATGGTCAAGATCGTCGCGCGGTTCGGCGAGATCCTGACGAAACTCGCCGCCAAGATGAAGAACGTCGCCGAGATGCTGATGACGTACCGCGAGACGGTGCTGAAAGTCCGCGAGGCGAAGAAGGCGTACCGGGCGTGGAACAAGTCCGGCTGGACGGCTGAGGCCCGGGCGTTCCAGATCGAGAAATTCAAGACGCTCTTTCCCGGCAAGTTCCTCGTCAACCAGGTGTCCCCTGTGAACATCCCGGGCATCGGTGGTGCCGTGCTGGACACCGGCGTCGGTCTGCATGACATCTCCGACGGCACCAAGGACCGCAACTACCTGGTGGACGGTACGTACAGCGATGATCTAGGCCCGTACGCCAAGGGTGTGCAGAATGTCTTCGACTCAATCCTGACCTGAGAGGGCCCGACATGACCTTTCCCGGTCTGGACCGCATCGAGGCGCTGGCCCGCAACCTGGACGGCTGGCAACGTGAGCTGGCCCGCAAGATGGCCGAGATCGAGCAGAGCAACGCCGAGGGCACGAGCGACTCCGGGCTGGTCCGGGTCACCGCCGCCGCCGACGGCACGATCATGTCGACCGAGATCGACGCGCGGGCCATGCGCCTCGACTCGTACACGCTGGCGGAGGAGTTCACCGCCGCGGCTGCCCGCGCCCAGGAGGCGGCCGCCGCCCGGGTCAGCGAGCTCGTGGGCGAGGTGATCGGCGACGCGCCCGGTGCCAGAAAAGCGGCCGAGGACGACCCGGACCGATACTGAGCCGATGGCCGACACCAGTTACCAGCAACGGCTGACCCAACTCGTCGAGCCGGGCGAGCGGCTGCTCGCCGTCGCGAAGGCGCGCATCGCCCAGGGCGCGCTGCCGCACGACCCGCCGGTCGAGGAGCATCAGGTCAGCTCCAGCGGTGGGGGTGGCGTCTCCGGGGCTCTGCTCAACCTGCTCTCGCCGCTGATCTCCTTCCCAGCGGGGGACCGGCTCGTCGACCGCATCGCCTACGGGATCGCCGGCCGGGGCGCGCCCGGCTCGTCCGCCTCCACGCTGCAACACTCCCGGCGGCCGGTACCCCCGGCGATCACCGTCGAGGCCACCATCCTCGCCGTCACCGACCAGCGGCTGCTCGTGTGCGCGTCCGGGCCGCTGAAGCTCTGGTCGAGCAGCGCTGACGACGAGCGGGCGGTGGCCGAAACCCGGATCGTGTGGTCGACGCCCCGCGCAGCGATTGCCGGCGCGCGCGTCGGTTGGCACCGGCTCAACCCGAAGCGACTCCGGATCGATTTCGCCGACGGCTCGTGGCTGGCCTTCACAGTGCCCATCGCCGAGCCCGGCAAGCCCCTGCGCGAGATAGCCGCAGCCCTCACCACCCGCTGACCCGAGTTGCTTGCCGCGGTGCCGTCCGCAGCGGCTCGGGCAGTGGTTCACTGTGCAGCACCGAGAGCCGGGACACCGCGCGGGTCAGCACCACGTACAGCCGGTGCAGCCCGCGTGGCTCGGCCGCGACGATCGCGGCCGGCTCGACCACCACCACGTGGTCGTACTCCAGGCCCTTGACAAGCGTCGCGGGCACCACAGTGACCCGCTCCGCGGTCGTGACGTCGTCGGCGGTCGCGGTGGCGACGCCGTCGGCGGCAAGCGCCGCCCGTAGCGCGTCGACCGCCTCGTCCGCGGCGATCACCCCGACCGAGCCGTCGTGCGCGAGCGCCGCCCGCACCTCGGTCACCGTCGCGGCGGTCAGATCGGCAACGGTACGCACGTCCAGGCCGCCGTCGCGACGCAGTGACTCGGCCGCCGGTACGTTCACCGCCAGCGCCGGCAGCAGCAGGTTGGCGAACGCCACCACTGCTGCGGGCACCCGGAAACCGACAGTCAACGGGACCACTGCCGCGTCGGGTTTGCCCAGGTGGGCAAGGGACTCCCGCCAATCGGTGGCAGCCCACGGCGCGGTGCCCTGGGCCAGGTCGCCGAGGAGGGTGACCGAGCCGTGCTCGCTGCGCCGGGCGATGGCCCGACACTGCATCGGGGAGAGGTCCTGGGCTTCGTCCACCACGACGTGCCCGAACCCGGAGGCCCGCTCCAGCAACCCCGACGCCTCGTCGATCAGCACGGCGTCCGCGGCGGTCCAGCGGGTCGCCTTCGCGGTACGGGCCGGCTTCACCCAGGTCAGGAGCGCCTGCTCGGCGTCGGTGAGCAGGCCGTCCGCGGCGGCGGCGAGTCGAGCAGGGTCGGAGAGCAGGCTGTGCACCAGCCCTTCCGGGGTGAGCGCCGGCCAGACCGCGTCCAGGAAGTCGACAACCGGTCGGCAGCGGCCCATCCGGCGCAGCCACGCGTCGCTTGGCGACTCGGCCCGCCGCGCCTCGGCCTGCCGTTGCAGCAGACCCACCACCCGCGCCCGGACCCGCTCGCGGCCCGTGCCGTACGGCAGCCCTTCCCGACGGGTCTCCTCGACGATCCGGTGCAGCGGCTCCAGCCCGATCCGCCACCGGAACGAACCGTCCGACACGGTGATCGAGTCGGCAGGCGTGCCGATCTGCGCATGCACCGCGCGGCGCAGCACGTCGGCCATCCGCGCGTCGTGCTTGAGCGCGGCGACCGCGGACGCCTCGACCGCCCGGACCGGCACCCGCGCGATCAACTCCTCGACCGTGGCCTGCTCGACCTCGACCTCGCCGAGCGCCGGCAGCACCGCCGCGATGTACGACAGGAACGCCCGGTTCGGCCCCACGATCAGCACGCCGGCCCGCCGCAACCGCTCCCGGTGCAGATAGAGCAGGTACGCGGCCCGGTGCAGGCCGACCGCCGTCTTCCCGGTGCCGGGAGCGCCCTGCACACAGATCGAGTCGGCCAGATCGGCCCGGACCAGTTCGTCCTGCTCAGGCTGGATGGTGGCGACGATGTCCCGCATCGGCCCGACACGCGGCCGTTCGATCTCGGCGGTGAGGATCCGGCTTGTCGTGCCCAGTTCCTCGCCTCGATCCAGCCGCTCATCCTCGAAGCTGGTGAGCGCCCCGCTGCTGAACCCGAACCGCCGCCGGACCGCCACCCCCTGCGGGTCGCGCGCACTGGCCCTGTAGAACGAGCGGGAAACCGGTGCCCGCCAGTCCAGCACAAGCGGCTCGCCGCCCTCGTCAGTGACGTGCCGCCGCCCGACGTGATACCGCCGACCGCCATGATCGCCGCTGCTGGTGTCTTCGCTGTTCGTGGCTTCGTGGTCCGGGACTTCGGCGAAGTCGAGGCGGCCGAAGAAGAGCGGTGTGGTCGGATCGTCGGCCAGTTCGGCGACCCGGCGTGCCAGCGTACGACCGAGGGTCTCCGCCGCGTAGGCGTCGCCGGCCACCTGGTCACCCGTCGCGAAGAGGGATTCGGCGCGTTCCCGCATCCGTGCGAGTGCCGCCCGGGAGGTGGCCAGGTGTGCGCGCTCGGCGGCCAGGTCCGTGTCGAGGCGGGTGCTTACGTCGGTGTCGAGGTCGGGTGCGGGCATGCTGACGTCCCATCGTTCACATCTGCTGCTCGCTCGCGTGTCCGGGGGCGGATGGCCGGCCGCCCGGCGCGGCGACGTCCGTTCCGGTGCAGCTCACCTCGGCCGTCAAGCGGGCTGCAACCCTACGCTCCCGAGCCGCGCCCTTCCACCGAATTACCGAAGCGACCACCCGGAAGAGTCGGCGTGGCGTGGCGTGGCGTGGCGAGGCGTCGCGTGGCGTCGCGGCGGGACGGGGGAACGCCAGCTGTTGGATCGTCCGCCCAGGTCCGCGCTGTATATCCGGTGCTCTCGGCTCTCAGCAGCGGCGGTGGTAGAGGTTTCGTCGTGGGACGCGGAGCGGATCGAGCCAGCGGGGTGGGAGGAACTCGGGCCTGCCGTCGGGTGCGATGCGGACCGCCCAGTCGCCCTGGTGGAGGAGCCGGTGGTGGTGGCCGCAGAGCAGAACCGCGTTACCCAACGCTGTCGTGCCACCGTCGGCCCAGTGATGGACATGGTGGCCCTCACACCATCGGGACGGCCGGTCGCAGCCGGGAAACGCGCAGCCGCCGTCGCGCAGCACCAGCGCGCGGCGCAGCGGCCCGGTGAACAGGCGGCGCTGACGCCCGACGTCAAGGATCTGACCGTCGCCGCCGAGCACGGCCGGTAGCACTGCGGCGTCGCAGGCGAGTCGACGGATCGCGCCCGGCGTGAGGCGCCCGCCCGTCTCCAGCGTGCCGGCGCGTACGCCGTTTACCAGCGCGTCCAGCGAAACAGTCACCACGAGTTGTGGCCGGTCGCCTCCGTTGTCGGGCAGGCTTCCGGTGCGCAGCGCCAGCCGGCAGATCTCGCCGAGCGCGTCCGCCCGCCGCTCGCCGGGACTGCGGTCATCGTGCGCGCCTGTCGGGCCGCACAGCGGATCGATCGCCTCGCGTAGCAGGCTCGCCGTTTCGGTGTCGAGGCTGCCGCTGAGGCGTACCTGCCCGTCCTGTTGGTCGGAGAGGGTGACGTGCCTGCGGGCCTCGGCCCGTGCGGCGGCCCGGTCGAGGGCCGCCAGCTCAGCCTGGTCGGCCAGGTCGGGCGCGACATGGGCGAGAACGCGCTCCCCGAGACGGCTCAGGGTGGCCGGATCGAACCGGTCGGCCCACGCGATCAGCAGATGGGTGGCCTTGTCGGCGACCTCCGGGGCAGCCTCGACCGGAAGAGCGGCGACGGCCTCTGCCACGACGCGGCCCTGCTCGACACTGATGGCGCCGGCATGCACGGCGTCGCGGACTGCTGTCGGCGCGGCGTCGAGAGTGGCAGCGAGCTGAACGAGCTGGCGGGCGGACCGACCGGAGAGCCGGAGTCGATCCCGCAGCCAGACCGCGGTGGACGTGGCGCCTTCGGTGAGGGCCAGGCCGCGGGCGTCCAGCTCGCGCACCAGACCCAGCTCGACGGCGGCCAGCCGCTGCGACGCCCCGTGCGCCGCGTCGAGCGATGCGAGCAACTCGGCGTCGGAAAGCGCCCACAGGGAGGCCGAGGCGCAGTCGTCGACGGCACCGCTCGCCTGCGACAACGCCTGCAACATGAGGAGACGATAGAACATGCGTACGACAATTCTTGAGGGTGGAGGATGGGCGGGGTGCGGGGGTGATGGCGGGTCGGGTGGCCGGACGGGATCATGGGCACATGACCGAGGCCCGTCCCGAACCGCGTCGAATGATCAGCGACCCGCAGGTGATGCGGGCGCTCGCCCATCCGGCCCGGATCGCGATCATGGAGTATCTGAGCAGCCGTGATGGTGGCGGCACCGCCACCGAGTGCGCGGAGATCGTCGGACTGTCGCCGAGCGCGACCAGCTATCACCTGCGGGCGCTGGCAAAGTTCGGCCTGGTGGAGCAGGCGCCGAGCCGGGGAGATGCGCGCGAGCGGGTCTGGCGCTCGGTGAACGCCAGTGTGATGGTCGATGCGGGCCGCGAGGCCGGGCCCGAGGCGCGGGCTGCGGAGCAGGCGCTTGTGGAGGCGCACGCCGTCCGGGCCATGGAGCGGACCCGGGACTGGTTGCGGCGCGCCGGGGACGAGCCCGCCGAGTGGTACGACGTCGCGCTGTTCAACGACACGCTGCTCCTGATATCGGCGGACGAGTTGGCGGAGTTGAACGAGGCCGTTCTGGCGCTGCTCAGGCCGTACCACCCGCGTCGGCGTGCCGATCCGCCGGAGGGTGCTCGTTCCGTTGCGGTGCAGTACCGGGTGGTGCCGCTGGCCTGAGGGGGTTGTGCGAACCAGTTGTGAAGGATTATTTTCGAAGTATCTCCTTCACAACTGGTGAATCGCGCTGGTCGGACGTCTGGTTGGCTGCCACGGCTCGGGGCGCCACGATCTGCGGCGACTTCCTCGCTGCCACAGCGCTGGCGCTGGCCCTGCAGAATGCCGGCGCCGGTGGGCTCGCCGTCTCGGCGCTGTTGCTCGCAGCCACCCTCCCGCTGGTGGTGCTGGCCCCGCTCGCTGGTCGGCTCGCCGACCGGGTGGACAGCCGTACCCTGCTGGTGACAGTCGGGTTGGCCCAGGCCGCGATCTGCACGATGCTCGCCGTCGCCACCCACCCGGTCCTGGTCATCGGGCTCGTCGCGCTGCTCGCCTGTGGGCTCGCGGTGACGCAGCCCTGCCTGGCGGCGCTGCTCCCGGCCATGGTCCGCCCGAGTGACATGCCCCGGGCGAGCGCCATCACCCAGACAGCCGTGTCCCTCGGCGCGCTCGGCGGTCCGGTGTTGGCCGGGCTGCTGGTGGGGCAGTTCGGCACCCGCGTACCGCTGCTTGTCGACGCCGTGACCTACCTGGCGCTTGTGGTCGCCGGCCTGCTGCTGCGGACCCGGCGCGGTGGTCGGCCGGCCACCGCCACCACGCCCGAGCTGCCAACCGCGCAGGTCCAGGCCGTGCCGCAGCCTGCTAAGAGAGCTACGGGTACGGCCGAGGGATGGCGGTTTCGCCGGGACCCGCTGATGGTCGTCATGGTGGTGTGCATCGCGGTGGTGATCACGGCGATCGGCGGCATCAACGTGATCGAGGTCTTCTTCATCCGGGAGACGCTGAACGGCTCCGCCACCATGTACGGCCTGGTCGGGGCCGCCTGGATGGCCGGCCTGCTGCCCGGCGGCTGGTTCGCGGCCCGACTCGTACGACGGCTCGACGACGACGGCTGGTTGGTACGTGGCGTGCTTGTCACGCTGGCCGGATGCAGCCTCATGGTCCTGCTGGCGTCCACGGTGCCGACGGCGACCCTGCTGGTGCCGCTCTGGCTGGTGGCGGGCGCTGCCAACGGCGCCCAGAACGTGTTCGCCAACCTCCTCACCGCTCGTCGGGCGCCGGAGTCGATGCGCGCCCGCGCGTACGCCAGTTACGGCGCGGCGGTGCAGGGCGGCTCTATGACCGGCTACCTGCTCGGTGGCCTGCTGCTCACTGTCGTTTCGCCCCGGCCGTTGATCGCTGCGGCCGGGGCGGCCGGGCTCCTTGTGGCGTTGGCTTTCGTGCCGATTGTCGCCCGTGCGGTACGCCGTCCGGCGATCGAAGACCGGGAAAGTGAGACCGACCGGTCGTCGCAGTGCGCGGACGATGCGGGGTTGGCCACTCTGGGCCGGCCCGCCGAGCCGGAGGCGGGCGGCGGGGATACGGTCGGGTCATGGCTGAGCGCATCGCACGCCCGCGGGTCGGGCACATCCAGTTCCTGAACTGCCTGCCGATCTACTGGGGTCTGATGCGCTCCGGTGCCCTGCTCGACGTGGACCTGCACAAGGATTCGCCCGACCAGTTGAATGCCGCGCTTGTCGCCGGTGACCTGGACATCGGGCCGATCTCGCTGGTGGAGTACCTGCGGCACGCCGACGAGTTGCTGCTCCTGCCGGACCTGGCCGTGGGCAGTGACGGGCCCGTGCTCTCGGTGAACGTGGTCTCGACCCGACCCCTCGCTGAGCTGGACGGCGCGCGGGTGGCGCTCGGCTCGACCTCGCGGACCGGGGTGATGCTGGCGCAGCTGCTGCTCGCCGAGCGCTACAACGTACGCCCCGACTACTACCGTTGCCCGCCGGACCTCACGCAGATGCTCCTGGAGGCCGACGCCGGCGTGCTGATCGGCGACGTGGCGCTGCGGGCGCTCTACGAGGCGCCGCAGCGGGGCGTCACCGTCACCGACCTCGGGCAGGCGTGGCGGGAGTGGAGCGGGCTGCCGATGGTCTTCGCCGTCTGGGCGGTACGCCGCGACTTCGCCGCCGCGCACCCGGGCATGGTGAAGGAGGTGCACGAGGCGTTCCTGCGGTCGCGTGACCTCTGCCTGGCCGAGTTGGACCAGGTCGCCGAGGCGGCGGCTCGGTGGGAGACGTTCGACGCCGCGACGCTGGCCACGTACTTCCGGACCTTGGACTTCTCGCTCGGTGACCGGCAGGTCGCCGGGCTGCGGGAGTTCGCCAGGCGTGCCGCCGCGATCGGCGAGGTGCCGGCGCTGCCGGTCGACGGCCCCGAGTTCTTCGCCAGCTGAACCGCCCGGCGAAGCGACCCCACAAAGAGACCAAGCCGCCGACCGCGAACGACCCAGCCGTCGGCGGTCAGGTGCCGGGGCTGAGCAGCGCCTCGGTGATCTTCTCGCAGTTCTTCATGCCGTAGTCGTAGCCCATGTCGATCGGGTACTTGACCATCACGCCCATCGTCCAGGTGTCGCCGATGGCCAGGCAGTTGATGTGCATCTGCTGCTCGCGGGTCCTGTCGATCCACCCGTTCTTGATGGCGATCTGCTTCTGCTTGGCGGCCGGGAACGCCTTGCGGATGCCGAAGTCACCGGCGCCGCGGACCAGCTTCATCTCGTTGAGCAGCCACTTGGTCCACTTGGGACCGGCGGCCGTGCCGGTGGCGATGCAGTTGCCCAGCCGGGCGGTGTCGCGGGGGGAAAGCGCCGTACGGCTCCAGCCCTTGTCGGGGGCGACGCTGCTGTCGGTGAGCTTGCACATGGAGATCAGCCGCTTGATCGAGGCGTCCCGGCCGACCGAGTTGTAGAACTGCTCGGCCCTTGTGTTGTCGCTGTCCCGGATGATCCTCGTGGCGTCGTCAAGCTTCGCGTCGCTCGGCGTCTGGCCGGCGTCGGCGGCCCGGCGGAGGTAGTCGGCGACGATCCACGACTTGATCATCGAGGCGGTGGTGCTCGTCTCGTCCATGTTCTTCGAACCGATGATCTTCCCGGTCCGGCGGTCGAGAACGCTCCAGCCGTACCAGCCCGCGATGTCCAGGTCGAGGTCCTTGGCCGCGAACGGCAGCGGTGCCAGCGCCGGACTGGGGCTCGTCGACGGCGCTGCGGGCTGGCGGGCGCTGCGGTCGGTCGCGCCACTTGTGGACCGGCCGCTGCTCGCGTCCGACTCACCCCACTTGGCGGCGGCGGACGACTCGAACGGTGACCCGGGCAGCAGCCGCAGTGACACCAGCACCAGCCCGACAAGGATGACCGCGACGGCGATCAGCCGTAACGGGGAGCTCTCGCCCTCGTCTCGGCGGTCCGCCCGGCGACTCCCGGGCATCAGAGGGCCTCAGCCGGCTGTGGCACCTTCAGCGCGGCGCCCGGCTGCGGGGTGACGAGTTGGGTGGCCACGCTGGCGCAGGCCTGCGCGCCGTAGTCGAGGCTGGACCTGATGGGGTAACGCATCATCACCGCGAGGCTCCACTTGTCGGTGACAGCAAGGCAATTGACGTGCCAGTTGCCGTCGTAGTACAGGCGGGTCCAACCGTTCTTCATGCTGACCGGGCCCTGCGCGGTGATCGACTTCGGCAGGCCGTCGATGATCCCCCAGCGCCCACCGCCCGAATCGGCCTTCTGGTCCTTGTCCGCGGTGGTGCCGCGAACCTTGCTCATCTCGCTGAGCACCCACTCGGTCCACTTCGGGCCGGCGGCCTTACCGCTGGCGATGCAGTCGCCGAGCCGGGCGGCGTCCCGGGGTGACATCCGGGTGAAACTCCACCAGCCCTCGTACTTCGGCACATTGCCCCGCTTGGTGTCGGTCAGCCCGCAGATCTTGATCGCCCGCTGGATGACCGGGCCCGGCTGCCCGTTCGCCGGTGTCTTGTAGGAGCCACCGGCAGCGGCGTAGACCTTGTTGGCAGCCGCGTCGTTGCTGTCCCGGATGGCCAGTACCGACGCCTTCTTGAGAGCTTCGGTCGGCTCCTTGTCCCCGAGTTGCCGCAGGTAGTCCGCGACGATCCACGCCTTGATCATCGACTCGGTGGAGCTGGTCGCTGTCATGTTCGGCGACCCGGAGATCTTGCCCGTTTCCCGCTCCAGCAGAGCCCACGAGAAGAACTCGCCCTTGAAGCTCACCGACACCGGGCCGGCGGCCAGCGTGGGTGGCGGCGGCGGAGTGGGCGAGGGCGCGGCGACGGAGGCGGCGCCACCGCCACCTCCGCTGCTGTCGCCGTTGGAGAGTCGGGCGTACGCGGTGGGGACCAGCAGGACGCCACCGAGAAGGACCGCTACGACGGCGAACACCATGGTCACGCGGGATCGCATGATTTGGGTGAGCTCCAGATGTCAGGGCCGGGGGGCCGGCTTGTTGTCCGGGCGATCGGTGCGTTCGCCGAGGCGCGGGGGACGGTGGCCTCTGTGGAGCCGGCGATTGGTGGCAGCCGATCGGTTGACCGGCAGAAGTCTACGTCCGGACTGACCGAACGGCAGACCTCGACACCTGGTGACACGCCATTTCCGTGGGAAATCAGGCTTATATGCGTCTTGTGTGAGGATTCACGTTTCGGCAGTGACTCAAGTCATAGGCGGCCCGTAGCGATGCGTGGTCAAAAAGTGCCCATCCGTTACGGTAGGTGACTCGGGTTTCCTGTTACACCCCCTAGTGCATCAGGGCGCAAGCTGTAACACTTGTCCTCATGTATGGCAACGACTTCTCCGCACCGGACGACGCACCCGGCGCTGGCCTGCTCGGTGAGGTCGAGGCGGCCGAGGCAGACCTGCGGGCGGCCGCCGCTCGTCAGCGCCGGGGCGGCCCGGCACCGGACGAGGACCTGGCTGCGTACTTCGCCGAGGTCGTCGACGCGGAGCAAAAGATCGAGCCGCGTGACTGGATGCCCGAGGCGTACCGCCGGACGTTGATCCGGCAGATCGCCCAGCATGCCCACTCCGAGATCATCGGCATGCAGCCGGAAGGCAACTGGATCAGCCGGGCGCCGTCGCTCAAGCGCAAGGCGATCCTGCTGGCCAAGGTGCAGGACGAGGCGGGCCACGGGCTCTACCTCTACGCCGCCGCGGAGACCCTCGGCATCACCCGCGACGAGCTTGTGCAACTGCTGCTCGACGGAAGGCAGAAGTACAGCTCGATCTTCAACTACCCCACTCTGACCTGGGCCGACGTGGGCGCGATCGGCTGGCTGGTGGACGGCGCGGCGATCGTCAACCAGGTGCCGCTGTGCCGCTGCTCCTACGGCCCGTACGCGCGAGCGATGATCCGGGTCTGCAAAGAGGAGTCGTTCCACCAGCGCCAGGGCTACGAGATCCTGCACACCCTGGCGCACGGCACCCCCGCGCAGCAGGCGATGGCCCAGGACGCCGTGGACCGCTGGTGGTACCCGTCGCTTGCGATGTTCGGCCCGCCGGACGGCGACTCCACCCACTCCACCCAGTCGATGGCCTGGAAGATCAAGCGCTTCTCGAACGACGACCTGCGGCAGCGCTTCGTCGACATGTGCGTCCAGCAGGCCGAGGTCCTCGGGCTGCGCATCCCCGACGACGACCTGCGCTGGAACGAGCAACGGCAGGCGTACGACTACACCCAGCCGGACTACGACGAGCTGATGCGGGTGATCTCCGGCGACGGGCCGTGCAACCGGGAACGGATGGCGCACCGCCGGGCCGCCCACGCCGACGGCGCATGGGTACGCGAGGCCGCCGCGGCGTACGCCGCCAAGCGGGCGGAGAAGAGGGAGAAGGTAGCCGCGTGAGCACCGAACACTCGCCGCTGTGGGAGGTCTTCGTACGGGCGCGGCGCGGGCTGTCGCACACCCACGTCGGCAGCCTGCACGCCCCCGATGCCGAGCTGGCCCTGCGCAACGCCAGGGACCTCTACACCCGCAGGCAGGAGGGTGTGTCGATCTGGGTGGTGCCGGCGAGCGCGATCACCGCGTCGAGCCCGGACGAGAAGGACGCCTTCTTCGACCCGGCGGCCGACAAGGTCTACCGCCATCCCACGTTCTACGAGGTGCCGGACGGGGTGGCCCACCTGTGAACGGGCCGTTCGACTTCACAGTCGCCCTCGGTGACGACGCGCTGATCGCGGCGCAGCGGCTGGCCGAGTGGACCACCCGTGCGCCGGAGATGGAAGAGGACATCGCGCTTGCGAACATCGCCCTCGACCAGCTCGGCGCGGCCCGCCTGCTGCTGTCGTACGCGGGTGAGCTGGAGGGCGCCGGCCGCGACGAGGACGCGCTTGCGTACCTGCGCGACGACCGCGAGTTCCGCAACGTGCTCCTGGTCGAGCTGCCAAACGGCGACTTCGCGGTGACCATGGCGAAACTTTTCTTCCTGGCGGCGTACCAGGTGCCGCTCTACACGGCGCTCGCCGGATGCGCGGACGAGCGACTGGCCGCTATCGGCGCGAAGGCCCGCAAGGAGTCGGCGTACCACCTGGACCACGGCTCCCTGTGGGTGAAGCGGCTCGGTGACGGCACCGAGGAGTCGCACCGCCGGATGCAGGCGGCCGTCGACCACGTCTGGCCGTACACCCACGAGTTGTTCGTCGCGGACCCGGCGGCACCGGTCGACCCGGCCACGCTGCGGCAGGCGTTCGACGACACCGTCGGCCCGGTGCTGGCCGAGGCGACGCTCAGCCGGCCGGAGGGCGGTTGGGCGCCGGGCGGCGGGCGGGCCGGTGTGCACACCGAGCACCTGTCGTACCTGCTCGCCGAGATGCAGGTGCTGCACCGCGCTCACCCGGGGGCGGCCTGGTGAGCGCGCGGAGCGCGACGCGGCCCAGCCCCGCAGCCGGTGACCGCGTGCCTGTCGATCCGCGTACTGCCGTCGCGGCGGTGGTGGACCCGGAGATCCGGGTCATCACGATCGACGAGCTGGGGATCCTGCGCGCGGTCGAGGAGGACCCCGCCACCGGGCGGGTCACAGTGACCATCACACCGACCTACACCGGCTGCCCGGCCATGGACGTGATCCGGGCCGACATCCGGCGCGCGCTCGCCGCCGCCGGGCACCCGGACGTCGAGGTCCGCACGGTCTACAGCCCGGCCTGGAGCACCGACTGGATCTCCGACGGTGGGCGGGCCAAGCTCGCCGCCGCCGGCATCGCTCCGCCGTCGCCGGTCGCCGCCTCCGGAGTGGTGGCGCTGACCCTGGCGGTCCGCTGCCCGCGCTGCGGGTCGCCGGAGACCGAGCAGGTGAGCCGGTTCGGCTCGACAGCCTGCAAGGCGCTGTGGCGTTGCCGTTCGTGCTCCGAACCCTTCGACCACCTGAAGGCACTGTGACAGTCACCATCACCAGGCCGGTCCGCCGCCGGCCGGTCTTCCACCCGCTGCCGGTCTCCGCAGTCGACAGGCTCACCGACGATTCGGTGGCTGTCACGTTCGCCGTACCCGAGGAGTTGCGCGACACCTTCGCGTTCCGCGCGGGCCAGCACCTCACAGTGCGCCGGGTGACCGACGGCGGCGAGGACGTGCGGCGGTCGTACTCGATCTGCTCCATCCCCGACGACCTGGCCCGGCACGGGCGGCTGCGGATCGGCGTGCGCGAGATCCCCGGCGGCGCGTTCTCGGCGTTCGCGTGCGGCGCGCTGCGCGGCGGCGACACGGTCGAGGTGCTGCCGCCGCTTGGCACGTTCACCACGGCGTTCGCGCCGGACCGGGTGCGGCACTACGGCGCGGTCGTCGCCGGTTCCGGGATCACGCCGGTGCTCGGGCTCGTCGCGACGGCACTGGCCGTCGAGCCGGCCAGCACCTTCACACTGGTGTACGGCAACCGCACGGCGAACACGGTGATGTTCGCCGAGGAGTTGGCCGACCTGAAGGACCGCTACCCCACCCGGCTGCACCTCGTGCACGTGCTGTCCCGCGAGCAGGGCGAGTCGCCGCTGCTCTCCGGGCGGATCGACGCCGACCGGCTGGCCCGTCTGCTGGAGACCATCGTGCCGGGCGAGGTCATCGAGGAGTGGTTCCTCTGCGGCCCGTACGCCATGGTGGTCGACGCCCGGGACGTGCTGACCGGGCGCGGGCTGCCCGAGTCGGCGGTCCGTACCGAGTTGTTTCACGTCGACGCGCCGCCGGAGCCTGTGGTACGCCCCGGCGACCAGCCGGGCGCAGGCGCGGAGGTCACCATCGTGCTGGACGGCCGGTCGTCGAACTTCACGATGGGCCGTGAGGAGCGGGTGCTTGACGCCGCGCTGAAGGTGCGCGGCGAGTTGCCGTACGCCTGCAAGGGTGGTGTCTGCTCGACCTGCAAGGCGAAGGTCGTCGACGGCGCGGTCACGATGGCCCGCAACTATGCCCTGGAGCCCGACGAGTTGGCGGCCGGTTACGTCCTGACCTGCCAGTCCAGCCCGACCACCGACAGGCTCACCGTCGACTACGATGCGTGACGTGTAGGACATCTCGTACTACACTCGTCGCATGGAGCAGGTCGCGGTTCGAGAGCTGAACCAGCACACCAGCCGGGTGCTGGCCCGCGTGCGTGCCGGCGAGACCGTCGAGGTGACGGATCGCGGCGAACCCATTGCCCGGCTGGTACCGATTGTCGCCGGTGGGGCTCTGCTGTCCCGGCTGGTCTCGGAGGGAAGGGCGACGGCGCCGACGGACGGCGGCCCGCTGCCGCTACCTCCTGTGCTCGGTGACCCTGCGATCGACGTGGCCGCCGGGCTCGCCGCCGCGCGTGAGGAAGAGCGCTGGTGATCTACCTCGACTCGGCCGCGATCATCAAGCTACTTCGCCGCGAGCCGGCGACCGAGCAGTTGATCGCTTGGCTGAACGAGCGGTCCGGCATGTCGCTCGTCGCTTCCGCGCTTGTGGAAGTCGAGGTGCCGAGGGCGTTGCGTCGGTCGGCGCCGCTCGCCCTGGCTGGCGTGCCGGGGGCGCTGGCCCGCCTGTATCGCGTGGAGATCGACGCCACCGTCCGTGCTGCCGCCGGGGCGTACGGCGATCCGCTGTTGCGGAGCCTCGATGCCATTCACCTCGCCACAGCGGAGGTCCTCGCCGCGCAGTCCGGGTCGGACTTCGCCGCCTTCGTAACCTACGACCGTCGCCTCCTGGACGCGGCAAAGAGTGTGGGGCTGCCGGTCGCGAGCCCGGGGATGGACTGAGGTCGACTCGAGGGGTTCCCGTCACTGGAGTCGGAGGGGCGTGCCGGCCGCTGAGGGGCCGACGTAGGCTCGGGGTGTGACGGCGAACCGCGAGATCGACGACATCCTGCAACGCGGCGCGGACGGCGGGCGGATCACGCCCGAGGAGGCGCTGCTGCTCTACACCGAGGCGCCCTTTCACGCGTTGGGCGAGGCGGCGGACGCGGTGCGCCGGCGGCGCTACCCGGACAACGTCGTCACCTACCTGATCGATCGCAACATCAACTACACGAACGTCTGCGTGACGGCGTGCAAGTTCTGCGCGTTCTACAGGGCACCCAAGCACTCCGAGGGATGGACCCACCCGACCGAGGAGATCCTGCGTCGCTGCGGCGAGGCGGTCGAGCTGGGCGCCACCCAGGTCATGCTCCAGGGCGGGCACCACCCGGACTACGGCGTCGAGTACTACGAGGAGCTGTTCTCCTCGGTCAAGCAGGCGTACCCCCAGCTCGTCATCCACTCGATCGGCCCGAGCGAGATCCTGCACATGGCCAAGGTGTCCGGCGTGAGCCTGGACGAGGCCATCGCCCGAATCAAGGCCGCCGGTCTGGACTCCATCGCCGGTGCTGGCGCGGAGATGCTGCCCGAGCGCCCGCGTAAGGCCATCGCGCCGCTCAAGGAGTCGGGTGAGCGCTGGCTGGAGGTCATGGAGCTGGCCCACCGGCAGGGCATCGAGTCGACCGCCACCATGATGATGGGCACCGGCGAGACGCACGCCGAGCGGATCGAGCACCTCCGCATGATCCGCGACGTGCAGGACCGCACCCGTGGCTTCCGGTCGTTCATCCCGTGGACGTACCAGCCGGAGAACAACCACCTCAAGGGCCGCACCCAGGCGACCACGCTGGAATACCTGCGCCTGGTCGCGGTGGCCCGGCTCTTCTTCGAGACTGTGCCGCACCTTCAGGCGTCCTGGCTGACCACCGGCAAGGACGTCGGGCAGCTCGCGCTGCACATGGGCGTGGACGACCTCGGCTCGATCATGCTGGAGGAGAACGTCATCTCCTCCGCCGGCGCTCGGCACCGCTCCAACCTGCACGAGCTGATCGGGATGATCCGCTCCGCCGACCGGATTCCGGCCCAGCGGGACACCCTCTACAACCGGCTGGCGGTGCACCACACCCCGGCCGACGACCCGACCGACGAGCGGGTGGTCTCGCACTTCTCGTCGATCGCGCTGCCCGGTGGCGGCGCCGGCCGGTCGCTCCCCCTGGTCGAGGTCAACTGAGGCAGGTCGCAGTCCGACCGTTCGGTTGACCAGGGGATGGTCCCCCCGGCACGGCCGTTCGGTTGATCAGGGGTCGTGCTCCCGCGCCGGTGCCTCGGCGGTACGGGTCGACAGTGCCGTCGCAGCGCCAGGCTGCCCGCTGCGGGGCTGGTGGAGATGATCGTGGGCGGCTACCGTCCCGGCCATACCCGTTCTCACCACCCGCCGCCCAGGCGCGCGGATCGGCGGATTCCGCACGCCGCGCTGGTGGCGGTGGTCGGACGGGTGCCGGACCGGGGTAGTCCTCCATCGACCCATGAGGGTCGTTCATATAACGCACGGCGGTACGGGCGGGATGGGTGACCATTCCGCCCGTACCGTCTGCCCGGTCCGGTAAAGACAGCGGAAATGCGGCTCCCACGCTGGCGCGGGAGATCGACCTTCGATAACGTCCGCTCGTTCCCACAACCATTGCCTTCCCTATCCCCCGGGGGACTGATGACACCGTTCCACCGCTCGACTCTGGCTCGCGCCGGCGTCGTGGCTCTGCTCGCGGCCGGTGGCCTGGCCACCGTCGCCGCCCCGGCGCAGGCCGCCGCCGGAGCCGACCTCGCGCTGCAGCCGTTGAGCTACCAGCTGGCCAAGGGCGTCAAGGAGGCCAAGGCCAAGCCGTTCAAGTTCCAGGTCGACAACACCCGGAGCACTGTCGACGCCAAGGACGTCCGGGTCACCGTGGAGACGAAGGGCCTCAAGAACCGCAAGGTGGGCTACCTCGTCCCGATCGGGTGCGACGTCACCGGCACGAAGTTCACCTGTCTGCTCGGCGATCTGGCCGCCGGCACCACCGAGGACTTCGGTATCCCGCTCTTCTCCACCGGTGGTCGCGGTAACGGCGGCACGCTCGTCGTCACCATCAGCTCCGCCACCACCGACCCCAACCTCGACGACAACACCGTCGAGCACGACATCACCGTCACCGAACCCGGCTACGACCTGACCGCATGGGTGCAGGACGTCTACGCCAACGTGACTGTGGACGGGGACGAGGTCGGCGAGTCCGACCTGCAGGCTGTGAAGCTGGGCGAGACCGCGCCGCTGGACTGGGCGATCTACAACGACGGCAGCCGCAAGGCGACCGGTGTGGCGTACGGGATCACCCTGCCGGCCGGCGTCACCTTCGCCGAGCTTCCGGAGGGCTGCATCGAGCAGCCGCTGGGCGGCTTCGCGAACGCGTACTGCGAGGACACCGGCGTGGTGCTCAAGCCGGGGCAGTTCTACACGGCGGGCGTCCGGGTGAAGGTCGGCTCGGGCGTCACCGAGTCGGTGCTCCGGCCCGGCTTCCTGTGGGCCGCCGGCCTGGACGCGTCCGCGGGTAGCCCCGAGGAGCAGCCGAAGGTGGCCACCGGCGCGCAGCGCAAGGCGTTCACCGAGGTCGACGAGGTGGACAACAGCGCGCAGTTCGACGTCTTCGTCGACCTGACCGTGCAGCCCACCCCGACGCCGACGGCCACGCCCTCGCCGACGGCCACGCCGACCCCGGGTGGCACGACGTCACCGGGTACGACGACGTCTCCCGGCGTGACCACGTCGCCGGGTACCGGTGGTGGCGGTTCCGGTGGCGGCGGTCTCCCGGTGACCGGTGTGCAGGTCGGCCTGATCGGCGGCATCGGCGGCATGATCCTGCTCGTGGGTGGGGCCCTGCTGGTGCTCTCCCGGCGGCGCAAGGTCGTCCTGGTCGCCCCGGGCGACGAGAAGTCGACCGACTGACCGAGGCGTGACGTGAAGGGCGGGGTGGGCGACCACCCCGCCCTTTCGCGTGCCAGGGCGACCGCCGCGCCTGCTCGGCCGCCGCCGGCAGCGCCGATGCTTCCGGCCGATCGGGGGTACGCAGACCCAGCGCTCGTCGGTTGGCGGACGGCTGGCAGAGTGAAGGGGTGAGCCGTACCCCGCAGGGCCAGCGAGCCAGCCTGGACAAGCAGCCGCACGAGGTCGCCGCGATGTTCGACGACGTGGCGGAGCGTTACGACCTGACGAACACCGTGCTCTCCTTCGGCCAGGATCGTTCCTGGCGTCGGTCCACCCGCGCCGCGCTCGGCCTACGGCCCGGCGAGCGGGTGCTGGACGTGGGGGCGGGCACCGGTGTATCGACGCGCGAGCTGGCGCATTCCGGGGCGTACGCGGTCGGGGCGGATCTGTCGCTGGGCATGTTGTACGCGGGCAAGCGGGCGCGACCGGAGGTGCCGCTGCTGGCCGGGGACGCGCTGCGACTGCCGTTCGCCGACGCCAGCTTCGACGCGGTGACCATCTCGTTCGCACTGCGCAACGTCAACGACACCGACGCGGCTCTGCGCGAGCTGGCCCGGGTCACCCGGCCGGGCGGGCGGCTCGTGGTGTGCGAGTTCAGCACACCTGTCAACCCGGCCTTCCGGACGGTCTATCTGTCGTACCTGATGCGGTCGCTGCCGGCGGTTGCCCGTGCGGTGTCGAGCAACCCGGAGGCGTACGTCTACCTGGCCGAGTCGATCCGGGCATGGCCGGACCAGTCCGCGTTGGCCGGACGGATCGGTGCCGCCGGCTGGGGACGGGTGGCGTGGCGCAACCTGACCGGCGGCGTGGTCGCCCTGCACCGGGGGATCCGCGAGTAGGCGGCTCCACGGCCGTACCCGAATGTTGCTTGTCTTTCGCCAATGTCGGATTTTGGCCCAATTTGCCCGGTACGCTTGCCGGCATGACCGGAGCAGACCCGGCGGGCCCGGCGACCGCCACCGACGACGACGCGGCCGAGCTCGTCGCGCAACTGCGCGCATTGGCTGGCGCCGACCCGACGGAGGTGCGGCAGGTCGTCGCCGAGGTGTTGGCCGCGCTGGACCGGGCCGCCGGGGGTGCGTTACGTGAGCATTTGCCGGAAACCATCCGGGTTGACGCGGGCCTGGAAGCGCCCAGTCGGATCTGACACCTGACCACTGTGGACGGTCACCGGCTGTAACACCAGCGACTTAGGTACCCCTGACCCTGCGCAGGTATGACACCGGTCATACACTCGTCTCGTCTGGCTTGTGAAGCATTTCACGAGCGTGCGGGAGGAGGTGCGAATGACCGCGGTGGAACACGACGCCGACGTCATCGTCGTTGGCGCCGGCCCCGGTGGATCGGCGACTGCGTACCACCTGGCCCGGCACGGCGTACGCGTGCTGGTGCTGGAGAAGACCGAGTTCCCTCGGGAGAAGGTCTGCGGCGACGGGCTGACCCCGCGCGCGGTGCGGCAGCTCATCCGGATGGGCGTGGACACCTCGCCCGAGGCCGGCTGGCTGCACAACCGTGGCCTGCGGGTGATCGGCGGCGGCGTCCGCCTGGAGCTGGACTGGCCCGAGCTGGCGAGCTTCCCCAACTACGGTCTGGTGCGCACCCGGCTCGACTTCGACGACCTGCTCGCCCAGCGCGCGGTGGCCGCCGGCGCGAAACTCCGCACCAACGTCAACGTGCTCGGCCCGGTGCTCGACGGCGACGGCCGCGTGACAGGTGTCGAGGCCGAGGTGGGGCCCGGCAAGGAGCCCGCGACCTTCCGCGCCCCGCTGGTCGTCGCCGCCGACGGCGTCTCGGGCCGGTTCCCGCTGGCGCTCGGGCTGGCCAAGCGGGAGGACCGGCCGATCGGCGTGGCCGTCCGCCGCTACTACCGGTCCCCGCTCAAGCACGACGACAACTACCTGGAGTCGTGGCTGGAGCTGCGCAGCAAGGACAGCGGCGACAACCTGCTGCCCGGGTACGGCTGGATCTTCGGCCTCGGCGACGGGCGGGTGAACGTCGGTCTCGGCGTGCTCAACTCGTCGTCCGCGTTCGGCAAGACCAACTACCGTCGGCTGCTCACCGACTGGCTCGCCAACACCCCCGCCGAGTGGGGCATGACCGACGAGGCGAACGCCGACGGTCCCATCCTCGGCGCCGCGCTGCCGATGGGCTTCAACCGGGTGCCGCACTACACCCGGGGCGTGCTGCTGGTCGGTGACTCCGGCGGCATGGTCAACCCGTTCAACGGCGAGGGCATCGCGTACGCCATGGAGTCCGGTGAACTGGCCGCCGAGGCCATGGTGCAGGCGCTCGCCCGACCGGCCGGCCCGGAGCGGGAGCGGGCGCTGATGGCGTACCCGAACGAGCTGAAGGCCCGCCTCGGTGGCTACTACCGGCTGGGCGGCATCTTCGTGAAGCTGATCGGCCGTCCGGAGATCATGCGGATCGCCACCAAACACGGAATGCCGCATCCGACGCTGATGCGATTCGTGCTCAAACTGCTGGCCAACCTGACCGACCCCCGTGGTGGGGACGCGATGGACCGGGTCATCAACGCGATGACGAAGGCGGCTCCAGCCGTGTAAATGAAGCCGATGAACCGCACTTCCCGCCGTCACCGACGTCGGCGGGGGGCGGCTGAAAACCGTGTCGACGCTGGTGACAGTTCCGATTCGGACAGAGATCGACCCCCGCTGGCAGCCACCGGCAGGGATGTGAATAGTGTGAATTTTGTCAAGCACCGAGGGCAGGGAAGGACGAGCAGGAGAAAAGATGTCGCTCTCGCCTTACGCACCGATCATCGGGCTCTTCGCCCTCGCCGCGGCGTTCGCGCTGTTCTCTGTCGGCGCTGCCCGGATAACTGGCCCCCGTCGATACAACAAGGCCAAGCTCGAAGCCTATGAGTGTGGCATCGAGCCCAGTCCGCAGCCGGTTGGCGGCGGGCGTTTCCCGATCAAGTTCTACCTGACGGCGATGCTCTTCATCGTCTTCGACATCGAGATCATCTTCCTCTACCCCTGGGCGGTCTCGTTCGACGCTCTGCCGATCTTCGGCTTCGTGGAGATGGTCCTGTTCATCGTCGCGGTCTTCGTCGCGTACGCCTACGTGTGGCGGCGCGGCGGCCTGGACTGGGACTGAGGAAGGAACGTCAGATGGGCATCGAGGAGAAGCTTCCCGCCGGCGTCCTGCTCACCTCGGTGGAGAAGCTGGTCAACTGGTCCCGGAAGTCGTCCGTGTGGGGCGCCACCTTCGGCCTGGCCTGCTGCGCCATCGAGATGATGGCCGCCGGTGGTCCGCACTACGACATGGGCCGCTGGGGCATGGAGGTCTTCCGGGCCTCGCCCCGGCAGGCCGACCTGATGATCGTGGCCGGCCGGGTGAGCCAGAAGATGGCACCCGTGCTGCGCCAGATCTACGACCAGATGGCCGAGCCCCGCTGGGTGCTCTCGATGGGCGTCTGCGCCAGCAGCGGCGGCATGTTCAACAACTACGCCATCGTGCAGGGCGTCGACCACGTCGTACCGGTCGACATGTACCTGCCCGGCTGCCCGCCCCGGCCCGAGATGCTCATCGACGCGATCCTCAAGCTCCGCGAGAAGATCATGTACGAGCCGCTGGGTGCGAACGGCCGCAAGATGCTTGAGGCCCGCCAGGCGCGCGGTGACGTGCCGGTCGTGCCGTACGGCTCCATGCCGTCCTCGTACCGCAGCGACAAGGCCCGGCGTGCCGAGTGGACCCAGGCCGTCCGCGAGGGCCGCGAGGAGCAACTGCGTATCGAGAACTGGATGAACGCTCAGAACCACCTCCACGCGCACAGGGGCCCGAAGTGACCGCACCTAACGACAGGACCAACGACGGCGGTGTGCCGGTGCCGGTCACCCCGGCCGGCGCCAGCGGCACCGCCCCGGCCGAATACCCGCCGTCCAGCCCGGCCGGCCGCGGGATGTTCGGCAACCAGGGCACCGGCGACGTGTCCGGCTACGGCGGCCTGGTCCGCCAGCGCCAGCCCATCGAGGAGGCCGCCCGACCGTACGGCGGTTACTTCGACGAGGTCCGCGACGCGCTGGAGGAGGCGTACCCGGCCTTCGGAGACGCGATTGAGAAGGTCGTCGTCGACCGGGGCGAGCTGACCCTGCACGTCCGCCCGGAGCGGATCGCCGAGGTCTGCCAGGTGCTGCGGGACGACATGGCGCTGCGCTTCGAGCTGTGTTCCTCGGTGTCCGGTGTGGACTACCTCGGCGCCGACGAGCGCCGGCTGCACGTGGTCTACCTGCTCACCTCGATGACCTACCGGCGTCGGGTCCGGCTGGAGGCCGCGGTCTCCGTCGAGCAGCCGCACCTGCCCAGCGTGACCGCCGTCTACCCGACTGCGGACTGGCAGGAGCGGGAGGCGTACGACATGTTCGGCATCGTCTTCGACGGCCACCCCGCCCTGACCCGGATCCTCATGCCGGACGACTGGGAGGGCCACCCGCAGCGCAAGGACTACCCGCTCGGTGGGGTGCCCGTCGAGTACAAGGGCGCCGAGATCCCGCCGCCGGACCGGAGGAGGTCCTACCAATGACCACGTCGAACTACGCAACCGAGCGCGAGACCACCGAGGGTCGGGTCTTCACCGTCACCGGTGGCGACTGGGACACCGTCGTCTCGGGCACCGACCCGATCAACGACGAGCGGATCGTGGTCAACATGGGTCCGCAGCACCCGTCCACGCACGGGGTGCTGCGCCTGATCCTGGAGCTTGAGGGCGAGACGGTCCGCGAGGCCCGCTCGGTCGTCGGCTACCTGCACACCGGCATCGAGAAGAACCTCGAATACCGCAACTGGGTGCAGGGCTCGACGTTCGTGACCCGGATGGACTATCTCGCCCCGATCTTCAACGAGACGGCGTACGCCCTCGCGGTCGAGAAGCTGCTCGGCATCACCGACGACATCACCGAGCGCGCCACCACCATCCGCGTGCTGATGATGGAGCTCAACCGGATCTCGTCGCACCTGGTCTGGCTGGCCACCACCGGCATGGAGCTGGGCGCGATCTCGATCATGCTCTACGGCTTCCGCGAGCGGGAGTACATCCTGGACATCTTCGAGACCATCACCGGTCTGCGGATGAACCACGCGTACGTCCGGCCGGGCGGTGTGGCGCAGGACGTTCCGGACGAGGCCATCGTCAAGATCCGTGACTTCCTCAAGATGATGCCGAAGAAGCTCAAGGAGTACGAGGACCTGCTGTCCGGCCAGCCGATCTGGCTGGAGCGGACGAAGAACGTCGCGGTCCTCGACGTCACCGGCTGTGTGGCGCTCGGCGTCACCGGGCCGGTGCTGCGCTCCGCCGGGCTCGCCTGGGACCTGCGCAAGACCATGCCGTACTGCGGCTACGAGACCTACGAGTTCGACGTGCCGACCCACACCGACGGTGACGTGTGGGGCCGCTACATTGTCCGGCTCGCCGAGATCCGGGAGTCCATGAAGCTCGTCGAGCAGGCGCTGGACCGGCTGAAGCCGGGTCCGGTAATGGTCGCCGATCGCAAGATCGCGTGGCCGGCCCAGCTCGCCATCGGTGTCGACGGCATGGGTAACTCGCTGGAGCACGTCGCGAAGATCATGGGTCAGTCGATGGAGTCGCTGATCCACCACTTCAAGCTGGTCACCGAGGGCTTCCGGGTCCCGCCCGGCCAGGTGTACGTCGGCATCGAGTCGCCTCGCGGCGAGCTGGGCGTGCACGCGGTCTCCGACGGTGGTACCCGGCCGTACCGGGTGCACTACCGGGAGCCGAGCTTCGTCAACCTTCAGGCCCTGCCGGCGATGGCCGAGGGCGGCCTGATCGCCGACGTGATCGCCGGCGGCGCCTCGCTGGATCCCGTGATGGGTGGTTGTGACCGATGACGACGACGTTCACTGACGAGACCCGGGAGCGGGCGCGCGAGATCATCGCCCGCTACCCGGCGGACCGGTCCCGCTCGGCGCTGCTGCCGCTGCTGCACCTGGTCCAGTCCGAGGAGGGGTACGTCTCGCCGGCTGGTGTCACGTTCTGCGCCGAGGTGCTCGGCCTGAACAAGGCCCAGGTCGGCGCGGTGGCCACCTTCTACACGATGTACAAGCGCAAGCCGACAGGTGACTTCCTGGTCAGCGTCTGCACCAACACCATGTGCAACGTGCTGGGCGGTCAGGAGGTCTACGACACGCTCTCCGAGCACCTGGGCGTCGGGCACGACGAGACGACCGCCGACGGGACGATCACGCTGGAGCACGCCGAGTGCCTGGCGGCCTGCGACTACGGGCCGGTGATGACCGTCAACTACGACTTCTTCGACGGCGTCGACCCGTCCACTGCGGTAGGTGTGGTCGACGAGCTGCGTGCCGGTGGCCGGCCGATGCCGACCCGTGGCGCCCGGCTCTGCACGCTCAAGGAGATGGCGGTGCAGCTCGCCGGTTTCGCCGACGAGCGGGACGGCGCGGTCGCCGACGGCGGGCCGGGCGAGGCCACTCTGCGCGGGCTGCGGCTGGCGCAGGAGCACGGCGTCTCGGTGCCGGGCTTCGACCCGAACACGCCGATCCGCAGCAAGGCCGAGGCGGACAAGGAGGCGGCGAAGGCGAAGGCCGCCGCCGAGGCCGCCAAGCCGGCGACGCCCGTGCAGTCCGGCGACGCGACAGGTAAGGCCGGCACGGGCGAGCGGACTCCCGCCGCCGCGGCGACCGGCAGCACCGCACCGGACGTGAAGGCACCGGACGACAAGTCGCCGCAGGTGCGTGCCGCCGAGACCCGGCAGCCGGACGCGGAGACCGCAGTGCCGGACGCACCCGGCACGAAGGTCCCGGCGGAGACCTCGCCGCCGGGCCCGCGCGACGCGCGGAAGGCGGAGGCCGCCGGTGTGGCGGCCAACGAGCCGGCCGGCGACGGCAAGCCCGCCGGTGACTCCACTGACGCGCAGGAGCGCAACCTCACCGAAGCGTCGGCGAGCGCTGATGGCGCGAACAACGCCGCCGCTACCGAAACGGGGGCACAGAAGTGACCACTCCCCGCCCGGAGACGCTGGCCAAGCTGACGCCGGTGCTGACCAAGCGCTGGCTGTCGCCGGATGCCTGGCGGATCGGCACCTACGAGCAGTTGGACGGCTACGCCGCGCTGCGCAAGGCCCTCAAGGCCCACCCGGACGACCTGATCCAACTGATCAAGGACTCCGGGCTGCGCGGCCGGGGTGGCGCGGGCTTCCCCACCGGTCTGAAGTGGGGCTTCATCCCGCAGGGCGACGGCAAGCCGCACTACCTGGTGGTCAACGCCGACGAGGGCGAGCCGGGGACCTGCAAGGACCTGCCGCTGATGACCCACGACCCGCACGCGCTGGTCGAAGGCGTGATCATCGCGTCGTACGCGATCCGGGCCAGCCGCGCCTACATCTACATCCGGGGCGAGGCGGTGCACGCCGCGCGCCGGCTGCGCAACGCTGTCCAGGAGGCGTACGACAAGGGCTACCTGGGCCGGAACATCCTGCGCAGCGGCTTCGACCTGGAGCTGGTGGTGCACTCCGGCGCCGGGGCGTACATCTGTGGCGAGGAGACGGCGCTGCTGGACTCCCTGGAGGGGTTCCGCGGCCAGCCCCGGCTGCGTCCGCCGTTCCCGGCCACCCACGGCCTGTACGCCAGCCCGACGGTGGTGAACAACGTCGGCACCATCGCCAGCGTGCCGCCGATCGTGCTCGGCGGGGCGGACTGGTGGAAGTCCATGGGCACGGAGAAGTCGTCCGGGCCGATGATCTACTCGCTCTCCGGCCGGATCGTGAACCCCGGCCAGTACGAGTGCTCGATGGGCGTGACGCTGCGCGAGCTGCTGGAGCTTGCCGGCGGGATGCAGCCGGGCCACAACCTGAGGTTCTGGACCCCGGGCGGCTCGTCCACCCCGCTGCTCGCCGCCGAGCACCTGGACGTCCCGCTGGACTTCGAGGGCGTGGCGGCGGCCGGCTCGATCCTCGGCACCACGGCCACGCAGATCTTCTCCGACCAGGACTGCCCGGTCTACGCGACCTACCGGTGGCTGGAGTTCTACCACCACGAGTCGTGCGGGAAGTGCACCCCGTGCCGCGAGGGCAACTACTGGATGGTCCGGGTCTACCGGCGGATCCTCTCCGGTCAGGGCACCCACGAGGACCTGGAAACCCTGCTGGACACCTGCGACAACATCCTGGGCCGTTCGTTCTGCGGCCTCGGTGACGGTGCGACCAGCTCGGTGACCTCGTCGCTGAAGTACTTCAAGCAGGACTACCTCGACTACATCGAGGGACGTACCGCGCCGAAGCTCTCCGACAAGCAGCTGGTTGGAGCTCACTGATGACGGACGTAGCCAAGCAGACCGAGACCGTCACCCTCACCATCGACGGCGTCGAGGTCACCGCCCCCAAGGGGACGCTGCTGATCCGGGTCGCCGAGCAGATGGGCACCGAGATCCCCCGGTTCTGCGACCACCCGCTGCTGGCCCCGGCCGGTGCGTGCCGGCAGTGCCTGGTCGAGGTGGAGGGGCAGCGCAAGCCTGTTGCCTCCTGCACCCAGACCGTCGCCGACGGCATGGTGGTCCGCACCCAGCTCACCTCGCCCGTCGCCAAGAAGGCGCAGGAGGGGGTGATGGAGCTTCTCCTGCTCAATCACCCGCTGGACTGCCCGATGTGCGACAAGGGCGGCGAGTGCCCGCTGCAGAACCAGGCGATGTCCACAGGCCGCACCGACTCGCGCTTCCACGAGCACAAGCGGGAGTACGAGAAGCCGATGGCGATCAGCAGCCAGGTGCTGCTGGACCGCGAGCGTTGCGTGCTGTGCCAGCGCTGCACCCGGTTCTCCGAGGAGATCGCCGGCGACAAGTTCATCGACCTGATGGGCCGGTCGTCCGCCGAGGAGATCAACATCTACCGGGACGACGCGTACGGCGAGGAGGGCGACGCCGGCGACGTGCCGTTCAACTCCTACTTCTCCGGCAACACCGTGCAGATCTGTCCGGTGGGTGCGCTGACCGGCGCCCAGTACCGCTTCCGGGCCCGCCCGTTCGACCTGGTCTCCAGCCCGAGCGTCTGCGAGCACTGCTCGGCCGGCTGCGGGCAGCGCACCGACTGGCGGCGCGGCAAGGTCCTGCGCCGGCTGGCCGGCGACGAGCCGGCGGTCAACGAGGAGTGGAACTGCGACAAGGGTCGGTGGGGCTTCCAGTACACCCGGGCCACCGACCGGCTGACCACCCCGCTGGTGCGCGACGAGCGCACCGGTGAGCTGCGCGAGGCGTCCTGGAGTGAGGCGCTCACCGTGGCCGCCGACGGGCTGCGCGCGGCCCGCGACAGCGGCCAGGGCACGGCGGTGCTCACCGGCGGCCGGCTGACCGTCGAGGACGCGTACGCGTACGCGAAGTTCGCACGGGTCGCGCTGAACACCAACGACATCGACTTCCGGGCACGGCCGGTCTCCCGCGAGGAGGCCGACTTCCTGGCCAGCTCGGTCGCCGGGGTCACCGACGTCACCTACACCGACGTGGAGAACGCGCCGGCTGTGGTGCTCGTCGGCCTGGAGCCGGAGGAGGAGTGCCCGATCCTCTTCCTGCGGCTGCGCAAGGCGTACCTGAAGAAGACCCTGACGGTGTACGCGCTGGCGCCGTTCGCCACCCGCGGCCTGGAGAAGCTCGGTGCCAAGCTGGCCCGGGTGGTGCCGGGCGAGGAGGCGAGCGTTCTCGCCGAGCACGCCACAGTCGCCGAGGCGCTGAGCGCGCCGGGCGCGATCCTTCTCGTCGGCGAGCGGTTGGCGAGTGTGCCGGGTGGGCTCTCCGCCGCGGCGGACGTGGCACGGCGTACCGGCGCGAAGGTGGCCTGGGTGCCGCGGCGCGCAGGTGACCGCGGTGCTGTCGACGCGGGCTGCCTGCCCAACCTGCTCCCCGGTGGCCGGCTGGTCACCGAGCCGGCAGCGCGGGCCGAGCTGGGCGAGGCGTGGGACATCCCGGCCGGGGTGATCCCGAGCCAGGCCGGTCGGGACACCGACGGCATTCTGGCGGCGGCCGCCAACGGTCAGCTCGGCGCGCTTGTGGTCGGCGGGGTCGACCCGGCCGACCTGGCCGACCCGCGGCTGGCCGAGACCGCGCTGGACGCGGTGCCGTTCCTTGTCAGCCTGGAGCTGCGCGGCAGCGCTGTGACCCGGCGGGCGAACGTGGTCCTGCCTGTCGCGCCGGTGGTCGAGAAGTCCGGCAGCTTCCTGGACTGGGAGGGCCGGCTGCGTCCGTTCGATGCGGTGCTGAACACCGCGGCGATGAACGACGGCCGGGTGCTCGACGCGCTCGCCGCTCTGCTGGACGTGCGACTGGGCACGGCCGACGTGCCGAGCGTGCGTCGTGAACTGGGCTCGCTGCCGGCCACGCGTACCCAGCGGCCGACGCCGCCGTCGGTGTCGCCGGGCGCGACGCCGCAGCCGCGCGCCGGGGAGGCCGTGCTGTCCACCTGGCACCAGTTGGTCGACCTCGGCACTCTGACCGAGGGCGACGAGCACCTCGCCGGCACTGCCCGCCCTCCGGTCGTCCGGCTGGGCAAGGGCACCGCCGAGGCCCTCGGTGTCGCCGACGGCGACGCGGTGACTGTCGGCACCGACCGGGGGGCAGTGACCCTGCCGGCGGCTCTCACCGAGATGCCGGACGGCGTCGTCTGGGTGCCGACGAACTCGCCGGGCTCGACAGTGCGTCGCAGCCTCGGGGCGACGTCCGGCGCTGTCGTCCGGATCTCCGTTCCGGCAGCGAGCGCGGCCGTGCCGGCCGGGCGGGTGGCGGCCGACGAGGCCGGTCTCCCGGGTCCGCTCCTCAACAGCGCTGGGGGTAACCAGTGAGCCCGTCATACCTGGCCCAGGATCCGACGCTTGCCGACTTCGGCCGGGATCCGTGGTGGCTGGTACTCATCAAGATCCTCTTCGCGTTCGTCTTCGCCGTGCTGGCCACCCTGCTCGGTGTCTGGTTCGAGCGGCGCGTGGTGGGTTACATGCAGGTGCGGCCCGGCCCCAACCAGGTCGGTCCGTTCGGTCTGCTGCAAACCCTCGCCGACGGCCTGAAGCTGGCGTTCAAGGAAGACATCCTGCCGAAGGCGGCGGACAAGGTCGTCTACTTCTTCGCGCCGGTGATCTCGGTGGTCTGCGCGGTCACCGCGCTGTCGGTGATGCCGTTCGGCCCGATGGTCAGCATCTTCGGGCACCGGACGCCACTACAGGTCACCGACGTGCCGGTGGCCGTCCTGCTGGTGCTGGCCCTGTCGTCGCTCGCGGTGTACGGCATCGTGCTCGGCGGCTGGGCGTCCGGCTCCACGTACCCGCTGCTCGGCGGCCTGCGCTCCGCCGCCCAACTGGTCTCCTACGAGGTCACGCTGGGCCTGAGCGTCGTCGCGGTGTTCATGACGGCGGGCACGATGTCCACAAGCGGCATCGTCGCCGCACAGGGCGACGCCACGCAGCTCAGCTTCGGTGACTTCACGGTCCCGGCCCCCGGCTGGTACGGGCTGCTGCTGCTGCCGAGCTTCGTCATGTTCTTCATCGCCATCGTCGGTGAGACCAACCGGGCGCCGTTCGACCTGCCCGAGGCGGAGTCCGAGCTGGTGGCGGGCTTCCAGACCGAGTACAGCTCGCTGAAGTTCGCGCTGTTCATGCTCAGCGAGTACGTCGCGATGGTGACGATGTCGGCGTTCACAGTGACGCTCTTCCTCGGCGGCTGGCACGCGCCGTGGCCGATCACGATCTGGGAGGGCGCCAACTCCGGTTGGTGGCCGATGCTCTGGTTCTTCGGCAAGGTCGTCGCGCTGGTCTTCGTCTTCGTCTGGCTGCGCGGCACGCTGCCCCGGCTCCGGTACGACCAGTTCATGCGGCTGGGCTGGCGGGTGCTGCTGCCGATCAACCTGGTCTGGATCCTGGTCCTGGCGGGCCTGCGCTCCATCGAGGACTGGGACTCGCAGGGCAAGCTCATCGCGGTCGGCATCCCGGCCGGCATCCTGCTGATCGCCACGCTGTTCTGGCCGAGCCGCAAGCCCAAGCCGACGCAGACGCCGCAGGAACAGGTGGACAGCCGGCCGTACGGGAGCTTCCCGCTGCCACCGATGGATCTACAGGTACCACCGAGCCCGCGTATCACGCGCGTGGTCGCCGAGCGGGAGCCGGCCAACATCGCCGCCGGCTCGGACTCCAGGGAGGTGTGACGTGGGCGCGATCACCGGAACGTTCAAGGGATTCGGGGTCACCTTCTCGCACATGTTCAGGAAGGTCGTCACCACCGACTATCCGTTCAAGCCGCCGGTTTCGGCGCCGCGCTACCACGGGCGGCACATCCTCAACCGGCACCCGGACGGCCTGGAGAAGTGCATCGGCTGTGAGCTGTGCGCCTGGGCCTGCCCGGCGGACGCGATCTACGTCGAGGGTGGCGACAACACCGACGAGCAGCGCTTCTCGCCGGGTGAGCGGTACGCCAGCATCTACCAGATCAACTACGCCCGGTGCATCTTCTGCGGACTGTGCATCGAGGCCTGCCCGACCCGGTCGCTCACGATGAGCAACGAGTACGAGCTGGCCCGGGACAACCGGCAGGATCTGATCTTCACGAAGGAGCAGTTGCTGGCACCGCTGCTCGAGGGCATGGAGCAGCCGCCGCACCCGATGCGGTTGGGCGACAGCGAGAAGGACTACTACGTCGGCGCGCTCGACAACCCGGGCACCTCCGCCGGTGCCGAGACGTCCCCGATGGGCCCTGGCCGCTACAAGGTCGAGGAGCACCCCGGCGTGACGTTCCCGGGTGCCGAGCAGGCCGCCCAGCGTGCGGCGGCCGGCAAGGGAGAGGGAGCATGACCACGTCTACGGTGCTGGCCGCGGCGGGCGGGGTGTCCGGCGGCGAGCAGGTCACCTTCTGGATCCTCGCGCCGCTCGCGCTGATCGGCGCGATCGGGATGGTGGCCGCCCGCAACGCAGTGCACTCGGCGCTGTGGCTGGTGCTCACCATGCTCTGCCTGGGCGTGTTCTACGTGCTCCAGGCCGGGCCGTTCATCGGCATGGTGCAGATCATCGTCTACACCGGCGCGATCATGATGCTGTTCCTGTTCGTGCTCATGCTCGTCGGCCGGGACGCCTCCGACTCGCTCATCGAGACGCTGCGCGGCCAGCGGGTCGCCGCCATCGTGCTGGGTCTGGGCTTCGCCGGCCTCATCGGCAGCGGCGTCTACCACGCGCTGGACGGCACCACAGCTGTCGGCCTGGAGCAGGCCAACGCGGAAGGCAACGTGCAGGGCATCGCCCGGCTGCTCTTCACCAAGTACGTCCTGGCGTTCGAGCTGACCTCGGCGCTGCTGATCACCGCGGCGGTCGGTGCCATGGTGCTCGCGCACATCGAGCGCCGTAAGCAGGACAAGGTCGACCAGCCGTCGACGATGCGGGCGCGCTTCGCGCCGGGCAACTACCCCGGCCCCAAGCCCGGCCCCGGCGTCTTCGCGACGTCCTCCTCGGTGGCCACCCCGGCCCGGCTGCCCGACGGCCGCCTGACCGACCACAGCACCCCGGCGATCCTTCCGCAGCGCGAGCTGACCGCCGAGGAGACCTCGCTGAAGGGGACGGACAAGTAATGGGATCGTTCTTCTCGGTCGAGCCGAACTACTACCTCGTCCTCGCCGCGGTGCTGTTCACCATCGGCGCCGCAGGGGTGCTCGTCCGGCGCAACGCGATCGTGCTGTTCATGTGCGTGGAGCTGATGCTCAACGCGGCCAATCTGACGCTGGTCACCTTCAGCCGGATCAACGGTGACCTCAACGGCCAGATCATGGCGTTCTTCGTGATGGTGGTGGCGGCGGCCGAGGTCGTGGTCGGGCTCGCGATCATCATGTCGATCTTCCGGACTCGACGCTCCGCGAGTGTCGACGACGCCAACCTGCTCAAGTACTAAGGGGCAAGCAGTGGAAGAGAATCTGGCGCACGCCGCAGCGGCGCCGCTCGGCGACGTCGCTTACGCCTCGGCAGGTGGCTTGCTCGGCAGCGTCTGGCTGCTGGTGGCGATCCCGCTGCTCAGCGCCGCCATCCTGCTGCTGCTCGGCCGGCGGGCCGACCGCTGGGGGCACTGGCTGGGCGTCGGCTCCATCGGTGCCGCGTTCGTGCTCGGCCTGGCCTTCTTCTTCCAGCTGCGCGGCTTGGAGAACAAGTCGGTCGAGCTGAGCCTGTGGGACTTCATCGCAGTCGGCAACCTACGTGTCGACTTCGGCCTGCTGTTCGACCCCCTGGCCGCGGTCTTCGTTCTCCTGATCACCGGCGTGGGCTTCCTGATCCACCTGTACGCCGTCGAGTACATGGCGCACGACCCGGGTCGCCGCCTGTTCTTCGCGTACTTCAACCTGTTCGTCGCGGCCATGCTGCTGCTGGTGCTCGGCAACAACTACGTGATGTTGTACTTCGGCTGGGAGGGCGTCGGTCTGGCGTCGTACCTGCTGATCTCCTTCTGGTACGGGCGGCCGAGCGCTGCCACCGCCGGCAAGAAGGCGTTCCTGATGAACCGGGTCGGCGACGCCGGCCTGGCGATCGGCATCTTCATCATGTTCGCCACGCTGGGCACCACCCAGTACGACGAGGTGTTCAACGGGGTCGGCTCACTGACCGCCACCACGGTGCTGGTGCTCGGCCTGCTGCTGCTGCTCGGCGCGGCCGGCAAGTCCGGCCAGTTCCCGCTCCAGGCGTGGCTGCCGGACGCGATGGAGGGCCCGACCCCGGTGTCGGCCCTCATCCACGCCGCCACGATGGTCACCGCTGGCGTCTACCTGATCGCCCGGTCCAACCCGATCTTCTCGGCCAACTCGACGCTCCAGCTCGTGGTGGTAAGCGTCGGCGCGCTCACGCTGCTGATGGGCTGCATCATCGGCGCGGCCAAGGACGACATCAAGCGGGTGCTCGCCTGGTCGACGGTGAGCCAGATCGGCTACATGTTCCTCGGCGTCGGCCTGGGCGGTGGCGCGTACGCGCTTGCCATCGTGCACCTGCTGGCGCACGGCTTCTTCAAGGCCAACATGTTCCTGGGCGCAGGCTCGGTCATGCACGGCATGAAGGACCAGGTGGACATCCGCCGCTTCGGCGGGCTGTCGAAGTACATGAAGGTCACCTGGCTGACGTTCATGATGGGCTGGCTCGCCATCATCGGCATGTTCCCGTTCTCCGGCTTCTTCTCCAAGGAGCCGATCATCGTGGCCGCCTTCGAGCGCAGCGACTGGACGGCGTGGCTGTTCGGTGGTGCCGCGCTGCTCGGCGCCGGGCTCACCGCCTTCTACATGACCCGGCTGTTCGTGCTCACCTTCCACGGTCCGAAGCGGTGGACCGAGGACATCGAGCACCCGCACGAGTCGCCGAAGCTGATGACGATCCCGCTGATCCTGCTGGCGGTCGGCTCGGTCGGCGCGGGCTTCCTGCTCGCCACGTCGGTGCCGGACTGGCTGACCGCGACCGCCGGGCTGGGTGGCGAGCACGGGGAGCACGAGGCTGTCCTCTCGCACGCCGTGATCACCTTCCTGTCACTGCTGATCACAGTGCTCGGCGCCGGGCTGGCCTGGTTCCTGTTCCGGGCCGGTACGGCCACCGAGCCGCAGCCGGCCGGGGTGCTCGTCACCGCCGCCCGGCACAACCTCTACACCGACGCGGTGAACGAGGCGGTCTTCGAGAAGCCGGGCATCTTCCTCACCCGGGCGCTGGTCTTCCTCGACAACCGGGGCATCGACGGGCTGGTCAATGGGCTGGCTGCCGGTGTCGGCGGTGGTTCGGCTCGACTCCGGCGGCTGCAGACCGGTTTCGTCCGCTCGTACGCCACCTCGATCCTGGCCGGTGCGCTGCTGGTGATGGCGGCGTTCCTGGCGGTGCAGGCGGGGTGGTTCGCGTGATCAACCTCTTTCCGGCCGCCCCCGCCGGCGGGCTACGCATCCACGACGGAGGTAAGGCCGCATAATGTCCAACTTCCCGTTCCTCTCGGTGCTCACCGTGGCGCCGCTGGTGGGCGCCCTGGTGGTGGCCTTCCTGCCGCGCCGCCGGCCGGAGCTGGCGAAACAGGTGGCGTTCGCCTGGTCGCTGCTGGTGCTTGTGCTCTCGGTGGTGATGTGGGTCAGCTTCAACGCCGGCGGTGACCGGTTCCAGTTCCGCGAGTCGTACAAGTGGATTCCGAACTGGGGTGTCAGCTTCACCTTCGCCGCGGACGGCATCGCGCTTGTGATGCTGATGCTCATCGCGGTGCTGGTGCCACTGGTGATCCTGGCGTCCTGGCACGACGCGGAGTCCTCGAAGCGGTCCGTGCCTGTCTACTTCGCGCTGCTGCTGATCCTCGAAAGCACGATGATCGGCGTCTTCGCCGCCGCAGACGTCTTCCTGTTCTACGTGTTCTTCGAGGTCATGCTGGTGCCGATGTACTTCCTGATCGGCAGCTACGGCGGCCATCAGCGGCAGTACGCGGCGGTGAAGTTCTTCCTCTACTCGCTCGTCGGCGGTCTGTTCATGCTGGCCGCGGTCATCGGGCTCTGGGTGGTCGGCGGAAAGACCTTCGACTGGCAGGCGCTGTCGCAGGTCGACATCAGCACCGGCACCGAGCGGTGGCTGTTCCTCGGGTTCTTCATCGCGTTCGCCATCAAGGCGCCGTTCTTCCCGTTCCACACCTGGCTGCCGGACGCAGGTGGTGCCGCCCCGGCGGGCGCTGCGGCGCTGCTTGTCGGCGTCCTGGACAAGGTGGGTACGTTCGGCATCCTGCGGTACTGCCTGCCGCTGTTCCCCGAGGCGTCGAAGTGGTTCGCGCCGTGGGCGCTGGCGCTCGGTGTGATCGGCATCGTCTACGCCGCGCTGCTGGCGGTCGGTCAGAACGACCTCAAGCGGCTGGTGTCGTACACCTCGATCGCGCACTTCGGTTTCATCGGGGTGGGCATCTTCGCCTTCACGACCCAGGCCGGCACCGGCGCGGTCCTCTACATGCTCAACCACGGGCTGGCCACCGGCCTGCTGTTCCTGGTGGTGGGCATGTTGATCTCCCGGCGTGGCTCGTCGCTGATCAGCGACTTCGGTGGCGCCGGCAAGCTGGTTCCGGTGCTCGCCGGTGTGCTGTTCTTCGCCGGTCTCGCCTCGCTCGCGCTGCCCGGCACGGCGCCGTTCGTCTCCGAGTTCCTGGTGCTTATCGGCACGTTCACTGTGAACAAGCCGGTGGCGGTCATCGCCACCGTCGGCATCATCCTTGCCGCCGCGTACGTGTTGTGGATGGTCCAGCGCACCACGCAGGGCACGCTCAACCCGGCTCTCACCCAGATCGACGGGATGCGCCGTGACCTCAACCTGCGTGAGAAGGCGGTGGTCGCCCCGCTGATCGCGCTGATCATCGTGCTCGGCTTCTATCCCAAGCCGGTCACCGACGTGATCAACCCCGCCGTCCAGGCGACCATGGACGACATCGGCAGGACAGACCCCGCCCCGTCGGTGGGCACCGTCCAGGAGGCGGCAAAGTGACCGAATTGAAACTGCCGTCGCTCGACTATGCGGCGCTCGCCCCGATTCTGATCATGCTGGGCACCGCGTTGCTCGGTGTGCTGGTCGAGGCGTTCGTGCCCCGGCGTCGGCGGCACATCGTGCAGCTGACCCTGGCGCTGCTGGCCATCCTCGCCGCGCTGACCATGGTGGTGCTCAACGCCGACGACCGGCTCATCACAGCCGGTCAGGCCATCGCTGTGGACGGGCCGACGCTCTTCCTCCAGGGCGCGATCCTGGTGCTCGCCGCGATGGCGTTGCTGCTGATCGGTGACCGTTCGGTGGAGCGGGGCAGCGCCTTCGTGGCGCAGGCCGCGGTGACCGCCGAGTCGGCCGACGACCGGCGGCAGGCCGAGGGTCGCAACGGGCTCACCGAGGTGTACCCGCTCGTCTCGTTCGCGATCGGCGGCATGCTGATCTTCGTGGCGGCGAACGACCTGCTGACCATGTTCATCGCGCTCGAGGTCTTCTCGCTGCCGCTGTACCTGCTCTGCGCGCTGGCCCGTCGCCGGCGTCTGCTGAGCCAGGAGGCGGCGATGAAGTACTTCCTGCTCGGCGCGTACGCCTCGGCGTTCTTCCTGTTCGGCGTGGCGCTGATCTACGGCTTCACCTCCGGCATCCCCGGCCGGGAGGCGGGGGTCGACTTCGCCACCATCAACGCGGCGGTGACCGAGTCGCCGGCCAGCCCGGTCCTGCTCTTCGCCGGTATGGCGCTGCTGTCCATCGGCCTGCTCTTCAAGGCCGCTGCCGCCCCGTTCCACGTGTGGACGCCGGACGTCTACCAGGGCGCTCCGACGCCGGTCACCGGCTTCATGGCGGCCTGTACCAAGGTCGCCGCGTTCGGCGCGCTGCTGCGGGTCTTCCACGTGGCGTTCGCCGGTGCCGGCTGGGACTTCACCCCGGTGCTCGGCGCGGTGGCGGTGCTGACGATGCTCGTCGGCGCGGTGCTCGCGGTCACCCAGACCGACATCAAGCGGCTGCTCGCGTACTCGTCGATCGCCAACGCCGGTTACCTGCTGGTCGGGGTGCTCGCGCCGAGCCGCGACGGGCTCTCCGGCACGATGTTCTACCTTGTGGCGTACGGCTTCTCGGTGCTCGCCGCGTTCGCGGTCGTGACCCTTGTCCGCGACGCCGACGGGGAGGCGACCCACCTGTCCCGCTGGGCCGGGCTGGGACGGCGTTCCCCGTTCTACGCCGGGCTGTTCACGTTCATCCTGCTGGCCTTCGCCGGTATTCCGCTGACCAGCGGCTTCACAAGCAAGTTCGCGGTCTTCGGACCGGCGCTGGACAGCGGTCACGCCTGGCTGGTGATCGCGGGTGTGCTGACAAGCATGGTGTTGGCGTTCCCGTACCTGCGGGTCGTGGTGATGATGTGGCTGTCCGAGCCGGGCGAGTCCACCCCGACGGTCACAGTGCCCGGCGGGCTCACCTCCGCCGCGCTGATGATCGGCGTGCTGGCGACCCTGGCGCTGGGAATCGCCCCGGCGCCGCTGCTGGACCTCGCCAACGGGGCCGCCGAATTCGTTCGCTGAGGTCAACCTCGGTCACCGGGGGCCGACACGCTCATGGCGTGTCGGCCCCCGGTCGTATCCCCGACCCGGAGCAGGTCGAACGCATGTGGCATGGTTGATAGCGTGGTGATTCCGGCTGGCGAGCGTTCAGGTGCCACCGGCTCCGGCGGTCGCCGGGGTCGGGCGAGCACGAGTCAGTTCGGCGCGCTCGGCCTCCATCTCGCCGATTCCCGCGTCGAGGCGTCCGTGCTGGGCCTGCTGGACCAGGTCGAGGTCGAGCTGCGGGCCAGTGTGGCAAGCGCCGACCCGTTCGTGACCGAGGCAGCCCGGCATCTCGTCGAGGCCGGCGGGAAGCGCTTCCGGCCGCTGCTGGTGGCGCTGGGCGCCCAGTTCGGCGATCCCAACGCCCCGCAGGTCGTTCCGGCGGCCGTGGTGATGGAGCTCACCCACCTGGCCACGCTCTACCACGACGACGTGATGGACGAGGCTGCCGTGCGTCGGGGTGCGCCGAGCGCGAACTCCCGCTGGACCAACTCGGTCGCCATCCTGGTCGGTGACTACCTCTTCGCCCGTGCCGCGGACATCGCGGCCGATTTGGGCCCCGAGGCGGTCCGGTTGCAGGCGCGTACGTTCGCCCGCCTGGTGCACGGCCAGATCGCGGAGACCGTGGGCCCGCGTCCCGGTGACGATCCCGTGGCGCACTACCTGAGTGTGATCGCCGAGAAGACCGGCTCCCTGATCGCCACGTCGGCCCGCTTCGGCGGCATGTTCGGTGGCGCCCCCAGCGAGCACGTCGAGGCCCTGGCCGGGTACGGCGAGACGATCGGCGTCGCCTTCCAGCTTTCCGACGACCTGCTGGACATCGCCTCCGAGTCGGTGCAGTCGGGCAAGACGCCCGGCACCGACCTGCGCGAGGGTGTCCCGACGCTGCCGGTGCTCTACGCCTGCGCGGCTGACGACTCCGACGCGTCCTCGGTGCGACTGCGGGAGATCCTGGCGACCGGCCCGCTCGTCGACGACGCGCTGCATGCCGAGGCTCTGGGGCTGCTGCGGGAGAGCCCGGCGCTGAAGCGGGCGCGCGAGACCGTGCGGAGCTACGCCGAGGACGCCCGCGCCCAACTGGCACCGCTTCCCGAGACCCCGTCGCGTCAGGCGCTGGAGTCGCTCTGCGACTACATCGCCGACCGCACCAGCTGACCCGTACGCCGCTGGGCGCCGGCCCTATGCGGGCTGGCCTGGACGGAGCAGCAGGCGGCTGCCTGTGAGCATGAGGGCGGCGGCGAGCAGCATGGACACCGCCGCTGTCGCCCACATCGTCGGGTAGCCGAGGTGCGCGGCCAACGGGCCGAGGGTCAGCGGGCCGAGGCAGCCGCCCGCGTACACCCCGGTCTGGGTGATCGACGTGGCGGCGGCCGGTGCCTGCGGGTGCAGCTGGACCACCGCGAAGTTCATCAGTCCGGGCCAGGCCCACCCCAGGCCGAAGCCGAGCACCACGCCCACGACGAGTGGCACCGTGCCGGCCAGCGCGAGCAGCCCGATCCCGCATGCCCCGACCACGAGCATCCCGGCGATGACCGCGATGTGGCCGCTGGCGCGGCGGTCGGCCAGCCAACCGGCGCCCACGCGGGCCGCCACGCAGACCGCGCTGCCCAGGGTGAGGGTGAGGCCCGCGAGGCCCGGTGAGAGGCCCCGTGCGGCGGAGGAGTCCACCAGGAACGTGCCGAGCCCGTTGGCGGCCGCCGCCGCCAACGTCGCCGCCGCGCCGATCACCACGAGCGCCGCCGTGGCGCCGCTGGCGCGGGCGGCAGAGGCCCGCCGAGCCCGACCCGACACCTGCTGGGGTACGGCGGGCAGCGTCGTCAGGGCCGCGACGGCGGCGACCACGAACGCCCAGCGCCAGCCGGCCGTGAGCGCGATGGTGGGCACCGCCGCACCCGCCAACAGGGTGGAGACCGGAATGGCCGCCTGCTTGACACCGAACGACAACCCCTGCCGGCCCGGTGGCACGTGCTCGGCAAGCGCTGCGTTGCTCGACAGTTGCCCGAGGGCGTTGGCGGCGGCGCTGAGCGCCAGCAGCCCGAGCAGCACCGGGTACGACCTGGCGAGCGCCGCGATGGCAAGCATCGACGCCGCCGCCAGCACGATGCCGCAGCGGGCCACCAGGGCCGGACCGTACCGCTCGACGAGGCGGCCGGAGGGGACCGAGGCCAGCGCGCTGACCCCGAAGTAGACGGCCACCGCAAGGCCAAGGCCGGCCGGGGAGAAGTCGAGGTCCGCGGCCATCTGCACGGCAAGGCCGCCGAGCAGGAAGACGGGCAGTACGCAGGCCACTGTGGTGGCGACGGCACCGGCGCTGGCCCGGATCGGGCGGGTACGGGCGACGTCCGGAGCGGAGCTGAGAGGCGTGTTGGTCATCGTCCGGCTAACCTACGCGAGTCATGTCAGGCGACTCTCGGTGACCGCTGACGCACGAACCGTGGATGGTGATCTGGCATCCTCGACCCGAACAGGCATTTCGCACCAGCTCTGTTTTTCATATGGTGTAAGTCCCCGGCGGCGGAGGTGGTTGTGCGCGACCCCTTGGCAGAACCTTCGGACCTGATCCGCAGTGTGTCGCGCGCACTGCGGGTTCTGGAGTCGGTCGGTCGCGCCCCGAAGGGCCTGACAGTCAAGCAGATCGCCCGACGGTGCGAGCTGACAGTGGCCACGACCTACCACCTGGTCCGCACCCTTGCCTACGAGGGCTACGTGATCCGTCGGGAGGACGGCACGTACATCGTGGGTCTGGAGGTCGCCGACCGGTACCGGGAGCTGGTGACAGCGTTCCGGGGCCCGCCCGCCGTGGGTGAGACGTTGCGGCGGGCAGCAGTGGAAACCGGCTACAGCCACTACCTGGGCCGGTTCGTCGGCGGCCAGGTCGCCCTCACGGCCATGGCCGAGGGCCACCGTTCGCCCTACCTGGAGGACCTGGTCCCCGGGTTCGACGAGGGGGCGCACGCTACAGCGCTCGGCAAGTGCCTGCTCGCCACACTGACCGCCGAGCAGCGGTTCCGCTACCTGCGTGAATACGGCATGCGCCCGTTCACCACCGCCACGCTCACCACCACGGAGACGTTCGAGGCCGACCTGGCAGCCGGTGACCGACGCGGCATGCAGTTGGAGCTGGGGCAGTTCCGTCAGGGGGTGGCCTGCGCGGCGGTGCTCGTCGCGCCGGACAAGGACATGGAACGCCGTGTCGTGCTCGCCTGTGCCCTCCCGGCGAGCGAGATGATGACCTCCGCCCGGGTCGTACGCGCCAAGCTGCTCACTGTGGCCCGCGCCGTGGCCGACAGCATCGCCGCCGACCACTGACCCACCCGACGGCCGAGGGGCCCCCTGCCCGGCTGGCAGAGGGCCCCTTTCGGGCGGTCCAACGCCGGACCGCCGGAGCAACGTCAGCTGCCCACCGGGCTACGCATGAACCGGACATGAACACCTCTACGGCGCGGGCCGTCTGACCTCGGGCTGAACCGATCGGCGTGACGGCACGTATACCCGAGCGGACGCACCGCCGGACCCCGCGCCGGAAGTGAGGAGACCGCCATCAGCGACCACGACGCCCAACTGCTCCGGGCGCTGCACGACGAGCACGCGGAGGCGCTGTACGCGCACGCCCTGCGGCTCGTCAACGGCGACCGACAGCGGGCCGAGGACCTGGTGCAGGAGACGCTGCTGCGGGCCTGGCGGCATCCCGAGTCCCTCGACCCGCGACGCGGCTCCGTACGCGCCTGGCTGTTCACGACCGCCCGCAACCTGGCCATCGACGCCTGGCGGCGACGGTCCACACGGGTCGGTGAGGTGTTCACCGACGAACTGCCCGAGCCGCCGGACGCCGTCGACGAGGCCGAGCGTGCGGTGGAGGCATGGACTGTCGCCGAGGCGTTGAACCGGCTCACCCCGACCCACCGCGAGGTGCTCGTCGAGTGCTTCTATCAGGGGCGGTCGGTGGCCGAGGCGGCGTCCCGGTTGGGGGTGCCACCGGGCACCGTGAAGTCGCGCACCCACTACGCGCTGCGCTCACTACGGTTGGTCCTGGCCGAGATGGGGGTGACGGGATGACACGGTGCGAGTTCGCGCACGACGACGGCGCGTACGTGCTGGGCGCCCTGGCTCCCGCCGAGCGGGCGGCGTACGAGCGGCACCTCGGCGGGTGCGCCTCCTGCCGGGACGCGGTCGCCGAGATCGCCGTGCTGCCCGGGTTGCTCGGGCGGCTCGACCCGGCGGGTCTGGAGCAGTTCCTGCCGCCGCCGGCACCGCCCCGGGTGCCCGCGTTGCTGGAGGAGGCACGGAACCGTCGACGCCGCGAGCGGTCCGCGACGCGCCGCAGGTACGCGCTGACGGCGCTGGCCGCCGCCGCGCTGGCCCTTGTGGTCGGAGTCGGCACGGCAGCCGTGCTGCCCCGCCAGGAGGCTCCGCCCAGCGTCCCCGAAGCGCAGGCCACCCGCCCCGGTCCGCAGGCGTCGATGGTCGCCATGCGGCCGGTGGCGTCGACCGGGCCGGTGCACGCCGAGATCGGGCTCAGCGGCACCAAGTGGGGCACCGTGGTGACAATGCACTGCGGCTACGACGCGCGGACCAGTTACGGCAAGGCGTACCCGTTCCGGTTGGTGGCGCGCGGCCCGAACGGCGCCAGCGAGCAGATCGGCTCGTGGCTCGCCGCCCCGGGCGACGACCTGCGGTTCACAGGCATGACCCGGTTCACCGACGCCGAACTGGTGAGCGTCGAGCTGCAGCGGGCCGACGGGACGCCCCTGCTGACCTACCTGGTCCCCTGAGCAGGCAGGTCAGGCAGCGACGACGGGAACCTCGGCGGCGACACGCGTGCGTGCCCGATTACGGCGGGCGTGCCGGACGGCGTCGGCGGTGAAGACGACGAGGGCGACCCAGACCAGCGCGAACCCGGCGAGGCGGGCCGGTGGCATCGGTTCGTTGAAGATCAGCACGCCGCAGGCGAGCTGGAGGATCGGCGCCAGATACTGGATCATGCCGAGGCCGGTCAACGGCAGCCGGTTGGCGGCGCCCGCGAAGAGCAGCAGCGGGATCGCGGTGGCAGCGCCCGCCAGCACCAGCAGGGCGGTGTGCCCGGCCGAGACGTGGCCGAAGGTCAGCTCGGCGCGCCGGGTCAGCCAGGCCAGGTAGCCCAGCGCGGGCAGCGCCAGCACCGCCGACTCGACGAAGAGCCCCTCGGCGGCGGGCAGCCCGAGCCGCTTCTTGACCAGGCCGTAGCCGGCGAAGCTGAAGGCAAGCGTCAGGGACAGCCAGGGCAGGTGGCCGTAGTCCACTGTGAGCACGGCGACCGCCGACCCACTGATGCCCAACGCCACCCACTGCAGCGGGCGCAGCCGCTCCCGCAGCACAGTGACCCCGAGCAGCACCACCACGAGCGGGTTGATGAAGTAGCCGAGCGCTGTCTCCACCACCCGACCGGAGTTGACCCCGTAGATGTAGGTGCCCCAGTTGACAGCGATCAACGCGGCAGCGGCCACGATCCCGGCCATCGCCCACGGCCGGCGCAGCAGCGCCCGCAGGAAGCCGACGTTGCGCAGCGCGCCCAGCAGCAGAGCCACGAAGACCACCGACCAGACGATCCGGTGGGCGAGGATCTCCATCGGGCCGGCGGGTTGCAGCAGCTTGAGGTAGAGCGGAAAGAAGCCCCACATCAGGTACGCGCCGAAGCCGTAGAGATATCCCAGGCGGAGAGGCGTCACGGCTCCACCGTAAGGGGTGATTCGCTGCTTTGTTCCTTTCCGGTGAGCGGGGTCACGGGTGGCCGCCGGTCGAGGTTCATCCACCGCTCTGGGTTGTCCAGCGGCGTGAAGCCCACCCGCGCGTACACCTGGTGCGCGTCGTTCGTGGCCAGCAGGATCCGGCGTACGCCCAGGTCCGCCAGGTGGTCGCGGACCGCTTCGGCCAGCCAGCCGCCGAGCCCGATACCTCGGGCGGCGCGGTCGACGTACACGTCGCAGAGCCAGGCGAAGGTGGCGCCGTCGGTCACCACCCGGGCCACAGCGACCTGACGGCCGTCCTCGGGCCGGTAGACACCGAACGGCAACGACCCGGCGAACGCCCGCACGACAGTCTCCCGGTCCCGGCCCAGCGCCCAGTACGCGTCGGTGGACAACCAGCGATGGACCAGATCCAGGTCGAGCCGAGCGGGATCGGTGCTGATCAGGTGGCCGTCGCTGCGGGTCGATGAGAACACGTCGGCGACGCTAACCGACCCGGCCGGCCCGCGCGCCGACCAATTCCCGGAGTCTGGTCAGCAAACCGCCCGGCTCCGAGGAGCCGGGCGGCGCAGGTCGGTGATGGTCGGTCGTCGGTCGGTCCGGTCGGTCGTCGGTGAGTCCGGTCGCCGGTTGGTCGTCGGTCAGTCCCGGTCGAGGACGGCGCCGAGGATCCAGGTCACGATGCTCACGAACAGGGCACCGAGCACGGCGGCCGGCCAGAAGCCGTCCACCGAGAACGGCAGCCCGGCCTGGTCGGCGATCCAGCTGGTGAGCAGGAACAGCAGCCCGTTCACCACAAGCGCGATGAGGCCGAGGGTGAGCAGGTAGAAGCCGCAGCCGACGGTCTTGATGATCGGTTGGAGCACCGCGTTGACCACGCCGAAGATCGCCGCCACCAGGAGCAGCGTGGTGACCGTCTCGACAGTGGAACTCGATTCCAGGTCGATGCCCGGGATGAGCAGTGTGGCCAACCAGAAGGCCAGCGCCGTCGTGGCCAGCCGAATCAACAACCCCTTCAGAAAACCCATGGCCGGGATCGTGCCACGGACCAGCCAGCGACGTAACCCGCCGGATGACCATGCGGGGCTGGCTCACCCCCGCGCCGGCCGACCGATCAACTGGGCTTCGATGGGTGTGGGGGAGAGCAGCGCCCAGCGCAGGGCACGGCGGTTCACCACCGCCACCATGTCGTCGCGGATCCGGGTGAGCCAGTCAGCCGAGCCGCCCAGCCCCAACGCCGCGCCGGCAAGCGCGGCCTCCGCCGCGTGCAGCGGTTGCAGCACCGCCAGGTCGACGCGGCTCAGCGCGTCCACATCCGCCGCTGTCAGCTCGTCGCGCACCACGAGGGTGGCCCGCCAGCGAGGGCCCGGCTCGCTCTCGACGGCCACCGGGCCGGCGTCGACAACAAGCAGCAACGGCCGCAGCGCCGTGCCCACCCCGTCGGCGACCGGCCGACCCGGCGCGATCAGCGGGATCGTCCCGCCCGGGGCACCCACCCCCCGGACGAACGGCTCCCAGGCGCGCGGTCGCGCCGTCTGCACCACGACCAGCGCACCCAGAGCCATCGCCCGCAGCGCCACCAGTTGGGCGGCCCGCACCCCACCCACCAACAGCACACGTGTGCTCTCCGGGCGGAACAGCCGCACGGTGACGGCGCCGCCGTGCCGGTTCGTGCCGACCATCATCCCGGCCCCGCCCAGGGTCAGCTCCCAGTCGTCAAGCGCAGGCCCCGGCTGCGCGCCGACGGCGCTCAGCGCCAGCGGCAGCGTGCCGGCCAGCCCGGCCAGGTGCGCGCCGTCGAGCCGCCGCAGCCCACCACCGAGGCCGGTCACCAGGCGCTCCAGCGCCTCGACGGCCACTGTCAGCTCGGCAGGCGATCCGGCCGCGAGGCGTACCGTCAGCTCGGTCGGCACCTCGCCGGTGCCGCCGGCCGGCGGCGGGCCGGCGCACAGTGACACAGTGGTAGCGGTCGCCGGCAATGCGAGGAGCCGGGGCACCAGCGGCCGCGCGGCGGCACCGCCGGCCTCCGGCCACCGGGCCAGCCGGAACGTGGCCTGAACCAGGGTGCCGCACCGCAGCACCGGCCAGGACTCCCGCACCGGGCCGCCGTCCAGGTGCGCCAACTCGCTGAGAACGCGAAGCGCCGCGGGTACGCCGAGCGGCCGGGCGGTCAGCGGCCCGAGTCGACGGACGATCCGGCGCACTGTGCCGGTGAGCACCCGGCGCAGATCCTCCTCCGACCAGCCGTCCACCCGCAGCACCCGGACCGCGAGCACCACCCGCTCCCGCCCGGCGAGCCGACCGTCGGTGAGCTGCCGGTACGACGTGCCGACGGTTCCGCCCGCCGCCGGCACGGGTGCCGGTGTGCCGGAGAGCAGCAGCTGGATCCGCAGTGACGGGACGTCCGGCCCCGGCGTGGGCAGCAGCGCGGCCGGTGCGGGGATCGCCCGGGACGCGTCCCCCAGCAGGTCCCCCGGGTCGCCAAGCTCCAGCAGCACCACCATGCCGCCGGTGTCCTCCAGAATGGCCGCCGGCCCACCAGACAGCTCCGTCGAGCGGATCACCGCACCCGGCGCCACCAGATCGAGCAACTCGGTGGGGCCTGCCTGTCCGGCCAGCGCCCGGCGACGGGTCAGGTGCCCGCAGGCCGTGCCCAGCCACTCGAAGAGCCACCGGCCCCGGACCCGGACCCCGGCGACCGCCACGAGCAGCACCGCCGCCAGCAGCGCCACGACGGTGACCGGCGTTCCCCGACCCAGGGCGGCCACGACGAGTGCGACGGCGACCTGCCCGGTGACCAGCTGGCCGGCGCGCAACCCGCCGTCCGGTCGCCGCCCGATCGAGGCCCAGCGGGCGACCGACGACCGGCGGCGAAGTGCGTCGCGCTCGTCGCCACCGCCGGGCGTGCCCGGGTCGGAGCCGACCGGGACCGCTGGCTGCTGCCCTCCGGTGGTGATCGCCGGCACGGCACCTCCTCGACCAGTGTGGACCGTGTCGAGGCGGCAGGTCCCCGGCCGGCTGAGTGGGCTCGCCGGTCCGCCGCGGGACCGCTCCGGCGGCCCGTCACACGCCGCGACATGGCTGCCGCACATCGTAAGCGACCGATGGCTGTAGTGGTTGTCCACAGGGGAGCGCAGCGGGGTAGCAGAACCGCTACCGTGCCGCTACCGTCAGCCACGAAGTTCATCGCTGACCCGCGTCCACAGTGCTCATCGACCGGGCCACGCGAGCGATGCGCCCCCACGGCGAGCGCGTCGACGGCCAGACACGACCGAGGAGACGAGGTGACGTCCGGGTGTCCCAAACCCAGGCAGAAGCGGCGGTGATGCAGCAGACCGCTGCGAAGTTCGAGCAGGTGGACCAGTCGTTGCAGTCCATGCTTACCGGCCTGCTGGCCGAGCTGGAGGTGTTGCAACAGGCGTGGCGCGGCGCCGGAGGGCGGTCGTTCGAGCAGGTCAAGCGGCAGTGGTCGCAGGACCAGGCGGCGCTGCACCGGGCGCTGCGGGAGACCGCAGGCGCCATCCGCACCGCAGGCCGGCAGTACGACGTCTCGGACGACGAGGCGGCCAGCCGGGTGTCCGGCACCAACCGCGGCGGCATCCAGCTGCCGCTCTGACCCGCTGGAAGGGGAGCTTCGATGGACAACGGTGTGCTGGTCGTCAACTTCGCCGCGCTGCAACAGGCCGGCGCAGACATCCAAAGGGCGCTGAACACGCTCGACTCGCAGCTCGGCCAACTCGAACGCGACGCCGCCCCTCTGGTGGCCGGCTGGGCGGGCGAGGCCCAACAGGCGTACGAGCAGCGCCAGAAGCGGTGGCAGTCCGCCTCGCAGGACCTCCAGGCGATGCTGCGCGCCATCAAGTTGGCGGTGGACGACTCCGCCGCCGACTATCTGGACACCGAGAAGAAGAACACCGGGCTGTTCCAGTGAACCCGGCGGGCCGGGAGCGCTTACCGATTTCGCGTCGGCGCTCCCGGCCGCTTTCTTGATGGGCCGCCCGGTCAGCTGCGGGATGCTGCGAGGGCTGGTCGAACGGCGGCGGTCTGCGCCTGTCCCAGTGCGCGGTGCTGGGGTCAGGCGGGGTCGGCTGGACGCCAGCGTCGTCGTGCTCCTCGGGGCAGCACCAGAGCGAGCAGGACCACGGCGACCACCGCCGTGCCGATCGCCGCGCCGACCGCCATAGCCCGGTCCTGTGCCATGGCACGGCGTTCCTGGCGGGCGAGCAGCACCGGGTCGGCCCGGTCGTCGGCAAGCGCGGCAACCGACCGAGGGGCCATAGCGCCGCCGCCGGTCTCGGTGACCGCCCGGTAGGGGTTCAGCACCCCGGCGCCGTACTCGCCGCCCTGGCCCGCGCCGGGTGCCGGATCGGCAGTCGCAACGATCCGCTGCACCACCTGAGCAGCGGTCAACTCCGGCCGGTACGACCGCAGCAGCGCCGCTGTGGCGGCCACGAACGGCACCGCGTAACTGGTGCCCTCGACGCGCTGGTGGCCCTGACCAGGTGCGGCTACCAGCACGTCGCTACCCGGTGCCACCAGGTCGACGTACGCGCCGACCTGGGAGAACGCCGCCCGTGCGCCGTCCACCCCGATCGCACCGACCCCGAGCACACCGTCGTACGCGGCGGGGAACGGGCGAGGGTTCCCGCTGTCGTGCAGGTTGCCGGCGGCGGCCACGAGCACCACGTCCCGGTCCAGGGCGTACCGCACTGCGGAGCGGACCTGCGGGTCGTCGGCGTACAGCACGACGGAGAGGTTCACCACGTCGGCGTCGTGGTCGACGGCCCAGCGGATCGCGCGGGCGAACTCGTCGGCACTGACCGTACGTCCCGATTCCCGCCCTTGCACCACCTGCTGCTCACTCACCCGTACCGGCAGGATCCGGGCACCCGGGGCGAGGCCGTGGAAGGCGATGCCGGATCGGGGGGTCGCCGCGATGATGCTCGCGACGCCGGTACCGTGGCCGGCACAGTCCCGTCCGCCGTCCCCGCCCGGGTCGAGCAGGTCGGTGCCCGCCCGCACCCGCCCGGCCAGTTGAGGATGCACCCGGTCGACCCCGGAGTCGACGACCGCGACCGTCACACCGGCTCCGGTCGTCAGCGGAGTGAGCCGTGTGGGGTCGTACCGTTGCTGTGGCCAGGGTGTGGCATCCACCGGCCGGACGGGCGCGAGTGGGGTCGCGCAGGCCGGTGCCTCCCGGAGTGCGGCGTGAGCGGCGGCGGGCGGAAGGACCGCGCCGGTCAGCAGGGCTGCCGACAGACCGGCCAGGACCGGGCGCGCAATCGACAGCGACATCGACGGCCTCCGTATCGTGTCGGCTCCGGAACGGGATGTTATCGCCTCACCGACACCCCGGCGGGCCGCCGCCGGCCAGCCATTGTGATCTTGATACCACCTTGTAGGTTGTACGCGATACCTGTGGCCTGTTCTCGGAAGGGGAGGTGGCCGTGACCGAATGGGAGCCGGCCACGGAGGCCGAGGTGGCGATGCGGGAAGCGCTGCGCGCCAATGACCAGGAGCTGTACTTCCGCCTCCTGTCCCGCACCGATCTGTTGTTGCCGGTCTCCGCGCCGACGCCGCCCGGCCAGCCACCCTCCGGCTGGGGCACCTGGACCACCGGCGGCCGGACCCACGTACTGGCCTTCACCTCCTCCGCCGCGCTGCGCGCCTGCCTCGGCGAGCACACCGCCGGCACCCGCCGCGTCCCGTTCGCGGACCTCGCCCTGGCCTGGCCCAACCACGAGTGGTGGCTAGCGGTCAACCCGGGATTGCCCGTCGAGGGCTACCTGCCGGCATGGTTCGTCTCCCAACTCTCGCGTGGCGATGTCCGGCTGCCCGGCCGGGCCATGGGTGCCCGCGCCCGACTGGAACGCGCCGAGACCCTGGCGCGATCCAGAGCCGGCACGACCAGCCGGGAGGCCGCACCCGGCACCGGGCCGGCGGCCACCTCGTCCGGACGGCCTTCGCCGACGACCGCCGTGCCCCCGGTAGGTGGGCCGACGGCGCCGAACCCCACACCTGGCGCGGCCGGGCTGTCGCGAGGGTCCGGTGTGGACGACATGCCCGCTGCCGGCCAGCGGCACCCGACCGGCCCGCCCCGGCCGGCGCGATCCGATGCCGGCGCATCCCGGTACGCGGCGTTGGCTCCCCCTGACCGACCCGCTCCCGTACCGACCGACGCCGCCGGCGCGGGCTGGCCGCCCGCGAGCCGGCCGGCCGCCGACACCGACGACCCGGCTGCGACCAACGGCGCTGCCCCAGACGGTCGCCGCTCCTTCTTCGAACCGACCTCGGGTCGGAGCCGGCCGTCCGGCACCACCCCCGGTGACGTCCGCCCCGGCGACCGCGCGGTGCCGCCATCCCGGTTCGCCCGGGGCAGCCAGCCCTTCCCGCGCCGCCGCCCCGCCGACGACGGCCCCACCCGGGCCTTCCCCATGCCGCCGCCGGCCGCCGCCGGGCCGCCGGCCGCCGACCTGGGCGCACCCAGAGGGGTACGCGCTCCTTCGGCGAACGAGGAGGCCACCCAGCCCCTGCCACCCCGCCGCCCCGATCCGCTGGCTCACGAGCCCACCCGCGCCTTCCGGGTGCCCGATAAGGCCGCCGGTGCACCTGCGCCGAACCCGGCCGGGCGACCCTCGGAGGACGAGACCCAGGCGATCCCGCACGGTCGGCCAATCGACCCGCGCCAGTTCGAGCCCGCGGAGGAGATACCGCCATCGGTGGCGGAGCCGGTCTCCGGGCCGCCCGGTTCGCGGCGGGGCTTCACGCCCATCGTCATCGAGGGCACCATCATCGAGTCCCGCGACCTAACCGACACGGCCGAAGCCGATGCCCGGGTCGAGGCGGCCTCCCGCCCCGGACCGCCCTCCGCCCCACCACCGTTCGACAAGCCCGACGCGCCTGTGTTCGGCGCTGCTGCCCCGGACGCGCCTGCCCCCGATCCGGCTCCGTTCGGGGCGCCTGCTCCCGATCCGGCACCGTTCGGCACGTCCGCTCCCGGCCCGGCACCGTTCGGCACGTCCGCTCCCGATCCGGCACCGTTCGGCACGTCCGCTCCCGGCCCGGCACCGTTCGGGGCGCCCGCTCCCGAGCCGGCGCCGCCGGTCCGACCTGCGTCGTCCGAGCCGAGCCTGTTCGAGCCTGCGGCCGCGCGTCGGATGTCCGCGCCGGCAGACGCCGGCCCGGACGTGGTTGGCGAGCGTCCGGTCGATGCCGCTGCGGGTGGTTGGCGCGCCGACGAGCGTGCCGGTACCTCGGTCGTTGACGAGCGTGCGGGCTTCGGCGCGTCGCCTGTCGACGTGAACGGTGCGGACCGGATCAGTGCGGACTGGATCGGCGCGGACCGGACCGGCGCGGACGAGCGCGCGACGCCTGTGGGCGAGGACGTCGGCGGCCCGCTTCCCCCGATCGCTCCGGACGTCAACGGATCGCCCTCCCCGGCGGCAGCGGGCTTTGGCGAGTCGCCCTCCCCGGCGGCAGCGGGCTTTGGCGAGTCGCCCTCCCCGGCGGCAGCGGGCTTTGGCGAGTCGCCCTCCCCGGCGGCAGCGGGCTTTGGCGAGTCGCCCTCCCCGGCGGCAGCGGGCTTTGGCGAGTCGCCCTCCCCGGCGGCAGCGGGCTTTGGCGAGTCGCCCTCCCCGGCGGCAGCGGGCTTTGGCGAGTCGCCCTCCCCGGCGGCAGCGGGCTTTGGCGAGTCGCCCTCCCCGGCGGCTGCGGGCGTCGATGACTCGTCCTCCCCAGCGGCTGCGGGCGTCGGTGACTCGCCTTCCCCGTTTGCTGCGGAGGCTGGTGGCCCCCCTTCCCCGGTGGGTGCGTCGTCTTACCCGGTTGACAGCGGCGTGGAGACGGCACGCCTCGACGTGGCCACCCCCGAAAGCGGCACGCTTCCGGTCGCGGACGGGCAGCGCCCGCCGGCGGAGACGCCTGCGCCGGTCGAGTTCGAGCCGGCCAACACCGTCGAGGAGGACCTGCTCAGCGCGGCAGGTTCCGGCAGCACTGACACGTTTCTGTCCACCCTGCTGCTGGCCCGAGTGCTGCTGCCGGCCGCACCGGATTCGGCGCGCGGCAGCCGGCCCGGCGACCCGGGTTTCGTCTGGCGCACCGCGCAGCTCGACGGCGAGACGTACGTCGTGGTCTACACCTCGCCGGAGCGCCTCGCCGACCACACCGAGGGCGATGTTGACACGGTCCGGGTGAAGTTCGCCCAGCTGATCCGGCGTTGGCCGGACGAGGACTGGTCGTTCGCCGTCAACCCGGGCACTCCGGTCGGCGCCAAGCTGCCCGGCGAGCAGATCGTCGCGCTGGCCAACTGGGCCGCCGAGGTGGGACTCGGCGACGACCTTGAGGTGGATCCGCAGGAGCCGGCGGCCGTGGAGGAACCCGCTGCCCGCCCTCGGTACGCCCCGGCCGCTGTCGACCCGACCCGTCCGACAGTGATGCAGAAGGCGATCGCGCCGAGCCAGCTCGCGTACTACCTGGAGCGCGGGTACGACAGGGTCTCCGGTTTCGTGCACCGTGCGGGGGAGTTGGCGCACCTGACCACGCCTGCCGAACTGCACGACGCGCTGGGTCTCAGCTACCCGGGATCACCGTTCGTGCGGGACGCCGAGGAGATCTACGTGCTGCGGTGGCCGGCGCACCGGCCCAGCCTCTACCGGATCCCGTACGGCGGGCAGAACGAGGCGGCGATGCGGGCCATGGAGGGCTGGGTCATCGAGCGCCCACCGTTCCGCGGCAACGGTTTCGCCCCCGGCGAGAGCAGCGACGTGGTGGCGGAGTTCAAGGTGGACAGCGTGCGGCTGCCGCACGGCGCGCAGCTCTGGCGGATCGGCGGGGACGGCACCGAGCGGGTGGTCGCGGTCCTCGACACGGACGCCGTGGTGTGGCGACGGGTCGGGGAGGCGTGATGCGGGACGGCTACGTGGCCCGCTGGCGGGGTCGGGAGTACCAGGCCAGCCCGGACGGCGACGACATCCGCCTGTACCAGCCGGAGCCGGCTGAGGGCTTCGAGGAGGTCCGGCCCGGCCGGTACGTGCGGGTGCTGCCGGCGAGCGAGATCGAGGACCTGGCGTACGTGCGGACCACCTGCACGTGGCAGGGGCAGCCGTTCATCGTGCTCGGTGAGCACGACGCGTGGCTTCGTGTGGAGTACACGGGTGGGCGCTGGCCGGTGGCCGAGGCGATGCGGTTGGAGGTCTTCGACTTCGGCGTCTACCAGGGCTGGGCGCCGGCCGCCGAGGTCACCGACCTGCGGGAGCAGCGGGTCTGACGACTCAAGGGAGCAGCGGGTCTGACCGCTCAGGACTTGGCCCACCGCAGGATCTCGCCGAGCACCAGATCCGGGGCCTCCAGGTGCGGAAAGTGGCCCACCTCGTCGAGTAATCGCCACTCGTACTGTGCGACGACGTACCGGCCGGAGCCGAGGGCGGTACGCGGCAGGGCGGCGACGTCGCGCGCGCCGTGCAGTTGCAGGGTCGGGGTGACCAGGGGCTTCTGCATCAGGCGAACGAACCGGTAGCCGTGCAGCCGCAGCGCCGATCGGAACGCCCAGCGGTATCCCTCCATGGCGCAGAAGGCGGCCTGCGGGATGAGCATGGCCTCCCGGCACCGCTCGGCGTACGCCTCGAAGTCCTGGCTGACGGTCCAGCGCGGCCCGCCCCAGCGGCGCAGGATCTCCGCGACGGCCGCCGCGCCGTCGCGGGTCAGCACGTGCTCGTAGCGGGGGATTTGGAACTTGAGCGCGACGGTGGAGGCGGCGAACTGGCCACGCGGGTCGGCGAAGATGGCGGCGCGCAGCCGCAGTGGATGCGGTGCCCCCAACACCACGAGCCGGCGAACGAGGGACGGGTGGAACGAGGCCACCGTCCAGGCGACCATGCCGCCGACGCCACTGCCGACCACCGTCGCGGACCGTTCGCCGAGCGCGCGGATCAGCCCGGCGATGTCGGCGGCGAGCGTGTAGCCGTCGTACCCCCGGGGTGGTTTGTCGCTGGCGCCGTAGCCGCGCAGGTCGACGGCGACCGCCCGGAAGCCGGCGTCGGCGACCGCCGGGAGCATCTGGTGCCAGGCCCACCAGTGCTCGGGGAAGCCGTGCAGGAACAGCACCATCGGCCCGGTGCCGGCCTCGACCACGTGGAAGCGGCTGCCGTTGGCGCCGACGAAGCGGTGCGTCCACGGCCCCTCGGTGAGGACGCAGGATTCGTCGACGGCGTCGCCGCGCTGGTCGGTCATGCGCTCAGCCTAGGTCCCGTGGCACAGGGCACGGTCCGGGCCCGTCCGCGGTGGTCCGCTGCTCGACAGGCGACGGTACGGCCGTTCACTCGGGGATGATGCTTCTGGCCAGTCCCGGGCCGCAGCTGATGCGTGCCCGCGCGGGTCCGATCCGCAGCGTGACGAAGCTCCCGGTCCGTAGTTCGCCGGCGTCCGGGCCGTGCAGGGCGTATTCGGTGCCGTCCTCGCTGACGAGCCGGTAGCAGGGGCCGGTGCCGCCCTGGGTGATGGTGCCGCTGATCAGGTCGGTCTGCCGCAGGTCGCTGGGCGGGCTCGGCTTGGCCACTGGCGGGCGCATCGTCGGCGGCACGGTGGAGGACAGCGGAGGGGCGGTGACGGACGGCGACGGCGGTGCTGGAGGGGCGGTCGCGGACGGGTCGGTCGGGGGCGGCGTCGGTGTGACTGTCGGCGTGAGCGGGGTGGGGCCGCTCTCGGTGGGCGTAGCGGCGTCTCGGGGGCTGGCGCACGCGACCATCGTCAGCAGCGGGAGAAGCAGGACCAGGGCGCGGGGGGTTGTCAGCACGTCTCTTCGACGCAGGTCAGGGCGCTGCGGTTCCGGCGGGAGGCCAGCTCGGGCGGCGTGGGGCCGTCGGTGTCGGAAACGGCAGCGGCGCCCGGGGAGAACCCCGGACGCCGCCGTCGTGCTGCTGCGGAACTAGGAGATACGGATCTTCATCGAAGTGCCGTCCTGCTCCTGAACCTTGATCTTGACACCGGCTGCGGGGAGCTTGACGCCGTGGTTCGGCAGCTCCTCGTAGAAGTACTTCTTGGTGTCGTCGAACAGCGGCTCCGCGTCCTGGCCACGGATGTACTGCGGCTGGCTGTTGAGGCGCAGCGTGAACGAGTCGGCCTTCTTGAGGCTGAACGGCGCGTCGTACATCTGCACACGAGCACGCCAGGGGGCCCCGGTCAGGTTGTAGATCGGGCGCGGGTGCGCGTCGATGTACAGGTTCCGACCCTCACCCGGGTGGGCGACGGTGTTGTTGTCGGGCCAGCGGGTGTTCCAGTACGAGATGAGCAGGCCCTCCTGGTACGCGTAGTGGTCCACCCAGTTCGGGCGGGTGTTCGCGTAGCCGAAGAAGTACGGGCCGGTCTTCAGGTACTTGTCGTACGAGACGTACGACCGGTTGCCAGCGATGTAGTAGTTGTCGAACAGCCGGGTGTAGGTGGCCCCGACCGCCTCCCAACCCTTCAGGTCCCAGCCCGCGTCAGCGGTCTCGGCACCGTCGCTGAACACCGTGGCGCCGTCCGCGGTAACGGTGATCGCGTCACCGAAGAAGCCACCCTCGGCGACACCGCCGTCGGTGACGTAGTGCAGGCGGATCTGAGCCACCTTGCCGGCGAGCGACGTCAGCGGGATGTTGATGTCCGCCCACGCGCCGTTGCTGCTGCCGTCGAGGGCCGGGCGACCCGCGCCGTCCACGCCGATCGGCTCACCGTTGACCGTGCCGTCCAGGTCGACCCAGGTCTGGCCGCCGTCGGTCGACGCCTCGAAGTAGAGGTAGTCGTAGTTCTCCTCGATGGCGTACTTGCCCTTGAGCGACATCGCCGCCGAGGACTTGCCGGTGAGGTCGAACGTCCTCGTCATGGTCTGGTTGAGGTTGTCGTCGTTACCGGAGAAATACTGCTTGGAGCCCTCGAACGGTGCGCCGTAGTTGAACGTGTACTCCCGCTTGGGCAACACCACCACCACGGCCTGCGCCTTGGCGGAGTTGTACTCCTGCGGGCCGAGGTCCAACGTACGCTTCTGCCCCGCCACGACCACCTCGTAGTCGAGCCAGCCGAGCTGGAGCTTGTTCCACGCACCGAGGTCGCCGCCGCGCTCGCCGATGCCGCCGTCGTTCTTGGCGCCGAGTCGGCTCTGGGCCATCAGGGTCCAGTGTTCGTTGCTGTTGTCGGCCGGTCCGTAGTCGTCCGGCAGACCCAGGTCGTGGCCGTACTCGTGGTAGAAGACGCTGCGGCCACCGTTTTCCGGCTGGATCGTGTAGTCGCGGATCCAGACGCCGGTGTTGCCGATCTGGGTGCCACCGATCGGGAAGTTCGGCGGGCCGACCGGCGAGCTGTTGAACGCCGACCAACGGTGGCTCCAGATGGCGTCCTCACCCTGCTGCGGGTCACCGTCGGCCTGGTCGCCGCCGGAGTGGACGATCTGGAAGTGGTCGATGTAGCCGTCCGACTCGTTGAAGTCGCCGTCACCGTCGTAGTCGAACCGGTCCCACTGGTCGTAGGACCGCATCTCCTCGGCGATCTGGGCGTCCGTCCGGCCCTTGGCCTTCTGGTCGGCGACCCACTGGTTGGCGGCGTCGCGGATCAGCGCCCACGTGTTCGAGCAGACGTTGTCGCCGCAGACGGCCGGGTCACCGGTCGGGTCGTTGTCGGCCTTCGGGTCGTCGGAACGACCGTAGCGGGCCTCGTTGTACGGAACCTTGACCCAGTCGGTGACCTGGCCCTCGACCGTGTAGCGGCCGGAGGACTGGGCCTCGTAGTACTGCTTCAGCGACTCGTCGCCGGGGTTGGTGCCGAAGTACAGCTGGCGGAAGTGGTCCGGGCTGTAGTCCGGCTGCCAGACGGTCTTGTTGTCCACGGCCCGGTTGGGCTGCGGGATCTGGTTGTGCAGCGGACCCTCGAAGGTCGCCGGACCGGCGATGTTCGGGTTGAGGTCCTTGTCCGGGTAGGACGGGTGCCGCTGGTTGCCGAACTCGGCCAGGATCACGAAGATCTTGTCGGTCCGTTCGCGCTGGAGCTCGACGTACTGGTCCTCGGTCGCCTGGGCGGTGGCGGACCGGGCGTTGGCGTTGGTGTCCGCCTTGCCGACCTGACCGACCTTGACGACCGTGCTGCCGTTGCGCTGAATCGGCTTGCTGCGCCCGCTCAGTACGTCGCTGAGACCCTGCTGACGCAGCTCACGGCGCTTGGCCTCGAGCTTGTCGGGGAGTTCGTCCTTCAGTGACTGCGGTTCGGCGGCAGCCGGAGCTGCTGCCGGCAGTTTGGGCTGAGGCGCCGCCGAGGCGGACGGGCCGAAAGCCAGGCCTGTCGCCGTCAGTGAGAGCCCGAGCAGACCCACTGCGACTTTGCGCACGTGGTACCTCCGGTGTGAGGGAACCGGCCCAACGGGGGTACGGGCCGGCGATAGATCGATCCCACTAGTGGGACCAATGGTGAACATAGACACTGCTGCGTCGGGTGGGAAGACGAACGCGTCGATTTGTTGCAAGATTTTGTTGAGAACGCTTTTCACCGTCACACCTGCGCGCCTCATCTGGGCGTGGACCAGGCTCGATGTGCCGCGAGCGGCTATAGCGATGCATTTCGATAAGCGTGATCAGTTGTACGACAGTGGGGCCGGCGGCGTTCCCGCCACCGGCCCCACCGATACTGCTTGTCAGTTGCGGGAAACGGTCACCGCCTCGCGGAGGTGACGTGGATCGTGGCGGACGTGTTGTCCCGCGCGGCCTTCTTGATGGTGAGCGAGACGCCGTAGTTCACGCCCTGGTCCCCGGGGTTACCGGTGCCCAGCACGATCGCGCCGCCGCCCAGCGTCACGCCGTAGTACTCCGGCGCCGGGCTGCCGTCCGGGTGGGTGACCCGGGTGGTGTACGGCGCGTTGTCCCGCGACGGCAGCACCACCGAGGCGTCGTTGTCCCGCGCGTACGCGGCCCCGTCGCGCATCTCGATGCCCGGGTACCAGCCCTTGGCGTCGGTGAAGCCCTTGACCGGCGGCAGTGCCTTGAACTTCGTGCAGTACGCGCTGTACGGCTCGTCCGCCGCCTCCAGGCACTCCGTGAAGGGGTACGTCGGCTTCAGCGAGAACGCCGCGTTCGACGACTGCGGACGGCTGGGCAGGTTGTCCGTCACCGACGGGTCCTTCACCGCCGCCTCGCCGGTGCGCCGGTACGGGTCGAAGTGCGAGTCGACGATGAGCAGCCCGCCCTTCGCCCCGTAGCTGGGCAGGGCTGTCATCTGCCCGGTGACGTGGTTGACGTCGCCGAGCGCTGTGTCCCGGTACCAGACCAGCATGCCCGGGGCGTTGTACGAGATCCGGTCGACCTTCCACGCCTCGTGCGAGTAGATCGTGTCGTAGGTGTACTTCAGACCCTCGTCGAAGCCGTCGAAGTTGCGCCACTCGGCCAGGTAGTAGTGCGCGTGCACCTCTGTACCGGTGCTGATCTTCCAGCCCGCGCCAGTGGTGTCGACGAAGGTGCCGCCGGTGGCGGTCCAGCCGTTGTCGCCACCCTCGGCGTCGTCACTCCAGGTGGTGGTGCCGCCGCCGGTGACCGAGAAGTCGTCGACGAACCAGTTGCGCTCCTCGAACGCCTCGTCGGTGGCAAGGCGCAGCCGGACCTGGACCGTCGTGCCGGCGTACGCCGACAGGTCGACGTAGTCGTGCCGCCAACCGTCGGTGCTGCCGGTCAGGCCGTACTTCTTGCCGCCGAAGTCGTTCATCCGGCCGTTCGGGTCGGGGTAGCCGTCGGGCGTGGTGACCACGGCACCGGCCTCGTTGTAGACCTTCTGCTCGGTCCAGGTCGTGCCGCCGTCCGTGGACAGCTCGACGAAGCCGTAGTCCCAGTCCTGTTCGATGATGTAGTTGTTCCACATCCAGAACTTCGCGTCTGCGGCCGCCGGCACGTCGACCGAGCGGCTGAGCTTGACGTCGGCCCAGCTCTGGTCGTTGTTGCTGTGCCACATCTTCGTGCCGCTGTGCGGCGTGGCGAGCGTGGTCACCTTGTCCGGCAGGTCGACCTTGATGCCGTCCTCGGTGCGCACGGGCGTACGTGAGGTCTGCCCGACCTCCACTGTGCGCGGGCGCGAGCCGGGCGTCACGGTCAGCGGATCGGCCCAGCCGAGCACCCACTTGTCCCAGATGCCCATGTGCGTGGGCAGCGCCTGGAAGATCTCGCCTGAGTGCGATCCGGAGGCCATCAGGTCCCAGAAGTCCACGTCGGAGTCGGCGTTGCCGGACGTGTCGTAGAGGTCCGGCAGGCCGAGGTCGTGGCCGAACTCGTGCGCGAAGACGCCGACGCCGGCATCCTCCGGCTGCACGATGTAGTTCGACACCTTCAGGTTGGTGCCCGGGATGCTGTAGCCGCCGGTGACCGTGGAGGAGTGCGCCCACACGGCGTACGTGCCCTCGGTGCCGCCGCCACGGGACTTGCCCTGCCCGGCGTGCACCAGCACGAGGTGGTCGATGACGCCGTCCGGCTCGAAGAGGTTGCCGTCGCCGTCCCGGTCCGCCTGGTCCTCGATGTCGTAGTCGGCCCACGGGAAGCTGGGGTCCTGCGCGGCGAGCGCGTCGATCGCGTCCGTCGCCAGCCGGCCCGCGCCGGCCGGGTTGTCCGGGTGCCCGTTCATCGACTGCTGGCGGCCGGCGACCCAGGTGCCGTTCTCGTCCTGGAAGCAGCGCGACGCCGCGTACCAGCCCTCGGAGTGCGGCACGGTGATCCACGGGCTGGCCTGCCCGTCGACCGTGTACGCGTTCTTTGACATCTCCAGGTACATGTTGTGCATGGTGCGGCCGGAGAGGTCGATGCCCGGCTTGCCGTCCGGGCCCCTCAGGTCCTTGCGGACCCGCTCGGTGATGCCCTTCTTGCTGTACAGCATCTTGTCGTAGTGCGACGGCGAGAAGTCCGGCACCCACATCGAGTTGTTGTCCTCGTGCGGCAGGGTCGCCGGGTTCGCGATGTTGTTGTGCTTCGGGCCGTTCTGGACGGTGCCGGGGACGCAGGTGCGGTCCTCGAACACCGTCTTGGGGACCATCACGCCTGTGAAGTCGTCGTTGGCCTGGTCGTTGAACTCCACGAGCAGCGTCAGCAGCTTCGCCGTCTGCGTGGAGGGTGCCTTCTTGATCTTCCGGGGGTTCTTGCCCGTCTTGATCGACTTGGCTTCGATCTTGGCCAGTTGGCGGGCCGCCACCGGGTTGCCCCGGGCGTGCTTCTGGTCGAACGCGCGCGCGGCGTCGACGCCCGGCGTGTAGACGCCACCCTTGCCCTTGACCTCGCGGCCGTTGGTGTCTGTCTGCACCTCGGGCTCGGCGTAGTTGATGTAGTACTCGTCCGCTCCGATCACCGCCTGCGGGGTGGTGGCCGACGACTGGGCCGCCGCACTGCCGGTCACGGTCAGTGACGTGGCCGCGAGGGCGATGGCGGGTAGCGCGACGAGTAGTCGTCGCCGCGCCCCGGACTGCGGTTTGTGGTTCATGCCGCTCCAATTCTCGGGCATGGGAGAGGGAAGCTGGAGTCGCCGCACATCGATGTGATGAACGTCGAACTGTCCCAACCTGCGTGAACCTAAGGCACAACCGGCCGAAAGGACAGAGGTGGCCCACCGCCTGTGCCCGTTCAGCCGCTCCCGGGTCATCCGACCGACCGATGTGACGCTGGTTGGGCCGTGCGCGCCGTACCCGTAAGAAAATGACGGAGGGTGGCGGTCCGTCCGGACCGCCACCCTCCGAGGTGTACGCCTGCCGTCAGTCCTCGTCGGACTTCGTGCCACTCATCCCCGACGAGATCAGGTCCATCACCGACGAGTCCTGCAACGTCGTCACGTCGCCGAGCGACCGGTTCTCCGCCACATCCCGCAGCAGCCGGCGCATGATCTTGCCGGAGCGGGTCTTCGGCAACTCCGGCACCAGCATGATCTGCCGCGGCTTGGCGATCGGGCCGAGCGTCTTCGACACGTGGTTGCGCAGGTCCGCGATGAGCTGCTCACCGGCCTCGCCGGCGATGTCGGTGCTGCCGCGCGGGATGGCGAACGCGACGATCGCCTGACCGGTCGTCGGGTCGGTGGCACCCACCACCGCAGCCTCGGCCACCGACGGGTGCGACACCAGCGCCGACTCCACCTCCGTTGTGGAGATGTTGTGCCCGGACACCAGCATCACGTCGTCCACACGGCCGAGCAGCCAGATGTGCCCGTCGTCGTCCTTCTTCGCCCCGTCACCGGCGAAGTACATGCCCTCGAACCGCGACCAGTACGTCTCGATGAACCGGTCGTCGTCGCCCCAGATGGTGCGCAGCATCGACGGCCACGGCTCCCGCAGCACCAGGTAGCCGCCACCGCCGTTCGGCACCGACTGGCCCTGGTCGTCCACCACGTCGGCGACGATGCCCGGCAGCGGGGTCATGGCCGAACCCGGCTTGGCCGCCGTCACACCCGGCAGCGGGGAGATCATGATGGAGCCCGTCTCGGTCTGCCACCACGTGTCCACGACGGGCAGCTCACCCCGGCCGACGTGCTGCCTGTACCACATCCACGCCTCGGGGTTGATCGGCTCGCCGACGCTGCCCAGCAGCCGCAACGACGACAGGTCGAAGCCCGCCGGGATGTCCTCGCCCCACTTCATCATGGTGCGGATCAGCGTCGGCGCCGTGTAGAGGATGCTGACCTTGTACCGGTCGACGATCTCCCAGAACCGGCCCTTGTGCGGGGTGTCCGGCGTGCCCTCGTACATCACCTGCGTGACGCCGTTGGAGAGCGGCCCGTACACGATGTAGGAGTGGCCGGTCACCCAGCCGATGTCGGCCGTGCACCAGTAGACGTCCGTCTCCGGCTTCAGGTCGAAGACCGCATGCGCGGTGTACGACGCCTGCGTGAGGTAGCCGCCGGTGGTGTGCAGAATGCCCTTCGGCCGGGCCGTCGTGCCACTGGTGTAGAGGATGAACAGCGGGTGCTCGGCATCGAACGGCTGCGCGGTGTGCTCGGCCGACGCCGTCTCCACCGTCTCGTGCCACCAGCGGTCCTTCGCCGTCCAGGCCACGTCCTCGCCGGTACGCCGGACCACGAGCACGTGCTCCACCGACGGGCAACTCGCCACCGCCTCGTCCACTGTCGGCTTCAACGCCGACGGCTTGCCGCGGCGGTAACCACCATCGGCGGTGATCACCACCTTGGCGCTGGCGTCCTGGATCCGGTTGCTCAATGAGTCGGCGGAGAAACCACCGAAGACCACACTGTGCGCGGCACCGATCCGGGCACACGCCAGCATGGCGACCGCCGCCTCCGGAATCATCGGCAGGTAGATCGCCACCCGGTCACCGGCGGTCACCCCCAGATCGGTGAGCGCGTTCGCCGCCCGGCAGGTCATCTCGTGCAGGTCGGCGTACGTGATCGTCCGGGTGTCGCCTGGCTCACCTTCCCAGTGGATGGCCACCTTGTCGCCCCGGCCCGCCTCCACGTGCCGGTCCAGACAGTTGTACGCCACGTTGAGCTGCCCACCGACGAACCACTTCGCGAACGGCGGATTCGACCAGTCGAGCACCTCGTCCCACTTCTTCGACCAGGCCAGCCGGTCGGCCTGCTTCGCCCAGAAAGCGAGCCGATCGCTCTGCGCCTCGGCGTACGCGTCGACTGTGACGTTGGCGTGCGCGGCGAGTTCGGCCGGCGGGGGGAACTGGCGCGTCTCGTTCAGCAGATTGGCCAATGCCTCGCTCATGCCGTGGCTCCTCATCCTCGGGGTGACCTGGGTCTCGATGGCCAGAAGGGTAGTCGCGCGGTACCTGACCGGCGAGGGCCACCCGCCCCCTCGCGCCGAGCGGCCCGTGCCGCGCGCCCGACGGTGCCTGCGTTGACCATGGACCGCGGGGGCCGCGCCGACCGCGAGGCTGAGCGGTGGTGCGGGTCGCGTTGCGGGCGGGTGCGGCCCGGACGGTCGGTCCGGGTCGCTAGCGTGACGGGGTGACCACCGACCCGCTCGCCCCGCTGCTCGCGCTCGCCGACATCGCCGCCGCCGTCGACAGCGCACGTGAGCGATTCGACAAGGCGCTGGGGCACCGCGCGCTACGCCGTAACGGCGGCCAGGTCGCGGCCGAGGTGAGCCTCCGGTCGGCGGTGGCCAGCGCCGCTCTCGAAGGGGCCGTCCACGAGCGCGAAGAGGTCCGGGCCGGCACAGTCACCGATCCGGTGCTCCAAGGAGCGCTGCGGGTCGCGGGGGCGCTACCCGGCCTGAGCGAGCTCTGGCCGAAGGCGCCCCGGCAGGCTCTCGCGAAGCTGCACGTACTCGCCGCCCGCGACATCGTGCCCGAATCCGAGCTGGGTCGCCCGGTGGCCGATCCGGTGGTCGCCGCCCGACTGGACGGGCTGGCCGGACTGGTCGCCGGAGGCACGAAGGTCTCCCCACTGGTGCTCGCCGCGGTCGTACACGGGGAACTGCTGAACCTGCGCCCGTTCGCCGGGCCGTCGGGCGTGGTGGCGCGGGGCGCGGCCCGGCTGGTGCTGCTCGCCAGCGGCCTGGACCCGCGCGGCCTGCTCGGCGTCGACGTCGGCCACCGCGAGCGCGAACCCGAGTACGTAGGCTCGGCCGGCGCGTTCGCCACCGGCACGCCCGACGGGCTGCGCTCCTGGCTGCGCCACTACATGGCGGCCGTCGAGGTCGGCGCCGACCAGCTCACCGCCATCGGCGACGAGATCCTCGCCGCCGCCTGAGCAGCCCAGCAGGCACGCCGTTCGCTGCCCCGCAGGTCAGGCGTTGGTGGCGGCGCGGGTTCGGCGGTGCCTGCCGTACCAGGCGATGCCGATGGCCACGCCCACGCCGACACCCAGGGCCGCAGCGGCGACCGGCACGGCCGGCCGCTCCCGCAGTCGGCGGCCCAGCGGGATCGGGTGCCGGAACTCCAGCACCGGCCAGGCGTTCTCCGAAGCCAGCTTGCGCAGCTGCCGGTCCGGGTTCACCACGCTCGGGTGACCCACGCACTCCAGCAAGGGCCGATCACTGTACGAGTCGGAGTAGGCGTACGAGTCGGCCAGGTCGTAGCCGCGAGCGGCGGCCAGCTCGCCGACCGCCTCGACCTTGCTCGGCCCGGCCGCGTAGAACTCGACCTCGCCGCTGTACCGACCGTCCTGCACCGTCATCCGGGTGGCGATCACATCGGTCACCCCGAGTAGTGCACCGATCGGCCGGACCATCTCCTCGCCGGAGGCGGACACCAGCACCACATCCCGGCCGGCGGCCTGGTGTTCCTCGATCAGGGCGGCGGCTTCGGCGTACACATAAGGGTTGATCAGCTCGTGGAGTGTCTCCGCGACGATCTGGCGGACCTGTTCCACCTGCCAGCCCTTGCAGAGTGCGGCCAGGTAGTCCCGTGTTCGGGCCATGGTCTGCTCGTCGGTGCCGCCCAGCCGGAACATCAGCTGCGCGTACGCCGACTTGACGACGTCACGCCGAGTGATCAGCCCATCCCGGTAGAACGGACGACCGAACGCGAGAGCGCTCGACTTGGCGATGACGGTCTTGTCCAGATCGAAGAAAGCGGCACTTCGGCCCACGGCGCGAAAGTCTAGCCGGATGGTCTATCGTCGGCGGGTGCCCGGGGTCACGCCACCCCTCGGACCTGCGGGCCGGGACCACCGACTCCACTCGGCGTGATGGCGCTCACACTCCGCAAGGAGATTTTCGCACTGCGTGGAGTCGACACCACTCGACGTGACGGGCCCGCTCAGGCAGACTTGTCCGCACGACGAGCTTTCACATCGTGAAATAGACAGACCCTCGGCGATTGCACCCCCCGTGATCGCCGAGTGGTTCGGCTCGACCCCCCCGGAGCCGAACCTTCGACGGCCCCCGTCTCCCCCCGACGGGGGTCGTCCCTTTTCTGTGGGAGTGCGCCACCGCAGCTCACGGACGGTCAGGCGCGGTCGGCGGTCGCTGTGCCCAGAACAGCGCGTGCCCGCTGGTGCCCTCCGGGACGAAGTCCTCCGAGCTGATCTCCAGCCCCGCTTGCCGCAGCCAGGAGCGGTAGGTGGCCGTGTCGGCTTGGCTCCACCACATGGCGGCCGGCCCGTCGAGCCAGTTGTCGTCGGTACCGGTCCACGCGTTGCTGCCGACGGTGGTGAGCAGCCAGCCGCCTGGCCGGAGCCAGCTGGCGATGTTCGTGATGAGCCGCGGTTGATCGGCCAACGGTAGGTGAATCAGGGCATAGAGGCAGACCACCGCGTCGAACGAGGCCGATGGCAGGTCGACTTGGGTGGCGTCGGCGCGTAGGAAGGTGCCGGTGGGCACGAGGCGCCGTGCCCGTTCGACCTGCACATCGCTGATGTCGATGCCGGTCACGTGGTGCCCGGCGTTGGCGAGGGAGCGGGCGACCGGCACGCCACAGCCGCATCCGAGATCCAGGACCGTGGACGAGGCAGGCAGGCGTCCGTGGAGGTCGTCGAGCCAGGGACCGTACTGGCCGTCAGCGGCGTCGTCCGCCCGGTAGTGGTAGGAGAGCTTGTCGTAGCCGCGTCGGACCAGGTCCCGCCCGTCGTCGCTGTTCATCCTGACGAGACTAGGAGAGCCGGCCCCGCTCGCCGATCCGTTTATTTCGCGGGGGATGCCCCCCATCGAGTACGCGCACGGCGTGGTGGCACCGCGCCTATTTGGCGACGGGGACATGTTTGCCGAGCGATCATGCTGCGTTCTATCCAGGGGCCGTAGCTGCGGCGCAGCCCGTGCGCATAGCAGATCAACCATCCCGGCGGGCGTTGTCCACAGGGCGCTGAGTTGTCCACAGGCGAGGAGGTTGGGGGCTCTACGCGGGGTCGATGGCGAGCAGGGTCGACGGCACAGAGCCCTGACCGCTGGAGGCCGCGATGGCACCCCGTACCTCCGTTCCGCCGATCCGCCGGCTTCCGCTGGTCATCACGGGGGACGACGACCTGCTCGACGACCTGCTCCGGCTCGCCGCCGCCGGTGGGACGGAGGTGGAGCTCGCCGAAGATCCGGCTGCGGCCCGTACCCGCTGGCTACCCGCACCGCTGGTGTTGCTCGGCGCTGACCAGGCGCAGCCGTGCCTGCGAGCACGACTGCCGCAGCGACCCCGCGTGGTGTTGGTGGGTCGGGCCGGCCAACTCGATCCCGGTTGGCAGATCGCCGAGCTGATCGGCGCAGAACACGTCGCCGTCCTGCCGGCCGCCGAGCCGTGGCTGCTGGACCGGTTCGTCGAGCAGGGCCCCGACTGTCCGGAGGGATCCGGCGCCCGGGTTGTCGCGTTGCTCGGCGGGCGGGGTGGTGCCGGCGCGAGCGTCCTCGCTGGTGGGCTCGCCGTGACCGCCGCGCGGGCGCGACTGCGCACGCTGCTTGTCGACGCCGATCCGCTGGGCGGGGGCCTCGATCTCGTGCTCGGCTGGGAACAGTTGGAAGGGCTGCGCTGGCCGTCGCTCACCGGCGCGGACGGGCGGGTGGACGCGCCCGCGCTGGTCCAGGCCCTACCCAGCCGGGGTGACCTGGTGGTGCTCTCCTGGGATCGCGGCGAGATGCTGGCGCTGCCCGCCGCCGCGATGGCGGCGACAGTCGACGCCGCGCAGCGCGGTCGAGATTTCGTCGTGATCGACCTGCCCCGCCAACTGGACGACGCCGCCGTGATCGCACTGCAGGCGGCCGACCACGCGTTCGTCGTCGTACCGGCGGAGCTGCGGGCCACAGCTGCCGCCGCCCGGGTGGTGGCCGCCGCCGCCCCACACTGCGCCGCGCTGTCGGTGGTGGTTCGTGGGCCCGCTCCGGGTCGTCTGCGCGCCACAGAGGTGGCGCGTGCGCTCGGGCTTCCCCTCGCCGGCACGCTGCGCCCCGAGCCCGCGCTCTGCCGTGGCCTGGAACGGGGCGAGGCGCCGGCGGCCGCCGGGAAGGGGCCGCTGGCGGCGCTCTGCCAGCGGATCGTCGCGGACCTTACCGGCGTGCCCGTGCCAGGTGCGGCATGACGGGCCGCGCGGAGGACCACGGCCTCGCCGCACGGGTGCGGCAGCGGATCGCCGCCGGCACCACCCCGGTCACCCCCGCGGCGATCGTTTCCGCGGTACGCGCCGAGCCCGCCGCCGTGGTGCTGGGCGACACCGCAGTGCTACGGATCGCCGACCGGGTACACGACGACCTCGTCGGTGCCGGGCCGCTGGCCCCACTGCTGGCCGACCCGGAGGTCACCGACGTTCTGGTGAACGGCGTGCGCGTCTGGGTCGACAGGGGATCGGGGTTGCACCAGGTCGCGATCCCGATGGGCTCGGTTGAGGACGTCCGCAGGCTTGCGCAGCGGCTGGTCGCCAGCGCCGGGCGGCGACTCGACGACGGCTCCCCGTACGCGGACGCCCGGCTGCCCGACGGCACCCGGTTGCACGCCGTACTGCCGCCGGTGGCCACCGACGGCCCCTACCTGTCCCTGCGGACCTTCCGGCACCGGCCGTTCACCCTGGACGAACTGGTACGCCAGGGGACGGTGCCGCGACCTGTGGCACCACTGCTCGCGGCCGTCGTCGCGGCTCGACTGGCCTACCTGGTCACCGGCGGTACGGGGTCGGGCAAGACGACACTGCTCAACACGCTGCTCGGGTTGGTGCCGGCCACCGAGCGGATCGTCCTGGTGGAGGACGCCGCCGAGCTGCAACCGGGACACCCGCACGTGGTGGGCCTCCAGGCTCGTACGGCAAATGTGGAGGGAACAGGCGTGGTCAACCTCGCCGACCTGGTTCGGCAGGCGCTGCGGATGCGTCCCGACCGGCTGGTGGTCGGGGAGTGCCGGGGCGGCGAGGTGGTCGATCTACTGGCCGCTCTGAACACCGGCCACGACGGCGGTGCCGGGACGCTGCACGCCAACACCCCGTCCGACGTGCCGGCGCGGCTGGAGGCGCTCGGCATGCTGGGTGGCCTGCCGCGCGCCGCGCTGCACGCCCAGGTGGTCGCGGCGCTTCAGGTGCTGTTCCAGGTACGCCGTGGCGACCGGGGACGGGTCCTGGAATCGATCTGCCTGTTACTCCCGGAAGGACCGGAACGGTTGGTGACCGTGGTGCCCGCCTGGGTACGCGGTCGAGGACTGGGCGTGGCCGCCCGTGCGCTCGGCGGCCTGCTGCGGGACCGGGGCGTAGTGGTGCCGCCGATCCTCTGCGAGCCGTGGCCCGGATCGGCGGGGCCGGCATGAGCGGGGCGACGATCGTGGTGGCCTTGCTGCTGTTGGCTGCCGCAGCTCTGGTGGCCTGGCCCGTACAAAGCATCCGCGCACGCCGCCGTCGGATTCTGGCGTCCAGCCGTGCCGTCACCGGTGGCGATCCGGATGACGCCCTGGTGGAGTGGATCAGGAGCCTCGGTCGCGTACTCGATGGGTCCGGGGACGGGTCCGGCGCGACGCTTGTGTCGGCGCATCCGGCCGCCGTCCCGTACCCCCGTGGAGCGCCGGAGCCGAGTCGCGGGCGGGCGGCGGTTGACTGGTCCACTCGGGACCGCGACGACGGCGCGAGCCGGCCGAGGGCGACGGGCGGGCCGGCGGGGCCGACCCGACCGACAGGCCCCGGACGTCCGCCGACGCGACGGGACCCTCGACGTCCGGCGGCCGCACTTCGCCCCGAGGACGAGGCCCTCGACGTTGTACGGCGTGCCGGCCCGGCCGTGGCCGTCCCGACGATCGACGGCGCGGACCTGGACGTGGGCCGGTCCCGCGATAGTTACGACGCTCCGTCGGCCGCCGATGAGCGGCGCCGTGGTCCGGATGTTGCGGATCCGGCGGCGGTCAGGCCCAAGGCTGGGCGCGCGAACCGCCTCGAACGGTCGCCTGCCCGTCTGTTACTGCTGGTTGCCCTGGTGGGTGCTGGTGTGGGTGCCGTGTTCGCCGGACCGGTGGCCGCGGTAGCGGTGGCCAGCTACGGCATGCTGGCCGTACGCGCCCTGCTGCGGCGGCGGGCCAACCGGCGCGCCGAGCAAGTCCGGCGGCGCGGGTTGGACCTGCTCTGCGGTCTGGCGGCAGACCTGCGGGCCGGCCTGCCCGTCCCGCCGGCACTCGCCACCGTCAGCGGGCCTGACACATCCGACCGGCTTCGCCAACTGACCTCGGCCGCGGTGCGGCTAGCTGACCGGACCGGCGCGCCACTGGCGGAACTGGTCGAGCGAATCGAGGCGGATGCTCGGGCGACCGACCGAGGGTTGGCCTCGGCGGCGGCACAGGCGGCGGGCGCCCGCGCCACGGCCCTGCTTCTGGCGGCCCTGCCGGTGGGCGGGATCGGGCTCGGCTACGGCATCGGGGTGGATCCCCTGGCGGTCCTCCTGCACAGCACTGTCGGTGGGGTCTGCGCGGTCCTCGCGGTCGCCCTCCAGGTCATCGGCCTGTTCTGGGCAGAGCGGCTGGGCGCGATGCCAGGGCGGGCCGTCTGATGTCCCGGACGGCTCTCGTGGCCGCCGCTCTGGTGGTGGCGGCGCTGCTCGTCACGCCGTTACGTCTACGCCGTCCCGCCCGCCGAGCCGATCCGCCGACGCCTGCCGAATCCGCCCGGCCAGCCGGTCCCGACGGATCAGCCAGCCCTGGTGGATTAGCCAGCCCTAAGGGATCAGCCGAACCCGCAGGCCGGCGGCGGCCCGACCTGATCCGGATCGCCGCCGTGATGGCCGGGCTCGCCGTGGCCGTGGTCGTCGGTGGCTGGTTCGGGCTGCTCGGCGCTATCCCGACCGCGGTCCTGTCCGACGTGCTGCTGCGACGGATCGAATCTCCGGCGGCACGTACCCGGAGGCTCCGCGAGGCCGCCGATCTGCCCCTTGCCGCCGACCTGTTGGCGGCGGCGATGCGGGCGGGCGCTCCGGTCGACCGCTCAGTGCTCGCCGTGGCCGAGGCGCTGGACAGTCCGCTCGCCGACCGACTGGCCCGGGTCGGCCGCACCCTCCTGCTCGGCGGAGGCCCGGCGGAGGCGTGGTCAGCCCTGGACGGGGTGCCCGGCGCCGAGCGGCTGGCCGCGGCGGCGTTCCGGTCGGCCAACAGCGGCGCCGCCCTGGCCGGCGCGCTGACCCGGCTCGCCGACGACCTACGTGCCGACCGGGCAACCGCCGCCGAGGCGTCCGCCCGCCGAGCGGGCGTGCTCATCGTGCTGCCGCTGGGGCTCTGCTTCCTGCCGGCGTTCATTCTCGCCGGCCTGGTGCCGGTGATCGTCGCCGTCCTCGGCGACGTGCTCTGACCCATCGAGAAGGGAACACACAATGCGTAAGCTCATCGCCCGCCTGCGCGGCGACGCAGGTATGAACACCGCCGAGTACGCCGTCGGCACGCTCGCCGCAGTCGCCTTCGCCGGCATTCTGCTGAAGGTGCTGACCTCCGGCAACGTTCAGTCGGCGCTGACCGCCGTCATCGACCGGGCACTCAAGTGACGGGGCGCCGGCAGGCCGGCCGCGATCGGAGGCCCTGCACCCCGGGGCGGGCGGCTGGCGGGGGGCGACGATTCCACGCTGTCGTACGGGCTGCCGGTGGGGACCGCGGATCCTTCACCGCCGAACTGGCGGCTGGCCTGCCGGCGCTGCTCCTGCTCCTGCTCGCCGGGCTGACGGCCGTCAACGCCGTAAGCACCAAGGCCGGTTGCCTGCACGCCGCTCGGGAGGCGGCCCTGGCCGCCGCCCGAGGTGAGGCTGGCGTTCCCGGAGCGCCGCCGGGCGCGGAGGTGTCCGTGTCGATCGATGAGGGCCGGGCGCAGGCGACGGTCCGGGCACCTGTGCGCGCGCTGGGCGGCCGGCTGCCGCGCATCACAGTGGTCGCCACCGCCGTCGCGGCACTCGAACCCGGAGCCGGAGAGGGGGACCGATGAACCAGACCGCTGGTAGGCGGTCGGACCTTGGGCGATCGGACTTCGGGCGCCTTCTCGGCTGGCTCTCAGTCGGTGGGAGGCCAGCCCGTGCGCACTCGGGCTCTGGGCGCCCCCTCGGTGGGCGGCCGGCCCCTGGTCGGTTGGGCTTTGGGTGCCCTCTCGGTGGGCGGCACTCCCTTGCGTGGCCGGACCCCGGGCGCACTCTCGGTGAGGGCGCGCAGTGGTACGGCCCGGCGTGGCGTACGGCGGTGCGGCAGTGGCCGGTCGGTGGTCGGCCTGGCTCCGAATGGTCTGGCCCCAAATGGTCTGGCCCCGGACGGTCTGGTGGCGAGCGTGGCGGGGCGACAGTCCTGCCGCTGGCAGTGGGGCTGGTATTCGTACTGGTCGGGCTGTTCGGCGCTGCGGTCGCCGGCACCGGAATGGCGGCTCAACGGGCGGCGGTGGCGGCCGACCTCGGCGCGCTCGCCGGAGCCGCCAGGGCGATCGACGGCGACGTGGTGGCCTGTGCGGCAGCCCGGGACATCGCAGGTCGCAACGGTGGTCGCCTGGTCGGTTGTCGCCTTGAGGGGCTGGACGTGCTGGTGACGGTCGAGGTGGTGTTCACGCCGCTTCCCGGCCTGACCCGGGCTGCCGCGTCGACCGCGCGCGCCGGCCCGGTCCGTAGCTGACAGATGCGCGCCAGCCGGCCGGCCAGGATCGGGCGGAGGCCCTGCCCCGGCCGGCGGGCTAGCGGGTGATCGAGCGGCCGTCGAGTGGTTGAGCGATCGACGGGCTTGAGCGGCCGTCGAGTGGTTGAGCGATCGACGGGCTCGAGAGGCCGTCACGTGGTTGACCTGTCGACGGGTAGGGCGTCGTCAAGTGGTGAGCATGCCCAGCAGCGCCACCCGACCAGCGTGTCGACGGGTTGTTGAGAGGCCAACGGATGGGTAGCGGATGGCGGAGGGGTCACCGTCAGCTGAGCGGCCGTCGAGGCAGGTGGAGCGGCCTACGGGGAGGCTGAGCGAAGGCCAGCTAGGTCAGCGGGACTGGAGGGCGTCGAGGGCGACGGCCATCGCGATGACGAGGCGGCGGTCGATCTGCGGGTGCTGCACCTCGACGACGTACTTGTCGCGCAGGCCCCACTTCTTGATCACCGAGAAGACCGGCTGGCCGCCAGCGGTGAAGTCGAAGTGGTACGGCAGCCAGGACAGCGAGTCGACGAACCGGCGCAGCAGGGCCACCGGCATGCTGCGCTCCTGCCCCGTCACCTGCGGCAGGCCAGCCTGCTCGACGTGCCAGGTGGAGCGGAGTAGCGACTGGGCGAAGTCCTTGCGGAACAGGCCGATCGGGTTGCCGGCCGCGTCCGTGACGTCGTACGTGGCGCCGAGGTCGAGGCGCTGGCGGGCCTTGAAGCCCAGCAGGGGCTGCTGCTTGGAGTCATCGGTGTAGATCGTCACCTGCTCCTTGAAGGCGAGCCGCTTCTGCTGCGCGAAGGCCAGCATCTCGCCTTCGGTGCCGTCCGGCTGGACCGCCCGGACCTCGTACTGGTTGACCATCATCCGCAGCCGCTGGCGGATGTGGAACTGATTCAGGGTCTGCAAGTTGTCGAGCTGCATGTGTTCTCCTCAGAGGGGCTGGTGCGCCGGAGTCTCGCACAGGCAGGCAACCGCCACAGGCCCGCGCCCGCCCAGCGCTGCCGCTGGGCACTGCCGCTCGCCCAGTCCGGTCAGGCTGCCTGCCCCGCTTGGCCTTACCGCCCGGCCATGTCCGGTCAGGCTGCCTGCCCGCTTGGCCTCACCGCCCGCCCTCTGCAGCCCCGCCTGCCATGACCCGTCAGGCTGTCTGTCACGTGCGGTCCGACCGCCCCGTTCGGTCGGACCGCCCCGTTCGGTCGGACCGCCCCGTTCGGTCGGACCGTCGCTTGGAGGTCAGCGGCCGTCGACGGTGACGCGCAGCGCCCAGGTGTTGAGCACCTGGTGAATGTTGCGCAGCCGTTCGTTGATCTGCTCCAGTCGTTCCGCCTGGGCCAGGGCGGCCAGCGCGGACCCGAGCGCGATCTGCTGGTCGAGGGTGAGTTGTTCCTGGTCGATGGTGTAGAGCAGGTCGACGGTCTCGGCGATGGTGTCGGCCACAACTCCTCCTCAGGCACGGGGCGACAACGAAATAGACATCGATGGAAGCGCTCCCAAGTTATTGTGCCCAGCGTCCGGTGGGTTCATGCAAGACCGCGGCGCAGACCGGCCCGTTCAGAGCGATGATCGACTCGACATCATTGATGCCGGGGTGTCCACGGCGCCGGGATACCCCGAAGTCAATGAACTCGAGTCGATCATGGCCGGATTGTCCGGCTCCGCAGGCACTCAGGCGGGCAGGTTCGCCAGCACCACGTCGAGCACCCGGATGGCGTCCGGCTTGGAGAGCGGATTGTTGCCGTTGCCGCACTTCGGCGACTGCACACAGGACGGGCATCCGGTCTCGCAGCCGCACTCCGCGATGGCGTCCCGGGTTGCCCGTAGCCACGCCGACGCCGTCCCGTACGCCCGCTCGGCGAAGCCCGCCCCGCCGGGGTGCCCGTCGTAGACGAAGACGGTCGGCGCCTCGGTGTCCGGGTGCAGCGCGGTGGAGAGCCCGCCGATGTCCCACCTGTCGCAGGTGGCCATCAGGGGAAGTAAACCGATCGCGGCGTGTTCGGCGGCGTGCAGCGCACCGGGCACGTCAGGGGTCTGCACTCCGGCTGAGGTCAGCGACTGCGGGGAGAGCGTGAACCAGACCGCCACGGTACGCAGCTCCCGGGTGGGCAGGTCCAGGGGCCGGGTGTCGATCACCTCGCCGGTGGCGATCCTGCGCCGCTGGTAGGACACCACCTGGCTGGTCACGTCCACCTCGCCGAGGAACATCCCGACCGGCCCGGCGTCCACGTAGGAGCGCACGGACACCACTGACAGGTCGGTGACGTCGCGGGCGTGGGTGGACCAGTCCGGTTCCTCGGCGTGCACGAGCGCGCAACCGTCGACCAGGTCGAGATCGTCGACGACGTACGAGATGCCCTGGTGCAGGTAGACGGCGCCGGGGTGGAGCAGGAAGTGTGAGGAGCCGCCGTCGACGGTGCCGAGCAGCCGGCCGGTGGCCGACTCCACCACGCAGACCGGGGTGCCGCCCTGACCGCGCAGGTCCACCTCGGGGCGTTCGCGGTGCCGCCAGTACCAGCCGGTCGGTCGTTGCCGCAGCGCCCCGGCCGCCACCAGCTCGTCGACCGCTTCCTTCGCCCCGTCGCCGAAGAGCGTCAGGTCGGCCGGTGTGAGCGGCGCCTCGACCGCGGCGCAGGCCAACTGCGGGGCCAGCACGTACGGGTTGGCCGGGTCGAGCACCGTTGCCTCCACCGGTGCCCCGAAGATCGCCTCCGGGTGGTGCACGAGGTAGGTGTCCAGCGGGTCGTCCCGGGCCACAAGCACGGCGAGGGCCTCCTGCCCGGAGCGCCCGGCCCGGCCGGCCTGCTGCCACAGGGAGGCCCGGGTGCCCGGGTAACCGCAGATCAGCACGGCGTCCAGGCCGACAAGGTCCACGCCCAGTTCCAGGGCGTTGGTGGAGGCGAGGCCCAGCAGGTCACCGTGCAGCAGCGCCCGCTCCAGCTCGCGTCGTTCCTCGCGCAGGTAGCCGCCCCGGTAGGCGGCCACCCGGTCGCCGAGCCCGGGGACAGCGTCGTCCAACGCCCGTCGCGCGTTCGCCGCCACCACCTCCGCGCCCTTGCGGGACCGGACGAAGGCGAGCGTGCGTACCCCCTCGGCGACCGTGTCGGCGAGCAGGTCCGCGGTCTCGCGCAGCGCCGACCGGCGGACCTGGTGGAGGTCGTCATGGTCGCCCGTCGCCTGCGGGGGCACCGGGGAGGAGGAGCCCGACTCGGGTGGGAGCAACGGCGGTTCCCAGAGGGCGAAGGTCACCCCGCCCCGCGGTGACGCATCCTCGGTGACGGCTGTCACGGGCAGGCCGGTCAGCCGACCGGCGGCTGTCGCCGGGTCGCCGGAGGTCGCCGAGGCGAGGACGAACACAGGGGTCGCCCCGAAGCGCGCACACTGCCGGCGCAACCTGCGCAGTACGTGCGCCACGTGCGAGCCGAACACCCCCCGGTAGGTGTGGCACTCGTCGACCACCACGTACGCCAGGCGGCGCAGGAAGCCGGACCACTGGGCGTGCCCGGGCAGGATGCCGTGGTGCAGCATGTCGGGGTTGGTGAGCACGAAGCGGGAGTGCCTGCGGATCCACTCCCGCTCGGCGCGCGGAGTGTCCCCGTCGTAGCAGGCGGGGCGTACCCCCTCAAGCTCCAACTCGGCGACGGCCCGCAACTGGTCGGCGGCGAGCGCCTTGGTCGGCGCCAGGTAGAGCACTGTGGCCCGGGGGTCGCTGAGCAGTGTGGCAAGCGCCGGGAGCTGGTACGCCAGCGACTTGCCGGACGCGGTGCCGGTGGCGACGACGACGTGCCCACCCTCGTACGCCAGGGTGGCCGCCTCGGCCTGGTGCTGCCACGGCGCGGCCACGCCCCGCCGGGCGAACGCCGCGCGCAGCTCCGTCGGTGCCCACGGCGGCCACGGTGCGGGCACCCCGGCGCGGGCCGGCACCCGCTCGACGTGGGTGACCGGGTCGCCGGCACCCCGGGAGCGCAGCCGGCGCAGGAGGTCGACGGGCGACAGCTTCAGGTCGTCGCGCGGCGACAGGCGCGCGGAGCCGAAGTCGTCGGAAGTCACGTCCTGCACTCTCGCACTGGTGTTCGGAGATGAAAAGTCGAGCCCCGGGGTAAGGGAAAGCCTCCGCCGGTGGCCGCAAGGATGCCCCGGCGGTAGTGGTTAGATGCCCAGGAGAGTTTACGGCTCTGGCGAGGAGGACCGATGGAGCTGTCGTTGGCGACGCGCACCGTGGGCGAGCACACGGTGCTTGAGGTCGGCGGTGAGGTCGACGTCTACACCGCGCCCCGGCTCCGTGAACGGCTCCTCGAACTGATCGACGGCGGCGCCCGGCACGTGGTGGTGGACCTCGGTCGGGTGGACTTCCTCGACTCCACCGGGCTGGGCGTGCTGGTGGGCGCGCACAAGCGGCTGCGTACGGCAGGTGGCTCGTTCGCGCTGGTCTGCGACAAGGAGCCGCTGCTCAAGATCTTCCGGATCACCGCACTGGACCAGGTGTTCCCGCTGCACCCCACTGTCGAGGCGGCGGTCGACGCGGGTCCGACCGGCATCAACGCGTGATGGCGACGGTCCGGCTCTCCTTCTCTCCGGCTCCGGTGCACGTGCGTACCGCCCGACTGGTCGGCGTCGCCGTCGCCCGGCGCGCGGGCGTCCGTGAGGACCTGCTGGACGAGGTGCGCCTGGCCATCGGCGAGGCGTGCACGCGGGCGGTGGCCCTGCACCGGCAGTACGGCCTTGCCGATCCGGTGCTGGTCGAGATGTCCGACGGCGGCACGTACGCGGTGCGTGTCGTGGACCGGGCGCCCATCGAGGCAGGTATCGGGTTGGCGGCGCTTCCGCCGGACGAACTGGCCAACGAGTCGCTCACCGATGAGGCGTTGACCACTGGCGTCGGCTTCGCGCTGCTCGCCGGCTTCGTCGAGGACCTCCAGGTGCGCCCTGTCGACGAGGGCATCGGCACCGAGGTCCGGATGGTGTGGCCGGTCAGCCGCTGACACCTACCGATCAGAAGGCCGCATCCCCTGGTGGGATGCGGCCTTCTGGCATGGAACATGCCCTATATCAGATTTTGTTTCATAACACAGCGACGAAGATCATCGAGACACGGTGGCACCTGCGTGTGACCTCCAACACTGCGGAGGGCTACAGTACCCGGGTTGTCAGCAAGTGACCCGTCCCGCACCCAGCGGTTATGGGTGGTCATCGCTGGTCCGCTGGGGTGGGTTGGCGCGCTTGCAAGTCCGCATTCAGGCGCCGGTCGGTGCGTCTCCACCCACCGGCGCGAGTGTTCGGTAACAGGAGGACACAGATGTCCGAGACCTTGGCCGCCGAGGGCGGCGGGCTTTCCCTTACCGGAAGCAATGTCACATACGTCGTCATCGCCGCGGTCGTTGCGCTGGTAGCGCTCGCCTTTGCCGCCGCCCTGACGAAGGCGGTGCTGGCAGCCGGCAAGGGCACCACCAACATGCAGGAGATCTCGGAGGCGGTCCAGGAGGGCGCCTCGGCCTACCTGCTCCGTCAGTTCCGCACCCTGGCGATCTTCGTCGTCATCGCAGTGGTGCTGCTCTTCCTGCTGCCGGTGCACAACACCGACGGCAGCGAGACGGCCGTGAAGATCGGCCGCTCGCTCTTCTTCGTGGTGGGCGCCCTGTTCAGCGCGTCCATCGGCGGCGCCGGCATGTGGCTGGCCACCCGCGCGAACCTGCGCGTGGCCGCCGCCGCCCGTGAGCGCGAAGGCGGCCGTGAGGCCGCCATGAAGATCGCCTTCCGGACCGGTGGCGTGGTCGGCTTCCTCACCGTCGGCCTGGGCCTCTTCGGTGCCGCGCTCGTCGTCCTGGTCTACCGGGGTGACGCGCCGACCGTGCTGGAGGGCTTCGGCTTCGGCGCCGCGCTGCTCGCGATGTTCATGCGGGTCGGCGGCGGCATCTTCACAAAGGCCGCCGACGTCGGCGCCGACCTCGTCGGCAAGGTCGAGCAGGGCATCCCCGAGGACGACCCCCGCAACGCCGCCACCATCGCCGACAACGTGGGCGACAACGTCGGCGACTGCGCCGGCATGGCCGCCGACCTCTTCGAGTCGTACGCCGTGACGCTCGTCGCCGCGCTGATCCTCGGTCGTGCCGCGTTCGGCGAGGAGGGCCTGGTCTTCCCGCTGATCATCTCCACCATCGGTGTGCTGGTCGCGATCTTCGGGGTCTTCATCACCCGGCTGCGCGCGTCCGACCGCAACGCCCTGACCGCGATCAACCGGGCCTTCTACATCTCCGCAGTGCTCTCCGCAGTGCTTGTGGCGATCGCCGCGTACGCGTACCTGCCGGCGACCTTCGGCGAGTTCAGCAGCGGGCTTACCGACGCGACGGGCAACCCGCGGCTGGTGGCCATCGGCGCGGTGGTGATCGGCATCGTGCTGGCCGGTGCGATCCAGGCGCTGACCGGCTACTTCACCGAGACCAACCGCCGTCCGGTGCAGGACATCGGCAAGAGCTCGCAGACCGGTGCGGCCACCGTCATCCTGGCCGGCATCAGCATCGGCCTGGAGTCGGCGGTCTACTCGGCGCTGCTCATCGGCGCCGGTGTCTTCGGCGCGTTCCTGCTCGGCGGCAGCTCCATCACGCTGTCGCTGTTCGCTGTCGCGCTGGCCGGCACCGGCCTGCTCACCACCGTCGGCGTGATCGTGGCGATGGACACCTTCGGGCCGATCTCCGACAACGCCCAGGGCATCGCCGAGATGTCCGGTGACATCGACGAGCACGGCGCACGGACGCTCACCGAGCTGGACGCGGTCGGCAACACCACCAAGGCGATCACCAAGGGCATCGCGATCGCCACCGCGGTGCTCGCGGCGACCGCGCTGTTCGGCTCGTACACCGACTCGCTGCGCACCGCGTACGCGGACGCCGGCGTTGGCGACGTCGGCGGCGAGATCCTCAACTCGCTGAACGTGGCGAACCCGCGCAACCTGGTCGGCCTGATCATCGGTGCGGCTGTCGTGTTCCTCTTCTCCGGCCTGGCCATCAACGCGGTGTCCCGCTCGGCCGGTGCCGTGGTGATGGAGGTCCGCCGGCAGTTCCGTGAACTGCCCGGCATCATGGACCGCACCCAGCGCCCGGAGTACGGCAAGGTCGTCGACATCTGCACCCGGGACGCGCAGCGCGAGCTGGTGACCCCCGGCCTGCTCGCCATCCTGGCGCCGATCGCTGTCGGTTTCGGTCTCGGGCCCGGCGCGCTCGCCGCGTACCTGGCCGGGGCGATCGGCGCCGGCACCCTGATGGCTGTCTTCCTTGCCAACTCCGGTGGCGCTTGGGACAACGCCAAGAAGCTGGTCGAGGACGGCGCGTACGGCGGCAAGGGCTCCGAGGCGCACGCCGCCACGGTCATCGGTGACACCGTCGGTGACCCGTTCAAGGACACCGCCGGCCCGGCGATCAACCCGCTGATCAAGGTGATGAACCTGGTCTCGCTGCTGATCGCGCCCGCCGTGGTGGCCTGGAGCGTCGGCGACGACCGCAACGTCGGGCTGCGGGTGACCATCGCGCTGGTCGCGACGGCGATCATCGTGGCGTCCGTGGTGTTCAGCAAGCGCAAGGGCATCGCCATGGACGAGTCCGAGGGCGGCGGCAACACCGGTGCGGGCAGCACCGACCACCGGCCGGAGACGGTGAACGCCTGATCGAAACAGCGGTACCCGGTCCCCGGTCGGCGCACCAGCCGACCGGGGACCGCTGCCGTCCGGTCCCATCCAACCGACCGGTGCCACACCTGGCCAAAGGCCGTACGCTGCAACGCATGCGTACGTGCCGGACGTCCACCGTTGGAAAGCTCACGGTGGTCCTGGCCACGCTCGCCATCCTGGCCGGCTGCGGCGGCGGCCCCAGCCCACGGGCGTGGGCGGCTTCGGTCTGCGGCGCGCTCACCCCGTGGCGCTCCGAGATCAGCAAGCTGACGAGCAGCGCCGACCAGCAGATGACCGCGCAGACCACCCCCGCGCAGGCCAAGGAGAACCTGGTGCGGCTCTTCGGCGGCGCGGAGCAGGCAAGCGAGACCGCGCGACGCAAGGTGGAGCAGGCCGGGGTGCCCGAGACGGACAACGGCGAGGCCATCGCCGCCGGGTTCCGCGCTTCCCTGGGCAAGATGCGCGACGCCTACGGTCGCGCACGGGACACCATCGACGGCCTGGGCACCGGCGAGCCCACTGTCTTCTACGGCGGCGTCCGGGCCGCCGTGGAGACGCTCAACAAGGAGTACGACGCCAGCGCGCTGGACACCAGCCAGCTCAACTCCGAGGAGCTGAAACAAGCCTTCGACGAGGTGCCGGAGTGTCGCTGAGCGGGCTCGGTGACACCGGGGCGGCGCAGCCGCCGGTCCCGGCCCTGTTTCCCGCACCCGATCCGCCAGCTTCTGTCCCGGCGGAGTCCAGCGCCGGCGCTGTCGCTGCCGACGCCCTGGCCGGCGCTGCTGGCAGGGGTCGGCGGCGCAGCGGCTCCGTCCGCCCTGGGTCGGCTCACTCCGGCACTCCCGAGGACGAGGACGCCGGGCGGCAACTTGTCTTCTTCGGCGCGGAGGCCGCCGAGCCGACGGTCGCCGATTTGGCCGGGCTGCTCGCCGGGCCGGGCGAAGTCGTCCGGATGGGCGGCACGGCGCGACTCTCGGTGCGGGTGGACGCTGCCTGGCGGGTGCACGTGCTCGTCGCCGAACTGGCACTGCGGGGTCTCGCCGCGAGCTGGGAGCCGACCGAGGACGGCAAACACACGGTCCGTACGTCGTACACCCGGGTGTTGAAGCCGCTCGCGGCCGCCTGGCTGCACGGTGCTGTCAAGCGCCCACCGGCGGTCCTGCACCTCACCGGCCGGCGGTTGCGGCTCTGGGTCGCCGCAGCCGGTACGCCGGAGCCGCCCGGCGGTTTCCTGCTGGGGCTCGGCGAGGGCGACCCGGATTCCTGGGACGCGCTCGGCGCGGCGCTCGCCGCCGCAGGCCTGTCCGCGACGCTGCTCGCCCCCGCCGAAGGCGGCCCGGCCTACCGGATAACCGGCCGGCGCAGGTTGACACGCCTGGCCGAGTTAGTAGGCGACCCCCCAGCCGCAGCACCCCCCAAACTCTGGCCAACCCGCCCGTAGTTTCCCGCCCCGCCCGCCCGCCCCGCCCCGCCCCCGCCCCCGCCCCGGTCGATCATGGAGTTGTGGTGGTGGACGTACTTCTCTTCCGGGGTGAAAACGCCCACCACAAGTCCATGATCGACGAGGCGGGGGCGTGGATTCGCGTCTGTCTGGTGTTGGACAGCGGGGGGTTGGATTTCAGCGGGGGCGGGTTGTTGAGGGCCCGCCATCGTCACAGTGACCCGCTTCGAGCCCTACTCACGGTGTACGGTGGCGCCGTCCGGCAGTGCTGAGCGCGGTGGGGCGGGACTTCACCGCCGCGCCCGAGCGGTTTGCCGCCCGCGAAACCTGAAACGTGGGCGGCGCGTTACGTTGGACATCCGGACCGCCGGTGCCACGGCGGGGTCGAGAACGGTCGCTTCTCGGGCACCGGCAGGCCACGAGCAGGAGTGAGGTCGACAGAGACGTGCCGAGCAAAGCTGGAACCACCCGTCTGGTCATCGTCGAGTCACCGGCGAAGGCCAAGACGATCTCGGGCTACCTCGGCCCGGGGTACGTCGTGGAGGCCAGCTTCGGTCACGTCCGCGACCTGCCGCGCAACGCCGCCGACGTGCCGGCCAAGTACAAGGGTGAGCCGTGGGCCCGCCTCGGGGTGGACGTCGACAACGGCTTCCACGCGCTCTACGTCGTCTCCGCCGACCGCAAGCAGCAGATCAGCAAGCTGATGAAGCTGGCCAAGGAGGTCGACGAGATCTTCCTGGCCACGGATGAGGACCGCGAGGGCGAGGCGATCGCCTGGCACCTCGTCGAGACGCTCAAGCCCAAGGTGCCGGTCAAGCGGATGGTCTTCCACGAGATCACCAAGCCGGCGATCCAGGCGGCGGTGGCCAACCCCCGGGAGATCGACCGCGACCTTGTCGACGCCCAGGAGGCGCGGCGGATCCTCGACCGGCTCTACGGCTACGAGGTCTCCCCGGTGCTGTGGAAGAAGGTCATGCCGAAGCTCTCGGCGGGCCGTGTGCAGTCCGTGGCGACCCGCATCGTGGTCGAGCGGGAGCGGCAGCGGATGGCGTTCCGCACCGCCGAATACTGGGACATCCTGGCCACCCTCGCCGTGGCGAACGCCGGTGAGGGGCCGCGCACCTTCAACGCCACCCTCGTCGCGCTCAACGGTGACCGGATCGCCACGGGTAAGGACTTCGAGCCGACCACCGGCAAGGTTAAGCCCGGCGCCGGCGTTGTGCACCTCGACGAGGGCGGCGCCCGGGGGCTCGCCGCCCGGCTGGAGGGGCGGCCGTTCACTGTCACCCGCGTCGAGGAGAAGCCCTACCGCCGTCGCCCGTACGCGCCGTTCATCACCTCCACGCTTCAGCAGGAGGCGGCCCGCAAGCTGCGACTGTCCTCGCAGCAGACGATGCGCACCGCGCAGCGGCTCTACGAGAACGGCTACATCACCTATATGCGTACCGACTCGGTGAACCTGTCGGAGACCGCCATCTCGGCGGCCCGCCGGCAGATCGTCGAGCTGTACGGCGAGCGCAGCGTGCCGCCGGAGCCGCGCCGATACACCGGCAAGGTGAAGAACGCGCAGGAGGCGCACGAGGCGATCCGCCCGGCGGGGGACAACTTCCGCACCCCGGGCGAGGTGGCCAAGGAGTTGTCCGCCGAGGAGTTCAAGCTCTACGAGCTGATCTGGCGGCGCACCATCGCCTCGCAGATGACCGACGCGGTCGGCTCCAGCGTCTCGGTGCGCATCCGCGCGGTCTCCACCTCCCAGGAAGAGGCGGACTTCGGCGCCACCGGCAAGACCATCACCGATCCGGGCTTCCTGCGCGCGTACGTCGAGTCCTCCGATGACGAGAACGCCGAGGCCGAGGACGCCGAGCGCCGGCTGCCGACCCTGGTCAAGGACCAGCCGCTGACCGCCGACGAGCTTGCGGCGCAGGGTCACCACACCCAGCCGCCGTCGCGCTACACCGAGGCGTCGCTGGTCAAGGCCCTGGAAGAGCTGGGCATCGGCCGCCCGTCCACCTATGCGTCGATCATGCAGACGATCCAGGACCGGGGGTACGTCACCAAGCGCGGCCAGGCGATGATCCCCACCTTCCTGGCGTTCGCCGTGATCGGGCTGATGGAGCGGCACTACCCCCGCCTCATCGACTACGACTTCACGGCCACGATGGAGAACGAGCTGGACGAGATCGCCGGCGGGGATCACGCCGCTGTCGACTTCCTCACCGCGTTCTACTTCGGCAGCTCAAACGGTGCCGGCGACCAGGGCATCGCCCGTTCGGGTGGGCTCAAGAAGCTTGTCACCGAGAACCTCAGCGAGATCGACGCCCGCAGCGTCAACTCCATCCCGCTGTTCACCGACGACGACGGCCGCGAGGTCGTGGTTCGGGTCGGCCGCTATGGGCCGTACCTCCAGCGGGAGCTGCCCGGCGGTGAGCAGCCGACGCCGGCCGCCTCCGGTGACGGCGAGGAGGGCGGGGCCCAGGGCGACCGGGCGCCGATCCCCGAGGGCCTGGCTCCCGACGAGCTGACCCCGGAGAAGGTGCACGAGCTGTTCCTCGGTGGCAGCGGCGAGCGCAAGCTCGGTGACGACCCGGCCACCGGCGAGCCGATCGTGCTCAAGTCCGGCCGCTTCGGCCCGTACGTGTCCAGTGGTGAGCGGAAGTCGTCGCTGCTGCGTTCGCAGACTCCGGACTCGCTCACCCTGGAGCAGGCCCTCAAGCTGCTCAGCTTGCCCCGGCTGGTGGGCGTCGCGCCGGACGGCGTCGAGGTGTTCGCCAACAACGGCCGCTACGGCCCGTACGTGAAGCAGGGCGAGGAGTTCCGGTCGCTGGAGTCCGAGGACCAGATGTTCACGGTCAGCCTGGACGAGGCGCTGGCCCTGCTGGCGGCTCCGAAGGCCCGTGGACGGCGGGCCGCCGCGCCGCCGCTGCGTGAGATGGGCGTCGACCCGCTGACCGAGAAGCCGCTGGTGATCAAGGACGGCCGCTTCGGCCCGTACGTCACCGACGGGGAGTTCAACGCGTCGCTGCGCCGTGGGCAGACCCCGGAGGCGTTGAGCATCGAGGAAGCCTCGGAGATGCTGGCCGAGAAGCGGGCGAAGGGTCCGGCGCCGAAGAAGAAGGCGGCGGCCAAGAAGGCTCCGGCCAAGAAGGCAGTGGCGAAGAAGGCAACGGCCACCAAGAAGACGGCCGCCGCCAGCAAGTCCACAGCTGCTAAGAAGGCCACGACAGCCAAGGCGACCACCACCGCGGCGAAGAAGACCCCGGCCAAAAAGGCCGCCCCGCGCAAGGCCACCACCAGCACCGAGTAGTAGGCCTCGCCTTCCTGGAGATCTTGGAAGGAAAACGCCCCTCCAAGGGCTGCTTCCTTCCAAGATCTCGGGCACCCTAGGCGCCGAGGACGTGGGTCAGGTGGGGGTTTGTGAAGACACGGTCGGGGTCCAGCCGGTCGCGGATCGCCTGGAAGTCGGTGAAGCGGGGGTACGCGGCGGCCAGCGACTCCGCGTCGCGGTAGTGCAGCTTGCCCCAGTGCGGGCGACCGCCCAGCTCGGCGGCCACCTTCTCGAAGGCCCGGAAGTACGGCTCGTACGGTGTGCCGACGTACTGGTGCACGGCGATGTACGCGGAGTCCCTGCCGTACCCGTGCGACAGCCAGATGTCGTCGGCGGCGGTGAACCGCACCTCGACGGGGAAGAGCACCTTGAACGGCAGGCCGTCGATGATGCGCCGGAGCGCGGTCAGCGCTTCGGTGAGCGCCTCGCGGGGCAGGCCGTACTCCATTTCGACGAAGCGGACCCGGCGCGGCGTGCAGAAGACCCGGTCGGAGCGGTCGGTGTAGCGCCGTTCGGTGAGCGCGCGGGCGGAGACGGCGCTGATGCCGGGTGCCAGCGCGGGCACGGCGCGGCCAAGGCGGCAGGCGCCGGCGAAGACGGTGTTTGACAGGAAGTCGTCGTCCAGCCAGCCGCGCCACCGGGGTAGCGGACGGTCGTTGGCGGGTACCCGGTCGTTGGCTTTGACCTGGGCTCGGGTCGTGTAGGGGAACCAGTAGAACTCGACGTGGTCGTGCCTGTCGATGAGTGCCGGCAGTTCGCCGAGCACGTCGGCGAGTTCGGCGGGGCGTTCGTGGGCGTGCAGGACGAAGGCGTCCACGCAGCGCAGCGTCACGTCGACGAGGACGCCGAGCGCGCCGAGGGACACCCGGGCTGCGGCGAAGATGTCGGGGTTCTCGTCTGCGGAGCAGTGCAGCAGTTCGCCGGTGCCGGTGACGAGGGTGAGCGCCTCGACGAACGTGGAGAGGCAGCCGTATGCGGCGCCGGTGCCGTGGGTGCCGGTGGAGATCGCCCCGGCCACCGTCTGCGCGTCGATGTCGCCGAGGTTGGGCATTGCGAGGCGGTGCCGGGCGAGCAACCCGTTGAGCGCTTGCAGAGTCGTTCCCGCCGGTACGGTGACCAGTCGCCGCTCGACGTCGACGCTGACTGTGGTCTCCAACTCGGACAGTTCCATCCGCCGGTCGTCGGCCAGGGCTATGGGTGTGAACGAGTGGCCGCTACCGGCGACGCGGATCCGGCCTCCGGCGGCGGCGGTGGCACGGACGGCTTCGGCGACATCGCTCGGCGAGCCGGGGCGCAGGATCGCGGTGGCGGTGCCACGCTGGTTGCCGGCCCAGTTTGACCAACGGGCGGGAGGCGATGCGGTGCCGGCCATGCAGGCTCCTCAATCATGAATATGAACTGACTTCATATCAGGAACGTTGTACCTGGTAAATACCGCAATTGCGGTCCGCTCGTTGTACCGGTAGTCACGGACTCGTGACATGAAGATATGTTCATCCGTCGAAGGGGGGTGGCGCCGAGTGTCCACACCAGCCGCCACGACCGGGCCGCTGCGCCGCGTACCGGTGCAGGGTCGAAGTGTCGCGCGGGTCCAGCGCATGTTGGATGCCTGCGCCGAACTCGTCGACGAGGTGGGGTACGAGGGACTGACCACTACCCTGCTCGCTGAGCGGGCCGAAGTGGCGATCGGTTCGGTCTACCAGTTCTTTCCGGACAAGCGGGCGATCGTGCAGGCGCTGACCCTGCGCACGATGGAGTCGTACCTTCAGCGGCTCGACGAGCGCTTCGCATCCGACGAGATGACCCACTGGTGGGACGGTGTCGACGCGGGGATCGACGAGTACATCACGATGCACCGCACCGTCCCCGGTTTCCGTACTCTGCACTTCGGCGACGTGGTCGACCTGCACCTGCTCGATGAGCAGCGGGACAACAACGGCGTGATCGCCGACCAGTTGGCCCGGGTGCTCACCGAACGTTTCGGGCTCACCGATGTGCCGAAGCTGCGCTTCGTCCTGGAGATCGCGGTGGAGGCGGCCGACGCGCTGATCAAGCTCGCGTTCCGCCGGAAGTCCGACGGCGACGAGCGGGTGTTGCTCGAGGCGAAGGCGCTGATCCGGGAATATCTGCACCGCCAGGTCGACGGCCCGGACAGCGGCCGTCCCGTCGCCGTTCCGGTCGAGGCGGCCCAGCCAGCCTGAGGCGGCCCGGTCCGCCGTGACCGCGCGCTGCCCTGGCGCGTCACAGGAAGGCATGGCCCTCGCCCCGGTAGGTGGGAACGGTCGCCACGACCGCATCCCCCTCCACCAGGTGCAGTTCGTTCACCCGTTCGCACAGCTCGCCGGCTTTGGCGTGCCGGAACCACACCCGGTCGCCGATGTTCAGGGTGCTCGCCGCCGCACCGGACAGCGGGGTCTGCACCTCGCCGGCGCCCTCGGTCCCGACCAGCTTCAGGCCGGCCGGCAACCACGGCCGGGGGAGCCGGCTGTCGGCGGCCGGTCCGGAGGCGATCCACCCGCCGCCGAGCACTGTCGCCAGCTCGGGCGTCGGGCGGCGGACCACAGCGCAGGCGAAGAACGCCGCCGGGGTGGGGCGCCAGGCACGGTAGGCGTCGAACAGCGTCGGCCCGTACAGGCCCGATCCCGCGGTGACCTCGGTGACCGCGGGATCGGCGCTTGTCGCGGCCACGCTGCCGGTGCCGCCGCCGTTGACGAACTCCAGGTCGGCGTGTTCGCGTACCGCTGCCACCGCCGCGCCCCGGCGGGCCAGCAACTCGCGGTACGACCCGCGCTGGGCCAGCCTGATCGCGCCGGCCAGCAGCGTCTGCCCGGGCGGCGCGTCGCCCAGGCCGGCGATCTGCGCCTCGTACGACATCAGGCCGACCAGCCGGAAGCCGGCCCGACCGGTGACGGTGGCGGCGAGCGCGCCGGCTGCTCGGGCGCTGTGCACCGGTGAGCGGCGTACGCCGACGTGGACCCGACCCCGCAGCGGTCGCCAGGAGGCGTCCAGGTCCAGGCAGAGCCGCAGCTCGGCGCGCTGACCGGGGGCGCGGACGGCGTCGATGAGGTCGAGCTGCCCGGTGCTGTCGATCATGAGGGTGATCGCGGCGGCGAGGGTCGGGTCGGCGGCCAACTCGGCGAGCGACGCCCGGTCCGCGCTCGGGTAGGCGAGCAGCACGTCGTCGCTGACTCCGGCGCGGACCAGCCAGATCGCCTCGGGGAGGGTGAACGCCATCACGCCCCGCCAGCCGGGCCGGGCGAGCGCTCGGCTGATCAACTCCCGGCTGCGGACCGACTTGCTCGCCAGCCGGAGCGGTTTGCCTGCGGCGCGGTCTGTCAACGCGGCCGCGTTCGCGTCGAAGGCGGTGAGATCCACCACTGCGTACGGCGGGTCGAGGTGGTCGGTCGCCCGGTCCAGGCGCTCGCGGAGTTTGTCGCTCTCGATGGCCACGTGTGCACGCTAACTGTCCGGCGGTGAATGCGAAATACCCTCGCGTACGCCTGGGCTGCGGACGGTACCTTCGGCGGCCTAGGCTCAGCGAGCAGGAGAATGTCGCCGGTGGGGCGGCCCCCCACCGGGTCTAGAGTGTTCCACCGGAGGTGCCCAGCGATGGGCCGGCACGTGGAGGTACGGCCATCGAAAGCCAGAACAGCGGCGAGTCGCCCGGCGTGTCGCGCCCGGGTGACCAGTCGGGCAGCGCCGCCAACCAGACCAGTGCTGCCCAGGGAGATCCGTCCGGCTACGCGGCCATCCGCTCCGTACTGCGGATCCAGCCGTTCCGGCGGCTCTGGATCGTGCTCGGCGCCGCGTCCTTCGGTGACTGGCTCGGCCTGCTGGCCACCTCGGTCTTCGCCGCCTCCCAGGTGCAGGGCAGCACCGCGCAGGGCGCGGTGTTCGGTGGCGTGATCGCCATCCGGCTGCTCCCGGCCCTGGTGCTCGGCCCGGTGGCCGGCGTGCTCGCCGACCGGTTCGACCGCCGCTGGACGATGGTCATCTGCGACCTGCTCCGGTTCGTGCTCTTCGCCTCCATCCCGATGGTGGCGCTGGCCGGCGCCAGCGGCGGGATGGTGGTCGCGTGGGCGACAATCGCCACCTTCCTGATCGAGTCGATCACGCTGATCTGGATTCCGGCCAAGGAAGCCGCCGTCCCCAACCTGATCCCGCGCGCCCGGCTGGAAGCGGCCAACCAGCTCACGCTGATCACCACCTACGGCCTCACCCCGGTGCTCGCCGCGCTGGTCAGCGCCGTACTGGACCGCAGCGTCCGGGGCATCACCGGAGGCGAGTTCCCGAACTGGGCCGAACCGGCCCAGTTGGCGCTGTGGTTCAACTCGTTCTCCCGGCTGGCCACCGCCCTTGTCGTCGCGTTCGGCATCAAGGAGATCAGCCAGGGGCAGACCGCCGAGGGCGACCGCCAAGAGCAGAGCATGCTGCGCCAGTTCAAGGAGGGCTGGCAGTTCATCGGCCAGACCCCGCTGGTACGCGGGCTGGTCCTCGGCATCCTCGGCGCTTTCGCCGGCGGCGGCATCGTCATCGGTACGGCGAAGTTCTTCGCCAGTTCGCTGGGTGCCGGCGACGCCGCGTTCTCGCTGCTCTTCGGTGCCATCTTCGTCGGCCTGGCGCTCGGCATCGGCCTCGGCCCGATGATCGTCAAGGACATGTCCCGGCGTCGCTGGTTCGGCATGAGCATCGTGCTGGCCAGCGCCGCCGTGATGACCCTCGCCTTCGCCATCCACCTGTCCATGGCGATCGTCGGCGCGGTGCTGGTCGGCGCCGGCGCGGGCATGGCCTTCCTGGCCGGCACCACCCTGCTCGGCGGCGAGATCAAGGACGAGGTACGCGGCCGGGTCTTCGCCGTGGTGCAGATCGGCACCCGCCTGGTGCTGATCCTGGCCATCGCGCTGAGCAGCCTGCTCGCCGGTGTCGGTGGCTCGCGCAAGCTGGAGATCGCCGACCTGGGCATCTCCATCTCGTCGACCCGCCTGCTGCTGCTGGCCGCCGGCGCCGCCGGCATCTTCGCCGGTATCAGCGCGTTCGGCCAGATGGACGACAAGAAGGGCGTCCCCGTCCTCGCCGACCTGTGGGGCTCGATCCGGGGCCGTCCGCTGATGCCGTCCGAGCCGTTCGTCTCCGCCGGGCTGTTCGTGGTGTTCGAGGGCGGCGAGGGCGCCGGCAAGTCCACCCAGCTCGCCGCGCTCGCCGAGCGGCTGCGCGACCAGGGGCACGACGTCGTTGTCACCCGCGAACCGGGGGCGACCACCGTCGGTAAACGGATCCGGTCGCTGGTGCTCGACACCTCAGGCGACGATGCGCCCTCCCCGCGTGCCGAGGCACTGCTCTACGCCGCCGACCGGGCGCACCATGTGGCCGCTGTGGTCCGGCCCGCACTGGTCCGCGGCGGTGTGGTGATCAGCGACAGGTACGTCGACTCGTCGCTCGCGTACCAGGGCGCCGGACGCACGCTCCCTGTCGACGAGGTCTCCTGGCTCTCCTCCTGGGCCACCGGCGGGCTCAAGCCCGACCTGGTGGTGCTGCTCGACGTCGAGCCGCACACCGGCCTGTCCCGGGTGGTCTCCCGCAGCGGGGACGTCGACCGGCTGGAGGCGGAGTCGATCGCCTTCCACGAGCGTGTCCGTTACGCCTTCCTCGACCTCGCCGCCGCCGACCCGAAGCGCTACCTGGTGCTCGACGCGTCCCGCCCGGCCGATGAGATCACCGGCCTGGTGGTGCGGCGTGTCGAGGAGATGCTCGGCAGGCCTGGCGGCATCGTGCACCCCCGCCCGGCGCAGGGCCCGGACACCTCGGTACAGCCCGAGTTATCCGACGCGGAGCTGGTGACGATGGAGCACAAGACCTGATGCCTGACGTCTTCGCCGACCTTGTCGGTCAGGACGAGGCGGTGGTCGAGCTGCGCCGGGCCGCCGCCGCGGCAGCAGCCGTGCTGCGCGCCGCAGCGGCCGACCGTGCACCCGCGCTGCTCCCCGCCGGCCCCAGCGGCGGCGACGAGCCCGAGGCCGCCGCCGTGCCCGGTGGGCCTGATGTGTCCACCGGGATGACCCACGCGTGGATCTTCACCGGGCCACCCGGCTCGGGCCGCTCGGTCGCCGCGCGTGCCTTCGCCGCCGCTCTGCAGTGCGTGCACGGCACCGGCTGTGGCGAGTGCCCCGGCTGCCACACCACGATGGGCGGCACCCACGCCGACGTCCGGCTTGTGGAGCCGGAAGGGCTCTCCATCGGCGTCAACGACATGCGCGCTCTGGTGCTCCGGGCCGCCAGCACCCCGTCCGGTGGGCGCTGGCAGGTGGTGGTCATCTCCGACGCCGACCGGCTCACCGAGGCCGCCGGCAACGCGCTGCTCAAGGCGATCGAGGAGCCTCCACCGCGTACCGTCTTCCTGCTCTGCGCGCCGTCCACCCACCCGGACGACGTCTCGGTGACCATCCGGTCGCGCTGCCGGGTCGTACCCCTGCGGCAGCCGCCGGCCGCGGCGGTGGCCGAGGTGCTGGTCCGTCGGGACGGCGTGGCGCCCGACGTGGCGCGGTGGGCGGCGGCCGCCGCGCAGGGTCACGTGGGTCGGGCCCGCCGGCTGGCCCGCGATCCGGAGGCCCGCAAGCGACGTGAGGCGGTGCTCGCCGTACCGCGTCGGCTGACCGGTGTCGGCGCGGCGTTCGACGCGGCGTCCGCGCTGATCGAGGCCGCCGAGGCCGAGGCTGAGGCGTCGGTGTCCGAGGCCGACACGACCGAGCGGACCGCGCTTGAGCGGGCGCTCGGCGCGGGCGGCACCGGCCGGGGCGCGGCCGGCGCGATGCGCGGCGCGGCCGGGCAGCTCAAGGAGTTGGAGAAGCGGCAGAAGTCGCGGGCCACCCGGGCCCAGCGCGACGCGCTGGACCGGGCGCTTGTCGACCTGGCGGGCTTCTACCGGGATGCGCTCACCATGGCGCTGCGCGCGCCGGTCGACCCTGTGCACACCGACACCGCCGCGATGGCCGGCGCGGGCGCCCAGAAGTGGGACGCCGAGGGGTCGCTACGCCGGCTGGAGGCCGTGCTCGCCTGCCGGGCGGCCATCGAGGCGAACGTCAAGCCGCGGATCGCGGTCGAGGCGATGATGCTCGCCCTCTGGAAGGGCTGACCCGCAGCAATCGGCCGCGGTCCCGTCCGCCGGACCGTTCATCCACAGGCCATCGACACGTGCGATTGCTGTGCGGTACGGTCCGGTGTGCCGTGGTGACGGTCGCAGCACGCTCAGTGAGGGCCATCCGGGAGGAGTCGCCGATGCCGCGGGGGGAGATCGACGAAGCCTGGATCGAGGAGGCGGTGCGACGCTACCGCCGCATCGAATCGCTCCAGGCCGAGTTCGACCAGGCGGTGTCGACCGTCGAGGTCACCGTGCGTTCGCCGGACGGGCTCGTCGAGGTGGTGGTCACCGCCGGCGGCCGGATCACCGACGTCCGGTTCCTCGGGCCGCTGCACTCCCGCAGTCCACGCGACGTGGCCGGCTCCGTGCAAGCAGCGGTCACCGCGGCAGCCGACGCCGCCGAGTGGGCCCGCGAGAAGCTGCACAACGAGACGTTCGCCGCCTACCGACCACTCGCGGGGGCCTGAGATGGAGGCACTGCGCGCGCTCTCCGCCCGGCTGGACGAGGCGAGCGCCACGCTCACCACCCTGTCGCACCGGGTCACCGCCAGCGACCCGGCCCAGGTCGCGTTCGGTACGGACGCCCCGGGCCGACCAGGCGAAATCGGCCGTGCGCTGCACCGGCAGTGGGTCGCCGCCACCGACGACCGTGCTCGCGAGGCACGGGCCGCGGCGCACCGGCTGGCCTCCGCCGCAGCGGCGATCCGCGAGGCCGCCGACCGTTACAGCGACGTCGACAGGGCCGCCCGACGCCGGATCAGCGGGGAGCGGTGATGGACCCGCTGGACAGGCTCGCCGAACCCGGCCTCGACCTGCTGCGCCGTGTCGACGCGTTGCTCGCCGCAGGCGTTCCCGAGGGGCACCGGGTCTGGCCGCTGCTGCGCCGGATGCAGGTGCTGCCGGGCGACGCCGTCCGGGGCTTCCTCGACCTGCACCCCACGCCGCTCGCCAGCGCCGGGCACGCGGTGCGCAGGCTCGTCCGGGGGTACGACGACGTCAGCGCCACGCTCACCGACCCGGTGCTCTGGGCGGGTCCGGCAGCCACGGCGTACGGGCAGGAACGCGCGGCGCTGCTGCACCACCTCGACGACGGGCCGGAGAGCCTGGTCGGGCGACTGGAATCCACGGCCGGGTACGCGGACGCGCTCGCCGACTGGGTGGAGGGCAGCCGGCTCGCACTGGCCCGCACCCTGGCCGACGTGCTGCGCTCCGCCGAGGCGGTCGCCGTGGTCGCCGCCACCGCCGCTGGCCCACCGCGCCGCATCGAGCCCGTCGGGCCGGGTGTGGCCGACGCGGCCGAGATCGCCGCGCGGGTGCTGGCGGTGCTCTCCGTGGCGTACGACGGTGTCGAGACGTTGCTGCGCCAGTGGGCGCCGAGCCTTGCCGAGTCCACCTGGCGGCCGACGGTGAGCGGCCGGCCCCGCTACGACCAGCCCACAAGGGTCGGCTGGTAACCAGCAACCGCCGTTGCGCACTGGACAAGCGGTCGTCGATGCGAGCGCGGCGTAATCGTTCGGCGACAGCCGGCGCGCGGTAGGGCCATGGTCCGTCGTAGGGTGGAGCAATGGGCATGCTCTGCGCGGTCAGCTTCAACCGGTACGGGCGCCTCTACTACCTCGACCCGGGCGAGCTGCGCCCACAGGTGGGCGACAAGGTGCTGGTGCCCACCGACGACGGGCCCGAGGTGGCCGAGTGCGTCTGGGCCGCCCAGTGGGTGACCGAGGAGACTGACGGCTTCCCCCGACTGGTCGGGCTGGCGGGCGACGACGACCTGAGCCGGGACGAGGCGCTGCGTCGGCGTAAGGCCGAGGCCAAGGTGGCCGCGAAGCGGCTGATCCGGGCACATGGCCTGCCCATGAAGGTGGTGGCCGTCGACCACGTGCTCGCCTCCGCCGACGGCGGTGGTGAGCGCAGCACCGTCTACTTCACCGCCCCGCACCGGGTGGACTTCCGCTCCCTGGTCCGCGACCTGGGCGCCACCCTGCACTGCCGGGTCGAGCTGCGCCAACTCAGCGCCCGGGACTCCGCCCGCGTCCAGGGCGGCATCGGCTCGTGTGGGCGCGATCTGTGCTGCGCCACGTTCCTCAACGACTTCGAGCCGGTGACCATCCGGATGGCAAAGGACCAGGACCTGCCGCTGAACCCGCTGCGCATCTCGGGCGCGTGTGGCCGGCTGATGTGCTGTCTCAAGTACGAGCACCCTTTGTACTCCAGATTTCAGGAGTCCGCCCCGGCGATCGGCGCCCGCGTCACCACCCCGGAAGGGGAGGGCCGCGTGGTCGGCCACAGCGTCCCGAGAGACGCGGTGAACGTTCGCCTGGACGCCGACGGCTCGCGCTCCATGTGCTCCCGCGCGGACGTCTGCGGCTCCCGCCGCGCCTACGAAGGCCGTGACCAGTCAGGTCCTGCGGGCGTAACGAAATGATCGAGCAGCCGTCGCGGTGGCAGCTGTTACCATCCCGCGATGGGCGTGCGAAACTATCTGATTGAAGGAGTTTCCTGCACCGGCAAGACTTCAGTATGCAAAGAATTGCGGCGACGCGGCTATCATGCCATCAACGGTGACCGGGAACTGGCTTATCAAGGCGACCCGGAAACCGGTGAGCCGTTGGATGGTCTCGGGCACGAGAATCACATCTGGCGGGTGTACGACGTGAGAGCCCTGGTCGACAAGCATGACGAGCCGGTGACCTTCTTCTGCGGTGGTTCACGGAACTTCCCGAAGTTCATCGACCTGTTCGACGGCGTCTTCGTCCTCGACGTCGACCTGGACACATTGAATCGGCGGCTTGACGGGCGGCCGGAAGAGGAGTGGGGCGGAAGACCGGCGGAACGCGCACTCATCGTGCGATTGCATCGAACGAAGGAAGACGTGCCGAGGAATGGCGTCGTGCTCGACGCCACCGCACCTCTCGCGAGCGTCGTCGATGAAATCCTTCGTCGAGTAATGCTGGCTCCGAGCAAGTGAGAGCACGCTCTGTACCGGCGCTTCCAGTAGGGCGCCCCGGCAGTGGGCAGCCGGGTCACCACACCCGAGGTGATGGTCATTGCGGCCTGGGAAAGCCGCATCCATGATCGTCATTAGAACTGGCATGCGGATGGAAAACTTTTGGAAAGGCTGCGTCGCCATGCTGTTCGGCAGGGGGCGGCTACGGCAGGTAGCTGCCCAGCCGAGCAGGAGGAAATGCGATGTCGGTCAGTCAGGGTGCGTCCGAAAGGTTATCCGGGAGAAGGTCGCAAACGTTATTGAGGCGGCTCGTGGTGGTCGCCGCTGGTGCACTCAGCCTGCTGGTCGCGCTGATCACGCCTGCGCAGGCCGGCACCAGTTGGGTCAGCCACGACGGCGGGGCCAACGTGAAAGTCGTCTGGACTTTCCATGGTAAGCAGATGGTGTCGCTCACCTTCACCGTGGCCGATACCAAATGCAACGCCGCCTCCGCCTGGGGTGACGTGGGGTTGCGAAAAGTGGAAGGGATTTTCACCTCGTACCACGGCCTGTTGAACGACCTCGGGTGCGGCACGACGAAGACGCGCAGCACCGGTCCCTTCTCGACCGGCTTCGACATCCTGAGCCTGCAGATCTGTGCCGATGGCGACGGGTTGGGTAAGAAGACGCCCTCGGCCTGCGGTTCGTGGCATGACAATCCCTATACGTGACAGGTGATCGATGACCCGGTCACCCTTCACTGGCCACGTCAGTGAAGGGTGACCGGGGGTTCGGCCAGGCGTGGGGTCAGCTGCGTCTTCGGGGTCAGCCAGCTCGCTGTGGGGGACTGGTCGGGGTTGACCTGCCAGTCGCGCGCAACCCGGTCCACACCGATCGGATAGATGGTCAGCGTGCCGTCCGGGTCGATGCGCAACCGGAGAAACGACTTGGAGTCCTCGATGCCCTGCCCGGCGAACAGCTCGTTGACGTTCACCCCGAAAGACCCCGCCACCAGCAGGTACGCCGCCACGAGCTGGCTGGACACCAACCCGATCACCGGGCCGTACAGCACCACCGCCGCAACGGCCGGAAGCGGCCACGGCCAGTCGTAGAACGGCAGCGCCAGCCACGCCCAGGTGCCGGCAGCGGCCAGCGCCACGTGCGCCACGCCGTGGCTGACGCCGAGGATCCAGTGCCGTACGTGTCTCTTGCCGCTCGCGTTGGGCGGCTGGGCGAAAAGGACCGCGGCCGCCACAGTGACCAGCACCATCGCCACCAACGGAACGCTGAACAGGCGCTGCCCGGTGGCGTCGGTCCAGTTGGCGGTCGCGCCGGCCATGGCCAGCATCAGCAACGTGTGCAGGGTGCCGAGCAGTGTGGTGAAGCCCGGGTTGCGCAACGGCAGCCGGGCGAAGATGCCCCAGCCGTAGCGGCGGGAACGGGCCGCGTCCGGATAGCGGGCCGCGAGGTCGTACGGCCGAGCGCGGCTGGCTTTTCGCGCCAACGTGTCGCGCGGCGGCACCTCAAGGCGCTCCGGCAGCTTGTGGGTGGGATACAGGTACGCGCCACCGCCGCCACAGGTGATCAGCTGGCGGTCGGTTCCCGTGTAGCGGGCGTAGTGGTGCAGGTCGCCGGAGAGCAGCAGCCGAACCTTCGCCCCGGTCGGGTCGATGATCGTGCGGATGAAGTAGTCGATGGAGTCGTACGCCGTCGGATGGTCGGCGGCCTTGACCCACGTCGGCGCCGGCGCCGCGATGATGACCTTCGACTCCGGGCCGAGTCGCCGGGCCACCTCGTCGAAGTACGCAAGCTGCGGGTCGTCCAGGTACGAGCCGGACTGGTCGTCAACGCCGAGCAGCCACCAGCCGGCAGGCAACTCCACAGCGAAGTACGACCGCGACTGCCCGGTGCCCCAGCCGCCGAAGTTCCGGTCCCGGGAGCGGACGAACAACCGCAGGAAAGCGGTCAGACCGTCGTACCAGTCGTGGTTGCCGGGCACCGCGAACAGCGTCGGCTGCTCCGGCGGCGCCACCGGCAGCGCGGCCTGGTAGGGGCCTTTGCACCGGTTCTCATACTCGGCGTAGGCAGCCGACGGGTACACCTGGTCGCCGCCCATCACCAGGGTCTGCGCGCGGGGCAACCGGTGCCCGTCCACAGTCAGTTCCGGCTGCGCCAGCAGGTACGCCACCGAGTAGGTGGCGTTGAAGCCGTCGCCCAGGTCAGCCACGTAGTCGAGCCACAGACCGCCGTCCGGACCGGCCTGGCGGAAGACACCGTCGCCGAACGCGTTCTGCAACTCACGCTTGTCCAGGTACGCCCCGAACAGCATCGCCAGCAACGTCCGGATACCCGTGCTGATCAGCAGGAACGGGGCCAGCCACGGCACCGGCTTGCGCGGGGTGAAGCCCAATTCCAGCGGGTCCGTGGAGCGCGGCCGGTGGGTGGCCCGCTCGTCGGCGGGTACGGGATCGGGGCGGGCGTCCGTCGGGTCGGGGGTGCGAGGGGTGTGATCGTCGCTCACCCGCCGCAGCCTAATGCCGCTTCCGGTGATCCGCTGTCCGGTAAACGTCCAGATGGCATTCGTTGTCCGGTTAGTGGCAGTGAGCGGGGCGGGGGTATCCCGTGCGGTCCTCGGCCGGCGGTGCCGTACACTTGCTGATCGTTGCCGCCTTAGCTCAGTCGGCTAGAGCGACGCACTCGTAATGCGTAGGTCGACGGTTCGATTCCGTCAGGCGGCTCGGAAAGAAGAAAGGCCCCGTGACCAGGCGAAACGCCACGGTCACGGGGCCTCTCTCATACCTCCCGGAGATCAGCCGTTCGGGCGCTCCGTTGCAGCATCGCGTTGCAGTAGCGCCGCCAGGCTCCATCCATCAGCGCGGACACCGCCCGGTCGACCGCCTCCCGCTTCACCTTCTGCGCCATATCCACATAGATCTGTGTGGTCGTGATCTGCGTGTGCCCGAGGATCTCCTGCACGATCCGAGTGTCGGTGCCAGAGGCGACCATCATGGTGCCGGCGGTGTGCCGGGCGGCGTGCAGCTTCGCGTCAGCGACCCCCGCTCGCCGCAGCGGCGCCTCCCTCGCCGGCTGGGGCCGACCTGATTACGTGCGAAGTCGCACTGTGCGGCGGCAGCGGTTCCGGCACGTGTTCGGGTGGTTCGGCCGGCTACTGCGACCGAACCGCCCTGGTCATGCTCGGGCGTTACGCTGCCCGGTTGTGCGCCCACCTGGATGTCGTATCGACGGTCGTGGCCGGCCACGTTGACAGCCGCAGTTCGAGCAGGGCGGGATGCGGGTCTTTAGCGGCGAAGGCCGAACTGTTGACGTACAGGCGCGTGCGGCCGTGGCGCGGGTCGCTGAGCGCGACCGACGTCGGGTTCTGCAGGCCGGCACTGGCGTGGGTCAGTAGTGTGGTCACCCGTCCGGTGGGGGCCACCCGGACGACGCGGTCGACCGTGTTGAGCGCGGCGTACACGTTGCCTTCCTCGTCGAAGGCGAAGTCGTCGATGGTCCTCAGGTTGCGGTGAACGATCTTGGGCGTGCCCGGGCGGTCATTCGCAACGGGTACGCGGACCAGAGTGCCCCGCGCGGTGTTCGCCACGTAGACCGCGCTGCCGCGAATCTTGAGGCCGTTGGCGCCGGGCATCGGGGCCCCGGCGTACATCTCGCCCGTGGGCTCGAGCAACGGATGTGTGAGCCACGGCTTGCGGACCTCGCGCTGTCCGGGTTCGACGCGCCACACCGAGCCCTGGATGTCGGCCGCGTAGAGAGTGCCCTTCTTGTCGTACGCGATGCTGTTGGGGAGCGCTGTGGACGGCAGGACCACCGAGCGCACCGGTTTGCCGGTGGAGTGGAAGGCGTTCTCGGGCACCGTCCAGATCGCCGCCTCGGCCGGCTCGTCCCTCTTGACCGCCACGTTGAGGGCGCCGGTCCGGGGATCGCGTGCGATGCCCAGGGCGCGGTCTCCCGGAAGTACGACCGACGTACGCCGACCGTCCGGAGTGATCCTGACGACGGAGTGTGCGAACAGCATTGTCAGATAGATCGTGCCGTCCCTGTCCACCAGGATGTTCTCGGGATTCTCGCCTCGCGCGGCGTCGAACGTGGCGACCACCCGGTGCTTACTGTGTGCGGTTCCCGATGACGCCTGCGCCGCAACGGGAAACGCGCTGACGGTCATCACGGCTATCGAGGCCAACGCCGTTGTCTTCGTCCAATCCATCCTTCGCTCCTTTGTTCTCTGCTGCTTCTTGTCTGTCCGGCAGTCCCTCAGATCAGCGACCGCTAGTCGTCGAAATCCGTGCTGCGGTTGACCGGCTCCCAGGCGGTGGCGCCTCCCATGCCCATGGCGCCGCCGGTCACGATCGCCGTCCTGCCTGAAATCCGTCCCGCTTTCGCGCTCCTCTGCTCCTGGTTGACACAGTTTCGAGGGCTCATCCCGTGGCTGCCGGGATGAGGCGGGCGAACCGGAGGGTCCCCTCATGTTCGAGGCTAGCAAGATGAGGGTTGCCTCGACTTGATAGGTTCGTCACATGGAGGCAGCATCGGCATCACCCGCGAGTCCGACCCGCACGCTCCGGCGCGACGCGCAACGGAACCGCGCAGCGCTGCTCGCGGCGGCTGCGGACGCCTTCGCCAGAGAGGGTCTGGAAGCACCGCTGGAGGGCATCGCGAAGGCGGCCGGACTGGCCATCGGCACCCTGTACCGGCACTTCAACACCCGTCTCGACCTGGTTCAAGCGGCCTTCGAGGAGAAGTTCCGCGCCTGGGCCGCCGCGGCAGAGGAGGCGGTCGCCGCGGACGATCCGTGGGTCGGCTTCGTCCGGTATCTCGAGGCGATGTGCGAACTGCAGGCCGACGACCGCGGCATGAACGACCTGGCCTCGATGCGCCTACCCGTGTCCGGCTACATCGAAGAGCAGCTCATGCGCATTCGTGGCCTCGCCCGACAGGCCATGCAACGTGCGCAGGACCAGGGGATGCTGCGGGCCGACCTGACCCCCGAGGACCTGGCCTTCGTCATCTGGTCACACAGCCGTATCGCCGCCGCCACCCGCGACGTACGACCCGACGCGTGGCGTCGCCACCTCTACCTGATGCTCGACGCCTTCCGCGCCGACCGCGCGCACCCACTGCCCGTGCCGCCACTGACCGAGAGTGAGCTATGGAACGCAATGACCAACCTCGGATCCGGCGCCTCCTGCGCCGAATAGACGCCCTCTCCCGCCGGGCCGTCCGGCCACACCGGGCCTCAGTGTCGGCTGTCGCGGCAGTGCAGCCAACCCGCAATGACCGCAGCGGGCAAGGCGAGGAACATGCCGACCAGATGGGCGACCAATGCCCATGAATCTAAGCTGGCCCCGTCCATCCCCTCGTGGTCGATGAAAAATGCCAGGCCGCCACACGGGATAAACAGCACTCCCATCACGACGGCACCCACCAACAGCAGGGCCATCGAACGACGGATAGCGGCCGTCATCAAAACGACCGTCACCGAGGCCGGCACGCCCAGGAGCGCCGGGCCGTCCACCGGCCCCCGACGAGGAGATCCGCTCTTGTAGCCGAGTAGCTACGCCGTCACCGCAGCCTCTTTGTCCTCCACCGCCAGGGTTCAGGCAAAAGGGCGCCTCGCCCGTTCGTTTGTCCACCACGACAGGGGCATTGCCGACCACCGCCTGATGCCAATCATCAGACGCCTTCTGGAGCTAGTGGTGAACGTCAACCTGTCGCCGACACAGGCCGCCGAGCGGCTGGCGGTCTGCCGGCGGTGGAGTCGAACGCCGAGCCGACTGAGCCTCCGGTCAGTCGATGCCTTCGATGATGCGGAAGTCGCGCTCGACGCCGTCGGATAGGGCGACCAGCGCCTCCTGGTAGGCATCACTCTCGTGTGCCGCGATGGCCTGCTCAAAGCTGTCGAACTCGATCAGGACAGTGCGCTCGGCGATTCCGGCGTCGTGTGCGACGATCCGACCGCCACGGGCGAGGAGCCGCCCGCCCCCGGCTTGGACGGCCGGACCGGCCAGCTTGTTGTAGGCAGCCAGCTTCTCAGGGTCTGAAATGGTGTGGTAGGCACTGACCCAGTAGCCCTTGGCCACGGAACCTCCAGTGTTCGGAAGGGCACATCTGGCGATCTGTCAGGCAGATTCCAGTGAGATCACCTTCTCATCATCTCTGAGTTGCTATGCCATCACGTGCCAGTGCGTGCCGCCGCTGGGCGCGGCAACGCTAAGCGGCGAGGCTCTTGATCATGATGTGCTCCCGACGGATGCCGTCGGGCATGTGGCTGCCGAGTTCACCAGTGTCGTGGAAGCCGTTTCGCTGGTAGAGCGCCCAGGCGTGCTTGTTGTCCTCCACAACGCCCAGCCGTAGCGTCCCTGCGCCGACCTGCCGAGCCCACTGCTCGACCGCCTGTACGAGGTGGTCGCCGACACCTCGGCCACGGCCCGCCGGTGCCACGTACATCGAGATCAGCTCGACGACGCCGTCCTGATCTGTCGGCACTCCGCTGGCCATCCCCACGGGCTGCCCGTCGAGCGTCGCCACCATGTTGTACGAACCGGGGATGCCCAGCCGACCGCGCCAGCGGTCCTCGCGGTCGTTGTCGCCCTGCCAGTCCGCCAGTTGGGAACCGAAGGCGTACGGCGCCTCGGTCAGCGCGACGAGCCGTAGCTCCCGCCAGGTCTTCCAGTCGTCCTCGGTGAGCACAACAGTTTTGATCATTGTGGAAGGCTGCCGCAGGTCCGGGAGACCGGGCAATGCGTTTTCGGCGGTCTAGCGCCGTACCGGTGCTGAGGTGGGAAGCTCGGCGGCCACCGTTCCCAGCAGCGCCAATGCCTGCGCCGAGCGGCTGCCGGCCTCGGCCTGGTAGACGATCAGCTGCTGGCCTGCGGCGCCGTCGACGGTGAGGGAGTCGTAGGTGAGGGTCAACTCGCCGACGTCATGATGGTTGAACACCTTCGCCTCGTGGGTCTTTCCCCGTACGTCGTGACGTGCCCACAGGTGGCGGAACTCCGGACTCTTCAAGGACAGCTCCCCGACGAGGTCGGTGAGTCGGGCGTCGTTCAGCAGGTCGCCGGCGGCGGCGCGCAGAGCGCCGAGGCTGGACTGCGCGACGTGCTCCCAGTGGGGATAGAAGGAACGGGCTGCCGGGCTGAGGAAGACGAACCGGACGAGGTTGGGCTCGTCGTCCTCGAACGCCTTGGCGAACAGCGCACGCCCCAACCCGTTACCTGCCAACATGTCCATTCTGCGGTCGACGATCAGTGCGGGGGTGTGCAGCCAGCCGTCCATCAGGCGCAGCAGGCTCGGCCGGACGGTCTCACGGCGCCTCCTGCGGACGGGACCGCGCCTGGTCCTGGTCAGCAGGTGCAGGTGTGCCGTCTCCTCGGGGTCGAGTCCGAGGGTGCGGGCCAGTGCGTCCAGCACCTGGTCGGACGGGTGCTGTTCCCGCCCCTGCTCCAGACGGGTGTAGTAATCGGTGCTGACCCCGGACAGTTGGGCGACTTCCTCCCGCCGCAGACCCGGCGTCCGGCGTCGGCCCGACGAGACGATTCCGACCTCGTCCGGGTTTGTCATTTCACGCCGGGCGCGCAGGAAGTCGCCGAGTGGATTGGTGCCGTCCATGCGCCAAAGATAGCCACGGACGGCCGGCTGCCAGGACGGTCTGCGGGGGTGTGACGCACCCTGGTTGACGGCCGCCGGAGGCCGGAGGGTGGATTCATGGAGTCCACGAAGAAGGTAGTTCTGGTCACCGGTGCGAGCAGCGGGATCGGCGAGGCTGTCGCGCTGCGTCTGGCCGGCGAGGGGCATGACGTGGTTGCGGGCGCTCGGCGGCGGGAACGGCTCGCCGCGCTCGCCGAACGCCACGACAACATCCGGGTACGGCGGCTCGACGTGACAGATCGCGGCGACGTCGCGGCGTTCGTCGACAGCGCGGTCGCCGAGTTCGGGCGGGTCGACGTGATCGTCAACAACGCAGGGCTGATGCCGTTGTCCCGGCTCGACGCCCTGCTTGTCGACGAGTGGGACCGGATGCTGGATGTCAACGTGCGCGGTCTGCTGCACGGCATCGCCGCCGTCCTGCCGGTCTTCCAGCGGCAGGGCAACGGCCATCTGATCACCGTTGCCTCCGTCGGCGCCCACGAGGTGGTGCCGACTTCCGCGGTGTACTCGGCGACGAAGTTCGCGGCATGGGCGATCACCGAGGGTCTGCGTCTGGAGGCTGACCCGAGCCTGCGGGTCACCACGATCACGCCCGGCGTCGTCGAGTCCGAGTTGGCCGAGACGATCAGCGATCCGGTCGCCCGCGAGGCGATGCGGGAATACCGCAAGAACTCGATCTCCCCGGACGCCATCGCGCGGGCGATCTCGTTCGCAGTCGATCAGCCTGCGGACGTCGACGTCAACGAAATCATCATCCGTCCGACCCGGCAGCGAGGCTGACATGTCCAGCGTTGAGCAGCGCAAGGTGTCCGGGGCGGTTGCCAGCATCGTCGCGACGGCGGCGCTCACCGCCTGCGCGACGGAGACATCGTCCACGCCACAACCCGCGCAGGCAACGGCGCGGCCCTCGACCACCGAAACCATCACCCACGGGTACGTCGGGATGTGGGTGACCGCCGACAACCACATCCGGCAGGAGTTGCTGGCCAACGGCCGCTACGACGAGGCACGTGGCCAGCGGGACAGCGCCTACACCGGCCGGTACGAGGTGACCGGCGACCACATCGACTATTGGGATGACACCGGCTTCACCGCCGACGGCCGCTTCGAAGGCGACGTCCTGCACCACGGCGGCTACGTGTTCTACCGCGAGGGCAGCGCGGCCCATCGGCAAGCCGTTGTCACGCGGGGATCCACCGGGTCTTCCTCCTGAGTCCGGAGCGAGCACCACACCGGCGGCGGCGCCGAGGAGGGTGCCAGTGACCGTGGCGGCGAGATATCCGTCCGGCGCGGACGGTGCGATGCTCAGCCTCGACCCGTACTCCCGGTGGGTGAGCGTGACCGTCAGCCCTTCCCGCTCGGCCCGCCAGCCGTCGCAGAGGTCGCCCGGTACGCGATGGCTGCCCTGCCACCGCACCAGCCCTCCCGCAGCCCCGGCGGTGGCTACGGCGACGAGCGCGGGCGCGGGCGCGCGAGTGAGCTGCCGGTCGGCGGAAGCCTTCTGGCATACGGATGGAAAAACCTTGGCAAGACCGCGCTGCCAGTCTGGGTTGGCAGAAAGCGGCTGCGGTCCCCAATCGGGATCCGTTGCGCCGCTTTCTCACAACAAATCGGGGAGGTGAAACATGATTCGAATGATCGAGAACATCGGATACCGGGCGCTGTCGCGCTTCGTGCCGTCCGCCTCGGCTGCCGCCTGGGACTGCAAGTGTGAGGCCTACTCACGGTGGGCCTTCAGGAACGGCTACTGCGTCTGTTCCGGCGACTGCCGGACCGTCACGTGCGTTAGCGGCCCTAAGTAGCCATCAGGCCGGTGGTGGGCCCCGCGCCCACCACCGGCTTGAGCCCAGTGCTCATCCCCGATCGGAAGCAGTCATGCTGACCTCGTTACTTATCACGGTCTTGATATTGAGTGTTATCTCCCTGTTCAACCTCGTTCTCGGGATGGGCATCATTCGGCGCCTGCGGGAGCACACCGAAATTCTGGCGGGCTCCGGGAGTCAGGAGGGTCTGACGCAGCCGGGACACCGCATCGACGACGTCGCGGTGGCAACCCTCGGCGGCGGGACCTTCGCCCGGGACAGCCTGGCCGGCCCCACGCTTGTGGCGTTCTTCATGCCGGGCTGCGCAGGCTGCAAGATCGCCCTTCCGGAATTCATTCGTGAGGTCGGCCAGGGCCGGTACGCCGGACACCGGGTCATCGGCGTGGTCAACGGCTCCGGCGAGGAGGCGGACGCGTTGCGCGACCAGCTCGCCGCACTCGTGGACACCGTGGTTCCGACGGCCACCCGAGACGTCATCAAGGCGTTCGACAGCTCGGTGTACCCGGCCTTCTACGTGATCGACGAAACCGGGACGATCCGACAGAGCAGTACGAAACTGGCGGAGATCGACCTTCCTGTTCCGGCCGTGGCCGGGAACTGATCTGCGACACGGAAGTCGAGCGACGGTGATGGAAGCGACGTCGGGCAGCTGGATCTCGCCCAACCTGCGGCGCGTCGGCCCGGTCCTGTCCCTGGCGTGGAGGGCCGGGCCCGCGCTCCTCGGTGCACAGTCCGCTACTGCTCTGCTGCAGGCCGTTCTTCCGGTGACGATCGCCTGGCTGACGAAGGCGGTTGTCGACGGCGTGGGAGGTCGGGACGCGGGTCTCGCGGCGGGGGCGACAGCCGGTCTCGTCGCCGCTGGCCTGATGATGGGAGTCGCCTCCCATCTTCAGTCCTTCCTCGACAAGCTGGGCGGCTACCGGTCCAGCCTGTACGCGCAGGACGTTCTCTACCAGGCCGTCAACCGCTTCTCCGGCCTGGCCCGGTTCGAGAGCCCAGAACTCCAGGACCGGCTGCGGTACGCGCAGGCCACGGCCGGCCAGACGGCGAGCAGGGCGGTGTCCGGGATCCTCGCGATCGCCGGCGGTGTCCTGACGACCACCGCGTTGCTCTACTCGGTGGGCGTCATCAGCCCGGTGACGGCGGCGTTCCTGGCCCTGTCGGCAGCGCCGGCCGCGGCTGCGGAATTCATGCTGGCCCGTCGCCGGGCGGCCCTGCTGTGGGACCTGGGTCCGCTGGAGCGGCGGGAGATCTTCTTCGCCGGCCTGATCACGAGTATCGGCGCCGCGAAGGAGGTGCGGCTCTACGGGATCGGTGACTATCTGAAGAGCCGCGTACGTCGCGAGCGTCTACAGATCAACGCGCTCCACGGCACCCAGGACCGCCGGGAGCTGCTGACGCTGACCGGCCTCGGCGTGCTCGGCGCCGTCGGCACCGGCGGGGGGTTCGCGTGGATCGTGATGTCCGCCATCAACGGCACCGCCACCGTCGGTGACGTCGCGTTGTACATCGCGGCGGTGGGCGCGGCCCAGGCCGCCGTCATAGCGCTCTCCGGAAGCCTCGCGCGGACGTACGAGGACCTGCTGACCTTCGAGCACTTCCAGTCGGTCGTCACCGCCGAGCCGGACCTGCCGCACGCGGTGCAGCCTCGTCCGGTCACGACGCTCCGTGAGGGGATCGAGCTGCGGGACGTCTGGTTCCGCTACTCACCGTCTCATCCGTGGATCCTGCGCGGGGTCAACCTGTGGATCCCAGCGGGCGCCTCGGTGGCTCTGGTCGGCAGGAACGGCACTGGAAAGAGCACCCTCGTGAAGCTGCTGTGCCGGTTCTACGACCCGACCCGGGGGCAGATCCTGTGGGACGGGGTCGACCTGCGGGAGCTGGACCTGGCCGCACTGCGCGGCGCGATAAGCGCCGTGTTCCAGGACGCCATGCACTACGACCTCACCGCGCGGGAGAACATCGGCCTCGGCGACATCGACCAGATGGACGACCTGTCCGCCATTCGAGGTGCCGCGCGACTGTCCGGGATGGACGACGCGATCAGCGCCCTTCCCCGCGGCTACGACACGCTGCTGACCCGGCTCTTCAAGAGCGCGGCGGAGGCGGACGACGCCGCCACCGGCGTGATCCTCTCCGGTGGCCAGTGGCAACGGCTGGCGCTGGCCAGGGCTTTCCTGCGCGGACGGCGGCACTTGTTGATCCTCGACGAGCCGAGCACCGGCCTCGACGCGGTCAGCGAGGCGGATATCCAGGAACGCGTACGGGGCGTGTGGCAGGGGGTGGCGACGGTGGTGATTTCGCACCGGCTGTCGACGGCCAAGGCGGCGGATGTCGTCGCCGTACTCGACGAGGGTCAGATTGCCGAGGCCGGCACGCACGCCGACCTGATGGCCCGATCCGGGATCTACGCGGGAATGTTCGAACTCCAGGCCAGGGGTTATCAGGAAACCGATGCGGTGGTGGGCTGAACAATGGGAATCGCTTATCTGGAATTCGGCTGTCGCCTCACCATCGGCCTGGTTTTCCTGATCTCCTCGGCCGGCAAGGTCGGTTCTCCGGCGCGGTTCGCCGACTTCCGGTCTGAGATCGCCGCAATGCGTGTGGTTCCGGCGGGTCTGACCCGAGCCGCAGCAGCGTCGGTGTGCATTGTCGAAATTGCAGTGGTCGGCCTCTTGGTCAGTGGCTTCACCGCCGTTGTCGGGTTCGTCGTCGGGTCGGCTCTGCTCGCGGTGTTCAGCGCGGCGATCCTCCGCACCGTACGGTCCGGGGTCGGTGCCCGTTGCCACTGCTTCGGTTTCCGCTCCGGCCGTCTCGGAATACGGCACCTGTACCGCAACGGCTTCCTGATGGCGGTCTGTGCCGCCGGAGTCCTGGCGGCCACCGCCGGGCCGGATCGGACGCCGGCGTGGGTCGACCTGCTGCCCGTGACGCTGCTGGCGCTTGTGGCTGTGGCACTTCTCGTCTTCATGGACGACCTCGTGGACCTGCGGCGAGTGGACGCGACCCCCGGCCGGGGGCGGTTCTGATGGCAGCGGTAGCGGGGCTGATCAGCGCGCTGGCGCTGCTGGGCGGCGCAGCGGTGTGGGTCGCACGCCGTCAGCTCGTGATGATCACCGTCACTGGCGGCAGCATGCATCCGAGCTTGAACGACGGCGACACGATCCTGGTTCGGAAGATGCCGCTGCGCGCGATCCGCGCGGACATGATCGTCGTCTTCGCGCATCCGAAAAGGCACGAGGAGGCGTCGGCGAACGCAGGCGGTGCTGCCACCGACCTGGCCACGACGTGGCTGATCAAGAGGGTCGTCGCGGTACCCGGCGAGCCGGTCCCACCGGAGTTGGGGTGGAACGACCAGACGGTGCCCGCCGGCTGCCTCGTGGTGTACGGCGACAACCGCCGCTCCAGCCACGACTCGCGCCACTTCGGATACGTACGCCGAGCCGATGTGCGGGGGGTCGCGGTGCAGAAACACCTGCCGGACCGGGGCCGCCGCAGGCTGGTCGAGAACAGCCCGGGAGAAGGCCCGTGGCAGAGGACGTATCGCCACCGTGGGACGGCGTAGTGGCCAGTGAGTCGATTGCAACCCGGGAGGGCCAGCGCATGTTGCCGCAGTTGAAGGGGGTCGTCTGGGAACGCTCCGGAGCAGACGTCCAGATCGTCTACGACTTCCGCGACTCGTTCATCGTCACTGACCACGACGGTAGCGTGGAGGCCCTGCTCGACCTGCTACGGGAAGGCGGGCGTACTCCCGAGACGTTGGCCCGTGCCCTGTCCGACCGCTGCGGGCGCGACGTGCCGGTCGACGACGTGCTCGCGGCGATCGAAACGTTCGACGGCTATGGCCTGCTCGAGAACGGGGCGCGGCTGGGGCGGCTGGGGGACAGCGCCACCGGTCGGTATTACTCGAACCTCGCGTTCTTCGAGTCGTTCGCCACCCTGGCGCGGAGCAGGGAGGACTTCCAGGAGCGGCTGACCCGTTCCCATGTCCTGGTGCTGGGCACGGGCGGCCTCAACTCGAACACCATCCCGCACCTGTGCGGCCTGGGCGTGGGCCGCCTCACCGTGACGGACCGTGACGTCGTCGAGCCGCGCAACTTCGCCCGGCAGTACCTCTACCGGTGGGACGACGTCGGGAAGAGCAAGGTGGAGCGGGCCGCCGCCTGGGTGCGGGCGTTCGATCCCAGCATCGACGTCCGCTCGGTCGAGGCGAGCATCGACGGAGTTGCGGACGTGCTCCGGCTGCTTGACGTGGCAGGCCCGGACGTCGTCCTGTCGGGGGTGGACAGCCCGGACGGGATCGACGACTGGGTGAACACCGCGTGCGTGGTGCGGGGCATACCGTATGTGCGGGCCGGGATCTGGGTCACCCAGGGCATCGTCTGGTCGGTCGACCCCGGTAACAGCGCATGCCGAGCCTGCGCCCGGACGATGGCGAACCAGAGCCGCGACGCGGCCAGCGGTGACGCCGCTGTCGCGTTCACCGCTGCCGACCTGTTCCGCACCAAGCCGCGGAGCAATCGTGGGATCGGCCCGGTGGCCGGGCTGCTCGGTTCGTTGTCCGCGTTCGAGGTGCTCCGTTACCTCACCCGGTTCGAGCCGCCCGCGTACGCCGGCAACCCGCTCGAGATCGACTTCGCCGCCGGTTGTGCGATGCGAACGACTGCCTGGCAGCGCCAGGACGAGTGTGAGTGCGCGAACCCACAAACCAACAGCTCTCCACGCACGGAGGCGATCGTGGGCAGCTGACCGTGTTCGAAGGACCGTGGAGAGGAGGCGAAATGAAGATCGAGATCCGACGGATCGAGAGTGTGCGAGTCACCGTGATTGTTGGCGGCCCCACCGACAGCTGACCGGATCGGCTGTGAACGACAGGACACGGACGGCCTGGGAAGTCTTGCGACCCGGGCCGTCCGCTGCGAGGCGAGGAGTTCGCGATGGACGGATCGCCGGTGTTGGCGGTCGGCGTGCCGGCAGCGGTACGGCTGCTCATGGTCGCGCAGGAGGGCGACGAGTTCACCCTCGGCCGGCACGACCTCGGCGTGTACGTCGCGGTGCCCGAGCCGGGAGCGGTGTTCGTCCGCGCGTTGCAGGCGGGTAGTTCGATCGCGGCGGCCACCGACCGGGCCAGCACGGCGGCCGGAACGGCAGTGGACGGCGCCGACTTCCTCGACGGCCTTGCCGCGGCGGGCCTACTCGACGATGTCCGCGGCGACGGCGCGTCGGAGACGTCCGGATCGACCGGGGCGCCCCGGGGCACGATCCGCTGGATCGAGGGCGTCAGCCCACGGGTGGCCCGGGTGTTCTTCGGCTGGCCGGCCTGGCTGCTGTACGCGGGGGCCGCTGCCGCCTCCGTGGCCATGCTGGCGACCGAGCCGGCGCTGCGGCCCTCCTACGATCACATCTGGTGGCTCACCGACCCCCTGCTGGCGGTGCTCCTCTACGTGCCGATCGGTTTCGCGTTGGCAGCCCTGCACGAGATCTGGCACTGGCTCGCCGGTCGTGCGGTGGGCATACCCGCGGCGTTCCGCGTCAGCCGACGCGGCATCTACCTCGTCTTCGAGACCGACCTCAGCCAGCTCCTCACCATTGGCCGGCGGGCTCGTTACGGCCCCTTCCTGGCGGGCATGGCGTTCGACGTGACGGTGCTCGCGCTCGTGCTGGCGCTGCGGTACGCCCACATCGTCGGCGTGACGACGATGCCCGCCGCACTGGACCGGCTGCTGCGGGTGGTCATCCTCTATCTGATCTTCAGCGTCGTCTGGCAGTGGGCGGGGGTGTTCCTGCGCAGCGACGGGTACGCCGTCCTGGCCAACGCGCTGAAGTGCCACAACCTTTACCGCGCCACGGTGCTGACCACCAAGTGGCGGCTCTGGCGCCTGACCGACGACGAGCGCGTCGAACTGGACGCGATCGGACCGCGCGATCGGGCCGTCGCACGCTGGTTCGGCCTCGTGTACCTGGCCGGAATCGTGGTGATGTGGTGGATGGCCGTGACCTTCGCTGTGCCGTTCGCCATCGCGATGGGCGCCTGGGTGCTGGCGAACCTCAGTGCGTTCTCGCCCGCCTCGGTCGCCTTCTGGGAGTCGTTGGTCGTGCTGATTTACCTGGTCTTCGGCCTGATCGCGCCGGTCGTCATCGCCTTGCGTGAGCGCCGGTTGCGACGGATGGGAGCGCTGCTGTGAGTTTGCACCCGCACCGCTGGTGGTGGCGGACGGCGACGATGTCGGCGATCGGGGCGCTGGTGGCCACCCTGTTCACGGGAGGAACCCTGTTCGGGTCCGGGGCCCGTTCGGAGGCCGACGCGGGCCCACGACCGTGTCCGGCCGGCGAGACCGTACCTGTGCTGGAGAGCCCGCACATATCGCAGGCGGAGGCCGCCTCGGTCCGGTACTCGTCGCAGCCCCCGACCTCCGGCCCGCACTTCCCGTTCAGCCTGGCGCCGGGCGCCTACGACAGGCCCATTCCGGATGGACTGACGTTGCACGCGCTGGAGCAGGGCCAGGTCGCCCTGCTGTACGCGCCGGACACCCCGGTCGAGGTCGTCGCGCAGATGCGGCGGCTCGTCCACGCAAACCCGAGAAGTCTGCTGCTCGCGCCGCATCCGGCCGTCCGGGGCGGCGTGGTGCTGACCGCCTGGGGTTGCCTGCAACGGCAGCCGACGTACGACGCGGCGGCGGCAGCGGACTTCGTCGGCGAGGTCATCCGACGGCGAGAGCCGAGGTAGCGGAGCCGCAGCGGGCCGCCGGGGCGCAGGGCGTGCGGAAGTGCGGGAACCGAGGCGACCTGGTGCGGCACGTCGCCACCCGTAGCGAAAAGTCCTGGCATGCGGGTGGAAGGCAATGGGTCTGTCTCCGGCTGCCCTCCAACGCTGTCGACATGATCGACGAGTGGTGGCGGGCGCAGATCGCCGGGCTCGCGTAGCCCTTCCTCCGGCACCACGGCGGCCAGGGTCGATATGGGCGCACAGCGGGTGCAACCTCCCGGGCTGGCCGCCAGGGACCCCGACGCCCTCAGGGTTGATGCGGCCGCCCGGGTTGGCGGCGCGCGAACACGATGCCACCGAGCCGGCTCTCCGGTGAGACGACTGTCGTCTGCGCCTCGACGGTGAACCCGGCGTCGTGCAGCCAGGCCGCCAATTGGGCTGGCTGGCGGCGGTGGACGTGGATTTTCATGGGATGGCCGCCGTACCCCTGGGTCTTGAGAGTGGTCTCGTCGCCGACATGGAACCCGAGCAGCAGCGGGCCGCCGGGACGCAACACCCTCCGGAACTGCGCGAGGACCGCGCCGATCGTGTCGTCGGGGATGTGGATCAGCGAGTACCACGCCACCAGCCCGGCGATCGAGCCGTCGTCCAGATCGAGGTCGGTCATGGAGCCCACCTCGAACCGGAGACCGGGGTGGTCCCGTCTGGCGACGTCGATCATCCCGGGTGACAGGTCGATGCCGAAGGCGTCCAGGCCGAGGTCGTGCAGATGGGCGGTGATGCGCCCCGGCCCGCAGCCGACATCGGCGACCGGCCCGTCACCGGCGGCCCGGACGAGGTCAGCGAACAGGGCGAAGGCAGCCCGTTCGTAGGGCGCTTCGGCCAGGAGGCCGCGCAGCAGGTCCGCGTAACTGTCGGCGACCGTGTCGTAGGAGGTGCGGGTGTCCGCCAGCCAGCCGTCCTCGCTCATGACGGCCACGCTAGACCGACGACCAGTGGCGCGACGTCGGGTCCGATCCGAGCCCGCGCCGATGAGATCGTGTCTCCGACGACATCCATCCTGGAGAGACCATCCGCCGGACATCCTGGAGCCGATTCCATGACGTACGCCCCCGTGACCGTCAGCCTGCCCGTCGCCGACCGCGCGACCGCACACCGCTTCTACTCCGACGGCCTCGGCCTGGAGGCGGTGGGGGAGTTGGCCGACGACGGCCTTCCGGAGCCGTTGCAGTTCGTGGTCAACGACGGGTTGCGGCTGATGCTCGTCCCGACCGGCGGCTTCGGCTGGGTGATCGGCTCGCACGAGGTCGCCGCGCGGGGCCAGAGTGAGTGCGTGCTCAGCCTCGGCGTCGCGTCTCCCGCTGACGCGGACGCGATCGTCGAGCGGGCCCGCGCCGCCGGCGCCGAGGTGGTCACCGAGCCGGCAGCACAACCCTGGGGGTACGCGGGGGCCTTCGCCGACCCGGACGGTCACCTGTGGATGGTGTCCGCTGAGTAGCCGGCCAGGCCCAGGCAGGACTGTCGGTGGTGCCGGATACGGTCCGGTCGTGACAGTGACCACCGATGCCACAGGCATGTTGCCTACCGCCGCCGACGAGGCCCGACTGTGGGCGCTCATCGAGTCGGCGTGGGCCGGGCTCGACGCGGAGGCGCTGGCGCTGCGCCGAGCCATCGTCGAGCGTGATCCCGACGGGGAGGATGACGTGCGGTTCTACGCGATCGACGACTGGCTGGCCCCGTTCCTCGCCCGCCTCGGCGCCCTCAGCGACGAGTTGTCGGCGCAGGAGTTGACCGACCTCGACCGGGTGGTGGAGCGCAAGCTGCACGACATCGACCGGGAGGACATCCACGAGGTGACCGACGGCTCGGACGACGGCTTCCTCTACTGCCGCGGCTTCATCGTCGCCCTCGGCCGGGCCTACTACGAGGCCGTCCGCGTCAATCCTGCTCTTGCTCTGGAAGACGCCGACTGCGAGAGCATGTGTTATTTCTTCGCCCACCTGCACAACGACCGGTTCGGCGGTTGGCCGCAGACCGGCTCCGGCATCTCCCGGGAGTCATTCGGCAACCCCGCCGGCTGGTCGACCTGACGGCACGACGGCGTTCGGCGGCAATGCGCGGAGGGCTGCCGGGGCAGTGCGGGTGCCACCCCGGGCACCCGCGTCAGGAGTAGATCGTCCTGACGTACTCCGGGCCGTAGTGTCGTTCCAGCTCTTCCAGGCTCTCTGCGGGCGCCTCGACCTCCTTGATGAGGCGCGCACGGGCTGGCAACACGTCGGGCTGCCAGGTCTCCGGCTGCCACAGCGACGACCGCAGGAACGCCTTCGCGCAGTGGTAGAAGATCTGCTCGATCTCCACCACCACGGCGAGCACCGGCCGATGCCCCTTGACCACCATGTCGTCGAACCACGCCGCGTCCCGCACCAGCGTGGCGCGACCGTTGATCCGCAACGTGTCGGTCCGCCCGGGGATCATGAAGAGCAGCCCGACGTGCGGGTTGTCCAGGATGTTGCGGTAGCCGTCCGCGCGCTTGTTGCCCGGCCGCTCGGGCAGCGCGATCGTCACGTCGTCCAACACCAGGGCGAAGCCGGCAGGGTCGCCCTTGGGGGAGACGTCGCAGGTGCCGTCCGCGCCGGCCGTGGCCACCAGGCAGAACGGCGAGGCGGCGAGCCACTGCCGGTCCCGCTCGTGCAACCGGACACGATCCTTGTTGGCGGCCCGCGGGTGCGGCGCTCCGAGCAGTTCGCGTAACTCCTCGTGCGAAGTGATCTCCACCGTCACGTGTTCCTCCCCCAGCCGTTGACAGGGGTGGCGGGGCCACACCCCTCGCCAGCCTAAGGCTTGACCAGCGGGAGGTTTGTCCCCCGTCGCCGGGGGTACGGCCTCATCCGACGCGCCCGCCGCACGTACCGTCCGCAGCACGCCGACCAGTGGAGGCCGGGAGATGGAGAGCCGACTCAAGGTGCTGGGCCACCCGGTCCATCCGATGCTGGTCATGTTCCCGGTCGCGCTGCTTGTCACAGCGGTGCTGTTCGACATCGTCGACACTGTCGGCGGTCCCGACCTGCTCGGCGAGGTCGCGTACTGGAACATCACCGTCGGCCTGATCGGCGGCCTGCTGGCCGCGGCGGCCGGCACGTTCGACCTGCTGGCGATCCCGACCGGCACCCGCGCCAAGCGGGTGGCGTTGCTGCACGCCGGGGCCAACGTCGCGGTGATCCTGCTCTTCGCCGCGATCTGGGTGGTCCGGCTCAACGCCGACTCCCGCGCCGCCGGCGGCGCGTTGCTCGTCGTCGAGGTGGTCGCGGTGGCGATCCTCGGGATCAGCGCCTGGCTCGGCGGTGAGCTGGTCGACCGGCTCGGTGTGGGCGTCGACCGTGACGCGAATCTGGACGCGCCCAGCTCACTGCGGCCTCCCACGGCCGCCCAGCGGATCGGAGAGGCGCGATGAGTGAGCAGCAGCCCGGCGGCTTCAGCAGGGGATGGCGGAGCCGGCAGCAGGGCTGGGACCCGATGGGCGAGTTGCAGTCGTTGCGCTCCGAGTTGAGCCGGCTGGTGGGCGGCCGGGCCGGAGCATCAGACGTCGAGCTGAGCGAGACGTCCGACGGCTGGGAGGTCGTCGTCCGGCTGCCCGGCGTGGCACCCGAGGAGGTGGCCGTCGAGCTCGACGACCGGGAGCTGTGCGTGCGCGCCCGCTCCGAGGCGGAGGTCAACGCCGACCAGGGCATCCCCGGCGGCTTCGAGACCCGCGGGTTCGAGTACCGCGTCGACCTGCCCTCCCGCGTCGACCCCGACGGCATCGACGCGGTGATGGACCACGGGCTGCTGCGGGTCCGCCTGCCCCGGGCGGCACGGGCCACGCCGCGCACCATCACCGTCGGCCGCACCGGACCGCGCTCCACAGTCCAATCCGGGGGTACGCCGATGCCTGCCGATCCCGCAGCGGACCGGGAGCTGCACCACCCGGACACCGTCGGCGAGATCGACCGGCCGTAGCAGCCGGCGTGGTCACCCCGTCCCTGCTCGGCCCGACGGCCGGGCTCGTCCCCGACGTGCGGCGGATCGCGGTGCTGCGGGCCAACGCGCTCGGTGACTTCATCTTCGCCCTTCCAGCGCTTGACGCGCTGCGCGCCGCGTACCCCTCGGCGGAGATCGTGCTGCTCGGAGCGCCGTGGCACGCGAAGCTCTGGCGTGACCGGCCCGGCCCTGTCGACAGGGTGCTTGTGGTGCCGCCCGCGCCCGGCATCCGCTCCCCGGAGCCCGACGAACCAGAGTCGTCGATTGACGACTTCCTGGCGGCGGCGGCCACCGGCTTCGACCTGGCGGTGCAGATCCACGGGGGTGGCGCCAATTCCAACCCCTTGATGAGCCGCCTCGGAGCCCGGGTCACCGTCGGGTTGCGCGCCGAGGACGCCCCGCCGCTGGACCGGTGGATCCGCTACGTCTACTACCAGCACGAGGTGATCCGCTACCTGGAGGTGGTGGCACTGGTCGGTGCCCCCGCCACCACTGTCGTACCGACGCTCGCCGTCACCGACGCCGACCGGGCCGAGGCGGCCCGGGTGCTCGGCCCGGCGGACCGTCCCCGCGTGGCGCTGCACCCGGGCGCCACCGACACCCGCCGCCGCTGGCCGACCGAACGCTTCGCCGAGGTGGCCCGCGAGCTGCACGGCGACGGCTACGAGGTGCTTGTCACAGGTACGCCGTCCGAGCGGGAGGTGGTGGACCGGGTGGTCGCGGCGGCGGGCGTGCCGGTCCGGCCGCAGGTCGGCACGCTCAGCCTCGGTGGGCTGGCCGGCGGGTACGCCGACTGCGCGCTCGTCGTCTCCAACGACACCGGGCCGCTGCACCTGGCCGCCGCCGTGGGCACCCCCACGGTGGGCATCTTCTGGGTCGGCAACCTGATCAACACGGCGAACCCGCTGCGCGGTCGGCACCGGCCGATCTGTTCCTGGATGGTGCACTGCCCGGTCTGCGGCGTCGACTGCACGCCCGGCATCTACCCGCACCGGCCCGGCGACGGCGAGTGCCCGCACCGGGACTCGTTCGTCACCGACGTGCCGGTGGCCGAGGTGCTGGAGGCCGCCCGCGAACTGCTCACGCCGTAGTCAGGCCGGCTGCGGGGCGTCCTCGTCGGCGAGGACGACCTCCCACGCCTCCACGTCCCGCTCGGTGACAGTGGTCGGGGACTCCAGGTGGTACGCGCCGCTCGGCAGGACGCCCGCCCCGCCGTACCGGGCCAGCACCGCGAGCTGGGCCGCCACGTCCTCGCCCTGGTGTTTCTCCTGCACCCGTCGCCAGAAGTCGAACCCACCGGACGCGACGAGCTTCGCCCTGTCGTAGAGGACGCACCCGCCGATCCAGGACACCTTGTACGCCCGCCACGCGCCAGGCGGCAGCGCCAGCTTGGCGGTGATGTGCAGCAGGTTGGCCGCCGAGTGGATACGCGCACGGTCCCACTGGGCGGTGCCCGGCCGGATCCGCTCCGGCGTCGGCGGGCCGGCCCACTCCTCGTAGTGCCCGTGCGCGTCCGGCCGTACGTCGTCGGTGTACGACAGCCCGTGCACCCCGTTGCCGACGAAACCGCAGCCCAACTCCTCGATCGCGGTGACCAACCGGTGCAGCGCCCCCGGTTCCAGCCAGACGTCGTCGTCGAGGCTGAGCACGTACCTGGCAGTCGACGCGGCGAGCAGGTACGCGCGGTGCTCGGCCAACCCGCGCCGGGGCAGGCGGCGGGTCAGCAGCACCGGGTGACCCCCGTGGCGCAGCGCCCGGACCATTGTGGCCGCCGCAGGGTGGGCGTACGCCGGCTCCCCGTCGGACTGGTCGCTGACCACCACCCCGAAGGCGGGCACCCCGTTCTGGGCGGCGAGCCCGGCCAGGGTGACCGCCAGCTCGGCGGGCCGGTTACGTGTCGGGATCAGCACGTCGACAAGCCGGTCGGTGCGGAACGACGCGGCGGTGCCGAGGTCGAGGGGCCGGTTCACGACGGTCGGGTGGTCATGCTGCTGCCCGTCGGCGGCGCGCTCGCCGGTTGCGTCCCGGTGCTCAACGACGTGTCGGGCATGCTGGCCTGGGCGCGGGACACCGCGTCGGGCTCCGGGTCCGTGGCCTGCGACGACAGGTCCTGGCTGTGTGACCGGATCCGCTCGATGATCGCCGACGTGGACCGGTCCGGCACGTACCCAAGGGTCCGCACCTGGCCACCGAGCCGGCGTACCAGTGGCGCCTCCGGCACCAGCTCCGGCGGATAGTCGCCGCCCTTTACGTACACGTCCGGCCGGACGGCCTCGATCAGCGCGGCGGGCGAGTCCTCCTCGAAGATCACCACGTGGTCCACGCAGGACAGCGCGGCGAGCAGTGCCCCTCTGTCCTCGACCGGGTTGACCGGCCGGTCCGGCCCCTTCAGGCGACGGACGCTGCCGTCGGAGTTGACAGCCACGATGAGCAGGTCGCCGAGAGCACGGGCCTGTTCCAGGTAGCGCACGTGCCCCCGGTGCAGCACGTCGAAGCAGCCGTTCGTGAACACCACCGACCGTCCCGCCTCGCGATGCGCGGCCACTATCGCGTCGAGTTCGTCGGTGCCGACGAGCGCCGGATGCCCACCGGTCTCCGGCCGCATGTCGAGGGCGGCGAGCAGGTCGTCGCGCAGGCACACGCAGGTGCCGGTGTCGGACACGGTGATGGTGGCCGCGAGCTGGGCGAGTTGCGCGGCGGTGGGCAGCGGCGCGTCGGCGGCCAGGGCCAGCGTCATCGCCGCCAGGTACGCGTCCCCGGCGCCCACGGCGTGGCTCGCCGGGACCGGGGTGCTGTGGCTGCGCCGCCGCTCGCCGTCGGCGCCGCCGACCACAGCGCCCTCGGTGTCCAGGGTCACCGCGACCACGTCGGCGCCGGTGTGCGCGTGCAACTCGGCCAGGCGCGACTCGGCGAGCACCGCCCGGTCCACGCCCGCCCCGGCCTCGGTGTTCACAGTGACACCGGTGCCGGTGACGCTGAGCCCGTCGCCGGTGAACGCCACCCGGCCCTCGCTCGCTGTGGGTTCGCCCACCGGGCCGGGACGGTCGGCGCTGATCCCCGCCGCTCGGCCGGGGGCATCGGCTCGGACGAAGCCCGGCGCGGTGCCGTCGGTCTGAGCGGCGCTGTCGGTGTGGGTGGCTCCGTCGGTGTGGGCTGTGCTGTCGGTGTGGGTTCCGCCCGGGGCCGCGCCGACGGTCAGTTCGGAGGGACCGTCGGTCGGGTCGCCGTCGGGGTGTTCCAGGTGCAGGTCCGTGCCGCCCGTCGGGCGGGACGCGCCGCCGGCACGGGCCAGCAGCCTCGTCGCCTCCGCGAAGCTGGGAGTGACAACCGTCGGTGCGAGGCCCCGCCAGTCGGCGAGGTCGTGAGCGTCGAGCGCGACAGTGGCGTATCGCTCCCGCTGCGCGACCAGCCACGCGCGGACCGGCGCGGGCAGGGCACCCAGACCGTAGTCGCAGACCACGAGGGTCGGCGCCTCCCCGCCGGCGGCTGCCCGCAGCTCCTCGGTGGCGCAGTCAAGCGCCGTGAGCAGCCGGGACACCCCGTCCGGGTCCAGCGCGTCGTCCGGGTCGCCGGAGTCCTCCCGGAGCAGGATCTGATTACCTGCCAGCATCCGCCGCTTCACGGGTGTGGGGCGGCCGGGCTGGCTTACCGTACGGTCCCAGACGCCGGCGCGGTCCAGACAGTCGTGCAGTTCGTCGCCTGCCACGTCGGCGCCCACGGGGGCCACCAATACCGCCCGTCCGCCGAGGGTGGCGACGTTGACCGCGGTGTTCGCGGCCCCGCCCGCCGCGGAGATCCGCCGTCGCAGGGTGAGGACCGGTGCGGGCGCCTCCCGGCAGAGCCGATCGGAGTCGGCGAACCGCCACTCGTCAAGCATGGCGTCGCCGACGATCAGGACCGGGCGCCCGAGCCAGCTCTCCACGACGGTGGCGAGCCGGCGCTGTTCCGCTGCTGCTCCTGCCATGCCTCCCCGGGTCCCCAACGCCCTCCGGGCCAAACCTGGCCGGTGAGGCGTCCGGCCGCTGGTCAGGGGGCCTTTGTCAATCGGGGGGCCGCGCGCTGCCGCACAGTGCCCTTCCTTACCGGCCGGACCTGTTTCGGGTGTTCGGCGGCGGGAAGGGAATTGAGGTACCCCCCGGAGAGGAGATGTACCGAGATGACAGCGACACTGCAAGGCAAGCGGATCGCGTTCCTGGCCACCGACGGCGTCGAGGAGGTCGAGTACGTTCAGCCGCGCGAGGCCGTCGAGAAGGCCGGCGCGACCGCCGAGCTGGTCTCGCTCAAGCCGGGCTCCATCCAGGCGTTCAACCACCTGGACCAGTCGAAGACGTACGACGTGGACGTCACCGCCGACAAGGCGGACGCCGCCGGGTACGACGCGCTTGTGCTGCCCGGCGGGGTGGCGAACCCGGACTTCCTGCGTACCGACCCGGACGCGGTGCGGTTCGTGAAGGCGTTCTTCGACGCTGGCAAGCCGGTCGGGGTGATCTGCCACGGCCCGTGGACGTTGATCGAGGCGGACGTGCTGCGGGGCCGACGGATCACGTCCTGGCCGAGCCTGCGGACGGACCTGACGAACGCCGGGGCCACCTGGGTCGACGAGGAGTGCGTCACCGACGGCAACCTCACCAGCAGCCGCAACCCCGACGACCTCCCCGCCTTCTGCGAAAAGATCACCCAAACCTTCGCCGCCTGACCGTCCCCCCTCGCCCCCGGCCCCGTCCCACCTTGTCGATCATGAGGTTGGCGGGAGCGATACGCCGATCCGGCCCCGCCAACCTCATGATCAACCCGGGGAGGGCGGGGGTGGGCGGGACGGGGTGGGGGTCGGGACGCATGGTTTCTGTTGGGCGGGAAAGTAGGCGGAATGACCCAAGCCTCCGCCGCCCCGGTGTTGAATCACCGGCAGATCCGGCTGCTCATGCTCGGTCTGATGACCGGCATGCTGCTGGCCGCACTCGACCAGACCATCGTCGGTACGGCCCTGCCGACAATCGTCGGTGAACTGGGTGGGATCAACCACTACTCGTGGGTGGTCACGGCGTACCTGCTCGCCTCGACGGCGTCGACGCCGTTGTACGGCAAGATGGCCGACCTGTACGGCCGCCGGCCGGTGTTCCTGTTCTCGATCGGCACGTTCCTGGTCGGGTCGTTGCTGGCCGGGTTGTCGCAGAACATGACCCAGCTGATCGTCACCCGGGGCATCCAGGGCCTCGGCGCGGGTGGCCTGATGACGTTGGCGTTCACGATCATCTCGGACGTGGTGTCCCCCCGCGATCGTGGCCGCTACCAGGGGTTGTTCGGCGCGGTGTTCGGCATCTCGTCGGTGGCTGGCCCGCTTGTCGGTGGTTACTTCGCGGAGACCGACTGGCGGTGGATCTTCTACATCAACGTGCCGCTGGGGATCCTTGCCATCGTGGTCTGCTACCACGTGATGCGGCTGATCCCGTTCGAGCGGCGTAAGCACGCGATCGACTGGCTGGGCGCGGGTCTGCTTGTCGCCGGGGTGAGCTGTCTGCTGCTGGCGTTGAGCTGGGGCGGCAACGAGTACCCGTGGGGTTCCGGGGTGATCATCGGCCTGCTGGCCGCGGGCGCGGTGCTGGCAGTGCTCTTCGTGCTCCAGGAGGCCCGTGTCGCCGAGCCGATCCTGCCGCTGCGGCTGTTCCGCAGCGCCACGTTCGCGCTCGCCAACTCCGCAGGCTTCGTGCTGGGTCTGGTGATGTTCGGCTCGATCATCTTCATCCCGCTGTACCTGCAGATCGTCAAGGGCGCCTCGCCGACCCGCAGCGGTCTGCTGATGCTGCCGATGATGGCGGGCATCATCGTCACGTCGATCGTCACCGGCCGGGCGATGAGCCGCATCGGGCGGTACAAGTGGTTCCCGGTCGCCGGGGCGGTGACGCTGGTGCTGGGCATGCTGCTGTTCACGAGGCTGCACGTGGACACCTCGCTGTGGGTGGCGTTCGGCTTCATGGTGGTCATCGGCGTCGGCCTGGGTCTGTGCATGCAGTCGCTGGTCCTGGCGGTGCAGAACGCGGTCTCGGTGCGGGACCTGGGCGCCGGTACGTCCTCGGCGACGTTCTTCCGGTCGCTTGGTGGTTCGTTCGGCGTGGCGATCCTCGGCACGCTGCTGTCCTCGCGGCTCAACACGCAGTTGGCCGAACGGCTGCCGGGCGCGATCGCCCAGCTTCCGCCAGATCAGCAGGCGGCGATCGCGGCGAGCGGCGGTACGAACATCTCGATCAACGACCCGGCGACGATCATGGCGTTGCCCGGTGCGGTGCGGGCCGCCATCCAGGAGTCGTTCGTCGACTCGCTGCACCTGGTCTTCCTGACCGCCGGCCTGGTCGCCATCGTGGCGGTGCTGGTCACAGTGGCGATGCCAAACAACACGCTGCGAGGTGCCGGGCCGGAGGGTGCCACCGGTGGTGCCGACCCGATCGGCGGTAAGGCTCCGGCGCCGGGCGGCAAGCCGCTCACCAAGGAGTCGAAGGATGAGGCCGCCGCCGACATGGAGGCCAAGTCCCAGACGATGATCTGACGGACCGCCGGCTCACCTACTTCAGGATGAGCCGGTTGGTCTGATCGAAGACGTCCAGGTCGGCCAGGGTCTCGTTGACCGAGGCGGAGAGCGGTGCCGGGAACCGGTCGCGGGGAAAGAAGCCCGCGTCGGTGGTCTCGTCGGTGGTCCGGGACAGCTGCCCATCCCACTCCTCCACCTTGAACGCGGTGGTGAAGACCTGGTACGTGTGCCCGTACATGTTGGTGCTGGTCCGGTCCGGGCCGGTGTAGAGGGCGAACGCGCAGACCCGCAGCGCCCGCAGCCCGGTCTCCTCGCGGACCTCGCGTACGGCGCAGTCGGCGATCGACTCACCCAGCTCCATGGCGCCGGCGGGCATTGCCCACTGGCCGTTGTCCGAGCGTTGGATCAGCAGGATGCGCCCGGCGTTGTCGTTGACCACGGCCCGGGCGCCGACGAACATCAGCGTCCGGTCACCGGCCAGCGCGCGTAGTTGCCCCACGTACGAATCGGCCCAGGAAATGCTCACCTGCGCCAATTTACGGGGGTTCCCAACGTGTGACCGGCGACACTAACTTGTTACCCATGCGTAGCACGATGATGGACGCCCCTCTGCAGGTCTCCCGGATCCTCGACCACGGCGCCGGGGTGCACGGCACGGCCGAGGTGGTCACCTGGACCGGCGGCGAACCCCGCCGGATGACGTACGCCGAGGTGGGCCGCGCGGCGGCGCGGCTGGCACACGCGCTGCGCGACGAGTGCGGGGTGACAGGCGACGAGCGGGTCGCCACGTTCATGTGGAACAACAACGAGCACCTGGTGGCGTACTTCGCGGTGCCGAGCATGGGTGCGGTGCTGCACACCCTCAACATCCGGCTCTTTCCCGACCAGGTCTCCTACATCGCCAACCACGCGCAGGACCGGGTGGTGCTCGTCGACAGCACGCTCATCCCGCTGCTGGCCCGGGTGATCGGCGAGCTGGCAACAGTGCGGCACGTCGTGGTGGTCGGCGGCGGTGACCCGGCGCCCCTGGTGGCTGCTGCCGGTGACCGGATCACCGTGCACCACTGGGACGCGCTGCTCGCCGACCGTCCCGACACGTTCGACTGGCCCGAGGTGGACGAGCGGGACGCGGCGGCGCTCTGCTACACCTCGGGCACCACCGGACATCCCAAGGGCGTCGCCTACTCGCACCGCTCGATCTACCTGCACTCGTTGCAGGTCTGCATGCCCGAGGGGTTCGGCCTCGGGCCGACCGATCGGGAGCTGGCGATCGTGCCGATGTTCCACGCCATGTCGTGGGGCCTGCCGTACGCGGCGTTCCTGTCCGGCGCGTCGCTGATCATGCCGGACCGATTCCTCCAGGCGGCGCCGATCGCCGAGATGATCGCCGCCGAGCGGCCGACGCTGGCCGGCGCGGTGCCGACCATCTGGACCGACCTGCTCGCATACCTGGACACCCACGACGTGGACACCTCGTCGCTCACCGAGGTGATCGTCGGTGGCTCGGCCTGCCCGCCGGCCCTGATGCACGCGTTCGACGAGCGGCACGGCATCGACGTGATCCACGCCTGGGGGATGACAGAGATGTCCCCGCTGGGTTCGGTCTCCCGCCCACCGGCCGGCGCGAGCGGTGAGCAGGCGTGGCGCTACCGCTACACGCAGGGCCGGGTGCCGGCCGGCGTGCAGGCGCGCATCGTCGGCCCGGCGGGCGAGCCACTGCCCGCCGACGGCACGTCAGTGGGCGAGCTGGAGGTCCGGGGGCCGTGGGTGACCGCACGGTACGTCGGTGACGACGCCCCCGACGAGGAGAAGTTCCGCGACGGCTGGCTGCGTACCGGGGACGTGGGCACGCTGTCCCCGGACGGGTACCTGACGCTCACCGACCGGGCCAAGGACGTGATCAAGTCCGGTGGTGAGTGGATCTCCTCGGTGGAGCTGGAAAATGCGCTGATGGCCCATCCGGCGGTGCTGGAGGCCTGCGTGGTGGGGGTGCCGGACGAGCGGTGGGGCGAGCGTCCGTTGGCCACCGTGGTGGTCCGGGAGGGCGGCACGGCGACCGCCGAGGAACTGCGCGACTTCCTGGCCGCCACAGTTGTCCGCTGGCAGCTGCCCGAGCGGTGGGCGTTCATCGACGCGGTGCCCAAGACCAGCGTCGGGAAGTTCGACAAGAAGGTCGTCCGTTCGCGGTACGCCGGAGGCGAGCTCAGTGTCCGGGAGCTGACAGCCCCGTAACGTTTTAGCGGGCACCGTCGCCTGTTGGGGAAGAGGGAATTCTCCTGATCATTTCCTCCCCAGGGGGCGGCCCCGGCGTTCGCACCGCGCCGGGGCCGCCCTTTCCTTGCGGGTAACCCGCACCGTCATTGTTGCGAAAATTGTTCGGCTCTGTCCTGATGACGGGGAAATCAGCAGCCGAAGACCCGATCAGGCGTCGCTGGTGGTGATCTGGACCTTGCCCACCACCGAGTCCTCTACCGCCTGGTGGGCCGCCGCCGCGTCCGCCAGCGGGTAGGTGTGCAGCGGCAGGCCGGCGTCGGCGCCCACCCGGATGCCACCCTGGTTGGCCGCCGCCGCCACGTCGACCACGCCCTGTGCCTTTGCCGCCTTCGGCTCCGTGTAGACCAGCACGAACTGCCACCTGCTGTTGAGCGCGAACAGTGGACGGACCGGCACCGTCATCTCGGCGCCACCGTCGTCGGCGTACACGCAGACAGCGCCGCCCTGCCGGAGGACCTGCGCGTCCGTCGACGCGTTGCGGGCAGGGGAGACCTCGACGACCGTGTGGACCCCGTCCGGGGCGATCTTGCGGACCTCCTCGACCACGTCCTGCTCCCGGTAATTGATCACCAGGGAGGCGCCGGCTGCCGCAGCGAGCTGCGCCTTCTCCGGGCTGCTCACCGTGGCGATCACAGTGGCGTCAGCCCACCGGGCCAACTGGATCGCCGCGTTGCCGACAGCGCCCGCCCCGCCCTGCACCAGCACTGTGTGGTCGGCCAACGCGCCGGCGCGCAGCGCGTCCGGCATGAGCTCGCCGGCCGTCAGGCAGCGGTGCGCGGTCAGGAACGGGATGCCCAGGCTCGCCCCCAGCTCGAACGAGGCGTCACCCAGCGGCACCGTCTGCCGCACCGGCACCAGCGTGTACTCCGCGGCGGTGCCCCACGGCCGCTGCCAGGCAGCCTCCCAGATCCAGACCCGTTCACCGATCAGCTCGGCGTCGACTCCCGTGCCGACCGCCTCGATCACTCCCGCGCCGTCCTGCCCGGGGATCTGCCACCCCTTCGGCGCGGAGGACCGCCGGGACTTCCAGTCCGTCGGGTTCACCCCGGACACCGCCATCCGGACCAGGACCTCGCCCGCCCCCGGCTCCGGCACCGGGCGGTCGACCAACTCCAGCACCGAAGGGTCGCCGGTGCGCTCGTACACGATGGCCTTCATCCGTCGACTCCTCAGCTGTCCGGCGCGCGGCACCCGTGTCGAGCACCGTCGCCTGCGGTACCCCGCACGGTCCCCGTCATGCCGACCGACACCGGCCCGGAAACCGCACAACCGGGGACAGCCGTGACGGCGCGCAGGTCAACCCTTCAGCCCGCCCACCAGCTCCGGACTCAGCTCACCGATCGAACCCACTGTCACCGCCGCCAACGCCGCCGCATCCGGGTCCAGGGGGTACGAGCCGTGCGGCACCGCCACCACACGCATCCCCGCCGCGGCAGCCGACCGGACCCCGTTCGACGAGTCCTCCACCGCCGCACAGCGGGTCGCGTCGACGCCGAGGCGCCGCGCGACGGTCAGGTACACGTCCGGTGCCGGCTTGCCCCGCTCGGTCTCCTCGGTGGACAGGGTGACGGCGAAAGCGTCGGTCAGACCCGTGGCGTCCAGCGCCGCAGCGATCAGCCGGGTCGGCGACGAGCTGGCCAACCCCAGCGGCCACCGCGCGGCCATCCGGCGCACCACCTCGTCGGCGCCGTCGATGAGGGGTACGTGCTCCCGGTAGCGCCGGGCCATCTCCCGCACCACCTCGTCGGCGACCTGCTCAGCGGTGCGCTGCACGCCCAGCTCGCCACTGAGATAGGCGGCCCACTCGCCGGTGCTCATACCCATCAGCCGACGCTGGGTGTCCGGCTGCCACGTCCCGCCGTGCTCGGCCACGTACGCCCGCCGGACCTCCTCCCACACGGGCTCGGAATCCACGATCACGCCGTCCAGGTCGAAAACCACAGCATCCACCACGGGCCCATCCTGCCCGACCCGGAGGCGTCCGGTCAGGCGGGCAGTGGGGGCAGCCCGATCGGGCTGTCCGGCGGGATCAGCGTGTGACAGGACCGGGCGATCGGTTCCAGCAGCTCACGCAGCCGGTCGGTGCGATCCACGCCGAGGGCCAACCACGGGTGTTCGGCGGCCCGGTCGGTGGCGTCCTCGACGGCCTGGAAGTCGGCCCGACTCTGCTCGGTGGCCGTACCGTCCGGTGCCAACCAGCCGCGCTGTGTCAGCCGCTCGCAGGCGGCGTGCCACTGCTCTTCCGTCCAGCCCCGGCCCAGCAGGTTCACAGGTGACATGCCGACGGCCACCTTCCAGGCCAGCGTCTCCACCGGGTCCAGGCCAGCGGCCACCAGCGCCGCAACGTGCCCGTCGCCCCGCTGCTCGCGCAGCGTCGTCGCGGCCTGCCAGATTCGGGCCAGGGGGTACTCCCCGATCGGCAGCGCCGCATTGGCAGCGCCGAGCACCCGGCCCGCCGTCTGCGCCGCAGTGGCGGCCTCCTCCAGCAGGTCGGCGGTCTCCATGAGGTGCGCCTCGGGCAACTCGTAGGTCAGCTCGGCGAGCGCCTGCACGGCACCTGTCAGCCGGGCCCGCAACGCCTCCGTCGGCGTGGCCAACCGCCACACCGCCGGCAGCGCCCGGCTCACCATCGGCGGCGCGAAGGTGAAGAAGGCGGCAATCACCGGAGCCGCCTCGGTGGCGCCCAGCGGCGCGGAGCGGCCCGCGAAGTAGCCACGCCAGTACCCGCGCAGGCCGACCGCCTCGTACGCGGCACGGGCCCGGGGATGGAAGTAGGTGACAGCGTGCACCGCTTCGAAGTGCGTCCACATCAGCCGGGCGGTCCGCCCAGGCTCAGCCAGCGTCGTCACACCGCACCTCCGCGTCCCCGTCCGGATGCCCACCCCGGGGCGGCGGACCGCCCAGGGGGTGACGCCGAACCTACTGCCGGTGGGTAACCGGCCGGAAGCCCCATGTGAACAACTCCATCGCGCCCGGACGACAACCGGGGCGATCCAGACAGATCACTGGGCGGCGAGCACGTCCACCACGAAGCGCAGCGGGCCGGTCGGACGACCGCCAGCGGCTGCCTCGTCGTTGCCGTACGCCAGCTCGCCCGGGATGTCGAGCTGCACCCGGCTGCCCACGGTCACGCCCACCAGGCCCTGGTCCCAGCCGGGAATGACCTGCCCCACCCCGATGGCGAAGGTGGCCGGCTGGCCCGCGTTCCAGGACGAGTCGAACTCCTTGCCGTCCTTGTAGAACACGCCCACGTAGTTGGTGGTGATGGTCTGGCCCTGCTTGACGGCCGGGCCGGTGCCCTTGATCACCGGGGTGACAGTGAGCTTCTTCAGCTCGCCAGTGCCGGCCTTCACCGTCGGCTTCTTGCTCAGCGCCGGGTCGGCGTTCTCGGGCATCTGCGGAGCCGGGGGCGCGGTGGGGGCGTCCGCAGCCGGGGCGGACGCCGACGGGGTCGCACCGGCCTGGTTGGCGGGCTTGTCGTCGCCCCGGTTCCGGTCGATCCACACGAAACCGCCGATCAGCAGCGCCATCACGGCGACGCCGGCGAGGCCACCCGCCCACGCGTTGCGGCGTCGCTTCGCCTCGGCGGCCTTCTGGGCCGCCAGCTGGGCGGCCAGCCGTCGCCCCGCCTTCGTTGCCGGGCTCTGGCCCTCCGACCGGTTCTGCTGCGTCCGCTCGCTCACGTCGTCGACTCCCTGCTGCGAAGGTGTGGCCGGCACCCGGTGCCGGGGGGAAAGCCGACGCACACGGTACCCGCCCTGCGGCCCGCTGTGCCCGCCCCGGACGTCTCGGATCGCCCACGGAGGCCGTCGCGGGACGTTATTCGGGTACGACCATGAAGTCGGTCACGAACGACGTGACACTCCCGTCGGCCGCGCGCCCGATCCAGGTTCCGTAGCAACCGTCGCCCCAACCCGTGGTGACGGTGACGACGTTCGCGCCGGTGGTCTCGTCCAGCACGGCCGTGATCAGCCCCGGGACCTGCGACTCGGGCGGCTCCGCGGGGATGAAGACCTCCTCGACGCGATCCTCGTCCCAGGCTTCCAGGGCGGCGAGCGCTGTCGGGTCGGCGAGAGTGCCGGCGCCGGCGTCCACCCCGTACCCGAAGTAGTCGTCCGGGCCGAGGGCGGCGACATCCTGGTCGCCCGCGACGGCCGGCTCCCAGCGCACCGTCGGCGCCTCGGAGATCACCAGCTCCAGTGCCGCCACCCGCCGGTCGACCTCGGCGTCCTCCCGCAGCACCGCAGCCACCCAGGCGCGGGCTGGATGACGCCCAGGCGGCACCGTGACAGTGAACGGCTCGGCCTCAGGGCGGACCAGCGGGTCGCACCCGACCACCTGGCCGGTCGGCAGCACGATGTCGCCCACCGGGTGGACCTCGATCAGGTACGCGCCGTGCGCGTCGGTGAAGCGCGCCCCGGGCGTCAACAACCGGTCCAGGTCAGGGGTGTACGGCATGAGGGCTCCTCCGGTTGCCAGCGGCCGGCGGAGCGTACCCGGTCCGGCCGACACCCCTCGTCGCTGCCGTACCGGTCAGGCGGTCTTGCGCGGTGCGGTCTTGCGGGCGGTCGTCTTCTTCGCGGGTTCGGCCTTCTTCGCCGCTGTCTTCTTGGCGGCGGTCTTCTTCGCCGGCTCGGCCTTGGCTGCCGTCTTCTTCTCGGCGGCCTTCTTGGTGGCGGTCTTCTTCGCAGGGGTCTTCTTGGCGGCTGCCTTCTGCGCCGAGCGGGCCGACGAGATGGGCGTCGGCTCGCCGCCACCGCCGCGGGCGGGTTGCTCGCCGCGCGCCGCACGGGCCCTGTCCACCGACGCCTTCAGCGCGGCCATCAGGTCCACCGCCGCGGCCGGGGCCTCCTCGGCCTCCTCCGGCTGGACGACCTCCCGACCCTCCACCTTGGCGTCGATGACCTCCTGCAATGCCGCCCGGTAGTCGTCGGTGAACACGTCCGGCTCGAACTCGCCGGCCATCGAGTCGATGAGCGAACTGGCCATCGCCAACTCCGGCGGGCGGACCTTGAGGTCCTCGTCGAGGAAACCGAAATCCGGGGTACGGATCTCGTCCGGCCAGAGCATCGTGTTGAGCAGCAGCACACCCTCGCGCACCCGCAGCGTTGCGAGCTGCTCCCGCTGGCGCAGCGCCACCTTGACGATCGCCACCCGCTCCGAGTCGATGAGCGCGTCGCGCAGCAGCACGTACGGCTTGGTGGCGGTGCCCTCCGGTTCGAGGAAGTACGCCTTGTTGTAGAGGATCGGGTCGACCTGCTCGGCGGGTACGAACTCCAGCACGTCGATGGCACGTGAGCTGGTCAGGGGCAGCTCGGCGAAGTCCTCGTCGGTGAGGATCACCATCTCGCCGCCGCCGATGTCGTAGCCCTTGGCGATGTCGTCGTAGGTGACCTCCTCGCCGCAGACCGAGCAGGTGCGCTTGTAGCGGATCCGACCGCCGTCCTCGCGGTGGACCTGGTGGAACCGGATGTCCTTCTCCTCGGTCGCGGAGTAGAGCTTCACCCCGATCGAGACGAGCCCGAACGACACGGCTCCCTTCCAGATGGCACGCATCCTGCGCTCCCTTCCCCGGTATCGACCATGCTCGCATCCGAAAGAACCGGACGCGAGGTGTTCGGCCTGGTACTACAGTCGGGTCGTGCCCGGAGCGCCGCTCAAGCCGATGCTCGCGATGACCGGGCCCCTCCCTGCGGGTGACGGCTGGGCCTACGAGTTCAAATGGGACGGCATCAGGGCACTCGCCGACATCTCCGGTCGCGCTCAACATCTGTACGCCCGTACCGGCGTGGAGATCACCGCCGCGTACCCGGAGCTGGCCACCCTGCCCGAGCAGGTCGACGACGTGCTGCTCGACGGCGAGGTGGTGCTGTTGGGCGAGGGCGGGCAGCCGTCGTTCACCGCGTTGGCCGAGCGCATGCACGTCCGGGACCGCAACAAGGCGGCACGGTTGGCGGCGGTCATGCCGGTCACGTACATGATCTTCGACCTGCTGCGGATCAATGGCGACGACCTGACCGGCTGGCCGTACGAGCGCCGCCGGGAGGCCCTGGACGCGCTCGCGCTCGGCGGGGCCCGGTGGGCGGTGCCGCCGGTCTTCTCCGACGGCCCGGCCACCTACGAGGCGGCCGGCGAGCACGGCCTGGAGGGCGTGATGGCCAAGCGGGTCGACGCCGTCTACCGGCCGGGGGTGCGCTCGCCGGACTGGGTGAAGGTCAAGCTGGAGGTGACCGGCGACTTCGTGGTGGGCGGCTGGCGGCCGGGAGCGCGCCGCATCGGCGGGCTGCTGGTCGGCGTACCCGGCCCGGACGGCCGGCTGATCTACCGTGGGCGGGTCGGCGGCGGGATCGGCGCAGCCATGGAACGGCAGCTCCTCGCCGAGCTGGAGCCGTTGCGCTCCGGCGTGTCACCGTTCGCGGCGGGTGTGCCGCGCGAGGATGCCCGGGGTGCCATCTGGGTAGAACCCCGGGTGGTGGTGGAGGTGAAGTACGGCCAGCGCACCCCCGACGGCCGGCTGCGCTTCCCCCGGGTGCTGCGGTTGCGCCCGGACAAGCCGCCGGAGGAGGTCGAGGATGCCGGCTGACCGGCTGAAGGTGGACGTCGAGGGCCGCCCACTGGAGTTGTCCAACCTGGACAAGGTCCTCTATCCGGCGGCAGGCTTCACAAAGGGTGAGGTGATCGACTACTACACCCGGATCTCCCCGGTGCTACTGCCGCACCTGGCCGACCGACCGGTGACCCGGATCAGGTTTCCCAACGGGGTGGACGACAAATCGTTCTTCGAGAAGAACAAGCCGGCAGCCACCCCGGACTGGGTGCGGGTGGAAACCCTGCCAGCGCCCGGCTCGACCAAGGGCCGGGAGACCATCGACTACGTGGTCGCCGACGACCTGCCGACCCTGGTCTGGCTGGCCAACCTGGCCGCGCTGGAGCTGCACACACCGCAGTGGAAGGTCGGCGAACACCCGGACATGATGGTTGTCGACCTGGACCCGGGGCCGCCGGCAGGGCTCGCCGAGTGCTGCCCGGTGGCGGTGCTGATGCGCGACCGGCTCGCCGACGACGGCATCGACTCGTACCCGAAGACATCAGGCAAGAAGGGCATGCAGCTGTGCTGCCCGATCGCCGGCAACCAGTCCGCCGACGACGTCTCCGCCTACGCGCGTCGCATCGCGCAGGAGTTGGAGAAGGAGCACCCGAAGCTCATCGTGTCGAAGATGGCCAGGAACCTGCGCCCCGGCAAGGTCTTCATCGACTGGAGTCAGAACAACGCGGCGAAGACGACAGTCGCGCCGTACTCGCTGCGCGCCCAGCGGGCACCATCGGTGTCGACGCCGCTGACCTGGGACGAGGTCGAGGCCGGCGCCCGCGGCCGGAAGCCGGCCGTCCGCCAGTTCACCTCCGCCGAGGTCCTGGACCGTGTCGAGGAGTACGGCGACCTGCTCGCCCCGCTGCTCGACGGCGGCCCGGAACTGCCCGCGCGCTGACGTTGCCGACAACTACGGCTGTCGGCCGACGACGGTCGGGACCAAAGTCGTTGAGTAGGGTGAATCCGACGTCGTCACCGGGGAGCGGACATGCAGGCAACCGTCACTGTCGACCTACCCGTCGACGTCGAACGTCCCCTGCTCAGCTATCGCGACGAGGCCACCGGTGAACGCGTCGACCTGGCCGCGCACCAGCTCGGTGCCTGGGCGGCGCGCAGCGCGAGCCTCCTGCGGGACGGCTGCGGGCTCGGCCCCGGCAGCCGCGTAGCGGTGCTGCTGCCGCCGCACTGGCGTACCGCCGCGGTGTTGTTGGGGGCGTGGGCCTCGGGCCTGGCGGTGTCGTTCCGGCCGCGCGCCACGGCGGGCCTGCCCGTGCTCGAACCGGGCGGCGACCGGCCGTTCGACGCGGTCTTCGTGACGTCGGAGCGGCAGGACGACTGGCTGGAGGACGTGCCGGACGCCCCACATCGCTACCTCGTCGGCACCGGGCCGGGCCGACTGGCCGACGTCCCGTTGGGCTGGTTGGACTGGTCCGCCGAGGTGCTCCGGCACCCGGACGTCACGCCCGACCACGCCGCCATCCAGCCGTCGGATCCGGCCAGCGCGGACGGGACGACCTACGGGCAGTGGGGTGCGCTCGCCCAGGAGGTCGCGGGGATGCTGGGCCTGCGCGCCGGCGATCGGCTGCTTGTCGACGCCGCCGAGCACGAGCAGCCGCTGAAGTGGTTGCTCGCGCCGCTGTCGGCTGGCGCGTCAGTGGTGATCAGCGCCAACCTCGACCCGGCGCGGCGGGACGCGGTCGTCGCCGCCGAACAGGCGACCCGGGTCCTCTGACCTGCGTCGGTCGGCCCAACAGCGCTCCGCGAAGCGGTTCTGTTACATCGACATCTGCCCTGCTCAAGGGGTCTTTCGTCGATGCCGTAGGCGTGTTCTCATACCCCACGACGACGTCATCGACGCGCACCGCTTCCCGCACTGAAAGGTGCAACGATGCACAGGAGACCAACCTTCCGACTGGCCGTCCTCACCGCCACCGCCGCGACGCTCCTGGCGTCCGGCGGCGCCTCCGGGGCGCTTGCCACTGCCGCCCCCGCAACCGCCTCTCCGGGTGTCGAGGCGTGTGAGTCGGGCGCCGACCGGCACAGCGCGGCCCGGGTCGCCAAGGGCGCCACCGCGCAGGAGCCAGAGCTGTACTCCACGAACGAGGCGAAGGCCTATGGGGTGATCAAGGACGCCCCGCGCCTGGCCAACGGCAGCGTCACAGTGCCGACGGTCTTCCACATGGTGTCGGACCACCCTCTCAGCGCGGCCGAGCGGACCAGGTGGAACACCCTGATCGCCGCGCAGCTGACCGTGCTCAACGACTCGTTCGCGGGCCGTACAGCGGCGAACGCCTCCGACACGCCGTTCCGGTTCTCGCTCGTCGAGACGACGTGGACGGTGAACAGCGCCTGGTACACGGTCGAGCCGGGCAAGAACGAGCGGGACATGAAGAGGGCGCTGCACACCGGCGACTCGGAGACCCTCAACGTGTACGCGGCCAACATCGGCGGCGGGCTCCTCGGCTGGGCGTACTTCCCGAAGGACTACAACAACGGCCGCGCGTACATCGACGGTGTGGTGATGCTCGACGAGTCGATGCCGGGCGGCACCGCCGGCAAGTACGCCCTCGGCGACACGCTGACGCACGAGGTCGGGCACTGGCTGATGCTGGAGCACACCTTCGCCCACGGCTGCTCCGCCGCAGGCGACTTCGTGGCCGACACTCCGCGCGAGGCGGGGCCGCAGTTCGACTGCCCGGTGGGCGCGGACTCCTGCACCGCGCCAGGGCTGGACCCGATCCACAACTTCATGGACTACACGCAGGACTCCTGCATGAACATGTTCACACCCGGCCAGGCCGACCGGATGAGCGACGCCTGGGTGGCGTTCCGGGCCGGCGGCGCCGGATAACCCACCTGAGGTAAGGGCCGGCGGTTCGCTTCGCGGCGACCCGCCGGCCCTGCTGCTTCACCCGTCCGGTTGAGCCCGCTCGTTCCGTCGAGCCTCACGTTCTGCCTGCTCCTACGCTTCGCCGGAGGCATCCGGCACATTTCACCGGCGGAGGGCACATGGCGTCGAGGCGTACACGTCGGACACTGGTGTCGGCAGTCGCCGGTGGACTGTTCGCCCTCGGCGTCGTCGCGCCCGGCCCGGCGGCCGCACCCCTGCCGCGCGCGGCTCGGTTCGGTGAAACCGGGGCATCAACCCGCATCGGATGCCGCGACTTCCAGGAAGCCGAGTCGATCAAGGTGAGGCGGTCAGGACAGAAGCGGCAGGGTGTCGCTGGCGCTCACAGGGCGAACAGGAGGGCGGCGTCGAGGAGGACGACGACGGCGGTGCTGAAGTGGATACCGAAGGCGACGGCCTTCGTTCCGCCGTTCCGCAGCACGATGACGGTGTCGCCCAGCGGGACAAGCGCGACGATCAGCATGAACCACGCGACCGCGTCGGCGGTCGTGAAGGCGATCAAGGCCAGTCCGAGCAGGCCGTAGGTGAGATCGCGTACTCCCTTGACCGTGAGGTAGGCGGGATCTCCCTCCGGTCGGGCCGGGACGCCGTACCCGGCAGCCGACGCGGTGGGCACCAGCAGGAACCGCGCACCGATCCACGCGATGAAGAGGTTGAGCACGACGGCGAGCCCGTAGGCGATGAAGGACAGCATGATCTGCTCCAGTTCCTAGCACTGCTAGATAGGAGAGCGACGCTAGCAGAGCATCGGCAGAATATCTAGCGGTGCTAGGATTGGTGCATGTCGACGCAGGGACGCCGGGAGCGCGAGCGGGCGGAACGGGAACAGGCGATCATCGCCGCAGCACGTGACCTAGCCCTGGCGGAAGGCTGGGACGCGGTGACCACCCGCCGGCTCGCCGCCGAGATCGAGTACAGCCAGCCCGTCCTCTACAGCCACTTCAAGGGCAAGGACGCCATCATGGCGGCCGTCGCCATCGAGGGCTTCGCCGAGCTTGCCAACGCCCTAGCCTCGGCCCGGGCCTCGGCAGTCAGTCCCCGACAGGCGGTCGCCGACGTCGCGGCGGCATACGTCGAGTTCGCCGAGCAGCGTCCCGCGCTCTACGACGCGATGTTCACCCTCGCCGTGGACCTGCCGTTCGCCACCCAGAACGTCCCGACGGACCTGGCCCGAGGCTTCGCAGAACTGGCCGAGACGGTGCGCCCGGTCGCCGGGGACGACGACCTGGAGACGTTCACCGAGACGTTCTGGAGCGGCCTGCACGGGCTGGTCACACTGATGCGCAGCGGCCGGCTCCGCCGCCCCGGCCACGACCGCCGGCTGTCGGTGCTGGTGGACCGCTTCTCCCGGTGAGATCCGGACTAGGAAAACCGAGCCGGTCAAGGCCGCCCGTGGGTCAGTCGAACGACGGCAGGGACGGGCCGAGGACGTCGTCGGCGTCCACGATCGTGTACGCGTACCCCTGCTCGGCCAGGAAGCGCTGCCGGTGTGCCGCGTACTCGGTGTCGATCGTGTCCCGGGAGACCACCGTGTAGAAGTGCGCCTGCCGCCCGTCGGCCTTCGGCCGCAGCACCCGACCCAGCCGCTGCGCCTCCTCCTGCCGCGACCCGAACGTCCCCGACACCTGGATCGCCACCGCCGCCTCGGGCAGGTCGATGGAGAAGTTGCCGACCTTGGAGATCACCAACGTCCGCAGCTCGCCGGACCGGAACGCGTCGAACAACCGCTCGCGCTCCTTGTTCGTGGTCGAGCCCTGGATGATCGGCGCGTCGAGGTATTCGCCGAGCTGGTGCAACTGGTCGATGTACGCGCCGATCACCAGCACCTGATCCTCCGGGTGCCGGTCGACGAGCGCCTTCACCACCGGCAGCTTCGTGCGGGCGGTAGCCGCCATCCGGTACCGCTCCTCGGCCTCCGCCGTCGCGTACGACATCCGCTCCGCGTCGGTGAGGGTCACCCGGACCTCGACACACTCGGCCGGGGCGATCCACCCCTGCGACTCGATGTCCTTCCACGGAGCGTCGTACCGCTTCGGACCGATCAGGCTGAACACGTCGCCCTCCCGGCCGTCCTCGCGTACCAATGTCGCCGTCAGGCCCAGCCGGCGGCGGGCCTGGAGATCCGCGGTGAACCGGAAGATCGGCGCGGGCAGCAGGTGCACCTCGTCGTAGACGACAAGACCCCAGTCGCGGGCACCGAACAGGTCAAGGTGGGTGAACGCGCCACTGCGCCGCGAGGTGAGCACCTGGTACGTCGCGATGGTGACCGGGCGGATCTCCTTACGCTCGCCGGAGTACTCGCCGATCTCCTCCTCGGTGAGCGAGGTGCGGGCGATCAGCTCCCGCTTCCACTGCCGGCCGGCGACGGTGTTGGTGACCAGGATCAGCGTTGTCGCCTTCGCCTCGGCCATCGCCGCCGCCCCGACAAGGGTCTTGCCGGCCCCGCAGGGCAGCACCACCACACCCGACCCGCCGGCCCAGAACGCCTCGACGGCTTCCCGCTGGTACGACCGCAGCGTCCACGGCTTGCGCCCGTCCTTGCCGGCCTCGGCCAGCTCGATCGGGTGCGCCTCGCCGTCGACGTACCCGGCCAGGTCCTCCGCCGGCCAACCCAACTTCAGCAGCGCCTGCTTGAGCCGGCCACGCTCGGACGGGTGCACCTGGATCGTGTCGTCGTCGATCTTGTTCCCAAGCATGCCGGCGAGCTTCTTGCTCTTGGCCACCTCGATCAGCACGAGCCGGTCCAGCGCACGCAGCACCAACCCGTACGCCGGGTCGTTGGCGAGTTGGAGCCGGCCGTACCGGTCCATCGTCTCGGCGACGTCCACCAGGAGCGCGTGCGGCACCGGGTACCGCGAGTATTTGAGCAGCGAGTCCACCACGCCCTCGGCGTCGTGCCCGGCGGCGCGGGCGTTCCAGAGCCCGAGCGGGGTCAGCCGATAGGTGTGCACATGTTCGGGAGAGCGCTCCAGCTCGGCGAACGGCGCGATCGCCATCCGGCAGGCCTGCGCGTCGGGGTGGTCGATCTCCAGCAAAAGGGTCTTGTCCGACTGAACGATCAGTGGTCCACCACTCACGCCAGCGTCCTCTCCTCGATTGGCTGTCGGGTCGCGGCAGTCGCTTACCCGACGCTGGCCGACCATCCAGTGTCGCACGATCCGGGATCAGCAAAGAAAGATGCCGACTGGGCGCAACCGCGACCGTACTGACAAACGTCTAGCAATGGGACGACTGTCCAGGGGAGGTCTCATGAAGCGGTTCCGGATCACTTCCCGGCTGGTCGCCCCGCTGGTGGTCGTGCTGGTCGGCACCGGCGCGTGCACGTTCGATCCGCAGTCCGGCGGGGGTGGCGGCGGGGGAGCCGCCCCGGCAGGTGCGGCGGAACAGGTAACGGGGGCGAGCGGCACGTCCGGGCCGGACCAGCGCGGCCGGCCAACGCCGGCCGCGCCGACGGCGGAGCCGACCAGCAGCGCCACGACGAAACCCAAGCCCAAGCCGACCCGCAGCACGCCCGCCCCGACCACGGCCGCGCCCACTGCCCGAGCCGCCGGCTGCCCGCAGGGCGAGCACCAGCGCGCTGTGGAGACCTACCTCGCCCAGCTGGGCGGGTTCGGGCCGGTGGCCGTGGACGGCCAGCAGTCCGCCGCCGACTGCGCGGCCATCAAGAAGTTCCAGAAGAGGTACGGCATTCGCCCCGTCGAGGGTCGCGCCGGGCCAACCACGTTCGACGTGGCGAAGCGACTCGCCACCACCGATCCGACCCGCTGCAAGGCGGGCGCCGGCACCACGTTCTGCGTGGACCTGACCCGCCAGACAGTGTGGGCCCTGCGCAACGGCAAAGTGATCATGGAACCGACGGTGACGCGGACCGGCATGTCCGGCTACCGCACCCCGTCCGGCACGTACGCCGTCAACTACCGCAACCCCAAGGAGTGGTCCAACCCGTACGAGGTGTGGCTGCCGTACTGGCAGCACTTCACCCAGGGGATGGGCTTCCACGAGACCACCACCTACCTGCACGACAAGTCCATCGGCTCGCACGGCTGCGTCAACCTGCTGCACGCCGACGCCGTCCGGATGTGGGAGTTGGGCAAGGTCGGCACACGCGTCGTTCTGGTCGGCCGTCGGCCCGGCACCTGAGTGACCTGCCCGACTCCGGGTTTTAACCCCTGTCACAGCGGTCCCAGGAGTGACACTCTTGGGAGTTCAGGGGCCGAACCGGGCGGGGAGGGCTGGGCATGACGGTCGACCGTGACGTGATCGCAGAACACGAGCAGGCACCGCCCGACGAGGTGTCCCGAGCGACAGTGGTCGCATACGGCGTCGCCGCGACGCTCCTGCTCGGATGGTTCCTCTTCGGCTGGTTGGTGCTCCAGCAGGGCTTCGTCGACTCGGTCGGGGAGTCCGCAGGCGCCGGCTTCGCGCTGCTGCTGATCGTCTCGGTCATCGGCACCGTACGCCGCAGCCGCAGTCACCGCTGATCCAACAGCGTTCCCCACTCATGGGGCAGTTCCGTCTTGTCCGATGGTCGGGTGGCGGCGCCGCTGTGGAGCTGCCCCACTTATGGGGCGGCTCTGTTTGGTCGGATGGTCGGGTGGCGGCGCCGCTGTGGAGCTGCCCCACTTATGGGGCGGCTCTGTTTGGTCGGATGGTCGGGTGGCGGCGCCGCTGTGGAGCTGCCCCACTTATGGGGCGGCTCTGTTTGGTCCGGCGGTCGTGTGACGGCACCGCTGTAGAGCTGCCCCACTTTTGAGGCAGCCCTGTCTTGCCCGGCGGTCGGGTGGCGGCGCCGCTGCTGCGTGCCCCACGCATGGGGCAGCTCGACAGGGAGCGGCCATACCCCTGCGGGCTGGCGGCGGGCGGGTGGCGCTCGACCGGACTGGCAGGGTGGACGGCGGCGAGCGCGCTGGGCAGGTCACAGGCACGGGACCGCGCTGACCGAGCGCACGAGGGCGGGCTAACGTGAGGGGCGTGGCGCTCTCCCTGGCGATCTCGCCCTGCCCCAACGACACGTTCGTCTTCGACGCCCTGGTGCACGGTCGGGTGCCCGGCGCACCGCCGTTCGAGGTGACGTACGCGGACGTGGACGTCACCAACACGGCAGCCGAGCGGGGCGCATTCGACCTGGTGAAGGTGAGCTTCGCGGCGCTGCCCTGGCTCCTCGACAAGTACCACCTGCTGCCCTGCGGCGGCGCTCTCGGCCGGGGATGTGGGCCCCTGGTGCTCACCCGGGGCGACCGCGCGGGCGGCCCCGACCGCACCGACCTGACCGGTGCCACGGTGGCGGTGCCGGGCGACCGGACCACCGCGTACCTGCTGTTCCGGCTCTGGTCGGCGGGCCGGCCGCCGGCGCGGATCGAGGTGGTTCCGTTCCACGAGATCATGCCTGGCGTCGCGGCTGGCCGGTACGACGCCGGGCTCGTCATCCACGAGGCACGGTTCACCTACCACCGGCACGGCCTGACCGCGCTCGTCGACCTCGGCGAGTGGTGGGAGGCCGACACCGGCCTACCCATCCCCCTCGGCGCGATCCTGGCCCGGCGTGGCGTCGTCGACCCGGAGGCCGCCGCCGGCTGGATCCGCGAGTCGGTCCGGCAGGCCTGGGCGGACCCGACGGCCAGCCGGGAGTACGTGCTTGCGCACGCCCAGGAAATGGAGCCCGACGTGGTGGACCGGCACATCGACCTCTACGTCAACGAGTTCACCGCTGACCTTGGGGAAGCCGGTTTCGCCGCGGTGACGGCACTGCTCGACCGGGCCGCCGACGCCGGGCTCGTGCCTCAGACCTCCAGCTCGCGCGCCACCGCGTGGACCAACTGAGCGATCTTCTGCGCGGCCTTCTTGTCCGGGTACCGACCCCGACGCAGGTCCGGCTGGACCTTCGCCTCCAGCACCTTGATCATGTCTTCGACGAGACCGTGCAGCTCCTCGGCCGGTCGCCGGCGCAGCTCCGCCATCGACGGCGGCGCGTCCAACAGTTTGACGCCCATGGCCTGCGAGCCCCGGCGGCTGTCCACCACGCTGAAGTCGACCCGTTGACCACCCTTGAGGTCGGTGACGCCCGCAGGCAGGGCACCCTTGGGCAGAAACACGTCGCCGCCCTCGTCACTCGTGACGAAGCCGTATCCCTTGGCCGTGTCGTACCACTTCACTCGACCCGTAGGCACCTGTAAACCCCTGCTTCACTTGAGCCGCTACTGCTCCAAGGCTAGCTGGATCATGCCGTCGAGCGCCGCTGGGAATCCGACGAGATCGTCAAGCACCAGCTTCGCCCCGGCCGCGCGCAACTCCTGCGCGGAACACGGGCCCGTCGCTACACCGATCCCGGGCAGCCCGGCGGCTTCCGCAGCCACCATGTCCGCCACATGGTCACCGACGTAGTGGGTCGCGTCGTGCTCCCTCAAAGCGATCGCCTTCTGCTCGGCGAACAGGTCACCGGCCAGCTCGTCGACCTTGAGGCCCAAGTGATCCAGGTGCAGCCGGGCCAGCCGACCCATCTTGGCAGTGACAACCAGCACACGACCGCCCCGTGCGCGGATCGCCTCGACCGCCTCCCGCGCACCGGGCATCGGGACTGTCGGGGTGATCGCGTACGCCGGGTACAGCTCCCGGTACGCCAACACGGCCGACTCGACCTGCTCCGGCGGAAACCAGTACGCGAGCTCGGTACGCAGCGGCGGCCCGAGCCGGGACACGGCCAGATCGGCGTCCACCGGCACGCCCGTCCTGGCGGTCAGCGCCCGGAAGGTCGCGGCGATGCCGGGGCGGGAATCCACCAGGGTCATGTCGAGATCGAATCCGACGGTCGGTGCGGGCATGTCGAGAAACGTACCCGGTGACCCGGGGTCGGCCGGACGTCCGAGGGGCGCGACTGCCCCGTCCCGGGCTAGCGTGGAAAGACGATGACCACCTCACTCGCCGACCACCTGCGGTCACTGCCCGACGAGTCGCTGGCCGCGCTGCTCCAGCTTCGGCCGGACCTCGTCGTGCCCGTGCCGGCCGACATCTCCGCTCTGGCCATCCGCGCCCAGTCCCGGGTCTCGGTGGCACGCGCGCTGGACGGGCTCGACCAGTTCACCATGCAGATCCTCGACGCCGCCCGGCTCACCCGGCACCCGGACGAGGGCACCACGGACACCGACTCCGTGCTCGCCATGGCGACCGCCGGCCCGCACCCACCGGCGCCGACGTCCGTCCGGGCCGCCGTCGACCGGCTACGGGCGCTCTTCCTGCTGTACGGCCCCGAGCACGCCCTGCACGTGGCGGCCGCCGTCGACGAGGTGTCCCCGTACCCCGCTGGGCTCGGCCGACCCGCCGCGGACCTGGACCTGCGCTCGGCCGCGCTCTGCGCGGACCCGGCGAAGCTGCGCCGGACGCTACTCGCCGCGCCCTCGTCGGCCCGGGCGATCCTCGACCGGCTGGCGGCCGGCCCGCCGGTCGGCACCGTGCCACCGGGGGCGTTGCAGGCACCGCCGATCGGCGCGGAGGACCCCGTGCTCGCCGACCCGACAAACGGTGGGGCGCCGACCGGCTCGCCGGTGCGCTGGCTGGTCGACAACCGGCTGCTGGTTTCCACCTCATCCGGTTCGTCGACGGGCGGCGGCACTGTGGAGCTGCCCCGCGAGGTCGGCCTCCTGCTGCGTCGCGACAGTGGCCCACTCGGACCGCTGCACACCAGTGCGCCACCGGTGACTGCCGCGCCGCGCGAGCCGAAGGCGGTCGACTCGGCCGGGGCCGGGCAGACCATGGAGGTCGTCCGGCACACCGAAGGGCTGTTGGAGCAGCTCGCCGCCGAACCCGCGCCGGTGTTGCGCTCGGGCGGTATCGGCGTCCGGGACCTGCGGCGGTTGGCGCGTACCGCAGGGCTGGACGAGGCGACGACCGCGTTGCTGCTGGAGGTGGCGTACGCGGCGGGCCTCGCCGGTGAGCTGGAGCTGTCCGGTACGAGCACCGCCCGGTACGGGGCAGATCAGCAGGTGCTGCCGACCGGCGGGTACGAGGTGTGGCGGGCCGCTTCGCTGGCCCAGCGCTGGGAGCAGCTGGCCCGTGCCTGGCTGACGATGACCCGGCAGGTCGGCCTGGTCGGCCAGCGTGACGATCGGGACCGGCCGATCACCCCGCTCTCCGCCGAGGCTGAACGGGCCAGCGCACCCGCGACCCGGCGGGCGGTCCTCGCCGTGCTCGCCGACCTGGAACCCGCGACCGCACCCACAGCAGAGGAGGTCCAGGCTCTGCTGGACTGGCGGGCGCCACGGCGCAGCCGGGGCCGGGAGGCCGCCCACCGGGAGGTGCTGGCCGAGGCGGCGCAGCTCGGCGTGACCGGCCTGGGAGCGCTCACCTCGTACGGCCGGCTGCTGCTGGGTGAGCTGACGTCGGCCGACGAGCCGGGCGGCGACCCGCTGGGGCTGTACGTGGACGCGGAGAGCGGCGATCCCTCCAGCACCGCCCGGGCGCTCGACGCGCTGCTACCCGCACCGGTCGATCATTTCCTGGTGCAGGCCGACCTGACAGTGGTGGTGCCCGGCCCACCGGAGCCCGAGCTCGCCGCCGAGTTGGAGGCGGCGACCGAGCCCGAGTCGGCCGGCGGGGCAAGCGTGCACCGGGTCACCACGGCGAGCATCCGGCGCGCCCTGGACGCCGGTTACACGGCCGAGGATCTGCACGAGCTGTTCCGGCGTCGGTCGCGTACCCCGGTGCCGCAGGGGCTCAGCTATCTGGTGGACGACGTGGCCCGCAAACATGGCGGGCTGCGGGTCGGGGCGGCCGGGGCGTACCTGCGGAGCGACGACGAGACGCTGCTCACCGAGGTACTGGCCGACCGGCGGTTGGAGCCGTTGACCCTGCGGCGGCTCGCGCCGACGGTACTGATCACCCCGTACCAGGTGGGTCGGCTGCTGGTTGCCTTGCGTGACGCCGGGTACGCCCCGGTGCAGGAGGACGGCACCGGCAGCACCATGCTGTCCCGGCCCCGGATCCGGCGTGCCCCGGCGCGGGTGCCGGTGGGCACCCGGGCGTTCGACCCGCTGGCTGCCCCGAAGCTGCCGATGCCGCGGCTGCTCGGCGTGGTGGAGCACGTCCGGCGGGGCGATGCGGCGGCGCGGGCGGCCCGACGGGCGCCAGCGGTGGTACGCGGTGGTGCGGCGGGGCTCGGCGGTGGTCCCGTGCCGGCGCACACGCACAGCGAGGCCCTCGCGGTGCTCCAGCAGGCGGTACGCGACAAGGCGCTGGTCTGGGTCGGCTACGTGGACGCCCACGGGGCGACAGCCTCGCGGCTGGTCAAGCCGGTGTCGATCGGTGCCGGCTACCTACGTGCCGAGGACGAGCGGACCGAGATGCTGCACACGTTCGCGCTGCACCGGATCACCGCGGCGGTAGTGGCGGACTGATCCGAACAACGGCTCCGCCGCGCGGCCGCCCCTGGTGCCGAACGGCCTCTGCCGGATGCGGCGCGGGTTGCCGCTGTCTAGTGTCGCCGCCGTCTAGCGTTGCCGCTGTCTAGTCGCCAGTCACGATCGAGGCGCCAGCCCGCCGCAGAGGTATGGGTGTGACTGCCGCTCCCTGTAGAGCTGCCCCATAAGTGGGGCACGCTGAGCCGCGCTGACACGGCTGGCTGCGCCGCGATGCCGGGGGTGCCATGCGGCCGGCCGCTTCCACGCCAGGCTCGAGGTAATCCTGGCGGCCCCCGCGATGGTGGTCGTCGAACCGTGGGCTGCCCCGGCAGTCCGTCCGCCTGCCCCACTTATGGGGCAGCTCTACAGGCACTCACCGAGGTATGCACAGCGGCGGCGGCGCTATCCACAGGGTTATCCACAACCCGAAGGGCCGCTGTTGACGGTCGATGCTGAGCGGAAAACCATGGATTGGTGGCTATCGGTGAGGATGCAATCGACGTGGGGGCGACACTGCGGGATCTGCGTCGACGTGTCGATCTGAGCCAGCGGGAGTTGGCTGACCGGTCGGGCGTCCCGAAGAGCACGTTGGCCCGCATCGAGGCGGGGCGGGGCGCGGGGCCGGCGTTTCGGACGGTGGAGCGGCTCGTCCGTGCCGCCGGTGGTGAACTCGCCGTCAGGCTGCCCGGCGATGAGCCCAGGCTCGACGAGCCAGAGGCCGAGGGGCCAGAGACCGAGAGATCTGGTGCCGACGAGCCAGCGGACGAGCTACGGGACGAGGCGGGTCGTCGCTATCCGGCGCACCTTGACGTGCGTCGAGTCTTGACCCTCAAAGACTGGCCAGGTGCCTGGTGGGTGCACTCGTACACGCTGCCGGAGCGGTTGTGGCCGCTGCGTGTCCCGGAGTTGACCTACGACCTGGACCGAGGGCGGCGCGACGAGCGGCGGTGGCGGAATCGGACGCGCGCCCAGGTGCGGTTTCGGCGCGCGACCGAAGGGCTTCCGGTGACGTCCTGGCGCTTTCTTGCCGAGGTGCCCGGAGCCGGGGCGGTCGGTGAGTTGAGAGCCCATGAGCGCAGCGTCGACCTTCTCCTTGGCGAAGACTGGGGCGACAGGCGTGAGCTGGTGCTGGAGGGCGTGGTGGTGGCTCCCGGCCTGCGAACCCTGGGCATCGGGCGTCAGCTGATCGGGCTGCTGGCCAGAGAGATGGCAGTGGCCGGCATCCGGACGACCCACGCGATCGCCGAGGCCGGCGGTGTTGATTTCTTGCTTGCCTGCGGCTTCGAGCTGCAGGCGGGTCGGCCGTCGGCGCTCGCACTCGAAGTTCGTTCCTCTCGGCCGTAGTCAGTGCAGCGCTGCCGCCGCCTCGGTCAACGCGGCGAGGGCCTCGTGTAGGCGCCAGGCGTCGCGGTCACGAGGGCCGACCGGGTTGGAGATCGTGCGCAGCTCGGCGAACGGCAGTCCGGCCTGCGCTGCGGCGACCGCCACGCCGTACCCCTCCATGGCCTCGGCGACTGCGGCCGGATGGCGGCGACGCAGCTCGTCGGTGCTGAGGGCTGTGCCGGTGACAGTGCTGACCGTGAGGATCGGGCCGGCCGTGGCGGCCGGCAGGGCTGCCCGCAGCGCCGCCAGCAACTGCGGGTCGGCCGGCATCACGCTGCCGCCGCCGAGCAGAGCGGGCGGCATGCCCAGCTCGTCGACGGGGATGAAGCCGTCGGGTGATTCGGCACCGAGGTCGGCGGCGATGCTCGCGGTACCGAGCACGGTGTCCCCGACGCCGGCCTGCCCGGCGAAGCCGCCGGCCACGCCGGCGCTGACGACGGCACGGTACGGGTGGCCGGCAGACTCGGCCAGCACCAACAGCCGGGCGGTGGCGGCACCGGCCACGGCCGGCCCCACTCCGACCGGGGCGACGGTCACCGTGGCGTCGACCAGGCCGGCGCGCACCGCGTCGGCCTCGGCGGGCACCGCCGTCACCACCAGCAGCCCGGTCGCGCCAGCGGCGGTCACGACAGCGGGCCGGGGGACTCCCGGCGCGTCTCGTCCTCGGTGCTGCTTCCCGGGCCGCCGACAGCGGAGGAAGGCCGATAGATGTGGTAGCCCGGCGGAGCTAGCCCTGGTTCGTCGTACTGTGGCGAGCTGGCCTGGGCCGGTGCCGGCGAGGTGGGGGCGGCATCCTGCGGTGCCGCGGCGGGCTCGTCGGCCGGCTCGTCGTCGGTGGCCAGTTCGTCGTCACCCAGCGGTCGGCCGGCCAGCTTCTCGGCGCGGAGCCGGGTGGCGACCAGCACCCCTCGGACGGCGGCCAGGATGCCCACGCCGGCCGCGACCGCGATGCCGGTACGACCGTTGAACGGGACCAGCCCGAGCCCTCCACCTGCGACGAAGGCGAGCATCAGCACCGTCTCGGAGTGGGCGAACGAACTGGCCCGCAGTCGTTCCGGGATGCGTTCCTGAATGGAGGCGTCGACGGCGAGTTTGGAAATTCCGCTGACCAGCGCGGTGACCAGGCAGAGTAGCGCCACCATCAGCAGTGAGAACTGGATGACGGCCAGCACGCCCACCCCGGCCACGATGATCATGCTGCTGGACTGGATGGCGGTCGGCCGGTGGATGCGCAGGCGGGTGCCGACGGCCGTGGCCAGGAAAGTGCCCACCGCCAGCGCGGCGCCGACCAGCCCCAGCGCCCACTCCGCCCCCAGATCCCGGCCGAACACCCCGGTGGTCAGGTCGCCCTTCTTGATCGCGAAGGCGAGGAACAGCAGCAGGAAGCCGTACATCGCACGCAGGGTCGCGGCACCGATCAGGCTGGCCATCACCAGCCGGCCGGCTGGACGGCCACGACCCAACGGCCGTTCGCCCCGCCGCCGGCCGAACGCCCGCAGCGGCCGGGGGACCCGCTCCGGTGGCTCCGAATCCGCCTTCGGTGGCAGTCGCAGCGAGATGACCATGCCGACGAGGAAGATCACCGACGCGACACGCAGCGGCCACTGCGGCCCGAACCAGAACGCCGCCAACCCGATCGGCGCCACGAGCGCGCCCGCCACAGTGCCGTAGACGCTGGCCCGCGCGCCCACCTGGGAGAGGCCAAGCCCTTCCGGCAGCAGTCGGGGCACCGCCGCGGATCGGGCCACGCCGTACGCGCGGGACAGTGCGAGCACCCCGAAGGCGGCCGGATAGAGCCCGAAGCCGTGGATGTAGTCGGAGATCAGCCAGGCCAGGAACGCCCGGCCGAGCATCGTGGCGGCCAGCGCGTACCGCCGGCCGTGCCGGAAGTGGTCCAGCAGCGGACCCACCACGGGGGCGAGCATCGCGAACGGAACCATCGTCACCAGCAGGTAGAGCGCGACCTTGCTGCGGGCCTCGCCCAGCGGCACGTTGAAGAAGATCGTCCCGGCCAGGCCGATGGCGATCAAGGTGTCGCCCGCGCAGGAGACGGCGTGCAGGTCGAACAGGCGCACCATGCCGACCTCGCCGCCGGCCCCCCTGGTCCGGGCGCGGCCGGCGTGACGGGTCACCCAGCGTCCGCTGCCCACGGAACCACGCAGGAGCAGGCGGACGGCACGGATGCCGGTGCCGACGGTACGCCCGAGGATGGATCGCCCGGAGCGGTTGTACGGCGGCATGTGCACCATCCTCGCCCATCCGCCCCACCTACGCCGCACCACTGCGGGGAAACGTTCCCTGGGAGTCCCTGTCACCCGTGCGGGGCGCATGGGGAACAATGGTGAAGTGACCAGGCCCGTCTCCACCCGTGCCGCCCGCCTCGACCAGGTCTGTGCCGCCGCCGTCGAGGTGGCCCGCGCCGGCATCACCGAGGTGGACGCCGACGACGTCGGCGATCACCTGCAGGTTGTGGCCGAAGGTGACCGGCTGGTCACCCACTACTTCGACTGTCGTCTCGCGGGTTACCAGGGCTGGCGGTGGGCGGTCACGGTGACCCGAGTGCCGCGCAGCCGGACGGTGACGATCTGCGAGGCGGTGCTGCTGCCCGGCCCGGACGCGCTGCTCGCGCCCGGCTGGCTGCCCTGGCAGGAACGGCTCAAGCCGGGCGACCTCGGCCCCGGTGACCTGCTGCCGACCTCACCGGAAGACGAGCGGCTGGCGCCTGGCTATCTGCTCTCCGACGACCCCGCGGTCGAGGAGACCGCCTGGGAGTTGGGCCTCGGTCGGACGCGGGTGCTCTCCCGGGAAGGCCGCGCCGACGCGGCGCAGCGCTGGTACGACGGCGATCACGGCCCCACGGCTGCCATCTCCACCGCCGCTCCGGCCGCTGCCAGATGCGGCACCTGCGGCTTCTACCTGCCGCTGGCAGGTGCGATGCGCCAGGCGTTCGGCGCGTGCGGCAACTTCTACGCCCCTGACGACGGTCGTGTGGTGAGCGCCGACCACGGTTGCGGCGCCCACTCCGAGACGCTTATCGAGGCCGCCGAGACCGCGGTGGAGGATCTTCCGACGGTGTACGACGACAGCGCGGTGGAGGCCATGTCGGTCAGCCGTGCCCCCGGTTCGGTGGAGTCCAGCGAGCCTGCGGAGCCGTACGGGCATTCCTGAACCTGCGGAGCCGTACGGCATTCCTGACAGTGCGCGGTGGTGGCCGGACGGGCCGCTGACGTCAGCTCGCTCGGCGGCGGCGCCGCTTGGCGTCGTGACGCATCATCGTGGCGAGGCCGGGGAAGCCCCACAGAAATCCGGCGAGGCAGGTCCAGAGCCAGTTCTGGTGGCCGTTCTCGGTCAGCCAGCCTCGGAAGAAGATCAGTAGCACCAGCCCGGCGACCGCCCAGGCGATCAGCCCGGCGACGGCGAACGGCACCATCGGTGGGTCCAGCGGCGCGGGCCGCGGTTGCTGGTCGTTCGGCACGCGGCAAGCGTACGGGATCTACTTCCCCTGCCCGCCAGCGATCTGGGACGATGCCGGCGTCAACCGGAAAGATCACCTGCGAGGACCTGATGGCAGTTCTGCCGCCCGAGAACGGCACACCACCCGCCCCCGCTCATCCACGTAACGGCTTTGACCGCTTTTTTGAGATTTCCGCCCGTGGCTCAACGTTGAGCCGTGAGGTACGTGGTGGCCTGGCGACCTTCTTCACGATGGCGTACATCGTGGTGCTCAACCCCCTGATCCTGGGCGGTGCCGTCGACGGTGACGGAAAGTCCCTCCCGATTCCCGCGCTGGCCGCGGCGACCGCGTTGGTCGCCGGTCTGATGACGATCCTGATGGGGGTGGTCGGCCGGTTCCCGCTGGCGCTCGCCGCCGGCCTGGGTGTCAACGCCTTGGTGGCGTACGAGATCGCGCCGGAGATGACCTGGGCCGACGCCATGGGCCTCGTGGTGATCGAGGGCGTGCTCATCGCGGTGCTGGTGCTGACCGGCCTGCGTACCGCAGTGTTCCGCGCGGTGCCGACGCAGATGAAGACCGCGATCGGAGTCGGTATCGGCCTCTTCCTGACCATCATCGGTCTGGTGGACGCCGGTTTCGTCCGGCGGATCCCGGACGACGCCAACACCACCGTCCCGGTCGGTCTGGGTATCGGCGGCAAGCTGGTGAGCTGGCCGATGCTCGTCTTCGTGGTGGGTCTGCTGATCACCCTGGTCCTCGTGGTGCGGCGGGTGAAGGGCGCGATCCTGATCGGCATCCTGGCGTCCACGGTGCTCGCGGTGATCGTGGAAGCGGTCGGCAACATCGGCCCGTCGTTCGTCAACGGGCAGCCCAACCCGAAGGGCTGGTCGCTGAACGTGCCGGAGTTGCCGAAGACGGTGGTGGACCTGCCGGACCTGTCGCTGCTCGGCAAGTTCAACGTGCTCGACTCGTGGAGTCGGGCCGGCTGGCTGGTCGTGCTGATGTTCGTCTTCACCCTGCTGATCACGGACTTCTTCGACACCATGGGCACGATGGTGGCGGTCGGCCAGGAGGGCGACCTGCTCGACGAGAAGGGCACTCCGCCGAGGGCGAAGGAGATCCTGCTCGTCGACTCGATCGCGGCGGCGGCCGGTGGTGCTGCCAGCACCTCCAGCAACACGTCGTACATCGAGAGTGCCGCAGGTGTCGCGGAGGGTGCCCGGACGGGCGCGGCCAACCTGGTCACCGGCGCCCTGTTCCTGCTGGCGATGTTCCTGGCGCCACTTGTGGTGGTCGTGCCGTTCGAGGCGGCGTCGACGGCCCTGGTGGTGGTCGGTTTCCTCATGATGACGGCGGTGCGGACGATCGACTGGTCCGACTACGAGATCGCCATCCCGGCGTTCCTCACCATCGTGCTGATGCCGTTCACGTACTCGATCTCCAACGGGATCGGTGCTGGTCTGATCACCTTCGTGGTGGTCAAGCTGGCCAAGGGCAAGGCCCGGGAGATCCACCCGTTGCTGTACGGGGTGGCCGCGCTGTTCGTGCTGTACTTCCTGCGTGGGCCGGTCGAGTCCCTGGTGCTCTGACGTCTGCTCCGGGCGGGGAGCGGATCGGACTTCCCGCCCGGAACGGCGCGAATGTTCTCGTGAGGCGAGTCATATTGGATGTCATTAGCCAGGCTTATTAGTTAGGCTAACTACCGTGATGGAGCGGACGGTGACGGCGGAACGCGTGCCACCGGCGCAACTGGCTCCCCAGTTGCGTGATGCGATCACCCGACTCAACCGGCGGGTCCGCCAGGCCCGGCCGGTTGGCGACCTGACGGTCACCCAGCTCTCGGCGCTCACCAGCATCCGGCTGGCGGGCACGATGACGCCGAGGGAGCTGGCCGACGTCGAACGGGTGCAGCCACCGACGATGACCAAGATCGTTGCGAAGTTGGAGGAACGCGGCCTCGTGCGGCGGACCCCCCACCCGACCGACGGCCGGCAGGTCATCCTCGCGGCGACCGAAGGAGGGCAGGCCGTGCTCGACCAGTTCGAGCGGGCCCGCGATGAGTGGCTGGCCCACCGGCTGGCCGCGCTCGACGAGGACCAACGGGAGACCCTGCTCAGGGCCGCCGGGATTCTCCAGCAGCTCGCTCGCGCCTGAGCCCGCGCCACTGGGCCGTGCCGTCACGTGTCGATGACGCGTACGTCCAAGGAGGCGCACCAAGAGTGCAGGCCAAGCTGAGCACGATGTTCCAGTCCCTACAGGTCCGTAACTACCGGCTCTTCGCGTCCGGGCAGCTGATCAAACTGATCGGCGTCTGGATGATGTTCATCGCCCAGGACTGGCTGGTCCTCGAGCTCTCCGACAACTCGGCCACCGCGCTCGGTGTGGTGACCGCCCTTCAGTTCACCCCGGTGCTGCTGCTCACGCTGCTCTCCGGCCGGCTCGCCGACCGGTACGACAAGCGGGTGCTGCTCTTCGTCGCCAACGCCTTCTGGACGGTGCTGGCGCTCGGTATGGCAGTGCTGGTCCTCACCGATCTGGTGCAGCTCTGGCACGTCTTCGCGTTCGCCGCGCTGCTCGGCACCGCCAACGCCGTCGAGACCCCGGTCCGCCAGGCGTTCGTCTCCGAGCTGGTCGGCACGCCGCTGCTGCCCAACGCGCTGTCGCTGAACGCCGCAGTGTTCAACTCCGCCCGGATCGTCGGCCCGGCCGTAGCCGGCCTTGCCATCGCCGCCTTCGACGTGGGCCCGGTGTTCCTCGTCACCGCCCTCAGCTCGATCGCCCCGCTGGTCACCGTGGTCCAGATGCGGACCTCCGAGCTGCACCGCGCCGCCCTGCTGCCGCGCGACGAACGGGACTCCGCCCGGGTGATCGACGGGCTGCGGTACGTGTGGCGCCGGCCGGACCTGCTGCTGCCGATGGCGGTGATGTCGGTGATCGGCATGTCGCTGTTCAACTTCCAGCTCACCCTCGCCGCGCTGGCCAAGACGGTCTTCCACACCGGTGCCGCCTCCTTCGGCCTGTTCAGCACGGCACTGGCCGTCGGGGCGCTCGGTGGTGCTCTCAGCGGCACCGGCCGGCGCAGCCGACCGTCGGTATGGCTGGTGCTCGGCGCCGCTGTCGCCTGCGCGAGCTTCGGCACCCTGGTCGGCTTCGCGGGGGCGTACTGGCTGGTCGTGGCGCTGCTGGTGCCCACCGGCTTCTTCATGGTCTTCTTCGCCCAGGCCGCCAACCAGCGCGTCCAGCTCGGCGTGGACGCCGCCTTCCGGGGACGGGTGATGGCCCTGTGGGTGCTGGTGTTCCTGGGCACCAACCCGGTCGGCGCACCGCTGATCGGCTGGGTCGCCGAGCACTTCGGCGCCGGCGCGAGCATCTGGATGGGCGGGCTGATCTCGCTGGCCACCGCGCTTATCGCGCTGGCCTGGCAGCTGCGCCGCTCCGATGCCCGGCTGCGCTTCCGGGTGCTGCCCATGCCCCGCTTCTACGTCGTCTCCGCCAACAGCTGAGCGCGTCAGGAACGGCCCCTTCCTCTCGCAACCCGCGAGGAGGGGGTCGTTGCCTGTACGGGGCACCGGAGCGGGTCCCGATCGGCGGATTGTGCGGATGCGGCGAAATTGCTGGCGAGGCGGCACGACGGGGCTTAGCGTCGATATGTGGAAGTCGGACGCGCGCTGACGCTTGCCCTGGCGCTCATCGCCATGGCCAGCCTGCCGGCGGCGTTCGCCCTGCTCTTCTGCGCCGACGAAATCCTCGACCGGGTGGTCTGTGGCTGGTCGGAGTGGCGTGAACGCCGTCGGGAACGGCGCACCATCGCCCGTCTCGACCGCGCCGTCGAGGCCGACTCGCTGACCCGCGACATCGACCTCAGTGAGTTCGACAGCGCCGACCGGCGTCCTCTGGAGCAGCTCGCCGCCGACCTGCGCCGCCTCGGTGGCCAGCGGCTCGGCAGCAACGGCCGGTCCATGGTCTGGTACGCGGGGGTGCTCCAGGCGTACGACGACCGGCTCCGTTTGGCCTGCCGCGCCCTCGACATCACCGAACACCTCGCCGAGCTGACAGGCGTCGACCAGGAGATCGAACGTGTACGGGTCGAAGGTGTGCTGCACGCCGCCGGCCTGACCCTCCCGGCGGCCCGCGCCGGGCACCGTCAACGGCACCGCTGAGCGGCTCGTCGTTGCGGCTCTTCGTCGCGGTCTACCCGCCCGTCGAGGCGGTCACCCACCTCGGCACCCGGGTCGCCGGCCTGCGTGTCGGTGCGGCGGCCGCCGCCGACATCCCGATCCGGCTCGCCGACCCGGCCAACCTCCACCTCACAGTTGCCTTTCTCGGCGAGGTCGAGACCGCCCGGCTGGTCGAGGTCTTCAGCGCTCTGGGGCTGGCCGCCGAACGGTTCCGCGACGGTCGGGACGCCCCGCCCCGGTTGCGGCTCGGCGGCGGTGGTCTGTTCGGCGATGGCCGGCGCACAGTGCTCTGGACAGATGTGCGCGGTGACGTCGAGGCGTTGCGGACGCTGGCCGGGCTGACCCGGGACCGGTTGCGGCACGCCGGCCTGCCGTATGACGAGAAGCCCTTCCGGCCGCACCTGACCATCGCCCGGCCCGGTGACCGGATGGCCCCGGCCGACATCGAGGCCGACCGGGTCACCCTTGACGACTACCGAGGGCCGGAATGGCCGGTCAGCGAACTGCTCCTCGTACGCAGCCACCTCGGCCCGCGCTACGAGCGCCTCGCCGCCTGGCCCCTGTGAGTCGAGGCATCATGGGTCGCAGTCGAGTGTGAACCGAGGCGCACGTCGCAGTCGAGCCGGTGGGTGGGGTCGCGCGGCCCCGCGTCGACAGGAGGCGGATATCGTCGCCCGTCGACGCGGAGCGTCAGGAAGACTCGCGCGCGGCCGGACCGCTGCCGAAGAGAACGTCGTCCCAGCTCGGCAGCCGCTTGCGCGGCTTGCCGGCAGCGTCGGTGGACTCGCCACCGGCCGCAGCCGCGGCACCGGTCCGCCGAGGTCGCAGCACCGCCAGCGACGGCACGGCCGGGACCTCCTTTGGCGCATCCGCGTCGTCGTCGAAGGCCGACCCCTGGCCGCCGCCGAGAAGCGCGGCGGCACCGCCGCCGACAGGTCGCTGCCGGGGCGCGTCCGACCCTGCCAGAGCAGCAGGGGTACGCGGTTCCAGCCCACGACCCGACGAGGCGCCGAGCGGACGGTCCAGTGAGGCGAGCAGGGCGTCCCGGCCAGCCCGGATCGGGTCCCGACCCTGGCGGGGGTGCTCGGACGCGGCCGGCAACCCGTGCCCACCACGGCTCGGTTCACCACGCGACGGGCCGGGCAGGGCGTGCCCACCCCGCTCCGGCGCCGGCTCCTGACCGAGGATCGGCGTGGGCCGCTCGGCGCACAGGTACTGCGCCATGTCGTCGTGCGGCGTGACCGCCTGCCGGGTCTTGTCGAGATCCCAGATGGCCTGCGCGGTGGCCTTGCCGGACGGCCAGGTGGCGATGATCCGCCAGGTGCCGTCGTCGCGCCGGTAGGCGTCCCAGGAGATCTTCTCGGTGTCGATGCCGTGCTGGCTCAGCCGGCCGTTCACCACCTCGGCGAGCGGGGTCGGCTTCTCCGCGCCCTTGAGCCTGGTGCGGCGGGCGTGCTGGGCGAGCATCGCCCGCTCCTGGAGCACCGGCCCGGCGTAGCGAAGCACACGGTCCACAGGCACACCGGCGATCCGGGCGACGTCCTCGGCGGACTCACCGGAGCGGATGCGGGCCTGGATGTCCCGAGGAGACAGCGAGGGAACCGGGTCGACGGTCGTCGGCGCCGCCGGAAGGGGCGGTGCGCCGGGCTCGGCGTGCAACGCGCCGGCGATCCGCTCGTCGATCGGCAGGGCTAGCAGCCGCCCGACCTCGTCGGCGAGAACCAGGGCATGGCCGTCCTCGGAGAGGGCGACGAAGCGTACTGGGCGCATTGCGTTGCCTCCGTCCCGCTTCGCTGGCCGCACGCCACGAGTCGGCCACCCAGGCGTCTCTGACCACCGTACGCGCATCTGTCTCGGGGTGGGGGAAGCGACACCCCGCATGTCGCGACTGAGCTGCGGCGATGATCACGGTCGGTGTCGGTCGGGGCTCCGACCAACACCGACCGTGACGATCGTCAGAGGCGCTCGACCACGTAGTCGATGGAGGCGGTGAGCGCCTCGACATCGGACGGCTCGACGGCCGGGAACAGCGCCACCCGCAGCTGGTTGCGGCCGAGCTTGCGGTACGGCTCGGTGTCGACGATGCCATTGGCGCGCAGCGCCTTGGCGATCGCCGTGGCGTCCACACCGTCGGCGAAGTCGATGGTCGCGACCACGTTGGACCGCAGCGCCGGGTCGGTCACGAACGGAGTGGCCACTGTGGACCGCTCCGCCCAGCCGTACACCGTCGCGGCGCTCTCGGCGGTGCGCTTTGCCGCCCAGGCCAGGCCACCCTGCGCGTTCATCCAGTCGGTCTGCTCGGCGGCCAGGAAGATGGTCGCCAGCGCCGGAGTGTTGTACGTCTGCTCCAGCCGCGAGTTGTCGATCGCGGTGGTCAGATCCAGGAAGGCCGGGATGTAGCGGCCGGACGCCTTGATCTCGGCGGCCCGCTCCAGCGCGGCAGGCGACATCAGGGCCAGCCAGAGGCCACCGTCGGAGCCGAAGCACTTCTGCGGCGCGAAGTAGTAGACGTCGGTCTCGCCGACGTTGACCTCCAGGCCACCGGCGCCGGAGGTGGCGTCGACAAGCAGCAGCGAGCCCTCGTCCGCGCCCGCGACCCGACTGATCGGCACGGCCACACCGGTCGAGGTCTCGTTGTGCGGCGTCGCGTAGACGTCCACGCCGGCCTCGGCGACAAGGGTGGGCGCGCTGCCCGCGTCGGCCTTGCGGACGGTCGGCTCGCCCAGGAACGGGGCGTCCTCTACCGACTTCGCGAACTTGGCACCGAACTCGCCGAAGCTGGCGAACTGCGCACGGTCCCGGACGAGGCCGAACGTGGCGACCTCCCAGAACGCGGTGGTGCCGCCGTTGCCGATCACGACCTCGTAGCCCTCGGGCAGCGAGAAGAACTCGGCGATGCCGGAGCGCAGCCGGGCAACCTGGTCGCGGACCGTCTTCTGCCGGTGCGAGGTGCCCAGGAAGCTGGTGGCCACGTCGGCGAGAGCGGACACGGCCGCAGGCCGGACCTTGGACGGGCCGCAGCCGAACCGGCCGTCAGCGGGCTTGATCTCGTCGGGAATCCGGATGATCGAGGCGTCAGCCACGGTATGAAGGTCCTTCCGCAAGGGCTAGGGCGGGCCCGGCGACACTGCCGGCCCCCATCCTCGCACCAGGATCCGGCGGTGAAGGCCAGGCCCTCACCTGCAGGCCTGAGTCCTTCACCACACTCACCCCCGCCGCGACGAAGGAAGGGCCCCTTCTTAACAGCAGGCGTTAGAAAGGGGCCCCTCCTCTACGCCAGGCGTTAAGAAGGGGCCCTTCCTTACACCTCAGACGCCGTGGGGGATGGCGGCCCAGCCTTCGACGTCGGACGGCTTGCGGGTCTCCGGGCCGACGTAGCGGGCGGACGGGCGGACCAGCCGCTGCAGGCGCTTCTGCTCCAGGATGTGCGCGCTCCAGCCGCCCATCCGGGCGCAGGTGAACATCGAGGTGAACATGTGCGCCGGCACCTCGGCGAAGTCCAGCACGACGGCCGACCAGAACTCGACGTTGGTGGCGAGCACCCGGTCCGGGCGACGTGCCTGCAACTCGGCGAGGGCAGCCTTCTCCAGCGCCTCGGCGATCTCGAAGCGCGGCGCGCCCAACTCCTTGGCGGTGCGCCGGAGCACGCGGGCGCGCGGGTCCTCGGCACGGTAGACCCGGTGGCCGAAGCCCATCAGCCGCTCGCCACGGTCGAGGACGCCCTTGACGTACCCCTCGGCGTCGCCGCTGCGCTCAACGGCCTCCAGCATGCTGAGCACCCGGGACGGTGCGCCGCCGTGCAGCGGGCCGGAGAGGGCTCCGATGCCGGAGGAGATGCACGCCGCCGCGTCCGCCCCGGTGGAGGCGACGATGCGGGCGGTGAAGGTGGAGGCGTTCAGGCCGTGCTCGGCGGCCGAGATGAAGTACGCGTCGACGGCCTTGACGTGGCGGGGGTCGGGCTCGCCACGCCAGCGCTTCATGAACCGCTCGACGATTGTCTGCGCCTTGTCGATCTCCTTCTGCGGCACGGCCGGCAGGCCGAGGCCCCGGGCGGACTGCGCGACGAAGGAGAGCGCGGTCACCGAGACCCGGGCGAGATCTTCACGGGCCTGCTCGTCGGAGATGTCGAGCAGTTGGTTGAGCCCCCAGTACGGGGCCAGCATGGCGACCGCCGACTGCACGTCGACCCGGATGTCACCGGAGTGCACCGGCACCGGGAACGGCTCCGCCGGCGGCAGGCCCGGCCCGAACCGGCCGTCGACAAGCAGCGCCCACACGTTGCCGAACGAGACCTGGCCGATCAGATCCTCGATGTCGACCCCGCGATAGCGCAGCGCGCCACCTTCGCGGTCTGGTTCGGCGATCTCGGTCTCGAAGGCTACGACGCCCTCCAGCCCGGGTTTGAAATCGGCCATGTCGCTCTCCTGGATCTGCTCGGTGCGCCCGATCAGCTCATCCGGCCGGTCGGCCGGGCGCCTTAGGCGACCCTCAGGGATGTGTTCGGAACATCTTGCCTGCTGCGTCAGCGGATACGCGACCCACGGCGACTGTGCCGCACGCGACACCCCCGGGCGCGCATATTCCACGCCGCTCGGTGAGACTGGGCGGTGCGGGCTGGTCAGCGCGGGAGTGCGCGACCGGGCCGCCGAGAAGGAGTAGGACGTGACGGGCGACACACCTGGTCCGGCCGCGATGCGTAACGAGTACGCCGCGGAGCTGGGCCTGACCGAGGCCGACCTGGCCGGTGACTGGCACACCCAGTTCGACAGCTGGTTCGCCGACGCGGTTGCCTTCGGGCTACCCGAGCCGAACGCGATGGTGGTGGGCACCGCCGACGCCGCCGGCCGGCCGAGCGGCCGGACCGTGCTGCTGAAGGGGTACGACTCCGACGGCTTCGTCTTCTTCACCAACCACCTGTCCCGCAAGGGAGTCGAGGCGGCTGCCAACCCGTACGCCAGCCTGGTCTTTCCGTGGTTCGCCATGCAGCGGCAGGTGGTCGTGGCGGGCCGGATCGCCCCGGTGGAGGCCCCGGTGACCGAGGCGTACTTCGCCAGCCGGCCGCGCGGCTCCCAGCTGGGCGCCTGGGCCAGCCCGCAGTCGCAGGTGGTGCCGGATCGGGCCGCGCTCGAGGAGCGCTATCGGGAGGTGGCCGAGCGGTTCGCCGACGAGGCCGTCATCCCGCCCCCACCGAACTGGGGTGGCCTGCGGGTCCGGCCCGATTCGGTGGAGTTCTGGCAGGGCCGGGCCGGTCGACTGCACGACAGGTTGCGGTTCCGGCGCACCGACGAGGGGCCACCCGGTGGCGTCCCGAGCGGCGACGGGAGCTGGATCGTCGAGCGGCTGGCACCGTGACGGGCGTGCAGGAGGCCCGGCGGCGGGCAGGACGCCGCTGGGCGATCGACGTACGTCCGCTGCGCGTCCCCGCGTACCGGCGGCTCTGGCTCGGCAACACCGTGGCGATGTTCGGCTTCCAGTTCACTGCCGTCGCCGTGCCTGTGGAGATGTACGCCCTGACGAAGGACTCGTTCTGGGTCGGCCTGCTGGGCGTGGCGGCCTTCGTACCGTTGCTGATCTTCGGGCTCTGGGGCGGCGCCATCGCCGACGCCCGCGACCGCCGGGTGGTGTTGCTCGGCGGGTCGGTGCTGCTCTGGGCGTCCACCCTTGGCCTGCTGGTGCAGGCGCTGCTGAACGTGGGCAGCCCGGTGCTGCTGTTGGCGCTGATGGCGGTGCAGTCGGTGGCGTTCGCGATCAGTTCCCCGGCCCGTAGCGCCATGCTGCCCCGACTGGTGCCGGACAACCTCGTGCCGGCTGCCAGCACCCTGAACTACACGACGTTCACCGCGGCCTCGGTGGCCGGGCCGCTCGCCGCCGGCCTGATCCTCGCGGCCTCCACCGACACCAGGCTCGTCCTGTCGATCGCGTACGGCGTGGACGCGGTGCTGTTCACAGCGATGCTCTGGGCAGCCCTGCGCCTGCCGTCGCTGCCGCCGGAGCCGAGCCCTGACGGTGAGCCCCGCCGTGCCGGCCTGGCAAGCGTTGTCGACGGGTTCCGCTACCTGGCGACCACGCCGGTGCTGCTGCTCTCCTTCGGGGTGGACCTGATCGCGATGATCCTGGCCATGCCCCGGGCGCTGTTCCCGGAGATCGCCCACGAACGCTTCGGAGGTGGTGGAGCGGTCGGCCTGCTCTACGCCGCCATCGCGATCGGCTCGATGATCGGAGGGTTGACCTCCGGTTGGATCGGTCGACTCCGCAGGCAGGGGCTCGGCCTGGTGGTCGCTGTGGTCGCCTGGGGCTTGGCGATCGCAGCCGCCGGGTTGGCCCACCAACTCTGGCTGATGGTGGTGCTGCTCGCCGTCGCCGGTGCCGCCGACCTGGTCAGCGCGGTCCTGCGGCAGTCGATGCTGCTGGTCTACGCGCCGGACCGGATGCGTGGCCGGCTCCAGGGCGTCAACACGGTGGTGGTGGCCGGCGGGCCGCGGCTTGGTGACCTGCGGGCCGGCACCATGGCCGCCGGCTTCGGTGGCGGGGTGGCCTGGGTGGCCGGCGGCCTCGCCTCGGCGGCGCTCGTGGTGGTGCTCGCGGTCGCCTTCCCGGCCCTGGTGCGCTACCGCGCCGCGACGGCGTCGAGCGGCGATCGGGCCTGACGGAGCCGGACAAGGGGCGGCGATCGCGCATGACGGGCGGTGGGCGGCGGCGGCCGTGACCGTGTCGAGCGGCGCGCGGGGGTGACCGGTTAGGGTCGCCGGCATGGACACCCCCGACCAGCGCCCCTTCTCCGGCGCCCAGTGGACCATCGCCGCCGCCGGCCACGAGGCCGTCATCGTCGAGGTGGGCGGCGGCCTGCGGACGTACCGGAAGGACGGCGTCGACCTGCTCGACGGGTACGCGACCGACGAGGTCTGCCCCGGCTGCGCCGGACAGGTGCTGGCGCCCTGGCCGAACCGGATCCGGGACGGCCGCTACCCGTTCGCCGACCGTACGCATCAGCTCGCGCTGACCGAGCCGGAGCGGCACGTGGCCATCCACGGGCTTGTCAACTGGGTGCCGTGGCGGCTGCTGGAGCAGACGGCGGACTCGGTGACGGTCGGCTACGACCTGCCGCCGCAGCCTGGCTACCCGTGGCCGTTGCGGCTGCTCAGCCGCTGGAGCGTCGGCGTGGACGGTCTGCGCGCCGAGCACGAGGTGACGAACGTCGGTGCCGAGGTGGCGCCGTTCGGCTTCTCCGTGCACCCGTACCTGCAACTGCCGGGCGTCGCGGTGGACGACCTGGTCATGCGGCTGCCGACGCGTACCCGGGTGCTTGTGGACGGCCGGCTGCTGCCGGTGGGGGTCACCCCGGTGGCAGGCACCGAGTACGACTGGACCAGCCCGCGCCGGATCGGTGGGGTCGAGTTGGATCTCTGCTTCGGGGAGGTGATCCGGGACGCCGACGGCGGCTCGTCGGTGAGTCTGGCCGCTCCGGACGGCTCGTCAGGGGTGAGTATCTGGGCGGACGCGGAGTTCGGCTGGTGGCAGGTGTTCACTGGTGACGCGCTCACCGGCGAGCGGCACCGGCGCTCGGTGGCGATCGAGCCGATGACCTGCCCGCCGGACGCGTTCCGCTCCGGCAGGGACGTACTCACGCTCAAGCCCGGCACCACCTGGCGGGGCGCCTGGGGCATCCGGCCCGGGGCCTGAGCGGGCGGGAGAAGAGGGCGGGGAGATGGAGTTCGCCGAGGTCGTCCGGCGCCGGAGGATGGTGCGCAACTACGACCCGGACCGCCCGGTCCCGCCCGGCGTGGTGGACCGGCTGCTCGACCACGCGATACGTGCGCCGTCGGCCGGCTTCACCCAGGGCTGGGGTTTCCTGGTGCTGGAGGAGTCGGCCGACCGGGAGCGGTTCTGGGCGGCCGCGACGCCCGGAGGCGGGGGGCGGGAGCGCTGGCTGGCCGGCATGCGCAGGGCACCGCTGATCGTGGTGCCGCACGCCAACGAGTCGGCCTACCTGCGGCGGTACGCGGAGTCGGACAAGGGTTGGACGGATCAGTCCATCGATCGCTGGCCGGTGCCCTACTGGTACGTGGACACCGGCTTCGCCTCGCTGCTGATGTTGCTCACCGCAGTGGACGAGGGGCTGGGGGCTTGTTTCTTCGGGATTCCGCCGCAGCGGTTGGCCGCGTACCGGGAGGCGTTTGGCGTGCCGGCGGAGTTCCGCCCCATCGGCGCGGTCACGATCGGTTATCCCATACCTGACCATCGGTCACCATCGCTGCGCCGAGGACGTCGTGGTGTGGACGACGTGGTGCGACGCGGGCGGTGGAGCTGAGTCATTCCTCCCAGTTGTCCGGCTGAGGAACGGACGACGGGTAGCGAAACTGACATCAGGGAGCAGAACGCTGCGTGCGCTGGGCCGCTAGGCTGGCACGGTCATCGGTGCCGCGCCGCGCGGTGCCCGCCGCGGCCCGGCTCGGCGCCGTCGGTCGGCCCGGCCACGGGGAGGGGAGCGTGCCGTCGTGATCTTCAGAGCGGTCCGGGACGGGCGTCCCTATCCGGAGCACAACCTGACGCTCAAGCAGTGGGCGGAGATTCCGCCCCGCCCGCTGCGCCTGGACCAGTTGATCACCACCAAGCGTGAGCTGGCGCTCGACAAGCTGCTCGCCGAGGATTCCACCTTCTACGGTGACCTCTTTCCGCACGTGGTGCAGTGGAACGGCGGGCTCTATCTGGAGGACGGCCTGCACCGTGCCCTGCGCGCGGCCCTTCAGCAGCGCAACCAGATCCACGCCCGGGTGCTCGTGCTCTCCGGGTCGACCGAGTGACGAGCACTTCTGCCACGCGCTGAGCCTTCGTTAAGGTGGCGTCCATGACCGCTCCACTGGACCTGCTAGATCTGGACCCGTCGCTCAGCGAGGAGGAGCGGCAGATCCGGGACGTCGTCCGCCAACTCGTCGACGACCGGGTCCGCCCGCACGTCGCCGACTGGTACGAGCAGGGTCGCGTGCCGGCCCGGGAGCTGGCCCAGGAATTCGGCAAGCTCGGGCTGCTCGGCATGCACCTGAGCGGGTACGGCTGCGCCGGCGCCTCCGCCGTCGCGTACGGGCTGGCCTGCCAGGAGCTGGAGGCCGCCGACTCCGGCGTCCGCTCGCTCGTCTCGGTGCAGGGCTCGCTTGCCATGTACGCCATCTGGCGCTACGGCAGCGAGGACCAGAAACGGCGTTGGCTCCCCGCGATGGCCACCGGCGAGGTGATCGGCTGCTTCGGCCTCACCGAGCCCGACCACGGCTCCGACCCGGCCTCGATGGCCACGCGCGCACGCCGCGACGGCGACGACTGGGTGCTCAGCGGCGGCAAGATGTGGATCACCAACGCGCCGATCGCCGACGTCGGGGTGATCTGGGCGCGTACCGAGTCCGGTGTGCGTGGCTTCGCCGTACCCATGGATATGCCCGGTGTCACGACCCGGGAGATCCCCCGCAAGATGTCGCTGCGCGCCTCGGTGACCGGCGAGATCTCCCTCGACGACGTCCGCATTCCGGCGGCGGCGCAACTGCCCGAGGCGATCGGTCTGAAGGCCCCGCTGAGCTGCCTCACCGAAGCCCGCTACGGCATCGTCTGGGGCTCGGTCGGCGCCGCCCGCGACTGCCTGGAAACCGCCTTGGCGTACGCCACCACCCGTACCCAGTTCGGCCGCCCGCTCGCCGGGTTCCAGCTCACCCAGGCCAAGCTCGCCGACATGGCCGTCGAACTGGTCAAGAGCCAACTGCTCGCCCTGCACCTCGGCCGGCTCGCCGAGGCCGGTCGGCTGCGCCCCGAGCAGGTGAGCGTGGGCAAGCTGAACAACGTGCGGGAGGCCCTGGCCATCGCCAGGCAGTGCCGCACCATCCTCGGCGCCAACGGCGTCTCCGGCGAATACCCGGTGATGCGGCACGCGAACAACCTGGAGAGCGTGCTGACGTACGAGGGCACCTCGGAGATTCACCAACTGGTCGTCGGGCAGCGGCTCACCGGGCTCTCAGCATTCGCCTGACCTGCCGTTTTGTGCTTTCCGGCCGCTCACCGCGCGGCTGTCGTACGGGGGCCGTACCGTCATTGGCAGACGACGTGTCTGACGAGGACGGTGAGTGTGATGGCTCGCGACGCTGACATCAACGAGCCCACCAGGGAGTTCCCCGGTTACCCGACCGGCGACGATCTCAAGGAGCGCTCGACCGCGGCACCCGAACCGCCCGCGGACACACCCGGTGACACCGGCGGCCCGACGACCGGCGGGGCAGGTGGGGCGGCCCGTGGCCTGCTCCTGCTGCTCGGTGCCGCCGCGCTTGCCGTGGTGGTGCTGCTGGGCGTGCAGGCGACCGGCTTCCTGCCGGATTTCCGCAACCCGTTCGCCAAGGAGCAGACCGACCGCAGCCAGCCGCCGCTGCTGAAGTCGATTCAGGACCTCAGCCGCTACGTTGCCGCCGAGGGCAACTTCCAGGTCGTGGTCGACACCCAGAACGACAGGCGCAACGTTCCCGACTTCCTGCTCAACGAGCGCACCCTGTTCGTCGGGGCCGGCAGCGTGGAGGCGTACGTCGACTTCACCAAGATCGGCGAGGGTGCCATCGTGCAGTCCGCCGACGGTAAGTCCGTCGAGATCAAGCTGCCCGCGCCGCAGCTCGGTGAGACCAATCTCGACCTGGAGAAGAGCTACGTCTTCGCCGAGCAGCGCGGCCTGCTCAACCGGCTCGGCGACCTGGTCGGCAACGATCCCAACCGGCAGCAGCAGGTCTACCAGCTGGCCGAGGAACGGATCACCGCCGCCGCCCGGGACAGCGGGCTCTCCGCCCGTGCGGAGGAGAACACCCGCAAGATGCTGGAGGGGCTGCTGCGCTCCCTCGGCTACCAGCAGGTCACTGTCACCTACACCGCTCCCTGAGCTACCAACACCTCCGTACGCGGAAGCGCCCGCCCCGACCTTCGTCGGAGCGGGCGTTTCGCGTGTCCCTGGCGTCGGTGCACGCGGCAGATCCTGCGGTGCTCACGGAGGAGTCTCATGCCGCCGGTCGCCCCGTCGGCCTGCCGTCGCGCCTGTGCCACCCCCTCCTTGCGCCAAGATCCGCGCAACTTCAGGGATGTTGCTGCCTCAGGTGCCGCCGAGGCAGCAACTTCAGGGTTGTTGCTGCCTCGGCCGGCGGTGGTGCCTTAACGCGGGTTGTTGTGGGGAGGGTCAGCGGCCTGTGGCGGCGAGGTAGCGGTCCTCGTTGGGCATGAGGACCCAGAGGATCAGGTAGACGATCACCTGGGTGCCGGGCAGCAGCAGCGACAACAGGAACAGCAGCCGCACCATGCCGGCGGACATACCGAACCGCTGACCGAGGCCGGCGCAGACACCGGCGAGCATGCGCCCCTGGCGGGGCCGAACCAGTTTGCGACTCATCGTCGTACTCCCACTCTGCGGCAATGCGCCGCGTCTGCAATCCACGGTAGGAAGGGCTGGCCACCCTGCCCTCGGTCTCGAGGAGGATCGGCGACCCGTGGACCCGTAGGTACATACCCGTGCGGACTGCCTCCAACGCCTCCCGCGCCCGCGCGCCCCTCGCCCCTCGCCCCTCGCGGGAGATCAAGCATGATCTTGGACCCGGTGCTCGCGACGGGGCGTCAAGAGGCGTGTTCGGGACGCGCGGTGGCTGCGACGGAGTGGTCGGGCAGCCCCGACTCAGCGCCGGGTCGTCGGGCAGGTCGTGCGGTCGCGTGGTCCGGTGGGCGGTGTGCTGGGCGGGTAGGCTCGCAGGTCGGGCACCCACCACCCCGGGTGGCCGGCGGGCGCCCGACCGGGCGACCACGAGCGGGGCCGCCTGACCGGTGGCCACGACCGGGCCGGATCCCGTACGACGGGACGACGGCGAGGAAGCGCAGCCATGATCAGTGTTTTCGACCTTTTCAGTGTCGGTATCGGGCCGTCGAGCTCGCACACGGTGGGGCCGATGCGGGCCGCCCGTACGTTCGTGTCGGGGCTCAAGGCCGACGGGTTGCTCACCGACACGGCGCGGGTGCAGGCCGAGCTGTTCGGTTCGCTGGGTGCCACCGGGCACGGGCACGGCAGTGGTCAGGCGGTGCTGCTGGGGCTGGCCGGCGAGGCGCCGGAGACGGTCGACACGAATTCTGTCGGCTCCCGGGTCGAGCGGATTCGCGCCGAGCAGCGGATCAGCCTGCTGGACGCGCACGAGGTCGACTTCGACCCGGACCGAGATCTGACGCTGCATCGTCGCCGTTCGTTGCCGTACCACCCGAACGGGATGACGTTCGCGGCGTACGACGGGGCGGGTGTCGAGCTGCGGAGCCGCACCTACTACTCGGTGGGCGGCGGCTTCGTGGTGGACGAGGCGGCGGCCGGCGCGGATCGGATCAAGCCGGACGGCACGCGGGTGCGGTACCCGTTCCTGACCGGGGCGCAGTTGCTGGAGGTCACCACCGCGACGGGCCTGTCGATCAGCGAGGTGATGCTTGCCAACGAGCGTTCCTGGCGCAGCGAGGCGGAGATCCGGGCCGGTCTGCTGGACATCTGGCGGGTGATGCGGGAGTGCGTGCAGCAGGGCTGCGAGCGTGACGGCGTACTCCCTGGGGGGTTGAAGGTCCGGCGGCGCGCGGCGGAGCTGCGGCGCAGCCTGGAGGCGGACACCGGGAGTACCGATCCGCTGCGCGTGATGGACTGGGTGACGCTGTTCGCGCTGGCGGTGAACGAGGAGAACGCGGCCGGCGGTCGGGTGGTCACCGCGCCGACGAACGGCGCGGCGGGGATCATCCCGGCGGTGCTGCACTACTACACGCGGTTCGTGCCGGGTGCCGACGAGGACGGCGTGGTGCGGTTCCTGCTGGCGGCCGGGGCGATCGGCGTGTTGTTCAAGGAGAACGCCTCGATCTCCGGCGCGGAGGTGGGCTGCCAGGGTGAGGTCGGTTCGGCGTGTTCGATGGCCGCCGCCGGGTTGGCCGAGGCGCTCGGCGGCACTCCCGAGCAGGTGGAGAACGCCGCCGAGATCGGGATGGAGCACAACCTCGGGTTGACGTGTGACCCGGTAGGTGGCCTGGTGCAGATCCCCTGCATCGAGCGGAACGCGGTGGCTAGCATCAAGGCGATCACGGCCGCCCGGCTCGCGCTGCGCGGTGACGGGGTGCACGCGGTATCGCTTGACAAGGTCATCAAGACCATGCGGGAGACGGGCGCCGACATGAAGGTCAAGTACAAGGAGACGGCGCGTGGCGGTCTGGCCGTCAACGTGATTGAGTGCTGAGTCGGCCGATTCGGGGCATTCGTTCACCGACTGCTAACCTGTCGTCCGTTTCAGGAGGCGGGAGGCTGCGGTGACCGCTGGCGTCGCGGCGTTGTGGTCGCACCGCAACTCGCTGCGCATCCTGGTCCGGCGTGATCTCGCGGTGAAGTACCAGCAGTCGGTGCTCGGCTACTTCTGGTCGCTTATCGAGCCGCTCGGCATGGGCGCCATCTACTGGTTCGTCTTCGGGGTGCTGTACTCCCGCGATACCGGCCGGCACCTCGGTGAGGCGGCCGGGTCGTACCCGCTGTTCCTGATCACGGGGATCTTCGCCTGGATGTGGACCAGTTCGGCGCTGAGCGAGGCCACGAACGCGCTGACCGGCCAGTCCCGATTGATCACCACGATGAACGTACCCCGGCAGGTCTTCCCGATCGGCCGGGTCACCGGCCGGTTCGCCGAGTACGCGGCGGGCCTGCCGATCCTCGCCGCCATCGCGGTGATCTACACGGTGCACGGTCGGATCCACCCCGGCTGGTCGTTGCTCGCCCTGCCGCTCGCGGTGGTCGTCCAGGCGGCCCTGCTGATCGGGCTGGCCCTGCTGCTGTCGGCGTGGAACGTGCTGATGCGCGACGTGGAACGGCTCATGAGGCTGATCATCCGGGTGCTCTTCTACGCCACGCCGATCATCTACCCGCTCAGCCTGGTCCGGGAGTCCAGCCTGCCCGGCTGGCTGAAGGTGGTGTACGAGCTGAACCCGCTGGTGGGGATCTTCCAGCTGCACCACGCGATCTGGTACCCGGACGAGTTCCCGGACGCCCGCCTGCTCGCCACCACCGTCGTCGGCAGCCTGCTGGTGCTGGCCGCCGGCTGGTGGTCGTTCCGCCGGCTGGAGCCCGCCGTGCTCAAGGAACTCTGAGATGGCGCCGATCATCGAGGCCGATCAGCTGGGCATCCGGTTCGTCCGCAACCGTCGTCGCCAGCTGCGGCTGCGGGAGTTGTTCATCCACCGGGGCGCGCGGGGTGCCCTGCCGGGCCAGTTCTGGCCGCTGCGCGACGTGTCGTTCACCGTCGAGCCGGGCGAGACGGTCGGGGTGATCGGCCGCAACGGCACAGGTAAGAGCACCCTGCTGCGGCTGATCGCCGGGGTGCTCATTCCGGACGAGGGCAGCATCCGGGTGCACGGGGCGGTGGCCCCGCTGCTGGAGCTGTCCGCCGGTTTCTCCAACGACCTGACCGGCAGGGAGAACCTGCACCTGGTCGGTGGACTGCACGGGCTGTCGGCGAGCTACCTGAAGCGGCACTTCGACGAGATCGTCGAGTTCGCCGGTGAGCAGGTGGAACGGGCCATCGACACGTCCGTGCGGCATTACTCGTCGGGGATGAAGGTGCGGCTCGGCTTCGCGATCATCTCGCACCTGCCGCACCCGATCCTGCTGATGGACGAGGTGACCGCGGTTGGCGACGCGGAGTTCCGCAAGAAGTGTTACGCGACGATTGATCGTCTGCTCGGGGAGGGGCGCACCTTGGTGCTGGTGTCACACAACGAAAAGGACCTGACCCGGTTCTGCCGTCGGGGGTTGTTCCTCGACGCGGGCCGGTTGACGCTCGACGGCACCATCGCCGAGGCGCTCGACGCGTACCACGCCGCGGTTCCGCGGTGACGCTCGCGATAGTGCTCGCCGCCGGGACGCCCGCGGCGGGCCTGGCCACCGCGACCGGCGAGCCGCTTGCCGACCGGCTCGCCGCCCAGTTGCGCCGGGCGGGGGCGGACGAGGTGCGCTTCGCGGCAACCCTCGACGACCTGGCCGCGCTTGCCGACGCCGCCACCGGTCCGCTGCTTGTCACAGGCACCGACCTGGTGGCGCACACAGCCGTACTGCGGCATCTGGCCACCAGCCCGGTGGGGCCGACGGTGGCGCTGGTGCTCAGCGATCCGCCGGTGCCGGGACGGACGGCGGTGCGCGAGGAACGCGGGCAGGTCGTCGACGCCGGCGCTGTGGGCGACCTGGACGGCGACGCCACAGGCGTGTTCGGCGGTGCGTTGCGGGTCGGCGTGGACGACCTGCCGAACCTCGCCGCTGCGGCCCGCGCCGCCGCGTCCGGAGTGCTCCCCGTCGCCGCCCCGATCGGCCCGGCCGGTGACGTGTCGCCGCTGCCGGTGGCCGGCGGTGGGGGCTCGGCAGGCTCGGCCCCCGCCGGTGGTCCCGGGTCCGCCGTGGACCGGCTCGTCGCGGGTCTCGCGGCGCTCGGCACCTTGATCTTCGCCCAGCGGGTACGCCTGCTCGTCGCGCACCGGGTCGAGGACGCCGTCGGGCTGGCCGCTGCCGAGGCGGCGGTGACGGCTGTGGACGAGGACCGGGCCGAACTGCGGCTGTCGGTGAAGGAGAAGGACGACTTCTTCTCCACGTACTTCGTCAGCACCTGGTCGCCGTACGTGGTGCGGCTGGCGGCACGGATGCGTCTCACCCCCACCGGGGTGACGGTGATCTCGGTGCTGTTCGCGCTGGCCGCTGCCGTGCTGTTCGGCGTCGGCGGGCGACCCGCGCTTGTGGGCGGCGCCGTGCTGCTCTACCTCGGGTTCGTGCTGGACTGCGTGGACGGTCAGTTGGCCCGTTACACAAGGCATTTCAGCGCCTGGGGCGGTTGGCTGGACACGATGGCCGACCGGGCGAAGGAATACCTCGTCTACGCCGGGCTGGGCTTCGGGGTGAGCCACGCCGGGCTGGGCAACGGCTGGGCGCTGGCGATCGCCGCGATGACGTTGCAGACCGTCCGGCACATGACCGACACCTGGTACGGGGTGCTGCACGACGAGGCGGCACGCCGGCCTCGATCGGCGACTGGTGCCAGCGGCGGGATCGGTGACCGGCTCAACGCGGCGTCGACACGGGTGCAGGCGGACACGGGTTCGCTGTCGTACTGGCTGAAGCGGACCGTCGTGTTCCCGATCGGTGAGCGGTGGGCGCTGATCGCGATCACAGTGGCGCTGTTCAACCCGCTTGTCAGCCTTGTCGCGGTGCTGGTGTGGGGCACGTTGGCGTTCGCGTACACCGGGGCGCTGCGTACGCTGCGGGCCCGCTGGATGCGGGTGCCGGTGCTGGACACGGTCGACGCGACGCTGCACCGCGACGACGGGCCGTTGGCCCGCTGGTTGCCTGCGGTCCGCCCGATGGGTCCGCTCACACTGGCGGTGATCGCCGCGCTCGGCCCTGCGGTGCTGCTTGTCGCGGCGCTGCTGGGCGACTCGCCGGAGGGTCTGCGCTGGACGGTGCCGGTGGCGTTGCTGGTGCTGCTGGCCGGCGGCCTCGGTGCCGGGGCGGCACACAACGGCCCGTTGGACTGGCTGGTGCCGGCGGCGCTGCGGGCCGGCGAGTACCTGTTCGCCATCGCGGTCGGTGTGGTCGGCGACGCGCCCGGGTGGCTGATCTTCGGTTACGTCTTCGTGCTCACCGTGCACCACTACGACCTGACGGCGCGACTGGAGAAGCGGCAGGTGGCGCCGCCTCTGCACGCGGCCACGCTGGGCTGGGAGGGACGTTCGGTGCTGCTGGCCCTCGCCGCGATTGCCGGTATGGTCGGTATGGGCATGGCTACACTCGGTGCGTACCTTCTCGTGGTCTTCGTGGCGAGCGCCGTCCTGGCCTGGTTCGTCCGACCGGCCCGTGACGCGCGGGCGTCGGCCGCATCCCTGGGCGCGGGAGGTGTGACGCCCCGCTGACGGAGGGACGGCCGGATGACCCTGATCAGTTTCGTGGTGCCGGCCTTCCGGGTGCAGGGATATCTGCGCGAATGCCTGGACTCGATCCTCGGGCAACCGGACACCGACATCGAGGTCATCGCCGTCGACGACTGCTCGCCGGACGCCAGCGGCGAGATCATCGACGAGTACGCGGCCCGCGACCCCCGGGTCCGTGCGGTCCGGCTGCCGGAGAACGTCGGCCTCGGTCCGGCCCGCAACATCGGGCTGGACCGGGCCGTCGGCGAGTACGTGTGGTTCATCGACGGTGACGACTGGCTGATGCCCGACTGCCTGCCGGAGGTCGCCGAGCGGCTGCGGACGACAAAACCTGACGTGCTGCTCGTCGACCACGTCCGGGCGTACTGGAACGACACAGTCACCCGCAGTGCGATGGCCGAGGTGTTTCCCGAGTCACCAGGGACGGCCACGTTCCGGCTGCGGGACCGGCCGGAGACGATGCGGCTGCTGCACACCGCCTGGAACCGGCTGGTCCGCAGGCAGTTCCTTGTCGACCTGGGGCTGCGTTTCTCGGACGGCTGGTACGAGGACGTCTCGTTCAGCTATCCGGTGCTGATGGCGGCGCGGCGGATCGGCGTACTCGATCGGGTGTGTGTCAACTACCGGCAGCGCCGTGCCGGCGCGATCACCAAGACCCGGGGTGACAGGCATTTCGAGGTTTTCCCGCAGTGGCATCGGGTCTTCCACCTGATGGACGCCTGGTCGCCGGCTGTGGACGAGCTGCGGCCGGCGGTGTTCGAGCGGATGATCTGGCACTACCTGACGGTGCTCGGCAACGGCCAGCGGATCGCACCGGAGTTGCGGTCGGCCTTCTTCGCGCAGATCACCGAGGACTACGCGCGGTGGCTGCCCGAGGGCGGCTACCCCGTACCGGAGGGGGTGGAGGGGGTCAAGCACCGGCTGGTCGCGGCCGGCCGGTGGCGGACGTTCACGGCGCTGCGGGCTGCCAGCCGAGCCCGTGACACGGCCCGCCGGCAGGTGCGGACCGCCAAGCGGCGGGTCGGGCCGGTGGCCCGTCGCAGTGCCCGGGTGACCCGCGACGGCCTGCTGCGCGAGTACTACCGGGCGGAGCTGCGCCGGCCTGTCGATCCGGCCCTCGCCGTGTACGCCGCCTACTGGTACCGCGGCTACGCCTGCAACCCGGCGGCGATCTACGAGGTCGCCCGCCGGTTGGCCCCCGGCGTGCGTGGGGTGTGGATCGTGCGCCGCGACCGGGTGGACGCCGTGCCAGCAGGGGTGGAGTACGTGGTGGCAGGCACTCCCGCCTACTACCGGGTGCTGGCGCGGGCCCGCTGGCTGATCAACAACGTGAACTTCCCGGACTTCGTCCGCAAGCGGCCGGACCAGGTGCACGTGCAGACCCACCACGGCACCCCGGTCAAGGTGATGGGGTTGGACCAGCAGCGCTATCCCATCGGTGCGGGACGGATGGACTTCGCAGGACTGCTGCGCCGCGTGGACCGCTGGGACTACAGCGTCAGCGCCAACAGCTTCTCCACCCAGATGTGGGACCGGGCGTACCCGGCCACGTACACCACGCTGGAGATGGGCTACCCGCGCAACGACCGGCTGGTCACCGCCGGTCCGGACGAGGTACGGCGGCTGCGGCAGGAGTTCGGCTTCACCCCCGACGAGCAGGTGGTGCTGTACGCCCCGACGCACCGCGAGCACCTGCCCGGCTACCGGCCCCCGTTTCAGCCGGACCGGTTCGTCGAGGCGTTGGGTGACTCGGGCCAACTGCTGATGCGCAGTCACTACTTCCACGATCGGGATCGCCGTCCCGGCCGGCCGGGTAACTGGGAACGGGTACGCGACGTCAGCGGCTACCAGCGGGTGGAGGACCTCTACCTGGTGGCCGACGTGCTGGTCACCGACTATTCCTCGGCGATGTTCGACTACGCGGTGCTGGATCGCCCGATCGTGCTTTACGCGCCGGACTGGGAGTCGTACCGTCTGGCTCGGGGTGTCTACTTCGACGTCACGGCCGAGCCGCCGGGCGCGGTGGCCACCACCTTCACGGATCTGCTCGACCTGTTCCGCACCGGCGCGGTGCGATCGGCCGGGGCGAACAGCGCCCGGGAACGGTTTCGGGACCGTTTCTGCACGTTGGACGACGGCCGGGCGGCGGAGCGGGTGGTGCGTCGGGTGTTCCTGGGCGAGCCCTCGGAGCAGTCGAGCCCGTGCTGACGCCCCACCCGGGCGCCTAGTGTCGTGTAATAGCAACGTCATCGGCCGAACATGAGACGTTTACCCGATGTGCGAGCGCAATGATCCTGGTCACAGTCTTGTGGGGTTCGGCCGACAAGCTGGGGGAGGTGACGGTGAGCACCGTCGCGCTCAAGGATGTGAGCAAGGTCTTCAAGGACGGCACGCTGGCCGTCGACAAAATCAACCTGGATGTGAACGACGGCGAGTTCATGGTGTTGCTGGGCCCGTCCGGCTGCGGCAAGTCCACTGTGCTGCGGATGATCGCCGGTCTGGAGGACCCGACCGAGGGCGCGGTCCTGCTGGACGGCGAGCTGGCGAACGACCTGCCACCGCGAGATCGCAAGATCGCGATGGTCTTCCAGGACTTCGCGCTCTACCCGCACATGACAGTGGGCGACAACATCGCCTTCCCGCTGCGGCTGGCCGGAGTGGAGCCGGAGCCGCGAGGTGAGCGCGTCACCGACGTGGCGAGCGCGCTGGGCATCAACGACGTTCTGGCCCGCAAGCCGGGTCAGCTGTCCGGTGGGCAACGCCAGCGGGTAGCGATGGGCCGGGCAATCGTCCGACGACCGGGCTTGTTCCTGATGGACGAACCGCTGTCCAACCTTGACAGCGGGCTCCGCGCCGAGCTGCGCGCGGAGATCTCGGGCCTGACCCGGGAGCTGGGCGTCACCACCGTCTACGTCACCCACGACCAGGCCGAGGCGCTGACGATGGCCGACCGGGTCGCGATCATGCGCCGCGGGGTGCTCCAGGACGTGGGCACACCCACCCAGGTGTACGGCCGTCCAGCGACGCTCTACGTGGCAGCCTTCCTCGGCAGCCCGCGGATGAACCTGCTTGAGGCGTCGGTCTACGTCCACCTCGACCGGTACGTCACGCTCAACCTCGGTGACCAGGCGCTCTACCTGCCCTGGAACGACATCCGCAGTCGGGCGGTGGCGCACTACCACGGCGAGCGGATCGTGGTCGGGATGCGAGCCGAGGCGCTCACTCCTGTCGCTCCGGACAGCCCCGGTGATGTGCTGCGCGGCCGGATCCGCTACCTGGAGCACCACGGCCACGAGTCGCTGGCGTTCCTCGACATCGGGGCGACCGCGATCATGGTGGACGAGATGGGTGCACCGCTGGACTCGCCGCCGATCGGTCAGCGAGGGCTGCGTCGGTTCGGCGCGGTGATGCAGCGGCTCACCGGCAAGCCGGTGGAGACCGAGGAGCCGCAGGCCAATGGCACCCGCACCAGCGTGCTCCCCGATCCGGGTCGGCACCATCGCCGGCCGGCCGAGTTGGCGGTGCGGCTGGCGCCGTACCCGGCGGTCACCGCCGGGCATCCGCTCGCGGTCTCGGTACGGATGGACGCGCTGCACTTCTTCGACGAGCGGGGCGCGCGGATCGACGTGGGTTGGCGGTAACGCCACGCCGGAGCGGGGTGGCGAGCCGCCCTCCCGGTGGCCTACCGTCTGCCCACCCAGTCCACAGTGAAAGTCACCGAGAGGGGTGCACCCGTGTCGGGTGACCGTCCCAGCCCGCTCGTCATCGAGCGCATCCTGCGTGACCGGCAGGGCATCTGGCAGCAAATCGTGGCCGAGCGTGATCTCAACGCGCTGACCGGGCGGATGCTGGCCAGCTCGGCCATCGCCCTCGCCTGTTACGGGGCGGTGCTCGGTGCCTTCCACAGCCCGCTCATGGCGCTCACCTCCGCGCTGAAGCTGCCACTGCTGTTCCTTGTCACACTTGCCATCTGCCTGCCCACGCTCTACCTGTTCAACCTGGTCTTCGGCGCCCGGTTGTCGGTGCGCCAGTCGTTGGCGCTGGTGATGGTGGCGATCACCGTCACCTCGATGCTCGCTGTGGCGTTCGCGCCGATCAGCCTCTTCTTCCTGATCACCGCTCCGGACTACGGCTTCTTCAAGCTGCTGAACGTCGCCATCCTGACGCTGTCGGCGCTGGTCGGGCTGCGCTTCCTGACCGGTGGGATGCAGGTCCTCAACGACCACGGTCTGCTCGCCCCGGCGGTGGCCGCCGAAACCCCGGCCCAGGTCAGCGCCCCGGCGCCGGCCGCCGTGTCCGCAGGCGCCGTGCCGGCCACCGTGGCCGCCGGTTCGACCTCCTCCGCCGGCGCGGAGCCGGTCGCAGTGCCGGCCGGAGCGGCGGCGGCAGGGGCGGGCGCGAACGGCGGCACGCCCGCCGCGGCACCGATTGTCCAGACCCCGGCGCAGGTCCCCACCCAGGCCCAGTGGGGCGGGCAGCCGGCCCCCGGCGTGCTGCCGCCCGGCTACCCGGCGACGAACCGTCCGTGGGGCACCCCGCCGGTCCGCCGCGGCGAGCCGACCCAGCGGCCGGCAAGCATGACGCTGCTCTACATCTGGATCCTGCTCTTCGGCTTCGTGGGGACCCAGCTGGCCTGGACACTGCGCCCGTTCTTCGGCGACCCGGGTCAGGATTTCGCCTTCTTCCGCAGCATCGACGGCAACTTCTACGCCGAGATCCTGCGGACGATCGCCAACCTGTGACCGGGATGGCAGGTGGAAAGGCCTGGTTGCCGCCTTGGTTACCCACGAGTAACGTCGGCACATGACAATCGACTCCCGCCAGGTGGCGGCCGGAATGCTGGAAGCGGTGCCGTTCGCCCGTACCCTCGGCATCGAATTCGTCGAGGTGGCACCCGAGGCGGACGGCGGGGTGCGGGCGGTCGTGCGGCTGCCCGACACCCCGGCCATCCACAACCACATCGGCGGGCCGCACGCCGGCGCGATGTTCACGCTCGGCGAGACGGCCTCCGGCACGATCGTGCTTGTCGCCTTCGGGCACCTGCTCGACCGCATGGTGCCGCTCGTCGTCCGGGCCGACATCGCCTACCACAAGCGCGCGTACGGGCCCGTCCTAGCCACCGCGCGACTCGGTCGCCCCGCCCAGGAAGTGATCGACGAACTCGAAGCCGGCCAGCGACCCGAGTTCCCGATCGAGGTGCAGATCGGCACCGAGGACGGCAAGCACACATCGACGCTCACCGTGCTCTGGACGCTACGACCGAACTGAGCGGCGGCGCGCGTCACCGAAAAGGGGTTTGCGGGCCGGCGGGGTGGTTAGATTCGTACCGTGCTGGGCCTACCTGCTCATGTGACCGCCTGTCTCTTCGATCTGGACGGTGTGCTGACGCAGACCGCCCGAGTGCACAACGCCGCCTGGACGCAAACGTTCGACGAGTTCCTGCGCCAGCACGCGACGTCCACCGGGACTCCGTTCCAGCCGTTCGATCCCGGACCCGACTACAACAGGTACGTCGACGGCCGACCGCGCGCCGACGGCGTCCGGTCGTTCCTCGCCTCCCGTGGCATCGTGCTCCCCGAGGGCACCCCGGACGACCCACCGGACGCCGACACTGTGAACGGCGTCGGCAACCGCAAGAACGTCCTGCTACTGGAGCACCTGCGCACCGACGGCGTCGAGGTCTACCCGGGCTCGGTGCGCTACCTGGAGGCGGCGGCCGCCGCCGGGCTGCGTCGGGCAGTGGTGACCGCGAGCGCCAACGGGCATGAGGTGGTCGCCGCAGCCGGGGTGGACCGACTGCTGGAAGCGCGGGTCGACGGGATCGTCGCCCGGCAGCAGGGGCTGCGCGGCAAGCCACAGCCGGACACCTTCCTGGCCGGGGCCGCCCTGCTCGGCGTCGACCCCACCCAGGCTGCCGTCTTCGAGGACGCGCTCTCCGGAGTGGCCGCCGGTCGCGCCGGCGGTTTCGGCTTCGTGGTCGGCGTCGACCGGGTCGGTCAGGCTGACGAGTTGCTCGCGCACGGTGCCGACATCGTGGTCAAGGACCTCGCCGACCTGCTCGACGCCGGTGACGCCGACCCGCCGACGCGTACGGTCGACGCGACGACGAGCGACGATCGGGGCACCGCGTGATCCGGGAACGGGCCTATCCCGTCGAGCCCTGGCACATCCGGGAAACCCGCCTGGACATGGACGTGCTGGCCCAGTCGGAGTCGGTCTTCGCGCTGTCCAACGGTCACGTGGGCCTGCGCGGCAACCTCGACGAGGGCGAGCCGCACGGCCTGCCCGGCACCTACCTCAACTCGTTCTTCGAGCTTCGCCCGCTGCCGTACGCGGAGGCAGGCTACGGCTTCCCCGAGTCCGGCCAGACCATCGTCAACGTCACGAACGGCAAGCTGATCCGGCTGCTCGTCGACGACGAACCGCTCGACGTGCGCTACGGCGAGCTGATCTCCCACGAGCGGGTGCTCGACATGCGGGCCGGCACCCTGCACCGCGAGCTGCACTGGCGCTCCCCGGCAGGCCGTGAGGTCAAGGTCCGCAGCACCCGGCTGGTGTCGTTCACCCAACGGTCGGTGGCCGCGATCAACTACGAGGTGGAGGCCGTCGACGGCCCGCTGCGGCTCATCGTGCAGTCCGAGCTGGTGGCAAACGAGTCGCTGCCCGCGCAGAGCAAGGACCCCCGGGTCGCGGCGGTCCTGGAGTCGCCTTTGCAGGCCGAGGAGGAACTGACCACACCCGACGGCGGGCAGCTGATCCACCGCACAAAGGTCTCCGGGTTGCGGGTGGCCGCCGCCATGGAGCACGAGGTGCACGGTCCGGACCGCACCACGATCGAGTCCGAGGGGTACGAGGACTGGGTCCGTACGACCATCGCCTGCGTGCTCAAGCCCGGTGAGAAGCTGCGGATCGTCAAGTACCTGACGTACGGCTGGTCGAGCCGACGCTCCCTGCCGGCGTTGCGTGACCAGGTCGGCGCGGCGCTTGCCGGCGCCCGCCTCGACGGATGGGAGGGGCTGCACCGGGAGCAGCGCAGCTATCTCGACGAGTTCTGGGACGCGGCGGACGTCCTCGTCGAGGGCGACCCGGAGATCCAGCAGGCCGTCCGGTTCGGTCTCTTCCACGTGCTTCAGGCCGGTGCCCGTGCCGAGCAGCGGCCCATCTCGGCCAAGGGGTTGACCGGCCCCGGGTACGACGGGCACGCCTTCTGGGACACCGAGATGTTCGTCCTGCCGGTGCTGACGTACACCCAGCCGAGCGCGGTCCGCAGCGCGTTGCAGTGGCGACACAGCACGCTTGACCAGGCACGCGAGCGGGCCGAGACACTCAACCTCAAGGGCGCCGCGTTCCCGTGGCGAACCATCGAGGGGCCGGAGTCCTCCGGGTACTGGCCGGCCGGCACCGCGGCGTTCCACATCGCCGCCGACATCGCGGACGCGCTGCGCCGGTACGTGCTCGTCACCGGCGACACCCAGCTGGAGCGGGAGATCGGGCTGGAGCTGCTCGTGGAGACCGCCCGGCTGTGGCGCTCGATCGGGCACCACGACCGGCGCGGCCAGTTCCACATCGACGGGGTCACCGGCCCGGACGAGTACACGGCCGTGAAGAACGACAACATCTACACGAACCTGATGGCGCAGCGGAACATGCTCACCGCGGCCGAGTCGGCGATGCGCTACCGCGACGAGGCGTTCCGCCTCGGCGTCACCGACGAGGAGGCGGCGAGCTGGCGGGATGCCGCCGCCGCGATGCACATCCCGTACGACGACGAGCTGGAGGTGCACCAGCAGGTGGAGGGGTTCACCCGCCTCCAGGAGTGGGACTTCGCGCACACGCCTGCGGAGAAGTACCCGTTGCTGCTGCACTATCCGTACTTCGAGCTGTATCGCAAGCAGGTGGTCAAGCAGGCCGACCTGGTCCTGGCGATGCACTGGCGGGGGGACGCGTTCACCCCCGAGGAGAAGCTGCGCAACTTCCTCTACTACGAGCGCCGGACGGTCCGTGACTCGTCGCTGTCGGCGTGCACGCAGGCGGTGCTGGCCGCCGAGGTGGGCTATCCCGAACTGGCGCACATCTACCTGCGCGAAGCCGCGCTGATGGACCTGCACGACCTCAACGAGAACACCCGCGACGGCGTGCACATGGCCTCGCTGGCCGGCGCGTGGCTCGCCCTGATCGGTGGGCTCGGCGGGTTGCGCGACCACGACGGTCAGCTGTCGTTCGCGCCCCGGCTCTCCAGCCGGCTCAGCCGCCTTGAGTTCTCGTTGCAGTGGCGCGGACTGGCGCTGCGCGTGGACGTCCGGCCGCACGAGACGACGTACTCGCTGCGACACGGAGGCCCGGACGACGTGGTGGAGCTGCGCCACCACAACCAGCTGCTGCGGGTCACCTCCGACGAACCGGTGACAGTACCCGTGCCGCAGGCGGAGCCGACGGCTGCGCCGGCGGAGCACCCGCCGGGCCGGTCGCCGCTGCTCCGGCTGCCCGAGCGCGACGAGTGACGGCCGGGACGGGAGTGCTCCCGTCCCGGCCGTTGCACGCGTACGTCAGACGGGTTCTCCGGTCGACGGGCGGCCCAGGGCGTCCCTGGGGGCCATCGCCCGGGGATCGTCGGGCAGGCGGGCCTCGGAGGCCTCGTCCCCGAAGTTCCGGCTCCGCTCGGTGTCCTGTTCGCGCCGGTTCTGTTCGTCCATCTGCTGCTGCCGGGAGGTCTGCTGCTTGGCCATGGCGATCCTCGCGATCCGTCGGGGCGCGGTTGCGCCTGCGCGGTCTGCGGTCACCTCCCGGCTACCCGGCGGCATCTGCGACAAACGCGGCCCAGGCCCGGGCATCCCGGGTGCGTGCGAAGCCCCAGGCGGGGTACGCGCGTGGGACGGGCGAGCGCGCGGAGGTGCGGTATGGACGAGCAGAGCAGCACGGTGACCATTCCGGTAGGGGACGTCCAGCTTCCCGCCGATCTGCTGCTGCCCGCTGATCCGGCCGGCGTGGTGCTGTTCGCGCACGGCAGCGGCAGCTCGCGGCACAGCCCGCGCAACGTGGCGGTGGCCCGGACGCTTAACGGGCGTGGTCTCGCCACTGTGCTCGTGGACCTGCTCACCCCGGCGGAGGAGGAGGTGGACGCGCGTACCGCCGAACCGCGGTTCGACATCGGGTTGTTGGCTGGCAGGCTGGCCGGGATCGTCGACTGGCTGGCGGTCGAGCGTCCCGCCGGGGACGTACCCATCGGTCTCTTCGGGGCCAGCACGGGTGCCGCCGCCGCTCTGGTCGCCGCCGCGTCCCGCGCGGACCGGGTGAGGGCTGTGGTGTCCCGGGGCGGTCGACCCGACCTGGCCGGTGCGGCGCTGGCGCGGGTGCGTACCCCCACGTTGTTGCTTGTCGGCGGCCTGGACGAGGAAGTGATAGTGCTCAACGAGCAGGCGCTCGGCGAGTTGGGTGAGGTCGGCGAGCTGCGGGTGGTCCCGGGCGCTACCCATCTGTTCGAGGAACCCGGCACGCTCGACCAGGTGGCCGACCAGGCAGGTGCCTGGTTCAGCGACCACCTGGTCGGCGAGGCCGTTCGTCGCAGCTGAGGCCGACGGGGGTCAACCCGCCGGAGCGGCCGGAACCGCAAGGGTGGCAGTGGCCCGGTGCCGTTGGACGGTGTCGATGATGCGCCAGAGGACGGCGGTGATCGGGACGCTGACGAAGGCCCCGGCGATACCCGCGATCAGGGTGCCGGCGGTGACGGCCACCAGGATCACCGCCGGGTGCAGTCGGACCTGCCGCTTCATCACCAGCGGTTCGAGCAGGTTGCCCTCGATCTGCTGGACGGCGATCACCGCCGCGAGGGTGAGCAGTGCCGTCGTCGGCCCGTTGGCAGCGAGGGCCACGAGCACCGCCACAGCGCCGGCCACCGTCGCGCCGATGATCGGTACGAAGCCGCCGAGGAAGGTGATGAGCGCCAGTGGCAGCGCCAACGGCACCCGCAGCACCACCAGGGCCAGGCCGATGCCGATCGCGTCGATAGCGGCGATCAGCATGGTGCCCCGGCTGTACGCGCCGAGCGTCTGCCAGCCGCCCCGACCGGCCTCGGCGACCACGGCCCGGTTCGGGCCGGTCATCCGGGACAGCACCCAGTGCCACATCGACCGGCCGTCCTTGAGCAGGAAGAAGAGCAGTACCAGGGCGAGCAGCGCGGAGCCGAACACCTCGGTGGCCGTCCGGGCGCCGGAGACCGGGTCCGGCGAACTGCCGCTGAGCCCCTCCCGGGCCTGGCTGATCAGGCGGTCCAGTTGGGCGTCGGTGACGGGCAGGGTGGACGTGACGAAGTCCCGGCTGCGGTCGACGCCCTGGGTCAACTCCTGGCTGAGCTGGTCGAACTGGCTCGCCGTCAGGTTCCACACGAGCGCGCCGACGCCCACCAGGATGCCGAGCAGCAGCAGGACGGTGAGCAGCGCGGCAAGTGCCGCGGGCACCCGCAGCCGGCGCAGCCGGAGCAGCACCGGGTCGAGCAGGGCGGTGAGGAAGATGGTCGCGGCCAGCGCGATGGCGAGCGGTGCCAACAGCAGGGCGATCCGGCCCAGCAGGTAGAGCCCGGCGACGATGACCACCAGGCAGGCGCTCCACAGCACCGCGGTGCGGACCAGCCACGGCAGCGCCGTCCACGGGTTGCGCGGCTGTACGTCGTGCGTCGTCTCCCCGGAGTCTGCCCCGGGTTCCTCTGCCGCCATGTCGGTCCTCCTCGATGTCCGGGAGGTCGGTACCCGGCCTGACGCGCGCCGACACCCGTACCGCTCCAACGCGAGGTGGGCCGGTGTCGTGGCGGGTGCACACGGGACATCCGTTCCTGGCCGGCGAGTCTGGATCGTCCGAGTTTGGGCAACCCGGCTCAGGGAAGCCATCACTGACGCAGTCGGAAGTGGAGGAGGACCGCGATGAGCGACTTCATGGACAAGGCCAAGGACTTTGCGGACAAGCACGACAAGCAGGTTGACCAGGGGATGGAGAAGGCCGGCGACGCGGCCGATCGGCGCACCGGCGGAAAGTACGACGACCAGATCGACAAGGGCGTGGATCAGGCTCAGGCCCGTACCGGAGAGGGCGACCAGGTCCGCTGACACACCGGGACATCCCGGGTCGCCACCGAAGTGGCGACCCGGGATGTCCCTTGCGGACCGTCACCGTCACCGACCATCCGGCGACGGGTCAGTGCTGCCCTTCGCGTAGCTCGTCCATCGAGGTCGGCCGGCCGCTCAACGCGTCACGCACACGGTCGACCAGGCCGGTGCCGGGGGCGAGCAGCTTGTTCGCCGGAGGGCGGTCCGGTGCGCTCGGGTGCGGCCGGGTCGGCGCGATCTTCTTGATCGCCGTCACCTTGCCGGCCAGCTCGACAAGCTCCTCCCGGGCCGTCGCGGCACGCAGCCGGGGAAAGAGGTCGTTCTCCTCCTCCTGGACGTGGTGCCGGATGGTGCTGGTCAGGTGGGCGAGCAGTTCGTCGAAGCGCGGATCGGACGGGTCGACCGACTCCAGGTCCTTCATGGTCCGTTCGGCGTCGGCGTGCTCGGCGATCTCATGCTCGGCGATCTGGTCGCCGTCGGGCAGCGCCTTACGGGCCGTCGGATAGACGTACGCCTCCTCGGCAATCGCGTGGCGGACGAGTTCGGAGATCACCACGTCGACGAGTTGACGGCGGTACTCGGGGGTGCCCTGCCGCGTCTCCAACTCGACGAAGAGCGCCTCGACCTCATGGTGGTCGGTGACCAGGATGTCGACGACGTCCTGGTCGTCGACGGTCTGCGGATTGCTCATCTCACGTCCCCTTGCCGGTTGCGGATCGGTGGGTGTGTGTGGCCCCTGGTACCCCGCAGCGGTCTGACAAACCCATGGTCGCCGATGGATTGCCGGGACGACGCCCGGGTATCCGCCGCCATGGCCGACGACCGTCCACGACCCGGCCGCGGCCGGTCTCGACTCGAAACGGCTGCCGAGAAGAGCGGCCAGTTTGTCGAAACAGTGCGGCACCGCAGCGGGCAGGCCGGCCGGCTTCGGGCCCGACAGTGGGAGATCACCCTGGTGATCGCCGCCCAGGCAGGGCTGGCCGCGGCGCTCGCCGCCCTGATCGCCAAGCATTTCCTCGGCTCCGGCTCGCACGTCTTCGCCCCCGCCGCGGCCGTCGGTACGATCGCCACCGCCATCGGGCAACGAGCCCGGCGTACCTTCGAACTGCTGGCCGGCGTCGCGTTGGGCCTCATCATCGGCGACACGCTGCGCTTCGTCGTCGGCTCGGGGCCGTGGCAGACCGGCCTGGTCGTCGCCCTCGCCATCGCCACCGCCCTGCTGGTGGCCGGGAAGGGTGGCCCGCTTGTCGGGCAGGCCGGCGGTACCGCCGTGCTGATCACGACGTTGGCCCCGATGGAGAGCGGCCTTGAGGTGCCCCGGATCTTCGACGCGCTTGTCGGTGGCATCGTCGGCCTGGTGGTGGTCGCGTTGCTGCTGCCGGTCAATCCGCTGCGGGTGCTGGACCGGGCGGCGACACCGATCTTCGAGGTCCTCCGCGAGCAGCTCGCCGAACTCGCGCAGGCGGTGCGGGACCGCGACAGCGACCGGACGTTGCGTGTGCTCGACCAGCTCCGTGGCAGCGACGACGACCTGGGCCGACTGCACGACGCGCTGAGCGGGGCCGAGGAGGTGGTGACGATCGCGCCGGCCCGGTGGCACCGCCGCCAGCAGTTTCACAGGTACGCCCTCAGCGCGGGTCACCTCGAACGGTTGCTGCTGGACAGCCGCGCCCTGGCCCGCTGGTCCACGACAGCACTCCAGTACGACGAGCAGATCCCGCCGGAGCTGCCGGACGCGATCGCCCGGCTCGGTGCGGCGGTGGCGCAACTGCGTACGGAGTGCAGGGGCGATGACACCTTCCAGAACACCCGTACGCTTGTCGAGGAGTGCGCGAACCTGGCCGGGCGGGCGGCCGCCTGTGGGGTCAGGTCGTTCGGCGACGCCCTCGTCACCGGCCTGCGCACCGCGGCCAGCGACCTGCTCCGCGCCACCGGCTGCGAACCGGACGACGCCAACAGGATCGTGCGTGAGGCCGCCGGCGCCGGCGAGGCCGCCACGCACCCGCCGACCCGGCGACACCTGTACCGGATCCGGCCGACCCGTGCGTCGCGGACCCGACGGCGGGCCGACCTGGCCACCCGTCGCCGTTACGACGGCAGGGCCGGCCTCCCCGACAGTGGGAGACCGGCCCGGTGAACCGTGCGGATCAGGAGGAGTAGCCGCGCTCCGCGATCCAGTTGGCGACCTTCGGCAGACCCATCCAGTACTCGCCGAGCGCCGGGTTGGCAGGGTCGGCGACCCGGATGGTGTCCCCGCCGTCGCGGTAGCCGACAAGCGTCACGTAGTGGCCGCCCTCGTACGAGTGCGGGTTGCCGCTCATGTCGACGGCCGTGCCCCTGATGTTGGCCACCACCGGCCGTCCGGCGTCGACAGCGGCCCGCACGTCGTGCCGCAACTGATCGACCTGGTCGGGGCGGGCCACCGGGTCACTGATCTCGGTCGTCCGGTACCTGTCGCCGGTGAGCGTGTTCAGCACCCGGGTGATGTCGAGGGCCGACGCGGTGCCCGACTCGGTGGTGCCGAGCAGTTTGGCGACGTCGTCCTGCGGCAGTGCCTTGCCCTGGGCGGAGAGCGCCATCCGGGTCGCGGCCGGCCCGCAGTAGTAGAAGTTCGGCTGCGCCTGGTAGTCGAAACCGAGCACCCGCTCACCGCTGCGGTTCGTCTGGTTCGACGACGTAGGGGCAGCCTGTGCCGGGGCGGAGGCCTGCGCAATGGCAGCCGGGCCGAGGGCACATCCGCCCGCGACCAGCAGGCCGACAACGGACAGACCGCTTTTCTGCATGATCGGGTTCATGGTCGAGTCTCCGTTCGAGGGGTTGGAGCCTCCGACTGGGCGGAGGGCAGCAGCACCGGGAATGGCGCTCGGCTCATCAGGGGGTGACCCGCGGCGGTCTCGGCCGGGGGTCGTACGGGTGTAACGGCCCTGCTCCGGGCGGCATTCCGCTCTGCGGCGGCACCTCTGACCGCGCAAAACGCCCAGGGATCGTGATGTGGCTCGAACGGGCCGATCGGGCGGCGGGTCAGAGGCTCCCGAGCAGCCGGGTCACGGTGATCTCGATGACCACACGTTCGGGATTCGGACGCGGGGTGCGATAACGGTCGGCGTAGCGGCGCTCCGCCTCGGCCACCGCCGACCGATCCGACCGGAGCACCGCCCGGCCCTCGATGGTGAGCCAGCGCCGGCCATCCACGTGGCAGACGGCCACCGGCAGGCCCGCCGGCCCGGCATCGGCCACATGACGTGCCTTGCGGGACGTACCGGAGGTGATCACCCGAGCCAGCCCGGACTCCGGATCGAAGGTGACCCCGACGGGCACCACGTGCGGGGTGCCGTCGGCGCGCAGGGTGGTCAACGTCGCGAGGTGCCGCTCCGCGCAGAAGGCCGCCACCCGGTCGTCGTGCCCGTCCAGCCGGTGATCGCCCGCCACGCCCGTCCCCTGTCCGTCGAACCGACCTCGATCATCGTACGGAGCGTCGGGCGGCCTCCGGAGCCGGCGGCGCGTCGGGCTGCCCGGGCAGCCGGCGACCCTCCGCCCGGCGCTTCTGCACCAGCCGGGTGAGGTAGATCAGCGCGCCGGCCAGGACACCCATGTCGTCCAGATAGATCGGGTCCGGAAGGATGTCGACCGGGAAGATCGCGTAGATGAGCGCCCCGTAGAAGACGACCTTGCCGCTCGCGCCGAGCCCGGTCAGCATCCGGCGGGTACGCACCACCCGCACCGCCAGCAGCACCGCGCCGACAAGTGTGGCGATCGCCAGGATGCCGGCGATCACCACGAGCACCCACGTCTCTCGGGACATGGCGTCACGCTAACCCACCGACGGCGGTCCGGCCCGCTGTCGGACCGCCGTGCCGTGCGGTCAGAACGCGGGGACCGCCGCGCGGCCGCGGGCGACCACCACGTTCTCCCGGGTCGGCTCGGTCAGCGGCCGGCCGACCTCGCTGAGCGGCAGCACCGATGACGACTCCGCCACCCGCCGCCCGGTCGCCTCGAGGGCCTCCGCGCGGAGGCTGCGGGCCGCCGCAACAGCCAGCTCGGCGGCCCGCCAGGCGGCCTGCTCCTGCTCCTGGGCGGCGACGTGCCGGGCCGCCAGGTTGTCGCGGATCGCCCGCTGGAGCACGAGTTCCTGCTCGACCGGGTGCAGCCGGGGGTCCCAGCCATTGCGGTACGCGAACACGTCGCTGAGCTGCTCCACCGACAGCTCCCGCCGCCAGTACGCGTCCAGCGCGGCCCGATGCAGGTAACGCTCGCGGTCGGCGTACTCGGCGGGGGTCTGGGTGGTGTACGGCAGTGGCATCGCGGAGGCCTCGGCGAGCCTGCGGACGCCGGCCTCGGCGGCCTCCAGTTCCTGCCACGCGGCCTCGACCGTCTCCTGCGCGGCCACCCACTCCGCCCGCAGACGCTGGGCGGTGGTGGTGGCGCGCTCGGCGGCCACCGCGACCTCCTGCGCGTAGCGGCTCTGCTCCCGTTCCTCCTGTGCCTCTTCGATCTGACTGGGCATTGCCGCGTCACGGATCCGCGCGGCCAGGTCGAGGCGGAGAAGGCCGGGGCGCAGCAGGAGTACGGCGACAGCGGCCACGACCACCCCGAGCAGGCTCAGCCAGATGACGGCGGCCCGGGGCACGTCGGGCAGGACGGCGGAGAGGACGGTCTGCATGATCAGCACCTCGCGGTCGAACAACGGGTATCGACGGATGGTCCTGACGGCACCGGGCCGGTGATCGAGCGATGTCGACGCGGTCGGCTCCGAGTGGTCGGGAGAAGCTGTTGGCGACCCGATGGGCCGGGACGCGCGTGACCCGGGGGCGGGTCGCGCGGATCGTCAGGCGGGCCGGGTCAGCGGGTGGGCGGGCCGCGCCGGGCGGGTGCGCCCCGGCCGGGCTCGATGGCCGGCGAGTGCTCCAGGCCAGCGGCGACCGGGCCGGTCGCCGTGGTGGTGACGGCTCCATCGGCCGCCTCGGAAGGGTTCGGCGGGCTCGCACTGTCGGCTGTCTGGGCAGCGGACGCGGCCTCGGGCCGGAGGGTGTCCACCCGGCTGCTCACGGCGATCGGCCGTGGCTGCGTCGGGGAGGGAGGCGGTGTCGCGGCGAGGGCGCCGCCGAGGCCGACAGCGAGCACCAGTGCGGTGAACGCCAGCCGGGTCAGCTCCCGCAGTGACCGCAGCACGACCCGCCGGGCTGGGCGGATCTGGTTTGCGGACGACACCCGACCAACCTATCCGCCGACCCGGCGTTGTGCAGCATGTCTGCCGCGCCAGCCGGGGTGACCGCTGCCACTGTGGCCACTGTGGACGGGGCCGACCGGGTGGGCATCCTGCACCGTGCGCGTGACGAACGGCCCGGCCTCAAGTGAGGCCGGGCCGTCAAGGTCCAGTGGTATCCGTCGACGCAGCCCGGCTGCGAGCCGTGCCGCCCCGGGGAACTGTCAGCTTGCGGTGCCGAGTACCGGCGGCGCGGCGTCCCCGCCGTCCTGCCACACCATTTCGTCCTCGGTCAGCCAGGTCAGGCGGTCGTCGGACTCGTCGTCGGTCGGCCGGCCGTTCCCGCCGAGAAGGCCGGGACGGTTGGTGCCCGACCCGCGGCCGGAACCCGCCCGGCCGGTCGCTCCCTGGCCCCCGGCTGCGGCAGCCCGGCCGGTGGCCTCGCCGCGCCGGCCGTCGATGCCGCGCCCGACGCCGCTCGCCGAACGGGTGTCGGCAGCTGCGGCACCACCGGTCGGCCGTGCCGACGGGGTGGGCGTGCTCGTCGAACCCGCAAGCGTGGACGTGCGCAGCACCCCGCCGGCCGGTGTCCCACCCGGTGCCCCGAAGAGCAGGCCCCGGCCGGTCCCGGCGCTGGCCGGTGCCGTGGTCGGCCCGGACATGCTGGCCAGCCCGGCGACGCCGCCGGCGAGCAGTGCCCCGCCGATCAGAGGGTTGGCACTGGCGAGGGAGGTGCCACCCGTGGAGGGGGCCGGACCGGTGACGACGCCGGGCGTGCTGCCGGTGACCGGGCCGCCTTCCTGGCCGGTGACGAACCCGGCGGGGACCGGGGCCGCGGACGTGTGGGTCGGCGTCGTGATCGTCGCGCCGCCGGTGTGCGCGAGGCGGCCGGTGGTGGTCGGGGCGGCGTGGGGCGTGGTGGTGCTCGGCACGCTGCGGGGCGTCGTCGGGTCCTGGTTGACAGTCTTCGGCGTCTCGGCGTCCGGACGCGGCGGGTCGACCACGCGGTCATAGGCGGACAGGTCGTAACCGGCGGCCAACTCGGCCACCACGTTCACCATCCGCTTGTGGGCCTTCTCCTGCTCGGCCTTGTCCTGCTGGTGGCCCATGATGCCGCCGACGACAGCCCCGGGCAGACCGAAGGCGGCGCCCTTGAGCGCACCGGAGATCGCCCGGTCGTTGTCGTCGGTCTCCTCCGGGCTCTCCGCCTGCTTGCGGGCGGTGCGGAGCTGGCCGGCCATCATGGTCAGGCCCTGCTTGACGCCGGTCATGCCCTCGCTGAGCGCGTCGGTGTGGCTGACGACCAAGGTCAGCCGCCGCTGGAACTCGCGGCCTGCCGAACCTGTCCAGCTGTTGCCGAGCTTCTCGATGTCGCCGCTCAGCTCCCGGCTCAGGCCGTCCAGGATGCCCTTCAGCGTGGCCCACTTGGCGGCCAGCTCATCGATCTGCTCGGGCTTGCCGGCCATCACCGCGTCGTACAGCTCCTGGTGGCTTTTGCCCTCATAACGCTGGGTGTATTCAGACACGCCCGTCCCCCTTCGGCTTGAGCGCCCGGTCGACCCCGCTCAGCGCCGAGTCGATGTCGGTGGCGTTTGCCGCGTTGCGCGCCTCGGCGGTGCGGTAGTTGGCGAGAATGGTGCTAGTGGCCTGCTGCGCCGCCAGCACAGCCTGCCGGAGCCGTTCGGCCTGTTCCACATAAGACTCGTGGACCGAGCTGTAGCGGCGGGCGTTCTGGGTGGCGTCGGTGAACAGGCCCAACGCCGGAGGGCTGCACTGCATCTCGGTGTTGAGCTTGCGCAGTACCGTCTCGGCCTGGCTGAGCCGCGCCGCGAGGTTCTTGTGGAAGTCCTCAAGGGACAGCAGGTCAACTTCCGTACGGCCGGTCATGGCTACATCCCCGTCGTTCTGGTTGACAACCGTCAGCGGAACCAGGTTAGTCCACCAGCGCAAGCCGAGGCGACCCGTGGCGCTCGCTCAGCCGTTGGTGCCCGTCGATGGCGTGCCACCTGGCGAGAAATGCGCGAGCGCGTCCTCGCGGTCCAGAGTCGGCCCGGTGGGGATCAGGGACAGCAGGGACCCGGGCACCGCCAGCGGGGTGACCCCCTCGTACCCGAGCGCCCCCAGTGCCTCGGCCGACCCGAGCGGATACCTGACGCCCTGCGGGCTGATCAGGTAGACAGTCGACCCGGCGGCGCCGGACCCGCTTGTGCCGGCGCCGGGAGCGGCCTGGGCCAGCACGCCCTTGCCGCCGGGCAGCAGCACCGACTCGGCAGTGCGGACCGCGTCCCGGTTGCTCTGCCGCACCGGCACCGAGTTCGGCTCGTTGGCGCTCAGCTCGGCAGGCGCCCGGTCGAAGACCTCAAGCGTGGTGGTCGGCGGGCCGCCCGCGGTGCCGGCCCGGTACGTCGCGCAGAGCAGCGTCTGCCCGGCGCGGGCCGGGTACAGGGAGGGAAGCGTCCGCGGCATCCCGTCCGGCTCCAGCCGCTGTTCGGTAAGCAGGCGGCCGGCCTGATCCGGCGTGATGTCGGTGATCTGACCGCCGCCGCTGATCAGCAGCAGCGCCGTGATCTCGCTGATCGAGACGAGCCCTTCGCGGGCCAGGACGTAGTGCTGCCCGGCCGCCTGGAACACCTGGCCGATGGTGGCCGGTCGGCCAGCCACGCTCAGCCCGCTACGGTCACCCAGGCCGGACAGCGACGGCTTGCGCAGCGGTGGCCCAGCCGGCAGGGCGTTGAGCAGTTGCTGCCCGACGGGCAGGGGCGCCGTGCCGCTCATCCGCAGCGCAGCGACCGACTGGTCGCCGCCGAGCACCTCGAGCCGGGCGTTGCCGGTGAGCAGGTGCCGCTGACCGTCCACCGTGACAAGCACGGCGCGGTCACCCAGCGGGGCGCCGCCGGGCAGCGCGCGGTCGATCACGACGCGGGTGGTGGAGCGGCGCGGGTCGACGGGGTCGGGTACGTCGCATACCGACCAGGGCAGGCCGGTCAACGACTTGCGGCCGGGCAGCGCGTCCGGGGCGCCGACGATGCCGACAGTGCGACCGCGCGGACGGTCCCGCAGCGAGGTCTGCGACATCGTCCGTACCTGCGGGTTCGGCTCGTTCAGGATCAGTCGGGCGGAGGTGTAGTTGAGCGTCGGGTGGAGCTTGCCCTCGACGAACACGTACGTCGCGCCGGTCTCCCGTTCGATGACCAGCGTGTTCTCGTCCAGCGGTGCGGTGTTGCCGGTCAACTGGCCGTAGGCGCCCACCCCGCCGAGCACCACGGCCGCGGCGATCGCGCTGCCGAAGACGGCCATGCCGAGTCGTCGCATCGGCAGGTTCGTGGTCTCCGGATCGCCCGACAGGAGAGCGGAGACGATCCGGCGGGTGACGAAGCGGTACGCCTGCACCTGATCGCGGCGGGTCCGCATGACTTACCTCCGGCGGGGTGGATCCGCGACGATCAGGTCAGGGTGCCGTCACGGGCTTCCCTACGATAAGGGGCCGACGGCCGGCCCTCTGGCCCGCCGCCTGGTCGGCGCCGGGCGTTCCCCGGAGCAGAGCCACATCGTGCAGGAGGGACAGTCAGCGATGACGCAGGTTCAGGCGCGACCCGCCCGAGCGGTCACGAGCCCGTCCGACGTCCCGGCGCGGGTGGCCCCGGGCGTCGATCGACCGGGCCGGGGTCGTATCGGCCCGGTGCTTGTCGGCCAGCTCGTCGTGCTGGAGGTGTGTGCGGTCGGCGTCTGGGCCGCGACGGCCGGCCCGAGCTGGCTGCTCGCCGTGGCGGGTACCGTCGCGGTGCTGGTCGTGGCGGTGGTGTTCGCCCGGCGCGGTGGCCGCTGGTGGTTCGAGGACGTGCTGTTGCGCCGCCGGTTGCGGCGTCGCCGCCAACGCGCGGCGGCGGCGGCATTGGCGAGCGCTTCGGTCGCCGACCCCCGGTTGGCCGCGCTCGCACCCGAGTTGAGCGTCATCGAGCTGACCGACCGTGGCACCCGGCTGGGCATCGGGCAGGACGACCAGGGCTGGTTCGCGGCGGTTGCCCTGCAACCAGTCACCGGCGCGACGAGCGGTTCGGTGGACGCGTCCGTCGTGGACCGCGCACTGCGGGTGCTCAGCGACTTCTCGGCACCCGTCTCCCGGGCCCAGGTCGTCGCGCACACACTGGTCTGGTACCCGGCCTCCGGTGCGCCGCCGGCAGCGCACCGGTCCGTCTGGGTGGCGCTGCGGCTCACGATCCGCGACGCCCGGGTCGAGACCGTCAGCCGGGGCGGTGGGCTGCCCGGCGTACACCGGACGTTGGCCGCCGGGATCGGCCGGCTGGGCAAGGCGCTGACCGCCGCCGGGCTGGCCCACCGGCCGCTGGGCCGCGACGAGCTGCGCGCGGCAGTCGTGTCGGCAGCCGGCCTCGACCTGGTTCCGGAGACGCCGGCGGAGACCTGGCAGGGGCTGCGGGGCGGCGGCTGGACGCACCGTTGCCTGACCCTGCGGGGGCGGCCCGACACCCCGCTCGGCCCGCTTGTGGACGCGATCACCGCCACGTCGGCACCGTCGCACACGGTGGCGGCGGTGGTCTCGTCCGACGGTCGCGTGGCGGCGCCGCTGCTGCGGGTCGCGGCGATGGACAACCACGTCGAGGCACTGGTCAAGGTCGTCCGGGACGTGGCACAGCGGGCCGGTCTCCCGGCCCGGCCGATGGACGGGCAGCACGGCCCGGGCATCTACGCCAGCGCGCCGGTCGCGTCGACGCCGGCCGGCAGGGTCAGGGCCGCAGGTTGACGATCCAGCCGTACAGGCCGCAGACCCAGAAGGCGAGCGGAACCAGCGAGATGATCAGCATAATCTCGACGATGTCGAGCAGCCGGCCCCAGACCGGCGAGATGCGCTTGCCTGCGACGGTCAGGCCGTAGATCAGGCTGATCACGGCCGCCAGCAGCAGCCCACCGAGGATGAGGCCCAGCCGGACCAGCAACGAACCCCCGGCGAAGGTGGCCGCCGCCGCCAGGCCCAGCCCGACAGTGCCGGCGAGCAGCACCGGGATGCGCTGCGCCCGGCCCAGGAGCGGACGGGCGCGCAGCAGCGAGAGCAGGGCCAGCACCAGGCAGAGCAGCACCGCCGGCAGCCGGCCGTCCAGTGCCAGCACCAACTGCGCGCCGAGCACCAGCACCGACACCGTCCACAGCAGACCGGTGAGGAACTGGTCGGCCCGGTCGCTGCGTTCGAGCACCTGCCGGCCGTCTACCGACTCGCTGTCGGTCTTCAGGTCCTCCGGACCGGTCGGGATCGACGGCACCGGCAGCCGGGCCAGCCGGTAGGCGATCATCGGCAGCGCCGGCACCGCGCCGAACGCGACGGCCGCCACCACCGCTGCCGCCGCCGCCGCGTCGAGCCCGAAGGCGAGGCAGAGCAGTGCGCCCAGACCGGCGCCCGCGCCCACCCCGATCGCGGCGAAGAAGAGCGGATACCGGTCACCGACGGCCAGCACGGCCACCGCCCCGGCGACCACCACGGCGGTGGCCGCGAGCAGGGCGTGCGGGCTGCCCAGGTCGGTTAGTCGCAGGTCACCGGCGAGCAGCAGCAGACCACCGGTGCCCGCGTACACCAGGCCGACAATGGCCAGGACCGCGCCGGTCCGGCTGTCGCCTGCGGCGCGGGAGAGCACCGCCGCGCCGACAAGCAGCGCCACTGCGACAAGCAGGGCGGCCATCGCGCCGGGCAGGTGCGGCGGGCCGGTGAAGAGGGCGGCCACCGCGCCGGCGCCGAACGCCGCCGCGGCGAACAGCACAGCGAACGACCGGGTCGTGCTGACCTGCCAGGAGCCGGGACGCTGGTTGGTTGCGGTCGCGACCGCATCCACCACGTCGTCGAAGACGATCTCCGGCGCCGCCGCCGACCGGGGATTGAAATACAACACCTCGCCGTCGCGTACGCCCAACTGCGCGGCGGTACGCCCACCGTCCAGTGGTGCGCCGCCCAGCCGGGACAGCGCCCAGCCGCCGTGCCGCACACCCTCGTCGGCCAGGTCCTCCCCGGCGTAGCGCAGCAGCGTGGGAAGCAGGTCGGCCATCGGTACGTCCGACGGCAGAGCCAGGTCCATCCGCGTACGGGGAGCCACGATGGTGATCCGGCTCAGGCCACCGGTCGCCGTCTTCGTCGCCACAGTGGCCTCCTGGGTCGTCCTACGCTCGGCGGGCGGCGGTGCCGCAGTACGGGGTGCACCGCGCCCACGGGAGATTACCTACGATGACGAGCACGTACAGTGCCCACCCGCGGGCTTCGATCCGCGACGGCACGTCATCAGGCCGCTTCTGGGGAGGAGACAGCCGTGAGCACGGTCGTGTTCCGCCGGCTCCCGCGCCAGCCGGGGCCGGCTCTGCCACGCGGCGAGGTGCTGCTGGAGTCGCCGCCCGAGCTGCCCGAGCCGACGCCCCGCGGCATGGGCCAACTGCTGATGATCCTGCCGATGGTCTGCGGGGTCGGCGCGATGGCATTCCTCTACGCCGGCCGGGGTGGCGGCATGATGACGTACGTCGCCGGTGGACTCTTCGGCGTCTCGATGCTCGGCATGGCGATCGGCTCGCTCGCCAATAGCGGCGGCAACGACAAGGCCGAGCTGAACGCCGACCGTCGCGACTACATGCGCTACCTGGCCCAGATGCGCAAGCGCACCCGCAGGGCCGCCGAGCAGCAGCGGGCGGCGATGGCCTGGCGGCACCCGGAGCCGGACGCGCTCTGGTCGATCGCGGCGTCCCGCCGGCTCTGGGAACGGCGGATCACCGAGGACGACTTCGGCGAGACCCGCATCGCGCTCGGCCCGCAGCGGCTGGCCGTCGAGATCGTCCCGCCGGAGACCAAGCCGGTGGAGGACCTGGAACCGATGAGCGCCATCGCGCTGCGCCGGTTCGTGCGGGCGCACTCGACAGTGCCGGAGCTGCCGACAGCGCTCTCCGTACGCGCGTTCAGCCGGGTGGTGCTGCGCGGTGACCGAGAGCCGGTGCTCGACCTGACCCGCGCGGCCCTGGGTCAGCTGGCGACCTTCCACGCCCCCGACGACATGGTGATCGCGGTGGTCGCCGCGCCCGACCGGCAGGCCGCCTGGGAGTGGGTGAAGTGGCTTCCGCACGCCCACCACAGTGGCCGGACGGACGCCGCGGGTGCCAGGCGGCTCGTCTTCGCCAGCCTGGCCGAGGCCGAGGAGTCGCTGAACGGTGAACTGGCCGGGCGTCCCCGCTTCACCGCCGAGGCCAAGCCGCTGACCACCGCGCCGCACCTCGTCGTGGTGATCGACGGCGGCGAGGTCGCGCCGACCTGTCAGCTGGTGGGTCAGGGTCTGCTCGGTGCCACCACCATCGATCTCTCCGGGACGGTGCCGCGCGATGCCGGCCGTTGGCTGCTCTGCCTGGACGCCGGCGACGGCAGCTCACTCGAACTGATCCGGGGCACCTCGTCGACGCAACTCGGCCGACCGGACCGGCTCACCGTCGAGGCCGCCGAAGGGCTGGCCCGGCAGATCGCCCCGTACCGGCTGTCCCAGCAGCAGACCAGCAGCGAGGAGCCGCTGGCACGCAGCATGGAGCTACCGGACCTGCTCGGTGTCGGTGACGCGGCGACCGTCGACGTCCACCAGACCTGGCGACCGCGCGGTCACCGTGACCGGCTGCGCATCCCGCTCGGCGTCGGCCCGGACGGCAACGTCGTGGAGCTGGACTTCAAGGAGTCGGCGCACGAGGGCATGGGCCCGCACGGTCTGGTGATCGGTGCGACCGGCTCCGGCAAGAGCGAACTGCTCCGTACGGTGGTGGCCGCGCTCGCGGTGACCCACTCGTCGGAGGAGCTGAACTTCGTCCTTGTGGACTTCAAGGGCGGTGCGACGTTCGCCTCGCTGGAGGCGCTGCCGCACACAAGCGCTGTCATCACCAACCTGGCCGATGAGCTGCCGCTTGTCGACCGGATGCGCGACGCGCTCGCCGGCGAGATGGTGCGCCGGCAGGAGCTGCTGCGGGCGGCCGGCAACTACGTCTCCCGCTTCGAGTACGAGAAGGCCCGCGCGGCCGGCGAGCCGCTGGCTCCGATGCCCAGCCTGCTGATCATCTGCGACGAGTTCAGCGAGCTGCTGGCCGCCAAGCCCAACTTCATCGACCTGTTCGTGATGATCGGCCGGCTCGGTCGGTCGCTCGGTGTGCACCTGCTGCTGGCCAGCCAGCGCCTCGAAGAGGGCAAGCTGCGCGGCCTTGACACCCACCTGTCGTACCGGATCGGTCTGCGTACTTTCTCGGCGGTGGAGAGCCGGATCGTGCTCGGCGTGCCGGACGCGTACGAGCTGCCGAACGCGCCGGGGCACGGCTACCTGAAGACCGACACCAGCACGATGCTGCGGTTCCGGGCCGCGTACGTCTCCGGCCCGTACCGGGCGCCCGGCCAGCAGGCATCCGCGTCGCAGGCACTGGTGCAGCGCCGGATCGTGCCGTACGGCGTCGACTTCCTGCCGGCGCAGGCCCCCCAGATGCCTGTGGACTCCGCGCCGGAGCCGGAGCAGCCGGCCGACGGTAAGGCCGTCGCGATGCTCGACGTGCTCATCGACCAGCTCAAGGGCCGGGGCCGCCCCGCACATCAGGTGTGGCTGCCGCCGCTGGCGGACCCGCCGGGCCTGGGTGAGCTGCTCGGCCCGCTGGCCGTCGACCCGACGTACGGGTTGTGCACCGCGTCCTGGCCGGGCCGGGGTCGGCTCACGGTGCCGGTCGGCGTGGTGGACCGCCCGTACGAGCAGCGCCGTGACCCGATGATGGTCGAGCTCGCCGGGGCCGGTGGCAACGTGGTCATCGTCGGTCGCTCGCTCAGTGGCAAGAGCACGATGCTGCGGACGTTGCTTGCCTCGTTGGCGCTCACCCACACGCCGCGTGAGGTGCAGTTCTTCTGCCTGGACTTCGGTGGCGGCGCGCTGCGCAGCCTGGAGCGGTTGCCGCACATGGCGGGGGTGGCCGGCCGGCGCGACGTCGAGGCGGTGCGCCGTACGGTGGCCGAGGTGGTCGCGGTGCTGGACGAGCGGGAGATGCGCTTCGCTCAGCACGGTATCGACTCGGTGGCCAGCTATCGCCGCCGCCGGGCGGCGGGTGAGTTCGCCGACGACCCGTTCGGTGACGTGTTCCTGGTGGTGGACGGCTGGAACACCCTGCGCCAGGAGTACGAGGAGCTGGAGCAGACCATCACGACGCTCGCCAACCGTGGCCTCGGCTTCGGCGTGCACGTGGTGCTCACCGCGGCGCGGTGGGCGGAGGTCCGGATCAACATGCGGGACCTGCTCGGCACCAAGCTCGAACTGCGCCTGGGCGACGCCGCCGAATCCGAGATCGACCGACGGTCGGCAATGAACGTGCCGGAGAAGTCACCCGGCCGTGGCCTGACCCGGGACAAGCTGCACTTCCTCACTGCCATTTCGCGGATCGACGGCCGGCGTGACATCGACGACCTGAGCGAGGCGTCGATCGCCCTGGCCGGGCACGTGGCGGCCAACTGGCCGGGTCGTCCGGCGCCGAAGGTGCGGCTGCTGCCGCGTCGGCTCGCCGTTACCGAGCTGGCGCGGATCATCGACCGGTCGGCGCCCGGCCTGCCCATCGGCGTCAACGAGTCGGCGCTCGCCCCTGTGTATCTGGACCTGGCGAACGAGCCGCACCTGACGGTGTTCGGCGACGCCGAGTGTGGCAAGACCAACCTGCTGCGGCTGATCGCCCGTGGCATCACCGAGCGGTACACGCCCGCTCAGGCCCGGTTGGTGATCGCCGACTACCGGCGTGGGCTGCTGGGCGCGGTGGAGGGCGATCACCTGCTTGACTACGCGCCGTCCAATCAGGCGTTCGCGCAGGGGCTCGGCTCGATCCGCAGCGCGCTGTCCAACCGGTTGCCCGGCCCGGACGTGACCACCGCGCAGCTGCGCGACCGCAGCTGGTGGAAGGGCCCGGACCTGTACATCCTTGTCGACGACTACGACCTGGTGGCCTCCGGTGGCAGCAATCCGCTCAGTGCTCTGCAGGAGTTGTTGCCGCAGGCCCGCGACATCGGCCTGCACCTCATCATCACGCGGCGGGTGGGCGGCGTGTCCCGCGCGCTCTACGAGCCCGTGCTGCAACGGTTGCGGGAGCTGGACTCGCCCGGCCTGCTGATGTCCGGCAGTCGGGAGGAGGGCGCGGTCTTCGGCACGCTGCGGCCGAGCCCGCAGCCGCCCGGCCGGGGCACGCTGGTCCGTCGGCGCGACGGCCAACAGCTCATCCAGACCGCTTGGTCCGAGCCGTCGTGACCGGGCTCGCCCGGTTGTGCGGTGATCCGGCATCGCAATTTTGTCGTCCGCGTCAAATACCTGTCCCGTAAAACCGGTAATCACGTCGGCTGATTCGTCACTATTCACCTACGGCGGCCTACCAGGGCTGCGAGGACTGGACGGACTCCGCTACGGTCTCTGTTGGAGTGTCCGTCGGTGGGGTGTTTTGCTGCCTTGCCGCGGGGGAGGGGGCGCGGCAAAGCCGCCGCCACAACATGACGGAAGGGTGTGAAGCATGGCGTTCGAGGTCGAAGCTGCGACTCTGCATACCGCCGCGAGTGACGTGCGGTCTACGCGTAGCGAGGTCGACGGCGAGCTGAAGAAGCTGTGGAACGTAGTCGACGACCTGGCCATGGCGTGGAAGGGTCAGGCGTCCACGGGCTTCCAGTCGCTGATGACGCGTTGGAACGAGGACACCGTCAAGCTGCTGACCGCGATGGATGACATCGCGGACCTGCTCGACAAGTCGGGTACGACGCACCAGGTCAACGACGAAGAGCAGCAGCAGATGCTGGACAAGTTCCACTCTGCTCTCAACCCGTGATCCCGTAGCGAGCAGAGGAGGAAAACATGGCGATCAAAGTTGACTACGCGGTCCTCGAGAGCAGCAACCAGCAGATGCAGGCCATCTCGAAGACCATCGACGAGAAGCTCGACACGCTGCGGTCGATGCTCTCCAAGCTCGAGTGGGACGGCCAGGACCGCGTCGCCTACGAGCAGCACCAGGCGAAGTGGGACCAGGCCGTCCGGGACATCAACCGGGTCCTGAACGAGATCGGTGGTGCCGTCGGCATCGCCCGTGAGAACTACGTCTCCACCGAGATGAGCAACTCGAAGGTGTGGGGCTGAGACAATCGCCGGTGCGGCTCCGGTCCGGTTCGACCGGGCCGGAGCCGCATTGCGTTGGCGTCGGCACAGGTTCTGGGAGAGCGATGCGTACGGGGAATCGTTTCCGATCGGCCCGGCTGGCGGCTGCGGCCGCAGTGGCATTGTGTGCCGCGCTGGTTCCCGCCGTTGTCGCACCGGCACCCGCTCGTGCCGCCGACACGGTCCGGGGCCTGCAGTGGTATCTCGACTCGCTGAAGATTCCCCAGGCGCAGAAACTCACGCAGGGCAAGGGCGTCGTGGTCGCCGTCATCGACGGTGGGGTGGACGCCAGCCATCCAGACCTTCGCGGCCAGGTACTGGCGGGGCACGGTGTCAACGCCGCCGCCGCGCCGGACGGGCGACGTGACGACGACCGGGAAAAGGGGCACGGCACGTCGATGGCCGGCATCATCGCCGGGCGTGGTGGTGACCAGATGCGGCAGTTGGGCATCGCCCCGGCTGCGAAGATCCTGCCGGTCTCGATGGGTGCCCGGTTCAACAGCGACGACGTGACCCGCGCCGTCCGGTGGGCGGCCGACGCAGGTGCCGACGTCATCAACCTCTCCGTGAGCATCGGTGACGGTGCGCCGCCCCCGGATCTGGCCGACGCGATCACCTACGCGTTCAGCAAGGACGCGGTGCTGGTGGCCTCCGCCGGAAACGTGGAGCAGGGTGATCAGCGGGTCACCTCGCCCGCAAACATCCCCGGCGTCATCGCCGTGTCCGGTCTGGACAAGCGGGGCAACTTCTTCGCCGGCTCGGTGCGCGGCCCGGAGACGGTGATCGCGGCACCGATGGAGAGCATCATCGGGCCGGCACCCAAGGCGGTCTCGTCCAACGGCTACACAGTGGGCAGCGGCACCAGTTCGTCAGCCGCCATCATCTCCGGGGTGGTGGCGCTGGTCCGCGCCAAATATCCGCAGCTCGACGCGGCAAACGTCATCAACCGCCTGATCAAGACGGCCCGCGACGCCGGGCCGGCAGGCCGGGACCAGCAGTTCGGCTTCGGCGCGGTCGACCCGGTCGCGGCGCTGACCCGCTCGGTGCCAGAGGTGACGGCCAACCCGCTGCTGGAGGGCGCGACCGAGCCGACCCGGCCCGGTGGCGCCGCCCGGCCCGACGATGACGAGGGTCCGGCTGTCGAGTTCGGGGTGTCGAACAAGGCCGGCGCGATCGTCCAGGTCGTGCTCTGCGTGGCCGTGCCGATTGTCGCGCTGATCGTCCTGCTGGTGGTGCTCAGGCGCCGCAAGCGGCGTACCCCGGCCGTGCCCGGCCCGTCTGCCGGCGCACCCGGGTCGCCGCCGCCCGGCTGGCCTGCGGGCCCGGCCGGCTGGCAGAGCCCACCGGGGCACGTCGCGCCGCCGCAGCCCGTTCCGGGGTACGGTCCGCCGCCGGCCCAACACGGTCATCCGCCGCCGGGCTATCCGCCGCCGGCTGGCCAGCCCGCACCGGGCTATCCACCGGCCGCGCCGCCGCCGGGCGGACCCGGATGGCCGGGCACGGGCCAGGCGCCGCCGCAGTCCGGCCCACAGCAGTAGTGAGCACAGACCACCAGTCAGGGTTTCGGGGAGGGGACCGATGACGGACGACAGGACCAGCCAGCCGGAACGGTTCAAGAACGACGACATGTACATTCCGATTCCGGTCGGCACCACGCCGGTGTCAGGCCTGGCGTTGACCGGCTTCGAGATCGACAACGTCAACCATGCCGCCACGCCGGAGGGTCTCGTCACCGCGCCCGGCGAGGCCGGCGTCAAGACCGAGTGGGACGCGAGCAGCCTCGATTCCGCGATCGACTGGCTGGAAACCCACGCGGCGTACCTGAACAAGCTCACCTACAAGATGGTCGACATCCAGGACCTGATGGGTGGTGCGGCCGCGGGCATGGCGGGTGGGGCCGGCGGCCAGGCGAGCCCGCTCGGTGGGTTCGAATGGGCGGGCCGGTTGGCTGCCAAGCATCAGGGGCTCTACCGGGACACCGAGGCTGGTGTGCAGAGGCTCGCCCAGAATCTCTACGACGCGGCGGAGGCGTTGCGTCAGGTCAAGCAGAACTACGAGACGGCGGAGGAGCAGAACAGGATGTCCGCCCTCGACATGCAGCGGGTCTTCGGTGACGTGGCCGGCCGCGGCGACGGCCGTTAGGACGGGGAGGACGGCAAATGGCTCTGAGCTGGGAAGAGATGTGCCAGAAGGTCGTCATTGACGGCCGGCCTGGTGACGTGGAGAGCGCGGCGCTCGGTTGGGAACAGCTGATCAAGAACCTCAACAACGTCAAGCAGAGCCTTGAAGCCAACATCAAGGACCTGGGCGCGACCTGGAAAGGTCCGGCGTACGAGGAGTTCAAGGGTCACGTCGAGCTGATCGCCAAGGACACGGGTCAGCTCGTGGCGGACACCGAGAAGGGCGGCGGCATCGTCCAGTCGCTCAAGGCCGCCGCCGACAGCCTCAGCGCCGCCCAGCGGGACTTCCCGATCCCGGCGACCTGCGTCAACGACGTCCTGGAGGCGCGCAACGCCAAGCTGACCATCGGGGTCGGTTTCTTCGAGGCCAAGGTCTCGCCGGACTTCCTCGGCTGGCTCGACCCGGTGAGTGCCGTCGCCGACTGGATCAACGACCAGTCCAAGGACGCTGCCGAGGTCTATCAGCGGGTCAGCGGCGAGTACCAGACCATCGCCCCGAACACCCCCGGTAATGCCTTGCCCGGTGACACCGCGGACCCGACCCGTCAGCAACCGAATCTGGGTGGTGGCGGTGGTGGCGGCGGCGGTGTCGGTGGCGTGCCGAACATCGGCGGCGGCGGGCCCGGCGGTGGTCTGGGCGCCAAGCCCTCGATCAGCGGGGCGAGCCTGGTACCGGAGACGGGCAACCTGCCCGTCGGTTCCGGCATCCACCCGGCCTTCTCGGGCGAGCCCGGCACGGGCGGCTACCCAGGTGTCGGTGGTGTCCCCGGCACGGGCGGTCTCGACGAGGAGTACAGCAGCGGCCTCGCGGGTGCCGGCGGCGGCGTGCCCGGTCTCGGCTCTGGCGGTGGTGGCCTCGGTTCCGCAGGCCTCGGCGCCGGCGGTGGCGGTGGCGGCGGCGGTCTGGGCAGCGCCGGGGCAGGCGGCGGCGTGCTCGCCGGAGGTGGCGCGCTCGGCCGAGCGGTCTCCCCGGGCATGGGCCCGATGATGGGCGGCGGCGGTGCGGCGGGCGCCGGTCGCGGCGGAGGCCGGGGCGCGGGCGGCCGGCTCGGCGCGGGCGGCAAGCCGGGCGGCGGGATGATGCCCGGAATGGGCGGCGTCGCCGCTGGTGGCGGCGGTGCCGGTCGGGGCGGTGCCGGTCGCGGCGCGGCGGGTGCCGGTGCGGCCGGTCGGGGCGCGGGTGCCAGAGGTGCCGGCGGGATGGCCGGGATGGGCGGCGGTGCCGGCTACGGCGAGGACGACACCTCACGCAACACGTGGCTGGAGGAGGACGAGGACGTGTGGGGTGCCGACGGCGGGGGAACCTCCGGCATCCTGCGCTGAACGTCTGGACGCGACGGTGCCGATGCGGTTGACCGCATCGGCACCGTTTCCTGTTCGACGCCGGCCAGTGGCCGGCGACACGGTGGTCTACTCGCTCCGGGACAGCTGATGGACGTCGTTCAGCCGGTGACCGGCGTGTCGGGACGTCGGCCGGGGCGCCAGCCGCGTCGGCGGCCCCGCGCCACGATCGGTCGCGCGATAAGCAGCAGCCCGGCGAGCAGACCGCCGACGACGGCGGCCCAGAGCGCGACGGTGCGTTGCCAGCTCAGCGGGTCTGCCGCGTTGTCGGGGGCCGGGAGCGCGTCGGGCGGCGGGTCCGAGCGGGTGCCCAGCAGGCTCGACACCGCCCGGTACGGGTTGACCACGCCGAAGCCGACCTCCGCGTTGTGCCCGTCCGGCGGGTTGTCAGCGGTTCGTTCCAGCCGTTCGGCGACCTGTTCCGGTGTGAGGTCCGGGTGGGCGGATCGGACCAGCGCGGCGACGCCGGAGACGTACGCGGCGGCGAAGCTTGTGCCGCCCGTCGGCTCGGCGCGGTAGCCGGCCCCGCCCGGTGCCGGGCCGACGATGTTCAACCCTGGCGCGGCGACGTCGACGTACGCGCCGCTGACCGAGGTGCCCACGTGGCCGCCCTGCTCGTCCACACCGGCGACAGCGATCACCCCGGGATACGCGGCGGGGTAGGCCGGTTTGTCCTCCTGCTGCTCCTGCCGGTTTCCGGCTGCGGCGACCAGCACGACCCGCTTGGCGAGGGCGCGTTCGACGGCCTTCGCCAGCTCGGGGCGGGGCAGTGTCACCAGGGAGAGGTTGATCACGTCGGCGCCGTTGTCGACAGCCCAGTCGATGGCCGAGGCGATCTGCCCCGGTAGGGCTTCGTCGTTTGTGCCCTTGGCATCCGGCAGGACCCGGATCGGCAGGATGCGGGCCCCCGGGGCGATGCCGCTGAAGGGTGCCCCGGTGCCGTCCCGGCCGGCGATGATGCCGGCCACCATCGTGCCGTGACCGACAAGGTCGCACTGGCCCTGGTTGGCGGGCAGACCGTTGAAGTCGCGCCCCGCGAGGACCTGACCCTTGAGCAGGGGGTGGATGGCGGACACCCCGGAGTCGATCACCGCGACCGTCACTCCGGCGCCCCGGGAGAGGGGCCAGGCCGACGCCGGGTCCAGTCGGCGCAGCCCCCACGGGATCTCCACCAGGCCGTCCTCCCCGGCCGGGCCGCAGGTGGGCGGTGCCGCGACGGCGGGGGAGGCGGGGACCACCAGGGCGGTGCCGAGCAGGGCCACCAGCGTTCCACTGAGGACTGCTCGAACGCCACGGCGTAATCCCGTGGTCGCGCTGGACGGCAGGCTTTGGCGCACCCGCAGAGATTACCGCCGTGCCGCATCGGGCAGCGTCCCGGCGGGGATCGGTCACGGCTGGTGTGCGGCGTCCTCGGTTGGCGCTTCGGCGAAGAGCGCGAGCAGGTCACCGACCTGGCGGTACGCCTCGGCGGGGTGCCGGAACCGGCCGGCCGGGTTGAGGGTGTACTCGTTGCGGCGCCCGACCCGCGTGCGGTGCAGGTAACCGCCCGCCTCTAGGTCGGCGACGATGGCCTGGGCGGCGCGTTCGGTGACGCCGACCTCGGCCGCCACGTCCCGCAGCCGAGCGGTGGGATCGCGGGCGATGGACAGCAGCACATGCCCGTGGTTGGTGAGGAATGTCCAGTTCCGGCCGCTGCCTGTGCTGCCGTCGGCTGTCGCCGTGCTCGCCATCGTGGGACCGCCTCTCCGGTTGCCCGCCCTCGCCTCGCGCCTGTCGCAGGCGGGTCGAGCCGGGCCAACGTATGAAATCTATATCACGCATATCTTGACGCATCTTCTGGTGCGTGTGAACGTGGAGCCCGAGCCAGCGCCCGCCGCCGGGCCGGTCGACGTGCGGGTTGAGCAGGTCAAATGCATGGAGACGAGGTGCGGGGATGAGCCTTTCCGCAATGCCCGGTAGGCAGCCGGGTCCGCAGCGGGCCACCGATCAGGCACCGGCGCTCACCGAGCCGTCACGGGCGTACGCCGAGCTGGCCGACGGTAACCGGCGCTTCGTCAGCGGTGCTCCACGCCACCCCAACCAGGGCGCCGAACACCGGGCCGCTGTGGCCGACGGGCAGCACCCGTTCGCGGTGATCGTCGGCTGTTCCGACTCCCGGCTGGCTGCCGAGATCATCTTCGATCGGGGCCTGGGTGACCTCTTCGTGGTCCGTACGGCCGGGCACATCGTGGGCCCGGAGGTGCTGGGCAGCGTGGAGTACGCGGTGACAGTGCTCGGCACCCCGCTGGTGGTGGTGCTCGGTCACGACTCCTGCGGTGCCGTCCAGGCGGCCCGCGAGGCGGCCACCACCGGCACCGCACCCGTGGGGCACCTGCGCGCGGTGGTCGACGCGGTGCTGCCCAGCCTGCGGCGCGCCACGACCGAGGGTGTGGACGACATCGACGGCATCGTCGACATCCACATCGCGCAGACTGTCGAGACGCTGCTCGGACAGTCGCCGGTACTGGCCGAGGCGGTGGAGCAGGGCCGTTGCGCGGTGGTGGGAATGTCGTACCGCCTGGCCATCGGTGGGGTGCGTCCGGTGACCGCCGTGCCGGTCGGCGCCGCGACCCTCGACGTGCCGAGCGTCCAGGACGGCCCGGCCGCGACCGCCGCCGCCTGACAGGACCCGGACCGCCGACCCGCCACGTGCGACGAGGGCCGCCCCGCGTGCTGCGGGGCGGCCCTCGTCTGCGGTACGTGCCGTCAGAGCAGTGACATGTGGACGTGGTCGGTGTGGTTCGACGGTCCGCTGTACGAGCTCCACCCGGTCGCCGGGAACCAGATCTGCCGGTTCCAGATCACGTAGTAGATGCCGAGTCGGTCGGCGTTGCGGATGAGGAACGCGGCGACGTTGTTGCCGTACTTGCGGGTGTCCTCGTTGTGCCACGGGGAGAAGCCGCTCTTCTGAAGCGACCAGTCGCAGGCGCGGCCCTTCGGGTGCTCCCACGGCCCGCCGGGGCGGTAGCAGCCGACGAACCGGGTGAAGCCGGCCCGCCTGACCTCCTTGTAGGCGTGCAGGGTGCGTGGTGTGACGCAGCCGGAGGTGGTCGGGTCGTCCTCGCTGCACGACTGCGGCTTCCAGTCGCCGTCGGCGGTGCGACCCGGGCCGATCCTCGCGACCGGCGAGGTGGCGTCCACGAGACCGCCTGTGAAGCCCTTGCCGCCGACGAGGGAGAGCGCCTTGTCCGCCTCGCTCTTGCGCTTGGCCATCAGGGCTGTCTGCTTCTGCTGCTCGCGGACCTCCGTGTCGAGGGCCAGCTTGGCCTGCTCGGCGCGGGACTTGACCGCGTTGACCTCGGCGAGCTTCTTCTCGTTGACCATGTTGAGCTCGTCGAGCGCCGCGGCCCGCTTGACGAAGGTGTCGGGGGCGGTGCTGTCCAGCAGCATCGCCATCGCGCCGACGCGGCCGGTGCGGTACGACTGGGCGGCGATCTGCGCGACCTGCGGTTCCAACGCGTCCAGGTCGGCCCTGGCCCGCTCGACCTCGATCGCCAACTCCAGCTGTCGCTTCTTGGATTTGTCCAGCTTGGACTTTGCCGCGGAGTAGTCGCGGTTGGCCTGCTCGATGACGTCGTTGAGCAGCTTCGGCTCGCCGTCCTCCTCGTGCCCGGACGGGGTGGGGGTCGTGGGGGCGGCATGGGCCGGTACGGGCCCGGCGAGCACGGTCAGTGCGGCGATCACGGCCACCACAGGTGTCAACCAGCGGCGTAGGGGTGCCGTCACAATGTTCCCTTCCGTCGACCGCCGACCGGGTTAGCTGACGGGTTCGGGACGGAAGTGGCCCCTACCGCTGGCGCGGATTCACCCCAGGTACCTGGGTCCCCGGCTCGCCGGTTGGCGATTGGGCGGTGGCACCGCAGGCGCCGCTTCGCGCCTTCATCGGTAACCGGCAGCGAGGTTACCCGAGAGTCGGCCGGGTGAGCTACGCCTGGATGCCCACCAAAAGCGTCATATCGCCATGGCGTTGAGTGACCAGTGCTGCTGTCGTCGGGGCGAGGGCCCGATCTGGTCACGCTGAGGAGTGTCACCATGCCGTCTTCGTGCTCCTGTCCGGCTCTGGCCACTGGTCGGTGGCGGTGGATGGGGGTGGGGTGTGCTCGGGGTCGGGCCGGCCCGCGCGTGGACGGCTGAGGGCGGCCAGTACGTCGGCTCGCTCCGGTCGCGGCCGGGGCGCGTCGCCGGTCGGGGTCGACCCGGCGGCGGTCACCAGGGCGGCCAGCCCGGTGGTAAGCGGTACGGCGGCGATCAGGCCGAGCGTGGCGACCGCGCTGCGGACGATCTCCTGCGCCAGGAACTCGCTTGTCAGGATCTGTGTGATGGGTCGTGTGTCGGCGGTGAGCAGGAGCAGCAGCGGCAGCGAGGCGCCCGCGTACGCCAGGACGATGGTGTTGACCGTGGAGGCGATGTGGGCGCGTCCGACCCGCGTGGCCGCCCGGTAGAGCTGCAACCGGCTCAGCCCCGGGTTGGCGTTCGCCAGCTCGGTGACGGTGGCGGCCTGGGTGACAGTCACGTCGTCGAGTACGCCGAGTGAGCCGATGATGATTCCGGCGAGCAGCAGGCCGTGCAGGTCCACGTCGGCCTGGAACATCGACAGTGTGGTGGCGTCCTCGCTGCCGAAGCCGGTCAGGTTGGTGGCGGCCGTGGCGATGGTGGCGAGCACGCCGGTGAGGATCAGGCTCCCCAGGGTGCCGAGGACCGCGACCGAGGTCTGTGCGGTGACCCCGTGGGTCAGATAGAGCACCACGAACATGATGAGCGCGGCGCCGACCACCGCCACCAGCAGCGGTGACCCACCGGCGGCGATGCCCGGCAGCACGAAGGTGAGCAGGATGGCGAAGCTGGCCGCCAGCCCCGCCAGCGCGGCGAGGCCCCGCCACCGGCCGAACGCGACGATCGCGGCGGCGAAGACCACCGCCAGCCACAGCAGCGGCGTTCCCCGCTGGTGCTCGGCGATGTTCCAACTGCTGGCGGCGGGATCGGTCGGGTCGGTCAGCTCGACCATTATGACGTCGTCGCCGACCTCGACCCGGGGTGCGCCCGGCCCGGCGGGAATCGGGGTCTGGACCTGCTGGCCGGCGTTCGGCCCGTCCTCGACGCGGACGTCCACCGTGCCGCAGGGTCCGGCCGACGGGCCGCCCTCGGGTGTCGGCGCCGGCGGGCAGGGTTCGGTAACCACCCGGGTCACGGTGCCGTGGTACCGCGGCACGTCCGCCCCGCCATCGGTCTGCGGCGACCCGTCCCGTGGCCAGAGCACCACCGCCGCGAGGACGGTGGCCACGAAGAGCGGCACCACCGTCGCGACGAGGATCCGTCGCACCCGCGGCGGGGCGGGTGGCGCGGAATGGCTGTGGTCGGAACCCAATGCGAGACTCCCAACGATCCGGTGCGAAGTACGTGTCAGCGGAGCGGTCGGTTCACCGTCGACGGGGGAAACGCCGCGGGAAGCGCGCCGGATCGTCGCCCGGCGATCGTCCGATCACGGACGGTCAACGTCCGGCCCGGTCGACGGGAAGCGACGCCACGACATGGTGGCGTCGCAGCCTGACTGCGTGGCGGCGTATGGAGGCTCATCCTGGGAGATGCTATCCAGCCCGTATCGGGGCGGCAGATCGTGACGGGGTGTCGGATAAGCGAACCGCTCGCGCGGCAGCCCTCGGCCGGGCATGTTTGAGGCATGCCGCCTCTGTCACCGCCCGACCCCGACCGCAAGCGGCACGGCATCCCCGCCGCACACACCGGGCATGACAAGCACGCCGGGCATGACAAGCACGCCGGGCAGAACATGCACGCCGGGCATGACAAGCACGCCGGGCACGATCCGGCGATGTTCCGTCGCCGCTTCTGGGTCTGCCTGGTGCTCACCATCCCGGTGGTGGTGACCAGTCAGCTCGTATCGGATCAGTTGGGTCTGAGCTGGGACTTCCCCGGCCGGTCCTGGCTGGGCCCGGTGCTCGGCTCGGTGGTGTTCTGGTGGGGTGGCTGGCCGTTCCTGGTGGGCGCGGTCCGGGAGGTGCGGGACCGGGCGCCGGGCATGATGCTGCTGATCGCGATGGCGATCACAGTGGCCTACACCGCGTCGCTGGCTACCAGCGTGGGTGCCTTCGACCTGGACTTCTGGTGGGAGTTGGCAGCGCTGGTCACCATCATGCTGCTCGGGCACTGGCAGGAGATGAAGGCCATCGGGCAGGCCCGGGGCGCACTCGCGGCACTGGCCGCGCTGCTGCCGGACGAGGCCGAGCGGGTGGCCACGGACGGGCAGGTCGAGGCGGTGCCGGTGACCGACCTGCGGGTGGACGACGTGGTGCTGGTCCGCCCGGGGGGTCGGGTGCCGGCGGACGGTCGAATCGTCGACGGCAGCGCGGAGCTCGACGAATCGATGATCACCGGCGAGTCGCGGCCGGTCGCGCGGTCGGCGGGCGACCGGGTGGTGGCCGGCACCGTGGCCACCGACTCGGCGATCCGGGTACGCGTCGAGGCGCTCGGCGAGCAGACCGCGCTCGCCGGCATCCAGCGGATGGTCGCGCAGGCGCAGGCCTCCGGTGGCCGCGCGCAACTGCTTGCCGACCGGTTCGCCGCCGCGCTGTTCTACGTGGCCACCGGCACGGCCGTGCTGACAGTGCTGGTCTGGACGGCGCTCGGCCGGCCCGACGAGGCGGTGATCCGCGCGGTCACCGTCCTGGTGATCGCCTGCCCGCACGCGCTCGGGCTGGCCATCCCCCTGGTCGTCGCGCTGTCGACCGCGCTGGCCGCGCGGTCCGGGATCCTCGTCAAGGACCGGTTGGCGTTGGAGCGTATGCGCACGGTGGGCGCGGTGCTCTTCGACAAGACCGGCACCCTGACCCGGGGCGAGCACGTGGTCACCGACGTGGTGGTGGCACCGGGCACCGACCGGGACGAGGTGCTGCGCATCGCGGCGGGCGTCGAGTCCGACAGTGAACATCCGTTGGCCCGCGCGATCGTGTCGGCGGCCGGTCGCGCCGGCCCGGCTCCGGCTGCCGGATTCCGGTCGCTGCCGGGCCGTGGAGTGCAGGCCACCATCGACGGCGCGGAGTACGCGGTGGGCGGGCCGGCGCTGCTGCGGGAACGGGGACTGTCGCTTCCGGCGGACGTGGAGGAGGCGACCGGGCGGTGGTCGACGCGAGGTGCGGCGGTGCTGCATCTGGTACGGCTGCCGGAGACCGTGCTCGGCGCGTTCGCGCTTACCGACGAGGTACGTCCGGAGGCCCGTCGGGCCATCGACGAGCTGCGCGCCGAGGGTGTCCGGACGATCGCCATGATCACTGGTGACGCCCGTCCGGTGGCGGAGGCGGTCGCGGCGGAACTCGGCTTCCGGCCCGGAGTCGACGAGGTTTTCGCCGAGGTGCTGCCTGCGGAGAAGGACAGCCGGGTGGCCGAACTCCAGCGGCGGGGGTTGACAGTGGCGATGGTCGGCGACGGGGTGAACGATGCGCCGGCGTTGGCGCGTGCGGACGTGGGCATCGCCATCGGTGCGGGCACTGACGTCGCGATCGAGTCCGCCGGGGTGGTGCTGGCGTCCTCGGACCCGCGTGGGGTGGGTGCCGTGGTCCGCCTGTCCCGGGCGTCGTACCGGAAGATGCGGCAGAACCTCGCCTGGGCGGCCGGCTACAACGTGGTGGCGTTGCCGCTGGCAGCGGGAGTGCTGGCGGGGGCCGGTGTGGCGTTGAGCCCGGCGGTTGCCGCGCTGCTGATGTCGGCGTCCACCATCGTGGTGGCGCTCAACGCACAGTTGCTGCGCCGGGTCAGGCTCGGGCCGGCAGCGGACTGAGGGCCAGCGGCGGGCTGAGGGCCGGCAGCGGGCTGAGGGCCGGTAGCGGGCTGAGGACCGTCAGCCGCGCTTCATGAGTCGTCCGACCGCCGCCATCATCTCGGTGGCCATCTCGTCGGCCCGGCCCTCGGCGGCACCCTCGTGCATGCAGTGCCGGGCGTGCCCGTCGAGCAGGCCCAACGCCACCTTGTCGAGTGCGGCCTGGATCGCGGAGATCTGCGTGAGCACGTCGATGCAGTACCGGTCCTCGTCGACCATCTTCTCGATGCCCCGGACCTGCCCCTCGACACGGCGGAGCCGGGTGAGCAGCTGGTCCTTGCTGGCGGTGTACCCGCGGATCGGGGTCGGTGTGGTCATGGCGACCAGGATAGCTTACCCCTGGGGGGTATGGTACTGTCGCTCTCGCTGATACCCCCACCGGGTACCGGTACATCACAAACGCACGGGTCCGCCTTCGACTTACCCCCGGGGGGTATATGGTCGGAGGTGACGGAGGGAGTTCGTTCGATGGTCAGCACGACGTACCAGGTGAAGGGCATGACCTGCGGGCACTGCGTCAGCGCGGTCAGCTCCGAGGTGGGTGCCATCGCGGGCGTGCACGACGTCCAGGTCGACCTCGCCAGCGGCCAGGTCACCGTCAGCAGTGAGCAGCCGGTGGCTGTCGAGGACATCCGGGCCGCCGTCGACGAGGCCGGTTACGACCTCGTCGAGGCGTGATCGAAAGGCGTGCGATGAACACGGTCACCAGACTGGGCGGCTTCGCCCTCGGTCTCGCGGCGGTCTTCGGCGCGGCGTACGGGATCGGCCGGGTCGCTGACCCGGCCGCCCCGGTCGCCGAGAGCCGCCACGACGGCGGTGCCGCACACGCCTCGGACCCCACCGAGCAGGGTGGGCACGACGAGGCGGCCGGGCTGCCCGGCGGCCTGCTCGTCTCCGACCGTGGCTACACCCTCGAACCGGTCGCCGCCCCGGCCGGCGAATTCGCCTTCCGGGTCACCGGGCCGGACGGCCAGCCGGTCACCCGGTACGACGTGGCGCACGACAAGCGCATGCACCTGATCGTGGCCCGGCGGGACCTGTCCGGCTTCCGCCACGTCCACCCCGACCTCGCACCGGACGGCACCTGGCGGGTCGACACCCCGCTGGCAGGCCCCGGGCAGTGGCGGGCGTTCGCCGACTTCACCCCGACCGGCGGTGAACCGCTGACCCTCGGAGTGGACGTGACAGTCCCCGGCGCGCTGACCGAGCGCCCCCTGCCCGCCCCGGCCACCAGCACCACCGTCGACGGCTACACGGTCACGCTGGCCGGTGAGCCGCAGCCCGGCCGCACCTCACCACTCACACTCACCGTCAGCCGGGACGGCCAGCCGGTCACCGACCTGGAGCCCTACCTGGGCGCGTACGGGCATCTGGTGGCGCTGCGCCGGGGCGACCTGGCGTACCTGCACGTCCACCCGGAGGGAGCGCCCGGCGACGGGCGGACCCGCCCCGGCCCGGATGTCACATTCCTCGCCGAGGTGCCGTCGGTCGGCAGCTACCGGCTCTACCTGGACTTCCGGCACGGCGGTCGGGTGCACACCGCCGAGTTCACAGTCGTCGCCGGCACCCCGACGGCGGACGCCCCGACGACCGGCGCCGAGCCCACCCCGAGCGGATCCGCGCCGGCCGACCACGGCACCCCCGGTCACGGGCACAACTGACGGGACGGACGATGACCACCACCAGTAGACCGCTGCCCGAGGCGCCGAACCGGATCGAGCTGGCCATCGGCGGGATGACCTGCGCCGCCTGTGCCGCCCGGATCGAGAAGAAGCTGAACCGGATGGACGGGGTCAGCGCCACAGTCAACTACGCCACCGAGAAGGCCACCGTCCGGTACGCCGACGCTGTCACACCTGACGACCTGATCGAGACCGTGCAGAAGACCGGCTACACGGCCGCTGTGCCGTCGCCGCCCGCCGCCACCGAGGAGCCGGTCGACCCGCTGAAGGGGCCGCGTACCCGGCTGTGGGTCTCCGCGGTGCTCACCGTGCCGGTGATCGTGCTGGCAATGGTGCCGCCCTGGCAGTTCGACTACTGGCAGTGGCTGTCGCTGGTTCTGGCCGCCCCGGTGGTGGTGTGGGGTGGGTTGCCGTTCCACCGGGCAGCCTGGACCAACCTGCGGCACGGCGCGGCGACGATGGACACTCTGGTGTCGCTCGGCACCCTTGCCGCGTTCGGCTGGTCGCTGTGGGCGCTCTTCCTCGGCGACGCCGGGATGCCGGGGATGACGCATCCGTTCCGCTTCGACATCACCCGCAGCGACGGCGCCGGCAACATCTACCTGGAGGCGGCCGCAGGGGTGACAGTGTTCATCCTGGCCGGCCGCTACTTCGAGGCACGGTCCAAGCGGACCGCCGGGGCAGCCCTGCGCGCGCTTCTCGAACTCGGCGCCCGGGACGTGGCGGTGCTGCGGGACGGGGTGGAGACCCGGATCCCTGTGGAGCAGCTCGCCGTCGGTGACCGGTTCGTGGTCCGCCCGGGTGAGAAGATCGCCACCGACGGGGTTGTCGACGAGGGCACCTCCGCCGTCGACGCCAGCATGCTCACCGGTGAGTCGGTGCCGGTCGAGGTCGGCCCGGGTGACGGCGTGGTCGGTGCCACGATCAACGCGGGCGGACGCCTTGTCGTCACCGCCATCCGGGTCGGCGGGGACACCCAGCTCGCCCGGATGGCCGACCTGGTCGAGCAGGCGCAGAGCGGCAAGGCGGCCGTGCAGCGGCTCGCCGACCGGATCTCCGGTGTCTTCGTGCCGATCGTCATCACCCTCGCGGTCGGCACGCTCGGCTGGTGGCTCGGCACCGGCGCCGGCCCGACCGCCGCGTTCACCGCAGCCGTCGCCGTGCTGATCATCGCCTGCCCCTGCGCGCTGGGCCTGGCCACCCCGACCGCCCTGCTCGTCGGCACCGGCCGGGGCGCCCAACTCGGCGTGCTGATCAAGGGACCGGAGGTGCTGGAGTCGACCCGCCGGGTCGACACCGTGGTGCTGGACAAGACCGGCACCGTGACGACCGGCCGGATGACGCTCGTGGACGTGGTGCCGGCCAGCGGCGACGACCGCGCCGAGTTGCTCCGGCTCGCCGGGGCGGTGGAGGCCGCCTCGGAGCACCCGATCGCCCGTGCGGTCGCCGCCGGTGCCGCCGAGGCCGGCGTGCTGCCCCCGGTGACCGACTTCGCCAACCTCGAAGGACTTGGCGTCACCGGGACGGTCGACGGTCGGGTCCTGCTTATCGGGCGGCCTCGGCTGCTGCGCGAGCGCGGGCTCGACGTACCGCCGGAGATCGAATGGGCAGTCACCGAGGCGGAGGCCGCCGGTCGTACGGCGATCGTCGCCGGCTGGGACGGGCGGGCCCGGGGCGTGCTCGCGGTCGCCGACATGGTCCGGCCGACCAGCCGGGCGGCCGTGGCCCGGCTGCGTGACCTGGGGCTCACCCCCGTCCTGCTGACCGGGGACAACACCACTGTGGCCCGCGCTGTCGCCGCCGAGGTGGGCATCGACGAGGCGATCGCCGAGGTGCTGCCGGCCGGCAAGGTCGACGTGATCAAGCGGCTCCAGGCCGAGGGGCGCTCGGTGGCGATGGTCGGTGACGGGGTCAACGACGCCCCGGCGCTGGCCCAGGCCGACCTCGGTCTGGCAATGGGCACCGGCACCGACGTGGCGATCGAGGCGTCCGACCTCACACTGGTCCGGGGTGACCTGGACGCGGCGGTGGACGCCATCCGGCTGGCCCGGCGCACGCTCGGCATCATCCGGGGCAACCTGTTCTGGGCGTTCGGCTACAACGTGGCGGCTCTGCCGCTGGCCGCCGCCGGCCTGCTCAACCCGATGATCGCCGGTGCCACGATGGCGCTGTCCTCGGTGTTCGTGGTGGCCAACAGCCTGCGCCTGCGCCGGTTCCGCTCGGCCGCCGGTGATCTGTGACGGCGGTAATGGTTGGACCGGAGATGCCCGGGGTACTTCTGGTGGCGAAGCGACACTCGCAATGGAGGTTGACATGGGTATCGACGACAAGATCAACAACACTAGCGAGAACGCGGCCGGCAAGCTGAAGGAAGGCGCCGGTCGGGCCACCGACAACGAGCGCTTGGAGGCCGAGGGTCGCGCCGACCAGTCCACGGCCAAGCTCAAGCAGGCCGGCGAGAAGATCAAGGACGCTTTCAAGAGCTGACGTACGACGTAACCCGCACGCCGGGCCGGTGATCATTCACCGGCCCGGCGTGCTGTGTGTCCGGCCCTCTCCCGCAGGCGTGCTCACGACCGCCGGGTGGCGCGTACGACGACGTCGTGAAGCGTCTTCTCCTGGCCCCCCGGGCCGGTGACCGTGCGGTGGTGCTCCTCGGCGGTGAGGATCTCCCAGGTGGTGCTGTCCAGGCCGGCGATGATGTCGGCAAGGGTGACCGATGCCTCCGCGGGTGGGTGGTGCCCGTGCCCGGTGGCGCCGGGTGCGTGCAGGTGCCCGACGATCAGGAGGGTGCCGCCGGGCGCCACCCAGGTGGAGATGCGGTCGTAGAAGGCCAACTGCGGCATCGCCGAGTGCGCGTAGTGCGTCGCCACCAGGTCGAAGCGCGCCTCCGGAGCCCACGCCGTCAGGTCCGCCTCCACCCATCGCACCCGCTCGGACACCCCGCTTGCCGTCGCGCGTTCGGCGGCGACGGCGAGGGCAGCCGATGCGATGTCGACGGCGGTGACCTGCCAGCCGTGCGAGGCGAGCCAGATCGCCTCCGTGCCGGTGCCGCACCCGGCGTCCAGTGCCGTGCCCGGCGTCAGCCCGGAGGTCTCCTCGGCCAGGTACGGGTGCGGGTCGCTCGTGCCAACGGCACCGCCATGATGGCCCTCCTGCCAGCGTCGCTCCCAGTAGGCCCTGTCGAAATCGTGCTGCTCGCTCATCTGGCTGCTCCTTCGCGCGTCACAAGCGAACTGTGACCGGAGTCGGAGTGGCCCGCAAAGGTTCTTGCCGAATGGCAAAATCGGCGGCATGGACGAGCATCCGGCCGACACGCTCGACGCGGTCGGTCCGAGACTCAAGCACCTTCGGCTCCGCCGCGACCTCACGCTCACCGACCTCGCCGAGGAGACCGGCATCTCCGCGAGCACGCTCTCCAGGCTCGAAGCCGGCCTACGACGCCCGACGCTCGAACAACTCCTTCCGCTCGCTCGGGTCCACGGCGTGACCCTCGACGAACTCGTCAACGCGCCACCGACCGGCGACCCCCGCATCAACCTGCGGCCCATCGCCAACGGCGACGGATCGACGGTCCTGCCCCTGACCCGCAGGCCCGGCGGCATCCAGGCGTACAAGTTCGTTCTCCCCGCCGGTGCCGACGACCGGGAACCCGACCTGCGCACCCACGAGGGCTACGACTGGGTCTTCGTCCTCAACGGCACGCTGCGCCTGGTGCTCGGCGAACACAACCTCATCCTCAAGCCCGGGGAGGCCGCCGAGTTTGACACCCGTACCCCGCACTGGTTCGGTGCCACAAGCGCCGGTCCCGTGGAGTTCCTCAGCCTGATCGGCAAGCAGGGCGAACGCGCGCACGTCCGCGCCAGACCGAAACCCGGTTAGCGCAGGACCCGGTAGGTCACGTGCGTGACGGTCGGCCCGGCCACCACCGCCATCTGCTCCAGGCGCAGAGAATCGAGACCGTCGAGAAGCTTCTCGCCGCCTCCGAGGATGATCGGCACCAGGTGCAGTTGCAGGGTGTCGATCAGCCCGGCGGCCAGGTACTGCCGTACGGTGCTCGCCCCACCCGCGATCGCCACCCGCCGGTCGCCCGCCGCCTCCCGCGCCTGCCGCAGCGCCGACTCGATTCCGTCGGTGACGAATCGGAACTCCGTGCCGCCGTTCATCACCAGCGGCGTCCGGGGGTGGTGGCTGAGCACGAACACCGGGGTACGGAACGGGGGTTCGTCGCCCCACCAGCCCTGCCACGACTCGTCCCAGTCACCCCCACCGCCGCCGAACATCCGCCGACCCATGATGTACGCGCCGATGTCGCGGGTCATCTCGTCGACGACCTCGGCGTCGATGTTCCGTTCGCCGCCGGTCAGCCCGTGCTGGGCCCGCCAGGTGTCCAGGCCGAAGACCCACTCGTGCAGTTGGAGACCTCCCCGACCCAGCGGGTCCTGCAGACTCTGCTCCGGCCCGGCCACGTACCCGTCGAGCGAGATCGACAGCTGACTGATCACCATGCTCATGTCCTTTCGGTTCGGCCGCTTCTACAACTCCGAACAAGCCCGCAGGTAGGCCTTACCGGCCTTTCTGCATCACTACAATCACCACCGACCCCACATCGCCACCGGCGGCCTACCACCCATCACCAGGTTGATTAACGTCCCTGGACAGCACACCTAGAGCGACGTGTTGGCTTCTGTCGCGTCGGCGGGCGCCCGCATAGCGCCCTGATCGCGTATCCGGGACACGGTCGCCCGCAACCCGCCGCCGTGGATCCGCCTGAGCGCCGATGTCGACTGCTCCTCGCGCCGACCCACCGCAAGTTGGCCGCCCATACCCATGCGGGCCCTGTCGAGCTGCCCACCAATGGGGCGGGAGACCCTCCACCAGAGCAACGCCGCGCCCCCAGATGTTTGCGAGCCCTGTCGAGCTGCCCCACCAATCGGGCGGGCGACTCCCTCCACCGAGCTGCCCCACCAATCGGGCGGGCGACTCCCTCCACCGAGCTGCCCCACCAATCGGGCGGGCGACTCCCTCCACCGAGCTGCCCCACCAATCGGGCGGGCGACTCCCTCCACCGAGCTGCCCCACCAATGGGCCGGCGACTCCCTCCACGGAGCTGCCCCACCAATGGGCCGGGCGGCCTCCTCCACTCCAGCGGCGACATGCCCCAGATTTGGGGCAGCTCGACAGGGCCCTACAACAGGTACCAAGGGGGCGGCCACGGCGGCGTGGCAAGCACGATGGGACGGGCAGCCCCTCGGCGGACTCATCGCGGCGGGGTCATTCTCGCGGCCTTCAACTCCAGATAGCGCTGCTCGGGCAGGCTCGTGGTGCCGCGTGCCGCCGCCAGGTACGCGTCCCGCGCCGCGCCGGGCTCACCGGCCATCTCCAGCAGGTGCCCCCGGACTGCGGCGAGCCGGTGGTGCCCGGCGGTGCGCTCGTCGGCGTCCAACTGCGTGAGCAGGGCGAGCCCGGCCCGTGGTCCGTCGGCCATGGCCACCGCCACCGACTGGTTGAGGGTGACCATCGGGTTCGGCGCGATCCGGGCCAGCAGCCGGTACAACGCGACGATCTGCCGCCAGTCCGTCTCCGCCGCCGTCGGCGCCTCGGCGTGCACGGCCGCGATGGCCGCCTGGAGCTGGTACGGGCCGGGCGGCGACCAGGTCAACGCCTCGGTGATCAGGGTGACCCCCTCCGCGATGGCTGTCGCGTCCCATCGGGTGCGGTCCTGCTCGGCCAGCGGCACCAATTCCCCGTCCGGGCCGAGCCGGGCCGCCCGGTGCGCGTCGGTGAGCAGCATCAACGCCAGCAATCCGGCCACCTCGCCGTCGTCGGGCAGCAACCCGTGCAGGATGCGGGCCAGCCGGATCGCCTCGCCGGTCAGCTCGGCCCGGTGCAGGTCCGGGCCACTGGACGCGGTGTATCCCTCGTTGAAGATCAGATAGAGCACCCGGAGCACAGTGCGCAGCCGCTCGTCCCGCTCACCCGGCGCGGGCATCGTGAACCGGGCACCGGCGGCCTCGATCCGCTGCTTGGCCCGGCGGATCCGCTGGCTCATCGTCGCCTCCGGCACCAGGTGCGCCCGAGCGATCTGGGCCGTACTCAGACCGCCGACAGCCCGGAGGGTGAGCGCCACCTGCGCCGAACCGGCAAGCGCCGGATGGCAGCAGAGGAACAGCAGAGTGAGGGTGTCGTCGGAGTCCGCCACCGCCGGCTCCGAGTCGGCCGCCCGCGCCATTGCGGCGTACGCCGGCTCACGCAGCGCCACCGCCACCTCGCGGGTCCGACGGGCGCTGTCGCTGCGCCACTCGTCGGTGAGCCGGCGGGTGGCGACGGTGAGCAACCACCCGCGGGGGTTGTCCGGTACGCCCTGCTCGGGCCACTGTGTCGCAGCGGCGAGCAGTGCCTCCTGGACCGCGTCCTCGCACCTGTCGAACTGGCCGTGCCGGCGGACCAGCAGGCCGAGGACCTGCGGCGTGAGCGCGCGCAGCAGATCCTCGACCGTCCGGTCCCCGGTCACATCTCCGTCCCGGCCTCGTCCATGATCGGGCGGACCTCCATGACGCCGCCGAAGCGGACGTCCGGCCAGCGGGCGGCGATCTCGGCGGCCCGCTGCGGGCTGTCGCAGTCGACGGTCAGGTAACCGGCGAACTGTTCCTTGCTCTCCATGAACGGCCCGTCGACGATCTCGGGTTTGCCGCCCACGGCCCGGACGGTCAACGTCTGCGACGGGTCGGCCAGCGCCTGGCCGGCGACCCACTCGCCGCTCTCGGCCAGCTCCTTCATGATCTCGTCGACCTCGCCGAACAGGGCGGTGCGGTCCTCCTCGGAAAGCTCCTCGGTGAAGCCGGGCCGGTTCCAGATCAGCAGCATGTACTTCACGGCGATGCTCCTCAAGCCTCGGTCGCGCCCCGGACGGGGTGCGGCTCACCGGAGGGTCGGAGTCGTCGCCCCGTTCCCTACCGCGTACCGAAGAAAATCGCAGAAAATCCCGGCGGTGGCGGTCCCACGCCGGGGCGGTCAGCGCGGATCGGGCCGGCCCGGCACCTGTCGGGGCTTCCTGCCGCCGCCGACATCAAGCGACGCCCGGTCGGCGGCCGAGGTGCCCGACGACCAACCCTCGGCGTCCCGGGCGCTGAGCCGGTGCCTGGTGACGCCCGGGAACAGGGTGTCCAGCCGCTCGCGGACCGCCTCACCCCGCGCGGCGAGCACCGGCAACAGCCGTTCCGCCCCGGCCGTCTGCGCAGCCGCCTGGTCCGCCGCGTCGGTTGCCGCGTCGGTGGCCGCCCGCAGCCGCTCGCCGATCCGCAGCGCGAACGCGTTGAGGAACGACTCGTCCCACACCTTCGTCCGCCGACCCGACCCCGCCCGGCGCTCGGCACGCCCCCGCAGCATCGCACTGGTCGCCTGGACCAGCAGCGAGGTGTAGAGCACCTCCACCGCCAGCAGATCGGCGGGCCAACCCAGCACCGTGGTGAACCCGAGATCGTCGGACCAGACCGCCTCGCACCGGTTCGCCGCGGCGACCTCCTGCACCAGCAGCGCCTTCGCACCCGCGTACGGGGCGTCGGTGCTCAGGCGTACCCCGCCGGGCACGTCGCCGCGATCCGCCCCGGCGGCCAGCAGCGCCTCGTCGATGCTGTGCCGGGCGATCAACTCCTGCGCCTTGCCGGTAAGCGCCTCCGCCTCGGCCGGGAAGGTTGTCGACTCGGCTTTGGCCAGCAGCGCCCGTACCCGGTCGAGCATCGGCGACCCGCTGCGTGCCGTACCCGCAGGTCGGGCCGTCGCGGCACCGGCCGAGCCGGGTGGCGGGCGCAGCACCGCGATCGGCGGCAGGCTCTCCACAAGTGCGAGGGCGTCCACGGCCGTGCGCAGGGCGTCGGCCCGGTCCAGCCCTTCCCGCGCCGACCAGGCGGCCAGCACGCCTCGGTCGTTGTCCGACCGCGCCTCGGCGGCCAGCTCGCGCAACTGCTCGTCCCACCACGCCGGAACCGGTTCGGCCTGGTCGCGCCGCTGCGCGGCCATCGCGTCACGGACCAGCCGGGCGGCACGCGCGTCCAGCCGCCGGCTGGTGATCCGGTCCACGTCGACCGGCTGCCAACCACGCGGCCAGAGTCGCGCCACGCCACGGACCAGGCGACGCAGCAGAGCGGCGTCGACCGCCGTGGTGCCGTCCGTCGCGCCGGTGCCGACCATCAGGTGGTCCAGCTGCCGTTCGGCCAGCCGTACGTCGGTGCCGCGCACCGCCGCGAGCGCGTTGGCGACCAGTTCGTCCGCGTCCGGCACGGGGCACCTCCTTCTCTGGTTCCGCTGCCGACGAGGCGTACGCCCGCCCAGCTCCATGATCATGCCGCGAGCCGTGCCGGTGACACGAAACGGGGGATGTCGCCCGCCGCATCGGCTCCGGTGGGCATGGATCGGCCGGTCCGGGGTATTTCCGCACCGACGTGGATGTGAGGTGTGTCGTGGTCGGTTCCAGCCTGCCGAGGAGGCGCACCGTCGACGTGCCGGACGGTCGTTCCTCCACGCTCGCCGGCGTCCTGATCGGCATTGCGATCATGGCGGCGGTGGACGAGATCGTCTTCCATCAGTTGCTGGGCTGGCACCACTTCTACGACCGGTCCACCCCGTCGATCGCGCTGCTCTCGGACGGGCTGCTGCACGCCGCCGAGCTGATCGCTCTGGTCGGGGGCTTCTTCTGGTTCGCCGACCTGCGCCGACGGCGCGCACTGTCGACCCGGCTGACGTGGGGCGGCTTCCTGCTCGGCGCCGGAGGGTTCCAACTCTTCGACGGGCTGGTCGACCACAAGGTGTTCCGCGTGCACCAGATCCGTTACGGCGTACACCTGCTGCCGTACGACGTGGTGTGGAACGTGGCCGGCGCGGTGCTGCTGCTGGCCGGCGTCGCCGTCGTGTGGTCGGCCCGATCCCGTCGGGCAGGCGACGGCCCCCGGTGACAGTCGTCCCTGCCGGCCCGCAGGGCTGGCCCGCGCCGGGGACGGACGGGCCGGCGATGCTCCCGGTCGTCGCGCACGGCGGACACGGTACGGACGGGCCGGGCTGGCTGCCGCTGCTCCCCGTCGTGCTGCTGGCGGGCGGCTATCTGCTGGCGGCGTTCCGCGACCCGCGCGGGTGGGACCATCGGCGCAGCGCCGCCTGGCTGGTCGGCTGCGCACTGCTGGCCGTCGCCGTCGGGCCGCTGGGCCAACTCCCCGACGACCCGCGCGGGCACATGGCGCAACATCTGCTGCTCGGCATGCTGGCCCCGCTGGGGCTGGTCCTCGGCGCCCCGGTGACGTTGCTGCTGCGGGTCGCACCCCCGTCGGTACGCCGGGCGGTGGGTCGGCTGCTGCGTGCCCGCCCGCTGCACCTGATCGCCCACCCGGTCACCGCCGCGCTGCTCAGCACCGGTGGGCTGGCCCTGGTGCTGCTCACACCGCTGTACGCGGCGGCCGAGCGGCAGCCCACACTGCACCACGCAGTGCACCTGCACTACGTGGCCGCCGGGTACCTGCTCGCCTGGTCGCTGGCCGGGCCGGACCCGGCGCCGCGCCGTCCCGGACTGGCCGTGCGGATCGGCGCGCTGCTCGGCGCGGCGGCCGGCCACTCCGCGCTCGCCAAATATCTCTACGCGAACGCCGGCAGCCTGCCTCCCGGCCTCACCGACCCGGACGTGGAGGCGTTCCGCTCCGCCGCGCAGCTCATGTACTACGGCGGCGACATCGCCGAACTGCTCCTGGCCGTGGCACTCTTCGCCAGCTGGTACAACAGCCCGGCCCGCCGGCGCTCGGCGATCAGGAGGGCCGCGGGCGACCTGGTGTCGCGGCGCTCCTGATCAGCTAGGGGTACGGGCGTTCAGGGCTGTGGAAAGCTGAGCCAGGAAGGCGCGGATGCTCTCCTCGCTGTGGGGCGTCTCGGCCTGGTCGTTGAGGGGGCCCGAGTAGCGCAGCGCCTGGTCCAGCGCGTCAAGCGTCTCGGCCCGGTCACCCGGATAGAGCCCGCCGACCACCCCGTCGGCGACACGGGTCACCACCGAATCGTCGAGCGCCCTGTCGAACTGGATCCCGTAGAGGATCCCGTTGACGTGGCCCTTCCAATTGTCCGTACCCATGAATCTCTGCTCCCCTAGAAGATCCTGCCGCCGTCCCAGCCCAGGATCGGAACACCACCCAGGCCGTTGCGTTTGAACTCGGCGTCGAGATTGGCCATGTGGCTCACGTCGGGCTGGTAATGACCGCTGCGCGCCGTGGCGTACTGGACCATACCGTCCTTCACGACCAGCTCGCCCGCCGCCGCGACCGGCTGCCCGTTGCCGAGCGTCGAGTGGTGGAAGTCGCCAACCTTCTGGTAGTTGGACGCGTACAGGTTGCCGTTGCGGTCCATCACGAAGATGGCCTGACCGTTGCCGCTGAACACCGTCTGGGCGCTCGCCGTGTCGAACGGCTCGCCGCTCTTGGCGCTGCGCAGGACCCCGTTGCTGTCGAAGAAGACCCGGTGATCTTCGAGTTGCTCCGGAGTGAGCCGGCGCACCGCCGTCGGGAAGTGCCCGCCGGGCAGGTGCTCGTTGCGGTACTTGTCGAGCATCGGCTGCGTGTGGTGGTAGCGGGGCGTCGTGTGCGGGCCGGGCACGCGGGGACCCCCAGGGCCCTTACGCCCACCGCCCTTGCGGGTGAACTTGCGCAGCAGTGTCTTCGCCCGCTTCAGCAACTGCGGAATGATCTCCTTGACGACCCGCTCGACGACCTCCTTGATGATCCGCTGGATCGCCATCCGGGCCAGGCCGATCGAGACCGGGATCTGGGCCAGCGAGGCACCGAAGCTGGGGGCTGCCGCCGCGAGCGCGATCGCCACCTGCACGACGAGGATCGTCAGCTGGATGATCACCAGGATCTTCTGCGTCAGGGTGATGATGGCCATCACCAGCAACGCCATGCCGATCAGTTCGGCGGCCTGCGCGCCGTCCTCCATCCGGCGCGGCGCGCCCTCCTCGCCGTACCATGCCTGCTCGAACGCGCGGACGTCCTCCCCGCGGTTGGTCGCGCTGACCTTCGCCGCGCCCGCCTGCGCCTCACCGACAGCCGTACGCAGCTTGCCGGCAAACGCGAACCACATCTGCGACGCCTCGAACAGCAACTCCTCGTCGGCCATCGGCCAGGTGAAACCGACCCAGCCCAGAGCTTCGGCCAGCTCAGGAGGTAGCTGCATACCCACTGGGCAGCTCCATCCTGGTGAAGAGTTCGGAGTTCGCGGTGTCGATCGCCTCGTACGCGTCGGCGGACTGGTCGAGGTTCGCGGAGGTCTCCAACAACTGGTCGCCCATCGACCGGAACACGTCGAGCGCGTGCGTCAGCACCTCGACGTACACGGCACCGAACAGGGAGCCCGCCTCGTCGGCACCCCACGGGCTGCCAGCCCCGTTGACAGTCGACTCCAGACCGCTTACCGCCGCGCCGAGTTGCTGGCCGGTGGCCGCGAGCGAATCCGCCGCGGCACGCAGAGCGTCGAGGTCCACCTCGATCCCGTTGGCCATCGGCTCAGCGCCGATCCATCCGGCGGGTCGCCGCGTCGAGGTCGCCGATCATCCGCTGGAACCCACGGAAGGCGTCCTCGGAGACCCGTCCGAGCTGCTCGGTGAGGGCCGCGCTGTCGACGCCGGCCGCCGCTGTCAGCTCGGCCCGCCGGGCGCGCTCGTCGGCCTGCGCCGCCTGGACCGCCTCCAGGACGTACTCGGCGATAGCGGTGGTGCCGGCGCGGGACAGACTCGGGTCGATCACGAGGCTCTGAAGGCCGCCGTACGCGCCGACCTCCGCCTCGACGAGCCCGCCTCCGCCGACGCCCCGGCCCACCATCTGTTCGTCGGTCGGCACCGTCGTGTCGTCGTCGGCCACCGGTTGGGCCGAGGTGGCGGCACCTGCCTGGCTCAGGAGGCGCATCGCCTCTTCGAGTGACCGGCTCAGGCCAGACGGATCGATCCCACTCGCCATGTCGTCCCCCTACGACTCGCGGTCCTACCTCCGGGGAGCGACAGTACCAACGACCCCGCAACGTTCGCGGCCCCGTGAAATCCCTTGTGGACGCGGTCGCGCGTGCCCGGAGGCCCTGCGCCGCCCGGCTCCCGACGGAGCCGGGCGGATCACCGCCAGTCGGCGAGGATCGCGTCGACCGCCACGGCATCGCGCTCCGGGTCCGGTGCCGGTGCGGGCCGGTCGGTGGGCGTCCGGTCGAAGCGCGGTGCCGGTGCCGGCTGGATCTCACCGCCGACCTCGACGAACGTGCCCCGGGCTGCATTGTGCGGATGCCGGTACGCCTCACCGGGCGCGAGGACCGGAGCGACGCAGGCGTCCAGGTCGGCGAAGACCGCCGTCCACTCGTCCCGGGTCCGCTCGGCGAACCGCTCGGTGAACCGTCGGTGCAACTCGTCCCAGCCGCTCGGGTCGTACTGGGCGGGCAGGTCCGGCTCGTCGGCGAGACCCAGACCCGTCAGCAACACGGCGTAGAAGGCCGGCTCCACGGCGCCCACGGCCATGAAGCCACCGTCGGCGGTGGCGTACGTGTCGTAGAACGGCGCGCCGCCGTCGAAGATGTTGCGGCCACGCGGGGCGGCCCACAGGCCGGAGCCGAGCATCCCGTGCAGGAACGACGTGAGCAGGGCCGACCCGTCGACCATCGCCGCGTCGACGACCTGGCCGACACCGGAGCGTTCCCGTTCCAGCAGCGCGGCAAGCACGCCCACCGCGAGCAGCATGCCGCCCCCGCCGAAGTCACCGAGCAGGTTCATCGGCGCGTGTGGGCGCTCGCCGGCCCGGCCCAGTGGTTCCAACGCCCCGGCCACAGCGATGTAGTCGATGTCGTGCCCGGCCCGGAACGCCAGCGGGCCGTCCTGGCCCCAGCCGGTCATCCGCGCGTACACCAGTCGGGGGTTTCGGGCCTGGCAGGTCTGCGGCCCGAAACCCAGCCGCTCGGCGACGCCCGGGCGGTAGCCCTCGACGAGGACGTCGGCGGCATCCGCCAGGCGCAGCAGGTCCGCCACCCCCGCCGGAGACTTCAGGTCCACTGTGGTGACCCGGCGTCCCCGCTGCAACGGCCCGCCGGTCGGCGCGGCCAGCCGCCCCGCACCCGGTCCACCCGGCCGGTCCACCCGTACGACGTCCGCGCCGAGGTCGGCGAGCATCATGCAACCGAACGGCGCGGGTGCGAGACCCGCCAGCTCGACCACCCGTACCCCGGCCAGCGGTCCGCCGCGCGCCGGCGCTGCGCCGGGGCCCGCGCCCGTCACGCGACGCCAGCCGGTTCGACGGTACGGGCGGCGAGCCGCTCCTCCAGGTCGGCGGGAGGCGTGAAGCGGTCGCCGTAGCGGGAGGCCAGCTCACTGGCACGGGCCGCGAAGCCGGCCGGACCGCCCGCGTACTGCCGGACGTAGCGGATCACCCCTCCCGTCCAGGCCGGGAAGCCGATGCCGAAGATCGAGCCGATGTTGGCGTCGGTCTCGGTACGCAGCACGCCTTCGTCAAGGCAGCGCAGCGCGTCCAGTGCCTCGGCGAAGAGCATCCGCTCCTGAAGGTCGGTGAACGGCACCGCCCGGCCGGCGTCGGTGATCAGGTCGGCGAGCCCTGTCCACAGCCGCCCTCGGGTGCCGTCGTCGTAGGAGTAGAAGCCCCGCCCCGCCGTGCGCCCCGGCCGCTCGTACGCGTCGACAAGCTCGTCGACGAGCCGGTGCGCCGGAAGCGGCAGGAAGTCCCCGCTGGCGGCCTCGAACTGGCGCCGGATCCGCTGGATGAGGGTGAGGCTCACCTCGTCGGCGAGCGCCAGCGGCCCGGTCGGGTAGCCGGCCTGGAGGGCAGCCTGCTCGACAGACGCTGCCGGTACGCCCTCGGCGACCATGCCGACAGCCTCGTCGATGAACCGGCCGATGACCCGGCTGGTGAAGAAACCCCGCCCGTCGTTGACAACGATCGGCGTCTTGCCGATCCGCCGGCCCAGGTCGAACGCCCGCGCCAGCGCGACGTCGCCGGTCTGCTCGCCCACCACGATCTCCAGCAGAGGCATCCGGTCCACGGGGGAGAAGAAGTGCATGCCGATGAAGTCGGCCGGCCGGTCCACGCCGTTTGCCAGCCCGGTGATCGGCAGTGTGGAGGTGTTGGAGGCGAGCAGGGCGCCGGGTGCCAGCACCGGCAGCACCTCGGCGAACACCTTCTGCTTCAGCGCCGGGTCCTCGAAGACCGCCTCGATGACCGCGTCGCAGCCGGCCAGGGCGTCCACCTGGTCGGTGGTGGTGATCCGTTCCAGGACGGTCCGGGCATCGGCCTCCGAGGCGCGGCCCTTGCGGACCTGGCGTGCCAGCAGCCGCTCGGCGTGCTCCCGGGCCCGGTCGGCAGCCTCCGGGGAGACGTCCTTGACCACCACGTCGATGCCGGCGCTGGCACAGGCGTACGCGATTCCGGCGCCCATCATGCCCGCCCCGAGCACCGCCACCCGGCGCACCGGCGGCGCGTCCACCCCGGACGGGCGGGCGGCACCGCCGTTGACGGCCTTCAGGTCGAAGAAGAAGGCCCCGATCATGTTCTTGGCGACCTGCCCGGTGAGCAGGCCGATCAGGTGCCGGGTCTCCACTGTGAACGCGGTCTCCAGGTCGACCTGCGCGCCCTCGACGGCGGTGGCCAGGATCGCCTCCGGCGCGGGCAGCCGGGCACCCTTGAGCTGCTTGCGAAGGGTCGCCGGGAAGGCCGGCAGTTGTGCCGCAAGCGATCGGCTGGCGGGTGTGCCGCCGGGCATCCGGTAGTCCGGGCGGTCCCACGGCTGCGACGGGCGCGGGTTGGCGGCGATCCAGGCGCGGGCACGGTCCAGCATCTCCGCCTCGGTGGCCACGACCTCGTCGACGATCCCGGCGGCCAGGGCGTCGACCGGACGCATCCGGCGGCCGGTGAGCAGCACAGTTGTCAGCGCTCCGGCCAGGCCGAGCATGCGTACCGTCCGGGTGACGCCGCCGGCACCGGGCAGCAGACCCAGTGTCACCTCGGGCAGCCCGAGCCGCGAGCCGGGGGCGTCCAGCGCGATCCGGTGGTGGCAGGCGAGCGCGATCTCCAGGCCGCCGCCGAGCGCCGAGCCGTTGACGGCGGCGACCACCGGCCGGCCCAGCGTCTCCAGCCGGCGCAGGTCCCGTTTGATGGTGCCGAGCAGGTCGGCAAGCCCGGCCGCCTCGGCACGGGTCGCCCGGATCATCTCCGGCAGGTCACCACCGGCGAAGAACGTCGACTTCGCGCTCGTCACTATGACTCCGGCGAGGTCGGGCTCGGCCTCCAGCCGGTCCAGCGCGGCGCTCATCGAGGCGACGTACGCCCGGTTCATTGTGTTCGCGGACTGGTCGGGGTCGTCAAGGGTGAGCGTGACGATGGCGTCGGCACCGCTGTCGTACCGGATGGTGTTTGTCATGTGTGGTCCTCCGGTTCAGCAGCGCTCGATGACGGTGGCGACGCCCATGCCGCCGCCGATGCAGAGGGTCACGACGGCGCGGCGCAGATCGCGGCGTTCCAGCTCGTCCAACGCGGTGCCGAGCAACATCGCTCCGGTCGCGCCGAGCGGATGGCCCAGAGCGATCGCACCACCGTTGACGTTGACGCGGTCCGGGTCCAGGCCCAGGTCACGGACGTACTTGAGGACCACCGCGGCGAAGGCTTCGTTGATCTCGAACAGGTCGATGTCGTCGACTGTCAGGCCGGCGGCGGCGAGCGCCTTGTGGGTGGCCGGGATCGGGCCGGTCAGCATCAGCGTCGGGTCGGCGCCGGTGACCGCCGCGCCGACGATCCGCGCGCGCGGGGTGAGGCCGAGGTCCCGGCCGACGTGCTCCGAGCCGATAAGCACCAGCGCCGCGCCGTCCACGATTCCCGACGAGTTGCCGGCGTGGTGGACGTGCTCGATGGCCTCCAGCCAGTGGAACTTCTGCAACGCGACAGCGTCGAAGCCAGCAGCCTCGCCCATCGTGGCGAAGGACGGCGTGAGCTTGGCCAGCGCCTCCCGGGTGGTGTCCGGCCGTAGGTGCTCGTCCACGCTGAGGATCTCCAGCCCGTTGGCGTCGCGGACCGGCACCACCGAACGGGCGAAGTGCCCACCTGCCCACGCCTTGGCCGCGCGCTCCTGCGAGCGCAGCGCGTAGCCGTCCACGTCGTCGCGGGTGAAGCCCTCCATGGTGGCGATGAGGTCGGCACTCACGCCCTGCGGGACGAACGACGTGGAAAGCGCCGTCTGCGGGTCGGTGGCCCAGGCCGCACCGTCGGAGCCCATCGGCACCCGCGACATCGACTCCACCCCGCCGGCCAGCAACAGGTGCTCCCAGCCGGAACGGATCCGCGCGGCGGCGGAGTTGACCGCCTCCAACCCGGAGGCGCAGAACCGGTTGAGCTGCACCCCGCCCACCTCGTCGGGCAGCCCGGCCAACAGGGCGGCGGCGCGCGCCAGGTCACCGCCCTGCTCGCCGACCGGGGTGACGATGCCGAGCAGCAGGTCCTCCAGCCGCCCGACGTCCAGGCCCGGGTTGCGCTCACGCAGCGCGTCGATCAGGCCGACGACCAGGGAGATCGGCTTGACCCCGTGCAGCGCGCCGGTGTCCCGGCCGCGTCCGCGCGGGGTGCGGACCGCGTCGTAGACGTACGCCTCAGAGGACACGGGCGATCAGCTCCTTCATGATCTCGTTGGTGCCGCCGTAGATCTTCTGGACGCGGGCGTCGGCGTACATCCGGGCGATGGGGTACTCGGTGGTGTAGCCGTAGCCGCCGAAGATCTGCAGGCAGCGGTCCACGACCTCGCACTGACCCTCGGTGAGCCACGACTTCGCCATGGCTGCTGTCGCCACGTCCAGGTCGCCACGGTCGTGCCGGACGATGCAGTCGTCCAGGAAGACCCGGCTGACCCGGGTGCGGGTGGCGCACTCGGCGAGCACCATCCGGGTGTTCTGGTGCCCCATCAGCGGCTTGCCGAAGGCGGTGCGCTCCTTGGCGTACGCGACTGTCAGTTCGACGGCGCGTTCCATGGCGGCGACCGCCCCGACGCCGATGACCAGGCGCTCCTGGGGAAGCTGCTGCATCATCTGGATGAAGCCCAGCCCTTCGGCGCCGCCCAGCAGGTTGGCCGCCGGCACCCGGAAGTCGTCGAAGAACAACTCGGCGGTGTCGTTGCCGTGCAGCCCGACCTTGGACAGCAGCCGGCCCCGGCGGAAGCCCTCCGGGTCGCCCCCGACCTCGCAGACCAGCAGGGAGATGCCGGCGGCCCGCTGCTCGGGGTCGGTCTTGACCGCCATGACGATCAGGTCAGCGAGGCCGCCGTTGGTGATGAACGTCTTCGCGCCGGTGACCAGGTAGTCGTCACCGTCGCGGATCGCCCGGGTGCGCATCGCCTGAAGGTCGGAGCCGCCGTCGGGCTCGGTCATCGCGATGGCGCCGACCAGCTCACCACTGCACAGTCCGGGCAACCAGCGCCGCTTCTGCTCCTCGCTGCCGTACGCCACCAGGTAGCCGGTGACGATGCCACTGTGGACGGCCAGCCCGAGGCTGCTCTCCCCGGTGTACGCCTGCTCGTGCAGCAGCACCGCCTCGTGGGTGAAGCCGCCGCCGCCACCGCCGTACTCCTCGGGGACCGACAGCCCGAGCAACCCCAGCTCACCGGCGCGCCGGTAGTGCTCGCGGTCCGGGTGGCCCTGGGTCAGCAGGCGTTCGGTGTGCGGCAGCACCTCCTTGGTGAAGAAGGTGCGGGCCAGGTCGGCGAGGTCGTCGTGCTCCGGCTGCCGCCAGGGCGATGGGGGACCGTCGAGTGGGGGCATGCGCCCCACCCTCGCGCGCTGTTGGCAACCTGTCAATAAGTGCGGATCACTCGGGCGGTTAGCTGCTGGTCGACTCGCGTCGTGCCGAGGCCGCCAGCCGTTCGGCGAGCGCGAAGACGCGGTCGCGGAGTTCGTCCGGGCGTCCGATGACGAACGGCAGATCGAGCGCGGCGAGCACACCGGGCAACCAGTCGAGACTCTCCGCCCGGATCTCCACGTCCTGCCAGCCTTCGTCCGCGCCCTCTCGCACCTCGGCGACGCTGGCCGGCAGCCGCCTGCGGATCTGCTCGACTGTTCCTTGTATCCGCAGCGACACGGCGTGCTGGTACGGCGCTCGTGCCATCGAGGTGAGAAGGTGCCCGGCCGGATCGTTTCCGGCGGGCGGCTCGAACGAGCCCGGCAGAGGTCTCGCGTCCGCGATGCGGTCGAGTCGAAGGGTGCGCTCCTCGCCGATATCCGGATCGACACCGATGACGTACCACCGGCTCGCATGGTTGACCAGCCCGGACGGATGCAGCACGCGGACGCTGCGCCGGCCGTTGCCCGAGGTGTACTGCAGCGAGATCGGCCGGTGATGACGGACCGCCTCGGCGACGGCGAGTAGTACGTCGGACCGCGGCGCAGGGAGGTCACCGGGCTCGGCGGTGAAGGCGAGGGACTGGAGTGCGGCGTCGAGCCGGTCCGCGGTCCGCGGCGGCAGGACGCGACGGATCTTCGCGGCGGCTGTTTCACCCGCCGTGCCCGTTGCTGTCGCCAACCCGGCACGGCGGCCGGCGATCAGGCCGAGTAGGACGGCAAGGGCTTCGTCGTCGTTGAACATCAGCGGCGGCAGGCGATAGCCGGCGGCGAGCCGATAGCCGCCGTAGCGGCCGCGCACCGACTCCACCGGCAGGTCCAGGTCGACCAGATGACTCACGTAGCGCCGCACCGTGCGCGGTTCGACGCCAAGGCGCTCGGCAAGCTCGGCCATCGTCCGGACGCCGCCGGACTGCAGGAGCTCCAGCAGGGCGAGCACCTGGGCTGTCGGTCGTGCCACGGTCGGAACTTTATCAAGATACTGGACCGAACCTGTCCAGTATCTGTTCTACCGTGATCCCGACCGACCGATACCGAAGGGCACCGAGCAGGGAGAAGACATGGACTTCGTCTCGATCCGCATCATCACCGACGAGATCAACCGCCTGGTCGGCTTCTACGAGAAGATCACCGGCGTGCAGGCGGCCTGGGGCAACGAGGACTTCGCCGAGTTGCGTACCGCCCACGGCACGCTGGCGATCGGCAGCACCCGCACCGTCGGGCTGTTCGCGCCCGGCTCAGCCCGCCCGGCCGAGAACCACAGCGTGATCATCGAGTTTCTCGTGGAGGACGTGGACGCTCTCTACGGGAAACTGAAGGGCGTGGTGGACGAGTTCGTGAACGAGCCGACGACCATGCCCTGGGGTAACCGAGCCCTGCTGTTCCGCGACCCCGACGGCAACCTGGTCAACTTCTTCACCCCGGTGACCCCGGCCGCGATCGAGAGGTTCCGCCGTTGACCCGTCGGCGCGGCATCGAGGCCGGCGGCTCCGAGGAGGGCACGGGGGCCGTCGACGCCGAAGCCGGCGGTGTGAGCTGCCGATAGGGTCGGGCAGATGAGTGTCGAGACGGCTCCGCGCCGCCGCCGTCTGGAGCCGGACGCCCGACGCGGGCAGATCCTGGCCTGCGCGGTCCGGCTGTTCGGCGAGCGCCCGTACGCGGACGTGTCGACCACCGACGTCGCCCGCGAGGCAGGTGTCGCCCGTGGCCTGGTCAACCACTATTTCGGCGCGAAGAAGGACCTCTACCTGGAGGTCGTCCGGGTCATGGTGACCATCCCCGAGGTCGCCGTGGAACGGCTGCCAAAGGGCGACCTGCACACCCGCGTCGACGCCAGCGTCACCTGGTTCCTCGACGTGGTGTCCCGGCACAGCACCTCCTGGCTGGCCGCCGTCACGGCGCGGGGGATGGGCGGCGACGCCGACGTGGAGCGGGTGCTCGCCGAGGCCGAGGAGGTCGCCGCCGACCGGATGCTCGTCGCCGTCGGGCTCGCCGACGAGGCGGAGCACCACGAGGAGCTACGCGGGATGGTCCGGGCGTACTGCGGCCTGGCGATCTCGACCGCCCGGGAGTGGCTCCAGCGCGGCGCGCTGACCCGCCCCCAGGTGCACCTGCTGCTCACCACCACGCTGCTGACAATCGTCGAGCAGGTCATCCCGCAGGTCATCGCCGACGACGGGTCAGCGCGGCCGCACAACTGAGGAGCGCGCGCTCAGGCCGCGCGCCGGCCACCGGTCCGCGCCGCCGGAGCGGCATGGCGGTCGGCGGCCTGTCCGGCGTACGGCTCGGAGCGGACCACCCGCAGCGGCTGGTCCACCTCGTCGGCGCGGAACCGCCAGCGTGACGGTGCCTGTTGCCGCTGCGGCGAGGGCCCACCCGGGCGCAGACCGGGGCGGGACAGCAGCACGGTGATCAGGTAGCCGACCACCAGGAAGCCGTGGCTGACCAGCCGCTCCCCGCCCACCGAGCCGGTGGCCAGGTCGTTCACCGAGAGCAGCAGCAGCGTGCCGACGAACGCGCTGAGCATCGGCAGCAGTCCGGCCGGCGGGCTGCGGCGTACCGCGACGAAGAGGAAGCCGGCACCCACCGCGACGTTCCAGGCGGCCGACTCGTGCCAGAGGTGCTGGCCGGCGGGGTGCAGGTGATCGGCAGCCGCGCCCCGGCCCACCTGGGCCAGGCCGAGCACCAGCTGCACCGCGCCGAGCAGCCCGAGCGCCCCGCGCAGCCCGGCGACCAGCCGGCCGCGTCCGACCGCCAGCCGCCCGCGACCGGCCAGGCGCCGCCACCACTGCCTGCGGGCCGGAGCCTCCGCGGTGGCGGCGGCCAGGATCGCGGCGGTCCGGTCGGGCACGTCGGTGACCAAACGGGTCCGAACCCGACGGGTCACCGCGACCGCCGCCGTGAACCAGGCCCGGCAATCGGCGCACCCGTCGAGGTGCCCCTGCGCCGCCGCCCGTTCGGCGGCGGTCTCCTCCCCGTCCAGCTGCGCGGACAGGACCTCCCGCCACTGCTCACACCCCATGTACCGGTAGTCGCTCCGGCGGCCGCTCCGGTTCCCGGCGACCGTCACCCGTTGTGGAATACTCGCCGGACCATGACGCGCTACGGCCTGCTGATCCTGCCCGCCACCAACCGGGTGTACGCCCGATCCGCCGTCGACCTCACCCGGGCCGAGCTGGAGATCTTCGGACGCTCGGCGCTCGACGGTCGGATCGGTGAGTTGGACACCGAGGTCGTCGGTGGGGCGTCCTACGTCACGTTCACCGGTGACGGGCTGACCGAGCGTGACTTCGCCGTCCTGGGCAATCTCTCCGCCGGGTACGCGCTGTTCGAGATCGTCGGCGACCTGCTGCGCCCGGTCGAGTGGAGCCGGCTGGACCGCTACGACGACGACCTGCTCACCATCCAGAAGTACCCGGGCAAGACCAACGAGCAGTTCACCAAGCTGCTGCTCAACGTCACACTGCTCGCCTCGGACTGGGCCGGCGAGCTGACCAGCCGGCGGTTCCGGGTGCTCGACCCGCTGTGCGGTCGGGGCACCACCCTCAACCAGGCGCTGATGTACGGCTTCGACGCCGCCGGGGTGGAGCGCGACCAGAAGGACGTCGAGGCGTACCGGGCGTTCATCACCACCTGGCTGAAGCAGAAGCGGATCAAGCATCGGGTGCTGGAGTCGGGTCCGGTACGGCGGGAGCGCAAGGTTGTCGGCCGCCGGGTGCGGATCGAGCTGGCACCGACCCGCGAGGAGCACAAGGCCGGTCGTACGCAACTGCTGGACGTGGTCAACGCGGACACCACCAGGTCGGCGGAGTTCTTCCGCCCGGAGACCGTCGACCTGATCGTGGCGGACGCCCCGTACGGCGTGCAGCACGGCAGTCGTACCGCCGATCAGGGGTTGTCGCGTGACCCGCTGGCGCTGCTCGCGGACGCCGCGCCGGTCTGGGCGCGGCTGCTGCGGCCCGGCGGGGCGCTCGGCATCTCCTGGAACACCCACGTGGCCAGCAGGGACGACGCGGCGGCGGCGCTCGCCGACGCCGGCCTGAGCGTTGTCGACGCGGAGCCCTACCACGCGCTGCGGCACCGGGTGGATCAGTCGATCATGCGCGACGTGCTTGTGGCCCGCCGCCCGGCCTGACCGGCCCGCCGCACCCCGCCACCGCCCTCGCCGGGCTGACTGCCCACTCCGCAGCGGCCTTCCGCCCTGTTGCTGCAAGTTCGTCCGGATCCTACCCATTTGGTGGGCCGGTGTGAAAACCACGTCAAGAAACGGTTCGCCGCCGTCATGGTCGCGTCACGACCCCTGCCGACCGGCGCGTAGCGGGGCTTTGATTGCCCCGCGCGACCGGAAGGCGGTCGCGAGGAACCTAGCCGGTCTGAGGAGTCAGCGTGTCTGACGTGGTGTTCGTGGTCCTGACGGTGGCGCTGTTCGCAGCGCTCGCCCTGGTGATCCGGGCGGTGGAGAAGCTGTGAACGCGGTCAACGCCGTCGGCCTGGTGCTCGCGATCGTCCTGGGCGCGTTCCTGGTGTTCGCCCTGTTGTTCCCGGAGCGCTTCTGATGACCATGACAACAGCGGGCGTCATCTTCGTGCTGACGCTGGTGGCGGCCATCGTCGCCGTCTACAAGCCGTTCGGCGACTACATGTTCCGGGCGGTCGCCGGCACCAGACAGTCCCGGGTCGAGCGGGGGATCTACCGACTGGTCGGGGTCAACCCGGCCGCCGAGCAGGCCTGGGGCGTGTACGCCCGCAGCGTGCTGGCGTTCTCCGCCACCTCGATCCTGTTCCTGTACCTCTTCCAGCGGGTGCAGAACCACCTGTGGCTGTCGCTGGGCTTCGACGCGGTGGTGCCGCACGGCGCGTGGAACACCGCCGTGTCGTTCGTGACGAACACCAACTGGCAGTCGTACTCGGGTGAGTCGACGATGGGCCACCTGGTGCAGATGGCCGGCCTGGCGGTGCAGAACTTCGTCTCGGCGGCGGTCGGCATCTCGGTGGCGGTCGCGCTGGTACGCGGGTTCGCCCGCAGCCGCACCGGGCAGCTCGGCAACTTCTGGGTCGACCTGACCCGGATCGTGCTGCGGATCCTGCTGCCGATCGCGGTGCTCGGCGCCATCGCGCTGATGATCGGCGGGGTGGTGCAGAACCTGTCCGGCGGCACCGACGTCACGACGCTCACCGGCGGCTCCCAGACCATCACCGGCGGGCCGGTCGCCAGCCAGGAAGTGATCAAGGAGCTGGGCACCAACGGCGGCGGCTTCTACAACGCCAACAGCGCCCACCCGTTCGAGAACCCCACCTCGTGGACGAACTGGCTCCAGATCTTCCTGATCCTGCTGATCCCGTTCAGCCTGCCCCGGGTGTTCGGCCGGATGGTCGGGCAGAACCGGCAGGGTTACGCGATCGCCGCCGTGATGGGCATCCTCGCGTTCGCAAGCGTCGCCCTCACCAACGTCTTCGAGCTGGCCGGCCACGGCACGGTGCCGCAGGCGGTCGGCGCGGCTCTGGAGGGCAAGGAGGTGCGGTTCGACGTCTCGAACTCGGCGACCTTCGCCGCCGCCACCACGCTCACCTCGACCGGCGCTGTGAACTCGTTCCACGACTCGTTCACCTCGCTCGGCGGCATGATGACGATGGTCAACATGATGCTCGGCGAGGTCGCGCCGGGCGGCACCGGCTCCGGCCTGTACGGCCTGCTCATCCTCGCGGTGATCACGGTCTTCGTGGCCGGCCTGATGGTGGGTCGCACGCCCGAGTACCTGGGCAAGAAGATCGGCTCACGGGAGATCAAGTTCGCCTCGCTGTACTTCCTGATCACGCCGATCCTGGTGCTTGTCGGCACGGCGGCGGCGTTCGCCACAGGCAACAACTCCACAGCGCTCAACGTCGGCCCGCACGGCCTCTCCGAGGTGCTCTACGCGTTCACCTCGGCCAGCAACAACAACGGCTCCGCCTTCGGCGGCATCACGGTCAACACCACCTGGTGGGACACCGCGCTCGGGTTGTGCATGCTGCTGGGCCGCTTCCTGCCGATCATCTTCGTGCTCGCGCTCGCCGGCTCGCTGGCCCGCCAGGCACCCACCCCCGCGTCCGAGGGCACTCTGCCGACCCACCGTCCGCTGTTCGTCGGGATGGTCGTCGGCGTCACAGTCGTCCTCGTCGCGCTGACCTTCCTGCCCGCGCTCGCGCTCGGCCCGCTGGCAGAAGGGCTCTGACCATCATGAGGAACGAGGACATGTCCGTGACATCCGGGCAGCTCGCCACCGCAGCCGACCAGGGCAAGCGGGTCGGCGGAGGCCTGCTCGACCCCCAGCAGCTCATCCGGTCCCTGCCGGACGCCGTACGCAAGCTCAACCCTGCCACCATGTGGCGCAACCCGGTGATGCTGATCGTCGAGGTCGGCGCGGCCTTCACCACGGTCCTGGCGGTGACCGACCCGTCGGTGTTCGCCTGGGCGATCACCGTCTGGCTCTGGCTGACAGTTCTCTTCGCCAACCTGGCCGAGGCCGTCGCCGAAGGGCGGGGCAAGGCACAGGCCGCGACACTGCGGCAGGCCAAGAAGGACACCATCGCCACCCGGCTGGTCGGCTGGAAGCCCGGCGCGCGGGCCAACAGCTACACCGACGAGGCCGTCGCAGCCCCGGAGTTGCGTCAGGGCGACGTCGTACTCGTCGAGGCGGGCGGCATCATCCCCGGCGACGGCGACATCGTGGAGGGCATCGCCAGCGTCGACGAGTCGGCAATCACCGGCGAGTCGGCTCCGGTCATCCGCGAGTCCGGCGGTGACCGCAGCGCTGTCACCGGCGGCACCAGGGTGCTCTCCGACCGGATCATCGTGAAGATCACCCAGAAGCCGGGGGAGAGCTTCATCGACCGGATGATCGCCCTGGTCGAGGGCGCCAACCGGCAGAAGACACCGAACGAGATCGCGCTGAACATCCTGCTCTCCGCGCTCACGATCATCTTCCTGCTGGCAGTTGTCACCCTCCAGCCGCTGGCGATCTTCTCCAAGGCGTACCAGACGGCGGCACCGGACAGCGGGGCGATCACCGACTCCGGCGTCACCGGGATCGTGCTCATCTCGCTGCTTGTCTGCCTCATCCCGACCACCATCGGCGCGCTGCTCTCGGCCATCGGCATCGCCGGCATGGACCGGCTCGTGCAGCGCAACGTCCTGGCCATGAGTGGCCGGGCCGTCGAGGCGGCCGGCGACGTCAACACCCTGCTGCTGGACAAGACCGGCACCATCACGCTCGGCAACCGGCAGGCCGCCGAGTTCGTACCCGTCGAAGGGGTCGCCGTCGAGGCGATGGCCGACGCCGCCCAGCTGTCCAGCCTGGCCGACGAGACCCCCGAGGGGCGCTCGGTGGTAGTGCTGGCGAAGAACGAGTTCGGGCTGCGCGAGCGCGAGGCCGGCGTGATGCCGCACGCCACCTTCGTGCCGTTCACCGCGCAGACCCGGATGAGCGGCGTCGACCTGACCCCGGACGGCAGCGTGGACGGGGGAGCGGTGGGCACTGCCCGCCGGGTCCGCAAGGGCGCCGCCGCCGCCGTGATGAAGTGGGTACGGGAGAACGGCGGCCACCCGACCGAGCAGGTCGGCGAGATCGTGGACGCGATCAGCAGCACCGGCGGCACCCCGCTCGTGGTCGCCGAGCACGTCGACGGTGAGCCCGCCCGCGCGCTGGGCGTCATCCACCTCAAGGACGTCGTGAAGGCCGGCATGCGGGAGCGGTTCGACGAGATGCGCCGCATGGGCATCCGTACCGTGATGATCACTGGCGACAACCCGCGTACCGCGAAGGCCATCGCCGACGAGGCCGGGGTGGACGACTTCCTGGCCGAGGCGACACCGGAGGACAAGCTCGCGCTGATCAAGCGGGAGCAGGAGGGCGGCCGGCTGGTCGCCATGACCGGCGACGGCACCAACGACGCGCCGGCACTCGCCCAGGCCGACGTCGGGGTGGCGATGAACACCGGTACGTCGGCCGCCAAGGAGGCCGGCAACATGGTCGACCTCGACTCCGACCCGACGAAGCTCATCGAGATCGTGGAGATCGGCAAGCAGTTGCTGATCACCCGCGGAGCGCTCACCACGTTCAGCATCTCCAACGACATCGCGAAGTACTTCGCGATCATCCCGGCCATGTTCGCCGGCCTCTACCCGAGCCTGGACGCCCTCAACATCATGCGGCTGGCCAGCCCGGAGTCGGCGATCCTGTCCGCCGTCATCTTCAACGCCCTGGTGATCATCGCGCTGATCCCGCTCGCCCTGCGCGGCGTGCGGTACCGGCCGGCCGCCGCGTCGAAGCTGCTCAGCCGCAACCTGCTGGTGTACGGCCTGGGCGGCATCATCGTGCCGTTCATCGGGATCAAGCTCATCGACCTGCTCATCCAGTTCGTCCCGGGGATTTCGTGATGCGCCTACCCACCTGGATCGCCCAACACCTCGCCGCCCTGCGCGCCGTACTCGTGTTCACTGTGCTGCTCGGGCTGGTCTACCCGCTGGCCCTGGTCGCGGTCGGTCAACTGCCCGGCCTCAACCACAAGGCCGACGGCTCTCTGATCACCTCGGGCGGGACGACGATCGGCAGCTCGCTGATCGGCCAGTCCTTCACCGACGCCGACGGCAACCCCATCGGCCGCTACTTCCAGTCCCGCCCGTCGGCTGCCGGAGACGGCTACGACCCGACCTCCACCGCGGCCAGCAACCTCGGCCCGGAGAGCGTCGTCGACACCCTGGCCACCGACCCGGAGGAGTCCAGCGAAAGCCTGCTCACCCAGGTCTGCGGGCGCAGCAAGTCGGTCGGCGAGCTGAACGGCGTCGACGGCAGCCGCCCCTTCTGCACCGACGACGGGGTCGGCGCGGTGCTCGCGGTCTTCCGCGCCGGCGGCCTGACCGGCCCGGTCACCCGGGTGGTCAGCGTCAACCAGGTCGCCCCGGCCACCCCGTTCGTGTCCTCGTACCAGGGGATGCCTGTGGAGCTGGCCCAGCCCGGCGAGGACTACGTGGCCGCCGGCGGTGTGATCACCCCGATCCGCGGCGACGCCCCCGCCGAGCCGGCAGTTCCCGCCGACGCGGTTACCGCCAGCGGCAGCGGCCTCGACCCCCAGATCAGCCCGGCGTACGCCGAATTGCAGGTCAACCGGGTGGCGCGGGAACGCGGCGCGGACCCCGCGGCCGTCCGCAAGCTCGTGCGGGAGCACACCGGCGGACGCGCGCTCGGCTTCATGGGCGAGCCGGGGGTGAACGTCCTGGAGTTGAACATCGCGCTCGACAAGCAGTACCCCGCACGCTGAATGCGTAAGGAAGGGCCCCTTCTTAACGCCTCGCGTTAAGAAGGGGCCTTTCCTTCTGATCGGAGAGGATGGTTCCGTGCCACGCGGAGAACTGCGCATCTACCTCGGAGCCGCCCCGGGCGTCGGCAAGACGTACGCCATGCTGGAGGAGGCCCAGCGGCGAGCCGCGCGCGGCACCGACGTGGTGATCGGCTTCGTGGAGACCCACGGCCGGCAGCAGACCGCCGCCATGGTCGGCGAATTGGAGCAGGTGCCCCGCCGCACGATGACCTACCGGGGCGCCGAGTTCACCGAGATGGACCTGGACGCGGTGCTGGCCCGCAGGCCGGAGATCGCTGTGGTCGACGAGCTGGCACACACGAACGTGCCCGGCTCGCGGCACGACAAGCGCTGGCAGGACGTCCAGGAACTGCTCGACGCGGGCATCGACGTGCTGTCCACGGTCAACGTGCAGCACCTGGAGTCGGTGAACGACGTCGTCGCGCAGATCACCGGCACCACCCAGCGGGAGACGGTGCCGGACGAGATCGTCCGCGCCGCCGAGCAGGTCGAGCTTGTCGACATGACACCCGAGGCGCTGCGCCGCCGGATGGCGCACGGCAATATCTACCGCCCCGACAAGATCGACGCCGCGCTCGGCAACTACTTCCGGGTCGGCAACCTCACCGCGTTGCGCGAGCTGGCGCTGCTCTGGCTGGCCGACAAGGTCGACGAGCAGCTTGAGGTGTACCGCAGCCAGCAGGGCATCGCCGCGACCTGGGAGGCCCGGGAACGTGTGGTGGTGGCGCTTACCGGCGGCCCGGAGGGCGAGACGCTGATCCGCCGCGCCGCCCGCGTCGCCGCCCGCAGCAAGGGTGCCGACCTGCTCGCCGTGCACGTCGCCCGCAGCGACGGCCTGGCCGGCGCGGACCCGGCCCAACTCGCCCGCCAGCGGGTGCTCGTGGAGAGCCTCGGCGGCACCTACCACCAGGTGCTCGGCACCGACGTGCCGGCCGCGCTGCTGGATTTCGCCCAGGGCGTGAACGCCACCCAACTGGTGCTCGGCGCCAGCCGGCGTGGGCGTCTCGCGCAGATCTTCGCCCGGGGCGTCGGGGTGACAACCACCGCGCTCTCCGGGTCGATCGACGTGCACCTTGTCACCCACAAGCAGGCAGGCAAGGGCCGACGGGCGGCAGCGGTGCCGGCCGCGCTGTCCCGACGCCGGAGGCTGCTCGGCTTCGTCCTGGCCGCGCTGGGCATGCCCCTGCTCACCCTGCTGTTGAGGACGCTGCCCGACCTGACGCTCACCAACGACATCCTGCTGTTCCTCGCCGGAGTCGTCGGGGTCGCACTCGTCGGTGGCGTGTGGCCGGCGCTTGTCGCCGCGCTGGGCGGCTCGTTGCTGCTCAACTGGTTCTTCACACCGCCCTACCGCACGTTGACAATCGCCGAGGCGGACAACCTGCTCGCCCTGGCCGTCTTCGTCGGCGTGGCGTTGGCGGTGAGCTGGGTCGTCGACGTGGCCGCCCGGCGTACCCGCGAGGCCGCCCGCGCCGCCGCCGACGCGCAGACCCTCGCGGCCGTTGCCGGTGGCGTCCTGCGCGGCGAACGCCCGTTGCCCGCCCTGCTGGACCAGCTCCGGGAAACATTCGGGCTGCGCGCGGTGAGCGTGCTGGAGTTGGCCGAGGAGGCCAGTGGCCGTCCCGACCGGTCCCGCGAGGAGCACGCCTGGTGCGTCGTGGCCAGTGTCGGCGAGGAGCCTGCCTGCACGCCCGACGGCGGCGAGACGGCGGTACCCGTCGACGACCGGATCACCGTCGTGCTCAGCGGCCGCCGACTGGAGGCCGCCGACCGGCGGATCGTCGAGGCGTTCGCCGCCCAGGCCGCCGTCGCGCTGCGCCAGGAACGGCTCGCCGAGGAAGCCGCCACCGCCAAGCCCCTCGCCGCGGCAGACCGCATGCGCACCGCGCTGCTCGCCGCGGTCAGCCACGACCTGCGTACGCCGCTGGCGTCGGCGAAGGCAGCCGTCACCAGTCTGCGCAGCCACGACATCGAGTTCGACGAGTCCGACCGAGAGGAGTTGCTGGAGACCGCCGAGGAGTCGCTGGACCGCCTCGCCCGGCTGGTCGCCAACCTCCTGGACATGAGTCGACTCCAGGCCGGCGTCCTCGGCATCACCGCTACCGCGATCGGACTGGAGGACGCCGTACCCCTGGCGTTGGACGAACTTGGCCCGGCGGCCGCGACCGTCGCCACTGACATCCCGGCCGACCTGCCGGCCGCCACCGCCGACCCGGGCCTGCTGGAACGGGTGCTGGTCAACATCGTCGCCAACGCGCTGCGCTACAGCCCACCCGACAAGCCACCCACGATCACCGCGAGCGCGCACGCCGGGCAGGTGGAGCTGCGGGTGATCGACCGGGGGCCGGGCATCCCGGAGGACCAGTGGGAGAACGTCTTCCTGCCGTTCCAACGCCTCGGTGACAGGGACAACCAGACCGGTGTCGGTCTCGGTCTCGCCCTGTCCCGGGGGCTTGTCGAGGCGATGGGTGGCAGCATCATCCCGGAGACCACCCCCGGCGGTGGGCTCACCCTGGTGCTGCGGCTGCCCGCCGCGCAGTCCAGCTCGGAGGGGCCGCAGGAATGACGCGCATCCTTGTCGTCGACGACGAACCGCAGATCCTGCGTGCCCTGCGGATCAACCTGCGTGCCCGCCGGTACGACGTGGACGTCGCCGGCACCGGCGCGGCCGCGTTGAAGGCCGCCGCCACCCACCCGCCGGACCTTGTGGTGCTGGACCTCGGCCTGCCCGACATAGACGGCGTGGAGGTGATCCGTGGCCTACGCGGATGGACGGCTGTGCCGATCATCGTGCTCTCCGGTCGGGCCGGCAGCGAGGACAAGGTGGCGGCGCTCGACGCCGGTGCCGACGACTACGTCACCAAGCCGTTCGGGGTGGAGGAACTGCTGGCCCGCATCCGCGCGGTCACCCGACGGCTGGGTACGTCAAGCGAGGCGGTGCCGGCACTGCGGATCGGCCAGCACACGGTCGACCTGGCCGACCGCAGCGTACGGCGGGACGACGGCACCGAGGTCAAGCTGACACCCACCCAGTGGAGCGTGCTGGAGAAGCTGGTGCGGCACCCCGGCAAGCTTGTCAGCCAGCGGCAGCTCCTGCAGGAGGTGTGGGGGCCGGAGTACCAGAACGAGACCAACTACCTGCGGCAGTACCTGGCCCAGTTGCGGCGCAAGCTGGAGGACGACCCGGCCCGCCCCCGGCATCTCATCACCGAGCCGGGAATGGGCTACCGTTACCGCCCCTGACCTGGGCGCCTGCGGTGGCCGCCAGGGCGGGCACCCGGACCGGCGCGGTCGGTGCCGCCCGGTCGCCGATGCTGTCGGGGAGCGGTGGCGCCACCAGCAGCGGGTCGACCTGGATCCGGTCGATGCCGAGCGGGCGCAGCATGCCCCGCAACGCCGACTCGCAGAGTTCCTCCCACTGCTGGTCCGCACCCATCGCGGCGACGAGCAACTCGACCCGGGTGAAGGCGATCCCCACCCGTTGCCCCTGCGGTGAACGGCCGGTCCGCACCGTCCGTACCTGCCGTCCCGGCAGATTCCGCACCGGAACGGCGTACCTTATCGCTGCCTCGTCCATCGTCGGTTGGTCCTCTCTGTCGATCCCACGGCGGTAAGCGCCCGCCGATCCCCGGCGGGCAATGGTGGGGAGGCTCATGCGGCGGGTGCCGCCCAGGCCCTGGTGTCCTGCGCCGTACGCGGCTCCGCCGGATCGGTCAGGTCGAGCGCGCGGAGGATGTGGTGCGCCACCGTGACCTCCACCCCGGCGCGGCGACGCAGGTCGGCCACGGCGCGGTGCAGCACTGTCATGCTGTCGGCGGAGAGCCGCACCACGGCGTCGACGTCGGCGGCGATCCACCACGCGGCGACGGCGCAGGGCTCGTGCCGCAGGTACTCCACAAGGTGACTGCCGGGCGCGGACGGGCCGAGCCGGACGCTCACCAGCGCCTCGTGCCGGCGATCCGGCTCGCCCGCACCCGTGGAGTGCTCGGCCGGGCCGCTGTCCGGGTCAGTGGCCGGCAACGGGTGCCCCCGTTCCCAGCGCGTCATCCGCCAAGGACTCATGGACCCATCGTCACCACCGGTTGGTGGAGATGGGCCCGCCTATACGCCGTTTCGACGGGTCGTCGCCCGTTCTTGACGCGCTGTTCACGCGCCCGATCGGCTGCGGGAAACTGAGCCGCCTGAAGCCGGGCGGCGGTCAAAGCGGGAGGGACCGGCGCCACTGGCTGGCGGACCGGTGTCGGGCACGCTGACCAGGGGGGTACCGTTTCGGACGGACCAAGATCGGCTTACGAGGAGGCCCGGTGCAGACGACGACGGTGGACATCCCGACAGGCGACGGAGTGGCGGACGCCTCTCTGACCCGGCCGGACGAGGACGGCCCGTTCCCGGCGGTGCTGCTCTACATGGACGCCTTCGGCCCGCGCCCGCGCCTGGTCGAGATGGCGGAACGGATCGCCTCCCGCGGCTACCTGGTGGTGACGCCCAACCTGCTCTACCGGGCTGGCCGGGCACCACTTGTCGACCTGTCCCGCCTCGGCGACGCCGACCAGCGCAGCGCGATCTTCGAGAAGGTCATCCCGCTGATCCGCGCGCTGACCGCCGACGTGATCAGCCGGGACACCGCCGCGTACCTCGACTTCCTGGCCGCCCGCGACGACGTCCGGCCCGGCCCGGTCGCGATCACCGGCTACTGCATGGGCGGCATGAACGCGCTGCGGGCAATCGAGGCGCACCCGGACCGGATCGTCGCGGCGGCGAGTTTCCACGGTGGGCGAATCGTCCTCGACGAGCCGGACAGCCCTCACCTGGGCGTCGGCTCGATTACCGGCGAGGTGTACTTCGGGCACGCGGACAACGACCAGTCGATGACGCCCGAGCAGATCGCCACCCTGGAGAAGGCGCTCGACACCGCAGGTGTGCGCTACCGCTCGGAGCTGTACGAGGGCGCCCACCACGGCTACACCATGTCCGACACCCCGGCCTACAACGAGCAGGCCACCGAACGGCACTGGGCCGCCCTGTTCGACCTGCTGGACCGCAACCTGCCGACAAGCTGAGGCCAGCGGGACGGCTGCGGGCCGGACAACACCGCCACAACTGGTGTACGGCGTGTCCGGCGTCAGCCGAAACCGCCCGCGTTGCGTCCGTTGCGGGGCCGCCCCGGCGTACGGGTGGTGACGCTGAACCGACCGTCGGGCTCCATCCGCACCTCGCGGACGTCCGCCAGGTCGGAGACGCCCTGCTGGCGTAGCAGGGTGTGCAGCTCCTCGTTGGTGATCAGCTCACGGCGCATGTTCTCCCGCATGATCTCCCCGTCGCGGACAAGCACCAGCGAGCTGGGCCGGATCAGCCGCGCGGCGGCCTGCCAGCGGTACGCGACGGCGTTCAACAGGTACGACCAACCGATGATCACCCCGACCAGCAGCAACCCGTCGGTGATCGAGTTGTAGCCGCCGGACATTCCGTTCTGCGCGGCATCGGCGAGCAGCACGATCACCAGCAGGTCGGTGACGCCGGTGGTGCCGCTCTCCCGCTTGAGGATGACCCGCAGGAGCGTGAACAGGGCGAGGTACATGACGCTGCCCCGTACCAGGATCTCCAACACCGGGGTGTCCGGGATGAACACCTTGCCCCAGTCGGCCATCCGACGGGCTACCCGCCGGCCGCCCAGCCATGCCTCCCGGCAGCCTCCTGCTGCTCGGCACCTGCGCGGCGGGGCCGGATCAGCCGGTGGCGGTAGCGGTGGGCAGGCCGGGGACCTCGACGTCGACCGCGAGCAGCGCACCGTCCGTGGCGCCTGGCTCGGTGAGCCCGAGTCGGGCGGTCCCGATGAAGAGCCGGCGCAGGTCGGGGCCGCCCAGGCAGATGCCGGCCGGCTGGCGGGCGGGGAGCTGGATGTGGCGGTCCAGCGTCCCGTCGGGCCGGTAACGGCGTACCGCCGAGCCGCCCCACAGCGCGACCCAGAGGTGGCCCGCCGCGTCGACTGTCATCCCGTCCGGGGAGCCGTCGGAGTCGGCGAGTCGCAGGAACGGTTCCCGCCCGTGCAGGGCACCGGTGGTCCTGTCGACTGTGAACCGGTCGACCTCGCCGCGCGGAGTGTCGGCCAGGTACATGGTGGTGCCGGTGGCATCGAACGCCGGCCCGTTCGGGATGGTCAGCCCGGTCACCGCCGGCACCGGTGCCGCGCCCGGGGCGAGCAGGTAGAGAGTGCCCTGGCCGGGCAGTCCCGCGTACGTCATGCTGCCGGCCCAGAAACGGCCGTGCGGGTCGGCGACCGCGTCGTTCATCCGGGTCGGCTCGGGAGCGTCGGCGACCAGGTCGGCGACCGGTCGGGCGTCGCCGGTGGCGGGCAGCACCGTGACGCCGGTGCCGGCGGCGGCCAGCCAGTCGCCGACACGGCCGGCCAGCGGGGCGACCGCGCCGAGCGGAACGTCAAGGCGGCGCAGCTCCCGCAGCGGGCCGGGGCGGTCTCCGTCGGTCTCCAGCAGTCGACCGGCGAGCAGGTCGACCAGGACCAGCCGGTCGTCGACCCAGCGCAGCCCTTCGCCCAGCTCCAACAGGTCAGGGGCCCAGACGGTCGGTTCGGTCAGCTCCATCGTGCTCCTCCAACGATCTCCGGCGGTCGAGGTCGGCCGCCGCGCCGGTCAGCGGATAGTGCCGCCCGGCCCGTGGTCGAGTAGCGCCAGCTCCGCCCGGTCGGGCAGGCCCTCCCAGTCGCCCCGGGTGGCGACCGCGAACGCGCCGGTGGTGACCGCCCGGTCCAGCCGCGCCGGTACGTCGTCGCCATCCAGCCAGCCGGAGAGTAGCCCGGCCACGAAGGCGTCGCCGGCCCCCACGGTGTCCACCACCGGAACCTGGCGGGCCGGCCGGTGCACGGCGCCGGTGGCGCTGTGGCTGGTGGCCCCGCCAGCGCCGTGCTTCACGACGACCTCGGTCACGCCGGCCGCGTGCAGCGCAGCGATCGGGTCGGCGGCGTCGGTCAGGACAGCCAGCTCGTCGTCGGAGGCGACGACCAGGTCGATCGAGGGCAGCAGCGGTCGCAGCGCGGCGGCCGCCTCGCCGACCGACCAGAGCCGGTTGCGGTGGTTGACGTCCAGACAGACGGTGCTGCCCGCCGCACGCGCGAGCCGCACCGCCGTCACCACCGCGTCGTACGGCTCCGCGCCGAGCGCGCAGGTGATGCCGGTGACGTGCAGCAGCCGGGGCGGTCGGGCCGGCGTGTCGAACGCCGGCGTGACGTCGGCGGGGCGCAGCCGGGACCCGGCGGAGCCGGCGCGGTGATAGGTGACCCGGTTGATGTCGGCGACCCGGGCCTCGAAGAGGATCAGCCCGGTGGGGGCCGTCGGGTCGACACGGGCCCAGGTCAGGTCGACGCCTTCGGCGCGCAGCGTGCGGCGGACCAGTGCACCGGGCTCGTCCGCGCCGGTGACCCCGACCCACGCCGCGTGGTGGCCGAGCCGGGCCAGCCCGATCGCCACTGTCGACTCGGACCCGGCCACGGAGATCCCGGCGGTGCCGCCCAGCCGCAACGGCCCGGTGGTGCGGAAGGCCGCCATCGTCTCGCCGAGGGTGACCAGGTCGGTCACGAGCGGACCGCCGCGACGAAGGTGGCGGCCCGCTCGCGCAGCGCCGCGCGGTCGCCGCCACGGACGGCATCGCCGAGGAGAGGTGAGCCGACCCCGACCGCCACCGCTCCCCGGTCCAGGTAGCGCCGGACGCTGTCCGCGTCCACCCCGCCCACCGGCACGAACGCGGTGTCGGGGAACGGGTCGCGCAGCGCACCCAGGTAGTCGGGACCGCCGAGAGAGGCAGGGAACAGCTTGATCGCCGTGGCCCCGTCGCTTGCGGCCCGTACGACCTCGGTGGGGGTGAGCGCGCCGGCCAGCACGGGCAGGCCGAGTCGGACGCCCTCGGCGACGCTCGGTGCCACCGCCGGGGTGACCAGGAAGCCTGCGCCCGCGTCGGCTGCCGCGCGGGCGTCTTCGACGCTGAGCACGGTGCCCGCGCCCAGCGCGAAGTCGGGTCCGAGCGCGATCCGGGCGCCCCGGATGATGCTGAGGGCGTCCGCGCTGGTCAGGGAGACCTCGATCAGCGCGACGCCGCTGTCGGCCAGGGTGAGCACCGAGGCCAGCGCGGCCGCCGGGTCCGGGCCGCGCACGATTGCCAGCAACCGGTGGGTACGCAGCTCGTCGAGCAGGTTCATCGCGAATGTCCTCAGTGGATGCGGTGGGCGGAAATGGTGAGCCGCCAGGCAACCTCGCCAGCGGGTGGGACGATCGCCGCGTCGTGCGGGCCGGCGTCGGCCAGGTCGAAGGCGGCGCCGAGCATCGGCTCGACCCCGACGCTTCGGTAGGGGGCGACGGCCGGCCAGCCGCCCAGGTTGCGCCAGAGCGCGGTGCTGCGGGGCTGCCCGTCACACTCCAACTCCAGTGTCAGCCGGTCGGGGCTGTCGATCACCTGGACCTTCGGGCAGTCGAGCAGCACCGCCCCGACCGCGGTCCCGTCGTCGGGGCCGAACGTGTCCAGCGGTAGCCCGGCCGGAGCGGGCCACGGACCGGTCAGCCACGGGCTGCCGGTGGGCCAGGTGCCGGGCGGCAGCAGGGCGGCGGCCTCCGGGTGCAACCGGGTGGGGGTGCCGGCGGGCGCGTCGAGGTGGGCGTCGGGGGAGAGGCCGAGCAGGGCGTGCGCGGCCCACACGAAGCGGTATCCCGGGTCGGCGGCCAGCCGGTAGTCGGCCACCACCACGCCGCCGGAGTCGCTGATCCGGCGGGTCAATGTGAACGCCGGCCGCTCGATGACCACGGTGCCAGGGCCAGCGGTTCGCCACGGGCGGGACCACACCTCGCCGTGGTCGGGCTCGCCGCGCACTGTGGGCAGGCACTCCTCCAGCCCTCCGGCGTCGACGAACGGGTCGCCGGGGCGTACCTCATTGCGGCCCGGCTCCGGGCCCCGCCACAGCCACTGCCGGTCGCCGCCGTGCAGGCGGGTCCACCGGCCGCCGTGGGCAGCGTCGTACTCCACGCGCAGCGGGACCCGCGTCGGGCCGGTCACCATTCGGCGAACGATCCGTCGCGGTGCTGCCAGACCGGGTTGCGCCAGGCATGCGGTGTACGCGCGGCCTCGCGGACCGCCGCCTCGTCCACAGTGATGCCCAGGCCGGGCCGGTCGAAGCGGGCGATGTGCCCGTCCACGAACCGGAACGGCTCCCGGTCGACCACGTAGTCCAGAAGCTCCGAACCAACGTTGTAGTGGATGCCGATGCTCTGTTCCTGGATCAGGAAGTTCGGCGTCGCGAAGGCCACCTGGAGGCTCGCCGCCAGCGAGATCGGCCCGAGCGGGCAGTGCGGGGCGAGCAGCGCGCCGTACGTCTCGGCCAGCGCGGCGATCCGGCGGACCTCGGAGATGCCACCGGCGTGCGACAGGTCCGGCTGCACCACGGCGACCCCTGCCTGCAACGGGCTGAGGAATTCGGAGCGGCCGTAGAGGCGTTCGCCGGTGGCCACCGGGATCGGGGTGCCGGCCACGATGTCCCGCAGGTGGTGGGCCTGGTCGGGCAGGACCGGCTCCTCCACGAAGAGTGGGCGCAGCCCGGCCAGTTCGGGCAGGATCCGGCGGACGGCGGCCATCCCGGCTCTGCCGTGGAAGTCCAGGGCGATGTCCCGCTCGGGGCCGAGCACCTCGCGGGCGGCGGCGACCCGACCGACCACCGCGTCCACCTCGGCGGAGGTGGGGATGGGAGAGAGTCGCCCGCAGGCGTTCATCTTGACGCCTGTGAGACCCGCGGCGACCTGCGCGGCGGCGGCGTCGGCCACCTCATCGGGCTCGTCCCCGCCGATCCACGAGTAGATCCGCACCCGGTCGCGCACCGGCCCGCCGAGCAGTGCGTGCACCGGCGCGCCGTACGCCTGCCCGGCGATGTCCCACAGTGCCTGGTCGAGGCCGGCGACCGCGCTTGAGAGGATCGGGCCGCCGCGGTAGAAGCCGCCCTTGGTGAGCACCTGCCAGTGCTGCTCGATCCGCAGTGGATCCTCGCCGATCAGATATTCGGAGAGCACTTCGACGGCGCTGCGCACCACCTCGGCGCGCCCCTCGACTACCGGCTCACCCCACCCCACGAGCCCCTCGTCGGTCTCCACCCGGCAGAACAACCACCGTGGCGCGACCAGGAAGGTCTCGATCCGCTCGATCTTCACTGACTGCCCCTTCGTCCCCGTGCCTTTTCGACGTCGCGGACGGCCTTGTCCAGCAACTCACGCATTGCGGTCTCGGCCGCCGTCTCGTCCCGGGCGCGCAGCGCGTCGACCACGGCGCGGTGACTCGGCACCGGGTCGTCGTGGGCGGCACCGCCGTGTACGAGCCGATCCCGTTCGGCGAGGCCCGTCTCCATCACCACTTCCATGCGTTCCAGCAGCTCGTTGTGGGTGGCGGCGAGCAGCCCGCGGTGGAAGGAGAGGTCGGCGGCGACGGCGGCCGTGGGGTCGCCCTCGGCCTCGGCCATCTCGGCCAGTGCCTGGTCCAGTGCGGCGATGTCGTCGTCGGTGCACCGGCGGGCTGCCAGCCGCGCGGCGGCCGGCTCGATGATGGCGCGGACCTCGTGCAGTTGGTCGAGCAGCGTTTCGTGGGGGCCCTCGGCGAACTGCCAGCGGATCACGTCACCGTCGAGCAGGTTCCAGTCGGCTCGCGGCCGGACGAACGTGCCGCGCTTCTGCCTGGCGTCGACGATGCCCTTGGCCGAGAGGACCTTCAGCGCCTCGCGCAGCGCCGTCAGGCTGACGTCGAACTCCTCCTGAAGGGCGGCGATGTTCAATGTCGACCCGGCGGCGATCTCACCGGTGAGGATGCGGCGGGCGATGGCCTCGACGGTCTGTCCGTGGACGCCGCGGCTTGCATACTGTGCCAATGGTCTTCCGGCCTTTTCGCTGGTGTCGGGTTCGATCTTTCAGGCCGAGGTTTTCACCGCTGTCCAGCCACCGTCCACCACTAGGCTCGCGCCGGTGACGTAGGCGGCATCCGGTGAGGCGAGGAAAGCCACCGTCGCGGCCACCTCCTCGGGTGTGCCGAACCGCTTCGCGACGGTCTCCTCGACGCTGCGCTGACGGTCCTCTTCGGACACGTCCGCCCAGGCGGCGGTGAAGATCGGGCCGGGCAGCACCGTGTTGACCCGGACCCGCGGGCCGTACTCCACGGCGAGCTGGCGGCCGAGCGCGACCAGGCCGCCCTTGGCCGCCGCGTACGCGGGACGGCCGGGCAGCCCGACCAGGGCGTGCACCGACGAGATCAGCACCACCGCTCCGGACCGTTCCCGCAGGTCGTCGAGGCAGGCGCGGACGCCGAGGAAGGAGCCGGTGAGGCTGACGCCGAGCTGGTGGTCCCAGGACTGCCGGCTGGTCTCGTGGGCCGGGGCGACCTGCACCGCGTAGGCCGTGCTGATCAGGATGTCCACCGGACCGAGGCCCGCCCGGACGGCGGCCACGGCGGTCGACCAGTCGGCGTCCACACTGACGTCGCCCATTACGGACAGTGCCCGGTCGCCGCGTGCTGTCAACTCGGCGGCCAGCGGGCCCGGGTCGGTCACGTCGAGCAGCGCGACGGTGGCTCCCTCGGCGGCCAGCCGCCGGGCGATGGCCGTGCCGATCCCGCCCATGGCTCCGGTGACCAGGGCATTCTTCCCTTCGAGGCGGCGCATAGGCTGACCTCCCTGACCGTGGTGTCGGTATCAACTAATCATTAATTACGAAGATATCTTGACAGCCGGCGAGGGCCGATGCAACCTTCTGGTCACACACATTCACATGGCCGACACATGGCGTCGTGACGTTGCGTGTCGTAGAGGAAGGACACCCTCGTGAGCGACTTCGACCCCGGTCGCCGGCGATTCCTTGGCCACCTCGGGCTTGCCGGCCTCGGCGCCCTTGGCGCCGGCTCGTTGCTCAGCGCGTGCGCCAGCTCGGCAAGCGGGCCGACGACGGGCAACGGCTCCGGCGCGGTGACCATCCAGTCGAACCTCTCCTCGCCGCAGGCCAAGGCGGCGATGGAGAAGCTGATCGAGAGCTTCAACGCGCAGGGCAAGGGCACGGCGAGCCTCAACACGGTCGCCTCGGAGACCTTCCGCACCCAGTTGCCGACCTACCTCACCTCCGCCAACCCGCCGGACCTCTACACCTGGTACGCGGGCTCGGTCGCAAACGACTACGCGAGCCGCAACCTGCTGCTGGACGTCTCCGATGTCTGGAAGTCACTTGGCGACTACCCGCAGTCGCTGTGGACGCTCTCCACCGACGGCAGCGGCAAGCAGGTCTTCGTACCGATGAACAACTACTGGTGGGGCTTCTTCTACCGTAAGTCCAACTTCGCCAAGTGGGGCGTGCAGGAGCCGAAGACCTGGACCGACTTCCTGGCCCTGTGCGAGACGCTGAAGAGCAAGGGCGTCCCGCCGATCGGCATCGGCCTCGGCGACACCCCGTGGGTGGCCTCGGCCTGGTTCGACTACCTCAACATCCGGATCAACGGCGCGCCGTTCCACCGCGAGTTGCTCGCCGGCAAGCAGCGCTTCGACGACCCCAGGGTCAAGGCGGTCTTCACCCGCTGGCGGGAGGCCCTGCCCTACTTCGACCCCAAGGGCAAGGCGTACCCGTTCCAGGAGGCGACCACAGCGCTGCTGGCCGGCAAGACCGGCATGTTCCTGATCGGCACGTTCTTCGCCGACGCGGCACCCAAGGACGCCCTCGGCGACCTGGACTTCTTCCGGTTCCCGATCATCGACCCGGCGGTGCCGCTCGCCGAGGAGGCCCCCACTGACGGCTTCTTCGCCAGCGCGAAGACCGCCAACCCGACCGGTACGAAGGCGCTGCTCACCTACCTGTCCTCGGTCGAAGCGCAGGAGGCGTACGTGAAGGCCAGCTCCGGCATCGTGCTGCCGGCCAACCCGAAGGCCAGAGCGTCGGACTCTCCGCTCGTGGTCAAGGGCAAGGCGATGCTCGACGAGGCCAAGGAGCTGACCCAGTTCTTCAACCGCGACTCAAGCGACGCGCTCCAGCCGACCGCGGACACCGCGCTTACCAAGTTCATCGACAAGCCGGACCAGATCGACGCGATCCTGCGGGAGTGGCAGGCCGCCGCCGAGAAGGTCTTCAAGGGCTGACGTGACAGCAACGATCTCCACGACTTCGGTCACCCCCACCCGGCGGCGGCGACGGTCGGCTCGACTGTCGCCGCTGCTGGTGGCGTTCGTCCTGGTGCCGTTCCTGGTCGAGAGCATCTGGGTGTTCTGGCCGGCGCTCCAGGGCTTCTGGTTCTCCCTCACCCGCTGGGACGGCATGTCGCCGCCGGCCTTCGTCGGCGCTGACAACTACGTCGAGCTTGCCGGCGACGCCACCTTCCGGGGTGCGCTCGTCAACACGGTGATCTGGCTGGTGCTCTTCGGCGGCCTCTCCGTGCTGGGCGGCTTCGGCATGGCGCTGGTCCTGCAGAAGGAGCGGCGCGGGGTCGGCTTCTACCGCGCCGCGCTGTTCACCCCTGTGGTCTTCTCGCTTGTGGTGACAGCGCTGGTCTGGCGGGTCTTCTACCAACCCGACGGCATCGCCGACACGCTGTTGCGGGCCGTCGGCCTGGAGCAGCTGATCCGGCCCTGGCTTGCCGACCCGCAGACCGCGTTGTACGCGGTGATCCTGCCCGCGCTGTGGCGGCAGATCGGCTACGTGATGGTGCTGTTCCTGGCCGGGTTGAAGGCCATCGACCCGGCGCTGCACGAGGCGGCCCGGATGGACGGCGCGAACTCCTGGCAGAGGTTGCGGCACGTCACGATTCCCCAGCTCAAAGGGGTAAACGCGGTGGTGCTGTCGGTCATCGTGATCGATTCGCTGCGGTCGTTCGACATCGTCTGGTCGCTGACGAAGGGCGGCCCGTACCACTCGTCGGAGCTGCTCAGCACCTACATGTACTCGACAGCGTTCCAGAGCCTGCGGCTGGGCTACGCCTCCGCGATCGCCGTCGTGATCTTCGTGCTCGCGCTCGCCGTCATCCTCGGCTACCTGGTCCGCGCGTTCCGGGAGGAAGCGTGATGAACAAGCTCCGCACCGGGGCCTTCCACACCGGCATGATCCTGCTCTCCCTGCTGTGGCTGGGCCCGGTGATCTGGGTCGTGGTGATGTCCACCCGATCGTTCGACGACATCGCCGCACACGGCGTGGGCAGCCTGCCCCGGTCGTTCACGCTGGACACCTACCGGCAGGCGTGGACCGACGGTGGCGAGCTGCGGGCGCTGATCAACAGCATGCTTGTCACAGTCCCCTCGGTGCTGTTGAGCCTGGGGCTGGCCGCGATGGCCGCATTCGCGCTTAGTCGCTTCCGGATCCCCGGCCGGCGGACCATCCTGCTGCTGATGCTCGCCGGCAACCTGCTGCCGCCGCAGATCCTGCTCATCCCGGTGGCGAAGTTCAGCGAGTTGACCGGCCTGTACGACACGCTCTGGGCGCTGATCGCCGTGCAGGTCGGCTTCGGGCTGGGCTTCTACACCTTCGTCCTGCACGGCTTCATGCGGGACCTGCCGGGCGAGATTCAGGAGGCGGCGACGATCGACGGCGCGGGCACTGCGCAGATCTTCACCAAGGTGATGCTGCCGCTGACCCGGCCCGCGCTTGCCGCCCTCGGCGCGCTCTCCTTCACCTGGATCTTCAACGACCTGCTCTGGGCGATCACCGTGCTGCGTACCGACGACAACATGCCTGTCACACCGGCGCTGCTCGGCCTCCAGGGGCAGTTCGTCTCGTCCTGGAACGTCATCGCGGCGGGCACTGTCATCGCGGCTGTCCCCACCGTCGCGGTGTTCCTGCGCTTCCAGCGGCACTTCGTCTCCGGTCTGGCGCTCGGAGCGGTCAAGTGAGCGCCCAGCGCTGGACGCTGCGCGGCGCGCACACCGAGTACACGGTGACGGTGCCCGCGCACGGCCGCTGGCTGGAACTTGTCGCGTGGGGGCCGCACGGCGTCTCGGAGGGGCCGTCGCCTGTCGCCTACGACGGCCCGGTTCCGTTCCTCACCGCCGGGGACGCCGCCCCCATCGAGTACGCCACCGACGCCGACCGCCCGTTCACGGGTGCCGATCTGGTGGTGGAAACCCCTTCCGGGCAGCGCCGGGTCGGCTTCGGGCACACCGGGGCACGGGCCGACGCCGACGGGCGGGAGCTGGCTGTCGACTTCGCCGACAGGGTGACCGGGCTGCGGGCCACGGTGCACTACCGGGTGCCTGCCGGCACCGACGTGGTGCAGCGGTGGGTCGAGCTGACAAACGGCGGCGGGTACCCGCTGCGGGTGGTCCGGGCCCTCTCGGGCGGGTTCAATGTGCCGACGCCGCACGGTGCGCTGCTCAGCCACCAGTGGGGGCAGTGGTCGCAGGAGTTCCAGCTCTCCCATGTCGAGCTGGGCCACGGCACGTTCAGCATCGGCAGCTCCCAGGGCGTACCCGGGCATCTGCACGTGCCCTGGCTGGCCGTGCGGGACACCGCAGCCCCGACCGGCGCGGCCTGGGGGATGGCCCTGGCCTGGACCGGCTCGTGGGAGATCAGCGCCGAGCGGGACACCGGCGGCCTGACCCGGGTACGGGCCGGCCGTCAACTTGTCGACGGTCCGCTGGAGCTGGCACCAGGTGAGCGGTTGGGGCTGCCTGTGGTCGCCGGGGCCTACAGCCCGGACGGCCTGGACGGGCTGGCCCGGGTCTGGCACACCCACCAGCGGCTGCTGGCCGCCGACCGGCTCACCCCGCGTCCGGTGCTCTACAACTCCTGGGAGGCCACCTACTTCGCCGTCGAGGCGCAGAGCCAGTTGGCGCTCGCCCGGATCGCCGCCGAGCTGGGCGTGGAGACGTTCGTGGTGGACGACGGCTGGTTCGTCGGCCGCAACGACGACACGGCCGGGCTGGGCGACTGGACGCCGGACCCGGCGAAGTTCCCGGCAGGCTTCGACGCGTTCATCGCCGACGTCCGCGCGCTCGGTCTGAACTTCGGGCTCTGGGTCGAGCCGGAGTGCGTCAACCCGAAGTCCGCGCTCTACGCCGCGCACCCCGACTGGGTCTACTCCGTCGACGGTCGGCCGCTCACCCCGGTCCGCAACCAGTACCTGCTGGACCTGGGCCGGCCGGAGGTCGCCGAGTTCGTGCACTCCACAGTGGACGGCCTGCTGCGCCGCTACGACGTCGACTACCTGAAGTGGGACTTCAACCGCCCGCGTACCGAGCCGGGACGGCCGGGCGGCATCGGCCCCGTCGACCTGGACGGCGCGCACGTCGCCAACCTGCACCGGATCTACGAGCGGCTGCGCCACGCCCACCCCGGCGTGCTCATCGAGGCGTGCGCCGGCGGCGGCGCGCGGACCGACCTGGCGATGGCCGCCCGCGCCGACGTGTTCTGGCCCAGCGACAACACCGGCCCGCTGGACCGGCTGGCCATCCAGTACGGCTTCCTGCACGCCAACGCCCCACACCTGCTCAGCTCCTGGGTCACCGACGCGCCCGGCCTGTTCGACACCCGGCCGCGTTCGTTGGCGTTCCGGTTCGTGCTCGCGATGGCCGGCGTGCTCGGCGTCGGCGCTGACATCCGGGCCTGGACTGCCGCCGAGCGGGCCGAGGCGGCCGGCTGGATCGCCCGCTACAAGGAGATCCGGGACGTCGTCACGCACGGCGAGGTGCACCTGATCGGCGGCCCCGACCAGGCGCGCTGCGCTGTGCAGTACACCGCTGCGGACGAGAGCCGGGTCGTCGTGCTGGCCTGGCACACAGGCCACCTCGACGGCACCGGTCTGCTCCCGTCCCGCCCGGTGCGGCTGCCGCTGCGCGGGCTCGACCCCGTCGCGAGGTATCGGCACGGCGATCGGCGCTACTCCGGCAGTCACCTGGGCGCCGTCGGCCTGCCCGTGCAGTGGAGCCCGACCCACGACGCCGACCTCATCGTGCTGACCCGCGACTGAGGTCGGAGCACCACCACCCCACCCCCGAGGGACAGGAGTACCTCCATGCGCCTGATCCGACCGCTGACCGTCGCTCTGGCCGTGCTCGGCCTGGGCGTCGTCGGCCCGCTGCCGGCCACCGCCGGCCCACCGCCCGCCAGCCCACCGCAGCCCGGCCACGGCCACGCACCCGGCGGGCCGGGTCGACCCGGCCACGCCCCCGCCGCGACCGGCGCCGAAGACCAGGGCGCGCCGACGTTTCACAACAGCGGGCTCGCCCCCACGCCCTACCAGGGCTGGAACACCTACTTCGGCCTCGGTGGCGACCCCACCGAGGCCGAAGTACGGTCGGTCACCGACCACATGGTCAGCAGCGGCCTGCGCGACGCCGGCTACACCTACGTCTGGATCGACGGCAACTGGGCCGCGCCCACCCCTCGTAACGAGGCCGGTCAGCTCGTCGCCGACCCCGCACGCTTCCCGGGTGGGATGGCCGCGCTGGCCGCGTACATCCACAGCAAGGGCATGAAGGCCGGCATCTACACCGACGCCGGCCCGTACCTGCCGGGGCAGTGCGGGCTGGGCAGCAACGGCCACTACGCCGCCGACGTCGCACAGTTCGCCGGCTGGGGCTTCGACGCGCTCAAGGCCGACTGGCTCTGCGGCCGGGCCGCCGGGCTGGACCCGGAGGCCACCTTCCGTGAGCTGGCCGAGGCGGTACGCCAGTCGCCCCGCCCGATGCTGCTCAACATCTGCAACCCGGTCAGCTCCGACTGGGGTGGGGGGCCGTACACCCCGGAGCAGCTCTCCACCTGGAGCTACACGTACGCGCCGACTGTCGCCGACTCGTGGCGGACGTACACCGACGTGGGGCTCACCGACCCGACGCCGCAGTGGGCGTTCCCGTGGGTCCTGCGCAACATGGACGTCAACGCGTACCACCCTGCGGCGACCGGGCCGGGCCACTACAACGACCCGGACTACCTGCTGCCGATGCGTCCGCTGCCCGACGGCGGGTACGAGTTGAGCCTGGAGGAGTCCAAGACCCAGCTCGGCATGTGGGCCATCATGGCCGCGCCGCTGGTGATCGGCTCCGACCCGCGCGGTCTGCCCGACGAGATGATCTCGGCGCTGACCAACCCGGAGATCATCGCGGTGGACCAGGACCCGCTGGTCCGCCAGGGCGTCAAGGTCGTCGACACCGGCACCGACGCGCAGGTCTGGAGCAAGGTGCTGACCGGCTCCGGCAAGCGGGCGGTCGCGTTGCTCAACCGGCACGACTCCGCCCAGCAGATCACTGTGACCTTCGCCGACGTCGCGCTCGACGGCCCGGTCCGGGTTCGTGACCTGTGGGCCCGCGCGGACGTCGACGCCGCGCCGAGCACGGCGGGTGTCCAGCCGTTCACCGGCTCGTACACAGTGGAGGTCCCGGCGCACGGCGTGGCCATGCTGGGTCTGCGCGGCGCCGACCAGGTCGCCGGCGCCAACCTCGGCGGCACGGCGAGCGCCAGCCCGGCGCTGGTCCGGGTGGACGACACGCACGCCACAGCCTTCGTCCGCGACGCGCAGGGCGCGTTGGCTGTCAACACCCGCTCCGGTACGACCTGGGGAACGCACTGGACCTCGCTGGGCGGCCCGGTCGGCGGCCGGATCCTCGGCCAGCCGGCGGCGTACGCCTCGGCGGACGGCCGGATCGACGTCTTCGTGCGGGGCACCGACAACGCGGCCTGGCAGCGCAGCTTTGTCGGCGGGAAGTGGGGACCGTGGCGCAGCCTCGGCGGCTCGCTTACCGACGGACCGACTGTGGCGTGGACCAGCCCGACACAGTGGACGCTTGTCGTCCGTGGCGCCGACGGCAAGCTCTGGTCACGGACCCCGGGCGCCGGTTGGACAGGCGTCGGCGCTCCCGACGACAGGCCGATCTACGGCCGGCCGAGCGCCGTCGTCGACGACGCGGGAGTGCTGCACGTGGCGGTTCGCAGCCGTACCGACGAGGTGTGGTGGCGCAGCCGGACCGGCACCACCTGGTCGGCCTGGACCAACCTGGGCGGCACCACGAGCGGCAGCCCGACACTGCTCGCCACGTCCGGTCGGGTCTACCTGTTCGCGCTGGCCGCCGACAACCGGCTGTGGCAGCGCAACCTGACCGACGGAGGGTGGGGCGGCTGGTTCCGCCGCGGCGAGTTCGCCACCGACGCCTTCCGGGGCGCACCGGGAGCCGCCGCCGGTGCCAACGGCAGCGCCTGGCTCGCCGTACGCGGCGTTGACGACCGGGTGCACCAGATCGTCCTCTGATCCACGAATGGCGGGCCGTCGTCTCACGGCCCGCCATTCAGCATGCTCGGGAGCCCTCGGCGTCAGTCGCGGCGGATCAGGCCCGGCCCGGCGGTGATGTCGATGTCGCCGCTGTCGACGTCGTGACCGGCCGCGCAGCGGAGCACAGCCCGCACGGGCTCGCCACAGTCGTGGTGGAGGGCGATGATCGGAGGGCCTGCGTCGTCGGCGGCCCAGGCGTCGCCCCAGTTGCGCAGCGCGGTGATGACAGGCAGCAGCTCACGCCCCTTGGTGGTGAGCCGGTATTCGTGGCGGGTGCGCTGCCCCGGCTCCCGGTAGGGGATCCGTTCGAGCAGGCCGGCGGCGACCATCTCCTTCAGTCGGGAGGCGATGGCGGGCTCGCCGATCCCGACCCGGCGGACGAAGTCGTCGAAACGGCGCGTACCGAGCAGAGCGTCGCGCATGATCAGAAGCGTCGACCTGCTGCCCACGATGTCCATCGCGCGGGCCACCGAGCAGTTCGTATTCGACCAGGAGTCGCGGTCGTCCCGTAGGTCCTCCATGCGTCCAGCCTACCTGACTTGCATTAGAGCTAGTCAGGTGCTTCACTGGGTCGCTGCTGGCTTCAGCAGACGCAAGTCAGCCGGACGCACACCGTGAGGACGCCAATGGCCACCAACACCGCAGCACCCAGACCGGCTGCCACCGCCCGCTCGTCCCTTCGTGGCTCTCCCGCCGCGACGCTTCTCGCCACGTGCCTGGGCGCGATGATCACGTTCCTCCAGATCACCGCCACCGTGTCCGCCCTGACCACCATCCAGCGCGACCTGCGGGTCGACGCCACCACACTGATCTGGATTCCCAGCGCGTACACACTGGTCGTGGCGAGCGTGGTGCTGTCCGCCGCCACTCTGGGCAACCGGTACGGGCGTCGGCGCATGTTCAGCGCGGGCGTCATCGCCATGATCGTCGGCGGTGCCGTGGTGGTGAGTTCGCCCACAGTGACCTGGGTGATCGTGGGGCAGATGGTCGCGGGTCTCGGTGGTGCCCTGATCCTGCCGAACAGCCTGGCGATCCTGGGCGCCACCTTCACCGACCCGCACCGCCGTACCGAGGTCATCACCGCCTGGTCGGCGGCCTCCGGCATCGGTCTCGCGGTCGGCCCGCTGATCGCCGGGGCGCTGTTGCAGCACCACTCGTGGCACAGCGTCTATCTGTCCACGATCGTGCTGGGCCTGGTCACCCTCGTCGTCGCCGCGATCGGAGTGGCCGAGTCCCAGCCGAGCGCGGGCCGCCTCGACGTACCCGGCCTGCTGCTCGGCACCGTCGCCATCGCCGCCGCCGTCTACGCCATGATCCGGGGCGGCCGGGACGGCTACACGAGTCCGGTGGTGACGTCGGCCTGGGTTGCCTCGGCCGCCGCGCTGATCGCGTTCGTGCTTGTCGAACTGCGCACCGGCGCACCGATGCTCGACGTACGGCTGTTCCGCTCGAAGTCGTTCAGCGCCGTCATGGTCGTCGCCGCGGTGTCGCTGTTCGGCTTCACCGGCGTGGCGATCCTGCTCGTCCTGTTCCAGGAGCGGGCGCAGGCCCTCAGCCCGCTGGACACCGGCTGGCGGATGCTCGTGCTCTTCGGTGTCTACGCGGTCGTGGCCTTCGGCGCGGGGCGGCTGATCCGCCGTACCGGGTTCAAGGCGCCCCTCACCGCCGGCCTCGTCCTCGGGGCACTGGCCAGCTTCGGCCTCGCCACCCAGGGCCCGACCACTCCGTTCGACCAGCGGTGGCCGCTGCTCGCGCTGTTCGGCGCGGCCTGCGCCCTGGTGGTGGCTCCGGCGACCGCGGCGGCACTGGCGAGCGTCGCGCCCGCGCAGGCGGGCATGGCCTCCGGCGCCGTCAACGCCGCCCGCCAGGTCGGCTCGGTGCTCGGCTCGTCCCTGCTCGGCACGCTGCTCACCACAACGATGCTGTCCGACCTGCCCGAGCGGCTCGCCGCCCACCAGGTCGACGCGCCCACCCGGGTCGCTGTGCAGGCAGCCGCGGCCACCGGCGCCACCGACGGCCAGCCACTGCCTGATCCGGTACGGGCGGCGCTCGCCGAGGCCCTGACCTCCGGAGTCCAGGCCGGCTTGTGGATCAACGGCGTCGTCTTCCTCGTCACCGCCGTTCTCGCGCTCACCCTCATCCGCAACCGGCCGCACCAGCACTAACCGCCGATGGTGTCGACGTCCTCGATCGCGTCGGCCGAGCCGGTGCGGGGAGGGGCGGGCCATCGGCGCCACGAAGAGTCGGCGACCTGGTCGATGGGCGTGCGGCGGTGGGCGATTCCAGCGTACGCCTCCGCCAACGGCACCGCTGTGCGAAAGGCTTGCGCCGCACCCTGCCGTCGGTGCCCGTGCAGCCGAACAGGTTGGGGGCGTACGGTGGGCATGTCGCCCGGGGCCACCGGTGGCCGCCGGATGTCGTCGCCACCAGCCCGCCAGGGCGTTACCGACCGGTCAACCCCACCGCTGGACGTGCTGGTCGTCGCCGACCAGGTCTCGCCAGTCGATTTAGCTGATACCGCCCATTCGGGCTTGCGTGATGACCGGACACGGCATCCCACACGCGCTTTCACACCGCCGTCCACGCGCAGAAGAATTCCGGACGGCTCAACCATGGGAGCACCAGATGAGGATCGCCAAGCACAGGATCGTCGACGCACTTCGCGACCGCGGCCAGCAGGCCAGGGCCGACTGGGTCGAGCGCGAGCTGCCCGAGCGGGTGGATCCGGCCAAGCACTCCGGCCTGCTCGCCACCCTGCATCTCGACGCGGCTGACCTCGTCGACGCGCCATCCCCATGAGGGTTGCGCTGCTCGGACCGGTCGCCTGGCGTACGCCCCCGCACCACTACGGCCCCTGGGAGCAGGTGACCGGCCTGCTCGCCGAAGGGCTGGTCGCCCATGGCGTGGACGTGACCCTCTTCGCGACGCTGGACTCGGTCACCTCCGCCCGACTCGACGGTGTGTGTCCCCAGGGGTACGCCGACAACCCGGACATGGACGGCCGGGTGTGGGAGGCGATGCACGTCTCCCACGCGTTCGCCCGCTCGGCGCAGTTCGACCTGGTGCACAGCCACCTCGACTGGCTGCCGCTGGCCTTCGCGGAGCACTGCCGAGCACCACTGCTCACGACAGTGCACGGCTTCTCGGGAGCGGGGATCCTGCCGGCCTACGCCCGAGCCCGATCGTCCTACGTGTCGATCTCCGACGCCGACCGGTCGCCGGAACTCGACTACGTCGCCACGGTGCAGCACGGCGTCGACCTCACCGGTCTGCCGCTCACCCCTGATGCCGGCCCCGGCTTGGTCGTGTTCGGCCGGATCCACCCCGACAAGGGCACCCACACCGCGATTGAGATCGCTCGCCGCGCCGGTCGGCCCCTGACCATCTGCGGCATCGTGCAGGACGAGCGGTACTTCGCCGAGCAGGTGGCCCCGCACATCGACGGCGACCGGGTCGTCTACCTCGGATCGGTCGGTCCCCGACGACGCGCCGAGGTGCTGGGTGCCAGCAGCGCCCTGTTGCATCCGATCGCCTTCGACGAGCCGTTCGGACTGTCCGTGGTGGAGTCGATGGTCTGCGGCACGCCTGTCGTCGCGTACGCGCGAGGGTCCATGCCGGAGGTCGTCGACGAAGGCGTGACGGGATACCTCGTCCACACCGTCGAGCAGGCCGTCGACGCGGTGACCCGGGTCGTCGACCTCGACCGAGCCGCATGCCGGGCGCGGGCTCGACAGCGCTTCAGCGCGGACCGGATGGTCACCGACTACCTCGCCGTCTACGAGCGTGTCGTCCGGGGCGGAACCCCACCCGCCGAGCGACCGGTCGTTCCCGACCAGGCGAACCTGGTCAGATCGCATCCGTAGCTGACCGTCCCCCGAACACGTTCCGCCGGTCACACACGCTGACCGGCGTGCGCCGTCACCGCGTGAGGTGCGTCCCCGTACGTGAGGTGGCCGCCGACAACCCGGAAGGCCAGACGTTCATGCCCAGTTACGGATTCCTCAGCACCCACCCGCCGACCCGGTGTGGACTTGCCACTTTCAACTCGGCCCTCGCCGCCCAGCTCACCGCCGACGGCACGCGCGGTGGCATAGTGCGGGTCACCGACCACGGGGACGACCCGCGGCCCGGCCCCGGCGTGGTGCACACCTGGTCGACGCGGACCCGGGCGGGCTGGCGGGACGCCGCGGCGGCCCTGAACTCCTTCGACGTGGCCATCGTCCAGCACGAGTACGGCATCTATCCCGGCACCGACGGCGAGGACGTGCTGCCGTTGCTGCGCCGGCTCACCGTGCCGAGCATCGTGGTCCTGCACACCGTGCTGCGTAAGCCTTCCGCCCGGCAGAAGTCCCTGCTGGAGCAGATCGTCGCCACCGCCGGTGCGGTCGTCACGATGACCGACACCGCCCGCGACCGCCTGCTCGTCGGCTACGCCGTGGCGGCGAGCAAGGTGACGGTCATCCCGCACGGCGCCGCGGAACTCGCCGGCGTGCCCGTCGAGCGGCGTACCCGACCGCACCTGCTGACCTGGGGGCTGATCGGCCCTGGCAAGGGGATCGAGTGGTCGCTGGGCGCCCTCGCCCGGTTGCAGGACCTGGAACCGACGCCCACTTACACAGTGGCCGGCCGGACCCACCCCAAGGTGATCGAGCACCACGGCGAGACGTACCGGGCGGGCCTGCACCAGCTCGGCGCCCAGCTCGGCGTCGCGCACGCCGTGGACTACCAGGACCTCTACCACGACCAGGAGACCCTCGGCCGCCTGATCCGCTCCGCCGACGTCGTCGTGCTGCCGTACGACTCCCGCGAACAGGTCACCTCCGGCGTGCTCATCGAGGCGGTGGCCGCCGGGGTGCCCGTCGTGGCAACGGCGTTCCCGCACGCTGTCGAGCTGCTCACCGGCGGACCCGGTCTGGTCGTACCCCACCAGAACCCGGCGGCGCTGGCCTTGGCGATCCGACGGGTCCTGACCGAGCCGGGCCTCGCCGCCCGGCTGGCCGGTCGGGTCCGGCCGTTGGCCGCGGATCTACGCTGGCCCGCGGTGGCGGCCCGGTACGGCACCCTCGCCGAGCGACTCACCGAGGTGCGCGCGCCCGCCGTCAGTGTGGTGTCGGCGTGACCGCGACCGCCGGCCGCCCCCGGACAGCGGTCGGCCGGCAGTGGGCGCCGGCGCCCGCGCCGAGCTTCGCGCACCTGGCCCGGCTGAGCGACGACACAGGTCTGTTCGAGCACGCTAGGCACGCCATCGTCCGCCGGGAGCACGGCTACTGCACCGATGACGTGGCCCGTGGCCTGGTCGTCGTCTGCCGCGAGCCGGAGCCGACCGAGGAACTGCTACGGCTCGCGGAGCGCTACCTCGCCTTCCTGACCCATGCGCAGGACGCCCGCGGCGCCTTTCACAACCGACTCGGGTACGACAGGCGTTGGGCCGACGAGCCCGGGCTCGGCGACTGGTGGGGCCGGGCGCTGTGGGGGTTGGGCACGGCCGTTGCCCGCAGTCCGGCCGCCTGGATACGGGAGGAGGCGCTGGTCGCCTTCAGCCGAGGTGCTATCCGCCGTGCCGCGGCCCCGCACGCGATGGCCTTCGCCGGACTCGGCGCGGCCGAGGTGCTGCGTCGACATCCGGGCCACGTCGCCGCCGCCGCGTTGTTGACGGCGGCCGCCACCGCCGTCGGAGCGCCGGATTCCGACTCGCGGTGGCCCTGGCCGCAGCAGCGTTTGACCTACGCCAACGCGGCCCTCGCCGAGGTGGTGATCGTCGCCAGCCAGCTGTGCAACGGTGGCCCGACTCTCGACGAGGGCCTACGGATGCTCACCTGGCTGCGAAGTGTCCAACTCCGCGACGGACGGCTGTCCGTCGTGCCCGCCGCAGGGTGGCAGCGCGGGATCGTACGGCTGCACCACGACCAGCAACCGATCGAGGTCGCGGCCTTCGCCGACGCCTGCGCCACGGCAGCCATGGTCACCGGCGATCCGGTCTGGGACGACGGGGTGCGGCAGGCGATCGCGTGGTTCCTCGGTGACAATGACATCGGCACGCCCATGTGGGATCCGGAAACCGGCGGCGGCTACGACGGACTGACCGCGCACGGACCCAACCTCAACCAGGGCGCCGAGTCGACCCTCGCGCTCATCTCCACCCTGCAGCACGCCCGGCGTTGGTCGTGACCGGGATCCTGGCCGTCCGGCAGGACGTCACCCTCACCTCTGATCCACGCCGGGTCATCGTCAAGCTCTTCGTCCCGGGTGAGGACGCCGCGGTGGTGCGTACCCGCGCGGGCGCTCTCATCGACCGGGTCGCGCACCTCGACGACGAGGAGGTCGACCGGCTGCTGCGGGACACCTTCGACCGCTTCGGTGCCCGCCACCGCGACCTGGCGGGAACGTTCCAGCATCACTACGACCTCGTGCGGCACCGCGCAGCCCGGGCCGAAGACCTCTCTTCCGCCAGCCGGCTCCTCGTCGGCGCCTACTTCAGCCACGAGTACGCGGTCGAGGCCGCAGCCCTGTGCAATCCGTCCATGGTGGCCCACCCCGACCAGACCCAGCTGAGCGTCGGGCAGTTGCGCGTCGCGGTCAGCCTGCGCCAGATCGGGGAGGGCCACCTGTCGTCGATCGGGTTCGCCACCGCCGTGCTCGGGCCTGGGCGCCAGCTCACCGTCACCGAACGGTCCGGCCTTCTGGCGGTCGGACAGCGGACGGGCGTACGGCACCGGCGGGATCTACTGGTGAGCGGCATGGCCGAGGAGGACTGCGACAACGAGGTCACCGCCACGGTGTTGAACGCGTTGCCCGACCGGTACGACGAGGCGACCTTCGAGCGGGTGCTCGGCGGTCTGCCGCCGGATCTGCTCTCCCGCAGCACCGGCTTGAGCACGTTGGAACACCTGCGGCGTACCAACGCGGGCAGCTACGCCACGGCCTTCCCCGCCGAGACGGCTCTGCACGAACGCGTGCTCTGGCCGGCCACCCCGGCGGAGAGCAACGGCATGGAGGACGCTCGGTTCGTCAGGTTCACCGACGAGTCAGGACCGGTGTATCGGGCCACCTACACCGCCTACGACGGCCGGAACGTCGGCACCCGTGCACTGGTCAGCACCGACCTGCGTCGTTTCGAGATGACGCCGATGCGCGGGCCGGGGGCTCGTAACAAGGGGATCGCGCTCTTTCCCCGTACCGTCGGCGGCCGGCACCTGGCTCTCTGCCGCGCCGACGGCGAGACCATCGGTCTGACCGTCCTGGACACCGAGAGCCGCTGGCAACGTCCGATCCCGCTGCACGCTCCGCAGGACAGCTGGGAGTTGATTCAGGTCGGCAACTGCGGGTCTCCCATCGAGACCGAGGCGGGCTGGCTCGTGCTCACCCACGGTGTCGGGCCGATGCGTCGGTACGCGATCGGCGCGCTTCTGCTCGACCTGCACCGACCGGAGCGGGTGGTCGCGCACCTTCCCGGCGTGCTCCTGTCGCCTGAGCGGTCCGACCGGGACGGCTACGTACCGAACGTCGTCTACTCCTGCGGCGGGCTCGTCCATGACCGCGAGCTGTGGCTGCCGTACGGGGCCAGTGACGCCCGGGTCGGCTTCGCGACCGTGCCGGTGACGGCTCTGCTCGCCGCGATGGTGGCCGGGCCCGCCCATGCACGGTCGGAGTGACCGCGGGTCGGCAGGCTGTCGCGCGGTGACGGTGTGGTGATCAGGTGAGGTCGCTGTCGGCGAGTTGGTGGCGCAGCTTGCCCAGCGCCCGGGTGATGAGCCGTGAGACGTGCATCTGGGAAACGCCGATCTGTTCGGCGATCTGGACCTGGGTCAGGTTGCCGTGGAAACGCAGGCTCAGGATCGTGCGTTCACGTTCCGGCAGCGTGGCGAGCGCCGGGCCGAGGGCGACGCGGAGCTCGACCACGTCGAACTCGTGGTCGATCATGCCGAAGGTGTCGCCGAGTTCCATGGTGCCGTCGGCACCGACGGGCGTGGAGAGGGAAGTTGCGTGGTACGCCCGGGCACCCTCCAGCCCTTCCAGAACGGTCTCCTCCGAGACGTCAAGGTACGTCGCGACGTCGGTCACCGTCGGCGAGCGACCGAGGGTGTGCGTGAGAGCGCTGTTCGCGGCGCTGATCGACAGCCGGAGTTCCTGGAGGCGGCGGGGTACCCGCACCGCCCAGGTGCGGTCCCGGAAGTATCGCTTGATCTCGCCGACGATGGTCGGGATGGCGTACCCGCTGAAGTCGACGCCCCGGGTGGGGTCGAACTGGTCGACGGCCTTGATGAGGCCGACCACGGCGGTCTGGTTCAGGTCGTCGTCCGGGGCGCCGCGTCCCGTGTAGCGGCGTGCCAGGTGGCGGGTGAGCGGCAACCACGCCTCGATGGTGCGGTCCCGCAACGCCGGCCGGCGGGGGTCGTCGGCCGGCATCGCGGCCAGCTCGGCGGTCAGCTTGGCCGCCGGGGCGGTGCTCCGCCGGCCGAAACCGGTGCTGGTCCTGGGCTCCAAAGTAGTGACCATGGGCTGGTCCTTCCCGCGTGTGCCCGTCGATCGGGTCGACCGGAGGATCTCCGAACCGGCTTTCGCCGGAGCGCACGTACGGGCGGGGTGCGCTGTCGCAGGGCCAAAACCACGGGCCTCGCCGCCGCGTCATGTCGTTCGGATGATGCCGCGGACACTACCGGAAAGTTTGATTAATTACTAGCCAAAAGGATGATGGTGGGCGTGATGCCGAGCATTTAAATGCCTGTTGAACTCCTCCCACGGTTTGGTACTTCGCCCCCAGGCTTCTACGGTGGTGCAGACACGGGGAGGTGGAGCTTGGTCGACGCTGGTGAAGCCGCGCGCTGGCTCCAGCTCAACGCACCCCGCGGCGGGCCCGACGAGCTGTCTCTGCTCGTCACCCGCGCCGCGCCGGCCATCGGCGCGACCGAGGTCGTGATCTACCTGGCCGACTACACCCAGTCCAGCCTCGTGCCGCTGCTGGGCGCGGGTCTCGTCCGGGACGAGCTGACGATCGAGACGACGCTTGCCGGCCGCGCGTTCACAAGCCTCGACGTGCAGCGTGCCGCCGAGACCCCCGACCGACTCTGGGTGCCCCTGCTGCTCGGCTGCGAGCGGCTGGGGGTGCTGGAGGTCGTGTCGCCGGACGCTGGTGACGCGGCGATGGACGTGCCCGCCTGGGAGTTGGCGGTGAACATCGCCCAGGTCCTCGTGAACCGCCGGCTCTACGGCGATGTCGTCGAGCGGATGCGGCGCCGCCTGCCCATGCAGGTCGCCGCCGAGATCGTGTGGGGGCTGCTGCCGCCGTTGACCTTCGCCACCGACGAGCTGGTGATCACCGCCATCCTCGAACCGTGCTACGACGTCGGCGGGGACATCTTCGACTACGCGCTGAACGGTGACGTGCTCAGCGTCGGCCTCTTCGACACCTGCGGGCACGGCATCAAGGCGAGCACCCTCGCGTCGCTGGTGGTCAGCGCGTACCGCAACGCCCGCCGGTCCGGCCTCGACCTGGCCGACACGGCGACGAGCATCGACCGGTGGGTGCACTCCGAGCACCCCGGCTCCTTCGCTACCGCGCTGCTTGCCGAACTGGACCGCCGCACCGGCCAGCTCAGAATCATCAACGCGGGTCACCCGGGGGCCATGCTGCTGCGCGACGGCAAGGCCATCCGGGAGCTGCCGGGCCCGACCGCCCTGCCGCTCGGCCTGGGGTACCTGTCGGCCGGCGCCCCCCGTGTGCACCAGGAGGAACTGCACCCGGGTGACCGGATCCTCGCCTACACCGACGGCATCACCGACGCGAAGAGCGCCGACGGGGAGCGGTTCGGCCTGGACCGGCTCGTCGATTTCGTCGGCCGCGCCCTCAATGACGGGCTGCCCAGCCCCGAGACGATGCGCCGCCTGGTGCGCGCCGTCCTCGCGTACCAGGACGATCAGCTCGACGACGACGCCACTGCCATGTTCCTGGAGTGGCGGCCACCGCACCTGCCGCTCGCGCACCTCAGCCGCCTCGGCGTGCCACAGGGCTGACCGCGTCGAGTGGGATTTTGCACTCGCAGTGCACTTGTCTCCGCATCGAGGGCTGTCTAGCGTCACAGCATGGCCGACTCGTGGACATTCGCCGTGGCCCGCAACGATCTGGGCCGGACCACCCTCGTCGACAGCGCAGCGCCCACTCCGGCCGACGGCGAAGCGCTGCTGCGCGTCGACCGCGTCGGCCTCACCGCAAACAACGTGACCTACGCGGTGCTCGGCGACGCGATGCGCTACTGGCAGTTCTTTCCGCCCGAGCCCCGCGGGCTCGACGGCCAGTGGGGGTTGCCGCCGCTGTGGGGCTTCGCCGAGGTCGTCGCCTCCACAGTGGAGGGTGTCGAGGTCGGTCAGCGCGTCTACGGCTACCTGCCTCCAGCGGGCCACCTGGTGGTACGCCCCGACCGGGTGAACGCGACCGGTTTCCGCGACGCCAGCGCGCACCGGGCCGAGCTGCCGTCGCCGTACAACTCGTACCGGTCGACCACCGGTGACCCCGCGTACCGGCCAGAGCAGGAAGACCTGCTGATCCTGTTCCGGCCGCTGTTCTTCACCTCGTTCATGCTTGCCGACCAGGTCATCGACAACGATTTCTACGGTGTGCGGTCGCTGGTGCTGTCGTCGGCGTCGAGCAAGACGGCGTACGCCGCAGCCTTCGAACTGCACGGCCGTGGCCCCCGCCTGGTCGGGCTCACCTCGCCCGGCAACCTCGCGTTCACGCGGTCGCTCGGCTGCTACGACGAGGTCATCTCCTACGACGACATCGACACCCTCGACGTCGTCGAGACCGCCTACCTCGACCTGTCCGGTGCGCCGGCGACCCGCGCCGCCCTACGCGGGCACCTCGGCGACCGGCTCGTGCGGGACATCGCTGTCGGACTCACCAACCAGACACCAAACGCCGACGCCGCCGGCGAGGTCTTCTTCGCGCCGGTGCAGATGCGCAAACGCGGCCAGGACTGGGGCCGCGAAGGGCTCGACGAACGGTTCACCGCAGCCTGGCAGCGCTTCGCCCCGATGCTCAGCGGGTGGCTCGACGTGCGGGTCGGCGACGGCCCCGAGGCACTACGGGACGCCTGGCTCGACGTCCTTGCGGGCCGTACGCCGCCACGGACGGGCCACGTCGTCCAGCTCTGAGCCAACCGTCACGGAAGGATCGCGTCGACGTATCCGCCGTCGACCCGGACCGCCGCGCCGGTCGTCGCGGAGGCGAGCGGAGACGCGAGGTAGGTGACCATGTTGGCGATCTCCTCGGGCTCGATGAGTCGCTGAAGCAACGACTGCGGCCGGTGCAGGCGCATGAACTCCCGCTGCGCCTGCTCCCACGGCAGGCTGTCGCCCATGAGGTCGGCGACGAAATCCTCGACACCGCCGGTATGGGTCGGCCCGGCGAGCACCGAGTTGACAGTCACGCCGGTGCCGGCAGCGGCCTTCGCGAACCCGCGCGAGACGCCGAGCAGAGCCGTCTTCGAGACACCGTAGTGGATCATCTCGGCGGGGATGGCGACCGCCGAGTCGCTGGCCACGTACTGCACCCGCCCCCAACCGCGCTCCATCATCCCGGGCAGATAGGCGCGGGTCAGCCGCACACCGGCCAGCACGTTCACCTCGAAGTAGCGACGCCACTCGTCGTCCGGGATCTCCAGGGCCGGGCTGGGGCCGAAGATGCCGAGGCTGTTGACCAGGATGTCGACGCTGGGCAGCAGGTCGAGCGTGCGGGCCGTACCCGCATCGGTCGACACGTCCGCGTCGACCTCCACCACGTCGGCGCCCGGGACCTCGTCGCGCAACGTCGCGGCGGCGCGCTCGACCCCGGCGGCGGTACGGCCGTTGACGGCCACCCGGGCGCCGGCGCGAGCCAGCCCGGCGGTGATGGCGGCGCCGATTCCCTGGGTCGAGCCGGTGACCAGCGCGGTCCTGCCGGAAAGATCGATCTGCACCGTCATCGTCACCCCATGCGCTCGTCTCACCTCGGCCGTCCCCGTTCGGGGGGCCGTTTCGACCGTAGCGGTGCCGCCCGTGCCCGGCAGCCCGAGTCACGCAAACCCCGGCCCCGCCACCTCGCGGTCACCAACATGCCGCCGACCGCTAGGCTGTGAGCGCGGGGCATCGATGGCCCATCGCCGGCCCGGCCCCGCTGCGTCCCCACGGTTCCCCAGTTGCCGATGACTGAGTCGAGCGCTGCCGTGCACATTCCCTGGAGTTCCTCGTGACCGATATGACGTCCGCCCTGAATCCCTTCAGCGTCGAGGGGGAACGGGTCACCGACGACGAGCGCAGTCCGGAAGCGGACATCAGCGCGGATTCGATGACCCGCCTGCGTACCCCGTTCGCCACGGAGACCCCGGACCGCGAGTCGGCCGAGACGCCCGCCCGCAGCTAGCCCACAATCTGGTCACGACGGTTGGGGCTTTCCTCCACGCCGGATCGACGGGACATCCAGTTGTGGCTTCCGTCGATACCATGACCTGGCCGGCATCGCATCGATCGAGGTGCCGTCACGGGGGAGGAACAAGTCCACATGAAACGCATCGGAGCAGCCACGCTGGCGACCGCTGTCGGTGTTGCGGCCGTTGTCCTGGCCACCGGCCAGCCGGCCCTCGCCGCCGACTTCGCCAATCTGCCGCTGTCGAGCTGGGCCTATCTCGATTCGCAGAGCCCGACGTCGAAGTTCGTCAACCCGCAGGTCGCGCCGCCGGTCGGCACGCTTGTCGACGATGCGAACAGGCCGCACACCTACCGCTCCTACTTCACCTACGACCTGACCCAGCTCAAGGGCACTGTCGTGCACAACTCGTACCTCTACACGTACGAGGACGCGGTCACCGACTGCTCCACGGCAGTGACGATCGAGGTGTGGCGGACTGCCCCGGTCAAGGCCGGGACGACCTGGAACAACCCACCGGCGGAGTTGGAAAAGCTGATCTCCGCCGGTCGGGGGCAGGGCTCCTACTACTGCCCCGGCTACCTGGGCTTCGACATGGTCGAGACGCTGAACGCCGCGCTCGGCCGTAACGAAAAGTCGATCACGGTCGAATACCGGATCACGGCCGCCCAGGAGGCCGACCCGCGCGCCGGCCGCACCTTTCAGCTGCCGACGCTGAGCTCCACCTCGAACCACCCGCCGACCGTGTCCGACCCGCACCTCGAATCTCCGAAACGACCGTGCGGCACCTTGACCAAACCGTCACCGGCCGCCGCGACGACGATGTTCAAGGCCACCGCCAACGATCCCGACGAAGGCGACTACGCGACAGTCCTCTACGCGATCTGGCCGGTCGACCAGCCGGACCAGCGCCGTGAGTTCTACAGCTACTACGGCACCGACCTGAGCCAGTACGCCGACGGTCAGTTGCTCGCCTGGCAGGCCCGCGCCAGCGACTACTACGACGCGGGGCCGTGGAGCAAGACCTGCTACGTGATCATGGACAAGGCGCCACCGGCGAACCCGCCGGTGGTCACCTCGAAGCTCTACCCCGAGGGCAACATCCAGGGCGGTGGCGCCGGCGTGACCGGCAGGTTCCGCGTCGCCGCCGGCGATGACCAGGATGTGGTCGCCTTCAGTTGGCGTGACAGCGGTGGCAACTCCGGCAGCGTGAAGGCCCGGCAGCCGGGCCGGACGGCTGTCATCGAATACACCCCGAAGCGTGCGTGGATCGAAACCCTCTACGTCCACTCGGTCGACGCGGCCGGCAACCGAGGGCCGGAGAAGGCGTACCAGTTCTGGGTGGCCGACACCGCGCCGAGCGCGGAGGTCGAAATGGGCGGGGTAGGGCTGCCGAGCACGATCAGCCTGACCGCGCGCAAGCCCGAGACGACAGCCTTCGGCTACCAGGTCAACGGCGGCCCGCAGATCCGGGTGCCGGCCGTCGACGGGAAAGCCACCGACCAGTTCACCTTCACCGAGGTCGGCGAGGTCGCGATCGTCGTCAGCAGCTACGTGAAGAACAAGCTGATCGGGCAGGACACCCTGCGGATCCCGGTCACGGACTCCCCGCAGGTCGAGTCCGCCGAGTTCAACTTCGACAACGAGCCGATCGCTGGCAAGACCGGCTCGTTCACGTTCAAGCCGCGCAACGCCGACGTCGTCGCCTACGAGTACGTCCTGGACAACGAGGCCGCGCAGACCGTTACGGCGGCGGCGGACGACACCGCCGTACTGCCGTGGACGGCGACCGCCGGATGGCACATGCTGATCGTGTGGTCGGTGAAGGCGGACGGCTCGAAGTCGATGGAGGCCTACTACCAGTTCAGCGTCCTCGACCCGGTGCCGAGCGCGTACGCGCCGACGCTGGAATACCTGACCCGGATCGACGGCGTCGGCCTGCCTGTGGAGTTCTACCTGAGCAGCCAACTGCCGAACGTGACAGGCTTCGCCTACCGGTTCGACGGTGGCCCGGAAACCGTCGTGCCCTCCTACGGAGCCAGCGTGTCGATCACGGTCACGCCTGTGCACACCGGTGACAACACGCTGATCGTCGAGGCGTTGCTGGCCGACGGCACCCGGTCGCCCGCGAAGAGCTTCACCTGGCGGCCGTTCGAGGCGCCGGTCATCACGACCGATCCGCCCGGCGGCGGCGCGGCCGCCCAGCCGATGACGCTGACCTTCCGCTCGGTACTGCCCGACACCAGGGAGTTCCGCTACTCGCTGGACTTCGGCGAATACCAGACCATCGCGGCGCGGCCGGACGGCACGGCGACAGTGTCGTTCACACCTCAGTGGGACGGCTGGTTCTCGGCCCGGGTCACCGCGATCGCGCAGGACGGGACGACGTCGCCAGAGCGCGAGATGACCGTCCCTGTCCGCGACACCCGGGTCTCGGTGTGGAGTCAGTACAACGAGTGGTCCCCGCGGGGCGGCATCGGTGTCCCCGGTGACTTCGCGCTCAGCACCGAATGGAAGCCCGAGGTGGTGGAGTACCTCTACCGCCTCAACGACGGCCCGGAACAGGTCACGCCCATCGGGGACAGCTGGAACACGATGGTCCGGGTCGTGCCGGACCGCAACGGACCCAACACGCTCACAGTGCGGGGTCGCACGGCGGACGGTCGGCTCTCGCCGGTCACCGAGTACCTGTTCCAGGTTGGCACCGCGCCGCAGGTCTTCTCCGAGGCGTACCCCCGGGACACCGCTGGCGGCGGTGTCGGCGTCGAGGGTCGCTTCGAGTTCAGCGGCGGCACGGCCGGCATCACGTCATTCGAATACACGATCGGCGGGGTTGCCGGCACTGTGGACGCCGACGCGGAGGGCCGTGCGTCGATCACCTGGACGCCGACCGAGGCGACAGGGCTCCACCTGATCGTCAAGGGCCGCAAGGCCGACGGCACCACCACCGACGAGACCGGGTACTTCATCGTGGTGAAAGCGGACTGATCGGCCCTCGGGTCACTATGTGTCGAGTGGCGCCCCGCAGGGCGATGGCTGCCTGCGGGGCGCCGCCGCGCGTACGCCGCCGAGGTGCTTGGTGATGCGGAGCAGCACGTGACCCGGTGGCCCGACGACGAAGGTGGCCGTGTCGGCGAGGGCGGCGATCAGGGGCAGGCCACGGCCGCCGACGGTGAGCGGGGCGGGAAGCCCGGCGTCGAGTCCGGCGTCGAGCGGGGTGCGGCCCCGGTTGCCGATCTCGATCCGGCAGGCGTCGTCGTCGATCACGATGGTGATGTCGACAGCGCTGTCGACATCGGCGTGCATCACCGCGTTGGCGCAGGCCTCACTGATCAGCACGGCGAGCTGACCGCGGGAGTCCTCGGTGGCGTCGGTGAGGCTCAGCAGGGTGTTGAGCACGTGGCGGGCGCGGGTCACCGAGGCCGGTTGGCGCGGTAGCGACAGCGTCAGGCTCACCCGCATCGCGCAGCTCCTCCCGCCCCCACGTCAACAGCCGACCACTCTGTCATACCCGAGTTGGGCGCTGTGGTCGTGCTCAGCACTACCCGCAGGCGCCGAGGCGAAACGGTTCCCGTGCCAGCTCGACCAGCAGCGTGCAAGGGGTTCGCCGGTCGGCCGAATAGGGTATTCGGGGGCCATCGGCGTGGGGAGGTTGTTGTGGATCTGCTGTTGTCGGCCCGGCCGGGCCGGGGCTGCACGGTGCTGGAAGTGCACGGTGAGCTGGACATGGCGACGTCCTCCCGGCTGCGCGACGGCCTGCAACAGTTGATCGACGCCGGTGATCGTCGGGTGGTGGTGGATCTCGCCGGTGTGGCGTTCATGGACTCCAGTGCCCTCGGCGCGCTGGTGGTGATGTTCAAGGCGCTGCAAGGCGTCGGCGGTCGGTTGTCCCTCGCAGCGCCGCAGCCGGCAGTGCAGGGCGTCCTGATGATCACCTCGATGTACAAGGCCATCGACGTCTACGACAGTGTGCAGGCGGCCGAGGCCAAGGTGGCGCTCACCGACGACTCCACCGGCCGCTAGTTGTCGGGCAGCGCGGTGCTGGCCCGCCCCTGGTCGGCGCCGGCACTGGTACGCCGATCCTCGCCGTGCCCCCCGTGCCAATCGAGGATGAGCAGGGTGGCGTCGTCGGCCAGGGCCGGCCCGCTGACCTCCAGCACGGCGTCGGCCAACGCCCGGACGGCCTCGCGGGGGTGCAGACCGACGATCGACCGCAACATGGCCGGTAGGTCCAGGCTGGCGGCGTTGCGCTCCCGCACGCCATCGGTGACCACCACCAACCGGTCGCCCGGCAGCAGCGTCACCTCGCCCGCGTCGTATTCGGCCGCCGCGAACATGCCGAGAGGGAAGTTGCCCGGCAGCGAAAGCATCTGAGTGGCGCCGTCACGGACCAGCATGGGCGGCACGTGCCCGGCGTTGAGCAGCGCACACTCGCCGGTGCGCAGGTCGAGACGGCCGAGCACAGCGGTGACGAAACCGCCGGGGACCGGGGTGTGCTCGGCGACCGCGGCATTCGCGGCCAGTGCCTGCTCCACCAGGCCGATCGCCTGGCGGCGGGTGTTGCGCAGGCTGCCCACGCCGAGGGTGGCGGTGAGCGCGCTGGTCACCCCGTGGCCCATGGCATCGGTGACGCTGAAGTGCAGAACGTCACGGGCGAGGCTGTAGTCGAAGGTGTCGCCGCCGATGCTCGCCGCGGGTTCGAGCCAGCCGGACAGGGTGAACGCGCTGCCCTCACAGGTGAACGCGGAGGGCAGTAGGCGGCGCTGGATTTCGGCGGACAGGGTGAACGGAGTGGTGCGTTGCCCCCACTCGAACAGATCGGTGTGCCGGCGGTTGGCGATCACCACGAACGCCAACAGGTGCGCCGTGCGGCTTATCTCATCCAGATCCCGTTGAACAGGCTCGGCGGGCAGGAGCATTTCAAGCAGACCGATCGCCTCACCACGGTCGGTCACCGGCGCCAACACCGTCCACCCGTCGGTGTGCTTGACGACCTGCACCGTCTGGGTGCGTAGCGCCTGCTCGGCGGGGCCACCATCGAACGGCAGCACCGTGGCGCTCTCGTTGCCGTCGTGGCGGTCCGCCCCGGTGCCGTCGATCGGCACCTGATCCAACCGGACCAACGCTCGGCCGCTGAGGTCCGCGATCAGGAACGCGACGCTCCGTGCCCCCAGCGCCGCGCCGATTTCCCTGGTGACCGCCTTGACCGCATCGACCGGCGAGGCGTTCTCCGCCGCGTCCAACATGTGGCTCATGACCTGCTCCCCGCTGCCTTCCACGATCCGAGCCTACGAGATCCGGCAGACCTCGCCGAGCACGAGTATCGCGGCCGTAGCAGGGAGGCAGGCCGGGACGCGTACCTGCGGTCGAGGGCGGGTGTCCGGCGACCGGCGGACACCGCCCTCGCCGTCGACCGGGGTTTCGACGCGGTGGGCACCGGCCTCGGGACGGTATCGGTCCGAGCAGACCCGAGGCGACGACCGGCTGGGCTCAGACGGGCGCGGGCAGGGCCGACATGGCCATGACGAGCGACCCGAGCAGCGCTGCGTCCTGCGCGAATGTGGACAGGACGATGTCCGGCCGGTACGGCAACGCGTGGTTGAGCCGTTCGATGAGCATTTCCCGCACGACCTCGTTGCCGGCGACGCTGCCGACAAGCACGATCCGCTGCGGGTCGAGCAGGAGGCAGCAGGTGACGAGTTGGCGGGCCAACTCGTCGACGCGCCGACGCAACTCGTCGCGGGCCTGGCCGGGCTGCGCCGCAGCGGTGCAGAGCGCGGCGGCCTGGCCGGTCATCCCCAGTCGCAGCGCCAGCTCGTCCAACGCGCGGCCGGAGAATGTCGCCTCCAGCATCGGCTCCAGGCCCGCTGGCCAGCTGTGATCCGTCAGGCCGTAGGCGATCTCCCCGGCCGCGCCGTGGTAGCCGGGCATCACCTCGCCGCCGACCGTCACTGCCGCGGCCACCCCGGTGCCGAGCCCGATCACCAGACCGGGATCGACTCCCTGCAACGCCCCGAAGCGCAGTTCCGCGTAGGCGGCGGCGTTGAGGTCGTTCGACACCCGTACGGAGGTCAGCCCGAGGTGGTCGCGGACCGCGTCGGCCAGCCGCAGTTGCTCCCAGCCGGGTACGTTCGGCGCCAGGTCGATGCTGTCGTCGTGGACCACGCCGGGGGAGGCGATGCCGGCCGCAACGAGCGTGCCGCCGGTGCGGTCCGCGAGTTCCCGTGCCCGGTCGAGAGCCCTGGTGAGGGCCTGCTGAGCACCGTGCTCGGCGTGGGTGGGCAGTCGCTCGGAGACGAGCAGTCGACCGTCGGCGTCGCCCACCCCGATAGCCATTTTCGTGCCGCCGAAATCGATGCCGAGCAGCCGCGGGTTCGCCGATTGTTCCATGGTGATGTCAGATCGCCCTTCGGGCCGTCGGTCCACGTCGTGCCGCGAACGCGGCGACACGACATCATCGTTCACGCGGTGCCGTGTCTGTTGCCCCGTCACCGCGCCACCCTCGCCGCGACCGCCTCGGCCAACGCCTCGTCGGCACGGACCAGCCGGTCCCGGAACGCATCCACACGCGCCGCTACCGCCGTCATCATGGTTCGCAGTTGCGCCACCTGCTCGCGTACCGCCGCTTCGCCCGGACCGTCGGCCTGGGCCCGGCGGAGCACGAACTCCGGGTGCACCGCGGCGGCCAGCAGGTCCCGGATCGCGGCCTCGTCGAGCTCGGCGAGGCCGAGGTCGGCGGCGGTCGACCGGACGTCCTGTTCGGTCCAGGTGGCGGGCGGGCCGTTGCGCACCAGCCGACCGAGCAGCGAGTGTGCGCCCCGGAACGGTACGCCGTGGCGGGCCAGCGCGTCCGCCGCGGCGGTCGTGGTGGCGCCCGAGGCGACGATCTCCTCGCCGGCCGGCGGACGCAGCGGGTCCAACTCCGCGATCAGCCCGCCGAGCAGGGAGAAGAACCGGTACGCCCGGTCGTCGCCGTCCCAGAGCCGGGCCTGTACGTCGGTGGTGGCGTTGTTGGAGTCCTCCCACCAGGCGGCGCCCACGTTGTTGAGCACGCTGACGGCGTCCGCGGCGGCGGCGCCGGCCATCGAGACGAGGTGTTCCAGCACGACAGGGTTGCGCTTCTGCGGCATGATGCTGCTGCCCTGGGTGAACTCGCCGGGCGTGACGACCCAGCCCCAGCTCAGCCAGTCCATCAGGGTGCGGGCCAGCCGGGCGCCGGTGGCGAGCGCCTGCGCGTTGAGGGTGGCGACGCGGACGAGGTGGTCGGCGCCGGCCACCGCCTCGTACGAGTTGATGATGAGCCGCTCGAAGCCGAGCAGGTCCGCCAGGCGGCGGGGCGAGATGTCCAGGTCGGTGCCGGCGAAGGCGCAGGAGCCCAGGGGCGAACGGTTCATCTCGTCAAGCAGGTCGGCGTAGGCGAACCCCTCGCCGACAAGCGCTTCGGCGTAGCCGGCGAAGACGTGCCCGATGCTCGTCGGCTGGGCCGGGCGCCTGTGGGTGTAGCCGGTGATGACCACGTCGGCGTGCCGGTCGGCGCGGTCCAGGATGGTCCGGCCGGCGGCCAGCACCGCGTCGAGCACCTGGAGGAGTTGATCGCGCAGCACCATCCGGAAGACACCGGCGTCGAGGTCGTTGCGGCTGCGGGCGAGCTGCACGCTGAGCTGGGACACCTCGACCCCGCAGGCGGCGGCGAGGCGCTTCTCCAGCGTGTAGTAGACGTCCTCGACGCTGCCGTCGTAGTCGAACTCCTCCGGCCGGTCCTCGGTGAGGACGAGCAACCCGCGCAGCATCATCGCGGCCGAGTCAGCGGGGATCAGCCCCTGCTCGGCGAGCATGACGACGTGGGCCTGGCTCGCCTTGACCATCGCGGGATACAGGTGGGCGGCGTGGTGATCGAACACGACGCGGAGGTGGTGCTGCTGATAGATGGTCAGTGCGGGCGTCATCCAGGTCTCCCAATGCGATGCGTTGTCGTACGGGTGGCGGGCTGGGTCATCCGATGGCCTGGTCCGACCGGCCGGTGCCGCCGGACCGGTCGGACCAGGCGGTCTTGTCGGACGAGGCGGGCTGGTCCGCCCCGGGTGGACCGGGTAGCGGCGAGGCCAGCCATGCCTCGATCACCTCACGCAGCCGCGCGCCGGCCAGCTGCCGGATTTCTCGCCCGGCCGACTCGGTGGCCAGCGAGACGTGACCCGACCAGCCCTGCCACGGGTCGGGCCGCGACTCCACGAGCACGTACGGGTAGGGGGTGGTCAGCTTCGGCTTCGGTGGCAGGTCCGGCGCGGCGGCCAGGTGCACCGCCGCCGGGTCGAAGCCGAGCACGGCCGAGCTTTCGTACGCTCCGCCGTGTCCCCGGGACGGCAGAGGGCCGAAGATCTCGGCTGTCTCGTCCGGGCTGACCAGCTGGAACCAGTTGGCGAGCAGCAGGCTCGCCAGGTGCCGTCCGGAGACCCACTCCATTGCGGCACGCACGGTGGAGAGGTTGGCGTCGTGTCCGTTGACCACGAGGAGCCGGGGGAAGCCCGCCTCGACGATGCCGGCGAGCACGTCGCTGAGGTACCCGACGGCGATCTCGGGGCGCAGCGCCACGGTGCCCGGCCAGGGTCGCGTCTGGCCGGGGCAGGCGGCGTACGGTGCGGCGGGAAAGAGCACGGCACGGGCCGAGCCGGTGGCCAGTTCCCCCGCGAACCCCTCGGCGAGGAGCAGGTCGGTGCCGAGCGGCAGGTGCGGGCCGTGCCACTCGACGGCGCCGACCGGCAGCACCGCGAGGTCCGCCGCCTCGACGACCGCGGCGAACGCGTGGCCGGGAACCCGGGTGACCGGGAGCAGCCCGCCCTCGACACGCCAGCGTTCGATCAGTTCGTCCACTGTGCGGCCTTCCTACTCGCGGTACGGCTGCTGTCCAGCCGACCGGAGAACCACATCACCACGAAGATGAGCAGCACCTGGAGCATTCCGTAGGCAGCAGCGGTGCCGAGTTCGAACGAGTACATCCGGTTGTTGATGGCCACCGAGATCGGCACCGTCGACGAGGTGTAGATCAGCACCGAGGCGACGAACTCGCCGACACCGTGCACGAACGCCAGCAGTGCGCCGGCGAGCACGCCGGGGAGCATCAGCCGCACGGTGATTGTGTAGAAGGCCCGCACCCAGGAGGCGCCGAGGTTGCGGGCGGCCTCCTCCAGCGACGGGTCGATGAGCGCCAGCGCCGCCGAGCTGGACCGGAACACGATCGGCAGGAACCGCACGAAGTAGGCGAGCGGCAGGATCCAGAAGGTTCCGACAAGTACCTGCCCGAGGCTGAACGCGTTGCCTGTGCTGAACGCCGAGATCAGGTTGATCGCGACGACAGTTCCGGGCAGCGCCCAGGCGATCATCACGGCCACGTCGAGCAGGCCGCGTCCGACGAACCGCAACCGCCGCACCGCGTACGCGATGAGCACGCCGATCACCACGCAGCCGACCACGGCGAGAAGGCTCATCTGTACCGAGTTGAGGATCGGCCGGAACGCCTTGGGGTCGGTGAAGATCGTGACGAAGTTCTCGAAGGTGTACGTCGTCGGCAGCACCTGCGTGGTCCAGGTGCGGTTCTCGGAGAACGCGACGAGCGCGATCGTGGCGACCGGGGCGAGCAGGATCATCGTGGCCAGCACCGAGGCGAACGGCGCCAACCACCGCCCGATCGGGTTGTTGATCTCGCGCCGGTTCGCGGAGATCCCCTTCGACTGCGACTGGTAGCTGCGCCGGCCCTCGTACCACCGCATCGCCAGCAGGAAGATGATGGAGACGATGCCCAGCACGGAGGCGTACGCCGAGGCCATCGGCAGGTCGCCGTTGGTCCGGTTGATGTAGATCTGCATCGTCATGGTCTGGCTGACGTTGAACAGCAGCGGCGCGGTGTACGACGCCAGTGAGGTCATGAAGACCAGCAGCGACGCCGAGACCAGCGCCGGGGTGAGCATCGGCAGCATGACGGTCAGCCAGACCCGCACCCGGCTGGCGCCGAGGTTGTACGCCGCCTCCTCGACCGATGGGTCCATTCCGGCCAGTGCTGCGGCGGCGGCCAGGTAGAAGAACGGGTACATGGTGAACGTGTGCACCACGAGTACGCCGGCGATCCCGTCGAACGCCAGGACCGGTTGGTCGGTGCCGAAGAGCGCCTGCAACCCGCGCGGCAGGATGCCGATGTTGCTGTAGAGCAGCTGGAACGACACGGCACCGATCAGCGGTGGCAGGGCCGCCGGCACCAGGATGAACGCCTCCATGAGCCGCCGGCCGCGGAAGGTGAACCGCTTGAGCAGGAAGGCCATCGAGACGCCGACGATGCCGCAGAGCAGGACGCTCGCCGCCGAGATGAACAGCGAGGTGAACAGGGACTGCCGGGCCACCCCGGAGGAGGTGAAGAACTGGAGGTAGTTCTTCGTGCCGTCGGCGCTGACGCTCTCGGCGAAGGTGGCGAACATCGGTTGGACGACGTAGCCCCAGAGCACCAGGACGAGGGGGAAGACGAGCAGGTAGGGGAACCACCGTGAGGTGGCGCCACCGGCCAGGCGCTGGCCGAGCCCTGCCAGCCGGCCGGGTGTGGGTTCGGAACGAACGGTCACGGCCGGACCACCCAGAGCCGTTCGGCTACGAGGCGCAGGCCCACGACGTCGTCGAGCTTGATGCCGGTCGGCGGGTCGATCACGGCTGCCATCACGTCGATGCCGTCGACGTCGACGTTGAGGTGGGTGGCCATGCCGGTGAACTCGATGTGGGTGATCCGGCCGCGCAGCGCCGCCTCGTCGTTCGAGCCGGCGAGCGTGATGTGCTCCGGGCGGGCCGACACCAACGCGGTGTCTCCCTCGGTGAGGCCGTGCCCCGAGGCGGCACCGACGTCGAGCGTCGCGCCACCGGGGAGGCGTACCTGCACCTGGGTCTCCGCCGCGCCGACCACAGGCAGGCTCAGGACGTTGCTGCGACCGATGAACCGGGCCACGAACGAGTTCGTGGGCCGGTAGTAGATCTCCTGCGGAGCGCCGACCTGCTGGACCTTCCCGGACTGCATGACGGCGATGCGGTCCGACATCGACATGGCCTCAGCCTGGTCGTGCGTGACGTAGATGCTGGTGAGGCCGCTCTCGCGGTGGATCCGCCGGATCTCGGTGCGCGTCTCCTCGCGGAGCTTCGCGTCGAGATTGGACAGCGGCTCGTCGAGCAGCAGGGTGCGGGGCCGGATGACAAGTGCCCGGGCCAACGCGACGCGCTGCTGCTGGCCGCCGGAGAGCGCGTCGATGCGCCTGTCGCCGTACCCGGTGAGGTGCACCTGGGCGAGTGCCTCGTTGATCCGGCGGGTCCGCTCCTCGCGGGAGACCCGACGGACCTTCAGCCCGTACGCGACGTTCTGCGCCACCGACATGTGGGGAAAGAGCGCGTAGTTCTGGAAAACCATGCCGGTGTCCCGTTTGTTCGGCGACCAACGCGTCACGTCGTCGTCGCCGAAGTGGATGTGCCCGGACGTCGGGAAATAGAACCCCGCCACCATCCTCAGGGTCGTGGTCTTGCCGCATCCGCTCGGTCCGAGGAGGGTGAAGAACTCACCGGCTCCGATGGTGATGGTGACGTTGTCGACCGCCGCTGCGTCGCTCGACTTGTCGAAGCGCTTGCTGACGGCCGCCAGCCGGACATCGATCATGTTTCTGGGTCCTTCCGGGACGGGGCCGGGTCGTGCCGTGGCACGACCCGGCCCCCGTTAACTCAGCCCTTGTCCTTGATCTCCGCGTTCCAGTGGTTGATCCAGGCCGTCTCGTTCTTGCCGATCACGTCCCAGTCGACGTCCATCGGCTTGAGGCCGAGGTTGGACAGCCACTCCGGCTTCTCGGAGATCTCCACCGCGGGGATCTGGAAGTAGTCCTTGGCGAGGGTGGCCCGCAGCGAGTCGTCGAAGAGGAACTCGAGGAACTTCTCGGCACCGGCCTTGTTGCCGCCCTTGACCGCGGCGACACCGTCGACGAGCACCGGGGCGCCCGAGGCCGGCATGACGTAGCCGAACGGCATCTTCTTGTCGGCCTGCAGCAGCACGTCCTGGAGGTTCCAGGCGCTCACCACACCCTGCTCACGCGACATCTTCAGGTACAGGTCGGCGGGGTTGGCGGCGTACTCGACGGTGTTGGCGTCGAGCTTGCGCAGCCAGTCGTAGCCGGGCTGGGGGTTCGAGCCGTCGGGCGAGAGACGCTGGATCATCGAGGAGTAGATCGAGCGCATGGTGCCGGAGGCGGCCACGTCCCGGATGATGATCTTGTCTTTCCACTGGGGGTCGATCAGGTCGTCCCAGTCCTTCGGCGCCTGCTCGGCGGTCAGCGCCTTGTTGTTGTACATGATGACCTCGGGCAGCAGGATCTCGCCGAACCAGCGGCCCTCGGCGTCCTTGTACCGCGCGTCCATCTTCCCGGCGAACGAGGGCTGCCAGGCCTCCAGCAGACCCTCCGTGGCGCCGGTGGCGAGACCCTGCTGGGTGCCGCCCCACCACACCGAGGCCTGCGGGTTCGCCTTCTCGGCGCGAACCCGCTCGAGCACCTCCTGGGCGCCCATGTTGAGCACCTCGACCTTGCCCTTGTACTCGGGGTTCTTCGCGGTGAACTGCTCGACGACGTAGTCGGTGACAGCCTTGTCGCGGGCGCTGTAGATGACGAACTTCTCGGCCGACGCGGCCGGGGACGAGCCGGCGTCGCCGCTGTCGTCACTGCCGCCGCCGCAGGCGGCGGTGGCAGCCAGCATCGCGCCGAGCGCGATTGTCATGACCCAGGGACGTCTCATTGGTACCTCCACTCAAGGGGGATCTACGGGGGATTTCTGATGGAAGCTCGTAAATCGAAATCGCTGTGCCGAAATACGGTGGTTCTCCGCCCGGTCACGTCGATCGACGATCGAGTGGTGCCCGGAGCGGGGTTCGGGGGTCCGCCGGTGCGGGATGTGGGCGTGCCTCGTCCGGTTGTTCTGGTGCGGACGCAGGGAGTGAAGAAGGGGGACGGGGTGTCGGTCGGTGGTGGTGGTCAGGGCAGGGTGGGCAGCGGAACCGCGGCCGACAGCGCGTAGCTGATCGCTCCGTGCAGCACGGCCTGGTCGCCGAGGGTGGCTCGACGTACCTCAGTCGGGGCCGGGGTCTTGGCCGAGAGCAGTCTCTGGAGTTGTTCGAGCGTGGCGTCGTCGAGCTCCGCGGCGGCGCCGCTGAGCAGCACCATCCCCGGGTCGATCACGCAGACGCAGGAGAGGATGAGCCGGGCCCAGGCGTCGAGCACCTCGTCGAGATACTCGCGCGCCGGGCGCGACGTGGCGGCGAGTGCGATCAGCTCCCGCACCGGCGACTCCGGCCGCCGCCCCGGATGCAGGGCGACCACCTGCTCGGCGATGGCGTTCACCGACCACCGGGCCTCGAACTCGCCCACGCCGCTGTAGCTGTGTTTGGGCGCGGAGTCCAGGGGCATGAAGCCCACCTCGCCGGCCGCCCCGCTGGCGCCCCTGCGGACCTTGCCGTCGAGGACGAGACCGGCGCCGATGCCGTCCGCGACGTGCACCAGCAGCAGGTTGGCGACGTCCGCTCCGGCGCCGGCGACACACTCACCGGCGGCCATCAGGTTGACATCGTTGTCGACGACGACGGGCACGCCGAGGCGTTGCTGAACCGACGCGCCGATCGGCCACGCCTCGACGAGCCCTACCGACGGCGCGAGGCGTACCGCGCCGTTTGTCGAGACGCCCGGCACCGCGATGGCGACGCCGCGCAACGACGGCAGGTTGTCGCCGACGAGGTCCAGGACGAACCCGCAGATGGTCTCGACAACGTCGCCACCGAACCGCGCGGTGCGGTGCGCGATGAGCGCGCCCTCGCTGTCGGCGATTTCGCAACTGATCCGGGTCGGCTCCAGCGACACCGCGGCGACGAGCTCGGCACGCGGGTTGAACTCGAGCATTTCGCGAGGACGGCCGGTGGTGGGGGCGCCCGGCCCGCGTTCGATGAGGTAGCCCTCGGCGATGAGCTCTCGCACGAGAACTGTCACGGTGGCCGCCGGAAGACCCGTCATCTCGGCGAGGTCCACCCGGGACAGCAGTCGCGCCTGCCGGGCAGCCAGGATCACCGAGAGACGCTTGATCTCACGGGACCGCTCACGGCTGACCGGGCTGGTCGTTGCTTTGTCGGACACAGTTATTTCCTACTGAGAAAAAACTATGGCGTCAAGTAACGAGATCATCTCGGTACCTGGCGTGGGAAAACAGAGATCCACGGCGGGCCGCGGTCCGGCTGGACGGTCCCGATCGGACGAATGCGGCTCCAGTGCAGAAGTCGCGCCTCCCAAAATCGGGCAAACGGCTCTGATCACCAAAGTGGAGCGACGAGCCAAGCCCGTGAACAGGCACATCGTTTCTTCGGAGAAGGAAGAAAGTCGCTCCGGCCTATTGACTAGCACGTCGCAAGATCCCTAGCGTTACCGCCCGAAGGCCTTCTGGTGAATCCATCCCTACCACTGTGCGAGCCGCTCTGACGTGGCGGTGGTCAGGCACCACACCCCCACTGCCGAGCGACCCTCACGCGTGGAGACCGCCCCGCGGTCTCCAGTGGACAGCTGTTCACTTCCGGGCCCGGCAGGAGCCAACTGCCAAGAGGCTCCTGCCGGGCCCACACCGTCCCCCCGCAGCACTCGCCCCCACACGAAGAGGTATGCCAATGAAATGGCGCACCACGGCGACTATCGCCATGTGCGGTTTGCTGTCGCTAGGCCTGACCAGTCCGGTCCAGGCCGGCCCCAAGGCCTCATCACCCAAGCCCGACGCCAAGGCCGTCAAGCCTGTCGACCTGGACGTCATGTTCATCGGCGCGCACCCCGATGACGAGGCCGGCCAGCTCGGCATGCTGGGATACTGGAACGAGTATCACGGCATGAAGGCCGGCGTCATCACCACCACCCGTGGAGAGGGCGGCGGCAACGCCACCGGCCTCGAAGAGGGCCCCGAACTCGGCATCCTGCGCGAGGCCGAGGAGCGCAAGGCGGTGGCCTACGCCGGCATCGAGCACATCTACAACCTGGACGCGCTCGACTTCTGGTACACGGCCAGTGCCCCGCTGACCGAAGAGGTCTGGGGTCACCAGGAGACGCTCTCCCGGATCGTGCGGGTGCTGCGGACCACCAAGCCCGAGGTCATCCTCACGATGAACCCCTCGGCCACCCAGGGCAACCACGGTAACCACCAGAAGTCGGCCATGCTGGCGGTCGAGGCGTTCTACGCCGCGGCGGACCCGAAGGCCTTCCCGGAGCAGATCAAGAACGAGGGCCTCAAGCCCTGGCGGGTCTCCCGGATCTTCCAGACCGGTGGCAGTGGCACGACCGGCACCAACGGCCCCGCCTGCGAGACCACGTTCACGCCGGCTGAGGCCAGCAACGTCATCTTCGGCACCTGGCAGGGCTACGAGTCGGCACGGCACGACGGCAACCGGTGGAACACGGTCCAGACCTGGGCCCGCCGGGAGTACGTGTCGCAGGGCTGGGGCAACAGCTCCTTCCCGACGACCAACCCGGCAAACATCGGCTGCAACCGGCTGACCCTGATCGACACGCGCACCCCGTACCCGGACCCGAACGTCGGTGCCGGCACCGGTGCGCTTCAGGGCGCCACCCTCCGTGCCCCCGGCGGCCTGCCGCTGGGCACCGAGGTCCACGTGCGTCCGCAGAAGTGGGAGGCCCTCGCCGGCCAGCCCATCAAGGTCGACACGGTGCTCTACTCCGAGAAGGCCATCCCCGGCGCCAAGGTCACTCTTGACGTTCCGGCTGGCTGGACGGTCAGTGGTAACGGCAACGTCGGCACGCTCACCCCGCGCAAGGAGGTCGTGAAGAGCTTCACGGTCACCCCGCCTGCGCAGGTCACTGTGGGCGAGCGGTTCCTGATCAACGCCACGCTGACGAGCAAGAAGGACGGCAGCGGTACCAGCAGCGCCCGCGTGCAGGGAACTGCTCCGGTGCGCGGCACCCTGGAGCCGCTGGAGGAGATCGCCGACTTCCGCGAGTGGTCGGTCCGTAACAAGGTCCAGCAGCTCGACGCGCTCATCGAGTCCCTGCTGAACATCCCCAGCGGTGGCACCCGTGACGTCAAGGTCAACCTGACCAACCACGGCACGCGGGTCGAGTCCGGAACGGTCAAGCTGAACGTCCCGGCCGGCTTCACGGTGGCGCAGCAGCAGCTGGCGTACAGCGGGCTTCAGCCCGGTGCCCGCACCTCGGTGACCTTCACGGTCACCAACTCCGACACGTCGCTGCCGACCGCCAACCGGGCGCCGGACAACGGCGCGTACCGGGTGGGCATCGAGACCAGCTACAACGGTGGCAGCGCCATCGAGCCGGGCGTGTTCAACCTGGTGCCGACCACCACCATCCCGAAGGCGGCCACCGCGCCGGTCGTTGACGGCCACGGCCACGACCACGAGTACACCGGCGAGGTCGTCGACATCTCGACGCGCTGGGAGGGCACCGCCGCTCCGGCGTCGGACATCTCCGGCACCGCCCAGTTCACCCACACCGACGACGCCCTGTACGCCGTCTTCAACATCACCGACGACGTGCTCGGCACCCTCCTGCCGGCGGTGGACTGCAAGCGTCCGCGCCGTAACGACAACATCGAGTTCGGCATCGACCCGCGCGGCAACTCGGCGAACACCTCCACGGTGTTCAACGTGGCGCTCTTCCCGGCCACCAACGACCCGGCCAACGGCAACCCGCCGTGCTTCGCCCGGGAGCGCGACAACCACCAGGGTGGTCCGGAGACCGCGCCGGGTCTTGAGATCGCCTCGGTCGTCACCAGCAACCCGTACACGGGTTACCGGATCGAGGTCAAGATCCCGTTCAGCGTGCTGCCGGACAACATCGACCCGGCCCGCATGGGGATGAACGTCCTGGTCAACGACTCGGACACGCAGGACCTGTCCTCGCAGACCCGGGTCGGCTGGTCGACCTGGAGCGGCGTTCGGGCTGACCCGTGGCGCTGGGGCAACGCGATCCTGCCGGATCTGACGGCCCGGCCGTCGGCGCCCAAGGCTCCGATCATGCCGGACACGGCGGCGCAGAGCGTCAACTCGCCGCAGACCATCCTCCAGTCCTCCTCGGACGGGGTGGCACCGGGTGGTTACGCGGCGCTGCCGGACGGCACCGTGAAGATCAAGAAGGTCACCGCGACCAACTCGAAGGTCTCGGTGGAGCTCAAGGTGAAGAAGTCCGGCACCGCCAGGGTCTTCGTCTGGGACGGCGAGCGGGTCGTGGCGGAGACCACGGCCAGCCTGAGCAAGGACCGCACTCTGGTCCTGCCGCTGAGCGGGGCGCTTCCGGCCGGTTCGTCGCTGCTCGTCTCGTACGAGAGTGGTGACGCCACCGCCGGTCTCGCTCACCAGCTGCGCTGATCGATTCGGTAAACGCGTCGACCTGACGCACTGATGGGCCGGGCCGCGAGGCCCGGCCCATCAGCCGTGTCCATACCAGTCTCGTCGGAACGCTCCTACACTCCAGCCCGAACCACGCTCGGCCTTTCGAGGCTGCCGGGACAGGGAAACCGACGGGAGACCACAAGTGAGCGACGCCGACCTGCCGTTGTCCGCAACGCCCCGAACCGGGTTGCGTCGCATGAAGGAGAAGGGGCGCAGCGATCGGAGCGCCCTCTTCGACGTCCTGCGGGCCAGCTTCGTCTGCCACCTCGGCGTGCTCGTGGACGGCTACCCGATGGTCGTTCCCACCGTCTACGGATTCGACGACAAGCACCTCTACCTGCACGGGTCGGTGGCCAGCCGGAGCCTCACCACCGGCGCGGAGGTCTGTGCCACCGTCACTGTCGTCGACGGCCTGGTCCTGGCACGCTCGGTCTTCGAACACGGGGTCAACTACCGCAGCGCGATGGTCTACGGTCTGCCGCGTTGGGTGACCGACCCCGACGAGAAGCTGCATGGCCTCCGGACGCTCACCGAGCACGTCGCCCCCGGCCAGTGGGACTACGCCCGTCAACCGAACCGGAAGGAACTGGCTGCCACCGCACTGCTGGCGCTTCCGCTCACCGAGGCGTCGGTCAAGACGCGCAGCGGCCCGCCGGACGATGGCGACAGCCCGGACGCGGAACGTGGCAACTGGGCAGGGGAACTGCCGCTGATCGCGCGGTGGCAGCAGCCCTTGGCCGACCCCGCACTGCCGGCGACCGTACCGGTGCCGGCGCACGTGGCCGCCCGCGCCGGTGCGCGGGTAGACGAACCCTGATCGACAACGGCCGCCGTAGCTGGCGGCGTTCTAGCGCAGTTGCCGGGCCAACTCCGTGAGGGAGAGTCGGGGGTCAATGGCCGCGCAGGCGGCCGCCGCCGTCAGCGCCCGGGGAGAGCCCGCGCAGTGGGCGACGATGCTCTCCAATGCCTCCCGCTCGGTGGCGAGCCGCCGCTCACCGAGACGGGAACGGAGCAGGTTCCACGCCTCCGCGGGGCCGAGTTCGTCGACAACGACGGGACGCGCGGCCTCCGCCGCGACCAGGCAGCTCAGGCGATCGCGGCTGGTCACCACGACCATGCAGCCCGCCACACCGGGCAACAGCGGTCGTGCCTGGTCTGCGTCCCGCGCGTCGTCGAGCACGATGAGCATCCGCCGCCCGGCCAGGGCGCTCCGGTACAGCCCGGCCCGTGCGGCCGGATCGCACGGAATGTCGCCGGGTACGTCCAGCGCCTGGATGAGGCTGCCAAGCGCGTCGGACGGGGCCACCACCTGGTCGTCTGGGCGGCTGCCCCGCAGGTCGAGGTAGAGCACGCCGTCGGCGAAACGAGGAGCGACGCGGTGTGCCCAGTGCAGGGCCAACGCTGTCTTGCCGATGCCGCTCGGCCCGGTGAGGACGCAGATCACCACTGCCGACATTCGCCGAGGTCCACCGTCGAGCAGCCCGTCGAGTTGGGCGAGTTGTGCTGATCGGCCGACGAAGTCCGGAGTGCCGAGCGGTAGCTGCATGGGACGTATCCGGGACGTTGGTGAGGGGCGGGCGGGAAGATTGAGCGCGTCGCGCAGCAGACGAACGGTCGCCGGTCGCGGCTGGGTCACCCGCGCCGACTCCAGGTTGCGGATGCTCCGGACGCTCAGTCCGGTTTTCGCGGCCAATTCCTCCTGGGTGAGGTTGGCCCGCTGTCGTGCTGCGATGATTTCATCACTCAGGGTATTGATGAAGCCGATCACAATGCCGCCTCCACTCGTCGGCCCCGTACGTATTTGGCCGAATTGCGCGGGCGATGCGCCGGATTTGACCCGCTGTCTGGGAAGTCAGCAGCGACATTTGCCGGTGATCTGCCGGTGCGATTCCTGTTTGCGTGGTCACTTTAAGTCCACAGTGGCCTTGCCGCCATTGGTGGCGGTGAAAGTGGCCAAAACGCGTGACGCCGTACCGAGCCTGCTATGCGCCGTATGTCAGCACTGGTCGATCACCGCTTGGACATCGGTGGAACTAATTGCGTTGCGTAATACCTCAGTCCAACCGAGCACGGAGGATGGGCATGCGTAGATATGTCAGCGATGCGGCGGAACTTACCGAGGAGTACGGAATCCAGATCGGTCGCTGGAAGCAGTACCGGGACCTCGGGCCGCTGCCGTTCGACGCGATGTGGTGCGTCATCCCGCCCGGTGGCAGCAGCGCCGAGGACGTACACCCGGAGGTCGAGTTCGCGGTCGTGACCCGCGGCACCGCCATCTACGAGGAGGGTGGGGAGAAGGTCGAAGTGCCGACCGGCGGCGTCATCCTGCTCGACCCCGAACAGCGCCACGTCATCCACAACCCGTCCCCGGTACAGCCGCTGACGATCCTGAGCATCTACTGGATGCCCCAGGACGCCGCCGCCGTCGCGGATGCTGCCGATGCGGACGCCGCCGCTGCCACTGACGGTGCGAGTGGTGGTGCGGGTCGTGACTGAGGCCCTCGGGGCGGCCGTACCGGCCGCACCGGGCGCCGTGCTCGTGGTGACCCCACCGCCGACACCGAACGGGCCACTGCACGTCGGCCACCTCTCCGGCCCGTACGTCGCCGGGGACATCGCGGTCCGCGCGCTGCGCGCCGACGGCCGCCGGGTGGTAGCGCAGTCCGGCCTGGACGCCCACCAGAACTACGTGCTGGCGCGGGCCGAGGCGCTCGGGGAGGCCGTGACGGACACCGCCGCCCGCTACCAGGCGTTGATCTGTACGGCCCTGGACGCGGCCCGCATCCGCTACGACATCATGGCCGACCCGCTGGCCGACGAGGGCTACCGCAGTACCGTGGCCGGGCTGCTCACCGAGCTGGTCGAGGCGAAGGCCGTCGAGATCGCCCCGGTGTCGCTGCGCGCCTGCTCCGCCTGCCACCGGGTCCTGCACCACGTACGGGTCACCGGGACCTGCCCGGTCTGCGGAGCTGGGGCCGCCGGTGGCACGTGTGAGGGCTGCGGCGGGTTCTGCACCGCCGAGACCCTGGTCGGGGCGCGATCGACCTGCTGCTCGGCCGCACCCGAGCCGGTCACCCACACGATCCCGGTGCTCCGCCTGGCAGAGCACCGGGAGCGACTTGCCGAGTTCTGGTCCCGCGCGGTGCTGCCGCCCCGGCTGCGCCGGCTCGTCGGGTCGTACCTCGATGGGGCGCTGCCGGATGTGCCGCTCGCCTATCCGACGGACTGGGGCATCGAGTGGGACGACGGTCTGCGGATCGACGTGTGGGCCGAGATGGCCCTGGCCAACCTGGTAATGCCCGCCCGCCACCTGCGTCCCGACGCGGACGCCCTGGCCGGGTACCTCGACGCTTGGCAGGGCATCGACGAGCAGTGGATCTTCCTGGGGGTCGACAACGCGTTCTACTACGCGGTCCTGATCCCGGCCCTGCACCTCGCCGCCGGCCTGCCCGATCGTCCGACCGGTCTGGTGGTCAACGAGTTCTACCGGCTCACCGGCTCGAAGTTCTCCACCAGCCGGCAACACGCCATCTGGGCCGACGAGTTCCTGTCCAGCGAGGACCCGACCGTGGTGCGGGCGTTCGTGAGCTGGGACCGGCCGGACAGCTACGAGTCCGACTTCCGGCCGGAGGCGTACCAGGCATTCAAGACGCGGTACGCGGCGTCCCTTGACGGGAACGCCCCCGCCCTCGACGCGGCGCTTGCGGACATCGAGCTGACGCGGGGCGAGCAGGCGTTGCGCCCGGAACACTTCGACCCCGCCACGGCGGTCCGCGCGGCGCTGACCGCGTACCGCAGCAGCCCGGAACGGGCGGCCCGGCTGTTGGGTCTGATCGGCGGCACCCTCCCGGCGGAGTCCGGTGGCTGAGCCACGGGTACTCGTCGTCGGCGCCGGCCTGGGTGGGGCCCTGCTGGCTCGACGGTTGCAGGACGCCGGCGCCCAGCCGGTGTTGATCGGCGCGGGAATCGACGGGCCGGAGGGCGGGTACGCCGACGCCACGGCGGCGTCCGGCGGCCTGGTGCGGGCGTTCGAGCCCGACCCGGCCGCCCGTTCCCTGGCCACCGCCAGCCTCGCCGAGCTGCTGGCCGACCCGGTGCTTGCCGAGCAGGCAGGCTGGCGGGAGAGCGGCTCGCTCTACCTGCTGGATGCCGGTGACCTCGATCTGGTGGCCGGTGTCGGGGCGCCGGGGATCGAGGTGTTGACAGGTACGCAGGTCGCCCGCCGGTTCGGCTTCGACCGCCTGCCGGAGCGCAGCGCGGCGGTCTGGGAACCGCACGCCGGATACATCGTCCCGGACCGACTGCGCCGGGCGGCCCTCGCCGGGCTGGACCGGACCGAGGCCACGCCTGTGGCACGGCTCGACGACGACACTGTCGAACTGCGGGACGGTCGGCGGCTAACCGGCGACCTCGTGGTCGTCGCCGCCGGCGCGTGGACCCCCGGCCTGCTGCGTTCCGCCGGGCTCACCACCACGCTGCGCACAAAACACATCCAGTACGCCCACTACGCCGTGGCCCGGAACGACCTGCCGTGTTTCGTCGACGAGACCAGTGGTCTCTACGGCCGACCGGCGGGACCGGGACGCCTGCTACTCGGCCTGCCGAGCACGCGCTGGGACGTCGAACCGCCGACCCCCGAGCCGGACGTCGACCTGACCGAACAGGTCCGGGCAACCGCCCTGCTGCGGCTGCCTGGTCTGGACCCGCGGCCGCTGGGCCCACCGGTCAGCGCCGTCGACTGCTACAGCGAGCCCGCCGGTCTGGCGCTGCGAGCCGTCGCCGGAACCGCGCACACCTTCACCTTCACCGGCGGAAGTGGAGGCGCCGCCAAGACCGCGTTGGCCGCCAGCCGCCTCGCCGCCACCGCCCTGCTCACCAACCGTTCCGCCGTCAATGTCCCAACGGGTTAGACAGAGGCAGAAGATGACGCAGACATATCACGCAGTGGGTATCGGTGCCGGGCCAGCCAACCTGAGCCTCGCGGCCATGTACGACGTCCTCGCGCCACACCAGATCGCCCTGTTCGAGGCGCGTGACCAGCCGGGGTGGCACGACGGAATGCTGCACAGCGGCGTACGGATGCAGACCGGCTGGGTCAAGGACCTGGTCTCGCTGTACGACCCGACCCATCCGCTGTCGTTCCTCAACTACCTGGTCACCACGGGCCGGGTCTACGCACTGCTGGGCGCGGGCTTCGACACGATCCCGCGTGTGGAGTACCAGCAGTACCTGGTGTGGGCGGCGAGCCAGTTGCCGAACATCACCTACGGCACCCGGATCGACCACGTCGAGTTCGACGGCGCGTTGGTGAGCCACAGCCGCGGGGAAGCTGTCGCCCGGTCCCAGCACCTGGTGATCGGCACCGGGACGATGCCCTTCGTGCCGGAGTTCCTGGGTGCCCTCGACCCCCGACACGTCTTCGTCGCCGACGAGCTGAACCAGCGCCTCACCACAGTGCCCGACGAACCGGACCTGCCCTGGATCGTGATCGGCAGCGGCCAGACCAGCGCCGAATGTGTCGCGGCGCTGCTCAGCCGTGGGTGCCGCGACATCAAGTGGATCGGCCGCCGGTCGTGGTTCGCGCCGCTGGAGGATTCCCCCTCCGCGAACGACCTGTACCGACCCGCGTACCAGGAAGCGTTCCTCAACCTCTCAAGGGACGTCCGCGAACGCCTCGTCTCCGGTCAGATCCTCACCAGCGACGGCATCTCACCCGGCACGCTGCGCGGCATCTACCAGCACAACTACGAGGAGCGGCTGCGGGCCGGGCGGTTCCCGGTCACGATCATGCCGAGCCGGACCGTGACCGGCGCCCGGCAGCTGGACGGCGAGATCGAGTTGGAATGCCTCACCGCCGGCAGTGGCGAGGAACGGCACCGGGCGGCGAACGTGGTGGTCGCGGCGGGACGGCGGCTCGCGCCGCTGCCCTTCGACCCGGACCTGTCGGCCCTGGTCGACGTCGACGAGCGCGGCGAGCCGATCATCGAGTCGGACTACTCGATCCGGTGGAAGCACGCCGACGACCACAAGATCTTCGTGCTGAACCGGGGCCGATACGTGCAGGGGCTCGTCGACTCCAACCTGAGCATCCTGCCGATCCGCAGCGCGATGATTCTCAACTCGATCGCGGGTCGCGTCGTCTGCCCGTTCCGCGACGACTACCTCAGCACTCAGTGGGCGTGAGCGCGATGACCACATTCGACTACGACGACAAGATCTTCGTCTCCGTTGACCACGGCGATCCCGATGTCGCACCGCTGACCGGGCACTACCACCAGCGCGGCGACCTCGTGTGGGCGGAGATCACCGGCGGTGCCGTACGACGCGGCTCACTGACCGGGACCTGCGACGCCGAGGGCGTGGTGCGGTTCGCGTACATGGAGGTGCTCTCGGACGGCGCCATAGTGGTCGGCGAGTGTGTCTCCCATCCCGAGCGGCTTCCGGACGGACGGATCCGGCTGCGCGAGGAGTGGCGCCGACACGGCCCACGGCCGGACAGCGGCGTGTCCGTCATCGAGGAGGTCGCACCAGCCTTCGCCGCTCAGAGAAAGAACCCGCAGCATGTCTGACATCCAGATCGTCGCCTTCATCGCCGCCAGCCTCCTGATCATCATCGTGCCGGGGGTGGACTTCGCGCTTGTCACCAGGCAGACCGTCCGGTACGGCCGGCGGGCTGGCTTCGTGGTGCTGGGCGGGCTCGTCGTGGCCGCCCTGGTGCACGCCTCGCTCGCCACGGCCGGTCTGTCCGCGTTGCTGCTCTCCTCGCCGGTGCTCTACACGGTGCTGCGCATCGCCGGCGCCCTCTACCTCATCTACCTGGGCGGCACCATCCTCTGGGCCACCCGACCACGGCGGGTGGCCCCGGCCGAGCAGCCGGTCACGGTCGGCGCGGGGTCGGGCGGCAACGGCACGGGTACGACTGCCGTGGAACCCCCCGCGGACGAGGAACCGCACGTGGCGCGGCGGTCGTTCATCATGGGGATCACCAGCCAGCTGCTGAACATCAAGGTGGTCATCTTCTACGTGTCGTTCGTGCCGCAGTTCGTCAAGCCTGGCGACGGTGCGGCGGCCCGGACGGCGGTGCTTGCCGCGACGTTCATCGGCCTCGCGGTGCTCTGGTGGGCCTGCTACATCCTGCTCATCGACCGGCTGCACCCCTGGTTGACCCGCCCGTCAGTGCTCAAGGTGATCGAGCGGCTGACCGGCGTGATCCTGATCGTCCTCGCGATCCGGATCGCCCTCAGCTCCTGAGCAAGGTGTTCGGCGGGCCGACGGGCCGACGGGCGTCGGGTGCCGCGATTTCGTTGATCGAGGCCTCGCGGGCACTGCTAAAGTCGGCCGGCCTGGTGAGGGGGAGTCGGCGATGGCGATGGCGACAACGTTCCGTGAAGCACTCTCGCAGTTGCTCAAGGCGCGCTTTCCCATCCTCTACGTCGAGTCGTACGAGGAGCACCGGGTCATCCAGGAGGTGACGGCGGTGGCCCGCGACGCGGACCTCGTGCGTACCCCCCGGTCGGTGTGGACATGGTCAGCCACGGAAGGGCTGGTACAACCGGACGGCAACCCGCGCAAAGGCACGACGGACCCGGAGGACGCGCTCACCGCGGCGCTTCGGATCGACGAACCCAGCGTGCTCATCTTCAAGGACCTGCACCCGGCGCACGGAGGTGGTGAACGGCCCGGAAGCCCGGGTGTGATCCGGCGTCTGCGGGACGTGGCGGTGGCCTTCAAGTCCGGTCCGGTCGCTCGCGCGTTGGTGCTCGTCTCTCCCGTGCTGCGGATACCCGTCGAGTTGGAGAAGGACATCACCATCGTCGACTTCGCGCTCCCGAGCGACGCGGAGATCCGGTTGGTGCTCGACGGGATGATCGCGGCCAACTGTGCCAGCGGCCGGATACAGATGGGGCTTGACGACATCGGCCGGGAACGGCTCGCGAAGGCGGCCCTTGGCCTCACGCTCCAGGAGGCCGAGAACGCCTTCGCCCGCGCGATGGTCAACGACGGCGTGCTCGACCTCGACGACATCGCGGTGGTGCATGAGGAGAAACGGCAGACGGTACGCAAGTCAGGGCTGCTGGAGTTCGTCGACGTCAACGTCGACCTGGCCGACGTGGGCGGGCTGGAGAATCTGAAGCGGTGGCTCGCCAAGCGGGACAATTCCTGGCTGGCGGAGGCGGCGGAGTACGGGCTTCCCGCGCCCCGGGGTGTGCTGATCACGGGCGTACCCGGCTGCGGGAAGTCGTTGACGGCGAAGGCCGTCGCCGCGACCTGGGGGTTGCCGCTGCTCCGGTTGGACGTCGGCCGGGTCTTCTCGGGGCTCGTCGGGTCGAGCGAGCAGAACCTCCGCAACGCCATCCGGACGGCGGAGGCGACCTCACCGTGCGTCCTCTGGGTCGACGAGATTGAGAAGGGCTTCCCGGCGGGCGGTGCCAGCGGCGGCGACTCGGGCACCTCGTCACGCGTCTTCGGTACGTTCCTCACCTGGCTCCAGGAGAAGACGAAGCCGGTCTTCGTCATCGCGACGGCCAACAACATCGAGAGCCTGCCACCGGAGATGTTGCGCAAGGGACGCTTCGACGAGATCTTCTTCGTTGACCTCCCGACCAGCACCGAGCGCGTTGCCATCTGGTCCGTCCACATCGCGAAGCGCCTGACCCGCCCCGCTGTCGCCGGTGGCCTCACCGTCGACGACCCTCTGCTCAAGGAACTCTCCGTGCTGAGCGAGGGCTATGCGGGCGCGGAGATCGAGCAGGCGGTGATCGCCGGTCTCTTCGACGCTTTCTCGGAGCGACGCCCGTTGCGCAAGGACGACCTCGTGCGCGGTGTGGCGAACATGGTGCCGCTGAGCGTGACCCAGGCGGAGCGGATTGCGGCTATTCGCGCCTGGGCGGAGGTACGCACTGTCGCGGCCACTGCTGCCGAGGACTGGGACCTGCGTGGGCGTGCCGGCACACCCAATCCGCCCACCGTTGCCAACCGACCAGGCGATCCGCCACCTCGTGGCGGCGGTGAAAGATCAGTCGAATTCTGATGCTCCCTTCGCGAACGAGAGGGCTGGTCCCTTGAGCGTCTCACTGCTGCTCGTGCCGCTGGCCGTGGCGACCGTCGCCGCCGTTCGCGGCGCCACCGCCGACCGCGATGAACGTGGCCACATCATCTGCCAGGTGCAGACACGGATGCGGGACGAGGTGTTGCTGACCGCTGCCCTGCGTGAGACCGACGCGGTCGTCACCGTCGACGGCCAGGGGATCGTCGCGGCCTGGGACCGCGTGCAGGCGAACTTCCAGCGCGGAGAGAACGACGTGTGGTCGGCGCACCTGACCGGTGAGGTCGATGAGCAGCGAGCCGTCGACATCATCCGCGCCGTGGACGCCGGATACGGGCGGCAGGTCCAGCGCGCCGTCCTCGACCGGCTCCGGGAGCGAGCTCCGGCCGCCGGACTTCGGCTGGAGTCCGAGACCGTCGCCGACGATGCGAGCGTACGGATGGTCTTCGCGGTCGAGGGGCGGCAGTCATGACGGAGAAGCCGCAGATCGTGTTGACGGTGGCGACCGACGGCATCGTGAGCGCCGAGACCAGAGGTGTGGTGGGTAGCGGCTGTCTCGACTACATCAGCGTGTTGGAAGATCTACTCGACGCGCGCACCGTGGAGAGCGCATACACCGCCGACTACACCAGGACCACCGTGAACGCGCGGAACCTTCAGGAAGATCTCGATGTCGAACGTGCCTAACGGGGCGTGGGCCGCTCCACCGCCTCCCGCGAACCCGGGCGCGAGCCTGTGGTGGCGGATCCTGCACAGCTGGTGGCTGCTGCTTCCCCTGGTCGGTATGGGCTGCCTGGGAGGAGCGGGCTTCCTCTACGTGGGGCTCCGCGCCCGACGTGCGACCTGGTGGATACCGGGCATCGTCTATGCCGCTGCCGGTATCGGCGCGTTCGTGTTCCTGGACGGTTCGGGCAAGCGGACCACCGTGGGCGGCTGGGCAGCCGGCGCACTTCTAGCGATCTGGGTGGCGAGCATCTTTCACGCCTGCCTCATCAACTCGGCCTGGCTGCGGTGGCAGGCAAACCACGTGCCCTGGTACGCGCAACCGACGGCACCGCCGCCCGTCTGGACAGGCGGCCCCTATCCTCCGGCTCCGGCGGGAGCACCGTTCTACCCGCCGACGCCCGCACAGCCCGCGGTGGCGGGCGTCATCCCGACCCCCGACACCTACTACGGCCCAGGTCCCACGGCGGCGACGCAGCAGGCACCAGCGGCGATACCGCAGCCCGCAGGCACTGCGGCAGTGCCCCCGTCGATCGACGTCAACGCCGCGACACCCGCGCAGCTCGCCGCGCTCCCGAACTTCCACCCGGCCCGGGTGCACCAGGTGATGACCGAACGGCAGGCACGCCGGGGCTTCGGCAGCGTGGAGGAGTTCGCCACGGCGGCGAACCTGGCCCCGCACGAGTTCGCCCACGTCAGGCACCTGCTGACCTGCGCACCGCCGCACCCGGGGTCGCCGCCCGCCCAGTCGCCGCCGTTACCCCACGGCCGCGTACTCGATGTCTGATGGCGGTCCCCGCCCGCTTCCCTCCGCATCGGGGCTGGTGTCGGTAGCACGGTTCCTCGCGTCGACACGGGCCGAAGGACCGGGCGAGCGCACGGCGGTCTGGGTGCAGGGCTGCACGATCCGATGCGCCGGCTGCTTCAACCCCCACATGTGGACCTTTCGGGGCGGTGAGGGGCTTGCACCGGACGACCTGGCAGCCCGCATCCTCCACACCGGCACCGACGGGTTGACGCTGCTGGGCGGGGAGCCTTTCGACCAAGCCGCGGCGCTTGCCGAGGTCGCGACCGCTGTACGCCGAGCCGGTCGGTCGGTCATGACCTTCACCGGCTACACCAGCGAGCAGCTGCGGGAGGCCGTCGCCGAGGGCCGTGAGGATGTCGCCGCGTTGCTCGGCGAGACGGATCTGCTCGTCGCCGGCCCGTTCCTGCGGGACCGCATCGACACCGTCCGGCCGTGGGTGGGGTCGGCGAACCAGGAGTTCATCGCGCTGAGCGACCGCTTCCCGCACCTGCTCGACGACGTGCGACGCGAGCACGACCGCATCGAGATCAGCGTCGACGCCTCCGGTCAGATCGCCGTCAACGGGTGGGCGGAGCTGGAACTGCTGGACGAACTGCTGAGCTCCCTGGGCCGCAACCCGCCTGCTCGGCCGCCTCGGGGGGCCAGCCCGACTGCATAGGCGAGGCCGGCCGCCCCGGTCGTTCCGGGACTTCTGCCGCGACCGGCTGGCCGGCGGGCTGTCGACATCGGACGACCCTTCGTCATCGCGGGTCTGACCTGGCCTGTCCCGCGTCGTCGGCACTGCGCGGCCGCGTCAGCGTTGCCGCCACACCTGGAACGTCTGCTGGACTCGCCAGGCTCCGTCGGGCTGTCGTGCCTCGTTGCGCCAGCGGAACTCGTCGGCCTCGATGTCGGAGAAGGTCCAGCGCAGATCGCCACCGTCGAGCACGATCTGGTCGGCGACGCGGGAGGCCAGGAATGTGTGCGTCCGACGTCGGCCCGGCCCCACCCAGGTCGAGCGCCAAATCCCCGCACCGGCTGTGGGATCCGGGAATCGCAGGCTGACGCCGTGCTCGACGCCGGGCAGGATCCACACATCGGTGGTTGCCGACCCGCCTAGCGCGTACCCGAAGTGCCACTCGCCTCGACGGACCGTGGAGGTGCCCTCGGGGTCGTACTCGGTGCAGTCCAACAACCAGGACCCGGCGAACTGCCCGAACAGGCTGAGGTCGACGCCTTCGGCGGGCCCGTCCGCGAGGAAGGCGGCAGCGACGGCGGCGGACGGATCGATCACCATGCCAGAACGATAGTCGCACCGTGAGGTCGGCACGGCGCGCAACAGTCGTTGACGCGGACGATCATCACGACTCACCGTCACGGCGAACGGCAGCCAGCGCACCGGCGATCGCGGTTCCGAATCCGATGGCCATCAGTGGCATTCCCATCCCGAAGGGCAGCTCACCGACCCAGTCGATGCTGGTGCGCTCCGGCAGCGTGCCCAGGCTCACCGCGACCACGGCACCGGCGAGGAACATCCCGGCCACCGTCGCGCCGGCGGCGAACAGGGCGAGTTCCACGGACCGGCCGGCCCAGAGGCTGGCGCAGATGGCGATCACGAGGAACACCACTACCCACCAGGTCCAGCCGCCCTCCTTCTCCAGGTAGCCCCAACCCGAGTACCACCACTGGCGGCGAGGGCTGCCACGGAACCACGGGGTCAGGTAACCGAACAGTGCGGTAGCGGTGCCGATCAGAAGCAACCCATTGGGTTGCGGGCGGTACCAGCGAGGGGTGTCGTCCATGGTCCAGGAAACTAGCAGCCCTGATCATCGGCGCAGGTCGGTGATCGTCGCCCTGCCGGCCCTGCCCGGCGTCCCCTGGGGACGCCGGGCACGTGCGTGTCCGCGAACTGTCGATCAGGCGCGGCGGAGCTGAAGCACCGCCACGCGGGCATCGTGGCCGTCGACATTCATGGGGATGACCTTGCGTTTGCGGAGCTGGATCTGCACCCCGTTGGTGCCCTGGAGCCAGCCGATCTGGTCGATGCCGGTAGCGAAGGCGCGCGTCTCCTTCGCCGGGAAGAGCTTCGGCATCGGGTCGCGGTTGGTGTCACCGGTCCAGATCACCGGGTAGCCACGGGCGTTCCAGCTGGCGATCCGGTCGTGGAGGACGTCGAAGTGGCGGGCCCACCGGTTCCTGCGCCACGCCTCCTCCGGATCGGTCCTGCCGTTGTGGGCGCCGGCGACGAAGTGCGTGTTGAGAAAGGCGAACTGAAGGGCCGCGTCGTCGTGCGCGGCCAGGAGAACCTCGGAGATGACGCGGTTCGGCGAGACATGTGCCTTGCCCTCGTGGACGGGCGTGACGTCGGCGCGGAGCACGTCGTACACCCGGGGCACGGAGATGGGTACGCGGTGCCCGCCGTCGTCCAGGTGCACGTTGCGGTAGCGGGGGCCGAACTGGCCGTTGATCCAGCCCTTCTCCTTCGTGTCGCCGTCTCCCTCACCGATCTCCTGCCAGCCGACCAGGGGAAGGTCCTCGGGGCCGGTCAGGCGCAGAGCGTTCCGGACGGCGGTGATCGCGGCCTTGCGCTGGCCGAGGTTGGTGCGGCCGATGTTGGCGGTGACGACGCCGAGGTCGCGCCAGGCGGTCGCCGCGCCGGCCGGTGCGGCGAAGGTGAAGGCACCGGTGGTGCCGGCGAGGACGACGCCACCGGCGACGCCGAGGGCCTGCCGTCTGCTTATCGGATTCATTCGATCCTCTCTGGGGACTGTCCGTCGGGCGAGTGAGGTGTGGGATCGCTGACTACGAGACGAGGAAGCCGCTGGTGGGGCGGGTCAGCACGCCTGTCATCGGGAACCGGGGGCCGCCGTCCCACCAGTGCCAGACCACCCGGGCGGTGCCGTCGGCGGCGCGGAAGACGTCCATTCCGCCGGGCCCCTGGTGATTGCCGGGCAGGCCCCGGATCGGGTTCAGCCCGGCCGTGCCGGTGAAGCCGAAGAACGGACGGGTGACACCTTCACGGATGGGGGTGCAGCGGGAGCTGGGCAGCGGGGTCGTGCCGCAGTTCGCGATGCCGGTGGAGTATCGGGCGCTGTCCCAGTTGTTGCCCGAGTACATCAGGTACCACCTGCCGTCGGCCTCCTTCCACATCGACGGGTTCTCGACCACGTGGGTGCCGCCGTTGATCTTGGCGGAGTCCCAGGTGATGTCGGCGCTCTTGAGCATGTCCCGCCGGGTGTCCCAGATCGCGCGTCCCTCGCCGTCGGTGCGCACGGTGGAGATGCCGGTCCCCGCGCCGGTGGTGATGGCGTCGTCCCGATAGGTGACGTACAGGTTCCCGCCGCCCACGAACGGGTTGGCGTCGAGCGCCCACCGGCCCGCGTCGGGGCACGCCCATTCGCCCTGGTTCTGGAAGGGGCCACGGGCGCTGTCGGCGACGGCCCGCCCGATGCACTTCTGGCCGGAGCCCTTCCGGGACGCCGTGTAGAACATGAAGAACCGGTCGCCGAAGCGTGCGACGCCGGGTGCCCAGACCGACCCGCCGGGCTCCGCCCAGCCACCCGGGCCGGAGGGCAGGGCGTCGTGCGACGCGCAGTTGGTCATGCCGACGCTGTTGCCGGAGCCGTGGACGAGGACGGGCACGTACAGCTTGCCGGTGGCGCCGCAGCGCGCGCCGGTCCCGGCGCCGACCGTGGTGCCGTAGGTGACGTACGAGCCGTCCTTCGCCAGCACGGTGTCGGGGTCGGCGAGCGGGAACGTGGACGTGCTCGCCAGGGTGGCGAAGTCGTCCTGGGGCACCGCGCCGGCGGGCGGCGCTCCCGTGGTCGCGACCAGTGCGGCCGCCGCGAAGGCGACGATCGCCCCGCGCTTTCGGAGAGATTTCATCATCGGGCAGCCTTCTTCGAGATGGGTGGGTTCGCTGGGGCGGTTCCACCGGTCCGCCAGCAGCACCGCAGTGCCGAAGGCCCTCCGGCCGTTAGTCCGGGTCACGATGACCCTGGTTCGCTCCGCGCCGGCCGCTCGGGCGGTGCCCGCGTCGGCTTAGCCGAGGAATTTCGCCGTCACCGCGTCGGTGACCGGTGCCGGCTCTGCCGTGGGAGGTGCGGTCGCATGGAACCTCCCTATCGACGATCATCGCTGTTGTTTGGAGGCTATCGAAGGGTGTGAAAATTGTCTACGAACCTCGGTGACTTGATGAAGGATCTGTGCATCGAGACGTACCCGGAACCGACCTTCCGGCGGTCGGCGGGCGGCGATTCATCCGACATGGCGCTGTTCTTCGGCGCCCGCAAGCTCGCCGCCGCGCTGGCCGAGATCGCCGCGCTCAACGCGTCCAACCTGGTGTTGCTCGGCCGCGCCGCGCGTGCGGACCGCCTGGCCGGTGCCGCACTGGCTCCGTACGCCGCATGGACCCTCTTCGCCACAGTGCTCAACGGCACCATCGTGGGCCTCAACAGAGGCAGGTGAGCCGGCCGCCGGACGGCATTCCGCCGGCCCGGCGCGAGCGCCACGTCGCGCTTGGCGCGAGCCATGACGTCAACGACCGTCGCTTCCGTTGCGACGTACCCGCACACCTTGGCAGCGGGGCGCGCCTCCGCTACCGTCCATGGAAACGCTCCCATGAACTTAGATACATCGATGTGATCAGGAGGAAACACGTCGTGGCTACCCTGTCCTCGCTACGCCGCAGATCGGTGGCCGCCAGCGTGGCTGCCGTCGCGGGTGCCGCCGTCGTCGGGGCCTGCCTCGCCGTCGGCAGCGCCTCCGCAGGAACGCTGTCCGGATCGCTCTACCGTGACCCCACGTCGGCTGTCGTCCGCTGGGTCGCCGCCAACCCTGGCGACTCGCGTACCGCCGTGATCCGCGACAAGATCGCGAGTCAGCCGCAGGCCCGATGGTTCGCCAACTTCAACCCGTCGACAGTGCAGGCCGAGGTCTCCGAGCACATCAGCGCCGCCAACGCGGCCCAGCAGATCCCGGTGCTGGCGGTATACGAGATCACCAACCGGGACTGCGGCGGGGCCAGCGCGGGCGGGGCACCGGACCTCAACCAGTACCAGACGTGGGTGTCCAACTTCTCCAGAGGGCTGGGCAACCAGACCGTCATCATCATCCTGGAGACCGATTCGCTCGCCCTGCTGACCTGCCTGAGCAGCGCTGAGATCAACGCGCGCAACCAGGCGATCACGACTGCCACCCGGACCATCAAGTCGGGCAACCCCAACGCCAAGGTGTACCTCGACGGCGGCCACTCCACCTGGAACAGCGCAGGTGAGACGGCAAACCGGCTCCGCGCGGCCGGCGTGCAGTACGCCGACGGCTTCTTCACGAACGTGTCGAACTACAACTCCACCTCCAGCGAGGCGAACTTCGGCCGGGCCGTCATCTCCGCCCTCAACGGCATGGGCCTCTCGGGCAAGCGCCAGGTCATCGACACCAGCCGCAACGGTGGCGCCAGCGGTGACTGGTGCGGCGACGACAACACCGACCGGCGCATCGGGCAGTACCCGACGACGAACACCGGCGACAGCAACATCGACGCGTACCTCTGGGTGAAGCCGCCGGGTGAGGCGGACGGCTGCCGCTACACGGCCGGCTCGTTCCAGCCCGACCTGGCCTTCAGCCTGGCCAACGGCGCGCCCAACCCGCCGCCGACGACCGCTCCTCCGACGACCCCGCCGCCGACCACCGCTGCCCCCACCACCCCGCCGCCGACGACGGCTCCCCCCACCACGCCGCCTCCCACCACGCCGCCGCCGACCGGTAACGGCTGCTCCGCTTCGGTGGTGCTCAACCAGTGGCCCGGCGGCTTCACCGCGAGCGTGACGGTCACCGCAGGCTCCGCGGCCATCAACGGCTGGACCGTGACCATCACGCTGCCCGGCGGCGCTGCGGTCACCAGCACCTGGAGCGCCCAGGCCAGCGGTAACAGCGGAACCGTGCGGTTCACGAACGTGAGCTACAACGGACAGGTCGGCGCCGGCCAGTCGACCAACTTCGGCTTCCAGGGCACCGGCACCGGCCCGGGTGCGGCCACCTGCGCGGCCGCCTGACCCCACACCACGGCGGGCCCGGCGCGGAGGAGCACCCTCCGCGCCGGGCCCGCTCCCGTCCCGAGGTACGTCTGCCCCGCCAAGGGCAGGATTGGCCATACTTTTTCGGCGGCTCGTCCAGCCGGGCGGCGCGGGGCCGGTGCCGGTAGGTTCGGGTTTCGAGCACCTTCACTGTCGTCGTCTGGGGGCGCTGGCCACGTGTCGCAGATCGAGAAGATCACCGGTGAACTCCGCGCCTTGATGGCGGGGGTCGAACGCGCGCAGGGGCTGGTGGCCGCCGCCGACAGCCAGGCGCAGGAGGTGGCGTTGCGAGCGGCGGGCGCGGGCTTCGTCGCCGTGGCGGCAGGTGTGACCCGGATACGCAACGCGATCGCGGGCGTCCAGGGCGGCCTGGGAAGTCTTGCCGGGTCGATCGGTGAGGCGACGAAGGCCACCGCGGCGGTGCCGAACGAGGCCAGCGCGCAGGAGACGGTCGCCGGGCTGGCGCCGGTGCGGAGTGCAGTGGATGCCGCCCGTGAGGCGGCGGCCGGGGCCATCACCCAGATCGGCGAGGCGCAGCAGCTCGTCACAGTGGTCCTGCAGGGCGGGCAGCCCGGGCCGCTGTTGCAGGCGCTGGATGCCGTCAAGCAGGTCCTGATGCAGGTCGTTGCGCGTACCGGAGGGGCCGGGCAGGCCATCGACGTGGCGATCGCGCAGGCGCGGCAGTTGGGGGCGTCGGGAAACTGACGAGGCTGGCGGTCATCCATCGGCCAACTCCACCCCTTCCGAGCACGGTGATCCGCCTTCGACAGCGGCTGAAGGAACTGGCGGCCGTAATGCGCGACGGTGCGATCATTCAGCTCGTTCGGCGAGACTGATGAAGGGGCGCAGATGGCTGTCGAGTACCAGCTGACGCTGGCGGGCGACATCCCACTCGATCAGGTGGCGGAGCTGGCTGCTCCCGGAGCGGTCGAGACGTCCACGGCGTCCGGCGGCAGGATGCTCAGCGCCGACCTGAACGACGAGGACGGGTACGTCGTGGACATCACCGGCGGCCGGCACGGCTACTACGGTGCCCAGGACGACGGTGGCGCTCTGTGGCAGTGGGAGCCGGAGACCTACGTCGACGTCAGCTTCTACATGCGCAAGGACACTCTTGTCGACAAGGGCAAGCCCCACATGTTGGCGACAGTGGCCAGGGTCCTCGCCGCCAGGGCCGAGGATGCGGCCCTGACCTTCAACTACGACGTGCTGATGCTGACCCGCGTCGCGGGAGTCATCCAGAAGCACAACATGGACGGCTGGTACGACGACGACTACGACCGGATTCTTCACGTCTGACGGTCGTACGTCCTCGGCGGGCCCCACCGCGGCGAGGCTGCTCGACACGTCGCGCTGTCGCGCGGCGTCACCTCATAATCACGGGCCTCGCTCGTTTCAGGTTGGCGACCAACTCTTCGCGGCTCTGCCCGGGCACGGAATGGTTCCACGCGGTGTGCCGGGAGCGGAGCGCCACGTCTCGCTCAGCGGGCTGTTGTCCACGGTGTCGAACCCGAACTGGTCGTACAGGCAGGTGACGAGGGCGACGACTTCGAGGTAGTCGCTCCGATCAGCGTGAGTACCTCCCGTTCCCGCTCGGTCACCCCGTCCAGCCGTCGCGGCAGCGGCCGGGCAAGCCGAGAGGACCACGACGGCGAGCAGGAGCCACCCGGTTCGAGTGCTTCTGGATACTGTTACGGGCCGCGCACGTCCTGCAGTCCGGTCAGGGTGCCCTCGTAGGCCGAATGTTTGGCTGACCAGCAATCCCAACTGCGGCAACCAGGGGAAACAATGCGGGAAGACGAACTGCGGGACCTGGTCCAGCGCAGCCCCTGGCTGATCCGGGCGCTGGGCGCCGTCCGGGACTCCGGCCTGCCTGACGCATGGATCGGCGCCGGCGCCATCCGCGACCTGGTCTGGGGCGAGCGGTACGGCGATGGATTCGACCCCTCGCTGGTGCGGGACATCGACGTCGTCTTCCACGACCCGACGGACCTGAGCCGCGACAACGATGACCGGGCAACCCAGCAGCTGGTGATGGCCTGGCCGGAGCCGCCATGGGAGGCGAAGAACCAAGCCGCCGTGCACACCTGGTACCCGGCCAAGTTCGGCGGCGGCCCGGTGACGCCGTTGCGCACCATCGCCGACGCGGTCGCCACCTGGCCGGAGTACGCCACCGCCGTGGCGATCCGCCTCGACGCGTACGACCAGATCGCGGTGTGTGCGCCGCACGGCCTCGACGACCTGCTCGACGGAGTGTGGCGGCGCAACCCGACCAGGGTCAGCCCCGAGATCTCCCGGCAGCGACTGGCCCGCCATCGCCCCGCCGAACACTGGCCCGGCGTCCGCGTCGTGATGTGAGCCGGCGTTCGAAGCCCGCTGCCCCTGTCGATCCGCTGCTCGCAGGAGTGCCGTCATGGCGGCAGATGCGTGCGCCTGGCCCCATCTTTCCTCGACACGAGGTGAGCAGCGCCGGCCGGCGATCAGAGCTGCATTGCAATGTCGATCACCTGGATCGGTTCCTGCTTCCAGGCCGCCAGCAGACCGTTGACCACCTCGACCGTGTCTGTCCAGCCGGCACGGCCACTCAGGCCGGCGGCCAGCAGGCTCGGAGGGACCTGCCCGGCACGCAGCAGTTGCTGCCAGCCCGCGACGTCGAGCCGCAGGTATTCCAGCGCGGGCAGCTCGCTGACGGCCGGAAGATTGGCGACGACGGCGGATTCGGTGACCACGGTGCGCAGCCGACGGTGGCCGGCCAGCGCGGACAGGTCAGCGGGCGCCGTTCCGGCCCTGACGTACAGCACCTCGGTCTCCGGCCGGACATCGGCGAGCGTCTTGCTGGTGCGCGATCCGACCCGTAAGAGCAGCCCGCCTTCCGGACCCAGCTTCGCCAGGGTGGCGGGCCGCTCGGTGAGCAGCTCAGTCAGCGAGGGCGCCAGCCAGCGGGCGCCGGCCGACTCTTCGTGGTCGACGAACAGCACCTGGCCGAACGTCCCCTGCGGCCCGGGGGCGAGGTCGATGACGTAGAGGTTTCCGCCGCCGTCGTCTCCGACGACGAACCATGCAGGCGAGGCCGCCAGCGGCTGCACCCGGCCGTGCGGGTCGGGTGCGACGACCTCGGTCGCGCCGTACGTCCAGGACAGGTATCGGGCCTGCGGTTCCAGGTAGGCTCGGGCGGCGGCGTCGGCCAGCGGCACGATTCGCATTCCATAAAAGCGTTCCTGGTCGGCAGGCTGCAGGACGAGGGTGCCCTCGGCTGCGGCGAAATAGAGCGCTCGGACGTCGTCAGGCAGCGCGACGCCGAGGTCCGCCTCCGCCCCGGCCACCTCCGACGGTTCGGCCGGCCGTGCGTCCGGCAGCAGATGTCGGACCAGCGCGTTGACGGTCGCCGCGTCGGCGCCGGCGGAAACGGCCACGTCGTAGCGGGTCGGCTCGCGGCGGTACGGCTCCGGGTGTGCTCCGGCGACCAGGTGCACGTTCTCCAGAAGATCGCTGCCCATCCCGAACGAAACCTGCGGCGCGCTCGGGACGATGCTCACCACCGCCGCCCCGGAGCGGGTCGTGACGCCGCGCACCGCGACGGCCTGTCCGCCGGTCAGCCCGGCCAGCGATCTGAGCATGTCCGTCGGCCGCTCACCTCGCTCCAGGCCCAGCCCGTGGAGGCGGTGGTCGCCGTCGTAGGTGATAGATCCGCCGAACGCGCCCGGGGCCATCGTGCCGCGGAACTCGGCCTCTGCTGCCTCGGGCGGCATGCTGCTGCGCAGCGCGGTGACGAACGGACGCCAGGCACCGGCCTGAAGCAACGTAGCGTCGATCATCGCCTGATCGTAGGCATCGGGTCGGACAACCCGACAGATTCTCCGGTTCGTTTCTCGTAGTCCCACCGCCCCTCACCCGCAGAACCTGCTCCGGGTGTGGTCCTGGGCTGGGAGAACAGGGATGCGGCTAGCGTGGGTGAACGCGGGGCCACCCCTTGCCACCCCAGGTCGCGAGACTGTGCCCTCGCGCCTCGTAGCTCAGGGGATAGAGCATCGGTTTCCTAACCCGACGCCCCGCGTGTAGCCGCAGGCTGATGACCTGCGGCTTCTCTCTTTTCGGGCCTCCTGCCCAGTCGCACGCGCGCGCCGCTGTGATCGCCTGCTGAAGATCAGCAGAGGGGTATAAACGCTGCTCAGTGCCACTTCTGCATGGCTCGCGGCCTCGCTGCTTCGGCGACGTCCGAGTGCCCCGCCGGCTCATGGCAGCCTCATGTCAGGTGTGGTCTCCGACCGAGCTTGTTGCCGAGAGTTGGCAACTGATCGACGGCGCGTCTGGCACTGGTCAGCGGGTCTTTTTCGTTGCTCGCGTGCGGGGTGGGGTCAGCAGGTCGGCGATCGCGGCGATGGCGGACGGCACGAGGCGGTAGTAGGCCCAGACGCCGCGCTTGTCACGCTCGAGCAGGCCGGCCTCGGTGAGGATCCGCAGGTGGTGGCTGACGGTCGGCTGGGAGAGTCCGAGGGGCGCGGTGAGGTCGCTGACGGATGCCTCCCCCTGCGGTGCGGACTGGATCAGGCTGAGCAGTCGCAGCCGGGCCGGGTCGGCGAACGCCTTGAGCACTCCCGCGAGCCGTTCGGCATCGGCGCGATCGATCGGCTCGCCGGCGAGGGGCGAGATGGCGGGCGTCGCACTCTTCATAGTTCCCACGTCGTGCATCGTTGCAGCTGACACCGTCGATCGGCTGGTGAACGAGGGCAGGATCACGGTGAGTTCGTGTGCGGGTCCACCGCTTCTGTCGTCTCGGCATGATGATCTACGGGTCGAGGGAGGTGTCTCGGGTCGCCGAGACCACATGGGTCACCCTGCGTCCGGTGCGGTTCATGCCGGACGACGTCGACGGTCGGGTGCTGTTCGGTGTGGACACCCGTAAGGCCGCCGGCGGTGCCGGTGAGGGTGTGGCGGCAGACTGGCCGGCCCGCTCCCGGCTGAGGTCGTCGGGCGATGAGCCGGCCGCCCGCCAGAGCGAGAGTCCCCCGTCCCCGGGTCGGTCCTGGTAGCCCGTACTCCTGCTTGTCGCATCTCTTCGCATCCCGGCCGTCGGCCGGGATGTTGCTGTTCGTGGCCGGCCGCCGGTGCCCGCGCGCGCGGGCACCGGCGGCCGGCAGGGTCCGACCATGGGCAGCGGCGGACGGACGACGTGGGTGCCGGGTGGCGCACCGCTCGTGGCGCCGACGACGTGGCGTTGTTGTCGGAAAAGATCACCGCTGCACGGGTGACCGCGCTGCGACACGCGGTCGCCGCGGCAGCCCGTTCGGCGCGGCCGGTGCCGGTTGCGGTGTGGAGGGCGTCGAGGACGGTGAGGAGGCCGCGCATCTCGTCGAGGGGAGCGGCGTCACCCACTGTGAGCGCGTCCACGATCGCCAGGCGTGCCGGGTTCGCCGAGCGCGGAGTGGATCCCGGCGCGCCTCCGCAGGGAAGCAAACTCAGTGGCCAGGTCCACACACCGCATCGGATCGACGACGGATCATGTGCTACGGTAACCGAGTTGCAGTTTTGATTTCCGTAGACGTTTTCCGGCGCCTGATGGGGCATCTGAAACCCATCCAGGCGCTTTTCGTTTTTCGTGTCGTTTCGACGCGGGTGATCAACGCGGCGGCGTAAGGGTCCGCACAGTGCGGCCTTTAACAGCCTGCGAAGGAGCAGACATGACCACAGGCACCGTGAAGTGGTTCAACGCCGACAAGGGCTTCGGCTTCATCAGCCCGGACGACGGCGGCGCCGACGTCTTCGCCCACTTCTCCGCGATCTCGGCGAGCGGCTTCCGCAGCCTCGACGAGAATCAGAAGGTGGAGTTCGACGTCACCCAGGGCCAGAAGGGCCCGCAGGCGGAGAACATCCGCCCGCTCTGATCCACATTCTGTGAGCGGCGGCCCGACTGGTTCAGCGGGCCGCCGTTCGGCGTCTCATGCGCTCACCACGCCATCGCGAAAACCGTCTGATCAGCAGAAGGCCGGTCATCTCGGTGTGGAGCCAGCTCAGCATTGGCCCCGTGCTCTCCTCCCTGGATCGATTCGGACCTCGGGCGCTAGTCTGCCAAGCATCGACCCTTATCTCTAACGAGCCGGATTCCGCCTCGCCGCCGGGCTGACGGTCGAGGCACGTACGGTCGCGGTCAGGTGGAGCACGCCATGATCGGACTCGACGCCTTACCTCCTGATGACGTTCAGACAGTCGGGACCCGGGGTGTACGGCGTTACATCCTGAAGGGTTGATGACTATGACGACGACCTACTCCGGTCCTGCGAGGCTGATCCTGGTCGACGGTGCCTGCATCTCCGGCATGGCTTCCCTCAGTACCAACTACCGCGGTGGACTCAACGGCTGGGGCGGCACGTTCCGTCCGGACGAGATCACGACAGACCTTCGCAACGCAGTCCAGGGGCTGCAATTGGAGCTGCCCTACGATCGGGTGGGGACAGTCGACGTCACCGGCATACGCAAGCTACTCGCCACGCAGGTATTGATGTCGTTGGTAGGCCGCGGACCCGCACCATTCTGATCGTACGCCGCTATATCGCCGCCCCGACGCGGTCAATCGGCACGGGGGCGCGGAGACCCTGGTCGAGACGCTGGTCGACGTGTTCCTGCACGGCGTGGTCGATCCTGCGTCCGCTGCCGCGTGAACCGCGGCCACCGAATCTGGGGTGTGGTCGGAGCCGTTGGCATGGCCGCAGCACTGTGGATGGTCGCCGTCCCGCAGCTGGGGCACCGGCTGACCGTCACCGGTGGGCCGCCCGGGCGGGAAAGACTGGAAATCGGTCTTACTCCGGTCGTGATCGCCGCGCTCGCCGCCGCCCTGGCTGGCTGGGCGCTGCTCGCTCTCCTGGAGCGGGTGCTGCCCCGGTCCGCGCGGCTCGTCTGGACGATCACCGCGCTCGGGGTCCCTGCTGGTGTCTTTTGCGCCCCTAACGGCCTCCGGTATGGACGTCGCGACCCGGGTCATCCTCGGTGCTCTGCACGTGGCGGTAGCGACCGTGCTGCTTGCGATCATGACCCGCACCGCCGCCCGCACCGCCCTCAGTACGGTCACCGACGCGTCGGACACGGACGAGATCAGCGCTGATGGCAAAGCGGGCATGGCTCACTTCGGACGATCGACAAAGCGTAGAAACCTCGATGATCATCTGAACGGGTCAGGCCCGCCCTGCTACCACCAGCAAGGGCGCGTCTCTACACCAACCAAATCAAGCCGGGCACCCCACGACTTTGCCGGGGCCCTGCGCCTGGCACACCCGCCAGGCCCGGCAACCGGGCCAGATATCGTCACCCCTGCCCGGCCAGCGGCAGGTAATCACCGCTCCGTCAAAGCGGGAAGCTCACATCGATGATGTGTGACCTGGCCCATCCTGTCTGGGTCGCCGCAGTGTGAACCATGCTGTCGAGTCCGCGTCGCAACAGGTGTCCACAAAGGAAGCGATCGTGTGATCGCTGGGTGGAACCGCCGGTTTCATTCTGGGCACCTTGGGAGATCGAACTTATGACAGTGACGTTGTCACGCGGCCGGAAGCCTGTCGCAATTGCGGCAGTCTTGACCGCGTTAGCCCTGACCACCGCGTTGGCCGTGCTCCCGGCTACCGCCAGCGAGGGCGAGGGCCAGGTTAAGGGCACCGGTACCGTTGCCGATAGCAGAGAATCAGATGGTTCAACGGCGGGTCTCGAGCACATGCGGCGGCAGCACCCGCTGGTTGAGGCGGCCAAAGCCATACGAATCGAGGTTGAGCGTCGCGGGTACGCTTCGCAGTACGCCAGCATCGTATTGCGCGATACCGACCATGTCGACCTGTATTGGAAGGGTGCGGTGCCGGCGACCGTGCGCCGCGTCGTGAACAAGGCGTCGGAGACAGCGCCAGTGCAGGTTCACTCGGCCGCGTACTCGATCGCCGAGCTGCGCAACGCCTCACGGCAGATCGAGGCGAACTGGCGGGGCGAACCCGAAGACCTGTACGCGATCAAGGCGCAGCCCGACGGCAGCGGCCTGATCGTTTCCGCCGCCGCGTCGGCGACCGCCGACCGTGCAGCTTCACTGCCGGACGTCGGTGTGTCACTTACGATCGTCGACGAGGGGCCCATCAAACAAACGATCGACCGCGGAACCGATATCCCTCCGTGGGCTGGAGGCGCAAGGATCGTAAACGCATACCGGGGGAATGGTAGTTGCACGTCCGGATTCGGTGTCCGCAACTCCGCGGGCGCCCAGTACATCCTGACCGCAGCACATTGTGGAATTCCCGGAGATCGATTCCAAAGTGGCACCGGCGCTCTCATCGGTTACATGGGGCCATGGCAACACGTGCACGACGTAGCACTGGTACCGACCTCGAGGGCCGACGCCTACATCTACTCCGGCTGCTACAACTGTGGTGACTCCAGGCCGGTCGGCCGCTGGGAGCACACCTTCGTAGGGGAGTACCTCTGCCAGTCCGGCCAGGCAACTGCCCGAGACACCGGCGACGAACTCTGCGACCTCATCGTGAGGGGTTTTCACACAGATGGCCGGGGTGCTGTCGAGGCGCAGCAGCGATCTGGCTTGCAAGGCTCTCGTCCCGGCGACAGCGGCGGGCCGGTGTACTCGATTCATGAGAACCAGGCGATCGCCAAGGGTACTACGATCGGCGTCGGAGTGAATCGCCCTTCTTTGATGATCTTCCAGGACTTCGCGACCGCATTCGAGGACTTTGGTGGCATCGTTCCAGTCACGTTTTAGGTCGCCCGCGATAACGGCCTGACCATTGGCCGAGCACTGAATGCCGTCGCCCGGGCGCATCCTGGGCGACGGCATTTCTTGTACCGCCGACGCAGGCTGCCCTGTTCTTCCGCGCCAGTTACACGCTGGTGATAACGGGGGGCGCGCGTCCGTCGAGCAAGGTGCATCGAGCCAGGTGTGGGCGATGCCGGCGCGAGCCGATGGGTGCCAGCGCAGCATCTGGCCACATGGCCTCCCGTAGCGCCGCGGCCCAGCCCAGCCGGTACCAGGATCAGGCGATTCGGGAGTAGGCCAGGGCCCCGGCAAAGTCGTGATCATATCCGGCTTGGGTTGACCAGAGTAGAAGCGCCTCGGTTGGCGGCAGCAAGACGGGCATCGCGTGTGGTCATCGGCCACCCCGGCCGGCCGAGACAGCGCAGGTCAACGCGGGCCACTCCCTGCCACCCCGGGTCAACCCGCAGGTCGCTAGACTAGGCCCTCGCGCCCTCGTAGCTCAGGGGATAGAGCATCGGTTTCCTAAACCGTGTGTCGCAGGTTCGAATCCTGCCGGGGGCACCAGTTCAGAGCCGTGACTAACGATCACTATCCCGCCTCCCGGGGCTTGCGTGCCCGATCGCGCCGCCGCTGACCTGCTCACGTCAACGCGGCCCGCAAACCGCCGCGCCGGCCCGGCCCGGCGCCGGCCTGCTGGTGACCTCCGGCTATCAGCCTCGACCGTCATCGTGGGACGTAGCCGGTTGCGGAGTGGACCAACAGGCGGAAGCTCATCGGAACGCGCCATGCCGCAGCGGAGCCAGCATCAGCCCTCCATCGGGAACAGGACAACGATGAACGTGGAGCAGCCCCGTACGTCGTCACCTCACCGTTGAACCTGCTCCATGCCCGGCCACCGGCGCAGCGCCCGCTCGGCCTCGTCGGTCATCGGCACCACCCAAGCGTCCCGTGGCCGGGTCACCGCCCGCCGATGCTGCTTGGTGGCGTCCGCCGAGATGGACAGGTCGATGCTGTCCACTCCCATCCGGTACGCCCACGCGATCGGCTGGTGGAAGACGGTCCCGAAGTACACGGGCGCGCCGTCGCTGGCGACCGCGTCGAAGCCGCCCTGCCGGATGTACGCCGACCGGCCGTGCCGGACGATGGAGGCGAAGGCGACGAGGCGGCCGTCGAGGTGTGCCCTTACCAGTAGGGCGTCCTCGCCGAGGTGCCGCAGGTAGGCCTCGTGCAGCGCCCGCGCCTCGGTGTGTCGGTAGTGGTGCCCGTACTTCTCGTACTGGTCGAGTTCCAGCGGCAGGATCTCGTCGAGATCGTCGGAGGTGAGGGGGCGCAGTTCGATGGTGACGCCCGCGTGGGCGAGTTTGCGTCGCTCGGCGTTGACGTTGGTGCGCCGCCGGTTGGGCATCGACGCCAGCCAGTCGTCGAAGCTGGTGCCCGGTAGGTGCAGCACGTTGAGGCCTGGGGAGGGGAGGCGGACGGCGCCGTGCGCGCGGAACGCGGCGGCCAGGTCCTCGTCGTCGCGATCGCAGTAGAGGGCAGCGAGGGTGGCCGCGCCGGCTGCGGCGGCGGCCTGCGCGGCGGCACCCACCACCTGGGTCAGCAGTGTCCGGCGACGCGGCGCGGGGGCGTCGCAGAGGATCTGGCTGTGCCCGGGCCGCCGGCCGCCGAGCAGGTAGTTGGGGAGTACGGCGGGACCGGTCTCCAGGTCGGCGTGGGCGGCGAGGAACAAATCGAGCCGGCTGGCGGCCCACGGGTTGTCGTCGGCGTCGAAACGGTAGGCGGGAGCGTACGCGGCGTGGCCTTCGTCCTGCGTCCAGGCGTGGAAGGAGGCGTTCGGGTGCGCGTCCTGCTCCACCCGCAGCCACCGTTCGTGCAGGTAGAGATCCTGGCTGGTGCGGATCAGCGCCCACACCGAGGGCGGCAGGTCGGCAAGGGAAGTGGTCGTGGTGGGGGGAGCCAACTGGTCGGTGGTCATGTCGCGGGCACCTTCTCTCGTGGGGTGGCCAGGGTCATGGCGGCCCCGGCGACCACGACGAGGGCGCCGGCGACCGGGAAGACGAGGCGGGACGAGCCGAACCCGCCGATGAGGCCGGCGAGCCCCGACCCCAGCGGCAGGCCGCCGAACGCGAACATCCGGTAGGCGGCCGTCACCCGGCCGAGCATCTCGTCGGGCACGGCGCGCTGCCGGTACGAAACGGTGACGACGCTGATCAGCACCACGGCGCCGGTGGCGACGACACCGAGGGCGACCAGCGGGACCTGATCGGTCACGGCGGGCACGGCGAGCCCGGCCGCCAGCAGCACTGCCGAGGCGGCGATGCAGCGGCGTACGGGATACCGACGGGCCAGAGCCGGCGAAGCCATGCTTGTGAGCAGGCCGCCGATGCCGCCGACGGCCAGCAGCAGGCCGTACCCGCCGGCGGTCAGGCCCAGCCCGCCCGGTTCCAGCGCCAGGATCGGCAGGGCCACGTAGTAGGCGGCGAAGCCGCAGTTCACGGCGCAGCCACCGAGGGCGTACGACAGCAGGGGCCGGTCCCGCCACAACACTGTCAGTCCGGTGCGCAATGCCCGGCCGACGCTCTCCCGGGCCGCCGGCGGCGGCACGTGCGGGATCCGCAGGCCGAGCAGGGCGGTGAACGCGGCGAGGTACAGCGCGCCGACGGCGCCGAAGGCGGCGGCCGTGGCCGCGCCGGCGAGCACGCCGCCCAGGGCTGGGCCGAGGAACCGGTTGGCGACCGTCTCGGTCGCCTGCAACCGGCTGTTCGCCGCCTCCAGCCGTTCACCGGGCACCACCCGGGGGGTGCTGCTGTGCAACGCCGTATCGAAGATCGTCTCGCAGACGCCCAGGGTCAGTGCCACCGCGGCGAGCGCCGCGATGCTGCCCCAGCCCGCGGTGAGCAGCACGGCGAGCAACGCGAGGACGGCGAAGCGTACGCCGCTGACCAGCAGCAGCAGGCGACGTCGGTCGACCCGGTCGACGAGCACGCCGACATGCAGGGAGGCGACCAGCCATGGCGCGCGGGCGGCCATCAGCACCAGGGCGACGCTGCCCGCGCCGCCGCCCAGGTGCAGGGCGGCGACGGGCAGGGCGACCTGGTAGATCCCGTCGGCGAGGGTGCCGGCGCCGAACGCGCCCCACAGCCTGGTGAACGGCCGGTTCCCCGTCGCCGTCGAGGGGGGCAGGGACGCCACCGCGGTGCTGCTCATCGCGCCACCGGCCCGGCGAGTGCCTTGCTGTCCAGCCGCTCGACGAAGCGGGCACGGTCCACCACCGCGCGGATGTGCTCGCCGGTGAAGACGACGTCCCGGTCGTCCTCGGCGGTCACCTCGAAGTGCAGCAGCTTTTTGTCGACCCGGGTGAGGCGGGCGTGCAGGCGTACCGTCCAGCCCTGTGGGGTGGCGGCCAGGTGGGTGGCGGTGTGGCCGTACCCGACGGTCATCTCGCCCTCGGCCAGGTGGTCCTCGACCACCCGCATGGCGGTGATCTCGGCCAGCCAGAGCAGCACCGGCGTGGCCAGTACCGGCAGGTCGTTACCCCAGTTCGTCGCGCAGTCGGCGGCCTGCACCACGTGGGTGTGGGTGGCGCTCGTCCCGACGTCGATCGGTCGCATCGTTCACCGCCCCCGGTTGCTCAGCATCTGGTTCAGGATGTTCTTGCGCTGCATCTCGGACGTCCCGCCCGCGATCAGGGTGCCCAGGGCGTCCTGGAGGTCGCGGGTGGTGTCGCCCCGCATGTAGCCGAGGTGCCCCCGCAGCCGCATCAGGTTCTGCGCGGACTCGACGAGCCCTTCGGAGCCGAGCAGCTTCGCCACCGAGCAGCGCAGCGAGGCCTGCGGGTCGCGGCGCACCAGAGCCTCGATGCCGGCGAGGGCGAGGGCCCGGGACACCTCGATCGCGATGCGGATGTCGGTGAGCCGGCCTTGCACGTACTGGTGGTCGATGATCGGACTGCCGAATGCCTGCCGCTCCCGGGTGTAGCGCACCACCTCGTCCAGGCGGGGCTCCAGGTACGCGGCGGCGACCAGGCCGTACAGCGCGCGGTCGAAGCTGATGATGTCGTACAGGGTGGACAGTCCGTCGCCGGGCCGGCCGAGCACCGCTTCCGCCGGCAGGCGCACGTCGTCGAGGTGCAGCGCCCCGGTGGGGCTGGTCCGCAGCCCCAGCAGCCGCTCCGGGTCACCCCGGCGTACACCGGGGCTGTGCAGGTTCAGCACGAACAGGGTGATGTCCCGGCGACCCAGTTCCGGTACCCGGGCCAGGATGAGGGCCCGGTCGGCGACGGGGGCGTTGGTGATGTGGTCCTTCGAACCGGACAGCACCCAGCCGTCGCCGTCGGCTTGGGCCTGGGTTCGGATCCGGGCGACGTCCGAGCCGCCCTGGGTCTCGGTGAGCGCTGTCGCGCCGACCGCGCCGTTGAGCAGCGACGGCAACACGGTGCGGTGGTGCCAGGCGGTGCCGTGCTCCACCAGGGCGCGGACGAAGCCGGCGTGGGCGATCAGCGAGAGGGTGAAGCCCAGGTCGCGGCCGCCCCGGGCGATGTCGGCCAGGGCCTCGGCGAGGTCGAGCCAGCTACCGCCGTCGCCGCCGAGCGAGGGCGGTACGCCGATCCGCCACAGCCCGTGGTCGGCCATGTCCCGCCAGGAGACGCGGTCGAGGATCTCGGCGTCGTACGCGTAGGCGGCGCGCGGTGACACGCATCGGGCGGCGATCCGGTTGAAGTCGACGGCTGGGCGTGGGGTTGCCGGCTCCTGGCGTACGCCGGGGGTGGCCTCGGGCATGAGGGTGATGGTCATCGGGACTCCGGTCGGTTGTGGATGGTCAGTACCAGCGCAGGACGACGGTTCCCGCGGTCATGCCGCCGCCGACGGAGGCGAGGACGACGATGTCGCCACGGCGCAGCCGGCCCGCTGCCACCGCCTCGTCGAGGGTGATCGGTACGGAGGCGGCGGCGGTGTTGCCGTACCGTTCGACGGTCGTCGGCACCTTCTCGCGGGGCATGCCGAGGCTGTGGGCGACCGCGTCGATGAGCCGGGCGTTCGCCTGGTGGGTGATGAGCAGGTCGACGTCGGCCACACCGAGTCCGGCCACCGCCAGCGCCTGCTTGATGGAGACCGGCAACGCGGTGGTGGCGAAGTCCCAGACCCGTGGCCCGTCCATCCGGAAGTAGTGCCGGCGGGCGGCGACCGTCTCGGCGCTGGCCGGTTCGGTCGTACCTCCGGCGGGGATGCCCACGACGTCCCGTTGGGTCCCGTCGGTGGTCAGGTGCGAGCCGAGGATGCCGTACCTGTCCGGCACCTGGCCGAGGACGACGGCGCCGGCACCGTCGCCGAAGAACACGCACGAGGTGCGGTCCTGGTAGTCCAGGATCTTGCTGTAGACCTCGCAGCCGGTGACGAGCATCCGCCGGTACTGGGCGGAGGCGCACATCAGGCCATGGGCGACGGCCACCCCGTAGACGAACCCGGCGCAGACCGCCGAGACGTCGAACGCCGGCCCGGTCATCAGACCCAGTTCCGCCTGCACCCGGCACGCGGTGGCCGGCTGAACCTGGTCGGGCGAGGAGGTGGCGACGACGAGGCCGTCGATCTGTTCGGTGCTCAGACCAGCCGCCGACACGGCACGCCGGGCGGCCAGGATGCCCAGGTCGGAACTGCTGGTGTCGGTCGTGGCGCGGCGGCGTTGCCGGATGCCGGTGTGCGAGACGATCCATTCGTCGCTGGTGTCGACGATTCGCGCCAGGTCGTCGTTGGTGACGACCTGCTCGGGCAGGTACGCGCCCGTGCCCAGGATGCCGATGCCCATGCCCGCCCCTACTCCGCCGCACCCGCGGGCTCGACGTGGCGGGCCCGGCGGAACCGCTCGTACGCGGTGGCCAGCCGGTCGACCATGCGTTCCAGTTCGTCGTCGGAGCTGATCAGCGGCGGGGCGAAGACCATGGTGTCGCCCATGGCCCGCAGCAGCACCCCTTCGGCGGCGGCGGCCTCCAACAGCGCCGGCCCGACCTGCCCGGTGCCGAGGCCGAAGAACGCCGGATCGACCTCGACGGCGCCGAGCAGCCCGTACGCACGGACGTCGCGGATGCCGTCGGCGCCCCGGAACTTGTCCAGCGCGTTGGCCAGGACCGTGCCGGCGGCCCGGACCCGGCCGGGGATGTCCCGCTCGCGGAGGATGGCGATCGTCTCCCGGGCGACGGCCGCGGCGACCGGGTGGCCGGAGTAGGTGAAGCCATGCCCGAAGGATTGGAACTCCTGCGAGCCTTCGGCGAGCGCGGCGCAGACCCGCTCGCCGACCAGCACCGCCGAGATCGGCAGGTACGCCGAGGAGAGCCCTTTGGCTACGGTGATCAGGTCCGGGCGCAGGTCGAACTCGGTGGTGGCGAACATCGAGCCGGTACGGCCGAAGCCGGTGATCACCTCGTCGGCGATGAACAGGATGTCGTGGCGGGCGAGGACCTCCTGTACCCGCTGGTAGTAGCCGGCCGGGGGGATGATCAGGCCGCCCGCGCCGAGGATGGGCTCGCCGATGAACGCGGCGATGGTCTCCGGTCCCTCCTCGGCGATCAGCTCCTCGAGCTCCTGGACCAGCCAGTCGACGTGGCGTTCCGGGCCGAGGTCCCGGGCGACCGGCGAGAGCGGGTCCGGGCAGTGCACCCGGAGGAAGCCGGGAATCGGGGTGCCGAATCCGGCGTGGATGTGGCTGAGCCCGGTGGCGGAGGCGGCGGCCGTGGTGGTGCCGTGGTAGCCGCACCGGTGCGACAGGATCTTGCGGCGTTGCCGCCGTCCCAACGCCTGGTGGTAGTACCAGGCGAACTTGATGGCGCTGTCGTTGGCCTCGGATCCGGAGTTGGCGAAGAAGGTGCGTCCCATCGGGATCGGGGCGATGTCGGCGATGTCCTCGGCGAGGGCGAGCGCGACGTCGTTGGTGCGGTGGTTGAACGAGCCGTAGAAGGGGAGTCGGGACAACTGCCGGGTGGCGGCCTCCACGAGCCGCGGCTCGCTGTAGCCCAGCGTCACGCACCACAGGCCGGCGACGCCGTCGAGGTATGCGCGGCCGTCGGTGTCCCAGACGGTGACGCCCTCGCCGCGGGTGATGACGTGGGGTGCGGAGGGCAGGTGCACGGGGGTGTGCGGTTCCAGCATGGTGGCACCGAAGGATTCGCTCATGACACTCCTGTCGGGAGGCGGGAGTCGGCGGGCGGTCAGCGACCTCCGCCGACCTCCAGCACGGAACCGGTGATGTACGAAGAGGCGTCGGAGAGGAGGAACCAGACCGCCTCGGCTACCTCGTCCGGTGTGCCGATGCGGCCCAGGGGCACGGTCGGGCGCAGCAGTTCCGGCCGCTGCGGCACACCGTTGTCCCGGTGCAGGTCGGTGTCGATCAGGCCGGGGGCGACCGCGTTGATCCGGATCCGTTCCTCGGCGAGTTCCCGCGCCGCACCCCAGGTGTGTGCGTTGACGGCCGCCTTGAGTGCGGCGTAGTGGACCCATTCCCCCGTTCCACCGGTACGGGCGCCGGTGGAGGAGACGTTGACGATGCGGCCGCCGACACCACCTCGGCTGACGGCCATCCGGCGGGCCGCCTCACGGGTGCACAGCAGCACGCTGCGCAGCACGGTGCGGTACGCCAGGTCGGCCTGGTCCATCGTCAGGTCCATCACGGTGGCCAGGCCACCGGTGCTGGAAGCGTTGTTGACGAGCGCAGTCAGCGGCCCGAGCCGGTCGACGGCGGTGTCGAAGAGCCGGCGTACGTCCTCTTCGACGGAGACGTCGCCGCGGACCGCGACGGCGTCGCCACCCTTGTCCCGGATCTCGGCGGCCAGCGCCTCGGCGGCCCCACTACTACGCAGGTAGTTGATGCAGACGGGCATTCCCGCGCTCGCGGCCCGCCGGGCCACGGCTGCGCCGATCCCGCGCCCAGCACCGGTGACGATGAGCATGGTTGGCCTCACTCACCCGTTCACGACGCCGTACCGGTCCTCCAGGAAGAACTCCTCGAAGGCCTGCAGGCTGTAGACGTTGTGGGTCTTGAGCAGCCACCGGTGCCGCAGCGACTCGACGTCGCGGATCTCGCGTACCTCGCGGCCGTGGATGACGTGGTGGTTGGAGAAGGTGACCGAGTCGCCGGGCCGGGACACCCGCAGCTTCTTGCGCCGGTGCAGCGCGGCGACGAATGCGTCAAGCGCTGCCTGCGCCTCCTCGTCCAGGCCCTCGGTACGCCCTTCGAAGACCTTGGCGCCCTGTCCCTCGATCAGCACCGGGTGGTCCTTGGCTCGGCCGAGCCGGACGTTCGCGCTGTGCTTGGAGACGTCGTCGAAGGGGGTGTAGAAGCGCGGCGAGGAAAGGATCTCGACCTGCCTGTCGGTCAGCTCCTCGACAGCGTGTCGGGTGACGGTGAAGGTGGAGTAGACCTCGTTCTCCGGGGTGTCCCGCAGGGTCAACGTGTTGACGAAGTCGGGGCAGACGAAGTGGTTGGTGAAGTCGCGGTGGAATCGCAGGGTGCCCAGCGTCTTCTGCGACTGGGTGTCGTACATGGACTGCTTGGGGTAGATGTCGTGGAACAGGTCGCCGTCGTTGACGCTGAGGTGACCGATGATCTCGGTGCGGGTGAGCACGGCGTACAGGCCCAGGAAGCCCTCCGCGACAAATGTCTTCTTGCGGCTGCGCTTCTCGGACACCGGGTCGTCGGAGGTGAAGACCGGCAGGTCCCTGTCGATCGGCGCGTTCCCGAGCACGACGAACGGCTCGCGGGAGAAGTCGCGCAGCATGGACATTTCACAGAATTCGACGAATCGGGCGGGCAGCCGGGTGTCGTCCTTGAGCCGGGCAAGCTCGTCGAGGTAGGTGGTGATGTCGCCGTACGGGCTGGCCGTCACGTCGCGCAGGGCGTCGTGCAGGCCGGCCGACTCGGCCGGGGTGAAGACGAAGTCGTAGTCGATGAATTCGGGCTCGGCCATGGTGTTCTCCCAGTCAGGTGTCGGCCTCGGCGGCCGGGTCGGGTGGGGTCGGCTCTTCGGGCGGTCAAGCCGCAGTGGTGAGAGGCTGGTGTTTGTCCAGGCGATACAAGTCCTTCCGCAGTTCCTCGATGTCGTCGTTCCAGAGCAGGACGGAGGCGGCGAAGTCACGGATGTCGCTGGCGGCCGTGGTGAGCTCGCCCACCTCGACATTCCACGTCCAGCGGTGATCGGAGCCCAGGTCGACGGCAGTCCTGTCGACCACCCGCCCACCGGGCTTCGGGAAGTACACGTAGGCGGCGTACGGGCCGCGGCGCGTCGGCACATTGAGCTGCTCGCCGCGTTGCAGGCGGAACAGCGCCTCCTCGACGTTGACGCCGTAGCGGATCTCACTGGTGAAGGGGATGAGGGCCGCGGGGGCCCGGGCTGCGATCTCGAGGAAGACCAGCTCGCCGTCGGGCTGCCGGAACACCTCGTGGTGGAACACGCCCCGGGCGGGCTTGTCGGGCAGCGCGTCGAGGACCCGGCGGTTGAATGCCAGCAGCGGCTCGTACGCCGGGTCGTCCTCGGGCAGGGTGAAGCTGCAGCTCAGTTTGCCGGCGATGTAGTCGTAGCAGGGGTAGAGGTTCTCGTTGACCCCGACGTGCAGGATGCGGCCGTCCTGGACCAGGCTGTCCAGGTGGTAGAGGGTCCCGGTGACGAACTCGTCGATTTCCCACCCGCCGGGGGCGTCGTCGCCGAGCCGTTCGGTGGCCCACTGGGCGAGGTCGGCGCGGGTGTCGATCCGGCGGGTGCCGACGCTGCCGGACTCGTTCGTGGGCTTGACGAAGGCGGGCAGACCCACCTGGTTGACGATGTGGTCGAGGTGGGCCTGCGGGTCAGCCCGGTGTGCCTCGGCGTCCCAGGCCACATGCCGGGGCAGGCGTACGCCGGCGTCGCGGAGCGCGGCCTTCATGGCGAGCTTGTCGACGAAGGGCTGGACGTTGTGCGGGAGATCGCCGGGGATGCCGAGCCGGGCCCGGACCTGCGCGACGGTGCCAAGTGAGTACTCGTCATGGCAGAGCAGGCGAATGTCGTCCCGTTCGGAGGGTGCCAGCGCGTCGCGGATAGTGGTGACGGCCTCGGTCAGACCGTCGGTGTCGAACCGTTCGGGTACGACGATGTGGGCGAAGACGTCCGATCGGTTGCGGCGGCGCAGCCGGTCGAGGTTGACCGGGCTGGTGATCAGCGCGAGACGCCGGTGCGGGCGGGCCAGCAACGCCGGATCGATGCGGAAGGACGCCACGTCCTGGACGACGATGTCTGTTCGCACGGGAACTCCTCATCCGTGACGATCGCGTGGTGGATCACGCGATTGCGGGTGACCGCATCGATCGGCGGTCGTCTCTTCGGATAGGAAGCTAGGCCCCGTCGCTTCGCCTTGTCAACATTTGGCAATGAGCAAGTCAAGACGAGTCAAGATTCTTTTCGTTCCGGCTTGCCGGACACGGGGGGTGGACTTACGGTGGCGCTTGGCAACCCCCGGTCGGGCCGGCAGATCCGCCGGCCTGTTGTCCCGCCGACCCACATTGCGAGGAGCACATGACACCGAAACTGCCGATCGGCCTTATGTTCTGCCTCCTTCTGCTGCTGGCAGCCGCAGGCCCTGCCGCCGCCGCCCACGCGGTGCGGCCCGCGCCCGCCGCGTCCGTCGATGTGGTGCAGATCCATCCAGGCGTCGACGGCGTCGCCGACGGCGACATCGACTGGCCTTGATCGACTTCGGGGCCGGCCGCTTCGGAAATGTGCGGTATGGTGCGGCCGGCCCTTCGCTCGACCCGTCCTGGTGGCAGACCTTTGACAAGGTCTTTCCAATTAGGCAACACTTCAAGCACGAGAGCGGCAGGGGGAGACGCCAGGTAGAAGCAGGTGAGACGTTGACTGACCCACTGGAGCAACCGGAGTTCGGCCAGCGGCTGCGCGCGCTGCGCCGGGAACGCGGCCTGTCCCAGGCCGACGTGGTCGGGCCGGGGATGTCGGCGGCGTACCTCTCGCGGCTGGAGTCCGGCGCCCGACCGCCGACCGCCCGGGCCATCCAGTACCTCGCCGAGAAGCTGAAGGTGCCGTCGTCGGCGTTCGGCGCCGAGCAGTCCGACGACCTCAGCACGGTGCTGGCGACCGTCACCTCCAGCGAGGACGGCAACACCGTGGAGCCGATCATGTCGGCGGTACAGGCGGACGGCCAGGCCCAGGCAGCCACCCGCTGGCACGCCCTGTGGATCCTCGCCCGGCTCCAGATCAAGCAGGGACGGCGCGCCGAGGCCCTCAAGACCCTGGAGGCCCTGGCCGAGCTCAGCACCGAGGTGGCGTCACCGGAACTGGAGATCCGGGCCCGCAACCAGTTGGCCCGCTGTCACCGCTCCCTCGGCGACGTCGCCGCGGCCCGTGCCAACGCGCTCCAGGCACACGCCCTGGTCGCCGCGCACGAGGTCCCCGCCTCCGACATGGCCCGTACGCTGATGACCCTGGTGTCGATCGAGGCCGAGTCCGGCCACTCGGCCGAGGCCCACGTCCACATCACCATGCTGGAGTCGATCATCCCGGAGCTGCCGGTGGTGTTGCGCGTGGAGGCGTTGTGGACCACGGCCTCGGCCCTCACCAGGGAGGGCGACCACAAGGGATCCGCCGAGCTGATCGAGCGGGCCCTCGACGAACTCGACAGCCGCGACGACCTCACCCTGTGGCTGCGGCTGCGACTGGCCGCGGCTTCCCTCTACCTGCAGATGCGCCAGCCCGCCACCCAGGAGGCGCAGTGCCGGCTGGCCCAGGCGGAGAGCGCCCTCGACCTGGTCGGCACCCCCCGCCTCGCGGAGGAGTTCGCCTTCCTCCAGGCGCTGCTCGCCTTCCATCAGGGCGACCTGGAGGTGGCGGGGGAGCGCAGCGAGGAACTGGCCGGCCGGACCCGCTACCTGTCCTTCCGTGACCGGATCCGGCTCGACCTGCTGCGTAACCAGGTGCGGCTGATCCGCGGAGACCGGGCCGCCGCCATCACTGAACTCCGCAGCCTGGCCACGCAGGCGCAGGACGCGGGCTATCGCGACCTGGCCACCGAGATCTGGCGTACGCTCGCCGACCTGCTCTGATTCCCGCCGGGGCGCCCGACGGGGACGGCCCCGCGCCCGGCCGAAGCGGGAGCGCGGGGCCGGCGGGTCAGCGGACCAGCGCTGTCACCAGCGTCCCGATGCAGGCGACGATGGCGGCGATGATCGGACTGAGCGTCTTGACGTACGCCAGGATGATCCGGTGCCTGTCGGACTGCTCGGCAACGGGTTCGTCCTCGTCCCCTGGTGTCTCGAAGTCTGACCCGCGAGGGATTACAGTCAACGTGACTCCTTCCGTTGCAGCGGTGGAGTCGAATGCGGCGTCCGGTGGCAGCCGGGCGCCGCCCTCTGTGTGAGGCGGCGCAGTACCGTTCGACGATTCGAGCATCCTCTCGGCGGACGGCTAGCACAAGAGTCGACATTTCACTGTCGGGTACCTGACAAGCAGATGCATCATATCGAGAAAATTTCGGTGCTACCTCTTGCCAAATGCAATTTTCCGTGAAGCTGTTCTACCGAGCGTGACTGCACTGAAGCGGATGGTGAGCAGGCGGACGGTCCGGTCCGGCGGACAGCTAGCCGCGTTGCGGGTAGTACTGGATCCTGATCGGATGAGCCAGGAGCAAGCGCGGGTGCTGACCCGTGGTGTCAACTGTGCAGTCGTGCAGCTGGTGGGCCGAACATTTCCCGGCATCCATCTGCAGGGCGACACGTTCGCAGGGATCTGGACGCAGCTGGCCGACGCAGCTCGTACCCTGCGCGAGGACCCCGGTAACGGCGAGGCTCTCGACGACCTGGACTACGCCATCGAAGAGCTGAAGGGCTTCCTCGGCTATTACGAGGCGACGCTCTCGGAGCGAGGGATCCGGCGGCCGTATTGACGAGGGCGGTCACCGTGGCACGGTTCCCGGCGCAAACACGAAACGACCCCCGCCGAACACAGCGCCCGGCCCACGAAGCATCGGGCCGGGCGCTGTCGATCGGGCTATGCCACGAAGCGGGAACGGCGTCGGCGTCCGATGAGGTAGCCCGCCCCTCCGAGGAGCAGAAGCGCGCCGCCAACGCTGGCCACGGTCGCGGTGTCGGCACCGGTCACAGGCAGCCCACCGCCATCGCCGCCCGAGGCGCCCGCGCTGTCGGAGGACGAGGGGGTCGGTGCGACGGTCGTCGTGGCGCTCGGTGAGGCGGATGGCGTCGGCGTCGGCTGGGACGTCGGCGTTGGCGTCGGCTGAGCCGCGCAGTCAAGCGCACGTGCGGCGTACACGCCGTCGTTCAGGTAAGCCAGGAAGGCCTCGACGGTGCCCGTGTCGAGCGTCTTCTGCGCGGCTGCCCGCACGTTGACGCCAGCGCCCGTCATCGTCTGGCCCACACCGATCCGCAGATCCGTTGTCCAGATCCTCTGCGCGTCCGTCTTGAGGAACGCGCGGAGATCATCTGAGGTGCCGTTGAGTCGCTCCTGCAGTGCTCCAGGCAGAACGGTCAACTTGTTGGTGTCTGCCTCGTGCAGGATTCGGGCGGCCAACAGCCGCACCTCCACGATGGCGGCGGTGTCCAGGTCGATTGTGTAAAGCGAGCGGATGTCCTTGTACACCTTGCGCTCGACCGTCTGGCAGGCCGCATCCAGCCCGGGCGATTGGGCTTGAGCCACCGCCGGTGCCGCCGGAATCAGAAAGGCCAGCGCTAATAAGGCGCTGGCCGGGGTCTTCCATCGCATGTGTGTTTCCTCCCCCGCTACAGATCAAAACATGGGGATATTACAGGCCGTGGGATGAAAAGCAAGATGGATTGACGTCCTGGAACGCGGCCGTGACCGTCCACTGCCGACTGAGCATTCTCGGAGATGCACGGGAATCGCTTTGAGTGACATCATCACCGCGCACAGTCATCAGGGGGCTGACAAAGGAGAGATGGATGACGGAAACGCGCACCACAGCAAGCCAACAGGTTTCGAGCGTCTCCGGTGATCCTCGACCCCAGCGCAACGGCGTCATCATCGCGGCCAGCGTCGCGGCTGGTGTCCTGCTGGCGGTGCTGTGGTCCTACGAGTTCGTCGACTCGGTCATCGGTGACAACGTCGCCAGCGGCCTTCTCGGTCACGACGCGAAGGAGACCGCGATCGCCGGTACCGCCGCCGGCCTGATCTTCGCGTTCGTGTCGGGCCTGGCGGGCACGTTCACCGCCTGCAACATCGCGATGATCGCGTCGATCGGGCCGCTCAGCGCGGCCAGTAGCGGCACCAGCGCCCGGCTCCGTCTGCTGTTGCGGCCGGTCGCCTACCTCACCCTGGGGATGGTCGTCGTCGCCGCGGTGTACGGGTTCGTCGGAGTCCTGCTGGGGGACAGGCTTCCGCAGTTGTCGACCGAGACCGCAGGCGGGGTGCCGGTTCGCATCATCCAGTCGTCGGTGGTGTTCGGCCTCATCGGGTTGGCCCTCATCTACCTCGGGTTGGCCGCGATCAAGGTGGTGCCCGACCTGTTCGCCGATCGTCCGGTCGCGCGGGTGGTGACCCTCGGCGCGCTCATCGGCGGGTTCCTCATCGGCCGGCCCTATCCGTTGTTCAACAAGCTCTTCCACTGGGCGGTCGACAGCGGCAACCCGTTGTACGGCTCAGCCGCGTTCGTCCTCCAGTCCCTCGGCAACATCGTCGTGGTCACCGCGCTGTTCGCGCTGCTGATCCTCCTCACCCGGGGTCGGTTCATCACCTGGCTCGCCTCCGACGTACGGCGCAGCACGGCGCTCAGCGCAGCCCTGCTCATCGCCCTCGGCGTCTTCACCGTCGTGTACTGGGACATCCGGGTGCCTGCCATCTTCGGCTTCGGCTGGTTCCCGACCATGTTCTACAACTGACACCTGCGCCATCAGGGGCACAAGCGATGAAGCGAGGGCTCGATGTTGTTCGACGTGACTGGCGCAGGCGCTGCGGACAGGTGGCGCCTGGCCCACACGGCACTGCGGGCGGCCACCGATCGGTTCACCGATTTGGTGGCCGCCGCGCCGTCGCCAGAGCTCATGGTGACCGCCGACTGGACGGTGGCGGACACGGCGGCGCACGTGGTGTCGATAGCGGTGCTGTACGTGGCAAGGCTGGAGGACGCCGAGGTCCCCATCCCGGTGCCGGGCCTGGAGGACATGCTGGCCGTCACGAACGTCGACACGGTGGCCGACGTCAACACCCACGTGCTCGCCCATTTCCGTGAGCGCGACCCGGCGGTACTGCTGGCGCGGTTGAACGCGGCGGTCGACGGTCTGCTGGCCACGACTGCTGACCCGCAGTCGACGGTGAGCTGGCTGGGCAACGCGCGGGTGACGGTCGGTGGTCTGTTCGCCCACCTGACGAACGAGCTGCTCGTGCACGGCTGGGACATCGCACGGGCATTGCGTCGGCAGTGGCCGATGCCGGACGAGCACGCCGCGCTCTACTGGGATCTGTTCATGTTCGACATGCTGCGTGACACGTACGGGGTGTTGCTCAACACCGAGCTGCCGATGCCTCGCCACCACGTGTCCGTGCAGTTCCGTTCGCCGTACACGACGACCACGACGCTGACGCTTGGCGACCGTAGGGTGTGGATCGCGCCGGCCGATGGCCCGTTCGACGCGCGTGTGACATTCCGTCCCGCCAGGTTCAACCTGATGATGTTCGGCCGGATCAGCATCGCGCAGGCGGTGCTGCGGCGCGACGTCGTCATCGGTGGGCCGAGGCCGTGGCGGCTGCCCGCGTTCCTCCGGGTGGTGCACATGCCCAATGGGCGGCTCGCGCCCAAGCCAGCAGATCGGCGCGGTTGATCGCGCCTCGACAGCCTGCTGACGCGACGGTGCCCTCCGGAGTGAGATCCGGAGGGCACCATTTCCGTCTGATCAGAGGAACTTGTACATCTCCTCGGAGGCCGCCTCGGTCTCGTTGGCCGGCGGGGCCTTCACGGTGACCGGTTCGCCGAAGCCACTCATCTTCATCTCGGTGACGAGGTCACCGACGCTCTTCGTGGCGATGGTGTAGGACAGCGCGGTGAGCCGGCCCTCGCTGTCGAGGGTCGCCTCGAACGGGATCGCCGCCGGGTCCTTGGCCAGTTTGGCGGTCGCCTCGAGGCCCTCGCGCATCCCGCCGTCCGAGCCTGCCGTTTCGGCTGCCTTGTTCAGGTCGGCGACACCGGTGTAGCGGCCGGGGCTGACCTCCTGGGCGCTCACGACGCCGCCGATGATGCCGGTCTGCGCCTTGAGGTCGAACGACTGGCGCATGGTGCTGGTCGGCTTGAGCTTGTTGAGGTCGATCTTCATCCACGGCTTGCTGCCGTCCAGCGAGTCCGACTTGATGTAGGCGACGTCGCCGATCAGGCGGGCCTCGACCGGCTCGGGGGCGTTCCCGGTGACCTGGATCGCCTTGGCGGTGGGGTCCATCTTTCCGCTGAGGGTGATGTTCTGGTTGCCAGCCTTGACCGAGGCGTCCATGGTGACCGTGTTGGTGAGGCTGCGGTCCATTCCCTGCCGGATGGCAGCGACGGGCTCGACCTTCGACGTCTCGGGGGCGGCGGCGGAAGGCGCGGACCCTCCGGTGTCACTGGAAGTCGTGCCGCAGCCGGCCACGAGGGCGGCGGTGATGGCAATCGAGAGGGTTGGGATCAGTCGACGCATAGACGTGACCCTAACGGGGCGGTGCCACAGGATTTTCGCGGGTCCGGCGCCTGAGGTGTCGTGGCTGCGGGATCGCGGGCCGGATCGGCGGTGCCTCTCGCATTTGTGTTCGTGCGTGTAACGGGAATTTGCGGAAATGCGCTGCGGCTCGATGGCAGGCCCCATTCCCGCCGCTGGGAATAGGGTCGTCGGTATCGAGGGCCCGGCGGCGAAGGCCTGTCAGTAGCTGTTGGACGCGGATCGAGGGGGTCGCGTCCGGCATCGGCGACGCTCACCGTCGTACCTTCCGGGTTGGGTGCCAGGCCCGCGTTGACCTGCCGTGACCGGTGCGGGTTGCTTGTCGCGGTGGCGGCCGGCGGGACCATCGCCGGCCGCCACCGCGAGTCAGAGCGCCGACATCTGATCAGCTCTGGTGATCACCTGGTCGATGAGGCCGTACTCGCGGGCCTGAGCGGCAGTGAACCAGCGGTCCCGGTCCCAGTCGCGTTGGATGTCGTCGAGGGGCCGTCCACTGTGCTGGGCGATCAGCTCCTGCATGGTCCGCTTCACGTGCAGCATGTTCTCCGCCTGGATGGTGATGTCCGAGGCGGTGCCACCCATCCCGCCGGACGGCTGGTGCATCATGATCCGCGAGTGTGGCAGCGCGTACCGTTTGCCGGCCGCGCCCGCGCAGAGCAGGAACTGCCCCATCGAGCCGGCGAAACCAAGCGCCAGCGTGGCGACGTCGTTGCGGACGTAGCGCATCGTGTCGTAAACGGCCATCCCGGCACTCACCGACCCGCCCGGCGAGTTGATGTAGAGGAAGATGTCCCGGTCGGCGTCCTCGGCGGCGAGCAGCAGGATCTGCGCGCAGACCCGGTTGGCCGACTCCTCGGTCACCTCGGTGCCGAGGAAGATGATCCGCTCCCGCAGCAGCCGCTCGAACACCTGATCACCGAAGGACGGTTGCGCACCGTCCAGCATTCGCACGCCGTACCCCATCATTGGCCGCCGCCTTTCGCCGCTGCCGGCGGGCGGCGGGACCGCCCGGTGGACCGGCCCCTCCAGCGTGCGACCGGGCACCGTCGTGGCCCAGGGATTCTGCCGCCGGCAGATGCGCCGACGGCAGAACGACGCGGCCTACGCGACGGTCAGCCGCCGCGAGCCAGCCCCGGCGCACGCCCAACCCAACCGAGCGGGGGTACGCGGGCCGGGGCGCAAGCCGCCAGCGGAGGCGGTCGGCCCGACACGCAGGGTCGGCCCGTTCGCCCCGGGCCCGTGCTCCACGATCGGCCTGCCCGTCCGCACTGTGTGCTGGCCTGCGGCGCGTCGGGCCACCTCGACGCGGCCCTGGCGCGTCAGCGCGGCCCGTGGTGCGGTCGGGATGCGCGGCTCGACCCGGCGCAGGTCGTCGCGGGCCTGCTCCAGCAGGTCGGACAAGCGGATGCCGAGCGCTCGGCAGATCGCCGCGAGCACCTCGGAGGAGGCTTCCTTGCGGCCCCGCTCGACCTCGGACAGGTAGGGCACCGAGACGCCGGCGGACGCGGCCACCTCGCGCAGCGTGCGGCCCTGGCTCTGGCGTAGGCGGCGGAGCACCCCGCCAATCACTCGTCGCAGCAACGACATGCCGGCCTCACTTCCGCGGTCGTCGTCGGGGAACAGACCCCATTCTGCCCGTCCGCGGCCGTCTCGACCGCCCCGTGCGGGTTCGTCGAGCGCGCCCGGTTGCGCGCTGCGCAGCCGGGGCGTGCGGATCACGACATAACCGCTATGTTGTGGTCGTGCAGGCGACGGTGGTGGAGCAGGTTCGACGGTGATCCATTTTCCCGCTCAGCGGCGGGGCCCGCTCAGTGCGCTGAGCCTGCGGCTCGCTGCCGCCCTGGGCCTCGTCTTCGCCGTGGTCGCCGCCGTCTATCTGGACCGGGACGGCTACCGCGACATCAACGAGGACGGCCTCACCCTGCTCGACTCGTTCTACTACGCGGTCGTGTCGCTCTCCACCACCGGCTACGGCGACATCACGCCGGCGTCGCCGTCGGCCCGGCTGGTCAACGTCCTCTTCATCACCCCGGCCCGAGTGCTCTTCCTGATCATCCTGGTCGGCACCACTCTGGAAGTCCTGACCGAGCAGTACCGGACCGGCCGTCGCCTGTCGCGGTGGAGGAGAACCGTGAAGGACCACGTCATCATCTGCGGCTACGGCACCAAGGGCCGCAGCGCGGTCAACGCCCTGATGGAGAACGGGCTGGACCGGTCGAGGATCGTGGTGGTGGAGCGCAACGGCGCCGCCCTGCGGCAGGCCACCTCCGCCGGGTTGGTGGCCATCGAGGGGTCGGCCACCCGCTCGTCGGTGCTCAACGAGGCGCACGTCCGCAACGCGAAGGCAGTGATCATCGCGACCGACAGCGATGACGCCTCCGTGCTCGTGGCGCTTACCGTACGGCAGCTCACCGCCGGTCAGGTCCGGATCATCGCGGCGGCCCGGGAGGCGGAGAACGCCCCGCTGCTCAAGCAGAGCGGCGCCCACCATGTGATCGTCTCCTCGGCGACCGCGGGCCGGCTGCTCGGCCTGTCCACCTCGGCGCCGCCGCTTATCGACGTGGTGGAGGATCTGCTAACCCCGGGCCAGGGCATGGCGCTGGCGATGCGCTCGGCGGAGCGGAGCGAGGTGGGCCGCTCGCCGCGCGAGCTGGAGTCGTTGGTGATCGCCCTGGTGCGCCGGGGCAAGGTGGTGAGCCTGGCCGACCAGGCGGGCGCCGTGATCGAGACCGGCGACATGCTTGTGCACGTGCGCGACGATCGCCCTCAGGCCAGCACCACGGCCTGACCGCCGCCGTCAGCAGGCGTCGAGGTCTCTCTGGAGCGTTTCGGTGCAGATGGCCGACGAGGTGTTGGCGGCTCGCCGGAGCAACTCGTAGAGCGTCTTCCGCTCGGCGGGATCCAGTGCTCCCAGCACCTCGTCCTCGGCGCTCGCCAGGGCGCATTCCGCCTCGTTGAGGCGTTTCATCCCATCCTCGGTGAGGTCGACGACGTGCCGGCGGCGGTCCTCGGGTGAGCGGCGTCGCTCGACCAGGTGCTCGGCTTCGAGATCGTTGAGCAGCCCGACGATGTTCGTGCTGTCCATCGCGAGGATGGTGGCCAGTGCCTGCTGACTGGTGCCGCCGCCGTCGCGCAACACGGTGAGCGCGACGAGGTGCCGGGGGCGCAGGCCCAACGGTGCCAGCACCGACTCCGACCGCAGCCGCATCCGCCGGGCCAGATGGTCCAGCAGGGCACCCGAACGGTGCTCTGCGGGATCAAGGGGCGGGGCGGACATGTGAGCCAGTCTACCGACATGAGGGAGCATCGACCTGCTATAAATGGTTGACGTAACACAGACGATCCTTGAAAGGGAAGCCATGCATCTGTTGCATATCGATTCGAGCATTCAGGGTGAACGCTCGATCAGCCGGCGGCTCACCGCCCGTGCCGCCGCCGTCTGGCGTGCGGCTCACCCGGACGGAACGCTGACCTACCGCGATATTGGGGCCGAGCCGCTGCCACACCTGGACCCGGTGGCCTTCCAGGCCCAGACCACGCCGCCGGACCAGCACACCCCGGCGCAGCGCGAAATCTGGGAGATCAGCCAGCGACTTGTCGACGAGGTGAAGCAGGCCGACGTCGTGCTGCTCGGGCTGCCGCTCTACAACTACGGCGCACCAAGCAGCGTCAAGGCATGGGTCGACCACTTGACCGTGGCCGGCCTGTCCTACGACCTGGCGACCGGGCAGAGCCTGCTCGGCGACCACGATTTCATCGTGCTGGCCAGCCGGGGCGGCGGCTACGGCGAGGGCACCCCGCGCAACGGTTGGGACCACGCCGAGCCCTGGCTCCCGCACGGCCTGTCCCTGACCGGCATGAAGCCGCGCTTCATCACCACCGAGCTGTGCCTGGCCCCCGTGGTCCCCGCCTTGGCCGAGCTGATCCCGCTGCACGAGGCGAGCCTCGCGGCGGCCGAGAAGGAGATCGACAACCTCTGGGCGCCCGCCTCCGCCCAGCGCTGACCACAACGAAACGGCCGCCCCGCTTCCGGGGACGGCCGTTTCGTTGTGCCGTACGGGTCAGACGATCGTCCAGGTGTCGCCGCTGCCCAGCAGGCCGGCGAGCTGCTGCTCGGGAGTCTCGGTGACCTTCGCCTTCGCGGCTGCCAACTGGTCCTGCACGACGCTGTCGTAGGACGGCCGGGCCACGGAACGGAACACACCGATCGGGGTGTTGCGCAGGTCCAGAGCGGGCAGCCGGGACAGGGCGAAGGCGTACGCCGGGTCGGTGACCGTCGCGTCGTGCACGACGATCTCCTCCGGGCGGACCGAGCTGGTCTCCCGGACCTCCAGGCCGAAAGCGCCCGGCGGGTGCACCACGCAGAACCGCCCGTCGGCGCCGAACGTGATCGGCTGCCCGTGCTCCAGGCGGATCAGGTAGTCGTCCCGGGTGGAGGGGTCCTTGAGCTGGTCGAACGCGCCATCGTTGAAGATGTTGCAGTTCTGGTAGATCTCCACGAAGGCCGAACCCTCGTGCTCGGCGGCGGCCCGCAGCACCGACTGCAGGTGCTTGCGGTCGGAGTCGATGGTCCGACCCACGAAGCTGGCCTCCGCGCCGAGGGCGAGCGAGAGCGGGTTGAACGGGGCGTCCGCCGAACCGGCAGGGGTCGACTTGGTGATCTTGCCGACCTCGGAGGTGGGCGAGTACTGACCCTTCGTCAGACCGTAGATCCGGTTGTTGAACAGCAGGATCTTGAGGTTGACGTTGCGCCGCAGCGCGTGGATCAGGTGGTTGCCGCCGATGGAGAGCGCGTCGCCGTCGCCGGTGACCACCCAGACCGACAGGTCCGGACGGGACACCGACAGGCCGGTCGCGATCGCCGGCGCGCGGCCGTGGATCGAGTGCATCCCGTACGTGTTCATGTAGTACGGGAAGCGCGACGAGCAGCCGATACCGGAGACGAAGACGGTCCGCTCCCGGGGGATGTTCAGTTCCGGCATGAACTGCTGGATGGCCGCCAGGATCGCGTAGTCACCGCAGCCGGGGCACCAGCGCACCTCCTGGTCGGACTTGAAGTCCTTCGCGGTGAGCTTGAGGGCGACGGGCTCAGACATTCTTCAGGACCTCTTCCAGCGTCGTCTCCAGCTCGTTGGCCGTGAACGGCAGGCCGCGGACCTGGTTGTAGCTGATGGCGTCGACCAGGTAGCGGGCCCGGATGACGTGGGCGAGCTGGCCCAGGTTCATCTCCGGGATGACCACCCGGTCGTAGGAGCGCAGCACCTCGCCGAGGTTGGCAGGCATCGGAGCCAGGTGCCGCAGGTGCGCCTGGGCGATGGACAGGCCGCGCTGGCGGACGCCACGGCACGCCGCCCCGATCGGCCCGTACGTCGAGCCCCAGCCGAGCACCAGCACCCGGGCGTCGCCGTCCGGGTCCTCCACCTCGATGTCCGGCACCGGGATCGTCTCGATCCGGGCCGCCCGGGTACGCACCATGAAGTCGTGGTTCGCCGGGTCGTACGAGATGTCGCCGGTCTTGTCGGCCTTCTCCAGACCGCCGATCCGGTGCTCCAGCCCCGCCGTGCCGGGAATGGCCCACGGCCGGGCCAGGGTCTCCGGGTCACGCAGGTAGGGCAGGAAGGTGGTGCCGTCGTCGCCGTTGGGCTTTGTGGCGAACTCGACCCGCAGGTCGGGCAGCGACTCCACGTCGGGCAGCAGCCACGGCTCCGAGCCGTTGGCGACGTAGTTGTCCGACAGCAGGATCACCGGGGTGCGGTAGGTGAGCGCGATCCGTGCCGCCTCCAGCGCGGCGAAGAAGCAGTCCGACGGTGACCGGGGCGCGATCACCGCGACGGGTGCCTCGCCGTGCCGGCCGTACAGCGCCATGTTGAGGTCGGCCTGCTCGGTCTTGGTGGGCATACCTGTCGACGGGCCGGCGCGCTGCACGTCCACGATCACCAGCGGCAGCTCCAGGGCCACGGCCAGGGAGATCGTCTCGCTCTTGAGCGCCACACCCGGGCCGCTGGTGGTGGTCACGCCGAGCGACCCACCGTACGACGCGCCCAGCGCCGCCCCGACCGCGGCGATCTCGTCCTCGGCCTGCATGGTGAGCACGCCGAAGCGCTTGTGCTTGCTCAGCTCGTGCAGGATGTCCGACGCCGGCGTGATCGGGTACGCGCCGAGGAAGACGGGCAGCCCGGAGCGGACCCCGGCGGCGACCAGACCCAGCGAGAGCGCGGCGTTGCCGGTGATGTTGCGGTAGGTGCCCGGCTGCATCTTCGCCGGCTTGACTTCGTAGCGGACCGCGAAGTCCTCGGTGGTCTCGCCGAAGTTCCAGCCGGCCCGGAACGCGGCCACGTTCGCGGCGACCAGTTCGGGCCGGGACGCGAACTTGCGCTCCAGGAAGCGCATCGTCGACTCGTAGGGCCGGGAGTACATCCAGGAGAGCAGGCCGAGGGCGAACATGTTCTTCGACCGCTCGGCGTCCTTCTTGGGCACCGCCAGGTCGGCGAGCGCGCCGACGGTCATGGAGGTCAGCGCCACCGGGTGCACGACGTAGCCGGCCAGCGAGTCGTCGTCGAGCGGGCTGCTCTGGTAGCCGACCTTGGCCAGGTTGCGCTTGGTGAACTCGTCGGTGTTGACGATGATGTCCGCGCCGCGCGGCAGGTCGGCCAGGTTGGCCTTGAGCGCCGCCGGGTTCATCGCCACCAGCACGTTCGGCGCGTCACCCGGGGTGAGGATGTCGTAGTCGGCGAAGTGCACCTGGAAGCTGGACACGCCGGGCAGGGTGCCGGCGGGTGCCCGGATCTCGGCGGGGAAGTTGGGCAGCGTGGATATGTCGTTGCCCAGCTGCGCCGTTTCGGAGGTGAACCGGTCGCCGGTCAACTGCATGCCGTCGCCCGAGTCACCGGCGAACCGGATGACCACCCGGTCGAGTTGACGGATCTGCTTGGTCACTGTGCCACCTTCGTTCGCGACTGCGGAGCTCGCAGAACCGGCTCGTTCCTCGCACTCACGCCTGCACCTCGCTTCGCTGCGCGCGGTCGCGCGTGCGGCTGAACATGATGGTGGCCTCGCCTTGCCCGGTCACGGGACCTCCTTGACGCAACGCTGAACCGCACCGCCCGGGCGGGCTCGGTCCGCTGTCGTTCCTCACCGAGAGCCTACGTCCAACGCGCCCTCGGGCCTTCCTGTAGATAGGCCAACTGGGACCGGATCGGGGGATGAAATGAGCTGATTCATGTGCTTTCGCACCGCCCGCCGTAATTCAGATCACCAGACGAGGCGCCCCGGCCGGACGTCGCTTCGGGGTCGTCGCTGATCGATCAGTCGACGGACTCGGCGGCGGGCCCGGACGCCGGCTCGCTGAACCGCCGACGCAGGGAGGTGGTGGCCAGCACGAGGGCCAGCACCACCAGCAGCGCGGAGACCGCCACCAGAAGAGCCGCGGTGCGCTGCACCGAGGTCATCTTTGTGTCGTCCCCGGCGGCGCCCGCCGGGAGTACGCCCTGGGAGCCGGTCGGCGCGGGAGGCGACACCACGGGTGTGGCCAGCGCGGCAGCGGCGGTGATGCGGAAGCTCATCTGCACCCGACGGGTCGGACCGCTGCGCGGGTCGAGCTGACCGATCGCCGCCCCCGACAGCGGCGCGTTTCTCTGCGCCTGCGGCGTCGCCTCCACCGGCAGCCGCACTTCGCCGGTCTCGCCCGCGGGCAGCGGCCCCACGTCACACCTGGTGCGGCCCGCGTCGGCCGCCGCGCAGCCGGCCGGTGGGTTCGGCACACTCACCCCGGCCGGCAGGACCACCTCGACCAAGCCGGCGGCGTCCACCTTGCCGGTGTTGCCCAGCCGGACCACGAGGGAACTCGCCCCGCCGCTGATGTCGAACGCCACCTCGTCGGCCGACAGCGCGATTCCAGGCACCGGCGGGCCGGGCGGAAAGAGCACCGCGAAGCCCTGGTCGTCGGTCGCCTCTCCGGGCACGTCCGGAGCGTCCCCGATGACCCGCACGGAGCCGCTGAGCGGCATGCGCTCCCAGGCGGTGCCGGCGACCCGCAACCGGAGCACACTGCTGAACCGGACGCCCGCCTCGACGGTCCAGGCTCCACAGCGGTACGCGTCGCCCGCGCTGACGCACCCCTTCGTGCCGGCGTCGGTCACACCGGGCGGCAGGGTGTACGAGAGTCGGACCCGCTGCGTGGCGGTGCCGGTGTTTGCCACCGTCACCCGCAGCGTGGTGGTCGTGCTGGCCGCGTTCCAGTACGCCCCGGGCAGGACGACGTCCTCGGTGGTGACCTGCACGCCGAGCGGGCTCGGTGGCGCTGCCGGGGTGTCGCCCGGCGCCGACGGCCGTACCGGGGGCACCGGCGGGCCGGCCGTCTCGGGCCGGGTGGTGCCTCCCGGCACGGGAGCCGTGGTCGCTGCGGGCGGAGGTACGTCGGGTGCTGTGGTCTGCGGTGCCGGCGGCGTCGTCATCGGCGGCGGCGCCGTCGTCTCCGGGGCCGGGATGACCGGGCTGGGGGCGCCGCTCGGCTCCTCGGTCGGGGTGGGTTCCTCCGCCGGGCTGGTCTCCGGAGCCGGCCCGGGTTCGGCGGTCGGGTCGGTGACGGCGGCGACCGGCAGCACGGCAGGTGTCGCCGCGCCGGCCCACGCCGGTGCCAAGGCCAGCGCCGCGAGCAGGCCGACCGCGAGAGAGGTCGCCAGCAGGGGAAGGGGACGCCGTCCCGCAGCCCGTTGCCTGGGCGAAACCTTCACGCGGGCCATCTGACCTCCGGTGTCATGGGTGGAAGTCCAATATTCGGTAACAGTTGCCCTGGTGCACTAGTCCCAGCTGGAAACAAATCCGTAACGTGTTTGGGACGTGCCTTCCGGCCGAGCGGTAGGCTCCCGGCGTGACCGGTTACCTCGGCTCGTACGCGACGCTCGGTCTCCTGCTGCTCGTCAGCGTCCTGTTCTTCGTAACGGCGTTCTCGGCCAACCGAGTGTTACGTCCGGCTCGTCCCGCCGACCCGATCGGCAAGCGGGCCACCTACGAATGTGGGCTCGACCCGGTCGGCGCGGACTGGGCGCAGATGCAGATCCGCTACTACGTGTACGCCTATCTGTACGTGCTGTTCGCGGTCGAGGCGGTGTTCCTCTTCCCGTGGGCGGTGGTCTTCGACCGGCCGGGCTTCGGCCTCGTGACGGTGGTGGAGATGGCGGTGTTCGTGGCGGTGCTCGCGCTCGGCATCCTCTACGCCTGGCGTAGGAACATCCTGCGCTGGACCTGACCGCCACGACCTCCGGCGATCGTGTCGGTCCGCCGGCCGGTAACGGTCGGTCGCTCCAACGACCGGACAGTCAGGCCAGGCCCCGGCGGGTCGCCGTGGGTGGCCGGTCGCCACGAATCGACGCCACCATGTCCAGCACCCGGCGGGTCGGGCCGACCTGGTGGGCCCGGAACACACGGGCACCCAGCCAGGCGGAGAGCGCCGTGGCGGCGAGCGTGCCCTCCAACCGCTCGGCCACCGGCAGGTCCAACGTCTCGCCGATGAAGTCCTTGTTGGAGAGCGCCACGAGCACCGGCCAGCCGGTATCTGTCAACTCGCCGAGCCGACGGGTGATCTCCAGGGAGTGCCTGGTGTTCTTGCCGAAGTCGTGGGCCGGGTCGATGAGGATGCCGTCGGGGCGTACCCCTGCGGCCACCGCACTGTCGGCGAGCCCGGTCACCGTCGCGACCACGTCGGCCACGACGTCGTCGAACGCGGCCCGGTGCGGCCGGGTCCGGGGGACCAGCCCTCCGGCGTGCGAACAGACCAGCCCGGCGCCGGTGGCCGCCGCCACCCGGGCCAGCGCCGGGTCGGCACCCGACCAGGTGTCGTTGAGCAGGTCCGCGCCGGCCGCGACAGCCTCCGTCGCCACCTCGGCACGCCAGGTGTCGATGGAGATCACCACCTCCGGGAACGCGGCCCGTACGGCGGCGATGGTGTCCACCGTGCGTCGGATCTCCTCGGCGACGTCCACCTCGGCACCGGGGCCGGCCTTCACTCCACCGATGTCGATGATCTCCGCACCTTCGTGCACCGCCCGCTCGACCGCACGCAACGCGCTGTCGGCGGCGAACGTGGCGCCACGGTCGTAGAACGAGTCGGGAGTGCGGTTGACGATGGCCATCACGACCAGCTCACCGGGCCTGAACGTCCGCCCGCCCAGCCGAAGTGCCCCGGCCATGCCGCCTCCTGAGGGTCCGCACCGCCGCCGCCGCGCCGGCCGCTCCCGACGCTAGCCGGTCGATCGACAGGTACGCGGAGCGGGCGTGGACGTCGATCGTGATCGGGGTGTGGGGTCGCTCCGGGCCGAAGCTCGTGCCACGATCAGTGCATGGGTCAGCTTCTGCTCCTCCTGGTTGTCGCGTTGACCGTCGCGGCGGTGGTGTTCGGCGTGACGGTGCTGATCAGCGGCCGCGATCCCGGCCTGGTGCCGGCCGAGCCGGATTCGCAGGCCGTGCCCCTGCCGGGCACCCGGCCGCTGCGCGAATCCGATGTGGGTGCGGTTCGCTTCGACACCGCGCTGCGGGGGTATCGAATGGCCCAGGTCGATCAGGCGCTGCGCCGTGCCGCCTACGACATCGGCTACAAGTCGGAGCTGATCGGCGTACTGGAGTCGGAGGTCATCGCGTTGCGTGAGGGGCGCACCGACGACGCGGACGTGCTGCGCCAGGCCCGCGAGCAGGCCGCCGCGGCGGTGCCGGGCGCTGCCGACGCGGGCGTCGAAGTGCCGCCGGCCGGCTCGACCGACGCGAGCCCGTTGCCGGATGCCACCTCCTCGCCGGACGCCACCTCCTCGCCGGCGGACGCCGACGGCGCGGCCCCGGCCGCCGGTGTGACCCCGGCCAACGACGTGTCCCCGTCGAACGACATGACCCGGACCGACGACGTGACCCCGCCGAACGACGTGACCCGGACCGGCGACGCGACCCCGGGCGACGACGCGGCACCGGCCGGCAACGCCGCACCAGCCGACGGTGAGCCGGCTGACGTCGACGCGGCCGACAGTGCCGCACAGCGCGGGCCGGCGGTCCGGTCGGAGTCGGCGTGACCGACCCGCAGGGCGCCAGCGATCTCGGGGACGTCGCTCAACCCGGTGCCGGCGAGGTGACCGCCACCGTGATCGTCGACGCACCTGCGGAGCGGGTCTTCGCCGCGTTGCTCGCCTGGGAACGACAGTCCGACTGGATTCCGTTCACCCGCGTACGGGTGGTCGAGGGCGACGGGCGGGAGGGCAGCCGGATCGAGGCGGTCACCGCCCTCGGCCCGGCCGTGCTGCGCGACGAGATGCGGGTCGTCCGGGTCGACGAGCCGTACGAGATCGGTGTGGTGCACTGCGGCCAACTGCTGCGGGGTCCCGGCGTGCTGCGCTGCACCCAGCTGGATCGGGCGCGTACCCAGGTGGTCTGGCACGAGTGGTTCCACCTGCCCGGCGGCCGGGCCGGCCGGCTGGCCTGGCCGGTGCTCTGGCCCGGCTCCAAGGTCGGCCTCACGCAGGCGCTGAAGAGGTTCGGCAGGCTTGTCGAGCAGGGCCGGCTGCCCTGACCACGCCGGCCGTCCGGCGGCGGTGGGCTGTCGGTGTGATGGCCTAGCGTGTACTGAGTGACTGACCTGCTGATCGGTGCCGACGGGCTGGCCCGCTGCGCCTGGGGGGCCAGCACCCCCGACTACGCCGTCTACCACGACACCGAGTGGGGACGGCCGCTGCACGGCGACGACGCGCTCTACGAGCGGATGACGCTTGAGGCGTTCCAGTCCGGCCTGTCCTGGCTGACCATCCTGCGCAAGCGTCCGGCGTTCCGGCTCGCCTTCGACGAGTTCCGGATCCCGACCGTCGCGGAGTACGGCGACGGCGACGTGACGCGGCTGCTCGCCGACGCCGGCATCGTCCGCAACCGGGCCAAGATCGAAGCGGCGATCGCCAACGCCCGCGCCGCGCTGGAGTTGCCCGACGGGCTGTCCGCGCTGCTCTGGTCCTTCGCGCCGCCGCCCCGGCCGAGCCGCCCTGCCTCGTTCGCCGGGGTGCCGCCGATCACCCCCGAGTCGACGGCAATGGCCAAGGCGCTCAAGAAGCGCGGCTTCCGGTTCGTCGGGCCGACCACCGCGTACGCGCTCATGCAGGCAACGGGGATGGTCGACGATCACATCGTCGGCTGTCACGTCCCGCCCGCGACGGCGTCGTGATGGGATGGCAGGCATGACCACCGAGACCGCGCACCGGGCCGGCGGGACCGGCCACGCCGACGGGCCTGGCACGTGGGCCGTTCTGCTGCCCGCCGAGCGTTACGAGGCCGAGCGTCTCGTGCACCACGACACGCTGGAGTTGACGGGGCTCACCGACGTCGGTCAGCCGCGCCCGGGCGACCAGGTGGCGGTGCTCGCAGACGAGCCACCCCGACTGGTCGCCCTCGGCAGGGTCACCACGCCGTCGCTGCGGCACCGGGAGGACCCGGACGACCCGCAGTCCCCGGTCGAGCCCGGGACGCTCGTCGTGGCGTACACCCGGCGGGCCTTCGACGAGCCGGTGCCGGCCGACCTGTTGACTGTCGACGGGCCGCTCACCGCGCTCGCCCCGGCGGACTTCCGGGCGCTCGCCGACCAGCTCGGTCCACCTCCGGCGCGGCGCACCTGGCTGGTGAGCCTGGACCTGCCGATCGAAGCGGGCACGCCAGCCGAGGCGGTCCGGCTGTTCTGGGCCTACGTGCAGGAGTTGGGGCCGCGTGAGCTGCCCGCGTTCGTGTCGCCGTCCGGGGACGAGCTGGCCATGCAGGCGTTCGTGCTGGGTGCGGAGGCCAACCAGGATCCGGAGGAGGACGACTAGCTCAGCGGCCCTCGAAGACCGGCTTCTGCTTGGCCACGAACGCCTCGGTGGCCGCCCTGTGGTCCGCAGTGGCGCCGCAGATCGCCTGCGCCTGCGCCTCCGCCGCCAGGGCGTCGGCGAGGGTGCCGGCGTCGGCGATGGAGAGCTGCCGCTTGATCGCCCCGTACGCGACTGTGGGGCCGGCGGCGAGCCGTGTGGCCAGCTCCTGCGCGGCCGGCAGCACCTGCTCGTCGTCGTCCGTCAGCCGGGTGATCAGCCCCAGCCGGCAGGCCTCCTCGGCACGGACCGGCTCGGCCAGCATCAGCAGCTCCACGGCCTTGGCGTGGCCGACCAGCCGGGGCAGCGTCCAGGACGCTCCGGTGTCGGCGGCGAGACCGACCTTGGCGAAGGCCATCAGGAAGCTGGTACCCGGCCCGCCGACCCGGATGTCGGCGAGGAAGGCCAGCGACGCGCCCGCACCGGCGGCCATCCCACGGACCGCTGCCACGACCGGCTTGGGCAGGTTGGCCAGCCGGGCGGCGATCGGGTTGTAGTGCGCCCGAACCGTGTCCAGCGGCGGGGCGGACGAGTTGTCCAGCGTCGCCACGTGCTCGCGCAGGTCCTGGCCGGCGCTGAACGCCCCACCCGCCCCGGTCAGCACGACCGCCCGGCAGGACCTGTCGGTCTCCAACTCGGCAAGCGTGTCCCGCAGCGCCTCCTTGAGCGCCAGGTCCAGCGCGTTCATCGCGTGCGGCCGGTTCAGGGTGAGGGTGACGACGGCGTCGGTCCGGTCGACGAGCAACGGCTCGGTCACTGTCTAACGACCCTTCTGTCGGACGATGCGGCTGCTGGCGTCGAGGCACTGCTCGACGTACCGGTCGGCGGCCGGACGCAGGCGTGCCGCGTGCCGGTCGAAGAAGCTGGCCGCGGCGGTGCCGGGCCAACGCTCGGGCAGCAGCGCCGGCGGCAGCTGCGGGTCCCGGAACAGGAAGGTACGCCACGCGTGCACGAGCCGGAACCGGGCCGCGTACGCCTCCTCGTCGCTGCTGCGCACGGTGACAGTGGCGAGCAGGGGGCGTTGGTCGGCGACGAACTGTTCGTAGGCCTGGCCGATCTCCGCAAGGTTCCAGGCGCGGCGGACCACACCCATCGCCCCAGGGGTGCCGGCGAAGTGTGCGGCGGTGAACCGCTCGAACCGGATGCCCGCCTCGGCGAGCAGCAGGTCGACGTCCTCGGCGGGCCGGGTGGCCACCCAGGTCTGCTCGTCGAGGGTGCCGTAGCCGAGGAAGCTGAGGTTCGAGGCGAGGCGCTGCCGGTCCCGCCGGGAGCCCGGGGCCTCCAGGACGAGCAGATCGAATCGCCCGTCCCAGGTGACCCGGCCCGTCCGGTAGATCCGGGCCGCCGCCTCGTCGAGTCGCCGAGCAGCTTTTGGTGTGATCGAATATCCCGGTCCGGAGGCCAGCCGGAGCGGGTCGAGCCAGCCTTGACGCACCATCCGGGACACGGCGGTGCGAACGGCGGGCGGCGCGATTCCCAACGGTGCCAGTAGCTTGACCAGGGCGGCAACGGGTGCGCGGCCACCTCTCGGTCGGAGGTGGTCGCCGTACAGGTCGAAGAGTGCCGACCGTGCCTGCATGACCGCACATTGTGACAGGCCTTCTCAAGATAAGCTAGATGCTGTTACATCAATGCTGCTCCGGTTTGGGTCCGGCGGTGTTCATCAGGGAAAATCGTTGGTCGACACCCCCGCGACGGTTGCGGGTGGCGTGAGAAGTGGCTGTGGGGCAACCCACCGACCCTGGTGTAGGTCTGAGGGGAGACAACATGGCGGCGATGAAGCCGCGGACGGGCGACGGTCCGCTGGAAGTCACCAAGGAGGGCCGGGGCATCGTCATGCGGGTCCCGCTGGAAGGCGGTGGCCGGCTCGTTGTCGAGATGACTCCCGACGAGGCCAACGCGCTCGGTGACGCGCTGAAGGCAGCCGCCGGCTGAGTGAGGAGCGACCCGGGCGGCGTACGTCGTCCGGACCGTTCCCTGACCCTGAGCCACCGGCAGTGCCGGTGGCTCAGGGTCTTCATCCGTGCGATCGGCGGGCCCGGCTCCCGCTCCACGACACTTCCTGGAGGTACGGTTCCGCGTGCTCGACATCTGCCCGATCGCCGAGCCCGACCGGCTCGACGTCCTCGTCCTGCCCGTCCGCCCCTCCGATGAGGCACCGGGCGGCGATGCCTCGGCGACACCGGCGCCCACCGCCGTGGCGCCTCCGGACGGCACCGCCGAGGAGGCCGCCGCGCTGGTGCCGGCCGCCCGGCTCAGTGGCCGGGCCGGCGAGATCCGCACCCAGTTGCGTCCGGGTCGCAGCCCTGGCCGACTGTTCCTGCTCGGAATCGGTGACGGCAGCGAGTCGGCGTGGCGGTCCGCGGGTGCGGCACTGGCCCGGTCCGCCTCAGATGAGACACACATCACTATCGCGCTGCCGACCGACAGTGGCCCCGAAGCGGTTCGCGGGCTGACCGAGGGCCTGCTGCTCGCCTCGTACCGGTTCCGGCTCGCCCAGACCGACAACGCGCCCGCGCTCAGCTCTGTCGACCTGCTGGTCGCCGACCCGACCGCCCACGAGGCCACCGTCGCCACGGCCCGGACCACCGCCGCCATGACGCGCCTCGCCCGCGACCTCACCAACACCCCCTCGTCGCAGAAGACCCCGCAGTGGTTCGCCGACCAAGTGATCTCCGCCACAGCTGATCTGCCCGACCTTCGCCTCCGGGTCCGTGGCCCGGACGAGCTGGCAGCCGAGGGCTTCGGCGGGATCCTCGCAGTGGGCGGCGGCTCGGCCAGCGCTCCGCGACTGCTCGAGTTGGACTGGCACCCGGCCGACGCGCGTACCCACGTGGTGTTGATCGGCAAGGGCATCACGTTCGACACCGGCGGCATCTCGATCAAGCCGGTTCCGGCGATGAAACTGATGCGCAAGGACATGGCCGGCGCTGCCGCCGTCGTCGCGGCCACCCTCGGCGCTGCGGCGCTGCGTCTTCCGGTCCGGGTCACCACGCTGACCCCGCTCGCCGAGAACATGCTCAGCGGCTCCGCGTTCCGCCCGGGCGACGTCATCCGGCACTACGGCGGCACGACAAGCGAGACGACCAACTCCGACGCCGAGGGCCGCCTGGTCCTCGCCGACGCGCTGGCGTACGCGGTGCGGCAGCTCAAGCCCGACCTGCTGATCGACCTGGCCACCCTCACCGGTGCCAACGCCGTCGCGCTGGGCAAGCGCACCGCCGCCCTGTACAGCGAGAACGACGCCCTGGCCGCCGATGTCCTCGCCGCGGTCGAGGCCGCCGGCGAGGCGGCCTGGCGGATGCCGCTGAACAACGACTACGTCGAGTACCTGGGCAGCGAGATCGCGGACCTCTACAGCGCGCCCACCCAGGGCGCCGGATCGGTGCTCGCCGCGCTCTACCTGCGGGAGTTCGCAGGCGAGATGCGGGACCGCTGGCTGCACCTGGACATGTCGGCACCGTCCTGGGCCGACGGCGACCACGCGGAACTCACCCGGGGGGCGACCGGCTGGGGCGTACGCTCGCTGCTGCGCTGGCTGGCCAGCATCGACTGACCGCGGGTCAGCACTTCACGGCGGCGAGCACCCCGTGCCCGACCGGGAGCAGCGCGGGGATCCAGTGCTCCGACTCCCGGACCGCCTTGATCGTCTCGCGGACCGTCACCGTCTCCGCGTCCCGGGCGGCCGGGTCGGCGATCCGGCCGCCGGCCAGCATGCCGTTGAGTGCCAGTACGCCCCCGGGACGCAGCAGCCGCAGCGCTGCCTCGACACAGGCGTGGAATCCGGTCGCCTCGGCGTCCACGAAGACGAGGTCGTACGCCCCGTCGGCGAGCCGGGGCAGGACGTCCAGCGCGCGACCCGTGATGATTCGGGTACGGCCCGCGGCGAAGCCCGCCTCGGTGAAGATCCGGCGGGCGATCCGCTGGTGCTCCACCTCCAGGTCGATGGTGGTGAGCACACCGTCGGCACGCATGCCGCGCAGCAGCCAGACACCACTCACCCCGGTGCCGGTGCCGATCTCCACCACCGCGCGGGCGTTGCCGGCCGCAGCCAGCAGCCGCAGCGCCGCGCCCGCGCCGGGCGTGACCGCCTCGAGGCCCACCTCGTGAGCCAGGCTGCGGGCGGTACGCAGGACGAGATCCTCGGTCACGTACGACTCGGCGAACTGCTGAGCCTGGGCCGTCGAACTGCCGGAACCGGCGACCGTGGCGATGGGGCACCTCCGGGCGGTGCGTGGTGCGGGGGCGGGTTGGCACTGTGAGCGTAGAGGCGACCGCCGAGAGGCGCAGCCGCGCCTCCGTCCCTTTCGATCACCGGCGGCAACCGCTGACTGCACCGCGCGCATCCGTGCAATCCTGGAAGCGGTATTCCGTGAGCCTCGACCGCGCCGAGCCGTGGCCGGGCGCCGCCGCCACGGGATCCGGGGACGGACTGGGAGGCACCGACGTGACCGACGGCTGGGATTGGCGCCGGGGCGGTGAAACTCCGGCTCCGGCGCGACCGCCCGGGGCAGGAGTCCCGTCGGCGGGGCCGCCGGCCAGGCCGGGGAGCGGCTACACGCCTCCGGCAGGGCCACCGCCAGGAGCCTCACGGCCCGGTGTGCCGTACGCCGGGCCGGCGCCGCCCGCGGGCGGCGCCGGCGCGACCGGCGCCTCGCCCTGGTGGTCCGACGCCCTCGGCGACCCGTGGCGCGACCCGGCGGCACCGGCTGCCGTGGTGGTGCCCGGAGTGGTCGCCGCCGGCACCGAGCCCGAGCCGGTCATCGACCCGGACGCGCCCGGCCGGCCGTCGCTGCGCCACCTGCTGCTCATCCCGGTGATCACCGCGCTGCTGGCCGGAACCCTGGGTGGCGCCCTGGGCTACGCGTTCGCGGTTCGCGGCGGTGCCGGCGGCGGCACGGTGCTCGGCGCCGAGCCGGTGGATCCGCCAGCGCTTGCCCAGCGCAAGCCGGAGTCACTGGCCGGGGTCGCCGGCCGGGTCCTGCCCAGCGTGGTCACCGTGCGGGTGAGCAGCCTCGGCGGGACCAGCGAGGGCTCGGGCTTCATCGCCAGCGCCGACGGGCACGTGATCACCAACGATCACGTGGTGGCCGGCGGCAGCGGCAAAGCCTCGGTGGTCTTCAACGACGGCTCGACCGCTCCGGCGACTGTCATCGGTCAGGACCCGGAGTCGGACATCGCGGTGATCAAGGTCAACCGGACCGGGCTACGGCCTGTGGAGTTCGGCGACTCCGAGGGGCTGGCCGTCGGTGACCCGGTGCTCGCCATCGGCTCACCGCTCTCGCTGGCCAACACGGTCACCGCAGGCATCGTGAGCGCCCTGGACCGGACGATGCAGGCTGGAGAGCCGGGCGGCCCGGTGCGCTACTACGCGGCCATCCAGACCGACGCCGCTGTCAACCACGGCAACTCCGGCGGGCCGCTTGTCGACGGCGCCGGGCGGGTGGTCGGGGTCAACTCCACGATCAAGTCGCTGGTCGCCGAGGGGCAGGAGGCCGGCAACATCGGGCTCGCCTTCGCCATCCCGATCAACCAGGCCAAGCGGGTGACCCAGGACATCATCGGCACCGGTAAGGCCCGGCGTACGGTGATCGGCGCCCAGGTCGGTGGCCCGGGCGCGGGAGCCGGCGGGGGCGTACGCCTGGCCGCCGTGGAACCTTCCGGCCCAGCGGCTGATGCCGGGCTGAAGGCCGGCGACGTGATCATGAAGCTCAACGGCCGACCGATGACCGAACCGACGGACCTGATCGCCCTGGTTCGCAAGTTCGCACCCGGCTCGGTGGTGACTGTCGAGTTCCGGCGAGGTGCCGACCGGCAGAACACGTCGGTCACCCTCGCGGCGGACGCCAAGTGAACTGCGGGTCACCCCCTGCCCGAAAGCCGGTTCACGTGCGTAGTCTTGCTGCTGACGGCGAGAGGGGGCCTGCGGAATGTTAGACAACCTGAACTGGTGGGAGATCGGTGCGCTGCTGCTCCTGGCGCTGTTGATCTTCGGGGACCGGTTGCCCAACGTGATCAACGATGGTCTGCGGATGGTCCGTAATCTGCGCAACATGGCCCGCAACGCCACGGGCGACCTCAGCAGGGAGTTGGGCACCGACATCCAGCTCGAGGATCTGCACCCGAAGGCCTTCATCCGCAAGCACCTCCTCAGCGAGGAGGACGAGGCGGCGATCCGCAAGCCGTTGCAGGGCGTCTACGACGATCTGCGCGCCGACGTCAACGGCGTGCACAACGAGCTGAAGGACGTGGCCAACGCCGCGGACCTCCGGTCGAACGGCTCCCGGCCGACCAGCACCGCCACCAGCGCCTCACCGGCACCGGCCCCGCGGGCCAGCTACGACGACGCCACCTGATCCGCCCTGCGGGCAGCGATCAGGCGTAGCGCTAGCGCTCGGACCGTGCGGCGGCACTCGGGCCTGTGTCAGCCTCGCTCAGGCTCAGGCTCCATCCCTTGGGCCCTTGCCTGTAGCCCCGGCCCCTGGCCTCGCTCAGCTCGGTGACCCCGGATCACACCGCTCGGCTGCCCTTCGGAGCTGGATCGCCGACGTCCTCCCGGCCGGGGCCGGGAGATCCGTGCGACATCAGCTCCAAAGGGCAGCACGGGCTGTGCGTGTCAGGGCCAGCTCAACCCCCGCCGGGCTGCCGGTTCGACCGCTCAGCGGCCGGCGGGCTTGAGGCCGAGGGGCTTGCCGAGCAGCGACTCACGGCGCAGCGCGAGCCGGTCGGCGATCGTGCCGAGCGCCTGGGCGGCCGGGGAATCCGGCTCGGCCAGCACGATCGGGTTGCCGGCGTCGCCGGCCTCGCGGACGCGGGTGTCCAGCGGGATCTGCCCGAGCAGCGGCACCTGCGCGCCGATCGTCCGGCTCAGCGACTCGGCGACGGCCGTACCGCCGCCGGAGCCGAAGATCTCCATGCGGGAGCCGTCCGGCAGTTCGAGCCAGGACATGTTCTCGATGACGCCGACCACCCGCTGGTGGGTCTGCAGGGCGATCGCACCGGCCCGCTCCGCGACCTCGGCGGCTGCGGTCTGCGGGGTGGTGACCAGCAGGATCTCCGAGTTGGGCAGCAGTTGGGCCAGCGAGATGGCCACGTCGCCGGTGCCCGGGGGCAGGTCGAGCAGGAGTACGTCGAGGTCGCCCCAGTAGACGTCGGCCAAAAACTGCTGCAACGCCCGGTGCAGCATCGGGCCACGCCACACCACAGCCGCGTTGCCCGAGGTGAACATGCCGATCGAGATCACCTTCACGCCGTGCGACTGCGGCGGCATGATCATGTCTTCGACGCGGGTCGGTCGACCGTCCGCGCCGAGCATCCGGGGCACCGAGTGACCGTAGATGTCGGCGTCGACCACGCCGACGGAGAGCCCACGGGCGGCGAGCGCCGCCGCCAGGTTGACAGTCACGCTGGACTTGCCGACACCGCCCTTGCCGCTGGCCACCGCGTACACACGGGTGCGGGAGCCCGGCTGGGCGAACGGGATGACCGGCTCCTCGCTGGCGCCGCCGCCGCGCAGCTGCGCCTGCAACGACTGCCGCTGCTCGGGGCTCATCACACCGAAGTCGATCTCCACGCCGGTGACACCGGGCACCGCGGCCACGGCGGCGGTGATGTCCGTACGCAGCTTGTCCTTGAGCGGGCAGCCGGCGACGGTGAGCAGCAGCTCGACCCGTACGACGCCGTCGGCGCCGATCGTGGCGGAGCGGACCATGCCCAGATCGGTGATGGGCCGGCGGATCTCCGGGTCGTTGACGGTGGCCAGGGCGGCCTGGATCGCGTCCTCGACGGTGCTGACGGGTGCTGACATGCCCGCAATGCTACGTCGCGGGGCATCCGCTCCGACCGTTGACCGGGACCGGTGTGAGCCAATCGATCCGGCTCATCAGCCGTCCTGGCCGCGGGGGCCGGTGCCGTCCGAGCGGGCGCTCCGGGAGAAGTCGCCGTCCAGGTCGTCGCGCGGCTCGTCAAGCGCTCCGCCGTCGGTCGCCCGCTGGGTGCGCTTCTCCTGCCGGCTGTCCCGCTCCTGCTGGCGGCGCTCCAGCCGCTGCCGCCGCTGCCCCGCCTCGTCCAGCTCCTCGGCCAGTCGGGTCAGTTCGGAGCGGAGGAAGTCGCGGGTGGCCACCTCGCCCAACGCGATCCGCAGGGCGGCGATCTCCCGTGCCAGGTACTCGGTGTCCGCCTTCTGCGCCGTGGCGCGCCGCCGGTCCTCCTCCAACGCCACCCGGTCGCGATCCGCCTGCCGGTTCTGCGCCAGCAGGATCAGCGGCGCCGCGTAGCTGGCCTGCAACGACAGCACCAGCGTGAGGAACGTGAAGGTGTACGGGTCGAAACGCATCTCGGCCGGGGCGAGAGTGTTCCAGCCGAACCAGATGGCGATCACCACAGTCATGACGACCAGGAAGTTCGCGGTGCCCATGCCCCGGGCGATGCCCTCCGACCAGCGGCCGAACGCCTCCGCGTCGAATCGGGGCAGCTTGATTCCCCGGGGCTCGCGCGGCTGGTCGAGACGCTCCGTACGCCGCTGCTCAGCCATCAGCGCCGTCCAGCACCGCGTCGGTGGTGCCCGCGGCACCGAGGACACCCCGGTCCCGCCAGTCCCGGGGCAACGAGTGGTCCAGTACGTCGTCGACCGTCACGGCACCGACCAGCCGGTTGTTCCTGTCGATCACGGGCATGGCGACCAGATCGTAGGTGGCCATCCGGCGGGTGATCTCTGGCAACGGCGTGGTGGGGCGCAGCGGGTCGATGTCGTTGACCACCACCTTGCCCAGCAGATCGGCAGGCGATTCACGCAGTAACGCCTGGAAGTGCACCATGCCCAGGTACCGCCCGGTCGGGGTGTTCTGCGGCGCCCGGGTCACGAAGACCTGCGCGGCGACGGCGGGGGAGAGCTGCGGCTCCCGGATCCGGGCCAACGCCTCGGCGACTGTCGCGTCCGGCGGCAGGATGACCGGCTCGGACGTCATCACGCTGCCCGCCGTGCCGGGGGTGTAGTTGAGCAACTGCCGCACCGGGTCGGCCTCGTCCGGCTCCATGAGGTCCAGCAGCACGTCCTGTTCCGGCGGCGGCAGTTCGTTGAGCAGGTCCGCAGCGTCGTCCGGGTCCATCTCCTCCAACACGTCAGCGGCCCGCTCCCGGTCCAGCGCGGCGAGGATCTCCACCTGGTCGTGTTCGGGCAGCTCACTGAGCACGTCGGCCAGCCGCTCGTCGTTCAGCGCCGCAGCGACCTCGTTGCGCCGCGTGTCGGGCAGGTCCTGGAGGGCGTTGGCAAGGTCCGCCGGGCGCATGTCCTCCAGGACGGCGAGCAGATTCGCCGTACCCCGGTTGTCGGCGATGCCGCTGAGCCCGCGCACGCGGTCCCACTCGACCTGGTGCAGATGGCCCCGCCGGGTGATCCGGCCGGTCTGCTCGCGGACCGCGACGCGGGTGAGTGACCACTCGCCGCCGCGAGCGCACTCCATGGCGACGTCCACCACGGTGCCGGGCTGGCCGCCGGGTTCGAGCTGCACCCGCCGGTCCAGGAGTTCCTGGAGCACAAGCAGCTCGTTCAGGCGCTTCTCGAAGCGCCGCAGGTTGAGGGTGCCGGAGCCGAGCACGACAGCGTCCGCGTCGATCGAGGTGATCCGGTTGATGGACAGGAAGATCCTCCGGCGCATCGGCATCTCGGCGACCAGACCCACGACCTCCGGCGGACGGCCGGTCGCCCGCAGCCGGGCCACCGCGTCACGGACACGGCCCACCTGGTCACCGTTTGGATCGAAAACGGCCACTCCGGCGAGGCGGGCGATGTAGATCCGGGTCGGCGTGCTCACGGGCACCAGCCTAAGCGCCTAGTGTTTAGCAACATGTCGACCTTGGCCTACGAGATCGTGGACGTCTTCACCGACCGCCCGTTCAGTGGCAACCCGCTGGCCGTGGTGTTCGGCGCGGAGGCGCTGGCCACCGAGCAGATGCAGGCGCTCGCACTGGAGTTCAACCTGTCCGAGACGGTGTTCGTGCTGCCACCTACCCAGGTCGGCGCGACGTACCGGGCCCGCATCTTCACCCCTGCCGAGGAGTTGCCGTTCGCCGGGCACCCGAGCGTCGGCGCGGCGGTCACCGCCAGTCGGCGCGGGATGTTCGACGTGGGGCAGGTCACCCAGGAGTGCGGTGCCGGGGTGCTGCCGATCGACGTGACCGCAACCGGCGCGACGCTCACCGGCAGCAGCCCCACGCTCGGCCCCGAGTTGGACCCGGAGCCGCTGCTGGAGATCGCCGGGCTGGTCGAGGCCGACTACGACAGCAGTGGGCCGGCGCCTCGGGTGGCGGGCTGCGGGCTGGAGTTCCCGTACCTGCCGGTGTTCCCGGATTCGGTGGCCCGGGCCCGGCTGAACCCGGTGGCGGCGGAGCGGTACGGCGTGGATCACGTGAGCGTCTTCTCCTGGGACCCCGCCACGCAAACCGCGCACGCTCGGGTTTTCGTGCCGGGGCTCGGTGTCCCGGAGGATCCGGCGACCGGTTCGGCGGCGCTCGGGCTGGGCGTCTGGCTGGTGGCCACGGGCCTGCTGCCGGGGGACGGACTGTCCCGGTACGCGGTGCGCCAGGGTGTGGAGATGGGCCGTCCCTCTGCGTTGACCTGCACTGTGACGGCGGAGAGCGGCACGGCCGTCGGCGCTACCGTCGCCGGCCAGGTGATGCCGGTGGCCCGGGGCGAGATCGCCGTGCCGCCCTTCGTGGGCTGAGCCGCGCAGGCCCTGGGTGGACGGGCGGCAGGCGATCGACCGGCGGTCCACGCGTCGCCGGTCGACGTACGGGAGGATACGAGGGTGACTGACGACGCGCACACCTCGACGCCGCTTGTCGACGAGGCGATGAAGAAGGCCGCCGTGGCCTGGGTCAGCGTGTCCGGCGGGCCGGCGCTCGCGCTCTGGTGCGCCCCGCTGGAAGGCGCGCTCTACGTGGTGAGCGGGCCGGGCGAGCAGGCCGCTCCCGGGTTGGCCGACGCCACCGAGGCGCAGGTCACGCTGCGCGGTGATCACGGCGGCCGCATCGTCACCTGGCCGGCCCGGGTGACCAGGCTGTCGCCGGGCAGCGAGGCGTGGGAGACCACGGCGCCGCTTGTGGCGGGCAAGCGCCTGAACGCGCCCGGCCCGACGGCGGACCTGGTGGCGCGGTGGGCCGCCGACGGCTGTGCGGTGAATCGGCTCGCCCCCGCGGGCGAGCCGCTCTCCGGCGCCGACCTGCCGTCCGACGCGCAGACGGAGGAGCCCCGGGAGACCCCGGCGGTCCGCGCCACCCGCAAGCCGTTCCGCCTGCACCGGGTCCGCCGCCGCTGATCCGTCGGCCGCCCGTGCGCCGCCGCTGACCCGCCGACCGCCCGTTGGTCAGCCCGCCGGACCGCCCGCCCTGCCGGCCGCGCACATCCCGCCGACCCCGGTGCGCGCCAGATCGGCGTCCGCGAGGTTCGTTGCGCTCACGACGTCGAGCACCTCGCGCAGGCTGCCCACGGTCCGGCCGCGCCATTCCCGGTCGGCGTTGAACACCATGTGCTCGGCCAGATCGGGTGCGGCCAGCCGGACCGCTGTCATCCCGGCCCGCTCGGCGCCGGTCAGCTCCTGGCTGCCACCGTCGCCGACGTACAGGCAGTCGGCCGGTGCGAGCCCCAGCCGCTGACAGGCGGTCAGGTAGAGCTCCGGTTCGGGCTTGCATCGTCCGACCTGGACGGAGAAGACCCGCACGTCGAGCAGTGGGGCGATCGGGAGCTGCGGCAGGAAGGCCGGCAGTTCGTGCGTACAGTCGCTGATCACGCCGGTGCGCAGGCCGCAGTGGCGCAGCGCCGCGAGCACCGGCACCGCGTCGGCCCGCAGCCGGGTGTCCGCGCGGACCGCCCGGTGCCGGGATGCCACGGCCGCCCGCAGCGCATGGTCGCTGGGGTGTACGCCCGCCAGGGCGCAGACCCAGCGCAGTGTCGCCTCCGCGCTGCCGAGCCGACCGGTGGCACGCGCGTAGTAGGTGCGATTGAGCACCTCGTTGAGCGTGTCGATGGGGCAGCCGAGCAGTTCGGCGGTGCGGAGGTGCGCGGCGCCGCGTTGGACCGAGTGGGTGAGCGTGCCGAAGAAGTCGAACAGCACAGCCTGGTAGCTGGGCATCTGGCGCGCCTCCGGGCGATCGACGGCCGCTGGCGCGACGCTGCCCGATCGTAACGGAGTGATGACGTTCTGTGTCCATGGTGATCGTGTGAAGATTGCTTCCCGTGCCCCCTGATTCGCGCCGCCCGACGTTGGATCCGCTGACCACCGGCGCGGTGGGCCTCGCCGTGGTCGCGGTGTCGTCGTCAGCGCCGCTGATCGCGTACGCGGCCGCACCGGCGCTGGCCATCGCGTTCTGGCGCAACGTGCTGGCGGTGGCCGTGCTGAGCCCGTTCTCGCTGGCCCGACGTCGCGCCGAGTTCCGCGCCCTGGTCGGGCTGGCAGGTCGGCGGGAGGGGCTGTTCTGCGTCCTCTCCGGTGTGGCGCTGGCCGCGCACTTCGCCGCCTGGATGCCGAGCGTCCAGCTCACATCGGTGGCTGCGGCAACGGCTCTGGTCGCCACCCAGCCGGTCTGGCAGGGGCTGATCGCCCGAGCGCAGGGTCGCAGGCTCCCACCGGTGGTCTGGGTCGGCATCGCGGTGACGGTCGGCGGCGCGGTGATCGCCACGGGCGCGGACGTGGGCATCTCCGCGAGGGCGGTAGTCGGTGACCTGCTGGCGGTGGCCGGTGGCGTGTTCGGCGCCGTCTACACCGCGTTCGGTGAGCGTGCGCGGGCCAGCATCAGCACCACCACCTACACGACCATCTGCTACGGGATCTGCGCGCTGATCCTGCTGGTGATCTGCCTGCTCGGCGGGGTGCGGCTTACCGGCTTCGACGGGCGTACCTGGCTGGCCATCCTGGCGTTGGTGGCTGGCGCGCAACTGCTCGGGCACTCGATGTTCAACTACGTCCTGCACCGGATCCCGGCGACGACGGTAAGCGTGTTGATCCTGCTGGAGGTGCCCGGCGCCGCCCTGCTGGCCTGGGTCTGGCTGGGCCAGGTGCCTCGCGCGTACGCGCTGCTGGGCATGTCGTTGCTGCTGGTCGGGGTGGCAGTGGTGGTGCTCGGCGGCGCCCGCGCCGGCCGTCGCGCCACGACCACGGCGTTGCCGGCCGACCCGGCGCCGCTGACCGACTGACGCTCAGACCTCGTGCACCTCGATGACGCGGGTGGTCGGTGCGGCTTCGCCGAGGGCGGTACGCAGTGCCGCCCGCTGCGGGTCGACGAGGAACGACTCGTAGCCGGCCCGATCCGCGAACCGGATCACGTGCACCTCGCTTCGCCCAGCGGTGCTGCGCAGCCGTCGTTCCAGTTCGCCGCCGTGCCTGTCGAGCAGGGCAAGGACGTCGTCCTCGTAGCGCTGGCCATCGGACTCGGCCCCGGTGGGAAACTCGACGATCGCCACGAGAGTGAGCACGGTGGCAACGCTACCCGTCGATGCCCACGGCGGCGGCGCTTGCCGACCAGAGCCGGGCGGCGAGCCGTGGGTCGGCCGCCTTGCGGTACGGCCGGCGCAACCGCCTGTTGTAGTAGTACCCGCCGCCGACCAACCGGGCCGGGTCCTGGTTGGCGAGCCAGACCAGCGTCTCGGCGGCCTTCTCCGGGCTGCGGAACGGCAGCACCCGCATGCCGAACGCGACAACCCTGCTGTCGTTGCCGAACCGGGTGCGCACCACTCCCGGGTGGAAGCTGTGTGCGGGGATTCCCGGCCAGCGGCGGGCCGCCTCGGCGGTGAACAGGATGTTCGCCTGCTTGCTGGTGCCGTACGCGCCCAGCGGCCGGTAACGGCGCAGTGCCGCGTTCAGGTCGTCCGGATCGAGCGTGCCGAAGCGGTGCGCACCGGAGCCGGTGACCACGATCCGGCCGACCCGGTCGGCGAGCAGGTTGGTCAGCAGGAACGGGGCCAGGTGGTTGGCCTGGATCGACAGCTCGAAACCGTCGACGGTGGTGAGAGGCTGGAGCGCGATCGCTCCTGCGTTGTTGACGAGCACGTCGATCCGGTCGTACGCGGCGCGCAGCCCTTCGGCGAGCCGTCGGACGTCGTCGAGCACCGCGAAGTCGGCGCGGAACAGCTCCGGGCGCTCACCCGAGGTCTCCCGTACCCGTTCGGCGGCGGCCTGGAGGCGGGCAGGGTCCCGCCCGACGAGCACCACCTGGTCGCCGCGGCAGGCGAGGTGCACGGCGGCGGCCAGCCCGATCCCGGAGCTGGCCCCGGTCACCACCACGAGTCGACGCCCAGTGAGATCTTCCACAGGTCCATTCACCCCGGTCACGGCACGAGGTTACCGTGGCGTCAACACGCCCCTTTGGGATCGTTAAGTTTTCTCGGATCTGTCGTCAGGTGGCGTCGGCGTGCCCGCCGAACGCTGGAAGGAGTTCATCCATGGCCGCAGTCGGTCGTCCTCGCCGATCCTGTCTCGCCGTACCGGGTTCCAGCGTCAAGATGCTCGGCAAGGCGCAGGGCCTCCCGGCCGACCAGGTCTTCCTCGACCTGGAGGACGCCGTCGCCCCGCTGGCCAAGCCGGACGCGCGCAAGAACATCGTGGCCGCGCTCAACGACGGTGACTGGGCCGGCAAGACCCGCGTGGTACGGGTCAACGACCTGACCACCCCGTGGACCTACCGGGATGTCATCGAGGTCGTCGAGGGCGCTGGCGCGAACCTGGACTGCATCATGCTGCCCAAGGTGCAGGACGCCGCCCAGGTGCAGTGGCTGGACCTGCTGCTCACCCAGATCGAGAAGACGCTGGGCCTGGAGGTCGGACGGATCGGCATCGAGGCGCAGATCGAGAACGCCGCGGGCCTGGTCAACGTCGACGCCATCGCGGGCGCCTCGCCCCGGGTGGAGACGATCATCTTCGGCCCGGCCGACTTCATGGCCTCGATCAACATGAAGTCGCTCGTTGTCGGTGCGCTGATCCCGGACTACCCGGGCGACCCGTACCACTACATCCTGATGCGCATCCTGATGGCCGCCCGAATGCACGACAAGCAGGCAATCGACGGGCCGTTCCTGCAGATCCGGGACGTGGACGGCTTCCGTGAGGTGGCCAAGCGGTCGGCGGCGCTGGGGTTCGACGGCAAGTGGGTGCTGCACCCGGGCCAGATCGACGCCGCGAACGAGGTCTACCAGCCGGCGCAGGCCGACTACGACCACGCCGAGCTGATCCTCGACGCCTACGAGCACTACACCTCGGAGGCCGGCGGCAAGCTCGGCGCGGTGATGCTCGGCGACGAAATGATCGACGAGGCGTCCCGCAAGATGGCGCTTGTGGTCGCCGCCAAGGGCCGGGCCGCCGGAATGAGCCGTACCTCGTCGTTCACCCCACCGGCGGAGTGAGTGGTCGGGCCGGGTCGACAGCCGCAGGCTGTCGGCCCGGCCCGACAAAGCCGTTGGTACGTCGACCCGGCCGCCCTCTCAGTAGCTGCTGGTGCTGCTGTCGGCGTTCGAGACCGCGAAGATGATGATGGCGGCGTAGGCGGCGATCCCGAGCAGCATCAGCGCGGTGACGATCCAGCCGACGATGATGCCGGCCTTCGCCATACCTTCACCGGCCTCGCCGCTGGTGCGGATCTGACTCTGCGCCACGTGGCCGAGGATCGCCCCGATCGGCGCCGTGATCCCACAGGACGTGAGGCCGACAAGGCTCAGCACAAGCGACGCGATGGCAAGCCCGTTGTTCTTCGGGGGCGGCGGGTAGCCGTAACCGGGGTACGGCGGCGGATAGCCGGGCGGGGCGTACGCCACCGGCTGTCCCGGGGCCGCCTGCCCGCCGGCGTACGGGTCGGCCGGCGAGTACGGGTCGGAGGGGCCGGGCTGGGTTGGCACCGGCGGGCTGGACACCATTGTCGGATCCAGCGGTGAACTCGCCGGCTGAGCCGACCTCGTGGGGTCGTTCCAGTCGCCGGGGGGCGGGGGATTGGTCATGCGTACTCTCCGTCGGCTTGGTTGGCGCCGTCAGGGTAGCCAGGGGTGACCAAACCCGACGCCCCCGCTCCCGGGTGCCGCGTTGCCCAGGTCGGTCGTAACGGGCAGGATCCCTGGCATGGCAATCGAATCGCGTGCCGCGGACCGTTCCGGAAGCCGACCGAGACGGGACGTCAGCCGGCCGGGTGCGGCTCGGCGCGGCCGTGCGACCACGCCGGGCAGCGGGGTCGGCGCCGACGAGCCGGTCGCGCTCCCCGACCCGGTGACCATGCGGCTCGACGGGCGTGTCGCCCTGGTGACGGGGGCGGGCAGCCCGGACGGCATCGGGTACGCGACCGCCCGGCGGCTCGCCGACCTGGGGGCGCGGGTCGCGATCGTCTCCACGACCCGCCGCATCCACGAGCGGGCCGGCGAACTGGGAGTGACCGGCTTCGTCGCCGACCTGACCGACGAGTCGGAGGTCGGCGCGCTCGCCGACGCGGTCGCTGAGCAGTTGGGCGACGTCGAGGTGCTTGTCAACAACGCGGGCCTGGCGAGTCGTGCCAGCCAGGGGGTGCTGCGGCCGGTCGCGCAGTTGACCTACGACGAGTGGCGTGGCGAGATCGACCGCAACCTGTCCACAGCGTTCCTGTGCAGTCGGGCGTTCATCGGCGGGATGGCCGAGCGGGGCTGGGGGCGGATCGTCAACCTGGCGGCCACCGCCGGGCCGGTGAACGCCCTGCCCACCGAGGCCGCGTACGCGGCGGCGAAGGCCGGCGTGGTGGGGCTGACGCGGGCGCTTGCCATGGAGATGATCGCCGACGGGGTGACGGTGAACGCGGTGGCGCCCGGCACCATCTACACGGCGGCGTCCACGATGGCCGAGATCAAGCAGGGGCTGGGCACTCCTGTCGGCCGACCGGGCACCCCGGACGAGGTCGCGGCGGCCATCAGTTTCCTCTGCTCACCGGCTGCCTCGTACATCACTGGGCAGATGCTCGTGGTCGACGGCGGCAACAGTGTCCGGGAGGCCCGGTTCCGCTGACCGGTCCACTGTCGCTCAGTAGCTGCCGTTGTTGCTGTTGCTGCCGATGATGACGAGGGCCAGCCAGCCGCAGCAGGCCAGCAGTGTCAGCCCTGTGAAGACGTACCCGAGGATCATTCCCCAGGTGGCGAGCTGGCCGCCCTCCTCGCCGCTGGTGCGGATCTGGCGCTTGGCCACGTGGCCGAGGACAGCGCCGGCCGGTGGGAACACGAAGGCGAACACCAGCGACAGGATCGCCAGCAGGTTCGTGGGCCGGCTCGGTCCGGGCGTCGGCGGGCCGTACTGGCCGTAGGGGCCCTGCGGAGGGTACGGCGGCTGCTGCCCCCAGTGCGCCGACTGGTGCTGTCCCTGCTGCTCGTACGGTGACGGCTCGTCGGCGGGTGGCCCGTACGGTGAGCGTTCCGGCGACCCGAAGGAAGACTGGTCGGGCGGTGGCGGGTACGGCGTCTGACCGGCCGGCGGCGGCGCGTACGGCGACTGGTCCGGAGGCGGCTCGTAGGGTGACGGTGGCGGCTCGTCGCCGGATGGTCCCGACGGTGGCGGGTAGGTCACAGCCGTGCTCCTCCTGCCGGTGCCGGAAAAGTCCCTCTTGCCGGACGCTACCCGCAGCGGTGAACCTTTTCACAGCGGTTGTGTGGACTGGTCACCTTGGCCTTGCCGGCCCGGAGGTCGATACTGACCGAGCGTTCAGTTACCCATGAGTAGTGCGCTGATCCCCGGAGGCTGAGATGGCCCGACTCGCCCAGACGCCCGGCCTGACCGATGTGCAGCAATCGATCCTGGAGACCGTCCGCGAGTTCGCCGACAAGGAGATCATTCCGCACGCGCAGCGGCTTGAGCACGCCGACGAGTACCCCACCGACATCCTCGACGGGATGCGCGAGATGGGGCTGTTCGGCCTCACCATCGACGAGGAGTACGGCGGGCTCGGCGAGTCGCTGCTCACCTACGCGCTCGTGGTGGAGCAGCTGTCCCGCGGTTGGATGTCGATCTCAGGCATCGTCAACACGCACTTCATCGTGGCGTACCTGATCTCCCAGCACGGCTCCGCCGAGCAGAAGGCCCGGCTGCTGCCGAAGATGGCCACCGGCGAGGTGCGCGGCGCGTTCTCGATGTCGGAGCCGGAGACGGGCTCCGACGTGTCGGCGATCAAGTCCCGCGCGGTCCGCGACGGCGACAGCTACGTGCTCAACGGGCAGAAGATGTGGCTGACGAACGGGGCGTACTCCTCCGTGGTGGCCACCCTTGTCAAGACCGACACCGGCGCCGAGTCTGTGTACGGCAACATGAGCACCTTCCTGCTGGAGAAGGAGCCGGGCTTCGGCGAGACGGCCCCCGGCCTCACCATCCCCGGCAAGATCGACAAGATGGGCTACAAGGGCGTCGAGACCACCGAGATGGTGCTCGACGGCGTGACGGTGCCCGACTCGGCAATCCTCGGCGGTACCGACAAGGTGGGCCGCGGCTTCTACCAGATGATGGACGGCATCGAGGTGGGCCGCGTCAACGTGGCCGCCCGCGCCTGCGGCATCTCCATCCGCGCCTTCGAGTTGGCAGTCGGCTACGCGCAGCAGCGCAAGACCTTCGGCCAGCCGCTCGCCAAGCACCAGGCCATCGCCTTCAAGCTCGCCGAGATGGGTACGAAAATCGAGGCCGCGCACGCCCTGATGGTCAACGCCGCCCGACTCAAGGACGCCGGCCAGCGCAACGACGTCGAGGCCGGGATGGCCAAGCTGCTCGCCTCGGAATACTGCGCCGAGGTCGTCCAGGAGGCGTTCCGCATCCACGGCGGCTACGGCTACTCCAAGGAGTACGAGATCGAGCGCCTGATGCGGGAAGCCCCGTTCCTGCTGATCGGGGAAGGCACCTCGGAGATCCAGAAGACCATCATCAGCCGAGGCCTCCTAAAGGAGTACAAGCTCTAACCCGTCCCCCTTTTGCCCCGTCGATCATGGAGTTGTGGTGGGGGGTTCGGGCGACAAATCCTACTAACCTCGGCACCACAACTCCATGATCGACGGGGCAGCAGGCGAGATCAGCAGGCGGGATCAGGGAGCGGTTAGGGCAGGCGGGTTAGGGCTGCTGCGGCTCGTTCGACGGCTAGGCAGCGGTCTTCTACGTAGTCCATTCCGGCTTCTTCGGCTATCTGGCGCGCTTCCGCCGAGACGATGCCCAGTTGCAGCCAGACCGCCGGGGCGCCGATCGCCGCCGCTTCCCGAACCACCTGCACGGCGTCGGCGGCCGGCCGGAACACGTCCACCATGTCGACGGGGTGCGGGATGTCGGCGAGCGTCTTGTACGCCCGCTCCCCGAAGAGTTCGTCGACTGTCGGGTTGACCGGGATGATCCGCCAGCCGTACTGCTGCATCTGCAACGGCACGCGATGGGCGGCCTTCGATGGGTCGCGGGACGCGCCCACGACGGCGATCACGGCGGAGTCGGCGAGGATCTGCTGAGCTGTACGCACCCGCCGACTGTAGCTCCGACCTCCGGCTACAGCAGGGTCAGCTGCTCGGCGGCCGGTGGTGGAGGCGGCTCGGGCACGCGACGGTTGTCGCTCAGCTCACCACGGTGCAGCCCGTGCCGGCGGGCCGCGATGCGCACCCGCGCTGTCAGCTCCCGCTGGTACGCCTGCGGCGCGTAGGAGCCCGCCCGGTAGAGCTCGCGGTAGCGGGGCACGAGGTGCGGGTACTCCCGGGCCAGCCACTGCGCGTACCACTCCCGGGCGCCGGGACGCAGGTGCAGGGCCAGCGGAGTCACGCTTGTCGCCCCGGCGGCGGCGATCGCCGACACTGTGGCGTCGATCGACTCGTCGCTGTCGCTCAGTCCGGGCAGGATCGGCGCCATCAGCACTCCGACGGAGAAACCGGCGTCGGCGAGCGCACGGACCGCGTCCAGTCGGCGATGCGGGTGCGGTGTGCCCGGCTCGACGGCACGCCAGAGCTGTTCGTCGACGAAGCCCACGGAGTAGGAGATGCCGACAGTTGTCACCTCGGCGGCCTCGCGCAGCAGTGGCAGGTCCCGCAGGATCAGCGTGCCCTTGGTGAGGATCGAGAATGGATTGGCGAAGTCGCGCAGAGCCGCGATGATCTGCGGCATCAGCCGGTAGCGCCCCTCGGCCCGCTGGTAACAGTCCACGTTGGTGCCCATCGCGACGTGCGCACCCCGCCACGTACGCGCGGCAAGCTCCCGCCGGACCAGCTCGCCGGCGTTGACCTTGACGATCACCTTGCGATCGAAGTCCGCTCCGGAGTCGAGGTCCAGGTAAGTGTGAGTGTTTCTCGCGAAACAGTAAACGCATGCATGGGAGCAGCCCCGGTACGGGTTGATGGTCCACTCGAACGGGACGCGGGACTGCCCGGGCACCCGGTTCAGGATGGATTTGGCCTGCACCTCGTAGAACGTCATCCCGGCAAACTCGGGGGTGTCGAAGGTGCGGGCGATGGCGCCGGGCAGCGCCAGCGGCAGGGGTGGCGTCGCTGGCGCTGCCCGCTCGGGGTCTCCCTCGACCGGGGGAGCGGTGAGGTTGTCCCAGCGCATGGGGACTATTCGAACACGTGTACGAGCATGGCGCAAGTGACCCGCCGGACACCCGCGCCCAATCCGCAGGCCGGAGGGGGAGGATGGACGGCATGGAGACGTCGACATTCGTCTACGACGGGGACTGCGCGTTCTGCACGACCTGTGCGGAGTTCATCGAACGCCGGATCCCCACCGCCGCACGGGTGGTGCCCTGGCAGTTCGCCGACCTGGACGCGCTCGGCCTCACGACCGCGGAGTGCGAGGAGGCCGTGCAGTGGGTGGGCGCGGACGACTCCCGCGCGGCCGGCCCGGACGCCATCGCAAAGCTGCTCGCCGCCAGCGGTCCCCTCTGGCGGGCTGCCGGCGCCGTGCTGCGGGTCCCTCCCGTGCGCGCGGTGGCCTGGCCGACGTACCGCTGGGTGGCGCGCAACCGGCACCGACTCCCCGGCGGTACGGCGGCCTGCTCGCTGCCGCAGGAGGCCAGGGAGCGGCTCTACGGCCCGGCGGGCCGCCCGACCACCGGGGCCTGACCTCCGGGCGGCACCGGCTCCGCACCGGCTCCCACCGAAGCAGGGTCGGGCGGCGTCGGTTCGACGTCGACGCGCGCCGGCTCCGGGCCGGCCGTCGCTGACCCGCGAGCTTCGCGGCCGACGAGACGGCGCGCCCAGACCAGTGGTCGGACCCGCTCCAGCGGCAGGAAGCTGGCCATCGCGGCCAGGTGGGGCGCGAACGAGATGGTGATGGTCGCGATGGTCACCGCGTGGAACGAGTAGAAGAAGCCGACCATGGCCAGCCGCCAGCGCTCCCGCAGGAGGAAGACCACGGGGCTGAGCAGTTCGAAGGCCACGATGCCGAACTGGGCGACGATCAGCAGGTACGGCACCTGGGCGATCAGGTCCGCCAGGTCGGTGCCGCGTCGGATGATGGCCCTCGCCAGTACCGAGCCGGTCAGCCAGTCCAACCCGCCGAAGCGCAGCTTGGCGAAGGCGGCTAGGAAGTACGTGCAGATCACCGCGATCTGGGTGACCCGCAGCGCCCAGCCGCCGGCCTCGGTGCGGGTGGTGTCGCCGTGCCGGGCGCGGCCGGCGGTCGGCAGCACGGCGAGCGCGACGAGCAGGGCGAACCTGTCGTGGTCCACCTTTCCGTAGCTCATCGCGATGATCATCCACTCCAGGTACAGCGCGCAGACCGTCCAGCCGAGCAGCCGGGGTGCCCTGCCGGTCGCGGCCACCAGGGCGACGAGCAGCAGCACCCAGAAGATCACCGCCACCAGCGTCGGCGTCGGTGTGGGCAGTGGAAGGATCCGGCCGATCAGCAGCGGCTGGTACAGATCGCCGGGCACGCTGGCCCGGGTGCGGACCCAGGGAGTGAAGATCACCAGGTCGGCGGCGACGAAGAGGTAGATCAGGGTCCGGAAGGCGGCGATCCGGCCGCGCGGCACCGCCTCGGTCAGCCAGCGGCTCATGGGAGGGCCTGCCAGCGGACCACCGTCTGGTCGATGTGCTGCCCGGTGGGGCGACCGGCGCGGATGCCGTGCCAGCGGATGACGATGCGGACCTCGACCAGTTCGGCGGCGTCCGGGTGGCGTTCGGCGTACGCGTCGGCGATCTGCGTGAGCAGCGTCGGGTCGTCGACGTACCGGGACTGCTGGCCCTCGATCTCGGCGCGGCGGATGCCCGTCGCGTTCTGGTCGAGGTCGATCACGTCGCCGTCGCTGTTCACACCTTCGACGCGGGTGTCGGGCGCTGGCGCGTTCGGCGGGTTGGATGTGGAGTACATCCGGAACGGGCCGAACGGAAAGTCATCGTCGCTGCCCCAGAACGTGCCGACGAGGACCAGGACGAGGCCGAGCGCGGTTGCGCCCAGCCGGGTCACGCGCCCGCGGGTGGTCAGATTCTCCATCGGGTCGTGACGATACGGGATGTACCGGCCGTGCCGGGTCCGACTGATGGCCAGTTCCGGCTGCCCAGGCGGTGATCATGGGGTGGCCGGACACGACGAAGGCCGGGCCCGAACCGGGCCCGGCCTTTCGTGCCGTCGCAGGACGGATTGATCAGTGGTTGTGCTCGGCCAGCTGCTTGCGGACGTCGTCCATGTCCAGCGCCTCGACCTGCTCGATCAGGTTTTCCAGCGCGGACTCGGGCAGAGCGCCCGGCTGGGCGAAGACGATGACGCCGTCACGGATCGCCATGATCGTCGGGATCGATCGGATGTCGAACTTCGCGCCCAGCTCCTGCTGAGCCTCGGTGTCGACCTTTCCGAAGACGATGTTCTGGTGCTTCTCCGAGGAACGCTCGTAGACCGGGGCGAACCGCTTGCACGGACCACACCAGTCGGCCCAGAAGTCGACCAGGACGATGCCGTCGTTGCCGGTCACCTCGTCGAAGTTCGCCGAGGTCAGCTCAACGGTTGCCATTGCACTCTCCGATCACCGCGGTTTACCTACGTCCCGTAGAACCAGGGCTGACCGTATCGAATTCCCGGGCGGTGGGGCACGAAACGTGCTCCGGGCTACCCCGGGATCACGAAGGGTCATCGACAAACATCTGTTCATCTCGGTCCTGGCGGATCGCAAGTGCACGGTGCACTTGCGTGACCTGCCGTGATGGGAGCGTTTCCAGAGAGATCCACTCGATTGAGCTCTACGAATCGGTAACTTGAGCTCTGACGAGGACGTATCCAGCCTGCGGAGATCGCTGATCAACCCACATTTCATCACCCACAGTAATGTTACGAAAAGATAAATGTGACCTCGATCTCTGTCGGACCTACGCCACCGTAGGGCAGAATTCACCGCATCAGAGCGTGGGCGGCGGGTGCCGGGGAGGGCCCCGCCGCTCATTGCGTCTCCCCCCGTGCGAGTGACCGGTGTGACATTTCCGCCGAGGTCGCGCCCCGCCGGTCGCCTTAACCACCGGTAAGGCATGCTGTCCCGAACTCCATCGCCGCCCGTCGGAGGGGACCAGCATGCAGTTCGGCCGCTACTACGAGGAGTTCGAGGTCGGCGCGGTCTACCGGCACTGGCCGGGCAAGACCGTCACCGAGTACGACGACCACCTCTTCTGCCTGCTCACCATGAACCACCACCCGCTGCACATGGACGCGCACTACGCCGAGACGGCCAGCCAGTTCAAGCGCAACGTCGTGGTCGGCAACTACATCTACTCGCTCCTGCTCGGCATGTCGGTGCCGGACGTCAGCGGCAAGGCCATCGCCAACCTGGAGGTCGAGTCGCTGCGGCACGTGGCGCCCACCTTCCACGGCGACACCATCTACGGCGAGACCACAGTCCTGGACAAGCGGGAGTCCGGCTCCAAGCCCGACCGGGGCGTGGTGTCGGTGGAGACCCGCGGCTACAACCAGGACGGCACGATGGTCTGCGTCTTCCGCCGCAAGGTCATGGTCCCCAAGCGGGAGTACGCGGCGAGCGCCGTCGCCGAGGGAGTGGACCCGGAGCGGCCCAGCTTCCCCGACCCGCGCTGAGCATCGAAGCGGAGCCACTCCGCCGAGCAGGGCCTCTTCTCCCGGCAACAGCATCTGTTGGGGAAAGGGGCCCTGCTCCCGTTTCGCGGCTTATGCTGACGCCGGAGGTGCCGATGAGCCACTCCGTCGCCGGAGAGCCGCCAGCAACCGGGCGCCGCGCCGCGCCGTTGACCACCGCTGTCTACTCCGCCGCCGAATGGGACCTGCTCACCGGCCTGCCCGGTCGCGTCCTCGTGGCCGCCACGGCACCCGGTCCCGGCCGTCCCGAACGCGGGGTGCAGGCGGGCCTGGCCGGCCTCGACGCCGTGGCCGCCGGCCGTGGGTTCGACAGCGATCTGGTCCGGGCGGTCGTCGCCGCCATCTACGCCCGCCACGACGGCGCACCTGCGCCCACCGAACGCCTCACCGACATGGTGGATCTGCTGGCCGCTTGCCGGGCTGCGGTGCGGGTCCTCCAGCGGCGCGCCGACCCGGCCGACTCGGCCGCGTACCGCCAGTGGGTGCAGTCCGTCGCGGGCCGCGTCTGCCGGGCCGCGCCCGGGCCCGACGGCGTTGCGGCCAGCCCGGCGGACCGGCGCTTCCTGGACCGGCTCGGTGGCGCGCTCGGACTGGGCTGACCGGCCGGCTCTCCCGCCGGACCCTCGCCCCGGGCCGGGCAGGCCGTCGCGGTGGTCGCCGCGCGGGGCCGTACCCTCTGATGACCGTGACCGACGACCAGCTTGAGGTGGGTGTGGGCCCCTGGCCGGGGGACCCGCCGCAGGACCCGCTCTACGACCCGCAGTTGCTGGCCGAGGGGGACCGGCGCAACGTGGTCGACCGCTACCGCTACTGGCGGCACGAGGCGATCGTCGCCGACCTGGACCAGCACCGGCACGGCTTCCACGTCGCCATCGAGAACTGGCAGCACGACTTCAACATCGGCACTGTGGTCCGCAATGCCAACGCCTTCAACGCCGCCGAGGTGCACATCGTCGGACGGCGACGGTGGAACCGGCGCGGCGCGATGGTGACCGACCGCTACCAGCACGTGCGGCACCACGAGACGATCGAGGAGTTCGTCGACTGGGCCGCCGGACGGCGGCTGCCCGTGGTCGGCATCGACAACCTGCCCGGCTCCCGGCCGCTGGAGACGGGCACCCTGCCGCGGGAGTGCGTACTGCTGTTCGGTCAGGAGGGACCCGGCCTCTCCGAACCCGCGCGCCACGCGTGCGACCAGCTCTACTCCATCGCCCAGTACGGCTCGACAAGGTCGATCAACGCGGGGGTGGCGAGCGGCATCGCCATGCACGCGTGGATCCGTACCCACGCTGGGCCGCCGCCGGACTGAAACCGCGCCACGCCGACGCAATCGGACGATCCGACTTGACGTGCCGACGGTCCGGGGTGACGGTGGGGATGTGAGTGTCGCGGTGAGTTGTCCGAGATGCGGAGGCCCGGTACGGGCGCCGGATCTGATGCACACCGAGTCGAGGTGCCTGCGCTGTGGCCCGGTGCCGCCACTGCACGTACCCGAGCACATCGGAGCGGAGATCGTCGCGAGCGTGGTGGAGCGGATCACCGCGACAGCCGGTCCACCCGGGACGCCGCTGTGGTGCCCGTGGCCGCTGCCGCCAGGCTGGACTCTCACCGGAGTGGCGTACGCCGGGGACGACCGCACCGGAGTGCGGGCGACGGCGGTGGCCTGCGCCGGCCCCGCGCCGCTCGGTGGTGGGCCGGCGGACCTTGTCTTCGTGGCCGAGGAGCCCGGCGTCGGCCTGGGCACCAGACTTGCCGGTCTGTCCGGGCCGGACCCGGGGCCGGAGTTGGCCGACGCGTTGAGCGACCCCGGGCCGGGGCATCCGGAGCATGTTGGGCAGGCCAGGATCCGTGTGGGCGGTCATCCGACTCCACTGTGGTTGGTCAATTCGCCGACGGATCGAAGTGCGTACGCCGGCGAAGCTCGGGGAATGTGGCTGCATGCGATAGCCTGGCCGGCGAGTGCGGGTCACCTGCTCGCGGAAGAAGTCGTGCTACACGACCTGACCGAGTGGACTCCCCCCGAGCTCGTGTACGGCGCACCGTCCCCGTACCTACCCGGCAGGGCTTGACAACCCCTACGGATTGACGGAGAACGGACGCAGATATTCACTGTACGACACCACACTGATACTCTGGGTGCCGCTGCGGTAATGGGACCCGGCGCCGCGCGAGAGGATGGCCCGCCATGGTCAAGAAGGTCCTCACCTGGGCCGGAATCGCATTCTTGATCTTCTTCGTCGCCTATAGGCCAAACTCTGCGGCTGACGTGTTCAAGTCGCTGGGCGGCGGGATCATGGACATCGCCCAGGGGTTCGGCGACTTCTTCACCAGCCTCGTCGCCTAGCCGTCGATGGGAAGCCCCTCCGGACCACCCTTCGACCCGGACGACCCTGACCGGGAACGCCGCGAGCGCGACACCGAGCCGATCCCGCGGATCGACCCCGATGACGGCCCGGGCTACGGAGCTGGCCCTGGCCTGTCGGACGGTCCGTCCCTTTCGGACGACGTCGGCTACGGCGCTGGGCCCGGCTATGCCGGCGAAGGTCGGTCCGGTCGGGCCTGGATCCGTGATCCGGAGGCTGCCTATCAGCCACCCCAGATCTCCGAGGACGAGCTAGCGGGGCTGCGTGCCGACGCGACCGGCTCGACCCCCCGTCGGGTCCTTCCGCTGGAGGACGAGCCCAGCTCACTTGTCGCCCGTTACCTCTTCCCCACCGAGCGTTACCGGGGTGAGTGGAAGCGGCACTGGATCCACCTCACCACCCCGCTGTTGATCGGCATCGGGGCGACCTTCGTGCTCGGCTACCTGTCCGGTTTCCTCGCCGGGCAAAATGTGGGCGCATTGACCACCATCGCCGTGCTGCTCTGGTTCGCGGTGATGGGATGGGTGGCCTGGAAGGTCGCCGACTGGTGGTATGACCGTTTCATCCTGACCAACAAGCGGGTCATGGTGGTCAACGGCATCATCACCCGGCGGGTCGCCATGATGCCGCTGGTCCGGGTCACCGACATGAAGTACGAGCAGAGTCCGACCGGTCGCGCGCTCAACTACGGCACCTTCGTGCTGGAGTCCGCGGGCCAGGAGCAGGCGCTGCGCGAGATCAAGAATCTGCCCAACCCGAACGAGCTCTACCTGCGCGTCGTCGAAGAGATGTACGAGCCGCAGGCAGTCGAGGCGCGGCTCGGCAAGGAGGCCGACGAGGCCAAGGCCGACGACGGGGCGTGAAAGTTTTCGTCCGAACATCGGAGGAAGTGCGCACCTTTCGTCATGGACCGGAACGCCTCTGACGTGGCACTCTGCCAGGACAGCTTTGGGCGCGGAGGTGCGTGGTGGCGAGCAGGGACCCGTTGGAGGAGGAGTTTCGCGAGTTCGTCGCGGCTCGCTCCGCCGCCCTGCTCCGCACCGCCTATCTGCTCACCGGCGACTGGGCCACGGCCGAGGATCTGCTCCAGACCGCACTGACAAAGACCTACCTCGCGTGGAAGCGGCTCGGCGGAATCGAGGCCGTCGAGCCGTACGCCAGGCGTGTGATGGTCAACACGTCCACGAGCTGGTGGCGGCGTCGCTGGCACGGTGAACGCCCCACCGAGGTGCTGCCGGAGCGGGCCGGCGTCGACGAGATCGAGCAGCAACTCGACCGCGATCTGCTCTGGCGACACCTCAAGGAGCTGCCCAACCGGCAGCGGGCGGTGCTCGTGCTGCGCTACTACGAGGACATGTCGGAGGCTCAGACCGCCGCGATGCTGGACATCTCGCCCGGCACCGTGAAGAGCCAGGCATCCCGGGCGCTTGCCACGCTGCGCCGGCGGATCGGTTCCGCCACACCCGATCTGGTCGACGACGCTGCCAGGCAGGCTCAGGGCGACGCTGCCGGCACCGGCCGTACGGCCCGCACCGGCACCGGCCGTACGGGTGGCGGGGGTGCCCCGGGCCGGCGGATTCCCGCAGCGACGCCAAGAGTTGACGCGGCAGCCCGGTCCAGAGCCGACGCGGCAGCCCGACCTAGGCCCGACGCGATCGACCGGGCTGCGCCCCGCCCGGCCGTACCCCGTCCGGCCGCCCTGGCCGCCGACCTGCCCACCGCCCCGGCAGCCGTGCCCGTCGGCACCGGCCCCGGGGAACGGCAGTGAGCGCATTCCCCCGCTCGTCGGACAACCTGAACGGCGGGCCGGAGCGTCCTAACCAGGTGCGACGTGACGAGCTGGAAGGTGCGGTGCGGGAGACCCTCTCGCACCAGGTCGCTGTCGCCCACCCACTCAGCGCCGACCCCGCCGGGCAGGCCATCCGCCGGGCGAACCGGATCCGGCGGCGACGTGCAGGTGTCGGTCTCGCCCTCGGGGTCGCCACCACAGTGCTGATCAGCAGCGGCATGGCGCAGCTCGCCGAGGACACCAGCCGGCAGGGTCCACCCATCGTCGTTATCGGCGACCCCGACCCGTCGGACCGGTCGATCCCCTCGGCCACCCCCGTTGCCCCCACCACCGCACCGTCCGCTGGTCGGCTCCTCGCCGGGGTCCTGATCACCGCGGACGGGAAGCGGCTGGCCCAGCACACCGTCGGCCCGGCGGAACGGGCCCACCCGCTGCCGAACGGCGGGGGTCTGCTTGTGGTCGGCGCGGAAACCACAGCGGGCCGTTCCCTGTGGGTCACCCAGAACGACGGGCTGGTGCAGGTGCTGCTGGCCGGCGCGAGCCAGATCGTCCTGGCACCCGACGGCACCCAGGTCGCCTGGCGCGACGGCGCAGACCTGCTGGTGGCGGGCGTGGTCGGCACCCAGCTCATCGGGACGGTGCGCACTCCCGCACCGGACGGCGCGGAGCCCGTCCGGTTCGTCGGCGACCACGTCCTGGTCCGGCTCGACCCGAGCAGTCCCGGCCACGTCCTGTGGCGCCCCGGCACCGGCGACCTGGTTGTGGGCTCCGAGCGGAGCACCCTGAACGTCTACGGCGCGCTGCCGGACGGACGGCTGGTCGGTCAGGTCACCACGAGTGACCCGCGCGGCGCCTGCCTGGCCGTGCTCGACCCGGACCGGGGCCTGAAGCCGGTACGAACCGCCTGTGGCCCGCAGTTGAGCCGGGACGGCGTCGGCGAAATCTCCGCCGATGCGCGATGGCTGCTGGTGAACGGGTCGCTCGGCAAGACCGACAAGGCGCTCCTTGTCGACCTGCACCGGCTCGAGACGCCACTGACCGTCGTACCAGCCGGCCCGCCGGCAACCGGTGCTGTCGCCTGGCGCACCGAATCGGAAGCTTCCTACGTCGACAGCTCCGGAAACCTCGTCCGGGTCGACGTGAAACGGGCGTTGGCCGGAAAGTCGGCCGAGACGAGTCCCGTGCCCGGCCTGCAACCCGGCGACTGGCCGGTCCTGGTCACCGGCTCCTGACCGTACGCCTCGGTCGCGCTACCTTGCCTGTTCGCGACGTACCGGTGCTGCTGACCCTTTGCGGTGACCGGGAGGGCGGTCGCCTGCCGGGAGTCGCGCGGGGCCGGCCGATCGGCGGGCCTGGCGACCGCGGCCGGCGGTCCTCGGTAGCGTCGGGGTGGTGACCTCGCGTACCGGCCCCGCGCCACGAATCGACCTGCACACCCACTCCACTGCCAGCGACGGCACGATGAGCCCGGCGGAGCTGGTCCGCGCCGCCGCCGACGCGAGGCTGGACGTGGTGGCCATCACCGACCACGACACCACCGCCGGCTGGGCGTCGGCCCTGCGGGCGCTGCCCCCGAGGCTGTGCCTGGTCCGGGGCGCGGAACTCTCCTGCCGTTGGACCGGCGCGCATCGGGAGGTGTCCCTGCACCTGCTGGCCTACCTGTTCGACCCGGACCACCCGGAGCTGGTCGCCGAGCTGACCCGGCTGCGCGCTGCCCGGGAGGAGCGCGGCGAGCGGATCGTGACGTTGCTGCGCGCCGACGGCGTCGACGTGAGCTGGACCGAGATCCTCTCCGGCGCGGGCGGCGGCACGGTGGGGCGTCCGCACATCGCGCAGGCGTTGATCCGGGCCGGTCTGGTCGGCAGCACCCGGGAGGCGTTCGGCCCGGACTGGCTGGGCGAGCGCTACCGGCTGCCGAAGGAGGACATCGACATCTTCCGGGCGATCCGGCTGGTCCGGGCGGCCGGCGGCGTACCGGTCTTCGCCCATCCCCGCGCCAGCCGGCGCGGGCCGATCGTTTCCGACGAGCTGATCGCCGAGCTGGCCACAGCCGGGCTGGCCGGGCTGGAGGCCGACCACGAGGACCACAGCCCCGCCGAGCGCTCGCACGTCCGGGCGCTCGCCGGCGAACTGGGGCTGCTGGTAACCGGTTCCTCGGACTTCCACGGCACCCACAAGACCGTCGGGCTCGGCGCGTTCACCACAAGCGTCGAGGCGTACGAGCGGATCGTGGCCGAGGGGGTGACGGATGTCGCTTCGATCTGATCCGAGGTTCGGCCCGCATCGGCAGGGCTAGGTTGATCACGTGGATCTGAAGCTGTTCGGCGAGGTTTTCGTGACCCTGCTGGTGATCACCGACCCGCCGGGCATGATGCCGATCTTCCTGGCGCTGACCGGCCCCCTGCCCGCCCGCGACCGCCACCGGGCGGCCTGGCAAGCCGTCGCGCTGGCGCTCGGCGTCATCGTGATCTTCGCGGTGGCCGGGCAGACCCTGCTCGACTACCTGCACGTCGACCTGCCAGCCCTCCAGGCCGCGGGTGGCCTGCTGCTCGTGCTGGTTGCCCTGGAACTGCTCACCGGCAAGGCCGACGACCCCAGCAAACAGGTCACCTCGAACATCGCGCTGGTGCCGCTGGGTACCCCACTGCTGGCCGGCCCGGGCGCCATCGTGGCCACAATGCTCTTCGTCCAGCAGGCCGACGGGATTGGCGACTTCAGCGCCATCGCCGCCGCGATCCTCGCCGTGATGGTCACTGTCTGGATCGTGCTGCGTTTCTCCGGCGGCATCGTGAAGGTCCTGCGCCCCGGCGGCATCGAGGTGCTGACCCGGATCGCCGGCCTGCTGCTCGCCGCGATCGCCGTGCAGCTCATCGCCGACGCGGTGGCCGCCTTCGTCAGGCAGTACGTGAACATGGCCTGACCGGTACCTCCGGATGTCGGAGGTGGATGGCAGGATCGCAGGCGTGCGACGAGCCTCTTCAGCCGGACGACCCGCCGCAGGCGGCAGGGCCCCCCGACAACGCCCGGGTGGCGCCGAGCAGCTCGGCTTCGAGGGCATGCCGGAGCGGCTGTTCGTCTGCACGCCGAGCAAACTCGGCGCGTACGCCGACTGCCCCCGCCGCTACCGCTACTCCTACGTCGACCGGCCCGCCCCGCCGAAGGGCCCGCCGTGGGCGCACAACTCGCTCGGCGCCAGCGTGCACACCGCCCTGAAGAACTGGTACGCGCTGCCCGCCGACCGCCGCCGCCCCGAGGCGCTGGCCGTCCTGCTCAAGGGCACCTGGGTCCGCGAGGGCTACCGCGACGACGAGCAGGAGCGGGCCGCCTACCGTCGGGCGTTGGGCTGGCTGGAGTCGTACGTCGAGACGCTGGAGCCGGACGCCGACCCGCTCGGTGTGGAGCGGGTGGTGGCGGTCAAGACCGCCGTTCTCGCCTTCAACGGCCGGGCCGACCGCATCGACTCCCGCCCCGGTCCGGACGGTCCGGAGCTGGTCATCGTCGACTACAAGACCGGCCGCACCGGGCTCGACACCGACGACGCCCGAGGCTCGCAGGCGCTGGCGCTCTACGCGTACGCGGCCGAGCGGGTTTTCCGCAGGCCGTGCCGACGGGTGGAGCTTCACCACCTGCCGACCGGCACGGTCGCCGGCCACGACCACACAGTCGAGTCGCTGGCCCGGCAGCTGACCCGTGCGGAAGAGACAGCACGCGACATCATGGCCGCCGAGCGGGTGGTCGCCGACGGCGGCGACGCCGACGAGGCGTTTCCGGTGGCGCCCGGCCCGCGCTGCGGCTGGTGCGACTTCCGGCGGCACTGCCCGACCGGGGCGCAGACGCCGGGCAAGGAGCCGTGGGCGGCCGTGGACCGGCCCGCCGAAGGCTGACCCGGCGGCCGTCGTGGTCAGCCGGCCTGCGACGTCACCGTGAGCCGTGCCGCCCGCTCCTTGGCGGCCTGCAACAGCGGCCCCTCCAGATAGCGGCGGGGCACCGCGCCGAGCCCCAGCCTCAGGGCGCGCACGGTCAGATCCGCCGACAGCGCGGTGGTGGGCAGCCCCAAGCCGCCGTACAACCGGCGGGCCCACGCCGGCAGCAGGGCCAGCGCGGTGCCGGCGATCCCCAGGTACGCCCAGCGCGGTGGACCCAGTGTCAGCCCCAGCCGGGCCGGCAGGCTGAGCTTCCACGGCAGCGGCGGTGCGGTGAGGAACAGCGCCGTCTCGGCGGCCTCCCGGGTCATCCGCAGCTCCGGCCGTACCTCTTGGTAGTACGCCTCCACCTCGGCGGCCGTTCCCGGCACAGTGGCCGGGTCCAGGCCGACGAGTGCGGCCGAGCGGCGCTGCTCGGTGTAGTAGCCGTCCACCTCGTCGTCGGTGAGCGGCAGGCCCGCCCGCCGGGCGGTGCTGAGGAACGACTCGACCTCGGTGACGTGCACCCAGCGCAGCAGGTCAGGTTCGTCGACCCGGAACTCCTCGCCGGTGAGCTGGTCGGTGGCCCGCATCCGGGCGTGCAGCCGGCGCAGCCGCGCCCCGGCGGCCTCCGCCTCGGCAGTCGTCCCGTAGACGGTGGTCGCCACGTAGGTGGCAGTGCGGACCAGACGTCCCCAGGCGTCGGTGCGGTAGTTGCTGTTCTGCGCGACCCCGGCCATGGCTCGGGGGTGCAACGCCTGGAGGTAGAGCGAGCGCAGGCCGGCGACGATCAGGATCGGCTCCTCGTGCACCTTCCACGTGACCGAACCCGGACCGAAGAGGCCGAGGTCATCGGAGTCCACCGACCAAGAGTGCCACGGTCCGCCCGACGGTGCCCCTCGCGCGGAGGTGGAGGCGGGTGGTCACCTGTCAGCCTGTCAGCTGTCGGCGGAGCGGCGGGACTGGCAGGCCGGGCAGAGACCCCAGAAGGTCACCTCCGCCTCGTCCACCTCGAAGGCGTGTGCGACGCCCGGCTCCAGGCACGGCGCGCTGCCCACCGCGCAATCGACGTCGGCGATCTCGCCACAGCCCCGGCAGACCACGTGGTGGTGGTTGTCGCCGGCACGTGCCTCGTACCGGGCCGGACTGCCAGCCGGCTCGATCCGGCGGGACAGGCCCGCCCTCGACAGCGCCCCCAGCACGTCGTACACCGCCTGGGTGGAGACGGAGTCGAGGCGTTCGCGGACCCGCCGCGTGATCTCGTCGACGTCCAGGTGACCACCACCGGCGAGCACGTCGAGCACCGCGAGGCGCGGTCGGGTGACCCGCAGACCCTTCGATCGCAGTTGCTCCTCGGCACCGGACATGAGCCCAATGACAGCACGCGCGGTCGGCATCGACAACCGTCCGCCCGTCGCCGTGGTCACCGACACAACCTGGGATTCCCGGCGCAGGACCATGTCGCGCTGAACCCGATGGCCGCACCGCACGTGTCCTTCAGAAGAGAGCCCGGGAACAACCCGCGGTCCGTTTGCGGTCCCGTGACCGTGATTCACCAGGAGGAGTCGATGTTCGAGGAGATCCTGGGTCTACCGGCTCACGTCCTCGTCGTACACGCGGTGGTCGTCTTCGTACCGCTGCTCGCGGTGCTGGCCATCGGGTACGTGGGACTGCCGCGTTGGCGGCACCGGTTGGACTGGGCGCTGGGCATCCTCGCCGTGACCGCGCCGGTGACCGCCTTCGTGGCCGTCAAGTCCGGCGAGGCGTTCACCGATGCGCTGGTGGCCCGCGGTTACCAGGGCCAGATTCTCAACCAGATCTTCGAGCACTCCCGGTACGGCGACATCCTGTTCCGCATCGTTCTGCCGCTCGGGATCGTGGCCATCCTGCTGCTCGTGGTGACCAGCGGGCATCCCCGGGTGCCGCAGCTGCCGAACCTGGTGACGCCGGTGCTCGCGGTGGCGGTGGTCGCGTTGTCCATCGGCGCCCTGGTGTACGTCTACCTGACCGGCCACTCGGGCGCCGAGGCGGTCTGGGGCACGACCCTCTGATCGGCCCTGCTCTTTGGCTGGGCCGTGGTGCTGGGCTGCCTCTTCGGGCGCGGTGGCGGCGCGGCCAGGGGATCAGAAGATGACCCGCGAGCAGAGCAGGCAGACGAGTACCACAAGCACCACGCCGGCCGCCGCGCCGAAGCCGTAGGTGACCCGCTGCGAGCGCTGCTCGGCGGCGTCCAGGTCGGCCATGTCCTGCGGAGGCAGCCGTCGGGGCGGTGCCGGCTGAAGGTGAACGGGAGGGCGCCAGCCAGCCGGAGGCGGCACGCTCGGCGGTGGCCCCGGGTAGGCGCTCGGGGAGGCACTGGCGGGCGCGGCGGGTGGTCGGCCCGTCTGTTCGCCGTCACCGGTTTCGGGTCGACGCCAGTAGTCGTCCGGAGTGCTGCCACCGCTGGGGGTCGTCACGCCGTCCGACGCTACCAACGTGGCGGTCGGTCCGGTCACTTCTGGCCGGTGTGGCCCGCTTGGTCCGGTTGCCCGTTGGAGTGCCTCCGCTGACCGGGCCTCGTGCCTCCGCGCCCATTGGTCCGTTGCTTCCTGGTCAGCGCGGATGTCGGCGTACGGTTCGCTGCCCGCCGGCTGCGCTAGTCTTGCCGCTCGTGAGCACCGACCCCGGTACGCAGGGCACGCGCGGCGACGACGACCGCACTGTCGACCTGAGCGACGACTTCGTGGTGCTGCCCGAGCAGACCTCGGACGACACCGATCAGGGCTGGGGCGAGCGGGCCAGCGGCAACGACGACTGGCTTCTCGCGCAGCGCCCCCCGCACTGGGACTGACTCCCGCCTTTCCGCCAGCCGCTGCCGCCGGCTTGTGGTCAGCACCCGGTTCGGCGTCCGTCTACCTCGGGCCTCGTTCGAGCTGTGCGGTCAGCCGCGTACGACGATCGCGAAGCGGCTGCCCTCGGGCAACCCGACAGCGCGTTGTGCCTGGTCGGGGCGAAGTGCCAAATACAGCGCAGCGGAGCCGTCGGTCGCACCGGCACCCAGTACGTCCAGGACCAGGGCACCCGGTGCCAGCACTGTCGCCTCGGCGGCACCAGCCCCGCCGGGCGGCGCGGCCAGCAGGTCGACCCGGGCACCGGGCCGGACCACTGCCAGGGCTGCCGGCTCGGCCAGCCGGATCGGTACCCCTACCGCGCCGCTGGGCAGCGGTAGGGGACCCGAGGACGGGTGCGTGCCGCCCTCGGCAGTGCCGCTCCGCCCCTGCCCGGAGCCGGTTTGCCCGGTGCCGTTCTGATCCGTGCCGTTCTGTTCTGTTCCGGGCTGCCCAGTGCCGGTCTGACCGTTCCCGTTCTGGTCGGTGCCGGGCTGGTCGTCACCCGTACCGGCCCGGCCGTGGCCCGTGCCGGCCGGCCCGTTCGACGAGAGTGGTCCCGCGTTGGCCCCGCCGGAGCGCCCTGGGGACCGGTCGGCGGCATCGGTTGGCGGGCAGGTGGGCGGGGTGTGCAGGACGGCGGCGGCCAAGCCCAGCAGCGCGGCGACGAGCGCGGCCCGGAGCAGGGTACGCCCGCCGGGTAGGGCCAGCCGACGCAGCGGGCGCAGTGCCCGCGCCGAACCCGGATCGCCTGTCGCCATCTGGCGCCTCCCGTCCCGGGCGCCGCGGTGGCACCCGTGGACGGCAGGTTAGGCCGGTCGTGGCCGCCAGATCCGCCCCTGCGCGGGTGCCTGTGGATAACCCGCCGGCCTGTGGACAACGCCCATCCAACGGCCAGACCTGCTATGGCGCGAGAAGCTCCGCCGGCGCTGATCCACTCGGGTTCCTGGAAATCGGGGTATCCGAGCGGCTCGGAAAGGCCGCTTTCCAGGAACCCGAGTCGATCAAGAGGCTGGTGCGCCTGAAGAGGTTCGCGCGCCTCAAGAGGTTCGCGCCTCAAGAGGTTCGCGTGACTCGCGTGGGTCAGGAGGCGGAGCTGCCCGCCGGGGCCTTCCCGCCACTCGACCCGCCGGACGAAGACGACCCGGACGAGGAAGACGATCCGGACGAAGACCCGCCAGACGAGGACCCGGACGACGACGCGCCCGAGGACGAGCTCGACGAGCCGGAATCCCCACCCGAGGTCGACGAGGACGACTCGGTCTTGCTCGCCGTGCCGGCGGTCGCACCTTCGGAGCCGGCCGCGCGGGAGTCGGTGCGGTAGAAGCCCGAGCCCTTGAAGACGATGCCGACGGAGTTGAAGACCTTGCGCAGCCGCCCCTGGCACGTCGGGCACTCGGTCAGCGGCTCGTCGGAGAAGGACTGCACCGCCTCGAGTTGGTGACCGCACGCGGTGCAGGCGTACTGGTACGTAGGCACGTTCTCCTCCGGTATCGGGCTCGGGCCAGTTGGCACTCGACGTATTCGAGTGCCAATGGTGCGTCATTCGCCCCGGGTTCGTCCAGCGGACGTGTGGGGCGCGACACCATGCGCTCTACCCGGGCCGTCATCAAGCGTACGCACCCCGTCGGCCGGGGTGACGACCGCTCGGACCGGAAGGTCGTGCGCCTCGGCGGGAATCGTCTCGACCAGCTCTCCGTCGTGCAGTGGCACAACGGTCAGCGCGGTGGTCGGCACCCGTGCCAGCGCCCTGTCGTACGAGCCGCCGCCCCGGCCCAGCCGCCGGCCGCGCAGGTCGACGGCGAGCGCCGGTACGACCACCAGCTCCGCGCGGGCCACCGCGTCCACCCCGAGCCGTGGCCCGACCGGCTCGCGGATGCCCCGGCCGGCCGCCACCAGAGCGTCGGGCCCGGTGTACGCCGCCCAGTCCAGATCCAGGTCGTCGCGGAGCACCGGCAGCAGCAACTCTGCGTCGGCGGGCAGCGCCGCCCGCAGCACCTCCGGCAGGTCGGCGCCGCCCGGCTCGGAGCCGACCGGCACGTACGCCGTCATCCGGTGGGGGCGCAGCCGGCGTACCAGTGTGACCAGTTCAGCCTGGACGCGCCCGGCTGCGGCGGCCCGCGTCGGACCGGGCAGGGTCCGGCGGCGGGCGAGCAGGTCGACGCGGGTCTTCCGCTTGGCCTCTCGGGCCGCTTCCGCTTCATCCGAAAATTCCGGCACGCAACACTCCTGACGCAACACCACTACCACGGTCGCTCTGTGTCAGCATCGCAAGCAACGGAGGCGGAACTTCCGGGGGGACCGAGTGACGCTACGCGGACGGCTGACGGGAGCCTTCCTCGTTGTGGTGCTCGGACCGGTCCTGCTCGGGGCCTTCTTCGTCGCCTCCACCGTCGCGACCGTCGACCACAGTCGATCAATTGAGCGCCTCGCGGTCGCCGCATCCACGGTGCGTACCTCGGTCGACGCCCTCTGCCAGCAGCTACGTGCCACGGCCGACGCGGTCGCCCTCACCGGCGAACCCGCCGTCGCCGCCGGCCAGCTCGTCGGCCGAGGACTGGCCGCCGCCGTCCTGATCACCGACGTGACCGGTCAGGTCACCTACGCCTCACCAGGCGCGCCGCCGATGCCGTGGCGGGACTGCTCCGGCCCGGCCGCCGCGTCGCCCGGCCCGGTCCGCGCGCTGGCCGCCCGGGTCGACCTGCACGACCGGGCCGGGGCCCTTGTGGGTACGGTGGCCGCCGCGCAGCTGGTCGACCCCGCCTTCGTGGCCCGGCTCGCGGCGGTCACCGGGGTGGCCGTCACGCTGCTCGACGGGGGTGCGAGTGCCGCCAGGTTCACCCACACCACCGAGTCCCGCGAGGTACGCGACGCGGTGCTTGCCGCCGCCAACGCCACCCACGGCGAACGGGTCACGGAGACCACCGACGGTCGGTACGTGCGGCGGATCGGGCCGTCCAGCGGGCAGCCGCTGCCGTTGGTGCTCTCGGTGCCCAGCGAGCGGCCACCCGGTCTGCCCGCCACGCTTGCCGGCGCGGTCGTGCTGGCCGGGCTGCTCGCCGTGCTGGCCGCCTGGCGACTCGCCCGGGTGACCACCCGACCGCTTGTGGAGCTGGCCGGTGCCGTGGACCGGGTGGCGCACGGAGACCTGACCGCCCGGGTGCCGGTGCGCAGCCGGGACGAACTGGGCCGCCTGGCCGTCGCGTTCAACCGGATGACCCGGGAGACCGGGTCGTACGTCGCGGCGCTCACCAGCAGCCGCGACCAGTTACGCGGGCACCTGGCGGTGCTCGGCGACACCCTGGCCAGCACCCATGACCTGCAACGCATCCTGCGGGTGATCCTGCACAGCGCCATCGCGGCCACCGGTGCGCGGGCCGGCGCGGTGCTGCTTGTGGAGTCCGGCGGGGTGCTCGTCGCGCAGTGCAGCGAAGGGCTGGACGGGCGCTGGCCGGCGGGGGACCAGGACGGCCCGGAGCCGCTGCGGGTGCCGGTGGGCGTCGGCGTGGTGGGTGCGGTGGCCGCAACCGGTGTGCCGCAGCGGGGGCGCGTGGAGGCGACCGAGATCCCGACGGGGGAGCCACGCTGCCGCACGTACGTCGCGGTGCCGTTCGCCACCCCCGGCGGCACGACCGCCGTGGGCGGCGGCACAGCCATCCCCGGTGGCGGCACAGCGACCCTCGGCGGCAGCGGGACCGCCGTGGGCGGCGGGACCACCGTGGGCGGCGGGACCACTGCCGGTTCGGGTGGAACGGCGGAGGCCGACGAGGCCGGCGCGCCGGCGGCGGCGCTGGGAGTGCTGGCCCTCTACGACCGGCTGGGCGCCGACGAGTTCGACGACGACGACCTCGTCACCCTGCGGACCTTCGCCGGGCACGCGGCAGTGGCGGTGGACAACGTCCGGGTGCACGAGGAGGCGCAGCGGCTCTCCCTCACCGACCCGCTCACGGGGCTGTGGAACTACCGCTACCTGAGCGAGTCGATCCGGCGGGAGGTGGAGAGGGCCAGCCGGTTCGGCCGGATGCTCAGCGTGCTCGCCCTCGACCTGGATCGCTTCAAGGACGTCAACGACACGTACGGGCACGCGGCCGGGGACACGGTGCTCGCCGAGTTCGCCCAGCGGATGCGCGGCGAGATCCGCGAGGTGGACCTCGCCTTTCGCCAGGGCGGCGAGGAGTTCGTGCTGCTCCTGCCGGAGACCGACGCCCGGGGCGCGGCGATCGTCGCGGAACGGCTGGGCGCGGCGGTACGGGAGACGCCGGTGGTCGTCGAGGCGTACGCCGGGCCGATCGTGGTGACCGTGTCGGTGGGCATCGCCGTCTACCCGCACCACGGCACCACCGGCCGGGAGGTGCTGGAAGCCGCCGACGACGCCCTCTACGCGGCCAAGGCGGCCGGTCGGGACACCTATCGGGTCGCCGAGATCCGCCCCGACGTGCCGATGTGCGAGATCCCGGTGCCCTCGGGTGCCGTCAGCCCACCCGATGGGCTGCCGCGCGCCGGCCGGCCCATGCACGCCCAACGGGAGCCGGGCGGGCCCGCCCGGTCGGAGTCGGCTGCGGGCGTACCCGAATCGGACCCGCCGGGGCCGGCGCACGCCCGGCCGGAGCCGACCGACGACGCGGCCGCCACCACCGGCGAAGGCTCGCGGGCCGGCCCGGATGCCGGGCGGCCGGGGTCGGGTGGCGGCGCGTCTTCTGGGCCACACCCGCCGCGGCAGAGCCGTGGCCGATAGTCTCGCGGCATGTCGGAGCACTCAGCGAACCCCTCATCGACGGTCGCCGCAACCGGCCGTCCCCTGGCGGTCAAGGCCGTCATCCCGGCCGCCGGACTGGCCACCCGCTTCCTGCCGGCCACCAAGGCGGTGCCCAAGGAACTGCTACCGGTGGTGGACCGGCCGGTGTTGCAGTACATCGTCGAGGAGGCGACCCAGGCCGGCATCGGCGACGTGTTGCTGATCACCGGACGGGGTAAGACGTCGATGGTGGACCACTTCGACCGTCGCCCCGACCTGGAGGCCAGGCTTGAGGAGAAGGGCGACGCCGAGCGGTTGGCCGCCGTACGCCGGCCGAGTGAGCTGGCCGAGATCTACACCGTCCGGCAGCCGGAGCAGCTCGGGCTCGGTCACGCCGTCGGGTACGCCGAGTCGCACGTCGGTGACCAGCCGTTCGCTGTGCTGCTCGGCGACGAGTTCGTCAAGCCGTCCGAGCCGCTGCTGCCGGCAATGCTTGAGTTGCAGGCCCGCACCGGCGGCGTGGTGCTCGCCTTCTTCGAGGTCGACCCGGCCGAGACCAAGCGGTACGGCATCGCCTCCGTCGAGCCCGCCGAGTCGGAGCTCACCGACATCGGCGAGGTCGTCAAGGTGACAGGCATGGTGGAGAAGCCGCAGCCGGAGGACGCCCCGAGCAACCTCGCCGTGCTCGGCCGGTACGTCCTGCCGGGGAAGATCTTCGACGCGATCCGGCGGACCAAGCCGGGCAGCGGCGGCGAGATCCAGCTGACCGACGCCATGGAGTTGCTGCGTACCGAGGGCACGCCGGTGCACGCGATCGTCTACCGGGGCACCCGCTACGACACCGGCATGCCGCTCGGATACCTGCAGACGGTCGTGCAGATCGCCGCCGAGCGCGAGGACCTCGGCGCCGAGTTCCGTTCCTGGCTGGCCGAGTTCGTGAAGGCCGACGCGGCAGGCGGATCTGGTACATGACAGCTACGGCCGACGCCGAGGCGGCCGCGAACGAGTTGACGCCGCTCGCCGACTACCTGGGCAGCGTGCTGCGCAGGTTACGAGCGCTGCCGCCACTCGACCTCGACCTCACCCAGGCGCACGGCAACGTCCTCGCCGAGGACGTCGTCGCGCCGCACGCCTTCCCGGCCTTCGATCAGGCGGCCGTGGACGGGTACGCGGCACGCTGGGAGGACATCTCCGGAGGGGGCCGGGGCCCGAGCTACGTCCCGGCCCCATCGGGTACGCCCGGTGGGCGGACCATCCGGCTCAACGTGGTGGGCGACCTGGGCGCGGCGAGTTGGCGACCGGTGCGGCTCACCCCGGGCTCGTGCTTCTCGGTGGCCGCCGGGGCGCCGCTGCCGGTCGCCGCCGACGTCGTGGTCCCTGTCGAATGGACCGACCAGGGCATGGCCGCCGTGGAGATCTTCCGCGCCCCCAAGCGGGGGTACGGGGTGCGCCGCGCCGGTGAGGAGTTGGCCGTCGGCACCCTGCTCGCCCGTGCCGGCACATACGTCTCCCCGGCGCTGGTCGCCGTCTTCGCCGCCACCGGCATCGGGCACGTGGTGGTCCGGCCCAGCCCACGGGTCGTCATCGTGGCCACCGGCGACGAACTTGTCGACGTCGGCCGGGGCAGCCAGCCTGGGCAGGTGGTGGACGCCAACTCGCACGCCTTGACCGCAGCCGCGGCCGAGGTGGGCGCGCTGGCGTACCGGGTGGGTATCTGCGACGACGACCCGGAAGGGCTGCGCGGGCTTCTGGAGGACCAGACCCTGCGCGCCGACCTGATCATCACGACGGGCGGTACCGGCACCGGCCCCGGCGACATGGTGCGCCGTATCCTGTCCCGCCGCGAGGGCGGCCGGGCCGGCCCGGTCACCTTCACCGATGTGGCGCTCTACCCGGGCACCGCGCTCGGCTTCGGCACTGTCGGCGCCGAGGAGGTGCCGGTGGTCTGCCTGCCCGGCGATCCCGGTGCCGCGCTGATCGGCTTCGAGGTGCTGGCGCGTCCCGCCATCCAACTGCTTGCCGGCGCCGAGCCGGTGTTCCGTCCCAGCGTCCGCGCGCACCTGTTGGAGACCGTGTCGTCCCCGGGTGGGCTGCGGGAGTTCCGGCCCGCGCACGTCGCCGAGCGGCGTGGCGGCGGGTACACGGTGCAGCCGCTCAGCGGCGGGCCGTTCACCCTGTCCGGACTGGCCGAGGCGAACGGGCTGCTGGTGCTCGGGGAGCGGGTCACCACCGCCGCCGCCGGCTCCACCGTGGACGTACTGCTGCTCGACCGCCGTCGGTGACGGTTGCCCTATCTGCCCGCTCGCGGTCCGCTCCCACGATGGGCGGTCAGCGGTTCATCGCGGGTCTACTTGCGCGCGACAGGGTCCCGCGCGGGAGACTGTGCGTGTGAGTCTCTTCGGACCCGTGCGGGCACCCGGCTGGCCGGCGGTGCTGGCCGACGGCCCGGTGTTGCTGCGTCCCTACCGGCGCTCCGACGCGGCGGCCTGGTCTGAGGTACGCCGGGCCAACCGGGCCTGGCTGGCGCCCTGGGAGTCGTCGCTGCCCGGAAGTTGGGACGAGCTGAACTCGCCTGCCGCGTTCCGCTGGGTGCACCGCGACCAGCGCCGGTCCGCCCGGGAGGGCGAAGGCATGCCGTTCGCGGTCTGTCTGCGTGAGGGCGACCGGGATCGACTGGTCGGGCACATCAACGTTGGCAGCATCGTCCGGCGTGCCTTCTGCTCCGGATACGTCGGCTACTGGGTGGACGCCCGGGTCGCCGGTCAGGGCGTGATCCCGACGGCGCTGGCGCTCGCCGTGGACCACGCGTTCGGGCCGGGCGGGCTGCACCGGGTGGAGGTCAACATCCGACCGGAGAACCGGCCCTCCCGGCGGGTTGTGGAAAAACTCGGCTTCCGCGAGGAGGCGTACCACGTGCGCTACATGCACATCGACGGCGCCTGGCGGGACCACATCGGATACGCGATGACGAGCGAGGAGATCGCCGCCGAGGGCGGTCTTTTGGCCCGCTGGCATCGGGTACGCGCAAACGCCCGGTGAGCCGTCCCACGCACGGGATCGGCGCGGCGCGGTGGCATCCCGGTCGGCGAGCCGTAACCTCAAGTAACTGCAAGCTGTGGCAAGCGTTCCCCCGTCCGGACGATCTACGCACCCAGGCGCGATCGGTGGAAGATCCTGCGGTCGGGTGGCGGTTGCTCCGAATTGGTGACGGGAGGGGTGAGGGTGCCGACCTCGGTGCTCCTCGCCGTCCTCGCCGCCGCCGGCCTGCTCGCCCTGGCCCCGGCGCTGGTTCGCCGGTACGACGCCACCGAGCGGCTGGTGGCGGAGCGGGCGCAGTCGACGGCGCGGGTGCTCCAGCGCCGCCGACGGCGCCGCACTGTGCCCGGACGGCGACCCGTCCACCCTCCGCGCTCCCTCACCATCACTCTGAGTGAGGACGCGACTACAGGTAGGTTGGCCGCGCCGGTCTCCGCGCCCCCGGCAGCCCGCCGCTCCGGCCGGCTGCGCGCCGTACCGCCGGCCCCCAAGCGGTCCCGTCGCCGCCCGCCGCCGCGCCGACAGCACACCCCCGCCGTGTACCGCCGCCGCCGCGTACTCGCCGCCCTGCTGCTGCTCAACTTCGTCGAGTTGATCGGCGTGCTGTTCGTCAGCCCCGGCTTCTGGATCAGCTTCTCGGTCACCTTCCTGCTGCTTGCCATGTACGTCGTCCACCTGCGCGGTCAGGCCCTCGCCGGTCGCCGCCGACGCCGCGCCCGGGCCCGCGAAGCGGCCTGGTTGGCCGCCCGCCAGGCCGAGGTCCGCCGCGAACAGGCCCGCCGTGCCGCTGCCCGCCGCGAGGCGCAACGCCGCCTGGCGGCCCAGCGCGAAGGGGTACGCCGAGCCGCCATGGGCCTCGACCGCCCCGGAGACCTGCCGGCGGCCGTCAACGGTGGCTCGGTGTCGTACCGACGCTCCGGCGGGCTACGTGGCCGCCCCTATGAGGCGGGCCGAGGAGCCTGAGGCTCTTGGTCGGGCGGCGCTTGCTCTTGATCGACTCGGTTTCCTGGAAATCGCGGTGTCGTGGCGTCCCGGATGCCCCGGTTTCAAGGAAGCCGAGTCGATCTTCGGTGCGGCGTTGGCGCGGCGTCGGCTTGATGGCGGCGCGGCGGCGGGGGCGGATTCGCGGTGGAGGCCGGCGACCTGTTAGCCTTGCTGCCGGCCCGCCCGGTGTAAGCCGGGTGGGACCGAAGCCGGCTCGCCGGTGGGGGGCTGTGGCGCAGACTGGTAGCGCACCTCGTTCGCATCGAGGGGGTCAGGGGTTCAAATCCCCTCAGCTCCACCAGCAACACGTACGACCAGGGGGGCCCGCAGGCAAGATCAGCGGGCGCAGATCAGCGAGAATCCAGGGCCTTCGGGCCCTGTTTTCGTTTGGGCGCGCGTATCGCGGAGCGCCGCTGATGATTGCCCCTCAGGGCCATTCTTCGGCCACCAGTAGCGCGCCGGTTTCAGGTGATCCGCAGGCTGTCGGGGCGTCGAGGCGTTCAATTCTCGCCTTGACGCCAGCATCGGTAAGTCGTAGCTTACGTTCGTGGTGACTTACGGAGTGCATCCAGGCTGGGAGGCGCTGGGTGATCCCAGCAGGCTCGCCATCGTTCAGCGCCTGGCCGAGAGACCCTGCGCCGTGGGGGAGCTGGCAGACGAGCTGCCCATCAGTCGACCAGCCGTGTCGCAGCACCTCAAGGTGCTCAAGAGCGCGGGCCTGGTGGTCGACCACCCGATGGGAACCCGTCGCGTCTACCGGCTGAGTCCGGATGGGCTGGCCGCACTACGGGACCAGCTCGACACGTTCTGGCGACGGGCGCTGGACGGCTATCAGGACATCGTCGAAGAGACCGAGGAGCGTCCATGACGCAAGCAGCTACGGCGGTGGTGCGCCGGCAAATCGTCGTCGATGCGCCCATCGAGCAGGCTTTCACCGTATTCGTCGAGCGGTTCGGCGACTTCAAGCCCCGCGAGCACAACCTGCTCACGGTCCCCATCGCCGCGACAGTGTTCGAGCCGAGGGTCGGCGGGCACATCTACGACCGGGGTGTCGACGGCAGTGAATGCCGGTGGGCGCGCATCCTCGCGTACGAGCCGCCGACCCGCGTCGTCTTCAGCTGGGACATCGGGCCGACCTGGCAACCCGAACCCGACCCGGACCTCGCCAGCGAGGTCGAAGTCGCCTTCATCGTCGAGGCACCGGGCCGGACCCGGATCGCGCTGGAACACCGGCATCTTGAGCGGCACGGCCCTGGCTGGGAGTCCGTTCGAGACGGAGTCGACAGCGACGCCGGATGGTCGCTCTATCTCGGCCGCTATCTCTCCCTCTTCGGCGGCGACAGCTAGCGCGCGACAAGGCCGCCAAAGGGTGCCGGCACGGCGGCGGAGCCGGGCGGCCGCGCCCTCCAGTTGGTAGGGCTTGGTGACCACCGGGAACGACTGCCTGCTCGGGCCGAAGTCGGCGCGGGGAGTACGGCAGGCTGCTTGGGCCGAAGTCGGCGCGGGGAGTACGGCAGTCGGGCCGCCGGGACGAGGCGGCCAACCTGTTCGAGCTGGGGCCGGCCCCGACGGGCCGGCCCCACGTCACAGCGTCACGGCTTCCAGCTGGCGGCGGTCCTGAACCTGTGCTGGTACTCCAGAGTGCCGTTGGTGTCGGGCACGTTGAACACGATGGTGCCGGTGTGGGTGGTGCCGGCGGTCAGGTTGGTGCCGGACCGCAGCGTCGTGCCGCAGCCGGACAAAATCCCGACGATGGTGCTGGTCCTGGTGCCGTCGGCGGCGATCCACCAGAAGTACAGCTGGTTGATCGAGCCGGTGCCCTCGACGATCGACACGGTCACGTCGGCGATCAGGTACATGCCCTTGTCGGGCTTGGGGCCGCTCGTCCTGCACGGTTCGGTGGCGGTGCTGAACTTGGTCACGGTGACCTTCATGACGCCCCGGTCGTCGTCGATCTGCGCGGAGTTCCCCGCCGGCATGTTCATCGACGGGCCGCCGGTGGACGACGGGGCGGGCGCCGGCCCCCCGAGTTCGGGTATGGACTCGATCGTCTCGTTCGCGGTGCGGTTCGCACCGACGACCATCGTCACGATGCCGCCCACGCAGCACAGCAGGGCAAGCACGGCTGCGATGACCACGATGATCAGCACGGTCTTCGTGGAGTTCGCCCCCGTCGCGGGCGGCGGCATGCCGGGCGGATAACCCGGCCCAGCCGGCGGCGGGTAACCCGGCCCGGTCGGCGGCGGGTAGCCCGGCCCGGTCGGCGGCGGATAACCACCGCCGCCGCCGGCGGGCGGGTACCCACCGGCTGCGAACGGCGCCTGCTGCTGCCAGTGCGGACCCGGCGGGGACGAGTACGGCGGGGAGGAGTACGGCGGGGTCGGCTGCGGTGCGCCGGTGAACGGCGGCTGGTCGCTAGCGAACGGCGGCTGCGGTGCGCCGGTGAACGGCGGCTGCGGCGGGCTCGAGAACGGCGGTGGCTGCTGGTCGCCGGTGAACGGCGGCTGCGGTGCGCTGGAGAACGGCGGCTGCTCGCTGACGGACGGCTGCTGCGGCTCACCGCCGTGGGAGGGCTGCGGCGCGGCAGGCTGCTGCGCGCCGAACACCAGCGGTGGAGGTGGCGACCACGGGCTGGGCGATTCGGGCGCCGTCGGGGCGGTCGGGTCGGCGGCGGTCTGCGGAGGTGTCGCCGGGTTCGGCTGGGCCGGTGTCGCCGGGTTCGGCTGGGCCGGTGTCGCCGGGTTCGGCTGGGCCGGTGGCTCCGGGTTCGGCTGGGCCGGTGGCTCCGGGTTCGGCTGGGCCGGTGGCTCCGGGTTCGGCTGGGCCGGTGGCTCCGGGTTCGGCTGGGCCGGTGGCTCCGGGTTCGGCTGGGCCGGTGGCTCCGGGTTCGGCTGGGCCGGTGGCTCCGGGTTCGGCTGTTGAGGGTCCTGCGGCCCGCTGGGGGGCTGGGGGTGGGTCAACGTACTCCTTGGCACCTCGTCAGTTGCGGCTTCGGGAACCCGCCGACGTTACCGTGCCCTGTCGAGGGTCCTGTCGATGCGCCGGACCGGCACTTCCGCCCGGCCAGTGTGGACGACGCGACTCAGCTGAGCGGGAGGACGGCGGCGGTACGGACCAGGCCGTCGGCGACAACGAACCGCCCGGCGATCGTGGCGGGTGGGTCGACGACGTCGGCGGCGTCCACCCGGGAGGGTGCGATCCGTGCGGTGAACGTACCGGCGTCCGGGTCGATGCTCAGGTGGGCGTCGTGGAAGTCCAACCAGCTGCCGACGACCGGGTACCAGACCTTGTAGACGGTCTCCTTGGCGCTGAAGTAGACGACCGGCCAGGAGGTGCCGGCGGGCAGCCGGGCGCAGTTCTCCTCCTCCTCGGGCAGCAGCACGAGTCGGCGTACCCCGGTGTTGATTTCGCGGTGCCGCTCGGCGTCCATACCGACGGACCGGAGGTCGGTGGCGCGGGCTGCGGCGGCGGCGCAGTAGCCGCTGGTGTGGGTGATGCTGCCGACGACGCCGGCAGGCCAGACGGGCGCGCGGTCGGCGGCGGCCGGTACCGCCGTCGCCGGCAGGCCGAGGTCGGTCAGTGCCCGGCGGGCGCAGACGCGGCCGGCGGTGAAGTCCCGGCGACGGGCCTGTACCGCCCGTTCGCCGAGGCATTCCTGCTCGGCGGCGAGCAGCTTCCCGGCCCAGTCGTCGGGGCCGGCGACGGCCACGGCCACCGTCGGGGGCAGCAGGTCACGCATCGTTGTCGCCTACCAATCGGTAGAAACGGACGTTGAGCGCCGATAACCGGCCGACCGTCAACTTTCTGACTCTCACGAGGGGAGAAGGTACCGCAAAGATGTATCACCGGAGGGACGCGTCGCTCCCTCCCTGATGGCTCCGGAGGGACCACCATCAAAGCTGGCCGCGCGCGGCCGCCAGTCCCGTGGACATCTGGAGAGGACTATGCGATGACCGATGGTGCGGAACGGCCGGGAGTGCGGGCTGACGAGCATGCCCCGACGACCCCTGGCTGGAATTGCGGTTCCTGCGGTGAGGAGTGGCCGTGCGCGACGAAACGCGGCCGGCTGCTGGCGGAGTACGGGGGTGACCGGGCGATGCTGAGCGTCTACCTGGGTTCGTGCCTCGCCGCCGCCACGGAGGATCTGCGTACCGCCCCGGTCATGTCCCTCCAGGATCGCTTCATCGGCTGGATCCCGCGCCGCAGGTGAACGGCCGGGCCGCCGAAAATGCCCCGCAGTCGGTGGCCCCGCCCGACGGCGGGACCACCGACTTGTCGCGCGGGTTTCAGGCGCGTCGGGGACGCCGCGTCAGGGCGAAGCCGACCACGCCGGCCACGGCGGCGAGCACGCCGCCCACGCCGGTCCAGATCCAGCGCGAGCCGAGATCCGGCAGCCAGGCCGCCAGCGAGTCACCTTCGTCGTCGGCCTCCGGGTCCTCCGTGGGTACGGCGGTGAGCACTGTCCCCGCCTTGGTGTTCGCCACAAGTGGCGCGGCCAGCTCACCGTCCTCGGCCGAGGAGCCCCGGTCGGCGACGACTCCGACGAGCAGGTCCACGTCGATGGGCGCGCCGAGGTCCGGCTCGGGCAGTTCCACAACGGAGAGCCGGACGACGTACGTGCCGGGCAGCGGGTCGGCCGACCACGGCTCCGCCCAGGGCCGCACCTCGCGCAGTGTGCAGCCCAGCGCCACGCTCGACGCCTTCGCGTCCACCGTCGGGGTCTGCGCCCCGGCGGTGCAGGCCTGCCGCCGCCGCAGCCCGTCGAAGACGTCGACGGTCCAGGTGGACGCGCCGGAGCGTGCCTTCGGGAAGGTGACGGTGGCACTGATCTCGTGCACCTGCCCGGCGGTGGCAGGGAACGACCAGTACAGGTGGTCGCCGACCGAGGCGTCCACCCGTACCGGCTGCCCGGCGGTGATCGGGGTGGCGGTGAGGAACGAGGTGCCGGCGCGGGTCACAGGGGTGGCGCCCGGCGACGGCGTGGGGGCGGCGGCGGCCGCCGCGGGCAGCAGCGTGGCCCCACCGGCGGCGAGCAGCGCGACGAGCGAGCGGAACAGCGGTGTACGCATCAGTTCTCCCTCCAGGTGGCGACCCACCAGCGGGTGAGCAGACCGGCGATCAGGCCGGTGAGCAGTCCGGCGACGGTGAGCAGGGCGAGCAGCACCCAGCCCCGGCCGAGGTCGGGGCCGTCCGGGCCGGGAGCGGCGGCGACCACGTCGATGGTCAGCTCCACAGGCATGCCGGGCGTCGCGGCCGTTCCGGGGCGGGGGGCGAACGAATTGCTCACCACAAGGCAGACGGTGGTGGGCTCGACGACGGGCGCCGCACTCTGCTCGGCCACCGTGTCGTCCTCGTCGTCGGCGGTTGCCGACCAGCGCAGCCCGGCGGAGAGCACGTCGGCGCGTCCGCTGCCGGCGTCGGCGCCCCGGACGAGTTCCCGGCCGTCGGCGGCGGTGGCCCGCAGCAGCACCCCGTAGTCCCGGTTCACGGGCCGGTCCAGCGCCATGCTCACCGAGGCACGCAGCTCCTGCCCGGGGCGTACCGGAACGCGGTAGTAGCGGTGCTCGGAGAACGCCTCCCGGTCCGCGTAGACACCGGGGGCGAGCAGCGGCGCCGAGTCACAGGCGCTGGTACCGCCGACGACTGTCGGTGCCCGCGTGTGGGTGTCGGCGGCCCGCTCGACGAGCTGCTTGATCCGTCCGGTCAGCTCTTCAGCGCTCTGCGCCGCGGTGTACGTGCCGCCGGTCGCGCTGGCGATGCACAGCAGTTGCCGGCGGACCTTCTCGTCGGGCGCGAGACCGAGCGTGTCGACGACGAGGCTGGTGCCCTGCGCGGCCAACTCCCGGGCCACCTCGCACGGGTCCGGCGGGGCGCAGGTGTCCTCCCCGTCGGTGATCAGCACGATGCGTCGGGTGGTGGAACCGCTGCCCAGATCCTGCGCGGCGGAGCGCAGGGCGAGCCCGACCGGCGTGAACCCGGTCGGACGGAGTGTCGCCACCGCGTCCTTGGCCCGGGCACGGTCCACCGGCCCGACAGGCACGATCTGCTGGGTGTCCTGGCAGCCGACCTTCTTGTCCTTGCCCCGGTAGGTCGCGCCGAGCACCCGGATGCCGAGCTGCGTCTCCTCCGGCAGCGCGTCCACCACCTCGTTGAACGCCTGCTGGGCTACCGAGATCCGACTGCGTCCGTCGATGTCGGCGGCGCGCATCGAGCCGCTCACGTCGAGCACGAGTTCGACGCGGGGAGGTTCGGTCACCGGCTCCTCGCCGGCTCTCGCCGGGACCGGCCCGGTCAGCGCGGTGGTCGCCAGCAGTCCAAGGAGGACGGCCGTCGATCGTCTGAAGTTGATCACGGCCCGCAGTGTAGTGAGATCCACTTTGGACGATCATCCGGGTGACCGCCCGATGATCACCGCGGCGGGACGGGGGTCAGGCGGACGCGTCGAGCAGGGCGACAAGCCGCTTCGGCGCGATCTCCCGGTAAGCGTCCCGGCACAACTCGTCGATCTCGACCCAGTCGACCGTGCCGTCGAGCCGTACGCCGAGCCACCCCCGACCACCCACGTAGGGAGGGCGGAAGAAGCGTTCCGGGTCGGCGGCGGTCAGCTCCGCCTGCGCGCCCGGCGGGGCCGCGCACCAGAGGTGTGGGAAGTCGTTCTGGTGGTGCCCGTCGGCGTGCAGGGTGACGAAGACGCTCTTGTCCCGGACGAACCAGGTCGGTGACCCGTGACTGGGTCGCTCGGTCACCTCGGGCAGGGCCAGGCAGATCTCCCGGACCCGGGCCAGTAACTCCACAGCGCCCCGCCTCCTGTCACGATCGCCGCACAGGCCCGGTGCGGCACGGAACTGGACGCCCGCGTCAGCCGCGCGGCGTCGCATGAACATCGAAGCAGCCCATCGAGGCGCAGGGTCCACGACGGGTCACCCTCGGTCAACTATCGAAGGAATGTGCTGGACGCGGTGAGTATGGTCGGGAATCTGACCCAAGTCGACCCGTTGTGCCGGTGGTGCGGGGTGGTTAAGCTCTTCATGCGCGCCCCAATCGCCCGCTTCCCCCGTGGCAGGCGATCGGGGCGCGCGCCTTTGTCCAGACGGGCCCGCACGCTTGAAGCGTGCGGGCCCGTCTGCGTCGCGCTGTGCGGCGCGTCGCCTGCCGGTGCCTATATCCACCGACCGTCGAGCCACATTCGCGACAGCCAATCCGAGTACGGAATCACCTTGCCCACGAAAATCGGATAGAAGTACGCGAAGCACAGCCCCACCAGCAGCACGTAGGCGCCGGCCGCGACACTGCCCACCAGCCGCCGCTCGTACGCCGGGTCGCCGGGCGTCAGCCGAGTCACCTCGCCCACCTCGCCCCCGGCCGGTGCGATGAGCGCACCCAGCACGTAGACCACGGCAAGCACCAGGAAGGGCAGCACCGGCGCGGTGTAGAACGAGAACATCGTCCGGCCGTCGAGGGCGAGCACGAACCAGGGCAGCAGCCCGGCCGCCACGCTGAGCAGGATCGCGCCGGCCCGCCAGTCGCGCCGTGCCACACCCAGCCACACCAGCGCCACCAGGGCGGGCAGGAACGACCACCACAGCAGCGGGGTGCCCAGCAGCAGGATCTCCGAGGCGCAGCTCGGTGCGCCGCACGCCCCGTCGGTCGCGTAGTGGAACGCCACCGGACGGCCGAGCAGCAGCCACTGCCACGGCCACGACTGGTACTTGTGGGGATCGTCGAGTTGGGCGTGGAAGCCGTACGCAGCGCGGTGGTATTCGAAGAGGTTGATCAGCGGGCCGATCACCGGGGCGTCACTGAGCTTGTCGGTCGGGTACGCCGTCGACGACGCCAGCCGGTAGTAGCCGTCGTCGGAGAGCAGCCACCCCGACCAGGTGGCGATGTAGGTGACCACGATCAGCACGCCGGCCAGCACCAGCCACGGCAGCTCGTCGAGCACGGTGTCCCGCCAGGGCCGGCGGACGCCCGCGGACCGGCGGACCCCGACCTCCCAGAGGATCACCAGCAGCGCGAACGCGGGCACGAAGTAGACAGCGCTCCACTTCACCGCGCAGGCGCAGCCGATCAGCACCCCGGCGGCCAGGCGCCACCACGGCCACGTACGCCAGCCCGTCGGCGGTCGGCCGGCCCGACCCGGCCGGCTCGTGTCGAGCCCGTCGTCGAGAGCGCGCGCCCAGCGTCGGCGGCTGGCGTCGCGGTCGAGCACCAACGCGCCGAACGCGGCAAGCACGAAGAACAGCAGGAAGATGTCGAGCAGCGCCGCGCGGGACAGCACCAGGTGGAAGCCGTCCAGGGCGAGCAGCAGACCGGCAGCGCACCCCAGGACCGTCGAGCGGAACATCCGCCGGCCGATCCGGACCAGCAGGAGCACCGACAGGGTGCCGATGACGGCCGCCGAGAACCGCCAGCCGAACTCCGGCGAGGTGGTGATCAGGTGCCCGGGAACGGAGACCTTCGAATCGGCGTCCTGATAGCCGAAGGCCCACTCGCCGAGGCCGATCAACCACTTGCCCAGTGGCGGGTGCACCACGTACGAGGCGACGTTGTCCTTGTAGTTCCACTCGACGCCGCGGCTGATCAGCCCGTACGCGTCCTTGGCGTAGTACGTCTCGTCGAAGATCTTACCGCTGGGGCTGGACAGGCCGAGGAAACGTAGGATCGCCGCGATGGCCACCACGACTGCTGTGGCGAGCCACGAGAACCGGTCCGCCCGGGCGTCGACTGTGGCGAACCGGCGGCGGATCACAGCGGCAGCGCCGCCGCCCTCCACGCGGGGTGCCGGTGGATCCGCCGTGGGGCCGGGCTCGCCGGTCACCTCGACCGTGTCTGCCGGGTCGGCGCTCGGGCTCTGCGCTGTCGACGCACTCGTCACCCGGCGATCGTAGGCTGCCAAGGTGCCCGGTGGCGCCCGTCGTCCCCGATAGCGGTATGGATTGTCGATGAAGGAGACGATGTCGTGGGTGAAATGTCCGAGGCTGGGCGCCTCATTCTGCTCGGTGCCCCGCTCGGAAACCCCGCCGACGCGTCGGCCCGGCTCCGGGAGGTGCTGGCCAGCGCCGATGTGGTGGCCGCCGAGGACACGCGCCGCCTGACCCGGCTGGCCCGTGACCTCGACATCACCGTCGGTGGTCGGATCGTCTCGTATTTCGAGGGCAACGAGGAGCGCCGGACCCCGGAACTGGTCGAGGTGATCCTCGGCGGCTACACGGTTGCTCTGGTCACCGACGGAGGCATGCCGAGCGTCTCCGACCCCGGCTACCGACTGGTCAGGGCCGCGCTGGACGCCGGGGCGCCGGTCACCGTCGCCCCCGGGCCCAGCGCGGTCACCACCGCCCTCGCCGTCTCCGGGCTGCCCTGCGACCGGTTCTGCTTCGAGGGGTTCCTACCTCGGACGCCCGGCGCTCGCCGGTCCCGTCTGCGGGCGCTCGTCGCCGAGGAACGCACCCTCGTCTTCTTCGAGGCCCCACACCGGATCGGCGCGGCGCTCACCGACCTGGCCGAGACGTTCGGCGCGGATCGGCCGGCCGCGCTCTGCCGGGAACTCACGAAGACCTACGAGGAGGTGCTCCGCCGCCCTCTCGGTGAACTGGCCCGCTGGGCCGCCGATGGCGACCCGCGCGGGGAGATCACCCTTGTGGTCGCCGGGGCGCCGGTGACCGCAGCGGAACGTCCCGACGACGACACACTGCGCGCGGCGGTCGCCGAGCGGGAGGCGGCCGGCCTGTCCCGCCGGGACGCGATCACCGAGGTCGCCACCGAGTACGCCCTCCGCCGCCGCGACGTCTACACGATCGTGCACAGCTGAACCGGCCCGCCGACTCCGCCGCGCGGCGCTGGGCTCACCACGCGGCGGTGGATTCACCACGCGCAGATTCACCACGGGGCGCAGATTCACTAAGCGGCGCAGGATTCACCACGCGGCGGCGAGGAAACCGATGGTGATCAGCGCCGGGCCGGCAAGTGCGGCGGTGACCGCCCAGAGGCGGTGCCTCCGGCCGGGCAACCGGGTCGCGCCGGTCCAGCGGGCGATGCCGGCCGCGCAGCCGGCCACCACCAGCAGGCCTGGCAGCCAGCGCAGGTGCCGGCCGGCACCGGTGTCGGCGTACGCGGTGCCGCTGTCCGGGCCGGTCATCCGAGCGGGCAGCGTCGTCCCCCGCGCGTCCCGTCCGGCCGGTACACCGCTAACCCGTACGCCATGGGCCAGGAACTGCCCGTCGTCCGCGCTGAAGACGCCCCGGCACCGCTGGGTGAGCCCGTCGCCGGTGCACTCGTCGATCACCACTGTGCCGGTGCGGGCGTGCCCGACCGCGAGCCAGAACGGCCCCGCGCTGACCCAGGCGAAGAAGGCCGTGACCAGGCTCAGCAGCACCAGCGCGGCAAGCCCGGGCAGCGGGTCCGGCAGCGCTGCCGTCCGGGGCGGGGCGCGGCGTGCGACCCGCCGGTCGCGCTGGGGCTCGGTGTCCTGCCGGACCGGGGTGCCGTCCCAGTGCACCTGCTCGATCGGCGCCCAGAAGGCACCGTCCTCGTCGTCAGGCGCGTCGGCGTCGAGCCGCCGGGCACCTCGGTGCCAGCGGCTCTGCTGGCGGACCGGCACCCGTCGTGGCACCGCGTCCACAGGCGCCCCGGTGGTCGGCTCCACCTCGACTGGCGCTGCGCCGGCCGGCTCCGGGTCGTCCGCCGGCCCGTGAACCGGCTCCACACCGAGCGCCGCGCCGTTGGCCGGCCCCCTGCCGACGCCCGGCACCGGCCGGGGCTGCGGCGCGACCCCGGCACCCCGGGACGCGCCAGGTGCCACCCGGGCGCCTCGGGCCGGGTCAGGCGTCTGGACGGGCTCGTCGCCGGCCACCGGCCCGGTGGGACGGTCGTCGTGGTCCCGCGCCGTTCGTCTGCCAGTCACGACGACCATTGCACACCGGTCACGGGGACGGAACGGGCAGGTCGACAGCGTGTCGGGAACAAATCGGACCAATAGTCGGGGTGGTCGGCCCAGTCCGCCGGGCCGGCACCCCCTATTGGTTCGCGGGGCTCCCGGACGGGTCACTAGGCTTGCTGCTCATGAGTCACGTTCTCGCGGCAGTGGCCTGGCCGTACGCCAACGGCCCCCGCCACATCGGCCACGTCTCCGGTTTCGGCGTTCCCTCCGACGTCTTCGCCCGGTACATGCGGATGGCCGGCCACGACGTGCTCATGGTCTCCGGCACCGACGAGCACGGCACCCCCATCCAGGTGCAGGCCGACGCCGACGGGGTCACCCCGCGCGAGCTGGCCGACCGGTACAACAGGGTGATCGTCGAGGACCTGCACGGCCTCGGGCTCTCCTACGACCTGTTCACCCGCACCACCACCCGCAACCACTACGCGGTGGTGCAGGAACTGTTCGAGGGGATGTACCGCAACGGCTACATCGTGCCGAAGACCACCATGGGCGCCATCTCGCCGTCCACCGGGCGCACCCTTCCCGACCGCTACATCGAGGGCACCTGCCCGATCTGCGGGTACGACAGCGCGCGCGGCGACCAGTGCGACAACTGCGGCAACCAGCTCGACCCGATCGACCTGATCGACCCGAAGTCGCGGATCAACGGGGAAACCCCGAAGTTCGTCGAGACCGAGCACTTCTTCCTGGACCTGCCCGCGCTGGCCGAGGTGCTGCGGCAGTGGCTGGACACCCGCGACGGGTGGCGGCCCAACGTGCTGCGGTTCTCCCGCAACCTGCTCGACGACCTCCAGCCGCGGGCGATCACCCGGGACCTGGAGTGGGGCGTACCCATTCCGTTGGACGACTGGCGGGACCGGCCCGACAAGCGGATCTACGTCTGGTTCGACGCGGTGATCGGTTACCTGTCCGCCTCGATCGAGTGGGCCCGCCGCTCCGGCGACCCGGAGGCGTGGCGCAGGTGGTGGTCGACCGACGGCGAGGGCAAGGACGCGCGGTCGTACTACTTCATGGGCAAGGACAACATCGTCTTCCACTCGGTGATCTGGCCGGCGCTGCTCTCCGGCTACTCCGGCGAGGGCTCCCGCGACGGTGAGCCCGGCCAGCTGGGCCGGCTCAACCTGCCCACCGAGGTGGTCTCCAGCGAGTACCTGACCATGGAGGGGCGCAAGTTCTCCTCGTCCCGCAAGGTGGTCATCTACGTCCGCGACTTCCTGGAGCGCTACGACGCCGACGCGCTGCGCTACTTCATCGCCGCCGCCGGCCCGGAGAGCAACGACACGGACTTCACCTGGGCCGAGTTCCTCCGCCGCAACAACGACGAGCTGGTCGCCGGCTGGGGCAACCTGGTCAACAGGTCCGTCTCGATGGCGGCGAAGAACTTCGGCGCCATCCCGCCGGTCGACCCGGCAGGACTCACCGAGGCAGACGAGGCGCTGCTCGCGGTGGCCCGGGCCGGCTTCGCCACGGTCGGTGACCTGATCGGCCGGCACCGGCAGAAGCAGGCCATCGGCGAGGCCATGAAGGTGGTCGCCGAGGCCAACAGGTACCTGTCCGAGCAGGCGCCGTGGAAGCTCAAGGCCGAGGCCGACAAGCCCCGCCAGGGCACCATCCTGCACGTCGCCCTTCAGGTGGTCAGTGACGCCAACACGCTGCTCACCCCGTTCCTGCCGCACTCCGCGCAGCAGGTGCACGAGCTGCTGGGCGGCACCGGCGTACACGCGCCGATGCCTGTCATCGAGCAGGTCGACGACCTGGACGGCGGTCCGTCGTACCCGGTGCTGACCGGGGACTACACGGTCGGCGCGCGCTGGGAGTCGGTGCCGCTGGAGTCCGGCCGGCCGCTGGCACCGCCGAAGCCGGTGTTCCGCAAGCTCGACCCGTCGATCGTCGACGAGGAGCTGGCCCGCCTGGCCGAGTGACCGTCCGGGCCCGGCTTCGAACGCCGCGCGGCGACGGTGGGCCGCCGCCGCGCGGCGTGGTCGAGGTGAACGCCGGGTGGCGGGCAGATGGACAGCCCCGGTGTGTGATGCTGTCGCTGATGAGCGAGCCCACTGAAACCCGCCGCGAGCGTGCCGCCCGGCGGGCCGGAGAGTTCCCACCCGCCCCCGAACCACTGCCCCGGCCGGTGCTGGACAGCCACACCCACCTGGACATCACCGTCAGCGAGGCCGGCGTACCCGGCGGAGGGTCGACCGACGACCCGATCGGCTCGGCGGTCGCCGTGGCCGCCGAGGTCGGCGTGGATCGGCTGGTCCAGGTCGGAGTCGACGTGGCGTCCTCAGTGTGGGGCGCGGACGTCGCCGAGCGTCACCCGGCCGTGCTGGCCACCGTGGCGCTGCACCCCAACGAGGCACCCCGGTTGGCCGACCTCGACGAGGCGCTTCGGGAGATCGAGTCGTTGGCCGCCCGGGAACGGGTCCGGGGGATCGGCGAGACCGGGATGGACTTCTTCCGTACCGGCGACGAGGGGCGCGCCGCGCAGGAGGAGAGCTTCCGGGCGCACATCGCCATCGCCAAGCGGCACGGCAAGGCGCTCGTCGTCCACGACCGGGACGCACACGCCGACGTGCTGCGGATCCTCGACGACGAGGGCGCACCGGACACGGTGGTGCTGCACTGCTTCTCCGGCGACGCCGACTTCGCCCGCGAGTGCGTCCGCCGTGGCTTCCTGCTCAGCTTCGCCGGCACCGTCACGTTCGGCAGCGCGGGTGCCCTGCGCGAGGCGGCCGCGCTGACCCCGGTGGACCAGATCCTTGTGGAAACCGACGCGCCCTACCTCACCCCGATGCCGTACCGGGGCCGGCCGAACGCCTCGTACCTGATCCCGCTCACCGTCCGCTCGCTCGCCGCTACCACCGGCACCGACCTGGACGAGCTGTGCACGGCCATCTCCGCCACCGGCGACCGGGTCTTCGGCCCGTGGTGAGCCCGGCCGCACGGACGGTCCCGACGTCGCAGTTACGCTGCCAGCCATGACCGGTCTCCTCGGCCCGGCGGAGATCCGGGAACTCGCCGCCCGGCTGGGCGTCGCGCCCACCAAGAAGCTGGGCCAGAACTTCGTGCACGACCCGAACACAGTGCGTCGGATCGTCACGGCCGCCGGTCTGAGCCCCGACGACGTGGCCCTGGAGGTCGGCCCCGGGCTCGGCTCGCTCACACTGGGGCTGCTGCCCGTCGCCGGGCACGTGCACGCCGTCGAGATCGACACGGTGCTCGCCGGGGCGCTGCCGGACACCGCCGCGCGGTACGCCGGCCCGGACGCCGACAGGCTCACCGTGCACCGGGCCGACGCGCTGCGCATCCGCGCCGACGAACTCGCCGACCCCGCGCCGACCGCGCTTGTGGCGAACCTGCCCTACAACGTGGCAGTGCCTGTGGTGCTGCACCTGCTCGCCGAGCTGCCGAGCCTGCGCCACGGCCTCGTAATGGTGCAGAAGGAGGTCGCCGACCGGCTGGTCGCCGGTCCCGGCTCCAAGGTGTACGGCATTCCGTCGGTCAAGCTTGCCTGGTACGCCCAGGCCCGAGGTGCCGGTCGGGTGCCGCCGAACGTGTTCTGGCCGGTACCCAACGTCGACTCCGGCCTCGTCGCCTTCACGTGCCGCCAGCCACCGCGCGCCGACGTACCCCGGGAACGGGTTTTCGCAGTGGTGGACGCGGCCTTCGCGCAGCGTCGCAAGACCCTGCGCGCCGCGCTGGCCGGTTGGGCCGGCGGCGCGGACCGGGCCGCCGCCGCGCTCACCGCCGCGGGTGTCGACCCCGGCGCCCGGGGCGAGTCGCTGACCGTGGAGCAGTTCGCCGCGATCGCCGCGTCGGCTCCGGTCGGTACGCCGGCCGCGAAGTAGGCTGACGCGATGCCCGCCCACTCCGCTCACTCCGTCGAGGTGCTGATCGTGGCCAAGCCATTCGACATCCGCCTGCGTACGCGGACCGGCACCCCGTGACCGAGGCCTGGCGACCGGACGACGAGGACGAGCGGCGTGGTGCCCTCGGGCCGGTCAAGGTACGAGTCCCCGCGAAGATCAACCTGCACCTCGGGGTGGGCCCGCTGCGCCGCGACGGCTACCACGAGCTGAACACCGTCTACCACGCGATCTCGATCTACGACGAGCTGACCGCGCGCCGGGGCGACACCCTCGCGCTCACCATGGAGGGCGAGGGCACCGGCGAGCTGGCGCTGGACGACACGAACCTCGTGATCCGCGCCGCGCACGCCCTCGCCGGGTACGCGGGAGTGTTGCCGCACGCCCGGCTGCACCTGCGCAAGCAGATCCCGCTCGCCGGTGGTCTGGCCGGCGGCAGCGCCGACGCGGCCGCCGCGCTTGTGGCCTGCGACGCGCTGTGGGGCACCGGGCTGTCCCGTGACGAGTTGGCCGGGATCGCCGCCGACCTCGGCTCCGACGTGCCGTTTTTGATCTACGGCGGCACGGCGCTGGGCACCGGCCGGGGCGAGGCCGTCAGCCCCGTGCTGGCCCGACCGACGTCCTGGCACTGGGTCGTGGCGATCGCCGACGTTGGCCTGTCCACCCCGGCTGCCTACCGCGAGCTGGACCGGCTCCGCGACACCGGCGCGGCCGGCACTCCGTTGGGCAGCACCGATGCCCTGCTCGGCGCGCTGCGTCAACGCGACCCCCGGGTCCTCGCCCGTACGCTGGGCAACGACCTTCAGGACGCCGCACTGGCCATGCGCCCGGCACTGGCGGACACGCTCAAGGCCGGCGAGGCGGCCGGCGCGCTCGCCGGCATCGTCTCCGGCTCCGGCCCTACCTGCGTCTTCCTCGCCTCCGACGCGGCAAACGCGGAACGGATCGCCGCCGACCTGGCCGTCGCCGGCGTGTGCAGACTGGCGCGGGTCGCGCACGGCCCGGTCGCCGGCGCCCGCGTCGGCTGACCTCTCGCCCGGCTGCCGCGTCGGCTGGCCTCTCGCGTCCGGCGGCCCGTCGGTCGGCCGCGGCGCTCCGACCTGCGGTTTGTCGGTTGCCCGCGGCGGGTCAACCCTGTGGTCCATCGGTCGGCCGCGGGCGCGCGGCGAAGCTCTCGCGGACGTCCGCGTACCCTTGGGACAGGCGTCCAGGTGCCCGCCGGCACCGGGACGCCTTGATCATGAAGGGTGGAACGTGGCGAACATCGTCAATCTGGACCGGGTGTCCAAGGGGTACGGCGCCGCCGGCCGGCTGCTCACGGACGTCTCACTCGGTCTGGACGACGCCGACCGGATCGGCGTGGTCGGCCTCAACGGCGCCGGAAAGTCCACCCTGCTGCGGCTGCTCACCAAGCAGGAGGACCCCGACGACGGCCGGGTGACCCACCGCCGCGACCTGCGCGTGCTCTGGCTGCCGCAGCAGCTCACCCTCGCCCCCGACTCCACGGTGCGGGACGTCGTGCTCGGCACCGCCTGGCTCGACGAGGGCATGGGCGCCGAACACGAGTGGGCCGGCGACGCCGGAGTGCGCGCCATCCTCGACGGCCTCGGCATGCCACACCTCGGCCTCGACCAGCCGGTCGGCCCGATGTCCGGTGGCGAGCGTCGCCGGGTGGCGCTCGCCGCGCTGCTCGTCCGCGACTCCGACCTGCTGATTCTCGACGAGCCCACCAACCACCTCGACGTCGCAGGTGTCGACTGGCTGGCCCGGCACCTGGTCGGCCGCAAGGGCTCCCTCGTGGTGGTCACCCACGACCGGTGGTTCCTGGACGCGGTCTGCACGAACACCTGGGAGGTCGCCGACCAGACCGTCCGGGCGTACGAGGGTGGGTTCGCCGCCTGGATCCTCGCCCGCGCCGAGCGTGAACGCGTCGCCGCCGCCACCGAGGCCCGCCGGCAGAACCTGCTCCGCAAGGAGATCGCCTGGCTGCGCCGTGGCCCGCCCGCCCGCACCTCGAAGCCGCAGTTCCGCATCGACGCCGCGAACGCCCTGATCGCCGACGTGCCGCCGGCCCGCGACACCATGTCGTTGCAGCGCATGGCCACCTCCCGGCTCGGCAAGCAGGTGTACGACCTGGAGAACGTCGAGCTGCGCGCCGGCCCCAAGGAGATCCTGCGCGACGTCACGTGGCAGGTCGGCCCCGGCGACCGGATCGCCATCCTCGGCGCCAACGGCGCCGGCAAGACCACGCTGCTGCGGCTGCTCGCCGGCATCACCCGACCCGATGGTGGCCGCCTCAACACGGGCTCCACTGTCAAGCCCGCGTTCCTGTCCCAGGAGCTCGCCGAACTGCCCGGGCACCTGCGCGTCCTCGAGGCCGTCGAGGAGGTCGCCCGCCGGGTCCAGCTCGGCGACCGGGAGGTCTCCGCGGCCCAGCTCGCCGAGGTCTTCGGCTTCGACGACCGCCGCCTCTGGACGCCCGTCAGCGACCTGTCCGGCGGCGAGCGCCGCCGGTTGCAGATGCTGCGGCTGCTCGCCGGTGAGCCCAACGTGCTGCTCTTCGACGAGCCCACGAACGACCTGGACACCGACACGCTGGCCGCGCTGGAGGACCTGCTCGACTCGTGGCCCGGCACGATCGTCGTGGCCAGCCACGACCGCTACCTCATCGAGCGTGTCACCGAGACAGCGTTCGGGATGTTCGGCGACGGCCGGCTCGTGCACCTGCCCGGCGGCATCGACGAGTACCTTGCCCGGACTGCCGAGCGGGCGGGCGCGCCCCGGGCAGCTGCCACCTCGACCACAGCGTCCGCCGGCCCCTCCGCCGGAGGCATGTCCGCCGCCGAGGTACGCCAGGCGCGCAAGGAGCTGACCCGGCTGGAACGGCAGCTCGGCAAGCTCGACCAGCGCGAGACGACCCTGCTCGACCAGCTCGCCACCGACGCCACCGACTACGCCAAGGTCGCCGAACTGGACACCCAGCTCAAGGACCTGCGCGCCGAACGGGAGCGGATCGAGGAGACCTGGATGACCCTCGCCGAGGACCTGCCCGAGAGCTGACCGGGGTGGGAGACGCCGGCCCGGGGGCCGTGTGCGGCGTCACACCACCACATGCGGGACAATCGTCGGCGACACCTCACCCACGGCGTTGGAGATCAGACATGGCCCACACCCCCGTCAACCACCCCGCGCGGCCGATCTACCGGGCGATCGGCGGGCTGACCGGTCTGTACCTGGTGGTCTTCGGTGTGCTCGGCATCATCACGACCGCCGGCGACGAGCTCTTCGCGCAGGACGACACCCACGTGCTCGGTCAGGGCACGAACTTCGGGTTCTCGCTGCTCAGCGTCCTTCTGGGGATCGTCGTGCTGGTCGGCACCGTGCTCGGCCGCAACATCGACGTGGCGATCAACCAGTGGCTCGCGTACGCCCTCATGGCGATCGGCCTGGGCAGCCTGGCGTTCATCCGGACCGATGCCAACATCTTCAACTTCAGCGTCTTCACCGTGATCGTCATGCTGACGGTCTCGATGGTGCTGCTCATGGCCGGCATGTACGGCAAGGTCGGGTCGGAGGAGGAGGCGGAGGCGTTCCAGAAGGCTCGCCTCGTGCTCTGAGTTCCTTTGGTCGCTTCTCTTGGTTGCGGCCGTGGGTTTTCGCCGGAGCCCGACCTTGCTCGCTGTTGTGGTTTTCGCCGGAGCCCGAGCTGCTCCGGGCGGTCAGGCTTGATCCCTGCGCAGCTCGGGCTCCGGCGAGAACCTGACCTGGTCCCGCCTTTCGGCGGACCTTCCGCTTTGGCTGTTCAGCGGACAGCTTCTGTCGCGTCGGGTGACAATCCTCCTGAAACGGTCGATTCAGGGGGTTCGAGGCATGGCGCACTTTCCGGTGAACCATCCGGCACGGCCGCTCTACCGGGTCCTCGCCGGTCTGATCGGCCTCTACATCCTGGTCTTCGGCGTGTGGGGTGTCGCCGAGACGCTCGGTGACCCGCTGTTCGACAGGGGCAGCCACTGGGCGCTCGGCCTGCGCACCAACCTGGCCTTCTCGCTCGCCTCGGTGATCTTCGGAGTTGTCCTGATCATCGGGGCGTCCCGGCGCACCAACCTCGGCCACTACATGAACCTCACCGCCGGCGCGGTGTTCCTCGTGACGAGCATCCTCATGATGTCGGTGCTGCAGACCGAGGCGAACTTCCTCAACTTCTCGATGTCCACAGTGATCGTGTCGATGGTGTTCGGCCTGATCCTGCTGGGCACCGGCCTCTACGACAAGGTCGGGTCCGAGGAGCACGCCGAGACGGAACGCCAGAGGCGTAGCCACCCGGTGGCCGAGGTGCACCGCCGCTGACCCCTCGGGTCAGCAGCCCTCGCCGACCCGGTCAGCGACGCCGCGCGGTGATCAGGCCCGGCTTCGCCTCCAGGTGCGACAAGCCGTTCCAGGCCAGGTTGACCAGGTGCGCCGCCACCATCTCCTTGCGCGGCTTACGAACCTCCATCCACCAGCGGCCGGTCAACGCGACCATGCCCACAAGCGCCTGGGAGTACAACTCGGCCAACTTCGGGTCGTAGCCCCGGCTCTTGAACTCGGCGCCCAGTATGTGCTCGACCTGGTGGGCCACGTCGTTCATCACGCTGCTGAAGTTGGCAGTGCCGGACATCAGCGGCGACTCGCGGACCAGCACCCGGAAGCCGCTTGTCTCTTCCTCGATGTAGCCCAGCAGGGCCATCGCCGCCTGCTCCAGCAACTCGCGCGGATGCCCCGCGGTGAGCGCCGTGGTGATCCGGTCCAGCAGGGCCCGGACCTCCCGGTCCACCACCACCGCGTAGAGCCCTTCCTTGCCGCCGAAGTGCTCGTACACGACAGGCTTCGAAACCTTGGCGCGGGCCGCCACCTCCTCGATGGAGGTGGCGTCGAATCCGCGTTCGGCGAACAGTTGACGGCCCGTCGCGATCAACTGCTCCCGCCGTTGGGCCGCCGACATGCGTACCCGGGAGGCGGGTTTGGGTTTGGGCGCCGGAGCCGCGCGCCGGCCCCCGGCATCGTCGCTTACCTCAGGCATGTCGCCACCTCGCTGGCGCTCGGTGACGCCCTGCCGTGGGATGGACCCTCCGTTGTGCCCGTTCACATCGTCGCCTCACTGGCGGGCGGCTTCGCCGCCCGCCGTGCCGTGCGACCGTACCCGGAGCGGGCCCGGCCCTGTCCGCCGAGCCGTCCGGTCCCCCGCTTGGCTCGGTCACCCGGCCATCCTGCCAGGCGCCTCCCCGGAGTACCGCCCGCTTTACTGCGGTGGGACAGGCTTCACGAGCTTCGCCGCGATGCGTTCCGGCTTCGGCCAGCGGACCTGCGATGCCGCTCCGGTCTTCTCGAACAGCCAGATGACGCGTGCGGAGATGTCCACCTGACCGCGCAGGACGCCGTGCCGCGCGCTGGTGGGGTCGGCGTGGTGCAGGTTGTGCCAGCTCTCGCCGAACGACAGGATCGCCAGCGGCCAGAAGTTCGACGCCCGGTCGCCCTGACGCATGGCGAACGGACGCTCGCCGTAGACGTGGCAGACCGAGTTGATCGCCCAGGTGACGTGGTGCAGCAGGCCGATGCGGACCAGCCCGGCCCAGAAGAACGCGGTGAGCGCGCCCTGCCACGACCAGGTCACCAGGCCGCCGATCACTGCCGGGCCGAGCAGCGACACCATCACCAGCACCGGGAACAGCCGGTCCACCCGGCTGATGTCACGGTCGGCGATCAGGTCGGGCGCGAACCGCGCCCGGTTGGACAACTCCCGGCGGAACAACCAGCCGACGTGGGCGTGGAACAGGCCCCGGGTCAGAGCCCAGAAGCTGGTGCCGAAGCGCCACGGGGAGTGCGGGTCACCCTCCAGGTCGGAGAAGGCGTGGTGCCGCCGGTGGTCGGCCACCCACTGGATGATCTCGCCCTGCACCGCAAGGGAACCCGCTACCGCCAGGGAGACGCGCAGCCACCGCTTGGCCTTGAACGAGCCGTGCGTGAAGTAGCGGTGGAAGCCGACGGTGATGCCGAGTCCGCTGACCACGTAGAAGACCAGGCCGATGATCACGTCGGTCCAGCCCAGCCAGCCACCCCAGGCCAGCGGGACGGCGACCAGCAGGGCCACGAAGGGGATCACCACGAAGGCATAGAGGGCGGCCAGGATTCCGGGGGACTGGCTGCCGTCGGTGAGCGGTTTCGGGCCGGGACCGGCAGTGTTCGGTTCAAGCAGAGCGGTCGACATTGCACCTCGCAGAGGGGGACGAAAAGATCACTAAGCTACGCCTACGTCACCGTAACTTACGGCACCGTAGATCGCACGAGGAAGTTTCGGAAAGCCAGGTCAGAGGTGTCGCCGCCGGGGCATCGCGCCGCCGCGCGGGGTTGGGCTCAGGGCCGTTGGAGGCGGGCCGGGGACTTCGGGTGCGGCACCGACGCCCGATCGGCGATGGCGCTGGGCGACAGGGACGCTAAGGTGTAGCGGCGGGATGCGATGCGCTCGCGTCGATGATCGGCCGTGGTGTAATTGGCAACACCCGGGTCTTTGGTACCCGTATTTCAGGTTCGAACCCTGGCGGCCGAGCTGCCCAGTTTGGCCCGTTCTGAGGTCGGCTGGGGGTAAGTGGGAACATGGCCGGACCCCGCGGTTAGCATGACCGCGAGAGTGTCCGCCGTCCCGACGGGAGCCACGTCGTGCCCCAGCCCCACCTTCGAACCGTCGTCGTGCTCGCCGCCGGTGAGGGCAAGCGGATGAAGTCGACACTGCCAAAGGTGCTGCACCCCCTGCTCGGTCGTACGCTGCTCGGCCACGTTCTGAGCGCGGCCGCGCCGCTGGCCGCCGACCGCACGGTCGTCGTGGTCGGGCACGGCGCCGACCAGGTCCGCGCCCACCTCACCGATGTCGCCCCGGACGCCACGCCCGTGCTCCAGGCCGAGCAACTCGGCACCGGGCACGCCGTCCGCATCGCCCTGGAGGCCGTACCGGACGGAGCCGGCACCGTCGTGGTGATCAACGGGGACGTGCCGCTGCTGCGCCCGGAGACCGTCGGCGCGCTTGTCACCGCGCACGAGCAGGCCGGCGCCGCGGCCACAGTGCTGGCCGCCGAGGTCCCGGACCCGACAGGGCTCGGTCGGATCGTCCGGGACGCCGACGGGCGCCTGGAGCAGATCGTCGAGGAGCGCGACGCCGACGCCACGCAGCGCGCCATCCGGGAGATCAACGCCGGCATCTACGCGTTCGACGCGATGCGGCTGCGCGACGCGCTGGGCAAGCTCTCCACCGACAACGACCAGGGCGAGGAATACCTGACCGACGTGTTCGGGCTGCTCCGCTCGTCCGGCGAGCCGGTCGCCGTGCACGTCGCGGACGACCACGTGGAGACGTTGGGCTGCAACGACCGGGTGGAGCTGGCGACGCTGCGCCGCCTGCTGCGCGACAGGGTCAACGAGGCCTGGATGCGCACCGGCGTCAGCCTGCTCGACCCCGCTACCACCTGGATCGACGTGACAGTGGCGCTGGACCGCGACGCGGTCGTCGACCAGAACACGCAGCTGCGCGGCAGCACAGTGGTCGGCGCGGGCGCGCTCATCGGGCCGGACGTCACGCTCGTCGACACGATCGTTGGCCCGGCCGCCTCGGTGGTGCGCAGCCACGCGGTGGGCGCCGAGGTGGGCGCGGGCGCCAGCGTGGGCCCGTACGCCTACCTGCGGCCGGCTGCTCGACTCGCCGACAAGGCGAAGGTCGGCACGTTCGTCGAGGTGAAGAACTCGGAGATCGGTGCCGGCTCCAAGGTGCCGCACCTGACGTACGTGGGTGACGCGACGATCGGCGAGCAGAGCAACATCGGGGCGGCGTCGGTCTTCGTCAACTACGACGGGGTCAACAAGCACCGCACGGTGATCGGCAGCCACGCACGGACCGGCGCGGACAACATGTTCGTGGCGCCGGTCGAGGTGGGCGACGGCGCGTACACGGCGGCGGGCTCGGTCATCGTGGATGACGTGCCGGCCGGTGCCATGGGTGTCGCCCGTGCCCGCCAGCGCAACATCGAAGGCTGGGTGGTGAAGCGGCGGGCCGGCACTGCTGCGGCCCAGGCGGCTGAGCGGGCGGGTGCGGTGCAGGGTGCGCCCAATGGTGCCGGTGCCGCAAGTGACAGTGAGGCAATGCACGGGCCGGGCGAGACGGTGGGCGGGCCGTCCGGCGCGGGAGATACTGCAACCGAATAGTCTCCGACCCACCATCACCGGGCCGGGTATCGCCGACAAACGGGAGCAGACGGGCCCATGGGCAGCATCGTCGCCGAAAACCGCAAAAGCCTGATGCTCTTTTCCGGACGAGGGTTTCCGGAGTTGGCCAAGGAGATCGGCGAGGTGCTCGGCGTGGCGCCGACGCCCTCCGACGCGTACGAGTTCGCCAACGGCGAGATCTTCGTACGGTTCAAGGACTCGGTACGTGGTTCGGACGCCTTCGTGGTGCAGTCCGTGACGCACGGGGTGAACACCTGGGTCATGGAGACCCTGATCATGGTGGACGCGCTGAAGCGGGGTTCCGCCAAGCGGATCACCGTCGTGCTGCCGTTCTATCCGTACGCGCGGCAGGACAAGAAGCACCGGGGCCGCGAGCCGATCTCGGCGCGGCTGGTCGCGGACCTGCTGAAGACCGCGGGCGCGAACCGGATCCTCACCGTCGACCTGCACACCGCGCAGATCCAGGGCTTCTTCGACGGCCCGGTGGACCACCTCTTCGCGATGGACATCCTCGCCGAGTACGTGGAGCACAAGTACGCGGGCCGGCCGATGACGGTGGTGGCACCGGACTCGGGCCGGGTACGGGTGGCCGAGCGGTGGACCGACCGGCTGGGCGGGTGCCCGCTGGCGTTCATCCACAAGACCCGCGACCCGATGAAGCCGAACCAGGTCGTGGCGAACCGGGTTGTCGGTGAGGTGGAGGGCCGGGTCTGCCTGATCGTCGACGACATGATCGACACCGGCGGCACGATCACGAAGGCCGCTGACATCCTCAAGGAGTCGGGCGCGGCGGAGATCGTGGTGGCGTCCACCCACGCGCTGCTGTCGGACCCGGCCACCGAGCGGCTGAAGAACAGCTCGATCAGCGAGATCGTGGTCACCAACACGCTGCCGCTGCCGCCGGAGAAGCAACTGGACAAGCTGACGGTGCTGTCGATCGCGCCGCTGCTGGCGCGGGCGATCCGGGAGGTCTTCGACGACGGTTCGGTGACCACCCTCTTCGGCGGGCTGAGCTGATCGTTTCCTGACCCGGGCGAGCCCTGTTTCGCCGTTTGACGCGCCGGCGGGTCCGAAGCTGGCAAGCTGATGCGAAACAGGGCTGGCACGCTGGCGGGAGAGCCGTCGGTGGGCCGGCTCGCGGCGGTGACCGGGGACTGCCGTGAGCCGCGGAATCACCTCGGGTAGACTGGTGCGGTTGCCACGGCGAGGGTGCCCGGCGGGCCGCTGAAAGAGCGCCGCACGGAGGCACCGTCATCGACGCGGTGCTCCGGGCAGTCGTTCATGACGCATGAGCCCCAGCGAGCCCCTCGCCCCAGCACCGCCAGACGACAAGCCGCCGCAGCGAAAGTATCAGGAGTTTCCCCGTGTCCGAGGTAAAGATCAGCGCCGAGCCCCGCACCGAGTTCGGCAAGGGTGGTGCCCGCCGTACCCGCCGGGCCGGCAAGGTGCCAGCCGTGCTGTACGGCCACGGCGAGAAGCCCAAGCACATCGCGCTGCCGTCGCGGGAGTTCGCCGCGGCCATCCGTAAGGGTGGCGCCAACCAGCTCTTCGCGATCGACATCACCGACGGCACCCAGGTGCTGGCGCTGCCGAAGGCGATCCAGCGTGACCCGATCCGGGACAGCTTCGAGCACGTGGACCTCATCCTGGTCCGTCGGGGCGAGAAGGTCACCGTGGAGGTCCCGATCCAGCTGACCGGCGAGGCCGCCCGGGACACCCTGATCGTGCACGACCACGACACCCTCTCGGTGACCGCCGACGCCACCAAGGTGCCGGACCACCTCGAGGCTTCGATCGAGGGCCTGGAGGCGGGTTCCCAGGTGACCGCCGGCGACGTCGAGCTGCCGAGCGGTGTCGAGCTGGCTGTCGACCCGTCGCTGCCGGTCGCCGCGGTGACCGCCGCCCCGACCGCCGAGCAGCTCGAGGCGACGCTGCCCGACGTCGAGGAGGCCACCGAGGAGGCTGACGCCGAGGTCGGCGAGGTCACCGAGGGCTCCGAGGGCGCGGACGCCGCTCCGGCCGCCGAGGGCGCGGAGAACACCGAGGCGCGCACCGAGGCCTGATCGGTTCGTACGATGCGGCAGGCGTCCCCGAGGATTCGGGGGCGCCTGCTGGCGTGTCGGGGTCGGTCGGGCGGAACTGCGAAGGGGATCAGGTCGTGACGGACGAGGCGGGGCCGTGGCTTGTGGTCGGCCTGGGCAACCCCGGTCGGGAGTACGCCGGGAACCGGCACAACGTCGGGTTCATGGTGGCCGACCTGCTGGCCGGGCGGGTGGGAGCGCGGTTCGGCCGCCACAAGCGGGCTGTGGCTGAGGTCGCCGAGGGGCGGCTGGGGTTCGGCGGGCCGAAGCTGGTGCTTGCCAAGCCGCTGACGTACATGAACCTTTCGGGTGGGCCGGTCGCGGCGTTGTCGCAGTTCTACAAGGTGCCTCCGGCGCAGGTGATCGCGGTGCACGACGAGCTGGACATCGGTTTCGGCCAGGTGCGGATCAAGTGCGGCGGCGGCGAGGGCGGGCACAACGGCCTGCGGTCGATGTCGAAGTCGTTGGGCACGAAGGACTACGTCCGGGTGCGGTTCGGTGTCGGCCGCCCGCCGGGTCGGCAGGATCCTGCGGATTATGTGCTGTCGGATTTCGGCGCGGCGGAGCGCAAGGAGTTGGATTTCCTGGTGGACAGGGCCGCCGACGTGGTGGAGTCAGTGATCCACAAGGGCGTGGAGCCCACCCAGAACCTCTACCACGGCGGTTGAGCCGGGCGGGCCGTACCTGATCGGAAATGGTGGGCCGGTAGTCTGCGCCTTCGGGGTGCCGCGACAAGCGCAGCGGGTCGTGGCCAATCGGTCCGTGCGGTGCGGGACGCGGGCGAGGCGACGGGAGCGTCAGATGGGCAGTCCTCCGATGATCGACGGCGCGTTCGCCAGGTGGTTGGCTTCCCGGGCGGGCCAGGCGCTGCTCGCCCTGCGTGAGGAGTTGGGTTTCGCGGACGCGGGCGCCCTGAAGTCGGCCGGTGACAAGGTGTCGCACGACCTGATCCGCACGGAGCTGGCGAAGTGGCGGCCTGGGGACGCGGTGCTGTCCGAGGAGGACGAGGGCTCGCGGCTGGCCTGGGCGGCCGAGGTGAACGCCGAAGCGGTGTCCCGGCTGGCCGCCGACCGGGTGTGGATCATCGACCCGTTGGACGGCACCCGGGAGTTCTCGGAGGAGGGCCGCTCGGACTGGGCGGTGCACATCGCCCTCTGGGCGCGCAACGCGCCGAGCGGGCACGGGCTGGTCGCCGGGGCGGTGGGGCTGCCGGCGCAGCACCGGGTGCTGGGCACCGACTACCCGCCGGCGTACCCGCCGATGACTGTGGAGGCGGCGACGGCCGGCGAGCGGAAGATCCGCCTTGCGGCGAGCCGGAGCCGTCCGCCGGTGTTCCTCACCGACCTGGCCGAGGACGTGGGTGCGCACCTGGTGCCGATGGGTTCGGCCGGCGCGAAGATCGCCGCTGTGGTGACCGGCGAGGTGGATGCGTACATCCACGCCGGCGGGCAGTACGAGTGGGACTCGGCTGCTCCGGTCGCTGTGGCGACGGCCACCGGCCTGCACGCTTCCCGGATCGACGGTTCTGCGCTTCGATACAACGAGGCGGATCCGCGCCTTCCGGACCTGCTGGTCTGTCGCAAAGATCTCGCCAGTCGGTTGCTTGCAGCGTTGCAGAGGCATTCCGGGTAGCCTGAGCGGACTTCTTGACATGCCCGACCGGAAAGGTCTGGAAATCGGATGAGCAAGCGAATCGAGCCGCGGTCATGAGCGCCCCCGCCGCCTACCGGGTCTCCCACCTGGACGCCCTTGAGGCGGAGAGCATCTTCGTGATGCGCGAGGTGGTCGCCGAGATGGAACGCCCGGTGCTGCTCTTCTCCGGCGGCAAGGACTCGATCGTCATGCTGCGGCTGGCGCAGAAGGCGTTCGCCCCGGCCAACATCCCCTTTCCCGTGATGCACGTCGACACCGGGCACAACTTCCCCGAGGTCCTCGAATACCGCGACCAGCGGGTCGCCGAGCTGGGGTTGCAGCTCGTGGTGGCAAGCGTGCCGGAGGCGCTGGCCAGTGGGCTGGTCCGGGAGTCCGGCGACGGGATGCGCAACCGGATCCAGACGCCGGTGCTGTTGGAGGCGGTGGAGAAGCACCGCTTCGACGCGCTGTTCGGTGGCGCCCGCCGGGACGAGGAGAAGGCCCGGGCGAAGGAGCGGGTGTTCAGCTTCCGCGACGAGTTCGGCCAGTGGGACCCGAAGAACCAGCGGCCGGAGCTGTGGTCGCTGTACAACGGCCGGCACCACCCGGGTGAGTCGATCCGGGTCTTCCCGCTGTCCAACTGGACCGAGCTGGACGTCTGGCACTACATCGCCCGGGAACGGATTCCCCTGCCGTCGATCTACTACGCGCACGAGCGTGAGGTGATCGAGCGCGACGGCATGGTCTACGCCGTGAACGAGTTCTTCCGCCCCCGGGCGGGCGAGGAGCGGTTCAAGGCGCAGGTGCGCTACCGCACCGTCGGTGATGCCTCCTGCACCGCCGCCGTCAGGTCGGACGCGGACACCGTGGAGAAGGTCATCGAGGAGGTGGCGGCCACCCGGATCACCGAGCGTGGCGCGACCCGTGGTGACGACCGGGTCAGCGAGGCCGCCATGGAGGACCGCAAGCGGGAGGGGTACTTCTGATGACCACCGAGATCGTGGCCCCGGCCGCCGCCGAGACCACATCGGAGGCGCGGCCGATGGACCTGCTGCGGTTCGCCACCGCCGGCAGCGTGGACGACGGCAAGTCGACGCTGATCGGGCGGCTGCTCTACGACACCAAGTCGCTCTTCACCGACCAGCTCGCCGCCGTGGAGGCGGTAAGCGCTGCCCGTGGCGACGAGTACACCAACCTGGCGTTGCTCACCGACGGTCTGCGGGCCGAGCGGGAACAGGGCATCACCATCGACGTGGCGTACCGGTACTTCGCCACGCCACGGCGCAAGTTCATCATCGCCGACACCCCCGGGCACATCCAGTACACCCGCAACATGGTCACCGGGGCCTCCACGGCCGACCTGGCGCTGATCCTGGTGGACGCCCGCAAGGGCCTTGTCGAGCAGTCCCGCCGGCACGCGTTCCTCTGCTCGCTGCTGCGGGTGCCGCACCTGGTGCTGTGTGTCAACAAGATGGACCTGGTGGACTGGTCGCAGGAGGTCTTCGAGCGGATCGCCGACGAGTTCACGGCGTTCGCCGCGAAGCTCGACGTACCGGACCTGACGGTGGTGCCGGTCTCCGCGCTGCGCGGCGACAACATCGTGTCCCGGTCGGAGAACATGCAGTGGTACGAGGGCCCGTCGCTGCTGCACCACCTGGAACGGGTGCACATCGCCAGCGACCGCAACCTTGTCGACGTGCGGTTCCCCGTGCAGTACGTGATCCGGCCGCAGTCCACCACTGTCACCGACTACCGCGGCTACGCCGGCCAGGTCGCCTCTGGTGTGCTCAAGCCCGGCGACGAGGTGATGGTGCTGCCGTCCGGCTTCACCAGCCGGATCGCCGCCGTGGAGACCGCCGACGGGCCCGTCGCGGAGGCGTTCCCGCCGATGTCGGTGACGGTACGCCTGGCCGACGAGATCGACATCTCCCGGGGCGACATGATCTGCCGGCCGAACAACGCGCCAGCGGTCGCCCAGGACATTGAGGCGATGGTCTGCTGGATGGACGAGACCCGTCCGTTGCGGGTCGGCGGCCGGTACGCGATCAAGCACACCACCCGTTCGGCGCGGGCGATCGTGCGTGGGCTGCACTACCGGCTGGACATCAACTCGCTGCACCGTGACGAGTCGGCCGACGAGCTGCGCCTCAACGAGATCGGTCGGGTACGGCTGCGCACCACGGTGCCGCTGTTGGCCGACGAGTACCGCCGCAACCGCACCACCGGTGGCTTCGTCATCATCGACGAGGCCACCAACCGCACAGTGGGCGCGGCAATGATCGTCGAAGCGGCCTAACACCCGCACCCGCCGCTCCCGCTCCGCGCCCGCCTCCCGCTGCCACTCCCGCCGCTGCCGCTCCCGCCCTTCGCGATCTTGCAGTTTTGGTCGCCGTTCTGCCCCCTTGTAGGGGAATTGTCGCGGCAGAAACTGCAAGATCGCCGGGGTGCGGGGTGCGGGGTGCGGGGTGCGGGGTGCGGGGTGCTGCAGGTCGGGGGTTAGTCGAGGCGGGTTGCGCCGGGGGCGGGGAGGACCGTCAGAGTGTTGGGGGCGGTGAAGCCGCGCTCGGCGTAGGCCGTCCTGACGGCGGTCGCCACCGCTTCGGCGCGGTCCGCCTCGATGAGGGCCAGGACGCACCCGCCGAAGCCGCCGCCGGTCATCCGGGCGCCGAGCGCGCCTGCCGCCAGCGCCGCCTCGACGGCCGTGTCGATCTCCGGCACGGTGATCTCGAAGTCGTCGCGCATCGAGACGTGCGAGGCGGTGAGCAGCGGGCCGATGTCCCGGGCCCGGCCCGCGCGGAGCAGTGCGACAGTGTCGAGCACACGCTGGTCCTCGGTGACCACGTGCCGGACCCGCCGCCGGGTCACCTCGTCGTCGAGGCGGGCCAGCGCGGCGTCGAGCTGGTCGACGGTCACGTCGCGCAGCGCGGGAACACCGAGCGCCTTGGCCGCCGCCTCGCAGGACCGGCGGCGGTCGGCGTACTCGCCGTCGGCGTGCCGGTGCGGCGCCCGGCTGTCGATGACGAGCACAGCCAGCCCGGCGGCGTCCAGATCGAACGGGATGTGCTCGACGGACTCGTCGCGGCAGTCGAGGAAGAGCGCGTGCCCGGCCCGGCAGCGGATCACCGCGGACTGATCCATGATGCCTGTTGGCGCGCCGACGTAGACGTTCTCCGCGCGCTGCGCCAGCCGTGGCTGCCGTTCGGCAGGCAACTCCAACCCGCCGAGGTCGAGCAGGGCGGCGAGCACTGCTGCCTCCAGCGCCGCCGACGAGGAGAGCCCCGAGCCCAGCGGCACGTCGGAGGCGATCGCCAGCCGGGCACCGGGCACCGGATGGCCGGCGTCGCGCAACGCCCACACCACCCCCGCCACGTACGCGCCCCAGCCGGTCACCCGGCCCGGCTCGGCCACGTCGTCCGCGCCGAAGGTGATGGTCTCGCCGGAGAGCTCGGACCAGACCGTCCAACTTTCGTCGGCCTGCCGGTCGGCGGCTACGACGGTACGCAGCGGCAACGCGAAGGGCAGCACGAACCCGTCGTTGTAGTCGGTGTGCTCGCCGATCAGGTTCACCCGACCCGGTGCTGCCCAACGGCCGGCCGGCTCGACGCCGTACAGCTCGGTGAAGCCTGCGGCGGCCCGCTCGGCCACGTCACCGGTCATTGGTGCTGCTCCAGGATGTGCGCGCGGTAGAACGCCCAGGCGTCGCCGATCATGTCGTGCAGGGTCGGCTTCTGCGGCTCCCAGCCCAGTTCGTCGCGGGCCAGCGCGGAGGAGGCGACAAGCTCGGCGGGATCGCCCTCGCGGCGCGGCGCGACCTCGACCGGCACCGGGTGGCCGGTGACCTCGCGGACCACGTCGACGACCTGCCGGTTGGTGAAGCCGTTGCCGTTGCCCAGGTTGTAGACGCGGTGCTGGCCGGCGGTGGCGGCGTCAAGCGCCAGCAGGTGGGCACGGGCCAGGTCGGCGACGTGGATGTAGTCGCGGACGCAGGTGCCGTCCACGGTGGGGTAGTCGTCGCCGAAGAGCTGGAGCTTCTCCCGCCGGCCGGCGGCGACCTCCAACGCGATGGGGATGAGGTGCGTCTCCGGGTCGTGTCGCTCGCCCAGCGCGACATCGCCGGTGAGGTGGGCGCCCGCGACGTTGAAGTAGCGCAGCGAGACGGCGGCCAGCCCGTGCGCGATGGCCTCGGAGGTGAGTGCCATGTCGACGGCGAGCTTCGTGGCGCCGTACGTGTTCGTGGGCGCCTTGACCGCTGTCTCCGGAATGGGGAGTTCGGTGGGGTTGCCGTAGACGGCCGCGGTGGAGGAGAAGACCATCCGGGGCACCCCGGCGGCCCGGACCGCGTCGATCAGGGCGAGCGTGCCGACTGTGTTGTTCTGCCAGTACAGCTCAGGCTTGACCATCGACTCACCGGCGGCGATCAGGGCGGCGAAGTGCAGCACCCCGTCGAACCCGGCGTCGGGAGTGACGACCTGGGCGGCGTCGTGGATGGACGCCTCGACGTGGGTGGCGTCCGGAGCGAGTGCCTCGCGATGACCGGTGCGCAGGTCGTCCAGGACGACGACCTGGTGCCCGGCGTCGAGCAGCATCCGGGTCACGACGCTGCCGATGAAGCCGGCGCCCCCGGTGACGAGCAGTTTCACGTCGTTGCCTCCTGCCTGGCCCGCCGGGACGCGGTCCTTGATGATCACCCTACGGCTGCGCGTGGCACCTCGACCGGCCGCGCCGCCAACCCATTCCATCATAATCTCTCACGTCTAAACAGAGCCGAACATGCCGGCTCTCCCTGATGCCACGTGCGACGGGCCAACGGTGTCTACCATCTCTGTCATGCGGGATGTGGCCCGTGCCGGGCTCCGGCGACGCGCGCGGGGGCGACCCCGCCGCGACCCCGGCCCGCTCGCCAGGGCCGTCGCCCGGGTGCTGGTCCGCGCCGCGGACGGTGCCAGCCGCCTCGTCACCGACCTCCTCGGAGCCGGCCCGGCGGCCGGCCGGGAGCGCATCTCCGAAGCCGACCTGCGCGACCTGGTCGCGGCGAACACGGTGCTCGATCCGGACGAGCGACGGATCATCGACGAGGTCCTGGCGGCCGGTGCCAGCCTGGTGCGCGAGGTGATGATGCCCCGCACCGAGGTGGTCTTCCTGCCGGCCCGGCTGACCATCGCCGAGGCGGCCCGACTGGTCCGCGCCGAGACGCACACCCGCTACCCGGTCACCGACGGCACCCATGACGACGTGGTCGGTTTCGTGCACCTGCGCGACGTGCTGCTGCGCCCGGACACCGACCCCTGCGCCACCGTCGGTGAGCTGACCCGCGAGGTCAAGCGGCTGCCCGGCAGCAAACGGGTGCTGGCCGCGCTCACCGAGATGCGCCGGGAGCGTCACCACCTGGCGGTGGTGATCGACGAGTACGGCGGCACCGCCGGGATCGTCACGCTGGAGGACCTGATCGAGGAACTCGTCGGGGAGATCCACGACGAGTACGACACGGCGCCGGACCCGGTGCACGGCGGCCTTCCGGCGGTGGTGGACGGCAGGCTCAACCTCGCCGACTTCGCCGAGCGGACCGGGGTGGTTCTGCCCGACGGGCCGTACGAGACGGTCGGCGGGTACGTGATGGCAGCGCTGGGCCGACTGCCGGTGACCGGCGACGAGGTGACGGTGCCCGCCGGGCCGGCCGACGACGGCGGGCTCGATCCGGGCGACCCGCCCGGCGGCTGGCTGCTGCGCGTGCTGGCACTTGACGGGCGCCGGGTGGCCCGGCTCGCGGTCTCGGCGGTGCGCATGCCGGACCAGCGCCGCGACGCTGCCGCCTCGCGCGCGGTCGGCGGCGTCGATGAAGGGTCGGCCCGCGACGGTGGGACGGCGCCGCTTCGGGAGAGCTACGCCGCGCGGCAGGGCGGACCCGCAGCCGCGTCGACACGACGTTTCGGGGCGGGGGAGCCGGGCGAGGTCAACGCCCCGGCAGCGGCGGGCCGTGGCCGACCCGCCGGCCCGTCATGACGCACCCGGTCGCTTGCTGACAGAATTGTCGCCATGCCCGACGTCTCCGCCCGCCCGCGCGTCTTCTCCGGCATCCAGCCGACGGCCGACTCGTTCCACCTCGGCAACTACCTGGGGGCCGTGCGGCACTGGGTGGCGTTGCAGGAGACGCACGACGCGTTCTACTGCGTCGTGGACCTGCACGCCATCACCGCGGGCCACGATCCGGCGGTGCTGCGCCAGCGGACCAGGGTGGCGGCCGCCCAGCTCTTCGCCGTCGGTCTCGACCCGGACCGCAGCACCCTGTTCGTGCAGTCGCAGGTGCCCGAGCACCCGCAGCTGGCCTGGGTGCTGGGCTGCATCACCGGCTTCGGCGAGGCCAGCCGGATGACCCAGTTCAAGGACAAGTCGCAGAAGCAGGGCAACGAGCGGGCGAGCGTCGGCCTGTTCACCTACCCCGTCCTCCAGGCCGCCGACATCCTGCTCTACCAGGCCAACGCGGTGCCGGTCGGCGAGGACCAGCGGCAGCACCTGGAGCTGTCCCGGGATCTGGCTCAGCGGTTCAACTCGCTGTTCGGCGCGACGTTCACAGTCCCCGCGCCGCACATTGTCAAGGACACCGCGAAGATCACCGACCTGCAGGACCCGACAGCGAAGATGTCCAAGTCGTCGTCCTCGCCGGCAGGCATCATCGACCTCCTGGAAGACCCGGCCCGTTCGGCCAAGAAGATCCGCTCCGCGGTGACCGACACCGGCCGGGAGATCGTCTTCGACGCCGAGACCAAGCCCGGCGTGTCCAACCTGCTGACCATCCACTCAGCGCTCAGCGGTCGCAGCATCGACGAGCTGGTCGCCGCGTACGCCGGTCGTGGTTACGGGGATCTGAAGAAGGACCTGGCCGAGGTGGTGGCCGACTTCGTCCGCCCGATCCAGGAGCGCACCCGCACCTACCTCGACGACCCGGCGCAGCTGGACAAGCTGCTCGCCGCCGGCGCGGAGAAGGCCCGGTCGGTGGCAGGGGCGACGCTGCGGTCCGCGTACGAGCGGGTCGGGTTCTTCCCGCCGGTGCGCGGCGAATAGCGCCGCGGGACAGGTGGGCGGGTCGGTGGCGCAAGAGGCGGCGCGGAGCGTGGATCGCAGTGGCGGGGTGATGCCGTCGGGCGACACCATCCAGATCGGCATCGCGGTGGACATCCCCGAGCCCTGGGGGAGTCAGCTCACCCGGCGGCGGGTCGAGGCCGGTGACGCCCTCGCGGTGCCGGCCCACGTGACGCTGCTCGGCCCGACCGAGATCCCGACCGCCAGCCTCCCGGCTGTCGAACGGCACCTCGGCGACGTGGCCGCCGCGCACCCGCCGTTCGCGCTGCACCTGCGCGGCACCGGCACCTTCCGCCCGGTGACCCAGGTGGTGTTCGTGACGGTCGCCGCCGGGATCAGCGAGTGCGAGTTGCTTGCCGCGGCCATCGCCGCCGTGCCGGACGTGCACCGCGAGCTGCGCTTCCCCTACCACCCGCACGTCACGGTGGCGCAGGACGTGTCGCCGGAGGCACTGGACAAGGTGTACGAGGATCTGGCCGACTTCTCCGCGATGTTCCAGGTCGACGCGTTCACCCTCTTTTCACACAGCGGGGCGGCCCGGTGGCAACCCCGCCGGGACTTCCGCCTCGGCAACTGACCGTCGCCGACGCGCCGGCCGGCGAGCATTCGGAGCCGGTTGCCACAGCGGCGGTGGGAGATCGGCGAGGATGACCCGCGTGAACGTGTTCGGAGCCATCGAGGCGGGCATCGACCGCTGGGTGACCGCCGCGCGCCGCCGGTCGGGGCTCTTCGATCACGTGTGGCGTGCCGGAGCGCTCTACGCCGAGGTGCTGGCCGGGCGACTGGCCGCGGCGATCGCCTACTACGGGTTCTTCGCGGTCTTCGCCCTCGCCCTTGTCGCGTACTCCATCTTCGGCGCGATCCTTGAGGACAACGACGAGGTCAGCGAGGCGGCGGCCGATTTCCTGAAGGAGAACCTGCCGTTCCTGGACGCGCAGCAGATCGCCAACTCCAGCGGCACCGTCGGCGTGGTCGGCCTGATCATCCTGGTGTTCACCGGCATCGGTTGGGTGGAGTCGATCCGCTCCTCGCAGCGGCTGATGTACGCGCTCAACCAGCAGCCGGGCAACCTTGTGGTCCGGCGGCTGGTCGACCTCGGCGTGATGATCGGCGTCTTCGTGCTGCTCGGCGTGTCGGTGGCGGCGGTGGACGCGCTGGAGTCGCTGTTGCGCTTTCTGCTGCGCAGCACCGGCTCGGTCGGCCTCACCACGATCAGCGCGGCCCTCAGCGTGCTGTTCAACGCGGTGCTCGCCGTCGCGCTGCTTGTCGCGGTGCCCCGGCTGCGGATGAGCCGGTCCCGGCTGCGCCCGGTGGTGGTGCTTGTCGCGATCGGCATCACACTGCTCAACACCGTCGGCCGGTACTACGTGGTGCGCACCGAGCGGAACCCGGCGTACACGGTGGTGGCCGGCGCGGTCGGGTTGCTGCTCTACCTCTACCTGCTCAACCAGCTGGTGCTGTTCGGAGCGGCGCTCCTCGCCACCAGCCAGAAGGGACGGGTGATCGACCTGGCGGAGGGGCCGCCGCCGACGAACCTCGAAGAGGACACCGATCCGGGTACGCCGGGCGGTGGGGGTTGACGACGTGGAAGGTACGCAGGTGCTGATCTCGGTCGACCAGGATTCCCCGGTGCCACCGTACGAGCAGGTGCGCGGGCAACTCGCCGAGCTGATCGGCGACGGCCGGTTGCCGGTGGGCAGCCGACTGCCCACCGTCCGGCAGCTCGCCGCCGACCTGCGGCTGGCCGCGAACACGGTGGCCCGGGCGTACCGGGAGCTGGAAGCGGCGGGGCTGTTGGAGACCCGAGGGCGCAACGGTACGTTCGTCGCCCCCGGCCGGGACGACGCCCTGGACCGGCTGCAGCAGGCCGCCGCCGGGTACGCGGCCGAGGCACGGCGGCTGGGCGTCCCGCCGGACCGTGCCCTCGCCCTGGTCCGCGCCGCCCTCGACGCCATCCGCCACGACTGAGCGGGACGGGATCGCCCTTCGCTCCACCTCGCCGCAACTGCGCCGACGCATCGAGCAGGTCCCGACGAGGCCGTCGGCGTGGCGGGTGATGATTGTGACGTCGTGGTCTCTTCCGGCCTGGTGTCGGTGGCCTGCTGGAACAGCGCGGCGGCGTCGCTGGCGCCCTGAAACGCCTGATGACTCTCAGGCATATTGATACCTCAGAGTCATCACGCTTATGGCCGACCGCCCCCCGCGGAGGGCGCGCCGGCGTGGCCATCGGTGCCGCCGGCGAACCACGTCGGTCCACCTCGGCCACCCCGGCTACGTCGGTCCAGGTCGGCCACCTCGGCTACCCCGGCTACGTCGGCCATGTCGGCTACGTCTGCCACGTGGGCCCACGTCGGCCCACGTCGGCCCACGTCCGACGTACGTTGAGGCGAATGACGCCCACCTTCCCGGCGGGAGCGGCAATGATGAGCCGGTGGGCGCACTCATGACACTTGACCTGCCGTCCGACTCGCCGATGCTCGGCCTGCCGTGGATCATCACCTTCGGTCCGCTCGGCGACCTCGACGAGTGGGAGCCGGTGGTCTGCGGGCCGTACGAGCGGCCGCACGCGCTGGCGCTGGCCGAGGCGGTGGTGGCCGACGAGCAGTTGATGGCCGTGGTGGAGCCGCTGCTGCCGGCGCTGTCGCCCGACGAGATCCGCAGTGAGATCGCCGCCGCCCAGGTCGCCGCCGAGGACGAGGCCCGGCAGGCCGAGGGAGCCGATCTGTACGGCGACTTCGAGGACGTGGTCGACGAGGAGTTGGACGCCGAGGCCGACGAGGCGGGTCACGGAGAGCCCACCGAACCGCCGGACGAGGCCGAGGTCCGCGCCGGCTTCACCCGGATCGCGGCGCTGCTCACCGCCAAGTGACAGTAAGGGTTCAGCGGGTCGGTTCGGAGTGCAGTACGCAGAACTCGTTGCCCTCCGGGTCGGCGAGCACTGTGAAACCCTCGGACCCGGTCTGCCCGACGTCCACGGGTCGCGCCCCGAGGCCCACCAACCGCCGTACCTCGGTCTGCGGGTCGGCGTCCGCGACAAGGTCGAGGTGCAGCCGGTTCTTGCCCCGTTTGGCGGTGCCCGAGCCCTGCAACCAGACGGTGGGCGCGGCCCCGGACAGCTGTCCCGACGGCCAGAGCTTCGCGCTGCCGTCGTCGCCCTGCAAGACCTCGTAGCCGAGCGCTGCCGACCAGAACGCGACCATCACGTCCAGGTCCTCGACGTCGATCGTGCACTGGGCGATCCGTACCACCATGAGGTCACCTCCGTCGCGACGGACACCGGCGCCACGCGGACGAATCCGCGTGGCGCCGGTGCACCTCACCCCCCACCACAAGGGGCCGGTACCCCAGTCGCCCGCCGGCGCGGGGCACGGCGGACGACCAGGTCCAGATCGGTTACCCGCTCAGCGCCGTTCCAACCAGGCGGTTGCGTCGACGGGCAGCAGTTGGCCGGAGCCCTGCCCGGTGAGCGGCTCGCTGGCGAGGATCGGCTCGCCGTACCCGTCGATGAGGACTGGTGCGCCGCTGAGGTTCACCACGCAGGTCAGCACTGTCGAGCCGGCGGTGCGGGAGAAGGCCAGCACACCTGGCTCACCTTCCAGCCAGGCGACCCCGCCGGCGTCCACGGCCAGCGCCGGGTGTTCGTGGCGGATCCGCAGGGCGGCCCGGTACAGCTCCAGCGTCGAGCCGGGCACGCCGGTCTGCGCGGCGACAGACAGGGCACGCCAGGTCGCCGGGGCGGGCAGCCAGCTCACCTCGCTGCCGGCTGGCCCGAAGCCGTACGGCGGCAGGTCGCCGCTCCACGGGATGGGCACCCGGCAGCCGTCGCGGCTCTCGCCGGTACGCAGGAATGCCGGGTCCTGCCGTAGCCCGTCGGGGAGGTCGAGGACCTCGGGCAGGCCCAGTTCCTCGCCCTGGTAGAGGTAGGCGGAGCCGGGTAGGGCGAGCATCAGCAGGCTGGCGGCGCGTGCCCGACGCAGCCCTTCGGCGCCGTCGCCGTAGCGGGTGACGTGCCGCTGCTTGTCGTGGTTGGACAGCACCCAGGTGGTGGGCGCACCGACCACCTGCGACTCGGCAAGTGCGGTGTCGATCACCTTGCGGAACGAGTCGGCCGACCAGGTGGCGTCGAGGAAGTCGAAGCTGAACGCCTGGTGCAGCTCGTCCGGGCCGATGTAGCGGGCCAGCCGCTCGGGGGTCTCGGCCCACGCTTCGGCGACCGCCATCCGACCGCCCGGGTAGCTGTCCAGGACGGGCCGCCACGTGCGGTAGATCTCGTGGACCTCGTCCTGGTCGAAGTACGGCAGTCGGCCCTTGCCGAGCAGTTCGACCTGGCGCTGGCCTGTCGTCATCGTGCTGAAGCCGACGTCGGGCAGCCCTTCGGCCTTGATCATCCCGTGTGCCACGTCGATCCGGAAGCCGTCCACACCTCGGTCCAGCCAGAACCGCAGCACGTCGAGGAACTCGGCGCGGACCTCCGGGTGCCGCCAGTTCAGGTCCGGCTGGGTCGGGTCGAAGAGGTGCAGGTACCACTGGCCGTCCGCGACCCGGGTCCAGGCGGGGCCGCCGAAGATGCTCTCCCAGTCGTTCGGCGGCAACTCGCCGTGCGCGCCCTGACCGTCGGCGAAGAGGTAGCGCGCCCGCTCGGGCGAGCCGGGGCCCGCGGCGAGGGCGGCGGTGAACCACTGGTGCGCGCTGGAGGTGTGGTTGGGCACCAGGTCGACGATGATGCGCAGGTTGAGGGCGTGCGCGTCGGTGATCATCGCGTCGAAGTCGGCGAGCGTGCCGAACATCGGGTCGACGTCCCGGTAGTCGGCGACGTCGTACCCGCCGTCGACCATGGGGGAGGTGTAGAAGGGGGTCAACCAGAGCGCGTCCACGCCCAGGTCGCGCAGGTATGGCAGGCGCTGCCGGATGCCCTGGAGGTCCCCGACGCCGTCGCCGTTGCTGTCGGCGAAGCTGCGCACGTAGACCTGGTAGACGACAGCGGAGCGCCACCAGTCGTCGTCGGCGTGGGGCAGGGGGGCAGTCCTGATCATTCGAGCAATATGCCGGTCCCCTGCTGCAAGAGTCAAGCAGATCTTGCGTAAGAGAGTTGCGCGCCAGCCGGCGCGACAGCTGTCGAGCCGCGCACCACGAGTTCCGGGCGGAACAGGTATTCCGAGTGCGGGGCACCATGCCCGTTGATCTCGTCCACCAGGGCCCGGACCGCTGCCACCGCCATCGCGGCGACCGGCTGGCGCATCGTGGTCAACGGCGGGTCGGTGAAGGCCATCAGCGGCGAGTCGTCGTAGCCGACCACCGAGAGATCGCCGGGAACGGTCATGCCGCGCTGCCGCGCCGCCCGGACCGCGCCGAGCGCCATCAGGTCGGAACCGCAGACCACGCCTGTGACGCCCCGATCCAGCAGGCGACTGGCGGCCGCCTCGCCACCCTCCACACCGAACAGTGACAACTCGGCAAAGGATCCCAGGTCGGCCTCGGCGACGCCGGCCAGCCGGGTCATCGCCGCTCGCCAGCCAGCCACCTTGCGCTGCACCGGCACGAACCGGTCCGGGCCGGTGATCAGGCCGATCCGCCGGTGCCCGAGCGCCACGAGGTGGGCCACGGCCAGCTCGGCGGCTTCCCGGTCGTCGCAGGAGACGAATGGTGCGCCGATGCCGGGGACGTACCCATTGATCATCACGACGGGCAGCGGTCGGGCGAGCAGCGCCCGGTAGCGGTCGTGGTTGGCGGCGGTGTCGGCGTGCAGGCCGGAGACGAAGACGATCCCGGAGACCTGCCTGTCCAGCAGCATCTCCACGTACTCGTCCTCAGTGACGCCGCCGGCGGTCTGCGTGCAGAGCACCGGTGTGAACCCGCTCTGCGCCAGGGTGGACTCGATGACCTGCGCAAACGCGGGGAAGATAGGGTTGTCCAGCTCCGGCACGACCAGGCCGACCAGCCCGGCGCTGCGCTTGCGCAGGCGGGCCGGGCGCTCGTAGCCGAGCACGTCCAGGGCGGTGAGAACGGCCTGCCGGGTCTCCGGAGCCACGCCGGGGCGGTCGTTGAGCACCCGCGACACCGTGGCCTCGCTGACTTCAGCCTGCTGGGCGATGTCGGACAGTCGAGCGCGCATGGCGGCACTTTAGCCCACCGGCAAGTTCTTGCGTGGGCCTCTGCAAGAGCTTCCATAATCTGCAACCTCTTGCTAACGTCCCGGCAACGTGAGAGCAGTGGCGCAGCATCGCTGTGCCGGTTGGCAAGAACTTCCAGAGTTCCCACTGGCGGAGCCGCCCTTCCCCCGGCGGACCCGCCATGACGACAGGAGTACCGATGCGCATCCGTACCGCGGGTGTGGTCGCCCTCTTCGCCCTGGCGCTCGCCGCCTCCGGGTGTGGCGGCGACAGCGACGAACCGGCCGCCAACGAATCCCCCAAGGCCGCCGGCGGCAAGCTGGTGATCTGGGCGGACGACAAGCGGACCGCCGCCCTCAAGCCGTTCGCCGATGAGTTCGGCAAGGAGAACGGCGTGACCGTCGAGGTCCAGGCCGTCAGCAAGGACCTGCAGACCAACTTCGTCACCGCCTCCCAGCAGGGCAGCGGCCCGGACGTCGTGGTCGGCGCGCACGACTGGATCGGCAACCTGGTCCAGAACGGCGCCATCGACCCGGTGCAGCTCCCGGCCGAGCAGAAGAGCGGCTTCAACGAGACCGCGGTCAAGGCGGTCACCTTCAACGGCCAGCTCTACGGCGTGCCGTACGCCACCGAGAACGTGGCGCTGATCCGCAACACCGAGCTGGCCCCCGACGCGCCGAAGACCATTGAGGACCTGGTCGCCGCCGGCAAGAAGCTCAAGGCCGACAAGAAGGCCAGTGAAATCCTGTGCCTCCAGTCCGGCCAGAACGGCGACTCGTACCACATCTACCCGCTCTACACCTCGGGCGGCGGCTACCTGTTCGGCACGTCGGCCAACGGCGACTACGACCCGAAGGACCTGGGCGTGGGCAAGCCCGAGTCGATCGCGGCCTTCCAGAAGATCGCCAAGCTCGGCGAGAAGGGCGACGGGGCGCTGAAGCGCTCCATCACCCCGGAGAACGCGATCTCCACGTTCACCAGCAAGAAGTGCGCCTACCTGGTGTCCGGCCCGTGGGCCGTCGCCGACGCCAAGAAGGCGAACATCTCCTACGACATCTCCCCGGTCCCCGGCTTCGCCGGCGGCAAGGAAGCCCAGCCGTTCGTGGGCGTGCAGGCGTTCTACGTCGCCAGCAAGGGCAAGAACAAGGCGCTGGCCCAGGAGTTCGTCACCAACTACGTGACCAAGCCCGAGCTGGCCGTCGCGCTGTACAAGGCCGAGCCGCGCCCGCCGGCGCTGACCGCCGCCTTCGACCAGGTGAAGGGCGAGGACCAGGACCTGGCGAAGTTCTCCGAGGCCGGCAAGAACGGCCACGTGCTCCCGGCGATCCCGGCCATGGCCGCGATCTGGGACCCGTTCGGTAAGGCGGAGGCCGCCATCATCGGCGGTGCCGACCCGGCCACGACGATCACCGCCGCCGGCAAGACGATCCAGGGTCAGATCAAGTAATGAGCGCGCCGCTGTCCGGCCCGGGGTCCACGAGGACCCCGGGCCGGGAGCCCGTTCGCCCTGGGCTGTCCCGTACCGCGCGGCATCACGCGCCGATCACCGCGACCGGCCTCGTCGGCAAGGTGATCCTGCTCGGCCTGGTGGCCGGGATCGCGATCTGGGCGGCGTTCCCGCTCATCGAGGCCGAACACTGGATCGGGCTGGGCATCCTGGCGGCCACCACCGCCGGCCTGTACTACCTCTACCTGAGCCGCCGGCACATCCCGGCGAAGTATCTGGTGCCCGGCACGCTGTTCCTTATCGCCTTCCAGGTCGTCCCGGTGCTCTACACGGCGAGCACCGCGTTCACGAACTTCGGCGACGGCCATCGCGGCAGCAAGGACGACGCGATCGTCGCGATCCAGACCGCCTCGGTGAAGCAGGTCCCCGGCTCGACCGAGTACGCCCTCACCGTCGCCACCGACGGTGACCCGGCGACCGGCGCCCTTGTCTTCCTGCTCACCGACCCGAAGACCAAGGAGGTCTTCGCGGGAGACGCGGACGGGCTGCGCAAGCTCGACGCCGCCGACGTCACGGTCAGCAGCCTCAGCGGCAAGATCACCGCCGCGGACGGCTACACAGTGCTGAACATCGGGCAGGCCAGCGGGCGCAGCGACGCCGTCACCGCGCTCATCGTGCCCACCGACGACGGTGCGATCCGCTCCAACGGCCTCACCCGCGCTTACGAGGGCAAGGCCGCCCGGGCGTACGACGAGGCGTGCGACTGCGTCAGAGACAGCGAAACCGGTAGGACCTGGACCGCCGACGAGGAGTCCGGCTCCTTCGTCGCCGCCGACGGCGAGCGGCTCGCCCAGGGCTGGAAGGTCGACGTCGGGCTGAAGAACTTCAGCACAGTGCTCACCGACCCGAACATCTCCGGGCCGTTCTTCGGCACGCTGGCCTGGAACTTCGCCTTCGCGATCGCCTCCACGGGCCTCACGTTCCTGCTCGGCATGGCCATCGCGCTGGCGCTGCACTCGCCCCGGATGAAGGGCACCAACTTCTACCGGGTGCTGCTGATCCTGCCGTACGCGATGCCGTCGTTCGCGATGCTGCTGATCTGGCGGGACATGTTCAACACCGACTTCGGTCTGCTCAACAACCTGTTCGGACTGAACGTGGACTGGTTCGGCGGCACCTGGTCGGCCCGGATCGCTGTGGTGCTGGTGCAGCTCTGGCTCGGCTACCCGTACATGTTCCTTGTCGCCACCGGCGCGTTGCAGGCCATCCCGCGGGAGCTGACCGAGGCGACCTCGGTCGACGGCGCGTCGCCCTGGCAGTCGTTCCGGGCGGTCACCCTGCCGCTGCTGCTGGTGGCGCTCTCGCCGCTGCTCATCGCGTCGTTCGCGTTCAACTTCAACAACGTCAACGCGATCCTGTTCACCACCGAGGGCGGACCGTTCGCGCCGGACAACCCGACGAACGGCGCCACCGACCTGCTGATCACCTACACCTACCGGCTGGCGTTCGGCGCCCAGGGTGCCGAGTTCGGGCTGGCCGCCACTGTCTCGATCTTCATCTTCGCGATCGTGGCGACGGTGTCGGCGATCAGCTTCCGGCGGACCCGCAAACAGGAGGAGGTGTACTCGTGACAAGCACTGTGGACACTCCCACGGCCAACCGTGACCAGGCCGGTCGCAAGCCGGTCCGCCGGTCGCGCAAGCGCTGGTTCGCCCAGGTGGGCTGGCGGCACCTGGTCGGCGTGCTGGCGGTGGCGTTCAGCCTCTTCCCGATCCTGTTCGTGATCTCGGCGGCGTTCAACCCACTCGGCACGCTCTCCTCCACCGAGCTGCTGCCCACCGGGGCGTCGCTGGAGAACTTCGTCAACCTGTTCGACCGGACCGCGTTCGGCCACTGGTTCCTCAACTCGCTGCTGCTGGCGGGCGTGGCCAGCTTCGCGTCGATCTTCCTGTCGTCGCTCGCCGCGTACGCGTTCTCCCGGATGCGTTTCTCCGGACGCCGGGTCGGCCTGCTCGCGCTGCTGCTGATCCAGATGTTCCCGCAGTTCCTGGCGATCGTGGCGATCTTCCTGATCTTCACCACGCTCACCGACCTCTACCCGTCGATCGGCTTCAACACCCCGTGGGGCCTGTTCCTGCTCTACATGGGTGGCGCGCTGGGCGCGAACACCTGGCTGATGAAGGGCTTCTTCGACACCCTGCCGAAGGAGCTGGACGAGTCGGCGACCATGGACGGCGCGTCGCACGTGCAGATCTTCTTCCGGATCATGCTGCCGCTGGTAGCCCCGATCCTGGCGGTGACCGGCCTGCTCGCGTTCATCGGGTCGATCAACGAGTTCATCATCGCCAACGTGTTCCTCACCGAACCCGAGTCGAAGACCCTCGCGGTCGGCATGTACGGCCTGGTGGCGGGCGAGCGCAACAACAACTTCGGGATGTTCGCGGCGGGCACGTTGCTCACCGCGATCCCCACGGTGCTGGTGTTCCAACTCCTCCAGCGCTACATCGTCTCCGGGCTCACCTCCGGAGCGGTAAAGGGCTGAGCCTCCTCGGCTCACGCTGCGGCAAGGGCGTCGTGTCGACGTACACCGGAGCGGTTCGGAGGGCGGGCCGCCGCGGTCGGGTGAACCGGCCGCGGCGGGTGACCGCCCCCCTTCCTGTCCGTACGACGCGAAAGGCAGCACCATGCCCCTCCAGGCGCACCACGACGGCTCCGCCACCTACGTCCCCGAGCAGGAGCCCGCGCTCGGGCAGACCGTTCCGGTCTTCGTCCGGGTACCGGCCGGCACCGGCGTCCGCCAGGTGCACGTGCGCACCACGGGCGACGGCGAGCCGCGCTTCTCCGAGGCCGAGATCGACCGCACCGAGGACGGTGACGTGTGGTGGCGGGCCGACGTCGAGGTCCGCAACCCGGTCAGCAACTACCGTTTCCTGCTCGACGGCGAGCACGGCACCCGCTGGCTGAACGCCGCCGGCCTGGCCGACCACGACGTGCCCGACAACGGCGACTTCAAGCTTGTCAGCTACGCCCCGCCGCCGGCCTGGGCGCGGGACGCGGTTATCTACCAGATCTTTCCGGACCGGTTCGCCCGCTCCGCCGCCGCCGACGGCCGCACCCTGCCGGACTGGGCCATCGGCTGCGACTGGGACACCCCGGTCATCGGCCGGGGACCGGAGACGCCCCGCCAGCTCTACGGCGGCGATCTCGACGGCGTCACCGAACACCTGGACCACCTGGACCGGCTCGGGGTCAACACCGTCTACCTCACGCCGGTCTTCCCGGCCCGCTCCAACCACAGGTACGACGCGGCGAGCTTCGACACCGTCGACCCGCTGCTGGGCGGGGACGCGGCGCTGGCCCGTCTCGCCGACGCGGTGCACGCCCGGGGCTGGCGGCTGCTCGGCGACATCACGAGCAACCACACCGGCGATGCCCACGCATGGTTCACCGCCGCCGTCTCCGACGTGAACGCCCCGGAACGCGACCTGTACTACTTCGACCTGCCCGGCGGGGATTTCGAGTCCTGGAACGGCGTCAAGTCGCTGCCGAAGCTCAACTGGGGCAGCACGGAGCTGCGCCGTCGCTTCGCCACCGCCGAGGATTCGCTGCTGCGTCGCTGGCTGCGCCCGCCGTACGGGCTGGACGGCTGGCGGGTCGACGTGGCGAACATGACCGGGCGGCGGGGCGCGGACGCGTACACCCACGAGGTGGCGCGGCTGCTGCGCGAGGTCGTGGCGCAGACCCGCCCGGACGCGCTGCTGCTCGCCGAGCACGGCCACGACCACACCGGCGACCTGGACGCCGACGGCTGGCACGGGACCATGAACTACGTCGGCTTCACCGACCCGGTGTGGTCCTGGCTGCGCCACGGCGACGACCCGGTGCCGAACTTCCTCGGCACCCCGGGCGGGGTACGGCGGCGTGACGCGGGCGCGGTACTCGCCACGATGAACGCCTACCGGTCGCTGGTGTCCTGGCGGTCGTACACCCACTCCTGGCAACTGCTCGGCTCGCACGACTCGGCCCGTATTCGCACGGTGGTCGGCGACGCGGCCAGGCAGGAGGTGGCCGCCGGTCTGCTCGCCACGATGCCCGGTACGCCTGTGGTGTTCGCAGGGGACGAGCTGGGCCTCACCGGCACGAACGGGGAGGGCTCGCGTACCCCGATGCCGTGGCACCGGCCGGAGAGCTGGGACCGGCGCACGTTCGACGCGTACCGGTCGTTGTTGACGCTGCGCCGCGACGAGCCGGCGCTGCGGCGCGGCGGCCTGCGCTGGGTGCACGCGGACGCGGACACGCTCGTCTTCCTGCGGGAGGCGCCGACCTCCACGGTGCTGGTGTTGGCCAGGCGCGGGCCCGGTGCCCCGGTGCGGCTGTCGGGCCTGAAGCCCGGCGACAACATCCAGGGCGGCGCGGCACCCCTGCGCCCCGACACCGAGGGCGCTGTGACCCTCCCCGCCGAAGGCCCCACCTTCCAGGTCTGGCGCCTGTCCTAGCTCCACCCGCTTGCAGCCCTCGCGATCTTGCAGTTTCGGTCGGCTTCTCGTGGTTGTTGTCCCGTATGTCGAGGCAGCAACTGCAAGATCGCGGGGGGAGGTGGGTCACGGTATGGCGGCGGCACGGCGGGGCGACTACTACAAAGCGTCGTTGTTGAGGGACAATGGCCCGCGTGGAAGCTCTTCGACTGATCCTTCTCTACGTCCATCTGATCGGCTTCGCGCTGCTGCTCGGCGGCGGGATCGCCCAATATGTCACCGGCCGGCTGCGGGTCAACGCCGCCATGCTCTGGGGGTCGGTGATCCAACTTGTCACAGGCATCGGACTGTCCGCGCCGCTGCGCGACGGCGACGAACCGGCCCCCGCGAAGCTTGTTACCAAGTTGGTGCTCGCACTGCTGATCTTTGTCATGGTCTTCTTCTCTCGTAAGCGGGAGAGCGTGAACCGTGGCCACTTTCTCGCGATCGTCGGGTTGACCCTGGTCAACGCGGCAGTAGCGGTGTTCTGGCGTTAGTTCGCCAGGCATTGGGGAACCACGGAGAAACGGACGTTCGCGACACCCGCATGGTCGCCGATCTGCACGAGAAGTGATTTGCCGCACCCCAGGGTTACGCCGGGGTAACGGACGTTCAACAGTCGTGCACGATTGGCGGCCGGTGGGTGGGCGCGGGCGTACGCTCCCGTCCGTAACGTGGGACGCCGGCGGCACACGCAGGCCGGCGCAAGGGCTGCCCACCGCGCATGACGCGGTGGGCAATGGGAAGGAGACGTCTTGCGCTCTGTGCGTGGGATGCGGATCGCCTCCGCCTTCGTGGCGGGTGGCCTCGTGCTGGGCGCTGCCGCTTGTGGTGAGGCTCCCGATGACGACAACAACGCCGGTAGTGGCGCCAAGAAGTTCAGCGCCTGCATGGTGACCGACGTCGGCGGCATCGACGACAAGTCGTTCAACACGTCGGCCTGGAAGGGTCTGCAGGAGGCCAAGGCCGCCAACGACAACATCGACATCAAGTACGTGGCGTCGAAGGCTGAGGCCGACTACGAGCCCAACCTGACGCAGTACGTCAACCAGAAGTGCGACTTCATCCTGGCCGTCGGTGGCCTGATGGAGACCGCCACCAAGAAGATCGCCGAGGCGAACCCGAACCAGCACTTCGGCATCGTCGACGGCAACCCGAAGGTGGACAACGTCTACCCGATGCAGTTCGACACCGCCCAGGCCGCGTTCCAGGCGGGCTACCTGGCCGCCGGGATGAGCAAGTCCGGCAAGGTGGGCACCTACGGTGGTCTGCCGATCCCGCCGGTGACCATCTTCATGGACGGCTTCGTCGACGGTGTGGCGTACTACAACACCACGAAGAAGAAGGACGTCCAGGCGCTCGGCTGGAACAAGGAGACCCAGAAGGGTTCCTTCTCCAACGCCTTCGACAAGCAGGACGAGGGCAAGAAGGTCTCCGACGCGCTTGTCGCCCAGGGTGCGGACATCATCATGCCGGTCGCCGGTGGCGCCGGTCTCGGCACCACGAGCGCGGCCAAGGCCTCGGGTGGCAAGTACAGCACCATCTGGGTGGACGTCGACGGCTGCGAGAGCACCCCGGACTGCTCCGCGATCATCACGACGGTCGTCAAGAACATCCCGGGCGCCGTCAAGGAGGCCGTGCTGAAGGCCGCCGGTGGCGACAAGCTGCCGGCCACGCCGGGCTTCGTCGGCACCCTTGCCAACGACGGTGTCTCGATCGCCCCGTACCACGACTTCGACAGCAAGGTTCCGGCCGAGCTGAAGGCCGAGGTCGACAAGATCAAGGCGGACATCGCCGCCGGGACCATCACGGTCAGCTCGAAGGCCCAGCCGGCCAAGTGACAACCGGCCGTCCCATGCGGTGAGATCATCGCAGGGGCGGCTGGACAGGTACGACAGATCCGGCCGCTCCGGCACCGCGGGTGACCACCCGTGGAGCCGGAGCGGCCGATCGTGCGCCACGGTGACCGTGTCGGTCCGACCCGGTCGACCGGCAGCTACGCTGCACCATCGCTCGCACTCCAGGAGGTTGCGCTGAGACTCGAACTGCGCGGCATCACCAAGCGGTTCGGTGATCTGGTCGCCAACGACCACATCGATCTGACGGTGGAGCCTGGAGAGATTCACGCCCTGCTCGGCGAGAACGGCGCGGGCAAGTCGACACTGATGAACGTCCTCTACGGGCTCTACCAGCCCGACGAGGGCGAGATCCTTGTCGACGGCAAGCCGTTGAAGCTGCGGGGCCCGTCCGACGCGATCGGCGCCGGGATCGGCATGGTGCACCAGCACTTCATGCTGGTGCCGGTCTTCACCGTGACGGAGAATGTCATGCTCGGCGCCGAGCAGGTCAGGGGCGGCATCGGCGGCTTCCTGGATCGGCGGCGGGCCCGGCGCGAGGTCACCGAGGTGTCCGAGCGCTACAACCTGCGGGTCGACCCGGACGCTGTGATCGAGGACCTGCCGGTCGGCATCCAGCAGCGCGTCGAGATCGTCAAGGCGCTCACCCGCGACGTCGACCTGCTCATCCTGGACGAGCCCACAGCGGTGCTCACCCCCCAGGAGACCGAGGAGTTGTTGACTGTCATGCGGGCGCTCAAGGCCGCCGGCAAGTCGATCGTCTTCATCACCCACAAGCTCGGCGAGGTAAAGGCGATCGCCGACCGGATCACGGTGATCCGGCGCGGCAAGACCGTCGGCACCGCCTCCCCGGAGGCCAGCCGGGACGAACTGGCCGCGCTGATGGTCGGCCGCAGCGTGCGCCTCACAGTCGACAAGTCGCCTGCCACACCGGGCGAGCCGGTGCTGGAGGTGGCCGGGCTGGTCGTTGACGACGACCGGCAGATCCGGGCCGTCGACGGTGTCGACCTGACCGTACGCGCGGGCGAGGTGCTCGGCGTAGCGGGCGTGCAGGGCAACGGCCAGACCGAGCTGATCGAGGCGATCATGGGCCTGCGCCCGGTGCTCGCCGGCACTGTGAGCCTGAGTGGCGACCGGATCGACGGCTGGACGACAAAGAAGGTGCTCCGCGCCGGCGTCGGCTACGTCCCCGAGGACCGCAGCGTGGACGGCCTGGTCAAGGAGTTCAGCGTCGCGGAGAACCTGGTGCTGGACATCTACGACCGGCCGCCGTTCGGCTCCGGGTTCGCTCTCCGGCCGGACGCGATCGCGTCCTCGGCGAAGGAGCGGATCGAGCAGTTCGACGTCCGTACCTCGTCGGCCGAAGCGTCGGTGGGCACCCTGTCCGGCGGCAACCAGCAGAAGGTGATCGTGGCCCGGGAGTTGTCCCGGCCGCTGAAGCTCTTCATCGCCGCCCAGCCGACCCGTGGCGTCGACGTCGGTTCGATCGAGTTCATCCACAGCCGGATCATCCGCGAGCGGGACGTCGGTACCGCCGTCCTGGTGGTCTCCAGCGAGCTCGACGAGGTGGTCGCGTTGGCCGACCGGATCGCGGTGATGTACCGCGGCCGGATCATCGGCGTCGTCGCCCCGGACACCCCGCGCGAGGAGATCGGCCTGTTGATGGCCGGCATCAGCCCGGACGCCGCCGCCGAGTCCGGCGCGGCACCCACCGCCGACGACCCCGGCACAGCAGGCAGGGGCCCGGCGAGCGCCGACGGCCCCGCGAGCGAGGACGAGGCATGAGCGACGTGAACCCGCAGTCGGGCTCACCGGACAAGGAACCGGCGAGCGAGGCGCAGGCGGCGCAGACCGCGCTCGGCAACACCGAGCAGGCCAGTACGGCAAACACGCCGAAGGTGTCCGAGCCGGAGCCGAAGCCGTCCCTTGGTCGCCTGTTCCTGGACAACCTGTGGGCGGCAAACACCTTCACTGTGACGCTCCTGTCGCTGGTGCTGGCGATCGTGGTCGGCGCGATCCTGATGATCATTTCTGATCCGGACGTGCTCTCCACCTACTCGTACATCACCTCCCGTCCCTCCGACGCGATCAATTCCAGTTGGACGCTTGTCAGCGAGGCGTACTCGAACCTGTTCAAGGGCGCGGTCTTCGACCCGGAGGCGTTCTCCGCCTGGGTCAGCGGCGACGGCGGGTGGCCGGCCGTGCTCGCGCCGATCTCCGAGACGCTCACCTACACCGCGCCGCTGGTCTTCACCGGCCTGTCGGTGGCGCTTGCCTTCCGGGGCGGCCTGTTCAACATCGGCGCCCAGGGTCAGGCCATGATCGGTGTGATCCTCGCGGCGGTGGCCGGCTTCCTGCTGCCGCTGCCGCCCGTGCTGCACCTGCTTGTGGCGGTGCTTGCCGGTGCCCTGGGTGGGGCGATCTGGGGTTTCATCCCCGGCATCCTCAAGGCCCGTGCCGGCGCGCACGAGGTGATCAACACGATCATGCTGAACTACGTGGCCACGTACTTCCTGGCCTGGATCATCGTGCAGAACGGTGTGCAGGACCCGGCCCGTGCGGACGCGATCAGCAGGGCTGTGGAAAGCTCCGCCCAGCTGCCCCGACTGTTCGGCGACAACCTGCGCGTGCACACCGGCATTCTGCTCGCCGTGCTTGCCACCTGGGCCGTCGCCTGGCTGCTCAACCGCTCCACGCTCGGCTTCGAGCTGCGCGCGGTCGGCGCCAACCCGGACGCCGCCCGGACGGCCGGCATCAGCGTCACCAAGACGTACGTCCTGATCATGGTCTTTGCCGGCATCCTGGCCGGTCTGGGCGGCGCGAACATGGTCCTGGGCTCCACCGCGAGCGCGTTGACCCCCCTGGTGATCGCGCAGATCGGCTTCGACGGCATCCTGGTGGCGCTGCTCGGCCGGGTGAAGCCCTGGGGAGTGCTGCTCGCCGCGCTGCTGTTCGGTGCGCTCCAGGCCGGCGGCAACCGGATGCAGTCGTACTCCGGCATCTCGCTGGAGCTGGTGACAGTGCTCCAGGCGCTGATCGTCATCTTCATCGCCGCCCCCGCCCTGGTGAAGGCGATCTTCCAGCTCCGGGCGGCGCGGGCCGCCCGGTTGCAGACGAGCCTGGCGAAGGGCTGGTAACGCATGTCCACCATGGCTGTCCCCGACGTCGCGGTCGCCGCGGTCGACGAGGGCTTCTGGACCCGCAACCGCAAGGTCGGCGCCGTGCTGCTGGCGCTCGGGCTGCTCTCGACAGTGCTCTTCGGCGCGCTCGCCACCGACCAGCAGGCCCGTTTCACGCTCAGCGACGACGCGGCCGGTGCCGCGTTGGAGATCAACGGGACGATCGGCGCGATCCTGTTCGGGATCATCACGATCGCCGCCGGGGCGGCCCTGCTCGCCGACAGGCTGCCGAAACGCTGGTTCCTGCCGGTGCTCGCCGTCGGGCTGCTCGGGTTCGTGCTGTCCTTCCTCTGCTGGCAGGTCTCGGCCGCGCCGGCCGGGCAGAACTTCATGCCGCTTGTCAACATCATCCGGGGCACCTTCATCCTGGCCCTGCCGCTGATCTTCGGCGCGCTCGCCGGGGTGCTGTGCGAGCGCTCCGGTGTGGTGAACGTGGCCATCGAGGGTCAGCTGCTGATGGGCGCGTTCAGCGGTGCGCTGTTCGGCAGCATCTCGGGCAGCGTCTGGGTGGGCCTCGTGGCCGCCGCGATCGGTGGCGCGTTCATCTCGCTGCTGCTTGCCGTCTTCGCCATCCGCTACCTGGTCGACCAGGTCGTCATCGGCATCGTGCTGAACCTGTTCGCGGTCGGCGTGACCGGCTTCCTCTACGAGCGGCTTATGCAGACCGACGCGGAGAGGTACAACAGCGCACCGCGCTTCAGCAACTGGGAGATCCCGCTGCTGAAGGACATCCCGGTGCTCGGGCCGGCGCTGTTCCGCGGCAACATCTTCCTCTACCTCGGCCTGCTCCTGGTCCTGGTGATCCACATCGCGCTGTTCCGGACCCGTTGGGGGCTGCGCACCCGGTCGGTCGGCGAACACCCGATCGCCGCCGACACCCTCGGCGTCAAGGTGCTGCGGGTGCGCTACCGCAACGTCCTGCTGGCCGGCGTGGTCGCGGGCATCGGCGGTGCGTCCTACACGCTGGCCCTCTACTCGTTCACCAAGAACATGATCGGCGGTAAGGGCTTCATCGCGCTCGCCGCGCTGATCTTCGGCCGGTGGAACCCGACAGGCGCGCTGCTCGCCGCGCTCTTCTTCGGCTTCGCCGACCAGCTCGCCACCTACCTCGGCGCGATCAACAGCGCTATCCCCAGTCAGTTCCTGGCCATGCTGCCCTACCTGGCGACGATCCTCGCGGTCGCAGGGCTGGTCGGTAAGGTCCGCGCGCCCGCCGCCGACGGCAAGCCGTACGTCAAGGGCTGAGCATGGCGGCTGCGCCCCTGCCGGCTTCCGGCCTGGGCTACTTCGGCAGAATGGTGACATGACCGACATTGACTGGGAGCTACTGCGCGCCGTCGCCACGGAGGCGATGCGGCACGCGTACGCCCCGTACTCGTCGTTCCCGGTCGGGGCTGCCGCCCTTGTCGACGACGGTCGCGTGGTGGTCGGCTGCAACGTGGAGAACGCCGGGTACGGGGTGACGCTCTGCGCCGAGTGCGGTGTCGTGTCCAGCCTGCACGCCACAGGTGGCGGTCGACTCGTGGCGCTCTCCTGCGTCGACGCCACGGGCGAGCCGTTGATGCCGTGCGGTCGGTGCCGGCAACTGCTGTGGGAACACGGCGGCCCGGAATGCCTCGTCGAGGCGAAGGGCGGCCCGCTGCGGATGGCCGAGCTGCTGCCGCACGCCTTCGGCGTGGAGGACCTGGAGGCGGTCACCGGTGAGACGCCGGTGCCTGTGGTTCCCGAGCGGCTGGCCGCCTGGCGTGGGCGCGGCACCGTCTTCGTACACGCGGACATGTCCGCCGGCCAGCAGGTCTGGACGGCGTACTGGGAGCGGTCGGCAGGCGACGACGCGGGCGCCGAGACCGGTGTGCTGGAGGAGGCGCCCAGCTGGGGCGACCCGGCGGAGGCCATCGCCTGGGGTGCGGCCCGCACCCCCCGGGTCGTGGTGGTGGACGCCACCGGCACGATCTTCTGGGCCGGCGAGGGTGAGCCGCCCGCGGAGATCCCGGTGCGCTGGTCTGCTGCTGGTTGAGCTTGGGGGCGGAGGCCGACCGTGCCCGGCTCCGGGCGGTCAGGCTTGATCCCTCCGCCGGGCACGGTCGGCCCCCGCCCCACATGGCCGGCGGCCGTCGGTCGGGATCTGCAACAGACTAGGGAAGATCTTCTGATGAGTAGTGGTTTTGCTGCTGTTGACGTCATTCGGGCCAAGCGGGACGGGGGCGTGCTGTCGGACGCCCAGATCGACTGGGTGGTCGACGCGTACACCCGGGGGGTGGTCGCCGACGAGCAGATGTCCGCGCTGGCCATGGCGATCCTGCTCAACGGCATGACCGGGCCGGAGATCGCCAGGTGGACCGCCGCGATGATCGCCAGCGGTGAGCGGCTCGACCTGTCGGCGGTACGCCGGCCGACAGTCGACAAGCACTCCACAGGCGGCGTCGGCGACAAGATCACCCTGCCGCTCACTCCGCTCGTGGCGGCGTGCGGCGCGGCCGTGCCGCAGCTCAGCGGCCGGGGCCTCGGGCACACCGGCGGCACGCTGGACAAGCTGGAGTCGGTCCCCGGCTGGCGGGCCGCGTTGAGCAACGACGAGTTCATCACCCAGCTCGGCGACGTCGGCGCGGTGATCTGCGCGGCCGGTGCCGGGCTCGCCCCCGCCGACCGCAAGCTGTACGCGCTGCGTGACGTGACAGGCACAGTGGAGGCGATCCCGCTGATCGCCAGCTCGATCATGAGCAAGAAGATCGCTGAGGGCACCGGCGCGCTGGTCCTGGACGTCAAGGTCGGCTCGGGCGCGTTCATGAAGTCCGTCGACCAGGCCCGCGAGCTGGCCCGCACGATGGTCGAGCTGGGTGGCGCGCACGGCGTACGGACGGTCGCCCTGCTCACCGACATGTCCACCCCGCTCGGCCTGGCGATCGGCAACGCCGTCGAGGTGACCGAGTCGGTCGAGGTGCTTGCCGGTGGGGGACCGGCCGACGTGGTGGAGCTGACGCTGGCCCTGGCCCGGGAGATGCTCGACGCCGCCGGTCTGTCGGACGCCGACCCGGCCGCCGCGCTGCGGGACGGCCGCGCCATGGACACCTGGCGGGCGATGATCCGCGCGCAGGGCGGCGACCCGGACGCCCCGATGCCGACCGCGCCGGAGGTCGAGGTGGTCCGCGCCGAGCAGGACGGGTACGTGGCGGCCGTCGACGCGTACGCCATGGGGGTTGCGGCCTGGCGTCTCGGCGCGGGCCGCGCCCGCAAGGAGGACCCGGTCAGCGTGCCGGCCGGGGTGGTGCTGCACAGGCGGCCGGGCGACGCGGTGCGGGCCGGCGACCCCCTCTACGAGTTGCGCGCCGACGACGCCACGCGGATCCCGGCGGCGCTTGCGGAGGCCGCCCGCGCGGTGCGGATCGCGCCCGCCGCGCCGGCCGCGACGCCGCTTGTCATCGAGCGGATCGGCTGACCCGGGCGGACGGCCGGGCCGGCATGGTGTCGGTCACCGGGGAGCGCTATTGTCGCAGGCCAAGGGGGGACGAGCGGCCCTGAGCCGTCGCGAGCAGACAGGATGATCCGCCGTGACCGTACCTGCCCCCGACCCACGTGAGGTGCGCGAGGCGAGCCTGGACGAGCTGTCCCGGCTCGGCCTGCCGTTGCCGCCGGCACAGTTCCCGCTCGTCTGGGAGCCGGGTGACGAGATCGAGCTACGCCCGACGGTGGAGATCGAGGCGCGGATCGCCGTGCTGCACCTGATCCTGGCCCGCTGCTTCGGGATGCCCCCGCAGGCGGCGATGAGTTGGCTGCTCGGTTCGCACCTGGTGGAGATGGTCACCCCGCCGGAGTGGCAGTTCGTCATGGGCGGCAAGGGCGACCACCGCTCGTTCGTGCTGCACCACGACGCGCTGTTCGCGCTGGCCTGGGTGCTGGGACTGAGCAAGCAGCTCGACCCGACCCTGGCCGTGGACGAGCGGCTTGTCGAGCGGCTGCCGCACATCGCCGACGGTGAGACGTTCTCCCACTGGCGGACGAGGATCCTTGCCGCTCCGCAGCATCCGGCCGACGCGGCAGCCCTGCTCGACCTGCACTACTGCCTGGACTGGGCTTACCTGGAGACCGAGCGGGGTGGCCAGCGTGCGCCGGGGCTCGTCGACGCGAACGCGATCGGCCAGCGGCGCTGGGCGCTGGAGTGGGCGGTGATCCTGCGCGGGCCGTACCACGACGAGCCGCCCGGCTGGGAAGAGGTCGACCTCTCCACCTGAGCCTGCGCTCAGCGGGGCCGGTGGGCGTCGAGGTGGACCGCCACTGTCACCCGGACCGGTTCGGGAAGCGCGGCCAGGCGGGCGGCCAACGCGCCCGGGTCGGTGTGCCAGGCGCTCGGCCCCATCCCGACCAGGGTGGCCACCTCGGTGCGGGTGAGCGTCAGCTCGGCACGGTGCACAGTCGAGCTGACCGGAGTGAAGTGCCCGCCCAGGCTGGCGGCCACCCGGTCGGCCTTGTCCGGGTCCACCCGCAGCAGGTCGAGGGCGTCCACCAGTTCGGTGAGGTGGTCGGCGGCGGGCGTGACCACCAGCAGCGTGCCGGCCGGGTCGAGCACCCGGTGGAACTCCGGCCCGTTGCGCGGCGCGAACACGTTAAGCAGCACGGCCGCCGAGGCGTCGGCGAGGGGCAGCCGCTGCCAGGTGTCGGCGAGCGCAGCGGCCGCCCGGGGGTGCGCGCGTGCCGCGCGGCGCAGCGCCGGCTTGGAGACGTCAAGGGCCAGACCCACGGCGTCCGGTAGCGCCGCCAGCACCGCGCCGAGATACCGGCCGGTGCCGGCGCCGGCATCCACCACAAGGGGGTACGCCCTGACGTCAGGCGCCGGCGCTTCGACCCGTACCCCTGTTGGTGTGTCCCCTGCTCTGCTTACCTCCGCGCAACAGATCTGCCCGGAAACCGGTGCGTGGGTTGAAGCAGAGCAAAGGGCGGACGGCGGGGTCGGTGCCAGCGGCGGCGTGGCCGTCGCACGGAGCCGGACCACAGCCTCCGTCGCGGCGGCGGCGAGTGCGTCCGAGATGACGTCGTAGTGGCCGGCGGCCTGGAAGTCGGCCCGGGCGGCGATCATCTCGGCGGTGTCCCCGACGTGCGGGGCGCGACCGGCGAGCAGGTTCACGTAACCCTGACGGGCGATGTCGAAGCTGTGCCGGCGCGGGCAGCGCAGCGCCCGGGCGGTGCCTGCGGTCACCTCGGCCAGCGGATCCCCGCACACCGGGCAGCGCAGCCGTTCGAGGATGCGGAGGTCCACGTCAGGCCGCCGAGCTGTATCCACGAACCGAGTCTAGGCCGGTCCTGTCCCGACCCAGGAGGGTCGCTGACTAGGGTCTGAGCATGGTCGCAACTATCCGGTACGAGGACATCGTCAAGGCTCCGAAGGCACTGCTGCACGACCACCTCGACGGTGGCCTGCGGCCGGCGACGATCGTCGAGCTGGCGGCGGAGGTCGGCCACGAGCTGCCCACCACCGACCCGGAGGCGCTCGGGCGCTGGTTCGTCGAGGCCGCCGACTCCGGCTCGCTGGAGCGCTATCTGGAGACGTTCGCGCACACAGTGGCGGTCATGCAGACCGCGCCGGCGCTGCGCCGGGTGGCCCGTGAGTGCGCGCTGGACCTGGCCGCCGACGGGGTGGTCTACGCCGAGGTGCGTTTCGCCCCGGAGCAGCACCTTGAGCAGGACCTGAGCCTCGACGAGGTGGTCGAGGCGGTCCTCGCCGGGTTCGCCGAGGGCACCGCGCTGGCCGTCGAGGCGGGCCTGACCATCCGGGTAGGCACCCTGCTCACCGCGATGCGGCACGCCGCCCGTTCCCAGGAGATCGCCGAGCTGGCGGTGCGGCACCGGGACGCCGGGGTGGTCGGCTTCGACATCGCCGGCGCCGAGGCCGGCTTCCCGCCCACCCGGCACCTGGACGCCTTCGAGTATCTCCAGCGGGAGAACTTCCACTTCACCATCCACGCCGGTGAGGCGTTCGGCCTGCCGTCCATCTGGCAGGCCATCCAGTGGTGCGGGGCGGACCGGCTCGGTCACGGCGTGCGGATCGTCGACGACGTCACCCCCGGCGGCACCCCGGTGCTGGGCCGGCTGGCCGCGTACGTCCGCGACAAGCGGATCCCCCTGGAGCTGTGCCCCTCGTCGAACGTGCAGACCGGCGCGGTGGACTCGATCGCGGACCACCCGATCGGCCTCCTGCGGGACCTGCGGTTCCGGGTCACCGTCAACACCGACAACCGGCTGATGAGCGGCACCTCCATGTCGCGGGAGATGTTCCTGCTGGCCGAGACGTTCGGCTACGGCTGGCGGGAGTTGCAGTGGTTCACCATCAACGCGATGAAGAGCGCCTTCATCCCGTTCGACGAGCGACTCCGGATCATCGACGAGGTGATCAAGCCGGCGTACGCGAAGCTGCTGGCCTGAATCGTTCAGGCGTGCGGGTGGCTGGCGAGCAGGCCGGCCACCCGGTGCAGCACCTCCCGGGCGCGGGCCGCCTCCGCGCCCAGCCCGGTCTGCCGGCGTAGCACCGCGGGCTCCGCCCGCAGCAGCGCCACTCCGCGCCGGAGCAGCACCCGAGGTGCCTTGCGCTGCTCGGCCAGATCCCTGGCGAGCCGGCGTAGGAAGGTAGCCCCGCGCGGCCGGCGCAGCGCGTACGCCCCGGCGAGCAGCCCTCGCCGACGGCACTCCTCGACGATCTCGGCGGCGAAAATCCCTTCGGCCACGAAAAGTGGCGATCCGTCGACTTCAAATGCCCGAGTGGCCACCCGACGATCAGCGCCGATCGCATAAACCGGCACATCGGCTCGACCTTCGCGGGCGAGTCGCGCAATCGTATCGACGGCCGTCCGGGCGTCCCAGGACTGCGGCGAATCCCAATCCACCTGCCCGTTTCGACGGGGCAACGTAGGGTCATCGCCGTTCTTGTAAAAGTCGTCCAGACACAGCACCGGGAGGCCGGTTTGCCGTGCTATGTACGACTTTCCGGAGCCAGACGGGCCGGCGAGCAAGATAACGCGGTACTGATGTTCCATTACCTTCAGTTACTCCGACCAGACGGACTGCGATCAAATCGTATCAACATCTCATCACACCTCCCGCAGGTGACAACCTGGGCTTTCTTCTTGCCGGGCGTCGTGATGGAATCTCGGGGGTCCGACCCGCCGGGTCGGTCGCTGAGCGTTGCCCGGGGCAACGCGCTGAAGCTGTAATCGCGAGGGCGGTGACGTGAGCAAACGGCCAAAGACGGCGGGCTCCTTCCTGTCGCGGCTAGGCCGGCCGGCCAGCCGGCTCCGGGACATGCCGATCTGGTCCAAGCTCGGTCTCATCATGATCGTGCCGACCATCGCCACGGTCGTGGTGGGCACCAGTGGTCTCGTCGACCACCTGGAGACGCTCAACAACGCCGACCGAGCCGGCGACCTGGCCAGTCTGTCGAGCTACTCCGGTGCTCTGGTCGACACACTGCAGGACGAGCGGACCACCGCCGTGCTGCTGTTGCAGGCGACCGGCACGCAGCCGAAGGCGCAGTACCAGGAGGCGTACAACCGGGTGAACACCCGGGTCGACCAGACGACCGGCCCCTACCGCCAGCAGCGTGGCCAGCTTGAGGACCTGCCGGGCAGCCTCGACGGCCTGCTCAGCGGCATCGACCAGAGCCTGAAGGACCTGCCGGGTGTCCGCAGCCAGGTCTTCAACGGCAAACTCAAGCTCGCCGAGGCCGTCCAGGCGTACGAGGGTCTGATCAACGACCTGCTCTCCATCCGTGACTCGGCCACCCAGCTCGCCGGAAACAACGACCTGAGCGACCGGATGCGGGCCGTCGCGGCCGTCGCCCGGGAGAAGGAATTCCTCGCCGTCCGCCGGGTCGTCGTGCACCGCGCACTGGGCGTCCAGGGCGGGCAACGGTTGACCCCGGCCCTGCGCACCGACTACATCGCCAGCGGCACCGGCCAGCAGCAGGCGCTGCAGAGCTTCAAGGCTGTCGCCAGCCCCGACGAGGCCAAGTTCCACGACCAGACCGTCGCCGGCGGTGACCGCCGCGAGGCGCAGAACTACATCGGCTGGATCGACGGCAACACCACAGGCGACATGCGCGGGGCGCCGTTCGGCCCGGACCAGTGGGACTCGGCCATGACGGCCAACGCCAAGCTGATCCGCAACGTCGAGTCGCAACTCGACCGCGACGTGGTCACGAAGGCCAACGACCTGCGCGCGGACGTCCAGCGCCAGGTCTTCCTGGAGACCGGCCTGCTGCTCAGCATGCTGCTGCTGGCCATCCTCTTCGCGTACCTCGTCGCCCGCTCGATGGCCCGATCTCTGCGTGAGCTGCGCCAGGGTGCCCTCTCGGTCGCCCAGTACGGTCTGCCGCAGGCGGTGGCCCGACTCCGTGACCCGCAGGTCGTAGGCCAGCTCTCCCCGGTGCAGTTGGCCAACCAGATCGCCGAGCCGCTGCCGGTCCGCAGCAAGGACGAGTTCGGCCAGGTGACCGAGGCGTTCAACGCCGTCCACCTGGAAGCCGTCCGGACGGCCGCCGAGCAGGCGACCCTGCGCGCCTCTGTCGCGACGATGTTCGTCAACCTGGCCCGCCGCTCGCAGATCCTTGTCGACCGCCTCATCGGTCACCTCGACCGGTTGGAACGCGGCGAGGAAGACCCGGACCGGCTGGCCGAGCTGTTCCAGCTCGACCACCTGGCCACCCGGATGCGCCGTAACGACGAGAACCTGCTCGTGCTCGCCGGCGCCGACTCCACACGCGTACAGCGCGAGCCCGCCGCGCTCATCGACGTGCTGCGCGCCGCCCAGTCCGAGGTCGAGCACTACACCCGGATCGAGTTCGGCGTCATCGACCGCGACATCGAGGTCGCCGCACACGCGGTGAACGACCTCGTGCACCTCGTGGCCGAACTGTTCGACAACGCCACAGCGTTCTCCCCGCCGGACTCGCAGGTGATGGTCGAGGCCCGCCGGGTCGGCGACCGCGCCTCGCTCTACGTCGAGGACCGCGGCATCGGCATCAGCCGCGAGCAGTTGAACGACCTCAACGAGCGGCTCGCAACGCCCCCGCAGGTGGACGTCGCCGTGTCCCGGATGATGGGCCTGGTCGTGGTCGCCCGGCTGGCATCGCGGCACGGGGTCCGCGTCGAGCTGCGCCCCGGCAACGATCGCGGCACGGTCGCCGAGGTGACCCTGCCGACCTCCGTGCTGGTGCCCCGGGCGCTGTCCGGCCGGCCGCAGCAGCCGCCGGCCCTGCCCGCTGCCGGCCAGCAGTACGGTGGGCCCCCGCCCGGTCTCGGCGCCCTGCCCGCGCTGGGCAACGGCCCCCGCCCCGGAGAGTCCGGCAACCAGGTCACCCTGGGCGGCCGACCGTTCGAGCCGGCCTCGCGCAACGGCGCCGGCACGCCCGCCAACGCCGGCGCGTACGGGTCGATGCCGGCCTGGTCCGACCTGACCGGTGCCAGCGCGTCGAACAGCGTCAACGGCGGCGACGGGTTCACGCCCCGGTCGGCAAACGGCCAGCAGATCGACCCGCTGCCGCAGCGCCGCGCCGGTGACGAGCCCACGACCACCGGCCAGCAGCCGGGGATTCCGCGGCAGTTGCCCAGCAGCCCGGAAGCGCGCCCGTACTCCGCGCCGCCGGTCTCCGCTCAGCCGTACTCCTCCTCGCCGGTCTCTTCCTCGCCGGCCTCCGGCCAGCCGTACTCCGGGCACCCCTACTCGGGTGCGCCGTACGGCAGCCCGCCGGTGTCCGCCGCGCCGGCCTCCGGCCAGCCCTACGGTGGCCCGCCGGTGTCCGCGTCGCCGGTCTCGGCGTCGCCCGCCTCGGGGCAGCCGTACTCCGGTCAGCCGTATTCGACGCCGCCGGCCTCCGGCCAGCCGTACTCGGCGCCGCCCGCCTCGGGGCAGCCGTACTCCGGTCAGCCGTACTCGGCGCCCCCGGCCTCCAGCCAGTCGTTCAGCGGCTTCACGCCCCGGTCCGCTCCGCCCGCACCCGCCTCCAACACCCCCGCGCCTCCGGCCTGGCCGCCGGTTCCCGGCGCGGAGCGGGACGCGCAGACCCCGCCGGTGCCCGAGCGGCTCGCCGCCGCCCTGGACATGACGACGGAACTGCCGCGGATGCCGCGCGCCGAGCAGCAGGCCGCTGCCGCCCAGCCGCAGGCATCGCCGGCCCCGGTCACGCCCGCGCCGGCCCAGAACCGTCCGGTACCCCAGCAGCCGCAGGCCCAGAACAGGCAGCGGTACGCGGACGAGACCATGGAGCTGCCGATCTTCCGGGAGCTCGAGTCGGCCTGGTTCCGTACCCGCCGTCCGGGTTCCGAGGAGGCGGCAGAGGTGGCCAAGCCGGCGGCGAACGGCGGCGACGCGACCCAGCAGTTCGCAACGGTCGAGGCCAAGGCTCGGACAGTCCACAAGACATCACCCGGGACGACAGGTAACACACCGATGGCAGACACTCCGAGCACCGGAGGAGCGCCGCGGGACAACGGGTCGACAGCGAACGGGGGCGCACGCCCCGGTCTCGCCGAGAGCCTGCCGAACCGCCGGCCCCAGCCGCAGACAAACGGCTGGCAGACCGCCGCCGACGACGGCTGGCGTGCCGCCTCGGCAGCGGCCAGCGCGGTCCCGGTGAACGAGACCACCACGACCGGTCTGCCGAAGCGCAAGCCGATGGCACAGTTGGTGCCGGGCGCGGTGGAGAAGCCCGCCACCTCGGTCCAGCGGCGTTCCCCGGAGGCGGTCCGTGGCCTGCTCTCCGCCTACCACCGGGGCGTGCAGCGAGGGCGTAGCACCTCGGACAACCCGACCAGCCCGGAGGCGACTCCGGGAGGGCAGCAATCCTCGCAGTCTGGCTCAGGCTCAGCGGCCGGGAGCGGGCAGAAGGAGCAAGAAGGATGACAACTACGCAGGATCTTGGTTGGCTGCTTGCCAACTTCGCCGACCGGGTGCCCGGTGTCGCGCATGCGGTCGCCGTCTCGGCGGATGGCCTGCTTCTCGCGTCGTCACGGGATTTGCCGCGGGACCGGGCCGACCAGCTCGCCGCGATCGCATCCGGTCTGGTCAGCCTCACCCAGGGAGCAGCCCGCTGCTTCGAGGGCGGGGCCGTACTCCAGACCGTTGTGGAGATGGACAACGGCTTCCTGTTCCTGATGTCCATCTCGGACGGTTCGTCCTTTGCGGTGTTGGCCGCCCGCAGCTCCGACGTGGGGCAGGTCGGCTACGAGATGGCGCTACTGGTCGACCGGGTGGGCGACGCCCTGACCCCGCAGCCGCGTGCGGCCGCGGGCATGCTGGGCTGACGTCGCACCGACTTGAGGTCGGCGCAACTGCAACGACAACAACGACGAGTTCCACCGGTGGGAGCCGGTATCGGGTGCGAAGGAGGTGAGCGGCGACATGGCCGATCGTGACGAACCGACCGGAGCGTTGGTCCGTCCATACGCCGTGACCCGTGGTCGTACCCGCCCCCGGCTTGATATCGCGCTGGAGGCGCTCGTCGAAACGACGGTGCGTGGTCGGACCGCTGCCCATGGCAACGGCGGTCAGGGCCGCGAACACCAGTACATCGCCGCGCTGTGTGACGGACGCGTGCAGTCGCTCGCTGAGATCGCGGCGCGGATGCAGCTCCCGCTTGGTGTGGCCCGGGTGCTCATCGCCGACATGGCGACGGACGGCCTGGTCGCGGTCCACGAGCCGACCATCCTGGACGACTCCGACGACGCGGTGGGCACTGAACTGCTGGAGAGGGTGCTGAGTGGACTTCGCAGGCTCTGACATGTCGCACCGCCCGCCGAACCCGAGCGGGCGCGTGACGTCGGCGAAGATCGTTATTGCCGGTGGGTTCGGCGTCGGTAAGACGACGCTGGTCGGCTCGGTCTCGGAGATCACGCCGCTGACCACTGAGGCCATCATGACCTCCGCTGGCGTGGGCGTCGACGACACCCGGCAGGTGCCGGGCAAGACGACGACCACGGTGGCAATGGACTTCGGCCGGATCTCGATCGACCGTGACCTGATCCTGTACCTGTTCGGTACGCCGGGTCAGACCCGATTCTGGTTCATGTGGGATGAACTGGTCCGGGGCGCGATCGGCGCGGTCGTGCTGGTGGATACCCGCCGGCTGGCCGACTGCTTCGCGGCGATCGACTTCTTCGAGCACCGGCGGCTGCCGTACCTGGTGGCCATCAACTGCTTCGACGGGATGCAGTACCACGACCCGCAGGATGTCCGGGACGCCTTGGCGATCTCGAGCGACGTGCCGGTGGTGGCCTGCGACGCCCGTAACCGGGAGTCGACGAAGCACGTGCTGATCTCGCTTGTCGAGTACGTGCTCACCATGCGCCGTACGCGCGCCGTCGCTCCGGCCTGACCGGGACGATCCCGCGCCCGGTGGTGGCCCTGGCTGCCACCGGGCGCTGAGTGCTGCCCGGGCCCGCCCCTCGTGGGTCTACGCAACGTAAAAGAGATCCTGGAAGGAAGTCGCCCCCTGCGGGGCCACCTCTTTCCAGGATCTCTTTGCGTGTGGTGGGGTGAACTTGGTCAGGACTGGTAGCCCGCGGAGCGGTACTCGTACTCGTGGTCGTCGTCGCGGTCACCGTGATCGCGGCTGAAGTCCCAGCCGCCGGCGGCCTCGCGACCCGGTCGGCCACCCACCGCGAACCCGCCGATCTCCTGCCCGCGACGCCAGCCGCGGAAGTAGCCTGTGGTGTTTTCTGCGAGGCTGGCGGCGTCGCGCACTATCCGCAGTGGACGCTCCTCGCGCAGCGGGGAACCAGGGACGAGGTTGGCCTGCGGCACCCGCTTCGGCAGCCCGGCGTTGGTCTCGGCGCCAACCGACGGCCGGGCGGCCTGCTCGGCGGCCTGCCAGCCCGTGTCTGCGGTGGTCGACCAGTCCAGATCGGACTCCTCGGCGTGCCCGACGAACCAGGCGGACTTGGCCTGCGCGAAGATCAGCAGGTCGCCGTCACCCTCGTCAGCGACCGGCGGTGGCCGATGCTCGACAGGGGGCGCCGGGCGGTGCTCGGGGGCACGGTCGGCACGCGGTGAGGGGCGGTCGTTGCGGGCGGCCTGCTCCCGGTCGACGAGCCGCAGCGGCGGCGTCTCCAGGCGCGGGTCGGTCGACGGGTTGAGCCCTTCCCGCAGCGCCCGGTCAGCCAGCGGCGGCGGCTCGACAAGCCGCAGCATGGGCGGCTCCTGCGGCAGGTCGTCAGCCAGCCACGGCGGGGTGACCCGACCGTCGGCCCGACCCGGATCGGTCGGGGATTCGATGCCCCGCCCGCCACCGTACGAGTAGGCGGCCGGGTTGTTCGGCGAGCTGTCGGCCGGGTCCTCCGGGTTGTTGACCAGAGGCCAGTTCGCCCGGGAGCCCGGAGGCGCCTGCTGCTCCTGGCCCGGCCGGGGGGCGGGCACCGGGATGCTGAGGTCGGTGGCGCTGAACCCGCCGGTGTGCGGCTCCTCGATGGGCCGCTGGTGGCTCGGTCGCTCGCCGTTGGTCTTGGGACGCGGCGGGATGACAGTGCGCTGCCGTTCGGCCCGCGCGTTGTTGATCGCGGCGGTGGTGAGGGTCGGCCGGAACGGCTCGCCCGCCTCGGCCGGCGGCACGGTGCCGCGCTGCGCTGGAGCGATCGGGGTGATCCCGGGCGGCGGAGGCGGTGGCGCGGAGACCGGGCGGTTGGTCGGGCCGTCGATCCGGCTCGGGGTCGGCTCGGCCCGCCCGGGAGGTGCCGAAACCGGCGGGCCGGCCATCGCAGCCGGGGCGATGGGCGCGGGTGCGACAGGAGGCGGCGTGACCGGAGCAGGGGCGACCGGCGGCGGCCCGAGTGGGCGCGGCGACGCGAGCGGGGGGCTGCCCGGGGCCGGCTCGGGACGGCTGCGCCGGCCGACGACAGGCGCCGGCTGGGGTGTCGGGGTCGGTCGGACGGCACGCAGGCCGGTGCCCGTGTTGGTCAGGCCGGGCAACTCGTTAGCAGAGTCGTCATGGCGGGCGGCGGCCCGGCGGCCCGGCGTCGGGGCGGGCGTCCGCACCCGTGAGCTGAGGGCGCTCACCAGCGCCTCGCAGCCGGCATCACAGGCCCGTACGGAGGCGACGGCCTGCCGGACCGTCTCGGCCACGGCGGAGGTGAGTGCCCGGTTGACGGTGGCGCGTCGCGGCGTCTCCGAGATGGCGACCCGCAGCGCGGTGACCGCCTCGTTGATCTCTTCGGCGTCGGCCACCCCGTCCGATGCGAGGTGCGCGGCGATGGCGTCCGCGGCGACGGACACCTCGCGGCCGCGGGCGACGGTGCCGCCGAGCATGCCCGGCTCGGGCAGCGCGTCCAGCACCGCCAGTGAGACCGGCTCGGCCGGGTCCGGGTAAGCCCGCAGCGCGGCCGGGTAGAGCTCCCGCAGCACCTCACGCAGCGCCACGGCGGCGGAGTGCCGGCCGCTGGCCAGAGCGGCGTGCGCGGCGAGCACCTGCTTGTAGCCGGCGAGGTCCCGGGGTGCCGGCAGTGTGACGGCGGAGAGTGCGCCAGCCTGCAACGCGCGGGCCAGGCCGACGGCACGACGCTCGGCCGGCGGTGACTGCATCTCCTCAAGCGAGTCGTCGTCGGCGAAGCGCTCGGCGAAGTCGTCCACCAGGTCGTCGTCCGCGATCGCCAGGGGACGACCCGCCGCGCTCAACAGCGAAGTGACAGTGTTGTCATCGCTGTCGGCGGCGATAGCCGCACCGCTCGGCCCGCCCGACCGCTCCACGAGCAGCGCGACGAGCTGGGCGTAGCCAGCCGCGTCGTCACCGATCTCGCTGACATGCAGCAGACGGCCTGCGTCATCGACCACCGCGGACGTCAGCGTCGACCTGGCCGGGGCCGGTCGGTCAGCCGAATCCGCCGAGGCCAGACCGCAGTACACGCGCACGAGCGCCAAGGCGTCGTCCTCCTCCCGGGACAGGTCTTCCTACTGCCAGCAACTGATGCTCCCCGGTACGGGTCAGTCGCGCCAGTCCACGACCGCAGAGATCTTGCCGACAATCGTGCGCCAACCCAGACTTGCGGTTTGTGCCCCGATTTTTTTCAACCGTCGCCGGCCCATGAAACCGCCGATGCCGCCGTTGACGGTCGCCCGCAGGGCCTCGTCAAGGTTGTCGAGGCTGGAGCCGGCGGAGAGCATGTCCAGGACCGCTGGCAGCTGCAACGCGTACGACAGGTCGCGGGCGACCTCGCCGGCCTCGATGAGCAGTGTCGAATCCCAGGCGTCGTGCCCGCCGCGCAGGTTTTCCACAACGAGGTCGAGTTCGTAGGTGTCCTCGTCGAGCGGCACGATGTCGGCCGGCTCGACCCGTTCGGACAATTCATTCCAGCTGTCCAGTTGGGACAGATCATTCGGTGCGCCGGAACGGATGAAACTGACCAACGACTCGGGGGTCTTGAACAGCAGCAGCTTGCCCCGGTGGCTGAGGAAGACCGGCACCTCCTCGTCGTCCGCCTCGTCGGTGTCGTCCTCGTCCTCGTCCGCGTCGTCTTCGTCGGCGGTCGCGTCGGCGTCCGTGGTGCCGCTCCGGCGACGGCGTGACGGCTCGGTCTCGTCGTCGTCGGCGAACTCCTCGGCGAGGTCCTCGTCGAGGATGACGACGGTCTCGTCGTCTTCCTCCTCCTCGATGACCTGACGGCGGGCGAGGAACGGGTCGTCCTGGTCGCGTTCGGTCACGTCGGTCGGTGTCAGCGACCCCGCCGGCCGGTACGCCCGCAGCGTGAAGCCGGTGCCGGCGGGCAGGGCGATCTCCACCGGGTCGATCCGCAGCTCTTCCCACAGCGCCCGGTTGGCCGCGGCGCGGGGGGTGTCGTCGGCCTCGTCGGCCTCGTCGGGCTCGGCCGTGCCGGTGGTGTCGTCGAGCTCGGGCTCGTCGGCGTCGGGCCGTTGGGGCGACTGGCGGGCCACGCTGACCTCCGTGTGCTTCGGGTTGCTGACCCGCCGGCGTCTCGGACCGACGAGTGACTCTGGGCACATACCCTAGTCGGCGGCTCGGGAAGCTTGGAGCCCGCACCCCGTCGGCCGCTCCACGAACGGCTCGGGCCTGCGAGTGTGCGGCGGTGGCGCACAGGGCGCGCGACAAGTAGCGTTGCTACGCATGAAGGCCCAGTCGCTGCACGGCCATCTCGACGCGCTTCTCCTCGCCGTTCTCGAACAGGGCGCTCTGCACGGCTACGCGATCATCGAGTCGCTGCGCGCCCGCAGTGACGGCAGCCTCGACCTGCCCACCGGCACCATCTATCCGGCGCTGCGCCGCCTGGAGCGCGCCGGGCACGTGGCGAGCACCTGGAGCACCGTCAACGGGCGGGAGCGGCGCACGTACCAGCTCACCGACTCCGGCCGCCGGGCACTGGCAGGTGAGCGTGCCGGGTGGCAGGAGTTCCGCGTGACGGTCGGGCGGTTCCTCGACCCCGGCGCCGCCCCCACCACTCCGGCCTGAACCGCACCGGGCCGTGATCAGCGGGCGACGGTGGCCCGCAGCCAGCCGCGTGCCGCGCGGCTCAGCGAGAAGTACGCCCCGCCGGCCAGCACCAGGCCGATGATCATCGGCGGCCAGGTAAGCGCCGCGTCCCACATACCGAGCGACCAGCCGAAGAGCGCCCCACCGGTAAGCATGCCGAGCACCAGCACGCCCGTCAGACCGGTGCCCACCGCACGTTGCGCGACCGCCACGCCCGGCCGGGTCGACCGGGCACTCGCCGCCACCACCAGCAGGCCCGCCACCGCGAGCAGCAGCGCGCTCATCCAGATCCAGTCGACGGACTCGGCCAGCAGCCGGTAGGCGAACGGCGGAGGCCCGCCGGCACTCCAACTCGACCCGTGCCAGGTCAGGTCGCCGGCCACCACCGCCACGCCGGCCACGGCCAGCATCCGCAGGGAGAGCCCGCGCAGGGCGGCCACCGCCAGCTCGGCCTGCCAGGAGGGCAACAGCTGCGCCGGCGAGCCGAACTCGGCCACCGCCCGGCGCTGCGCCTCCGTGGGCGGCACCCCGTTCTCGCGGTACGCGTCGACGACGTCCAGCAGATCGTGCCGCGCCTCAGTCAGCAGGTCGGACTTCAGCCGCGCCGGCCCGTGCAGGCGGGAGGCCAACTCTTGCAGGTGTTCCTCCACCAGGACGTCCTCGGCGCGTGGCATGGCACCACCCTGCCACGGGCGCCGACCCCCGACGTCAGGGACAACCCTGGTCCGTCCCCGAACCGGGTCAGGGGGCGAGCGCCAGGTACCCGCGCTCGGCCGCCGCCTGGAGCAGCCACTGGTCCCGGTACCAGCCGGGCGCGGCGACCAGCTCGGCGTGCCGGCCGCGTTGGATCACCCGGCCACCGTCCAGGACGACGATCTCGTCCAACTCGGTCAGCCCGCTGAGCCGGTGACTGATCAGCAGCACCGAGTGCCCGACGGGGGTGGCGGCGAGTGCGGAGGCGAGCACCGCGTCCGCGGCGACCGGGTCCAGCCCTTCGGTGGGCTCGTCGAGCACCAGCACCGGCGGCGCGGCCAGCAGGGCCCGGGCCAGCGCGAGCCGTTGCCGCTGGCCGCCGGAGAGTTGACCACCCTCCTCGCCGACAAGGGTGTCCCAGCCGGCAGGCTGGGCGCGTACCCAGTCGAGCAGGCCAGCGGCGGCGGTCGCGGCGGCCAGTTCGTCGTCGCTCGCGGCGGCCCGGCCGAGCAGCAGGTTCTCCCGCACCGTGGCGTGGAAGACGTACGCCTCGGCGAGCAGCCCACCGACAGTGCGGGGAAGCTCCTCCTCGGCGTACGTGGACAGGTCGCGCCCGGCCAGTGTGACCCGGCCGGCGGTGGGGTGGACCGCGCCGGTCAGTACGGCGGCCAGGGTGCTCTTGCCGGCGCCGCTCGGGCCGACGACAGCGATCCGCCGGCCGGCCGGCAGGTCCAGGTTCAGCCGGTCCAGTGCGGGTGCGGCACCGGCCCGGTACCGAACGGTCAGGTCGGTGAAGCGCAACTCGTGCGGAACGTCAGGAGCCGCACCACCTTCCGCGTCAGCCGTCAGGGCGTCGACGGGTCGGGAGGTCGGCTTTTCGGCGTCGAGCAGGGTGGCCACCCGGGCCAGGCCGGGCCGCAGTTGGGTCCACTGTCGGGCGGCCGAGACCAGTGCCAGAGCCACCTCGACGGCGGCCAGCGAGCCGACGGCCAGCACGCCGACCAGCACCCCGCGCACGTCGGCGGCCAGCGCGACGAGCACCACGGCGGCGGCTGTCGAGCCGGCGACAAGCACCCCGACCGCGTCGACCGCGAACCCGGTGGCGGCCAGCCGGCGTTCCAGCCGGGCGAGCCGGCCGGCACGGTCCTCGGCGGCGCGCAGCGCGGTGTCGGTCGCACCGAACGCGGCCAGGTCGGCGGCGCCGTGGGTGAGGTCGACGGCGTCGGTGGCGAGCGCGCCCCGCAGCGGGGCGACCTCTGCCGCGCTGCGCCGGGTGACAGCTGTGGCCAGCGCCGGCAGCGCCACCCCGGCGACGAGCAGGCCGACGGCGAGCACGGCGGCGGCCGGGGGCGAGATCAGCGCCGCCCCACCCACCGCCAGTACGCCCACCAGGGCCGCCGCCGAGGCCGGCACCAGCACCCGCAGCAGCAGGTCCTGGACCGCCTCGACGTCGGAGACCAGTCGACTGAGGATGTCCCCGGAGCGCTGCCCGGTGGTGCGGCGGGCGGCGAGGGTGGCGAACACCCGGGTCCGCACGTCGGTGATCATGCGGAGCACCGCGTCGTGCCCGGCGAGCCGCTCGGTGTAGCGGAACACGCCCCGACTGATGGCCAGCGCACGTACGGCGACGATCGCCACGGTCAGCCGGTCCAGCGGAGGCTGACCGGCGGCGCTCATCAACAGCCAGGTGGCCGTGGCCATCAGGGCGAGCCCGGCGAACTCGGTGGCGGCGGCGAGCAGTCCCGCACCGACCAGCCGGCCCAGGTACGGGCGGGCGAGCCTCAGCACCGCCCGCTCGGCGGCCACCCGCCCGGCGGGGAGCGCGTCGCCGCCGTCGGTCGTGCCGCTCGCCGGTGGCGCCGGTGCCGTGCTCATCGGGCCACCTTCGGCGTCGGTGCGGGCGTCAGTTCGGTGACCCGGCCGTCCTCGATGCGCAGGATCCGGTCGGCGTCGGCAAGCAGCGCCGGCCGGTGCGCGACAAGCAGCGAGGTACGTCCGGCGACCAACCGGCGGGTGGCGTCCAGCACCACCGCCTCGGCGGCCGTGTCCAGCCGTGCGGTGGGTTCGTCGAGCAGCACCACAGGGGCGTCCCGCAGGAATGCCCGGGCGAGTGCGACACGTTGCCGCTGGCCGCTGGACAGGCCGTGCCCGCGCTCGCCGAGCAGCGTGTCCAGCCCGTCCGGCAGGCCGGCCACCACGTCGTCGAGCGCGGCGTCGCGTACCGCCGCCGCGAGCGCCTCCGGTGGGGTGTCCGGAGCGCCGAGCCGGATGTTGTCGGCAAGCGATGCGGCGAAGAGGTGCGCCCGCTGCGGCACCCAGGCGACCTGTCGACGCCAGGCGTCCGGGTCTGCGGTGGCGAGGTCGACGCCGTCCACGGTGATCCGGCCACTGGTCGCTGTCACGAAGCCGAGCAGCAGGCCGAGCAGGGTGCTCTTGCCGGCGCCGCTGGGTCCGATGACGGCGATCCGCTCGCCGGGCCGGATGGTCAGTGTCACGTCGCGCAGCGCTGTGGTCCGCTCGTACGCCACTGTCACGGCCTCGAACCGGATCTCGCCGCGACCGTGCGGGGTGGCGGCGCCCTCGCTGGCGCGGGGGGCCGCCGGGGCGGCCGAGACGGTGAGCGCCTCGTCCAGCGCGGTGAGCCCCTCCATGCTGGCGTGGAAGCGGCTGCCGGCGGCCCGCAGTGGCAGGTACGCCTCCGGGGTGAGCAGCAGGATCAGCAGCGCGGTCTGGAGGGCCAGCCCGCCGCCGAGCAGCCGGATGCCCACCGGCACGGCCACCAGGGCCACCGACAGGGTGGCGACCAACTCCAGCACCAGTGCGGAGAGGAACGCGATCCGCAGCGTCTTCATCGTGGCCACCCGGTGCCCGTCGGCCATCCGGCGGACCACCTCGGTCTGCGCCCGCGCCCGGCCGAACGCCCGCAACGTGGGCAGCCCGGCGACCATGTCCAGGAAGTGCCCGCCCAGCAGGGAGAGCCGCCGCCACTGGCGCTCGGTGGCAGCCTGCGCCTGCCAGCCGAGCAGCGCGCCGAAGATCGGGATGAGCGGCAACGTGCACGCGATGATCACCGCCGAGCCCCAGTCGGCGAAGACGACCCGAGCCAGCACCGCCACTGGCACCGTCACGCTGAGCACCAGCTGCGGCAGATACCCGGTGAAGTACGCGTCCAGCGCGTCCAGTCCTCGGCCGGACAGGGTGGCGAGCTGACCGGCCCGCTGGCCGGCGACCCAGGCCGGGCCGTGCCGGCCCACCGCCTGGAACAGGTCTGCCCGCAGCGTGGCCTTGACGGTGGCCGCGACCCGCGCGGAGACCGTGCCCTGTGCCCAGACCAGCGCCGACCGGGCGGCGACCGCGACCACGAAACCCGCAAGCGCCCGGCTGTTCAGCTGCCCCTCGAAGGCGGTTGCCAGCGCCGACGCCAGCGCGGTGGCCTGCGCGACAATCAGCCCGGCGGCGAGCACGCCCAGGAGCGCGAGCACGGCAAGGTCGCGCCGGGCCGCGGGGACCCGGCGCAGCAGACGCGGGTCGAAGGGACGGCGGTTCACCAGTACACCGGTGCCCTGCCGTCGGTCCGTCCCCGGAAAACCCACCAGCACATCGCCTGGAAGCCTAGTAGGGCCGGCAGCAGCGGTAACGCCACCCAGCCGAGCAGCCTCAACGTGGGTGTGCTCGCGGCGGCGTCGGCCACCGTCAGCGAGGCGGCCGGGTCGGTGGTCGACACCAGCACGTAGGGCCAGAGCGCCGCACCGACAAGGGCCACGGGCAGCGCCAGGGCGGCGCCGGTGGCGATCAGAGCCCACCCCGGCCGCCGCCGCGCCAGCGCCGCACGGGCCACCAGCAACGCACCCACGAGCAACACCGGCAGGAGTACGCCAAGCGCCGGTCGCTGGACGGTGTCGCGTACCCGAGCGGAGAGCAGGCCCACGACGGTGGCCAGGGCGACAGCGGACAGCGCCACCGGGACAAGCCGGCGGGCCGTGCGGCCGACCACTGCGGCGTCGGCTGCCGGCAGCCGCAGCGTGAGGAACGTCGCCCCGTGCACCGCGACGAGGGCGAGCATGGCCAGGCCGGCGGTGGCCGCGAAGGGGGTGGCCAGGTGGGACACGCCTGCCACGTGGCCGTCAGCCTGGCGGGGTACGCCCTGGAGCAGCGCGGCCAGCAGCACACCCCAGCCCAGCGCGGCGAGCATGCTGCCGACGATCACGACCCGGTCCCAGCGGGCGCGGACGCGCTCGTCGGCTGACCGGCTGCGCAGTTGCACCCCGGCGGTGACCAGGACGACACCGACGAGCGCGCCGGCGCCGGCCGGATAGCAGCCGGAGAGCAACTCGCCCTCCAGCAGCGGGAACGCGCCGAACAGGATGCCGACGGTGGCGACCAGCCAGACCTCGTTGCCGAGGAAGAACGGGCCGAGGGCAGTGAGTGCGCCGCGCCGACCGGCCGGCCCGATGCCGCGAGCCAGCAGCAGCCCCACGCCGTAGTCGTAGCCAGCGAGCACCAGGTAGGTGGCGAAGAAGAGGCCGAGCAGGGCGTACCAGGCGAGGTCCACGGTGATCTCCTCAGAAGAGGGCGGGTTCGGGGCGGGCCGGCTCGCTTGACGGTGCCGGTGGACGGCCGAGAGCCGGGTCGGCGGCGCCGCGTGCCGCGTGCCGGGCCAGCAGCACCCAGTTGGTGACGGCGAGGGTGCCCAGCAGGAGGCTGAAGCCGATGAGCGAGGTGAGCATCACGGGCGCGCCGACAGGGGAGACCGCCTGCTCGGTGGGCAGCAGTCCGTACGCCACCCAGGGTTGGCGGCCGACCTCCCGGGCGATCCAGCCGAGGATGACCGCGACGAACGGAAGCGGCAGGGCGAGCAGGGTCAGCCACAGCGGGAAGCGCAGCCGGATGATCCAGTCCCGGAAGAGCAGGGGGAGCAGGAGCCAGACGCAGCCGAGGGCCAGGCCGATCAGGATCATGAAGCCCAGCCCGACGTTGGCGAGCACCGGTGGTGCGTAGTCGCCCGGGCCGAAGCGGGCGGTCCACTCGGCGACGAGTGCCTGCGCCTCCGGGCCCTGCCCGAACTTCGTGGGCTGCACCGAGCCGACGGCCCCGAACTGGGCGAACCCGAAGCCCTGCACCAGCGTGATGGCAAGTGCCGCGGTGACCAGGCCGATCCGCAGCGAAGTGCGGAAGAGCAGGAAATCGGGGGTACGCCGGATCAGGTGCCAGGCGCTGACCGCTGCCATGAGCATGCCGCCGACCAGCAGCGCGGCCGACACCACGTGCCCGAACGCCATGCCGAGGCTGGGGTTTGTGAGCAGCGCGCCGAAGTCGGTGAGGTGGGCGATCCCGTCGCGGACCTCGTAACCGACAGGGTTCTGGAGCCAGGAGTTGGCCACCATGATCCAGAACGCTGAGGCGTACGCGGTGAGCGCCACGCCCCACAGCAGCGCGAGGTGGACGCCCTTGCGGAGCCGGTGCCAACCGAAGATCCACATTCCGAGGAACGTGGATTCCAGGAAGAACGCCACGAGCGTCTCGATGGCCAGCGGCGCGCCGAAGACGTTGCCGACGTAGCGGGACAGGCCGCTCCAGTTCAGCCCGAACTGGAACTCCATCACGATGCCGGTGGCGATGCCGAGCACGTAGTTGATGACGTAGAGCTGGCCCCAGTAGCGGGTGAGTCGCTCCCACTTCGGGTTGCCGGTGAGCACCCAGGCCGTCTGCATCCCGACCAGCAGGGTGACAAGCCCGAGCGTGACGACCACGAACAGGAAGTGGATCGAGGTGGTGGTGGCGAACTGCAGGCGGGCGAGGAGCAGCGTGTCCATGGCCGGCTCTCCGTAAGGTGTTGGCTCCCTTGTCGTAGGAACTCTACACGTAGCGTCGCTACCTATCAGTGCCGGCTACTACAAGAAGTCGTACAGCGGCGGTTCGGGGCAAGATCGTACTCGATCCTGGATGAAGTGGCCTCGCGCGCCTGGAATGCCACTCGATCCTGGATCGAGCACGAACATGCGCGCGCTCGCACAGCCCGGTGCGGGCGGCGCTGTGCTGTGCCTCGCGCCGCGCGCGAGCGCGGCGCGCGGCGGGTCAGCTCAGGAAGAGGCTGATCGGCAGGGCTACCAGGGTGGCGGCGACGGCCAGGGCGGTGCCGCCCAGGATCCGGGGCGGGCTGTCGCTGACCAGGAGGCGCTGCACGCGTACGTCAAGGTCCCGATCGCCCATGCCGAGCGCACCGGCCGGGGTGATGCGGTGGCCGGCGGCGGCGAACCTGCGCAGCGCGCCCGCCAGTGGCGCTTCGGCGTGCAGTTCGCGTGCCTTGTCGTCGGCGCGCATTTCGACAAGCAGGGCGACCCTCTCGTGCGCGTCGCGTACCCAGCCGAACCAGGGCAACGCCCGGCAGAGCGCGGTGAACGGCAGCAGCACCAGGTCGTGCCGCTCGTTGGCGTGCGCGCGCTCGTGGCTGAGCACGGCGGCCAGCTCGGCCCGGTCCAGCAGGCTGAGCGTGCCTGCGCTGACCACCACCTGCGGCCGGACGCCCGGGAGGCAGTACGCCGCGGCACTGGGGTGGTCCAGTACGAGTGCGCCGGGTGCGGCGGGGTCGTTGCGGGCCACGAGGGTGAGCAGGTCCCGGTGCCTGCGCTGAGCGAGGACGGCGCCGTGGATGCTGCGCGCGGTAGTGGCGACGAGCATCGCCCCGATGCCGATGCCCACACCAACTCCGGCCAGGTGGAACGCGGTCTCGCCGGCCGGCAGGGTGCCATGGACGAGGTCGCTGGCCAGGGCGAGCAGTGCGCTCCCGGTCGGCAGGTCGTACGCGGACAAGCCGAGCGCCATCGGCAGGCCGATCGCGGAGAGGCCCAACGCCAACCCGACGGCCTGCCAGCAGATGATCGCCACCCGAGGGCTGCGCCACGTCCAGGTGGAACGGGCCAGCACCTGAGCGGTCAGATAGCAGGCCAGCATGGTGGCGGCGAAATGCGCGGCGTACGCCATGGCGCGTCTACCGCTCCGCTGCCTCGCCGGCCGGTCGCCGGCCAGTCGGCCCGTCCACCCGGTCCGTCAACTCCGTGGCCGTCCCGCCCTGGTCGCCGCCGGTGGAGCCCGAGCCGGCCTCGGTCTCCAGGGCTGCCCGAAGCACCTCGGCTTCGGTGCCGGTCACCGAGCGGGCGAAGCGCACCAGCGCCGCGTCCCGGCTGCCGCCCAGGTCGAGGGCGTCGAGCATGAGCTGGGCGATGTGCGCCTCACGGCTGGCCGCGGGTCGGTAGCGCCAGGCCCGGCCCTCCCGCTCCCGCTGCACCATGCCCTTGCCGGCCAGTCGATCCAGCACGGTCATCACCGTGGTGTAGGCCAGTTCACGGCCGTCGAGAGCGTCGGCCACCTCGCGCACGGTCACACCGTCCGACGTACCGGGGACCACGTCCCACAGCACGTCCATCACCGCACGCTCAAGATCACCCAGCCGAGTCACGCGCCAATCCTACCCTCGGTAGTAGACCCCGCCCACCCCGCACACCGGGGAACGCAGAACAGCGCCCGAAGACCACCACTCCAAGGAGCCAGCGCGCCACTGAAGCGCCAAGATCGACCACCGAAACGGACCCGGCCCAGGTCAGGTTTTCCGGGGGAGCCCGCCCACGCGGGGATCAAGCCTGACCGCCCGGAGTGGGCGGGCTCCCCCGGAAAACCAGAAGGCCGAGACCGCATCACACCCCCTTGGGGTGCCACACCGTCTTCGTCTCCAACAGAGCGGTCATCCGGGTCACGCCAGGATCGGCGGACCAGTCGACCTCAGTCGACGCCGGCCGGAGCACCCGCTTGAGGTTCTCCGCGGCCTTGACCTCCAGGTCGGTGGCGAGCGAGGAGTTGCTCACCCCGGTGAGGTCGATCGCGTTGACGTCCATGTGGGCCGCCAGCGTCGGCGCGGTTTCGGTGATCGCGCCGGTGAGGATGTTGACCACCCCGCCGGGCAGGTCGGAGGTGGCAAGCACCTCGGCAAGGGTCACCGCAGCGAGGGGCTCGGTCGCGGAGGCCGCCACCACCACGGTGTTGCCGGTGACGATCGCGGGAGCGACCACACTGACCAGGCCGAGCAGCGCCGGGCGTTCCGGGGCCACCACCGCGACCACGCCCGTCGGCTCGGGCGCGGACAGGTTGAAGTAGGGACCGGCGACCGGGTTGGCGCCGCCGTACACCTGGGGGAGCTTGTCGGACCAGCCGGCGTACCAGACCCAGCGGTCCACAGCGGCGTCCACCTCGTCGCCGGGCACGCCCAGGGCGACGAACTGCTCGCGGCGGCCCTCAAGCATCTCGGCGACCCGGTAGAGGATCTGACCCCTGTTGTACGCGGTCGCGCCGGCCCAGCCCTTCACGGCGGCGCGGGCGGCGACCACCGCGTCCCGGGCGTCCTTGCGGGAGGCCAGTGACACATTCGAGGACTGCACGAGATACGACCGTCCCGACTCGCTGCGCGGGAACTTCCCGCCGATGAAGAGCTTGTACGTCTTGCGTACCGCGACCCGCTCAGACATTGAGGTAGCCCTCCAGCCCGTGCCGGCCGCCCTCGCGACCGTAGCCCGACTCCTTGTAGCCGCCGAACGGCGAGGTGGGGTCGAACTTGTTGAACGTGTTGGCCCAGACGACTCCGGCGCGCAGCCGGTCGGCCATCCACAGGATCCGGGAACCCTTGTCGGTCCAGATGCCGGCCGACAGCCCGTACGGCGTGTTGTTCGCCTTCTCGACGGCCTCGGCAGGCGTGCGGAAGGTGAGAACCGACAGCACCGGCCCGAAGATCTCCTCGCGGGCGATGCGGTGCGCCTGGGTGACCCCGGTGAAGATGGTGGGCGCGAACCAGAAGCCCCGGTCGGGCAGCTCGCACGGCGGCGACCAGCGCTCGGCGCCCTCGGCGGCGCCGGCGTCGGACAGCTCGCGGATCCGCTCCAGCTGGGCGGCCGAGTTGATGGCGCCGACGTCGGTGTTCTTGTCCAGAGGGTCGCCGACGCGCAGGTGGGCCATCCGGCGCTTCAACGACTCCAGCACGCGGTCGGCGACGTTCTCCTGGACGAGCAGCCGGGAGCCGGCGCAGCAGACGTGCCCCTGGTTGAAGAAGATGCCGTTGACGATGCCCTCGACTGCCTGGTCGATGGGCGCGTCGTCGAAGACGATGTTCGCGGCCTTGCCGCCCAGCTCAAGGGTGAGCTTCTTGCGGCTGCCCGCGACGGACCGGGCGATGGCCCGGCCGACCTCGGTGGAGCCGGTGAAGGCCACCTTGTCCACGCCGGGGTGCTCGACAAGCGCGCGGCCTGTGTCGCCGGCGCCGGTGACGATGTTGACCACGCCGGCCGGCAGGTCGGCCTGCTGGCAGATCTCGGCGAACAGCAGCGCGGTAAGCGGGGTGGTCTCGGCGGGCTTCAGGACCACTGTGTTGCCCGCCGCGAGCGCCGGAGCGATCTTCCAGGCCAGCATGAGCAGCGGGAAGTTCCACGGGATGACCTGCGCGGCGACCCCGACCGGCTGCGGGTTCGGGCCGAACCCCGCGTACGGAAGCTTGTCGGCCCAGCCCGCGTAGTAGAAGAAGTGCGCGGCGACAAGCGGCACGTCGACGTCGCGGGACTCCCGGATCGGCTTGCCGTTGTCGAGTGACTCCAACACGGCCAGCTCGCGGGAGCGTTCCTGGATGAGCCGGGCGATCCGGTACAGGTACTTGGCCCGGTCCCGGCCCGGCATCGGACCCCAGACCTTGTCGTACGCCGTGCGCGCGGCGCGTACCGCGCGGTCCACGTCCTGTGCGCCGGCCTCGGCGATTTCGGCCAGCACCTCCTCGGAGGCGGGGTTGATCGACTTGAAGTTGCCGCCGTCGGCAGGGTCGACGAACTCCCCACCGATATACAGCCCATAGGCGTTCTTGATTTCCACCACCGAGCGGGACTCGGGGGCGGGTGCGTATTCGAACATCGGCTCTCAGTCCAGTGTGAAGTAGTCGGGACCGGAGTAGGTGCCGGTCGTCAGCTTGGTGCGCTGCATCAGCAGGTCGTTGAGCAGGCTGGAGGCGCCGAAGCGGAACCAGTCGGGGTCGAGCCAGTCCGCGCCGACGGTCTCGTTGACCATCACCAGGTACTTGATCGCGTCCTTGGTGGTCTTGATGCCGCCGGCCGGCTTCACGCCGACCTGTCGCCCGGTGGCCTCGCGGAAGTCGCGGACGGCCTCCAGCATCACAAGGGTCACCGGCAGCGTCGCCGCGACCGGGACCTTGCCGGTGGAGGTCTTGATGAAGTCGCCGCCGGCCAGCATTGCCAGCCAGGAGGCGCGACGCACGTTGTCGTACGTGGCAAGCTCGCCGGTTTCCAGGATCACCTTGAGGTGGGCGTCCCCGCAGGCTTCCTTGGTGGCCACGATCTCGTCGTAGACCTCCTTGTAACGGCCGGCCAGGAACGCGCCCCTGTTGATCACCATGTCGATCTCGTCGGCGCCCGCCGCGACGGCGGCCCGGGTGTCGGCGAGCTTGACCTCCAGCGGCGCCTGGCCCGACGGGAAGGCGGTCGCCACGCTCGCCAGGTGCACGTTGCTCCCGGCCAGCACCTCGGCGGCGTACGGGACCATGGCCGGGTAGACGCAGACGGCCCCGACGTGCGGGCAGGACGGGTCGGCCGGGTCGGGGCGCAGCGCCTTGGCGGCCAGCGCGCGGACCTTGCCGGGGGTGTCCGCCCCTTCCAGGGTGGTCAGGTCGACCATGCGGATCGCCAGGTCGATGGCCTGCGCCTTGGCGGTGGTCTTGATGGAGCGGGTGCCGAGCTGCGCCGCCCGCTGCTCCGCGCCGACCTGATCCACGCCGGGAAGGCCGTGCAGGAAGGTCCGCAGAGCGGTCTCGGATCGTCCCAGCTCGGAGAGGTCCGACCGGGCCGACGTCGTTGTCGCCGTCATGTCTCGGAGTCTACGCACGGAACGACCCTGTGATCTTGCTCACGCCTCCCGGGCTGGGCGACCCGGGTGAGCGGCGTCGCTGGTCCGACCGCGCCCGCACCACCGCCGCGGTCCGCCCGGTAGGTTGAGCGATCGTGGACGTACACGTCATTGACCACCCGCTGGCCCAGTCCCGGCTGACCGCCATGCGGGACGCGCGCACCGATTCCTCGACGTTCCGGGCGGCGCTGCACGAACTGACCACCATGCTGGTGTACGAGGCGGCGCGCTCCTTCCCCGTCGAGCAGTACCCGGTGCAGACGCCGGTCACCGGCACTGTCGGCACCCGGCTGGCGAACCCGCCGCTGCTGGTGCCCGTGCTGCGGGCCGGCCTGGGCATGGCGGACGCCGCGCTCGGCCTGCTGCCGGAGTCGTCGATGGGTTTCGTCGGCCTGGCCCGCGACGAGGAAACCTACGAGCCGCGCGCCTACATGGAGTCGCTGCCCCGGGAGCTGGCCGGCCTGCCGGTGCTGGTGCTCGATCCGATGCTCGCCACCGGCGGCTCGCTGGAGCACTGCTGCCGGCTGCTGGCCGACCGCGGATGCACTGACATCACGGTGCTCTGCGTGCTCGCCGCGCCTGTCGGCATCGAGCGGCTGGAACGCTCCGGCCTGCCGCTGCGCCTGGTCACGGCCTCGATCGACGAAGGGCTCAACGACAGCATGTTCATCGTCCCCGGTCTCGGTGACGCCGGTGACCGCCAGTTCGGCGGCATGCCCCGGTTCTGACGCGCCACCCGGTCGGTGGTGGGTGCCGGCGGGTTCGCGCGCGGTGGTGCGCGAACCCGCTAGCGTGTGCGGCCATGACAGGTGTTGCGCTCGCCGAGGAGTTGCTGCTACTCGCCTACGACGACACGACCGGCAAGGCGACGATGCCGCGGATCAGCCTGGACCTGGGCATGGCCGCTGCGGTCCTCATCGAGTTGGCCCTGGCGGGCCGGCTCGCGTACGCCGACGGGGCACTGACGGTCGTCGACCCGACGCCCACCGGCGAGCCGGTCACCGACGAGGTGCTGGGCCGGATCGCCGCCGACACCCCGCACACCCCGGCCTCCTGGGTGCAGCGCCTGCGGCACGGCCTGCGCGACCGGATCCTCGGTGACCTGTGCCGGCAGGGCGTGGTGCGGGACGTCGACGAGACCGAGCTGGGCTTCATCCACGTCCACCGCTACCCAGTGGTGGACGCCTCCGTCGAGGCCGACACCCGGCAGCGGCTGACCGAGGCGCTGACCGGCTCGGTGGCACCCGACGAGCGGACAGCCGCACTGGCAACCCTGGTCGTGGTGCTGCGGATGGAGTCGGCGCTCGGCATGAGCGGCGACGCCGCCGCCGACGCCCGCCGGCGGCTGGAGGAGATCGCCACCGGCGCCGGCTTCTCCGGCGAGGTGAGCATCGACGACTCGGTGGTCCGCCCGTCGGTGGGCCTGGTCGTGGCAGCCCTGGGTCGGGCCGTCGACCAGGCGCTCGGTCCGCGCCGCTGACTGTTAGGAAGGGCCCCTTTCTATGCACCAGGCGTTAGTAAGGGGCCCTTCCTTGCACTAGAGGCCGAGGGCGGCTGCGATCTCGGCTCGGAGCTGCGCGATCGCCGCGCTGGCGCGGGCGCGTGCGGCGGTGACGTCGCCGTCCGGCACCGGCTCCACCACCTCCAGGTACGCCTTGAGCTTCGGCTCGGTTCCGGAGGGGCGGATCACCACCCGCGCGGTGGCGGTGCGCAGGATCACCACGTCCGACTCCGGAAGCAGGTCCCGGACGCTGTCGACGGGCTGACCCAGCAGGACTGTGGGGGTGGCTGCCCGGATTCGGGCCATCGCGTCGGCGATCACCCGCAGGTCGTCCACCCGTACGGAGAGCTGGTCGGTGTGGTGCACACCGAACTCGGCGGCCAACTCGTCCAGCCGGTCGGCGAGCGTACGGCCCTGCGCCTTGAGCCCGGCGGCCAGCTCGGCCACGGTCAGCGCGGCAGTGATGCCGTCCTTGTCCCGGACGTGCGCGGGGGCGACGCAGTAGCCCAGCGCCTCCTCGTAGCCGAAGACCAGTGGCGCGCTTCCGCCACCCGCGCGGACGATCCACTTGAAACCGGTAAGGGTCTCGTCGTAGGGCAGGCCACGGGCCGCGCACATCGCCCGCAGCAGCGACGACGACACGATCGTGGTGGCGTAGAGCCCTGTCACGCCGCGTCGCATCAGGTGGTCGGCGAGCAGCACGCCCACCTCGTCGCCGCGCAGCATCCGCCAGCTCTGCCCGCCGTCGCGGATCACCACAGCGCAGCGGTCCGCGTCCGGGTCGTTGGCGATGGCGAGGTCCGCACCCGTCGAGTCGGCCAGCGCGATCAGTCGGTCCACAGCACCCGGCTCCTCCGGGTTAGGAAACGACACGGTCGGGAACTCCGGGTCGGGTTCGGCCTGGTCGGGGACCACACCGGGGACCGGAAAACCGGCCCGGACGAACGCCGCCGTGAGCACCGCGGCACCCACCCCGTGCAGAGGGGTGTACGCCACCGACAGGTCCCGTGGCCCGTCCGGGTCGATGACCGCTGTGGCGCTTTCGACGTACGCGGCGATCAGGTCGTCGCCGAGGACCTCGCCGGCCCGGCCCAGCGGCACATCGATGAGGGGGCCGACGGCCCGGATGGCGGCCTCGATGCCGGCGTCGGCCGGCGGCACGATCTGCGCTCCGGCACCCAGCTCACCACCCAGCTCCGCGCCGAGGTAGACCTTGTAGCCGTTGTCCTGCGGCGGGTTGTGGCTGGCGGTGACCATCACGCCGGCCACCGCGCCGAGCTGGCGCACCGCGTACGCCAGCACGGGGGTGGGCAGCGGTCGGGGCAGCAGCAGCGCCGGCCGGCCGGCGCCGGTGGCCACCTGCGCGGTGCGCTCGGCGAACTGCCGGGAACCGTGCCGGGCGTCGTACCCGATCACCAGGGGGCCGGTGCCGCCCTGGGCGGCGAGCCAGCCGACCAGCCCGGCGGCGGCCTGGGTGACCACGGCGAGGTTCATGCCGTTCGGGCCGGCCCGGAGCGGGCCGCGCAGACCCGCGGTGCCGAAGGTCAGCGGGCCGGCGAACCGGTCGGCCAACTCGGGGGCGCTCGCCGGCAGCCTGTCGATCACCGCCGTCAGCTCGTCCCGGGTGGCCGGGTCGGGGTCGTCGGCCAGCCAGCGCCGAGCTTGCTCGCGAATGTCGTCGATGTCAGGGGTGTCCGCCGCCATGCCCCTTGATAGCACGGCGGCGGATCAGCGCTGTCGGTTCCCTCGGCTCAGCCGTCACCGGTGAGCTGGAACGTCCGCACCATCTCGTCGAAGATCGGCTTGCTCTCGGCGAACTTGGTGTCGGTCGAGGTGAGGTAGAACGAGTACGCCTTGCCGTCCTGCGCGACGCCCCGCCAGATGCCGTGCCGCATGGCGTCGCCCTCACCGCAGGTGTACTCGAATTCGGCGGCCGGCTTGCTGGCCAGCTCGGTCTCGGTGGAGGCGATCTGGTTGTACGGCTTGACGCAGGACGTGCTCCTGGTCTTGAGGCCGTTCTCGGCCGTCTCGGCCCACCGGGTGGAGCTGCTGGACCACTTCTCGGTGATGATCCGCACCTTGCGGCCGCTGTCCTCCGGGTCGATGTAGTCGGTGTACGAGCCGCCGGTGGCCTTCTTCCAGCCCTTGGGCACCATGACCTGGATGCCCCGCGCGACGTGCTCCTGCATCTCGACACTGGGACCGGCCGCAGCCGACGGGGTGGGCTGCGCCTGCGGGGCTGTCGGTGCGGGGTCGTCGCCGCCGGAGAACACCAGCACGCTGAGCAGCAGCACCAGTGCCAGCCCGCCGGCCGCGGCGAGCTGCACCTTGCGTGGCCAACCCTTGACGGTGCCGACCAGTTGACCACCTGTGGCGCGGACCTTGTCGAGAGCGCCGCCGCTCGGCGCGGTGGACGGCGTCGTCCAGGGCTGACCGGTGCCGGGCACCGACCACTGGTTGCCGCCGCCGTAGGTGCCGCCGACGCGCTGGGTGGCCTCCGACCCGCCGTACGGGACCTGCTGGGTGGCATCGGCTCGGCTGCCGTAGGTGACCCGCTGGGTGGCGTCCGGGTGTGCGCCCGCGTCCACCCGCTGGGTGGCGTCGGCGTTGCCGCCGTAGGTGCGACCACCTGCGGGACGGCCGGCGGAGGGCATCGCGCCGGTGGGCGTGTGCAGCGGGCCGGCGAGCGCGTCGGCGCTCGTCTCGTCGAGCCCGGCGGCGGCGGAGGCGGCGGCCGGCTGGGGGCGTTCGCCCTTGCGCAGCGAGGCCAGCCGGTCGGTGAGCGACTCGTTCGGGGCGAGCATGGCCCGGCCGCCGATCTGCTTGTCCGGCTTCGACTCCTGCGCGGCGGGCAGGGCGATCGGCGCGGGGCGCTGCTGCACCGGCACCACGGCGTACGGGTCGGTGACCGAGTGCACGGCGGTGGCGGTGCTGCCCAGCGGGCCGGCGAGCAGTTCGCGCAGCATCGCCCGGGAGGTGTGCACGTCCAGCCGCCGGGCCGGGTCCTTCTCCAGGAGGCCCATCAGCACCCGGGTCAGCGGGCCGCTGCGCTGCGGCGGGGCCGGCGGGTCCTCGACAACCGCGTGCATGGTCTCGATCGGGTCACCCTTGTCGAACGGGGGGCGCCCCTCGACGGCGGTGTAGAGCGTCACGCCCAGCGAGAACAGGTCGCTCGGCGGGCCGAACTCCTGACCCATGGCCCGCTCGGGCGAGATGAAGTGCGGCGAGCCGAGCACCATGCCGGGGGTGGTGAGCTGCACGTCGGTGGGCATCCGGGCGACACCGAAGTCGGTGAGCACGCAGCGCCCGTCGGTGCAGATCAGCACGTTGGCGGGCTTGACGTCGCGGTGCAGCACACCGATGGCGTGCGCGACCTCCAACGCGCCGAGCAGCGCGATGCCGATCTTGGCGACCGCGCGGGGTGCCACCGGCCCGTCCTCGATGACCATGTCGGCGAGGCTGCGGGCGTCCAGCAGCTCCATCACGATCCACGGGCGACCGGCCTCGGTGACCACGTCGTACACCTGCACCACGGCGGGGTGCTGGATGGCTGCGGCGGCGCGGGCCTCGCGCAGTGTGCGTTCGTACATGGCGTCGCGGTCGCTGGGGGCAAGGCCCGGGGGAAGGACCACCTCCTTCACCGCCACGTCGCGGCGCAGCAGGGTGTCTGTGGCGCGCCACACCGTGCCCATGCCGCCGTTGCCCACCGCGGACCGCAGCGAGTACCGGTCACCGATGGTGGTGCCGGGCGCCGCTCGTCCGCTGGCGGGACTTACCTGTCCGCCGCTCCACGTCGGGATCTGAGTCACAGAAAAGCCACCGGGGGAAATCGAGGGGGGCTGGGACACAACCCCCCTATCTTGCTGGTTCCGACGCCCGATGCGAAAGCCGACGCGGCGGACGTTTGGTGAAGTCGACAGATCGTGCTTGTCCGTTCACCTCCCGTCGACCGGTCGAGACGCAGTGTGCGGTATCCCTCACCCGGTGGGACGCCGACGCGCCATACCATCCGGAGATGAGCGAATGGCGGCCAAGCGAGTCCGGGTTTCCGATCAACGCCGTCTACACGGCGGCCGACCTCCCGGAGGACCTGGATTCCCGGCTGGGAGGCCCGGGCGAGTTCCCGTACACAAGGGGGGTCTACCCCACGATGTACACCTCCCGTCCGTGGACCATGCGCCAGTACGCCGGCTTCGGCACCGCCACCGAGTCCAACGCGCGCTACCACCAACTGTTGCGGGCCGGCACGATGGGCCTCTCGGTCGCCTTCGACCTGCCCACGCAGATGGGCTACGACTCGGACGACCCGATCGCGCACGGCGAGGTCGGCAAGGTCGGCGTGGCCATCGACTCCATCGAGGACATGCGGCTGCTCTTCGCCGACATCCCGCTGGACAAGGTCTCCACCTCGATGACCATCAACGCGCCCGGCTCGGTGCTGCTGCTGCTCTACCAGCTCGTCGCCGAGGAGAACGGGGTGCCGGGCGCCGCCCTCAACGGCACCATCCAGAACGACATCCTCAAGGAGTACATCGCCCGGGGGACGTACATCTTCCCGCCGAAGCCGTCGCTGCGCCTGGTGGCCGACACGTTCGCGTACTGCCGCAAGGAGGTGCCGAAGTGGAACACGATCTCCATCTCCGGCTACCACATGGCCGAGGCCGGTGCCACGCCCGCGCAGGAGATCGCGTTCACCCTGGCCAACGGAGTGGAGTACGTGCGGGCGGCGCTGGCCGCGGGGCTCGCCGTCGACGACTTCGCGCCCCGGCTGTCGTTCTTCTTCGTGGCCCGCACGACGCTGCTGGAGGAGGTGGCGAAGTTCCGTGCCGCCCGGCGGATCTGGGCCCGGCTGATGCGTGACGACTTCGGCGCCAAGGATCCGAAGTCGATGATGCTGCGCTTCCACACGCAGACCGCGGGCGTGCAGCTCACCGCCCAGCAGCCGGAGGTGAACCTGGTTCGGGTGGCGGTGCAGGGGTTGGCCGCTGTGCTCGGCGGCACCCAGTCGCTGCACACGAACAGCTTCGACGAGGCGATCGCGCTGCCCACCGAGAAGGCTGCCCGGCTCGCGCTGCGCACTCAGCAGGTGCTGGCGTACGAGACGGACCTGACGGCCACCGTCGACCCGTTCGCCGGCTCGTACGTGGTGGAGGCGATGACTGCCGAGATCGAGGCCGCCGCAGTCGAACTGATGGAGCGGGTCGCCGACCACGGTTCGGCAGTGGACGCCATCGAGGCCGGGTTCCAGAAGCGGGAGATCGAGCAGTCCGCGTACCGGATCGCCCAGGAGATCGATTCCAGCGAGCGCGTGGTGGTGGGGCTCAACCGGTTCACGGTGGACGAGGAGGAGCCGTACGAGCCGCTGCGGGTCGACCCGACGATCGAGGCGGCGCAGGCCGACCGGCTGGCCCGGTTGCGCGCCGAGCGGGACGCCGACGCGGTGACCCGTGCCCTCGCCGAGCTGCGGGCCGCCGCCGAGGGGTCCGACAACGTGCTCTACCCGATGAAGGAGGCGCTGCGGGCCCGGGCCACGGTGGGCGAGGTCTGCGGAACGCTGCGCGAGGTGTGGGGGCTGTACCGGCCCAGCGACCGGTTCTGACCGACTCCCGATCGCCCTTGGGGTGTGCCGAAGCGGCTTAGGGGGTACGCCGACCGGGTGCACCGTGACGCACATGGTGTGCGGTCACGGTTTGCCGTCGCATGTGAGCGTCCTAATCCGGTCGTTGCGGAGTGTGGTCGGTTAATTGTCGGAGTGTCAGTTCATCACCCCGACTAATGCGACAATTCGCAGCAAGGGCGTGTGAGTGGGACCCCCGCTCGCTGTCGCCGGTTTTGATTACGCGTTGTAGGAGGTGAGGGGGCGGATGGCAGCGTTCGACAGTGATCTACCTGCTGTCTCACACATCTCCGAGCGTCCTCAGCAGGGCATACGTGACGCTGCGCGGTCTGATCATCACCGTAACGAGGTTGCGCAGCGTCACCGCCGGAGGTCTAGGCTGTCTGCTGTCCCCGATGATCCATCCATCTCCAGTAATCGAGAATTCGACGTGACGAGTGCGTTGACGCTGCCCAATGGCGGCCAGCTGGCGTCGTCCTGGACGGACGCGCCGCCCGGTTCCCAGCCGCTGCCCCGCGACCTGGAGCACCTCCTCGCGCTCCGGGTACCCGGGCTGATCGCCACGCGCCGTCACATCCACTCGCACCCCGAGCTCTCCGGCACCGAGTTCGAGACGGCCGCCCTGATCGCGCGGGAGCTGTCGCTGGCCGGCCTGCAACCCCGGCTGCTGCCCAAGGGCAACGGGGTGATCTGCGACATCAACGGCCGCCCGGACGGGCCTGTCGTCGCGCTGCGCGCCGACATCGACGCCCTGCCGCTGCACGACACCAAGGACGTGCCCTACCGCTCCACGGTGGAGGGCGTCTGCCACGCCTGCGGCCACGACGTCCACACCACGATCATGCTCGGCGTCGGCATGCTGCTGGCCCAGCTCGCCGACCTCGGAGAGCTGGACGGCCGGGTCCGGCTCATCTTCCAGCCCGCGGAGGAGATCCTGCCGTGCGGCTCGCTTGAGGTCATCGAGGCCGACGGTCTGGACGACGTCGTGCAGATCTTCGCGCTGCACTGCGACCCGAACCTGCCGGTGGGCCAGATCGGCCTGCGCGTCGGCCCGATCACCGCGGCGGCCGACAACGTCACAGTCCGGCTCACCGGGCCGGGAGGGCACACCGCCCGCCCGCACCTGACCGTCGACCTGGTCGACGCGCTCGGCCGCCTGATCACCGAGGTGCCCGCCCTGGTCAGCCGCCGGGTGCCGGCAAACAGCGGGCTGCTGTTGGTCTTCGGCCACGCGTCGGCCGGCACCCGTTACAACGTCATCCCCTCCGAGGCGTCCGCCTCGGGCACCCTGCGGGTGATGGACCGGGACACCTGGGAGCAGGCGCCCAAGATCGTGGCTCAGGTGGTGCGGGACGTGATCGCCCCGACCGGTGCCACCGTCGACCTGGAATACCTGCGCGGTCGGCCGCCGGTGAGCAACGACTCCCGGGCCATCCAGGTGCTGACCGCCGCCACCACCGCCGCGCTCGGCCCGGAAGGCGTTGCCGAAACCCCGCAGAGCATGGGCGGCGAGGACTTCTCCTGGTATCTGGAGTACGTCCCCGGCGCCCTCGCCCGCCTCGGCGTGGGCCGTTCCGGCCCCAACGTCGACCTGCACCGCGCGTCCTTCGACGTGGACGAGCGGGCCATCCCGGCCGGCGTACGCGTCATGGTGCAGACCGCGCTGCGGGCACTGGCGGCGGCCCGCTGACCGGTGCAGTGAGCGCCGGGGTCTTCCGCCGCCTGCGCAGCACCAGCAGCAACACCACAAGCGGTACGCCGAGCGCCACCAGCCACGGCAGCAACGCCCCCAGCACGGTGAGCAGGACGGTCATCGAGGCGACGAACGCCTTCCAGCCGCCCTTCAAGCCGACCAGGAAGCCGGTCTCGGCCTTCTCGTCGCTTGTCTTCGCCGCCGGCCCGGCAAGCGAGACGGTGATCGTGGAGAGAGCCGTCAGGTCGGCCAGCCGCCGCTTCTTGGCCTCCAGCGAGGCCAGGTCCGCCTCCCGACGACCCAACTCGTTCTCCAGCGACACCAGGTCGGCGATCGAGGTGGCCCGGGCCAGCAGCCGGCGCGCGCTGTCCACACGCGCCCGCTGACTGATGATCCGGGCCTCCAGGTCGACGGTCTCCTCGGTGACGTCGCGAGTGTTGATGTCCCGGCTCTGCTGCCGGCCGAGCTTCGCGATCTCCTCCACCACCCCGGAGAACTTCGCCGCCGGCACCCGCAGTTGCAACTCCGCCTCGGCGTCCGCATCGGCGCTACGCCGCACGTCCCCGCCGATGAAGCCGCCGGCCCTGGTGACCACGGCGGTGACCTCGCGGGCAGCCGCGTCCACATCGGTCACCTGCACCCGCATCGCTCCGGTGTAGATGATCGCTCGCTGGTCGACCCGTAGGTCCGGAGCGCCGGCCCCGGCCGCCCCCTCCGCGTCGGTGCCGCTGTTCTTGTCCGCCGCTCCGCCCTCCGCGACGGCCCGCTCTGGCGCCGAGGCCGCCGAGTCCCGCGCGCCGCTGTCGTCGGCACCGCACCCCGCCATGGCCAGTGTCGCCGTGAGTGCCATCGCCGTCAGTAGTGCGCCGCGACGCCGTCCTGCCTGTCCGTCCATCCCCGCTCCCATCGTTGTCAGCTGGTGTGGCGATACCTCGGACGTGGCGCGCCCGCCGGCTGGTTCCGGCAGACTGCGCTGAGGACATCACGATTCGATAGTCGAGGAGTCACGATGCGGCTCACCAAGTACGCGCACTCCTGCCTCCGGGTGGAACACGACGGGGGAGTGCTCGTTGTGGACCCTGGGGTGTTCAGTGACCCCCAGGCGTTGGAGGGCGCGGATGCGGTGCTGATCACCCATGAACACCCGGACCACATGGACCTGGCAGCACTGCGTCTGCACCTCGACAGGCGGCCGGTGCCGATTCACGGGCCGGCCTCGCTCGCCGGCACCCTTGGCGACGCGGCCGAGGCGCTGAGCCCTGTCGCTCCCGGTGAGTCGTTCACCGCCGCCGGGGTCCCGATCCGCGCATACGGCGGGCGGCACGCGGTGATCCACCCGGACATCCCGGTGATCGACAACATCGGCTACCTGATCAACGACGTCGTCTACCACCCCGGCGACTCCCTCGTGGTGCCGGAGGAGACGCCTGTCGACACGCTGTTCGCGCCGATCCACGCCCCCTGGTCGAAGTTCTCCGAGGTCGTCGACTTCATCCGGGCGGTCGCCCCGCGCCGCGCGTACGCCCTGCACGACGCCCTGCTCAACGACAACGGGCTGACTGTGCTCAACCGGCAGTACTCGGCCCTGTCCGGCACCGAGTACCAACGTCTGGAGCCCGGTAGCCGGGTGGACGTCTGACGCGATGCCCGGCCCGTCCTCGGAGCTGGTGCAGCAGCTCTACCGCACCCCACCGGACCGGTTCGTGGCGGCCCGGGACGCCGCCGTGGCCGAGGCGCGGCGGGCCGGCGACCCGGGCACCGCCCGCCAACTGGCCCGGTTACGCCGCCCCACCGTCGCCGCGTGGCTGGTGAACCTGCTCGCCATCCACCGTCCCGAACTTGTCGCCGACCTGGTCCAGCTCGCCGACTCGTTGCGGGTCGCGCAGCGGGAGCTGCGCGGGTCCCGGCTGCGGGAGCTGTCGGCCCAACGTCGGGCGGTGGTCGGCGCGCTTGTCGCCGAGGTCCGCAAGCTCGCCGCGGCCGAGCCAGAGGCACCGCCGGCCAGCCGGCTGCCGCTGGGCGAGGTCGAGGCGACACTGAACGCGGCGCTCTCCGACACCGAGGTCGCCGAGCAGGTCCGGGCCGGACGGCTGCTGCGGTCGGCTCACTACGCGGGCTTCGGCGAGGTGCCCCGACCGCAACTGCGGCTGGTCACCGGCGACGACGACGAGCCAGAACCGGAACCTCGCCCCGTCGCCCAGCGCACACGCGCCGCAGGCCCTCGCGCCGACCCGGCCCGGGAACGTGCCGCGCAGGCCGAACGCGCGGCGCAGCGGGCGGCCCAGGCCGAGCGGGCACGGCGGCGTCGCGCACTGGACCGGGAACTGGACCGCGCCCACGCCGACCAGCAGCGGGCCGAGGCCGATCTGGCCGAGGCGACCGGGCAGGAGCAGGACGGGGTCGCCGTCCTCGACGGGATCGAGACCGAGCTGGCCGAGCTGGAGCGGCGGCGGGCTGTCGCGGAGCAGGATCTCAGCCGGGCACGGCTGGCCCGGCGGGCGGCTGAGCGGGCGGTGACTGTGGCCCGCCGACGCGCGGGCGAGGTAGAGGCCGCCGTCGAGGCGCTGGTGGCCGAAGAGGGGGATGCGGACGCGGGTGGTGGCGCGGCAGACTGACAATCGATGGACGACGACGAACGGGGCCGCCGCGTTCCGGCCGGGGCCGCCGCTGGCGTGCCGAGCCGTCTTCCGGGGGTGCCCGGATGACGCCGGAGCAGCTCGCCGCCGCCAGCAAACCCGTCGTCCTCGATCTCGGTGACGCGTTCAGCAGATGCCCGAGCACGCTTCGCCGGGCCCGGCTGCTCGGCATCTCCGGCTGGGCGTTCTACATCAGCGGCCGGGCCGGAGCGCTCGGCGACGTACGCGCGGAGACAGCCGCCGCCGCCATCGGCTTCGTCGCCCCGGACGCGGTCGCCGACGGGTGGGACGCGGCGGCCCGGGTCCTCCCGCCGGCCGACGTGGCCGCCGCCAGCCTCGCCGAGTGCTGCCGGTGGGGGACGGAACGGTTGGGCGCGCTGCCGGGAGCCGAGCGGCTGGCCGGGCTCGTCGAGCAGGCGGTGGTCGCCGCGAACGCCAGTGGGATGCCGCTCTTCGCCGCCTGGCGGGCCATGCCGCTGCCCGACCTCTCTCCGGGAGCCCGGAGCGCCGCCGGGCTGCGCGTGCTCCGCGAACACTTCACCGGCGCGTACCTGCTGGCGGTGCGCGCCGCCGGCATGACGCCGCTGGAGGCGGTGCTGGCCGGGCCGGAGGGGGTGGCCGGCGCGGTGGCGTGCGGCTGGCCACAGCCGTACCCGCCGATCGGGCCGCTTGTGCGTCGGCGGCTCTGGGCGGAGGCGGTGACGAACCGGTTGGCCGCGCCCGCGTTCGCGGCACTCGGCCCCGGCGACGGCGCCGAACTTGTGGAGTTGCTGCACCACACCCGCTCCGCCCTCGCCTGAAAAGGACGTTGTCGCTGGCGGCCCGATCCGGTGCGGTGCGAGGTCAGCCGGCCCAGGCGGGGCTAGGCTAAGGAATTGGCTAACCGATGAGGTGCGCCATGTCGGGTGAGGCCGTGCACTACAACATGCACGACGCCAAGACCCACCTGTCGCGCATCATCGAACGGGTCGAACGCGGCGAGGAGATCATCATCGACCGGGCGGGCACCCCGGTGGCGAAGGTCGTGCCGCTGGTGCGGCGCGCCAACCGCACTGCGGTCGGCTCCCTCGCTGGGCAGGTGGATCTCTCGGGCGACCGGGATTCATCCGAGACCAACGCTGAGATCGCCGCAGACTTCACCCGGTGACGTACGCCCACGCCATCGTCTGACAGGGACGGTCCCGACCTGGCCTGGCGAAAAATGGGCGGCACCCTCGACGGTCGGCTGTCAGGATGTGCTGCCGTGACGCTTCCCGCTGGCTGGACCGCGCGCCGGCCCACCCTCGACGACGTACCGGCGATCCTCACGGTCGTGCACGCGGCCGACACCTTCGCCATCGGCCATCCCGACTTCGACGCCGAGGACGTGGAGGCGTCGCTGACCGCCCCCTATGTCGATCCGACCCGCGACTCCTGGCTGGCCGTGGATCCGGACGGCACAGTGGTCGGCTGGGCGACGGTGGACAATCCGACAGGGGTCGGCCGGGAATTCGTGGAGGTCTACGTCGACCCGGACCGGGCGGGCATCGTCCGCGCGCCGCTGCTGGCCCGACAACTCGACCGGGTCGCCGAGCGCGCCGCCGAGCGAGGGCTGCCGGCGCTCACCGTCCGGTGCGCGGTCTTCGCACCCGAGCGCGACTGGGAACGGACACTGCGCGATAGCGGGTTCACCCTCGCCAAGCGGTACGTCCGGATGAACCGCTCGTTGGCCGACCTGCCGGCCGAGCCGCCTCTGCCGGCCGGGGTGACAGTGCGCCCGGTCCGACCCGACGACGAGGCCGAGTTGCGGGAGTTCCACAGGGTCCACGACACCGCCTTCGGCGACACCCCGGATCACGAGCCGTTGTCGTACGAGCGGTGGAGGGCCCGCATCGGCGACGTGACGGCCTGGGACGAGTGGTTCGTCGCCGAGGTGGACGGGGTGCTCGCCGGCGCGTTGCAGTCCTCCGACCAGGGGCTCGACCAGCAGGAGGGCTTCGTGCGGAGCCTGTCGGTGCTGCCCGCGTACCGTCGGCGTGGGGTGGGTGCGGCGTTGCTGCGCCGCGCGTTCGCCCGCTACGCCGAGAAGGGCCGGCTCTCCGTCGGCCTGGGTGTGGACCTCACCAACCCGACCGCCCCGGTGTCGCTCTACCGCTCGGTCGAGCTGCGGGAGACCTGGTGGAGCGACATGTACGAGCTTGTGGTCCCTGCCGCCGGTGTGTGATTGACGACGCTCGACCGGCCCGCCGACCAGCCCGACCGGTGACGGTTGCAGACTGTTCGGGTGCGAAAGGCGCTCAGAGGCTGCGGGGGGACCCGGTCAGGCCGAGGCGGTGCCGGTGGGACGGGAGCGAAGCTCGGTGACGTAGTCGTCAGGGGCACCCGCCTTCTCGGCGGCGTTCGCGATCTCGGAGAGGTACCAGGCGGTCGGCAGCCCGCCCTCGTAACCGTCGAACACGTAGATCCACGCGGTCACGTCACCGTCGAGGGTGGAGATCCGGACGTGCAGCTTGCGGTACGTGCCGGCGGCCACCCCCTCCAGCTCGTCGAGCTGGGCCGCGTCGTACGGATCGATGTCGTAGATCGCCACGAACACGCGGTCGCCGGGGGACTCGACGACGGTGGTCACCGCGCCTTCCCAGCCGATGACGTCCTCACCGGCGAAGGTCAGCCGCCAGCCCTCCAGCCAGCCGGTGCCCACCATCGGCGAGTGCGGGCAGTAGGCCCGCATCCGGGCTGGATCGAGGTTTGAGCCGTAGGCGGCGTGATGACCCACGGCGATGACGATAGCCCGGCGGACGGGTGGGGGAGAATACGACTGTGCGTGTCGGACGCGTTCGGGAGAAGAAAGTCACTGTGAGCATCAACGAAGGGCGAACGCTGTGAGCCGGATCGTGATCATCGGCGGTGGGCCGGCCGGGTACGAGGCGGCGCTTGTCGCCGCCCAACTGGACGCCGATGTCACCGTGGTGGAGGCCGACGGCGCGGGCGGGGCCTGCGTGCTGTCCGACTGCGTGCCGTCGAAGACGTTCATCGCCAGCTCGCAGGTGGTCACCGGCTACCGGGACACCGAGGAGTTCGGGGTGCACTCGGACGGGCTGGAGGCGGTCACCGTCGACGCGCGGGCCGTACACGAGCGGGTCAGGCGCCTGGCGCTGGCGCAGTCCGCCGACATCCACGCCAAGCTGCTCAAGGCGGGAGTCACCTTCGTGGCCGGCACCGCCCGGCTGGGCGAGGACGCCCTCGGGCACACCCACATGGTCATCATCACCCCGGCCGACGGAGGCGAGGAATACTCGATCGCCGCGTCCACCGTGCTGGTGGCCACCGGCTCGACGCCCCGCCAACTGCCGACGGCCGTGCCGGACGGCGAGCGCATCCTTACCTGGCGCCAGGTGTACGACCTGCCGGAGCTGCCCGAACACCTGATCGTGGTGGGCTCCGGTGTCACCGGCGCCGAGTTCGCAAGCGCGTACCTGGCGATGGGGGTCCAGGTCACTCTGGTGTCCAGCCGGGACCGGGTGATGCCGCACGAGGACGCCGACGCGGCGTCGGCCATCGAGCGGGTGTTCCGCAACCGGGGCATGACGATCCTCAACAACTCGCGCGCCAACGCGGTCCGGCGTACCGCCGACGGGGTGGAGGTGGAGTTGTCCGACGGCCGCAAGGTCGCCGGTTCGCACGCGCTCATCGCGGTGGGCTCGATCCCGAACACCGCCGACCTGGGCCTGGCCGAGTACGGCGTGGAGCTGGGCCGGGGCGGCTACGTCACTGTCGACAGGGTTTCCCGGACGAACGTTCCCGGCATCTACGCCGCCGGTGACTGCACAGGTGTGCTGCTGCTGGCAAGCGTCGCCGCCATGCAGGGCCGGATCGCGATGTGGCACGCCCTCGGCGAGGCGGTCCGGCCGCTGCGGCTGCGGACGGTCTCGGCGAACGTCTTCACCGACCCGGAGCTGGCCACCGTGGGTGTCTCGCAGGACGAGGTCGACGCGGGCAAGATCCCGGCCCGGCCGGTGATGCTGCCGTTGTCCGGCAACGCGCGGGCCAAGATGGACGATCTGTCCGACGGCTTCGTGAAGCTGTTCTGCCGGCCGGCGAGCGGGCAGGTGATCGGCGGTGTGGTCGTCGCGCCGAAGGCCAGCGAGCTGATTCTGCCGATCACGCTGGCAGTGGAGAACAACCTGACGGTCAACGAGCTGGCCCAGACGATCACGATCTACCCAAGCCTCTCCGGCTCGATCACAGAAGCGGCCCGCCAGCTGATGCTCCACGAGCTGGAATGACCCGTGCTCTCGTCGATCATGGAGTTGTGGTGGCCGGTTTACGCCGGCACACCCCTTTTGTGGGGCACCACAACTCCATGATCGACCAGGGGGCGGGTTTGGAGCACGGCCAGGGTCGCTAACACAGCTACCTCGGTCAGGATCAGCAGGCGTTCTATCAGGCCCAGCAGGACTCGGTCGCCGGGGTAGGCGGACCAGATCATCGCCGCCGCCAGGGTCAGGCTGAGCACGACCAGGGCACGAATGACCCCTGCGGCGGGTGCCACGTCGGGCCGGCGGGCGAGCAGCCAACCGGCGGCCGGCAGCGCCAGAAAGGCGACCACCGAGGCGTACCGGTGCAGGTAGGCGGCGGTGGTCATGGCGGTGCCCGGGTCGTTTGTCGGCACCACCGCGGCCAGCAGCAGCCCTGCCACCCACGCGACGAGCAGCAGGTCAATGGCCCGGCCGGCCCGTGTACGCGGGCGGGGCGGGCCGGTGCGGCGCAGCCCGTACAGCAGCGCGACGCTTGCGAGCGCGAGCACCACCATCGCGGCGTCGATGACGCCACCCCTGTCGGAGACGGCGAAGTCGCTGATCGTCAACGTCCACGGGTCGAGGTGGTCGACCTCGAGATGGCCGATCACTGTGAGCAGGGCCGCGAGGGCGATCCCGCCGAGGGCCAGCAGTCCGGTGTTCCGGGTTCCAGGCATGACCCAGCCTGTCGCCGGGAGCACCCGAGCCGGATCCGGGACAGCCACCGACATGGCCCCCAGAAACCACCCCTAGAGGCAGCTTCGTCGATCTTGCAGTTTCGGTCGCCGTTCCGCGTGCTTCGCGCCATTCGTCGGGGCACAAAGTGCAAGATCGCGGGGGATTGGGGCGGCGGCGGTGCGGGCATGGCGGGCGTTGATGAGCGTCATCGCCCATCCTGCTGCCGCGAAGCCGGCTGCCGCTGCGGCGGCGATGATGGCCAGGCGCCACGCCGACTGGGTGAGTGCCGTGCCGCCCAGGTGCCCCACCATCGCGCCGTAGGTGGCCCAGCCCAGCGCGGCCACGCCCTCGTAGAGCAGGAACAGCCGGTACGGGTACCGGCTGCGGCCGGCCGAGAAGCACGCCGCCATGCGTCCCCCCGGCACGAACCGGCAGAGCAGGAAGACCATCGGCCCCGGTTGTCGCAGACCCTGCGTGACCCTGCTGGCCATCCGCCGGGCACGGCTCAGTTCGCTGTGCCGGGGTGCCCGTCGATCCGGTGCGCTTCGGCCGAGCAGGTAGCAGGCCAGATCCCCGACGAAAACGCCAAGCGCGCCGACGGCGATGATGACCGGCAGGCTGAGGCCGCCGTACACGGTGAGCGCACCGCTGGTGATCATGATGAGCTGGGTGGGGATCACCGGGACGAAGGCGTCAGCGATCAGCAATCCGAGCAGCACCAGGTACGCCCACGTCGGTGACGCGACGTCAGTCAGTAGTTCGGGCACGCCTGCCACCTCGCCGGATGCGGCCGATTGTGTGTGTCGAGCCTGACGTCGTGCCCGGCGTCACCGTGCACGGCCCCGTCCCGTCGTGACCGTCGACACCACAGGCCACCCAGTTACAACGAGTTGAACCATCTTTAGGTGACGCCTCCAGGGTTGACGCACGGCGTCCGAGGCGGTCGGCGGATCGGCCCTCGTCGGCGTACCGTTGTCGGCGCGGCCGAGCCCGTCGGGTCCCCCGTTCCTGACGACTCGGGTTGCCCCGGGCCGCCGGCGGGTCCCGCGCCGGCGGCCCACCCCCTCTCCGACTGCCGCAAAACCCTGTGCGTCCTGCACCGCAGGGGCGGTAGCGTCGCCGCATGCGCAGCGCGGTAGTGATGACCACGACGCCGGGTGTCCCCGGCGTGCCGCTCTGACGTAACCACAGTCGACAAGGCCCCGGGGCGATCCGCCCCCGAGGGCCGCGCGGCGTTCGGAGTCCAGGTCGCCCCGGGGTCGTACCCGATCCAGGAGCGCGACATGATCGACCACCGAAGGCTTGGCCGTGAGTTGGACCTCTTCGTCTCCGATCCGCTTGCCGGGGCCGGCCTGCCGATCTGGCTGCCGGCCGGTGCCGCCGCCCGGCACGCCGTCGAGGAGTACGTCCGTGAGTTGGAGCGCCGGTCCGGCCACCAACACGTCTACTCGCCGCCGCTCGGCAAACGCGAACTGTTCGAACTCTCCGGGCACCTCGGCTACTTCGCCGACGACATGTTCCCCCCGATGCGACTGAGCGCCGACGACGAGGTAGTGCTGCGGCCCGCGCTCTGCCCGCACCATGCGCTTGTCTTCCGCGCCCGGGGTCGCTCCTACCGGGAGCTGCCGCTGCGGATCGCCGAGCTGGGCGGCATGTACCGCTCGGAGCGCTCGGGAGTGCTCGGCGGGCTGTCCCGGGTCCGCGCCATCTCGCTCAACGACGCGCACACCTTCTGCGCACCGGACCAGGTCGGCGCCGAGGTCGTCGAGATCCTCAGGCTGATCCGCGCCGCGCAAGCCGCGCTCGGCGTCCGTCCGGCCGGCTTCCGACTGTCGGTGCGCGGACCGGCCGGCAGGTACGTCGGCGACGACGCGCAATGGTCCTACGCCGAGAACCTGCTCCGAGGCGCGCTCGACGGTGCGGAGTACGTCGAGGTGCCGGGCGAGGCAGCCTTCTACGGTCCGAAGATCGACATCCAGATCGTCGACGCGGCCGGCCGGGAGTCGACCATCTCCACCATCCAACTCGACTTCGACAAGCCGGAGCGGTTCGACCTGTCGTACACCGATTCCGACGGCAGCCGGCGTCGCCCTGTGATGGTGCATCGCAGCCTCGTGGGCAGCATGGAGCGGCTGTTCGCGTACCTCATCGAGGTGCACGAGGGCGCCTTCCCGGCCTGGTACGCGCCGGTCCAGCTGGCGCTGCTGCCGGTGGGCGACGAGCAGGCCGGCGCGGCGGCCGAGCTGGCGCGGCGGGCACTCGACGCCGGGCTGCGGGTCGAGGTCGACGTGGCCGGCTCGCTGGGCGCCCGGGTACGGGACGCGGCTCGCCGCCGTATCCCGTACCTCGGGGTGTTGGGCTCTCGGGAGGTGGCCGACGGGCGGTTGGCGCTGCGCCTGCGCGGCGGCCGTGCTCTGGATCCGATGCCCGTCGCCGACGTGCTCGCCCTGATCAGCGGGCAGGTCGCCGCCCGCGCGGCCGACCTGCTGCCGCCGGGCTGACCCGCCCGCCGACTGCGGTGTGCACACGGCCGGCCGCCCTCAGACCGACGCGGGCTGCGCGGTGGGGGCGGCCGGCTCCTCGTCGACCACCGCCCCGGTGAACTGGGATCGGTAGAGCCGGTGGTACGCGCCCTTGGCGGCGAGCAGTTGCTCGTGGGTGCCCTGCTCGACGATGCGACCGTTCTCCATCATGAGGATCAGGTCGGCGTCGCGGATGGTGGAGAGCCGGTGCGCGATGACGAAGCTTGTCCGGTCCGAGCGCAGCGCCGCCATCGCCCGCTGGAGCAGCACCTCGGTGCGGGTGTCCACCGAGCTTGTCGCCTCATCGAGGATCAGCAGGGACGGTTCGGCGAGGAACGCCCGCGCGATGGTGATGAGCTGCTTCTCGCCGGCGCTGACGTTGCTGCCCTCCTCGTCGATGACAGTGTCGTAGCCGTCGGGGAGGCTCCGCACGAACCGGTCCACGAAGGTGGCCCGGGCCGCGGCGAGGATCTCCTCCTCGGTTGCGTCCGGCCGTCCGTAGGCGATGTTGTCCCGGATGGTGCCGCCGAAGAGCCAGGTGTCCTGGAGCACCATGCCGATCCGACCGCGCAGGTCGTCGCGGCGCATCGTGGTGATGTCCACCCCGTCTAGGGTGATCCGTCCGGCGTCCAGCTCGTAGAAGCGCATGACCAGGTTGACGAGTGTGGTCTTGCCGGCGCCGGTCGGCCCGACGATGGCAACCGTGTGACCCGGTTCGGCGACAAGCGACAGGTCGTCGATCAGCGGCTTGTCCGGGTCGTACCGGAAGGAGACGTGCTCGAACTCGACCCGCCCGTGCGGGTCGCTGACGCGGGCCGGCGCGACAGGGTCGGGGCTCTGCTCGTCGGCGTCGAGCACCGCGAAGACCCGCTCGGCCGAGGCCACCCCGGACTGGAGCAGGTTGGCCATCGAGGCGAGCTGCGTGAGCGGCTGGGTGAACTGGCGGGAGTACTGGATGAACGCCTGCACGTCGCCGAGGCTCATCGTGCCCGATGCCACCCGCAGCCCACCGACCACGGCGATCGCCACGTAGCTCAGGTTTCCGATGAACATCATCGACGGCATGATGATCCCGGAGATGAACTGGGCGCCGAAGCTTGCCCGGAACAGCTCCTCGTTCTTGGCGTGGAACGCGGCCTCCACCTCGCGCTGCCGGCCGAAGACCTTCACCAGCTCGTGACCGGTGTACGCCTCCTCGATCTGGCCGTTCAGCTCGCCGGTGTGCGTCCACTGCGCGATGAACTGCTTCTGCGAGCGCTTCGCGATGCGCTGCGTGACGAGCACCGACAGCGGCACCGCGACCAGGGCCACCAGGGCCAGCAGTGGCGAGATCCAGAACATCACACCGAGTACGCCGACGACTGTCAGCAGCGAGGTGAGCAGCTGGCTGAGGGTCTGCTGGAGGCTTGTGGAGATGTTGTCGATGTCGTTCGTGACGCGGCTCAGCAGCTCGCCGCGCGGCTGCTTGTCGAAGTAGGGCAGCGGCAGCCGGTTGAGTTTCTCCTCCACCTCGGCGCGCAACCGCAGCACTGTGCGCTGCACGACGCCGTTGAGCAGCCAGCCCTGCCACCACGACAGCAGGCTCGCCGCCAGGTAGAGCCCGAGCGCCAGCAGCAGCACCCGACTCAGGGCGCTGAAGTCGATGCCCACCCCCGGCACGACGTCCATCCGGGCCAGCATGTCGGCGAAGCTGTCGTTGCCGCTGGCGCGAGCCGCCGCGACGGCCTGCTCCGTGGTAGTGCCCGCCTCCAGGTTGCGACCGATCACGCCGTTGAAGATCAGGTCGGTGGCGTGGCCGAGGATCTTCGGCCCGGCCACGCTGAACCCGACACTCACCACCGCGAGGGTGATGATCGCGGTGAGGTGCAACCGGTGCGGGCGTAGCCGGCCGAGCAGCCGCCGCGCGGACGGTCCGAAGTTCATCGACTTCTCGGCGGGCATCCCGGCGCTCGCCCAGTGCGGTCCGCCGGCCGGGCGGCCCGGCGGCAGCCGTTTCGGCGCCGCCGCGTCGCCGCCGGGTTGCTCCGCGCCGGCTGCCGGCGTCCGTTCGTCGCCAGCCGGCTTCTGCGTGGGTACGGCCAAGGTCCGCGGCTCCTCGCGCTCGCTCATGCCGGCACCTCCGCCGTCTGCTGGGAGGCCACGATCTCGGCGTACGTCGGGCAGGTCTGCACCAGCTCCGCATGTCGTCCCACTCCGACGACTCCTCCGTCCTCAAGAACGATGATCTGGTCGGCGTCGACGATCGTGGACACCCGCTGGGCCACGATCACCACTGCGGACCGCGCGGTGACCGGGCGCAGGGCTGCCCGCAGACGCGCGTCGGTGCCGAGGTCGAGCGCGGAGAACGAGTCGTCGAAGAGGTAGATCTCCGGCTGGCGGACAAGCGCCCGGGCGATGGCCAGGCGTTGCCGCTGCCCGCCGGAGACTGTGCTGCCGCCCTGGGCGATCGGGGCGTCCAGGCCGCCGGGCATCTGGGCCACGAACTCGCTGGCCTGGGCGATCTCCAGAGCCGCCCACAGCTCCTCGTCGGTGGCGTCCGGGTTGCCGTAGCGCAGGTTGCTGGCGACCGTGCCGGTGAACAGGTACGGCCGCTGCGGCACCAGGCCGATCCTCTTCCACAGCTCCTCGGGTGCCATCTCGCGGACGTCCACGCCGTCGACAAGCACCGCGCCGCCTGTGACGTCGACCAGGCGGGGGATGAGCGACAGCAGTGTCGTCTTGCCGGCGCCGGTGCTGCCGATGATCGCTGTGGTTGTGCCCGGGGTGGCCCGGAAGGAGATGTCCCGCAGCACCGGGTCGACGGCGCCCGGGTACTGGAACCGCACGTCGCGCAGCTCAAGCTCGGCCCGGGTGGGCAACTCGGTGACCGGCTCGGCGGCGGGGACCACCGACGAGTCGGTGTCCAGCACCTCGATGATCCGCTCGGCGCAGACCGCCGCGCGGGGCACCATCATCATCATGAAGGTGGCCATCATGACGGCCATCAGGATCTGCATCAGGTACTGCAGGAAGGCGGTGAGCGCGCCGACCTGGATGGCGCCTGCGTCCACCCGCTGCGCGCCGAACCACAGCACTGCCACGCTGGAGACGTTCAGCACCAGCATGACCACCGGGAAGATCATCGCCATCAGTCGGCCGGTACGCAGCGCGGTGGCGGTCAGGTCGGCGTTGGCGACGGCGAAGCGATCCGTCTCGTACGGCTCACGGACGAACGCGCGAACCACCCGGATGCCGGTGATCTGCTCGCGCAGCACCCGGTTGACCGTGTCGATCCGGGTCTGCATGAGCCGGAAACCCGGCACCATCCGGCGGATGATCGCGCTCAGCACGATGGCCAGGACCGGCACGCTGACAAGCATCAGCCAGGAGAGCCCGATGTCCTCGCGCAGCGCCATCACCACGCCGCCGACGCTCATGATCGGCGCGGCCACCAACATGGTGCAGCTCATCAGCACGAGCATCTGCACCTGTTGCACGTCGTTGGTGTTGCGAGTGATCAACGACGGCGCGCCGAACCGGGCCACCTCGCGGGCGGAGAAGCGGTTGACGTGGCCGAACAACCGGGCGCGTACGTCCCGGCCGAAGCCCATGGCGATCCGCGCGCCCAGGTAGACGGCGGCGATCGAACAGATGATCTGGATGAGGCTGACCAGCAGCATCCAGCCGCCGGTGCGCACGATGTAGTCGGTGTCGCCCTGGGCCACGCCCTGGTCGATGATGTCCGCGTTGAGGCTGGGCAGGTAGAGCGAGGCCATGGTGCCCACGAACTGGAGCAGCACCACCGCGAGCAACGGCCGCCGGTAGGTGCCCAGTTGATCGCGTAGGAGTCGGATCAGCACGCCGGGTCCCCCGATCCGGTGGTGTGTGCGGTCATCTGCGGGTCGTCCGCGTTGGCGATGACCTCAAGGAGGAACTCGCGGATCACCTGGGCCTTCGCCGGGTCGGCGTCGACGGAGGTGAGCGGGCGTCCGGAGTGCATCAACGCGCTGAGTGCTGCCACACGTTCCCGCCCGGCGGGGGTGATGGCGAGTCGAACGCTGCGCCTGTCGCTGTCGTCACGCTGCCGCTCGACCAGACCGTCGCGGGCAAGCGTGTCCACGATGCCGGTCAGTGTGGCCGGGCGGACGAAACACCGCTCGGCCACCTGCCGGTGCGGCAGCTCGCCATGTCGGGCGAGCGTCATCAGCGTCACCATGCCGGCCTGGGTGAGGCCGTGGTCCTCGGCGAGATAGCGGTTCCACCGTTGCCCGACGAGGTGCCCGGCGACCACGAGCAGTCGGCCGAGCGGAGCGTCCTGGAGGGTCACGAGTTTCACCCAAGCAGGTTAGCTCCCTGATAGTCAGGTCCCAAACGAATTCCCCAAACCCTCGCGCCCCACCCCGCTCCGCGCCGCGCCGCGCCCCTCCTCCGCGCCAGCCCTCTCCTCCGCCGACCCTCTCCTCCGCAGTGTCGATCATGGAGTTGTGGTGGGCGGTTCACCCATCAGTGCCCCCTTTGTGAGGCACCACAACTCCATGATCGACGCGGGAGGCGGGCGGGGACGGCGGAGGTGGGCGGGGACGGCGGGGACGGGCGGGGCGGGCGGGGTGGGTTACCAGCTCGTGGGCAGCGGCATTCCCTCGGTGAAGCCGGCGGCGCTCTGCACGCCGACGATCGCCCGCTCGTGGAACTGCTCCAGGTTCCGTGCCCCCGCGTAGGTGAAGGCGCTGCGCACCCCGGCGATGATCTCGTCGATCAGGTCCTCGACGCCGGGCCGGGCCGGGTCCAGATACATGCGGGCCGACGAGATGCCCTCCTCGAACACCGCCTTGCGGGCCCGGTCGTACGCGCTGTCGTCGGCGGTACGGGCGCTGACCGCGCGCGCCGAGGCCATCCCGAAGCTCTCCTTGTACCGTCGACCGTCGGCCTCGGTGTACAGGTCACCGGGCGACTCGCAGGTGCCGGCGAACCACGAGCCGATCATCACGTTCGACGCGCCGGCCGCGAGCGCCAGCGCCACGTCGCGCGGGTGCCGTACGCCGCCGTCGGCCCACACGTGCCGACCCAGCGCCCGGGCCGCCGCCGAGCAGTCGAGCACTGCGGAGAACTGCGGGCGGCCCACACCGGTCATCATCCGGGTCGTACACATGGCACCCGGCCCGACGCCGACCTTGATGATGTCGGCGCCCGCCTCGACCAGGTCGCGTACCCCCTCGGCGGTGACCACGTTGCCGGCCGCCACCGGGACGCCCGGGTCCAGCTTCCGGACCGCCCGCAGCGCCGAGATCATCCGCTCCTGGTGGCCGTGCGCGGTGTCCACGACAAGCGTGTCCACCCCTGCCTCCAGCAGGGCGCGGGCCTTGCCGGTGACGTCCCCGTTGATCCCGACCGCCGCGGCGATGCGCAGCCGGCCCTGGTCGTCCACCGCCGGCGTGTAGAGGGTGGCGCGCAGCGCGCCCTGCCGGGTCAGCACCCCGACCAGCCGGCCGTCGGCGTCCACCACGGGGGCGAGACGGCGCCGGCCTGCGGAGAGCAGGTCGAAGCCGGTACGCGGGTCCGCGTCCGCCGGGACGGTGTGCAGCGCTGTGGACATCACGTGCCGCAGTTGGGCGAACCGGTCCACGCCCACCGTGTCCGCCTCGGTGACCACACCCACCGGTCGCCCCGCCTCGTCGACCACGATCACCGCGCCGTGCGCACGCTTCGGCAGCAGGTGGATGGCATCTCCGACGGTCTCGGTCGGGCCGAGGGTGATTGGCGTGTCGTAGACCAGGTGGCGCTGCTTGACCCAGGCGACGACGTTCGCGACCACCTCGATCGGGATGTCCTGCGGGATCACCGTGATCGCGCCCCGCCGGGCCACCGTCTCGGCCATCCGCCGCCCGGCGACAGCCGTCATGTTCGACACCACGAGCGGAATCGTGGTGCCGGTGCCGTCACCGGTGGACAGGTCGACGTCGAGGCGGGATCCGAGGTCGGAGCGGGCCGGCGCCATGAAGACGTCGGTGTAGGTCAGGTCGTGCGCGGGGGCCGCGCCGTGAAGGAAACGCACCCGGCCATCATTCCCGCCTCCGGCAATCCGCGCCCACGACGGTGCCGCAAACCACCCCCGCGACGTGCTCCGCGCGGCCGGCCAAAGCGTTAGGAAGGGCCCCTTCTTATGCACCAGGCGTTAATAAGGTGCCCTTCCTTTCAGGCGATGGTGCAGATCGGGGCACCGGCGGTGATGACCGCGCCCACCTCGGCGCTGAGCCCGCTGACAGTGCCCGCCTTGTGGGCGTGCAGCGGCTGCTCCATCTTCATGGCCTCCAGCACCACGACCAGGTCACCCTCGGCCACCGTGTCGCCGTCCGCCACCGCGATCTTGACGATCGTGCCCTGCATGGGCGAGGTGAGCGCGTCACCGCCGACCGCTGCGCCACCCTTGGCACCACCGCCACGACGGGTCGGCTTGCGGGCAGCGGGCGCGGCTGCGGCCGTACCCCCGCCGAAGCCGGCGGGGAGGCTGACCTCGAGGCGCTTGCCGCCGACCTCGACCACGACGGTCTCGCGTTCGGCCGGCGCCTCGGCGGCGCCGGCAGCGGCGGCGAACGGCGGCACCGTGTTGTCGAACTCGGTCTCGATCCACCGGGTGTGCACGCTGAACGGCTCGGCGGTGAACGCCTCGTCGCGCACCACGAGCCGGTGGAACGGCAGTGCGGTGGCCATCCCGTCGAGCACCATCTCGTCAAGTGCGCGGCGGGCGCGCTCCAGCGCCTCGGTCCGCGTCTCACCTGTGATGATCACCTTGGCGAGCAGCGAGTCGAAGTTGCCGCCGATCACGTCGCCGGCCGAGATGCCGGTGTCGACACGCACCCCCGGGCCGCTGGGCAGGCGCAGCGCCGTGACAGTGCCAGGCGCGGGCAGGAAGTTGCGGCCCGGGTCCTCGCCGTTGATCCGGAACTCGATCGAGTGCCCGCGCGGCGCCGGGTCCTCGGTGATCCGCAGCTTCTCGCCGTCGGCGATGCGGAACTGCTCGCGGACCAGGTCGATGCCTGCGGTCTCCTCGGTGACCGGGTGCTCGACCTGGAGCCGGGTGTTGACCTCCAGGAAGGAGATGGTTCCGTCCACGCCGACCAGGTATTCCACGGTGCCGGCACCGTGGTAGCCGGCTTCGCGGCAGATTGCCTTGGCGCTGTCGTGGATCTGCGCCCGCTGGGCGTCGGTGAGGAACGGCGCGGGTGCCTCCTCGACAAGCTTCTGGTGGCGTCGCTGCAACGAGCAGTCGCGGGTGCCCACCACGATCACGTTGCCGTGCTGGTCGGCGAGGACCTGCGCCTCGACGTGCCGCGGCTTGTCCAGGTACCGCTCGACGAAGCACTCGCCCCGGCCGAACGCCGCGACCGCCTCCCGGGTGGCCGACTCGAAGAGTTGCGGGATCTCCTCCATGGTGCGGGCCACCTTGAGCCCGCGCCCGCCGCCACCGAAGGCGGCCTTGATCGCGACCGGCAGGCCGTGGTCCACGGCGAACGCCATCACCTCGTCGGGGCTGGCCACCGGGTCGGGGGTGCCGGGCACGAGCGGAGCGCCCGCCCGCTGGGCGATGTGCCGCGCGGTGACCTTGTCGCCCAGGTCGCGGATCGCCTGCGGGGTGGGGCCGATCCAGGTGAGCCCGGCGTCCATGACCGCCTGGGCGAAGTCGGCGTTCTCGCTGAGAAAGCCATAACCCGGGTGTACGGCGTCAGCGCCGGCCCGTGCGGCGACGTCGAGCAGCTTGTCGATGCGCAGGTACGTGTCGGTCGCGCTGTCCCCGCCGAGGGCGAACGCCTCGTCGGCCAGAGTGGCGTGCAGGGCGTCGCGGTCGGAGTCCGCGTACACCGCGACACTGCTCAGGCCGGCGTCACGGCAGGCGCGGACAACCCGGACAGCGATCTCTCCGCGGTTGGCAATGAGTACCTTGCGCACCTTTGTGACTCCTCCCGGCAGGTTACTGACCGGGAGTTTAGCGGTCACGCAGGAAACCCTAACGGTCGCTCAGTGTGGGATGCCGCACTGTTGACGTAGGCCCTAGTCAAACTTGTCTATTACTCTTATTCAGTGTCTGCAACTCGGATGATGATTCTCGGCCTGGTGCGGTGGATGCAGCCCGTGCACGGCTACGACGTGCGCCGTGAGCTGCTGAGCTGGGGTGCCGACAAGTGGGCGAACGTGCAGCCCGGCTCGATCTACCACGCCCTGCGCAAGCTCACCGAGGAAGGGTTGCTGCGGGCGGTGGCTACCGAGCAGGTCGGTGCCCGCCCGGCGCGTACGACCTATGAGGTGACCACCAAGGGTGACGACGAGTTCGAGACGTTGCTGCGCAACCTGTGGTGGGGCCTCTCGGAGCCGCTGGACCCGTTCTCGGCGGCGTTCTCCTTCCTGCCGGCGATGCCGCGCTCCGAGGCGGCGGCTGCCCTGCGTAACCGTGCCAACCTGCTGCGCGCCAACGTCGCCTCGATGCGTGCCTCGATCGAGTCGGACTGGATCCGCAACGCCAAGCCGGTGCATGTCAGTTGGATGTTCGAGCTCTGGGCCGCGCGCGCCGAGGCGGAGCTGAGCTGGTGCGAGCGGATCGCGGAAAGAGTGGAGTCCGGAGTGTCGTACCTACCTGCTGAGCTGGAGAGCGCGGAGGGTTGGCCAGGGTGGAGAGACGGCGAAGAGCGCCCCGATCCCAACGCGCATTAATCAACATTGACTATAAGAGTTATATCTCGTTAGCCTGCTGACGGGCACATCGGGGGAGTGCGCCGCCCGGCGTCGTCCCTCTCGACAGCCGGCCCGGCCGGCCCGGACGACCAGGAGTAGAAATGATCGAGACCAGGGGGCTGCGGAAGTCGTTCCGCTCCCGCGCGGGTCGAGAGACGAAGACGGTGGACGCCGTACGCGGTGTCGACCTCAAGGTCGCCGAGGGCGAGATATTCGGCTTCCTCGGCCCCAACGGTGCCGGCAAGACCACCACCCTGCGGATGCTCGCCACGCTCATCGAGCCCGACGGCGGCGACGCCACGATCGCCGGCGCCGACCTGCGGAAATCTCCCGCCGAGGTGCGCCGCCGGATCGGCTACGTCCCGCAGGGCGGCAGCACCTGGGACGAGTCCACCGCCCGCGAGGAGTTGGTGCTGCACGCCCGGATGTACGGCATCAGCAAGGCCGACGCGCAGCGCCGCGCCGCTCGCGCGCTTGCCGCCTTCCAACTGACCGAGTACGCCGACCGCAATTGCAAGACCTACTCCGGCGGCCAGCGGCGGCGTGTGGAGATCGCGCTCGGCATCATCCACGAGCCGAAGATCGTCTTCCTGGACGAGCCGACGACCGGCCTCGACCCGCAGAGCCGCGCGCACATGTGGGACGAGATCCGGCGGCTGCGCAGCGACGGCATGACGGTCTTCATCACCACGCACTACCTCGACGAGGCCGACGCGCTCTGCGACCGCATCGCGATCATGGACAACGGCGAGGTCGTCGCCGAGGGCACCCCCGCCGAGCTCAAGCGCGAGATCTCCGGCGACGTGGTGCTCGTCGGACTCGACCTGGCCGCCACACCGCAGGCCGCCCAGGCGCTCGACGGCGAGCCGTACGTCAACAAGCTGGAGACCGCCGACGAGGGCAGCCTGCGTCTCTACGTCGACGAGGGTGCCACCGTCATTCCGCAGGTGCTGCGCCGACTCGACCACGCCGGGCTGGAGCTGCGCTCGATCGAGCTGCACCGCCCCAGCCTGGACGATGTCTTCCTGACCAAGACCGGCCGCTCGCTGCGCGAGTCCTGACCACCGGAGAGACGACTCATGAAACTCGCCCGTGACACGTGGCTGATCTTCGAACGACAGACCCAACTCCTGCTGCGCAACCCGGTCTGGGTCTTCGTCGGCGTGTTCCAGCCGGTGATGTACCTGCTGCTCTTTGCCCCGCTGCTCAAGCCGGCACTCAACGCGCCCACCCAGGCCGCCGCCTACAAGATCTTCGTACCGGGCCTGCTGGTGCTGCTTGCCATCTTCGGCGGCCTGTTCCAGGGCTTCGGCCTGATCGCCGAGCTGCGCGCCGGCATCATCGAACGCTCCCGGGTCACCCCGATCAGCCGGCTCGCCCTGCTGCTCGGTCGTTCGCTGCGCGACGTGGTCTCGCTGCTCGTGCAGGCCGTCATCATCACCCTGCTGGCGCTCCTGTTCGACCTGCGGGTGTTCATCGGTGACCTGCTGCTGGCGTACCTGATGCTCGCCCTGATCGCCCTCATGACCTCGGCCGTCTCGTACGGCGTCGCGCTCAAGGTCAAGAGCGAGGACGCCCTCGCCCCGCTGATGAACACAGTGGCGCAGCCCGTGCTGCTGCTCTCCGGCATCCTGCTGCCGCTGACCTTCGCACCCGGCTGGTTGCAGGGCATCGCCGACTGGAACCCGTTCTCCTGGGCTGTCGACGGCACCCGGGCGCTGTTCGCCGGTGACCTGGGCAGCGACAAGGTCTGGCAGGGCCTTGCCATCACCGCCGTACTCGCAGCCCTTGGCGTCTTTTGGGCAGCCCGCCAGTTCGCCCGCAGCGTCCGCTGACGCGCAGGTTCTCGGGGTGCCCTGTTGGTGGTTCGGGGCACCCCGATTGCCGCGTGGTGGTGGCGTTCCTCAGTGCACCCGGGCGAGAGTCAGGCCGTCCGCGATCGGCAGCATCACCGGGTCCACCCGTACGTCGGCGAGGACCTCGTCGTTGAAGGCGGCGATGGCCCTGTCGCTTTCGTCCTGCGGGGCGATCACCCGGCCGCCGCGCAGCACATTGTCCACAGCGATCACCCCGCCGGGGCGCATCCGCGGCACCAACTCCGCCCAGTAGACCGGGTACCCCGTCTTGTCCGCGTCGATGAACGCGAAGTCCAGGTGACGCTCGTGCGGCAACTCCCGCAGCCGGTCGGCGGCCGGGCCGATCCGCAGGTCGATCCGGTCCTGCACGCCGGCCCGAGCCCAGTAGCGCCGGGCGATGCCGGTGAACTCCTCGGAGATGTCGAAGCAGGTCAACCGTCCGCCGTCGGGCAGACCCCGGGCGATCGCCAGCGACGACAGCCCTGTGAACGTACCCACCTCGACCGCCTGCCGTACGTCGAGCAGCCGGGTCAGAAAGGTCAGAAACGCGGCCTGCTCCGGCGCCACCTGCATGGTCGCCTGGTCCGGCAGCACCGACCGGGTCTCCTCGGCCAGATCCCGGATGATCTCATCAGGTGGGGCGCCGTGCGCGACCAGGTACGTGTGCAGCTCGTCGGTGAGCGGGATCGACTTAATGGTCATGACCGGACGTTACCGAGCGGCTCGACCGATTGACCGCCCGGCGCGACCTTTGTCCACAAGTCGGTGATCTGTAGGCCCAACTCGGCGAGAAGACGACGCAGCAACGGCATCGACAGGCCGACGACCGTCCCGGGATCACCCTCGATCCGCTCCACGAACGGCCCACCCAACCCGTCGATGGTGAACGCGCCGGCCACCGCCAGCGGCTCCCCACTGGCGACGTACGCGGCGATCTCGTCGTCGCTGATGTCAGCGAAGTGGACAGTGGTCGAAGCGACTGCCTCCGCGCGTCGCCCGGCCGCCATGTCGATCAGGCAGTGCCCGCTGTGCAGGACCCCGCTGCGCCCTCGCATCCGCTGCCAGCGCCGGGTGGCGTCCGCCGGATCGGCAGGCTTGCCGAGGATCTCCCCGTCGAACGCGAGCACCGAGTCACACCCGATCACCAGCGTCCGCTGGTTGGTGCTGGTGCTGGTGCTGGTGCTGGTGCTGGTGCTGGTGCTGGTGACGGGGCCGGCGCTGAGGCCGGGGTCCGGGCTGGCGCTGAGGCCGGGGTCGGTGCCAGGGCTGGGGCTGGTGGGCGGGGTGGACGGGCTCAGCCTGGTCAACACCGCCTGCGCCTTGAGGCGTGCCAACTCCAGGCACAGATCCTCGGCCCGGTCGGTCACCACCACCGACTCGTCGACCCCGCTGACCAGCACATCCGGCTCAATACCGGCGGCCTGGAGCGACTTGCGACGGGCAGGGCTGGCCGAAGCGAGCACAAGACGGAGCGGCAGAGAATCAGACACCCGCCCGACGTTACCGCCTCTCCCCGCGACGCCCGCATGGTCGACACGGGTGCCGCCTGCCGGTGCCAGGCCGGAAAACCCTCTTGATCGACTCGGGTTCCTTGAAATCGCGGTGTCTGTGGGATAGCCCGATTTCAAGGAACCCGAGTCGATCACCACGTCAGCGACTGATCCTCGGCGGCGGATCGTCGCCACGACGCCGACGGCGCAGCACCATCACCCATGCGACACCGGCGGCCACGATCACGCCGAGAGTGACCAGGCCACGCATGGTCGCTGGGCCGTCATCACCCGGCTGGGCAGCGGCCGTCGTACTCGCCCCGCCCCCGGCCGGAGCGCTCACCGATTCAAACCCCAGTGGGGGTACGTCTGCCGTCAGCGCTGCCACTAGGTCGATTACCCCATACCCGTACTCGTCGTCCCGCCCGGGCGGACCCTTGTCGATGGCGGTAGCGGTGAGCCGGTGCGCTACCTCCTGCGCGGGAAGGTGCGGATACTTCGACCTGATCAGCGCCGCCGCCCCGGCGACAATCGCCGTCGCGTCAGAGGTGCCGGTGCCTTTGCGGTACTTGCCGTTGATGCTCGTACTGTAAATATCAACAGCCGGCGCAACAACATCAATCTCCGACCCAGTAACTGCGATCGCCGCGTGATTTCCCCTTCTGTCGACTCCGCCCACGGCGAGGACGCCTTCTTCGCTTGCTGGATAGCCAACCTCTGAGTCGGTTGGGCGGTTGCCCGCAGCGGCCACAACAAGAATATTTGAGGATATTGCTGCCCTGATCGCACTCCTGAGGCGAGGGCTTGAACTACCTGCACTTGAAATGTTGATGATGTCCGCGCCTGAGGATATAGCATATTCTATCGCCTTGGCCAAGTCATCCGAGCTACTTCGGTTATCGGAAGTAGATGACATGACTGGCAGGATCTTGGCTTCCGGAGCGATTCCACGGGCGCCCTGATCGTTGTTTTGCCCATGCGCAGCGATAAGCCCTGCCATGCCGGTGCCATGGCTATTCTGGTCGCCTTTACCATCCCCGGTTCCGCCGCTGACAATGTCGATTCCCGGAAGAAGGTTCCGCACCAAGTCAGGATGTGGATAGACGCCCGTGTCGGGTATTGCCACTATAACTCCGCTTCCTTGACTGACTTCGAGCGCCTGGTCGGCCGCAAGCGACGTTAAGTGCCATTGATCTGTCCGAACTGATCCGGGGCTGCCGGAGAGTGTCGCAGCTTGCGAAGTCGCAATTGCTGCGCTCGCCCCGAGGGTGCTCGCGACAAGAGTCGTGATAATTACTAGAGTGACGCGGATTGCCGGAGGATTCACCGGCCAATGCCAATGGCTGGACCAGGGTCTATAGGGCCATCTTCTTCGGGGGATCGGACAACTGGGTCAACCCCCTGCCTGGTCCTCCAAGGGTTGTCCGGGTCCCAACGACTTGGCTCCGCCGTATGGTCGTCGTGCCTACCGGTGCGACCGGTGCGACCGGTGCTGCCCATGAATCCAGGGCTTCCATAGCCGGGTAGCCCGCCGGTCGGAGGCAGCCCATTTGAAACGGAGAAGCCTTTTCCCCCAGACGGGCGGGATCCGGCCCCGCCGGTAGGTGACGTTCCCGCCCCGCCACCTCCTATCACGCCGCCAATCGGATTGACTCGACGTGGCGAACCGGCGCTGGCGTCAGGGCGGGGGAGGGGTGTTGCGGGTTGCCCTCCGATAATTCCGGCTGGAGGACCCCCGCGATGTGAGTCCCCCAACGTAGATCGAAAAGAACGATCCGGCCTGTTGGGGTTGGGTGTTCCGATCGAGCCCTCCTGCCGTCGGAACCCCCTAGGTCCAAGAGGTATTGGTGAAGTTGCAACGGGCTGCGACACCGACGGTGCGGGTGGTGGTGATCCGGTTGTCGGGAAAGTCGTGCTTGGCGGAATGGATCCGACTCCGGCCCCACCAAGGATTGGACCCGGTCCAGGCGCCGTTGGCATTGACGGCGGGCTGGCGCCGCTCGGTACATTATTGGTTGGGGTCTTAGTATTGGCTGTTGTCGCCGGGATGGGCACCGGGATGATGGGTGGAATAGTGGGTGCCGACGCGGTGCTGTAGACATCTGAGTTTGAGATGTCTCTGCCGGATTGTTGGGGCGGAATCGCTGGGGGTTTTTGGAGCGTGGCTTGGGCTTGTTGGAGTTCCCCGCTCAGGCTGAACATCATCGCCCGCGCCCGCACATTCAGCCGCTCCAGCTCCGCATCGGTCACCGGCGACTCGGTGGCCCGGTTACCCATGACCGCCTTGGGGTCGGCGGCGATCTCCTCGAACGCCTGCTTCTGCTGGAGCTTGGCGGCGTACTCCTCGTGGACCTGGCGGAGCGCGGCGCGGGTGGTGCCGATGGCCTGGGTGGCGGCGGACAGCGCCGTGTAGTTGGCTGCCGCTGCGTCGTGGGTGTGCCGCACCTTGTCGATGAGTTCGTCGAGTTGGGCGAGGTATGTGCTGGAGGCGGCGCTGGTCGCGGGCGGCCAGGCTTCGGCGAGGCCGCGACGGTATTCCTGGAGGCGGCCGAGGTGAATCTGGGCGAGGTCGCAGACCTTGCGCCAGCCGGCGACCTGCTTCCAGTGGTTTGTGGTGTCGTGGTCCTGGAGGCACGCCCACATGCTGTTGACGTCCATCAGTTGCCAGTCGGTGAGGCCTGAGGTGCGGCCGCTGCCCCGTTCGATCACGGTAGGACCACCGGCCTCTGGCTGTCGGGGCCTGTGGGGTCGCTCAGTGTCGGTGTTCGGCTGCCGTGCAGGGCGGTGCTCGGGTCGGCGAGGGCTCGCTGGACGTCCGAGGCGCGTGCTGCCGAGAAGGCGTCGGAGTCGGCGTACTGCGTGGCGACCCGGTCGGCGACGGCGGCGAGGTGGCCGGTGGCGCCCCGGACGGCGTACACCATGTCGGTGGTGGCTTGCTGCGTCTCGTGGTGGGCGTGCAGGAAGGTGACCAGTTCGACGAAGGCGTCGCAGGGGTTCGGCACTTTCGCGGACATGTCGTCGGCGATGTAGGACAGGTGGGGCGCGTAGTTGCCGTGGACCTCGGCGGCGAGCCGGTCGGCGAACTCCCGGAGTTGGCGGATGTCGGCCTCGATGCCGCCGTAGTTGCGCAGCCAGGGCGCTGGCGCGTCCTCTTCGGGGATCATCGATCCTCCCTACCGTCACGGCACCGTTTCCCTGAGTGAGATTAACGGCTCCGCTCGCCCCTGGCAGCCCCGCCAGGCGACCGTGTCAGCGCGGGAGGCCGGCGGTGCGCCACGTGGTGCGGGCGGCCGGGCGTCCGCTGCGCGCCCAGGCGGACGTGGCCACCGGCGCGGGGGTGGCGGAGGGGCGGGAGCGGACGACGATCGCCCCCACCAGGGCGGCCAGTTCCTCGGCGGTTGGCACGCCGCGGACGACCCGGAACAGTGGCTGGTCAGCAGACATGCCGCCAGGGTACGCGGCCCGAAGTCACGGGAAGCGCACAGTGGCGTGCCGGCGGTGTGAGCGTCGGCGGGTCCGGGTACCGTCACACCGATGTCGAACGCGCTTCCCCAACTCGTCGCTGACCGATACCGGCTTCTGTCGCCGCTCGGCCAGGGTGGCATGGGCCGGGTGTGGAAGGCGCGCGACGAGGTGTTGCACCGGGACGTCGCGATCAAGGAGTTGGTGCCGCCGCCGGGCCTCACCGACGAGGAACGCCGCGAGATGCGGGAGCGTTCGCTGCGTGAGGCGCGGGCGATCGCCCGGCTCAACCACGTCAACGTGGTGCGCATTTTCGACGTGCTGCGCACGGATGGCGACCCGTGGATCGTCATGGAGTACGTGGCGTCGAAGTCGTTGCAGGACACTCTCGCCGAGGACGGCCCGGTCACGCCGGCCCGCGCGGTCGAGATCGGGCTCGGCGTGCTGGGTGCGCTCAACGCGGCCCACAAGGCGGGCGTCATGCACCGCGACGTCAAGCCCGGCAACGTGCTGCTCGGGGACGACGGCCGGGTCGTGTTGACCGATTTCGGTCTCGCCACCATCCCGGGCGACCCCAACGTGACCCGCACCGGAATGGTGCTCGGTTCGCCTGCGTACATCTCTCCGGAACGCGCCCGGGAGGGCACCGCCGGGCCGGAGGCCGACCTGTGGTCGTTGGGCGCGACGCTGTACGCGGCGGTGGAGGGCAAGTCGCCGTACGCGCGGCCGTCGGCGATCGCCACGCTTGCCGCGTTGGCCACCGAGCCGATGCCGCCGCCGAAGAACGCCGGCCCGCTCAAGCCGGTGCTCAACGGGCTGCTGCGCAAGGATCCGAACGAGCGGATCACCGCCGAGGTGGCGGAGCGGATGCTGCGCCGCGCCGGTGGCAGGCGGTCGCGCGGGATCTCACTGCTTGATGGCGTACGCCGGCCGGGGCCGAACGGTCCGCGCGAGCCGCGCCCGCCGCACGTGCCGGTGCCTCGGCCCGCCGAGGACACCGCTGACCGGTCGGTGTCGCCGCCGGTCGCCGCTGCTGCGACGTCCGCCGCCGCGGCCGCGGCTGCCGATGCCTCGCCGACGGCCGTCGTCGGGTCCGGTGCGGACGCCGACCCGACGGCCCTGGTGCCGGCGGAGCCGACCGCGACGATCGCCGGCCCGGCCGCCGCCGAGGCCGATCCGACGGAGAAGGTCGCGGCCTCGGGCGACACGACCGGTGTCGGTACGTCGTACGACGACGAGCCGACAGCCGTTGACGGCTCACCGGTGGCACCGGAGCAGCGCAAGCGGTCGACGCCAACCTCGGTGATGCCTCCGGTCGGTCCGGCGGGGCGCGCGGCGGTGCCGCCCTCGACGGGTGACAAGCCGAGCAACACCCGGCGCAATCTGCTGATCGGGGCCGTGGTGGCCCTGCTGCTCATCGCTCTCGTGGTGATAGTGCCGCGGCTCGGCAGCGGGGACGACAACGAGACACCGCAGGCTGAGCCGACCGGGGCCGCCGCCGCGACGTCCGCACCGGCGCCGACGTCGGCTCCCGCCGTGCCGCCGCCCACAAGCGCAGCGCCCAGTCCGACGGCATCGGCCACCCCGTCGGTCGACCCGAACGCCCTGCCGGCGGGTTGGAAGCTGCACAAGGACCCGGCCGGCTTCACTCTGCCGATCCCGGACGGATGGGTGCGTAAGCAGGTCGACGGCAGCACTGTCGTCTTCGACGAGGCCAATGGGCCGGGTGAGCTGCTGGTGCAGTGGACCTCGACGCCGAAGAACGACGCCTACAAGGACTGGCAGAGTATCGAGCCGGACCGCAGGAAGTTCGTGAACAACTACCAGAATCTCGGCATCAAGCGCTGCAACTTCTGGAAGACCTGCGCCGACTGGGAGTGGCTGGAGACCCGCGACGGGCAGCGGATCCACGTCCGTAACCGTGGGTTCGTGACGGCCAGCAACCGGGGCTACGCCCTGCGGTGGGAGATCGCGGAGAAGGACTGGCAGGCCAACCTGCCGAACTTCGACCGGATAGCCGCGGGCTTCGTGCCCGACCGCAGGGACTGACCTGCGGGATTCGCGCCGGGGCGAAACCGTTTCGCATGACCTTGCGTCGTTCGGGGTATCTGACCCTCGACGACGGAAGGAGGTGCGACATGGGTCACCGACGGAGGGACGCCCGGCCCCGGCTGGCACTGTGGATGCTCGTCGCGCTCGGCGACGCGGTTCTGCTGCTGGTCAGCGTGGGAATGCCGGTGCTCGTCGCGCTGCTCGGCGTCGTGACAGTGGCCGCATCCGGGGTTGCTGCGTGGCGGCTCAGCCGCAAGCCTGCTCTGGCCCGTGAGGACGCACCTGTGGTGCCGGCGATGAGCCGGCGGCGGGCCTGACCTGATATTGGCGAAAGTGGCGGCAGCAGGAGCGATTGTCAACCGTGTGGTGACAGCCGATCCCGCTGCCGCCAACCGCCTCCCCAGGCGAGTTCAGGCGGATCAGGCGGACTGACCCGGTCAGGCCGTGTTGTTGGCCAGCGCGATCAGTCGGCTCCGGTCACCGTTCCAGTAGTTGCGGTCCACGTTGCCGCTGATCCCGGAGACGGCGCCGGTGCTGGTGTACTGCCAGAAGCTCCACACAGGAGCGCCGGCCGGCAGCGTACCCGGCGCGCTCGCCCAGCGGGCCAGCCACAGCGGGTGGTTGCCCCACGGGCCGGACCAACTGCCTGTGCACTGGTTCCACCAGCTCGTGGTGGTGTAGATGACGGCGTACCGGCCGGTGCGGGAGCGGTAGGTGTTCAGGAAGTCCTGCACCCAGTTGCGCATCGCGGTCGTGCTGAGGCCGTAGCAGTAACCGCCGCTGTACGGGTTGCCCTCGATGTCCAGCGCGGCCGGCAGGGTGCGGCTGTCCGCCGACCACGCGCCGCCGTTGGAGGCCAGGTAGTTGGCCTGGGTCGAGCCGGCGGAGATGTTCGGGCGGGCGAAGTGGTACGCCCCGCGGATCACCCCCGCGTTGTACGCGTTGACGTAGTTCGCGTTGAAGTTCGGGTCCTTGTAGCTGGTGCCCTCGGTCGCCTTGATGAACGCGAACTGGATGCCGGCGTTACGGACGCTTGTCCAGTTGATGGAACCCTGGTAGCGGGACACGTCGATGCCGGGCGTGGTTGCCGCGGCCGCCGGTCCGGCGGTCGCGACCAGAGCCGTCGCTGCGGTGGCGAGGACGGTGAGGCTGGCTGCGAGCACGCGGCGCAGCGGTGATCTGGTACGGGCCATGAGTGCCTCCAAGGACGCAGCTATTGATGTCCATCTTTGGAGCTAAGTGCCCTAGATCGCAAGACCCATAGAAGAAACTTTCATCGACGGTGCAGTGCATGCCGTTTACGGCAGCCCCGCACCGTACGAGCCGGTGGCCGGGAATCGACACCGGAGCGCCGCCGGTAGGCTCGCGCCCCATGATGTCGATCGACGGACTGGGCGAGAAGTGGGACACGCTGTTCGGCGCGCAGCCGGACCCGCCCCCACTGCTGGTGCTGATCACCGCCGCCGTCGCGCTGGTGGTGGTGTCGACGCGGCTGCCGTGGCGGATCGCCCGTAACGCCATCACCATCGCGCACGAGGGCGGGCACGCGCTCGTCGCCCTGCTCACCGGCCGGAAGTTGCGCGGCATCCGGCTGCACTCGGACACCTCCGGGCTGACGCTGTCCGCCGGCCGTCCCACCGGGCCAGGAATGATCCTCACCCTGCTCGCCGGTTACGTCGCCCCGCCGCTTGTCGGGTTGGCTGGCGCCTGGCTGCTCGGCGGCAACCGGATCACACTGCTGCTCTGGGTCGCGGTGGTGCTGCTGCTCGCCATGCTGGTCATGATCCGCAACGCGTTCGGCGTGGTGTCGTTGCTGGTCACCGGCGCAGTGGTGTTCGCCGTCTCCTGGTACGCCACTCCGCAGGTGCAGGCCGCGTTCGCGTACGCCGGGGTGTGGTTCCTGCTGCTCGGCGGCGTGCGGCCTGTGGTGGAGCTACAGCGGCTGCGGTCGCGCGGTCGGATGCCCGCCTCGGACGCCGACCAGCTCGCCGGGCTGACCCTGTTTCCGGCCCTTTTCTGGGTGGGCTTCTTCGCACTTGTCAACATCGCCGCCCTGGTCGCCGGTGCCCTGCTGCTCGCCGGCCCGATCCTCACCGACGCCGGCTTGACCATCTGACCCGACGCCCGGAACGGAGTGCCCGGCGTAGATGGTCTGCTGACCAGGGCAACCGATTGACCTTCCCGGCGCGTGTTCCCTGCGACCGACACGGGGAGGTAGCGGGGTGCCGGACGTCGACGGGTTCGACGAGTTCTACCGCGGAAGCCGGCAACGGCTGCTTGGTTTCGTCTACGCGCTGACCGGGGACCGGGTCGAGGCGCAGGACGCCGTGCAGGAGGCGTACATCCGTGCCTGGCAGCGCTGGTCGACCGTCGGCAGGTATGACGACCCCGAAGCGTGGGTACGGGTGGTGGCCAGCCGGGTCGCTGTCAGCCGGTGGCGCAGCCTGCGCAGCCGCGCCCGCGCGTACCTGCGGCACGGGGCCGTCGAAGCCGTCCCCGGGCCGGGCACCGACACCGTCGAGGTGGTCGCCGCCCTGCGTCGGCTGCCCGAGGAGCAACGCACCGCCATCGCCCTGTACTACCTGGTCGGTATGCCCGTCGCCGACGTGGCCCGGGAGACCGAGGCCCCGGTGGGCACCGTCAAGGCCCGACTCTCCCGGGGGCGCGCCGCGCTCGCCGGCCTGCTCGCCGTCTCTGACCTGGAGGAGGCAACCGATGCGTGACGACATGACGTTCGTCGAACGGGTCCACCGGGACCTGAACGACGTGCGGTGGGCGGAGCCGCAGGAGATCCGGGCCCGGGCCCGGCGACGCAGCCGGCGTACGGCCGCGCTGGCGGCGGTCGCGGTGCTCGCGGCGGTGACCGGCCCGGCGTACGCCCTGACGGCCCGGACGACGACACCGGCCGAGACGGCGGTGCCGATACCCTCCGGAACCATTGCCAGCGCGGGGGACATCCCACAGGAGTCGCTGCTGACGCCGAGCGAGGTTCCCGTCGTCACCGGTGTGCAGCTCGGCGACGCCGGTCTCGGTGAGGTCGTCCGGCTGGACCCGATGCTGCAACGGTGCGGCGACGACCGCGGCGTACCGGAGGTGCGCGCGTACTCCCGCTATTCGCGGTCGCAGACCCTGCTGTCACCGACCACCGACGGCGGCGGGCCGGTGCGCGCGGAGCTCAGCCAGGACGTCTACCGGCTCGACCCGGCCGAAAGCGGCCAGCTCTTCGCCCAACTGAGGGCGCTGCTCGACGCCTGCCGCAAATGGCACTACGCCGGGTCCATCACTGTCGACGGCGAGACGATGCCGGCCGAGATCGCCCACTCCTGGGAGACGGCGGCGAGCAACTTCGCCGGCGACGAGTCGATCCTGATGCGGCACGTGCCATCCGCCCCGCTCGGCCCGCCCGCCGGAAGGAAGCTGCGGCCCGGCGGACGGGTCGACACCACCCTCGTGCTCCGGGTGGGCGACCTGGTCACGGTGCTGGTGCCCGGCATCAACCTGAGCCTGAGCGACACGGACCTCAAGGCACTCGGCCGGGCTGCCGCCCAGCGGATGTGCGGCGCCGCCGTCCCCTCCTGCTGACAAGTCGCCCCTGGCCACGGCCAGGGGCGACTCGGCAGGTCAGAGCGGGATGTTGCCGTGCTTCTTCGGCGGGAGGGTCTCGCGCTTGGTACGCAGGACGCGCAGCGCCCGGACGATCTGCGTGCGTGTTTCGTGCGGCGGGATCACCGCGTCGATGTAGCCACGTTCGGCGGCCACGTACGGGTTGGCCAGGGTGTCCTCGTACTCCGCGATCTTTTCGGCCCGGACCGCCGCCGGGTCCTCGGCGCCGGCCAACTCCGACCGGTAGAGGATGTTCACCGCGCCCTGCGCTCCCATCACCGCGATCTGCGCGGTCGGCCACGCGAAGTTCAGGTCCGCGCCCAGGTGCTTGGATCCCATCACGTCGTACGCGCCGCCGTACGCCTTGCGGGTGATCACGGTGACCTTGGGGACCGTCGCCTCGGCGTACGCGTAGATGAGCTTCGCGCCGCGGCGGATGATGCCGTCCCACTCCTGGCCGGTGCCGGGCAGGAAGCCGGGAACGTCCACGAAGGTCAGCACCGGGATGTTGAACGCGTCGCAGGTGCGGACGAACCGGGCGGCCTTCTCCGAGGCGGCGATGTCAAGGGTGCCGGCGAAGTGCATCGGCTGGTTGGCAACCACGCCGACCGGGCGCCCCTCGACGCGGCCGTAGCCGACCACGATGTTCTGCGCGTAGAGCGGCTGGACCTCCAGGAACTCCCCGTCGTCGAGGACGTGCTCGATGACCTTCTGGATGTCGTACGGCTGGTTGGCCGAGTCCGGGATCAGCGTGTCCAGGTCCCGGTCCTCGTCGCTGATCTCCAGCGAGGCGGGGGCCTCGACCACTACCGGCTCGTCGAGGTTGTTCGACGGCAGGTACGACAGCAGGGCCTTGACGTAGTCGATCGCGTCGTCCTCGTCGGAGGCGAGGTAGTGGGCGTTGCCGCTGCGCGCGTTGTGCGTGCGGGCCCCGCCCAGCTCCTCCATGCCGACGTCCTCGCCGGTCACCGTCTTGATCACGTCGGGGCCGGTGATGAACATGTGCGAGGTCTGGTCGACCATCACAGTGAAGTCGGTGACCGCGGGGGAGTAGACCGCGCCGCCGGCGCAGGGCCCCATCACCAGCGAGATCTGCGGGATCACGCCGGAGGCACGGACGTTGCGGAAGAAGATCTCGCCGTACAGGCCGAGCGAGACCACGCCCTCCTGGATGCGCGCCCCGCCGGAGTCGTTGATGCCGACCACCGGGCAGCCGATCTTCATGGCGAGGTCCATCACCTTGACGATCTTCTCGCCGAAGACTTCGCCGAGCGAGCCGCCGAAGACCGTGAAGTCCTGGGCGAAGACGCACACCTGCCGGCCGTCGACGGTGCCGTAGCCGGTGACCACACCGTCGCCGTACGGCCGGCTCTTCTCCAGCCCGAAGGCGGTGGAGCGGTGGCGGGCAAGTTCGTCCAGCTCGACGAAGGAGCCCTCGTCGAGCAGCATCTCGATCCGCTCGCGGGCGGTCTTCTTACCTCGCTTGTGCTGCTTCTCGACCGCACGAGCCGACCCGGCGTGCACCGCCTCGTCGACCCGGCGCTCCAGGTCCGCCAGCTTGCCCGCCGTGCTGTGGATGTTGGTCCCGGTCTCGGTAGTCACCCTGGGAATATAACGATGGTTAAGGGCAATGCGGCTGTGCAGTACGCCTCACTGTCGCCGCTGCCAGCGCCGTAGGCTGGCGGAATGCCCGGCTCCCCGTACACCGATCTGGACCGCCCACCGCTGTCGGCGGCCCGGCTGCGGCGCGCGCTTGTCGCGCCGCACGGCCCGTGGGCCAGGCTGGAACTGCGCACCGAGACGGGCTCCACGAACGCCGACGTGGCCGAGGCGGCGGCGGCCGGCGAGCCGGAGGGTCTTGTCGTGGTCGCCGAGCGGCAGACCGCCGGGCGCGGTCGCCGCGGCCGAGTGTGGCAGTCGCCGGCACGGGCCGGGATCGCCACAAGCGTCCTGCTGCGGCCCGGGGATCCGGTGCCGGACCGCGGTTGGCCGGCGGTGCCCACCACGGGGTACGGGTGGCTGCCGCTGCTGGCCGGCGTCGCGCTGGTCGAGGCGGTGGCCCGGCTGGCAGAGCTGGAGGCCGCTCTGAAGTGGCCAAACGACCTGCTGATCGGCGACGCGAAGTGCGCAGGAGTGCTGGCCGAGGCGGTGCCGGGAGGTGCGCCCGCCCAGCCGCCGGCCATCGTTCTCGGTATGGGCCTCAACGTGACGTTGCGCGCCGACGAGTTACCCGTGAACCCGACCGGGCTGCCGGCGACCTCGCTGCAACTGTCCGGCGCGGCGGCCACCGATCGGGACCCGCTGCTGCGGGCACTGCTGCGGGCGCTCGCCGACTGGTACGCCCGCTGGCGTTCCGCTGGCGGAGACGCCGTGGCCAGCGGCCTGCGCGACGCCTACCTGGCGTCCTGCGCCACAGTCGGCCGCGAGGTGCGCGTCCTGCTTCCCAACGGCGACGAGGTGACCGGCACCGCCACAGGCGTAGACCCAGGTGGCCAACTCCTACTGACAACCCCCGCCGGCAACCAAGCAATATCCGCAGGAGACGTCCTCCACGTGCGCTAGCGCTCCTCGCCGCCCTCCGTCTTCGCCGCGATCTTGCAGTTGTTGTCCGGGCGGATCGGGCGAAGGCCGCGAAACGGCGACCGAAAGTGCAAGATCGCGGAGACTTCGGGTGGGCCGCGTGGCGGATGCCGTCGGAGCCCCTGGGGGGTTTACCGTCTGCGCGGCAGACAAACGGCGATGGAGGTTTCCGTGGCGTTTCCCGAAGACGTGCTTACCGAAGACGAGCACGTCGTGCTGCACCTGCACCCGCACTGGAAGGCGTTGATCCGGCCGATCGCGGTGCTGGTGCTGGCCATCGCTGCGGTGGTGGTCGGTGTGCTCATGCTGCCCCAGAGCGGTGGTGGTTCGATCGCGCTGGCCGTGATCGGTGCGATCGCACTGGTCGCGGTGCTCTGGTTCGGGCTGTGGCCGTTCCTGGTCTGGCGCACTACGCACTACCTGTTCACAAACGAGCGGGTGCTGCTGCAACACGGTGTCTTTTCCCGCGACCGGCGGGACCTCCCGCTCACCCGGGTCAACGACCACTCGATGAGCCAGCGCTTCATCGAGCGTCTTGTCGGATGCGGCACGCTCACCATCGAGTCCGCAGGTGAGCGCGGCCAGTCGGTACTCGTCGACGTGCCGGGGGTCAGCCGGGTGCAGACCACCCTGTACGAGCTGATCGAGGCGCAACACGACAAGCACTCGCTGGGTGACGGCGAGATGCGCGACATCCTCGCCGACATGCGGGAGGGCAAGCCGCTGCGCGACCCCACCAGCTGATCCCGACAGTCCGCGACCGCCCCGGCCGACGTGCTGGGGCGGACCGGTCAGGGGCGTTCCGCCCCCGTCAGTGGGGAGTTTTCGTCCCGGCGCGGTCACTGTCCGGGCGGGGGGCCGGGACGCCTTCGGCCCGTCCGGCCTGGGCCGCGCCGACTCCGGGCCGGCTGGTTTCTGCCGTGCCGCCCTCGGGCTGATCGGTTTCCGCCGGGCCGCTTCCGGGCTGGCTGGTCTCCGCCGGGCCGCTTCCGGGCTGGCTGGTCTTCGTCGGGCTGCCTCCGGGCTGGCTGGTCTTCGTCGGGCTGCCTCCGGGCTGGCTGGTCTTCGTCGGGCTGCTTTCGGGCGTTGGCTCCGCCGGGCGCAGCGCGAACCAGCCACGGAAGCGGGTCCGCATGACCTCCTGCTCCGGCCGATTGTCCGGGCCGAGCCTGAGCATCGTGCCGGTGAGGCTGACGGTGCCGAGCCCCGGGCGGGCCGTCGACGGTCGGGCGCCCATCACGTCCACTCGGACGGCGAGGCGGTCTCCGGCGCGTACCGGGGCGAGCCACCGCAATTCCTCCAGGCCGGGGGAGGCGTCGGCCGCTGCGCGGGACAGCAGGTGATCGACGTACGCCCGCATGAACAGGCTCACCGTGTAGAAGCCGCTGGCGATCACGCCGCCGTGCCGGCTCGCCCCGGCCAGGGCGCTGTCGACGTGGTACCACTGCGGGTCGAAGCGGCGGGCGAACGCCAGCATCTCGTCCCCGTCCACGGTCACCGTGCCGAGGTCGACGGTGAGCCCCGGAACGAGGTCCTCGAAGAACAGCTCGGCGGGCGCCCCCGTGCCGGAGCGGGTTTCAGGAGTCGTCACCGGCGGGGCGCGCGACGGGTGCCGGCGTGCAGCTCCGCGGCGAGTTCCGCGGACAGGTCCGCGGGGACGCCGGGGGTCAGCGGTGTGTGTCGTCCCTGGGCTGGAGCGCCGCCGGCCGGGCCGGGAGCGGCCTCCGGGCGGTCACTGGACTGTGCCTCTTCCAGCTCGGAGACGGATTCGGCCAGCTCGGCGATCGGGTCCATCTCGGCCATCGTGTCCCATTCATCGCGCGGGATGCTGTGCCAGGTGGATTCGGGCTTGGCGTCGGGCTCGACAGGTGCGATGGGCTGGAAGACGAAGGTCCGGTACGACCAGAAGCGGAACAGCGTGGCCAGCAGGACGCCGACGGTCTTTGCCACGTTCAGTGCCAACAGGCTGTTCATGCCGAGGCCGTACTTGGCGGCTGCCAGTACGCCCAGCTCGATGAGCAGGCCCGTCGCGTTGAACAGGAAGAACAGGACGTACTCGCGCCGAAGTGCAGATTTCGGGCGATCCCGGTACGTCCAATGGCGATTCATCAGATACGACGTGATCGTCGCAACGATCGTCGCGATGACAGTCGCCTTCAACTGACCGTCGGCAAAGACGGTAAGTGCAAGGGCATTGAACACCGCGTAATTGATGACGGTGTTGATGCCACCGACGATGCCGAATTTGAGCGCCTCGTTGATGAACTTCTGCCAGCGCTCAGGCAGCAGACGGACAAGACGCATGCGAAACACCTTAGGTCAGTCGATGAAGCCGGCGGTCACCGGCCGGACGGGGTGGGCGGCAGGTCACGCCCCGTAGTCGCGGTCGTGCTCCCCCTGCGGAACGGGCTGACTTCCCGCTTCGACGAAGACGAACCGCCGGTAGGACCAGAAGCGAAACAACGTGCCGAGGCCCGTGCCGACCACGAAGCTCGCGATGTTGTCGGCCAGCTGCGTCTGGAACACGGCCGGCCAGATGCTGCCGAGCCCGTAGCGGCTGACCGCCAGGCAGGCCACCGCGATGCCGAGGCCGACGGCGTTGAAGAAGAAGAACAGCGCGTACTCGCGGGCCGGGTTGTTGCGCTGGCGGTGCCGCCAGGTCCAGAACCGGTTGCCGAGGAAGGCGAATGTGGCAGCGATCACCGTTGAGATCGTCTTCGCGGTGATCTGCTCGACCCCGCGCGCTGTCGTCAGGTAGTTGAACAGGGCGAAGTCGATGAGGAACGCGATCCCGCCAACCGTGGCGAACTTGCTCAGCTCGCGGACGAGGTGACCGAAACGGTCGCGCAGTGCGCGGACCAGACCAGGTCTGGTCTGCCGGGGACCCGGTTGCTCCCCGGTCATTGTGGCGGCCACAGGCCGAGCCTACCGGCTGCCGACCAGTCGGAGGGGGAGCAACGCGAGTCGACGCCGTCGCTCGGGCTGCCCTGTCGCCGGGTGTGCGCCGTTGAACGCAGCGTAACCAATTCGCAGGCTTGAGGCGGCCCGGAACGGGAATCCGCGAACCGGTCGGCGAGGCGGGTCCACGGCCCGACCGCAACGCACGTCGGCCGGGGCGCACGACAAGATTTGCGTGAAACTGCGCAGGAAAGCGGGTATCAGCTCGTGATACCGCAGCTAAGCCGTACCTTGTGCAGTTCTTCACAACCAGTCCCACTGACTCGGAAGGCTGCCCGGTTTACGCTGAGGCCAATCCCAGGTTTCCACGAAGGCGACGCATCGGCGCCGCTGAGACTCGTGCACCCCATAGATCGGTCAGCGTCGACCACAAGGAGATGTGTCATGGTTGCTCCGGCTGTTGTGCGGGGTATCGATCAGGCCCCGACATCCCATCCGAAACTGCTCGCCTGGGTCCGTGAGGTGGCAGAACTGACCACCCCTGACCGGGTGGTCTGGGTCGACGGATCCGATGAGGAATGGCGTCGCCTCACAGACGAGCTGGTCGATGCCGGCACGCTCGTCCGACTGAACCCCGAAAAGAAACCGAACTCGTTCTACGCGCGTACCGACCCGACGGACGTCGCTCGGGTCGAGGAACGCACCTACATCTGTTCCGTCGACGAGGCGGACGCCGGCCCCACCAACAACTGGATGGCGCCGGCCGAAATGAAGCGGACGATGACGGACCTGTACCGCGGCTCGATGCGCGGTCGGACCATGTACGTCATCCCGTTCGTCATGGGTCCGGTCGAGGCCGAGAAGCCCATGTTCGGCGTCGAGATCACCGACAGCCCGTACGTGGTCGCGTCCATGCGCATCATGACCCGGATGGGCGCCAAGGTCCTCGAGGCCATGGGGGACGACGCGGACTTCGTGCACGCGTTGCACTCGATCGGCGCCCCGCTCGCCCCCGGCGAGCAGGACGTGGCGTGGCCGTGCAACGAGACGAAGTACATCTCGCACTTCCCGGAGACGCGGGAGATCTGGTCGTACGGCTCCGGCTACGGCGGCAACTCGCTGCTGGGCAAGAAGTGCTACTCGCTGCGGATCGCCAGCGTGATGGGGCGCGACGAGGGCTGGCTCGCCGAGCACATGCTCATCCTCAAGATCACCTCGCCGGAGGGCAAGGTCTACCACATCGCCGGCGCCTTCCCGTCGGCCTGCGGTAAGACCAACCTGGCCATGGTGGAGCCGACCATCCCGGGCTGGAAGGTCGAGACCATCGGCGACGACATCGCTTGGATGCGGTTCGGCCCGGACGGCCGGCTCTACGCGGTCAACCCGGAGTACGGCCTGTTCGGCGTCGCGCCCGGCACCGACTGGAAGACGAACGCCAACGCCATGCGCACGCTGGACCGCGGCAACTCGGTCTTCACGAACGTGGGCCTCACCGACGACGGGGACGTCTGGTGGGAGGGCATGGGCGAGCCGCCGGCGCACCTGATCGACTGGAAGGGCAACGACTGGACGCCGGAGAGCGACAGCCTCTCCTCGCACGCCAACAGCCGGTTCTGCACCCCGATCACCCAGTGCCCGATCCTCGCCGACGAGTACTTCGACCCCAACGGCGTACCGATCGACGCCATCCTCTTCGGTGGCCGCCGCAAGGACACGATCCCGCTGGTGACCGAGGCCCGCGACTGGGTGCACGGCGTCTACATGGGTGCCACGCTGTCCTCGGAGACCACCGCCGCCGCGTCCGGCGCGGTCGGCGTGGTCCGCCGCGACCCGATGGCGATGCTGCCGTTCATCGGCTACAACGCCGGTGACTACTTCCGGCACTGGATCGAGATGGGCAAGGGCACCGACGGCGACGAGTCCAAGCTGCCGAAGATCTACTACGTCAACTGGTTCCGCAAGGACCCGGACGGCTCGTTCCTCTGGCCCGGCTTCGGGGAGAACTCCCGGGTGCTCAAGTGGGTCGTCGAGCGGATCGAGGGCACGGCCGACGCGGTCGAGACCCCCGTGGGCATGGTGCCGGCACCCGACGCGCTCGACGTCGAGGGCCTGGACATGACCCCGGAGGACGTCCGGATCGCGCTCAAGGTGGACCCGGACGAGTGGCGCAACGAGTTGCCGCTGATCACCGAGTGGTTCGAGAAGTTCGGTGACAAGCTGCCCGGCGTGCTCTGGGCCGAGCTGGACGCCCTGCGGGCCCGGCTGGACGCCGCGCAGCCCCAACGGTAGGTGTGAAAACCGCCCGTCACGGGCATCATCGGATTCCATGAGGACGGCCGCCGAGACCGAGGTCCGGCGGCCGTCCGCCGTCCGGGCGCTCACCATCCTGCTGGCGACCACGGCGGCGGCCACCGTCGTGGTCGAGCTGATCAATTGGTGGTACGCCCCGGAGCAGGGCTTCGGTCTGGCCGTACGCACCGGCTGGGCGATGCTGCGCTCGTTCGGCTTCCTGCTGCTGATCGGACACGTGCGCCGGGGTCGGACGCTGGCCCGCCCGTTCGGCCTGATCCTCGCCGTCACCACAGTCTTCGCTGTCGGCCGGCTGATAGTGCCCCGGCAGGGGGTGCCGCCGCTGCCCGGGCTGCTCGGTTTCGCCGTACTCACCGGGCTCTGTGTGGCGGTCGTCTGGCTGCTCTACCGCTCGTCGGCGCTGGCCGGGCACCTCGTCCGGCACCGGCAACGGCTTGTCATCGACAGGGCCGGAATCTCCTGGCGGGAAACCCCGCCGCGCCGGCCGGCGGCCAGCGGCTGGCTGCTGACCAGTAGGGCGGCAGCGTTCACCTACAGCCCGCTGATGCTGGTGCCGGCACTTGTCGCCGGCGGGTCCATCCTGGACGGTCGGCTGTCCGCCGTACCCGCCGTGCTCTTCTGGTTCTGCGCGGGCATCACGGTCAGCTACGCGGTGCTGTTCTGCACCGCGTTCCTGATGCGTGGCAAGCAGTGGGCGGGCCGTCTGCTTGTCGTCGTCACGGTTGCTGTCCTCGCCGTGGACCTGCCGCTGTGCTGGTGGCTGCTCGGCGTGGACGGCCTGGTCCGTGACGGCGCCCCGCTACTCGCCGCAGCCACCCTGACCCTGTACGGCCTCCACCGAGCATCCCGAGCCCCCGAAGCACCCCCAACCTAAATCCACCCCGCGCCCTCGCGCCCTCGCCCTCTCCGCGCTCGCTCTCTCGCTCGTCGATCTTGCACTTCCTGCCGGTACTTAAGGCATGAAAGGCGCAAACCGGCGACACAAAGTGCAAGATCGCGGGGGAGTGAGCCCGTCTCCGCGCCCCGAGGGCGTCTGGTCCGCTCCGCCCTCGCCCGAGCGTCCGAGCGCCCCGCCCTCGCTCGGCTGACCCGGTCCTGCCGTGCTGGATCGACCCCGTCTGGCCGTGCGGCTGCCCGCTCGGCCGCTAGCCCGCCTCGCCGCCTAGCCCGCCTAGCCCTCCTCGTCGCCTCGCCGTCTCGCCGCGTCGATCATGGAGTTGTGGTGGGGGATGAAAGTGGCCAACCAGGATAAGGCAGGCACCACAACTCCATGATCGACGTGTTGGGCGGGGCGGGGCGAGGTGGGGCGAGGCGAGGTGGGGCGGGGCGAGGTGGGGCGGGCGGGGCGAGGTGGCCGGGCGGGAGTGGGTGGATGGGTGAACCGGGTGGGCGAGCGGGGTTGGCGGGTCGTTTGGATCGGTTGGTTTTCGGTGGGCTGGTGCAGGATGGCGGGTGGTGTCGGTCACAGGGGATCGGGTTGAGTTGGTTGGGGTGGTCGGCGGCGGGCGGGCGCTGTCGCCCAGCAGCGGTGATCGGGGCGGATCGGAGCGGGATCGGGGCGGGGCGGGGCGGGGCGGGGCGGGGCGGGGCCAGGGTGACAGTGCCGTTTGAGCGGGAGGAGGCGCCGTGGGTGACGAATTTGATGTGGTGGTGGTGGGGGCGGGGCCGGCCGGGGCAGCCGCCGCGCTGACGGCCCGCCGGGCCGGTGCCAGCGTGCTGCTGCTGGACCGGGCCGACTTTCCCCGCGACAAGGCGTGCGGTGACGGGATCGCCGCGCACTCCGTCGACGTGCTTGCCGAGCTGGGCGTCACCGAAGCCGTGGCCGGCTACGCCCCGCTGCCCGCACTGCGCATGGTCGCCCCCGGCGGCGGGTCGGTGGCCCGGGCACTGCCCCGGCCGGCGTACACCGTGCCCCGGCAGGTTTTCGACGCGCGGCTGGTCGCCGCGGCGGTGGCCGCCGGCGCGCAGCTGCGTCGGCACACCGTCCGCCGGGTCGAGGCGCGTGCCGACCGGGTGGTGCTCGACGGGGAGTTGTCCGGCCGGGTGGTGGTGGGCGCGGACGGCGCCGGGTCGGTGGTGCGCCGGGCGCTCGGCCATCCGGTCAACCCGGACCGGCATCTGGCACTGGCCATCCGGGGGTACGCTCCGGCGCTGCCCGGCCCGCCCGAGCAGCTCATCGTGACCTCGAAGGCGCGCTGGCCGGCGTACGCCTGGTCGTTTCCGATCGGCGACGGGCGGGCGAACGTCGGGTACGGGGAGGTGCTGCGCGGCGAACCGCTGAGCCGCGGCTACCTGCTGGATCGGCTCGTCGCGCTGCTGCCCGGAACCGACCTGTCGACGGTGACCGCGTTGCGGGCCCACCACCTGCCGCTGTCCACGCATCGCCCGGCGCCGGGGCGGGGCCGCACCCTGCTGGCCGGGGACGCGCTGTCGTTGATCAACCCGTTCACCGGCGAGGGCATCTTCTACGCACTGCTCTCCGGGGCGTTGGCCGGTGCCGCCGCGGCAGGCGAGCCCGAGAACGCCGCCCGCCGCTATGCCCACGGGTTTCGCCGCCGTCTCGGCACCCACCTGCGGCACAGTTCGGTGGCGGCCTGGCTGGCCCGGCGTCGACGGGTGGTCGACGCGGCGGTCCGGGCGGCCCGCCGGGACGACCAGGTGTTCGACGATGTGGTGGAGTTGGGACTCGGCGACGGTCGGCTCACTGCCCGTACGCTGGGCATGATCGGCATGGAATTGCCGGCCAGGGATCGGCCTCCGAGGCGGTGAGCTGACCGGCGGGTCGCTACGCTGCTAGGTGATGACGCTGCGGAACCTTATCTACTCCGTCTACGAGCGCCGGCTCACGGCGAAGCTCGCGGGCAAACCGGTGCCACGGCACGTCGGGGTGATGTGCGACGGCAACCGCCGCTGGGCGCGGGAGATGGGTTTCGTCGACCCGAACGACGGGCACCGCGTCGGCGCCGCGAAGATCAAACACGTTCTGGGCTGGTGTGACCAGGCCGGTATCGGGCACGTCACCCTCTACCTGCTGGCCACCGACAACCTCCGTCGTCCGGCGAGCGAGCTGGACCCGCTGCTTCAGATCATCGAAGACCTTGTGGTGGAGCTGGCGGAGGAGGGCAATCCGTGGCGGCTACGCATCGTCGGCGCTCTGGACCTGCTGCCCGCCCAGACGGCTGTGGCGCTCAAGGGCGCGGAAGAACGCACCGCGGATCGCACTGACGGCGCCGTGGTCAACATCGCTGTGGGTTACGGCGGCCGACGGGAGATCACCGACGCGGTCCGCTCGCTGCTGCTGGAGCACGCCGCGGCCGGTGGCACCCTCGAAGAGCTGGCCGAGGTGCTGGACGTAGAGCACATCTCCGAGCATCTCTACACCCGCGGCCAGCCCGATCCCGACCTGGTCATCCGCACCAGCGGCGAGCAGCGGCTGTCCGGTTTCATGCTCTGGCAGTCAGCGCACTCGGAGTTCTACTTCTGCGAACTCAACTGGCCGGATTTCCGGCACATCGACTTTCTGCGGGCGCTGCGCTCGTACGCCAACCGTCAGCGTCGCTACGGCGTCTGAGCGGGCGCCCGCGCCGGCTCAGGGTAGGTGATTGAGCGCCCGGGTGAGGAAGTCGCCGAGCGCGGCCGGAGACTCGATGGTCAGGTCGGCGGCGTTCGCCACCTCCTGACCGGTTTCGGAGTTGGCGACGGCCACGCACACGCCGAAGAAGTCCGGGTCAGCCTCGCTGCGGGCTCGCAGCGCCGCGAACGCCTTGATGTCGGAGACGTCGTCGCCGAAGTACCAGGCGCCGGTGGCTTCCTGGACGACCTCGCCGATCACCATGCCCTTGTCCCGGTCGACGGGGGGCTTGAGTTCCAGCACCATCCGCCCGGCCTGCACCCGCAGCCCCAGCCGGTCGGCCTGCGCCTGCCCCCACTCCTGGACTGTCGCGCCGAGCTGCGGCGCGGTACGCCAGTGCAGCGCGACGGAGAGCCGCTTGTATTCGACGAGCGTGCCGGGGGGCAGCTCCGCTCGGGCCAGGTCGGCCAGCTCCTCCATCGTCGGCACCCACGGCAGGGCGGCCGGCTCGGTGACCGTCTCGCCGCCGGAGTGGCTGTGCTCCAGGCCGTAGAGGCCGTAGAGGTCGACGCCGCTGAGCTCGCCGAGGCGCTCGCGGAGGAAGTCGACGGGTCGCGCTGAGACGATGGCGATCCGCCGGACCACAGGGGCCAACGCCTCGATGGCGGCCAACGCCTTGGGGGCGGGCCGCACCGCGGTCGGGTCATCGTCGACGGGCGCGAGCGTCCCGTCGAAGTCGAAGAAGAGCACCGTTCCGGCGGCCCGGCCTGCGGTGACCTGCCAGGCCTGGTCGGCGTTCAACGGGGTCTTCGGCTGCTGGTTGCCCAGATTCAACGGCGGCACGCGCGTCAGCGTACCCCGGCGATGTGGGCCTATTCCTGGCCGAGCGCACCCGGCCCAGCTGGGCGCCGTCAGCGTTCGGCGGCTCCTCGTCCGCGCCGGCCGAACGGCACCACCGTGGCCTCCTGGCCGTGGCTCAACAGGTAGCCCTCCACGAACCCGGTGTTGCGATCTCCGGTGCGGGTCTCGATCTCGTTGAGCCGCGCCACCAGGAACTCGGTGAGGGCGCTGAGCCGGTTGTTGAGGCGCTCGTGCAGCTCCGCGATGACGGCGAGGATGACCGCCGTGCCGGCGCTGATGAGCGCGAGGAGGTTGACGAGCAGCGGAAGCTGACCGCCGTTGACCACGAAGGTCACCACGTTGCCGGTCGCCCACAGTGTCATCGACACCGTGGCGACCACGACTGCCAACCACTTCAGGGTCATGGACAGACCCCTCCTTCTGTCCCGCAGGGCTGGGTTCGGCCTTGTCCCGTCCCCCCGCCGACGACGAGCCCAAGCAGTACGACTAGGGACGCTAGCGTGCCCGTTCCGGCCCCGGAGCGAAACGAATGAACCTGACCAGGCGTTCTTTCGCCATCTGAGGAACTAGCCTGCCTGATTCCCTCTTTTTCGGACATCCACCGGCAGCGTTGGGCGATACGCGAGGTACCTGATGGTTTCGCGGATGTGGAACTTCTCCGCGTCCGACACGTCGGGGTCGACCAGGCGGCGCAGAAGAGCCTCCACGTCCGGGTCCATCGGAGGGGCGGGCTGGCTGGCCCGCGGACCGGTCGCGGTGCGGTCCCAACCGAGCGCGGCGAAGGCGGCTGCGGGGTTCAACCCGAGGCCCTCGCAGAAGGCCACGACCCGTTCGGCCTCGGGGTCGCTGGCCCAGTCGCCACGGACCCACCTGTTGATGGTCTGCCGGGAGACGCCGGTACGTCGGGACACCTCGGTGCCGCTCCAGGCCCGGGTGGCTCGCGCCTCGTCGAGGGCACGCCGGACGAAGGTGGCGAAGGCGATCTTTCGCGCATTGGCCGTCTCGGTCACCCCGTGACGGTACGGCCAAGCGGGAACCGGCGTGCGGCCAGGCACGCTGTTGTCACGCGGACGTGACGGGATCCTCGGATCTCCCGTAAACGATCCAGGGCCACTCTTGAGGGGTGTCACCCGGGCAGAATAGATGCCCGTAGTGGCGAAGGTAAACAGACGAAAAGCTGATACTGTCACGTCCATGGGACAATCTACGGTGTGTCACGTGCATGAGACGATTGGTGCTCGCATGCGTCACGCCCCCGGCGCCAGGGGGGTGTGGTGACCGAGCTCGCCACCCGAGCCCAGGCCTTCGGGCTGATCGCCGACGGGGTGGCCGCAGGGCTGAGCGCCCCGTGGCGCCTCTACCTCGCCCGAGGCTGCCGATACCTGTCGTTGAGCGTCAGCGACCGTACCGAGTGGAACGCCTGGCGTACCCACCTCGGCTGCCCGGAGCTGAGCGTCCGGGTCTACGACGCCGGCGGGGAGATCCGCCGTTCCTCAGTGGCCGAGGTCGTGCTGGACGGCTGCCGGATCAGCGTCGAGCTGGTCGAGGAGGTCAGCACCGACGACCTGGACCGGCTCCTCGTCGTGGACCCGACCGCTGTCGAGCCGGAGGAACGATGAAACGGCGTACGGGCAGCGTCGGGGCCGCCCGATGAGCCCCTTCCTCGCGGTCTTCCTCGTCCTGGTGCTCGCCGCCACCAGCTATGCGGCCGGCCGGCTGCACGGGCAGCTGAGCTATCGCATCGGCTACCGCTTCGGTTACCGGCAGGGCTACTTCGACGGCGACAGGGGTGCCTGGAACCGGCGCCGGCGTGACGCCCAGGCGGCGATCGCCTCCGCTCTGTCGGTCTCCTCGGGGGGCTCCGTCCGCTCCGCAGGCACCGTGGCCCGCCCTGGCACCACCTACACCGGCTCGTCGTTCACCGCGCCGGCCGCCCCGATCACCGGGCGGCACCCGACCGGCACACTCGTTCGACGCACCGGTTGAGCCGGTCGGCGGACCGCTCGGGGGGAGCGGTCCGCCGACCGGCGCCACGAACGCGGTGCGTCGTCCGCGGCGGACACGCACCGTCGGGGTCACGTCAGACCGGTGACGGTGGCCCCGCCGGCCGGGATGCGCGCAGGGGGCATGCATCCCGGCCGGCTCGCCGCGCCCGCTGCCGGCACCTCGCCGCGCCCCGCTGCCGGCACGAGATGTCGACCCGTCGGCGCGGTGTTCACAGGGCTGTCTCCGGAGATCCACGATCACGGCACTAGCCGGGACGGGCCGCCGCCGCTAGCGTCTAGGCATGGCGCGGGGTTCTCCCGGGCCAGCCGGTCCGCCCGGATCTGCGACCTCGCACACGGGGTTCCGCATCCGACCCCGTGTCCCGGGCACCGGACGAGGCGGAACGCGGGTGGCGGGTGCCCATCCGTCGGAGCAGGCCTGTGACGACTCGCCGTATCACCGCCGGTGCCGACCAGACCCCGGCCGCGACTGCCACGACCCGCCGCGCCACCCGGAGCCGCCGTGCGCCGGCCGTCGCGCCGGTCGAGCCCGAGGAGCCGCGACCAGCCGGGCAGGCGTTCGTTCTGGACACGTCCGTGCTGCTGTCCGACCCCGCGGCTTTCCACCGGTTCGCCGAGCACGAGGTGGTGCTGCCGCTTGTGGTTATCACCGAGTTGGAGGGCAAGCGGCACCATCCGGAGCTGGGCTGGTTCGCCCGGCAGTCGCTGCGGATGCTCGACGAGCTGCGGATCCAGCATGGCCGGTTGGACACCCCGGTGCCCGCCAACGACGCCGGCGGCACGCTGCGGGTGGAGCTGAACCACACCGACGACGGGGTGCTGCCACCCGGCTTCCGTACCGAGAGCAACGACGCCCGCATCCTCTCCGTGGCGCTCAACCTCGCCGCTGAGGGCCGGGAGGTCACGCTCGTCAGCAAGGACATGCCGCTGCGGGTCAAGGCCGCCTCGGTGGGCCTGCGGGCCGACGAGTACCGGCACGGCCAGGCCAGCGACCCGACCTGGACCGGCATGTCCGAGCTGGACCTGAGTGAGGAGCAGATCTCCTCGCTGTACGCCGGGGAGTCGCTCGACGTCGACGAGGCCGCCGGTCTGCCCTGCCACACCGGCCTGGTGCTGCACTCGACGCGCGCCTCCGCGCTCGGCCGGGTGCTGCCGGACAAGTCCGTCCGGCTGGTGCGGGGCGACCGGGAGGCGTTCGGTCTGCACGGCCGCTCGGCAGAACAGCGCGTCGCTCTCGACCTGCTGCTCGACGAGTCGATCGGGATCGTCTCGCTGGGCGGTCGGGCCGGCACTGGCAAGTCGGCGTTGGCGCTCTGCGCCGGCCTGGAGGCGGTCATGGAGCGCCGCCGGCACAAGAAGGTGATCGTGTTCCGCCCTCTGTACGCCGTGGGTGGCCAGGAGTTGGGCTACCTGCCGGGGTCGGAGTCGGAGAAGATGTCGCCGTGGGCCCAGGCGGTCTTCGACACGCTCGGTGCGGTGGTGCACGAGAACGTGCTGGAGGAGGTCACCTCGCGGGGCATTCTCGAGGTGCTGCCGCTGACCCACATCCGGGGGCGCAGTCTGCACGACGCCTTCGTGATCGTGGACGAGGCCCAGTCGCTTGAGCGCGGGGTGCTGCTGACGGTGCTGTCCCGGATCGGGCAGGGCTCCCGGGTGGTGCTCACCCACGATGTGGCGCAGCGGGACAATCTGCGGGTCGGCCGTCACGACGGTGTGACCGCCGTCATCGAGGCGTTGAAGGGCCATCCCCTCTTCGCTCATGTCACGCTCAGCCGTTCGGAGCGCTCGCCGATCGCCGCGATGGTGACGGATCTTCTGGAGGACATCCCGCTTTGATGGGTGCTTTGTAGGGTTTCGTCCGCATTTTAGTTGTGGTGCAGATCACAAAGCGGCTTGTTGGTTTCCCATCAGCCTCACTGTGCGCGATGGTGTCCAACGAGCGCCCACGCACCACGGGGATCGCTGGTGATCGTTGCCCAGGGATGGGCAGCGTCGGTGACGATCGGTGCGTCGGCGCGACCGGCACACCGGTCGGGGCGCTCGCGGCACGGCTGACGGCCTCTCTGGCCCGGCGTCGCGCCGTGTCCTTGCCCCCGACGAAGGGACCACTTCGTGAGTCGGCTGTGGAGCCGGTTGGGTGCCCGTACGGCTGCTGTCGCCCTGCTCTCCGTGGGCGTTGCCGGTGGCTTCTACCTGGGCGAAGACCGCGAAACTCAGCAACAAGGCCTGACCGCTCAGGCCGGCCTTGAGGTAGACCGGGTCGACATCGCCTACCAGCGCGAGCGGCAGTCCACCCACCAGGTCGCGTTCGCCAAGCAGCGGGCCGCCGAATACCAGGCCAAGCTGCGGGCCGAGCAGGCCGCCAAGGAGGCCGCCGAGCGGGCCCGCAAGGCCGAGGCCGCCGCGGCCGCCCGCAAGGCCGAGCGGAAGGCGGCCGAGAAGGCTGCCACGCAGGCCGCCAAGCCGTACGACGGGCCGATCCCGGAATCCTGCGCCGAGTACAGCGGCAACCGCAAGATCGGCTGCGCGATGATGATCGACGCGGGCTTCGGCATCTCCGAGTTCCCCTGCCTGGAGAAGCTCTGGACCAAGGAGAGCGGCTGGAACCACAAGGCCCGCAACTCATCGTCCGGCGCGTACGGCATCCCCCAGGCGTACCCCGGTAGCAAGATGGGTTCCGCCGGTGCCGACTGGCAGACCAACCCGGCTACGCAGATCAAGTGGGGGCTGGGCTACATCAAGGGCAGGTACAAGACGCCCTGCGGTGCCTGGACGTACTTCCAGAACAACAACACGTACTGACGATCTCCACGGCGGGGCGGGTGGGCGACCACCCGCCCCGCCGTCGTCGTACACCTGACTGCTCGGACGGGACGTGAGTGGCGGTTGGGCCTTTTTGCTGATAGCAGTTGGGGGGTGACCCTGCACCCGTCAAGCGGCGACCCGTTCCGATTCGGCACCGAGGCGTTCTACGCCGCGCTCGGTCGGGCCTTCGTCGCGATGTGCGCGGTGGTCCCGTTCCTCTTTTTCATCGAGGCCATCGACCAGGGTCTCGACTTCGGCCTGGACGCCACGGCCGGCATCATCCCGCAGCGCATCGACGGGCTCGACGGGGTCTTCTTCTCGCCGTTTCTGCACCACGGCTTCGACCACCTCTACAGCAACAGCATCCCGCTGATCCTGCTCGGCACCTTCGTGCTGGCCGCCGGTGCCCGCCGGTTCCTCTGGTCGACCCTGATCATCATCCTGGTGAGTGGGCTCGGCGTGTGGTTCACCGGCTCGCCCAACTCGGTGGTGGTCGGCGCCAGCGGGGTGATCTTCGGCTACCTGGGCATCCTGCTCACGCGGGGCATCGTCGAGCGCAGCTGGTGGAACTTCGCTGTCTTCCTGCTCGTCGGTCTGCTCTACGGGTGGCAGTTGGTCGGCATCCTCCCCACCGACGAGCGGATCTCCTGGCAGGGGCACCTGTTCGGGCTGCTCGGCGGCGTCGTGGCGGCGATCCTGTTCCGTCGCCGCCGTCCCACCGTCGACGGGTCGGACTATTCGGGATCCACGCTCAGCCTGCCCTGACCTGCCCGTCGGCGCGCCTCTGGGACGTGCTTGCCCGACCGCTGCGACCCGCTTACCGTCGTGATCAGCACGCGTTGATCCGTGAGCGGAAAGCGACGGTACGCCATGCACGAGGTCGATGTTGCCGTGATCGGGGCCGGCCCGTCCGGGCTCTTCGCCGCGTACTACGCCGGTTTCCGTGGTTTGTCGGTGGCGGTGATCGACGCGCTGCCGGAGCCGGGCGGCCAGGTCAGCGCCATGTATCCGGAGAAGCTGATCCTCGACGTGGCCGGGTTTCCCTCCATCAAGGGCCGCGACCTGGTGTCCAATCTGGTCGCCCAGGCGGCCCCGTTCGGCCCGCAGTACCTGCTCGGCACCCGGGCCGAGAAGCTCTCCTACGCCGATGGCCGGCCGGTGCTCGGCCTCGCTGGCGGCGACCAGCTCGCCTGCGGCGCGGTCGTGATCACCGGCGGGCTGGGCAGCTTCAGCCCACGCCCGTTGCCCTGCGCCGACGGCGCGCCCGGCACCGGGATCGTCTACTTCGTCACCGACCCGACCGAGCTGACCGACCGGGACGTGCTGATCGTCGGCGGCGGGGACTCCGCATTCGACTGGGCGCTGGCCCTGCAACCGCTGGCCCGCTCGGTGACGCTCGTGCACAGGCGGGAGAAGTTCCGGGCGCACGCCTCGACTGTCGCCCGGGTGCTGTCGCTGCCGGTGCGGGTGGTGGTCAACGCCGAGGTCACCCGGCTGCTCGGTGACGGCGCGGTGACCGGCGCGGAGGTGACAGTGCGCGGTGGCGCCGCCGAGACGCTGCCGGTGGACACGGTGGTGGCCGCGCTCGGTTTCACCGCCGACCTGGGCCCGCTCGCCGAGTGGGGACTGCGCCTGGACCGTCGCCACATCCTTGTCGACAGCGCCATGGCCACGAACCTGCCCCGGGTCTTCGCGGCCGGCGACATCACCGAATATCCGGGCAAGGTCCGGCTCATCGCGACCGGCTTCGGCGAGGCCGCCACGGCAGTGAACAACGCGGCGGTGGCCATCGATCCGAGCGCACACCTGTTCCCTGGGCACTCCTCCGACGCCGGCTGAGCGACGCCGCGAACCGCGACGTCTCCTGCGTCAGCGCGACGGGGGTAGGCCGATCAGGTCGGCCAGCAGCCCGACCTGATGGTCGAAGTACGCGTCCCGGTGTGCGACGGTGCGGTTGAGCCGGCCGAACAACTCGAAGCTGATCAGCCCGAAGAGCTGGGTCCAGCCGGCCATGCCCCGGGCCAGCAGGGCCGGGGGCAACCCGGGAAAGAGCGTGTCGGCCAGCTCGGTCAGGTCGTCGTGTAGCAGCGGCGGCAGCCCATCGGCAGGCGGAGGGCTGAGCAGTCCGGCCTCCAGCCCTTCACGGAGCAGGCCGACCAGGGCCAGCGGCGGACGTTGGGCCGGGCCGACGGTGTCGTCGGGGGCGGCGTATCCGGGGACCGGGCTGCCGTAGAGCAGGGCGTACTCGGAGGGGTGGGCGAGCGCCCAGTCCCGGGCCGCCCGGCACGCCGCCTGCCAACGGGCGCGCAGGTCGAGCTGGTCGCGGTCGGCGGCGGCGATCTCCACCGCCTCGCCGAGGGCGTCGTACGCCTCGATGATCAGCGCCGTGAGCAGGTCGTCCCGGCTCGGAAAGTAGCGGTAGATGGCCGACGAAACCATGCCCATGTCCCGCGCCACAGCGCGCAGCGACAGGTTGGCGCCGTCGGTGGCGAGGTGCCGGCGGGCCACCGCCTTGATCTCGTCGAGCATCTCGGTGCGGACCCGGGCGCGGATCGAGGAGGCGGGCATGGGAGGAGTCTGCCATGAGATGGATCGCCGATCCAAAAAGAGAGCAGTGCTCTTGACGTGAGTCCCCGCAGCGGATCATGCTTGTCAGGTCAGCCGAGAGCAGTGCTCTCTATTCGGATCATCGCTTCGAAAGGTCTATCTCATGGCGCTCCACGTGATCGTCGGCACCGGTCCGGTCGGCACCGCGACCGCCCGCCTCCTCGCCGAACGAGGTGAGCAGGTCCGGGTCCTGAGCCGGCGGGGCGCCGGACCGGAGCACCCGGGCATCGAACGCGTCGCTGCCGACGCTGCCGACGCCGACCGGCTCACCACGCTGGCCAGCGGCGCGCAGGTGCTCTACAACTGCGCGAACCCGGCGTACCACCGCTGGCCCATCGACTGGCCGCCGTTGGCCGCCGCGCTGCTCACCGCCGCCGAGCGATCCGGCGCGGTGCTCGCCACGGTCGGCAACCTCTACGGGTACGGGCCGGTCGACGGCCCGATGACCGAACAGACCCCTGCGGCGGCAGCCGGGATCAAGGGGCGGGTCCGCAACCAGATGTGGGCTGACGCTCTCGTCGCCCACGAGGCCGGTCGGGTCAGGGTCACCGAGGTACGCGGCTCCGACTACCTCGGCGTCAACGGCATGTCGCTGGCGATGATGGTGCTGCCCCGGGTGCTCGCCGGGCAGCGGGTCGTCCTGCCTGTCGACTGGGACGCCCCGCACACCTGGACGTACATTCCGGACGTCGCCCGTACCCTCGTCGCAGCCGCCACCGACCCGGCGGCCTGGGGTCGCGCCTGGCACGTGCCCAGCACACCCGCTGTGCCGATGCGTGAACTGGCCACCCGGGCGGCGGCGCTGGCCGGCGCACCAGCGCCGAAACTGACCCGGATGCCGTACCCGATGCTGTGGCTGGGTGGCCTGATCAACCCGCTGGCCCGGGAACTGCGCGAGACCGCCTACCAGTTCGACCGGCCGTTTCTGATGGACTCGACCGCCGCCTCCGCAGCCCTTGGCATCGAAGCGACTCCGCTGGACGCCGCCCTCACCGAGACCGTCGCGGGACTGCGCCACTGAACCGCCACGCCGTCGACCCGTCAGGGCCGAGTCGATATCGGACGCGGGCCATTCCGTTGTCGCAACGAGACGCGTCCCCTCGACCCTGAGGGGATGAGCGGCCCCGAGACACCGCACGACGGCGCGCCGAGGACCCTGGCCTGGCTCTGCCACCCCACCACCCTGCTCGCCCTTGTCGTACTGGTCGTCAACGACCATGTGCTGAAGCCGGCCCTGCCCGGCCTGGTGACCGGCAAGCTGAGTGACGTCGCCGGCCTGGTTCTCGCACCACCGCTGGTCGCGGTGCTGCTGACCCTCGTGGTGCCACGGATGTCGGCCCGGTCCGCCGCGCTGGTCGGCCTGGTCTCGGTGGGCGCCGGGTTCGCGGTCGTCAAATCCAGCGGGTACGCCGCCGAGCTGGCCTCGTCGGTCTGGACCGTGCTTGCCGGAGCCTCGCTTGTCCGAGCCGACCCGACCGACCTGCTCGCAGTGCCGGCGCTCGGGCTGGCCTGGTGGAGCTGGACGCGGTCCCGTCGCCGGCCGGTGCGCCAACGGACCGCCCGGCTGGTCCGGCTGCTGGTGGTGCTGCCGCCGGCGGTGCTGGCGGTGGCGGCGACGAGCGCTGTCCACTACCCGTACGCGATCAGCACGGCATTTGTCGACGGCCACCCGGCGGTCTCGGTCGGCTCCGGCACGGATCTGACCCCGTGGCCGACGAGCGCGACGGACGGCCGTTGGTCGGTCAGCGACGACCTCGGGGCCACCTGGCGAGAAGTCGACCTCGACGAACAACGGCGACTGTCCAGCCAGAGCGCCGGCCAGCGGCAGGCGTGCGTGCCGGCCGACCCCCGACGGTGCTACCGGGCGGTCGCCGGGCACCTTCGGGTGGAGCAGAGCGACGACGGCGGCACGACCTGGCACGTGGCCTGGGAGGTGTCGGACGCCCAACGGGAGGACCTGGCCCGGCGGTCCTGGAGCCCGGGCGACGTGGACAGGCACTTCGCCTCCCGCGACCTGATCGTCTACCCCGCGGGCAGCGGCGGTCATGAGGTGCTCGTCGCCAACGGTCGGGACGGCTTCGTACACCGCTGGTCGGACGGCGGGTGGCGGCGTGTCGGCTTCCTCGGCGACGCGTACCTCGGTGCGCGGGGCGCTCCCCCCGAGTTGGGGAGCGGCGGACCCGCTCGACGTCAGTTGGACCTGCTGCTCGCCGTCGCGCTCGCGCTGACCCTCGGCTCCATGGTCACCGTGCTCGCCGGCCACCTGGCGATCCGCCGCGGTCGAGGTCCCGGGTGGTGGGGGTTCACCGGCGGCCTGTCGGTGCTGCTCTCGGGGACCCTGCTGGCGGTGGTCTGGGGCCGCGACGATGACACCGACACGTTCATGGCGCTGCTGTTCATCATCGTGCCCATGGGCTTCCTGGCCGCGACAGCCCTGCTCGTGCGACCCCGCTACCAGGGCGCAACGCCCCGATGGACCAGGCGGACGCTGAGCACTTTCCTGCTCACCGTGCTGCTCGCAGGGCTGCCGCTGATCGGCTGGCTGTACGGCACGCCGGCGCGGACCCGGTCCGCTGTGACGCTTGCCCTGCTGGCCGCGATACCGGGCCTGTGGCTTGCCGTCCGGAACGCCCGTCTTGTCGACGCGCCCCGCGCGTACGAGCGCCGGCACCCGGTGCGCCCGCCGACGGTGCCTGACCCGTCCTACCCGGCGGGGCTGCCACCGCGCTGAGCGTTCGGCACGCGGGCCGGGTCAGCGGCGGGCCGGGTCAGCGGCGGGCCGGCGGCGCGAGCGGGGCGGCGGCGCGAGCGCGGCGACAAGCACGGCCACCATTGTCAGCGCCGCCCCCAACACGGTGGTCACGCCGGGGTGCGACGCCGGGGTGGGCAGCACCAGGTCCAGCAGGACCGCGCTGACGACCTGGCCGGCGATGGTGGCCAGGCCGAGCAGCAGCACACCCGTGAACCGCACGACAGTGGCGGCGATCGCGATGAACACGACGCCGATCGGGCCGCCCAGGTAGAGCCACGGCTCGCTCGGCAGGTGGCCGGCGGGCCAGCCGCGCCCCGCCAGGTCGATCGAGAACGCGACGAGCAGGGCGACAGTGCCGACTGTGAAATTGACGAGCGTGGCGGTCAACGCGCTGCCGGATGCCGCCCGGACCCGGCCGTTGGCAGCCTGCTGCCAGGCGACGCCCACCCCGGCCAGCAGAGGCAGCAGCGCCAATGCCAGCGAGCCCGGGTCGCTCAGACGGTCGCCGACCGCCAGCACGACCGCGAGCACGGTGAGCACCGCCCCTGCCAGCCGCTGCCGGGTGACCGGTTGCCGGCCCATCGGCCCGATCCCCGCCCGGTCCACGGCGAGGCTGCTGCCGGACTGGCCGGCGACAACCGCCACGGTGAAGACCGCCACACCCAACCTGTCGATGGTCAGCCCCTGGGTGGCCACCAGGAAAGCCCCGCACGTGCCGCCGAGGCACTGCCACGGCCGCAGCACACCGGTCCTGAGGGCGGACCGCAGCGCGACAAGGCCCCGCCGCCCGGCCGGGGTGGCGGGGACCAGCACCAGCAGCATCAGCAGACCCAACCCGAACGAGACCACCGCGGCGGCGAACCCGTCGGCCAGGCGTACGCCCAACTCGCCGTTGATCCGGGACTGCACCGCCACCGCGACCCCGGAGACCGACGCCAGCGCGACGCCGGTGATCCGGCGGGTGGCTGACAGGGTCTGCGATGTCGCGGTGCCGGTGGCTGTCACTCCTGTTCGGCGAGGGGGCGACCGTCGAAGTCGACAGCGGAGTAGAGCGCCAACTTCTCCAACCGGTGGTACGAGTCGATCACCCGGATGGTGCCGCTCTTCGACCGCATCACGATCGACTGCGTGTACGCGCCACCGGCCCGGTAACGCACCCCGCGCAGCAGGTCGCCGGAGGTGACACCCGTCGCCACGAAGAAGCAGTTGTCGCCGGTGACCAGGTCGTCGGTGCCCAGCACCCGGTCCAGGTCGTGCCCGGCGGCGAGCGCCTTCTCGCGCTCCTCGTCGTCGCGCGGCCACAGCTTGGCCTGCATCGCGCCTCCCATGCACTTCAGCGCGCAGGCCGAAATGATGCCCTCGGGGGTGCCGCCGATGCCCATCAGCACGTCGACGTCCGACTCGCCACGGGCCGCCGCGATGGAACCCGCGATGTCGCCGTCGGAGATGAACCGGATGCCGGCCCCGGCCCGGCGGATCTGCGTGACCAGGTCGTCGTGGCGGCTACGGTCCAGCACGCAGACCGTCACCTCCGACACGTCGGTGCCCTTGACCTTGGCGATCCGGCGCAGGTTCTCGGCCACCCCGGCGTTGATGTCCACCACATCGGCGTACGCGGGGCCGACGGCGAGCTTCTCCATGTAGAAGACGGCGCTCGGGTCGAACATCGCGCCCCGCTCGGACACGGCGAGCACCGCCACCGCGTTCGGCATGCCCTTGCTCATGAGGGTGGTGCCGTCGACCGGGTCGACAGCTACGTCCACCTCCGGGCCGGTGCCGTCGCCGACCTGTTCACCGTTGAAGAGCATCGGGGCGTTGTCCTTCTCGCCCTCGCCGATCACCACGACGCCACGCATCTGGATGGAGTTGATCAGCTTGCGCATGGCGTCGACGGCGGCTCCGTCGCCGCCCTCCTTGTCGCCCCGGCCGACCCAACGGCCAGCGGCCATCGCCGCGGCCTCCGTGACCCTTACCAGGTCGAGGGCAAGGTTACGGTCGAGATCCTGTGGGATCCGCGTCCTGGTGTTCGTCATGACGGCTGCTCCTCCTCGCGACGGTGCGGGGACAGCCGACGGAAGAGCGGCCCCGCCGTCGGCTTTGTCGCTGATCCTCACACGATGGCCGACCCGGCGTCGGCGCGGGGCGGTGATGGGCCGGATACCGCCGGTCGGGCGGCTGCGAAGATGACGGGGTGGAACCCGCACAGCCAGCTGATCGCGTACCCGCCGACCGCACGCCGCCCGACGGCCAGCCGCCGGTCGACCACCCTGCCGGTGCCGTGCCCGGCGCGACCGGCCCGACGGCCCCTGCCGGCGGCGAGCCTGCCCTGGTCGCCGCGGAGCCGACGGCGCAACCTCCGGCGGATTCGCCTGCCCCGCGCGGCCCCTCGGGAGCCGACGACGTGACGGGCGGGCGGCCCACGCCGCCGCCGAGGGCGACCGCAGCGAAGTCCGAGCGGTCGCCGAAGGACATGGCGATCTCACTGCTGGTGCTGCTGATCCCGATCGCGCTGCTGCTGGCGTTCTACAGGGGCTTCCTCGGCGGTGACCAGGCCACCGAGATCGACCCCGCCCCGGCGATCGAGCAGGCCCAGGCGGCGAACGCCTTCCCGGTGAGCCAGCCGCAGGGGCTCGGCTCCGACTGGCGGACGGTGAGCGCCCGCTACCAGACCGTCGAGGGTGGGGCGAACCTGCGACTCGGCTACCTCACGCCGGAGGGGCGTGGTGTGCAGCTGTTGCAGAGCAGCCTGCCGGCGGAACGGCTGCTTCCCGCCGAACTGACCGCCGAGAGTCAGCCACAGGGCCAGACGGAGCTGGCCGGGCGCACCTGGCAGCGCTACACCGCCAGGGGCAACCAACAGGCGCTGGTGCTGCTGGAGCCGACCCGAACGGTGCTCATCGTCGGCGACGCCCGGGACAACGAGCTGCGCGAACTGGCCGGCGCGCTGCGCTGATTCGGGCCGACATCGATACACCCCGTAGAAGGGTGATTGTCCGACCCGTCGGCAGGGAACAAAGAGGGAGTGACCCGGGCGCGCTGCTCGGCCCGGGTCGCGCGGCGCGGCCGACGGTGCTGCCGCGTCGCCCGGTTTCCGGCGCCGACCAGGTCGTCGGGTGACCCCCTTGGGAGACACACATGACTGTTCGACGACTCAGTGCCGGCCTGGTAGCCGCCGCTCTGTTCACGCCCGCCCTGGCTGCCTGCGCCGGCGGAACGACAGGCAACGCCGGATCGACCGCCACCCCGACGGTGAGCGCGTCCGGCACGCCAAGCGCGTCCGGCACCCCCGTGGCCGGCGACGCCAAACAGGCCCTGCTCGACTCCACCAAGGAGATCAGCAACGGCAACTTCCGGTTCACCCTCTCCGGTGCCGGCTCCACGGCCGAGGGACAGGTGCACCAGCCGAGCCAGAGCGCGGCGTTGAAGGTCGCCATCGGCGGCCCCTCGTCCGACCTGGCCATGAAGCTCGACGTGATCCACGCCAAGCCGGACAGCTGGGTCAAGCTGGAGCTGACCGGCCCCGCCGCCGACAGCCTGCCCGCCATCAAGCAGCTCAACCTCGGCAAGTACCAGCACCTGGACCAGGCCCGCATCAAGGGCAACAAGAACCTCGGCTTCGACTTCGACAAGGTCGACCCGGCCGGCAGCGCGGTGCTGACCCAGGGCATCACCGAGGTACGCAGCACCGGCACCGGCACGTACGCCGGCACCATCGACATCACCAAGGCTGCCGAGGCCGGCTCGCTCAACGCCGCCACGATCGCCGCGCTGGGCACCCAGGCGAAGACAGTCCCGTTCACCGCGAAGGTGGACCCGCAGGGCCGGCTCAGCGAGTTGGTGCTGCAACTCCCGGCCGCCGGTCAGACCGCCGCCCAGGAGATCAAGATGACGTACTCGGACTACGGTGCCGCCACCGCCGCGCAGAAGCCGCCGGCGGACCAGGTCGTCGAGGCGCCGGCCGAGCTCTACAGCCTGTTCAACTGACGTAGTACGCGGGTGGGGCGGCTCCGGTCGCCCCACCGGCGCATCCTGGCGCGCTCAGGAGGCGGGTTCCTGGCGGGCGGCCTCGATCCGCGCCCGGGCGCCGTCCAGCCAGCGCTGGCAGATCACCGCCAGCGCCTCGCCGCGCTCCCAGAGCGCCAGCGACTCCTCCAGGGACGTGCCGCCGGCCTCCAGCCGCTCGACCACCGAGGCCAGCTCGGCCCGCGCCTGCTCGTAGCTGAGCCTCTCGTCCGGCCCGGCCTTCGTGTCGTCAGTCATCGCGTCCATCTCAGCACACCTCTCCCGCAGTCACCGTGTCGCCCGCTGCCGCCGGTGTTTCGCCTCGCGCAGTCGCCGGTCAGCCGTCCACTGTCGCGGCCAGCTCGCCGTCGGCAAGGCGTACCCGCAGGGGGTCGCCCTTGCCGACCTCGGTCGCCGCGCGGACCACGTGGCCGTCGGCGCGCTGCACTATCGCGTACCCCCGGTCGAGGGTGGCGGCGGGGGAGAGCGCGCGGAGGCGGGCCAACGTGTGCCGCAGTTCGGCGTCGGCGCTGGTGAGCCGGTGGTCGAGGCAGCGGCCGGCCCGCTGGCGCAGCGCGGCCAGCTCGGTCGCGCGGTGTTCCACCATCACCTGCGGCCGGGCCAGCACCGGCCGGGAGCGCAGGCTGTCCAGGCGGTGGGTCTCGCGGTCGACCAGGTTGCGGACCGCCCGCTGGAGGCGGTGCCGTGCCTGGCCGATGAGGTGTACCTCCTCGGTGAGGTCCGGGACCACCCGCTTGGCCGCGTCGGTGGGGGTGGAGGCCCGCAGGTCGGCGACGTAGTCGATGAGCGGCGCGTCCGTCTCGTGGCCGATCGCGCTGACCACCGGGGTACGGCAGCCGAACACCGCGCGGCAGAGCGCCTCGTCGGAGAACGGCAGCAGGTCCTCGATGCCGCCACCACCCCGGGCGATGATGATGACGTCGATGCTCGGGTCGGCGTCCAACACCTTGAGCGCGTCGATGATCTGCGGAACCGCGGACGGGCCCTGCACTGCGACGTTCACCGTGCGGAACTCCACAGCCGGCCAGCGTCGTCGAGCGTTCGTCAGCACGTCCCGTTCGGCGGCCGAGGCGCGGCCGGTGATCAACCCGATGCGGCCGGGCAGGAACGGCAGCCGGCGCTTGCGGGCCCGGTCGAACAGCCCTTCGGCGGCGAGCAGTTTCTTGAGCTTCTCCAACCGCGCGAGCAGCTCGCCGAGGCCCACCTGCCGGATCTCGTCGGCGCGCAGGCTCAACGTGCCCCGGGCGGCGTAGAACTCCGGTTTGGCATGCAGCACCACGCGGGCGCCCTCGCGCAGCTCGGGTGCCCCGGCGTCCAGTACGTCCCGGTTGGTGGTGACGGTGAGGCTCAGGTCGGCCGACGGGTCGCGCAAGGTGAGGAAGACTGTGGTGGCGCCCGGCCGGCGGCTGATCTGCGCCACCTGCCCGTCCACCCAGACCCAGCCGAGTTTGGCGATCCACGCCCCGACCTTCTGGCTGACCACCCGAACCGGCCACGGCTCCTCGGCGGTGCTGGCCCCCACCCGCGCGGAATCACTCACAGGCCCACCCTAAGGCCCACCCCCGTCGGCCCCCGGCGCGCGCCCGTTCGGCCTGTCGCAGCGCAACGTCATGATCAACGCGCGTCAGGTGAGGCGGGAGTGGTGGTGGGTAGGATGAGTGGGTGACTCAGGCTGAAGCGACTTCCCGGACCGGCAAGCGCGTGCTCCTGGCCAAGCCCCGCGGCTACTGCGCGGGCGTCGACCGCGCGGTGCAGACCGTCGAGGAGGCGCTGAAGCTCTACGGCGCCCCGATCTACGTCCGCAAGCAGATCGTGCACAACAAGCATGTCGTTCAGACCCTGGAGGCCCAGGGTGCGATCTTCGTGGAGGAGAACGAGGAGGTGCCCGAGGGCGCCACAGTCATCTTCTCCGCGCACGGTGTGGCCCCCGAGGTCTACGAGCAGGCCAGGGCGCGCTCGCTGAAGGCGATCGACGCGACCTGCCCGCTTGTCACCAAGGTGCACCACGAGGCGAAGCGGTTCGCCGCCGAGGACTACGACATCCTGCTGATCGGCCACGAGGGCCACGAGGAGGTCATCGGCACCGCCGGTGAGGCTCCCGCCCACATCCAACTTGTGGACGGCCCCGACGACGCCGACAAGATCACTGTCCGGGACCCGGCGAAGGTGGTCTGGCTCTCCCAGACCACGCTCTCGGTGGACGAGACGCTGGAGACCGTCGCCCGGCTCAAGCAGCGGCTGCCGCTGTTGCAGTCCCCGCCCAGCGACGACATCTGCTACGCCACCTCCAACCGGCAGCACGTCGTCAAGGAGATCGCCCCCGAGTGCGACGTGGTGATCGTCGTCGGCTCGACGAACTCCTCGAACTCGGTCCGGCTGGTTGAGGTTGCCCTGGACGCCGGCGCCCGCGCCGGTCACCTCGTGGACTTCGCCCACGAGATCGACGACGCCTGGCTCGTCGACGCCCGCACCGTGGGCGTGACCTCGGGCGCGAGCGTTCCGGACGATCTGGTCCAGGACGTGCTCGCGTACCTTGCCGAGCGTGGGTTCGGCGACGTCGAGGAGATCACCACCGCCAACGAGCGGCTCACCTTCTCGCTGCCGCAGGAGCTGAAGCGGGACATGAAGGCCGCCGCAGCCGCACGCGGCTGAGCGCCGTTTCGGCGATCACTGTGGGAACGCCGGGACGTCCCGGTGCGTCGAAGTCGGCATGAGGATCCTTCGGCTCGTCGTCCCCGCCCTGGTCGTCTGCGCGGCGCTGAGTGCCTGCGGTACGCCGACCGATGACCCCGCCGGTCCCGGTACGCCCACGCCGGTGACCGAACAACCCACCGCGCTGCCCCCCACGGCACCTGCCCCGTCGACCGCGACGGAGACGCTCAAGCCTCCCGGCGGCCCCAGCCTCCCGCCGCCGGTCGGCGCCACCGAACTCACCGGCACCGTCACCGCCGGGGTGGAGCCGAACTGCCTGCTGCTCGACGGGTACCTGCTGATCGGCGGCCCCCGGGACGTGCTGGTCGCCGGGTCGCGGGTCACTGTCACCGGCCGGGTGGAGGCGGGCATGATGACCACCTGCCAGCAGGGCACCCCGTTCGTCGTGGAGGGCGCCCGCAAGGGTTGACCGGCAGCGGCGCCCTGATCAGCGGTCGCGCTCGGCGCCGTCGAGCAGCTCGGGCGCCTGCGGCTGGCGGGGCGTCAGCTCGACCTGCGCCGGGACCGCCAGTTCCTCGTCCGATACGCCGAGCTCGGCGAGCTTGCGGGCGCTGACAAGCACCCGGGCCTCCAACGAGCCGACCGCCCGGTTGTACGCCGTCACCGCCCCGGCCAGCGACGACCCGAGCTTGCCCACGTGGTCGCCGAGGGTGGAGAGCCTGCCGTACAACTCCCGGGCGAGGGTGTGCACCGCCAGCGCGTTGCGGGCCAGCGCCTCCTGCCGCCACGAGTAGGCCACGGTGCGGAGCAGCGCGACCAGTGTGGCCGGGGTGGCGAGCACGACGTTGCGGGCGAAGGCGTGCTCCAGCAGCGTGGGGTCACGTTGGAGCGCGACGTCGAGGAACGGGTCGGCGGGCACGAACAGCACCACGAACTCGGGGGAGCTGTCGAACGCCGACCAGTACGACTTGGCCGCCAGCGCGTCGACGTGCCCCCGTAGGTACCGTGCGTGCGCGTCGAGGTGGGTGTTCCGGCCGCGCTCGTCACGGGCTTCCATCGCCGTGAGGTACGCGTCGAACGGCGCCTTGGCGTCCACCACCACCGACCGGCCGCCGTGCAGCCGTACCACCAGATCCGGGCGTACGACGTGGTCGTCGGTGGCGGCGGTGACCTGCTCGGAGAAGTCGCAGTGCTCAAGCATGCCGGCGGCCTCGACGATCCGGCGCAACTGGTGCTCGCCCCAGCGGCCCCGCACCTGCGGCGCGCGCAACGCGGCCACCAACTGTTTGGTCTCGGTGCGCAGCTCGCCGGAGACGGCGCTCATCGAGCGGACCTGCTCGCGCAGCTCGGCGTACGCGTCGACCCGGTCGTGTTCCAGCTCGGCGACCCGCTGCTCGTAGCGGCGCAGCGTCTCGTGCAGCGGCGCGACGGCACGGGCCACCGCCTCCTGCGACTGTGCGGTGGCCTCGTAGCTCAACGCCCGCATGGACTGCTCAAGCCGGCCCTCGCCGTCGCGGGTCGCGGTGAGGGTGGCATCCAGCCGGGCGATGTCGGCAGCCGAGCGGGACCGGGCCGCGAGCCAGCCGACCGCGCCGCCGGTGCCGAGGCACACGATCACCACGAGCAGCGTCGAGACGTCCATCACCGGAGCTTGCCAGACGTCTACGACGAGACACTCGGGGGTACGTTCGATGACATGGAACTCGTGCTGTGCCTCGCCATCGTGCTGCTGGGTGCCGTGGGTGCCGTGGCGCTCTTCCGCTCCCAGTCCACCGCCCGCCGACGCACCGAGCTGGGCGATGCCCGTGCGGAGGCGCAACGCTGGTACGAGCGCCTCGGCGGCCAGCTGTTGACCCTCCAGGGCGACGAGCCCGCCGTCCGCCAGGCGCTCTCCGACGCCGGTGAGCGGTACAACGCGGCGGGTTCGCAGCTGGAGCAGGCGCGTACGCCGCACCAGTTCGCGCTGGCCCGGGAGACGGCGCTGGAGGGGCTTGCCTACATCCGGGCGGCGCGGACCGCGCTGGGGATCGACCCGGGCCCGGAGCTGCCGGCGCTGGCCGCAGCGCGCGGCGTCGGGCAGCTCACCAAGGAGCGTGAGGTGCAGGTGCAGGGGCAGACGTTCCGGGCCGGCCCGCAGCCCGGCCGGGGCACGCCCTACTACTACCCCGGTGGTCGTTACCAGGGCCGGCCGGTGCCGGCTGGCTGGTACTCGACACCGTGGTGGAAGACCGCGCTGGGCGCCGGCGCGGGTGTGCTCGGCGGCATCCTGATCGCCGACGCGCTGTTCTCGCCGGCCTTCGCCGACCCGGGGTACGGTGCCGACGCGGCCGGCGCCGATCAGGGCATGGACGGCGGTGACCAGGGCGGCGACTTCGGTGGCGGTGACCAGGGCGGCGACTTCGGCGGCGGAGACTACGCAGGCGGTGACTTCGGCGGCGGCGGCTTCGGCGATTTCGGCGGCGGCGATTTCGGCGGCGGAGACTGGTGAGCCCGGACGGCAGCGTCGATCATGGAGTTGTGGTGGCCGATCAGCACCCGTGAGGGGCTTTTGTCAGGCACCACAACTCCATGATCGACTGCGCTGGGGGGTGGGTCAGCCTGTGTTGCGCATTCCGGCTGCGATGCCGTTTACCGTTGTGAGCAGTGCCCGCTCCAGGGCTGTGCCGTCGTTTGGCGCGCGTCGGCCTCCCGGTGCGGTGGCTACCGCCCGTCCGGCCGCACCTGAATCCCGGTACTGCCGCAGCAGCGCCACCTGAAGGTGGTGCAGCGGCTCCAGGTAGGTGTCCCGAACGGCAAGCGTGCGCTGCAACACCGGCGAGTTGTCAAGCAGGGCCGGTGTGGCGGTCACCGCGAGGACCTCACGCTTTGTCAACTCGTACTCCTGCTCGATCTGTTCGAAGATCGGGTGCAGCTTCTTCGGCACAAGTGTCTCGACGTACCGGCGGGCGATGCTCAGGTCGGTCTTGGTCAGCATCATCTCGACGTTCGAGAGGAACGTCCGGAAGAAGTGCCAGTTGCGGTGCATCTCGGCCAGTACGTCCGCCAGCCCGGCCTCGCGCGCGGCGGCCAGCCCCGAGCCGACGCCGAACCAGCCCGGCACGATCTGCCGGGTCTGCGTCCAGCCGAACACCCACGGGATGGCCCGCAACCCGGACAGCCCGGCACCGGTGTTGGGGCGCTTGGCCGGCCGGGAGCCGATGTTCAGCGCGCCGAGCAGTTCGGTGGGGGTGGACGCCCAGAAGTACGCCGGCAGGTCCGGGTCCTCGACGAGCGACCGGTACGACCGGTACGCCGACTCGGAGACCACGTCCATCGTGGCGTCCCAGCGCTCAAGCATCTCGGCCGGCTGGCGGGGAGCGGTGTGCAGCAGTGTCGCCTGGAGCACCGCGGCGAGGGTGAGTTCCAGGTTCTCCCGGGCCAGAGATGGCAGGCTGTACTTGTCGGAGATGACTTCGCCCTGCTCGGTCACCTTGATCGCGCCGTCGAGCGTGCCGTACGGCTGGGCGAGGATCGCCTCGTGCGTGGGCCCGCCGCCACGTCCCACAGTGCCGCCGCGGCCGTGGAACAGTCGCAGGTGCACCCCGTGCCGGGCGGCCACGTCGCGCAGCGCGCGCTGCGCCCGGTGGATCGACCACTGGCTGGTGGTGATCCCGGCTTCCTTGTTGGAATCGGAATAGCCGAGCATGACCTCCTGCACGTCGTCCCGGGCCGCGACAAGAGCCCGGTACGCAGGCAGGGACAGCAGTTGGTCGAGCAGTTCACCGCCGGCGTTCAGCTCGGCCGGGGTCTCCAGCAGCGGCACGAACCCGATCCGTGCCCGACCGCTGTGCACGTCCACCAGCCCGGCCTCGCGGGCCAGCACCACAGCCGCCAGGACGTCGTCCACGCCCATCGTCATCGAGATGATGTACGACTCGATCACCTCGCCGCCGAAGCGGTCCTGGGCTTCCCGGATGGTGCTGAACACGTCGAACGTCTTGCGGGCCTGCTCCGAGAGCGGGGTGTCGACAGTGGACAGGGGTCGGCGGCCGGTCAGCTCGTCGGCGAGCAGCTTGGTGCGTTCCAGCCGGCTCAGGGCCGGATAGTCGGTGACCTCGCCGATGGCCTCGTACAGCTGGGCGAGCACCGCGTGGTGTGCCTCGGCGTGCTCGCGGACATCCATCGTTGCGAGGTGCAGGCCGAACGCGGAAACCGTACGGATGGTGGAGGCGAGCCGGCCGACGGCCGTGAGCTGCCCGGAGTTGCGGGCCAGTGAGGCGCGCAGCAGGTCGAGGTCGGCGATCAGCTCGGCGGAGCCCCGGTAGTCCCGGCCCGGCACGTGCGCGGTGCCCTGACGCAGCCGCTGTCGGGTGTTGGCGAGCTTCGCCTTCACGCAGCGCGCCTTGAGCCGGTACGGCTCCTCGGCGTTGACCCGCCGGAAGCGGGGTGCCACCTCGGGCAGCGCGTCCAGGTCGGCGGCGAGGCTCGCTGAGAGGTCCAGTGAGACCCCGCGCAGCCGGCGGGAGACGGAGACCTCGTTGATGAGGTGGTCCATCGCCTTCTCGGTGGCAGCGATGCCGTGCTCGTGCTGGATGGTCAGCACCTCGCGGGTGACCGCCGGGGTCACGAACGGGTTGCCGTCCCGGTCGCCGCCGATCCACGTGCCGAAGCTCAGCGGGCGGGCCGTCGGCGACGTCTCCACACCGAGCGTGCGCAGCGTGTCGGCCAGGTCGTCGAGCACCTGCGGGGCGGCCTCGGCGTACAGGTCGCGCAGGTAGTAGATGGCGTTGCGGGCCTCGTCGGTCGGGTCGGGCCGGTCGAGCCGCAGCTCGTCGGTCTGCCACATCAGGTCCAGCAGTTCGGCGAGGCGGCGGTTGGCGGGGCCCTCGTCGCTGGCGCCGTACAGGATGGCGTTCGCGGTCTCGGTGTCCAGCTCGTCGGCGATGGCGCGCAGCTTGGACAGGATCGAGCGGCGGGCCGCCTCGGTCGGGTGGGCGGTGAAGACCGGCCGGACCGCCAGCCGGCGAGCCGCGGCGGCGATCTCCTCGGCCGGCACCCCCCGCTCGGCGATCATCTTGGCCGCCTGGTCCAGCCAGCCGCCCTGCACGGCGCGACGGCGGCGCAGGTCCCGGCCACGGTGCACCTGCTCGGTGATGTTGGCCAGGTGGAAGTAGGTGGAGAAGGCCCGGGCCAGCTTGGTGCCGGTGGTCACGTCCAGACCGCCGAGCCGCTGGGCGGCCGCTGGCACGTCGGTGCGTACCTGGGCGCGGATCTCCTCGACGAGGTCGAGCAGCGGACGGCCCTCCTGGCGTGCCAGGGTCTGCCCGAGCAGTGTGCCGAGCCGGCGGATGTCGGCGCGCAGCGCGGCGTCCGGGCCGTCGTGGTCATGCTGGTCGGTCACGATGCGCTCCTTACGTGAGTACGAAGGACAGCGCTGTCCGACTCCCTGGATCGTATCCGCGTCCCCGGCCGGTAAGGAGGGGGCCCTTGCCGACTCCTGCGGTGAAGGCAGCGGACCTTCCTGTCATCTCGGCTGGCGACACGCGCTTTCGTGCTGGTGGGAGGCTCATGCCAGGCGGTGGGCCGAGCGATCGACGTGGCGCTGAGCACATTCGGCACGCCGGGTGGCGTCCAGATGGTGAGCGCGGTGACGGCCAGGCCGGCCCGTCCGCACGAGATGGCGGGCGCCAGGCGGCCGCACGGAACGTGACGGACTGTCATGCGTCTCCCGGTCCACGCCGTCAGCCTAGGCCGGCCCCGTACCCCGCGCCGGGCGTTTCCCGCGCCCGGCGCGCTGTCCCGACGATCAGGTGATCGGGCAGCGGCCCGCGCTGTAGTGGATGATCGCCCCCATGATCTCCGCCTCCGGCCGGTCCGCGAAGTTGAGCGTGGCGGCCAGGCCCGAGCCGTAGAGGACGCTCAGTGGCGCGCTGTCCAGCCGCGTGAACACCCCGAGGTGCTGGAGCATCCGGGCGTCACGGGGCGTGACCACCACCATCTTCTCCAGGCTCCACCGCCGGCGGGAGATGTGACCGACGGCCTCCCAGGGCATCCAGATCGCCTGGCCCCGGGTCGGGCGGGTACGGATCCAGAGCCCGGCCGGACTGAGCGCCAGCACCGGTCCGCCGGAGCCGATCAGCCAGAGCTGGATCCCCAGCGGCAGGGCGATCGCGGTCAGCAGGCACACGAACAGGCCGAGGACGCCGAGGGCGGCCCCGGAGCGTATCTCCGGTTCCGCCGTGCTCACGATGCCGAGGCCGGCGAGGAAGGCGACCGGTAGGACCACGATGAGCACGATTCCCGCGGACAGCATGCCCCGCTTCGCGATGTTGGGGCGTACGACGAAGGGTTCGTTCTCCGGGATGCGCTTGGCCACCGGCGTGGACGGCGCGGGATATCCGCCGTGGGGGTGGTGGAACGGCGGGCCGGGGTAGAAGGGTTGTGAGGGATGTCCGGTCGGGGTGGTCACGGGCGCTCCGCTTCTCGATCCACTTCGGCGGCGCTCAGCCTATAAGGCGTACTCCAGCGCACAAGTCGAGCCGGTTTGCAGGCCACCCTCGGCCGTGCTCTCAGTCGCCGAAACCCGTTCGACCACCCGGCTAGCTTCTGACCATGGTGTTGCCGAACTATCCCCCGAAACCCCGACCGGGAGACCGGGTCGCCGTCGTCTCACCCTCCGCCGGTCTGCCGGCCCTCTTCCCGCACGTGTACGAGTTGGGCCTGCGCCGGCTGCGCGAGGAACTCCACCTGGAGCCGGTGGAGTATCCGACAACCCGCGCGGTCGGGGCCGACCCGCGCGGCCGGGCCCGCGACCTGACCGCCGCCTTCGCCGACCCGACAATCACCGCTGTGCTGGCCACCGTTGGCGGGGACGACCTGATCACGGTCACACCGCATCTCGACGACGACGTGCTGCGGGCCAACCCGAAGCCCTACTTCGGGTACTCCGACAACACGAACGTGCTCAACCACCTGTATCGGTTGGGCATCGTCGCGTACCACGGCGGGTCTGTCCTCGTGCACCTCGGTCGGCCCGGTTCGCCGCACCCACTGACCTTCGACTCGCTGCGGGCCGCCCTGTTCACCTCCGGCTGGTACGAGTTGTCGCCCGCGCCCGAATGGGGTGACCGGCCCAACCCGTGGACCGACCCCGGGTCGCTGGCGTACGAGCCGGAGATGCTTGCCGGCGACGGCTGGCGCTGGCAGGGCCCGGAGCGGGAGGTGCGCGGGCGTACCTGGGGCGGCTGTCTGGAAATCCTGCACTGGCTGATGGCCGCCGACCGGGTGCCGACAGCCGAAGAGCTGGCCGGGTCCGTGCTGGTCGTCGAGACCTCCAACGAACTGCCCACCGCGCAGGAGGTGTTCCGGATGGTGCGGAACATGGGGGAGCGTGGGCTGCTCGCCAGCTTCCCGGCGGTCGTCGTCGGTCGACCCAAGGCGTGGGATTTCGACAAGCCGCTGTCGGTGCCGGAACGATCGGCGTGGGGCGAGGCCCAGCGGGAGGCGATCACCCGGGCGCTCGCGCCGTACAACCCGGACGCGGTGGTGGTCTTCGACGTCGACCTCGGTCACACCGACCCGCAGTTGATCATCCCGTACGGCGGAGAGATCCGTGTCGACTCACGGGCCCGTCGTATCGCGGTGCGCTACTGATCCGCCTCCCTCAGCGCTCACCGGGTCGTGGGGAGGGCCGTCCGAGACGAGCAAATTTCTTCAAGACGCTGGGAGTGCCTGCGCCGAGGATTGTTCACGTGGGTCCGGGAGTTGCCAACCAGTGCAGCACCGGAGCGGGGCATGCGGACCTTTTCGGGGAGGCCCGACGTCCCACCCGGGCCCCGTGGCGCCCCTGGCGCTCGAGGAGGTGCCGCACGCTCCCCGTGCGGCACCTCCGTCGCCGTCGGGGGAGTCAGGCCGCGTCGGACGCGGTGAGCAGCCGGCGCAGCCGGGCGGGTGGGTGGCCCACCTGCTCCCGGACCACCCGGGTCAGGTGCGCCTGGTCGGCGAAGCCGTACTCGGCGGCGAGCGCGCCGAGCGGACGGCCGTCGGGTTCGGCGAGGGTGTCCAGCAACTCCCGCACCCGCAGCCGGTTGCGGTAGGCCGTGAGGCTGCTGCCGGTCATCCGCTGGAACACCCGGCTGAGATGGTGCGGAGAGCTACCGACCTCCCGGGCGACCTCGTCCAGACCGAGCGCGAAACCGGAGTTCGCAAGCACCTCCCGGGCGCGGTCGGCCAGCCGCCGGTGCGCGGCGAGCGTCGCCGGTCTCCGGCGTACGGCCCGATCGACATCGCCGCCCACGTCGCCGGTGCCGAGCGGGCTGTAACTCAGCAGGCGAGCCAGGAACCGGTGCAACCGCTCGGCCATCTCGAAGCCGTCCAGCCCACGCCGGAACTCGGCCACCAACAGCCGGTGCGCCAGGTCCAGCGGGGCGTCCGACGTCCCGGCCCAGCCGCTGCGGTCCATCCAGTGCTCCGCGTCCGGCCGGTCCGCGAGCGCCGCCGGATCGATCTCCAAGCAGGTGTACGAGTCGCCGCAGCCGAACGGGTGCGCCACCGCCATCTCGTCGCCCGGTCGGGTGAGGATCACGGAGGTGGCATCGGAGAGCCCGACCCGGCCGTTGAGCCGGCGACGGTACGCCCCGGAGCGGCCCAGGACGATCTTGTGGCGGTCCTCCACGGCGGGCTCCGTCCACCCGTGGTTCTCCACGATGCACCGCACCTGGTAGATCAACATCCCGTCCGGGTGCCCCAGCACGCGCCATCGTGCTGGCGTGGTGCGCCGACGCGGATCACTGCCGACTCCCTCGGCGGGCATCGTTCCCCCTTGTTCGCGACGTGCTCGTCACAGGCCATCCGCACCGATGGTCGTCGACTCATCGACCCCCGTCCACCCCGGTACGCGCCGGGCGTCGGTTGGCCCTGCGTCGACGCGCGTTCGAGCTGGCCGGCGACGGCTCCTGGACTCGACGCTCAGGGGCCGACCAGCGAGATCGGCGGTTGCGGGCGACGTCAGGCGTCGACGACGGCGAAGGCGCGGACCGGAAAGGTGCCCATGCCGCGCACCATCGGTGGGGCCGCTGTGAACCGGAACCCGCTCGGCGGCAGCGCGTCCAGACCGGTCAGGTGCTCCACGATCGGGATGCCGGCGGCGAGAAGTGTGCTGTGCGCGGGACGTACGCCTCCGGCCTGCGGACCCATGTCGTCGATGTTTATCGAATCGATGCCGACCAGGGCGGCGCCCGCGTCGGCGAGGGCCTGCGCGGCGTCCCCGGTCAGATACGGCGCCTCCGGCGCGCTGTACCGCTCGGTGCCGAAGTGCTCAGCCCACCCGGTGTGCAGCAGCACCGCGCGTCCGGTCACCTCGTACGGCGCCAGCATCAACCGGTCCACCGCACGGGTCCCCGCCGGCACCCGGACGACCACGCCGGGTAGGTCGGCGAGCCGGTCCAGCGACACCTCGGTCAGGTCGTCACCGCGGGACCAACGGTGGGCGGGGGTGTCCAGGTACGTACCGGTGTTGGCGATCATGTCGATCCGGGACACGTGGAACTCGGTGCCCGGCGCGTAGTTCGCCCGGGACGCCTCGAAGGTCAGCCAGTCCTCGATCCGCGGTGCCGGCCAGCCGGGCAGGGTGATCATCCCATCGGTGATCACATGGCTCAGCTCGACGAGCCGACGCCCGGTGCGGGGCTCACCGGCGACGCCCCGCCCGCCCTTGTGCGGCTCTTCGATGATCGTCTTCGCGCTGATCCGCACCTCGGCGACCATCAACAGCCCGAGGTGCCGTACGAAGAGCGCGGCCAGGTCCTCGTCGGTGATCTCCCGACCCGGGATGTCGAGCCGGAACCTCTCGGTCCGCAGCCCGCCACCGTTGGCGAAGCTCACCTCCGCGTCGAACTGCGCCCGCCACTGCTCACCCATCCCCAAACCCGACCACGCCCAAAGATGAACAGTCAAGATCCTCATAGCTGGCGGTACGCGCGATAGCTGGCGGTACGCGCGCTTCCGCGCGGCCCTGCGGGGGGCCCGGCGCAGTCGGCGACACCCGCAGACTGGAGCCCGGAGACGACGGCGGCCCGCAAGATCCGGGCAACTTCACTGAAACTGTTGCCTCCACGCGACCTGAGCCCACACCTTCCCTGTAGTTGTGCGGATCTTGCGGCGCGCGGTGCTCAGCGCGCGGGGCGGGCGCGGCGTGCGGGGCGGCGCGGCGCGGGGTGCGGGTGCGGGGCGGGGGCGCGGCGCGTGCGGCGTGGACATGGGCGGAATGGGATGGCTGTCGGTGGACGGGGATAGGCTGGTCGTCGTGCACCCCCCGTCCGACCGGACGAGGGGCAGCCGTCGTGTGTGCGTCGACTCCCCTGGAAGGACTCCCTTGCTCACCGGTCTGTTTTCCGCCGCCCTGGCCGACCCCGGGCTGGCCCGGGCGCGTGACCTGGCGCGCTCCGGTGCCGCCCAGGTCGACGGCCTCGACATCACCGCTCCTGCCGCGTTGCGTCCGTTCGCTGTCGCGGCGGTAGCCGCTGACAACGAGGGCGCCGGCCGGCCCGTGCTGGCGGTTACCGCCACCACCCGCGAGGCCGACGACCTGGCCGCCGCGCTGGGCGGGTTGCTGCCGGCCGACCAGGTGGTGGTCTTCCCCTCCTGGGAGACGCTGCCGCACGAGCGGCTCTCCCCACGTTCGGACACGGTGGGCCGACGCCTGGCTGTGCTGCGCCGGCTGGCGCACCCCGCGTCGGCCGACGCGCACGGCAGGACCGGCCCGCTGCGGGTGGTAGTCGCCCCGGTCCGCTCGCTGCTGCAACCGCAGCTCAAGGGGCTCGGTGACCTGGAGCCGGTGCAGCTCGCGGCCGGCGAGGAGGCCGACCTGGAGGAGGTGGCCCGCCGGCTTACCGACATGGCGTACGCCCGGGTCGACCTGGTCACCAAGCGCGGTGAGTACGCGGTGCGCGGCGGCATTCTGGACGTCTTCCCGCCCACCGACGAGCACCCGTCGCGTGTCGAGTTCTGGGGCGACGAGGTGGAGGAGATCCGCACCTTCGCCGTCGCCGACCAGCGGACCATCGAGCGGGTCCCACTGCTCTGGGCGCCGCCCTGCCGGGAGTTGCTGCTCACCCCGGCGGTGCGCGACAGGGCTGCCGCGTTGGCGCAGGAGCACCCCGAGCTGGCCGAGATCCTCGACAAGCTGGCCGAGGGCATCCCGGTGGAGGGGATGGAGTCGCTGGCCCCGGTGCTTGTCGGCCCCGACTCGCTGGAGTTGCTGCTGGACGCGATGCCGGCCGGCACCCACGTCCTGTTGTGCGACCCGGAGCGGATCCGCACCCGGGCGCACGACCTGGTGCGTACCTCGGAGGAGTTTTTGCAGGCCAGCTGGGCCGCGGCCGCGGTCGGCGGCCAGGCCCCGGTCGACGTCGGCGCCGCCGCGTTCCGCACCTTGGCCGAGGTCCGCGCGACAGCCGGCAGGCTCGGCCAGCCGTGGTGGACGCTGTCCCCGTTCGGCCTGGTGGAAGCCGAGACGGCCGAGACGCGCCAGCCCTGGGAGGACGCGCCCGAGCAGGCAAGCGTCACGCCGGACGACGCCATAGCGGTGACCCTCGCCGCCCAGCCGGCTCCGCTCTACCACGGCGAGACCGCGCGGGTGGTCGACGACATCAAGCGCTGGGCCGGCGAGGGCTGGTCCGTCGCGCTTGTCTTCGAGGGGCACGGCCCTGCCCAGCGGGCGGTGGAGGTGCTGCGCGACGCGGGGCTGGGCGCCCGCTTGACCGAGGAGGTGCCGACCGCGCCCGCGCCCGGCGAGCTGATCGTCACCTGCGGCGCGCTGGGCAGCGGGTTCGTCGACGAGGCGTCCCGTTTCGTGCTGCTCACCGGCAACGACGTCACAGGCGGTCGGGGCACCTCGACGCGGGACATGCGCAAGATGCCGAGCCGGCGGCGCAACACCATCGACCCGCTGGAGCTCAAGGCCGGCGACTTCGTGGTGCACGAGCAGCACGGCATCGGCCGGTACGTCGAGCTGGTGCAGCGCACCGTCAACGGCGCCAGCCGGGAATACCTTGTCATCGAGTACGCGGCCAGCAAGCGTGGCCAGCCCGGCGACCGGCTGTTCGTGCCGACCGACCAGCTCGACCAGTTGTCCCGTTACGTGGGCGGCGAGCAGCCGACCCTGCACAAGATGGGCGGCTCGGACTGGCAGAAGTCCAAGGCGCGGGCCCGCAAGGCGGTCCGGGAGATCGCCGCGCAGCTCATCCAGCTGTACGCGGCCCGCAAGGCGTCCAAGGGCCATGCGTTCGGCCCGGACACCCCCTGGCAGCGGGAGTTGGAGGACGCGTTCCCCTGGCAGGAGACGCCCGACCAGCTCGCCGCTATCGACGAGGTCAAGCGGGACATGGAGCAGACCGTTCCGATGGACCGGCTGATCTGCGGCGACGTCGGCTACGGCAAGACCGAGATCGCGGTACGGGCGGCGTTCAAGGCGGTGCAGGACGGCAAGCAGGTGGCGGTGCTCGTGCCGACGACGTTGCTGGTGCAGCAGCACTACAACACGTTCGCCGAGCGGATGAACCAGTTCCCGGTGCAGATCCGGCAGCTGTCCCGGTTCCAGACCGCGAAGGAGACCGAACGCACGCTGGAGATGGTCGCCGACGGCACCGTCGACATCGTCATCGGCACCCACCGGCTGTTGCAGACCGCCACCCGGTTCAAGCAGCTCGGGCTGGTGATCGTCGACGAGGAGCAGCGGTTCGGTGTCGAGCACAAGGAGCACCTGAAGACCCTGCGTGCCTCGGTGGACGTGCTGAGCATGTCGGCCACCCCGATCCCGCGGACCCTGGAGATGGCGATCACCGGCATCCGGGAGATGTCCACAATCGCCACCCCGCCGGAGGAACGGCACCCGGTGCTCACCTTCGTCGGCGCGCAGGACGACCGGCAGGTCGCCGCGTCCATCCACCGCGAGCTGCTGCGCGACGGGCAGGTCTTCTACCTGCACAACCGGGTCGAGTCGATCGACCGGGCGGCACGCCGGCTGCGGGAGCTGGTGCCCGAGGCGCGGGTCGCTGTGGCGCACGGCCAGATGGGCGAGGACGCCCTGGAGAAGGTGATGGTCGGCTTCTGGGAGAAGGAGTTCGACGTCCTGGTCTGCACGACGATCGTCGAGTCCGGCATCGACATTCCGAACGCCAACACCCTCATCGTGGAGCGGGCCGACCTGCTCGGCCTGGCCCAGCTGCACCAGATCCGTGGCCGGGTGGGCCGGGGCCGTGAGCGGGCGTACGCGTACTTCCTCTACCCGCCGGAGAAGCCGCTCACCGAGCACGCCCACGAGCGGCTGGCCACCATCGCCCAGCACACCGAGCTGGGTGCCGGCATGTACGTGGCGATGAAGGACCTGGAGATCCGGGGCGCCGGCAACCTGCTCGGCGGTGAGCAGTCCGGCCACATCGAGGGCGTGGGTTTCGACCTGTACGTGCGGATGGTCGGCGAGGCGGTCTCCGCGTTCAAGGGTGAGCGCCCGGAGGAGGAGGTCGACGTCAAGATCGATCTGCCGGTCGACGCGCACCTGCCGCACGACTACGTGAGCGTGGAGCGGCTGCGCCTGGAGATGTACCGCAAGCTCGCCGAGGCCCGCGACGAGGAGCGTCTGCGCGAGGTCGTGGCCGAGATGACCGACCGGTACGGCGAGCCGCCCGCCCCGGTGCAGAACCTGGTGGCGGTGGCCCGGTTCCGGCTGCTGGCCCGCCGGTACGGCCTGACCGACGTGTCCGTGCAGGGCAAGCACGTCCGGTTCGGTCCGCTGCCGCTGCCTGACTCGAAGCAGTTGCGGCTCAAGCGCTACCACCCGGACGCGGTCTACAAGCAGGCCACCGACCAGGTGAGCGTGCCCCGGCCGAGCACCCGCCGGATCGGTGGCGAGCCGCTGCGCGACCAGGCGCTGCTCGAATGGTGTGCCCAGTTGCTCTCCGACGTGTTGGGCGCCCCGGCAGTGGCCGCGACCGCCTGACGGGGCCGCGACCACCGGCCCGCGACCGCCTGACCCGGTGGTCTCCTGTCGGCCAGGGCTGGTGTCGCTTCGATGCCGGCCCTGGCCGGCGGGTGGACGGAGGTGGGGGGTGTCACAACACCCGGTGACGGCGTGAGAGAGTGGCAGCCATGCGTGCTCGCCGTCTTGTCGCCGTCGCCAGTGTCTCGCTGGGCCTCGTCGCCCTCTCCGGTTGCCGTGCTGAGCCTGGTACCGCCGCCTACATCGGTGACCAGCGCATCACCGACAGCGAGGTCACCGCCGCGATGAACGACCTGCGGACGAAGAACCCGACGCCGACCGCGGCGCCGCAGACGGACGCCAGTGGCCAGCCGGCACCGGGGCCGCAGTTGCCCGAGCTGGCGGACGTGGTCCGGGTGATGGTGCTGACGAACGTGTGCGAGCGGGCCTCCGCCGAGAAGGGCTACCAGCCGCGCAGCCAGGTCTCGGTCGACCAGGCCGCCCAGCAGCTCGGCCTCAACCCCGAGACCGGGTACGTGCGGGAGATGGCAAAGCTCTTCACCTGCCTGTCCGGGTTGCCGGCCGAGCCCGTGGAGCCGACCGAGCAGGAAATGGCCGACGTGATCGCCGCCGGTCGCGGGGGTGGCAACATCCCGGCCGAGGTGTCCGACGAGGACGCCGCCCGTCAGCTCGACGGCGAGCAGTTGCGCGGTGCGCTGGCGACCAAGCGGGTCCTGGCCGAGGCGGTCGAGCGGTACGACGTGACGATCAGCCCTCGGTACCGTCCGCTGGAGTTCCCGCTGCTCAGCTTCTCCGGCGACGTGGCCGCGGTGAGCGTTCCCCTGGGCGAGCCGGATTCCGGCGCGGTCACGGATGTCTCCACCCCGACGACGGCTCCGTCCAGCGCGGACCCGGACGCGGACTCGCACTCGCATGATGAGGGCACGGCCAGCTGAGCATGTCGGCACGGATCGTCCTGCTTGTCACCTCGCCACGGCTGCCGGCCGGTCTGCTCACCGCCGCCGCCTGGGACGTCGTACGCCGGCACCCGGTGTTGACCGGCGCGGAGAGCGAGTTGGTCACGGCAGTGCGTCAGGCGGGCGCCGACGTGACGGTGGTGGACGGTTCGGCGACGCAGCCGCTGCTTGACGCGGCGGCGCACGGCACTGTGGTCTGGTTGGCCGGTCCGGCGGGCGATGAGGCGCTGGCCCGCGAGTTGGGTCTGCGGCTGGCCCGGGAGCCGGGGCTTGCCGAGATGGAGCTGATGTACGGCTCGTGGGATCCGCCGGGCGCGCGGCTGCTCGACGCGGTGGCCGTGCTTGACCGGCTGGCATCGCCGGGCGGTGACCCGTGGAAGCGGGCGCAGACGCACCGCAGCCTCGCGGGTTATCTGCTGGAGGAGAGCTACGAGGCGTACGACGCGATAATCGCCGACGACACCGACGCGCTGCGCGAGGAGTTGGGCGACGTGCTGCTCCAGGTGGTGCTGCACGCCCGGCTCGCGGAGGAGTTGCCCGAGGGCGAGCGGTGGACCATCGACGACGTGGCCGGTGGCCTGGTCGACAAGATGATCCGGCGCAATCCGCACGTCTTCGCAGGCTTGGAGGCCGGCTCGCTTGAGGAGATCACCGAGAACTGGGAGCGGATCAAGAAGGTCGAGAAGGCGCGCGACTCGGTGCTGGACGGCATCGCGCTGAGCCAGCCCGCCCTCGCCCTGGCCACCCAGATCCTGGATCGCGCCGCCCGCGCCGGCCTGACCGTCGTGCTCCCGTCACCGGAGGTGCAGCCGGACGAGGAAACCCGCCTGGGTGCCAGCCTCCTGGCCGCCGTCGCCGCTGCCCGTGAGGCGAACCTGGACCCTGAGAAGGCCCTACGGCACACAACCCTGACCACTGCCGATGCCATCCGCGCATCCGAACCCAAACCCTGATCCCACAGCGCGTTGGTCCTGAATTGCCGCCCGCCTCGGCGTTGATCAACGTGGCGTGGGGGCGGGGGTCGGTAGGGTGGGTCGGTGGAAGAGTTTGGGGTTTTGGCGGAGCGGGTCGTTGAGGCTCTGCTGGAGACGCGGCCGGGTGTCGCCACCGCTGCTGGGGATCACCGGTTCGACGACCGGCTACCCGATCTGGCCGCCGACGCGTTGGCCGCCGACCGGGCGATGCTCTCCGACGCGGCAAACGCGCTGTCCGAGTTGGACCCCGACGCGCTCGACATCGACGAGCAGGTGGATCACGCGCTGCTCACCTCATTCGTGGACCGGGAACTCTTCGAGCTGACCGAGATCCGGTCGCACGAGTGGGATCCGCTGCGCCACAACCCCGGCCCGCTGCTGCACGCGCTGCTGGCCCGCCCGTACGCGCCTGCCGAGGTGCGGTTGACGCAGATGGCCGGCCGGCTCGCCGCCGTACCCGATGCGCTCGCGACCGCCCGCGCGGCGCTGCGGGACATGCCGCGGGTCCATGCCGAGACGGCGGTCGGGCAGTTCGCCGGCGCGGCCGCGCTGATCCGCGACGAGCTGCCTCCGCTGCTCGCCCAGGCGCCGGGCGCCCTCGACCGGGTCGAGCCGGCGGCCAGGGCGGCGATCGCGGCCCTGGAGGAGTTCGTGGCGTGGCTGCGCGCCGGCCTGGCCGCCGACGCCGGCCCCGGGCGCGATCCCCGGCTGGGCCGCCGCCGCTGGGAGGCGCGGCTCTGGCACACCCTCGACACCGAGTTGGGCGCCGCCGAGATCCAGCGCCGCGCCTGGGCCAATCTGGACCGGGTCACCGAGGAGATCCGCGAGGCGGCCGTCGAGCTGGTCGGTGGTCCGGCCGACGACGCGGCGGTACGCCGGGCGCTCGACGTGCTCGCCGCCGAGCACCCCGACGACGCGACGATCGTCGAGCTGGCCGGGGTGACCCTGGACGAGGCGTCCGACTTCGTCCGCCTGCACGACCTGGTCACGCTTGTCGACGACAGGTGCGTGATCCAGGAGATGCCGGAGTTCGCGCGGGGCGTCGCGGTGGCGTACTGCGACTCGCCCGGCCAGTTGGAGACGGCGGACGTGCCCACGTTCTACTGCATCGCGCCCACCCCGTCGGCGTGGCCGGCGCAGCGGGTCGAGTCGTTCTACCGCGAGTACAACGACCACATGATCCGCAACCTGACGGTGCACGAGGCGATGCCGGGGCACTTCCTCCAGCTCGCCCACGCCCGCCGTTACGTCGGTGCCACCCGGGTTCGGGCGTTGGTCCGGTCCGGCCCGTTCATCGAGGGCTGGGCGGTGTACGCCGAAGAGCTGATGACGGGCCTCGGCTACGGCGGCGTGCCGGTGCGGTTGCAGCAGCTCAAGATGCAGCTGCGGATGACCATCAACGCGCTGCTCGACCAGTTGGTGCACGCCGAGGACATGCCCGAGGCCGAGGCGTTGGCGTTGATGACCGGGCGCGGCTTCCAGGAGGAGGGCGAGGCGGCCGGCAAGTGGCGTCGGTCGCTGCTCACCTCGACTCAGCTGTCCACCTACTTCGTGGGCTACAGCGAGGTGGCCGAGATCGCCGCCGCCCGCCCCGACGGGGTCTCAGCGCGCGAATGGCACGACGCGATGCTCGCCCACGGCTGCCCGCCGCCGCGCCACCTGCGTACCCTGCTCGGCGTCTGACCTCGCCGCCGCTCGCCGGCGGCGGTCACCGCAGCCCGGCGGTCACCGTCGCGTCGATCAGCCAGCGCGAGATGGAGTACGCCGGAGGCAGCTCCGCCGGCAGCGCATCCAGGCCGAACCAGCGGGCCTCGGTCAGCTCCCGACCGTCGACCACCGGCTCGGCGTGCCTGTCGGCGGCACGGGCTGTGAAACCGGCGAGCAGCACACCTGGGCCGGAGATCGCCCACGGCTGGCTGCCGTGGTAGGCCAACCCGTCGACGGTCAGCCCGACCTCCTCGCCGATCTCCCGGCGCACCGCCGCCTCCAGTGTCTCGCCGGCCTCGACGAAGCCGGCGACAAGGGCCCACAGGTTGGTCGGCCCGGTGGCGTGCCGCACCAGCAGCAGCTCGTCGGGGCGGCCCGCCCGGCCGGGGCGGGTGATGGCGGTCAGCACCGCGACGGAGAGCTGCATCGGCACGTACATGCCGCAGTCGGGGCAGCGCCGGGAGATCTCGCCGGGCTGGTCGGTCAGCTCGGCCCGGCAGGCGCCGCACCAGCGGTGGGTACGCCGCCAGGTGGTCACGGCCAGCGCCCGGCCGGCAAGCGTGGCGAGAGGTTCGGGCACCTCGGCGGCGAGTGACGTCCAGCGTCGCGCCCGACCGGGGAAGGCGTCGGCGGTGGTGAGATCGGTGGCCCACGCCGGGACCCCGTCGAGGGTGCCAACGGGCGTCCACAAGGTGTCGGCGGGCAGGTCGCCGACCCGGGCCACCGCCCCGTCGGCGGTGGTCAGCAGCTTCGCCCCGAGCACCGGCAAGGCGATGTCGGTGGGCGCCGGCAGGCGGTCGGGGTCGACCCCCGGCAGGAAGCCGGCGCGTTGTTCGGCGGGCGAGGGCTGGACGGACGGGTCGGTCACGAGCCGCCCTGCCGGCGGTCCACCACGCCAGCGCCGGGCGGCGGGTCGAACGCGCCCTTCTGCACGGTCTCGCTGTAGCGGCTCAGCGCCAACTCTGTGGGCTTGCCGTCGACAGGGCCGTTGAAGCTTCCCAGCACGCCCTCGGTGGTCACGCAGGCGGTGAAGTTGCCGTCGGCGCGTTGCACCTCGACGCAGGCGGCGTGACGGCCGGCGACTGTGGTGTCGCTCTGCTTGATCACGGACTCCGGGTCGAGCGCGGCGGCGGTCAGCATGCCGATCACCACGGGAGGGGTGACCAGGCCCTGCTGGTTGGCCTCGGCGAAGAGCGCCACAGTTGGCTTGGTGCCGGGGGTGGGAGGTGTGACGACAGTGCACGCCATGCGGCCGCCGGTCTCCGTGCAGCGGGTGACCGCATCCGGTGTGACGGTGAGCCGCCCACCCGGATAGAAGTACGCGGAGCGCGCCGGGTCCTGCGCCTGCACGATCCCGGCGGCCTGGCCGCCGGGAAGCTGATAGTCGGCCGAGTAGGTCAACTCCAGCGCCCGGTCGAGTCGGGCGGCGAGGTCGTTGACGAGATCGGAGCGGCCCATGGCGCGTCCGGCGTCCTCGAATGTCTGACAGCCGGTGACCGTGAGCGACGCGATGACCGACACGGCGAGCATGCGGAGGGTGGTCGAGGCGGCGGGCATGGCGACCAGCCTGGTCGATCGGGTCGGCGCAGCGCAAACTCGTTGCCGGTTGAGGCCCGGAAATACGGGAATGTCCGTCAGTACGGGCCGACTCGGGTGCGCGGGCGACGCCGTGCCCGTTCCCGCCGCCCGATACGCTGCGTGCAACACCTGCCTCAGCCGCACCGTCGCGGCCCACCCACGGACCGGATATCAACAACGAGGAGCGACTCAGTGGCAACCATCGAGGGAATCGTCGCCCGGGAGATTCTCGACTCGCGGGGCAACCCCACGGTCGAGGTCGAGGTCGGCCTGGACGACGGCACTGTGGCCCGCGCCGCCGTGCCCTCCGGCGCCTCCACCGGCGCCTTCGAGGCGATCGAGCTGCGCGACGGTGACGCCGGCCGCTACCAGGGCAAGGGCGTGGAGAAGGCGGTCTCCAACGTCGAGGACAAGATCGTCGACCAGATCATCGGGTACGAGGCCAGCGAGCAGCGGCTGATCGACCAGAAGATGCTCGACATCGACGGCACCGACAGCAAGTCGGAGCTGGGCGCGAACGCCATCCTCGGCGTCTCCCTCGCGGTCGCGAAGGCCGCCGCCGGCAGCGCCGAGCTGAGCCTCTTCCGCTACCTGGGTGGCCCGAACGCGCACCTGCTGCCGGTGCCGATGATGAACATCCTCAACGGTGGCGCGCACGCCGACTCCAACGTCGACATCCAGGAGTTCATGATCGCGCCGATCGGCGCGCCCACCTTCCGTGAGGCGCTGCGCTCCGGCGCGGAGGTCTACCACGCGCTGAAGTCGGTGCTGAAGAAGAAGGGCCTGTCGACCGGGCTCGGCGACGAGGGCGGCTTCGCGCCGAACCTGCCGACCAACGCGGCGGCCCTGGATCTGATCGCCGAGGCTGTCGAGAAGGCCGGCTACCGGCTCGGCACGGACATCGTGTTCGCCCTCGACGTGGCGGCGACCGAGTTCTTCGACAACGGCACCTACACCTTCGAAGGTGCCGGCAAGTCCGCCGAGGACATGAGCACCTACTACACCAAGCTGGCCGACGAGTACCCGATCGTGTCGATCGAGGACCCGCTGGCCGAGGACGACTGGACCGGCTGGCAGACGCTCACCGCGTCGATCGGTGACCGGGTGCAGATCGTCGGCGACGACCTGTTCGTGACAAACCCGCTGCGCATCGCCCGCGGTATCGCGGAGAAGGCGGCGAACGCCGTGCTGGTGAAGGTCAACCAGATCGGCTCGCTGACCGAGACCCTGGACGCTGTGGACCTGGCGCACCGCGCCGGCTTCAAGTGCATGATGAGCCACCGTTCCGGCGAGACCGAGGACACCACAATCGCCGACCTGGCGGTGGCCACCGGCTGCGGCCAGATCAAGACGGGCGCGCCGGCCCGCTCCGACCGGGTCGCCAAGTACAACCAGCTGCTCCGGATCGAGGAGGAGCTGGGCGACGCGGCGCGCTACGCCGGTGCCGGTGCCTTCCCGCGCTACCGTTCGGCCTGAGACGCGTAGAAGCCTCGGGGGAGGGGTGTGACGATGCAGCAGCGCCGCACACCGGGTGGTCAGCGTCCCGCCCGCCGGCCGGGTCAGTCCGGCCGGCCGGGCGGTGGCCGGGCCATCCGTGGGTCGGTCCGGGACGCGGGCGTACGCGCCGAGCCGCGCGGCGCTGCCGGCCGGGCACCGAGCGCCGCCCGGGGTGCTGAGGGCGGGCGCTCCGCGAACCGTCCGGCCGCTGCCCGGCGTACCGCCTCCGGTGGTTCCGTGAAGCGGCTCTCCGCACCCCACCCCCGTCGCTTCACCGGCCGGGCCACAGTGCTGTTCGCGGTGCTCATCGCGCTCGCCCTCGCGTACACCTATCCGGTTCAGGTCTACCTGGACCAGCAGGCCGACATCGAACGGATGGAGGCCGCGCAGGCGGCGCAGGAGGAGGAGATCGCGAAGCTCGCCGCCGAGGCGGCGAAGTGGAAGGACGACGAGTACATCAAGACGCAGGCCCGGGAACGGTTCTTCATGGGCGAACCGGGCGAGAAGATGATGGTGGTGCTGCACGACCCGGAGGGTGCCGCCCGCGACGCCGGGAAGCCCGACGGCCCGGCCACGCCGGCCGGCCCGACGACCTGGTACGACACGCTCTGGTCGAGCGTGCGGGCGGCGGACAGCCAGCAACCGGGCAAGTGATCCACCGATCAGCACACCAGGAGAGATGGGCACCGTGACTGTCGTACCACCATCGGAGCCGGCGGCGGATTCCGTACCCCTGCCGCAGCGGGAGCCGGCCACCGAGGCCGACCTGGCCGCGGTGGCGGCGCAGCTCGGCCGTACGCCCCGGGGCAGCCGTGCGGTGGCGCACCGCTGCCCGTGTGGCCTGCCGGACGTGGTGGAGACGACGCCCCGCCTGGCCGACGGCACCCCGTTCCCGACGCTGTTCTACCTGACCTGCCCCCGTGCGACGGCGGCGTGCAGCCGGCTGGAGTCGGCCGGGCTGATGAAGGAGATGGCCGACCGGCTGGCAGCCGATCCGGAGTTGGCCGCCCACTACCGTGCGGCGCACGAGGACTACCTGGCCCGGCGGGAGGCGATCGCCGAGGTGCCGGAGATCGCCGGGATCTCCGCCGGCGGGATGCCCGGGCGGGTGAAGTGCCTGCATGTGCACGTCGGGCACGCGCTGGGCGCCGGCCCGGGTGTGAACCCGTTCGGCGACGAGACGTTGGCGCTGGTCGAGCCCTGGTGGACGACCGGCCCGTGCGTGGACGTGCCGGCGGCCGAATGAGCGCGCAGGCCGGGTCCTCGGCGCCCGAGAGTCAGATCCTGGTACGGCGGGCACGCACCGGGGACGTGCGGGGCATCCGGCGGCTGGTCGACACGTACACCGATGACCGGCGGCTGCTGAGCAAGGCCACGGTCACCCTCTACGAGCAGGTGCAGGAGTTCCGGGTGGCGGTCCGCCACTCCGACGACGCGGTGGTGGGCTGCGGGGCGCTGCACGTCATGTGGGAGGACCTTGCCGAGATCCGCACTGTGGCGGTGGACCCGTCGTGCCGGGGCCGGCGGATCGGGCACCGGCTGGTGGGCGAGCTGATCGACGCTGCCCGGGAGTTGGGCGTGGCACGGATCTTCGTGCTCACCTTCGAGACACAGTTCTTCGGCGCGTTCGGTTTCCGTGAGATCGACGGCGCGCCGGTGCCGCAGCCGGTGTACGAGCAGTTGCTGCGCTCGTACGACGAGGGTGTCGCGGAGTTCCTGGACCTGGAGCGGGTCAAGCCGAACACCCTGGGCAACACCCGGATGCTGCTGCGGCTCTGAGTGCGCGGGAGCCCTTCCGGCGGCTGTCGTAGGGTTGCGGGGTGACGACGCGTGTGGCGGCCATCGACTGCGGGACCAACTCGATCCGACTGTTGATCGCCGACCTGCCGGACGAGTCCGCAGGTGCCGAGGCGCCACTTGTCGACGTGACCCGTCGGATGGAGATCGTCCGGCTGGGGCAGGGTGTGGACCGCACCGGGCGACTCGCACCGGAGGCGATCGAGCGGACCCGGGTGGCGTTGGCGTCGTACGCCGCCGACATCGAGACGTTGGGTGCGCAGCGGGTGCGGATGTGTGCCACGTCGGCCTCCCGCGATGCCGCAAACGCCGCCGACTTCACCGAGATGGTGCAGCGCACCCTAGGTGTGGCGCCCGAGGTGGTCACCGGCGACGAGGAGGCCCGGCTGTCGTTCACCGGCGCGGTGCGGGGGCTGCCTGCCGACGCGAAGGAGCCGTTCCTTGTCGTGGACATCGGCGGCGGTTCCACCGAGTTCGTGGTCGGTGACCGGGACGGTGGGGTGCGGGCGGCGATCTCGGTGGACATCGGCTGCGTCCGGATGACCGAGCGGCACCTGCCCGGTGACCCGCCGACGCCCGAGCAGGTGGCGGCAGCGCAGGCCGACATCGCGACAGTGGTGGACAGGGCGCTCGCCGCGGTGCCGGGCCGCGAGGCGGCCACCCTTGTCGGTCTCGCCGGGTCGGTCACCACTGTTGTGGCGCTCGCGCAGGGCCTACGGGAGTACGACCCGGAGCGCATCCACCACGCCCGGGTGTCGTACGAGGCGGTCGCCCAGGTGACCTCGGACCTGCTGGGGCAGACCCGTGAGCAGCGGTTGGCGAACCCGGTTATGCATCCGGGTCGGGCCGACGTGATCGGCGCGGGCGCGCTGGTGCTCCGCGTGATCATGGAGCGGGCGGGGATGCCGTCGGTGGTCGCCTCGGAGCACGACATCCTCGACGGCATCGCCTGGAGTCTCCAGCCAGCCGTGCGCTAGCCGGCGACTGATCGACTCGCCTCCAGAGGGTCGGGGCGGGACATTCCAGAAACCCGTGTGGCACGCCGTGTCAGTTGCGTTGACGCTACTGCGCATTGCGCACTAGTGTGCAATGCGTGGACACCACACAGTTGTTGAAGGGCGTGCTCGATCTGGCCGTCCTCGCCGTGCTCCGCGAGGAGGACGGCTACGGCTACGACATCCTGCGCCGGCTCCGCGAGGCCGGCCTGGACGAGGTCGGCGACGCCTCCGTCTACGGCACGCTGCGCCGGCTCTTCGCCGCGGGCCTGCTCACCACCTACGTCGTGCCGAGCGAATCCGGCCCGCACCGCAAGTACTACGCACTCAACGCCGCCGGGCGTGACCAGTTGACCCGCTCCGGCAAGCTCTGGCGCTCGTTCGCCACCACAATGGACAGTCTGCTCGACGATCGGGGGCTGGCGGCATGACCGTCACGGAGCAGGAGATCACCGACTATGTGACGCGGGTCCGGGCCGCTCTGGCCGACCTGCCGCCGGCTCAACGCGACGAGCTGACCGAGGACCTTGCCGACCACCTGACCGAGGTCGCCGCCGAATCCGAGGGCACCCTCGTCGAGCGGCTGGGCGAGCCGGAGACGTACGCCGCCGAGCTGCGTGCCGCGGCCGGCGTCGGTGCGGTTCGCGGGCGCAACCTCGACCAGCGGGTCGCCACCATGCTGGCCGGGCTCCAGGGCCGGCTCCGGGTGCTCGACACCGGGCTCGGCCCCGCCCTGGGGTACGAGACGGCAAGCGACTTCCTCCGGTTGCTGCGGCCCGCCTGGTGGGTGCTGCGCGGTTACCTGGCGGCCATGCTGCTCACCGTGATCACCACCGGGGGCGCCTTCGGTGTGCTGCCCCGGTTCGGCGGCGAACTGCTCGCCGGTCTGATCATGCTTGTCGCCTTCGTGCTCGCCTCGATCTGGCTCGGCCGTCGCTCCGCCCAGTTGAGCCGCTGGCCGCGCTCGGCGCTTCAGGTCGGCAGCGCAGTGCTCGTGGTCTTCGCGCTCTCCGCCCTGGTCCAGGCCGAGGACCGGATGCGCTACGGCGACTACGGCGTCGACCCTGCGTCGATCAACGGCCCCTACGACAATGTCCGGGACGTCTTCGTCTACGACAGCGAGGGTCGGTTGGTGGAGAACGCCCGGCTCTTCGACCAGAACGGCGACCCGATTCGCCTGGGCTACCCGGACTGCGAGGGCCGCATCGACGAGTACGGCAACCCGCTACTGCGGCCCTACCCGTACTGCCTGGAGCAGGCACCCTTCGGCCATCGCGCGCCGGGCGTGCCGGTGCGACCCGAGACGCCGAACGTGACACCCACACCCACGCCGGAGGCGCCAACACCGCCGGGCCCCACCGCGACGCCGACCACGACGCACAGTAGCGATCCGACGCCGAGTCCGACGAGGTGAGATGGCTGGTGACAAAGACCATGCACAGGAAGCTGGGAAATAGCTGAACGGACGAGGCGAGCGGGGCAGCGCCGGAAATCAATGATCGTTACGGTGTCGTCTGCTCATCCAGCCCTCGGAAGGAATCCCCTTGTCAGAGCAGGTCGCACCGCCCCCCGCGTCCGACGCCGCAACACCCCAGCCGGCCGTCGCGACGCCGCCTCCGGCCCCGTCTGAGGCGAAGAAATCCGGTGCAAAGAAAGCCCTCGGCATCATCGGCACGATCCTCGTGATCGTCGTCATCGCCGGCCTGAAGTTCGGTATCGGCAGCTTCCTGAACAAGGACGAGACCGCCGACGCCAAGGCGGGCGACTGCATCGCCGAGCTGCCCGAGATCACCGGCACCGAGCAGGAGAAGGTCAGCGGCGCCAAGGTCGTCGAGTGCACCTCCACCGACGCTGCGTACAACGTGGTCGGTCGGGTGGAGGACCAGACCGAGGCCCAGGCCAAGGCCGACACCGCCTGTAACCAGTTCTTCAAGGAAGACGACGAGGGTTACATCTTCTCCAGCATCGCACCGGGCAAGACCGGCTACGTGCTCTGCCTGACCAAGAAGGCCTGACCGGAGCCTCACGCAGGCCAGGCACCAACGCCGATGGCGGCGAGGACACGTCCTCGCCGCCATCGGTGTAAGCGGGGTCACGGGCCCGGGGAAACAGGAGGTGAATGCCACTGTTCCCGCGTCTTCCCCGGCGCGGTCACGGCATGGCAGGCTACCGGCACGTGGGACCACTGGGCGACCAGCCAACGATGACTGACCGCTAGGAGGACGGGCCGATGGGCGAAATGGTGAGCTACCCCAGCAACGGTGGCACGAGCGAGGGGTATCTCGCGATACCCGCCAGCGGAATGACCAGCCCGGCTGTCATCGTCATCCAGGAGTGGTGGGGGCTGGTCCCGCACATCCGGTCGGTGGCCGACCGGTTCGCCGAGGCCGGCTTCGTCGCCCTCGCACCGGACTTCTACCACGGCGAGACGACAAGCGAGCCCGACGAGGCGCAGCGCCTGCTGCTGGCGCTGCGGATGGACGAGGCGGCAAAGGACATCGCCGGCGCCGCCGACTATCTCGCCGGTCGCCCGGAGGTCACCGGTAAGGTCGGCGCCGTGGGATTCTGCGCCGGCGCCAGCCTGGCGCTGTGGTCGGCCACGCTCTCCGAGCGGATCGTCGCCACAGTCGGCTTCTACCCCGTGCTGCCCTGGGAATCGATGCGCCCCGACTGGACCGACTACGCCGGCAAGGCTGCGCTCATCCACTGCTCCGAGGAGGACGGCACCTCGTCCGGCGAGGGCGTACAGACCGCCCGCCGGGCCATCGAGGAGGCCGGCGGCAGCTGCCAGCTGTACGACTACCCGGGCACCGCGCACGCCTTCTTCAACGACGACCGGCCGGAGGCGTTCGACCAGCGCTCCGCCGCCAGCGCCTGGGCACGCACCCTGGAACACTTCCGGGGCAAGCTTGGCTGAGCCGCGTACCCCCGATCAGGTCGTCGCCCGCGCTGCGCGGGCGGAGGACCTGGCCGACCTGGACGCTGCCGTCAGCGACTGTTTCGCCTGCCCCCGGCTCGTCCGGTGGCGGGAGGAGGTGGCCCGCACCCGCCGGGCCGCCTTCCGCGACCAGGAATACTGGGGCCGCCCGGTTCCGGGGTTCGGCCCCGCCGACGCGCGGATCGGCATCCTCGGCCTGGCGCCGGCCGCGCACGGCGGCAACCGCACCGGCCGGATCTTCACCGGCGACCGGTCGGGCGACGTGCTCTTCGCCGCCCTGCACCGCGCCGGCCTGGCCAACCAACCGACGAGCGTCGCCGCCGACGACGGGCTGGCCCTGCGGACCACCCGGATCTTCGCGGCAGTCCGTTGCGCGCCGCCGGACAACAAGCCCACCCCGGTCGAGCGGGACACCTGCGCGCCCTGGGTGCACCGTGAGGTCACCCTCATCCGGCCCACCCTGCGCGTCGTGGTCGCGCTCGGCGCGTTCGCCTGGGCCGCGTGGTGGCCGGTGCTACGCCAGGTGTACGGCCAGCGCCCGCCCAGCCCGCGACCGGCGTTCGGGCATGGGGCACACTGGTCCGGCGTGGCCGTACCAGAATTGCTCGGCTGTTACCACGTGAGCCAGCAGAACACCTTCACCGGGCGGCTGACGCCGGGGATGCTGGACGACGTCTTCGGCCGGGCCAAACAGTTGGCCGAAGTGGACTGAGATACGCGTGGGGTGGTGGCGATGACTGACGGAACGCGACCGCCCACGCCGTCCCCGACCGTCGAGCCGGGGGTGCTGCGCCCGGTGGTCGGCCTGTTCCGGCGGTGGTGGCCGGTGGGTGCGGTCGCCGCCCTGCTCGCCGCGGCTGCCCTGGCCTCCGGGAACTCGTCGATCGGGGCCAACCGGATCCCGCCGGCTGCCGAGAACATTCCCTGGGTGCCCGAGTACCCGTCGGAGCAGCCGGCCCCGTCGTACCCGGTGGAGCCGAGGGACGCCGGTGAGGCCACCCAGGCGCACATCCCGCAGTGGATCGCGACAGCGGCGCTCGCCCTGCTCGGCCTGGCCATCCTCGTCGTGCTGGGCTATCTCACCTGGATCCTGATCCGCGGGGTGGTGCGCCGCACCACCCGGGCGCTGCCGGCGCAACGACCCCGGCGTACGGCCGAGGGCACCGCCCGCGAGGTGGTCGCCGCCCTCGACGCGGGCCTTGTCGAGTTGGACGACCAGGACACCGACCCGCGCGTCGCGGTCATCGCCTGTTGGGTACGCCTGGAGGACGCCGCCGCAGCAGCCGGTGTTCCCCGCCAGCCCGGCGACACCCCTACCGACCTGGTGACCCGGCTGTTGCGGGGCGACCCGTCGGCAGGGGTTCCGGCAATCGTCAGCGCCGACGTGCTGGCCGAGTTCGCACACGTCTACCGCGAGGCCCGGTACGCCACCCGGGACGTCGACGAGGGCACCCGTGACCAGGCCCGCGCCGCGCTGCGTCGGCTGCGCGGCGAGCTGGCGATAGTGACGATGGGTGCTCCCGAGGTGTCACCGTGAGCGCGAGGAGTGAGCCGGGTTTGCGAGCCCCGCAGTCGCGAACGAAGGTGTCACCGTGAGCGCGAGGAGTGAGCCGGGTTTGCGAGCCCCGCAGTCGCGAACGAAGGTGTCACCGTGAGTGGCAGCGCCAGCATCGACGACCTGCTCACCTTCGAGGAGGAGCGGGCGCGCAGCGACGACCGGGGCCGGGGCGGTCGGGCCGGGCGTGTCCTGCGCGCACTGGCCGCCAACGCGGCGGTGGTCGTCGTGCTGATCGTCGGTCTGCGTGCGGTAGGCCTGAAGGTTTCGCTTGTCATCCTGGTCGCCGGGGTTTTCGCGGTTTTCGCGGTGCGTCGGGTCGCCGCCGCTCTCGCGCCGCCAGCCGGGGGGAAGTCCCGGACGCCTGCCGTCCGCTATGACGACGGCACCTGGAACTGGGGTGCCCGGGATGCGCTGCGGGCCGCCATCAACGGCTGGGAACTGCCGCTGGACTGGTCCACGACACGACCCGAACGTTTCAGCGGGGTGATCCTGCCCCGACTCGGGGAGTTGGCCGACGAGCGGCTGCGCCTGAAGCACGCCGTGACCCGCGAGTCGGATCCGGTCCGCGCCCGTGCCCTACTGGGTGACCGGCTGTGGACGTTCCTGGAAACCCCGCCCCGCCGCCCCCCGTCGCCGCGCGACCTCGCGGTGATCGTCGCCGAACTGGAGAAGATCTGATGAACGACGTGGACCGCAGCATGCCCGCCGCCGAGGTCGGTCGCCTGGCCCGGGCGGTCCTGGACGCGGTCGGCACCGTCGTGGTCGGCAAGCGGGACTCGTTGGAGTTGGTCCTCGCCGGCATCCTGGCCGGTGGGCACGTGCTCCTGGAGGATCTGCCGGGCTTGGGTAAGACGCTCACCGCGCGGTCGTTCGCCCAGGCGCTCGGGTTGGACTTCCGCCGGCTCCAGTTCACCCCGGACCTGCTTCCCGCCGACGTCACCGGCTCCTTCCTCTACGACCAGCGCACCGGTGACTTCAGCTTCCGGGCGGGGCCGGTCTTCACCAACCTCCTCCTCGCCGACGAGATCAACCGGACGCCACCGAAGACCCAGTCCGCCCTGCTGGAGGCCATGCAGGAGAAGCAGGTCTCGGTGGAGGGCGTCACGTACAAGCTGGACGAGCCGTTCCACGTGCTGGCCACCGCCAACCCCATCGAGTACGAGGGCACGTATCCGCTGCCCGAGGCGCAACTGGACCGGTTCCTGCTGCGGGTCTCGTTCGGCTATCCGGAGCACGAGGAGGAGTGGGAGGTGCTGCGTCGCCGGATGGGCCGTCGCCGTGAGGAGGCGGATATCAAGCCGGTTGTCGACGCGGGCACCCTGCGGGCGATGCAGGCCGCCCTGGAGGACGTGGTGGTGGAGGATTCGATCGGCCGCTACATCGTGTCCCTGACGGCGGCCACCCGGGAGCACCCGTCGGTGCTTGTCGGCGCCTCGCCGCGTGGCTCGCTGGCGCTGTTGCTGCTGGCCCGGGTGCGCGCGGTGTTCGGTGGCCGCGACTATGTGGTGCCGGAGGACGTCAAGGAGGTGGCGGCGCCCGCGCTCGCACACCGGATCACCCTGCGGCCGGAGATGTGGTTGCGTCGTGTCGATCCGGCCTTTGTGGTCGGTGAGGTGTTGGAGGCGACGCCCGCCCCGGCCAGTGGCGCCCTGCCCAGCTACGCCGCCGGTGGGCTCCGGCACTGATGACCGGACCGACCGCGCCGCGATCCACCGAGCCGGACTCGACGGCCGGCTGGGCACCCACCCCTGCGCTCGCCCGCGCGGTGCTGCTCGCCGGGCTGCTGCTGGTGGCGGGCGTGCTGCTGGGGCGGATCGACCTGATCGTGCTGGCCGCGCCGTTCGCGCTGGGCACCGCGTACGCGCTGCGTCGCCGGCCCACAGCGCTGCCGCAGGTCTGGATCACCACCGGCGACGACGGACCGCTGGTCGAGGGTGGCGAGGTGGCGGCGACGGTGAGCGTCGGCAACCCGGACACTGTCGACTACGACCTGATGGTGGTGCGGTCCCGGGTCTCGCCGTGGCTGCGGATCACCCGGGCGGGCTTCGCCGGGCCCGTACCCGCCGATGCTGCGCCGTCGGCCGGTGAGCCGACCGGTGGTGAGCCGGCCGGCGGTGCGGGTCGTTCCGCCGTCGACCGCCCGTTCGTGACATCGGTGCCGGTCGCCGCCGTGGTCGATCTGGAGCTGGCCGGTCGGGCCCTGCGCTGGGGTCGGCACCCGGTCGGTCCGGCGGGTGCCCGGGTCGCCGCGGCCGGTGGGCTGCTGGTCTCCCGGGCGGTGATCACCGAGCCGGTCGAGGTGCGTGTCTATCCGCGTACCGAGCCGTTCGACGCGGTGGAGGCGATGCCCCGGGCCGCCGGTCTGGTCGGCGCGCACCACTCCCGCCGGCCCGGTGAGGGCGGTGAGTTGGCCGGCGTGCGGATCTTCGCCCCGGGTGACCGGCTGCGCCGCATCGACTGGCGGGTCTCGCTGCGCGCCCGGCAGTTGCATGTGGCGGCCACCCTTTCCGACCGGGACGCCGAGGTGGTGGTGCTGCTCGACGTGCTCGCCGAGGCCGGCCGTTCCGGCGGGGTGGGCGGTGCCGCCTCGGTGCTGGACACCACTGTGCGGGCCACTGCGGCGATCGCCGAGCACTACCTGCACCGGGGTGACCGGGTCTCGCTGTTGGAGTACGGGCCCGCAGCCCGCAGGCTGCGTCCGGCCGCTGGTCGCCGGCAGTACCTGACAGTCCTTGAGTGGCTGCTCGACGTCCGCGCCGAAGCCTCCCAGCATGAGCCGTACGACCTGGTTTTCGGTCCGCAGATGCTCTCCTCGGACGCGCTGGTGGTGGTCCTCACCCCGCTGCTGGAGGAGCGGTCGGCGCAGATGCTGGCGCGGTTGGCCCGCTCCGGGCGCTTCGTGGTGGCAGTCGACACGCTGCCGACGGATCTGACACCGCCGAAGGACCGGGGGTGGGCCGAGGTGGCGTACCGGTTGTGGCGGCTGGATCGGGAGACCATGATCGGGCAGCTTCGGGAGCACGGCGTGCCCGTCGTGCGCTGGGCCGGCGCCGGCAGCCTGGACCAGGTGCTGCGGGACGTGGCGCGGCTCGCGACGGCCCCTCGGGTCGGTTCCCGGTGAGCGTGAGGAGTGAGCCGGGTTTGCGAGCCCCGCAGTCGCGAGCGAAAAGCGGTCCGGTGAGCGTGAGGAGTGAGCCGGGTTTGCGAGCCCCGCAGTCGCGAGCGAAAAGCGGTCCGGTGAGCGTGAGCAGTGCGGTTGGGGGTGGGTGCGGATGATCGAGGCGGTCACCGGGCGGGTTCGGGCGGTGCAGCAGGCCGCAGGCCGGGTCAGCGCCGTTCCGCTCCTGGTCCGGGCGGGGATCTTCGCCACCGTGCTGGCCGGGTTGGCGTTGGCGTTTCCCGCCGAGGTGTTGAGCGGTCGGCCGTTGCTGTTCCTGGCGGTGGCCGCGTTGCTGCCGGCGGTGGGTCCGCGTCGACCGTGGCCGACCTTCGCGGCCCTCGTCATGGTCGGTGGCTGGTTGCTCGCCACCGACGGGTACGGCCGCCCGGTCCAGCTGTGGCGGCTGCTCGCCGTCGCCGCGTTGCTTTACCTGTCGCATTCGCTGTGTGCGTTGGCGGCGCTGCTGCCGTACGACGGGGTGGTGGATCCTGACCTGATCAGTCGATGGTTGCTGCGGGCCGGGGCGGTGCTGCTGGGTACTGCCGTGCTGGCGGTGCTGCTGTTGCGGGTGGCAGGGCTGGGTGGCGAGACCGGCCATCAGTGGGTGACGGTGTTGGGGCTGCTGGTGGCGGTGGGTCTGGTCGGGCTGCTGGGTTGGCTGCTGCGGCGTAAATAGATGGGTTAGGCAGGTCACATGGCTTGTGCTCCGTCACAGAAGGGGGGCGCGAGCGGGATTACCTGAGCTGGCCGGGGAAAGATAGATGACGTGAATCCGAAGCGGATCCTTGTGGTGGGCGCTGGGCACGTCGGTCTCTACGCGGCCCTGCGACTGTCGAAGAAGCTCAGCTCCCGTGAGGCTGAGGTCATTGTGGTGGACCCTCAGCCCCACATGACCTACCAGCCGTTCCTGCCGGAGGCGGCGGCGGGCAACATCTCCCCGCGGCATGCCGTGGTGCCTTTGCGACGCGAGTTGCGCCGGTGCACCGTGGTGGCCGGCACCGTCACCCGTGTCGAGCACGACCGCAAGGTGGCGATCGTCCAGCCGATCGTGGGCCCGGCCCGGGAGATCGCGTACGACCACGTGATCGTGGCGCCGGGTTCGGTGTCGCGGACGCTGCCGATTCCCGGCCTGCACGAGCACGGCATCGGGTTCAAGACCATCGGTGAGGCGATCTACCTCCGCAACCACGTGCTGGACCGGCTGGACGTGGCGGCTGTCACCCCGGACCCGGAGGTTCGCCAGTCGGCCCTGACCTTCACGTTCGTCGGCGGTGGGTACGCCGGCATCGAGGCGCTCGCCGAGATGGAGGACATGGCCCGGGACGCGCTGCGCTACTACCCGGAGCTGAAGCCGGAGGACATGCGCTGGGTGCTCGTCGAGGCCACCCAGCGAGTGCTGCCCGAGGTCGACCGTGACATGGGCGCGTACACGGTGCAGCAGCTGCTCAAGCGGAACATGGACATCCGGCTGGACACCCGACTGGAGTCCTGCGTCGACGGGGTGGTGAAGCTCTCCGACGGTGACAGCTTCCGCTCCGACACGATCGTCTGGACCGCCGGTGTGAAGCCGTCGCCGATGCTTGACGCGACCGACTTCCCGCGCGACGAGCGGCGGCGGGTGACCTGCCTGCCCACGCTCCAGGTCGTCGACGGCGACCGGGTGGTCGAGGGTGCGTGGAGCGCCGGCGACTGCGCCGCCGTTCCGGACCTGACGAAGGAGCCCGGCAACTTCTGCTCGCCGAGCGCCCAGCACGCGGTGCGTCAGGCGGCCCGGATGGCCGACAACATCGTCGCGGTGGTGCGGGGTCGCGAGCCGGTCGACTACAAGCACAAGCACGCGGGCAGCGTGGCCAGCCTCGGCCTGCACAAGGGCGTCGCCCAGGTGTACGGCATCAAGATGACCGGCTGGCCGGCGTGGTTCATGCACCGGACGTACCACATGAGCCGTATCCCGTCGTTCAACCGCAAGGTCCGGGTCGTGGTGGACTGGTCGCTGGCGTTCTTCCTCAAGCGTGAGGTTGTCGCCCTGGGCCAGCTGCACGATCCGCGCGAGGAGTTCGTAGAGGCGTCCGCGCCGGTAGGCGCACCCCGCGTCTGACCCAGCCGAAAGGAAGGGCCCCTTCTTATCGTTTTCGATATAGGAGGGGCCCCTTCTTGACGCCCGCCTGACATCGGCTGAGCGCGGCGGCGTCAGACCCGCCAGGTCCACGCGTCGGCTATCCGGTTGGCGGGGCCGTAGAGCTGCTCCAGGGTTGCGCGCAGGCTGTCGGCGTGGGGAGCGTCGTCGGCCAGCGCCACGCAGGAGGCACCCCAGAAGTCCGCGTCCCGGGCTGCCTGCCGGCGCTGTTCGTCGCCGATGGCCGGCAGGTCACCGCGCCGGGCGACGTCGGCAAGCAGGGCCGAGGTGGGCTGCTTGAAGGTGCCCATGGCCGCGGTGCCGCCCCTCCCGTACGGGCCGATGAAGAAGCCCTCGGGCATGCCGAACCCGGCGTTCGCGGCGACCGCCCAGCGCATCGGCCAGGGTTCCTTGGGTGTGGGCAGCGGCACCGGAACGAGCACGCCGCCGGGGCGTACGCACTGCTTCCAGTGCCCGCCGGTGATGAACTCGGGCACCTCGGGCCGTGCCGCTGTCGGCAGCGGGGTCGGAAAGATCGGCAGCAGTGCGGCGGCGACCGCCAGTGGCACGAGTCGTCGTGCGCGGCCGGTGCTGCGCAGGGCCCTGTCGACAGCCAGCACCAGCAGCGTCGCCACGATCGGGAGCAGCGCCAGGCCGAATCGCATCGGCAGCGCGCCGTCCACCACCGGCAGCCCGGCCAGCAGGGCGTACGGGCCGGGCACGGCGGTGCGGATGCCGCCGAGCACCACCTCCGGGCCGAGCGAGAGCGCGCCCATCACCAGCCCGGCCACGACACAGGTGAAGACCAGCCGGCGCCGGCCGGTCCAGATCGCGCAGGCCGCGGTGACGAGCAGCAGGGGCCAACCGAGGAAGGTGTTGTACTCGGCGGGGCCGGTGGTCAGCCGGGACGCCTGGTCGCTGCCGGCGATCGACAGCGGGGAGATCGCCCACCAGCTGCTCAGGTCGGCCGAGAAGTAGGAGGGGCTGAACATGCCGTCGGCGACCCCCTGCGGCCCGGCGAACTGGAACCACAGCGGGTATCCGAGCACCATCAGCGCCAGGCCGGCGGCGATCGCCAGACCTCCGGCGAAGCCGGGCAGCGCACGACGGGCAAGGTCGCGGTCCGCCACGGCGTAGCTGATCGCCATCACCAGCAGGGTGACGGCGGCCAGGAAGAGCACCTCCTCACCGATGAAGACCTGCGCGGTGACCGCAGCGGCCAGCCCGACGGCTGAGCTGATCATCCGTCGCCGGTCCGGCCCGCTGGGCAGAGCACGCGTGGACCCGGCCGGGGTACGACCCGGGTCGGAGGCCCGCAGCAGGCGGACCACCAGCCAGACGATCACCGGCACCAGCCACTGCGCGGTCATGTGCAGGTGGCTGTTCGTCTGCGACACCATTCCCGGCCCGAAGCCGCAGAGCCCTCCGCCGAGCGCGGCGGCCAGCCGACGGGTACGCATCGTCCGGTGGAACAGCAGGTACCAGGCGAGTGCCGTGCCGGCCAGGTTGGCGGCGGCGAGCAGCGCGAAGGTGACCGGCGCGCCGAGCAGGAGGGTGATCGGCGCGCAGACGATGCCGAGCGCGATGACAGTGGTGTTGGCCATCAGGTTGACGCCGTCGGGTGCGTTGAGCCTGTCGGTGAGCAGGCTGAAGTCGCCGAGCAGCGCTCTCGCGTCGACGGCCAGGAACCACTCGTAGAGGGCCTGGTCCTCCGGGTTGAGCGCCAGCGTCCGGCCGCCCGGGTCGGGCCACAGCCCGTGGGTCAACCAGCCGGCCAGCACGACCCAGAGCAGTGCGACGAGCAGATCTGCCCGGTGGCGGCGGACGGCAGCCAGCAGCCGGACGGCCCGGGTTCGGCGGTTGACCTGATCGGCGAGGCGGACGGCCTGGTCAGGGGCGGCGTCGGGGGCCGTGGGGGCTGCGCTGCTCACGGAATCGACCCTAATGTGGCACGCCCGTCGGGGTACGCCGGGTTGTTGACGACCGGCTACGGTGACATTGCACTCGCGCGTGTCGACGCGCCGGTGCCACCCGCCCGGGTGGTGGAAAGGCAGACACGGCCGCCTTAAAAGCGGCTGCCGCAAGGCGTGCGGGTTCGACCCCCGCCCCGGGCACCAACCGCGACCGGCCCGCATTCCCATCCGTGATCACCAGGAGTGGGTCGGGCAGTTTACTCTTGGAGGGCACGTTCACGTGCAAACGACCCCCTGAGGGAGGCCAGACAGTGAAGACCTCGAACCCGGTGCTCGCCCGGCTCGGCCAAGCGGCCGAGCGGGAGCGCGCCGCCGGGTACGCCCCGGCCGGGCCGTACGGACAGCCCGGCATTCCCCAGCAGTACCCGTCCCAGGCCGGTTACCCGGTCGCACCGCCCACCGTGGCCCCCATGACCGTCGACGACGTCGTCGTCAAGACGGTCGCCCTGCTCGGCATCCTCGGCATCACCGCCGCGGCCGCCTGGGTTCTCGTGCCCGACTCGCTGGTCGGGGTCGCCTGGATCGGCGCGGCAGTTGTCGGCCTGGCCCTCGGTCTGATCATCTCGTTCTCCCGGATGGCCAACCCGGCGCTCGTCATCGCGTACGCGGTCGTCGAGGGCGTCTTCGTCGGCATGGTCAGCAAGGCGTTCGAGACGCGCTACGACGGCATCGTGCTCCAGGCGGCGGTGGCCAGCTTCGGCATCTTCTTCCTGATGGCGATGCTCTACCGGGCGAAGGTCATCAGGGCCACCCCGGCCTTCGTCAAGGGCATGATCGCGGTCATGGTCGGCCTCTTCGCCGTCATGATGATCAACCTGGTGCTGGCGCTGTTCGGCGTCAACACCGGCCTGCGGGACGGCAGCCCGCTTGCCATCGGCTTCAGCCTGGTCTGCATCGTGGTCGCCTCGCTGAGCTTCGTGCTCAGCTTCAAGGAGGTCGAGGACGGCGTCCGGATGGGCCTGCCCCAGCGCTACTCCTGGGTGGCCGCGTTCGGCATCCTGGTCAGCCTGGTCTGGCTCTACATCGAGATCCTGCGCCTGCTGAGCTACTTCCAGGGCGACGACTGACCTCGTCCGCTCTGCCGATCGGCGCCCGCCTCCGCTTCCGTGGGGGCGGGCGCCGTCGTCCGCGCCGTTTCGCCGTCGCCGCCGGGCCGCCCGGGGCAGAGTGACTGCGGGGGGTACGCGGGTGAGGGAGGCGACGGTGCGCAGCAACAATCCGGTGCTCAACCGGCTGGACGAGACCGGCCGGTTGGAGAGCCGGGTGCTCGGCTCCCAGGATGTCGAGCCGATGACCGTCGACGACGTCGTGGTCCGTACCGTCGGGTTGCTCCTGCTCACCGGCGTGGCCGCGGCCGTGTCCTGGGTGGTGGTGCCGGAGGCGGCCTGGCTGGGCGCGGCGCTGGCGGGCAGCGCGCTGGCCTCGATCGCCCTGGTCCTGGTCATCTCGTTGCGGGCGATCACCAACCCGGTGCCGATCGCCGGCTACGCGCTGCTGCAGGGGCTGCTGCTGGGGGTGGCCAGCCGGACGTTCGAGCAGGTCTATCCGGGCATCGTGGTGCAGGCGGTGGCCGGCACGTTCGGCGTCTTCTTCGGTATGGCGGCGTTGTACCGGGCCCGGGTGATCCGGGCGACGCCCCGACTGGCCCGCCTGGTGATCGGCACGCTGCTCGGCATCGCGGTGCTCAGCGTGGTCAACCTGGTGTCGTACCTGATCTCTGGACGGCAGGGGTTGGCTGTCTACAGCGTCAGCGGCGAGGTCGGCTGGCTGCCGTACGCCTTCTCGGTGGTGGCGATCATCGCGGGCGCGTTCAGCTTCATCCTCGACTTCGACCTCGTCGAGCGTTCGGTGCGCGACGGTCGACCCCGCCGGTACGCGTGGCTGAGTGCGTTCGGTCTGCTCACCGGCCTGGTCTTCCTCTACTGGCAGTTGCTGCGGTTGCTCAGCTACCTGCGCCGTTGACCGGGCCGGGGTGGCGGGGCCGACGCCGGCCGTAGACTCGGCGGCGATGAGCGCAGTGGAGTTGGAGCAGGCCGTACGACTGCTTGTCGGTCAGATCGGGCACTGGCAGCAGCCTCGTTGGGCGGCGGCCGCAACGACCGGCAACATGTCCCGCGCCGACCTGGTCCACCGCCTGGTGCAGGAGATCGCCAACCTTGCCGCCGACGCCGAGGGCGGACCCCGCCGCACCGTCCCTCGGCTGGACAACGACCTGGCGCTGCCCGACCAGGTGCGGGTGGTGACAGCGGACCTGCTGGCCGCCGGAGCCGATGCCGGAACGCTGGCGCGGGCCGCCGCCGAAGTGACGGCGACCCGCAGCGCGCTCTGAGGTCAGTTCAGCCGTTCGAGGACCATTGCCATGCCCTGGCCGCCGCCGACGCACATCGTCTCCAGGCCGATGGTCTTGTCGTGCCACTCCAGCGCGTTGAGCAGGGTGCCGGTGATCCGGGCGCCGGTCATGCCGAACGGGTGGCCCACGGCGATCGCGCCGCCCATCACGTTCAGCTTCTCCTCCGGGATGCCGAGCTGCCGGTAGGAGGGGATGACCTGGGCGGCGAACGCCTCGTTGATCTCCACGAGGTCGACGTCGTCGATCGTCATGCCGGCTCGCTTGAGCGCCTGCCGGGACGCCTCGACCGGGCCGAGACCCATGATCTCCGGCGACAGGGCGGTGACGCCTGTCGAGACGATCCGGGCCAGTGGCGTCAGCCCGAGTTCCTCGGCCCGCTGGGCGCTCATCACCACAACTGCTGCCGCGCCGTCGTTCAGTGGGCAGCAGTTGCCGGCGGTGATCCGGCCGTCGGGACGGAACACCGGCTTCAGCCCGGACACCGCGTCCAAGGTGACGCCCGCCCGAGGGCCGTCGTCGGTGCTCACCACGGTGCCGTCCGGAGTGGTGACCGGGGTGATCTCCCGGGCCCAGAAGCCGTCGGCGATGGCCTTCTCGGCGAGGTTCTGGCTGCGTACGCCGAACTCGTCCATGTCGGCGCGGCTCACGTCGTACACCTGGGCCAGGTTTTCGGCGGTCTGCCCCATGGTCAGGTAGATGTCCGGCAGGTCGCCGGACTCGCGCGGGTCGGTCCACACCTCGGCGCCACCCTGCGCGCGGCGCTTCGAGCGCGCGGCGGCCTCGGCGAAACGCGGGTTCTCCCAGCCACCGCCGACCAGCGCCTGAGCCTCCGGCGGCAGACCGTCGGAGCTGCCCCGGGCGTACCGGGAGACCATCTCGACGCCTGCGGAGACGAACACGTCGCCCTCGCCGGCGCGGATAGCGTGCAGGGCCATCCGGGTGGTCTGGAGCGAGGACGCGCAGTAGCGGGTCAGCGTGGCACCGGGAACGGTGTCGAGCCCGAGCAGCGTGGCCACCACACGGGCCATGTTGAAGCCCTGCTCACCACCGGGCAGGCCGCACCCGAGGTAGATGTCGTCGATGGTGGTCGGGTCGAGCTGGGGAACCTTGTCCAGGGCGGCCTGGACGATTGTCGCGGCGAGGTCGTCGGAGCGGACATCGCGCAGGGACCCCTTGTGCGCCCGGCCAATGGGGGAGCGGGCGGTAGCGACGATGACGGCGTCGCGGGACGACTCAATCGGCATGGACCAACGTTAACCCGCCGGTAACATCACGCGGAAGAAGCAGACACGGCGGGAAATGTCACCCTGGGCGGGGCTGATCTAGCGTCGGGAGGCGACCGCCGCCGCAGCCGTGATCGCCGGCAACAGGGCGTGCGCCCACACCCGGTAACCGTCGGCGGACGGGTGGAAGCCGTCGTGGCAGAGCGTGCCCGCGTCCGCCCGGAACACCGGACCGGTCTCGGTGGCCAGGTCGACAACAGTGCCACCGGCCTCCAGCACGGCCGTGGTCTGCGCGCGGGCCATCCGCCGGCCGGCCCAGCCCACCAACTGCCGCAGCGGGGGCGCGATGGCGCGTACGGCACCCAGGTCGGGACAGGTGCCCACCACCACCTCGACCCGCGCCTCCCGCAGCCGGTGCACCGCCGCGCCCAGATACGCCGACGCGTCAGCGGGCCGACGCATGCCTGTGGCGTCGTTGGCGCCGATCAGGATCAGCGCCACGTCGGGACGCTCGCCCAGCAGGGCCCGGGCCACCTGCGTCGCCAGATCGGTCGAACGGGACCCGGAGACACCGACGCTCGACAGGTGCACCCGACGGCCGGTCGGGCCCTCGGCGAGCAGGTTTGCCAACTGCCCGCCGATGGTGTCGTCGAGCCTGTCGACGCCCACGCCCAGCGCCGACGAGTCGCCGAGCAGCACCAGCCGCAGCGGCGTCCCGCCGGCCCGGCCGATCGTGGCGCGCAGCGCCAGCCCCAGCTCCGGCTCGGCGTACCGCCGGTGTCGCGCGACGAACGCCTCACCGGCGAGGACTGCCGCACCGCCCACGGTGCCGGCGAGCAGCGACAGCGCCGCCGCCCGACCCAGTCGGCCAGTGAGGCCGTCGGTCACGTGCCGCTCGCTGCGCTGGTTCATGCCAGTCCCTCCACCGTCGAAGTGTCCGACGTTGCACCGCCCTGCGGCACCGCGTTGACACCGAAGAACGCCCGCCGGCGCAGCTGCGCCCACCGACCGGCCGGCCCCCGGTCGTGGCCGTGGACCTGGGTGCCACTGACCTCGGTGCCGGCGTGCCGGGCCGCCTCCTGCGCAGCCTTTGGCAGCGACCGTACGCCCTCACCCCGCGCCGCAGTGGCCCGTCGTTCCTGCCCGGCGCCGAGCGCGGAGAGCATCGTCGGCAGCAGGGCGGCCGCAGCGACCGCGTACCCCTCAGCGGACGGGTGGAACCGGTCCCAGGCGAACATCCGGTGCGGTTCGGCATTGAACCGTGGACCCAACAGGTCGCCCAGGGACACCGTCCAGCCGCCCGCCTCGACAACGGCGACCGTCTGGGCGGCGGCGAGCTGGCGGCTCCACCGGTGGGCCAGCCAGCGCAGCGGCGGTTGGATCGGCCGGATCGCGCCCAGGTCGGGGCAGGTGCCCACGACCACCTCGCAACCCGCGTCGCGAAGCGTCCGGACCGCCTCGACCAGATAGCGCACTGCCAGCCCGCGCGGCGTGCGGTTGGTGATGTCGTTGCCGCCGATCAGGATGACCGCGATGTCGGGCTCGCACTCCAGGGCAGCCTCCACCTGGTGCCGCAGCGCCGAGGAGATGGCACCGACCACAGCGAAGCGGCGCAGCAGGACCGGCCGGTGCAGGCGGCGGGACAGGCCGGTGGCCAGCAACGCGCCGGGCGTCTCGCGGCGGCGGTGCACCCCGTAACCGGCAGCCGACGAGTCACCGAGCACGACCATCGTGAGCGTCGGGCCGGGGAACTTCGCGCCGTACACCCCGTCGCAGCGTGGCGGTGGGGCCTCGGCCATCGGGATGGTGCGTCGGGCCTGCCGGGCCTGGCCGAGCAGCACCCCGCCGGTCGCCACCACGGCCGCCGCGGTCGCGCCAGTCCCGATGGCTGCCAGGCGGGCGATCCGCAAGGCGTGTCGCCAGCGCGGAACAACGGGTACGACAGAACCAGCCACCCCCATACAGCGACATTATCGCGCCGGACCGGCACGCCGCTGTCGTCGTCACGCCTCGTGGATGCCTGGAACCCGACGCGACGGGGTATCTGTCCGGGTGCAGGCCGGCCACACTTGCGTCGACCCGCCACGCTGATCCGGCGGAGAGGAGCGCAACGATGGGTAAGACACTGAAGCGCAGCGCGGCGTTCGCGGCCCTGGCCCGGGCACTGACGGCGGGGGCGCGCGGCGGGCCGTCGCTGGGGACCAGGCTGGCGGCGCTGCCCCGGATGATCCGGGCCACCACCCGTGGTGAATACGACGGCGGCCTCCGGCTGGCCCTGATGACCGCGGCGACGGCGTACATCGTCTCGCCCTTCGACCTGTTGCCGGAGATCCCGCTGGCGATCTTCGGGCTGGCCGACGACGCGGTAATGGTCACCTGGCTGGCCGGCAGCGTGCTCGCCGAGACCGAGCGTTTCCTGGAGTGGGAGGCCCGACGCAGCTCCGTCATCCCCGGCGGGTTGGTGCCCTGACAGCACGTACCCTGGGCGTCGAGGATCCGTCTGCCGAGCAGCCGTCGCCGGCGCCGCAACGAAGGGCACACCGTGCAGTACTACGACAATGTCGTCGACATGATCGGCAACACCCCGCTGGTACGCCTGCGTAACGTCACCGAGGGCATCCAGGCCACAGTGCTCGCCAAGGTCGAGTACGTCAACCCGGGTGGCTCGGTGAAGGACCGGATCGCCCTGCGGATGGTGGAGGACGCCGAAGCGGCGGGCCTGCTCAAGCCCGGCGGCACCATCGTCGAGCCCACCAGCGGCAACACCGGCGTCGGGCTGGCCCTGGTAGCCCAGCTCAAGGGCTACAAGTGCGTCTTCGTCTGCCCCGACAAGGTCAGCCAGGACAAGCAGGACGTGCTGCGGGCGTACGGGGCCGAGGTGGTGGTCTGCCCGACGGCTGTCGCCCCGGAGGACCCGCGTTCCTACTACAACGTCTCCGACCGGCTGACCCGGGAGATCCCCGGCGCCTGGAAGCCCGACCAGTACAGCAACCCGGCGAACCCGCGCTCGCACTACGAGACCACCGGCCCGGAGCTGTGGAAGCAGACCGAGGGTGGGCTCACCCACTTCGTGACCGGGGTGGGCACCGGCGGCACGATCTCCGGCATCGGCAGGTACCTCAAGGAGGCGTCCGACGGCCGGGTGAAGGTCATCGGGGCCGACCCGGAGGGTTCGGTCTACTCCGGCGGCACCGGCCGGCCGTACCTCGTGGAGGGCGTCGGCGAGGACTTCTGGCCGGAGACGTACGACCGGGGTGTGGCTGACGAGATCGTCGAGGTCTCCGACAAGGCGTCCTTCGAGATGACCCGGCGGCTGGCCCGCGAGGAAGGGCTGCTGGTCGGCGGTTCCTGCGGGATGGCGGTGGTCGCCGCGCTGGAGGTGGCCCGCAAGGCCGGCCCGGACGACGTGGTGGTTGTGCTGCTGCCCGACGGCGGCCGCGGCTACCTCTCGAAGATCTTCAACGACTCGTGGATGGCCCGGTACGGCTTCCTCGACAACTCCGGTGCTGAGCCCACGGTGGCCGACGCGCTGGCCAGCAAGCCGGGCGGGCTGCCCGAGCTGGTGCACGTCCACCCGACCGAGACGGTCCGCGACGCGATCGACTACATGCGCGAGTACGGCGTCTCGCAGTTGCCGGTGCTCAAGGCCGAGCCGCCGGTGGTGACCGGTGAGGTGGCCGGCTCGATCGCCGAGCGTGACCTGCTCGACGCGCTGTTCACCGGCCAGGCCCACCTGCACGACACCATCGAGCGGCACATGGGCGACCCGCTGCCGATGATCGGTGGCGGTCAGCCGGTGAGCGAGGCAGTCGGCTTGCTGGAGAAGTCCGACGCCGCGCTGGTCCTCGTCGACGGCAAGCCCAAGGGCGTCCTCACCCGCCAGGATCTCCTGGCCCACCTGGGCGCCCACTAGGTCGCAAGGAAGGGCACCTTATTAACGCCTCGTGTAGAGCACGGGCCCCCTATTAACAAACGCGCTCCCGGCCGCAGTCCTTCGGCGGCCGGGAGTCGGCAGCAGCACCAAGCATCTGGCGGCGACGCACTGTTAGCAAGGGCCCCCTGTACAACCGGAGGCGTTAATAAGGTGCCCTTCCTTGCACGTCACAGGCGGCGGGCGTAGCGGAGCTGCGGCGTGGGGGCGATGCCGATGTACTCCTCGCGCTGCGCGCCCGTCGGCACCCACCCGCCGCGCTCGTAGAACGCGCGGGCGTGCGCGTTGTCGCGCAGCACCCAGAGCACCGCCCGCTGCCAGCCCCGCGCCCGCATGGCGTCCAAGGCGTCCACCATCAGCGCCCGGCCCACGCCCCGGCCCTGCTCGGCCGGGTCCAGGTGGATGGCGTTGAGCAGCCCCGTCGCCGGGTCGTCCTCGTCGTCCGGGCCCAGGTAGCTGAACCCCACAAGCGCCCCGGCACGCTCCGCGACGGTCAGTCGGTGGGTGTCCCGCTCCCATCTCCGCCGCTCGGTCCAGTACGCGCCCATCGCCTCACCCGTCGGTTCGGCAAGCGCCTCGGCCGGGACGAACGAGGAGTACGCGGCGACCCGGGAGCGCTGGTGCAGGACGCCCACCCCCATCAGGTCATCACCGGTCGCGGGACGGAGCGTGACGGTCACTCCGCCGAGGCTACCCGGCGCGGTGGCACCTGCACGGTGGTCAGATCCTCGGCGATGATCAGATCGCCGTCGAAGTGCGCCCGCGCCTCGTCGTGGAACCGGCGCGGGTCGGAGTAGCGCTGGGAGAAGTGCGTGAGCACCAGCCTGCGTACCCCGGACTCGGTGGCCACCTTCGCGGCCTGCGCCGCGGTCAGGTGGCCGACCTCGGCGGCGAGCGCGGCCTCCGACTCCAGGAATGTCGACTCGATGACCAGCAGGTCGGCGTGCTCGGCGAGGGCGTAGACCCCGTCGCAGAGGCCGGTGTCCATCACAAAAGCGAACCGCTGTCCCGGCCGGGGCACGCTCACCTCGTCGCGGGTGACGCGGCGTCCGTCGACGTCCAGGTGCCCGACGCGGATCAGCTCACCGACGGCCGGACCGGCGATGTCGTACGCGGCCAGCTTCTCCGGCAGCATCCGGTGCCCGTCGGGCTCGACCAGCCGATAGCCGTACGTCTCGATGGAGTGCCGCAGCCGGCGGGCCTCCAGCGTGCCGCAGCGCAGGGCGATCCGCTGACCGTCGGTCTCGATGGGCGTGACGGCCAGCTCGGCGGTCTCGCGGAAGGAGGTGGCGTGTCGTAGCCGGGCGAAGTATTCGGCGCCGCCCGCCGGGAAGTGCACGGCGACCGGCTGCGCCACCCGGTCCAGGGAGAGCCGCTGGATGGTGCCGGGCAGGCCCAGGCAGTGGTCGCCGTGGAAGTGCGTGACGCAGATCCGGGTCAGGTCGGTGGCGGTGACGGTGGTGTGCAGCAGTTGACGCTGACTGCCCTCGCCCGGGTCGAAGAGGATCACCTCGTCGTCCCAGCGCAGCACGTACCCGTTGTGGTTGCGCTGGCGGGTCGGGGTCTGGCTGGCCGTGCCGAGGACCACCAGCTCGCGCATCGACATCGCCGGGGCCCTTTCGGATATGAAGCGACCCCCGGGGTGCTCCGTGCTCGCGCACGGGCCGGCTGGACTATGCCGGCACCCCGGGGGTCGGGTGGCTGTCGTGGATTCGCCGCACCGCTGCCACACGGTCTCGACGATGGTGCTGATGCCCGCCTGTCGGCGAACCGATCACTGTCGAGGACAGCGGCTAGCGGACAGCCACCTCACGAGTCCGATTGCTATACAAGTCTGGACCACCTCCCTTCACGTGTACCTGCACGCTATCTAGCCCCGCCGGGCTCGGCAACGGATTTCGATCACACGGCCAGACGGGAATGCCCGGCCACCTTGTCGGCAGCCGGGCATCGCGCTCGTGCGGGTGGTGGCGGGTCAGCCGGCGGTACGGGCCACGCCGACCGGGCAGCTCAGGCCGTTCGGGCCGTGGTTGCAGTAGCCGCTCGGGTTCTTCGATCCTGGCGAGCGGTGTAGTGCTTTGGTGCGAGCCGCGTCCACCGCCGAGCGGATCGTGGGGCATCTAGTCGCCGAGGAACAGCAGGTATCGGTGGGGTCGGAGCGGAACCTGGCGGGCCAACTTGAGCAGAGCGGCCGCCGTGGCCCGTACCGCCTCGGACCCGGCACTCTCAAGCGACTCAAGCTCCGGGATCAGCAACTGCATCTGGACGACGTTGAACCGCGTGTCACCGTACTCGTCGACATAGCCGAGCATGGGACAAGATCGCTCGCGTGCTGCCTCGACCAGCTCATTGATGTCGTGCCCGGTCACCGCATCGACGGTAGCGCCGTGATAGTCCGTCAGTCTCGCACTGATACCCATGACCAAAGTGTTGTCGAGTCGCTCCTCGGCTCGGTCGGAGGGGCGTCACGCCCCACTGGGCTCGCGGTGTGACGGAGCTGGCGCGGATCCGGGGACCCGCGCCAGCGCTACGGCGGTCAGGCCGTCTTCGCCACGCCCACCGGGCAGGTCATGCCGTTCGGGCCGTGGTTGCAGTAGCCGTTCGGATTCTTCGTCGGTGCGAGGTACTGCTGGTGGTAATCCTCGGCGAAGAAGTAGCTGCCGAGCGGGGCGATCTCGGTGGTGATCTCACCCTTGCCGGCGCGGGTCACGATCGGCTGGAAGGCGTCACGGGACGACTCCGCGATGGCGCGCTGCTCATCGGTGGTGGTGTAGATCGCCGACCGGTACTGGCTGCCCACGTCGTTGCCCTGGCGCATGCCCTGGGTCGGGTCGTGGTTCTCCCAGAAGACCTTCAGCAGATCCTCGTACGTGATCTTGCTGGGGTCGTACACCACCTGGACGACCTCGGCGTGCCCGGTCCGGCCGGAACACGTCTCCTCGTACGTCGGGTTCTTTGTGTAGCCGCCCGCGTAGCCGGCGGAGGTGGTGAACACGCCGGGCAGCGTCCAGAACAGCCGCTCGGCGCCCCAGAAACAGCCCATGCCGAAGACGGCGACCTGGAGGCCCTCGGGGAACGGGCCCTTGAGCGGCGTACCCAGCACCTCGTGCCGGTCGGCGACCGGCATGGCGATCGGGCGGCCCGGCAGGGCCTGCTCGGGCGAAATCATCTCGGCGTTCATACGGCGCAGGAACACGGTGGGACTCCTCTCGTACCTCTCCCAGCGTGTAACACCGGTGGGTCTTCCTTCCTTACCCGCGCCACTGTGACTCAGGCCCCCACCCGGCCGGTCGGCGGGTCGGGCTCCTCAGAGGGCTGCGGCGATCCGGTCGGCGTAGGTCTGGGCCTCGGTGTCGTCCTGGTAGCGGGTGCGCGGCCAGAAGAAGCCTCGCAGCCCGTCGCCCTTGGTCCGGGGCACGACGTGTGTGTGCAGGTGCGGGACGGACTGGGACACCTTGTTGTTCATCGCCACGAACGTCCCACCTGCCCCCAGGCCCGTCTCCACCGCCACCGCCAGCCGCCGTACCAGCGCGAAGTAGCCGGGCAGCAGGTCCGCCGGCAACTCGCCCAGGGTCACGAGGTGGACCCGGGGCACCACGAGCACATGCCCGGCGAAGACGGGACGGGTGTCCAGGAACGCCACCCCGTCCGGCTCGTCGGCGACCCGGAACGCCGCAACCTCGCCCGCCACGATCCCGCAGAACACGCACCCGCTCATGGGTCCAGGCTATGCCGGCGGCACCGCCGGACCCGACAACCCCGTGCAGGCATCGACTGTGCTATTCATTCACTCGGCTCAATTCACACGGGGAAGGACAACACCTTGCACATCAGAAAAGGTACGACCCTGGCGGCGCTGGCCGCGTTGACCGCCGGGCTGCTCACCGCGGCGCTCCCGACTCCCGCCCAGGCGGCACCCGCGCAGACCGCCACCCCGCTGCCGCTGACCACGGTGGCGGACGTGGTGTCGGCCGGCGACCGGGTCTTCGTCAGCGGTGGCCGGTCGTCGACCGACATCGTGGTGGCCAGCGCCACGGGCGCGGTGGTCGGCACCCTGTCCGGCCTGCCCGGCCCCTCCGACCTGCTGCTCAGCGCCGACCGGCAGACCCTCTACGTGGCGCTGCCCACCGCCAACGCCATCGCCGCCTTCGACACCGGCTCGCTCGCCGAGTCGGCACGGTACGACACCGGGGCGGGCGAGTGCCCGTCGTCGCTGGCGCTGACCGGGCGGTACCTGTGGTTCGGCTACGGCTGCGACCAGTGGGGCGGCAACATCGGCCGGATCGACCTGGGCCGCCAACCCGCCCGCGTCACCACGGGGATGGCCACCAGCCAGGACTTCTACGACGCCCCGCTGCTCACCGCGGCCAGCCAGAACCGGGCGGTGCTGCTTGCCGGGCAGCCGTCGTTGAGCCCCGCCTCGGTGTACGCGTACGACATCGGCACCGGAGGCGTCCTGAGCGCGCCCAGGACCAACGAGTGGACGGTGGTCGGCAGCAACCTGCGCGACGTCGCGCTCGACCCGACCGGTACCACGCTCTACACCGCCGCCGGCTCCCCGTACTCGGTGCAGGCGTTCCCGTTCGCCGACATCACCATCCCGTCCGCGACCTATCCGACCGGCCCGTACCCGATTGCGGTCGAGCTCTCCCGCGACGGCACCAAGGTCGCCGCCGGCGCGAACGCCTCCTACGACCCCGACGTGTTCGTCTTCCGGCCCGACGGCACCGAGCTGGTCCGCTTCGAGTTGGGCAACGAGCTGAGCCCCGGCGCGCTGGCCTGGTCACCGAACGGAGCCCGGGTCTACGCGGCCTCCTACGACTGGACCGGCAGAAACCCGGCCACCCTGCACGTCCTGCCCGTACCGGCCGGCTGACCAGCCCCAGCACTGCCGACGCGCGGGGCCGGGCCACCCGGTCCGGCCCCGCGCGAACGGCGCGAACGGCGCGGGCGGACGGGTTCCGTTCCAGCCATCGAGACGAAGAACTAGCCTCACAGGATGAACCACGGCTTCGAGACGCTCGCCATACACGCCGGTCAGGACCCCGAGGCCCGCACCGGCGCGGTGATACCTCCGATCTACCAGACCAGCACCTACGCCCAGGACGCCGTCGGCGCGCCCCGGCTCGGCTACGAGTACAGCCGGTCCGGCAACCCGACCCGCGACGCTCTCCAGGAGTGCCTGGCCGCGCTGGAGGGCGGCCCGGTCGGGCTGGCCTTCGCCAGCGGCCTGGCGGCCGAGGACACCCTGCTGCGGGCCGTCTGCCAGCCGGGTGACCACGTGGTCATCCCCGACGACGCGTACGGCGGGACCTATCGGCTCTTCGCCCGTGTCGCCCAGCGGTGGGGGATCGAGTTCACCCCAGCCAAGGTCTCCGACCCGGCCGCCGTCCGTGCTGCCGTGCGGCAGGGCCGGACGAAGATGGTCTGGGTGGAGACGCCCACCAACCCGCTTCTCGGCATCGCCGACATCGCCGCCATGGCGGGCGTGGCACACGACGCCGACGCTCTGCTCGTCGTCGACAACACGTTCGCCTCGCCGTACCTGCAGCAGCCCATCGCCCACGGCGCGGACGTGGTGGTGCACTCCACCACCAAGTACATCGGCGGCCACTCCGACGTGGTGGGCGGCGCGCTCGTCGTCTCCGACGCCGCGCTCGGCGAGGAACTGCGCTACCACCAGAACGCCATGGGCGCGATCAACGGACCGTTCGACGCCTGGCTCACCCTGCGCGGCATCAAGACCCTCGGGGTACGCATGGACCGGCACTGCGACAACGCGGAGCGGCTCGCCGGGTACCTCGACGGGCACGCCAAGGTGGCCCAGGTGATCTACCCGGGGCTGCCGTCGCACCCAGGTCACGAGGTGGCCGCCAAGCAGATGCGCCGATTCGGCGGCATGATCTCGTTCCGCGCGGCCGGCGGCGAGGACCACGCCGTGGAGATCTGCAACCGGACCAAGTTGTTCGTGCTCGCGGAGTCGCTCGGCGGCGTGGAATCCCTGATCGAGCACCCGGGTCGGATGACACACGCAAGTGCTGCCGGCTCGCCGCTTGAAGTTCCCGGGGATCTCGTGCGACTGTCTGTCGGCATCGAGACGGTCGACGACCTGCTCGCCGATCTGGAGCAGGCGCTGGGCTGACCGCTGGGGAGGATGGCCGTGCAGGACATCATGGCGACCTGGGTCGGGGCGACTGCCAAGCAGATCGCCCGGGGCGTACGCCGAGGTGACGTCTCGGCCACCCAGGTCGTCGCCGACCACCTTGAGTACATCGCCTCGGCCGACCGCGATCTGGCGGCGTTCCGCGCCGTTCGCGGCGGCGAGGCGATCACCGAGGCGGAGAAGGTCGACGAGCAGGAGGACCTGGCGAACCTGCCGCTGGCCGGCGTGCCGGTGGCGGTCAAGGAGAACACGCCGGTCGCCGGCCTGCCCACCTGGAACGGGTCGCCCGCGGCGCGTACGGAGGTCGCGGAGGCCGACCACGAGGTGGTCCGCCGGCTCCGGGGCGCCGGTGCGGTGATCCTGGGTGTGACCCGGATGCCGGAGTTGGGCCTGTGGGCGCTCACCGACGACGACAGCGCTGTGACGCGCAACCCGTGGGACAGCACGCGTACCCCCGGCGGCTCCTCCGGTGGCGCGGCCGCCGCGGTGGCGGCCGGGCTGGTGCCGATCGCGCACGGCAACGACGGCCTCGGGTCGATCCGGATCCCGGCGGCCTGCTGCGGCCTGGTCGGGCTCAAGCCCGGCCGGGGTGTGGTGCCCTGCCAGCTCGGCGCGGACGACTGGTTCGGTCTGACCGAGCACGGCATGCTCACCAGCACTGTCGCTGACGCGGCGGTCGGTTTCTCGGTGCTGGCCGGTAGGCGTCCGGAGAAGCTGGTCCCGCCGCAGCGGCTGCGGGTGGGCGTCTCGCTGCGCTCACCGGTACGCGGCGTCTCACCGGACGCGCCCAACCGGGACGCTGTCGCCGCCGCGGGCCGGCTCCTCGCCGCTGCCGGGCATGACACGGTGCCGGCCGATCCGGTCTATCCCACAGCGCTGGGCCTGCAGGGCATCGCTACCTGGTTCGCCGCCGCCGCCACGGACGTCCGGGCCTCCGGACTGGACCGGCGTGGCCTGCAACGGCGTACCCGGCGGCACGTAGCGCTGGGCGAGTGGGCGCAGCGCCGGGGGTACGTCCGGGAAGCCGACCGGACCGCCTGGCGGCAGCGGTCGATCGACTTCTTCACCGACCACTCGGTCGACCTGCTGCTCACCCCGGCGCTGGCCAGTGCCCCGCCGGAGGCCGGTCGCTGGTCCGAGCGGTCCTGGCGGTCGAACATGTCGGCAAGCATCAGGTACGCCCCGTACGCCGCGCCGTGGAACATCGCTGGCCTCCCGGCGGTAGTGGTGCCGGTGGGCCGCCGCCCGGATGGTCTGCCGGTCGGTGTGCAGATCGTCGGTCCGCCCGGTTCGGAGCTGTTGTTGCTCGGTGTGGCCGGCCAGTTCGAAATGGCCGCCCCCTGGTCACGGCACGCCCCCGGCTACCCCCGGGTCGGCAAGGGGTCGCCAGCCGCCGCGTGATCGTCTACTGTGGACGCCACGTTGCGCGGACTCGGGAGACATCGATGCGTTGTCAGACCTGTGGGGACGCCACGTCTCCCGAGCACAACGACTGCCAGCGTTGCAACACGCCGCTCGGCCAGCCCGCCGTCTGGCCCGCTGTGGCGACCTACCGGGTACGTGGCATCGGCCTGGCCGCCTGCATCGCCGTCGGCGTGGCCGTGGTGCTCTCTCTCGTGACGGCACTCGATCCGATTGTCGGGTTGCTGATGACCCGGCGGGCCCAGAACGCCGACGACGCGGACCTGCTGGTCGACGCTTTGTCAGTGCAGGCGCTGTTGTCGCAGCCCTCGGTGGTCGTGTTCCCCGCCGCCGCCGTACTGGTGATCGTCTGGATGTGGCGGGCGCGGAAGAACATCGACGCGTTCCCGGGTGCGCTGCCGACACTCGGTGCCGGTTGGGCTATCGCCGGCTGGCTGATCCCGTTCGTCAACCTCGTGGTGCCGGCCCGGGTGATGGCCAGCGTCGCGCGGGACAGCCTCTGGCGGCGCCGCACCCCGGCCACGGTGTTCGTCTGGTGGATTACCTGGCTCGTGTTCAGCATCGGCGAGGGGGTCGTCAGCAACCAGAACGCCCAGGCGTACATCAGGCTGCCGCGGAACCCGTCCACCGATGCCGACTACCAGGCGTACATCGACCACTACGGCGATTCTCTGCTCCGTAACGCCGTGCCCGCAGTGGCGTGTGTGGTCGCCGGGGTGACGCTGATCCTGTTGATCCGACGGATCTCCGCCGCTCAGGAGGCACGCATCGCCAGTGGGTCGCCAGCATGGCCGACCGCCCAGGCCTGGCCGGCTGCCCCGGTCCCGGGCGGGCACCCCGCTGCCGGGGCCACGCCGTCGGCTTCCGGATCGGGCGGTGAGGAGCCGGCAGGCCCGGAGAATCAATCCCGGGCGTGACCCACCTCGGATCGCGGACACCGCGCCGGTGGCGCGAGGTTGATGCCGCGGCGTCGGGGACGCCGAGTGGAACTGAGCCTCTCGTCCCGGTGTCGACGAAGAGGGCGCTCGGCCCGGGTGGCACGATCGGGGCATGACGGAACTGGTCGGCCTCGACGACGTACGGGCCGCGCGGGAACTGCTCGCCGACGTCGTCCGGATCACCCCGCTGGAGCCCTCGCGGCCACTGAGCGCGGCGCTTGGCGGGCCGGCCTGGCTCAAGTGCGAGAACGTCCAGCGCGCCGGCTCGTACAAGGTGCGCGGCGCGTACGTGCGGATCTCCCGACTGTCGGCGGCGGAGCGCGAACGCGGCGTCGTCGCGGCGAGCGCCGGCAACCACGCCCAGGGCGTGGCGCTGGCCGCCGGCCTGGTCGGCACGCACGCAACGGTCTTCATGCCTGTCAACGCCCCGCTGCCGAAGGTCGCCGCCACCAAGGGGTACGGCGCGCAGGTCGAACTGGCAGGCAACACCGTCGACGAGTCGCTGGTGGCCGCGCAGACGTACGCCGAGCGGACCGGCGCGGTGCTCATCCACCCGTTCGACCACCCGGACGTGATCGCCGGCCAGGGCACCGTGGCGCTGGAGATCCTCGAACAGTGCCCGGAGGTGCGGACCATCATCACGGGCGTGGGCGGCGGCGGTCTGATCTCGGGCATGGCGGTCGCTGCCAAGGCGCTGCGGCCGGACGTCCGGATCATCGGCGTGCAGGCGGCCGGCGCGGCGGCCTTCCCGCCCTCGCTTGTGGCCGGGGAGCCGGTGCGGCTGCCGGTGTTCGCCACGATCGCGGACGGCATCGCTGTCGGGCGGCCCGGTGAGATCACCTTCAACCATGTCCGCAAGCTTGTCGACGAGATCGTCACGGTGTCCGAGGAGGACATCTCCCGGGCGCTGCTGATGCTGCTGGAGCGGGGCAAGCAGGTCGTCGAGCCGGCCGGGGCGGTCGGCGTGGCCGCGCTCCTGGCCGGTGTGGTGGAGGTGGAGACGCCTGTGGTCGCGGTGCTCTCCGGTGGCAACATCGACCCGCTGCTGATGCTGCGGGTGATCGAGCACGGCCTGGCCGCCGCGGGACGCTACCTGCGCGTGACGGTGCGGTGTTCCGACCGGCCGGGGCAGCTCGCCTCGCTGCTCGGTCAGATCGCCGAGCACCGGGCCAACGTGGTGGATGTGGAACACCAGCGGGCCAACCCGCACCTGGGCCTCGGCGAGGTGGAGGTGGCACTGTCGGTGGAGACCCGTGGGGTGGAGCACTCGGACACGCTGATCAGCGCGTTGCGGGCCAGCGGTTACCAGGTGGTCTTCGCCGCCGAGGCGTGACACCGGCGGGTGCCACGCCTCGGCGGGGGTACGCCCTCAGACGGCCCGGAGGCCGGCGGCGCTCAGCCGGAGAACGGCTCGAAGCTGACCACTGTCACCTTGATGTCGGCGCCGCTGGGTGCCGTGTAGGTGCAGGTCTGTCCGGGACGGCCGCCCAGGATCGCCTTGCCGAGCGCGGACTCGGGGCTGTAGACGGTCAGGTCGGTGGTGGCGGCGATCTCCCGTGAGCCGAGCAGGAACGTCTCGGTGTCGTCGGTGTCGTCGTCGAAGTAGATCGTCACGACCATGCCGGGCGACACCGCGTCCGTGGTCGGCGCCTCGCCGACCTTCGCGGTGCGCAGCAGTTCCTGGAGATAGCGGATGCGACCCTCGGCCTTGCCCTGCTCCTCGCGGGCGGCGTGGTAGCCGCCGTTCTCCCGCAGGTCGCCCTCCTCGCGCCGAGCATTGATCTCGGCGGCGATCGCCGGTCGGTTGGCGATGTGCTCGTCGAGCTCGGCCTGGAGGCGGTCGTACGCGTCCTGGGACAGCCAGGTGGCGGGCGCCTCGTTGCCAGTGGACACAGGCGGTCTCCTCAGATGTGCGTGGCTGGCTGACAGGTGAACTACCAAGTTACCAGTGCGGTACGACACAGCGTGTCGGCGATCATCACCGCTGTCCGGATCGGGCGTCCCGTGGTAAGAGCACCCGCGCACTGCTCGGAGCTGTGGTCCGCGCAGCTCAGGCGGGAGGACGGCAGCGCAGCACCTCGCCGATGAACGGCCGGGCGGTGGTGCTCAGGCGGTGCCGGACGGTGAGGTGCCGTTCGCCAGGGGCGGCGGTCACAGTGATCTCCTCGCGGGCCACCTGGGCGCCGGCGCGGTCCCGGGCGCGCAGCACGCAGACCGCCGATTCGCCCGCCGGCACTGTCACCCGGAAGTCGAGCACCATCTGGGTGTCCGTGATGTCGGTGTAGGTGATCACCTCGGCGCGGTAGTTCGGATCACCGTACTGCTGGTAGAGCCGCACCGAGATCAGGCTCAGCGCCGCCAACAGCGCCAACAGCGCCAGCGCGGCCAGCAGCGTACGACGGCGGCCTCCGCCGGATGCCCGACGGCGGCCGTAGCGCCCGGTCGGGAAGACCGGCGCGCCCGGTGAAATTGTGGCGTGCGTCTCGGTCACCGGCGGGTATCTCCTGGCGTTGTTGTCGGCGGCATCGGCAAGAATGACAGAGTCCATTCTCCCACCCGACCCAACGGCAGCAACGGCAGGTCGGGTCGGGCCCGCAACGCCGACCAGCGGCGGGGTGCGGAGGATCCCGGCAGGTCAGCCGGTTGATACCGGTCGGGTCCACCGGCCGGCACAGACGAGGAGCGCCGACGTTGGCAGAGCAACTGCGTCTCATGGCCGTTCACGCGCACCCGGACGACGAGTCGAGCAAGGGTGCGGCGACCATGGCGAAGTACGTCGCGCAGGGCGTGGACGTGCTTGTGGTGACGTGCACCGGCGGTGAGCGCGGCAGCGTGCTCAACCCCAAGCTTGACAGGCCCGACGTGTGGGCCAACATCGCGGAGATCCGCCGCGCCGAGATGGACGCCGCGCGGGCGATCCTCGGCGTCGAGCAGGCCTGGCTGGGTTTCGTCGACTCCGGTCTGCCCGAGGGCGACCCGCTGCCCCCGCTGCCGGAGGGCTGCTTCGCCCTCCAGGACGTCGAGGTCGCCGCCGGCCCACTGGTGCGGCTGATGCGGGAGTTCCGCCCGCACGTCGTGACGACCTACGACGAGGAGGGTGGCTACCCCCACCCCGACCACATCATGTGCCACAAGGTCAGCGTGGCCGCCTTCGAGGCCGCTGGCGACCCGGAGCGCTACCCGGAGCTGGGCGCCCCGTGGCAGCCGCTGAAGCTCTACTACGACATCGGCTTCTCCAAGGCCAAGATCATGGCCCTGCACGAGGCGATGCTCGCCATCGGCCGCGAATCCCCGTACGAGGAGTGGCTCAAGCGCTGGGACGACCGACCCGACAAGGGCCCCCGGATCACCACCCGGGTGGAGTGCGGCGACTACTTCCACGTCCGCGACGACGCGCTGCGCGCCCACGCCACCCAGGTCGACCCGGACGGCTTCTGGTTCCACGTGCCGATGGAGCTGCAACAGCGTGCCTGGCCGACGGAGGATTTCGAGCTGGCCCGTACCGTCGTGGACAGCCCGTTGCCCGAGTCCGACCTATTCGCAGGGGTGCGGGAGACGGCGCACGCGCGCTGATTCCGGCCGGGTCTACCCTGGTACCCAACCGCACATCGGAGGAACGCCATGCTGACCGCTGCCCAGGTGCTCGCGGAGAACAACTTCGGGGACACCCGCACGGGTGGCCTGGCCGGACCGATGGGCCTCTTCCTCATCCTGCTGCTGGCCACCGCGACCATCCTGCTGATCCGCAACATGAACGCCCGTCTGCGCCGCCTGCCGGACCGGTTCCCGCAGCAGGCGCGGGCGACCGACCCGACCAGGGCGGACGCGACAGTCGTCGATCCGACAGACGGGACAGGAGCGAGTGAATCATCCCCGCACGCTTCCAACGGGCACCAGCAGCACCGGAACGGGTAGTCCGCGCATGATTCACGCCGAACCGGGTGGTCGACCCCTGTTGCGACCACCCGGTTTGGCTTAGCCTTCCGCCGGGGGGACCAAAAGTCTCCGAGCCGTGCGCGGAAGGGGGCGCCGATGACTGACACAGCACCGGTGACCCGTCACAGCGTCGGTCGGCCGGCTGACGGGTATGGTCGATGACCTCCGGCCCCCCTGCCGACCGGCTCGGCGCACGCGGTATGCCGGCCCGGTTGCTCGTGCTGACCGGCGCGGTGACGCTGACCGCCCTGGTCTCCGCCATGGTCGGCTGGACCCTCCCGTTCCGACTGCCGGCTGACGATCCCCTCGGTGGCCCTGCCCGCTTCGGCATCGCCGTGGCGATCCTCGCCGTCGCCCAGCTCGCCCGACTGCGGTTCCGCACGGGCGCGGGCATGGTCAGCATCACCTGGGGCGAGGCGGCGCTTATCGTCTGCCTCTACCTCACGCCGGCAGGCTGGCTGCCGTCGGCGACCCTGCTCGGCGCCGGACTGGCCTGGACGGCGCACTCGCTGTACGGCGACCGCCGTCCATTGCTGGAGATCGTCCGTATCGCCGCGTCGCTCGCCGCCGCGTCGGCACTGGCGGTGTCCGTCACGACGGCCCTGGGGGAGCCGTTGCTCGCCCCGCCGACACCGATGCTGGCGCTGGCCGTGATCGCCGGGTCGGTGACGTACCTGCTGGTGACCGCCTGGCTGGGCGGGGTGACGCTGGGGTTGCGGCACGGGCTGCCGATCGGACCGCCGCTGCTCGCCGCGCTGCGCGCCAAGCTGCTCATGTTCGTCGGCAACGTGGCTGTCGGCCTGGTGGTCGTCACGTTGCTGGAGCTGGACCCACGCTGGTTGCTGCTCCTGCCGCCACTGCTGTGGCTGCTGCACCAGACCTACCGCTACCGGCTGCGCGCCGACCAGGAACGCCGTACGTGGCGGGCCTTCGCCGAGGCCACCGCGGCCCTCAACCAGCTCGACGAGCGCGGCGTGGCCAGCGCCGCGGTGAGCGGCGCGCTGACGCTGTTCAACGCCGAACTGGTCGACGTCGACGTGGCGCGGGCCGACGGCAGGTGGCGGCGCTACCGGGGGGACGCCGGCGGTCAGCTGGTCGACCGGGAGGTGGGCCCACCGGACCAGTCTGAGCCCGATGAGCACGAGTTGGTGCGCCCCCTGTCGGTGGGCGCCGCGCCGGTCGGCCGGTTGCGGGTCCGGTTCCCCCGTTCCGCCCCGCCCACCGCCCGGGAGCGCGACGCCATCGCCGCGTTCGGCGACGCGCTCGCCGCCGCCCTGCACGACGCCGCGACCCACCGTGAGCTGCGACTGGTCACCGCCCGATCGTCGTACGAGGCGGTGCACGACCCGCTCACCGGGCTGGTCAACCGGACGGCGATGCTCAGCAAGGGCGACCAGTCGCTGCGGCAGCTCGCGCACGAGCACCCGGTGGCTCTGCTGCTGCTGGACATCAACCAGTTCAAAGAGGTCAACGACACCCTGGGGCACGCGGCTGGCGACCAGTTGCTGCGGCTCACCGCCAACCGCCTCAGCGCGCTTGCCCGCCCCGGCGACCTGCTCGGCCGGCTCGGCGGCGACGAATTCGCGCTGCTGCTCACCTCGGTGCCCGTGCTCGGCGACCGCACCGCCCCGATGGCGTACGCGCTGCGGCAGGCCCGGGAGATCGCCGAGCGGCTGGCCGCGCCGACCGAGGTGGCCGGGGTGCGGATGTCGATCGAGGTGTCCGTCGGGGTGGTCGTCGCCGACGCGGGCACCGCCGACCTGACCGAGCTGCTGCGCCGGGCCGACATCGCCATGTACCAGGCCAAGGAGGGCGGCGGGAGCGTCGCCGCGTACGACAGCACCCGGGACGCGGCCAGCACCGACCAGTTGGCGCTGCTTGCCGAGTTGCGGGAGGCGCTGGAGGTCGACGACCAGCTGGTGCTGGCGTTGCAGCCGGCCGTCGACCTGGCCACCGGCGCGCCCACCGGGGTGGAGGCGCTGATCCGCTGGCAGCATCCCCGGCGGGGCTGGCTCAACCCGATCGACTTCATCCGCCCGGTGGAGAACAGCGAGCAGTTGGGCACGTTCACCCGGTACGTGCTGAACAAGGCGCTCGGCGTCGCCGCCGGCTGGGCCCGCGAAGGACTCGACGTACCGATCTCGGTGAACCTGTCCGCGCGTAGCCTGCTCGACCCGCGCCTGCCGGCGGAGATCGCCGAGGCGCTGCGCCGCCATCAGGTGCCGCCGCATCGGCTGGTCCTGGAGATCACCGAGACCGTGGTGATGAGCGAGTTGGAGGTCATCGACGAGGTGCTGTCCACGCTCCGGTCGATGGGCGTGCAGCTCGCTGTGGACGACTTCGGCACCGGCTTCTCGTCGTTGACCTTCCTCACCCGGATCGCAGTGGACGAGCTGAAGGTGGACCGCTCGTTCGTGATCCGGATGGCCGACTCGCCGGAGGCGGCGGCGATCGTGCGGACCACCGTGGGGCTCGCCCACGAGCTGGGGCTGCGGGTGGTCGCCGAGGGCGTGGAGACCGCCGAGCAGCGGCTGGCCCTGGCCGAGCTGGGCTGCACGTCCGCGCAGGGCTACCACTTCTTCAAGCCCATGCCGGCGGACAAGATCGGCGCGGTGCTCGGGTCGCTGCGCGACTCGGCCGAGTCGAACGTCTTCCGGCTCCGCGCCGACGGCGCCTCCTGACGGGCCGGCCGCACTGCCTGCCTGACGGGCCGGCCGCGCCTCCTGACGCGCTGACTTACCGGCCGGGTGACTGCGCCCGGCACGGCTCGGCGTAGCTGGTTATGGTCGACAGGTGAACCGACTCGTCAACGCCACCAGCCCGTACCTGCTCCAGCACGCCGACAACCCGGTCGACTGGTGGCCGTGGTGCGACGAGGCGTTCGCCGAGGCGAAGCGGCGCGACGTACCGGTGCTCATCTCGGTGGGGTATGCCGCCTGCCACTGGTGTCACGTGATGGCCCACGAGTCGTTCGAGAACGAGCACGTCGGCGCGCTGATGAACGACGACTTCGTGTCGATCAAGGTGGACCGCGAGGAGCGCCCCGACGTGGACGCGGTCTACATGACCGCCACCCAGGCGATGACAGGTCAGGGCGGCTGGCCGATGACTGTGTTCGCCACTCCCGACGGCACGCCGTTCTTCTGCGGCACCTACTTCCCGCGTGCCAACTTCATCCGGCTGCTCCAGTCGGTCGCCACCGCGTGGCGCGACCAGCGTGCGGAGGTGCTGCGTCAGGGCGCCGCCGTGGTCGAGGCGATCGGCGGCGCACAGGCAGTGGGTGGCCCCACCGCCCCGCTGGACGCCCCGCTGCTCGACGCCGCGGCAGCCAACCTGGCAGGTGAGTACGACGGGACGAACGGCGGTTTCGGGGGCGCCCCGAAGTTTCCGCCGCACATGAACCTGCTCTTCCTGCTGCGCCACCACCAGCGCACCGGCGACCCGCGCAGCCTGGAGATCGTCCGGCACACTGCCGAGGCGATGGCCCGGGGCGGCATCTACGACCAGTTGGCCGGCGGCTTCGCCCGTTACTCGGTGGACGCGCACTGGACGGTGCCGCACTTCGAGAAGATGCTCTACGACAACGCGCTGCTGCTGCGGTTCTACACGCAGCTCTGGCGGCTGACCGGCGACCCGCTGGCCCGCCGGATCGCCCGGGACACCGCCCGGTTCCTCGCCGACGAGCTGCACCGGCCGGGGGAGGGGTTCACGTCCGCGCTGGACGCCGACACGGAGGGCGTCGAGGGGCTCACCTACGCCTGGACGCCCGCCCAGCTCGTCGAGGTGCTCGGCGAGGAGGACGGCCGGTGGGCCGCCGACCTGTTCGCCGTCACCGAGGAGGGGACCTTCGAGCACGGCATGAGCGTGCTGCGGCTCGCCCGGGACGTCGATGACGCCGCACCCGAGATCCGCGCCCGCTGGCAGCAGGTGGTGGGCCGGCTGCTCGCGGCTCGGGACACACGCCCCCAGCCTGCTCGTGACGACAAGGTGGTGGCCGCGTGGAACGGTCTGGCGATCACCGCCATGGCCGAGTTCCAGCAGGTCGCCGCCCTGTACGCGTCGCCGCAGGACGAGGACGCCAACCTGATGGACGGCGTGACAATCGTCGCCGGCGGCGCGATGCGTAACGCCGCCGAGCACCTGGCGAGCGTGCACCTTGTCGACGGCCGGCTGCGCCGGGTCTCCCGCGACGGCAAGGTCGGTGAGCCGGCCGGCGTCCTGGAGGACTACGGCTGCGTGGCCGAGGCGTTCTGCGCGATGCACCAGCTCACCGGCGAGGGTCGTTGGCTCACACTGGCCGGCGGGCTGCTGGACACCGCGCTGGAGCACTTCGCCGCGCCCGGCGGCGCCTACTACGACACGGCCGACGACGCCGAGCAGCTCGTCGCCCGGCCGGCCGACCCGACCGACAACGCCACCCCGTCGGGCCGGTCCGCGCTGGTGGCCGGGCTCGTGGCGTACGCCGCGCTGACCGGCGAGACCCGCTACCGGGAGGCCGCCGAGGCGGCGCTCGCCACTGTGGCACCGATCGTCGGGCGGCACGCCCGGTTCACCGGGTACGCGGCCACTGTCGGTGAGGCGCTGCTGTCCGGGCCGTACGAGATCGCCGTGGTGACCGGCGACCCGGCCGGCGATCCGCTGGTGGCCGCAGCCCACCGGCACGCCCCGCCCGGAGCGGTGGTGGTCGCCGGAGCTCCGGACCAGCCGGGGGTCCCGCTGCTCGCCGACCGTCCGTTCGTCGACGGGCGGTCCGCGGCGTACGTCTGCCGGGGTTTCGTCTGCCAACGGCCGGTGACCTCAGTCGAGGAGTTGGTCGCCCAGCTCGGCTGAACACACCGCGACCGACGTAGCGCCCGGTAGTCGCCCGCGACCCGGGAACGGTGGTGGTCGGCGTCTCGCGGAGCGGCGGGCGCCGGCCCTCCGGACGACCGTGCCGGCCACCCGGATAGGCTGGCCGCGCTATGGATTCCCGTACCGGTCTCCCCGTTGTCGGCATGGTGGGTGGCGGCCAGTTGGCCCGGATGACCCACCAGGCCGCGATCGCCCTCGGCCAGTCACTGCGTGTGCTCGCCGCCAGTCCCGAGGACGGCGCGGCACTGGTCGCCGCCGACGTCCAGTACGGCGAGCACACCGACCTGGCCGCCCTGCGCACCTTCGCCAAGGGCTGCGACGTGGTCACCTTCGACCACGAGCACGTGCCCTCCGAGCACATCCGCGCGCTGGCGGCGGAGGGCGTGTCGGTGTACCCGCCGGCGAACGCGCTGCTGCACGCCCAGGACAAGCAGGTGATGCGGGAACGCCTCACCGAGCTGGGCGCGCCCAATCCCCGGTGGCAGCCGGTCGGTGAGCCCGCCGACCTCGTCGGCTTCGGCGAGCAGGTCGGCTGGCCGGTGGTGCTCAAGGCGGCCCGGGGTGGCTACGACGGCCGAGGTGTCTGGCTTGTCGACGACGCCGCCCAGGCCACCGAGCTGGCGACCACGCTGCTCGCCGGTGGCACCCCGCTGATCGTCGAGGAGCGGGTGCCGCTGCGCCGGGAGCTGGCCGTGCAGGTGGCCCGGTCGCCGTTCGGGCAGGTGGCCGCGTACCCGGTGGTCGAGACGGTCCAGCGCGACGGCATCAACGTTGAGGTGCTGGCCCCGGCGCCCGGCCTGGACGAGGAACTGGCGGTCGCCGCCCAGCAACTCGCCATCGACCTGGCCACCGCGCTCGGCGTGGTCGGCCTGCTCGCCGTCGAACTCTTCGAGGTACGCGACGAGGCCGGTCGACCCGCGATCGTGGTCAACGAGCTGGCGATGCGGCCCCACAACTCGGGGCACTGGACCATCGAGGGCGCCCGGACCTCCCAGTTCGAGCAGCACCTGCGGGCGGTGCTGGACTATCCGATGGGCGACACCGCGCTGACCGCGCCGGTGGTGGTGATGGCGAACGTCCTCGGTGGCGAGCCGGGCGGAATGTCGATCGACGAGCGGCTGCACCACCTCTTCGCCGCCGAGCCGGGCGCGAAGGTGCATCTCTACGGCAAGCAGGTGCGGCCCGGCCGCAAGATCGGGCACGTGACGGTGCTCGGTGACGACCTGGACGACGTACGGGCGCGGGCTGTGCGGGCCGCCCGTTGGTTGCGTGAGGGGCACGAATGAGCGAGAAGGCGGCCGGGGTGCCCACCGTCGGGTTGATCATGGGTAGTGACTCGGACTGGCCGACGATGCGGGCCGCGGCCGAGGTGCTTGACGACTTCGGCGTGTCGTACGAGGTCCGGGTGATCTCGGCGCACCGAACCCCGGTCACGATGATCGAGTACGGCCAGGAGGCCGCCGATCGGGGTCTCAAGGTGATCATCGCGGGTGCGGGTGGTGCCGCCGCGCTGCCGGGCATGGTGGCCTCGGTGACGCCGCTGCCGGTGATCGGGGTGCCGGTGCCGCTCAAGCACCTCGACGGCATGGATTCGCTGCTCTCGATCGTGCAGATGCCGGCCGGGATCCCGGTGGCGACAGTGTCGATCGGCAACGCCCGCAACGCCGGCCTGCTCGCCGTACGCATCCTCGGAGCCAGCGACGAGCCCCTGCGCGCCCGAATGACGACCTACCAGCAGGACCTGGACAAGCTGATCAAGACCAAGGACGAAGCCCTCCAGGCCACCCTGTAACCCGCCCGCCCTCGCGCTCCCACCCCCAGCCCTCGGCGATCTTGCACCTTCAGTCGCCGATTAGAGCGGGTGTGCCCCTCATGCCCGGGCATGAGGGGCAAGATCGCGGGGGAGGGGGACGGGCGGATCCGGCACGCTCACCGTCCCCACTCACCTACACCGCGGGGACCCTCCGGTTTCATCTCATGCCGCGTAGCGCGGTCTGTAGGCGTTCCTGGGCTCGGCGGCGGCGCTCGTTGCTGGCGCCGAGGATGAGCAGCAGGATGCCCACGGGGATCAGCGCCAGCCACGGGCCGAGGCTGACAAGCGCATGGATCGCCGCGATCGCGGTGACCGACGCGCCGACGATGACCGGTGCCTGCTGACGGCTGGACGAGCCGAAGATCAGCACCGCGACCGCACCGAGCAGCAGCAGCATCTGCCGCAGCGTGCTGGATTCGGTGGCAAGCACGATGGCCAGTGTCGGCACGAACGCGGCGACCAGCGCCGGCCCGTACGCCACCCAGCTGCTCATGTCCGGCCGGTGGCGCAACTCCAGCACCCCGACCAGCAGGGCCAACAGGGCGAACGGAAGCGTGTACGCCTCGGGCAGCGCCACGTCGGCGACGCGCATCATGATCCACCAGGCGGTGATCTCGCAGAACACCACAGCCCAGAAGAGGATGCGGCGCTCCACCGGCCGGCGACCGGGGCGGGTCGCCGCCACGCCGAGGACAGCGCCCCACGCGGCAAGCAGGGCGGCGATGTGGCGGGGCGAGTCGAAGGCGAGGGCCAACGCGATGAGCGCCGCCGCGTACCCGCTCCACTCGACAGTGGACGCTTCGCGCTGCGCCTCGGGGCGGCGCAGCCGTGGCAGGGTCGCGGCGAGCACCTGGAGGACCGCGCCGACGGCGAGCACACCGAACGCGGACCACACAGCGGCAAGCCCGGCGACCAGGCCGGCGGTGAGCACGAACAGTTGCGCCATCAGCGACGCGAAGAGCCAGCCGAGGATGCGCGCCCGCTGTGTGACGCCGAACAACGCCGCCACCGCGCCCACACCGACGGCGCTGCCGAGGGTGAACAGGGTCAACTGCCGGTCCGCCAGGCTGCCGGCGAGCCCGGCGCTGCCGCCGGCCAGACCGATGGCGAACACCAGCACCCGGGCCAGCCGCAGCGATCGGGCCCGCTCGACGAGCGCCGGCGGCGGGGTCAGCGCGAGGCCGAGCATCGCGATGGTGAAGACGGAGAGCGCTCCGATGGTGCTCGCGGGCCAGCCCCGGCCGAGCGCGATGGGCGCGATCAGCAGCGTGACGGCCGCACCGGGCAGCACCACAGGCACGGCGCGGGACCGCCGTCCGCCGCTGAACCCGGTGGCGGCCAGCGCGGCGGTCGCGGTGAGCAGCAGCGCGGTCAGCACATGGGTCGGGTTGACCACGTCCGCCGGTGGGGTGAGCAGCTCCGGCGGTGGGCCCTGCCAGATCCGGCTCAGCGTGCGGTGCGGCTCGACGAGGGCGGTGACCAGGGCGGGCGTGATCGAGGCGAGAGCCAGCGCCGTGGGTAGGGCGGCAGCGGCGAGGGCACCGGCGGACGGGCTGATTCGCCAGCGCAGCCGGTCCGGGTCGTCCGGTAGCCGGCGTAGCGCGCCGTCGAGGAGCACCGCCCACCGCCGGACCGGCTGGGCCGAGCCGGTGGGCGGTGTGGTGGCCGCACGGACCAGTTCGGCGAGGACGCCCAGCAGGGCGGCGGCCGCCGCGTAGACCCCGGAGGGCAGGCCGGTGGGGATGGCGGCGAGGGCGCTGATGGTGGCACCGCCGACCACTGCCACGCTGACCCAGGGCAGGTACTGCGGCACGTGCCGGCGAACCGCGGCCACGGCCGCGAGACCGAGGCTGGAAGCCGCCAGCGCTGCGGTGAGCACCACCTGCGGCGAGTGCTGGAACTCGACGGCCAGCGCCGCCACCGCACCGGGCAGGGCCAGCAGCGCGGCGCCGGCGGCCGCCCCACCGATCTGGGCCAGGTGCGGCGGCATCCCCTCGGTCTCCAGGTCGGTCACCTGTGGGCCGGCCAGCACGCGGGCCACCGCGGCCACGACCACGCCGATGAGCGCGATGCTGCCCAGCGCCAGCGCTGTGGTCCAGGGGCGGACCAGGCCCGCGCCGGCGGCATGCAACGCCACCACCCCGGCGACGGTGGCCCGGGACAGCCCGGCGCGGGCCTCCTCGGTGGCCACCGAGGCCATCCCGAAGACGGTGGCCACCATCCCGCCGACCAGCACCGGCGACCACCAGGGCAGCTCGAACGCGGCCGGCGCGCCGATCGTGGCGAGCACCACGGCGGCACCGGACACGTCCCACCGCCACGGCGGCGGCAGCAGGATGCCGGCGGTGACGGCCAGCAGGAGCAGCGCGATCGGGGCCTGCCAGGTCGAGCCGCCGGTCGGTGCGGCCGGCCAGTTGCTCAGGTCGCCGTCCCAGATCGGGCCGGGCGTGGCCAGCACCCCCACCCCGCCGCGCAGGGCCATCCAACCGGCGAGCACACCGATGAGTACGCCGCCGACGGTGATGCCGAGGGTCGGCCCGCGCCGCCACTCCTCGGGCATGGCACGGGCGCCGACGGCGACCACCAGCACGAGGCTGGCGGCCACGGCGAGTTGCCCGCCGGGGGCGATGACTGCGCCGATGCGCACCATCGTGGCGATCAGCGCTGCGGTGACCGCCGCGGCGGCCAGGTCGGAGCCGTCCAGTGTGAGGTCGGAGCGGCGGCCGGCGTCGATCGAGGGCGCCAGGTAGAGCAACACCGCCGCGACAAGCAGGAGCGCGCCGACCCAGGCGTCGGCGACGGTCGCCCCGGGGGCGCCGAAGGCGGCAGCGGTGACCACAAGCGCGCCCAGCCCCGTGCCGACCGACAGGGGCGCCGGGATGCGCCGCTGGGAGACCTGCACCATGGCGGCGTACCCGAGGGTCACGCAGACCGCCAGGAAGCTCGCCGCCAGCACCGGCACTGTCACCTCGCGGAGGCTGGCCGGGGTGGGGGTCGGGTCGACTGTCGCTGTTGCGGCCACGAACGCCGCCACCGCGCCGGGCAGCGCGAAGGCGGCGCCGCCGGAGGCCCAGTCCGTGACCGTGTCGGCCGCGGCGGACGCGATCCGCACCCGGGGGGCAAGCGCGACCAGCGTGGCTGCCGCGAAGATGGTGAGCAGAACGGCGGCCGTGAGCCCCGGCCGGGACAGGCCGGCACCGACGCCGAACATGCCCACCACGGCGGCGGCGGCGGAGTGTGCCAGCGCGGCCCGGGTGGTCCGCGCCGAGAGGCCGGTCACCCCGATGCCGATCGCGGTGAGCACCATCGGCCAGGGCGCCGACACCCAGCCGAGACCGAACGAGGCCGGTACGGCGAGCGCGGTCAGCGCGGCTCCCGCGACGGCGAACTCGCGGCGGATGTCAGTTGGCAGGGCCAGCACGGCGGCGATGGTGAGCAGGAACGCGGCGGCGGCGAGCTGCCAGGTGTTGGGGCCGACAGCGGCGGCCAGTTCGGCGGCGTACCCGTCGAGGTCGGCGCCCCACGCGGGCAGCGCCGCCCGTACCGTGGCGACGCCGGCGCGCAGCGCGCCCCCGGCGACCACCAACCCGCTGACGGTGAGCGCCACAGCAGAGGCGATCTGCGGTCCGCGCCGGGCGGCCTCGGGGACCGCGCGCACCGCCAGACCGGTCGCCGTGATGACGGCGGCGATCAGCAGCAGCGACTGGCCGGGCAGGGCCACGGACGCGATCCGGCCGAAGGCGCCGATCACGGCAAGGGTGAGGATGCCGGCCCCGACGTCGGGCAGCGGTGGGCGGCGCAGCACCAGCGCGCCGGCCAACCCGACCGCCGCGGCCAGCAGCAGCACCAGCCCGGCGCCTGTCGCCGTCGGAACGGTCTGTGCCCGCAGCAGGGCGGTGACGGCGTACGCAAGGGCGACGGCGACCGCCACCGCGTGCAGCGACCAGGTCAGCTCGCGCACCCCGGGAACCGGACGGGCCGGCGGCTGGGTGGTCCCCACGCCGGCGTCGATCACCTCGCCGGCCTCCTCCGGGGCGCCCTCCGGCCGGCCTTCGGCGTCACGCTGCCGGGGCGGGGCAGGCGTGCTCGCCTCCGGCAGGTCCTGCCGGACGGGGCGTTCCACCATCAACCCGGAGCGGACCAGCCAGAGGTTGAGGAGGGCGACCACGGTCAGCACCAGCGCCCAGCCGCCCGGCCCGGTGATGCGGTCGTACGTGAGCAGCGGCAGCACCGGTTGTGCGGCGAGTACGGCGGCGAAGCGGGGTGCGCGCAGACCTGTCCACGTGGCGTAGCCGACCGACACGGCGACGGTGCCCGCGAAGATCAGGCCGGCGAAGATCGCACCGGAGGTGCCGCCGTCGCCGATCCTGTCGACTGCCCAGAGGGCGTACCCGGCGAGTGGCACGAGCAGCAGACCCACGGCGGCGATCGTCTCCGCCGTCGAGGTGAGCCCGCGCCGGGCCAGCACCGGCGGGGCGAGCAGCATCAGCACTGTGGCGATCAGCAGGACACCGAGGCGGGCGAGGGCGTCCATCGAGCTGGTCGCCACCGCGGCGAAGACCACGGCGGCCACGCCGAGCAGCAGCGCACCCAGACCGAGGGGGATGTTCTGTACCTCCCGGGAGGACGCCTCCGGGGGGTGCTCCGGGTCGTCGGCATCCAGCCAGGACGGCGGTGGCGGCGGTGGCGGGTCCTCCGGAGCGGTAGGCGTGCCCTGGCGGGGCACCCGGGGCGGGGCGCCGGTGGTGGCCGTCGGTGGGCGACGACCGGGACGGCGGCGCAGCACCCGCCGGGGGCGGGTCGCCTGCTTGAGTCGTTCCTCCCCGGCATGGGCGAGGATGTCCCGTTGGAAGAGCGCGGCCTGCATCTTGGCGGCGATCTGCCGCTGCTCACGGGCGATGGCGGCGTCGCGCGCCTTCATCTCCGCGATCGAGCGCTCGACGTTTGCCAGATGCTCGACCCACTGCGGCTGGTCAGACCCGCAGTGCGGACAGCGGACGGCCGGCTTGATCTCCCGGCCGCACGAGGAGCATTGAAAGGTCGCCACGACACCCCTCCACCCGCACTGTGGACTCCCACTGTCGCAGCATGCCCAATGCCGGCGTGGATTTCGACTCTTGTCGGCGGGTCCGGGGCAAACAACATCACCGGCCGGCCGCTACTGGTGCTTCGCGGCCGGCCGGTGGGTTCACGGAACGTCAGGGGCGGCCCATGCCCCGGTACTCCCAGCCGGCCTGCGTCCACAGTGCCGAGTCGAGGCAGTTGCGCCCGTCGACGACCTTGCGGCCGGCGACCAGCTCGCCCAGGGCGACCGGGTCGGCGTTGCGGAAGTCGGCCCACTCGGTGAGGACGCAGACCAGGTCGGCGCCGGTGACCGCCTCGTTGATGCCGGTCTCGTAGGTCAGCTCGGGAACGGCGCGGCGGGCGTTCTCGGTGCCCTGCGGGTCGTACACGTGCACGTCGGCGCCGGCCTTGTGCAGCAGTGCGGCTACGGCGAGCGCCGGGGCGTCGCGGACGTCGTCGGTGTTGGGCTTGAAGGTGGCACCCAGCACGGCGATCCGGGTGCCGGAGAAGTCCGGGCCGGCCGGGCCGGAGCGCCGGCCGAGCAGGTCCGCCGCGAGCTGGAGCACCCGGGCCCGGCGGCGCAGGTTGATCAGGTCGACCTCGTGCAGGAAGCGCAGGGCCTCACCGGCACCCAGCTCCTGCGCGCGGGCCTGGAAGGCGCGGATGTCCTTGGGCAGGCAGGCGCCGCCGAAGCCGAGGCCCGACTGGAGGAACCGGTTGCCGATGCGGGGGTCGTACCCGATCGCCCGGGCCAGCTGGGTGACGTCACCGCCCGATGCCTCGCAGACCTCGGCCATCGCGTTGATGAAGGAGATCTTGGTGGCGAGGAAGGCGTTCGCCGCGACCTTCACCAGCTCGGCGGTCGCGAAATCGGTGACCACCAGGGGCACCTCGCGGTCCTCGGTGGCGGCCAGGTCGAAGACGCCCTTGTGCGCGGCGTAGAGCATGCCGTTGGCCCACTCGCTCTTGACGCCGACCACGATCCGGTTGGGGCGGAGTACGTCGTCGACGGCGAAGCCCTCCTGGAGGAACTCGGGGCTCCACGCCACCTCGACACCAAGGTTGTCGGGGGTGTGCTTGCCGACGAGCTGCTCCACCCACTCGGCGGTGCCCACCGGCACGGTGGACTTGCCGACGATGAGCGCCTTGCGGGTCAGGTGTTGCGCCAGGCTGGTCACCGACGCCTCGACGTACGACAGGTCGGCGCCCATCCCGTCGGCCCGCTGCGGGGTGCCGACGCAGATGAAGTGCACGTCGCCGAACTCGGCGGTCTCGGCGATGTCGGTGCTGAACCGGAGCCGGCCGGCGGCCAGGTTGCGCTTGAGCAGCTCGTCCAGGCCAGGCTCGTGGATGGGCACCTGGCCGGCGTTCAGCATCGCGATCTTGTCGGCGTCGACGTCGAACCCGAGCACCTCGTACCCGAGTTCCGCGTAGCAGATGGCGTACGTCGCGCCGAGGTAGCCGGTCCCCAGGAAGGTCACCCGCGGCCGAGGTGCGCCCGACGGCGGGGTCACCGCGGCGATAGCGGGGCTCGGCTGGATGGTGGGGTAGGGGATCGTCACGCCTGTCTTCTCCGCTCGCACTGGCGGCGCTCGTCGCGTCGCATTCTGCTGCGGCGCCTGGCGGGCACCGGAGGTATGACTCTGTTTGTGTCCATCATTGCCCAGCGGCGTGGGTGCGCCGTCATGCCCCGTACCTACGCGCCGGTAACATCGCCTGAACTGCAGTCGCTATCCTTCAGTCTGCGCGGTTGGCGGTCAGGGAAGGCCACAGACTGCGCATGATAGCGGTGAAGGGGAGGGCCGACATGGCCGCAGTGGAGTCGTTCGACGTATACCGGTTGCCCGATGAGCACGAGGCGATCCGGGAGGCCGTACGTGAGGTCTGTGCTGCCAAGGTGGCTCCGCACGCCGCGGAGGCGGACGAGACCGGGGAGTTCCCGAAGGCGTCCTACGACGCGCTGCGGGCCGCCGACTTCCACGCGCCGCACATCCCGGAGGAGTACGGCGGGGCGGGCGCGGATGCCCTGGCCACAGCGATCGTGATCGAAGAGGTGGCCCGCGCCTGCGCGTCCTCCTCGCTCATCCCGGCGGTCAACAAGCTCGGCACGATGCCGCTGCTGCTGTCCGGTTCCGAGGACCTCAAGCGTCGCTACCTGACCCCTGTCGCGTCCGGCGACGCGATGTTCTCGTACTGCCTCTCCGAGCCGGAGGCGGGCAGCGACGCGGCATCGATGACGACCCGCGCGGTGCGTGACGGGGATCACTGGGTGCTCAACGGCGTCAAGCGCTGGATCACCAACGCGGGCGTGTCCGAGTTCTACACAGTCTTCGCCGTCACCGACCCGGCCGCCCGCTCCCGGGGCATCTCGGCCTTCGTGGTCGAGAAGTCCGACCCCGGGGTGACCTTCGGCGCGCCGGAGAAGAAGCTCGGCATCAAGGGCTCGCCCACACGCGAGGTCTACCTGGACAACGTGCGGATCCCCGCCGACCGGATGATCGGCGCCGAGGGCACCGGCTTCGCCACCGCCATGAAGACCCTGGACCACACCCGGGTCACCATCGCCGCGCAGGCCGTCGGGATCGCGCAGGGCGCGCTCGACTACGCCAAGGGGTACGTCGCCGAGCGCCGGCAGTTCGGCAAGGCGATCGCCGAGTTCCAGGGCATTCAGTTCATGCTCGCCGACATGGGCATGAAGCTGGAGGCGGCCCGGCAGTTGACGTACGCCGCGGCGGGCCGGTCCGAGCGGGGCGACGCCGACCTGACCTACTTCGGCGCGGCGGCCAAGTGCTTCGCCTCGGACGCCGCCATGGAGATCACCACCGACGCCGTGCAGTTGCTCGGCGGCTACGGCTACACCCGCGACTACCCGGTCGAGCGGATGATGCGGGACGCCAAGATCACCCAGATCTACGAGGGCACCAACCAGGTCCAGCGCATCGTCATGGCACGTCAGCTGCTGGCCGACACGGTCTGAGCGCCACCTGACCGCATCCGGCCCGTCCCACCGCTGCCCAGCGGCGGGACGGGCCGGTTTCGTGCGTGAGTCCGCACACAGTCGCCGTCTCAGCCCGGCTGGAGACGTTGTCGGATAGGCAGACTCACAGAGCCGCTCAGCCGCCACCACCGTCTGCCTCGTCCACTCGCAGCCCACGGTCGGGCATGCCCCACGACGTACAACACCCGCAGAAAGATCGAGATCATGAAGCAGTTGGTGGAGAAAACCGCCGAGCCCGAGGTGTTGCCGGGTGACCTGATGACCAACCGCCAGCGCGCGCAACTCGTCCTGGTGCTCGGCGCGTTGATCGCGATCGGCCCGCTGACCATCGACATGTACCTGCCGGCGCTGCCCGCCATCACGTCCGGCCTGGAGACCACCGAGACCGCCGTCCAGTTGACGCTGACCGGCACCCTGGTCGGCCTCGCGCTGGGCCAGTTGCTGATCGGGCCGCTCTCCGACGTGGTCGGCCGGCGCAAGCCCCTGCTGGCCGGGTTGGCCGTGCACATCGTGGCCTCCGTGCTGTGCGTCTTCGCACCCGACATCGCCGTGCTCGGCGTGCTGCGCGTCCTCCAGGGGCTCGGCGTCGCCGCCGCCACCGTGGTCGCCACGGCCGTCGTACGCGACCTGTTCAGCGGCTCCGCCTTCGCCCGGATCTTCTCCCGGCTGATGCTCGTGATGGGGCTGGCGCCGATCCTCGCGCCGACGCTTGGCAGCGCCCTGCTGGCCTGGACCGACTGGCGGGGCGTCTTCGCGGCGTTGGCGGTGCTGGGCGGGCTGCTGATCATCGTCGCCGCACTGAAGCTGCCGGAGACCCTGCCCGTCGCCCGTCGCCGCCGTGGCGGGGTGCGAGCGACCCTGCGCGACTACCGGGGGCTGCTCAACGACCGGGCCTTCGTCGGACTGGTACTGGTCGCAGGGCTGGCGATGGCAGCCCTGTTCGCGTACGTCTCCGGGTCGTCGTTCGTGTTGCAGCAGCAGTACGGCCTCGACGAGCAGGAGTTCGGGCTGGCCTTCGGTGCTGGCGCGGTCGGCCTGATCGCGGCCACCCAGTTCAACGTACGGCTGCTGCGCCGGTTCACGCCGCAGCAGATCCTCATCAGCGCCCTGATCTCCGGAACGGTGTTCGGCGTGCTGCTGATCGTGATCGCCGCGACAGGCTTCGGTGGTCTGGGCGCCCTGCTCGCGATGCTGTGGCTGGTGCTGGCCGCCACTGGACTGGCCATGCCGAACGCGCCCGCGCTGGCGATGACCAGGCACAGCGAGGCCGCAGGCACGGCCGCGGCGCTGCTCGGTGCCGTGCAGTTCGGCATCGGCGCGTTCTCGGCACCCCTGGCGGGGCTGTTCGGCACCGGGAGCGTACCGATGGCGGTCGTCATCGCGGGCGGTATGGCTGCGGCCCTTGCGGTCATGCTCCTGGTCGTGCCCCGCGCCGCCCTCCGCGACACCGTCGACCCGGAACTGGCGATCGGCCTGCACTGACCGGTGCCCGGTGGGTTGGTGGGCGGGCCGGGTGACCGGCCCGCCCGACGGTCATCGGATCTCGGTGGTGTCCTCGGGGCGCGGTTGGCCGCGCGGCGGGGCGGACCACGGCGACTCGCCGCCCACCCGGCGGGGCAGCGGCTCGGTCGGTGTCGGATCGGCCGGGTAACCAAGGGTCAACGGGGCGGTGTCGCGCTCCGAGGGCTCAGGCGTCGGCCAGTCGGTCATTGTGAAGTCGTCGCTGCGCGGGCCGTCCGCCGGTGCCGTCGCCGGTGCCGGCGTGGTCGCCGCCTGCGGCCAGGGCCGCCAGCGCTGCCCGCTGAACGTCGCCATCAGCAACAGCAGGCCGATCAGGAAGAGCGTGCCGTTCTCCACCGGCAGCAGCAGCGGCAGCGGGTCACCGAAGACCTTCCACCCCTGCGGGACCGCGTCCCGCACCTCGAACGGCGCCACGAACATCCCGACGTACGGGGTGGCCAGCAGTAGCCCGGCCACCAGTGGGCCGGCCGGTGAGAAGCGCAGTGTGCCGAGCAGGCCCAGCAGGACACCGCCGACACCGAGGTACACGGCCGGCTCGATCAGGTTGGCTGTGTTGAAGGTGCCGATCTCCACCCAGCGGTCGACCGTCCGGCTCGACCCGTCCTGCCCGAGTGTGACAAGCACCCAGGTGATGGGCGCCACCACCAACCCGGCGAGGAAGCTCCAGAGATGTCGCATCCGCGCACCGTACCGTTTCCGACATGACCGAGCATCCCTCCGACGCTCCGACGGGCAAGCCGACCTCGTACTCGCGAGTCACCCTCAGCAAGATCATGACCGCCGTCGACGTGAACCTCCACGGCACCGTCCACGGCGGTGTCCTGATGAAGTTCGTCGACGACGTGGCCGGGGCAGCCGCCGCCCGGCACAGCGGCGGAACGGCGGTCACCGCGGCCATCGACGAGATCGTGTTCTCTGAGCCCGTCCGGGTCGGCGACCTTGTGCACGCGCACGCCCAGGTGAACTGGAGCGGACTGACCTCGATGGAGGTCGGCGTACGGGTGGTCGCCGAGCGCTGGGACTCCGCCGAGGACGCCCCGGTCCGGGTCGCCACCGCGTACCTGGTCTTCGTCGGGGTGGACGTCGGTGGCGCGCCGCGAACGGTCCGCCCGGTGCTGCCGGAGACACCGGAGGACGAGCGCCGGTACCGGGAGGCCGAGATCCGTCGCGCGCACCGCCTCGCCCGGCGCCGAGCCATCCAAGCCCATCGCGGAACCGACGGCTGAGTGGGCACTCCCACATGCTCCGCAGTGCCGGTATGTGGTGTGGGCCCGCGTCGATGGCCGGACCCGGTCCGCAGAATGGCGTTTCCGGGTAGGGCATGATGTCGCCACGGCACATTCGCGGTGTCGTGCGTGGTCAGGGGAGGTAGGGCAGTGAACGACATGCTCTGGACGCCACCGGCGGACGTACTCGATCGGTCCCGAATCGGCGGTTACCTACGCTGGCTGCGGGAGCACCGCGGGTTGGACTTCGCCGACTACGACGCGCTGTGGCAGTGGTCGGTCACCGACCTGGACGGGTTCTGGCGCTCGATCTGGGACCACTTCGAGGTCGTGGCGCACACCCCACCGACCGCCACCCTCGCCGAGCGGGCAATGCCCGGCGCCCGTTGGTTCCCCGGTGCCACGCTCAACTACGCCGAGAACGTGCTGCGGATGCCCGGGCGCGCCGACGACGACCCAGTTGTCATCGCGCACGGCCAGACCCGCGCGCCGGTCACCCTTACCGCCGCCGAGCTGCGCGAACAGGTTCGCCGGGTGTCCGCCGGGCTGCGCCGGCTCGGCGTCACCGCCGGTGACCGCGTGGCGGCGTACGCCCCGAACATCGGCGAGACGTACGTCCTGCTGCTCGCCACCGCCAGCCTCGGCGCGATCTTCTCCTCCTGTGCGCCCGAGTTCGGCACCCGCAGCGTCACCGACCGCTGGCAGCAGACCGAGCCGTCCGTGCTTGTCGCCGTGGACGGCTACCGGTACGGCGACAAGGCGGTGGACCGGCGCGCCGAGGTCGCCGCCATCCGTGCCGCCCTGCCGTCGGTGCGGCACACAGTCAGCATCGCCTACCTGGACCCGGCCGGCGCCCCGCCGGAGGGCGCGCTGAGCTGGGACGAGTTGGCCGCGCCGACCGACGAGCCGTTGACGTTCACGCCGGTGCCCTTCGACCACCCGCTGTACGTGCTCTACTCCTCAGGCACCACCGGGCTGCCAAAGCCGATCGTGCACGGCCACGGCGGCATCCTGCTGGAACACCTGAAGATGCTCGCCCTGCACCACGACCTCGGCCCGGCCGACCGGTTCTTCTGGTTCACCACCACCGGCTGGATGATGTGGAACTTCCTGGCCTCCGGCCCGGCCGTCGGCGCGACGATCGTGCTCTTCGACGGCAACCCGGGCCACCCCGACCTGGGCGGGCTGTGGCGGCTCGCTGCCGAGACCGGAACCACCTACTTCGGCACCTCGGCGCCGTTCCTGCTGGCCTGCCGCAAGGCCCAGCTGGTGCCCCGTGACATCGCCGACCTGTCCGCGCTGCGCGGCGTCGGCTCCACAGGTGCGCCGCTGCCCGCCGAGGGCTTCGAATGGGTGTACGAGACGGTCGGCGACCAGGTCCAGCTCCAGTCGCTGTCCGGCGGCACCGACGTGTGCACCGGCTTCGTCGGCGGGGTCCCGCTCCTACCGGTGTACGCCGGTGAGATCGCCTGCCGCGCGCTCGGCGCCAAGGTGGAGGCCCGCTCCGCAGACGGCACCCCGGTGATCGGCTCGCTGGGCGAGCTGGTGATCACCGAGCCCATGCCCAGCATGCCCGTGGGCTTCTGGAACGACCCGGACGGCAGCCGCTACGCCGAGGCGTACTTCGACGTCTACCCGGGCGTGTGGCGGCACGGCGACTGGATCACCATCAACTCCCGCGGCGGCTGCGTCATCACCGGCCGCTCCGACGCCACCCTCAACCGTGGCGGGGTACGCCTGGGCACCGCGGAGTTCTACACGGTGGTCGAAGGGCTCGCCGAGGTCGTCGACTCCGTCGTCGTACACCTGGAAGACGACGAGGGCGGTGCCGGTGAGCTGCTGCTCTTCGTGGTGCTGGCTGACGGCCTGGAACTGGACGACGCGCTGCGCAAGAAGATCTGCCGCGAACTGCGTACCGCTCTTTCGCCCCGGCACGTCCCCGACGAGATCCACCAGGTACGCGCGGTACCTCGCACCCTCTCGGCCAAGAAGCTGGAGGTTCCGGTCAAGAAGATTCTCACCGGAATCCCTGTCGACCGCGCTGCGGCCAAGGGCGCGTTGGCGAACCCCGAGTCCCTGAACGCGTTCGCAACCTTCGCCCAGTCCCGCACCTCAGCCTAAGGTCCCGCGCCCGCCCTTAGCCGGCGTCCGCGTTCCGGCTGGCGCCCCGCCCTGGCTGGCGCCCCGCCCTGGCTGGCGTGGGTGCCTGGCGGGCGCCCTGACCTGGGTGGCGTCTGTCCCTCTCTGGGTCCCGCCCTGGCTGGCGTCTGTCCCTCTGGTGTCCCCCGGGGCTGGCGTCTGTGCCGTGGCGCTGACGTTCGGTCCGGATTCGCCAGGGCTGGACGTTCCAACCCGGCGGGCGCCCCCGGCTGGCGTCTATGCCCGGACGGCGCTCCGACCCGGACGGCGCTCCGACCCGGACGGCACTCCTGCCCGGCTGGCGACCGTCCCCAGCTGGCGCCCGCGCCCGCTGCGCCCCGCCCGCTGCGCCCCGCCCGCTGGTGTCGATCATGGAGTTGTGGTGCCGTGCGAAAGGCGCGTATCACCATCTTCCGCCCACCACAACTCCATGATCGATCCCAAGCCGAGCCCGAAGCCCGGCGATCTTGCACTTGCTGCCGCGACTTAACGGGCATCCCGTGCATCTCGGCGACCGAAACTGCAAGATCGTCGGGGTCGGGGTCGGGGTCGGGGTCGGGGCCGGGGCCGGCTGGGCCGAGCCAGGCTAGGTCGGGGCGGCCGGGCTGGGCTAGATGGGCGCGGCTGGGGTCGGCTGGGCGGGGCTGAGGTGTGCCGAGCCGGGTGTGCCGGGCCGGGGTGTGCCGAGCCGGGTGTGCCGGGCCGGGGTGTGCCGAGCCGGGCTGAGCCGGGCCGGGCCGAGGTGTGCCGAGCTGAGCCGGGCCGGGATGTGCCGAGCCGAGCTGGGCTGGTGCGGGCGAGCCGAGCCGAACTGGGCCGGGCTGAGCAGGGCTGGGGCGTGGGCTGGGGTGCGCCGAGCTGAGGCGGGGCGGGCTGAGGTGGGACGCGCACGGACGCGCTGGGCCGGGCTCGGGTTGTTACGGGAGGGTTTGGGTGACCTTTTCGGTGGACTGGCGGGCCGAAAGGCGCGTCTCGTCCAGGTTGGCGCACAGGACCACCGTCGCCGCCCGGGTGAGCGGGGCCAGCAGCCAGTCGACCGGGTCGGTGTAACGGTCGGCGTCGATCAGGACCCGCGCGCCGGGCTCGATGCCCAGTTCAGTGGCGCGGGCCTCCGCGCGGCTCAGCAGGTGCGCGTCGCCGGGACCGGGGCCGGGCTGTGGGCCGAAGTGGTCGCCGTGCGCGCGTACCTCGACGACGTAGTCGGCGAACCCGGGCGGCAGTTGTCGCAGTGGCGCGGCGAGCGGGGACAGCCCGAGGGCGTACCGCTCGTCGGCCGGCCAGGACTGCGCCTCGTCGATCCGGTCGGCGGCGGCGAACAGGACGTCCACCGCTCCCGGCGTGTCGGCGACGGTCAGCTTGGCCGACCAGCAGCCCAGCAGCACTGCGGCGGTCTGCCAGTGCGGCGGCAGCAGTACGCCGACCGGAGTGCCCGGCGCGAGGCCGACCTCGTCGACGAGAAGGTTGGCGGTCTTGGCCACCCAGTTCGCCAGGGTGGCGCCGGAAAGTTCGGTGCGGTCGCCGCTGGAATCGTCGTACCAGGTCAGCAGCGGTCGGGTCGGGTCGGTCGCGATCGCGTCGGCGAAAACCCGGGCAATATTGTCGGCCATCGGCGCGAACGATACGCCTCTGCGGGCCGTACTCGAAGACGATGACAAGTCGGCGTACCGTCGGGTCGCAGTCAGCGTCCGCCCTCCACTCCGGCGTAGGCTTGAGCCCCGGAGTGTTGTTCCCCACAGACGCACCAGTACAAGGAGTCGCCCCGTGACCGCCGGTCGCCCGCCCCGCGTGCTCATCGACGCCACGAGTGTCCCCGCCGACCGTGGTGGTGTCGGTCGATACGTCGACGGTCTGCTCGGTGCCCTCGGAAAGGTGTGCGGGTCGGGGGTGGAACTGGCCGTCGTGAGTCTCCGCACCGACTTGGAGCGTTACACCCGGATGCTGCCCGGCGCGGAGATCATTCCCGCTCCGGCTGCCGTGGCGCACCGCCCGGCGCGGCTCGCCTGGGAGCAGACCGGCCTGCCGCTGCTCGCCCAGCAGGTTGGCGCGCACGTGCTGCACTCGCCGTTTTACACCTGCCCGTTGCGGGCGGGGTGCCCGGTCACGGTCACCGTGCACGATGCGACGTTCTTCACCGAGCCGGAGCATTACGACAAGTCCCGCCGGACGTTCTTCCGCAGCGCCATCAAGACCTCCCTGCGCCGCGCCGACCGGGTGATCGTGCCCAGCAAGGCCACCCGGGACGAGCTGATCCGGCTGCTCGACGCCGACCCGACCCGCATCGACGTGGCCTATCACGGGGTCGACCACTCCGCCTTCCACGCGCCGAGCGAGGAGGAGAAGGCCCGTGTGCGTGCCCGGCTGGGTTTGGGCAACAGCAGCTACGTCGCCTTCCTCGGCGCCAAGGAGCCGCGCAAGAACGTACCCAATCTGATCCGTGGTTGGGCCCGGGCGGTGGCCGACCGGGAGGACCCGCCGGCCCTGGTGATCGCCGGCGGGCAGGGACACGACGACGACATCGACCGGGCGGTGGCCGAGGTCCCGTCGCACCTGCGGCTGCTGCGTCCCGGCTACCTGCGGTACGCCGACCTGCCCGGCTTCCTCGGTGGCGCGCTGATCGCCGCCTACCCGTCGTACGGTGAGGGTTTCGGGTTGCCGATCCTGGAGGCGATGGCGTGCGCCGCCCCGGTGCTGACCACGCCCCGCCTCTCGTTGCCCGAGGTGGGTGGCGACGCGGTCGCGTACACCTCTGAGGATCCGGAGCAGATCGGCACGGACCTGGCCGCGCTGCTGGACGACGAGCAGCGGCGGCTGTCGCTGGCAAAGGCCGGGTTCGACAGGGCCAAGGAGTTCACCTGGGAGTCCAGCGCCGAGGTGCACATCGCCGCCTGGAGTCGCGCCCGTTCGTGAGCATCCCGGTCCCCGAGGTGACCCGTGCCACTTCGCCCAGGTTCGTCGGGCATGATGTGCGGATGCTTTATGCGGTCATTCCGGCAGGTGGCAGCGGCACGAGGTTGTGGCCGTTGTCCCGCGCTGGCCACCCCAAGTTCCTCCATCCGCTGACCGGCACCAGCGCGTCGCTGCTCCAGGCCACCGTGGAGCGGCTCGCGCCGTTGACCACACCGGACCGGACCCTCGTGGTCACCGGTGCCGCGCACGTCGCGGCGGTGGCCCGACAGCTGACCGGGCTGCCCGAGGAGAACATCCTGGTCGAGCCGTCACCTCGGGACTCCTGCGCCGCGATCGCGCTGGCCGCGGCGGTGATCGCACATCGGGACCCGGCCGCGGTGATGGGCAGCTTCGCCGCCGACCACCTGATCGCCGACCCGGAGAGCTGGGTGCGGACGGTCCAGGAGGCGGTCCGCGGTGCCGAGCAGGGCCTGCTGATGACGGTCGGGATCACCCCGACGCGGCCGGAGACCGGCTACGGCTACCTGGAGACCGGCGACGCGACCGAGGGCGTGCCGTGGCGGACGGTGGCGGAGTTCAAGGAGAAGCCGGCCGCCGAGGTCGCCGAGGCGTACGTCCGTTCGGGCCGGCACCTGTGGAACGCGAGCATGTTCGTCTGGCGGGTGGACGTGTTCCTCGCCGAACTGGCCCGCCAGCAGCCCGCCCTGCACGCCGGCGTCACAGCGATCGCGGCCTCCTGGGGCACCCCCGAGCAGGACGACGTCCTCGGCACTGTGTGGCCGACGCTGCCGAAGATCTCCGTCGACTACGCGGTGATGGAGGGCGCGGCCACGGCGGGCCGGGTGGCCACCGTGCCTGGTGACTTCGGCTGGAACGACGTCGGCGACTTCCACACCCTGGGCGAGGTACTGCCGGCCGATGACGCGGGCAACGTGGTGCTCGGCAGCGACGCCAAGCCGGGTGTGCTGCTGCGGGACAGCAGCAACCTTGTGGTCGTGCCGCAGTCCGGGCGGCTGGTGGCCGTCCTCGGGCTACATGACCTGATCGTTGTCGACACCCCCGACGCCGTGCTGGTCTGCCCGCGCGACCGGGCCCAGGGCGTCAAGGCCCTGGTGGACGAGCTCAAGGAGCGGGGCGAAGAGGGCTACGTCTGAGGGCGGCAAGGGCCGGCGCGACCATTTGCACGGTCCCGCCGGCCAGCGGCTCGGGCAGCCGGTCCGGCGCGAACCAGCCGAGTTCCTCGGCTTCGTCGCTCACCTGCTCGACCGCCCCGGGCGGGGCGAGCACCGCGAACCGTACGTCGTGATGCAGGGAGCCGCCCTGGCAGCGCACCGGGTGGATGTCCACGTCGATCGGGACGGGGTCGATGCGTAGCCCGGCGATCCCGGATTCCTCGGTGGCCTCGCGGAGCGCGGCGCCGGCCAGGGTCCGGTCGGTGGGCTCGCAGTGCCCGCCGAGCTGCACCCACCACCCGAGTTTGGTGTGCAGGCACAGCAGCACCCGCGACCCGGTGGCGTCCAGCACCAGTGCGCTCGCGGTGACGTGGCCGGGCAGGTGCTGGCGGCTCATCGCGGCCGGTCCGCCGGCGAGCAGCGCGAGCGTCCGGTCCCGGGCGCCGGCCGCGTCCGGGCGGGTCGGCTGCCAGCCTTCGAGCAGCGCTGTGGCGTCGGCGTGCAGCGCCGCGTACGCATCGGGGTCGACCGGTTGGGCAAGGGGTCCGGCGGTGGTGGTGTCGGGCACCCCGACACTGTACGAGCACGGGCGCCGCCACGTCGTCGACGGAGAGCGTCGTCGCCTGGGCTGGCAGGGTGATGGGCCGACGGATGACCGGACGGCACCTCTGCGGAGCAAGGGCCGCAGACCCTCGTGGTGCCGCCCGATCATCGGGCTGCCCGGCTCAATGCGCCGGCAGACGTGCCGGTGCGTGCTCGGGCATCTGGAAGCATGCCTAACTGGCCCCGGAGGCGTCGAGGTCTTTCAGTTCAGACTTAAAAACGGAGATAACTACCGGCCAGGTAGAGTCGAGCGGTCACCCGGCATCCCTCTGCTGGCGACACGGGAGTTCCCATGCTGAAGATCCACTTCTCTGGCGAGGACATCCTCCGGACCCGGGTGGCGCCGACAGCGGACCCGGTCTGGGAGTTGGTTCTCAGCCTGCACGTGTTGCGGGGCCGCAACCGTGATCCGCTGACCTCGACCTGGCGGCGTGCCGTCGCCCGCGACCTGCGCCAGGATTCCGCATCAGATCAACTACGGCTGCTGTTCGCGCTGAACCCGCCGCGCGGTTACTTCCCGGACTTCCTCACCCCGTACGCCAGCCGCGACGGCTTCGAGGCCGGGCTGGACGCCGTCCGCAGCACCCCGGCGCAGCTGTTGCAGCGGGACCTGAACCTGCTGGCCGCCGAGACTCCGCTGCCCTCCTCGGCCGCCGCCCTGGCCCGGGGCGACGCCGGGGCGCTGCGGCACCTGGCCGATTCGATGGAGCAGTACCGGTCGCTGGCCATCAGCCCGTACTGGGGCCGGATCCAGGCCGCGGTGACGGCGGACCGCACCCGTCGGACACGAGCCCTGCTCGACGGCGGCGTGGAAGGGCTGCTGAGCAGCCTTCGACCGGCCATGCGCTGGGAGGACGGGGTGCTGGAGGTGCGCGACTACCCGCACAGCCGGGAGCTGCACCTCGGCGGCCGGGGCCTGCTGCTGGTGCCGTCGTTCTTCTGCGCGAGCACGCCTGTCGCACTGCTCGATCCGGAGCTGCCGCCGGTCCTTGTCTATCCGGTGGACCGGCTGGGCGCGCTGACCTCGATCAACGGCACCGCGCCAGGGGTCGCCAGCGAGTCGCTTGCGGCGCTGCTCGGCCGGACCAGAGCCGCTGTGTTGCAGGCCAGCGGAGACGGCTGCACCACCGGCGAGGTGGCCCGCCGGCTCGACATCTCAGCGGCGGCTGCCAGCCAGCACGCCACTGTGCTGCGCAACGCCGGCCTGCTTGTCAGTCACCGCGACCGCAACACAGTGCTGCACACGCTGACCCCACTCGGCCGCGCCGTCCTCGACGCCTGACCCCCGCCGGACCCGTGAGGCCACGCGGCCGGCCGAACCGTGACGGCCGCGGCGGACGGCCGGACAGGCCCCGACGACGCGAGAACGGCCCGATCTCACAGGGCGAGGGTGGCGCTCGCCGTGCTGCCGGCGGGCGGGGGCAGCAGGGTCGACCCGATGCCCTCGGCGGCCAGGGCGACGCGCAGCCGGTGCAGGTCTGCGCCGAAGCGGACCAGGTCGACCGGCTCGAGCGGGGTCGGTGCCGTGCCGAGCACAAGGGCGGTGGCGTCGTCCGGCCAGTCGGGGACCGTGGCGATCAGACCGGCGCGCGACTCCGTCTCGTCGACAAGCGTGAAGGCCGTACCGGGGGCGATCACCCCGGCGACCGCCTCGATCGCCCGTCGCACCGCGGCGGGCTCGGGCGGCGTCGGGCTCAGCGAGTCGACAAGGGCGGCGGCGTCGGCCAGCCCGGCGGCGCGGGCCTCGGCGGTGCCGAGCGAGAAGAGATCCTGCGCCGCGTCGCGGACCAGCGCCGTCGCCCCACCGGAGTCGGCGTCGTCGGCGGCGGACAGGTAGCCCCGCACCACCGCCACGGGCACCTGGTCGCACTTGCCCTTGATGAGTTCGCCGGCGCCGGCCAACTCGTCCACCACTGCCATCTGCGTCAGTTGCAGCTCGTTGCCGTACGGGTCGATCTCGCCCCGGTGATCACGGATGGCCGGCATCCCGGCCACCCCGAGCGCGACATCGGTCAGTCCATTGCGCCACGGCCGGCCCATGGTGTCGCTGATGATCACTGCGACGTCCAGGTCGTACCGCTGCTGCAACGCCGCCCGCAGCTCGCGGGCCGACCCGTCCGGGTCCACCGGCAGCAGCACCAGTTGGGTCTTGTCGACGTTGGACGCGTCGATGCCAGCGGACGCCATCACGAAGCCGTGGTGGGTCTGCACGATGCGGGTCGGCCCCCGGCTGGCCACCACCCGGGCGGTCTCACCGGCCAGCACGTCGTCCCGCGCGGCGAGCCGCTCGGGTCCGTCCGCCGGAACGTCGACAAGCCGCCCCTCCGCCTTGGAGACGATCTTGCTGGTGACCACCAGCACGTCGCCGTCGCGCAGCCAGGGCGCGGCGGTGGCGATCAGCGCCGCCAGGTCGTCGCCCTCGGTCACGTGGCCGATGCCCAGCACCGGCAGGATTTCCAGCCTCATGTCAACTCCACCGCGGCGCGGACCATCGCCGCCGTCGCCGCCTCGTCGGTCATCAGCAGCGGCAGGGCGCGGACGGTCGCCTCCGGCACCAGCGCGCCAGCGTCCTCCTCGGCCACCAGCCAGCCGTCCAGCAGCCCGCCGGCCGGCCGGCCCCCGTAGAGCCGGCCCACCCCGGCCGCACTGCACTCGACGCCAAGAACCTCGAGACAACGATCGGCCATGCCGCGCACCGGAGCCCCACCGATGATCGGCGAAACACCCACCACCGGCGCCGGGCCGTCGACCAGCGCCTCACGCATCCCCGGTACGGCCAGCACGGGCGCGACGCTCACCACCGGGTTGCTCGGCGCGATCAGCACCAGGTCGGCCGACCCGATCGCCTCCAGCACACCGGGCGCCGGCTTCGCCGTCTCCGCGCCGACGAAGACGAAGCGGTGGGTGAGGATGTCGGCCCGGTACCGCACCCACCACTCCTGGAAGTGGATCGCCCGTTGGCCGTCGCCGTCACCGACGACGGCGTGGGTCTCCAGCCGGTCGTCGGTGGCCGGCAGCAGGCGTACGCCCGGCTGCCAGCGGGTCGCCAGCGCTTCGGTGACCGCGCTCAGCGGGTAGCCGCCGTTGAGCATTGTGGTGCGGACCAGGTGGGTGGCGATGTCCTTGTCGCCGAGGCCGAACCAGGTCGGTTCCGCCCCGTACGCCGCCAACTCCTCCTTGACCGTCCAGCTCTCGCCGACCCGGCCCCAGCCCCGCTCGGGGTCCGCCCCGCCGCCGAGGGTGTACATGACGCTGTCCAGGTCGGGACAGACCTTCAACCCGTGCAGCCACAGATCGTCGCCGACGTTCACCACGGCGGTCACGTCGGCGCCGACCTCGCGGGCGTACGCCCGGACGCCGAGCAGGAACCGAGCGCCGCCGATGCCGCCGGCCAGAACCACGATGCGCATGCCGACCATCCTCGCGTACGCGACGCCTCCACTCCGCCGATGCCCGGGGAGACTAGGCTCACGTGCGCCCTGTCCGATTACGCCCCGAGGGGGAGTTCGTGACCAGCCCTGCCGAGCCCGCGTCCACCGACGCGGCCCAGGCCCGCCAGCAGACCAAGCCACTACGCGAGCTGGGTGCGCTCGCGTTGCTCGGCGCCAACGCCGTGTTCCTCTTCGTGGGTCTGATCCGGCTCTTCACCCCGAACGACTATGTCGACATCACCGACCGTGCGGGCGGTGCCTTCTTCACGTTCATCGGTGTGGAGGCCGTGGTCCTGCCGCTGCTGGCGGTGCTGCTGGCCACCCACATCTCGCCGATCGTGCCGAAGGCGAAGCTGATCACGCAGGTGGCCCTGATCGAGTACGCACTCAGCGTGCTGTTCGGCACCCTCACCCTGCTGATCTGGACGGTGGGTCGGCTCGCCGAAACGGAGATCCTCGACGCGCTGCTCGGCGTGTTGAGCCGGTTCGCCTGGCTGGTCATCTTCGGTGTCGCCGCCTGGGTGGTCTTCACCGTCTGGCGCAAGCTCTTCTACGTGCCCAAGCCGAAGTCCCAGCCGGGCGTCTACGGCCAGCCGCAGCAGGGCTGGCCGCAGCAGCAGGGCGGCTGGCCGGCCCAGGGTCAGCAGGGCGGTCAGCCCCAGGGTGGTTGGCCGGCTCCGGGCCAGCCTGGTGGTCAGCAGCAGGATGGCTGGCCGGCCCAGGGTCAGCAGCAGGGCGGTCAGCAGCAGGGCGGTTGGCCGGGGCAGCCTGGCGGTCAGCAGCAGGAGGGTTGGCCGCAGGGCGGTCAGCCGGGTCAGCAGGGCGGCCAGCCGCAGGCGCAGTTCCCGGGCCAGTACGGCCAGTCCGCGCCGTCCTTCCAGTCGGCCCCGCAGTCGGCGCCGCCGGCCCCCCAGTCGGCTCCGCCGTTCCCGCAGTCCGGGCCGCCGTTCCCGACCGCACCGCAGTCCGCGCCGCCGGTGAACGCCGCCCCGCAGTCCGCGCCGCCGGCCCCGCAGTCGGCGCCTCCCGCGCCGCCGTTCGGGCAGCCGCCGTCGGCCGACCCGACCCAGGCGATCCCGCGCCAGTCCGCCGACCCGACCCAGGCGATCCCGCGCGAGTCCGCCGACCCGACCGAGGCGATCTCGCGCCCTGCAGACGGGGACACCGACCGCACCCAGCACCTCAACCCGGGCGACCACCCCACCCAACCCCGCTGAGCCACGCCCACCGCCGGTCCCACCCGGTCGATCATGAAGTTGTCGCCCTGACGTGTCGAGATCGAGGGCGACAACTTCATGATCAACGGGATGGGGTCGGTGGGGGCGGGACCGGGTACGGCGGAATGCAGCGCCTAGGCTGGGCGGATGGTTGATCGCACCCACTCCGGTCCGAGCGAGGCGAGCGTCCGGCGGGCCCTGGGCCGGGCCGCGACCGGGCGGTCGCTTGACGTCGATGAGGCGACAGCGCTGCTGTCGGCCCGTGGTGACGCGCTTGACGAGCTGCTTCGCACCGCCGGCGGGATCCGCGATGCCGGGCTGCGCGAGGCCGGCCGGCCGGGTGTGGTCACGTACTCGAAGAAGGTCTTCATCCCGCTGACCCGGCTCTGCCGGGACCGTTGTCACTACTGCACGTTCGCCACCGTGCCGCACCGCCTGCCGGCGCCGTTCCTGGACCGCGACGAGGTGCTGGCCATCGCCCGGGAGGGCGCGGCACTGGGCTGCAAGGAGGCCCTGTTCACCCTCGGCGACCGGCCGGAGGAGCGTTGGCCGGCGGCGCGGAGCTGGCTGGACGAGCGCGGCTACGACTCCACCCTCGACTACCTGCGCGCGTGCGCGGTGGCGGTGCTTGAGGAGACCGGCCTGCTGCCGCACCTCAACCCGGGGGTGCTGTCCTGGTCGGAGCTGCAACGGCTCAAGCCGGTCGCGCCCAGCATGGGCATGATGTTGGAGACCACGGCGACCCGGCTCTGGTCCGAGCCGGGTGGCCCGCACTACGGCTCGCCGGACAAGGAGCCGGCGGTCCGGCTGCGGGTGCTCGACGACGCGGGTCGTGTCGGTGTGCCGTTCACCACCGGCATCCTCATCGGCATCGGCGAGACAGCGGCCGAGCGGGTGGACGCGCTGTTCGCGATCCGCCGCGCGCACCGGGAGTACGGCCACCTCCAGGAGGTGATCGTGCAGAACTTCCGCGCCAAGCCGGACACGGCGATGCGGGGCATGCCCGACGCGGAGCTGCACGACCTGGCCGCAACGGTGGCGGTGGCCCGGCTTCTGCTCGGTCCGAAGGCCCGGATCCAGGCACCGCCGAACCTGATCGCGGGGGAGTACGCCCTGCTGCTGCGGGCCGGCATCGACGACTGGGGTGGTGTGTCTCCGCTCACCCCGGACCACGTCAACCCGGAGCGTCCCTGGCCGCAGATCGAGGAGTTGGCCCGGCACACCGAGCTGGCCGGGTTCACGCTGCGGGAGCGGCTGACCATCTATCCGGAGTACGTCCGCGCCGGCGATCCGTGGCTGGACCCACGGCTGCTGCCGCACGTCGGCGCCCTGGCCGACCCGACGTCGGGTCTGGCGGTCGAGTCGGCCATCCCGCAGGGCCGCGCCTGGCAGGAGCCGGAGGAGGTGTTCGGCGGGCGTACCGACCTGCACACCACAATCGACACCACCGGCCGGACCGAGGACCGTCGGGGCGACTTCGACAGCGTCTACGGCGACTGGGCCGAGGTGGCCGGCAAGGTCACCCCGGAGGCGACGGCGAGGCGTGTGGGCGTACCCACGGCTCTGCCCGGTGGCGGTGTGGACCGGGACCTGGCGGCCGGGCTGCGGCTGGCGGCGGACGACCCGGCGGCGCTTCTCGATCCCCGGCACACCGACGCGGCGCTCGCGTTGTTCGGCGCGGACGGGTCGGCGCTGGACGAGGTGTGCCGGCTCGCCGACGACGTGCGCCGTGACGTGGTCGGCGACGACGTCACCTACGTGGTCAACCGCAACATCAACTTCAGCAACGTCTGCTACGTCGGCTGCCGGTTCTGCGCCTTCGCTCAGCGGGAGCGTGACGCCGACGCCTACCGGCTCTCCGTCGAGCAGGTCGCCGACCGGGCAGAGGAGGCGTGGGCGGCCGGCGCCAGCGAGGTCTGCCTCCAGGGCGGCATCGACCCGAAGATGCCGGTCACGGGTTACGCCGACATCGTGCGGGCGGTGAAGGCGCGGGTGCCGGGCATGCACGTGCACGCGTTCTCGCCCATGGAGATCGTCACGGCCGCTGCCAAGGCCGGAGTGCCGGTCCGCGAGTGGCTGACCCAACTACGCGAGGCGGGCCTGGACACCATTCCGGGCACCGCGGCGGAGATCCTCGACGACGACGTGCGCTGGGTGTTGACAAAGGGCAAACTCCCGGCCGCCGCCTGGGTCGACGTGGTGAGCACCGCACACGAGCTGGGCATCCGGTCCAGCTCCACGATGATGTACGGCCACGTCGACCATCCCGGGCAGTGGCTGGCGCACTTCCGGGTGCTGGCCGGGGTGCAGGACCGCACCGGCGGGTTCACCGAGTTCGTGGCGCTGCCGTTCGTGCACACGAACGCCCCGATCTACCTGGCCGGCATCGCCCGTCCCGGGCCGACGTGGCGGGAGAACCGGGTCGTGCACGCGATGTCCCGGCTCCTGCTGCACGGTCGGATCGACAACATCCAGTGCTCCTGGGTGAAGCTCGGCGACGAGGGCACCGTGGCAATGCTCCAGGGCGGCTGCAACGACCTGGGCGGCACGTTGATGGAGGAGACCATCTCCCGGATGGCCGGCTCCGACAACGGCTCGGCGCGTACCGAGGAGCAGTTGCGGGCCATCGCCACGGCGGCCGGGCGACCGGCGCGCAAGCGTACGACAGCGTACGGTCACCTTCGCCCCTGAGGTCGAACCTTTTCCCGCCGCCGGCCGTACCAAGCGATGCCGGTGGCGGTCGCGGCGAGGACCGCCGCCGGTGTCCCCCAGGGCCCGGCGGCGTCGGTCGGCGGCACCGGACCCGTCCGTCCCCCGCGGGCGCGTTCGCGCCGCAGCCGGAAAGGTTGCCCATGACCAGTGATCAGCGGAAGCGGCAGTGGCCGCGACTGACCCGCAGGCAGACGTTGACCGCCGCGGCCAGCGCCACCCTCGGCGCGGCCGCGCTCACCGTGCCGGGTCTGTCGGCGGCGCAGAACGCGCCAGGTGGGGCTGGCCGGGCCGACGAGCCGATCGTCGTGCACCTGCGTGACGCCGCCTCCGGAACGATGGACGTCTTCGTCGGTGAAACCCGGATCGAGGTGCGCGACCGCGGCCTGGCGGACCGGCTGCGCCGCGCCGCCCGGCGCTGAACCTCGACCTTCCGCCCTCCCACCCCTGCTTTCCGCCCAGTGAGGTTGGTCCGCCATGTCTTCCCACCGCGAGGCTCCGGAAATAGCCAAGGATCCGGTCGCCGACAGCTCCGACCTTTACGCGTTCGTCAGCCCCGACAAACCTGACACGGTCACGCTGATTGCCAACTACGTGCCGTTGCAGCTCCCGTCGGGAGGGCCGAATTTCTTCGAGTTCGGCGACGACGTGCGGTACGAGATCCATATCGACAACGACGGTGACGGTCGTCCGGACGTCACCTACCGGTTCGAATTCACCACCGAGATCACCAATCCGAACAGTTTTCTCTACAACACCGGTCCGATCGACTCCCTGGACAGCAAGAACTGGAACCGGCGGCAGTTCTACAGCCTGACCCGGGTTGTCGACGGCCGGGAGCACCGGCTCGCGCACAAGTTGCCCTGCCCGCCGTGCAATGTCGGCCCGCTGTCCACCCCGAAGTACGCCGACCTGGTCCGGCAGGCTACCTACACGCTGTCCACGGGGGAGCGGGTGTTCGCCGGCCAGCGTGCGGACGGCTTCTTCGTCGACCTGGGAGCGATCTTCGACCTCGGCACGTTGCGGCCGTTCCAGCAGCTGCACGTGGCGGGCAAGAAGATCTTCAAGGCGGCGGGGGAGCCGGTAAACGCCACCGACCGGATGAACGTGCACAGCATCGCCGTGCAGGTGCCGCTGAAGCAGGTGCGGCGGCGGGCCAACCGGTACGGCGCTGCCGACGCGGCCTCGGTGATCGGGGTGTGGACCTCGGCGTCGCGCCGGCAGGTCCGGGTGCTCGGCGACCGGGTGGCCGCGGACACCTCGACCGGCCCGTTCACGCAGGTCTCGCGGCTTGGCAATCCGCTGTTCAACGAGGTCATCGTGCCGATGTCCAAGAAGGACCTGTGGAACACGCTGCCTCCTTCGGAGGACAAGCGGTTCGCGCAGTTCGTCGAGCAGCCGGAGCTGGCCGCGCTGTTGCCGGCGCTCTATCCGGACGTCTTTCCCAACCTGGACAAGCTCACCAAGGCCAAGAAGGCTCGGGCGGACCTGGTGGCGATCCTGCTCACCGGTGTGCCGGCGGGCCTGATCGACGGGTTCACCAACGCCACAGGCGACGTGCGGGCCGACATGCTGCGACTCAACACGGCGATCCCGCCCACGCGACGTCCGGACCGGTTCGGGGTGCTCGGCGGTGACCTGGCCGGCTATCCGAACGGGCGCCGGGTCGGCGACGACGTGGTCAGCATCGCGTTGCGGGCGATCGCCGGTGTCACTGTTCCGCTTGTCGACAAGACGTTCCGTCCGGATCCGGCGGCCGTGGCGGTGACGCCCGGGTTGAGCGCGGCCGACGTGACAGCGCCGTTCCTCGCGAACTTCCCCTACCTGGGTACGCCGTACGACGGGTTCAACAACCCGCCGGCGTCGGCCTGACCGGCGCGGGGGAGCGGCGGATGCACGAGCACGCGTACGGGCCCTCGGAGACCGGGAGTGTCGTCCTCGATCTGGGCGGCGACACCGGTGCCCTGATCGTCTACACCGGCCGGGATCTGCACGGCCGGGAGATTGAGATCAGCCGGGACGGTGAACGGCGGGTCCACTCGGCGGTGCGGGAACGTCGGGTGCGCGACGGGTCGTTCCACAGTGCGGTCTATCCCGATCTGCCCTCCGGGATTTATACCGTCTGGTGGGACGGTGACACCTCCGTCGGCACCGTTTCTGTCCACGGTGGAGGGATAGGCGAGTTTGTCTGGCCCAGCAGCGGTTTCAGGCCCGTCGGCTGACCGTACCTCACCGCTTTTACGCTCACGCCCCGTCCACATCGTGGACGGGGCGTGAGCGCTGTCGACGGCTTGACGGGCAGTCTGCGCCGTGCCGCGTTAACCTGTCCCCCACCAAGATCAGCTTCGTGGAGAGGGGCCGGTGGCCATGGTCGATGTCGCGGTGACAGTCCTTCGTCGGGGGTGCGCCACGGCAGAAAAGTCGGGCAACTCGCCGGAGAGGGCGTTACTCGGCCGGGGTCTGAATCGATAGGGCAGGTTGCGAGGCCGGACGGTCCTGGTGGCCGGCCGGGGGTGTCGGGAGGGCGACTCCATTATCAAGTTTGGCTTGACGGCGCACGCATTACACGCGTGTAATTTGAATGGGGTTGTTCGCACGGAACGCAACAAAACCGGACCGGACGGACAAGCACGCCTTTCGCGTGGGGGGTTGCAGCGGCGATGACGCCGGTGCGCGACAAGGAGGCATTTGATGGACGGCCAGCTAGAGGTGGCCGACCTGCTCGGAAACGCGCCGGAGTGGCAGGAGCGGGCCCTGTGCTCGCAGACCGACCCCGAAGCGTTCTTTCCCGAGAAGGGCGGCTCGACCCGGGAGGCGAAGCGGATCTGCTCGCGCTGCGAGGTCAAGACCGAATGCCTCGAATACGCTCTGGGTCACGACGAGCGTTTCGGCATCTGGGGTGGGCTATCGGAGCGGGAGCGGCGCAAGTTGAAGCGGCGAGCCGCTTGAGCGGTGCGGGTCGGGGCGGTGGGGGCCGCCCGACTCAGCCGCCGTACGGCAGGTCACCCCGGCCTGGGCTGCTCAGGCCAACTCGTCGGGGTCGACACCGAGCAGGTTGGCGACCTGTTCGATGATCACGTCATGGACGAGGTCCGCGAGGTCCTCGCGGTCCATCGCCCGGAACTCCAGCGGACGCCGGTACAACACGATCCGCGGTGGCACCTCCTGGCGACCGGGGCGGCCCGGCAACAGCCGGGCCAGCGGCACCTCGCCGTCCTCCAGCACGTCGGAGTCGTAGACGTTCAGATCCGGCGGGACGTCCTCGACCGCGAACTCGACGCCGGCCAGCTCCTTGGCGAACCGCCGCTCCAACGTCTCGACGGTGTCCAGGACCAGGTCGTCGAAGACCTCGGCCTTGGTGCGGGCCAACGGGACCGTCGCCGGCACCAGGCGCCCGCGCAGGCCACGCCCGTGCCGGTCGCGGTGCGCACGCCGGCCGGGGCCGGGGCGGCGGTGTTCCGGGCTCGTCATGAGGCAAAGGGTAGCCCCCGCCCGGGGCCGGTCAGCGGCAGCGCCGCTCCCGTGGCGCGGCGCGGCGCGGCGCCCTGAATTGTGATCACCACGACGGGCGTGTCGCAACGCGAAGCGATGCGCCGGACCCGGTAATGGGGATACCCTGCCGCCGTGAGGTCACCACGGCGCTGCTCCCGTAACGGCTGCCCCCGGCAAGCGGTCGCCACATTGACCTATGTCTACAACGAGTCGACAGCGGTGGTGGGCCCGTTGGCGGCTTTCGCTGAGCCGCACACGTACGACCTGTGCGAGCCGCACGCCCGCAGCCTGACCGCGCCGCGAGGCTGGGACGTGGTCCGGCACGAGGGAGAGTTCGAGCCGCCCCCGCCCACCACCGACGACCTGGTCGCGCTGGCCGAGGCGGTCCGTGAGGCCGCCCGCCCGGCCCCCCGCCCCCCGGAGCCCGACCAGCACCACGAGAACCCCCACCAGACCGGCCGCCGAGGCCACCTCCGGGTGATCCCGCCCAACCACTGATCGGGTTCGCGGCCCGGGCCGGTCAGTGGCCCAGGAGTCGGGAGAACGCGGCGGCCCGGCGCGACGGTCGGCCGGTGCGGGATTCGGCCGCGTCCGCGCCCGTCATGACCCGTAGGCCGGCGTTCACGGCCAGCCAACGCAGTGGCTCCGGCTCCCAGCGGGGCGAGCGGTGGTTCACCCAGGGCAGGGTGGTCAGCTCGGTGCGCTGGCCACGGATCAGGTCGGCAAGCGTGCGGCCGGCGAGGTTGCTGGAGCCCACCCCGTCCCCGACGTAGCCGCCCGCCCAGGCCAGCCCGCTGGCCCTGTCGAAACCGACCGAGGCGGCCCAGTCCCGGGCCACGCCCAGCGGGCCACCCCAGGTGTGTGTCACCGGCACGTCCGGGCCGAGCACCGGGAAGAGTCTCCCGAGGGTACGTCGCAGCGCGGCGAAGACCCGGGGCTCGCGGTCGTAGCCCTGTCGGACCCGGGACCCGAAGTGGTACGGCGCACCGCGTCCGCCGAAGGCCAGCCGCCCGCCGGCGGTGCGCTGGCCGTAGATGATCATGTGCCCGAGGTCGGTGAACGTCTCCCGCCGGGCCAGCCCGATCCGTGCCCACGTCTCGTCCGTAAGCGGTTCGGTGGCCACCATCAGCGAGTACACGGGCGCCACGGTGCGCCGCTGACCGGGCAACGTGGACGTGTACGCCTCGGTGGCCCGGACCACCACCGGCGCCCGCACCGTTCCGGACGCCGTCACCGCCGAGCCGGCCCGGATGGCGACGACAGGGGTGCCCTCGTGGATGGTCACCCCGAGTCGCTCCACAGCGCGGGCGAGACCCCGGACCAGCTTCGCCGGGTGCACGGCCGCGCAGTGCGGGGTGTACGTCCCACCGCGTACCCCCTCGGCGGCGCAACGGGCGGCGGCCTCCTCGGCGTCGAGGACCCTCAGGTGCTCGGGGCCGAAGCCGAACGCGCGGGCCTCGCCCACGGCGGCCCGCGCCCGGGCGAGCTGCGGACCGGTGCGGGCCAGTGTGACAGTGCCCCCGTCGGCCCAGTCGCAGTCGATGCCCTCCGCCGTGACCACCTGGCCGACCTCGCGCACCGTCCCGTGCAGCGCCCGCTGCATGGCGACGGCGGCGTCCCGGCCGTGTCGACGGGCCAGCCCGGTCAGCGACGTGGGGAACAGCGCGGAGCACCAGCCGCCGTTGCGGCCGGACGCGCCGTACCCTGCGATCTCCTTTTCCAGCACCGTGACCCGCAGAGCAGGGTCCGCGCGGGCCAGGTGGTACGCCGTCCACAGCCCGGTGTAGCCGGCGCCCACGATCACCACGTCGGCGTCGGCGTCACCTGGTAGCGCGGGCCGTGGGGCCAGCGGCTCGTCCAACGTGGACAGCCAGTACGACAGGCCCCGGTAAGCGTCGGCGGGGTCGCCGTTCAGAGCCGCGTCCATGCCTCGGTGAGCACCGCGCGCAGGATCTGCTCGATCTCGTCGAAGTGCCGCTGGTCGGCGATCAGCGGCGGCGCGAGCTGGATGACGGGGTCACCTCTGTCGTCGGCCCGGCAGTAGAGGCCCGCCTGGAACAGCGCTGTGGACAGGAAGCCCCGCAGCAGTCGCTCCGACTCGGCCTCGTCGAAGGTCTCCCTGGTGGTCCGGTCCTTGACCAGTTCGATGCCGTAGAAGTAGCCGTCGCCCCGGACGTCGCCGACGATCGGCAGGTCGTACAGCTTTTCCAGGGTGGCTCGGAAAGCACCCTCGTTGGCCCGTACGTGGCCGATGAGGTCCTCGCGGGCGAACACCTCCAGGTTGGCCAGGGCCACCGCGCAGGAGACCGGGTGGCCGCCGAACGTCACCCCGTGGGCGAACATGCCGGTCTCGGTGAGGAACGGCTCCATCAACCGGTCGCTGGCGATCATCGCGCCGAGCGGGGCGTACCCGGAGGTGATGCCCTTGGCGGTGGTGATGATGTCCGGCTGGAAGCCGTAGCGCACCGCGCCGAAGTATTCGCCCAGCCGACCCCAGGAGCAGATCACCTCGTCGGAGACGAGAAGCACGTCGTACGCGTCGCAGATCTCCCGGACCCGATCGAAGTAGCCGGGGGGCGGTGGGAAGCAGCCACCGGAGTTCTGCACCGGCTCCAGGAAGACTGCTGCGACAGTGTCCGGTCCTTCCCGCTCGATGGCCCGGCCGATCTCGTCGGCGGCCCAGCGGCCGAACGCCTCGGGGTCGTCGCCGTGCTCGGGCGCCCGGTAGAAGTTGGTGTTCGGCACCTTGATCCCGCCGGGCACCAGCGGCTCGAAGTCGCTCTTGATGCCGGGCAGGCCGGTGATCGACAGGGCGCCCATCGAGGTGCCGTGGTACGCGATGTAGCGGCTTACCACCTTGTACTTGTTGGGCCGGCCGGTGCGCTTGAAGTAGGCACGGGCCAGCTTCCACGCCGCCTCCACCGCCTCCGAACCGCCGGTGGTGAAGAAGACCCGGTTCAGGTCGCCGGGGGTGAGCGAGGCGATCTTCTCGGCCAGCTCGACGGCCTTCGGGTGGGCGTACGACCAGAGTGGGAAGTAGGCCAGCTCGCCCGCCTGCTTGGCGGCGGCCTCGGCCAGTTCGGTGCGACCGTGGCCGGCGTTGACGACGAAGAGCCCGGCGAGCCCGTCCAGGTAGCGGCGGCCCTGCGCGTCCCACACGTACGCGCCCTCGCCTCGCACGATTGTCGGCACCTCACCGGCGGAGTAGCTCGCCATCCTGGTGAAGTGCATCCAGAGGTGGTCAGTGGCGTTGGCCATGTCAGCCCCATCGGTCGTCGGGCCGGTCGACGGGGTGAGACCGGCCGCTCTGACCACGGTTATCGCACAGCCCAAGGGTCAAGGGCAAGTGGTATCAGTAGCGTGACAGGTGCTTGGCGACGGATTCAGCGAACGATAATCCGCGCGGCAACGGAATCCGCACTGCGGTCGGAGGTCCCGCACGGCCGTCAGGCAGTACCCCAGGTGTAGGTCTGCTTGCGGAGCTTGAGGTAGACGAACGCCTCGGTGGACACCACGCCGGGCACGGCGCGTAGCCGTTGCAGGATCTCCAGGAGGTGGTCGTCGTTGCGGCAGACCACCTCGGTGAGCAGGTCGAACGAGCCGGCGGTGATGACCACGTAGTCGACCTCGTCGAGTTCGGCGAGCCGGTCGGCGACGGACTCCAGGTCGCCGTCGGTACGCAGGCCGATCATGGCCTGGCGGGGGAAGCCCAGTTGGAGAGGGTCGGTCACGGCGACGATCTGCATGACGCCGGAGTCGAGAAGCCGCTGAACCCGCTGGCGGACCGCCGCCTCCGAGAGCCCTACCGCCTTGCCGATCGTGGCGTACGGCCGACGGCCGTCCTCCTGGAGCTGTTCGATGATCTGCTTGGCCACATCGTCAAGCAGAGCGTGATTGGCGCCGTCACGCACAGCGACGCGTCGGCCGCCGCTGCCGTTTTCGTGCTGCCGGTTCGTCATCGTCCGCTCCCCATGTCCCGAATCGTGATGTCGCGCGTGTATCACCGCGCAGTCTGGCGTATTTCGTCGTGCATCGCTATTCCCGCAACGGAATCCCTTGTAAGGGAGGTTTCCTCATGCCAGGATCAGTCGTCCATGGCACTGACCCCCCTAGGAGTCGTCATGCGTACCCCCTTTCGGCCCCTCTCCCGGCGTGGACTGCTCACCGGCACTCTCGGTTCCGCCGCTCTGCTGGCCGCGGGCGGCAGCCTCGCAGGCTGCGGCACCAAGGGTGCGCAGCAGACCGAGGCCGGCTGCGTCAGCGAGGACCTGTCCGGCACCGAGAAGAAGCTTGCCTTCTCCAACTGGCCGCAGTACATGGACGTCGACGAAGCCGACGAGTCCAAGAGGCCCAGCCTCGACGAGTTCATCGCGAAAAGCGGAATCCAGGTCACCTACACCGAGGACATCAACGACAACAACGAGTTCTTCGGCAAGGTCCAGAATCAGCTCGCCGCATGTCAGAGCACCGACCGGGACATCATCGTCCTGACCGACTGGATGGCGGCGCGGATGATCCGGCTCGGCTGGATCCAGAAGCTCGACCCGGCGAAGATCCCGAACGTCCAGGCGAATCTGTTGCCGTCGCTTGTCAGCCGCTCCTTCGACACCGAGAACCGGATCTCGATCCCGTGGCAGTCCGGCCTCGCCGGGTTGGCGTACAACGGCAGCGTCACAAAGGAGCTGCGTACCGTCGACGAGTTGCTGACCCGGCCCGACCTCAAGGGCAAGGTGACGGCGCTCAGCGAGATGCGCGACACGATGGGCCTGCTGCTCGGTGCCAACGGCCACGATCCGTCGAACTTCACGAGCGCCCAGTTCGACGACGCGCTCACAAAGCTCAAGAAGGCCGTCGACTCCGGACAGATCCGCAAGTTCACCGGCAACGACTACGCACCCGACCTGGCCAAGGGCGACATCGCGGCGTGCATCGGCTGGTCCGGCGACGTCATCCAGCTCGCCGGTGACAACCCCAAGGTGCAGTTCGTCGCCCCCGACTCCGGCGCGATGCTGTTCAGCGACAACATGATGGTCCCCAACAAGGCCGCCCACAAGGGCAACGCCGAGGCCCTGATCAACTACTACTACGAGCCGGCCGTCGCCGCGAAGCTCGCCGCGTACGTCAACTACATCTGCCCGGTCAAGGGCGCCCAGGCCGAGATGGAGAAGATCGACCCCGAGCTCGCCGCCAACCCGCTGATCTTCCCGGACCAGGCGCTGCTGTCGAAGTCCAAGGTGTTCATGACCCTGGACGAGAAGCAGGAGAAAGAGTACGAAGGCAAGTTCCAGCAGGTCATCGGGGCGTGACGGGGATGGCGCGCGAGACACCGGCGGGCGACCTGCGCCTTGCCAACCTCACCAAGCGGTTCGGCATCTTCACCGCCGTCGACGATCTCAGCCTCAGCATCGAGCAGGGGTCGTTCTTCGCGCTGCTCGGCGCGTCCGGCTGCGGCAAGACCACCACCCTGCGGATGATCGCCGGGCTGGAGGAGCCGACGAGTGGTCAGGTGCTGCTCGGCGACCGGGACATCGCCCGGCTGCGGCCGTACAAGCGGCCCGTCAACACCGTGTTCCAGAGCTACGCGCTCTTTCCACACCTCAGCATCTTCGAGAACGTGGCCTTCGGGCTGCGACGGCGCGGCATCCGCTCGGTCAACGACGAGGTTCTGCGGATGCTGTCGCTGGTGCAGCTCGACGGCTTCGGCGGTCGCCGCCCGGCCCAGCTCTCCGGCGGCCAGCAGCAGCGGGTCGCACTGGCCCGTGCGCTGATCAACCAGCCGCAGGTGCTGCTCCTCGACGAGCCGCTGGGCGCACTCGACCTGAAGCTGCGCCGGCAGATGCAGATCGAGCTGAAGCGGATCCAGACCGAGGTGGGCATCACCTTCGTGCACGTGACGCACGACCAGGAAGAGGCCATGACGATGGCCGACACCGTGGCGGTGATGAACGCCGGCCGTATCGAACAGCTCGGCGCCCCGGCCGACATCTACGAGTTCCCGGCCACCGCGTTCGTGGCGAACTTCCTCGGCCAGTCCAACCTGCTCGCCGCCGAGGCCGCCGGCACAGGCGGCGGCGAGGTCGCGGTGACGGCGCACGGCGCGCGTTTCTCCGTGCCCGCCGGCCGGGTCCGGGCCGACCGGGGTCCGGTCCACCTGGGGGTACGCCCGGAGAAGCTCCATCTGGTCGGCTCCGCCGACCAGGTGCCCGCCGGCCATCAGCACGTCACAGGGGTCGTCACCGATGCCTCCTACGTGGGAGTCAGCACGCAGTACCTGCTGCGCACCGGCTGGGGCACCGAACTGTCGGTCTTCGCGGCAAACAGCGGAACCTCGACTCAAGTGGCGGTCGGCAGCGAAGCGGTGGCGTACTGGGATCCGCGGCACGCCTTCCTGCTGCCCCGCGACGCCACCGACACCGACCGGACCACGCCGGTTCTCGACGAGCCGGTCGGCGCCTCGTCATGACCCTCCTGGCGCCCACCAGATCGGGGAAGGCACCGGACCCACCACCGGCACCCCGGCCCGGGCGGTACCGGCTGCTGCCGTACCTGTTGCTGCTGCCCGGCGCGGCCTGGCTGCTGGTGTTCTTCGGCGTGCCGCTGCTGCAACTCGCCGCCGCGAGCCTGTACGACCCCAACGGATCGCTGTCCACCGGGTACGCGATGACGTGGGCGTTCGGCAACTACCCGGACGTGGTGCAGGCGTACTGGCCGCAGTTTCTGCGCTCGTTCGGCTACGCCGGCCTGGCCCTGGTGCTGGCGCTGCTGATGGGCTACCCGCTGGCGTACGCCATCGCGCAGAAGGCCGGCCGGTGGAAGAACCTGCTCCTGGTGTGCGTGGTCGCGCCGATGTTCACCAGTTTCCTCGTCCGCACGCTCGCCTGGAAGACGATCCTGTCGGACAACGGTGCGCTTGTCGGCCTGCTGCGGGACGTACACCTGCTCGGTCCGGACGGTCGATTGCTTGCCACTCCGTTCGCTGTGGTGCTCGGGCTGACGTACAACTTCCTGCCGTTTCTGGTGCTGCCGCTGTACGCGAGCCTGGAGCGGCTGGACCAGCGGCTGCTGGAGGCGGCAAGTGACCTGTACGCGAGCCCGGTGCAGGCGTTCCGTAGGGTGACGCTGCCGCTGTCCATGCCCGGCCTTGTCGCCGGCACGTTGCTGTTCTTCATTCCGGCCAGCGGCGACTACATCAATGCCGAACTGCTCGGCACCCCCAACGAGTACATGATCGGGAACGTCATCGACTCGGCGTTCCTGGTGCGGCTGGACTATCCGCAGGGGGCCGCGCTGTCGTTCCTGCTGATGGCGGCGATCCTCGCTGTGGTCTTCGGGTATCTGCGCAGGGCCGGCACGGAGGAGGTGCTGTGATGAGCGCGAGGAGTGCAGCGCAGCGGAGCCCCGCAGTCGCGAATGAGAGGGGGCTGTGATGAGCGCGAGGAGTGCAGCGCAGCGGAGCCCCGCAGTCGCGAATGAAAGGGGGCTCTGGTGAGGGTTTCCCGCTGGCTGGCTGACCGTTGGGTGATGATCGTCGCGTTGCTGGTGCTCGGCTATCTGGCGCTGCCGATCCTCGTGGTGGCGGGGCTGTCGTTCAACCGCCCGTCGAGTCGCCTGTCGTACGACTTCAACGAGTTCACGCTGGACAACTGGCGTCAGCCGTGCGCCACCTCCGACATGTGCGATGCGGTGGTCCGCAGCGTGCAGATCGGCTTCATCGCCACTGTGGTCGCCACAGTGCTGGGCACCCTGATGGCGTTCGCGCTCGTCCGGCACCGTTTCCGGGGCAGGTCCGGCGTCAATGTGCTGATCTTCCTGCCGATGGCAACCCCGGAGCTGGTGATGGGTACGTCGCTGCTGGCGCTGTTCGTCTCGGCGGGCGTACCGCAGGGGTTCTGGACAATCGTCATCGCGCACGTCATGTTCTGCGTGTCGTTCGTCGTGGTGACGGTGAAGGCGCGGCTGGCCGGGATGGACCGGCGGCTGGAGGAAGCCGCCATGGACCTGTACGCAAGCGAGTGGCAGACGTTCCGGCGGATCACCCTGCCGCTGGTGCTGCCCGGCATCGTGGCCGCCGCGTTGCTGGCCTTCTCGTTGAGCTTCGACGACTTCATCATCACGAACTTCAACGCCGGCACCACTGTCACGTTCCCGATGTACGTCTGGGGTGCCGCCCAGCGGGGCATCCCACCGCAGGTGAACGTCATCGGCACCGCGATGTTCGCGATCGCCCTGCTGCTGGTCGGGCTCAGCTCGCTGCGGGGGCGACGGGCCCGCCGCGCCAACCTGCTTGCCGTTACGGCGTCGCACGTGCGCCGGTCGTCATGAGCGCCGCGGCTGCGGTTCGTCCGACAGGTCTGCGGTCATGACTCTCCCGCGTGTCGGCAGGGCGCTCGCCGACGCGGCTCCCGTGCCGTACTGGCTGGACCGCCCCGACCGCCCCGACCCACTACCGCCACTCGTCGGCCCGCAGACCGCCGACCTGCTCGTGATCGGCGGCGGGTACGGCGGGCTCTGGGCAGCGCTGCTGGCCAAGCAGGCGGACCCCGATCGCGACGTGCTGCTTGTCGACGCCGGCACCTGCGGCTGGGCGGCGTCCGGGCGCAACGGCGGGTTCTGCGCCGCGTCGCTCACCCACGGGCTCGCCAACGGTGTCGAGCGGTTCCCCGACGAGGTCGGCGAACTGGAACGACTCGGCCGGGAGAACCTGGACGCCATCGCCGCCACCGTCGCCGACCACGACATCGACTGCGACTTCGAACGCACCGGCGAGCTTGCCGTCGCCGTCGAGCCGTACCAACTCGACGGGCTGGCCGCCGACGCGGAACTGGCCCGCCGGTACGGGCACCGGGTACGGCTGCTCGACCGGGACGAGGTGCGCGCCGAGGTCGACTCACCGACGTACCTGGGTGGGATGTTCGACGCCGACCGGGTGGCGATGGTGGACCCGGCGAAGCTGGCCTGGGGTCTGCGCCGCGCCTGCCTCGACCTCGGCGTGCGGGTGCACGAGCACACCCGGGTCACCGGGCTGCGCGCCGACGGCGCTGCGCTGCGCGCGGCCACCCTCGGCGCCGACGCCGGCGATCCCGCACCCGGCGGCCGTCGCGGCTCGGTGCGGGCGCGGCGGGTCGTCCTGGCCACCAACGCGTTTCCGCCGCTGCTGCGCCGGCTGCGCGCGTACGTGGTGCCGGTCTACGACCACGTGCTGATGACCGAGCCGCTCACGCCGGCCCAGCGGGACGCGGTCGGCTGGCGCAACAGGCAGGGGCTGGCCGACACCGGCAACCAGTTCCACTACTACCGGATCACCACCGACGGGCGGATCCTCTTCGGCGGCTACGACGCGGTCTACCACTACGGCAACCGGGTCGCCCCCGAGCTGGAGCAGCGTCCGGCCACCTTCACCACACTCGCCGAGCATTTCTTCACCACGTTCCCGCAGCTCGCCGACGTGCGCTTCAGCCACCGCTGGGGCGGCGTCATCGACACCTGCACCCGGTTCTGCCCGTTCTACGGCACCGCCTTCGACGGTCGACTGGCGTACGCGGCCGGCTACACCGGGCTCGGCGTCGGCGCCACCCGCTTCTCCGCCCGCGTGATGCTCGACCTGCTCGACGGCGGGAACACCCCGCTGACCCGACTCGACCTGGTACGCCGCAAGCCGTTGCCGTTCCCACCGGAGCCCGTCCGTGCGATCGGCATCAACCTCACCCGCCGGTCGATGGCCCGCGCCGACGCGCGCGAGGGCCGACGCGACCTGTGGCTGCGTACCCTCGATCGTCTTGGTTTGGGGTTCGATTCCTGATGCGTATCCTGCTCGTCGGTGCCGGTGGCGTCGGGTCCGCAGCCGTAGCCATCGCCGCCCGCCGCGGTTTCTTCGAGACGATTGTGGTCGCCGACTACGACCGGGACCGGGCCGACCGTGCGATCAGCGGGCACGGTGACCGTTTCGTCGCCGCCCGGTTGGACGCCTCCTCGGCCGACGCGGTAGCGGCGCTCTGCCGGGAGCACCGGATCACCCACGTGCTCAACGCCGTCGACCCGCGCTTCGTCATGCCGATCTTCGACGGCGCGTTCGCGGCCGGGGCCGACTACCTGGACATGGCGATGTCGTTGTCGCACCCGCACCCCGCGCTTCCGTACTCCGAGACCGGTGTGAAGCTCGGCGACGAACAGTTCGCCGTCGCGGACCGCTGGGCCGAAGCAGGCCGGTTGGCGCTGTGCGGCATCGGTGTCGAACCGGGCCTGTCCGACGTGTTCGCCCGCTATGCCGCCGACGAACTGTTCAGTGAGATCGACGAGATCGGCGTCCGCGACGGCGCGAACCTGACCGTCGACGGCTACGACTTCGCGCCCTCCTTCTCCATCTGGACCACGATCGAGGAGTGCCTCAACCCGCCAGTGGTCTGGGAGAAGGGCCGGGGCTGGTACACCACGTCGCCGTTCTCCGAGCCCGAGGTCTTCGACTTCCCCGAGGGCATCGGGCCGGTCGAGTGCGTGAACGTGGAACACGAGGAGGTGCTGCTCATCCCGCGCTGGGTCGACGCCCGGAGGGTCACCTTCAAGTACGGCCTCGGCGACGAGTTCATCGAGGTGCTCAAGACGCTGCACAAGCTCGGCCTGGACGCGACCACGCCCGTGCGGGTACGCGGCGTCGACGTGTCCCCGCGCGACGTGGTGGCCGCCAGCCTGCCCGACCCGGCAACTCTCGGCGGCCGGATGCGCGGCAAGACCTGCGCCGGCACCTGGGTGCGCGGCCTCGGCCCGGACGGGTTGCCCCGGGAGGTCTACCTCTACCACGTCGTCGACAACGAGTGGTCGATGCGGGAGTACGGCCACCAGGCAGTGGTGTGGCAGACGGCGGTCAACCCGGTCGTAGCGCTGGAACTGCTAGCCGGCGGCGTCTGGTCGGGAGTCGGGGTGCTCGGCCCGGAGGCGCTACCGCCAGTGCCGTTCCTGGACCTGCTTACGGCGTACGGCTCGCCGTGGGGGCTGGAGGAGCGGAATCCATGAGCGGTCCGCACGGCCCATTGCCGAACCCTCCTGAACCCCGCTGAGCGCCGCAGTGACGCTAACCCGACACGTCGTCGGCAGCTCCCGGGCGACCTCGGCGGATCCGCCGTAGGTTCGCTTGATACATGATGATTTGTATCCTTCCTGCATATAAGGGTTGCCCGTTCGGCTTCAAGCCCTGCCCGTGGGGCTGCCTGGGATGCCGCGTTCGGCGCTGACCGTCAACGATGCGTTGCACTGGCGGTGGCCGATGAACGTCCTGTGTAGATCAGACGGCGCACGTGACGAGCACGACGGTGGATATTGCACAAAGTATTTGCGACGACACTCATCGCCGTGACGATGCACCCACCGCCGTTTCCTGGCCCGCCGAACGCCCCGTCGTCCGGCCCCCGACCGAATTGGTTCCGCCGGGCCAGTCCCGCGAGCCGAGTTGCCGTGATCCTCGGCTCGATCGCCTTGTCGTTCCTGCTGCTCTGCTGCGCCGGCAGCGCGATCGTCGGCGCGATGGTCGGCGAGCCGACGCCCGGCCGTACCAATACCGCGGCAGACGAAGCGCAGCAGCCCATCCTGGCAGCGCCGGCCGAGCCGACCGACGAGGCTCCCGCGCAGGCGGTGCCGCCGAGCGCCGCGCCCTCTGCCGCGCCCTCTGCCGCGCCCTCCGCTGCGGCCGAACCGTCGGTCCCGGCCTCGCAGGCCCCGTCCAGTGCTGCACCGTCGCCGGTCGTGCACGTCTCGACCGTGACGGAGCGGGCCGCGATCCGGTACAGCGAGCGGACCGTCAAGGATTCGTCCCTGGCCCAGGGCAAGCGGGTCGTACGGACCAAAGGCGCCAACGGCATCCGGACCCTGACCTACGAGGTGACCACCACCGACGGGGTGCAGACGGGTAAGAAGCTGGTCAAGTCCACGGTCACGAAGCAGCCGGTCACCCAGGTCGTCGCCATCGGTACCAAGAAGCCGCAGTCATCCAAGTGCGACCCGAACTACACCCCCTGCGTGCCGATCGCCAGCGACGTCGACTGCGCCGGAGGTAGCGGAAACGGTCCTGCCTACGTCAGCGGAGTCGTCAAAGTAATCGGCACCGACATCTACGACCTGGACCGCGACAACGACGGCTACGGCTGCGACTAATCCCAAGAGCATCCGCCCCGCCCGCCCGCCCCGCCCGCCCCGCCCGCCCGCCCCGCCCGCCCCGCCCGCCCCGCCCCCGTCGATCATGGAGTTGTGGTGGGCGGTGAGCACCAGTTTGTGGCTTCTGTCCGGCACCACAACTCCATGATCGGCGGGGTGGTGGGGCGGAGGCCGTAGCACGGATGCCGTTTGTTTGGTGGTTATGCACAGGGGTGGTGGTTTTCCACAGGCGCTGAGTTGGGGGGCGCCGGATCGCCAGGTTTGCCTGCAGATTCCTGGGCATGGCGGAGCACCTCTTTCGATACTCGGAGCTACTCGCTGCTGGCCTCAGCCGGGAACAGGTGCGGAGGCTGGCAGAGCAGTCCCGGCTGCGCCGGTTGTCGCGGAGCATCTACGCGCCCTCGGCGTACTCGCCGGAGCACTTGCCGGCGATCTTCCGGCGGCTGCCTGGCAGCGCCGTTGTCGGCTTCCGCACCGGCGCGCAGTTGCACGGCTTCGGCGACGTCCGCAGCGCCGACGTGCACATAATCGTGCCGGCCGGGGAGAGCGTTCCGCGCATCCGAGGGGTCGTCGCCCACGAGGCGGTGCTGCCGGTACGCGACCCGGTGCTTCTGGGCGGAGTGCCGTGTGCTCCCGCCGCCCGGTGCGCGATCGACCTGGCCCGATCATTGCGTCGGATGGACGTGATGCCGCTGCTGGACCTGTGTCTTCGCGTCGGTGCCTGTCGACCAGAGGAACTTCGGGTCGAGGTCGATCGGCACGAACGCCTGCGCGGCGTCTGCCAGGCACGCGAACTCGTGCCACGCGCCGACCCGCGCGCGGAATGTCGCCAAGAAAGCCAGCTCCGGCTGGTGATGATCGATGGCGGTCTTCCGCCGCCGGAGCCGCAGCTCTGGGTCCCCGACGGCAACGGGATACCGCTGTACCGCCTTGACCTCGGCTACCGACAACGCAGGGTCGGAGTCGAGTACGACGGCTCGTCCCACCTGGACCGTGACCGGCTCCGGCGTGATCGGTCCCGGATGAACTGGCTCGCCGCCAACGGCTGGCAAATGCGCCACTTCACCGACCTGGACCTCTACCGCCGCCCAGCCCACATCATCGCCACCCTCGCCCCTCTCCTCCACCAGTAACCAACCCAACCCAACCGACCCCAACCGACCTCGACCTCGACCCCGACCCCGACCCCGACCCAGGCTCCTGGCCGGGCCACCCGCCACCGCGTCGATCATGGAGTTGTGGTGCCTCACAAAAGGTGTAACTAGTCATCTAGCGCCCACCACAACTCCATGATCGACGGGTCGGGTCGGGTCGGGCCGGGCCGGTCGGGTCGGGTCGGTCGGGTCGGGCAGGGCGGGGGCTAGGGGCTAGGGGGCTAGGGGGCTAGGCGGGAGCGGATTAGGAAGCGGACGCCGTCTGGGGCTTCCAGGGAGAAGCCGCTACCTCGGCCCGGGACCACGTCGACGGTGAGCATCGTGTGTTTCCACAGTTCCCACTGGGACTTCGAGATCCAGAACTCCACCGGCTCGGGCACCTCGTCGACAGTTAACGAGGCGAGCAGCACGTCGGACGAGCCGGTACGGAATTCACCCGCCGGGTAGCACATCGGGGCGCTGCCGTCACAGCAGCCGCCGGACTGGTGAAACATCAGCGGCCCGTGCCGCCCCCGCAGTGACCGGATCAGCTCGGCCGCCGCAGGGGTCAGAGCGACCGGAGAGGCCGCACCAGGCAAGCTGGCCGCTGCCGCACCGGGCACTACGGCACCGGACGACCTGGGCACTACGGCACCGGACGACCTGGGCACCGCGGCACCGGACGACCTGGGCACTACGGCACCGGATGACCCGGGCACTACGGCACCGGACGACCCGGGCGCCGCGGCACCCGATGACCCGGGCACCGCGCCGCCGACGGACGTGTCGCTCATCAGAAGAAGCCGAGCTTCTTGGTGGAGTAGCTGACCAGCAGGTTCTTGGTCTGCTGGTAGTGCTCCAGCATCATCTTGTGGTTCTCCCGCCCGATGCCGGACTGCTTGTATCCGCCGAACGCGGCGTGCGCCGGGTACGCGTGGTAGCAGTTCGTCCACACTCGACCGGCCTGGATGGCCCGCCCGGCCCGGTACGCGGTGTTCATGTCCCGGCTCCACACGCCCGCGCCGAGCCCGTACAGGGTGTCGTTGGCGATCTTCACGGCATCGTCGAGGTCGGCGAAGGAGGTCACCGAGACCACCGGCCCGAAGATCTCCTCCTGGAAGATCCGCATCGAGTTGTCGCCTTCGAAGATCGTCGGCTCGACGTAGTAGCCGCCCGACAGGTCGCCGCCCAGGTCCGCGCGGGACCCGCCGGTCAGCACCTTGGCGCCCTCCTGCCGGCCGATGTCCAGGTAGGACAGGATCTTCTCCAACTGGTCGTTGGAGGCCTGCGCCCCGATCATCGTGTCGGTGTCCAGCGGGTGTCCGGCGACGATCGCCTTGGTGCGCGCCACCGCCGCGTCCAGGAAGTCGCTGTAGTGGCCCTGCTGGATCAGCGCCCGCGACGGGCAGGTGCAGACTTCGCCCTGATTGAGGGCGAACATGGTGAAGCCTTCGAGCGCCTTGTCCAGGAAGTCGTCAGAGGCGGCGCTGACGTCGTCGAAAAAGATGTTCGGGCTCTTGCCGCCCAACTCAAGGGTGACGGGTTTGATGTTCTCACTGGCGTACTGCATGATCAGCCGCCCGGTGGTGGTCTCGCCGGTGAACGCCACCTTCGCGACCCGGGGTGAGGAGGCCAGCGGCTTGCCGGCCTCCACGCCGAAGCCGTTGACGATGTTGAGCACGCCCGGCGGCAGCAGGTCCGCCACCAGCGACAGCCAGTAGTGGATGGACGCGGGCGTCTGCTCGGCCGGCTTGAGCACCACGGCGTTGCCGGCGGCGAGCGCGGGCGCCAGCTTCCAGGTGGCCATGAGGATCGGGAAGTTCCACGGGATGATCTGCCCGACCACGCCTAGCGGCTCGTGGAAGTGGTAGGCCACCGTGTCGTCGTCGAGTTCGCCGAGTGACCCCTCCTGCGCGCGGATCGCCCCGGCGAAGTAGCGGAAGTGGTCGATGGCGAGCGGGATGTCGGCGGCGAGGGTCTCCCGGACCGGCTTGCCGTTCTCCCAGCTCTCGGCGATGGCGAGCGATTCCAGGTTGTCCTGCATGCGGTCGGCGATCCGGTTGAGGATCAGCGCCCGCTCGGCCACCGAGGTGCGCCCCCACGCGGCGGCGGCGCCGTGCGCGGCGTCCAGGGCCTTCTCCACGTCGGGGGCGGTGCCCCGGGCGACCTCGGTGAAGGTCTGCCCGGTGACCGGGGTGGGGTTCTCGAAGTAGTCACCACCGTGCGGCTTGACGTACTCGCCGCCGATGAAGTGGTCGTAACGGGACTGCCAGTGGGTGGGCGCGTCGTAGCGCGTCATGGTTACCTCCGCCGTCGTTGTGCGGGTGTGCCGACGGCGACGGTAGTTTCAGGAACGTTGCAGCCACGTTGCGCGCGGAAGGTCGTACTCACCGGAGAGCTGGTCGATGCGGGCCAGCGCGAGGGGCCGGCGTGGCGCGGCCGCCGGCAACGCCCGCGCCAGGGCCTGCCACGCGGCCAGGTCGTCGGCGCCGGCCGGCGTCGCGGTCCAGGCCGCGAGCAGCGCCGGGTCGGCGGCGGCCAGCACTGCCGCGCGGAGCTGACCGTCGATCAGCCGGCGCAGTCGCGTCACTCCCGGCGCGTCCGAGCTGGGCAGCAGGGGCCCGGAGTACGCGTCGAGGGCTCCCACCGGATCGCCCTGGTCCAGCAGTCGGGTGATGGTCATGAAGTCGGCGTGGATGGTGCCGCGCAACCGGTACGGGCGGGAGTCGAGCAACTCGCCGCCGAGCACCCGGCGCAACCGGGACAGCTCGGCGCGCACCGTGACCGGGTGCAGTCGGTCGTCACCGTAGAGGTCGAGGCCGAGTTGTTCGCCGGTACGCCCCTCGGGGTGGTGCAGCAGCAGCACCAGTAGTTCGCTGTGCCGGCGGCCGAGCCGGATCACCCGGCCGTCGACCCGAAGCTCCGCCTCGTCCCGGCCGAGCGCGGTCACCGTGGCGACGCCGGGCTGCGCCGGTCGGTCGACGGCGAGTTGCGCCTCGGCGGCCCGGGCTGTGGCACGGACCAACGCGAGGCTGTGCGGGTTGGCCAGGTGGTCCCCGCCGGTGATGTCGATCGCGCCGAGCAGGCGTCCGGTGGTGGGGTCGTGGATCGGCGCGGCGGCGCAGGTCCAGCGCTGCACGGGGCGGCTGAAATGCTCGGTGGCGAAGATCTGCACGCTGTGGTCGACGGCCAGCGCGGTGCCGGGCGCGTTGGTGCCGGCGTGCGTCTCGTCCCAGCGGGCGCCGGGCACGAAGTTCATGCGCTCGGCATGCCGGAGCACACCCGGATGCCCCTCGACCCAGAGCAGCCGCCCGTACGCATCGCAGACCGCCATCAGGTGCGCGCCGTCCTGGGCGGTGCCGCCGAGCAGGTCACGGAACAGCGGCAGCACACGGGCCAACGGATGGGCGGCCCGGTACGCGGCCAGGGCGTCGTCGGCCAGGTCGACAGGCGGGGTGGCCTCGGGGTCGAGCCGTGCGGAGCGTTCCCAGGAGCGGCGGACCACGTCCCGCACCCGGTGCGGTGCGGCGCCGGTGAGGAAGGCGTCGTGGGCGGTGCCGGTGAGGAAGGCTTCGTGGGCGGCGCCGACCTGCGCGATCCGTTCCGCCGGATCGACACCGAATTCCAGGGCGAGCCACGGGTCAGCCATCGGCGACCTCCTCGGGCCCCATCGTGACGCAGCTCACGCCCGATCGCCAACAGTCGAGGGCGGCGGGACGCACGACGCACACCGCGTGTGACGGGGAGGAAGGCGGCAGCCCCTGGTAGCGGCGGTTTGTCGGTCGGATGACGGCGTGGAGGATGGCTCCGGCGGGTGCTTACAGAACCCTTAACCCTGGCCTGCGACGGTATGCGGGAAGGCGAACCACGGGGGAGCGGAATCGTGCGGGTGTTGGTGGCGGACGACGAGAGGTTGCTGGCGGACACGGTGGCCGAAGGGCTACGGCGGTTCTCGATGGCCGTCGACGTCTGTTACGACGGTGACGGTGCGCTGGAGCGGATCGGCGTGAACCGGTACGACGTGGCGGTGCTGGATCGGGACATGCCCGGCCACACCGGCGACGAGGTGTGCCGCAGCATCGCCGGCACCTCCGTCGGCACCCGGGTGCTGCTGCTCACCGCGGCGGCAGGCATCCGGGACCGGGTGGAGGGTCTCGGCCTCGGCGCGGACGACTACCTCACCAAGCCGTTCGCCTTCGCCGAGTTGGTGGCCCGGGTGCAGGCCCTCGGGCGACGGTCCACCCCGGCGCTTCCGCCGGTACTCGCCCGGGATGGCGTGGTGCTGGATGTGGCCCGGCACCACGCCACCCGGGACGGCCGCTCGTTGGCGCTCAGCCCGAAGGAGTTCGCGGTGCTGCACGTGCTGCTGCGTGCCGGCGGGCAGGTGGTGAGCGCGGAGGAGCTGTTGGAGCAGGCCTGGGACGAGTTCGCCGACCCGTTCACGAACGCCGTACGGGTCACCGTCATGACGCTGCGCAAGAAGCTCGGTGACCCGCCGGTCATCCACACGGTGCCCAAGGCCGGTTATCGCCTCGGCGGGCCGGCGTGAGCTGGACTCCCCGCCGCCGGGTCCTGCTCGTGGGTCTGCTGGCGCTGCTCGCCGGGCCGGTGCTGCCGGCGGTCGGCAACCGGCTGACCGGGCTGCTCTGGAACCGCGGTCTACAGCTCTGCGGCCTGCCGCTGCCCGGTGTGTCGGAGTCCTGTGCCCAGGCGGGCCGGAGCGCGTTCGTGCTTCCCGTGGTGTCGGTGGTGGTCGTGACAGTGGCGGCCCTGTTGGCGCTCTGGTTCGGGGCGTCGTGGTGCCTGCGCCCGGTGCGTAACCTCGCCGAGCCGATCCGGCACCTCGGCCCGCAGAACATGGGCCACCGCATCCGTCCCCGGGGCAACGACGAGCTGGCCCAACTGGCGCGGGCCATCGACGAAATGATGGAACGCGTCTCCGCCGGATACGAGGGTCAGCGGCGGTTCGCCGCGAACGCCTCCCACGAGCTGCGTACCCCGCTCGCCGTGCAGCGGACCCTCATCGAGGTGGGCATGGCCCGGTCGCTCACCCCCGAGCAGTTGGAGCTGCTGACCGGCCAGCTGCTGGAGACCAACGAACGCAACGAGCGGCTCATCGAGGGTCTGCTGGCGCTCAGCGAAAGCGACCAGGGTCTGCGGGCGCGCATCCCGCAGCGGCTCGACCACCTCGTCGACGGGGTGCTCGCCGGCTATCAGGACCGGGCCCGGGAGGCCGGCGTGACAATCGAGAGTCACCTCGCGCCGAGGGTCGTCGTCGGTGAGCGGGTGCTTCTCGAACGCCTTGTCACAAACCTTGTGGAGAACGGGATCAAGTACAACCGGCGCGGTGGCTCGCTGACAGTCACTGTCGGTTCCGCTCCCGCGCTGACAGTTGTCAACACCGGCCAGCCCGTACCGGCGGAGGCTGTCGCCGGCCTCTTCGAGCCGTTCCGTCGGCTCGCCCGGGACCGGACTTCGCACGGCGGCGGCGCTGGTCTCGGCCTGGCCATCGTCCGCTCGATCACCCAGGCACACGACGGCACCATCGCCGCCCGACCCGCCGAGTACGGCGGGCTGCGGGTGGACGTCCACCTACCCGCAGGCAACTGACACCACCCACACCGTTCCGGGAGCCGAGCACCTCGGCATCCCCACCTTCGGCGTGCCCGAAAAACGACCGACGCGGTCCGGGCCGTGACAAAGGAGTTCGATGCCATCCACCGCTGGCCCCGTCCGGGCCGATGTCGAGGACGCCGCCCGCTGGCTCAGCGGCCGGGTGATCCGTACCCCGGTGCTGCGCTCCCCGGCGATCGACCTGCTGGCAGGTAGCCGAGTCCTGCTCAAGGCGGAGAATCTGCAGACCGGCGGCTCGTACAAGATGCGCGGCGCGCTGCGGGCCGTCGGCAGGCTCGCCGCCGCCGGCCACACCGGGGTGATCGCGCAGAGCACCGGCAACCACGCGATAGCTGTGGCGTTGGCGGCCCGCCAGCACGGGCTCGCGGCGACAGTGGTGCTGCCTGTCGACGCGGCGGCGACGAAGGTCGACCGGGCCGGTGCGGCGGGGGCGCGGGTCGTGTTCGCGGGCACCGGCCTCGACGAGCGGGTGGCGATGGCGTACGCGCTCCGCGACCAGACCGGCCACCCGCTCGTCGACGCGTACGACCACGCGGACGTGATCGCCGGGCAGGGCAGCGCCAGCCTGGAGCTGATCGAGCAGGCCGAACGCGCCGGCACCCCGCTCGACGCGCTTGTGGTGCCGGTCGGTGGCGGTGGCGGGGTGGCGGGTGCCTGCCTGGCCGCCGCCGGCACCGGCATCACTGTGTACGGCGTCGAGCCGGTCGGCTGTGACTCGCTGGCGCGCAGCCTGTCCGCAGGCGAGCGGATTCCGGTCCCGCCAGCCGCCACCATCGCCGACGGACTGCGGCCGTCCTGCGTGGGTGAGCTGCCGTTCGCGATCCTGCGGAACGCCCTGCGCGGTGTCGTCCGTGTCGACGACGAGCAGATCGCCGCCGCGTTCCGGCTGCTGCTGATGGAGCTGAAGGTGCTCGTCGAGCCGTCCGGGGCGGCGGGCCTGGCCGGCGCGCTCCGGCTGCGGGAAGAGCGGGCCGGCGGCGCGCTCGGGGAGCGGACGGTAGGCGTGGTGCTGACCGGCGGAAACGTGGAGGCGGAGCTGGCGGCCCGGTTGACGGCGCCCAGGCTCGCGGAGTTGACGACTGTGGAAGGAGCGGCGGCATGAGTGCCCCGATTCGGATCGGAATCCTGTTCGGTGGCCCGTCGGCGGAGCACGAGGTCTCCTGCGCCTCGGCGCTTGGTGTGGTCCGGGCGCTGGCCGGCGGCGGATACCGTACGGTCGCCATCGGCATCACCCGCAGCGGGGGATTCCGCCTGCTGCCCGACGCGCAGCTCGCCGAGTTGCGGGACCGGCCCGCCGCCGAGCGGGCCATCGACGACCGGTTGACAGTGACCGGGCCGGCTGTCGAGCTGCGGTCCGGCCCCCGCCCGGGGACCGTGCAGGTGTGCGCCGGCAACGCCCCCGGCGCGGTGCACGCGGAACTCGACGTGCTCTTCCCCGTCCTGCACGGCCCGTTCGGCGAGGACGGCGTGGTGCAGGGGCTGCTGGAGCAACTGGACGTGCCGTACGTCGGGTGCGGCATCCTCGCCTCCGCCGTAGGCATGAACAAGGTGGCGATGAAGCGGGCTCTGCGGGCCGAGGAAATCCCCGTCACCCCGTACGTCGCCTTCGACGCGCACACCTGGCGGGAGACCGCCGACCCGGAGAAGCTCGTGCTCGGGCTGCGCCGACCCCTGTTCGTCAAGCCCGCAAGCATGGGTTCGTCGATCGGCATCTCCCGGGTCGGCGAGGGCGACGACCTGGCCGCCGCTGTGGAGGAGGCGTTGCGGCACGACAAGCACGTCATCGTCGAGCAGGGGGTCACCGGCCGCGAGTTGGAGTGCGCGGTGCTCGGCGGCTGGCGGCCGGAGGCATCGGCGGTGGGCGAGGTGCGCGTGGCCGGCGGATGGTTCGACTACCAGCAGAAGTACTTCGGCGACAGCGACCCGATGATCGTCCCGGCGGTGCTGCCCGACGAGGTGACCGAGCGAATCCGCGAGTTGTCGCTGCGCGCGTTCGCCGCGATCGGCGGGTGGGGTCTGGCCCGGGTTGACTTCCTCTACGACGAGACGACCGGCGAGCTGTACGTCAACGAGCTCAACACCATGCCCGGCTTCACCGCGCACTCCATGTACCCGAAGGTGTGGGCGGCGACCGGCGTCGGCTACCGCGAGGTCGTGGAGCGGTTGGTGGCGTTGGCGCGTACCCGACATGCGGAACGCCCCGCGACCACCGGGAGTGTCCGATGATCCTGCTCTCCGACCCCCGGGTGGCGGCGGTGCCCGGCGCCGACGACGGCGAGCCCCTGGTGGACCTGCGCGAGTTTCCGGAGCTGCGGCTGGACGGGCGTGCGGCCGACGACACCGGGGCGTACGCCCACCTGCGCGCGGGTGTCGCGGACCGGTTGCTGGCCGCGCAGCGTGCCTTGCCCGCCGGGGTACGCCTGCTCGTCATCGAGGGCTACCGGCCGTATCGGGCGCAGTTGTCCATCTTCACCGGTTACCGCGACGAGCTGCGGCGACGGCATCCGGACTGGCCGGCGCAGCGGCTGTACCGGGAGACCAGCAAGTTCGTCTCGCCGGTCGAGGTGGCCCCGCACACGACTGGCGGCGCGGTGGACCTGACCCTGTGCACAGTCGACGGCGTGGAGCTGGATCTCGGTACGGCCGTCGACGCCACCCCGGAGGACAGCGCCGACGCCTGCTTCACCGACGCACCCGCCATCGGGGCCAACGCCCGCCGACATCGGCAGCTCATTGTGGACGCGCTCGGAGGTGCCGGGCTGGTGAACTACCCGACCGAGTGGTGGCACTGGTCGTACGGGGACCGTTACTGGGCGCTGATGACCGGGGCGCCGCAGACCCGGTACGGGCCGGTGGACCTTGCCGTCGCGGCGACTGCTGAACGGTAGGGCTCTCCCGTCCGTACCCGTCGGTGCAGAACACCACCGAGGACAGGAGTGACGGCGATGAGGGTGCAGCGCAAGCACGTGCTGGCGGCGACCGTGGCGGTGCTCGCCGCGGCCGGTGTGGCGGTGGGGACCGGGTTCGGGTTCGCCGGCACCGCCCCGGCACGGCAGTCCGTCTGCTCCGGGTCGGTCACGTTCTCGGCGGAGACCGGCGCGCCGGCGGCGACAAGTGACCGGTTCCCGGTGGGTACGCGGCTGCGGGTGACCAATCTGGACAACAACCGGACGGCAACGGTGACGGTGAGCGGCCCGTCAGGCAGTTGCGTTCTCCTCAACGCCGCCGCCATGGACCTGGTCCGCGAGCCGGGCAAGAACGTGATCCGCCGCAACGTCGTGGAACGGCTCGACGGCGCCGCGCCGCCAGCCGCCGCGCCGCCAGCCGACACGGTACGGCCCGGGGCGGCGTCTCCCGCCGCGTCCGGACCGGCACCCGGCTCGGTGTGCTCGGGTGCGATCACCTTCTTCGAGGAGGCTGCCGCGCCGGCGGCGACAAGTGACCGGTTCCCGGTGGGTACGCGGCTGCGGGTGACGAACCTGGACAACAACCGGGCGACCACTGTGACGGTGACCGGCCCGTCGGGCAGTTGCGTGCTGCTCAACAGCGCCGCGATGGACCAGATCCGCGAGCCGGGCAAGAACCTGGTCCGCCGGAATACGGTCGCGGTGCTGCGCTGACGCGTTAGGAAGGGCACCTTCTTATGCACCAGGCGTTAAGAAGGTGCCCTTCCTTACACCTCAGGTAAACGCTGCGTCGAGGATGTCGGCTGCCCGGACGAGGTGATCGTCGGAGATCACCAGTGGGGGCAGAAAGCGCAGCACGTTGCCGTACGTGCCGCAGGTCAGGGTGAGCAGGCCGGCGGCGTGGCAGGCGGCCGAGATCGCCGCCGTGGCGACCGGGTCGGGGGTGAGCGTGCCCGGTTGGACCAGCTCGATGGCGAGCATCGCGCCCCGCCCGCGTACCTCGGCGATGCGGGGATCCCGCTCGGCGATGGCCCGTAACCGGGGGACCAGCACCGACTCGATCCGGCGGGCGGCGCCGGCCAGGTCCAGCTCGTGCATGGTGTCGATGGTGGCCAGCGCGGCGGCGCAGGCGATCGGGTTGCCGCCGTACGTGCCGCCGAGCCCACCGACGTGCACCGCGTCCATCAGCTCGGCCCGGCCGGTCACGGCGGCCAGCGGCAGGCCACCGGCGATGCCCTTGGCCAGCGTGACGAGGTCGGGCTCGACGCCCTCGTGTTCGCAGGCGAACCAGTCGCCCGTCCGGCAGAAGCCGGTCTGGATCTCGTCGGCCACGAACACCACACCGGCGGCCGTGGCCCAGGCGCGTAGCGCCGGCAGGAAACCGGGCGCGGGCACCACGAAACCACCCTCACCTTGGATGGGCTCGATCAGCAGCGCGGCGACGTTCTCGGCCCCGACCTGCTTCTCGACCATCTCGAGGGCCCGCGCCGCCGCCTCGGTCCCGGAGAGCCCGCCGTCGCGCAGGGGGTACGACATCGGCACCCGGTAGATCTCCCCGGCGAACGGCCCGAACCGGTGCTTGTACGGCATGTTCTTCGCGGTCAACGCCATGGTCAGGTTGGTCCGGCCGTGGTACGCGTGGTCGAACACCACCACCGCCGGCCGCCCGGTGGCGTGCCGTGCGATCTTGACGGCGTTCTCCACAGCCTCGGCACCGGAGTTGAACAGCGCCGAACGTTTCTCGAAGCCGCCCGGCGTCAACGCGTTGAGCTGCTCGCACACCGTCACGTACGACTCGTACGGCGCGACCATGAAGCAGGTGTGGGTGAACCGCTCGACCTGCGCTCGGACCGCCTCGACGACCTTCGGTGCGGCGTTGCCGACGCTCGTCACAGCGATGCCGGCGGCGAAGTCGATCCACTCCCGCCCGTCGACGTCGGTGAACGTCCCGCCCGCCGCGTGGTCCACGTAGGACGGAATGACGCTGCCGACGCCCCGCGCGACGGCACTGCCGCGCCGCTTGTGCAGATCCTCGGAGGATGTCATCAGCCCTCGATGTTGTGCATGACGTGCTTGATCCGGGTGTAGTCCTCCAGGCTGTAGACCGAGAGGTCCTTGCCGTGCCCGGAGTGCTTGAAGCCGCCGTGCGGCATCTCCGAGACGAACGGGATGTGCGTGTTCACCCAGACGCAGCCGAAGTCCAGCCGTCGGGTCATCCGCATCGCCCGGCCGTGGTCCCGCGTCCACACCGACGCGGACAGGCCGTAGTCGACGCCGTTCGCCCAGCGCACCGCCTCGTCCTCGTCGGTGAAGCGCTGCACGGTGATGACCGGCCCGAACACCTCGTCCTGGATGATCTCGTCGGCCTGGCGCAACCCGGAGACGACTGTCGGCGCGTAGAAGTAGCCGCGCTCGCCCTGCTGGGACCCGCCGGTCTGGATCGCCGCGTGGTCCGGCAGCCGGTCGACGAAGCCGCTGACGCGGGCGAGCTGGTTGGCGTTGTTCAGCGGGCCGTAGAGCACGTCGGCGTCGTCCGGGGCGCCCGTCCTGGTGTTGCGGGCCTGCTCGGCGAGCGCTGCCACGAAGTCGTCGTGGATGCCCGGCCCGGCCAGCACCCGGGTCGCCGCCGTGCAGTCCTGCCCCGCGTTGAAGTAGCCGCCCATCGCGATGGCCTCGGCCGCCGCCGCCACATCGGCGTCGTCGAAGATCACCACCGGGGCCTTGCCGCCCAGCTCCAGGTGGGTGCGCTTCAGGTCGGGTGCCGCCGCGGCGGCGACCTCCATGCCCGCGCGGGTCGAGCCGGTGATCGACACCAGCTGCGGGGTCGGGTGCGACACGAGAGTACGACCGGTGTCTCGATCGCCGCAGACCACGTTGAACACCCCCGGCGGGAAGAACTCGGCGGCGATCTCGGCGAGCAGCAGCGTCGACACCGGCGTGGTGTCCGATGGCTTGAGGACCACAGTGTTGCCGGCGGCGAGCGCCGGGGCGATCTTCCAGACCGCCATCATCAGCGGGTAGTTCCAGGGCGTGACCTGGGCGCACACGCCGATCGGCTCGCGCCGCACGTACGAGGTGTGCCCCGCCAGGTACTCGCCGGCCGACCGGCCCTCCAACAGTCGGGCCGCCCCGGCGAAGAAGCGGAACTGGTCCACAGCGGGCGGCAGTTCCTCGTCGGCGGTGAGCTGGCGCGGCTTGCCGGTGTTGCGGACCTCCGCGTCGACCAGTTCGGCCGCGCGGGCCTCCACGGCGTCGGCGAGCTTGAGCATCGCCCGCTGCCGCTCGGCAGGGGTGACCTCCCGCCAGCTCTCGAAGGCGGTGGCGGCGGCGGTCATCGCCGCGTCCACGTCGGCGGCGCCGGAGACGGGCGCCTGGGCGAACACCTCACCGGTACACGGGTCGATCAGGTCGGCGTACCCGCCGTCGGCCGGTTCGACGTAGGAGCCGTTGACGAAGTTGCGCAGCTGCTGCTGGTCACTCATGGCGGTCTCTCCGAGGGGGCCGGGTGCGGTCTACGGCGGTTATCGCAATCTGCCTGCCATCTTCGCTACTGAATTCGCGGCAGACAAGGCCTGTTGCGACTGTTTCCGTCGACCCGGGGTCACCTCGTGCGGCTGGCCGCCTCGCGCGTCAGTCGGCCTGCCAGGTGCCGTCGTCGCGGACCCGGGCAGGCGCGCGGCCGAGCAGCAGTGTGGTGAACGCGGCGTCGACGGTGTCGCCGAGAAACCACTCGCCTGCCTGGTCCAGCGCGAAGACCCGGCCGCGCTCGTCGACCGCCAGGATGCTGTCCTGCTGCTCGGTGCCGAGCGGAAACAGTCGTACGCCGAGCACCCTGCCGAAGTCGGCGAGGGTGTCGGCGGTGTGCGCCATGGTGTGCGGACGGATGTCGAAGCGGGAGATCCACACCTGCTCGCCCCGGCCGCGGCGAGCGCCGACGAGGCTGGGAAACGTGGTGATCGCCTCCACGGCGGCGGGAAAGACCTCGTGTCGATGGACCTGCCCCGACACGGCGGTGATGTCCCGGACGGCGGCGGCAGCCATGATCTGGTCCCCGATGTGCGGTCGCCACCCGGCGGCGACGAGCGCGTTGGCGACCTCCGGCGGGAAACGCCCCGGATCAGGGTCCGGTGCCGCCGGTGCCAGCCAGGTTTCGATGTAACCCCGTGCCGAATCCGGCAACACGTTCGCGCGCACCAGGAAGGCGAGGCACGAATCGCAGGGCCGGTCGGCGGGGCCACCAGCCGGGTCGCCCGGTTCACGGATCCGGAAGATCTCGAACCGCGCGCCGCCGAGCAGTGCTGCCGCCTCGCCACGACCCATCGGCGCGATGCCCTCGGCGGCTCGTCGGTGGTCGTACTCGTGCAGGACGTCGGAGACCACGATCAGCTCGGCATGTGCCTCGGCGCCACGGACAAGCTCGCCGGGAGGCTGGGCGTCCAGATAGGTGCGGATCAGCGGGTGATGGTTCAGCGGTACGTCGCCCTTGACGCCCTGGGCCGTCCAGATGCGACCATCGACGGTCAGGTGCGCCACTGTGTTCGGGGCGGGGATCCGATGAATCTCCCTGGCCAGCAGGCTCGACGGGTCGACAGTGCGGGGAGCGACAGTGCCGGTGGGTTGGCTGCGGCGGTACATCTCCGCCACCACATCGCTCGGCACCCGGGGCCAGGTGGTGACAGTGCCGGTCTGCTTGTCGATGACTGTCGCCGGCAGGTCGCCGGGGATCGTACGCGCCTCGGTGGGCACGACTGACGTGATGACGTAGCCGAGGTCGAACTCGTCGACCATTGCCGTGCACTCGTGGCCGAGCCGCTGCGAGTCGCGGCGGGCCCAGGTGGCCGCGAGCTGCTCGGCCTGTTGACGGTCGATCACGCATCGAAACTACCGGACCACACGGATCGATGGCAGCCGGTATCGTCTCGCTCTACCGACGGTGACGGGAGGGGCGGCGGTGAGCGAACGCGTGGGCCGGGACGCCAATCGCGAGCTACGAGCCCGATTCGATGACGTGTACGGGCAGTACCAGCAGCTCCGCTCCAATCTGGACCATCTGGCCGCCCGACTCGCCGAGCTGCGGGTGACCAGGCGGTCCAGCGACGGGACGGTGACCGCGACCGTCGGCGCCAGGGGCGAGTTGGTCTCGCTCGACCTGACCCCGGCCATCTACCGCGACCGGGACGCCGCAGCGCTGAGCCGAAAGATCACCGAGACGGTCAGTGCCGCCACGTCCGCCGCCGCTGCCGCCACCCGTGATGTGGTCGCCGAGACCGTACCGGCCGGTTCCGGCTCGGTGGACTTCCTGCGTACCGGGGATTTCGGCGCATTGCTCGGCCGCGCCGACGCGGTCCTCGGCCGCGGTGAGGGGCCGGCATGACCGACGGGCAGCTGTGGCTCGACCCGGCCCGCGCGCGACGGGGCGGGGCCGACCTGGCCTCGTCCGGCGCTGCGGTGACCGCCCGCCGGGCGGCGGAGGGCGGCGAGATCGAAACCGCCAGCGGCGTCCAGCCGTGGGGCCGCGACGACATCGGGGCCGCGTTCGAGCGGAACTACCGAGGCATCGAGCAGACTGTGCTGCGGGCCTGGGCGGGCGTCGGGCACCGGCTCACCGAGTTGGGCTCCGACGTGGTCCGCGCGGTCGACGCGAGCATGCGGACCGACAGCGCCAGCGCCACCCGGCTCGACCGGGTCGCCGACAAGCGCTGACGGTGGGTCGATCCGGATGAGCGTGCTGCCGAGCCCGATCCCGCACCCGCTTGACTACGCACCCTGGGACGTTCCCGGCTGGATCTACGAGACGCTCGACTGGGTGATCGGCGTGCAGTGGCCGGAGGGCGACGAGCGGGCCGTCTGGGCCGTCGCCGACAGGTGGTACGCGGTCGCGTCCGTCCTCGCCGGCCCGCACACCGACGCCGCCGGAGCCGCCGCCGAGGTCCGCAGCGGGTACGGCGGTGTCGGTGCCGTCGACGCCGCCTTCCAGGCGGACTGGCGAGGGCTCGCCGAGGGCGACAATGCGCCACTGCCCGTGCTGCTCGCGGTCAGCACCGACCTCGGCCGCCTCGTCGAGGAGTGCGGCTGTGACATCGAGGGCGCCAAACTCGAAGTCTGGATCGAGCTGGGCATCCTGGTCGTCGAACTGCTCACCGTGGCGGTGGTGGCGGTGCTCACCGCCGGTGCCGCGTCGCCCGCGGCCGGAGCGGCGGTCACCGCCACCCGACTGCTGATCCAACAGATCTGCAAACGCCTGTTGGGCCAGCTGGCCAGCAAATCCCTCAAACACGGGCTCAAGGAGGCCGGCGAGCGCGCGGCCAAGGAGGTCGCCAAGGGCGGCGTACGCGGGCTCGCCAAGCGCGCCACCCGGGAAGGGCTGGAAGAGGCGGCCGAGGAGGCCGGGATCAGCCTCGCCACCCAGGCGTACCAGAACTCGACAGGCCGGGCGCACGGCCTGGACCTGGCCGACCTGAGCACATCGGCCGTCGGAGGGCTCGCCGGTGGCGCGGTAGCACCAGTGGCCGGTTTGGGCCGGCACGCCACCGGCCGCGTGGCGCGGGTCGGCGAGCACCTGGGCCGGGAGATGACCGGCGAGATGTTCGCCGAGACCGCCGCGAGCATCGCCACCGGGCAGGGCCCGATCTCGGCCGAGGACGCGGTACGGGCCGCCGCGTCCGGGGTCACCGGCTCGGTGACCGGGCAGGTCGACCACGCGTTGCAGGCGCGAGTCCAGGCGCAGTCCAATGCCCTGGCCGGCGCGTCCTTCACCGGCCCCTCCCTGCCGCCCGACTTCCCGGTCACCTCTGCGGCAGGGGTTTCCGTGCAGGCGGGGGCGAATGTTGCGGGCCCACCGGCGACTGCGGCGTCCGACCACGCGACGCCGCTGCATGCCGAGCCGTCGACGTACTCGACTGCCGACGGCGCCAGTCTGCCGCAGGCCATCTCGTCGGACCCCAGCCGACCGGCAGCGCCCACAATGGGCGTTCCGTCCGTGGTGGAGGACGGGTCAGCCCGAGCGGTGCTGCCGACCGAGGCCGTCGTGCCCGCCCAGGGCGGGCCGGTCGCTTCCGAACGGTCGGTCGCGGCCGACAACACGCTCTCCTCGACCGGCTCGGCTGGTCTGGTTGGCTCGGTTGGCTTGGATCCACAGCTTTCGTCGGTGGCCGTGGATGCGACGCTTCAGGGCAGCCCGACCGGCCAGTCGCAGGCGGCTACCCCGGGGGCGCTCGCCCCGGCCGGCAACGCTCCGACAGCATGGTCCTCGTCGGCCGGCCCGCCCGCCGCGACGGGCACCATGGTGCCGCCGTTCACACACGCTGCCGTCACCTCTCAGGCCCCTGCCGCGCCGGTAGTCCCCCCGTCGGTTGCCGCCCCGCAGCCCCTCGGCCCGGTGGCGTCGCCGTCCCCGGTCACCGGCCCGGCGGTTGGGGCGCCGAACGGTGCCTTCGCCCACGGCGCGGTTGCGGCGGGAGGCAACACGGTCATTGGCCCGGCGATCGGCCGCCAGCCTGCGCCAGCGGGTGTCCCGATCCGTAGGGCCCTCCCACCGGCCGTCCATCCGGCCCGTGGCCGGGCGTCGGTCCCCGCCGACGTGGCGGCGTTCGGCGATCCGCCGGTGCCCGCGCGGGAAAGCCACGACTGGTACGCCGCCCGGTGGACAGCCGAGGCGGAAGCCGCCGAACGACGGCGCTACCAGAGTCACTACGAGTCACAGCGGGCCGCGTTCGAGAACACCCGCCGACAGGCCGAGGCCGGCCGGCTGCGCCTCCGGGCCGCCGAACACGACCGCAGGGCCATCGAGTACGCCACCTACGCCCGACAGTTGCACCGGACCGGTCATCGGCAGTGGTCCGACGGCTGGCAGCGGGCCGCCAACGACGAGTCCCGGGCGTACGCCGAATGTCGTGACCTGGCCCAGGCGGTGCTGGCCGGCGCCCGGGCGCCCGAGGTCGTGGACCTCACCGACGGCGCGTTCCACCAGGCCAACAAGGATGTCGGCTCGCTCACCCTCGGCGCGGTGGGGACCACCGGCAGATCCGCGCTCACCGGCGATGACGTGCCTCCGCCGATCGACGACTCCCGGCCGTACGGGCAGCCCGGAGGGCTACGTCCTCCACTGGCCCTGCACCAGGTGGACGTCGAACGGCAGATGCCCCGTGAGCGGGATGGCACCGTCATCCGTACCGCCGACCCCCGCCGGGGCGACTGGTTCCGTCTGCTGAACGACGGCGGACCCCGCGCCGACGCCACACGGGGCATCAACTGCCTGGACTGCACCCTTTCGCTGTTCGAGACGTGGGTGCACGGGCGGCCCCGGGTGTCGGCGCCACGGACCTTCGACGGCTACCTCGACGGCGACATCCAACGCCCGATCCGCGGGGAAGCCGGCGGTCCGGGCCGGGTCGAAGACGTGACCGGTGGACGCTTCCAGCAGGTTCTCGCCCCGCCGCCCGGCGGGCGGTTGAACCCCGTGCAGGCGCGACAGGCCGCCGACCGGGGGTACGTCAATCTGCGTGACCAACTGCTGTTGGGCGGCCACGGCAGCTATGCGTTCCTGGTGACCGAATGGGCCACCGGTGGCTCGCACGCCTGGGTGGCGCTCAACCAGAACGGGACAATCCTCTACCTCGACCCGCAGACAGGTGCCATCCGGGACCGGCCGCTCTATCCCGACGTGATCGGCATCGACGCGCTCGTGCTGAGCGGGGACGGCCAGCCGATGCCGCTCGGCGGCCTGCCCCGGGGCCGGTTCAGCGAACGTCCCGACCTGCCGAATCACCCACCGGCGTACGACAACGGCAGCCACGGCGACCCCTACGTCAACCGCATGTACCTGCTCCTGGACGGTCCCGGCTCAGGCCCGTTCCCGGAGGCCGCCGATGCCAGTTTTGGAAGTGCCGGGGACGATCCTTCGACCGGCGGCCCGGCCCGGGCCATCGCCACGGCGGGCAGCCTCGAAGACATCTTCGCGGCCGGAGTGAGTCCGCTCGAGTTCGCCACGGAGATCGACCCACCTACGCTCCGTCGGCTGGTACCGGATCTCGACGAGGCGTCGGCCCGGGATGTGGTGCGGCTGTTCGCCGACGCCCGGGTCCGCGACATGCTCGACCGCACCCGGAGACAGCCGCCCGCGAACGAGCCGGATCTGGCCGAACACCTGACCCGACAGTTGGCACGGCATCCGGATCTGGCGCGCATCATCCTGTCCACACCCGAACTCGCGAACTCGTTGACCGCCCGCCCACTGACGCTCTATCACCTGGCCGGCCATCAGCAGGCCATCGACGTGCTCGACGACGTGCTCGACGACGTCGCCCGGCAGGAGGCGGCAGGTCAGACCGCGTCCCGCCGCGAAGTGCCACAACCAGCGCCAACACCCCTCACAGACGAGCAGCTAAGGATCAGCGCCAGCGTCGAGGTGCGTCGGGGACCGGTCGCGCAGCCAGCATTCGACGACGACCGACGCGGTGATGCCGACTATCGGAGGCGCTACCTCGACGATCTCTATTCGGCGGCAACCGAGGCGCAGGTCGATCTGAATCAGCTCGCGGTGTCCCTCGCCCATGTCGACGGTCGTCGCGTGGCAGAGCCGGGCTGGCGTTCGAAGCCCAAGGACCGGAGCAGGGCCGAAGACAAGGTGCACAGGCACCAGGGCGATGTGTCGAAGCTGCTCGACCTGGCGGCGGCGAAGGTCGAGTTCCGGTGTCTCGACGATCTCTACGCCGTGCTCGGTCGGATCCGCGACCACCCTGACATCGAGATCGTGAGGTACCAGGACCGGTTCCTGTCTCCCGAGGACAGCGGCTACCGGGATGTGCAACTCGTACTCCGTACGCCGAGCGGGCACCTCGCCGAGTTTCGTCTGCACCTGGCTGCGCTCGACGAGATAGCGGTCTGGGAGCATGCGCTCTATGAGGTCCGCCGTGATGTGGACGCGCTGGCCCGAGCCGAGGGGCGGGCGATGACGAGCCGCGAGGCAGCGATCGCAGACGGGATCCTTCGCCGTGAGCAACGGCTGTTCTGGGACGCTTTGCAATCGACCTACGAAGGAAACGATTGATGACCCAAATGCCAGGCCTGGTGCTCCCGTCCTACTACCTCTACCACCAGTCGCCGGTGAAGATCGTGGAGACGCCCGACGGCGGTGCCAGGGTGTGGCGGGTTTCTATCGACACCGGTGGCTGGCAGGAGAAGAACGACCTCTTCACCGAGATAATCTTCGATATCGGAGGGGATATCTTCCGCCGTAACGCGGAGGATTTCGTGCAGGAGGTCGAGGCTTTTCGAGCCCACTACCTCAAGGGGGAAGGCCCCATCTTCGCGCTCTACGAGACGGTGCGTTCGATCGAGAGCCTGGCGGACGCCGAGTCGCGTCGAGAGACGCCACGCGAGCAGGCGTTGATCCGGGGAATCCGGCAGCGGACGTTCGTGATGTTCGAGGAGCAGCTCCGCGCGGCAGGTGACCTCGGTGCGGACCCCTCCATAGCAGCCGCGACGTAGCCCTCACACCGTGTGCTGATCGAGGGCGGGGCGGGCGTTGCGCGCGCTCCGGCGAGGTTCTCTCGCGCTCGTTAACATTGGTACATGGCGAAGTTTGACGCGAAGGGCGGCAGGACCGACGCCTGGGCGTGGCCTGCCGGCATCATGATCGGCCTGGCGATCGGCATCCCCCTGTTCTCGTCGACGGGCGGCGTCGCCATCGGTGTCGCCTTCGGCATCGCCATCGGTACTGCCTTCGCGATCGCCTTTGGCGCCACCACGAAGAAGGCCGACAGCCGTAGCGCCACGAAGAAGGCCGACGGCCGTACCGTCGAGGGCGAGCCGCAGAAATCCGCTGGCCCGGCTGGCTTCGCCACCGATGACGGCCCAGCCGCACCTTCCGACCGGGACAAACTGGACGGCGAAGCTGCCGGTGGTACTGCTGCCGGACCTCGCCTGCCTTGATCGACTCGGTTTCCTTGAAACCGGGGTATCCGGAATCGCCGGACACCCCGATTTCCTGGAACCCGAGTGGATCAAGCCGCGCGCCGCTCACTCTGCGCGCGCCGCGAGCCCCGAGCCCCGAGCCGCGCGCCGCGAGTGCGCGCCGCGCACTCTGCGCGAGCCGCGAGGCGGGAGCCGTGCGCGCGCCCGCGCCGCGCCCTGCGCCGGGCGCGTCGGTCAGCTTTGCGCCCGGGCCCACTCGGCGGCGTCGATGTCCGCAGGGCCGGAGCCGGGCCAAACCGGCAGCGTGGCACGTCGTTGCTGCTGGTCGGTAAACCGTAACGCCGCACACATCTGGACCGCTCTATGACCAGGGGTCAGGAGGGCGCGGTAGTAGCCTGGCCGCGAACCCCACCCGGGGAGAACGGTGAGGTGATCATGTCGGTGCGTCGTCGCGCGGCACGGTTCGCGACGGTCTGTGGTCTGGTGGGCGCCCTGGTGATGCTCGGCGCGTCGCCGGCGCTGGCCGCCGACGACTCGGTCCGCGTGGGCTCGGCCAGCAGCTTCGCCGCCGGGGGGTCGGCGCAGGGGGTGAACGTCGCGGTGCGCAAGCGCTCCGAGGGGTGCGTCCTGCTGCGTACCGCTCTGGGTCTGCGCCTTGAGGGTCTTGAACCGGGTCAGGTGACCGTCCAGGTCAACGCGGGCGGGCGTTGGTTCCCGGTGTCTGTCTCCGGCGGTGGCGGCAGTGTGTCGACCGCGCAGACGTCGCCGGCGAAGCCGACCCTGTGCAAGGGCAAGGGCATCACCGTGCGGTACCGGGTGGCGTTCGCCGCCGGTGCTCCGGGCGGCCGGCTCGCTGTGACCGGTGTGGGTGTCAGCGCGGCCGGCCAGGAGTTGGGTCGGGGTTCCGACACGGCGAAGGTGGCCGGCGCGAAGGTTTCCGCGTCGCCCACGCCGTCGAAGAAGCCGTCGCCCACCCCGAGCCCCACCGAGACGACGCCCGCCGATCCGGTGACTCCGGCGGCGCTGGCCGCCGAGTCCGGTACGCCGAGCACTGTGGCGGCCGCTGCGGAGTCGTCAGGTGGCGGTTCGCTTGTGATGTTCTTCGGTATCGCGATGGTGGCGGTCGGTTTGCTGCTCATCGGGCTGCTGTTCCGTCGCTCGCGGCAGGACCGGGCGCCTGCCGACGAGCCAGTTCAGCTGCCGGGCAACCCCGGCGGTACCACCTACCGGTCCGGGGGCGGCTCGCCGCCCGCGCCGGGTCGGCCGGGCGCGGTGTACGGGCAGCAGCAGTCCGGCGGCTACGGCGTGGTGCCGTCGCCCCGGCCCGCCACCGGCGGGGTGTACGGTGCCCCGCCTGCCGCTCCGACGCCCGATGCGACGCAGCCGATGCCGGGTGCCGGGGGCACTCCGGGTGTTGGGCCGCGCCCCGGCCACACGCCTCCACCTGACGACGGGGGCGATCACACCATGTTCATGCCTCGGCTCCCCGGCTGAGCGGGGCTGAACCGACCCGCTCCGATACGCTCAGGTTTGTTGGAAACCTGCGGCCAAGGAGCGGAACTCGTGTCGGACCTGTCCCAGATCGTGAAGGCGTACGACGTCCGAGGGACGGTGCCGGACCAGTGGGACGAACGGGTCGCCGAGGCGCTCGGGGCCGCTTTCACCCAGCTGCTCAACACCACCGACGAGCCCGGTGACGCCGTGGTCGTCGGGTACGACATGCGGGCCAGTTCGCCGGGCCTGGCCGCCGCCTTCGCCGCGGGGGTCCGTGCTGAGGGTCGCTCGGTGATCGAGATCGGGTTGGCGTCCACTGATCTTCTCTACTTCGCCTCCGGTTCGCTGGATCTGCCTGGTGCGATGTTCACGGCCAGTCACAACCCGGCGCAGTACAACGGCATCAAGATGTGCCGGTCCGGTGCCCGGCCGATCGGCCAGGACAGCGGATTGGCGCAGATCCGGGAGCGGGCGCAGGCACTGCTGGATTCAGGCTCGTCCCGTCCCGCGGGCGAGTCGACCCGGCCCGCCGAGCGGCGTGACCTGCTCCCGGACTACGCGGCGTACCTGCGTAAGTTGGTCGATCTTTCCGGCATTCGGCCGTTGAAGGTGGTGGTGGACGCCGGCAACGGGATGGGCGGCTTCACAGTTCCCACTGTGTTGGGCGACGCCGCCCTGTCGGCCCTGCCGTTGGAGATCGTGCCGCTCTACTTCGAGTTGGACGGCACCTTCCCCAACCACGAGGCGAACCCGCTGGATCCGGCGAACCTGGTCGATCTCCAGCGGGCTGTGGTCGAGCACCGGGCGGACATCGGGTTGGCCTTCGACGGCGACGCCGACAGGTGTTTCGTGGTGGACGAGCGGGGTGAGCCCGTGTCGCCGTCGGCGATCACCGCCCTGGTCGCCGCCCGCGAGTTGGCCAAGCACCCGGGGTCCACGGTGATCCACGGTCTGATCACGTCCAGCGCCGTCGCGGAGATCATCCGCGAGCACGGCGGTGAGCCGGTGGTCGCCCGGGTGGGGCACTCCTTCATCAAGGCGGAGATGGCTCGGACCAATGCCGTCTTCGGTGGCGAGCACTCGGCGCACTACTACTTCCGGGACTTCTGGTTCGCCGACACCGGGATGCTCGCCGCGATGCACACCCTGGCCGCGCTCGGTGAGCAGCCGTTGCCGCTGTCCGTGCTGGCCGGGGAGTACGAGCGCTACATCGCCTCCGGCGAGATCAACTCGACGGTGGCCGACCAGGCCGCGGCGGTGGCCGAGGTCCGTGCCGCGTACCCGGAGGCGACGTCCGACGAGATGGACGGTCTGACGTTGCGTTTTCCCGACGGCGCCTGGTTCAACCTGCGCGCCTCCAACACCGAGCCGTTGCTGCGGCTCAATGTCGAGGCGCCCACCCGCGAGCGGATGGTCTCGCTCCGGGACGACGTGCTCGACCGCGTTCGCCGATAAGATCGCCTGCGCCGGTCGGCACCGCCGCCGGTGACCCCGCACTCGTGGAAGGAGCCAGCCATGGCCCTGGATCCGCAGTTGCTTGAGATCCTCGCCTGCCCGGATACGCACCACGCCCCGCTCACCTACGACGCCGAGGCGCAGACGTTGACCTGCACGGAGTGCGGCCGGATCTTCGACGTCCGCGACGACGTGCCGGTGCTGCTGCTCGACGAGGCACGTGGCGGTCCGGGACAGCCCTCATGATCGACGGTACGGCCGGGGTCAGTGGGCGTCGTGACGCCGACGAGGCCCTGCTCGACAATCCGGACGCGCTTGCCGAACACGACCCGGGCGGCATGCTGCGGCACACCGCGTCGGCGGGTGCCCAGGTTCGGGAGAGCGCGGCGTTGGCGGCCGAGGCGAACCTCGCGGTGCTTGCCGACGACGGGCGGCCACGGGCCGTTGTCGTCGCCGGTATCGGCACCGCCGGGCGGACCGGTGACGTGCTGGCGACTGTGGCCGGGCCGCGTTGCCCGGTCCCGATCATCGGGCACCGCAGCGCTGGCGTACCCGGTTGGGTGGGCGCCGCCGACGTGGTGATCGCGGTGAGCGCGTCGGGTCGCAGCCCGGAGGCGCTCGGTGCGGCCGAGGCCGCGCACCGGCGGGGCGCGCGGCTGGTCGCGGTGGGTGCCCCGGATTCGCAGTTGCAGTCGGTAGCCGAGCGGGCCCGTGCGCCGTTCATTCCGGTGCCCCGGCGTGCTCCGGCGCGGGCGAGTCTGTGGGCGTTGACAGTGCCGGTGCTGCTCGCCGCCCGATCACTCGGGCTGGTGAAGGTCAACGAGGCGGACCTGGCGGAGACCGCGGCCCGGCTCGACGCGGACGCCGACCGCTGCCGCTCGGCCGCGGAGTCGTTCGTCAACCCGGCGAAGTCGCTGGCGTTGGGCCTGGCGGGTTCGATCCCGATCGTCTGGGGTTCGTCTCCGCTGGCCACCGTGGCCGCCCGCCGCTTCGGTGACACCCTGTCGGCGAACGCCCGCTACCCGGTGGTCACCGGGGCGCTCGGCGAGGCCGGTCGGGGACGGGTCGGCCTGCTCGACGGTGTGTTCGGCGGTCTGGCCGAGGGCGAACGGGACATCTTCGCCGACCCGGCGGAGGACGACGACGGCGAGGGCACCCGGCTGCGGCTGGTGCTGCTGCGCGACGGCGGGCTCAACGCCGAGGACGACACCGACGAGCCCCTCGCAGTCGAGGAGCGACGCGCCGACGCGGTGCAGACCCTCGCGGAGCGCCGCGGTGTGCGCTGCGACGTGGTGACGGCCGAGGGCGGATCGGCGCTGGAGCGACTAGCGTCACTGATCGCCGTACCGGATTTCGCATCGATATATCTTGCTCTGGCGCACGGGCTTGACCCGATGGCGGTTCCGGCCATCACCGAGATGAAGGAGCTGTCGAACCAGTGAACGCACGTAGGGCGTCTCAGGTCGCCGCGACGCGAAGCGGAGTGGTGGCGTGAGCGCGACCGGTGGGACGAAGGCAATCGTCGCCGCTCTGCTGGCAAACGTCGGCATCGCTGTCACCAAGTTCATTGCGTTCCTGCTCTCCGGCTCGTCGTCGATGCTCGCCGAGTCGGTTCACTCGGTAGCGGACTCCGGTAACCAGGCCCTGCTGCTGCTCGGCGGTAAGCGTGCGAAGCGGGCAGCCACCCCGGAGCACCCCTTCGGGTACGGCCGGGAGCGCTACATCTACGCGTTCATCGTGTCCATCGTGCTGTTCAGCATCGGTGGCCTGTTCGCCCTCTACGAGGCGTACCACAAGTGGAGCCACGAGGGCGGAATCGAATCCTGGCACTGGCTGCCGGTGGTCGTGCTGGTGGCGGCGATCCTCATGGAGTCGTTCTCCTTCCGGACCGCCATCAAGGAGTCCAACCTCGTCCGGGGCAAGCAGTCCTGGGTGAACTTCGTCCGCCGGGCCAAGGCGCCGGAGCTGCCGGTGGTGCTGCTGGAGGACCTCGGCGCGCTTGTCGGTCTGGTGTTCGCGCTCTTCGGCGTGTCGATGACGCTGATCACCGGCAACGGTCGGTGGGATGCGGCAGGCACCGCGATGATCGGCATCCTGCTTGTGGTCATCGCCATAGTGCTCGCCATCGAGACCAAGAGTCTGCTGCTCGGTGAGGGTGCCGAACAGCAGGATCTGGTCGCCATCGAACGGGCTATCACCGCAGGCCCCGAGGTGGAGCGGATCATCCACATGAAGACGCTCTACCTCGGCCCGGAGGAGCTGATGGTGGCCGCGAAGATCGGCGTACCGTCCTGGGAGAGCGCTCCCGAGCTGGCCCGTGGCATCAACGCCGTGGAGGCGCGGATCCGCGTCGCGGTGCCGATCGCCCGGGTGATCTACCTGGAGCCGGACATCTACAGCGTGGCCGCCGCCGAGGCGGGCACCGGCGCCGCCGCGGACACCGCCGTACCGCAGTCGCAGGATGCGTCGGGCGAGGCGGCCGGGCGACCCGGGGCCTGACAGGTGGAACCGCTGTACGGACCGATCCGCGACTACGCCTGGGGTTCCCGCACGGCCATCGCGACGCTTCAGGGGCGGCCGGTGCCGAGCACCGGCCCGGAGGCGGAGCTGTGGCTGGGTGCCCACCCGGGTGCTCCGGCCAGTGTGGAGCGGGCCGGCCTGCGGGCGAGCCTGTGCGACCTGGTACGTGACGAGCCGGACAGGTGGTTGGGCCAGCGGGTGTCGGCCCGGTTCGGCACCCGGCTTCCGTTCCTGCTCAAGGTGCTCGCCGCCGACGCGCCGTTGAGCCTGCAAGCCCACCCGGACGCCGAGCAGGCCCGGGCGGGCTTCGCGGCGGACGCAGGTCGTCCCGAGGGGGAGCGCAACTACTCCGACCCGCACCACAAGCCGGAGTTGCTGGTGGCGCTCACCCCCTTCGAGGCGCTGTGCGGCTTCCGGCCGCCGGAGGAGTCCGCCGAGGCGCTCGCGGCGTTCGGCGTACCGGTGTTGGCGCCTGTGGTCGAGGCGTTGCGTGCCGGGCCGGAGGGCCTGCGCACGGCGGTGCGGACGCTGCTCGGTTGGCCGCTCGCGGAGCGTGACGGGCTGCTGCGTTCGGTGCTGGCGCCTTCGGTCGACGGCCCGGACGCGGACCTGGCCCGCCGGCTGGCGGCGGCCTATCCGGGTGACCCGGGCGTGCTCGTGGCGCTGCTGCTGCACCACGTGCGCCTGGCGCCGGGGGAGGCGATCTGGATGCCCGCCGGCAACCTGCACGCCTACCTGAGCGGCTGCGGGGTGGAGATCATGGCGGCCAGCGACAACGTGCTGCGCGGTGGCCTGACCCCGAAGCGGGTGGACGTCGATGAGCTGCTGCGCGTGCTGCGGTTCGAGGTGCTCCACGACCCGGTGCGCGGTCCCGAGCCGGTCGGCCCCGGGGTGGACTGGTGGCCGGTGCCGGTGGACGACTTCGCGCTGCACCGGGTACGGGTCGGCGCCACGGTGCCGGAGGTGACGCTGCCGCTGCCCGGTCCCCGTGTGGTGCTGTGCGGTGCGGGCTCGGTCACGGTGGACGACGGGGCAGGTGCGTTGACGCTCGTGTCCGGCCAGGCGGCGATCGGCACTGCGGCCGGCGAGGCGCTGCGGGTCAGTGGCGAGGGTGAGGCGTACGTGGCGACGTCGGGGCTGCGCTGAGCGCTACGGTTCGCCACAAGTCCGACTTTTCCGGAATAGCTTGACGCTGCCCACCCGGAGTGTGACTCTATGGGTACGCAGCGTTATCGCGACGACGGTCCGGCAACGTGCGGGGAACCAAACCGGGGGGATGCACGGGGCGGGCGGAAGTGGGCGGCAGGTCTGTCCATCACCGACCGCCCCGTGCGCTGTCCGCAGACTGTCCCCGGCGACCGCTCCCGTGCGCTGTCCGCAGACTGTCCCCGGCGACCGGTGCCGGCGCGCGTAAGGTGGGGGGTCGGCGTAGACATCGTTCGACAGGAGCATTCATGACCAGCACCCTCCCGGCGTCCGCCAGCGGCGCGCCGACCGAGGCCCGGCCGAGCACGCTCGCCGAGGGCGACTTCAAGGTGGCGGATCTGTCGCTCGCCGAGTTCGGGCGTAAGGAGATCCAGCTCGCCGAGCACGAGATGCCCGGCCTGATGGCGATCCGTCGGGAGTTCGCCGAGGCGCAGCCGCTCGCCGGCGCACGGATCACCGGCTCGCTGCACATGACCATCCAGACCGCCGTCCTGATCGAGACGCTTGTGGCGCTTGGCGCGCAGGTCCGCTGGGCGTCCTGCAACATCTTCTCCACCCAGGACCACGCCGCCGCGGCGATCGTCGTCGGCCCCGACGGCACCCCCGAGGCCCCGGCCGGCGTTCCGGTGTACGCCTGGAAGGGCGAGACGCTGCCGGAGTACTGGTGGTGCACCGAGCAGGTGCTCGCCTGGCCCGACGGGCAGGGCCCGAACATGATCCTCGACGACGGCGGCGACGCCACACTGCTCGTGCACAAGGGCGCCGAGTTCGAGAAGGCCGGTGCCGTTCCGCCGGTCGAATCCGCCGACTCCGAGGAGTACGCGGTCATCCTCGAACTGCTGCACCGTTCGCTGGGCGAGGACAACCAGCGCTGGACCCGGATCGCGTCCGGCATCAAGGGTGTCACCGAGGAGACCACCACCGGCGTGCACCGGCTCTACGAGATGCACCGCGCCGGCACGCTGCTCTTCCCGGCCATCAACGTCAACGACTCGGTCACCAAGAGCAAGTTCGACAACAAGTACGGCTGCCGGCACTCGCTCATCGACGGCATCAACCGGGCCACCGACGTACTGATCGGCGGCAAGATGGCAGTCGTCATGGGCTACGGCGACGTGGGCAAGGGCTGCGCCGAGTCGCTGCGTGGCCAGGGCGCCCGGGTCGTGGTGACCGAGGTCGACCCGATCTGCGCGTTGCAGGCCGCAATGGACGGCTACCAGGTCGCGACCCTGGACGACGTTGTCGAGCAGGCCGACATCTTCATCACCGCCACCGGCTGCTTCGACGTGATCACCAACGAGCACATGGCCCGGATGAAGCACCAGGCCATCGTCGGCAACATCGGCCACTTCGACAACGAGATCGACATGGCCGGCCTGGCCAAGCGCTCCGACGTCGAGCGGATCAACATCAAGCCGCAGGTCGACCTGTGGCGCTTCGCCGACGGGCACGCCATCATCGTGCTCTCCGAGGGACGCCTGCTCAACCTGGGCAACGCCACCGGCCACCCGAGCTTCGTCATGTCGAACTCGTTCGCCAACCAGACGATCGCCCAGATCGAGCTGTTCACCAAGACCGACGACTACCCGATCGGCGTCTACGTACTGCCCAAGCACCTGGACGAGAAGGTGGCCCGTCTGCACCTGGGCGCGCTCGGCGCCAAGCTGAGCACGCTGACCAAGGAGCAGGCCGCGTACCTGGGTGTCTCCCAGGAGGGCCCGTTCAAGCCGGACCACTACCGCTACTGATCGACACCTGAACCGGGTCGGCTGCCACAGCAGCCGGCCCGGTTCGTCGTTTCGTACCCGGGTCAGCCGGGCCGTGAGTTGCGGCGGGTGGGGCGGAACCAGGTCCACACGCACCAGGCCAGCCAGCCGAGCGACACGACGGTGGCGAGCGCCCGCTGGCGTAGCGCGCTGAGCAGCAGCACCACGGCGAGCACCGCCAGCCAGGGCAGGAAAGCCTTCACGGCGGGATCCTCCCACAGTCGGCCGGAGGTGACCGTCGTGCGGCTGCCCGACGAGGGGAAGCACCGTCCGGATCGCGACAGCGTCGACCGGGCCGACGACAGCGGTGGCGCTGGACGGTGTCGACGGGGGATCATGGTGGCGGCCGGGCCGGATTCATCCGCGTGCCGGCCCCGAATCCCGTGGCGCCGCCGCCGCGAGGTTGCGGTGTGTACGCGTCGGCGGCACCATCCGTACCGGGTGACGCCGGTCCCACCGATCTGAACGGGGATGCAATATTAATCCCATGAGAGCCCGGGTACTGGTGGTCGACGACGACCCCGCGCTCGCTGAGATGCTCGGCATCGTGCTGCGCAGCGAGGGTTTCCTGCCCTCGTTCGTGGCCGACGGAGAGCGGGCATTGGCGGCGTTTCGCGACAGTCGACCCGACATCGTCCTTCTCGACCTGATGTTGCCCGGAATGAGTGGTATCGACGTGGCGCGGTCGATCCGGGCCGAGTCGGGCGTGCCGATCGTCATGCTGACTGCCAAGAGCGACACCGTGGATGTTGTCCTCGGCTTGGAGTCCGGCGCCGACGACTACGTGGTGAAGCCGTTCAAGCCCAAGGAGCTGGTGGCCCGGATGCGGGCCCGGCTGCGCCGGGGCGAGGACGTGGCACCGGAGATGCTGACGATCGGGCCGCCCGGCAACCAGATCACCATCGACGTGCCCGCCCACACGGTCAGCCGCAACGACGAGGAGGTGAAGCTGACTCCGCTGGAGTTCGACCTGCTTGTCGCGCTCGCCCGCAAGCCGCGTCAGGTCTTCACCCGCGAGGTGCTGTTGGAGCAGGTGTGGGGCTACCGGCACGCGGCCGACACCCGGCTGGTCAACGTGCACGTCCAGCGGCTGCGGGCCAAGATCGAGCCGGACCCGGAGCGACCGGAAATCATCCTCACCGTGCGGGGCGTGGGCTACAAGGCGGGGACCGGATAGCCTGGTCACACTGTGTCGACCTCCCCGCCCCCGCAGACCACGGATTCTCCCCGGCCCCACGCTGGCCGGGTCCTGTGGCATGCGTTGAGCGGCCGGATCGGCCGGTTGGCGGGCCGGGTGCACCAGACCTGGCGCCGCTCACTCCAGGTGCGGGTGGTGACGATCACGCTCGTCGCGTCCAGCCTGCTGGTCGGCGGGTTCGCCTACCTGATCGCTGACAAGATCACCACGATCCTGCTCGACAACGCCCGCACCGACGTGCGGCAGCGGGTGAACAGTGGCGCCAGCTATGCCGCCAGGCAGGTCTCCCTCTATGGCCAGCCCCAGGAGGCGCAGCTCCAGGAGACGATCGACAACACCGTCAACTACCTGGCCGGCGGCGACCCCCAGCAGACCAGCGGGGTGGTGGTGGCGATCACCGCCGCCGACTACCCGACCATGATCCAGACCCGTACCGCGCCCGCGGCGAACGTCCAGCCGCTGATCAGCAAGGAGCTGCGGGAAGCTGTCGCCAGCGGCCAGGTGGCCAGCCAGATCCGCACCGGCCGGCTCACCGGCGAACCGACCAAATACCTGGTGTACGGCTCTCCGGTGCCCACCCGCTTCGGCCAGATCGAGCTCTACTACCTCGTACCGCTGACCCGGCAGGACACCACGGCGGCCGATGCCCGGGCCACCGTCGTCGGCACCGGCATCGCCCTCGTGGTGCTGCTCGGGCTGCTCGCCGCGCTCGTCACCCGGCTGGTGGTCAATCCGGTACGGGTCGCCGCGCGTACCGCCCAGCGGCTCTCCGCAGGCCTGCTCGACCAGCGGATGGTGGTCAACGGCGAGGACGACCTCGCCCTGCTCGCCGCCTCGTTCAACCAGATGGCGACAAACCTGCAACGGCAGATCCTGCGCCTTGAGGAGATGTCCCGGTTGCAGCGTCGGTTCACCTCGGACGTGTCGCACGAGCTGCGTACCCCGTTGACCACGGTCCGAATGGCCGCCGACCTGATCTTCGCCGAGCGCGACGAGTTCGACCCGGCGGTGGCCCGCAGCGCCGAGCTGCTCCAGGCCGAGCTGGACCGCTTCGAGGAACTGCTCACCGACCTGTTGGAGATCAGCCGGTTCGACGCGGGTTTCGCCATGCTGGACGCCGAACCCACCGATCTGGTGCCTGTGGTGCATCGGGTGGTCGATCGGCTGGCCGGGCTGGCCGAGCGGGTGGGCGTCCCCATCGAGCTTGACCTGCCGGGCACTCCGGTGATCGCCGAGGTCGACCCGCGCCGCGTCGAGCGGGTGTTGCGCAACCTGGTCGGCAATGCCGTCGAGCACGGTGAGGCCCGGCCGGTGCTGATCACCCTGGGCATCGACGACACCGCAGTGGCGATCACCGTCCGTGATCATGGGGTTGGGCTGAAGCTGGGCGAGGAGAAGTTGGTGTTCAACCGGTTCTGGCGGGCGGACCCGTCCCGGGCCCGGCAGACCGGCGGCACCGGGCTGGGCCTGTCGATCAGCCTGGAGGACGCCCGACTGCACGGTGGTTGGCTGGAGGCGTGGGGCGCACCCGGGCAGGGCGCCCAGTTCCGGCTCACGCTGCCGGCCCGTGCCGGTGACCGGCTGACGACCTCTCCGCTGCGCCTGGTGCCCGCCGACGCGGCATTGCCGTTCGGTGGTCCTCGCGACGGCGGCCCGCTGGCCATCGAGGCCGGTACGGGCGGAGTGCTGACTGTCGGCCCGGTGCCGGCAGGGGACGAGCGGCCGGCGGAGGTGCGGTCGTGAGGGTCCGGCCGTTGCTCGGCGCGTTCAGCGCGGCGCTGATGCTCAGCGCCGGGTGCGGCATCCCGACGGAGTCCGACGTGCGGGTGGACGGCAAGGCCGGCACCGCGACCGAGGCCGGGTCGGTAAACGGTCGGCGCAGCGAGCCGCCCTCGCGTACGGCAAGCGGCAGCGACAACGATGCGTTCGTGCGGAACTTCCTGGCCGCCGCCGCGGGCGAGCCGGACCGCGCCTACGAACGTGTCACGCAGTTCCTCGCCCCCGAGCACAAGTCCCGCCTCCAGGTGAAGAAGGGCAGCGAGGTCGCGCTGACGGTGGTCCGGCTGGGGGAGTCGGTCTTCACCCTCAACAGCGACTCGACGACCACCGTCAAGATCGCCGTGCAGCAGATCGGCGTACTCCGGACCAACGGCACCCTGGCGCCGCCGGTGGCGACCGAGACGGAGTACGAGTTCCGGCTGCGCAGCGCGGCGCTCGGCGGCACCGGCAGCGACGAGCGCGCCGGCCTGTACGTCCTGGATCCGCCGAACGTCCTGCTGCTCAGCGACGTGGCGCTCCAGCAGTACTACCAGGACGAGTCGATCTACTTCTGGAGTTCCGACCGCACCCGACTGGTGCCCGACCAGCGCTACCTGCCGCTGGCGGTGCCCGACGAGCGTCGGGTCAACGAGGTGGTGAAGTGGCTGGTCGGCGGCCCGTCGGAATGGCTGCGCCAGGGCGTCGTGGGGCTGCCCGACGGCACCGAGTTGATCAACAATGCCACTGGCGCGAACGACCGGTGGGAGGTCAACCTGGACATGTCCGGTGACGACCAGAACCGGGTCGACCAACTGATCACCCAGCTCGCCTGGTCGCTTGGCGACCTGCCCGGCGAGTTGGAGTTGAAGATCCGTAACAACTCGCAGCCCGTGCAGAACCTGAACGACCGCCGGATCGCCGAGCCGCTCTACCCGGTGACGGAGGGTCCGCAGCGGTTCGGCGTCTACGAGGGCGCCATCCGTCCGCTCGACTTCGTCGGCGAACTCAGCGGCCAGGTCCCGTTGGCGGGCGGGGTCAATCGCAACGTCGTCTCCGCCGGCCTCGCCCGGGCCGCCAACAACCGGATCCTCGCCGCGATGGTGGTGACCGGCGGCAAGGACCGGTACCGGCTCGCGGTGGGCGCCGGCGCCGTGCCGGTTGAGGTCGTCAACCGCAGCACCACGGAGTACGCCTCGATCAGCCGCCCGGTCTGGCTGCGCACTGTCGACTCCCGATCCGCGCAGGGCCTGGTGGTGGCCGACGGTCGCCTCTACCGCTTCGACGAGGCCGCCCGGATGTTCGAGGTGCCGCTCAACCTGCCCTCGGCCGGGGTGACCGCCGTGGCCGCCGCACTGGACGGGCAGCGGATCGCGTTGATCGCCGACGGTCGGCTCTACGTCGCTGTGGTCAACCTCGAGGGTGCCGGCAGTGGGCTGTCCATCGGCCCGCCCCGGGCGTTGACCACCTCGCTGACCGGCCTGACCGCTGTCGACTGGATCAGGGAGGACCGGCTGGTGGTGGCCGGCTCCGCGGGCCAGCCGGCGATCTACGAGATCAGCGCGGACGGCGCCGTGGAAACACCGCTGCGTACCGACGTCGGCGCCAAGGTCACCCATTTGGCGGCGTACCCCACGAACCGCAATGTGCGCGTGCCCAGCGGGGCGTACATGTACGAGGCGAACAGGGTGGCCTACCGCAGCAGCCCGTTCGAGCGGATCGAGCCCGATCGTGTGCGGGACATCGTCGCGCCGCCGGCCGGCGTCCGCCCGAGCAACCCGTCCGCCCCGTTCTTCCTCTACTGACGCCGTGCGCGGGCTCTGGGCGGACCTCGCCGACCTGGTCCTGCCCGCCGACTGCGCGGGTTGCCGGGAGCGCCACCCGGGAATGCGGCACGGGGTCTGCCCTGCATGCGTGACGGCACTGGCCGCCCTGCGCCCCCGATCGGTGCGGCCGACTCCCGCCCCGCCCGGCCTGCCGCCCTGCGCAGCCCTCGGCCCGTACGCCGGTCCGCTGCGCGAGGCACTGCTGGCGTACAAGGAACACGGCCGGCACGGGCTGGCCCGTCCGCTCGGCGCGCTGCTCGCCGAGGTGGTCGCGGCGGCGGTCGGTGGGGTCCGACCGATCGCGCTGGTGCCGGTGCCGGACACCGCGGCGGCGGCCCGGGCCCGCTACGGCGACCACCTGGACCGGTTGGCCCGGCACTGCGCGGCGCGGCTGAGCCAGGGTGGTTGGCCGGTACGGGTGCACCGGCCGCTGCGCGCGATGCCCCGGCCCGACTCGGTGACCCTGGACAGCGCGGGCCGGGCGGCGGTGGCCGAGGCGGCGTTCCGTCCCCGGCCCGGGGCAGTGCGCGGCGGTGTGCCGGGCGACGTACCCGTCGTCGTGGTGCTCGACGACATCGTCACCACAGGTGTCACCCTCGCCGCGGCGGCCCGGGTGCTGGCGACGGCCGGGTGGGCGCCCAGCGTCGCCGCGGTGCTCGCCGCGACCGAGAAGAGACACCATTTGTAACCGACAGTGTTTCCGTTTCACCTGTTGGTGTATGAGCTGCGGAAATTCCTTGGCGGTGTTGGCAACATGGGGTGACTGCCGGGCAAACAAGAGTTAGCGTTTCGTTGTCGGGGGTAGGAAGGTCGTTCCATCCCGCTCCCGGCGGTGAGAGGAGGCGTAGCCGTATTGACCGGTCGACGCCAGCGGGTCTCCCCACGGCGTGCGACCGGGAAACCGGATCGAAGACGGCCGAAACAAGGGAGGTCGCATGGACATCGTGGTCAAGGGCCGCAACGTCGAAGTGCCGGACCATTACCGGGTGCACGTAGCCGAGAAACTCGCAAAGGTCGAACGCTACGACCATAAACTTATTCGCATCGATGTCGAGTTGTTCCACGAGCGCAATCCGCGCCAGGCCGACCACTGCCAGCGGGTGGAGATCACCTGCGTGTCGCGAGGCCCGGTGATCCGGGCCGAGGCCTGCACGAACGACTTCTACAGCGCGCTCGACGCCGCCATCGCGAAGCTCGACACCCGCCTGCGCCGCGCGGCCGACCGCCGCCGCGTCCACCGGGGTCGACACGCGCCGATCTCTGTCGCCGCCGCCACCGCAGGTCTGCCGGTCGCGGACCTGGCGGCCGCTCCGCTGAGCGCGCCGGGTGACGGTGCCCGTGCCGGCACTGCCGTCGCCGAGCGGGTCGAGGAGGAACACGACGACCAGCAGCCGTGGCACATCGCCCGCGAGAAGGTCCACCCGGCTGAGCCGATGACTATCGACGACGCGCTGTTCGAGATGGAACTGGTCGGCCACGACTTCTACCTGTTCCAGGACAAGGAGTCCGGTCGCCCCAGCGTCGTCTACCGACGGCACGCCTACGACTACGGCATCATCTCCCTCGCCACCGACCAGTAACCAGCATTGATCATGGAGTTGTGGTGGGCGCGTCTTCCCCACCACAACTCCATGATCAGTCAGCGCAGTTCGTCCGGCAGGAGCGCGAAGGTCAGATCGTCCAGTCGGGTGCCGGCCAGTCCGGGCAGACGACCCCGTTGCAGTGCCTCGCGCTGGAACCCGACCCGCTCCAACACCCGGTGCGAGGCGGTGTTCTCCGGCACCGTTCCGGCGGTCAGCCGGGCCATGCCGGCCGGCCCGAACGCCCAACCGGCGAGCAGTCGCACCGCCCGCGTGGCGTACCCCCGGCCCCGCCAGTCCGGCAGCAGCGCGTAGCCGATCGACCCCTCACCACTGCCCACGTCCGAAAACGACAGCCCGCAACTGCCCGCCGGCTCCCCGGTGGCCGCGTCGGTGATCAGCAGCCGGGCGATGTCGCCGGTCAACCAGGCGCTCTCCGCCGTCGCGCAGCGCCGCTCGATCGACTCCCGCGCCGGGGGCACCGGCGGCGCCTGGTTCGCCACCACCTCCGGCCGGCTGTGCAGCCGGTACATCAGCTCCGCGTCCTCCGGCCCGAGCCGGCGCAGCGCCACCACCCGGTCGGTTAGCACGCCGCCGGGCAGGTCGGGCAGCAGGCGGGCGGTCGGGCCGGGCGGGTCCTCGGCGAGGCGTACCCATGCCAGCAGATCGTGCCGACCGCCGTCCCGGAACCGGCCGGCGGACCGACGCAGGCCCTCGTACCGGTAGCCGGCGGCCAGCGCGACCCGCTGGCTGGCCGCGTTCTCCGGATCGGTCAGCAGTTCCAGCCGGCTCGTGCCGGCGGCGAACGCGTGCTCGCTCAACGCGCGCGTGGCGGCAGTGGCCACCCCGCGTCCGCGCGCCGACGGCCGTACCCAGTAGCCGATCTCGACCTGGCCCCGGTCAGGCACCGGACAGTTCAGGCCGACCCCGCCGAGCAGCCGGTCGGTGGCCGGGTCCGCGATGGCGTACGCGGCGCCGCCGCCGGTCCAGGCCGCGGGCGCGCCCGCCTCGATCCACCAACGGGCATCGACCTCGGTGTACGGCGCCGGCAGGCTCGTGACGAACCGCTGGCTGATCGGGTCCGCGCAGCCGTCGACCACGTCCGCGACGTCGCCGGCCCGGAACTGCCGCAGCCGCACCCCGTACGCCTCGACGACCTTCTCTCCCGTCACGCCAGGTCCTCGGCGAGCAGCGCGCCCACCCAGGCGTCGACCCGTTCACCCCGGTGCGACACCCCGCCACGGGCGATCCCCTCGAACCCGAAGCCCGCCTTCTCGGCGGCCCGGCGGGAGGCGTTGTTGCCCACGTTCGCCTTCCACTCGATCCGCGCCAGACCCAGCGTGGTGAACCCCCAGGCGCTGAGCGCGAGCAGCGCCGCCGGCAGGTAACCCCGGCCACGGGCCGCCGGGGCGGTCATGAAGCCCACGTCGGCGAGCAGCGGATCAGCGGGGGAGAGGCGAAGGTCGAGCGAGCCGACGTACCTGTCGTCGGGGTCGGCGATGACGAAGCAGGCGGCGTCCCCCCGAGCCCAGGCGGCCTGGCCGAAGCCCTGATAGCCCTGCGCGTCGACGCGCTCGTACGGGTCGGGAACCGTGGTCCAGCGGATGGTCTCCGGGTCCCGGCAGGTGAGCACCACGGCGTCCAGATCCTTCTCCTCCATCGCCCGCAGCCGCAGCTCACCGGCCCCGGCCGTGGCGAAGAGGGTCGGCTGCGGTCGGCCGAACACGGCGGCCCGGCGGGCGACAAGGGTGCCGGGGCCGGCCGGGCCGGTGGATCCGGGCTCGGGCACCTCGCCGGGCAGCAGCGTGCCGATCCAGCCCTCCGAGCCGCCGCCGTCCGATGCCGGCCCGGCCAGCCGCAGCCGGCCGTCGATCCGGAACCCGGCGCGGAGCGCGACAAGCCGGGAGGCGTGGTTGCCCACCTCGGCCTGCCAGATCAGTCGGCGCAGGCCGAGCGTCCCGAACGACCAGCGGGCCACCGCCCGGGTGGCACGGACCATCACGTTCCGCCCGCGCGCCCAGGGGGCCGTCCAGTAGCCGACCTCGCCGGTGCCGTTGCCGTCGATGGAGATCAGCCCGCAGGAGCCGAGCAGTTCCCCGCTGGTCGGGTCGCAGACCGCGAACGGTGCCCCGGTGCCCTCCGCCCAGGCTCGTCCGCTGAGTTCCGTGACGAAGCTGCGCGCGTGCTCCCGTCGGTACGGCCGAGGCACAGTGGTCCAGCGCTGGATGTCGCGGTCCTGGCATGCGCGGTGCACCGCGTCGGCGTCCGCCTCCTGCCAGGGCCGCAGCAGCAACCCGTCCTCGATGATCTCCCGATGGTCCACCCGTGCATCGTGCCGGAACGTTCGCCGACGGCGTAACCGGATATCGTCCTGGCCGCACCCCGTGCGCGACTTATGTCGGGTTCGGCGGGATGGACCGCCGCCACCAGTGACCATTGCGCCCGGGGAGCGCCTACGATGGTTCGAGACCGTCTAGGGGAGCGTTGATCCGTGTCGATTCTGGAAAAGGTCCTTCGCGCAGGCGAGGGCCGTATGGTGCGCCGGCTCAAGGCCATCGCCGCCGCCGTCAACTCGATCGAGGACGACTACGTCAACCTCACCGACGAGGAACTGGCCGGCATGACCGAACAGTTCCGGGAACGGCTGGCCGACGGCGAGACCCTCGACGACCTCCTGCCGGAGGCGTTCGCGGTGGCCCGCGAGGCGTCTGCCCGCGTGCTCGGCCAGCGACCGTACGACGTCCAGGTCATGGGCGGCGCGGCGCTGCACTTCGGCAACATCGCCGAGATGAAGACCGGTGAGGGCAAGACGCTGACCTCGGTCATGGCCGTCTACCTCAACGCGCTCTCCGGCGACGGCGTGCACGTGGTCACGGTCAACGACTACCTCGCCCAGCGCGACGCCGCCTGGATGGGGCGTGTGCACGAGTTCCTGGGTCTGACCGTCGGCGTGGTGCTTCCCAACCGTCCGGCCAGCGAGCACCGGGCCGCGTACGAGTGCGACATCACGTACGGCACCAACAACGAGTTCGGCTTCGACTACCTGCGCGACAACATGGCCTGGTCGCACGACGAGCTGGTCCAGCGCGGGCACAACTTCGCGGTGGTCGACGAGGTCGACTCGATCCTCATCGACGAGGCGCGTACCCCGCTGATCATCTCCGGCCCGGCCGAGCACTCGGCCCGCTGGTACGGCGAGTTCGCCGGAGTGGTGGCCCGGCTCCAGCCCGGCACCGACGGTGAGGGCGACTACGAGGTCGACCACTCCAAGCGCACGATCGCGGTGACCGAGCGCGGTGTCGCCAAGGTGGAGGACCGCCTCGGCATCGACAACCTGTACGAGTCGGTGAACACCCCCCTGGTCGGCTACCTCAACAACGCCATCAAGGCCAAGGAGCTCTACAAGCGCGACAAGGACTACATCGTCAACGACGGTGAGGTCCTGATCGTCGACGAGTTCACCGGTCGCATCCTGCACGGCCGTCGCTACAACGAGGGCATGCACCAGGCGATCGAGGCCAAGGAGGGGGTGGAGATCAAGCAGGAGAACCAGACCCTCGCCACCATCACCCTCCAGAACTACTTCCGCCTCTACAACAAGCTTTCCGGGATGACCGGTACGGCCCAGACCGAGGCCGGCGAGTTCAACAAGGTCTACAAGGTCGGCGTGGTGAGCATCCCGACCCACCGTCCGATGGTTCGGGAGGACCGGCCGGACGTCATCTACAAGACGGAAAAGGCCAAGTTCAACGCCGTCATCGAGGACATTGCCGAGCGGCACCAGATGGGCCAGCCCGTGCTCGTCGGCACCGTCTCGGTGGAAAACTCCGAGATCCTCTCCCAGCTGCTGCGCCGCCGGGGCATCCCGCACAACGTGTTGAACGCCAAGTTCCACGCCCGGGAGGCCGAGATCGTCGCCCAGGCCGGGCGTAAGGGCGCTGTCACAGTGGCCACCAACATGGCCGGTCGTGGGACCGACATTCTGCTCGGCGGCAACCCTGAGTTCCTCGCGGCCAACGAGCTGCGCCAGCGTGGCCTCGACCCGCTGGAGAACGAGGAGGAGTACGCCAAGGCGCTGGAGGAGGTCCTTCCCACGTGGAAGCAGGCCTGCGACGCCGAGGCGGAGGAGGTCGCCGCCGCCGGTGGCCTCTACGTGCTGGGCACCGAGCGGCACGAGTCGCGACGGATCGACAACCAGCTGCGGGGTCGCGCCGGCCGGCAGGGTGACCCGGGCGAGTCCCGCTTCTACCTGTCCCTCCAGGACGAGCTGATGCGACGATTCCGAGCCGGTGCCGTCGAGGCGGTGATGGAGCGCTTCAACATCCCCGAGGACGTGCCCATCGAGTCCAAGATGGTCACCCGCCAGATCAAGAGCGCCCAGGCCCAGATCGAGGGTCAGAACGCCGAGATCCGCAAGAACGTTCTCAAGTACGACGAGGTGCTCAACAAGCAGCGCCAGGTCGTCTACGCCGAGCGCCTGCGGGTGCTCAACGGCGAAGACCTGTCCGAGCAGGTCCGCAACATGATCGACGAGACGATCGAGGCGTACGTTCGGGGCGCCACCTCCGAGGGCTACGGCGAGGACTGGGACCTCGAGCAGCTCTGGTCCAGCCTCAAGCAGCTCTACCCGGTCGGTGTGACGATCGATGAGCTGGAGGAGGAGGCCGGCGGCTCCCGAGCCGGCATGGACGCCGACTTCCTGATCGCCCGCCTCAAGGATGACGCGCACGCCGCGTACGACCGCCGTGAGGAGCAGCTCGGTGCCGAGGGGGTGCGCCAGCTCGAGCGGATGGTGCTGCTCCAGGTGATCGACCGGAAGTGGCGTGAGCACCTCTACGAGATGGACTACCTCCAGGAGGGCATCAACCTCCGGGCGTACGCCCAGCGCGACCCGGTGGTCGAATACCAGCGCGAGGGCTTCGACATGTTCGCCACCATGATGGACGGCATCAAGGAGGAGACTGTCGGTTTCCTCTACAACATGGATGTCCAGGTCGCCGAGCCGGAGACCACCGAGGAGTCCGACGAGGTCAAGCTGCTCGACAAGCCGGTGGAGATTCGGGCCAAGGGCCTCAACCGGGCGCCGCAGCGACAGGGGCTGCAATACTCCGCCCCGACCATCGACGGCGACGCCAGCCCCGGTGCGGTCGCCGTCGAGCAGGAAAGCCAGCAGGCACCTGCCCTCGGCGTGGGCCGCCCGGCGCAGGGTGCCCCGGCGGCACCGGGCCGGACAGCCCCGTCCGCCCCGCAGCGGCCGGGCTCCGGGCTGCGTGGCCCTGCGGTCCCGTCTTCCGCCGCCCGTCGGTCCGCCGCGAGCCAGGCCGAGGGAAGCAACGGTCCGTCCCGCAACGCGCCGTGCCCCTGCGGCTCGGGTCGCAAGTACAAGCGCTGCCACGGCGCCCCCAACGGCGGCAACTGACCGAGAGCAAGCCCGACGGGCCCCAGCCACCAAGGCCGGGGCCCGTCGGCGTGCGCGGCCTGGCCGCCGCCCGCGCCCGCCCCCTGCGCTGGGCCGCCGCATCCAAGATCATCAGGGTTTCCATGAAATCGGGGTGTCCTCCCTTGCTGGACAGCCCGATTTCAAGGAAGCCGAGTGGATCACGCAGCGTCAGCACAGCGCGGTGCATACCGACGCGCGTCGATCAACCCCGGCAACTCGGGCCGGCGAGCTTCGCACACCGGGGGCCCCGCTATGCCGTTCCACCGCCTCGGAGGCCTATCCGGCCGCGCACGTACGAGTCGCTGTCAGAGGACGTGGAGGGCAGTGCAGAGCCAGCGGCCCCGGCGGTGTTCCAGCCGCAGGGCGATAGCCCAGCTCTGACCGCCCGCGCCGGTGAGGACGGCGGCCCCCTCCACGGCGCCTTCCCGAGGCTCACAGACCCGCACGCGGAGCAGTCGCACTGCCGGCCGTGCTGCCCGGCGACGGCTCGACCCGGCCCGGTTGGTGGCGCGGGCCAGTTCGGTGAGCAGGTCACTTGCCTGACTGGGGTCGAGCAGTGGGCGTAGCTGCGCCGGCGACCGGTAGCCGTTGACCACCTCCAGGCAGGTGCCGACGAAGCGGTGCGCGGCCCGGGTCGCCTCGGGGGCGGTTGCCGGTGGCAGTGGGGCACCCGGATGGCTGTCGGGTCGGGTGGGTACCCGGCGCAGGGCAGTGCGGCGCTCCGCCGGCCGGACCGGATCCGGTCGGGCCGCGGCGAACAGATCGAGGGCGAGTTGGCCGTGGGTGGGCCAGTAGGCCTCGTCCGGATAGGGCGGGTCGATGGGCGGGACGGGACGCAGCCGCACCGGTGGTCGGGAGGAACCGGGTCGCCGCTCGCTCATGGCCGCTCCCTTGATCTTGCGTTTGCTTACGTTTGCCTCCGACAAGCTCGATTCTGAGCGATGAAACGGCCCCGGTCAATGGCACGTTGAAGCAAGATGACTACTCCGGGTCGCGGTCGACGAGGGGGTTACCGCGTACCCAGTCGGCGGTTTCGGCGTACTTCTGGGCGATGTACTCCTCCAGCCGGGCGCGCTCGACCCGCCACTGGCCGCGTCCGCCGATCTTGATTGCCGGCAGTTCCCCGCTGCGAACCATGTGGTAGACCTGCGAGTCCGACACGTTCAGCTCGGCGGCCACATCGGACAGCAGCAGGAACCTCGGCTCCACAAAATACTCCCGGTCTTGGTGTCGTTTGCCTCAGTTTGCCATCGACAGGCTCTGCCGCCCAGCGCTGACCGGCGGATGAGGTGTGCCATCCTCCGGCGGACACACCGCCGGGAAACTTCCACCGGCCGTGGGCGGGGTGTATGACGATCACGGCGTGCGGCATGATCTGCGCCCGTGCCGGCAGCCGCCGGTGGAGGACTGAGCAGGGAGACGACCGGTGACCGACGACCTTGTCCGGGTGTACGTGCCGGCGACCGTACCGATGTTGACCCGCCTGCGCGAGCAGGGGCTGACCGCCGCCCGGGCGCACGCCGTGACGCCGGCGCTGCGCGAGTGGTACGCGGAGGGCGACGAGGAGGAACTGGAGTACGTCGCGTTCACCCGGGCCGCCCAGGACGCGCTGCAGCTGCTCCGGGCCGACCCGGCCGCGCCCCGTCGCCGGGTGGTCGTCTCGGTCGACCTGCCCCCGAGCGCGATCGGCCGGGGCGACGGTGAGCTGGGTTCCAGCACGGTGGCGCTGGCCGACGTCGTGCCGGTGGGCGCTGTCGCGGCGCTCCACGTGGACGGCGCCGACGCCGTCGCGGATGTCGCTGCGGCGGCCGACGTGGTGGCCGAGGCCGCCGCTGGCGACCCGGACGCGCAGTTCACCGTCGACGGGGCCGAGGACCACGAGTTGGAGTGGTACGACGTGACGGAGTTGGATCTGCTGCTCCGCGCCATGGACTGAACCAGGCATCCGACGCCTGAGGCGGGCTGGGCGGGCTGTGTCCGACGGGCCAAGCGAGCTGGCCGGAGGCAGCCAGGGACCGCTTGCGCCGCACCCGTACCGGTCAGCGGGCCGGATCGACCCTTGCCGGGTCGGCGTCGACACTGTCCGCGCCGACCTCGTCCGGATCGGTCGGCTCAGCCCGGTCGGTCGGGTCCGTTCCGGCGGCAGGAGTGGCAGCGGGACCGGCGGGGGCGTCCGGCTCGTCGTCGTCGGGGGCCGGGCCGAGCGTGCGGCCGAACGCGATGAGCGCGGTAAGCGCCCCCACGAACAGCACCCAGATGCCGTTGTCCACCCGCGAGGTGCCCAGCGAGGTCTGCGCCACGGCGTCCGCCTCGCTGAGCGCGCTTGCCAGGTCCAGGAGTGACCGGCCGCCGATCCGGATGATCGCCTCGGCGAGCAGCAGGAGCAGCCCCGGCCCGGCGCCGGCGAGCAGGTACGCGGGCCAGCGCAGCGCCGCCGTGTCCGGGTCGCGGCGCAGGGCTCGCCGTCGCGCCCAGGTGAGGTAGCCGAAGGCGAGCAGCCCGGCGAGCAGCCCGGCCAGTAGCGATTCGGTGCGTGACACCCACTTGGCGGCGTCCACCAGTGACTGCTGGGTGTCGCCCGCGCCGAAGAGGTTGAACAGCGGGTCCCGGGCGCGGCTGAACGCGACCACGAAGATCAGCGTGCCCAGGGCGGCGGTCACCACAGCACCGACAGCCGGGGCCGTACGCGCGCCGGCGACCGCGCCACCGATGATCGCGGCGGCAGCGGTGGTGCCGGCGATCACGTTCGTGGTCGAGGTGTCGAAGTAGGTGAGGTTGATGGCCAGCGCGGCGGCCAGCCCGACCACCATTCCGGCGCCGATCGCGCCGACGAACCGCAGGGTGATCGAGTCGCCGTACCGGCGGGACAGCAGGTTGCCGAAGGCCAGGGCAGTGGCGGCCCCGGCCACCAGCGCGGCGGAGATCACGCCGGGCAGGGCGAACGCGGAGAGGCTGATCGCGGTGATGCCCGCCGCGGACGAGGTGATGGCCTCCCGCGTCGACCAGAGCATCGCGGCGAGCCAGCCGAGCGCCACCAGCGCGAGTGCCGCCGCGCCGGGCGCGGGCGCCAGACGGCCGTCGGGGGTGGCGTCGACCGCCGGCTGGTCCGACTCCGCGGTTGGGGCGCGGCCGGGCTGCTTGGTCATCGTCTCCCCTTCGAGGCGGCAGGTCACCGCCATTCAGGGTACGCGGGCCCAGCGCAGTGCCCGTCGACCCCGGGACGGCCCCAGCGGGTCGGACCCTCCGCAGCGCCGTCCGTCGGGCCCGGCGAAACGGGTGTACGGGTCATCGGAGCGAGCCAGGACGGTAAGGAGGGAAGGGGTGCACCGGTCCTTGACACCTGGCGGTGGTGACGGTGAGGTGACCAGGCCCGCATGGAAGAATCGGCGGGAGGTCCCGCCGCTGCCCGGCCACCCCGTGCGGCGTCCGGTGTCCGGCCGTCCGGTCGTCGCCCGTGGGTCCGTTTTCGCCACGCTGTCGAGTTCGCCAACAGGAGCCTTGATGGACGCCGTGTTCTCCGTACCCGAGCCACGCAACGAGCCGGTTCGCAACTACGAGCCGGGCAGCGGAGACCGGGAGCGGCTCCAGCGGAGGCTTACCGAGCTGGCCGCCGAGAAGATCGACCTGCCGATGACCATCGGCGGCGAGCAGCGGATGGCCGGCGGCGACCCGATCAACGTGGTGCAGCCGCACAAGCACGCCCATGTGCTGGGCGTCACCGCGCACGCCACCCACGACGACGCCCGTACCGCGATCAAGGCTGCCAAGGACGCGGCCCCGATGTGGCGGGCGCTGCCGTTCGAGGAGCGGGCCGCGATCTTCCTGCGCGCCGCCGAGCTGCTCGCCGGCCCGTGGCGCGACACGCTCAACGCCGCCACCATGCTCGGCCAGTCGAAGACCGCGATCCAGGCGGAGATCGACGCGGCCTGCGAGTTCATCGACTTCCTCCGGTTCAACGTGCACTTCGCCCGCCGCCTGATCGAGGAGCAGCCGGCCTCCTCGCCCGGGGTCTGGAACCGCTTCGACCACCGCCCGCTGGAGGGCTTCGTCTACGCGGTCACCCCGTTCAACTTCACGGCGATCGCCGGCAACCTGCCCTCGGCACCGGCCCTGCTTGGCAACACGGTGATCTGGAAGCCGGGTCCGACCCAGCAGTTCGCGGCGCACTTCACGATGCGGCTGTTCGAGGCCGCCGGCCTGCCGCCCGGCGTGATCAACATGGTGACCGGCCGCGGCGAGGAGGTCTCCGACGTCGTACTCGCCGACCCGGACCTGGCCGGCATCCACTTCACCGGCTCGACGAAGGTCTTCCAGCAGCTCTGGCGGACCGTCGGCGACAACATCGCCCGGTACCGGGGCTACCCCCGGCTCGTCGGCGAGACCGGCGGCAAGGACTTCGTGGTCGCGCACACAAGCGCCGACGTGGATGCCCTGCACACCGCGCTGATCCGGGGCGCCTACGAGTACCAGGGTCAGAAGTGCTCGGCGGCCTCCCGGGCGTACGTGCCGCGCTCGCTCTGGGAGGGCGGGCTGCGGGACCGCCTGGCCGCCACCACCGACTCGCTGACGTACGGCGACGTGGCCGACTTCGGCAACTTCGGCGGCGCGGTGATCGACGACAAGGCGTTCGCCCGGCACACCGCCGCGCTGGAGCTGATCGCCGGTGACGACTCGTGCCGGGTGCTGGCCGGCGGCACCGCCGACGACTCGGTCGGCTACTTCGTCCGGCCGACGCTCTTCGAGTGCTCCGACGCCGCCCACGAGACCTTCACCACCGAGTACTTCGGGCCGATCCTCGGCGTGCACGTGTTCGACGACGCGCGCTTCGACGAGGTGGTCGCGCAGGCCGAGTCGATCGCCCCGTACGCGCTGACCGGGTCGATCTTCGCCACCGACCGCCGGGTGATCGACGCGGTCGGCGAGCGGATGCGGTACGCGGCCGGCAACTTCTACATCAACGACAAGCCCACCGGGGCTGTCGTCGGGCAGCAGCCGTTCGGTGGCGCCCGGGCCAGCGGCACCAACGACAAGGCGGGCTCCTGGCTCAACCTGGTCCGCTGGCTGTCACCGCGGACGATCAAGGAGACGTTCGTGCCGCCGACCGACCACACGTACCCCCACATGGGGTGACCTGCGGTGACCGCCGGCGGCGTGCGCAGCGCCGCCGGCGGGGCGACCGAGCAGGCCCAATCCATCGATAGTCCTCAACGGACAGTCTGCGACCGACAGTGCACATAGGAAGACGTTCGAGTGGCAAACCGTCAAAACCTGGACGCAGGCAGCGCAAAGTGGCAGCGTAACGGGCATGGCGGAATCTGGAGTCAACCCCACGGCGGCGGCCCTGCTCGGGCTGCTCCACGAGGGTCCCATGACAGGCGGCCAGTTGATGGCCGCCGCAGAGCGCCGGTTGGCGCCGTACTGGTCGATGACCCGCAGTCAGGTCTACCGGGAGTTGCCGGTGCTGGCCGAGCGGGGTTACGTGCGCCTCGGCAAGCCGGGCCCGCGGATGAGTCAGCCGTACGCGCTCACGGCAAGCGGAAAACGGACATTCTCCCGTTGGTTGGCGGAGAACCCGGGGCGGGACACCATCCGCAACCCGGTCGCGCTCCGGATGGCCTTCGGCAACCTGCACTCCGCCAGCCAGCTCAAGAGCCTGTACGCCTCGGCCAACGAATACCACACCGAGGCCCTGGCGCAGGTGCGGGAGCAGGTCAAGAACGCCAAGCGGGACGGCGAGACGTACGACGCCAGCGCGCTGGAGTTCGCCGTCGCCTACCACCGGGCGGCGCTGTCCTGGCTGAAGTCCGCCCCCGCCGGGTGATGATCGGCAGGTTCTCGCATACGGAACGAGCTGCTCCGGCTGCGGCACAGTACGCTTATCTGTCGTGACCGCTGCCGATTACGCCGAACAGCTCAAGGAACTCGACGCGACCCTGCGAAACATCGAGGCCGTCCTCAACCTGGACCGGCTGCACGAGGAAAAGGCCCGCCTGGAGCAGGAGGCGTCCGCCCCTGACCTGTGGGACGACCAGGCCAAGGCGCAGCAGGTGACCTCGCAGCTGTCGTACGTCAACGGCGAGATCAGCAAGCTGGGCAGCCTGCGTTCCCAGCTCGACGACGCCCGCGTACTGCTGGAGCTGGCCGAGGCCGAATCCGACCCGGGCGTGCTGACCGAGGTCGAGGTGGAGATCACCGGGCTCACCAAGGCCATCCAGGAGATGGAGGTCCGCACCCTGCTCTCCGGCGAGTACGACTCGCGGGAGGCGCTGGTCGCCATCCGGGCCGGGGCCGGCGGCGTGGACGCGGCGGACTTCGCCGAGATGCTGCTGCGGATGTACCTGCGCTGGGCGGAGCGGCACGGCTACCCGACCGAGGTCTACGAAACCTCGTACGCCGAGGAGGCGGGCCTGAAGTCGGCCACCTTCGCGGTCAAGGTGCCCTACGCCTACGGCACCCTCAGCGTCGAGTCCGGCACCCACCGGCTGGTCCGGATCAGCCCGTTCGACAACCAGGGCCGCCGGCAGACCAGCTTCGCGGGCGTCGAGGTCCTGCCCGTGACCGAGCAGACCGACCACATCGACATCCCCGAAAACGAGGTACGCGTCGACGTCTACCGCTCCTCCGGGCCCGGTGGGCAGAGCGTCAACACCACCGACTCGGCGGTCCGGCTCACCCACATCCCGACCGGCATCGTGGTGACCTGCCAGAACGAGAAGTCCCAGCTTCAGAACAAGGCATCCGCGCTGCGGGTGCTCCAGGCCCGCCTGTTGGAGCGCAAGCGCCAGGAGGAGCAGGCCAAGCTGGAGGGTCTCAAGGAGAACGCCGCCGGTTCGTGGGGCGACCAGATGCGCTCGTACGTCCTGCACCCGTATCAGATGGTGAAGGATCTCCGAACCGAGCAGGAGACCGGCAATCCGAGCGCGGTCTTCGACGGCGAGCTCGACGGTTTCATCGAAGCCGGTATCCGCTGGCGCAAGCAGCGGCAGTTGACCGGCGACGGTGCGTGACGGCGCGCGGGCGGAGCGCGTCATCGATCTCCAGGTAGAGGCCTGAATCGACGACGCGCGCCGCTTCGGCGGGACGTGGGGCTTGGCTAAGTTGTTACACCGCGTAGACTCACCACCCGTGATTCAGCTTGAGCAAGTGACGAAGACGTACCCGAAGGCGTCCCGGCCTTCGCTCGACAACGTGTCCGTCTCGATCGAGAAGGGCGAGTTCGTCTTCTTCATCGGTCCATCCGGCTCCGGCAAGTCCACGATCATCAAAATGCTGCTGCACGAGGTCACCCCGAACAAGGGGCGCGTCATCGTCAACAGCAAGGACGTCACCTCGATGCGTTCCTGGAAGCGACCCCACTTCCGGCGCTCGATCGGCTGCGTCTTCCAGGACTTCCGGCTTCTGCCGAACCGCACCGCGTACGAGAACGTGGCGTTCGCCCTTGAGGTGATCGGCAAGACCAAGGCGGTTGCCCGCCGGGTCGTGCCGGAGGTGCTGGAGCTGGTCGGTCTCGGTGGCAAGGAGCACCGTTACCCGCACGAGCTCTCCGGTGGTGAGCAGCAGCGTGTCGCCGTCGCCCGGGCGTTCGTGAACCGCCCGCTGATCCTCCTGGCGGACGAGCCGACGGGAAACCTGGACCCGGACACCTCGATCGAGATCATGCGCCTTCTTGACCGGATCAACCGCACCGGCACGACCGTCGTGATGGTCACCCACGACTCCAACATCGTGAACCAGATGCGCCGCCGCGTCATCGAGATCGAGAGCGGCCGCATCGTGCGTGACCAGGCCCGCGGCGTCTACGGGTGAGCCCCCGCTCCACCCCTGCGCAGCCTGACGACGAACACTTCATGCCGGAGACCCGGAGGAAATCCCGATGCGCGTGAAATACGTCCTGTCCGAGGTGCTGGTTGGACTGTGGCGCAACGTGACCATGACCGTCGCGATGATCATCACGATGGCGGTCTCGCTGACCATGCTCGGCGCCAGCGGTCTCATGTACCGCCAGGTTGACGACATGAAGGACCTCTACTACAAGAACATCGAGGTTTCGATCTTCTTGAACCAGGAGGTGAGCGAGCAGCAGCGCACCGACCTGAACGCCCAGCTCGACGGCGACCCCCTGGTCAAGAACGTCATCTACGTCAACAAGGACGAGGCGTACAAGAAGTTCCAGGAGATGTACCAGGACGCTCCGGACCTGGTGAACGCCGTCAAGCCGGACCAGCTGCCCGAGTCGTTCCGCCTCAAGCTGAACAACCCGGAGCAGTACAAGGACATCTACGACAAGTACAAGGACACCGAGGGCGTCGACGAGATCGTCGACCAGAGTCGACTGCTCGACAAGATCTTCGACGTCCTCACCGCGATCCAGAACATCGCCCTGGCCGCCGCGATCGTGATGGCTGTCGCCGCGCTGCTCCTGGTGGCCAACACCATCCAGGTCGCCGCGTACAGCAAGCGACGTGAGGTGGCGGTCATGAAGCTGGTCGGCGCGTCCAACTGGTTCATCCAGGCGCCGTTCGTGCTGGAGGCCGTGGTGGCCGGCCTGATCGGTTCACTGCTCGGCCTGGTGGCCCTTGTCGCGGCGAAGTATCTGCTCTTCGACGGGTCGCTCAGCGCGTTGCAGGGCCTGCTCTCGCCGATCGGTTGGGGCGACATCCTGTTCGTCTTCCCGCTGATGGCCGGCGTCGGTGTCCTGGTCAGCGCCGCCACCGCATGGGTCACCCTCCGCTTCTACCTGCGGGTCTAGGCACCGTACGGGTCCTCCCGTCGTCTCCCGAGGGCCCTCCCGCGCCGGAAATAAACGGCGCGGGAGGGTCCTTGTCATTCAGGTAGCATGATCGGTTGTCCGGGCGAGGTGGCTCGCCACGGACATCGGAGGAGAGGGGGTGGCGCCGATGCCACGGGAAAAGGGGCGCAAGGTGGTCGCCTCCAACAAGAAGGCGCGTCACGACTACTCGATCCTCGACACGTACGAGGCGGGCATGGCGCTCACCGGCACGGAGGTCAAGTCGCTGCGGGCCGGCCGGGCGTCGCTTGTCGACGCGTTCGCGCAGGAGCGCAACGGCGAGTTGTACCTGCACGCGATGCACATTCCGGAGTACACCCAGGGCACCTGGACCAACCACGAGCCCCGGCGTACCCGCAAGCTGCTGCTCAACCGGGGCGAGATCGACAAGCTGCTCGGCAAGACCCGAGAGGGTGGGCTGACAATCGTCCCGTTGCAGGTCTACTTCTCCGACGGGTGGGCCAAGGTGGAGATCGCCCTGGCCAAGGGCAAGAAGTCGTACGACAAGCGGCAGGACCTCGCCAAGCGCGACGCGGACCGGGAGATCGCCCGGATTTCAGGCCGGCGCGGCAAGGGGATGGACGATTAGTTCGTCCCGTTTGTCCGGGTCGACGTGTCGGCCCGGGGCTCGGGATGAAACCCGTTGCGGCAGGCGTTAGTCTTGTCAGTGCCGCCACATCGGCGGCCTGTCGAGGGGGTGACTGGTTTCGACTTCGTACGCAGCGACAGGGGAAGCGAGCCGAGGAAGCCGACGTCGTCTCGAGAATCGGTCGTCGGAAACCAATAAGCGCCAAGAACCAACGCGCTGACTTCGCTCTCGCCGCCTGAGGCGAGTAGTGAGTCTGTCGGCCTGGGAACGCCTTCGTCCCAGTAGCCGGCATCAGCTAGAAGGCTGGCCAATCGGACCCGGTCGCGGGGTCCGTGCGGCGAGATAAATCAGCGACTGGGCCCGTCACACCAACTTGCTCGCGTGAGCGGTGGGGCCGAGTAGAGGCATAGCGAGCTGCGCTCGGAGAAGCCCTGACAAACCGGCGAAGGACCCGGGTTCGATTCCCGGCACCTCCACCACCTCGAACGATGCGCCCCGGCCCACCAGCCGGGGCGCATCGCCGTTTCTGCGCCACCCGGGGCCGAACGCTTCACCGCCACTCCCACGGCGGGCGCCAGTCCCAGGGTGGCAACGCGTGACCGCGAGTTCCCGAGTCGCAACTCGTCGCCGGCGTCGACCGTGTTCGTCGGCGAGCTGGGTCGGACCGGCGTCCCGAAGCGATGATCGACTCGGCTTCCTTGAAACCGGGGCATCCGGAGCGCTGGGGATACCGCGATTTCCTTGAAAGCGAGTCGATCACGCCCGGCCAGCCGCGCGGCAGCCCTGGCAGCGCCGGTAATGCGGCGGCGCGGGCGGCCCGGCGGCGCCGGCCCGGTGGCGTGGCCCGGGGGCGCAGCCCAGGGGTGCCGGAGGGCGGGGCGGGTGCCTGGCGCGGGAGGGTTCGCCTACGCTGCCGCTGTGACGAACCAGGAGCTGCGCCTGTCCGTTGGCGCGTCACCCGGCCAGCGCACCCTCTCGGTGGTGGTCGGCGTTTTCGTCACCGCCGTCGGTGCCGCGTTCGTGCTGCTGCCACTGATCGCCGACGGGCTGCTGCGGCGTCTGACCGGCCCGGGGGACGGGTTCGCCTCCTATGAGGAGGCACGCGATCTGCCGCCGGGGATGCTGCCGCCCTCCCTGCAGGACTCCGGCGGTGAGGACCAGCCGACTCTCGGCCCGCTGGCCGGGCTGTGTGGGCTGCCCTGTGCAGTGCTCGGGGTTTACCTGGTGCTGCGGGTGCTCCGTACGGCCGCCTGGCTGGATGGCAGCCGGCTACGGGTCCGGGGAGCGCTGCACAGCCGTACCGTCGACCTCGCCACAGCGGTCATCGACGCGCGAGGGATGTCGGAACGCGAGACAGGGGACGACATGCGGGCGCGTGGACACCGCCTGCCGGTCGTCATGGCCACCGATCGGGACAGCGGGCACCGGATCATGCTGCCGCTGCGGGGGATGGGGCTGGCCACGCTACCGCCGCCCGAACTGCTGGCACTTGCCGACGCGATCACATCGGGTCGACCCGACGAAGGGCGGGACAGCGAGGGGCGGGACAGCGAGGCGTACGCCGTCGCCGGCGACCTGCGTCGCCTGGCAGAGCACCGGCGGAGGACCTGAACGACCCCCCGGTGGCGCTCACTGAGCCGTCACGGGGTTGGAGTGAACGCTGTGACCAATGGTGCAGATGAGGCCTTCAGGGCATCTGGACAGCGCACGTGAGCGGGTTCACCATCGCGGTATGGGGTAGCAGCGCCGCGCGGGAGGTGCCATGGTCACCGGTCCGGTCCAGCAGCCGTCAGTCACCACCCGGTCAGCCACCGCCCATCCGTGGGCGACCGGGCTCACCCCCGAATCGCACAACGGCAGAGCGGCGTCCCCCGTCGGGTTGCCCGGTCAGCCGCGTTCCGCCGGGCTCGCCGGTGACGTGCACGCCCTCGCCCGGGCCGTCGCCGACGCGACGGTCGAGTCGTGCTGGCGCGAGAACGTGCTGCGCCGGCTGCGTCCGGTCGGCCAGGGTTTCGCCGAGCACGTCCGGGTCACCGAGGGCCCTGCCGGCCTCTACCGGGAGTTGCTCACCCATTCGCCTCGCCTGGACCACAGGGTTCGGCTGCTGACCCTGGAGCATGCCGCGATCGTCGCCACGATGCTCGCCGTGCAGCGGCTCGCAGAGCGGCCCGAGGCAAGCCTCGACGAGTTGCGGCACCGGGCGGGCCACCTGCTGCGGGCGTTGACCCGGCACCGACGGCGGGGCGCCGAGCTGCTCTGGCAGGCGTACCAGACGGATCTCGGGGGTGAGACCTGAGGGAACCGGGGTGCTGGCGGGTGCGTCGAACCCGGCATGCGTCGAGAGGCCGTTCTGCTCGTACTCCCGCTGCTCTTCGGGGTTGGTTGCGCCGCGACCGGCGACGAGCCCGCCGGTGGTCCCGGTGGCCGCGCGGAGGCGTTCGACACGCGGGCCACCGAGGTCGCCGAGGCGTGGCGACCGGGCCCGGACTGGCGCACCGGGTACGTCCCGTTGCAGGGGCCGACAGTGCTGCCCGGCGACCCGCGCTTCACATCGGAGACCGAGGCGGCCTTCCGTGCCGGTTGGTACCGGGCACAGGTCCCCATCCCGTCGGCCGGCGTGGGCGACGGGGAGATCCGTTTCCCGGACGGCCGCTCGGTCGTGCCGTTGGTCAGCGCGGCCGAGGCGTACCGGCAGCTCGACCAGGGTGACCCGCTGCCGTGCCCGGGTCGGCCCAAGCGGCCCGGCCTTCCCAGCCCGGGCGGCCCCACTGTGGAGCCGGGGCCGGACGGTTGGTCCACCAGTTCGTCGCCTACCGCCTGCCTCTCGCTGACAGTCACCGGCGTCACGCTCGGCGCGGTGCCGGTGCGTACCAGTCGGGGTGAGGCTCAGGTCCCGGCCTGGCTGTTCGCTGTCGACGAGTTGGCCACTCCGGTGGCCCGGCTCGCGGTCGCGCCCACGGCGGTCGCCCCGGTCCCCGAGCCCACCGCGCCGGCGGTGCCGCTGGCCGACGGGCTGGTGGCCGCCCAGGACCTGGTGGCGGTCGACGGGGTACGGCTGACCGTGCGGCTCGGTGTCGGCGCGTGCGACACCGGGACCACGCCGCTGGTGCGGGAACGACCGGACGTGGTGGTGGTCGGCGGCGCGGTCACCCGGGCCGCCGGTGAGTGCATCGACATGCTCAAGGTCGAGCCGGTAACCGTAACCCTGGCGGCCCCGCTGGGGGCGCGGCCCGTGCTCGACGTGTTCAGTGGGGCTCCACTGTCGATCGCTCCCCGCTGACCGGGCGCCACTTCAAAGGATCTTGGGTACGTCGGTGCTGATCGGCACCGGCAGCACTGTCGGACGGTCGGCACGCAGGCCGGTGGCGAGCGCCGCGCCGAGCTGGTCGGGGGTTTCCACCACAGCGGTGGCGCAGCCGTAGCCGGCCGCTATCGCCGTGACGTCCAGCCCCGGCAGGTCCAGTCCCGGCACCCCTGGGGTGTCCTTCAGCTCGGCGAACGACTTCAGGATCGCGTACTGCTTGTTGACCGGGACGATGACCACCACGGGCAGCGACAGGCGTGCGGCGGTCCACAGCGCCTGCACCGAGTAGTGGAACGAACCGTCGCCGATCACCGCCACCACCGGGCGTGCACGTCCGGTGTCCCGCTGCGCCAGCGCCACGCCGACCGCCGCCGGCAGGCCGTAGCCGAGGCCGCCGCTGGCCATCGTGAAGTACGACGCCGGACGGGTGATCCGCAGCCGGCGGCGCAGCGCGGACAGGTTCGACGGGGACTCCTGGACCAGGATGCCGTCCTCGGGCCAGTGCGTCGCCAACGCGGCGAACAGGGCGTCGGCGCTCAGCGGCGTGGTGATCTCCGGCGGCGCGGGGGCGCTCCGGGGTGCCGGGGGCGGCCGGTCGGTGCGCGGGACGAGGTCGAGCAGCGCGGTGAGGGTCAGCCCGGGGTCGCCGAGCAGGCTGTCCCCGACCGGGGCGCGGGCGGCCTCGTCCGGGTCGTCCGTGACGTGCAGCAGTCGGGTGCCGGCGGGCAGGTGATCACCGGGCACGTGCGGGTAGTAGCGGAACACCGGGGCGCCGATGACCAGCACCGTGTCGTGCCCGTCCAGTGCCTCGGCCAGGGGTTCGATCGCGAACGGCAGCACGCCACGGAAGTTCGGGTGGTCCTCCGGGAAGACGGCCCGTTCCGGTGCCGGGGCGGACCAGACCGGTGCGGCCAGCCGCTCCGCAAGCGTGACCGCCGTCGACCAACTGTCGGAGCGGTCCACCCCCGGCCCGAACACCAGCACCGGGTTGCGGCTGCCGGCCAGCACCCGGGCGAACTCGGCCAACCGGTGCGGATCCGGCCCGAACCGGGTGGCCACCGACCGCGGGACGGGCGCCGCCTCGGCCTCCTTGGCCCAGTCGTCCATCGGCAGGGAGAGGAAGACCGGCCCGGCCGGTGGCTGAACGGCCGTCGCGTACGCCCGCAGCAGCGCCGCCGGGATGTCCTGCGCGCGGACCGGCTCGTAGCTCCACTTGACGTACGGCTCGGGCAGTTCGACGGCCCGACGGCTTGTCAGCCGGGGTTCGAGCAGCAGCATCTCCCGGGTCTGCTGGCCGGCGGTGACGATCAGCGGTGTCTTGTTGTGCCAGGCGGTGACCAGGTTGCCCATGCCGTTGCCGGTGCCGGGGGCTGTGTGCAGGTTGACGTGCGCGGGCATGCCGGTGACCTGGGCGTACCCGTCGGCCATCGCGACCGCCGTGGCCTCGTGCAGGGCATGGACGTAGTGGAAGTCGGCCGGGAAGTCCCGCAGAAACGGCTCCTCGGTGGAACCGGGATTGCCGAACACGGTGGTCATGCCGAGGCTGCGGAGCACGTCGTACGTCGCGTCCCGGACCGTTGCCATCGCCACCTGCCTCCGTGTCGAATACGCGCAGGGACGATCGTGGTCGCCCTCCCGACCAGCCGAATCTATCGGGATGTGACGGACCTTTCGGGCGTTTCTCCAGCGTCGGTGATGCTGCTCCGATCACCCGCCGGTCAGACCTTATCCAGCACCCGGGACGCAGGCTAAGGTGCCAGGCATGGCGTTGACGGCGCGGCTGATCCCGACACACTGTCCGGATCCGACGGGTGGCGGATCCCGGACCGGGGTCTCGACTGACGGGTAGGTGGGATGCAGGGAGAGGGCCAGGCGATCGGCGGACGGGCAGTGGAGTCGATGACCGGGCGGCTGCTGGTCGCGACTCCGGCCCTCAAGGACCCAAACTTCGACCGTACGGTGGTGCTGCTGGTCGCCCACGAGCCGGGCGGCGCGCTCGGCGTGGTGCTGAACCGTGCCACCGAGGTTCCGGTCGCCGAGGTGTTGGGCGACTGGAGCGACCTGGCCCGCGAACCGGCAGTGCTCTTCGAAGGCGGGCCGGTGCAGCCCGACTCGGCCATCTGCCTGGCCCGGATGCGGCAACCGCTGCGCCGACTCAAGGGCTTCCACCAGGTGTCCGGGGCGGTCGGCACGATCGACCTCTCAGTCGACCCGGAGAAGCTGCGGGAGAGCGTCGGCGGCATCCGGGTCTTCGCCGGCTACTCCGGCTGGGGCAGCGGGCAGTTGGAGCAGGAGATCGCCGACGGGTCCTGGTTCCTGCTGGACGCCCTGCCCGGTGATGCCTTCGTCGACCGCCCCGACGACCTGTGGCCGATGGTGCTGCGCCGGCAGGGCGGCATGATGGCCGCCGTGGCGCACTTCCCGCCGGACGTGGCGCTCAACTGATCCCGGACGGCGGGACCCCCGCGAGATGACCATGCGGGCCGGTCTGTGTATAGTTTCCCAGTGCCCGGGCGACCGGGACGACAGCAAGGGGCCGTGGCGCAGCTGGTAGCGCACCACACTGGCAGTGTGGGGGTCAGGGGTTCGAGTCCCCTCGGCTCCACCCTTGCAAAAGCCCTGGTGGGGGAGCGAATCCCTCGCCAGGGCTTTTCTCGTTCCTGGCCTCTGTGGGCGTCGGTCAGTGCCAGGGCATCCGACCGGCCGCAGGGCTACCGTGCGCGCCGGGCGGAACGCTGGATGCTCCATTTCGTCAGCGGCTGCAGGGCTTGCACCAATGCCCTGCCGTCCGCACTGAGGTCGTACCGGATCTGCACCGGCGTGCTGGGGATCACGGTCCGCTCGATGAGCCCGTTTGCCTCGAGTTCTTTCAGACGCTGCGTCAGCAACCGGTCGGAGATGCCATCGATGGTGGCGCGGTACTCGCCGAAGCGGCGAGCACCTTGGGCGGCGGCGGCCAAGATCGAGCCTGTCCAGCGGCGCCCGACCAGCTCGAGCGCCTCCTCGAAGCTCGGGCAAGTGTCATCGTGGATCGAGCTGCGTTGCGGGCGCAGCGGCTGGGTGTTGGTCATTTCTGCGACCTCCGAGCCTCTTGGCTACTTACCAGAGGTAAGTATCTTACCGGTCGTTTGGCGGGACGTGCCGTCCGCCGCATCGTGGACCCATGACCGACTACGGACGCCCACTCTCCTTCGGGCTGAGCCTGGATCCCTCGGCCGCGTCACTGGACCAGACCCGGCGCCTCGCGCGTTTGGCCGAGGACGTCGGCCTGGACCTCCTCGCGGTGCAGGACCATCCCTACCAGCCGGGGCACCTAGACAGCTGGACTCTGATCAGCAGCCTCTCTGCCGCCACGGAGCGCATCTCCTTCTTCACCGACGTGGCGGACCTGCAACTGCGCCCGCCGACGATGCTCGCCAAGGCCGCCGCCTCGCTGAGCGTGCTCACCGACGGTCGCATCCACCTCGGCGTCGGCGGTGGCGCTTTTGCCGACGCGATCGCCTCAATGGGCGGTGTGCCCCGACGCGGCGGACAGATGGTCACTTTCACGGAGGAGTCACTCATGCTCCTGCGCGCGGCCCTGGCCGCGGACACCGTGCGACTGCAAACCCCCCATCACTCGGTGACCGGCTATCGCGCCGGCCCCCGGCCGCCCAAGCCCGTCGGACTCTGGCTCGGCGCCCAGGGGCCCAAGATGCTGGCGGTCACGGGCAGGTCGGCGGACGGGTGGGTTTCGCCGCTGAACATCTACGTGCCGCCGCAGCAAGTGCTCGCCCGCCAGCAGATCATCGATGAGGCGGCTACGGCTGCCGGACGCGCCCCGGAATCGGTTCGCCGAATCTACAACGTGATCGGTGCCATCGGGCATTTCCGGGGCGCCCAGGGGCTTGTGGGTGACGTGCGCCAATGGGTGGACACGCTCAGCGAGTGGGTGGTCGTCCTCGGCTTCGACACCTTCGTGTTCTGGCCCGTGGCCGACCACGAAAACCAGCTCTCGATCTTTGCCTCCGAGGTTGTCCCGGCGGTCCGCGATCGCGTCGAAGCCCTCAGGAGTACACGATGACCACGCGCCTTGGCACCGTCCCGGCCGGCCTGACCGGCAAAATCGTCACCGAGGGCGATCCTCGCTACAGTCTGCTCCGCTCCACGTACACCACCGTCGGCCGGCCCGCAGCAGTCGTCCTCGCCAAGTCGGCCGATGACGTCGCTGTGGCGCTGCGGCTCGCCCGCGGGCGGAATCTCCCTCTCGCGGTCCGCAGTGGCGGGCACGGCCTGTCCGGAAGCGCCACGAACGACGACGGACTCGTCATCGATCTGAGCGCGATGCGCCGCGTCAACGTCCTCGATCGCCGTACGCGCCTGGTACGGGTGGAGGCGGGCGCCCGCTGGGCGCAGGTCGCGCAGGCACTCGCCCCGCACGGACTGGCTATCAGCTCCGGCGACCACGGCAACGTCGGTGTCGGAGGCCTGGCAACGGCCGGCGGCATCGGATGGCTCGTCCGGCACTACGGACTCACCATCGACCACGTCCGCGCAGTGGAGGTGGTGCTGCCCGACGGCACCCAGGTCCGCGCCGATGCCGCCACCGAGCCCGATCTGTTGTGGGTGATGCGCGGTGCGGGAGCCGGTGCGGGGATCGCGGTGGCCTTCGAGATCGAGGCCATCGAACTGCGCGACGTCGGGTTCGCCCAGCTCGTCATGCGAGTGGACTCTGCGGGCGGCAACCTGCAGCGTTGGGGTGCCGTCATGGCGGCCGCGCCACGTGAACTGACGACGGCGGTGACACTGGCCTCCCAAGGCATCACGCCGGTCGCCTCCATCACCGCCGTCGTGGCCTCGAACAAGCCGGCCACGATCCAACGAGCCCTTCAGCCTCTCCTCGATATCAGGGGAATCACGGTCCAACAGGCTCATATCGTCCCGTACTCGAATATGGTCCCGCCCGCGCATCTGCACCCGAATACCGGCCAGATGCCCACCAACACCACCAACGGACTGTTCGCGGACATCAACCGCGACGCCGCCCGCGCCCTGGTGAAGGCGGTGACGGGCCGCGACCCGGTCCTGATCCAGATGCGCTCACTCGGCGGCGCCGCCAACGACCTTGACCCGGCCGCCACCGCCTACCCACATCGTCACCACAAAGCGCTTGTCATCGCCTCGACGTTCCCACCGTACGGCCGGAAGGCCCTTTCGACCGCTTGGGGCGCCTTCGCACCGCACGTGGACGGCGGATACGTGAACTTCGAGAGCCATCCCGATAGGAGGACATTCGCTCGCGCCTACCCAGGGCCGACCGGTGCCCGGGTCCGCGAGCTGTGGAAGCGCTACGACCCCGATGGCGTCCTGCACCGATCTGCAAAGGCCTGACGAGCTTCCTCCCTGAACCTCCAAGAAAGCCCACGCAACAGGGCGGCACCGGCCGCCCTCCCATGCAAAAAATCCAAGGAGTAGCAGATGAGTTTCCCGTTCCCCGTGCCCGACAAGAACGACCCGCGGTGGACCGCTCGCGGCGGTGTCTTCGTCCGGCGCTCCGAGGGCACCCACAGGTGGCTCGCAGGCGACACCTACACCATCAAGGTCACCGTAGACGACACCAACGGCTCTCTCGGGCTCATCGAAGCCACCGTGCCACCCGGGGCCGGACCGGTCGCACACAGCCACGGCAACGAGGACGAAGCGTTCTACGTGCTGTCGGGCCACCTGGAGTTCCTCAACGGCGATGAACTCCAGGTGGCCGAGGCCGGTGACTTCGTCTTCATCCCCCGCGGCACCCGGCACAGGTTCAAGAACGTGGGCGACACCGACGCCAGAATGCTGGTCATCTTCACCCCGGGCGGACACGAGAAGTTCTTCGTAGATAACGGAGACGAGCCCCAGCCCGGAGAACAGCCACCCCAGTGGGGCCCGGAACGCTACGCCAGGCTCGTGGACGAGTTGCTTGAGCAGAACGTCACCATTCTCCCTGAGTGAGCGTTCGGGTGTGCTCACACATGGCGACGCCCCGACCGGAAACCTCCCGGTCGGGGCGTCTGCGACTCGATGTCCGTTGCGGGGCTGATCAGCCCTGACGGCTCTTCCACTGCGGGTTCGCGCGGTTCACCACGATCACCCGACCGTGCCGGCGGACCACCACCGAACCGGGCTTCTGCTTGAGCGCGCGCAACGAGGTGCGTACCTTCATGTCTGCCTCCTCGGCCTGGGGTCTGGCCTCGATCCGTACCGTCTATCGGAACACCCTGGCCCATGCCGCGATTCCCGCGCCCCCGGCGTCGAACCTTTGCCTCCCCGCGCCCGTACCACTGGCGGGAGGTCAACGTCATGACCGTACGCCGGCTGCTCGTCACGGTGCTGGTCGCCGCCGCGACCGTGCCGCTGGCCGGCACGCCTGCCGCCGCGCACGGCGCCCCGACGGACCCGATCAGCAGGGCGGCGGCATGCGGACCGCAGGGCCGGTACGCGGCCACCAGCGCCTGCCGGGCGGCCGTCGCGGCGGGCGCGGCGGTCCGGGAGTGGGACAACGTGCGGGTGGCCGCGATCAACGGCCGGGACCGGGAGCGGATCCCGGACGGCGAGCTGTGCAGCGGCGGGCTGTCCGCCTACCGAGGGCTGGACCTGCCCCGCACCGACTGGCCGAGCACCGAGCTGACCGCCGGCGCGAAGTTCACCTTCCGGTACCGGACCACAATCGAGCACCGGGGTAGCTTCCGGCTCTACGTCACCAGGCCCGGCTATAACCCGCGAGCGCCACTGACCTGGGCGGATCTGGAGTCGCGCCCGTTTCTGACGGTGACCGACCCGCCGGTGCGGGCAGGTGCGTACCAGTTGGCGGGCCGGTTGCCGGCGGGCCGGAGCGGACGGCACCTGATCTACACGATCTGGCAGAACTCCAACACCCCGGACACCTACTACTCCTGCTCCGACGTGGTGTTCCGGGCGGCGCGCAGCGGCACGGCGAAGAGCGCGCCGGCTGTCCCGCGTACCACGGCGAGTAGGCCGGCCGCCGCCCAGTCGGCGGTGGCGGCGGCGGCCGACCCGGGCGTGCCTGTGGCGTCGGTACGCGACCTCGACGCGCGGTGGCCGGTGCTGGTCGGCGCGGCCACCGTGCTGGTCCTGGCGGTGCTGGTCGGCGTGGGCCGCCGGCGACGCGGAGCCGTCGCCCCGGTCGGGCGGCAGTGCGAGGTACGCAACCACCGTGCCGGGCGGCGCCGGATCTGGTGATCCGGCTCCGCCGCGAACCCCGCGGCGCTCAGCCCAGCAGCCGGTCGACCTCGGCCAGCTCGTCGGCGGTGAAGTCGAGATTGCCCACTGCGGCGACGTTGGTCTCCAACTGCTCGACGCTGCTCGCCCCGATGATCAGGCTGGTCATCCGCGGGTCACGCAGTGCCCAGGCCAGCGCCAACTGGGCCAGCGACTGGCCGCGCCGCTCGGCGACCTCGCCCAACCCCCGGATGGTGGCCATCTTCTCGTCGCTGAGGTCGCTCTCGTTGAGGAACACGCTGGTGCGCACCCGCGAGTCGGCGGGGATGCCACCCAGGTAGCGGTCCGTGAGCAGACCCTGGGCCAGCGGGCTGTACGCGATACAGCCGGCGCCGACCTCCTCCAGGGTGTCGAGCAGGCCGTCGGACTCGGTCCAGCGGTTGAGCATCGAGTACGACGGCTGGTTGATCAGCAGCGGCGTACCCAGCTCACGCAGGATCGCGGCGGCACGCGCGGTCTGCTCGGAGTTGTAGTTCGAGATGCCGACGTAGAGCGCCTTGCCGGAGCGGACGACAGCGTCAAGCGCGCCCATCGTCTCCTCCAGCGGAGTGTCCGGGTCGAACCGGTGCGAGTAGAAGATGTCGACGTAGTCCAGGCCCATCCGGCTCAACGACTGGTCCAGCGACGAGATCAGGTACTTGCGCGAGCCCCACTCGCCGTACGGGCCGGGCCACATGAGATAGCCGGCCTTGCTGGAGATGACCAGCTCGTCCCGGTACGGCCTCAGGTCGGTGGCGAGCATCCGACCGAAGTTCTCCTCCGCCGAACCGGCCGGCGGGCCGTAGTTGTTGGCCAGGTCGAAGTGGGTGACACCCAGGTCGAAGGCGCGCCGGACGATGTCGCGCTGCCGCTGATGCGGGCGGTCCGGACCGAAGTTGTGCCACAGCCCGAGGGAGACGACGGGCAGCCGCAGGCCACTGCGTCCGCTGCGCCGGTAGGTCATGGTGTCGTAGCGGTCATCCGCGGCGAGGTAGGTCACGATCACGAGCGTAGACCCGCCCCCGGGTACGCGAGATGAGGCGTTGGAACCCGGACAACGGGGTAGTTTCGTCACCATGCGGTTCATCCCCCTCGACACCCCCAAGCCGCTTTCCAAGATCGGGTTGGGCACCTGGCAGTTCGGCTCCCGGGAGTGGGGCTACGGCCCCGACTTCGAACAGCGGGCCGCGCAGATCGTCAGGCGCGCCATCGAACTGGGCGTGACAGTCTTCGACTCCGCCGAGGTCTACGGGTTCGGGCGCAGCGAGCGGATCCTCGGCGCGGCACTCGGTGACGACCGGCCGAAGGTCACGATCGCCACCAAGATCTTCCCGGTGCTGCCGGTGGCCGCCGTGGTGCAGCAGCGGGCCGTCGCCTCGGCCGCCCGGCTCGGCGTCAGCACCCTCGACCTCTACCAGGTGCACCAACCCAACCCGGTTGTCGCCGACCACACCACGATGCGCGGCATGCGGACGTTGCAGGACGTCGGGCTGGTCTCCGAAGTCGGCGTCAGCAACTACGGGCTGCGCCGCTGGCAGGCCGCCGAGGCCGCACTCGGCCGGCGGGTGCTCAGCAACCAGGTCCGCTACAGCATGCTGGACCGCGCACCCGAGCAGGACCTGCTGCCGTACGCCCGGCAGGCCGGCCGGGTCGTCATCGCGTACAGCCCGCTGGCCCAGGGCTTCCTGTCCGGCCGGTACGACGCCAAGAACCCGCCTACCGGCGCGATCCGGCGGGCCAACCCGTACTTCCTGCCCGAAAACCTGGAACGCGGCGGCGTTCTGATCGACACACTGCGCCAGGTCGCCGAGGCCCACGACGCCACCCCCAGCCAGATCGCCCTCGCGTACCTGCTGCGCCACCCCAACGTGCTGGCCATCCCCGGCGCGTCCGGCGTGGAGCAGATGGAACGCAACGCCGCAGCAGCCGACATCGACCTCGCCGACGACGAGTACGCGGCGCTTGTCGACGCCGCCAAACGGTTCCGCCCGGTCACCGGGCTCGCCGCGATGCCCCGGATGCTGCGTGCCCGGTTCGCCGGCCCAACGGGAAAGTGAGCACAGTGGACGACATCACCGCACTGATCCTTGACGACCACGCCTCCTTCCGGCGTGGCTTCGCCCGCCTCGACGACGCCCGCGACGAGCAGGAACTGCTCGCCATCTGGGACGCCCTCGCCCTGCACCTGGACATCCACGCCGAGGCAGAGGAGGCGATCCTCTATCCGCACCTGGTCAAGCACGGCGACGACGGGGAAGACGAGACCACCGACGCCATCGGCGACCACAACAAGATCCGGGACGCCATCGCCGAGGCCAAACTGCACCCGGTCGGCTCGAAGCCCTGGTGGGATGCCGTCGGCACGGCCCGCCGGGAGAACAGCGAGCACCTGGCCGAGGAGGAGGACGAGGCGTTGCCCGACTTCCGCAGACACGCCAGCACCGAACTGCGCGCCGAGCTGGGCCAGCGGTGGTTGACCTTCTACGGCGAGCACAAGGCCGGCCGCAATCTGTCGTTCCACGACAAGGACCCGCAGCAGTACGTCGCTGACCACCGCTGAACGTCATGGCGGCGCTACTGTCGGTTCTGCGATCCTTCTTGTCGTTTGCGGTTATTTCAGGGCCTTGAATGAACGTGAGCTAGCGTGGATCGGGTGACTGCGCCTACCCCGGTAATCCCGGTTCCACCGGCCGACCTGCCCGGCACGCTCGGCGCGCTACGGGCGGCCGGTCACCAGTACCGCACCGTCAAGCAGGAACTCCGCGACAACCTCCTCGCCCGGATGCGCTCCGGCGAGACCCGCTTTCCCGGCATCGTCGGATACGACGACACAGTGCTGCCCGAGGTCGAGCGGGCACTGCTCGCCGGCCACGACATGGTCCTGCTCGGCGAACGGGGCCAGGGCAAGACCCGACTGATCCGCGCACTGGGCGCGCTGCTCGACGAGTGGACCCCGGTGATCCCCGGCTCGGTGCTCAACGAGCACCCGATGCGTCCGCTCACCCCCGCGTCCCGCGCCCGGGTCGCCGAGGCCGGCGACGACCAGCCGGTCGGCTGGCTGCACCGCTCGATGCGGTACGGCGAGAAACTCGCCACCCCGGACACCAGCGTCGGCGACCTGATCGGCGACGTCGACCCGATCCGGATCGCCCAGGGGCGCACCCTCGGCGACCCGGAAACCATCCACTTCGGGCTGGTACCCCGTACCAACAGGGGCATCTTCGCCGTCAACGAGCTGCCCGATCTGGCCGAGCGCATCCAGGTGGCCCTGCTCAACGTGCTGGAGGAGCGGGACATCCAGGTCCGCGGCTACCAGCTGCGGCTGCCACTCGACCTGCTCCTGGTGGCCAGCGCCAACCCGGAGGACTACACCAACCGGGGCCGGATCATCACGCCTCTCAAGGACCGGTTCGGCGCGGAGATCCGTACCCACTACCCGGTCGACCTGGAGTTGGAGCTGGCACTGATCCGGCAGGAGGCCGACCTGGTCGCCGAGGTGCCGGAGCACGTGCTGGAGGTGTTGGCCCGTTTCGCCCGCGCGGTGCGGGAGTCGCCGTCGGTCGACCCCCGCTCGGGCGTCTCCGCCCGGTTCGCGATCGCCGCAGCGGAGACCGTCGCCGGTGCCGCGCTGCGCCGCGCCGGTCTGCTGGCCGCCGCCGGCAAGGTGTTAGGAGGGGCCCCCTCTACAACAGAAAGCGATAACAAGGGGCCCTTCCTTGCATCGGAGGCGGCGGTGGCGCGCGTTGGTGACGCGGTGTCGGTGACCAGCACCCTGCGCGGCAAGGTCGAGTTCGAGAGCGGCGAGGAGGGGCGGGAGATCGAGATCCTCGCCCACCTGCTGCGCACCGCGACCGCCGAGACGTTCCGGGGCCGCCTGGCCGGGCTGGACCTGTCCGGGTTCACCGCCCTCGTCGAGGAGGGCGCGGCCATCGAGACCGGTGAACTGGTCGGCTCCGCCGAGGTGCTGCGCCAGGTGGGCACCGTACCCGGGCTGGCCAAGGTCATGGACCGGCTCGGCCTGGGCGACGCGCCCACCCCGGAGGAGGCTGCCGCCGCCGTCGAGTTCGTGCTGGAAGGGCTGCACCTGACCCGCCGGCTCGGCAAGGACGTCACCGACTCGGGGCGCACCGTCTACGGCGGCCGGGACTGACGGTGGCCGGCAACCGGTTCCGGTACGGGCAGTGGCGCGGCGGACCCGACCCGCTCGCGCCCCCGTACGACGTGCAAGAGGCGGTGGACGCGGTCGGCGCCGAGGTGCTGGCCGGCGGCAGCCTGCGCGAGGCGCTGCGCAACCTGCTGCGTCGTGGCCAGCAGGGGCGTGGTGGCCTCGACGACCTGGCGGCCAGGGCGCGACGGTTGCGCCGGGAGGCGCTGCGCCGGGGCGACCTGGACGGCGCCGTGACCCGGGCTCGTGCCCTGCTCGACCAGGCGCTCGCCGCCGAGCGGGACGAGCTGCGGGGCCGCGACGACGACAACGCGCGGTTCGCCGAGGCGGTGCTCGACAACCTGCCCCGGTCCACCGCGCGGGCGGTGGAGGAACTGGCCGGCTACCAGTGGGCCAGCGAGGACGCCCGCCGGTCGTACCAGCAGATCCTCGACCAGCTCCGCGACGACGTCCTCGGTCAGCGGTTCGCGGGGCTGCGTGACGCGGTACGCGCGTCCGCCGATCCGGCCGCGCAGCAGCGGCTGGCCGAGATGATGCGCGACCTCAACGACCTGCTGGCCCGGCACGGTCGCGCGGAGGACACCACCGACGCGTTCGCCGAGTTCATGCGCCGGCACGGCGAGTTCTTCCCGGAGCGGCCGGGAACGGTCGACGAGTTGATCGACGTGCTGGCCCGCCGTTCGGCGGCCGGTGAGCGGCTGATGAACTCGCTCTCCGAGCGGCAGCGCGCCGAGCTGGCCGGTCTGATGCAGCAGTCGCTGGGGGACCGGCTGGCCGGGGAGTTGTCAGCGCTGGACGCGAACCTGCGGGCGCTGCGGCCGGATCTGCGGTGGGGGCGCGGCGAGCGGGTCCGGGGCGAGCAACCACTGGACTACGCCGACGCGGCCGGGGCGCTCGGCGAGATCGGTGAGCTGGACGACCTGCTGGACCAGCTCGACCAGGAGCACCCCGGGGCCACCCTGGACGACGTGGACGTCGACGCGGTCGCCCGTACCCTGGGCCGGGACGCCGCCGACGACGTGCGCCGGCTGCGTGAGCTGGAACGGGAGTTGCGGCGGCAGGGCTGGGTGAGCCGGGACGCGGACGGGCTCACGTTGAGCCCGAAGGCGCTGCGCCGGCTCGGCGGGACCGCACTGCGGCGGGTCTTCGCCGAGCTGACCGCCGGGCCGCGAGGCCAGCACGACCTGCGTTCGGCGGGCGCCGCCGGCGAGGTCAGTGGTGCGTCAAGACCCTGGGAGTACGGCGACGAGCAGCCAATCGACGTCGTACGCACCCTCACGCGGGCGGTCACCCGGGCCGGGCCGAGCGTGCCGGTGCAGCTCGTGGCGGACGACTTCGAGGTGCTGGAGACCGAGAAGCGGGCATCTGCGGCGGTGGTTCTGTGCGTCGACCTGTCGTACTCGATGATCTCGCAGGGTCGTTGGGGGCCGATGAAGCAGACGGCGCTGGCGCTGGCCCACCTCATGGAGACGCGCTTCCCGCAGGACGCGCTGCAGATCGTCGGCTTCGGCCGGGAGGCGATGACGCTCACCCAGCAGGAGTTGGCAGCGGTGGAGCCGGACATGCAGCAGGGCACCAACCTCCAGCACGCGCTGCGGCTGGCCGCCCGGCACCTGCGCCGGCACCCGGACGCCGAGCCGGTGGTGCTTGTGGTCACCGACGGTGAGCCGACAGCGCATCTGGATCCGGACGACGGGGAGGCGCTGTTCCACTGGCCGTCGCTGCCGGAGACGATCGAGGCGACCGTCCGGGAGGTCGACCGGCTCAGCCGCTACGGTGCCACGCTCAACCTGTTCATGCTTGGCGACGACCCGGGTCTGCGCCGCTTCGTCGACGCGGTGGCCCGCCGCAGCCGAGGCCGCATGTTCACCCCAGACACCGACGACCTGGGCGAGTACGTGGTCTCCGACTACCTCCGCTCCCGCCAATCCCGCCGCTAACCCTCCCCTCCCCCCTCCCCCCCTGCCCCCTCCCCCCTGCCCCCTCCCCCCTCCTCCAGCCCCAACCCCAGCCCTCTCCCGTCGATCATGGAGTTGTGGTGGGTGACGAATGGTGCTCGTCTGGGTGAACTGGGCACCACAACTCCATGATCGACGGGGTGGGGCGGGTGGGGTGGGGTTGTGGTGGAGAGTGGCGGGTTGCGGCGGGCCTACGACGGGGTGTTCGCCGAGATCGACGGGGCGACGTTTGGGCCCGCCCCGCAGGGGCGGCTCAGCGCCGAGCAGATCATGGCGCATCTGGTTGCCAACGACGAGCTGATGATCCAGGCCACCGAGGCTTTGCTGGCCGGATCGCCCTACGCGTACTACGACCTGGACGACATGCACCGTCCGCAGCTCGACGCGTTGGTCGCCGAGCAGGGCGGCATGCGTGGCCTGGCCGCGCTGCTGCACGACACCAGTGAACGGCTCTGTGCGCTTATCGATCAGCTCGGCCTGAACGCGGAAACCCCGGTAGCGACCTGCCTGCGGGAAGGCCCCGACCTGGACATCGACGAGCCCCTGCCCTGGTCCCGCACCCTGAACCTGCACGCAAAGGTCCACCTACCAAAACACCAGGCCCAACTACACGCGCTCCGCACCAACCCCTGACTCTCGTCGATCTTGTACTTCCTGCCCGGGCAAAGAGGGCGTAACGGGCAGATCCACGACCGAAAGTGCAAGATCGCGGAGGGAGTGAGGCGGGCGGGGGTGGAAGGTGCGGCGGTAGGTTGTCGGGCTTACTCCTATGCGCTGGTGGAGCTGCTGGCGTAGGGCGGCAGTGGTGTTGAACCCGCTGCGGTGGGCGATCTGGTCGACGGTGAGGTCGGTCGTCTCCAGCAGCAGCCGAGCGTGGTCGGTGCGCTGTTGCAGCAGCCACTGCGCCGGGCTCAGCCCGGTCTCCGACCGGAAGCGCCGGGTGAAGGTGCGCACGCTCATCCGTGCGTGCTCGGCGAGGTCACGCAGGGCGATCGGCTCGTGCAGCCGCTGCCGCACCCACTCGCGCGTATTCGCGGTGCTGGTGTCGGTGACCTTCGGCACCGGCTGCTCGATGTACTGCGCCTGACCGCCGTCGCGCCACGGCGGCATCACGCAGCGGCGGGCCACCCGGTTGGCGGCCTCGCTGCCGTGATCGAGGCGGATGACGTGCAGGCACAGGTCGATGCCGGCGGCCACTCCGGCCGAGGTGAGCACCCGGTCGTCGACGATGAACAGCACGGCCGGGTCGAGGTCCACCCGGCTGTGCAGGCGGCGGAACCGCTGCGCGTACGCCCAGTGGGTGGTGGCCCGGCGCCCGTCGAGCAGGCCGGCGGCAGCCAGCACGAACGCCCCGGTGCAGATCGACATCACCCGTGCGCCCCGGTCGTACGCCGAGCGCAGCGCCTCGGTCACCTCCGGCTGGATGCTGCCGTCGGTCAGCGCGGTGCCTGCGTGGATGCCCGGGACGATCACCGTGTCGGCGGTTTCGAGCAACTCCAGCCCGTGGTCCGGGAGCACCTGGAAGCCGGCGGTGCTGCGTACCGGCAGCCCGCCGGGAGTACACACCCGGACGTCGTAGCGGGACGTGTCGTCGGCTCCCCAGGCGGTGCTGAAGACCTGCGCCGGCGTACCCAGGTCGAGGCCGACCACCTGGTCGAGGGCGAGGACGGCGATCCGGTGCGGGCGTACGCTCATGGCCTGATTATTGCGCATGATGGCTTTCCGGCCACTCGTCGGTGATCGGCACCGCGCCCAGACTGGTGGCGTGAGAAAGAACCGCCGCCTGCATCCCGCCTGGCTGGTCGCGGCCGTCGCCTTCGTGGCGTTGGTCGGCGCGGCCGGGTTCCGGGCCACCCCGTCGGTGCTGCTGCACCCGCTGCACGCGGAGTTCGGCTGGCCGCTGGCGACCATCTCGGCTGCCGTCTCGGTAAACCTGCTGCTCTACGGGCTCACCGCGCCGTTCGCCGCCGCTCTGATGGACCGCTTCGGCATCCGCCGGGTGGTCTCGGTGGCGCTTCTGCTGGTCGCCGCCGGCAGCGGGCTCACCGTCTTCATGACGGCGAGTTGGCAGTTGCTGCTGTGCTGGGGCGTACTCGTCGGGTTGGGCACCGGGTCGATGGCGCTGGCCTTCGTGGCGACCGTCACGGGGCGCTGGTTCGTCCGCCGCCGGGGCCTCGTCACCGGTGTGCTGACCGCGGGCGGGGCGGCCGGGCAGCTGATCTTCCTGCCGCTGATCGCCGTGCTGGTACGCGACCACGGCTGGCGTACGGCAGCACTCGTCGTGGCCGGAGCCGCCCTCGCTGTCGTACCCCTGGTGGTGTGGTTGCTGCGCGAGCACCCGGCGGATCTCGACCTGCCCGCCTACGGCGCGACCGAGGTCGTGGCGGTGCCGCCGCCCAGCGGAGGCGCGGCGAGACGGGCGCTGGGTGCGCTGGCCGTCGCGGCGCGGACCCGGCCGTTCTGGCTGCTGGCCGGCGGCTTCGCGATCTGCGGCGCGACGACGAACGGCCTCGTCGGTACGCATTTCGTGCCGGCCGCGCACGACCACGGCATGGCCGAGACCACGGCGGCCGGGCTGCTCGCCCTGGTCGGGCTCTTCGACATCGTCGGGACGATCGCCTCCGGTTGGCTCACCGACCGGGTGGACAGCCGGCTGCTGCTCGGCGCCTACTACGCGCTGCGCGGTGCGTCGTTGCTGGTGCTGCCGAGCCTGTTCAGCGGCACCGCCCGGCCGAGCATGCTGGTGTTCATCATCTTCTACGGCCTGGACTGGGTGGCGACCGTGCCGCCGACTGTGGCGCTGTGCCGCGAGTACTTCGGCGACGCCGGTGCTGTCGTGTTCGGCTGGGTGTTCGCCGCGCACCAGTTCGGGGCGGCGATCGCCGCGACGGGTGCGGGGCTGGTCCGCGACCGTCTCGGCGACTACGCGATGGCCTGGTACGTGGCGGGCGCGCTGTCGATCGGCGCTGCCGGGCTGTCGTTGCTGCTGCGCCGACGGCCCGGCCGGCCGGTGCCGGAGGCCGTGCTGGCCGCCGCGACCGCTCCGAAGGCGTGGAGCTTCCGGGGCTGAGGCGGACCGCTCAGCCGAGCGTCCACTGCTGGGCGGGTCGACCGTCGCAGGTCCGCTGCCGAACGTCGTCGCCGGCCTCGGCGCCGTCGTCCTCGGGCTGCGCGCACTTGCCGCTGTGCGCCGCCACCAGCAGCACCGGGCCGGTGCCTGTGGCGCTCAGCCGCCACTGCTGGTTGGGCCCGCTGTGGCAGGGGAACTGCATCATCCGTGCGCCGTCGTCCCCACTGCCGCCCTCGACGTCGAGGCACTGCCCGTAGGCGGCATTGGTGAGCGCCACGACATCCGCGGCGGCAGGGTTGACCACCCACTGCTGCTCCGGGCCGCCGCTGCACGCGGCCAGTTGCGCCTCGGCCTTCTCGCCGTCGCCGTCGACACCGAGGCACAACCCGGAGGCGGCCCGCAGCACAGTCGGCCCGGTGGGCGGGCCGGCCGGCGTGGTGGGCGACGGCTCGGCGGAGGGCGTCGGGCTCGGCTCGGCAGCCTCGGTGGTCGGCTCCGGCACGCTTGACGGCGCGCCGACAGTCGCCGGCACCACCGGCTCCTCGTCACCGTCGAACAGGCCGGTGGCGAAGAGCACCCCCACGAGTACGCCGACCAACCCGACCGCCACCGCCAGCCGCAGCAGCGGGTCGCTCAACAGGCCGGAGTGCGGCGCCCGGCGACCGCCGTAGACGGTGCCGGCGGGCTCGGGGCGTTCCTCGGGGGCGGACATGGGGCCATCCTCACCCACGGCGGCGCGCCGGAGCCAACCCGGCGGTCAGTCGACGACCCGGACGTCCTTCCAGAACGCGACCCGGTCGCGCACCATCTCGGCGTCCGGCTTCGGGTCCGGGTAGTACCAGACCGCGTCCTGGCTGGTGCTGCCCTCGTGCTCAAGGGTGTAGTACGAGGCGGTGCCCTTCCACGGGCAGACGGTGTGCGTCGGCGACTCGCGGATCAGGTCGTCGCGCAGGGCGGAGCGGGGGAAGTAGTGGTTGCCCTCCACCAGCACGGTGTCGTCGCTCTCGGCGACGACCAGGTCGTTCCACACGGCTTTCGGCATGCCCCCAACAGTAGGCCGCCGCATCGACGACGGCAGGGGTCAGCGGGTCGGCTGTGGGTCTGTGACGTCGGCCACTGTGGCGTCGAGCATGGCGATCGCGGCATCGGCGTCGACCGCGACTGCGAGACCGCGTTCACCAGCGCCCAGCGTGATCTGCCGACCGCGCAGCCGTTCGTCGGCGATCACCGGCCACGCCGTGCTCGCGCCGAACGGGGTGATGGTGCCGCGCTCGTAGCCGGTCGCCGCCAGCGCGCCCGCCGCGTCCGGCATGGAGAGGCGGTGCACCCCCAGAAGAGCCCGCAGCTTGGGCCAGGAGATGACCCGGTCGCCGGGGGTGAGCACGAACAGGTGGTCGTCCACGCTCCGGCGCACCACGATCGTCTTCACCACGTCCGGGACGGCGACACCGCGGGCGGCGGCGGCCTCCGCCAGGCTGCCGACCGGACCGTGGCTGACCAACCGGTACGGGAGCCCGGCGGAATCCAGGGCGGCGATCGCGGGCGACGGCATGATCGCAACGGTAGCCGTCGGGCCTGTCAGCGGACGGGAAATGACCGCTGGCGACATCCCACGAATGTCGAGGGTGCGGGCGTAAGGTGATCACATGCGCGCGGAGCGTGTGGATCACCCCATTGACCATGATGAAGCGGTGGACACGTTGCGGCGGTCGTACGCCGCAGTGCCCACTGGCGAGCCTGTCCGGCTGGCCAAACGCACCTCCAATCTGTTCCGCCCCCGGTCCGCTCCCCGGACCCCGGGCCTCGACGTGAGCGGTCTCAACCGGGTGCTCTCGGTCGACGCGACCGCTCGGACGGCCGACGTGCAGGGCATGTGCACGTACGAGGATCTTGTCGACGCGACGTTGCCGCACGGGCTGATGCCGCTCGTGGTGCCGCAGTTGCGCACCATCACCCTGGGCGGTGCGGTGACCGGGCTCGGCATCGAGTCGACGTCGTTCCGCAACGGCCTTCCGCACGAGTCGGTGCGGGAGTTGGACATCCTCACCGGCTCCGGCGAGATCGTCACGGCCCGGCCCGACGGGGAGCACGCCGACCTGTTCGCGGCGTTTCCCAACTCGCTGGGCAGCCTCGGGTACGCCACCCGGCTGCGCATCGAACTGCAACCCGTCGGCAGGTACGTGGCGCTGCGCAACGTCCGGTTCACCAGGCTGGAGGCGCTCACCGACGCGATAGCCGAGGTGACCGCCACCCGGTCCTGGGCCGGTGAGCCCGTCGACGCCATGGACGGGGTGATGTTCAGCCCCGGCGAGGCGTACCTGGTGCTCGGCACGTTCACCGACTCGGCCGGCCCGCCCAGCGACTACACCGGCCAGTCGATCTACTACCGGTCGCTGCGTCGGCGCACCCGGGACGTGCTGACCGCGTACGACTATCTCTGGCGCTGGGACACCGACTGGTTCTGGTGTTCGGCGGCGTTCGGCGCGCAGCACCCGGTGCTGCGCCGGCTCTGGCCGGCGCGTTACCGACGCAGCGACGTCTACCACCGGCTGGTCCGGCTGGAGCACCGGCACCAGGTGGCGGCCCGTGTCGACAGGCTGCGCGGCCAGCCGGCCCGGGAACGGGTCGTGCAGGACGTGGAGATCCCGCTGGACCGCACCGCCGACTTCCTGCGCTGGTTCGCGGGCAGTGTGGGGATGACCCCGGTGTGGCTCTGCCCGCTGCGGTTGCGTGAGCCGGCGGGGCCGGGCTCGGCGAGGTCCTGGCCGCTGTATCCCCTCCGGCCGGGGCAGGACTACGTCAACATTGGGTTCTGGGGGAGCGTGCCGATCGCGCCGGGCGCCGCCGACGGCGACGTCAACCGCACGATCGAACGCAGGGTGTCGGAGTTGGGTGGCCACAAGTCGCTCTACTCCGACGCGTACTACGACCGGGAAGCCTTCGATCGCCTCTACGGCGGCGACACGTGGCGCGCGGTGAAGGACCGCTACGACCCGGACCAGCGGCTGACGGGACTGTACGAGAAGGCGGTAGCACGAGCATGAGCCTGACCGACCGAGATCAGGGGGCGGCGAGCGTCCCCGCCACCCCGCCGGCGGGCGGCCGGCCCACGGGTCCGACCGTTGCGGACGTCATCCGCGCGGTCACCGCCGGGCCGCTGCCGGTGCGCATCACCGGGTACGACGGCAGCGCCGTCGGCCCGTCCGATGCCGGCATCACCCTGGCGATCCGTTCCGAGCGGGGGCTGTCGTACCTGCTCACGGCCCCCGGCGACCTGGGCATGGCCAGGGCCTACGTCAGCGGCGACCTGGCGTTGCAGGGAGTGCACCCGGGTGATCCGTACGAGGCGTTGCAGGTGCTCAAGGACGAGCTGCGGTTACGTCCGCCGTCGTTGACCGACGGGCTGGCGTTGGCGCGTGGGCTGGGCTGGGAGCGGCTGATGCCGCCGCCGGCCCCGCCGCAGGAGGCGCTTCCGCGCTGGAAGCGGGTGATGAACGGGCTTGTCCACTCGCGGGTCCGCGACAGCACTGCCATCTCACACCACTACGACGTCTCGAACGCCTTCTACGAGAAGGTTCTCGGCCCGTCGATGACGTACACGTGCGCGGTTTACCGGTCTCCGGACGACACCCTGGAGCAGGCCCAGGCGACGAAGTACGACCTGGTCGCCGGCAAGCTGGGGTTGAAGAAGGGGATGCGGCTGCTGGATGTGGGCTGCGGCTGGGGTGGCATGGTCCGGCACGCGGCGCGCGAGTACGGCGTGAAGGCGCTGGGGGTGACCCTGTCGAAGGCGCAGGCGCAGTGGGCGCAGGCCGCCATCGAGCGGGAGGGGCTGACCGGGCTGGCCGAGGTGCGGCACATGGACTACCGGGACGCGCCGGCGGAGCAGTTCGACGCGGTCTCCTCGATCGGGCTTACCGAGCACATCGGGGTGCGCAACTACCCGGCGTACTTCGGTGCGCTGCGTGACCGGCTGCGGCAGGGCGGGCGGCTGCTCAACCACTGCATCACCCGCGCTGACAATCGGGCGCCGCACCGCTCGGGCGCCTTCATCGACAGGTACGTCTTCCCGGACGGCGAGTTGGCCGGCCCGGGTCGGCTGATCAGTGAGGTGCACGACGCCGGGTTTGAGGTGCATCACGAGGAGAACCTGCGCCAGCACTACGCGCTGACGCTCGCCGCCTGGTGCCGCAATCTGGTGGAGCACTGGGACTTCTGCGTCTCTGAGGTGGGCGCGGGCACGGCACGGGTGTGGGGGCTCTACATGGCCGGGTCGCGGATGGCGTTCGAGCGCAACGGCATCCAGTTGCACCAGGTGCTTGCCACCCACAACGGTCCGGACGGCGTCAACGGCTATCCGCTGCGGCCCGACTGGCTGGCCTGACCGGGGCTTGACCAATCGCCTGAAGCCGCGCCGAGGAAGTCGGCGCGGCTTCTCGCGAAGCGATTGACAAACAGATTTTGTACGTACAAACTGATTTTGTCATGAGAGATGTCCTGTACCTGGAGAAGATCGAGCAGGCCGAGGTCCTGCTCAAGCCGCAGCGCGTCGAGGTGCTGCGGCAACTGGCCGAGCCGCGCACCTGCACGGAGGTCGCGGCCCGCCTCGACCAGACGCCACAGCGCGTCTACTACCACGTCAAGCAGCTCGTCGCGGCCGGCCTGGTCGAGCTGGTCAACGAGCGCAAGGTCCGCGGCATCACCGAGGGCATCTACCAGGCCGCCGCCCGCTCCTACTGGCTCTCACCCCGGCTCGTCGGCCGGATCGGGCTGCGCCGTGCACGCGACGAGCTGAGCCTGGGCTACCTGCTCGACCTGATGGAAGAGGTCCAGGCGGACATCGCCGGCCTCGACCGCGCCGCGCCCGAGCTGCCCTCGATCGGGGTAGCGGGCGAGATCCGGGTGCCCGCGGAGCTCCGCCCGCAGTTCCTGCACGACCTGCAAACCGCACTCCAAGACCTGTTCACCCGCTACGGCGGCAGCGAAGGGGATGCCTTCAAGCTCGCCGTGGCCTGCTATCCGAAAGGCAACGACGATGAGTGAACCGCTGAAGCTGCAGGCCCGCCTCTCCGCGTCCGTCGGGCGCGTCCGCCAGGCAGTGACCGACCCGGCCGAGCTGCGACTCTGGCTGGCCGAACACGCCGAGGTCGAGCTGCCCCGGCGGTACGAATTCTGGGGCCGCTACACACCCGAAGGTGACGCCCCGCATCAACGCCTCCTGCACGCGGACGACGACACGTTGCGCTTCGGCTGGCTGCTCGACGGCGTGGAGACCACCACCGAGTTCCAGTTGACCGCCGAGGGGCCCGACAGCACAGTGCTGACGGTGACGCAGAGCCACTTCGACTTTGCCGAGGCGATGAGCGGCTCCAGCATCCGCGGCGTCCTCCAGACGTACTGGTCGCTGGCCATCGCCAACCTGGCCTCCCACCTGGAGGGTCGGCCGCTGCTGCCGCGCACCGACTTCACCTCCGCCGACCTGCGGGGCGAGCTGGTCATCGCCGCACCCGCCGACAAGGTGTGGGAGTCGCTCACCGAATCCGAGCAGGCCAGCTCCTGGTTCGGCTACCCGATCGGGATCGAGCCGTGGGTCGGCGGCCGGTACGCGATGGGCGGCTTCGAGAACGGGTACGCGGCCAAGATCGTGGACCTGGAGCCGGGTCGCAGGATGTCAGTCGACTGGGGACCGACCGGCGTCACCAGTTGGGAGCTCGCCGAATCCGGCGGCCGCACCACGCTTACCTTCGTGCAGAGCGGCTTCGACGAGGGCAACCCCCCTTACGCGGCCTGGAGTGGGTCGGTGGCCGGGCTGGCCGAGCTGCGCCGCTTCCACGAGGAGACGGCCTGGCAGCCGATCTGGCTCGACACGGAGGTGCCCGGCCTGGAGCCCGCCAACTGAGGGTTCGCCGTGATCGTGCTCGATCCGGGATGTGGGTGGCCTCGTTCGTCCCGAGGGCGCCACATCCTGGATCGAGCACGATCTTGTGCTGCCCCGGACCATGCTCTGCGATCGCCTTGCTCGATCCGGTGACTTTTCGCTGTGGAGTGGGTACTGGCGGGCAATGTTCTTCATCTTCGGTCTGCGGACCAAGGTCGACCGGTCCGGTGTCGTGCAGCAGGTCTGCCGTCACTGCGGCAACCAGGCCGCGCAGGTGATCACCCGCCGGTCGACCAAGTTCTCCCTCTTCTTCATTCCGCTCATCCCGATCCGTACCCGCTACGCGCAGCAGTGCACGTTCTGCGGGGCGCAGTACGAGATCTCCAAGTCCGACGCCGAGCGTCTCCCGGTTGGCTGACCCGTCGATGGAACGCTTCCTCTGCTGGCTGATCCGCCGGCCACCGTCCCCGGCCGGCTCCGAGGTGCACAGCGCCTCGCGCCCGCCCTGCACCCCCGGTCGGCGCAAGCGCCGCCGCGCCCGCCGTCCCCTGGCCGGCACCTCACTGCCCCGCTCACCCTGGAACCGCTCCGCCGGCCGCTGACCGCTGCATGACCTGCGTCGCCGGGGCGTCGCCTCGACCGACGGCGAGACTTTCGGGCCTGGCGGCGTACTCGGGCGGTGGTTAGGCTTTCGGGGTTTGCCGTGGACCGGTCCTCCCGAGGGTGCACGCACGACGACGAGCCGGAGCGACCGTGTCCCGACAGGACGTGCAGCAGGCTGCGAGGGCGTCCAGCCCTGCCGGTGCGTACGTCGCGGCTGCTGTCATTGTTGTGGAGGCGTGCTGGCTGATCGCCGCACTGCCCGGCGCCGCGCTGGTCAGCGACATCGGCGGGATGCTGGTGGCCGCCTGGGCGACGGCCGCGTGCGTCGGAGTGGCCCGTCGTCACCCGGCGCCGCTGCGCCGCTTCTGGATGTTGCTGGCGGCCACCATGGCGCTCGCCGCGTTGGGGCGGGCGCTCTGGACGGCGCAGCGGCTCGTCGGCGACGACCTGCCGCACACGCCACTTGTGGGTGCGATCTTCACCGCCGGCATCTTCACCGGTACGGCAGCGCTGCTCAACTCGCCCTCCGGGCCACGGACGGCGGTGGGTCGAGCACGGACGCTGCTGGACGGGGTCATCGTCGCGTTGGCCCTGGTGCCGATCAGTTGGGTGCTGGTCTTCCGGGGCGTCGCCGCCGCCGAGCTGGCCGATCCGGCGCGCACGCTGGGGTTGCTCTACCCGATCTTCGACCTGATGCAGCTGACCATCCTGGTCGCTGTCGCCGGGCCGGTCCGACCGCTGTGGCGGCCGATGGGAGTGCTCGCGGCGAGCCTCACCATCCGGGTGGTCGCCGACGCCGTTTACGTGTCGCTTGTCGCGCGCGGTGACTACGTCGCCGGTCACCCCATCGACCTGTGCTGGCCGTTGAGCTACCTGTTGATCGGCCTGGCCACCAGGAACCCGCCGCCGCTGGACTGCGACGGCACCGACGAGACCGCCGAGTCGCCGCTGCCACCGTGGTGGCGCGTGGCGTTGCCGTACCTGCCGGTCGGTGGGGCGATCGTCGCGGTGATCCTCGCGCGCAGGCCCAGCGGGCAGATCCCACAGCTGATCTTCCTGACGATGATGGCGCTGCTCGCCGCCCTCGCGGTGCGACAGGGGTTGGCCGCCAACGAGAACCTGCGGCTGGTGGTCCGGCTGCGCCGGCTGGCGTACGCCGACCAGCTCACCAGCCTGCCCAACAGGCTGCTGTTCAACCGGCGGCTGCGCCTGGCGCTGCGCGACGGTCGACCGGTGGCCGTGCTGCTGCTCGACCTGGACGGGTTCAAGCAGGTGAACGACAGATTCGGGCACGCCACCGGTGACACCCTGCTGACCGGCCTGGCGGTGCGGATGCGGGCGGCGGTCGGCGATGACGGGACCATCGCCCGGGTCGGCGGCGACGAGTTCGGCGTGCTTGTCAACGGTGACCGCCCGGTGTCGCCGGAGCGACTCGCCGAACGGCTGCTGGACGCTCTGCGGCCCTCCGACGGCGAGGAGGACGTCGGGGTGCACCCGTCGGCGAGCATCGGCATCGCCGAGTACGGGCCGCAGCACACCTCCCACACCGACCTGCTGCGCGACGCCGACATCGCCATGTACGCGGCCAAGGCGGCGGGCAAGTCCGCGTACCGGACGTGCACTCCGGCGCTGCGCGAGTCGGCCGTCTCGCGGGCCGAGTTGATCGCCGACCTGCGCCGGGCGGTGGGCGAGGGGCAGCTGCACCTGGAGTTCCAGCCCATCGTCGACCTGGCCACCGGCGCGGTCCGCAGCGCGGAGGCGCTGGTGCGCTGGCGGCACCCCCGGCTGGGGGTGCTGTCGCCGGCGAGGTTCCTGCCGCTGGCCGAGGAGACCGGGCTGATCGTGCCGATCGACCGTTGGGTGATCCACGAGGCGTGCCGGGCCGCGGCGACCTGGCGTGACCGGGCACCGGAGGCGACGGTCGCGGTGAACATCTCCGCCGCGCACCTGCACCGGCCGGATCTGATCGCCACTGTCACGGCGGCCACCAGCGCCGCAGGGCTCGCGCCACGGGCGTTGACCCTGGAGCTGACCGAGTCGGCGTTGATCGACGGCACCGATGCGGTGCTGGAGCGGCTGAGTCAGCTCCGGGACCTGGGCATCCGGATCGCCATCGACGATTTCGGCACCGGCTACTCGTCGTTGAGCTATCTGCACCGCATCCCGGCGACCGAGCTGAAGATCGACCGGTCGTTCGTGGCCCGGCTCGGGTCGGACGACCGGGCGCACGCAACGGTGGAGATGGTCACCCGGCTGGCGGGCGCGTTCGACCTGGCGGTGGTCGCCGAGGGGGTGGAGACCGAACGCCAGCACGAGGCGGTCACCGCGATCGGTTGCCCACGAGGGCAGGGCTATCTGTACGGGAGGCCGGACGCCGCCGCCACAGTGGGTCAGAATCGGGCTTGACCCTCACGTAGCGGCAGGCACGAGCCTGGTTTCCGGAAGGGAGGGAAACCATGGCGTACACGGTGGGGCAGGTGGCGCGGGTCGCCGGCGTGACGGTCCGGACGTTGCACCACTACGACGAGATCGGGCTGCTCTCGCCGAGCGGCCGGACGGCGGCTGGCTACCGCCGCTACGACGACGCGGACCTGCAACGGTTGCAGCTCGTCCTGTACTACCGCGAGCTGGGTTTCCCGCTTGAGCAGATCGCGGAGATCATCGATGAACCGGCGGCCGACCCGGCCGCGCACCTGCGGCGGCAGCACGAGCTGCTGACGGTACGGATCAAACGGTTGCAGGAGATGGTCGCGGCGATCGAGTTCGCGATGGAGGCGAGCAAGTTGAACATCCACCTGACTCCCGAGGAGCGCTTCGAGGTCTTCGGGGACTTCAAGCCGGAGGAGCACGAGGCCGAGGCCGAGCGGCGTTGGGGTGGCACCGACGCGTACCGGGAGTCGAACCGGCGTGTGGCGGGCCACAGCAAGGAGGACTGGCTGCGGATCAAGGCGGAGAGCGAGGAGTGGGGTCGGCGGATCGTCGCCGTGCTCGCCTCGGGCGCGCCAGCGGACAGCCCGGAGGCGATGGAGTTGGCCGAGGAGCACCGGCAGGTCATCAGCCGCTGGTTCTACGAGTGCTCGTACGAGGTCCACACGGGGCTGGCCGACATGTACCTTGCCGACGAGCGGTTCACCGCGCACTACGAGAACATCGCTCCCGGCCTGGCGGAGTACCTCAACGAGGCGATCCACGCCAACGCGATCAGCCGCGCGTGAGCCGGTGCGGTCCGGCTAGTCTGGCCGGACCGCACCGCGGTGAGCGTCGATCGGCGACCGGCCGGGCGGGCGCCCCGCTCGGGGGAGATGACAGTGAAGAAGCCCAAGCTGGTCGCCGCCGGCGTCGTCCTCGCCGTGGCGGTGGCCGCCGGGGTGTGGGCCCTGGTCGCCGCCGGTGACGAGCCGGACGCCGGCCGTCCGTCGGCCGGCACGTCGGCCGCTGCGACCAGCCCTTCGACCGGTGCGTCACCCGCGCCGGCCCCGACCGATCCGGTCGGTGTGCTGGCCGCCGCCGCCGCGAAGGTGGACGAGCAGCCGTACAAGCTGACGCTGGGCACCGGCGGGGCGGGCGACGGGGACGCCACGGTGCTCGTCTGGGATCCGAAGGCGCGTCGCGGCCTGGAAACCACGTCGCTGAAGGTGCCCAACGGCGAGGTCAAGATCGAACGGTTGACCACCGGCCCGGACGTCTACGTGCGGGTCAGCGCACCGGACCGGCGGATCCCGGTATGGGACGGCAAGACGTGGTGGCACGTCGGGGCGCCCGGCTCGCCGGCCGCCAACAAGGGCCTGGACAACACCCGGCTGGCCAGCACGCTTACCGCGCCGGCCAAGGCCCGTCAGACCGGCGTCCGGGAGTACGCGGGCACGCTGGACCTGCGCGACAGCGCCGCCGTGCTGGGCAGCGCGGTCGGCGGGGTACTCGGCGATCGGGCCGCCGCTGTGCCGTTCACCGCCACGGTGGACGACCAGGGCCGGCTGGTCCGCTACCGGATCGAGCTGGCCACCGAGCAGTCGAAGACCGCACAGCTCGACCTGACGTACTCGGATTTCGGGCTTCCGGTGGTGGCCGACCCGCCGGCGGCGGACCTGGTGGGGGAGAACCCGCCGGCGAACATCCCCGGCGTGTGAGGTCACCCGCCGGGGCGGCCGGGTCCTCGATAGCGTGATGACTCAGAGGTATCAAAATGACTCACAGGCATCACGCCCAGCAGCACTGCCGGCCCCGGAAGGACCCCAATGCTGATCATCGCAGGAAGCTTGCAGGTGGAGCCGGACGCGCGCGACTCCTATCTGGCCGGTTGTGCCCAGGTCATCGCCCAAGCCCGCGCCACCCCGGGTTGCCTCGACTTCCTGCTCGCGGCCGATCCGCTGGAGCCGGGGCGGATCCATGTCTACGAGCGCTGGGAATCCCCGGAGCAGCTGGAGGCGTTCCGCGACTCCGGGCCGAGCGAGGAGCAGACCGTTGCCATCCTCGACGCCGCCGTGAACCGATACCTGATCTCCGGCGTCGAGGCGCCCTGACCCGGGCGCTCACGACAGCACGGCCGCGCACACGTCACCGTCACGACAGCGCAGCCGCCCACCCGTCACCGTCGCCGGTCGCCTCGACGGCTACATCGGCGGCCCTGCGGGAGTGACGGGCTGGGCGGGTAGGCCGGGCGCCAGCCGGCGCATCGAGGTGAAGGCGGGCACGAGCGCGTCGTACAGCTCGGCGAAGAGCGGCAGCAGCGCCGCGTAGGTGGCGGCGGCGGCCGGGTCGGGGCGGATGGTCTCGTCGATCCGCACCAGGTCGGCGGCCACGTCGATGCTGGGGATCAGCCCCAGCGCCTGCATCCCGAGCAGCGCCGCGCCGAAGCTCGACCCCTCGTGGGCGGCCGGGAAGCGCACCGGTACGCCGAGCACGTCGGCGAGCATCTGCCGCCACAGGCCGCTGTGGGCGAAGCCGCCGCCGGCTCGGATCTCGCCAACCTCGTTGCCCGCGGCGCGCACCGAGCTGAGCACCAGCGCGAGCTGCTGGCAGACGCCCTCCATGGCGGCCCGTACGAGGTGTTCGCGTCGGTGCCCGTGGGTCAGCCCCACGTACGCGCCGCGGGGCAGCGCACTCCAGTGTGGAGCGCGCTCGCTGTGCAGGTACGGCAGCATGATGAGCCCACCGGAGCCGACCGGCGCTCGGGCGGCGATGGCGACGAGTTCAGCCTCTGAGTGCTCACCCAGCTCAGGTGCGAGCGCCGCGCCTGCCCATTTGAGCACGATGCCGCCGTTGTTGATCGCGCCGCCGACCGTCCAGCGAGTCTCGGTGAGCGCGTAGCAGAACACTCCGCCCAACGGGTCGACGCCGGGGCGTTCGACCATGACCCGAATCGCGCCGCTGGTGCCGATCGAGCAGGCCACCATGCCGGGGTGCACCGCGCCCAGGCCGAGGTTCGCCAGCGGCCCGTCACCGGCGCCGACCACCACCGGCGTGCGCTGCGGCAGACCGACCGCGGCGGCGGCCCACGGGGTGAGCCCGGGTAGGACGGCGGTGGTGGCGACCAGTTGCGGCAGTTGCTCCTCGGTGATGCCGGCGATGGTCAGCGCCTCGATGTCCCACTCCAGGTGGTGGATGTCCAGCAGCCCGGTGGCCGAGGCGATGGAGTGGTCGATCACGAGCGTGTCGCAGAGCCGCCCCAGCACCCATTCCTTGATGCCGCCCCAGTGGGCGACCCGTTCGAAGAGCATCGGCTCCTGCTCGGCGTACCAGAGGAGTTTGGGCAGTGGCGACATCGGATGCATCGGTGTGCCGGTGCGGCGGTGCAGCGCCAGCCCGGACGGCACCGCCCGCAACCGTTCGGCCTGCCGTGTGGCGCGCGAGTCGGCCCAGGTCACCGACGGGGTGAGGGCGTTGCCGTCCGGGTCGAGCCCGATAAGGCTGTGCATTGCGGAGCAGAAGGCCAGCCCGGCCACCGGCGTGGACAGTTCGGCCACCACCGAGCGGATCGAGCCGACGACCGCGGCGAGGATGACGTCCGGGTCCTGTTCGGCGTACCCGGGCTGCGGGTCGTTGAGGGGATAGCCGGCCGCGTGGCTGGCGAGCTGCCGCCCGTCGGTGCCGTACGCGACGGCTTTGGTACTGGTGGTGCCGATGTCGACCCCGATCACCACCCCGGGCGCTGTGCCTGGCGGCATGACCTCACCTCCTCCCGTAGCAATATCGCCCTATCGTGTGATTTGGTCCGCCGATCGGATATTTCGTCCAGTCTGGCGTGTCCGGCCGGCGTGTCGGGGCTGTTAAGCCAGTGACACCCCAGATTGGTGGTCTGCGCGGCGAAGGAGTCGGCGTGGCAAAGACTGATTCGACGGGTTCCACTTGGCGGTACCGGTGGGCGCACCGGCAGAACGTGCGGCGGGTCAGCACGTTCCGTGGCGCCGAGGCGGCGTGGCGGCGCCGCGACGACGAGTTACGGCGGCTCCGCGCACTGGCCGCCGACTTCCACGGCTCCGCCGCAGCCGGTGCCGGCCTGCCACTGGAGTTGGGCGACGGCGAGGTGGTGCTGTGGGCCCTCCCCGCCGCGCAACTGGTCGAGGTGCGCCACACGACGGTGCTGCCCGCGCCGGACCTCGCGGTCGCCCCGGCGGCCGGGCCGCTGCGCCCACGCCGCCCGGACGGTGTTCGCGTCATCGACGCCGGCATGGCTGTCATCACGAGTCGCCGGCTGGTGCTGTTGGGCGGGCGGGGCCGGCGCGACTGGGCGTACGGCCGGATGACCGGCCTGGCCCACGACCCGGCGGCGCCGGTCACGCTGATCCAGGTGTTGGACCGGCCGCGGACCTCCGGGTTGATGCTGCCCGCCGACGCGGCGGCGGACTTCCGGTTCAAGCTCACGCTGGCGTTCGCCGACGCGATCGAGCAACGTCCGGCGGTGCTCGCCCAGCTCGACGAGCTGATCGCCGAGCACGACCAGCTCAAACCGTTCCGGCCGGCAGTGGCCACGCCCGCGCAGGCGCGGCTCCTGTCGTTCGTGCCCGGTGGTCGGCGCACTGTCGCTGTGGCGGCCGGCATCGCGTTGCTGGTGCCGGCGGCGCTCATCGACTCGAACCCGTCGGATCCCGTCGGCGGCGCGGAGGTCGCGGTCGCGGCCACCCCGGCGCCTAGTTCCAGTGCCGTGCCCGCGCTGGTCCGCCCGGTACCCGCGCCGCCCGCGAAGGCCAGCACGCCCAAGCCCACGAAGTCGACGAAGTCTCCGCGTCCGTCGTCCAGCCCGTCACGCGACCCGCGCTGCGGCGCCCCGGAAAACCCGCTGGGGTACGACTTCTGCGGCGGCACCCGGATCCGCCGGCCGGCTGCCGAGGTGTGTGACTGGTTCGAGTGCGTGCCGCAGTTCTGGGCCGGTCGGGGCTATCTGGTGCAGTGCCGGGACGGCTCGGTCAGCCTGGCCGGTGGGCGGCCGGGCGCGTGCGCCGAGCACCAGGGTGTACGTCGAACGATCACGAAGTGACCGATTTGGGGCTTGAAGTCTGCTTCGGTCGGCCACAATGATCGAGTGGAGATCCGGTCCGACGATGGCGCCCGGGTGCGGATCCGCCCGGTCGGCTACCAGCCCGGCATCGACCCGCCCGACGACCCCGATCGGGTGTCCCCAGGTTGGCAGGACTGGCTGCTCGTCGAGGTGGACGCCCGCACCGCCGACGGTCAGACCTGGTCTCACCACTACCCGAGCCTCATGGTCGAGGAGGCCCGCGCGCTCGGCAGTTGGCTGTACGGCCAGGCGCGAGCCGCCGCCCAACCGGCCCCGCCACCGGCGGCGGTCCGCTTCACCGAGCCCAACCTGGCGCTGCGGTCGCGGGTGATCCGTCGCCGCCGGTTGGAGCTGATCGTGGAGTTCTCCGCCGAGTCGCTGCCCCCGTGGATGCGCCGCCCGACCACAGCCATCTACCCGTTGATCCTCACGGTCTCCGCGGACGCCCTCACGGTCGCCGCCGCGCAGTGGGACGGGCACTGCGAGGCGTACCCGCCGCGTGCCCCGTCGCGGTTTCCGGCTCGGGGCCCGCTGACCCGTCCGCGTCACGTCGATTGAACGAGCGGTCCTTGTGGAGCCCGATCCGCCCTGCTCTGATGGGCAGTCATGGGGGTTGAGCAGGTACACCGCACAGTGGAGGCGGTGTGGCGAATCGAGGCCGGGCGGGTCGTCGCCGCCCTCGCCGGGCTGGTACGCGATGTCGGCTGGGCCGAGGAACTCGCCCAGGACGCCCTGGTCGCCGCGCTGGAGCAGTGGCCGCGCGACGGCGTACCGGCCAATCCGGGAGCGTGGCTGACCACTGTCGGCAAGCGGCGGGCGATCGACGCGTTGCGACGCCGCAAGCTGCTGGAACGGTCGGTCGAACAGCTCGGGCAGGATCTCGGCGACGACGGGTTCACCCCGAACTTCGACGCGACCTTCGAGGAGCGCATCGACGACGACCTGCTGCGGCTGGTCTTCACGGCCTGCCACCCGGTGCTGTCGCCGCAGGCGCGGGCGGCGCTGACCCTGCGCGTGCTGGGCGGGCTGAAGACCGAGGAGATCGCCAGGGCCTTCCTGGTGTCCGAGACCACTGTCGCGCAGCGGATCACCCGGGCCAAGAAGACCCTCGCCGAGGCCAAGGTGCCGTTCGAGGTGCCCGGCGTGGCCGCCCGCGCCGAGCGGCTCGCCTCCGTGCTGGAGGTCATCTATCTGATCTTCAACGAGGGCTACTCCGCGACGGCCGGCGACGACTGGATGCGCCCGGAACTCTGCGCCGACGCGCTGCGCCTGGCCCGCCTCCTCCAGGAGTTGATGCCCGAGGAGCCGGAGGTGCACGGGCTCGCCGCGCTGCTGGAGATACAGGCGTCGCGTACCGCCGCCCGGGTCGACGCCGACGGCGAGCCGGTCCTGCTGCTGGAACAGGACCGGGGGCGCTGGGACCGGCTGCTGATCCGCCGGGGCCTGGCCGCCCTGGACCGGGCACGGGCGGCGGACGGCCCGCCCGGTCCGTACACCCTCCAGGCGGAGATCGCCGCCTGCCACGCCCGCGCGGCGACCCCGCAGGACACTGAGTGGGCGCGCATCGCCGACGGCTATGCGGAGCTGGCCCGGGTCGTACCGTCGCCGGTCGTGGAGCTGAACCGGGCCGTCGCGGTCTCCTTCGCGCACGGCCCGGCCGCCGGTCTGGAACTGGCTCAGGCGCTGGTGCAGGAGCCGGCGCTGGCCCACTACCACCTGCTGCCAAGCGTCCTCGGTGACCTGCTTGCCAAGCTGGGCCGCCACGACGAGGCGCGTGCCGAGTTCGAACGGGCCGCCGAACTGACGGGCAACGAACGCGAACGCGCCCTGCTGCTCGCCCGTGCCGCCGACTGCGCCCGCGGTGTCGCGCCGAGCCGCTGAAAAATTCTCCGCCCGCCATGTCGTATCCCGGCCCGGCCGCTCGACGCGTCAGTGAAAAGCCGGCCCGGCCGGCACGCGGGACCGGCCACCGGCCGGCGAGAGGAGGACACATGACGACAATGACCAGCACCGGTGGTGCGGGGTCCGCCGTGGCGGGCGTCGACTCCCGGCGTACGGCGACCAGGGCGCTGCTGGTCGGCGGAGCCGCCGCCGGCCCGCTGTTCGGGCTGGTGGCCGCCGCCCAGGTGCTCACCCGCGACGGTTTCGACCTGAGCCGGCAGCCGCTCAGCCTGCTCGCCCTGGGCGATCTGGGCTGGATCCAGATCACCAACTTCGTGGTGACCGGGCTGCTCGCCGTGGCCGGCGCGGTCGGGCTGCGCCGGGCGCTGCGCGGTAAGCCGGGCGGGACGTGGGGACCAGCGCTGATCGGCGTGCACGGCGTCGGTCTGATCATCGGGGGTGTGCTGGTCTCCGACCCCAGCATGGGCTGGCCTGCCGGCGCGCCGGAGGGTGCGCCGGAGGAGATGAGCTGGCACGCCGTCGGCCACGGCGTGGGCGCGATGCTGGCCTTCGGGTCGCTGACCATCGCCTGCCTGGTCTTGGCCCGCACCTCGTGGCGGGCCGGCGAGCGCGGCTGGGCGACCGTCAGCCTCGGCAGCGCACTGGCCGTCGTCGCGATCCTGGCCTGGCCCGACCAGGGCAGCATCAGCGTCCGGATGGCGCTCGCCTGCGTCGTCGTCTTCGGCTGGCTGACCGCGCTCTGCGGTCGAGAGATCACCAACTGACCACTGTTCGTCGACAACGAAAGGATCGATCGATGCGCTACATGATGATGCACAAGCTTGACGAGACCCTGCCGGGGGCGTTCAACCCGAGTCCGGAGTTCCTGACCCGGATGGAGTCCTTCATGAAGGAGGCCGGGCAGTCCGGCATCCTGCTCGCCGCCGAGGGGCTCTGCCCGACCTCCAAGGACGACGCCACCCGGATCACCGTGACCAGCGGCAAGACCACAGTCACCGACGGGCCGTTCACCGAGACCAAGGAACTGATCGCGGGGTTCGCGCTCGTGGACGTGCGCTCACGCGAGGAGGCCGTGGAGTGGGGGCGACGGTTCGCCGACATTTTCGCCGGGACGATCGGTGACGTGGAGGTGGACATCCGCCGGGTCTACGAGAGCCCCGAGTAGGGCTAGCCGGCCTCGCCGCGCCGCCACCCCTTCGTCGGGGTGGCGGCGCGGCGCTGTTGTGGACGGCCAGGGCTTACGCGTCGAGCGACGCCTTGGCGGCGTCGATAGCGTCGAGCAACTCCTCGCTGTGCTCGAAGCCGTCCTCGACGGCAGCCATGTCGACCCCGCATTCGCGCTGCCGCGCCCGCAGCAGCGTCTCCTGAACCGGACTCACCGGGAAGGCCAGCGGGTCGAGCCCTTGGGCCTTGGCCAGGTCGTCAACCAGGAGCCACTTGCGGCCCTCGTCGTAGACGACCACACCGGCGGCGATTCCCCTGGTCCACTGGTCGAACAGCGTGGCCAGGCTGGTGCTGGCACGGACCGACTCCCAGGAGTCTTCGGAGACCGGGTAGCGCCAGATCTCACCCTCGTGCTCGCCCGCGAGGACGAACGTGTAGAGGAGGAAATCGAAGTGGAACAGTGGCAGTTGCTGCCGCCACGGGAACGGCGTGCCGATCGACAGCCCCAGATAGTCCAGCGCCTCCCCGCCCTCCGGCCATGGCATTCGCCATCCGACGTTGGGCAGCACCTGCCGGTCGGGCCAGCGCTGTGAGTGCAACCAGGTGAGCTGCTCCGCCACGTGATCCACGTCGAAGATCCGGTGGACCTGATCCGGCGGTCGCCCGGCCGGCTGCTCGGGCTGCTCGGGCCAGTCGAGGCCGGCAGCCGTCGCCGCGACGCGGTACCCGTGCACCGCGTCGCGCAGCACGCGCATGTCATCGAGCATCAGGAAGCTCCTCGGCTACGGGGCCTTGGGGGTCATGCAGAGGCTAGCCCCGCCCCCGCTGACCTTGAAGGCGAAGCTCGGGCCGCCGGCGTCGACCCACGGCTTCACTGGCAACACGACGAACTTCGTTTCGTTTGTCACCTTGCACTTGCCGTAGAACGAGTTGATGTCTCTGGCCTGCGGCAGCGACTCCGTCGTCGGCACCAGCTTGAGGTCGGCGACCTGACCGGTCAGGTTGACCGCCTGGTCTGTAGCCCAGAACGGGAATTCGTCGCAGGTCTGACCGGGCACCCGCACGTCGCACGCGTTCGGCTTGAACTGTGCGTCGTTGAACCAGCCGTGGTCGTAGCCCTTGGCGCGCGCTGCCTGACCGTTCACGCTGCGCGCCGGGTAGAACCACACCGCCCGCGTCGGCGGCTGCGGGAACCCGCCGTCGCCCATCGCGGCCACGATGTGCTTGCCGGTGTAGATGAGGTCCTCTCCCCGATAGTTCTTGCCGCCGGGGACGTAGACGATGACGTTGTCGTCACATCCGGCTTTGCCCTGGGTGCCACGCTGGGCCGTGCACGCCGCGTCGATGATCCGCTTGAGTCGCGAGTCCTCGCTGGAGTCCCACGCGAAGGCGAGATCACGTTGGTCAGCCACCAGCTTCGTGGTCTTGATGACTTCGGCGTAGACCTTCAGGCTGTTGTACCACTCGCCCTCGTCCAGGCCCCAGTTGTCGAACGTGTCGAAGTCGACGTCGTGCTCGATCGGGTACTCGATGAGGCCGTTGACGCCGATCGTGCTGGGGAACAGGATGGCGAGCAGGACGCCCAGCACGACACCGATGCCGATGCCGGCGGCACCGACGACGATCCACGAGGTGCCGGCGGCGGCGGCCGGAGCAAGCGCCACAACCTCCACCGTCTCCGCGATGGGAGCCAGGAGGGTCGCGCAGGCTCCGCTGGCACACCAGGCGATCGGTGCCGTCGCGCCCGGCACCAGCAGGCGGGCCTGCGGGGTGGCGTCAACCGAGGCGATCACCGGGCCGCGGCCGGTCGGGGCCACCGCGAAGAGCATGTTGGTGATGCTGTCCGCGCAGTCGAGCAGCTTCTCGCCCGACGGGGGCAGGAAGGCGTCGAGGCAGCTGCTGTCCGATGCCCGGTAGCAGCCGAGGAAGACCTCCGTGCTGCCGGCGGGTACCGGCACCGTGGCGCGTGAGCTGGCCGCGATGTAGAAGTCGCCACCGGCGCCCGCGCACTGCGACGCCTCGCTGGCGGTCGTTTGTGTGGTCGCCGCCGACACCTCGTCCACATGGACCATCGTGGTGAAGTCACCGGCGAGTTCCCGGGCCACCGTGCCGTCGGCACGCAGCGCTTCGACCCGGAACGCGTACGACGTGTACTCCTCCAGCGGCTCGATCGGGAGCTTGATGACGCTGTCGGCAGTGCACGGGTTGGCCACGTTGCCGTTGCCGTCCACGCAGAGCTGCTCCACGGAGAACTGGTCGTAGATCTGGCCGTCCAGATAGGCGCGGTAGCTCGTCTCGTTGGCGGGCTGCGGGTGCCAGCTGGCGAGGGCGCCCCCCTCGTCCGGGTCCAGGGTCAGACCGGCATCGACGTCCGGCGGCGGCGGCAACGCGTCCGTCGTGAAGGACGCCGTGGCGGGCGTCGCGGACCGGTTGCCGGCCAAGTCGATTGCGACCACGGAGACGGTGTGGTTGCTGGACGGCTGCAACCCGGTGATCGAGTACGAGCGCGTGCCGACTGTGGTCCGCTGCGCGGTGCCGCCGTCGACGGTGACCTCGTATCCGGCGAGGCCGTAGTTGTCGGTTGCAGCGTTCCAGGTCACCTTGGCGCTGGTCGCCGTGATCGTGCCGACCGTCAGGCCGGGGACGTTGCTCGGCGGGATCAGGTCCACCACGGTGATGTCGCGCAGGATCTTCGCGTACCGGTGGGGCTCACGTTCCGCGCGGGAACAGACCTGGACCGGGCCCAGGTGCGGCGGGCGCATGCTGGTGGTCCACGAGGCAGACCAGTTCGTGACGCCGGGCGGCGGCGGACCGAAGGTGAAGCTGGACGAGGTCGTCTTCTCGATCGAGACGTCCACCATCGTTGCCTGCTTGTGCAGGTAGCCGTTGATGGCGATCTTGCCGTTCGCGTCTACCGCGACCTCGGATCCGGCGGTCGGTCCCTCCAGCCGGATGGAGGCGTGGTTGATGTCCTCCGGTACCGATGGGTCGCTGCACGCCGGAAGTTGCTCCTCGGTCACCGCCGCCGGAGCCGCCTGGGCGGAGGGCGGACTGATCAGGGAGACCGGTAGGACGAGCGCGACGGCCAATGCTGTCGCGCGGAGGGACCTGCTGAAATACCGATGACGTGTGTGGTCGGCCATGCCGCTCCATCCCCCGTAATGGATCAATACGGGCACATTCTTTCATCTTGATCTATATTCGGGCCACCCAATATTGTCCGTGCTTCCGAGGTGCGTGGTCGCGGTACGGCGGCAGTCTTGCCGTTCGCAAAATCTCCTCTTTCGGGAACAAAGGGAAGCATCGATCCTCGGCGCGTTCCCTGTCACGTACATGAGCGGTTGTACCGCGTGTGACCGTGACCTCTGTGGAGTGCCCGACCTGGCGAGCCGCCTGGGCCGAGCGCGAGAACGAGCGGCGCCGGCACACGTACCGCACCGCGATCGGCACCTGGCGACGACGCGGCGAACACCTGACCCGCCTGCGGATCGAGGCCGCCGGGTTCCTCGGGTGCACGCAGCCGCGTACCGGCCTGCCGGTCGACCTCGACGACGACGAACTCGTCTTCCGGATCCTCCCCGTCGCCGACCTGGTCGAGGCCGAGGCGAGGCACGTCCCCGGCCTACCCGCGCCGGGGCCGCTCACCTGCGCCGAAACGGTGAGCGACACAGTGCCGCCGGGCCTGCGCGTCATCGACACCGGCATGGCGGTGGTGACCAGCCACCGCGTGGCCTTCGCCAGCCGCGAACACCGACGCGAATGGCGGTACGCGGAGCTGACCGACCCCGCGCACCATCCCGACGTCCCGGTCACGCTGCTGCCGGACCATGACACTCTGGGTGGGCTGCGCGTCCCGGCCAACGCCGTGGTGAACTTCCGCTTCTATCTCGCCCTCGCCATCGCTGCCGCCGCCGGTGACCGCGCCGACGTCGTCGCCGAGATCGACGCCCTGCTGGCCGGCCACCGTCGCGAACGGCCGACGCCGCCACCGCCGGCGGAGCCGGACGAAGCGCCACTGATCGCGGTACGCCCCGACCGCCGGGCCCTCGCCGCCGCAGCCGTCGCGACTGTGGTCGTCGCGACGCTCGGCCCTGCCGTCGGGCCACCGCAGGCAGGGCCGGCACCGCGGACGGCGTCCGCCGTGGTCGCGGTCGGCCCGCCGCGTGCGGTCGGGCCGGTGACGTTCCAGATGGGTACGACCAACCTGCCAACTCCGGCAGCGCCAACGCGGGTTACCGGTGCTGCGCCGGCCGGGCCGTCGAACCCTGCGCAGCCCGTCCGGCCAGTGGCCCCGTCGCGCACTCCGGCTCCGCCGGCTGCACCGCCCACGGCTGCTGCCCCGCCCGCTGCGCCGGCCATCGCTCCGGTCGCGTCCACCGTACCGGCTCCGCCTACCGCTCCGGCCCCATCCGCGAGTGTTCCGCCGACCCCGCCCACACCATCGCCGTCGCCCACCGCGACGGGGGTGGCCACCACCACGCCGCCGCCGCTCGACCTCACGCTGCTGACGGCCTGCCTGGATCCGCTGTTGCCGCTGGTCGACCGGCTGCTCTGCCCGCCGGCCGAGTCGTAACCCGTTGCTGTTGTCGGGTCAGCCTGTGGCGCCGAAGTCGGGGACGGTGAGGGCGCCGTCCGGGCCGAGCGGGAAGCCCGGGTTCCAGGCGATCTCCCACACGTGACCGTCCGGGTCGGCGAAGCAGCCGGCGTACCCGCCGTAGAACGTCTCCCGCGCCGGCTGGGTAACCTCGGCGCCGGCCTTGACCGCGGCGGCTATCAGCTCGTCGACCTCCGCCCTGGATCGGACGTTCTGGGCCAGGGTCATGGCGCCGGTGCCCGGATCGGTGATGCCCGCGTCCGCGGCGAGCTTGTCGCGGCTCCAGAGGACGAGAGCCAGGCCGCCGGCCTGGAAGAAGACCGTCTCCTCGACCTCCTGGCCACGCCAGCCGAGCTGCTCGTAGAAGGCCTTGGCGCGCGCCACGTCCGTGACCCCGAGAGTGACCAGACTGATTCGCTGTTCCATAGGCAGATCCAATCACTCAGGAAAGGCGGGCGGCCTGGATGCTGGCTCCGCGCTCGGGGCTGAGGTCACGCTAGCGGTGAGGTGTGACGTGGGGTTTCCGTTCCTCCATCACCCGCCTGGGTCGATGTCGCTGACGACACGCACTTGGGGGAGCTTGTCCCAGCCCTCCCAACCCATAGCATCGATGCTATGGGTTGAGCGGCGTTTTACATCGACCTACTGGCCAACCGAGGCGTGCTGCTCGGTGAGCCGCACAGCAGACAACTCGACGGTAAGTTGCGAGAACTCCGGTTCTACCTGGAACGCGAGGCGGTACGAGTGACGTACTGGATAGCCTCCGATCGGAGGATCATCCTGCTCACGGTGTTCCGCAGGACACGGATGCGGGAGGACCGGGAGGTCGAGCGGGCTCGCCGCGCATTTGAGCGGTGCGTGGCGGAGCGGCACATCGTGAACGAGGGGGCAGAGCGATGAGTGATCGCCTGGACTGGATTGATCTGCGCGAGCGGCGAATGTCGGAGCCAGGAGCGGCCGAGACCTACGAGGCCACCCGGATAGCGTTCGAGCTTGGTCAGGAGGTACGTCACCTGCGCGAAGGGCATGGTTGGAGTCAGACCGAGCTGGCGCGGGCTGCCGGCATGACCCAGTCTGCGGTGGCCCGCTTCGAGGCCGGGGGCACCGTACCGACCTTGCCGGTCCTGGAACGCCTTGCGCGAGCCCTGGACCGGAGGCTGGACGTCAGGTTCGCACCGAACGCGGACGCCGCCTGACCGTGCGCCGGCTCCGGTCCGCTCTGACCGGCAGAGGCAAGCCCGGGAGGTCCCCGGAACGCGCACGACGGAGTGGAACCATTACCGATGGCAATGGTTCCACTCCGTTGTCAATGCTCGTACCCCGGTGGCGTTGACCCCGAGTCACGGCGTTCTGCCACCGCGTGTCACACGATGGAGATCGACCGGATCTGGGTGTTGCCCTTGGTGTCGACGTACACCTTGTAGTCGCCGACGGTGTAGGTGCCAGCAGCGTTGTTGTTGATGGTGAACGTGCCCGTCACAGCAGACTCGCTGCCGTCGATACGGGTCTGCTTCACCGTGATGGTCAACTCGTTCGTGTTGCCCTTCAACTTCTTCACCACAGCCGACGGCTTCGCGTCGGTGACCGCGTTGGCCACAGTCACGTAGACCGCGTCGGGTGACGAGAACTCCGCGTTCTTCTGCCCGTCACCGAACTGGAAGAAGCCCCGCTGTTCGATGGCCCCGCGACCCGGGAACGGATCCGGGTTCGACGCCAGGTACGTCGGGTTGACCTTGTACAGGTCCGTCTTGGAGTCCGCGAGCTTTGCCTGCACACCGGTGTACGGCGCGTCGGTGATCGCGAGGTTCACCGACAGGTAGATGGCGTTGGGGTTGGTGGCCGAGATGCGCGACGAGAAGTACTTGTCGGCACTCTGCCCCGCGGGAACGGCCAGCGGCACAACCTGGCCGCCGACGAGAATGTTGAACCGGAAGTCGCCGTAGCCGCCGGCGATGAACTTCGCCCACGCCGCGTCCGACATGTGGCCGGGGCGCTCCACCTTGAACTCGAGCCGCATCGGTGCCACGTACGTGCTGCTCTGGAACTCGGGGTCGGTCAGGGGCAGGTAGACCCCTCCCGGTTCGTGGCCCAGCGCGAAGGCCGCCGCCGTCGGGGCCGAGTTGCCGCGCCCGTTCCACATCGGGATGTTGAACGAGGTGGCGCCGAGCAGGGCCTGGTTGCCCAACTTGTTCGCGCCGACAGCGCCCGACGCATCCTTGTAGGTTCCGATCGTCACGTCGAGCAGGTCGAGGTCCGCCCGGTCGGCGTTCAGCCCTGGCATGTCCGCCCACATGAACTTGGCGCCAGCGGGCCCGGTGTACCGGGCCATCTCCACCATGCCGTCGGCCATGATCTTGGTCATCTGCACTGCCGAGTCGACCTTCATCCGCTCGTTGGCGGTGTGCCACCAGCGCTCGTTGCCTGGGATGACGGCGCCGAAGGCTGTCATCTTGTTGCGGAAGTTGCTGGCCAGGGTGCCACCGGTCGTGCCCTGCGGGTACACCACGTCCCTGAGGGCATAGGGATCCGGGAACTGCTGCGGGCTGCGGTTGATCGAGGCCTGGTAGCTCCCGAACTGAAGGGCCGTCAGCGGGTTGTCGTGAGTGACGTACAACCCGGCGCCGATGGGCGAGCCGAGGTTGCCGATGGTGAACCCCTTCGCCTGGAATGCGGCAGTTGCTGCTGCCGTTGCCTGGCTGGAGTCAGCCGCGGTGACGTGCATGCTGCGCACGTACATCGGCATGCTGAGGTTGCCGGTGGCCTCCGTGTAGAAGCTCGTGGGGGTTTCCGAGTTGATGTTTGCCATGAGGGCGAGGGTCAGGTTCGGCGTGCCGTTGTTCGGGTTGCGCAACAGGTTCGCCGGGATGCCCATGTACTTGCCGATATAGGCTTCGCCCTCGACACCGTCGCGGAAGAACAGATCGGTGATGCCGTCGGCGGCCTTCTTCAACTCCAGGTCGGCGGCCGTGCCTCCCACAGCGCCGAGTCCCTGCGAGATGAGGGACATCCCCCACACGACGGCGTTCTTGCCGTACTGCGGGGTCGGCATCTCCATCGCCACGTCGGTGTTGATCTCCAGGGTGAGCGAGTCACCGGTGATCGTGGTCTGCACCTTGGGCGTGGTGCCGGGAGCAGCCGGGAGCCAACCCTTCGTGGTCGCGGCAGCGGTGATCGCCGACACGAACCGGTCGCGCTCGGCGGAACTGGCGCCCGCCACGTCGAGCGTGAAGATGGCCCGCGAGGCGATCTGCGTGGTGCTGCCGTACGCGATGTCCTTGAGCGTCGGGTCGCCTTCGCGCAGCGTGACGCCGGCCGTGGCAGCCGTCAGCCGGAAGGCCTTGGTGCTGTCCGCCGCCAGGCTCATCGACACCGCCGGGGTCACCGAGCCGGAGTTGCCGACGATGACCGGGAACCGCGAGTCGGAGGTGTACGCAGCAATAGGCATCTCCTCCCGGTTGAGGTTCTTGTAGGCCCAGTTGTCGTAGAAGCTCGGGTTCGAGTTGTACGGGATGGACTGGAAGGCAGCGGTGTTCGCCGCCGTGGGCGTACCGGGACCGCCGTCTTCGTAGATTCCCATGACGATGCGGATGCGACGGTCGAGGGGCAAGCCCGCCTCGAGCAGCGCCTTGGCGGCGAGCAGCGTCGCCAGCGTCGGGCCGCTGTCGTCCTGGATGCCAGCCCCGTAGACCCAGCCGTCCTTGATGTAGGGCGAGTGGTACGCGCCAGGAGTGCCGAGGTTGCCGTCGGCGTCCCGCCACCGCGCCAGCTGGGCAGCTGAAACGGAAGACGTCGGCGAGTCCAGGTGGCTCAACGCCATGATCATTTCTGGGGCGTCCGGGTCACCGATCTCGGCGTAGACGTACTTGTCGGCTTGGCGCTGCACGACCACCGGGAAACCCAGGTCGGTGGCCAGCTTGACCACCCAGGCGAGCTTGGCGACCTTGCGGTCGTACTCGTTCTGGTTGGCTGAGGTGTTGCTGACCGGGAAGGGATACGTCGTCGCGGCCGTGCCGCCTCGGGAGATGGAGTCGTAGCTCGACCCGTCCAGCATCGCTCCGACCAGAGTGAGCGGGTTATAGGTGCCGTCGCCCGCCCGCGCGCTGTTGACGCGCCCAGCCAACGCCTCGACCTCCGCGTGGATGGCGTCGCGCTCGGCGTCGGTCACCGACAGGTCGTAGGTGACGCTCGGCTGGAAGCGCTCCTCGCCGGAGATTGTCGCGGAAGCGTTGGCCGGTGGGGCAATGGTCGCCACGAGGGTCGTGGCGACCAGGACGGAGAAAATCGATTTCCGTCTGTCTTTCATGCAAGCTCCAGTACAGGGGGGATGACGCAGTGGTGACAGCACACACCAGCCGGGCCCCCAGCGGCCGTAACCTGGGATTTCTTGAGGATTACCTGAGAATGGGCTGGACGCTCGGCCGCACTTCAGGTGCGGTACTAGGCGGCGATCGTCCGGGCGGTGGCGTACACGTCGGCGGGGAGGGCGTGGCGCAGCCGCCACAGGATCCGCATGGGCCGGTCTCCGGTGTGCGACTCGTACGTCATGGCGCCGGCGTACAGGTACGGCGGCGCGCCCAGGTCGCCCTCGGCGATCGGGGTTTCCCGCACGAAGAGGTGCACTGTCGAGCCGCCTGAGGTGTAGCGCTGCCCGGTCGCGGAGGCCGACGAGGTGGTGCTCTGCGACTCCCACTGGAACAGCGTGTCGGTGATGGCCCGGTCGGCGTACATGGTGGTGGGGGAGTAGCGCGCCTCCGACTTGACGAGGGTGACGAAGAACAGGTCGGCTCCCGCGTCGGGCAGCCACTTCACGCCTTCGCGCAGTGAGCCCGGGTTGGGCATCCCGAAGGCGGCACATGCCTCGTTGCGGCTGTACCGGGCATGCACCCGCAGTGGCACTTCGCCGGGGCCGGCAGTCGGTGTGACCCGGTGGATCCGGTCCCGCAGCACGTCGGCGACCTGCCGCAGCTCAGCGCAACGCGCCGGTTCCTTCCACAGCCGCGCCAGCCGCTCGTCCCGTGTCGCCGGAGGCGCGGTCGCCCCCCAGAGGCTGAAGTGCAGCATGTCCAGTAGGCGGCTGTTTCCCGCGTACACCTGCTGACCTGGCGCGGGCGGTCCGGCCGCGACGCGGGTCAGCAGCTCAAGTCGGTCGGGGTCGTCGGTGTGCAGCATGCGGCCGATGGCGCGGCCCAGGTCCCGGTCGTCCGGGCCGGGCGCGGAGGTCTCGATGCCGGCGAGTCGGCGTAGTCCGGTCCAGCCGCCAAGTCTGGCGGAGCGGTACACGTCCTCGATCTCCAGGCCGGTCTCCCGCAGGAACGTCGCCAGGTTGACGTCGCCGAGTTGCCGCAGTTCGGCCACCAGGCCGGCCTTCGATGTGGGCAGCGCATTCTTCAGGTTGTCGAGCACCAACTTCTTGGCGACCCGGTCCAACTCAATGTGGCAGCCGCTCGGCAGGCTCGGGAAATCGTCCCGGACCGCCTCTCTGATGGCCCGCCGGCTCACCCGGGTCAGGGCTCGCCACCGCAGGTCGAAGCGGAAGTTGGCGTGCTGCCCGCCGATGAAGTCGAGCACCGTGAGACAGGGCTTGTCATCGTCGAGGCGCAGCCCGCGGCCGAGCTGTTGCAGGAAGATCGTGGCGCTCTCGGTGGGCCGCAGCATCAGGATCGTGTCGACCATCGGCAGGTCGACACCCTCGTTGAACAGGTCCACTGTGAAGAGCACCCGCAGCTTGCCGGCCTTGAAGTCCCGCAACAGCCTGGCCCGGTCGGTGCCCGCCCGCGAGGTCACCGCCGCCGCCTCGACACCGTGCTTCGTGAACCAGTCGGCCATGAACTCGGCGTGCCCGATGCTCACGCAGAACCCAAGTGCCCGCATGCGCCTGACGTCCACCTTGTCGCGGACCGCGCGCAGTACCAACATTGCCCGAGCATCATTGCCGGTGTAGATGGTGTTGAGCTGTGTCGGGTCATAGCCCTGCCCGCGCTTCCAGGTGACGTGCGACAGGTCCACGTCGTCGTGCAACCCGAAATACTGGAAGGGCGCAAGCAACTGCCGCTCCAACGCGTCCCACAGATGCAGCTCAACGGCAGCGCGGCCGTCGAACCACCGGCGCACGTCGCCGCCGTCGGCCCGGTCGGGGGTCGCCGTCAGTCCCAGGAGTACGCGGGGACGCAGCCGCTCCAACAGCCGGGCGTACGTCGGCGCCTCCGCGTGGTGGAACTCGTCCACGATCACCATGTCGTACGCCTCGGGGTCGACCTCGCGGCGATGCAGCGACTGGATGGAGGCGAAGACGTGCTTCCAGCCGTTCGGCTTCTCGCCCGCGACGAGCGTCTCGCCGAAACTGCCGTCCCCCATCACCTGCCGGAACGTCGACAGGCTCTGCCGCAGGATCTGCTCCTGGTGGGCGACGAAGAGCAGTGAGTCTGCTCGTCCCGCCCTGTGTAGCCGGCGGTAGTCGAGGGCGGCGACGACGGTCTTGCCGGTGCCGGTCGCCATCACCACGAGGTTGCGCCAGCGCCCGTGCACCAGCCGCTCGGCGTCCAGGTCGGCAAGAATCTCCGCCTGGTACGGGTACGGGCGCACATCCAGGTTCGAAATCTGGATGGGTGCGTCGTCGCGGCGCTCCCCGCTCAACGCGTGCCGCAGCCGCTCGGCGTCCCTGGTCGCGTCGTACGCCTCGAACGCCGGATCGTTCCAGTAGTCCTCGAACGTCGCCGTGAACGTGTCGATGACGTGCGGCTGCTCCATGTTCGAGATGCGGACGTTCCACTCCACGCCGTCCACAAGTGCGGTCTTCGACAGGTTGGACGAGCCGACGTAAGCAGTGGTGGTGCCGTTGGACCGGCGGAACAGCCACGCCTTGGCGTGCAGCCGGGTGGTCCTGGTTTCGTAGGAGACCTTGATCTCCGCGCCCAACTCGGCGAGGCGGTCCAACGCTCGCTGGTCGGTCGCGCCGAGATAGGTCGTGGTGATCACGCGGACTCGCCCGCCTCTGGCGATCAGCTCGCGGATGGCCGGTTCGACGATGCGCAGGCCGTACCACTTGATGAACGCGCAGAGCAGGTCGACGCTCTCGGCCGACGCCATCTCATGGTTGACCTCGTGACCGATGCGCGGCTGGTGACGGCCGTTGACCAGCAGCGCGCCGGTGGAGAGGGGAGTGGTCGGGCGCTGTGGGAAGGCTGGTAGCGCGGGAGGGGCTGGCGGGGCGGCGATGGCGTGCAGCAGATGCTTGGCGTCGGTTACCTGGTCCTGGTCCGTCGCTGCCTTTGGGCTCAGGGTGGCGATGGCGTCGGCGATGCGGTTCGCCATCTCGACCTGGTGGTGGAGCTTGTCGTCGCCGTTGGGGAGGGATTGCAGGGCGCGGGCGGCCAGGGCGGCGATGTGGCGGGCGAGGGTGTGGTGGGCGTCGGCGGGGTCGAGCTTGTGGTGCTGGATCAGGGCGGGGTCGACGTGTTGGAGGCGGGCGGCCAACTCACGGGTGATCAGGTGCTCGTAGACGCCCCGCTCAAGATCCGTCATCCACGCAACCTAGCGGGCCGAATGTCGATGCACTGCCCGTGCAACGCCGATTCGGTGAGCGAAATCTTCCAGTCCAACGATTCGCACGCGAGCGCGAGCGCAGCCTTACGGGATGCGAACCAAGACGTCAAATGTCAGTGCATCCTCCCAGCCCGGCCGCAGCTCGGTGACCTTACTCCAGCCCCAGGAGCGGTAGGCGGTTTGGGCATCGACGTTGTCGGGGCGAACCAGAAGTGTGGCTCGCGCTTCAGACCGACTCGCCAAGAGGTCATTGTGAAGCGCTGCCGCGATGCCCTGACGTCGCCAATCCGGGTGCACCAACAGCTCGCTGAGCGCGAATGTGCGCTTCCCATCCTCATCGGTGAACCCGTGCGGCGCAGGCTCGTGGATCCCATCCCACCAGCGGGTCTGCGGAGATAGCGGAAAGCCATAGATGTAGCCGACCAAGGACCCGTCGGCCATTGCGGTGACTAGCTCCCACTCAACTCGCTGCATGTGTAGGTCTAGGTGACGCCGGTAGCGGTCTTCGCTGTAGAACTCGCCATCGTCCCGGTAGACCTCCAGGTAGAGGTTCACAAGCTGATCGAGAATCATCTTGGCCTCGTCAGCGCTGTGATGGCGAAGGTGCAAGCCTTCGATCACATACTCACCGCCTCGTTAACGTCGCTCTGCCGGTACACCGCCTCCGAGAGACGCACCGTGCCCTCGTTCCGCCGATGGCGAGGTAGGGACGGCAAGATCGGCAAACGGCCTCCAGCGGGCAGTCGGATCATCTCGTTGTACGGAATGGAGGCGGTTTGAGAACTCGGCGGCAACGCTCGGCGACGTAGCGAGAAGCGGTATGGCGGCTGCGATCATCTTTAGCTCGCGAGCATCCCGTAGGACTGCCCATGACGGGTCGGAAGTGACGTCAGAGCCGTAGGCTGCCGTCAACGCCCGATGCCTTCCAGCCTCTCCGAATCTCGCGTCGCCCACCGCAACCGCTGCTAGGTCGACCTGCCAGGGACCCACGCACGTGGCGTCAAAGTCGCACATGAGCATCCGGTCCGACGACTCTCGGAGCAGGTTGCCGACGTGGGCGTCGCCGTGGACGAGCGTCCGCGTTCCGTGCTCGTTCAAAACTGCGACTTCCGGCTCCAAGCGGTCACACCAGTCAACGAGGAAGTCCCGGTCGGGAGTGCTGAGACCATCGGCGTCGGCCAGCCGTCGCCGCGCGTCGCCAATCGGATCCCAAGCGGGCAGAGGAAAAGGGGGCACGCCGAGGGCATGAAATTCGCGGAGCACCGTGCCGAGATCATCGACCGTCGGAGCAGGTGGATGCGACGGGACGTACCTCCACACCGAAGCGTGCAGGCCTTCGAAGTGGATTGGCTGCTCGACCTCTCGCACCAGGCGGATCGTCGGAGCGTCGATCTCGGCGAACCAACGCCCAAGCTGAACGACCTTCGCCACCCGGTCAAGGAGCTGATGAGTGCGCGCGATCCGGATGACGATTCCATGGCGAGGTAGGGCGAAGACGGCGTTGTTGGTCAACTGAAGCAACCGGGCACCATCAGGGGAGACGTTTAAGACGGAGGCCATCTCGCGCATGGCAGCCGTCATCTTCCCCTCAGAGAACCGCCCGCTCATACTGCTGCCGCAGCCCGAGCCGTTAACACGCGATCGAACTCGGCCACCTCGGGCAGCGCCCGATGCCGAGCGAGATCGCGACGCAGATTGACGACTCGATCGACCACCCGTTTGGAGCTCATCGCCTGCGACTTCTTCACCACCCTGGCACCGACCGCGAGCGCCTGCTCGGGCTCGTCGGCGAGGAACAACGCGCTGCACAGGCCAACCTCGTTCAGCACTGTGCTTCGCACGTTCGCCGGACCGAATGCGGCGATGGCATCCTCAACCCACCGCACCGCTTCGGATGCCTGTCCGCTATCTCGCCGCGCCCTGTCTCGGTAGACACGGCCGTACTGAGCGAACAGCTCGCCCTGGTCGTAGAAGCTCATCCAATTCGGCTCACGCTCGTTCTGGATGCGCTCGAACGCGTCGCTTGCCTTGCCGAGGGTGGTTACTGCGCGCTGGTGATCCCCGAGCGCGGCAATCGAGGCGGCTTCCGCGCCAAAGAGCAGGGCCTCGACTGCCGGGGTTGCGTGCGGCCCGAGCTGCGCATGAGCGAGTTGCAGCGTTACGAGTGCGTCCCGGTTGTGCCGTAGGTGTTGAAGCTGTTTGGCCTGTGAGTACCGAATCATCGCGGCCAGCGGCACGTCCCCGGCCGTCAGCGCGGCCCGCTCGCCGGCCACGAAGTGCCGCTGCGCGTCAGCATGCCGGCCTGCGTCGAGAGCGGTCCACCCCGCCAGATGCCGAGCTGCCGCCACCGCCGCGACGAGGCGCGGGGTAAGCCCGGCTGGGTGCGACCAGTCGAGCATCCGGTATACCGACTCGGCGAACCGGGCCACCTCCCGGTACAACAGGCCGCCGCCGCATTCGTAATCGACGGAACGGTAAAGCTCCAGGACCGCGTTCAGTCGAGCGACATCGGCAGCGCCGACGCGTCGGGGTTGAACGATCTCGGTGCTTCCCAGCAGCCCAGCGCCTGCGGCCACAGCGGCGATGCCGGCCAGCAGCGTCCGCCTACCTTCATCGGGTCCGCCACTTCGAGGCGCGACTGAGGTGCTACTGGCGGCTTGACCGTGCTCATTCGCTCGGTGAGTTCGACCAGGGAGCGCGAACCAAAGGTGCGCCTCGGGGATGTGGAGCACCTGAGCCCAGTGCGCCAGTCGGTCCAGGTGCACCAGCGGCGGCCCGTTCTCCACTCGACTCAACTGCGCCTGCGTGATCCCCAGCCAGCCCGCCACCACGGTCTGCGGCAAGGCGACCCGCCCGTGGTACGGATGGCAGCGGTAAGCCCTGACCATCCGCCCGAGATGCCGTTCTGCCAGCGCCCGCCGGACCGGCTCATGGTCCCAGAAGCTCGCCGGCACCACCGGCGGTGCGCTCAGCCGGTCGCGTTCGGCGGCCTGGCACGGCGTGCACCGTCCGCTGTCGTTGTCCCGGGCCAGCCGTCCGCCGCACCGGGGGCAGTCCGCAGGTGTCACCGGCGGCTCCATCCGTCTCGCCTCATCAAGCCTGTCCATTGAACACGGTGTGTAGAGGTTCGGTATACGCGCGACGCATATCCGAGGCTCGCCGGATCGCGCCGGCAGATGGTCGTCTGCTCAGGGCTGACGTATTGAGCGCAGCGCCTCGATGACCACGGTCCACCGAGCCGGCCCGTGTGCCAGGTCCAGCACCTTCCCGTCAGCGACGTGCACGCCAGCGCCGCGCAGCACTGCCAGATGGCCGGCGTACGCCGGGTGCGCGGCCAACTCCGCCTTGACGTGCGGGACGGCGAGGATCGGTAGACCCGCCCCCAGCGATTCGTTGAGGATGCCGAGCGCCAACGTGTCGTTGATGCCCAGCGCCCACTTCGCGATCGTGTTGAACGTGACCGGTGCGGCCAGCACCGCGTCGGCCGGCGGGTGTGGCTCGGGGTCGCCGGGCATCCGCCACTCCACGCGTACGAGATAGCCGGTCTTGTCTTTCAAGGCCTCTCGGTCGAGCCACGGCGCGGCGGTGGGGCTGACGATCAGGCACACCCGCCATCCGTCGGCGATCAGCAGATCGACCAGCTCGTGGATGTGTTCCGCCGGACCCGCGGCGCAGACGACCAGATACAGCACCGGGCGTTCCGTCATGCCTGCAGTCTGCCCAACCGAGATGGCGCGTAGTCGAGCGCATACCGAGCGCGCATGCTCTCGACGATCACGGGGTCATACCGGCGTACCTGGTCAACCACGAAAGTCGACGCATGGCCCGGGGCGGGTGCTGGCTCCGAAGCTGCGCCGACCCGAACGGCGCAGCTCCGCTCCCGCCCGCCCCGGTGCCGCTTCATCCGTCAACGTCTCGGAGCCGGCATGCCCACAGTGATCGACGACTTCCCGGTCCTCACGCCCGTCACCGACGAGGACCTGTGCATCGCCCTGCGGGCGGTCACCGTCCACGTTCCCGAGAGCTGGCCGCACGGCGAGTTGTGCCGCAGCGAACGCGTCCCGTTCCCCTGCCGGCTCGCCCGCTGGGGGTGGGCGACCCTGGAAGCCGCCGGCTTCAGCGAGGCGCAGCGTCAGCTCGGCCAGGAGCCGACCGCATGACACCAGGAGAGGCGGTCGGCCGGTGGCTGCGGCTCGTCGTGGCGGACGCGGAGCTGTCGCCGTACCTCATCGGGGTTGACCTGGGCCGGCTCGGCGCGCACCTCACTGCGGGCCTGGCGAACGCGCTCGATGGCAGGCCGGCGGCGGTGGACGGCTGGCAGGGCCTGGGGTTGTCGGAGGCGCAGCATCGGAGGGTCGTCGACTACCTGATGGGGGTGCTGTGGGCGGCCGAGTTGCCGGACGACCAGGTCGCCCGGGTGCGGCGGGCGTTCGAGGTGCCCGCGTGAACCTCGCTGACGCGTGGGCGTCGGTCGACGACCGGGCCGCCGGTGACTTCTGGCGCACCATGGAGGATCGGAGTCCCGGGCTGGTTCCCGAACGGGTGGCACCGCTTCTCTTCCACGCGCTGGGTCAGCTCATGCTCGGTAGCGACGACCGGGCGGGCCGGGCGGCGCTGCTGGTGGTGCTCGGCCGCGCGTACCGGTGCTATGACCTGCTCCCACACGCCCTCACCATCGGTGACGCGCTGCTCGCGACGGTGGCCCGGCATGGCCACCCACTATGGACACCGCCACTCGCCTTCGCCGGGGAGCGCGCGGTGGACCGCGCCACGCACGCCGTGCGTCGCGCCGCCGCCCGCGTCGGAGTCGGCCCGGCCTGGTGGCCAGCCCAGGTGATCGGCCACGAACGGCCATCGCCCGGCGTCGCCATTCTGACGGTACGTCCCTGGCGGCGCCTGCCCCACCAGCCCGGCCAGGCCGTCCCGGTCTGCACACCACGCATGCCCGGACGTTGGCGCTGGCTCTCCCCGGCCAACGCCCCACGCGCCGACGGCACCGTCGAAATGCACGTCCGCGCCGTACCCGCCGGCACCGTCTCCCACCACCTCGTTCATGAGGTACGCCCCGGCGAGTTGCTCTGGCTCGGCCCACCCGCCAACACCGGCCTGTGCCTGGATTCGGCGCGTACCCGGGATCTGTTGCTCATCGCCGGTGGCACCGGCCTGGCGCCGCTGCGCGCCCTGGTCGAACACATCGCCGCCGCCCCCGACGGCCGGCAGGTGACGCTCGTCGTCGGCGCCCGCACCTTCACCGACCTGTACGACGCCATCACCCTCGACAAGCTGCAACGCGCCCACGGCTGGCTGACCGTCGTACCGGCGTTCTCGCACGACCCCTGCGCGGAGCCGGCTGAGCAGGGTGACGCCCTCACCGTCGCCCTCCAGCACCACGCTGCCTCGCAGACGGTGTACGCCTGCGGTCCGCCGCTGATGCTCGCCGGTGCGCGGCTACGACTACTCGCCGCCGGAGTGCCGGCCGCCCGCATCCGCCTCCCCGTGACGCTATGACGGTCTACCGCAGTCGGAGGCCGCTGACCGGGCCGCTCACCCCGAGCTGCGTCCGTGACGTGACGCTTCCCCTTACCCGGTACGGGCGGCGGGGCTACCGGCCCGACGACGTGCACGCGCTCCTGGACCGGCTCGCCTATGAGCTGGGAGAGCTGTCGCGTCAACTGCACCAGGTGCACGCCGAGAACGAGCGGATCAAGAACGCCCTACGCGCCTGGCAGACCACCAGCGCCGCACCCCGGGTAGATAGATGCGAGGTGGACTGATCCTCGGAATCGGTGCGCGAGCCGCCTTGCGGACGGAGGGACGATGTATCGGGGAGCGCCTGCCGGTAGCGTGCGGGCATGCCCGACACGATCTTCGACCCACTCGCTGACTTCACACCTGCCCGGCCGTACACGTCGGAGAGTGTTGCTGACGCTCCCCGCGCCCCCGGTGCGCACGTTGTTCTGGAGGGCGGCGTTGTCATCTATGTCGGCCACACCAGCAACCTGCGTCAGCGCCTCCGGCAGCACCTCAGCGGCAACCGGGCTTCATCCGTTCTGCACGAGCAGGTGGGTCAGCTCCTCGACCGTCCCGACAGTGGCGCCTCAGCGGCCGACATCGCCAGCTGGCTCGGGCGCTGCGACGTTCGCTGGCAGGAGACCGACAACCCTGAGGGCGTGAAGGAGGCATTGGTCCTGGCGTTGCGCCCACGCTTCAACCGAAGCGTGCCGAAGGGCCGCCCCTGACACCAATTCGCTGGGACTGAGTCGGTCGAATCCTCCAGTCGTGCCGGAGCGACGACGGGTGCCTCAGGTGTTCGTGTCGCCGAATTCGCGTACGCCGTCGACGTCCAGCGTGATCCGTCCGTTCTCGGTCCACTGGCTGGTGGCGGCGAGCCAACTCGGGTCGTCGCGCTCGTCGATGTCACTCCAACTGTGCCGGTGATGACGTAGCTGGATCGGCCCGGTCGATTCGCCAGGAGCGAGTGCCCCGCCGGTGAAGGTGAGCTCGACCCAGCCGGGGACCGGCGTTCCCGGGATCGGGTAGCCGGGCGGCGTCGGCGTGCCGCTTGGCGGCGGCCCTGGTGGGATGAAGAACTGCACCGTCTGCCGGACCCGGTCGCAGCCCAACGCAGCCCAATCGCAGTTTGTCACCAGCGAGGTGTTTCCGCCCTCGAAGCGCAGGTGGTAGCGCACCCGCACCGTGGACAGATCGAGCGACCCGGTGCCGGTGTTGGTGACCTGAAGGCTGTACTGGATCTGGTTGTTCTTCGGCGACCAGTCGAGGTTGAGGTAGCTGACCGTCGCGCGGCCGCTGGCCGTGCGCACGGTGATGGCGGGCGAGCTGTCGGAGTAGCCGCCGAGCGCGCGGGCGGCAACCGCGATCCGGTACGTCGTACCGGGTGCGAGGTCGGTCAGCGTGATCGTGGTGTCGAGCGTGGTGCCGAGCCAGCGGTACGTGTTGGGGCCCAGGGGCGCCTGCACCTCGTAGTTGATCGGCTGCTCGGCGGCCGGATCCCCGATCCACTTGGAGGGTGTCCAACTGAGGGTGAGCTGGTGTGGTCCGTTGGCCACCACCGTCGGGGCGCCGGGGGTGCTGATGGCCGGGCCGTCGGCACGGGCGGCGTTGACGGCGAGCAGGCTCGCCAGCGCGGCGACGGTGACGGCGGCGGTGACGCGGCGAGCGGACATGGTGCGAACGCTAGGGCGGATTCCCCGCAAATAATAGGTGAGTGTCAATATGTGGGCCTGGGGCTCGCGCCTCGGTCAGGCGACTGCCCACGGTGGCCACCCGTCGGGACGGACAGCCGCCTCGAAACCCGTGATACCTGTGAGTCATCTTGATGACTCACAGGTATCACGCTCGTCAGGACAAAGCCGCCCGGCAACGCCCCAGACCGTTCCATCCGTGCTGGTCCGGCCTCACGGATTCCAGTAGACGAGGACGCTGGCCTGGTCGAAGCGTCGGTCCTTCAGGTCGGCACGCTGGATCACCCAGTGGATGCTCGCGCCGCCTTGCCTGCCGCCGTGGAACTCGGCAAGCAGAACCCAGTCGCCATGGTCGGGGGGCCCGCCACCGAGCATCGACCCGCCGGACCGGCCGGAGGGGTTGGCGCCCAACCATGCGGGGTTGAAACCGTTGCAGTCAGTGCCGTAGCCGCCCAACAGCAGCGGCGTCGTCCAGCCTCCAAAGGAGAACGCGCCATCCGGCACGTCACGCAGGACGTCCTTCCATACGTCGGTCATCTCTTCGAACGGGGGATCTCCCGGTAGCGGCGGAGACCACGGAGGGCCCGGGATCGTCTTGACGTAGGGCAGAGATATGTCGACCGTGAGGTGCAGTTCGCCAGGCGGGATCTCCGTGTAGACCTCGGCGAACTCTTCTTCGTCGGGCGGGAAGTCGGGTGGATATTGCTCTCGCTCCTCGACGGCCACGCCTGCAGGCACGTACCTGACCTCGCCCCAGCCGTTTTCTTCGGGCCAGCCGAACAGCAGCAGTTGGCCGTCGGACGGTAGTGGAAGGTCCGTCACGTCTGCCGGAAGGGCAGCGCAGTCGATGGTGGCGATCAAGGGGAACTCGGGGTCCTCGGCGTCGGCCGGAAGCATCACGGGCCCACGGATGGCGCCCACGACCGGGCCGTCACCTCCCTGTGTCAGAAGGGCAGACGGGCGGGCGAGTTCCAGCCAGCGTTCCACATCGGCAGCGGGAATGCCGCGGCGCAGCGCCTCGGCGCGGACTTGATCGAGGATCTTCACGTTTCGGGGAAGCACGGGAGCACCGTAGATCAACCGTGCGACGACACCGCGATTTGCCGTCGGCGGACGGCATGCGGAAGCGACCGACCATAGCGTCCGAACCACGGATTTCCGCGAGCGCGCGATCTGAGGAGGCGACCATGCAGGCGATCGAGAATGCTGCATTGCCGGGGGAGCGGGCCCCGGTCATCGTGAACGTCGACCGGTGGCGGGCCGGGCTGCCACCGGACGCCTGGCCCGCCACCTTTCCGGCGAACGGCGAGATATGGCGGCGCGACGTCTTCGCGGTGGCCGGCGCGTACCGGGCCGGCTCCGCGAGCGCCTGCCAGCTGCTGACCGCCGTGCTGGTCTGGGGTTACGGGCCGATCGGGTACGGCCCGTGGCGCACCGCCAAGTCGCTCGCTGCCGATCTGGACGGCAAGCGCCTGGCGTACGCGCTTGAGGAGGTTTCCGGGTCGGCGCCGGACGAGGCTGCGCTGTGCACGGCGTACCGACGATTGTCCGACCCTGACCACGCACGCCTGCCGTGGCTGGGGCCGGGCCTGTTCACGAAGGTCCTCTACTTCGTCGGCTATCAGCGCGGCGTGGGTGGTGTGCAGCCCCTGATCCTGGACCGTGTCGTGGCCAGCCGCCTCCCAGCCGAGGCCGGTGTCAGCCGTGACAACGGGTGGTCAACCGAGGAGTGGCTCGTCTATCTGCGGTGGGCAAGTGGGCAGGCCCAGGCAAGAGGAGTTGAGCCGGACGCGGTGGAGATGGCGGTGGTCCACGACGGGTGAGGCGGCTACGCCGCAGCCCGGAGGCGGTCGTCGAGCGCGTCGAGGTCGGGAACGAACCAGACGTGCCCGCCCTGGTTCGACTCATGCACGAGGGCGCGCAGCGCCGAACTCTCCGCGACGTGCGCGGAGATGTCGCCGACGACGGCCAGTCGCAGCCGGTAGTTGACGAACTTCTGCATGACGTCGCCGGCGAAGCGGGTGCCCAGCGAGAAGAAGCGCGCGTCGAGCCGGTTTGCTGGCACGGCGACCACCTGAGCGCCGAGGAAGGCCGCGCCGATCAGGTCCAGTGCGTCCTGTTCGGTGGCGACCAATGGGCCGGCCGGGTCGCAGACCAGCACCTGCACCCCGGCGCGTTCCTGCATCTCGTCAGGCATCGTGGACCTCCCGGTCGAATAGGCCGTTGTCGGCGTTGAGGACGGCGTCGAGCAGGTGCAGCAGCTCGGCGGTGGCGGCGGGGTCGCCCAAGATGATGATCTTCAAGCGGTGTCGATCCTCGTCGTGCACTGTCTGCACCCGTAGCGGGCTGGTCTGGTTGTGGCCGGTGTTGGCGCTGGCCAGCACGAGCGTCCCGAGTCGGTCGGCGGCTGCCCGGTCGACGCCGTCGATCTGCACGATGCTCGACACCTCGGCCGGCCCGGGGGCCACGGCGGGCGGCGTCTGCCCGGTGAGCGCATCGAGGTCGCTTGCGGCGATCCGGTACTGCTTGCCGATCCGCACCGCTCGCAACCGGCCGGCCCGGATGTAGGCGCGCACCGTCCGCACGTGCAGCCCGAGCCGGTCGGCAACCTGCTCCACGGAGTACATGTCGTCCTTCATTGTTCGCTAACCTACCCTAAACTTCAGGTGATCGGGAGTAATAGGGAGTGGTGCTGTCCGCACTGTCCCAGCGGAATGGATTAAGCGAGCGACCGATGTCGGACCGTTCCAGTACGGTCTGGAAACCATGGACGCGCGGCTCGGCGACGCCATCATCGGGCGGGATCATCCCGCGGCCCTGCTGCGCGCCGAACTGGACCGGGCGGCCACCAGCCATGGCGGTCTCGCCCTGATCACCGGCGAGCCGGGCATCGGCAAGACCACCCTTGTCACAGCGGCGGCGCGGGAGGCTCGGCAGCGCGGCGCGCTGGTGCTCGGCGCCGCCTGCTGGGATTCCGACAGCGCTCCCGGTTACTGGCCGTGGGTGCAGGTGCTGCGCGGCCTGCGGCGCTCCGCCGAGGATTGGGCGGTGGCGCGGCAGTCCGCCGAGCCGGCCCTCGCGGCTCTGCTCGGCGAGACCGGCGCCGAAACCGACCAGGCCGGCCGCACCGCCAACTGGGCCGGTATCGACACAGGCGGGGACATCGCGGACCGTGAGGCGTTCGCCCTGTACGACGCGGTGACCGCCGCGCTGGTCGCCGTCTCCCAGCACCGGCCGGTCGTGGTCGTCCTCGACGATCTGCACTGGGCCGACCCGGCATCGCTGCGGCTGCTGGCTTTCGCCGCCCAGCACACCTGGTTCGAACGGCTGCTGCTGATCGGCACCTACCGCGACGCCGAGGTCGAGTCGGGCGACCATCCGTTGCGTCCACTCCTGATGCCTTTGGTCGCCAAGGCCACCACGATCACCCTCAGCGGCCTGACGCGCGACGAGGTGGCCGCGCTGATCACGCGTACCGCCGGGCGGGAGCCCGACGCCGACCTGGTCGACCGGGTGCACGGCCGTACCGGCGGAAATCCGTTCTTCGTCGAGGAGACCGCCCGGCTGTGGCGCGCGGACGGCGGGGCGGGGATGATCCCACCTGGCGTACGGGAGACGGTGCGGCGTCGGCTGGCCCAGTTGCCGGCGGCGGTGGTCGAGGCGCTCACCGTCGCCGCCGTGCTGGGCCGCGAGTTCCACAGGCAGGTGCTGGCAGCCAGCTCGGCGACCCCGGCGGCGCAGGTCGACAGGCTGCTCGACCGGGCGGTGACCGCCCGGCTGGTGGTGGCCCGGGGCGGCGGCCGGTTCGCCTTCGCTCACGACCTGGTCCGGGAGACGCTCTACGACGGGCTCACCGAAGAGGATCGGCAGGCCCGGCACTTCGCGGTGGTCCGGGCGATCGACCTGCCGACCGAGGTGACCGACCGGCTCATCCCGGCCGACGTGGCCCGCCACGCCTACCTGGCCGGTCCTGCGCTCGATCGGGGCCGGGTCACCGAGTTGCTGATCGCCGCCGCGCGGCACGCGTTCTCCCGGCTGGCCATCGACGAAGCGGAGGCGCACTTCGGCCGTGCGCTGGAGGTCGTCGAAGACCCCGCGCAGCGGGTGCGGCTCCTCGTCGAGTTCGGTGGGATGCGCTACCACCACGCTGGCCGCGAGGAGGCCGTGCGGCTTCTCACCGAGGCCGCGACGCTGGCCCGTACGCTCGACGACCGGGTGTTGCTGGCCCGCGTCGCACTCACCGTGCACCGCTCCCGCCAAGTGGATACCGGCCGCTCGATCGAGACGTCCGAGCTGGTGCGGGAGGCGTACCGTCGGCTGATCGGCGAGCCGGACGACAAGGCCCCGGTCAGCACGCTGGTCACCGATCTGATCACCGCGACGGAGACGATCGCCCGTCGGGGCCGCGACGACGAGGCGCTCACCTTCAGCCTGTGGGCCCGCCACGACACCACCTGGGGTCTGGGCACCGCCGCGGCCCGTGCCGCGCTCACCGCCGAGATCCGGGAGGTCGCCCGCCGCTCGGGAGACCGCGAGACCGAGCTGTGGGCCACTTCGCTGCGCTGGGTGGCGCTGCTGGAGCTCGGCGATCCCCGCTTCATGGAGGAGTTCACCACCTTCGTCGCCGCGGGTGAGCAGGGCGAACTGGCCCGTCACCGGATGGCGGCGGCCGTCGACGGCGGGATCATCGCGGCGTTCCGAGGTGACTTCGGCGAGGCCGACAAACGGTTCGGCGCCCTTGTGGAACTCTCCGACCCCGGTCACGCCGAGTTCGCGTTCATGGGCCACCACGTGCTCTGGTCCCGGCTGCTGCTCCAGGGCCGGTTCGACGAGATCGACACGCTGCTGAACGGCCTGGGGCCGACCGACTACCCGTACCGGGAGTTGCTGTTGGCGATCACCGCGGCGGAACGCGGCGACGACGAGGCGGCCGTGCGGCTGACCGGCGATATCGAAACTGCCGGCATCCGGTACCCCCGACCGGTGTCACAGCTGGGGCTACGACTGCGAGCGCAGGCCGCCGCTGCCTCCCGTGATCCGCAGCGCTGTGACGACGCGCGGGCCGTGCTGACCCCCCACAGTGGAGAGTGGATGGTGGGGCTGTTCGGCTGCGACATCAGCGGTCCCGTCGCCCACTGGCTCGCCGTTGTCGACGCCGCGCAGGAACGCTGGGACGACGCTATCGCCGGGTTCACTGCGGCCCGCGACTCCGCCGACCGGCTGGGCTCCCGCCCCTGGTCGCTCATCGCCCGCGCCGGGCTGGCAGACAGTCTTGCCGCCCGCGGCCACGCGGGCGACGCCGCGACCCTGGCCGAGCTGCGCGCCGCCATCGCCCGCGACGCCACAGCCCTCGGCATGCCGCAGGTCCTGCACCGACCCGGCACCCCAGCGCCAGCCACCGCCGCCGCCCACTTCGCCAGCCCCAACCAGGCCGCCACGCCCAACCAAATCGCCACGCCCGCCCAGACCACCTTGCTGAGCCAAGCCGCCGCGCCCGGCCATACCTACGAGTTTCGGCGCGACGGTCTCGTCTGGCAGCTCGCCTACGCGGGCGTCGTCGCCCAGTTGCCCGACGCCAAGGGCCTGCACGACCTGCACCTGCTGTTGAGCCGGCCGGGCGGTGACGTGCCGGCCGTGGAGCTGCTCGACCCGGCCGCCGGGCCGGAGCTGGTCGCGGCCCGGCGGATGGGCGGTGACCCGGTCCTGGACGACGAGGCGAAGGCCCGCTACCGGCGGCACCTGGAGCGCCTCGACGAGGAGATCGACCGGGCCGCCGCGCGCGGAGACGACCGGAAGGTGGCCGCGTTGGACGCCGAGCGCGGCGCGCTGCTCGACGAGCTGCGCGCCGCGGCGGGGCTGGCCGGCCGGAGTCGCCGGCTGGGTGACGAGGCGGAACGGGCCCGCAAGACGGTGACCGCCCGGATCAGGGACACGATGCGCAAACTCGACGAGCGGCACCCAGCGCTGGCCGGTCACCTGCGCGAAGCCGTCTCGACCGGCAGCACCTGCCGCTACCTGCCGTCCGAGACGGTGCCCTGGCGGCTCTGAACACCTCGAGGCGTACCCCGATGGTCTTTCGAAGAGATGGGCGCGTTGCGCAGGCCGCCGGTTCGGCTCAGTCCTTGGGTTGGGGGTTCAGGACTCGGGCGAGCCAATCGGCCTGGGCGCGACGGGCCGCGGCCGAGACGCGCACCTGCGGGAACAGCGCCGAGAACCCGTGGAAGCCGCCGGCCCACACGTGCAACTCGGCCTGACCACCGGCGGCCCAGATCCCTGTCGCGTAGGTGACGTCCTCGTCGCGGAAGACCTCGGCGGTCCCGGCGTCGATGTAGGTGGTCGGCAGGCCGGACAGGTCGTCGGCCAGCGCGGGGGAGACGTACGCGGAGGCGGTGTGCCCGCCGAGGACGCTGCGCCAGCCGAACTCGTTCATCTCCCGGGTCCACACTCCGTCCGGGCCGCTGTACTGACGGCTGGACGTCGTCTCGTTGCGATGGTCGAGCATGGGGCACGACAGCAACTGGGCGGCGATGAGGGGGGTGCCTCGGTCACGTGCCATGAGCGTCACACCGGCGGCCAGGCCGCCTCCGGCACTGGCACCGGCCACGACGATACGGGCCGGGTCGATGCCCAGGTCGGCGGCGTTCTCGGCCACCCAGAGCAGGCCCTGGTAGCAGTCGTCGACGAGGGTTTCGCCCGTTGCCTCCGGGGCCAGCCGGTAGTCCACGGTGATCACGACGGCGCCGAACTGGTCGAGCCATTCCAGTGGGACGTCGATGTTGGAGAACCGGTCGCCCCACATCATGCCGCCGCCGTGGATCCAGTAGACGCAGGGCGCTCCGGCGGCACGGTCGGTGGGGCTGAGGATTGACAGCGGGATCGGAGTGCCGTCAGAGGCGGCAACGGTGACCTCCCGCCGCTGCACCGAGCGGCCGGCCAGGTGGGTTTCGATCGGCGGTTGGGGGAACTGGCGCAGCAGCTCGATCACCTCGGGGCCGAGGGGTGGCATGGACGGCAGGTCGGCCAGGGGGACGAGCAGTTCGGGGTCGATGGTCGGGCGAGGGGTGTTCATCGAGGGTCCTTCCGTTGGTGTCTGGTCGCCGGTTTCAGAAGGTCGCCTTGCCGCCGACCGGCACCGCGTCGGTGTACGTGGACTCGCCGGCCAGCAGCGGCTGGAGCTTCGCGACAAGGGCCTGCGCCTGCTCGCCGCCGAAGAACGCGCTGTGCGCCTCGGCGCTGGTCCAGCCCTCGACGACGTGTACGACGTCAGGGTCGGAGGCCGAGCGGGACACCAGGAAGACGAGGCAGTCGTCGTTGGGCAGCGACGGCGCGTCGAGCAGCAGCTGGATCAGCTCGTCGGCCTTTCCCGGCTGGGCGGTCATCGTGGCCTGGAACCCGTGGCGGACGGTCATGGGTGAAGCTCCTCATCGTCGAGCCGTTCTGGAAAACTGACACTCCAATGGAAGCACCACTACCAGGGGAAACGTTAGAAGAATGCTCGCTGCCACTTGCCTGATCCTCTCGTTTTGGCGAGGATCGGTATCGTGCTTCAATCGGACCGTGAACCTTGACGAGCTGAGGGCGTTGCTGGCCCGCCACGCCCGGCCGGACATGAGCACCGACATCGACGGGGTGCTGATCTCGAAGGTGGAGCAGCAGGCCCCGCCCACCACGTCGATGTCGGGCACCGTGCTGGCCCTCATCGCGCAGGGTGCGAAGCGGATGGCGCTCGGCGACCGGGTGTACGAGTACCGCGCGGGCCAGTACCTTGTGGCGTCGGTCGATCTGCCGGTCACCGGCCGCTTCACCGAGGCCAGCGCGGACGCGCCCGCTCTGGGATTCGGGCTGGTGTTGCAGCCGGCAATGGTCGCGGAGTTGCTGTTGCAGGCGGCGCCGGGCGACCTGCCGCCCCTTGCCGGGCCGACGCCATCGGGGATGGTGGTCAGTGACGCTCCCGACGACCTCGGGGACGCGGTGATCCGACTGCTTCGGCTGCTGGACCGACCCCGGGACGTCACTGTGCTCGCGCCCCTGGTCAAACGGGAGATCCTGTGGCTGCTTCTCACCGGCGAGCAGGGTGCCGCTGTCCGGCAGCTCGGTCTGGCCGACAGCAGCCTCAGCCACATCGCCCGGGCGGTCCGGTGGATCCGTGACCACTACGCCAAGTCGTTCCGGGTGGAGGATCTGGCCCGGCTGTCCGGGATGAGCGTGTCGGCGTTCTACCGCAACTTCCAGGCCGTGACAGCGATGAGCCCGATCCAGTTCCAGAAGCAGATCCGGTTACAGGAGGCACGACTGCTGCTCGCCACGCACCCCAACGACGTCACAGGGGTGGGCATCCGTGTCGGCTACGAGAGCCCGTCGCAGTTCAGCCGCGAATATCGTCGCCAGTTCGGCGCGCCGCCCAGCCAGGACGCCACCCGCCTGCGCGCCGTACCCCGAATCGAGGTGCCAGCGGTCGTCTGACCAAACGGGCGCCGCCACTGTCGTGGCGGCGCCCGTTGGACGGAGCAGGATCAGCGGCGGTTGTAGCGGTACATGGTCAGCGTGCCGAAGACGACCAGGAAGCCAGCGCTCCACGCCAGCAACCACATCGTGCTGGACGGGTCCGACGAGCCGGCCATCGCGGCGCGTACGGCGGCCACCAGTTGCGTGACCGGGTTGACGTTCACGAACGCCTGGAGCCAGCCGGGCATTGTGCTCGGCTCGACGAAGACATTGCTGAGGAACGTCAGCGGGAACAGCACCATCATGCTGACCCCCATCACCGACTTCTCGCTGCGCAGAACCAGGCCGAAGAACGTCCACACCCAGGAGAACGTGAACGAGAAGACCACAAGCAACCCGATCCCGAGGGCCACCCCGGCGACCCCGCCGTCGGGCCGGAAGCCGAGCGCCAACCCGACGCCGAGGATGACCAGGGCGGCGAGGATGTAGCGCAGCACGTCGCCGAAGATCATCCCGACCAGGGCGGCCGGCCGCCACACGGGCAGGGTCCGGAAGCGGTCGAAGATCCCCTTCTCGATGTCGGTGTTGAGGCCGACGCCTGTGTACATGGTGATCATCACGACGCTCGTCACCATGATGCCGGGCAGGAAGAACTGCAGGTAGTCGCGCGGGCTGTCGGCGAGGGCGCCACCGAACAGGTACGTGAACATCAGCACCATGATGATCGGGAACGCGGTCACGTCGAAGAGCTGCTCCGGCACGTGCTTGATCTTCAGCATGGCCCGCCAGCCGAAGGTGAGCGATGCCCCCAGCGCGCTGGGTCGGGGCGGTCGCGCTCCGGGCGCGAGGACCGTTGCCAGCGCCTCGGCGGACGGTACGTAGACCGACGGGGCCCGTTCGGTAGTGGTCGTTGTGGTGTCGCTCATCGGGCTGCCTCCAGCTGGTCGTCCCGCTCGTCGGCGGGCACGGCGGGATGGTCGGTCAGGGCCAGGAAGACCTCGTCCAGGCTGGGCTGACCGAGGGAGAAGTTGTCGACGACGATGCCGGCGCGGGTCAGGTCGCCGAGCGCGCGGGCGGCCTGGGCGCTGGCGTCGAGGTCGGTGCCGGCCTCGCCGACCCGGGCGAGCAGCGCCACCGGGTCGGCTTCGAGCTGCACCGGTACGCCAAGCGCCGCCTGGAGCACCCGTTCCGCCTCGGGCCGCTGCCCGGGGTCCCGTAGCCGCAGGTGGATCGTGCCGGAGCCGACCGACGACTTCAGCTCGCCCGGGGTGCCCTCCGCGATCACCCGGCCGTGGTCGACGACGGCGATCCGCCCGGCGAGTTGGTCCGCCTCGTCGAGGTACTGCGTGGTCAGCAGCACTGTCGTGCCGTGTGCCACCACGGCCCGGACGATCTCCCACACCTGGTTACGGCTGCGCGGGTCGAGACCGGTCGTCGGCTCATCGAGGAAGAGCAGGTCGGGCGTGTTGAGGATGCTTGCGGCGATGTCGAGGCGCCGCCGCATCCCACCGGAGTACTTCTTCACCTGGCGGCCGCTGGCCTCGGTGAGGCCGAACGCGGCGAGCAGGGCTGCGGCACGGTCGCGGGCGGCCGGTTTGCGCAGGCCGAGGAGCCGGGCCAGGAGCACCAGGTTCTCCGTGCCGGTCAGGTCCTCGTCGACCGAGGCGTACTGGCCGGTGAGGCTGACCCGGCTGCGGACCGCGTCGGCCTCGGTGACCACGTCGTGCCCGAAGACCCGCGCCGAGCCGCCGTCGGGCCGCAGCAGCGTTGCGAGCACCCGGACCGCAGTGGTCTTGCCCGCCCCGTTCGGCCCGAGCAGGCCGTAGACGGTTCCGGCGGGCACCTGAAGGTCGACGCCGGCAAGCGCCTTGGTGTCCCCGAACGAGCGGGTGAGCCCTTCGGCCTCGATGGCCAGGCCGGTGGTGCGTCTACTCATGATGGAAACCTTTCGTCGAACGTGTTCAGGAGACGTAGGGCCGTGCAGCCCGGCCGTTCCGAAGCGCCAGGCCCCACCAGCGGAGCTGGTCGAGCAGGGCGCGGATGTCACGGCGTAGCTCGTCGGTGCAGAGTGGCGTCGGCTCACCGGCGAGCAGGTCGAGCCCGACGACGTCGCGCACCGTCATGGCGTGCAGGGCGGTGAAGACGGTGCGCAGTTGGTCGACGGCGTGCAGACCGGTGGACCGGCACCCGTACGACACGAAGCCGACCGGTTTGGCCTGCCACTCGTCGTACGCGTAGTCGATCGCTTGTTTCAGAGGTGCCGGAAAGCTGTGGTTGTACTCGGGGGTGACCACGACGAACGCCTCCGCCCGACCCACCTCGCTGACGAACGCCCGGATGGACGCTGTCGGCTCAGCGGGATAGCTGGCCGGGAAGTCGTACTCGTTGAGGTCAACGACAGTAATGGTGAGGTCGTCGTGCCGCCCGGCCTCATCGATGAACCAGCGCGCGACCCGGTCGCCCACCCGCCCCTCCCGAGTGCTGCCGACGACCACGGCGAGCTTCAACGGTGTCATCGTCACCTCCTCCCATCAACCCCAAGGCGCGAGGCGACGGCGCGCGCCCGCTAGATCGGATCTAGCGGGCGGCGTTTCGGCGCGGGATGTCGGATGCGTCGGCTTGACTGGGGCCGACGAACGGGGGAGTGCGATGGCGCAGGTACGCATCCAACCGTGGCAGGAGGACGACCTCGACCTGCTGCGGCAGCTCAACTCACCGGACACCCGCAGGCACACCGGCGGCCCGGAGACCGACGAGCAGGTGCTCGCCCGGCACGAACGCTACGTGCACTTCGCCGAGGGCGGGCAGGGCTGCATGTTCACGCTCGTCCTGCCGGACGGGGCACCGGTGGGCAGTGTCGGCTACTGGAGCCGCGAGTGGCGCGACCAGCCGGTGTACGAGTTGGGCTGGGCGGTGCTCCCCGCGTACCGGGGGCAGGGGCTGGCGACCGTCGCGGTGCGCGCGGCGGTCGACGTGGTCCGCGCCCGACGGGACCGCCGCTACGCCCATGCCTACCCCTCGGTCGACAATCCCGCCTCGAACGCGGTCTGCCGCAAGGCCGGCTTCACGCTGCTCGGCGAGACGGGCTTCGAATACCCGCCGGGGCGGATGATGCGCGCCAACGACTGGCAGCTCGACCTGACCGCCCCGCCCACAAGAGCGTGATGCCTCAGAGTCATCTTGATGACTCTGAGGCATCACGCTCGCGGGAGCATGTCCCGCCCGGCGGCGGCCGGGATCAGCGGGGGACGTAGTCGAACGTGTCCGGGTGCGAGCCCTGCCGACCGGCCTCACCCTTGTCCAGCTCGGTGATCCGCTCCATCGCGGCGTCGTCAAGCTCGAAGTCGAAGATCTGGAAGTTCTCCTCGATCCGCTTCGGGGTTGTCGACTTCGGGAAGACGATGTCGCCGCGCTGCACGTGCCAGCGGAGCACCACCTGCGCCGGGGTCCGGCCGAGCTGCTCGGCGATGTCGACGACCGTCGGGTCGCCCAGCACCTTGCCCTGCGCGATGGGCGACCACGCCTCGGTGATGATGTTGTGCTCGCGGTCGTACGCGCGGACCTCCTCGTTGCCGAAGTACGGGTGCGCCTCGATCTGGTTGACCGCCGGCACCACGCTCGTCTCGGCGGCCAGCCGCCGCAGGTGCGGCACCTGGAAGTTCGACACGCCGACCGAGCGGGCCCGGCCGTCGCGCTGGAACTCCTCAAGCACCTTCCAGGTGGAGACGAAGTCGCCGTCGTACAGGGTCGGCAGCGGCCAGTGGATGAGGAACAGGTCGATGTAGTCCATCTTCAGGGCGGAGAGCGTGGAGTCGAACGCCTTGCGGGCGTCGTCCGGGCGGTGGAAACCGTTGTTCAGCTTGCTGGTCACGAAGACCTCGCCACGGTCCAGCCCCGACGTGCGCACTGCCTGGCCCACCTCGGCCTCGTTGCCGTACATCTCGGCGGTGTCGATGTGCCGGTAGCCCACCTCCAGCGCCTTGCTCACCGCCTCGACGGTGTCCTTCGGCTTGATCTGGAACACCCCGAAGCCGAGCTGCGGAATGGTGTTGCCGTCGTTCAGGCTGATGTCGGGGATCGTCGTTGCCACTGCGGCTCCTTCGCGTCTTGTGTCGGCTCCTCCATACCCGGGCCGGACACCGATTCACCGCCCGGCGCGGTGGGGGCCATTTCGTGGCCCGCAGCGGTCAGCCGGCGGTCATCTCGGCCAGGGCGCGCACCGACCTCCAGTTGCGGGTGGTGGCCACCACGCCGAGCTTCTTCTCCAGGTAGGTGTTCGTGAACTTCGACCGCCCGTAACCGCCGTCGACGTAGTGCAGGAGGACCTCGCGCCCGGTCACAGTGAACGACACGTTCTCGTTGCCGGGCGCTGTCAACGCGTCCGCTGCGGACTTGTCTGGCGCGGTGCGCAGAAAAGCCACGAGCAGCCTCGTCGGGTCGTCCTCCCGGTCGGCGTACGGGTTGCCGCCGGCCACCGCCGCCAACTCCCGGCCGCTGCGCACCAGCACGGGCACTGTCACCGCCAGCTCGTCGGCGAGCGCCCGCTCGATCCCGGCGGCCAACTTCTCCGCGTCGCGCACGCTGCTGCCGAAGGCCACGTTGCCGCTCTGGAGGTAGGTCTTTGCGTCGTCGTGCCCGAGGTCGGTGACGATCCGGCGCAGGTCGGCCATCGCGAGTCGGACACCGCCGACGTTGACCCCGCGCAGCAGTGCGACGTACCGGGTCATCAGGGCCTCCTCGGGCTGCCGGGGGTTGTCCCGGTCAGCCTAGGTTCACCGACCGACAGCCGATGTCCTCCGGCTCACTCCACGACCGGCAGCACGACCTCGTTGCGGCGCAGAAACCACGGCTTCCACGGTGGGTCGAAGCGCGCGTACCGGATGGCGTCTGTGGGTTGCAGCCCGGCCGAGGTGACCGACCGGCCGAGCATCGTGGCCCGCTGGCTGAACGCCTGCTCCGTCCACCGCCCGGAGAAGCGCATCGCCGCCGCGAGCTGCGCCGGGACCTCGCGGATGCGTACCCGGGCGTCCACCGGCTCGGGCAGTGTGGCGGCCTGGCAGGTGGCCGGCAGGACGAACTGGATCAGGTACGCGCCCGGCCACTCGCCCTCGATCTGCACCACAGGCACTGTCATGGGGATCTTCTGCGAGTCGCTGGCCGCAGGCGTCGCCGTTCCGGTCGACGGACGGGCCCGGTTGGCACCCCCGATGTACGCGGTGAGCGGCCGGAACGCCTCCAACGGCGCCCGGGTGAACGACGACTGGACCCGCATCTCGGCCACCAGGTGGGCCGGGTAGCGGCGCAGCTCGAAGCCGGGGTGGCGGGACACCACCCGGTACGGCTGCTGTTCGGTCATCGGCGTGCTCCCAGGGTCTCCTGGGAATGACGCTACCGTCCCTCCGGTGTCCGCTCGGGTGAAGTCGGCTGCTCCGCCCCGCCGGTGACGGCCCGCCCGGTGAGTCGCCAGTACTGTCGTTCGTCCTCGTCGCGGAGCACCACCCCGAGCGCGCCCAGCTCCCGGCGCAGTTCCCGGGCGTCGTCGTGGCGATCCTTGCCGATCGCCCGCTCGCGTGCCCGCAGTAGTGCGTCCGCCCCGTCGGGCAGGCCGGGCAGGTCGGGCACCCACAGCCGGTACGCCGCCCGGTGCGGGTCGTCGTCGGCCCAGCCCCAGCCGTGCTCCCGGAACGCCGCCGCCAGCCGGCCGGCCGGCAGGTCCGTGGACTCGCGGGCCAGCTCGGCGCCGTCGGCGTCGAGCAGCACGAGGTGCCCGTCGCCGACGAAGACCACACTGGTGTCGACGCGGGCGATCGTGCGGTTCTGGTCGGAGCGGCGCAGCCGGACCTGCGCCGCGTCGACGGTGACGATCAGCCGTTCGGCGGTGCCGACCCCCGCGACGATCAGGCCAGCCAGGACGCCCACCGCTATCGTGCCGGCGGTGGCCTGCGGCTCGGGCAGCCGGTCCAACCACTCGATCAGGGCGCCGAACGGCACCCAGGGCAGCCGCGCGAGCCAGCCCGTCGCTGCCGCGAGGAGCCATCCGGCGCCCGCCCCGAGCAGCGGGAAGCCGCCCCACATGACGGCCAGCTCCAGCGGGCCACCGCTGACCACCGTGTGTGGACGGGTGCCGGCGGCGTCCATGGTCAGGACACCTCCCGGCGGAGCGTCCGGACCAGACCGACGGCAAGTGGGAGAACAAGCCAGACCAACAGGGACACCGCCAACCGCGCCCACTGCCCGCCCGTGACGTCGCTGGTGAACAGCGGCTCCATGGTCCGGCTGGTGTCCAGCCAGTCGGCCGGGCGGTTCAGGGGCCGGACCACTTCGCCGAGCACCGTCCAGATTGTCGGCAGCAGCAGGTAGCCGACGATTGCCAGCGGCGTGTTGAGCAGCATCAGGCCGAAGGCGGCACCCATCAGCACGCTTGCGACCTGGACGATCGTCGCGTGCAGGGCCAACGTCCCAATGTCGGCGGGCCAGGTGCCCGCGCCGCCCGTGGCCGACGCCACAAGCGTCCCGACGGAGGCGACGGCAAGGGTGACCAGCACCGAGGCAAGCGCTGCCAGCACCACCGCGGCCAGCTTCGCGGCCACCACCCGCTCCCGTCGGGGCACCAGCGCGTACGTGGTGAGGGCTGTGCGCTGGGACCACTCGCTGGTGATCGACAGGATGCCCAGCACCGGCAGGAGCACGCTGACCGGCAACAGCGACGGAGCGAAAAGGGTGAAGAAGGTCAGCTCGGCATCCTCGCCGTAGATCAGCAGGAGGGTGACGATCGCGACGACGACCAGCCCGATGGTGATCAGCAGCCAGCGACCGGCCCGGGTGTCGACGAGCTTGCGCAGCTCGACGGTGGTGAGCCGCAGCAGCGACGGCCGGCGTACCGGGGCGTGGTGTCGGGGTGCGACGGCGCCGGCGACGGGCGCGGTGGTGGTGGTCATCGGACGGCCTCCTTGGTGGATTCCCCGGCGGTGAGCGTGAGGAAGAGTTGTTCGAGGCCACCGCCGCCGGCGGGGCGCAGCTCGGCGAGCGCGACGCCGGCGTCGGCCGCGGCCTGGCCGACCACCTCGGCGTCGGCCTGCACGAGCAGGCCGTCGGCACTCTCGGCGGCGGTCAGGTCGGCGGCGTCCAGCGCCCGGCGCAGCGCCGCGCCGTCGCGGGCCCGCACCACAGTTCCGCCGCCGGCCAGCAGCTCGTCCTTGCTGCCCTGGGCCACGATCCGGCCGCCCCCGATAACCACGAGCCGGTCCGCCACCGCTTCCACCTCGCGCAGCAGGTGGGAGGAGAGCAGCACGGTGCCGCCCCGGTCGGCGAAGTCGCGCAGCAGGCCGCGCATCCAGAAGATCCCCTCCGGGTCCAGTCCGTTGGCCGGCTCGTCGAGGATCAACACCCGGGGGTCACCGAGCAGCGCGTGCGCCAGGCCGAGCCGCTGCCGCATGCCCAACGAGTACGCCTTCAGCCGCCGCTTGGCGGCCACCGTGTTCAACCCGACCAGGTCGAGCTTCGCGGCGACCTCACGCCGGTCCAACCCCATCGTGTACGCGGAAAGCGTCAACGCCTCGCGGCCGGTGCGCCCGGCGTGCTGGGCGGAGGCGTCCAGCAGCACCCCGACCTCCCGTCCCGGGTTGGGCAGGTCCCGGTAGAGGTGCCCGGAGACGGTGGCGCGGCCGGCGGTCGGCGCGGTGAGCCCACAGATCATCCGCATGGTGGTGGACTTGCCGGCCCCGTTGGGCCCGAGGAAGCCGGTGACGGTGCCCGGTTCGCACTGGAACGACACGTCGTCCACGGCCGGGTGTGGCCCGTACCGTTTGGTGAGGTTCTCCACGGTGATCATGCGGTTGAGCCTGCCCGCGCCACCCGGCCATCCGCTGCGGCCGGCGGTCGGTGCCGCGCCGACTTTGGTCGACCTGCGGGTCTCGACTTTGGTAGCTGGTTGCCGGCGCCTGTTGCTGCCTAGCATGGGCGCGTGACCAGCATCGCCGTCCCCGAGCACCCGTGGCTGCTGCCAGGGGAGCTGGTGGTGCCGGCCGAGCCGGACCGGGCGCGTCTGCGCCGTACGACCCGCGACTGGGTGGTGGACAGCCTCGCGTTCCTGCTCAGCCTGCTCTGGGTGCTGTACGTCACCGTGGACGCGCTGTCGCCCAATCCGCAGGCGGCGACATCGCTGCCGTACGACTGGATGGTGGGCGCGGACGCGCTGATCGGGCTGGCCTGCTGTGCGCTGCTCTGGCTGCGTCGGCGGTGGCCGCTGGGGTTGGCGGTGGCGACGCTGCCGCTGAACCTGTTCTCGATGGCAGCCTCCATCCCGCTGTTGATCTTCTATTTCACCCTCGTGGTGCACCGGCGGACCGCCGTCGCGGTGGCGGTGACCGGGGTGGGTCTCCTCACCAACCTGGTCTTCAGCTGGACCCGTCCGGATCCGAACATGCCGTACTGGGGCACAGTGACCTGGGGCGTGGTGATCACCCTCGCCGTGCTGGCCTGGGGAATGTTCGTCCGCGCCCGGCGGCAGTTGATCGTGTCGCTGCGCGACCGGGCCGAGCGGGCGGAGGCCGAGCAGCAGCTCCGCGTCGCCCAGGCCCGCCACCTCGAGCGGACCCGGATCGCCCGGGAGATGCACGACGTGCTGGCCCACCGGATCTCCCTGCTCAGCCTGCACGCGGGCGCGTTGGAGTTCCGCCCCGACGCGCCCTCGGACGAGGTGGCCCGGGCGGCCGGAGTGATCCGGGACAGCGCACACGCCGCCCTCCAGGACCTGCGGGAGGTCATCGGCGTGCTCCGGGCCGAAGGTGACAGCGGCAGCGATGCGCCGGAGCCGCCGCAACCCACCCTCGCCGACCTGCCCGCCCTGATCGCCGAGTCGCGGGCGGCCGGGGTGCGGGTGAACGTCAGCGACAGCGTCGTCGACGCGGGGAAGGTTCCGGCGGCGCTGGGCCGGGCCGCGTACCGGATCGTGCAGGAAGGGCTGACGAACGCCCGTAAGCACGCGGCCGGCGCGTCGGTCACCGTGGACGTGGCCGGCGGGCCGGGCACCGGGCTGACCGTGGTGATCTCCAACCGGTGGCCGGTGGGTGGACCCACCGGCGGCGAGTTGCCGGGCGCCGGCACCGGGCTGGTCGGCATCACCGAGCGGGTCACCCTGGCCGGCGGCCGAGTGGCGTACGGGCGCGACGAGGCGGGCGACTTCCGGCTGGCCGCCTGGCTGCCGTGGCCGGCGTGAGCGGGCCGTCCGGCGTCAGCGGGCCGTCCGGCGGGCCTGAGCCGGCCGCCGCTGCGGTGCGGGTCCTGATCGTGGACGACGACGCGCTGGTCCGGGCCGGGCTCTCGATGATCCTCGGCGGCCTACCGGACCTGACAGTGGTGGGCGAGGCGGCCGACGGCAGCGAGGTGCCTGCCGCGGTCGCCGCGTACGCCCCGGATGTGGTGCTGATGGACATCCGGATGCCACGGGTGGACGGGCTGAGCGCCACGGAGGCGCTGCGCGCCCAGCCGCACCCGCCGGAGGTGCTGGTGCTCACCACGTTCGACGCCGACGAGCAGGTACTGCGGGCGCTGCGCGCCGGGGCTGCCGGTTTCCTGCTCAAGGACACCCCGCCGGCCCAGATCGTGCACGCCGTACGCCGGGTGGCTGCCGGTGAGGCGACGCTCTCCCCGACGGTGACCCGGACGTTGATCGACCACGTGACCGCCGCCGCCGTCTCCGGTCCGGTCGGCCGGGACCCGCGCCGGGAGCGGGCGCTGCGGCTGCTGGCCGATCTCAGCGAGCGGGAGCGGCAGGTGGCTGTCGCGCTGGGGCAGGGGCGCACCAACGCGGAGATCGCGGGGGAGCTGTTCATGAGCGTGGCCACTGTGAAGGCGTACGTCTCGCGGCTGTTGACCCGGCTCGACCTCAACAACCGGGTCCAGGTGGCCCTGCTGGTGCACGACGCCGGCCTGGTCTGAGGCGCGTTCCGCCGACCCGCGCACAACGGGATGCGCGTGCTCTCGACCGAGGAACTGCTTACGGCGTACCAGGTTTGAACTTTCGGCCCATGCCGGCCGTACCACTGGCTGAGGATGTCGGTGCGGTGGGTCCGCCGTACCGCTGCCGAACTGCGGGAGGCCTGCCGTGCGAGTTGGTGAGCAGTCGACGGATCCCATCGACCAGGTACTGGGTGAGGTGCCGATGCCGGCGCCGCTGACACCCGAGGACGTCCGGCTCGCGGTCCGGGCGGTGGTCGTGCACACCGCCGAGGAGTGGCCGACCGGGCCGCTGTGCCGCAACGACGGGGCCTCGTACCCCTGCCGCCTGCACCGCTGGGGGCGGCGGGTGCTGGAGGCGCACGGGCTCAACGAGCGGCAGATCGAGGCGCTCATCCGGCACGGCAATCCGTTCGTACACGTGCCCTTTCCGTTCACCGCGACCGGGCCGTCGCCCGCGCGTCCCGCCGCCTCCCGGCCCGCGACGGCCGGATACCCGGCCCCGCCACCAGGTCGTGCCGGTCTGCCGACGCGGCACCAGGCCGCGCGGGTCGCTCCCCCCGGGGTACGACCGACAGTCGCTGGCCGGCCGGTGACTCCCCCCGTCACCGCGCCGCGCTGGCCCCGGGCGAGCTGAGCGGCTCACCCCCCGCCCTGCCCGGGGCGTACACGACGCCGGCCCGGCGCGGAGGGTCCCCACCGCGTGCCGGGCCGGCGTCGCTTCGGCCGTTCACTCAGTTGTTGATCCCGCAGTCGGGGGCGGACCAGCTCGTGGTGTTCGAGCTGCGGTCGCTGTTGTTCTCCCGACGCGAGTCGACGTGGATGTGGTCGTCGTGGTCGGGGTAGCCCGGCCCGTAGATCCCGCTGAAGCCGTGGTTGCGGGCGTTGCGGGCGATCTGGCACAGCGACGACGTCCGAGAGGTGACGTCGGCGGCGTGGCCGTACAGGTGCTGGCTGTCCGACGCGCCGCCGACGCGGTCGTTGCAGGCCCGGTTGCGGAACCCGCTGGACACGTAGAGCGGCTTGTCGCCGAGGCTCTTGCGCAGCGCCTCCAGCTTCCACATCGTGCGCAGCGCGTTCTGCTTGGTCTGGTTCGCCGACAGCGGGCCGCCGGTCCACCCGTTGCCGCCGCACCCGTTGTCCATCTCGCTGAAGCTGAAATGCGCGGGCGTGCAGTCGTTGTCCTGAAGTTGGTACAGCTTGGCGTAGGTCTGCGGTCCGGCGATGCCGTCGGCGCGCAGCCCGTACGCCTGCTGGAACCGCTTGACCGCGGCGGCGGTCTTCGGGCCGTAGCGGCCGTCGTTCTCCACGATGTTCCGGTTGCCAGCCCAGCCGGCGACCCGGATCTGCAACTGGCGGACGTCATCGCCCGATCGGCCCTGGTAGAGGTTGCGGTTCCAGGTGTAGCAGGCGTCCGCGTGCGCCGCTGGCGCGGCGACCACCGTGGCGATCGCTACCCCGGGCAGAGCCAGGGCGAAAGCGACAGCAGCTCGCTTCAAGGTGTTTACGCGCACAGAAGTCCTCCCGATAGGAGAGCGAATGGGGTGGCTCCCGGGACATCGACCGGGACGTCCCGTGATTTCCACCCTCGCACCGATCAGGGCGGTTGGCGGCAATTAACGAGAATTGTCCTCGCGATTTGCCGTTCCTGGGTACTGCCTGGGAATACGCCCATTTGCGAAACAGCCATTCACCCCGGATCACCCCGGGCATACGCCAACCCGACCGAACGTCGCAATCAGTCACAGCCGGGGCGATGTCCCGAGGTCGGTGGTGCCCGGTAACGTCAGCGCGAGCGGCGGACTGGCGGAGGTGCGAGTGGCACGCGGTGGCGTCTTCTGTGTCGAGGGTCAGTGGCACCGCGACCTCAACGACAGGGGTTCCGTGCTGCCGACCCTCGAACTCCTCGAACGGCTCGGCAAGATCCGCTACATCCACAAGGGCGCGGCCACCCGGGACGAGCTGTTCTACTTCCTGGACCGCTGGCTGCTCAAGCAGTACGCCGACCACCGCGTCGGCTTCTTCGCCATGCACGGCGAGCCGAGCCGTCTCTGCCTCACCGACCGGGAGTCGGTGGGGTTGGACGAGGTGGCCGAGCTGATGGCCGGTCGCTGCGACGGCCGCCGACTCTATTTCGGCAGCTGCTCCGTCCTGCGCGCCTCCGACGCGGTGCTGCGCGAGTTCCTGGACGTCACCGGAGCGGCCCTGATCTGCGGTTTTACCCGGGAAGTCGACTGGGTTGAATCGGCGGCCTTCGAAACCGTCCTGCTGGACATATTGGTCAATGGGCAGCGGCACAATGCCGCCGAACTGCGGATGGGCTCGGCGCACTGGGCGCCGCTCGCCTCGTACCTCGGCTTTCGGGTGATCTACGCCAGCGGCCGGGCCTGGCGGCCCGCCGGCCGGCCCCGCGTGCCCACCCAGGCGGTGCCCCGCGCCGCCGCCCGCCCTCGCTGACCCGCCGCCACCGGCCCGCCCCGACCCTGGTAGGAACGGGAGTCATGGCACCCAGCATCGCGACGAACACCCGGGCCGACCGGGACACCCTGCTCGACTTCCTCCGCTCACGGCACCGCGTCGTGCTGATGACCACCCGGGCCGACGGTCGCCCGCAGTCCTCCCCGGTCTCCGCCGGCGTCGACGCCGAGGGCCGGCTTGTCATCTCCACCTACCCCGAGCGAGCCAAGGTGGCGAACATCCGCCGCGACCCCCGGGTGTCGGCCTGCGTGCTCTCCGACGACTGGAACGGGCCCTGGGTGCAGCTCGACGGCACCGCCGAGGTGCTGGACCTGCCCGAGGCGCTGGAGCCGCTCGTCGAGTACTTCCGCAGCATCTCCGGCGAGCACCCGGACTGGGACGACTACCGGGCGGCGATGGTGCGCCAGGGCAAGTCGCTGATCCGGGTCACCATCGACGCCTGGGGTCCGATCGCCACCGGCGGCTTCCCGCCCCGCCTAGCCGACTAATGGCGGGCGAGGCCGCGTTGCCTCCCCGTGATCATGAGGTTGACGGGTCCCAAGGTGATCCACTGGCCCGCCAACCTCATGATCGACGGGGTTGAGCGGTGGCCGGGGGAGGGGCGTCGTTCGGGTCAGTCGGCCAGGGCGGCGTAGACCAGTTGGCGTAGCTGGGAGCGCAGAGGGTACGTGCTCGACGGCAGCAGCTGGGTGAACAGGAGCGCCGTGACCTCCTCGGCCGGGTCCACCCAGAAGGCGGTGCTTGCCACCCCACCCCAGTAGTACTCGCCGACACTGCTCGGCACCCGGCTGGGGATCGGGTCGTCGACCACAGCGAAACCGAGACCGAACCCGATCCCGTCGAGGGTGGTCTCGGCGAAGCCTCCCGTGGACAGGGTGCCCAGATCCTGACCGCCAGGCAGGTGGTTGCGGGTCATGAACCGCACGGTGCGCGGCCCGAGCAGGCGTACGCCGTCCAGCTCGCCGCCGCGCAGCAGCATCTGGGTGAACCGGTGGTAGTCGGCGGCGCTGGAGATCAGACCCCCGCCGCCGGAGTGCAGGACGGGCTTGTGGTGCGCCAGTGAACCGATCCGGTCCTGCCGGACCGCCTGTCCGGTGGTCGGGTCGGGCGCGTACAGCGTGGCCAACCGGTCGGCCCGGTCGCCGTCGACCCACCAATGGGTGTCGGTCATGCCCAACGGACCGAAGATCCGGTCGGCGAAGAACGCGTCGAGGCTCTGCCCGGAGACCACCTCGACCAGCCGGCCGAGCACGTCGGTGGCGACCGAGTAGCCCCAGGCGGTGCCGGGCTGGAAGAGCAGCGGCAGCTCGCCGAACGCCGCGCAGGCGCTGGCCAGGTCGACGTCCGCCGGTGGATACAGGTCGTAGCCTGCGGCCCGGTAGAGCCCGTCGACAACGGAGGTCTGCATGAAGCCGTATGTCAGGCCGGCCGTGTGGGTCAGCAGGTGCCACACCCGGATCGGTTCGACAGCCGGCACCGTGTACGGCTTGAGCACCGAACCCTTCGAGTAGACCCGCAGGTCGGCGAACTCCGGCAGCCAGCGGCTGATCTCGTCGGTCAGCTCGAAGCGGCCCTCCTCCCACAGCATCATGGCCGCGACCGAGGTGACCGGCTTGGTCATCGAGTAGATCCGCCAGAGTGTGTCGGCCTCGACCGGGGCACCCGACTCCCGGTCCCGCAGCCCGTACGTCGAGGAGTGCGCCACCTCGCCGCGCCTGGTGACCACCACCTGCCAGCCGGCGAGCCGCCCGTCGTCGACGTACCTGCCGAAGTGCTCGTCGATCCGCGCGAGCCGCGCCGGGTCGAAGCCGATCTGATCCGGGTCCATGCTCCGAGCCACACTCACGTCGCCGAACCTACTTGGCGGTACCGCAGTACCGGAAGGGGCTACCGGGCGGAGGCGACGTCCTGCCGTCGGCGGGTGGCACTAGCCTGACCGGATGCCGGAGTTGACCGAGGACGTGACCTTCCGCCACGAGGACTGGTACGGCGAGGAGTTCACCGACCGGCATTTCGTCGGCTGCGAGTTCTTCCAGGTCGATCTCACCGAGGCGGTCACGCGGGGCGCTGTCTTCACCGGGTGCACGTTCGGCAACGTGCTGTTCAACGCGTCCCGGCACGTGGATTCGGCATTCACCCGCTGCGTCTTCAAGCGGTGCAACTTCTTCGAGGCGGAGTTCACCGGCTGCAAGCTGGTCGGCAGCACCTTCGTGGAGTGCGACCTTCGTCCGCTGCGGGTCGACGGCGGCGACTGGTCGTTCGTCGCGCTGCCCGGCGCCGACCTGCGCGCCGTCTGGCTGAGTGACGTGCGGATGCGCGAGGTGGACCTGAGCGGCGCCAACCTGACCGGCGCCACCGTGACAGGCGTCGACCTTTCCGGCGCGCAGCTGCAGAAGTGCCGCCTCGGGGGCGCCGACCTGCGGCGCAGCGACCTGACCGCACTCGACCCGACGAGCGTGGAGCGGGCCGGCGCGATCGTGGACCCCGAGCAGGCACTGGTCATCGCACAGGCGCTCGGCTTCCGGATCGGCTGACCGGGCGCGTACCGGTCGGTGCGGCCTCGGAGGTCCGCCAGCCGGTCCCACCCAGGCTGGGCAGGACTTGTCCGATACCGTCCGGTTCCGGACTGGACACGCCCACCCGTCCGGATCTAGCGTGTCGACCACGCCGGTGCAAACGTGAGACGGCCCACAGTGGACGGTGCGATCCGCCGCGGCCGATCGCGGTCGGGCGGCGGAGTGGAGGGGTCGGTGGCGGACGAGGACCGCACGCGGGCGCAGTCCCAGGGCGCGAACGAGCCGACCCACCGGCCGGCGTCGCACCGGGCGCACGCCGTCGACGCCGCGCAGAACCGCAGCGCACTGCGCAGGATCGCCCGCGCCCGGCGGAGGAGGCGGTGGGCCCTGGAGGGCATCGCCGCGCTCGTCTGCCTGATCGTCCTGGGTACGTACCTCGGCACGCGCGCCGCACCGGAGCCCGACGGCGACGCGGGCGGGGGGCCGGGTGGCGCGCCGGCCGGAGCGTCCCGGCCGACAGGCTTTCCCGGCGCCGAGGGACGTACCAACGAGGCTGGTCCGGCGACGCCGGGTCTGCGCCCCCGGGAGCGCCCGCCCTCGCCCGACCCCACCCCCAGCGCGCCCGCTCCGCCGTCCGCCCCGCCGCCCAGGGCGCCAGCGGCGCCGGTGCTGTCGGTGAGCCAGGTGGAGGCGCCCGCCGAGATCGACCTGAGCGCCGTGGGTGCCCGGGACTGGATGCACTGGGGGCTGCGCGGCGGCAACTCGAAGGTCAGCAAGCGCGCCGGCACGGGGGAGATCGTCGACGCCGGCGGCAGGGGCAACCGCGTCGCCTGGGACGGCAACCAGGAGGTGGTCCGCTGGTCCGACGGCACGCCGGAGCGAACCGTCGGCGGCAGCTCGAACGGCGTCTACACCTGCGGTGTCGGCAACGGTTTCAGCCTCGCGGTCGAGGGCAGTGGCGAGCCGCGCACCGTCCACCTGTACGCCGGGACGTGGATGGCGCGCGGTCGGCTCGACGCACGACTGTCCACCGGAGGGCCGATCAGCACCGTGCGACTGGAGGACCCGTACACCAGTCGGAGCGCCCAGTTCACCATCCGGTTCGTCCTGCCCAGGGGCGCCCGGCTGGTGGTGACCTGGACGGTGGAGAAGGTCTTCACCGAGCACTGCGGCAACGTCGGCCTCCAGGCCGTCGCGCTGCGCTGATCGGGCCGGCTGCGCTGATCGGCCGGTCGGGTCCACGAGCTGGGACAGTTTGTCCGTCGCGCTTGGTCGATGGCGTCGTAACTTTCTGCTATCCCGTCCGCCCATCCACTGTGGAGGCAGCGCAGATGAGCAGCAGTACCGCCCACCGCGTCCATCCCGCCGTTTCCCCCGGCGCCGATGAGGTGCCCGGGGAGGTGCTCCGCGACATTCCCCTGCCGCCGTACGTCACGGGCGAGGACGCCCAGTTCGCGGTGCGGGCGGTGGTGGTGCACGCGCCCCGACGGTGGTCCGGCGGAGTGGTGTGCCGCAACGACGCCAGCCCGCACCCGTGCCGGTTGCACCGCTGGGGCACGAGGGTGCTGGCGCTGCGCGGGCTGCGGGCCGCCGAGATCGCCGCGCTCATCGAGCGCGGCGATCCCGCGGCGGTTCCCCCCACACCGGACCGCCCGGCCTGAACGTCGGCGGAGGCACGCGCCCCCGCCGTCGTTCAGCAGGTGATGGGCTTGACCCAGGAGCACTCCACGCCCTCCGGGGTACGCGGCGTGTCCGGCACTGAAGGCGGCGCCACCCGTGCGGTGCTGGTGCCGCCTTCGCGATGACCGGCCAGTGCCACGGCGATCTGATCCTCAAGCGTCTTGACCGACGCCGTCAGATAGTTGTTGAGCAGGATGGAGAACGCCAGCAGGTGACCGTCGGCAGTGGTGACGTAGCCGGACAGGCCGGAAACGCCGGTCAGGCTGCCGGTCTTGGCGTGCACGTTGCCCGCCGCCGGGGTGCCGGCCATCCGGCTGCGCAGCGTGCCGCCGACGAACCGATCAGGCTGCCCGGCGATGGGCAGCGCCGCGTACCAGGTGGCGAACCACGGTTCGGTCCGGACCTCGGCGAGCAGGTCGACGAACTCAGTGGCCGGCACCAGGTTGCGACGCGACAGCCCGGAGCCGTCCCGCTGGCGAAGCGTGCCCGTGTCCATTCCGGTGTCGGCGACGTACTCGCTGATGGCCGTGAGACCGGCGGACCAGGTGCCCGAACCGGACAGCACCCGGCCGATCTCCTTGGTCAACACCTCGGCGTGCCCGTTGTTGGAGAGCTTGAGGAACGGCGTCATCAGCTCGCCCAGGCTCATCGAGTCGTGCCGGGCCACCAGGTGGGCCGTTTCCGGGGTCGGCTGGCCCAGCACGGTCCGGCCGAGCACGCGCACGCCATGCCGGTGCAGGGCGGCCCGGAAGACCTCGGCCGCATAGCCGGTGGGCTCCCAGACGGTCACCCAGTCGCTGGCGGGCTCGTCGCCGACCGCGATCTGGCCGGTCACCACGATCGTGTTGCCGCCGTGTTCGCGTTCGATCGAGATCGAGGTCTCGCCCTCGCTTACCGTCTCGGCGCGGTTGTCGATCCGCACGTACCGGGTGGGTGGGGTGGTGCTCACGACGGGCCTGGCACCGGCCCGGGCGGCCGGCGCGGCGTTCACGATCACGGTGCCCGCGTCGTAGTCGGTGTCCGGCGCGACGGTGAGCGCGGAGACCTGGCCGGCGTAGTAGTACGGCTCGTCGTCCCACGTCCAGTCGGGGCCCAGCCGGGTGTTGTCGTAACGGGTGTCGTCGGCGATCAGGTTGCCGCTGACCACCCGTACGCCGTCGGCGGCGACCTGCGCGGCGAGCGCGTCGTAGTCCGCTGCCAGCATTGTCGGGTCACCGCCGCCGCGCAGGTGGAGATTGCCGGAGAGCAGCCCGCCACGACGCTTACCTGTGGTCTGCACGTCGGTGGTGAACCGGTGCCCGGGGCCGAGCAGTTCCATCGCGGCCGTCGAGGTCAGCAGCTTGGTGTTGGAGGCCGGGATAAGACGTCTGTCGCCGTTGCGGTCGTACAGGGTCTGCCCTGTGCTGGTGTCGACGACGACCACCGACGCCTGGGCGCCGGCCAGCCGGTTGTCGGCGAGGATCGCGTCGATTGTGGCGCGCAGCCGGGTCGTCGCCGGGGTGGGCGACTCGGCGGTGGCGCCGGGCGCGCCAGCGGTGGCCGCGGTGGCGACCAGCGCGAGCAACGCTAGGGCTCGCGGAAAGAGACGGCGATGCATGCGCCGATGCTGCCACGCAGATAATCGCCAGGAAAGAGGCTGGGCCGAAAGTTATTGCCGTTCGGGTTCCGGTGGTCGCCCCACGGACTTGGCGTGCCCGCCCCAGTAGTGCCGCTGCGCGCCCATGGCGAGCGGTGCCACAAGCGCGGCGAGCGCCCCGCCGAGCAGCGGGAAGACGATGAACACCCAGAGTTGGCGCAGGGCCACGCCACCTTCGAAGACGGCCGGGCCGAAGGCGCGAGCCGGATTGACGGCCGCGCCGGTGAGCGTCACGCCGACCAGTTGCGTCGCGGCCAGGGCCAGCCCGATCGCCACTCCGGCGGTGCCCGGGTTCTCGCTGCGACTGGTCACGACCAGGACGACGAGCACGAAGAGGAATGTCAGCACGATCTCCAGGACGGCCGCGCCGCCCCTGTTGATGTGCGCGCCGTACCCGTTCGAGCCCAGCGCTCCGGTCTGGTCCGCCACGTCACCCCAGCGGGTCAGCCCCCAGAGGATGAAGGCGGCCACTGTCGCCCCGGCGAACTGCGCTATCCAGTACGCCACAGCGCCGAGCAGCGAGATCTTTCCGGAGAGCAGCACGCCGAGGGTCACCGCCGGGTTGACGTGGCTGCCGGACAGCGGACCGATCATGTAGACCAGGGCCAGCATGGCGAACCCGAAGGCCAGCGCGACCACCACCACGCCACCCTGGACCCGGGCGGCCACGGCGGCTCCCACGCCGAAGAAGACCAGCAGCAGCGTGCCGAGGAACTCGGCGGCCGCACGGCGGGCATCATCCATTTCCCCAGCCTAGGGGTGATTCAGGCAATTAGGGGCAAAACCGGCTCTGTGACAGGCGTGACGGGCGACCCCGGGCACAGCGAAGGTCATCCCGGCGTTGCACAGCGTGTGGGCAGCCAATCCGTCGACGTCGTGGTGATCGGGGCCGGCCAGGCCGGCCTGAGCGCCGGATACCACCTGCGCCGCACCGGCTTCACCCCGGGAAGCGGCTTCGTCCTCCTCGACGGCGACGACGGGCCGGGCGGCGCCTGGCAGCACCGGTGGCCGACCCTGCGCCTGGACCGGGTGCACGGCTTCCATGACCTGCCCGGGATGCCCTTCCCATCCGCCGACCCGCAGCGCCCGGCCGCCGAGGTGGTCAGCGCCTACTTCGCCCGGTACGAGCGGGCGTTCGGCCTGCCGGTCCGGCGACCGGTACGCGTCCGCGCCGTGCGCTCCCGCCCGGACGGCCGGCTCGACGTCCACAGCGACAACGACACGTGGACGGCGCGGGCGCTGATCAACGCCACAGGCACCTGGACCCGACCGTTCTGGCCGCACTACCCGGGCCGGTCCTCGTTCCGGGGGCAGCAGCTGCACACTGCCGACTACCGGGGGCCCGCGGAGTTCGCCGGCCGTCGTGTCGTGGTGGTGGGCGGCGGTACGTCCGCGGTGCAACTGCTCGCCGAGATCTCCCCGGTCGCGGCCAGCACCACCTGGGTGACCCGCCGCCCACCGCAGTTCACAAGCGGTGAGTTCGGCCCCGAGCTGGGCCGGGCCGCGGTCGCCCGGGTGGAGACCGCGGTACGCGCCGGACGGCCGCCGGGCAGCGTGGTGGGCGTTACAGGTCTGCCGCTCACCCCCGAGATCCGCCGGCTCCAGGAAGACGGCGTTCTCGAACGGCTACCCATCTTCGACCGGATCACGCCCGACGGCGTGACCTGGGCCGACGGGCGGTTCGTCGGGGCCGACGTCATCCTGTGGTGCACGGGCTTCCGCGCCGCGCTGGACCATCTCGCCCCGCTCGGGCTGCGCGCTCCGGGCGGTGGAATCGTCATGGACGGCACCCGTGTCGTCACCGACGACCGGATTCACCTGATCGGTTACGGCCCGTCGGCGAGCACGATCGGCGCCAACCGGGCCGGCCGCGCGGCGGTCAACGAGATTCGCGCGTTGCTCGCACCCGCCCCCGCTCTCGACTGACGTGGCTCTATTTGACGGATCGCCCGACAGCGGGCACCGTGGGCAGGGAAGGGGCCCTCAGCTGCCCCGATCTCGACGCGACGGCGATGCCCGTTCGCCTCTCCTGCCGTCTCCCACGTGTGTCTCGTGCGGGAGGCCGACTGCCCGGTCTGCGCGAAATGCGACCGCGTGCCCATAATCCACGAGGAGTTCCACACATGCTCACCATGACCGACAACGCCGTGCTCGTCATCCGTGACCTTGCCAACCAGCAGGACGTTGCCCAGGACGGCGGGGTGCGGATCGCCGCCGATGCCGACGCCGGGTCGCTCACAGTGGAACTGGTGCCCGAGCCGGAGCAGGGCGACCAGGTGGTCGACAACCAGGGTGCCCGGATCTTCCTCGACGCGGACGCCGTCGAGTTGCTCGGCGACGCCTCGGTGGACGCCACAGTCGACGACGAGGGCATCATCCAGTTCGGCTTCACCGAGCGGCAGTAGCTCCTACCTGGGCGATCGTCCCCGCTGCGGCGGGACCCACCCGGGCGCCGTGTCGTTGTCCGGGCGGGTCAGCGCGGCGAGCACGTGCGCCAGGTGGTGCGACGTGCTCCACGCCGCCCAGTTGGCGGTCGACCCGGCGCCGGCACCTCGGCGGGCCCGGCGCAGCAGCTCGTGGTCGCCCCACGAGAACGCGGCGCCGGTGCTCGGCCAGTGCGGTGCCGCCACCAGCGTGCGGCACAGGTCGGCGAACCGGTCGTCGCCCCGCCCACCTCGCCGCGACCAGCGGTAGACCCACCAGCCGCCGTCAGCTGTGTAGCGCACTGTGGGCAGCCGGTCGCCGGGGTCACCATTGCCAGGTGTGGCCGGACCGACGCCGTAGTCGCCGTAGTCGACCCCGGTGTCGGTCAGTCGCCGCCAGAGCTGCCAGTCCCAGCGGTCCAACCGGACGGGCTCGTCGCTGGGCAGCCGGGACAGGGTGGGCGGCATCCCGCCGGCCGCCACGGTGACCGAGTGCCAGGCGTGGCGGCGGGCCCAGCCCAGCAGCCGCCGTACCCGTGGCTCGGCCACCCGCACGTCTGCCGCGCAGCACACGTCACCTGCGTCCACAAGCAGGTCGCACTGCTCCGGTGCCAGCCCGGTGAACCGCCAGATCCGTTCGACAGCTGTGGTGCTCGCGTCCGGCCCCGCCCGGTCCCGGGCGGCGCGCAGCCGGATCAGCGCCCGCCCGGCGTACTCCCGGGCCGCCGCGCCGTGCGCGACCAGCCGCCTGTCGCTCTCCGCGAGCCCGATCACGGGCATCAGCGGTACGCCCCAACGAACCATTTCCGTGTCGGCCACGTCGGGCAGGTCGGTGACGTCGACGGCCGGCAGCAGACCGGCCGGCAGTCGACGCAGAACGTCCATCGTGGAGCGGTCGGCGACGCTGATCTCCAGGATCGGCGCGAGCAGAGGGGCGGCTGCGGAGTCGACGTGGTTCAACGCCTCCAGTTCGCCGCGTCGGTGGCTGGCGAGGATGGGGCGGTAGACCGGTTGCGCCGCCCGGCCCCCGTGGGCGGGCACCATAATTCAATCTAGCCAGGCATTCGCATGCCTTCCCAACCGTCGACGGGAAAACCCGCTGCCTGACTGTCGGTTCGCCGACTACGCTCGTCCGGTGATCGCGCCAGCCCACCGCTACCGTTCCGAGGACGAGGACAGCGCCCGCTGGGTCGGGTTCCCGTTCCGCGACGGTGACATCGTGATCAGCACCCGGTCCAAGAGCGGCACCACCTGGATGCAGATGATCTGCGCGCTGCTGGTGTTTGGCACCCCGGACCTGCCGGCGCCGCTGACCGAGCTGTCCCCCTGGCTGGACTGGCTGGTCGAGCCTCGCGACGCTGTCTACGGCCGGTTGGCAGCCCAGCCGCACCGACGGTTCATCAAGACGCACACCCCGTTGGACGGGGTGCCACTCGATCCCCGGGTGCACTACGTGGTGGTGGCCCGGCACCCGCTGGACATGGCAGTGTCCCTCTATCACCAGGCCGGCAACCTGGACCGGGCCCGCCTCGCCGAGCTGACCGGTCAGCCTGCCCCGGTCGGGCCACCTCGGAAGCGCCTCCCGGTGGAGCAGTGGCTGCCGAGCTGGGTCGACCGCGAGGTGGACCCCCGTGCCGAGTTGGACTCGCTGCCCGGCGTGCTGTGGCACCTGAGCGACGCCTGGGCCCGCCGGCACGAGCCGAACGTCGAGTTGGTGCACTACGACGATCTCCAGGCCGACCTCGGCGGGCAGATGCGCTTGCTGGCCGACCGGTGGGGCTTCGCGGTGCCCGCCGGGCGCTGGCCCGAGCTTGTGGAGGCTGCCACCTTCGGCCGGATGCGGGAGCGCGCCGACCTCCTCGTTCCGGACACGCGCGGCGTACTGCGGGACCGTGGCGCGTTCTTCCGTCAGGGCCGCTCCGGTCAGGGCCGGGATCTGCTGGACGCGGCCGGCCTGGCCCGCTACCGCGCCCGTACGGCAGCCCTCGCGCCGCCCGACCTGCTCGACTGGCTGCACCGCGACGCCTGACCGACGCGGTCGCGCGGACCGGCCCTGCAGACGAGCGCACGGCGCCGTTCGACACGTGGTCGGAACGTCGCCGCGCTCTGGCCGTCTCCCACCATCGCAGCCGTTTCGGCGGTACGCCAGCGGGGACCTGGCTCGGCCGGCAACTAGCGCCGGTCAGGGTGGTCGATCCCCGTTCCGCACGGATGCAAACCCGCCGGCCGTGGGGAATTCCACCATTTGCCAGTCCCGGCGTGACGAGCCGTCGAACGGGGTATGAGCGGACCATGGAGCATTTCACGATTGCGACAGTCGCCGAGAAGAGCCCGGACTTCCGGCGGGTGCTGTGGACCGGGGACCACACCCAGCTGGTGATCATGACGATCCCGCCGGGTGGGGAGATCGGCGAGGAGGTGCACGAGGGCATCGACCAGATCCTGACCTTCGTCAGCGGCACCGGCGAGGCCCGGGTCGCCGGTGCGAAGCGGGAGGTCGTCGCGGGCGACCTGGTCGTCGTACCGTCCGGCACCAAGCACAACTTCGTCAACACCGGCCCGAACCCGCTCGTGCTCTACACGGTCTACGGCCCGCCGGAGCACGCCGACAAGGCCGTGCACCACACCAAGGAGGAGGCCGACGAGGCCGAGGCCGCCGGCAAGGACGAGCCGCCGGCCTGATCGATCCTCGACCGGGTACCCCCGGCGGGTGGAGCAGCCGCCGATCTCCGATTACGCGTTCCTCTCGGATGCCCGCTCCGGTGCGCTTGTCGGTAAGGACGGATCCGTGGACTGGTGGTGCCCGAGCCGGTTCGACGGAGCGTCCGTGTTTGGCCGGCTGCTCGACCCGAGCGCTGGGCACTTCCGGTTGGCCCCGGCCGGGGCGGGTGGCCCCGGCCACCGGGTGGAGCGGGCGTACCGGCCGGACACGCTTGTGCTGCGGACTGTGCACCACACGCCGCAGGGCAGCGTGGCGGTCACCGACGCGCTGGCCGCCGAGACCGGCGCGCGTGCCCACCAGTTGGGGATGAACTCGCCCGCCGTGCTGGTCCGGGTCGTCGAAGGGCTGTCCGGGCGGGTACGGATGGCGTTGGACTTCGCGCCGCGACCCGAGTACGGCCTGCTCACGCCGTACCTGCACGAACAGCCGGACGGCGGGGTGCTGGCCGGCGCCGGCCCTGTGGTGCTCGTGTTGCGCGCCGGTGACCTACCGCTGCGACCCGACCGGGGCCGGGTGACCCACGAGTTCGAGATCTCCGCCGGGCAGGTGCTCGGAATGGACGTGGCGTTCGGCGAGACGTACGGGGCTCCGCCGGTCCGACTCGACCCGCTGACCGCGCTCGACGAGACGACGCGGGCGTGGGAGGCGTACCGGCAGACGCACTCCTACTCCGGCCGGTACCCCGAACTGGTCCGGCACAGCGCCACGGTGCTGACCGGCCTCACCTACGCCCGCAGCGGCGCGGTCGCCGCGGCGTTGACGACGTCGTTGCCGGAGCAGATCGGCGGCGACCGCAACTACGACTACCGCTTCTCCTGGCTGCGGGACTTCTCGTTGACAATGCGCGCGCTCTGGGTGGCGGCCTGCCCGGACGAGACGTCGCGCCTGTTCGCCTGGGCGGCCCGCTCGATCGGCCGGATCGGCGACGAGCCGGTGCCCGTGCTCTTCGGGCTGGAGGGTGAGCGTGACCTGTCCGAGCATCAGTGCACGCACCTGCGTGGGTACCGCGACAGCTGGCCGGTCCGGATCGGCAACGACGCGTGGCGGCAGCGCCAGCTCGACGTGCCCGGTGAGGTCACCTCGGCGGTGTGGCGGCTGCGTGACTATCTCGGCGCGACCTTCGAGGATGAGTTGGGCGAGATGGTGCTCGGGCTGACCGAGCAGGTCGCCGCGACGTGGCGGCTGCCGGACCGGGGCATGTGGGAGACCCGCGACGAGGAGCGCCACTACCTGTCGTCAAAAGTGCTCTGCTGGCTGGCGATGGACCACGCGGTGCGGCTCGCCGACCGGCTGGGTGACCGGGCCGACCCGGGCCGTTGGGCGGCGGTCCGCGACGACATCCGCGACGCGGTGCTGCGCGAGGGGTGGAACGACCGGATCGGCGCGTTCACAGGCGCGTTCGGCTCGTCGGAGCTGGACGCCTCGGCGCTGATCCTGCCGGTGGCGCATTTTCTGCCGGCCACCGATCCGCGGATGCGGGCGACCATCGAGATGATCGCCCGGGAGCTGGGCTCCGACGACGGCCTGGTCCGGCGGTGGACGACAGACCCCGGCGGCTTCCTGCTGTGCTCGTTCTGGCTGGTGGAGTGCCTCGTGATCGCAGGTGAGCGGAAGCGGGCCACGGAGCTGTTCGAGCGGGTGGTCGGGTTCGCCAACGACGTGGGCCTGTTCAGCGAGCAGATCGACATGGACACCGGGACGCAGCTCGGCAACACGCCCCAGGCGCTGTCGCACGTCGGTCTGATCAACGCTGCCTGGCGGCTGACCGAGCCGGACAGCTACTGATCGAGGCCCGTCTGCGGGCGCAAATCCTGCAACAGACCTGCAAGCGCAATCCATTGACGGTGGTGGTTGGGCAGTCCTAGCCTCAAGGGGGGCGGGAAAGCCCTTTCCCACGGCTTTGATCCCGCTTCACCCGTCCCGGAGCCGGGCCTCCGACGGGGAGAGCACACCGATCCCCCCGCCAGGGCAGCACGTCCTGCCGCACGTCCCCGTACGGACGGTCGAGGGACCACCACCACATGCGCCAAGGAGGACAACTGTGCAGAAGAGACGACTCCCCGGCCGGCGACCACTGCTGCTGGCGGTGGGTGCCGGCGTGACCACCGCGGCCCTCGTCGCGGGCATGACCTCGGCCTTCGCGGCCACTGTCTTCACCGACAACTTCAACGACGGCGACGCCTCCGGCTGGTCCAAGTCGGGTGGCACCTGGGCTGTCGACAGCGCGGGCGTGTTCAACCAGAGCAACGCCGGCAGCGAGTTGGCCCGGCAGTTCGCAGGCGACACCAGTTGGACCAACTACTCCGTGCAGGCCCGGGTCCGCCCGGCGAGCTTCGGCTCGTCCAGTGCCCTGGTCGGGCTGGCCGCCCGGTCCACAAGCAGCACCAAGATGTACCGGCTGGCACTGCTCGGCTCCGGCCGCGCCGAGTTGCAGGCCGTCAACGGAAGCAGCATCACAGCGATCGGCTCCGCGTCGCTGGGCATCAGCACCGGCACCTGGTACACGCTGCGCATCGAGGCCAGCGGCAGCACCATCCGTGGCTTCGTCAACGGCACCCAGATCGCCTCCGGCAGCAACAGCCTGTCCGGTGCGGGTCGGATCGGCCTTGTCACCGCGTACGCCAGCGGCGGCTTCGACGACGTGGCTGTCGACTCGTCCGGCGGTGGCACCCCGACCACCCCGCCGGCCACCACCGCACCTCCGACCAGCGCACCGCCCACCACGCCGGGCCCGACCACAGCGCCGCCCGCGGGCTGGCCGACGCCCACCGGCAGCCAGAAGGTGGACGCGACGATCCCGGTCTCCGGCACCTTCGACGGTGGACTCAAGCGCTACTACGGCATCGGCGACGGTGGGCAGAGCGAGAGCCAGGACCCGATGTTCGAACTGGCCGCCGGGGCCACCCTGCGCAACGTGATCATCGGCGCGCCGGCCGGCGACGGCGTGCACTGCGAGGGCAACTGCACCCTGATCAACGTGTGGTGGGAGGACGTCGGCGAGGACGCCGCCACCTTCCGCGGCGGCACCACCTACACCGTCGACGGCGGTGGCGCCCGGTCCGCCAGCGACAAGGTCTTCCAGCACAACGGCTCGGGCACCGTCTACATCAAGAACTTCCGGGTGGAGAACGCCGGCAAGCTCTACCGGGCCTGCGGCAACTGCTCGACGTCGTACCAGCGACACGTGGTGATCGACAACGTGGTCGTCCGGGACACCGACGCGATCGCCGGCATCAACACCAACTGGGGCGACACCGCCCGCTTCAGCCGGATCACGATCATCGGCGACGCCGACCGGGAGACCTCGATCTGCGTCAAGTACAAGGGCGTGCCGAAGGGCAGCGAGCCGACAAAGATCGGTGAGGGCGCCGACGGCGTCAACTGCTTCTACTCACCGTCCGACATCACCTACCAGTAGCCAGCACGGTGGCACCGGCGCGGCCGCACGGCCCGCCGGTGCCACCAGCTCAGGTCAGCACGGGTACGCCGGAGACGTCCACCGTCTCCGGATACTTCAGACCCGAGCCCGTGTTGAGCACCACCACCCGCTCGTCGGCGCGGATCCAGCCACCGGCGCGCAGGTGCCGTGCCGCCGTCAGGCAGGCCGCCCCCTCCGGGCAGAGCAACAGCCCTTCGCGGGCCGCGAAGTCGCGCAGGTCGGCCAGGATCTCCACGTCGTCGACGGCCACCGCGGTGCCTGCCGACTCCCGCAACGCGGCCAGGATCAACTCGTCGCCCAGGGGTGCCGGCACTGTGATGCCGAACGCCACTGTGCGCGCGTCCTCCCACGGCCGTGCCCGGTCCTCGCCGGCGGCGAACGCCCGCACGATCGGCGCGCAGCCCGTCGACTGCACCGCCACCAGCCGGGGCAGCTTGTCGCCGACCCAGCCCAGCTCCCGGATCTCGTGCAGCGCCTTGTGGATGCCGATCAGCCCGACCCCACCGCCCGTCGGATAGATGATCACGTCCGGGATCTGCCAGCCGAGCTGCTCGACGATCTCGTACCCCATCGTCTTCTTGCCCTCCAGCCGGTAGGGCTCGCGCAGCGTGCCGGCGTCGAAGATCGCCCCGCCCGACTCGGCGATCAGCTCGGCCACCCGCCGGCCGGCGTCGCTGATCAGCCCGTCGACCAACCGCAGATCGGCACCGGCGGCCACGCACTCGCGCCGGCAGATGGTCGGCGCCGCCAGTGGCATCACGATCGTGGCGCCCATCCCGGCCCGCGCCGCGTACGTCGCCCAGGCAGAACCGGCGTTGCCGTTGGTGGGCATCGCGATCCGCTCGACGCCCAGCTCACGCGCCCGGCTGACGCCCACCGCCGCGCCGCGCGCCTTGAACGAGCCGGTCGGGATCAGGCCCTCGTCCTTGACCATCAGGTCCGCGATGCCGATCTCGGCGCCGTACGCCGGGGCGCGCAGCAGCGGCGTCCAGCCCTCGCCGAGCGTGGTGACGTGCCGAGGGTCGCGGACCGGCAGCAGCTCCCGGTAGCGCCACAGGTCGGCCGGGCGCAGACCGAAACGCTCCGGGGCGACCGCCTTCGCCACCGCCGGCAGGTCGTAGCGGGCCAGCAGCGGGGAGCCGCATGCGCAGAGGTTCTGCACCGTGTCGGCGGCGTACTCCAGGCCGCAGCGCGGGCAGTCCAGATGGGTCAGGTACACGTCGCTCCTCGCCATCAGGCCGCGTCGATGCTCTGCCAGCGTCGGCTGCGCCGGCCCGGCTCGTAGACCGAATCCAACCGCTTGGCGATCACACCGGGCAGGCCCTGCTCACGCCCGGTACGTAGCGCCTCGTCGCCGGTGCCGGGGAACCACGCCGGAGTCTGCCAGTGCGTGCCGGTCAAGGCCAGCCCATCGAGGAGTTCCCGGCGTTGCGCGTACGGCACGTCGACGCTGCTCACGCCCTCAAGCCACAGCAGGTCCACGAGCAGGTACTGGGCGCCGGCCGGAACCCGGCTGCCGCTGGCCGGGCGGGCCGGGCGCACCCGACCGGTGCCGTCGATGCGGACCAGCACCCCGTCGAACACCGCCTCGGTGGGCGCCAGCGCCTCGGCCATCGCGCGCAGCCACGGGTAGCCGCCGGTGATGTCCTCGTCGGTCTCGGAGAGCAGCCGCAGCCGCCCGCCGGAGACGTACGCCATGGCCCGCACGCCGTCCCACCGCAGCTCGTAGCCCCAGTCGCCCCGGTCGCGGGGGAGCCTGGTGGCCGGCGTGGCGTGCATGGGGCGGACCAGGTCCGGCATGCTCGTCCAGCCGGACGGCGCGGGGTCGGTGCGCCGGACCATCCAGTCCTTGCCGCCGGTGGCGAAGAGCACGTAGCGGCCGGAGGTCCGATCGCCTGCGAGGGTCACGATCACCTCGTCGTCGCGCCACTTCTCGCGGCGGTAGGTGCCCCGGTCGTGGATGACCATCCGGCCGCCGCCGTACTCGCCGGCGGGGATCTCGCCGGAGAAGTCGAGGTACTCCATCGGGTGGTCCTCGGTGTGCACGGCCAGGTGGTTGCGGCCGGGGTCGCGGGGCAAGCCGCGGGGGACCGCCCAGGACGCCAGCACCCCCTCGTGCTCCAGGCGCAGATCCCAGTGCAGGCTGCGGGCGTGGTGCTGCTGGATGACGAAGCGGCCCTCGCCCTCGCCGGGCTCTGCCGGTGTGGGGCTGCGCGTCGGCACGGGCTCGGGCGTACGGGTCGCGTCCCGCCGTCGCCGGTACTCGTCCAGCCGGTCCTTCACACACGCATTCTCCGACACAGCGGATCGTCGCGCTGCCTGCCGGAGTGTCCGGTTCACTCTGCGGCAGGGGGCGCGGCGGGGTAGAACGGTCCTCATGGACCACACCGACCAGCCCACCGCAATGCTCCCCGGTGACGTGCGGATGCCCCTGCTCGGCTTCGGCACGTGGCAGGCCACCGGCACGGAGGGTTACGAAGCCGTCCTGGCCGCGCTCGACACCGGCTACCGGCACCTCGACACTGCCACCATGTACGGCAACGAGCGGGAAGTCGGCCGGGCGGTGCAGGAGAGCGGGCTGCGTCGGGAGGACATCTTCATCACCACCAAGCTCCCACCGGACCGGGTGGGCCGGGAGAGGGAGACGCTGGAGGCCAGCCTGGAGGCGCTCGGCGTCGACCAGGTGGACCTCTGGTTGATCCACTGGCCCCCGTCGGCCGCCGAGAGCATCCCGATGTGGCGGGAGGTGCTGGCCGCCCGGGACGAGAACCTGACCCGGACGGTAGGGGTGAGCAACTACAGCACCGCGCAGATCGACGAGTTGATCCAGTCGACGGAGGAGAACCCGGCTGTCAACCAGATCCGCTGGGGTCCGATGTTGTACGACCGGCAACGGCACGCCGAGCTGCGGGACCGGGGTGTGGTGCTGGAGGGCTACAGCCCGTTCAAGACCACCGATCTCAGCGACCCGGTGCTGACCCGGATCGCTGGCGCGCACGACGTTTCGCCAGCTCAGGTGGTGTTGCGGTGGCACATCGACCACGAGATCGTGGTGATCCCGAAGTCGGTGACGCCGGAGCGGATCAGCGCCAACTTCGATGTCTTCCACTTCTCGCTGACCGCTGAGGAGATGCGCGACATCGACGCGCTGGCGGGCACCTGATAAGGCGGTTTCCTTCAGCCTGCGTCCGACTGCTGAAAGCTATCGACATAGACGCTCATCGCGGTATAGCGTGCCGGTCATCACGATCGTCGATCCGATCGAGAGCCCGACGTCGTCCGCCGAAGGAGCGCCATGGCCACGTCCCGATCCACCCGTCTGCGCCGCCGCAAAGTGCTCGCCATCCCGGCACTGGTGGCCGCCGCGCTTACCGTCGTCGTCCGGCCCACACCGGCGAGCGCCGCACCGAAGGCCGAGTGCCTGGCCGACCTGCTCGGGGAGTCCTGATGGCCACGATTCCCTGGCTCGTCGACGTGCTGCGCGGTGCCGGGGTCCAGGTCGTCGTCGAGGGAGACTGGCTCAACCGGATGCGGCCGGGCTCCTTCGACCCCATCGGGGTGCTCTGGCACCACACCGCCTCGACCTCCAGCGCCAGCAACCCGCACCCCGCGCTCGGCATCTGCATCAACGGCCGGTCGGATCTGCCCGGCCCGCTCTGCCAGGCGCTCGTCGACTACAACGGCGTCTTCCACGTCATCTCTGCCGGCCGGTGCAACCACGCAGGTGTGAGCGGCGGCAGTGGGCCGATCCCGGCGGGCGACGGCAACACGCTCATGATCGGCTGGGAGATCGACTACAACGGCGTCAACCAGGAGATGACAGCGGCGCAGTACAACGCGTCGATCGCCGCCACCGCCGCCGTGCTCAAGCGACTGGGCCGGGACAGCAGCTACGCCCGGGGCCACCGTGAAACCAGCACCACCGGCAAGATCGACCCGTCCTTCATCGACCTCAATGTGATGCGGGCCGACGTGGCGGCGAAGATGGCCGGCGGTGGCACAGCGTGGTCATCCACGGTGGACAACACTACCGCCGGCAGGTTCACCGCGAGTGCCAACTGGGGCGTCTCGACGTACTCCGGGCAGCGGTACGGCGCCGACTACAGGTACGCGGACCCGGTCGCAGCAAGCGATGTCGCGTGGTACCGGTTCAACGTGCCGGCAACCGCCAGTTACCGCGTCGAAGCCTGGTGGCCGGCGAACGCCGGCTACAACAGCGCCACCCCGTACATCGTCGCCACCAGCAGCGGCAACCGGACGATCACCGTCGACCAGCGGGCCACCGGCGGCCAGTGGCGCAGCCTGGGCACGTTCACGCTGCCCGCTGGCGATGCCAACCGGGTCGGCGTGAGCCGGTGGAGCGGTGCCAGCGGACTGGTCATCGCCGACGCCGTCCGTCTCACCCGACTCTGAACTGGGAGGCCCGCGCCCGCACCCGGCATGGCCGGGCGCGGGCCTTTCGTGTGCGCGTACGACGAAGGGTTTTGAGCAGGAATTACAACAGCGGGTGAGCGCCGAAGGCGAGCTGTCCGCCTTGCCGGTTATGTGATCACGCTTTGTAAAGGTACTTGTGCGTAGAGCGGTCTCATCCCTACAGTCCCCATCAATATCTGAATCACGGGGGAGGGTTTGTGGCACGTCGAAAGACGGCCACCGTTCGCGCATGCCTCGCGGCTGGCGTAGCCGTGCTCACGGCAGCCGCATTAGCGGGCATTCCGGGCGAACCGGCGGAGTATCTTGCCGCCGGTCCGGATGGCGTAACGGGTGGCACAGAGATCAGGTCCGACGAGGCGGTGTCCCTACGGGCCGCCCGCAAGACCGGCAAACCGGTGCAGGTCAAGAGCCTCACCTCCGAAACCACCGAGGTCTATGCCCTGCCCGACGGGCAGTTCAGGGCGGAGCTGTCGCTCGGCCCGACAAGGGTCCGCCGAGGCGACGGTTGGGTCCCGATCGACCTGAACCTTCGGCGAGACCCGGACGGCACCATCCGACCCGCCGCACACCCCTACGACCTCACGATCTCCGGCTCCCAGCCGTCAGGCACCCACGAGCTGGCAGCCGTCGGCAAGGGCGACGACCGGGTGGCGGTCAACTGGGCCGGCGCGCTTCCCGAGCCGCAGCTCAGTGCCGACCGGGCGACGTACGTGGACGCCCTCGCTGGCGTCGACCTCGTCGTCCGGGCCAGCCGCAGCGGCCTGGAGACCCTGTTCGTCGTGAAGAGCCCCGCCGCCCTGAGCCGGGTGGCGAAGCTGTCGCTGCCGGTGACCGGGCGCAACGTCGCGGACGTCCACCGTGGCGTCGGTGGCGACACGACCATCAGGGACAAGACCGGGCGGACCATCGCGACGAGCCCGGCGCTGATGATGTGGGACGCGCGTGTCGATGCCCAGGGCGAGCCCGCCAGCAAGGTGCCGGTCGCCTCGACAGTCGCGAAGGCCGCCGGAGCCGCGGCGGACCACGGATTCGCGCTTACCCTCACACCGGATCAGAAATGGCTCCGCGCCCCGGAGCGGAAGTACCCCATCACGATCGATCCGCAGATCAACCCGCTCTCCACCACGTACGACACGTACGTGCAGGCAAACGAGAGCATCGACCGTGGCAGCGCTGACGACCTGCGTCTCGGCAAGCTCGGCCCCACCGGACCGATAACCCGGTCGTTCGCCCGCTGGGACACCACAGCCCTCGTCGGCAAGCAGATCAACACGGCCACCATCTCGCTGTGGAACTGGTGGTCGGTGCAGTGCGCCGGACGGTCCTGGGAGCTCTGGACGACAGGCGCCATCGCCGACGGCATCGTGTGGAGCAACCAACCGACCTGGACCCACCAGGAGAAGGTGACCACGGCGTCGGCCGGCTTCGACAGCAGCTGTGACGACAACTATGTCGGCGTCTCCGCCACAAGCTTCTTCCAACGGGCGGCCGACGGTGGCGACACCCGCGCCGACATGGGCATACGGGCGACCGACGAGACCGACTCGACGTCCTTCAAGCAGTTCCGGTCCCGCACCTACTCGGTCACCACCACAGTGCCCAAGGCCACCGTCACCTACAACTCGTACCCGACGGTGACCGCCCGTTCGACGGTGCCGGCCTCCACCTGCGCGACAGGCCCCGGCCGTCCCATCGTCAACTCGGTGACCCCGCAGCTCAAGGCCACCGTCGCCGACGCCGACGCGACCGCCATGACCGTCACGTTCGAGTGGTGGGCGATGAACGCCGACGCGGCGATCGGCTCCGACGTCTACACCGGCGTCGCCAACGGCGCCACCGTCGCGACCACGATCCCCGCCGGTGTCTTCGCCGATGGCGGCATCTACCGCTGGCGGGTCAAGGCGTCCGACGGGGTGAGCGGCAGCGACACATGGTCCTCGTTCTGCGAGATGCAGGTCTACACGACGGTGCCGCCCGTGACCGGCTGCACCGCTGGCACGGACAGTGACTTCAACGGCGACGGCGTCGCGGATGTGGCGATCGCCGATCCGGAGGCAGTGGTAAACGGCCAGGTACGCGCCGGTCAGCTGCATGTCAGCTACGGCGGCGGCGCGACGGTGCACACCCTGTACGAGGGAGTCGCCAAGGTGCCCGGCACACCGGAGGCGAGCGACCGCTTCGGCACCGCGATCTCTCCGTACGACGCCAACAACGACGGCTGCACCGACCTCGCCGTGGGCGTTCCCTTCCAGGACGTCAACGGCCTCCAGGACGCCGGCGTGGTGCTCGTGCTGCTCGGCTCACCCGCCGGCCTGGCGCAGGGACCCGCCACGCTGGTCTACCACCAGGACGTCACAAATGTGCCGGACACCGCCGAGGCCCACGACTGGTTCGGCTACGCGGTCGCCGGCAGTCGGACCGCCAGGGGTGTGCCCTACCTCGTCATCGGTGCGCCGGGTGAGGGACTCTCCACCACCGCGCCGGTCAGCGGCATCGTCCACTACATCCGGGGCACCGTGAACGTGGCGATGAGCCAGGGCGCCGGCGTCCCCGGCGCAGCCGAGATCGACGACCGCACCGGGTACGCGGTGGCCGCGTCCAAGCACCACTGGGCTGTCAGCTCTCCGGGCGAGGCGATCGGCACTGCCGAGTTCGCCGGTGCGGTGAACGTCTACAGCCACACGCTCACCAGCGGGCTACCCACGCTCGCCGCCGAACTCAACCAGAACGCGACGTCGGTCTCGGACACCTCCGAGGCAAACGACAACTTCGGCAAGTCGATCGCCATCGCGCCGTACCGGCCAGCCGGAACGGCCGCTGACGCGGCGAGCTCCCTGCTGGTGGTCGGAGTGCCCGGTGAGGACATCGAGCCGGCGCAGTCGGATGCCGGAATGGTGCAGCGCTTCCACATCACCGCCGGCAACACCTACACCGAGGTGGGTCCGGCGATCACCCACAACCCGCAGAACCCGCTCGTGACCGGCGGTGACTACCTGGGCGAGAAGGTCGTTGTGACAAACACGAACCCGTCCGTCGAGAGCACCAACTCGACGATGTTCATGGCGCTGGGGATGCCCGGCAAGGACGGTTCGTCAGGTGACACATCGGTGACCGACTTCGGCCAGGTGTTGGTACTTCCCGCACTTGTCACCTCGATGGGCACGCCGGTGGTGCTCCAACGCAACGGGTCGAGCCTGCCGGGCAGTGTCCGGGCGAGCGAGATCGTCGGCACCTCGTTCGGCGCCACGTCGCAGCGGCTGCTGGTCGGCACCCCGTACGGCACTGACGCCGTCTACGGCTTCACGTGGGCCAGCCTGGCCGGCGGCTCGACGACGCCCAGCCAGACCTGGCAGCCAGGCGTGAACGGGATCCCCGCCAGCGTGAGCACGTTCGGGGCGGCGGTCAACTGATGAAGAGCATGAATTCGCGCAGTACAACGGGGGAGGACCTGGCGGTGGCCGGTCGTACGAGAAAGCGGGGTCGACTCTTCACGCTCGGCCTCATGGCGGGCCTCGCCGGCCTGCTCGCGAGCACCGCCTACGTGGCCGTGCCCGAACCATCCCTGCCGTCCGCGCCGGTGGCCGCAGTGGAAACCGATCCGGTCCGCGACACCGAAGCCGAGGCGCTGATCGCGGCGGCGGACCTCAACCAGCCAGTCGAGGTCCTCGCGCAGCGCGGCGAATACCGGGATGTCTTCGCCCAGCCGGACGGGACGCTGATCGCCAACGAGTACAACCAGGCGGTACGGGTCCTGCAGGGCGACACCTGGGTGCCGGCGAACGCGGCCCTCGTAGCCCAGTCGGACGGGACGATCACGCCGACCGCCGCACTGCTCAACATGCGTCTGTCCGGAGGTGGCACCACGCCCCTCATGGTGATCGAGCGTGACTTCCGGGTCATGACGCTCACCTGGCCGAACGCGCTGCCCACCCCGACCATCAGTGGCGACCAGGCCACCTACCCGGAGGTGTTTCCGGACGTCGACCTGGTGGCCAACGTGACCGTCGAGGGCTTCTCCCACGTCCTGGTGCTGAAGACCCCCGAGGCGGCGAACCTGCCCGAGCTGCGGGACCTCCGGCTCGGGGTGACAGGTGAGGGCCTCGACATCGAAGAGACCGCCGAGGGGGGCGTCGTCGCTCTCGACCCGGCGACCGGCAACCCGGTGATGGAGGCCGACGCCCCGACCATGTGGGACAGCGGCAACCAGGAGGGTGGCGGCGAAGCCCAGCGGGCCTCCGCCGCGACCACCGAGCCAGCGGATCCGAACGACGCCTCGGCGCGGGGCCCGGGGGAGACCTCCCGGGTGGAGCAGGTGGGCCTCGACTACAGCTCCGGCACGCTGAGCCTCACCCCGGACGCCGCGATGCTCGCCGACCCGGCCACCACCTTCCCGGTGTACGTCGACCCGGTGTGGCAGAGCAGCACCAACAGCGCCTGGGCGATGGTCGACAGCGGCTACCCGTCCGAGGAGTACTGGAAGTTCGACACCAAGCGGCACGAGCGCGTCGGTCTCTGCCCGGAGTCCTGCAACAACTCCAAGGTCAAGCGCCTCTTCTACCAGTTGGCCACGCCGTACGCCGGCAAGACCATCCTGGAGGCCAAGTTCCGGGTGACCCTCCAGCACGTCTACAACAGCACTGCCCGTGCGGCTGCTCTCTACCTGATGCCCTCCGGGATCAAGTCCAGTACGAACTGGAGCAACCAGCCCGGCGGATCGAGCTGGTCGGGGGCCACGCACCTCGCGACCAACTCGCCGACAAAGGTGCAGTCGAGCTGCACCTCGACGAACCAGAACACAGAATGGGAAGCCAAACCGGCGGTTCAGCAGGCGGTCAGCAAGGGCTGGAGCAACATCACCCTCGGTCTGCGCTCGGTAAGCGAGACCGCATCCAGCCACACCAAGCGGTTCTGCGACAACGGCGTTCTCTCGGTCCGCTACAACCGCGCCCCGGTGATCGCCAACCAGTCGGAACTCACGATGTCACCCGGTGGTGGCTGCGTGTACGGCACGGGCGCGCCCTACACCGACGTGCCGCCGCGGCTCAACGCCATCCTGCGGGACCCCGACCACTCGTCGGCGCACACCGAGCAGGTGAAGGCCGAGTTCAAGGTCACCTGGACGCCGGCCGGCGGGAGCCTGCAGACCCGCAGCTACGTCACGCCGCTGAAGGCGAGCGGTTCCCTCTTCAACTACTACGTGCCAAGCGACATCGCGCAGAACGTACCGATCTCCTGGGAGGTCCGGGCGAGTGACGGGGTGAGCTGGGGGCCGTGGAGCTCCGAAGGCTCACGCAACGTCTGCCAGTTCTACTACGACAAGACCAGCCCGAGCGCGCCGGACGTGGACTCGCCGGAGTATCTGCCCGGGGATGCCGCCGACACCACAGCGGACTGCCTCGACGACGACCAGTGGCGCGGTTCCATCGGTGTCCAGGGCAGCTTCACCTTCGACTCGGCTGCCACCGACGTGGTCGAGTACGTGTACAACTTCAACGGCGGTGCCTCGACCTCGGTCAAGCCGACCACAAACGGTGGACCGGTGACGATCAGGTGGACGCCCGACAAGGAGGGGCCGCGCCAACTCTTCGTCAAGGCGATTGACATGGCGAAGCGGTCCAGCACCATTGCCACCTGCACCTTCCGGGTGGGTAAGCGCCCGCCGGTTGCGCAGTGGCCGCTGTCGGACATCGCCAGTGCAAGGGCGGCAGACGACCAGATGGGCTCGCACGACGCCAGGATCGGCAGTGGCGTCACGTTCGGCGTACCGGGGTCGCTCGGCACGTGGGACACGGCCGCGACCTTCGACGGCACGTCGAACGCGTACCTCGTCACCGAGAACTCGGTGGTGGGCACCGACCAGAGCTTCTCCATAACGGGCTGGTACCGGGTGGACGACCCCAATCGACGCCAGGTCGCGGTGAGCCAGGACGCCACCGGGGAACCCGGCTTCAGCCTGGGCGTCGAGCAAGGGTCCTGGTTCTTCCGGATGCCCACGAACGACGTCATCAACCTGGGTGAGTGGAAGGTGACGGCGGGTCCGGCGACCACCGCCTGGACGTTCATCACGGCGATCTTCGACGGACCGAACAAGAAGATCTCCCTCCAGGTCGGTTCGGGCACTCCAGCCGTCAAGGACCGGCGTTCGCTGGTCCAGGCCCGAGGTGCTCTGCAGTTCGGCCGCCACACCTTCAAGGGCGGCGGGTACTCCGACTTCTGGAAGGGCGCGATGGCGGACGTCTCCGTGTTCGACCGCCCGGTCGTCGCTGAGGACGTGGCCGGCCTGGAGAAGCACAAGCTTGACCGCAAGGGTTACTGGCAGTTGAGCACCCAGGCCAACAAGTCCAGCCCGAACTACGACGCGGGCGGCGAGGCGTTGCGCCTCGGGCAGGAGAGCAGTCTCGTCCGGGGCAACCCGATCACCGGGATGATGGGCGCCGGTTACCTCCAGTTCCAGGGCCAAGCCGGGCAGTACGCCGAGACGGCCACCCCGCTCATCGACCCGGCGGGCAGTTTCACCATCTCCGCCCGGGTCCGGTTCACGAGCGGCTCGAAGAACCATCCGATGACGGCGATCTCCATCAAGGGCACCAACAACAACAGCGTCGTCGTCCTTCGGGCCAACACCGACGGCCTGTGGGAGATGGCTGCCACCACCGACACCGGCGCCGCGCCGGTGTACGAGGCGACCCAGCACGACCGGGAACCGTCCAGGGTCGGCAAGGGCGACCACATCACCCTTGTCTACAACGGATACAACCGGGAGCTGCTGTTCTACCTCAACGGCCAGGTTCTCGGATTCCAGTTGGAGAAGCCGTTGCCCGCCGTGAGCAACGTCCAGTTCGGCCGGGCCTTCGCCAACGGCAGCGAGCGGGAGAACCTTTCCGGCGCGATAGACGACATCCGGATCTACAACGGCATGGCGGACAAGGTCAAGATCGACCGGACCAGCCTCGTCGTCGAGCAGCCCAACCTCTGACACCACCGGCGTTGGGGCCGTCCCTTCGGGGCGGCCCCGACACCCCGTGCCTTCTTTCCAAACCAACCCTGGGGAGGGTGGATGTTCTCCCGATTTCTGGGCGCGTCCGGCGTGTTGCAGCGCCGGGCGGTGCGACCAGTGTCCTGGGCAATGACTGTCGTGATGACCGCGAGCATCATCCAGGTCGCCAATGCCCCCGCATCGACTGCCGCCGAACGCCAACGCCCGACGGCGACCGACGTCGGCAAGACAGTGCCGAATCGTGCGCCGCTTGGCGTCAAGCCGCGCACGGCAAACCCGGGGGCCGCCCCCGCCACGACGACTCCCGTCACTGTCACCTGGCCGTCGGCCGGAGCCAGTGAGATCGCTGTCCCTGCCCCGACAGGGACGCCGGCGCAGGCCGGCGCGCGTACCGGCGCTTCCGCAACCGACGCGGGACCGGCCGCGACCGGCAAGGCCGGCGGACTCGCCGTGTCGCTGTCGGCTGTTGCCCCGCCAGCGCCGAAGGCCGGCGCCAAGGCGGCAACGCCTCCGGTTCCCGCGCCCACGAAGGTACGTGTCGAGGTTCTCGACCGCGCCGCGTCCGAACGGGCCCGCGTCGACGGTCCGTTGATCAAGTTGAACCGCACCGACGGCCAGCAGGGCGCTGGCGACGTCCGGTTGGGGGTCAGCTACGACGGCCTTGCCGGTGCGTTCGGCGGTGACTTCGGTGCCCGTCTGAAGCTGGTGAAGCTGCCGGAGTGTGCGCTCACCACCCCGGAGAAGGCCGGCTGCGCGATCGAGCCGGTGCCGACCGTCAACGACAGTGCATCCCGCACTGTCTTCGCCACGGTCAGCGCCGCGGCGGCGGGTACGACATTCGCGCTGGCCGCAGCCGAATCCTCCTCGCAGGGCGATTTCGGTGCGACGAAGCTCGCGCCGTCGTCGAAGTGGTCGGTGGCCCCGTCCACCGGCGGCTTCTCCTGGAGCTACCCGATGCGTACGCCCCCGGTTCCGGGTGGCGGCGCTCCGGGCATCACGCTCGCGTACTCGTCGCAGTCCGTCGACGGCCGTACCGCAGCCACAAACAACCAGGGCTCCTGGGTGGGTGAGGGCTTCAACTACGAGCCGGGGCACATCGAACGCCGCTACAAGTCCTGTGCCGAGGACGGGCACGACCAGTACGCCGACCAGTGTTGGGCGTACGACAACGCCACGATCCTGCTCAACGGCAAGTCCACCGAGCTGGTCAAGAGCGGCAGCACCTGGAAGTTCGCCACCGATGACGGCTCGAAGGTGGAGCGGCTCACCGGCGCGGACAACGGCGACAACGACGGTGAGCACTGGAAGGTCACCACTACCGACGGCACGCAGTACTTCTTCGGCCTCAACAAGCTTCCGGGCTGGAGCAGCGGCAAAGAGGTGACCGGGTCGACCTGGACGCTGCCGGTCTACGGCGACGACGCCAACGAGCCGTGCAACAGCACGTCCGGTGGATTCACCGCCTCGCACTGTGACCAGGCGTGGCGCTGGAGCCTCGACTACGTCAAAGACCGCTACGGCAACGTCAGCTCGTACTTCTACACGCCCGAGACGAACTACTACGCCCGCGGCAAGCGCACCGATGCCAACGGCGTGCCGTACCACCGCGGCGGCTACCTCAAGCGGATCGACTACGGCCAGCGGGACAACGCCGTCTACACCACGAACGCCCCGGCGCGCGTGCGGTTCGACGTCAAGGAGCGCTGCCTGCCGAACGGCTCCGTCGACTGCGACCCGCAGGATCTGAACGCGACCACCGCGCCGCACTGGCCCGACGTGCCCTTCGACCGCAACTGCAACAAGGACACCAAGTGCAAGACCGACCAGATCACGCCCACCTTCTGGACCCGGGCCCGGCTCACGGGGATCACCACCGAGATCCGCGAAGGTAGCGGCTGGACGGCCGTCGACAACTGGAAGCTCGACCACCAGCTCCTGGACAACGGGGACGCCTCCCGCACCCTCTGGCTTCACAAGATCACCCACACCGGCATGTACGGCGACGACATCGCCATGCCGTCGGTCGAGCTGGGCAACCTCCAACTGCCCAACCGGGTCGACCGGGACGACGACAACATCGGTCCGCTGGTGCGGCCCCGGCTCGCCACCGTGTGGACGGACACCGGTGCCCAGATCGACGTCAACTACGCGGCACCGGACTGCTCCAAGAGCGCGCTTCCGACCGAGGGCAACAGCACCAAGCGCTGCTACCCGGTGAAGTGGAACCCGTACGGCAGCGGTGATCCGATCACCGACTGGTTCTTCAAGTACGTGGTCGCCGCCGTCATCGAGACCGACCGGACCGGTGGCGCACCGGACATGGTCACCAGGTACGACTACCAGGACGGCGCCGCCTGGCGGAAGTCCGAGCCCGACGGGATCTCCGACCCCAAGGACCTCACCTGGGGTGAGTGGCGCGGCTACGGCAAGGTCGTGGTCACCGTCGGCAACGGTCAGACCCAGACCACCAAGACCGAGTATCGCTATCTGCGCGGTATGCACGGCGACAACATTCCGGGCAGCAGCGACACCCGGGACGTCCGGGTGAAGGACTCCGCCGGCGTCGAGCACATCGACTACGACGAGTTCTCCGGCCACCAGTTGGAGAGCACCGTCTACGACGGCGCTTCGGTGGTCAGCCGGAGCATCGCCACCCCGTGGCGGCACAACACCGCCACCGAGTCGCACAGTTGGGGTGACAAGAAGGCCTGGTTCACGAACACCTCGGTGACCAGGAACTTCGTGGCGCTCGCCGCCGGTGGGTGGCGCGAGACGAAGAACATCTCGAGCTTCGAGACGGACTTCGGCCGCGTCACCAAGACCGAGAACCTCGGCGACGTCGACGTCGCAGGCGACGAGGCGTGCAACACCACCACCTACGCCGACAACCCCAGCCTCCACCTGTACAGCCTGGTGGCACGCACCGAGTCGTTGTCGGTGTCGTGCGGCACCTCGCCGGTGGACCGCAAGACCCAGGTCATCTCCGACACCCGCACCCTCTACGACGGCAAGGCGTTCGGGGTGGCGCCCACGCTTGGCAACCCGACCAAGTCGGAGCGGATGGCAAGCCACAACGGCACCACCGCCACCTACATCACCACCGCGTCGGGAACCTTCGACGCGTACGGTCGGCCGCTCAGCGCCACCGACGCGATGGGCAAGACCACCACCACCGCGTACACCGAGACGAACGGTCTGACCACGAAGGTGGTCGAGACGAACCCGCTCGAGCACGTCACCACAACCGAGTACGCCCCGGCCTGGGGCAGCCCGGTCAAGCAGACCGACCCGAACAACCTGGTCAGCAAATTGCAGTACGACGCGTTGGGCCGGCTGGCCAACGTGTGGATGCCGGACCGCAGCGGCGACAACCCGAGCATCAAGTACAGCTACCTGATCCGCACCGACAAGCCGGTGGCGGTCAAGACGGAGAAGCGGCAGAACGACGGCTCGTACAGCGTCGAGTACAAGCTGCACGACGGTCTGCTGCGGCCCCGCCAGGTGCAGACCGAGGGGCCGAACGGCACCCGGATGATCGCGGACACCTTCTACACAGCGACCGGCAACCTCGACAAGACGTACGCGACCTACAACGCCGCCGGTGCTCCGACGGACGCCATCTTCCCCGCCCGCAACGGTGAGGTCGACGGCCAGACGCTCTACGTCTACGACGGGGCCGACCGGGTCAAGGCGGAGATCTTCGCGGTAGCGGGTAACGAGAAGTGGCGCACCAGCACCACGTACGGCGGTGACCGCGTCTCGGTCGACCCGCCGGAGGGCGGCACCCCCACCACGGCGATCTCCAACGCACTCGGGCAGACGACCCAGCTGTTGCAGTACAAGGGCACCGGGCCGTCGGGTGCCTCGGACAAGACCCTCTACACCTACAACCGCTCCGGCCAGCTCGCGACGGTCACCGACCCCGCCGGCAACGTCTGGAAGCACGAGTACGACCAGCTCGGCCGCAAGGTCAAGTCGATCGACCCGGATGCCGGCACGTCGACGATGACGTACGACAACCTGGACCGGCTCACCAGCACCACGAACGGTGTGCAGCAGACGATCAGCACCACGTACGACGCGATCGGCCGGACCACCGCCAGCTACAAGGGGGCGGCCGAGACCGGCGAACTGCTCAGCAGCTGGACGTACGACCTGGAGATGCTCGGGCAGCTCTCCATGACGAGCCGGTGGATCGACGGGGCGGAGTACGCCACCTACTACACCGGCTACGACGAGCTCTACCGGCCGCACGCCACCTACTACCAGGTGCCCGAGCACGCCGGCGCGGAACTCGCTGGGTTGTACAGCTTCGCGGCCGAGTACAACGAGGACGGCACCGTTCGGGCGACGGGCATGTCCGACGGTGGAGGCTTGCCGTTCGAGAGCATCGCCTACACGTACGACAGCATGGAGCGGTTGACCGCGACCGAGGGCGACGTGCCGTACCTGACGGACGTCGACTACTCGGCGACCAGTGAGGTCATCCAGACCGAGGCGAAGCTCGGCGCCAACAAGGTCTGGTCGACCTACGGGTACGAGCAGGGCTCCAAGCGGCTCACCCACCAGCGGTTGGACCGCAGCGGCGCGCCGGTCATCGACATCGACGCGCAGTACAGCTACGACGCTTCCGGCAACATCACCCGGATCGCCGACACGCCCTCGGGCACCCGGGACGTGCAGTGCTTCTCCTACGACTACCTGCGCCGCATGGAGCGGGCCTGGACGTCGGCGAGCACCGCCACCGACCCGTGTGCCGGAGGCCCGTCGACCACGGGTGTGGGTGGGGTGGCCCCGTACCACCACTCCTACACCTACGACGTGGTGGGCAACCGCAAGACCGAGTCGCAGTTCGCCGCAAACGGCACCTCGCTCAAGGAGCGCGTCTACACCTATCCGACCGCGGGCCAGCCGCAGCCGCACACCCTGAGCAAGATGACCGAGACGACGCCGGCGGGCTCGAAGCTCCACGAGTACGGCTACGACGCGGCGGGCAACACCACGAAGCGGACGAAGGTCGGCGAGGACCAGACCCTGAAGTGGGACGCCGAGGGCAACCTCGAGTCCGTCACCGACGCCACGGGCAAAAAGACCAGTTTCCTGTACGACGTCGACGGCTCCCGGATGCTCCGCAAGGAGCCGACCGCGACGACGCTCTACCTGCCGGGCATGGAGGTCCGGCTCGACCACACCACCAGGGCGACCGACGGCACCCGTTACTACTCCCTGCCGGGCGGCGGCACGATCGTTCGGAAGATCAACGGTCTGCACTACGTCGCCTCCGACCACCACGGCACGGGTCAGGCGACTGTCGACGAGAACGGTGCGATCGTGCACCGGCGCAGCACGCCGTTCGGTGAGTCCCGAGGCACGCCACCAACACCGGGGCAGTGGCCGACGGAGAAGGGCTTCGTCAACGGCAACCAGGACTCGACAACGGGCCTGGTGAACATCGGCGCCCGCGAGTACGACACCGTCACCGGTCGGTTCATCTCCGTCGACCCGATCATCGACGTCAACGACCCGCAGCAGATGCACGGGTACGCGTACGCCAACAACAACCCGATCTCGTACTCCGACCCCGACGGCCTCAAGGCGTGCTCCGACGACGCCTGCGGTCCCGGTGCCGACTACGAGGACATGTACGGCAACTACCACAAGGTCAAGGGACACAACGACGGCTGTGGTGGCTGCTCGAAGGCGTACGACCCGGACGAGCCCACGATCAACGCGTGGAACAACCCCCGGGCCAGCGAAAAGGACCGCCGTGCGGCCGCGGCAGCAGCAGCCGAGAAGGAGCGCCAGGCTCGCATCGCGCGGGCGAAGCAGAAGCTCCTGAACGCGGCCAAGGCCCTCGCGAAGATCCTGATGGACGAGTTGGGCATCACCGATGCCCTGGACTGCTTCCTCAAGGGCGACATGGGCGGCTGTCTCAACACCGCCATCAACGTCGCCACCTCGGCCATCGGTGGAGCAATCGGCAAGCTGGCGGCTAGATACGGCGCTCCATGGAAGTGGAAGAAGTTCGGCAACCTCGTCACGAGAACCAAGGGCCTTCTCGGCGACCTGATCGACGGTGCCAAGGACTTCTTGAAGCTCGGTAAGTGCAACAGTTTCGCCCCAGGAACTCTTGTTCTTATGGCTGACGGCACGCGGAAGCCGATTGAGGACATCCAGCCCGGAGATGTGATCCTGGCCACCGATGCGCTGTCTGGTGGTACTGCCGCCAAGCAGGTGGTGGCAACCATCATCGGATCGGGAGCCAAGAACCTGGTCCGCATCACGGTTGGTGTCGCTGGGCAAGGCGAAGACAGTGCCGGCAGTGTGGTAGCTACGGACGAGCATCCGTTCTGGGTCCCAGATCTGCGCGAATGGGTGGATGCCACAAACCTGTCGGTTGGCCAGTGGCTCCGCACCTCGGCCGGCACTCTTGTTCAAGTCTCCGCAATCGAGCGTTGGACCGCCCAACAAACGGTATACAACCTCACGGTTGACGACATTCACACGTACTATGTGCTCGCCGGCAATACGTCAGTCCTCGTTCACAATACGAACAACGGCATTTCCATGGACGAGGCCTTGGATCTTGCTGCAGCCCACGTTGGCGACAACCCCATGTCGCGCCGCTCGGGCAGCAAAGCTGTTCAGTTTGAGAACGGATACGTCGATGAGAATGGCAACAAGGTACGTAAAATCGCACGGTTCGATGTCAATCCCAACGTTCCACACGTCCAGAAGCTAGGACCCCATCTCAACCTGGAGACGCAGATTAACGGTAGGCCCGTGACGTCGGGACCGCTCAAGGATCCCCATCTTCCGATCGACCCGTCTACGATTAGGTCAGGGGACTACTGCTGATGTCCGGCTGTAAGGGGTGGGAGTGAAGGTTCTATATCACAAGGACACCGGCGAGCTCGAGTTGTCTGGGACAGATCGGGAACTACGGGACTTGGCAGCTCGATTGCGATCAGGCCGGGGTCGTATCCCTTTAGATGTCGGAGGGGATCCGTCGCCCTACGATAAGGCTTTGCCCGCCATTGAGTTCGAGCGCACCGAGGGCAACCTCATGATTTCCTATCTGTCCGATCGTGACGCGTTGCGGATAGAGGGTGGTGCGGAAGAGCTGGAGGTGTTCGCGTCTGTCCTTGAAGAATTTGGGGATGAAGGTGACATCACCGCCCATATTCATGTGGAGCATGTTCCGGGGCATGAATATCTCTCGCCAAGAACCGAACCCCTGGTGATTGCCCTGAATGCGTAGAAATCCAATTGGGGTAACAACACTGAAGTAAGGACGGCAAAGGGGGCGTGACCAGAAGGTCACGCCCCCTTTGCCGCCTGCTGGTATCGCCCCTCCATGGTTCGCCTTTGGAGCGGCGTCGGTTCTCGCGGCGATATGTTCACTGCCCTGTTGATGCAGTTGGAGGAGGCGGCTCGCCTGCTGCGCCATGACCCCGATGACCGCGCAGCTCTCGACGAGCTGGACGACGCGGTCGCAGAGGCGGAGCGCTTCCGCACTATCCTCCTACCTGTCCTGTGACCGACGAGACGACGGATGCGCTGACCCATGTTCTCGGATCCTGCCCGCTATGACCGATGACTTCTTCGAGCTCGCGCTGGTCGCGATGGACAAGTCAGGTGGTGTTTCGGAAAGATGCGACGCCATTTCACGAATGGCTGAGCTTGACTCAGTCAAGGCGAAAGAGATTCTTATAGGTGTCGCGTCATCCTGGGATGAGCCGGGCGAGATTCTGTCGCAAGCGGGAAAGTCGCTGGGGTTGCTCGCAGCTAAGGCGGGCTACTTATCCGAATGGGACCTGCGGGACGTGACGGAGAGCGCGTATGAGGCGTACAACGAATGGTTGACCTTGGAATGAGCCGATAGGTGGTCGAGGGGCGGTGCGACCGAACTGCGGGTCGTACCGTCCCTCGCTCCTTGAGCGAGGGGCGCGCCTCGCCATGCGAAAGAGGGGTCGTTGCGGTGCTGTTCCGCGCCGGCGCTCCCGAGGTGGCCGGATCCCTGACGACTCCTGTTTGGCCGGATGTAGTCGGAAGGCAGGCAGTGCGAGCCGACTTCGGGCTCGCGGCACCTTCTGAAGGACGGGTGCTCTTGACCACGGTCTACGACAGCCGGTGCTGCCGGGAGGCGGCTGCGTAGGGTTGGGAGGCTCCTGCCCGTGCAGCGGCGTTGAGGTGGGTGCCGAGGTCGTGACAGGAGGGTGGGTGGAGATCACTGGGGTGGACACCCTCGTCGTGGTGCCTTTCGACGCGCGACCAGCCGTGACCGCGTTCGTCCGTAGCATGCGGCGACTCTGGCCGTCTGCGCTCATCGGCATCGATGACGGCAAAGAGCCGATGACCATCGACCTCGGCGATGCTGCTGGCTATCCGGCTCGCGGTGAACTGATGTTCGCCCGCGATGCGGCGATGGACGAGCACTGGGAGGAGCACGGGTACCTCCCGATGCCGGATGGGTCCGCGCCAGTGACGCTCATCTACCAGATTCACCACGGCCTGGTGGTAGAGGTAGACGTCGTCGGCGAGGGTCGGCTGGACGACGGCCCGCTGTCAGGATGGACCGGGGTCGAACTGGCTCTGCCAGAGGCAACTGCGCTTACGCTGGTCACTCATGCCGCTCCGGCTGAGGACGCCTTCTGCGCCGCGATCCTGGCACTCTTGCGTGAAACCCTGGGCTACCAGAGGGCAAGTGACTGAACCTGGTCGCGACGTCGGCTGCCAACCTCATGGGCCATGGGTCCGTCGACAGCTCCGCCCGCCGACTGCTGCTGGCTTGCGAAGGAGGAGGATGAATATGCAAGTCCTGCGTTCGGACGCGACAGCTGAAATGGAATTGTCAGGAACTCGGCTGGATTTGCTAAGCCTGGCCCAAGCGCTCCGCTCCGACAGGGAGACACTGCTGCTCAACGCCGAGGCGGACCCTTTTCCAAATAGCGAGGCACCGTCGACGATAGAGTCAACATGTACGTCCGGTGATGTTGTGATATCGCTTTCGACAGATTCTCGCGCCTTGGCATTCTCCGGTGGATCGGGGGAGTTGGAGTCCCTTGCGTCGACCATCGTGGGCTTCGCCGAAGAGGGTGACGATTCCGCCCACCTTCATGTGGAATACGTCCCCGGCCACGAGTACCTGTCGCCGAATTCCGAGCCGCTGGTAATCGCGCTTACGGGTTGAAGGGTGGCGGTCAGCGCCACGTGCGGTACCGGAACTCGATCGGCTGGACGACGCGGCGGTGGGCCCGTGAGCAACCATCACGTCTATTTACCGGAGGAGAAGGAGTGGCACCCGTGTCGGGCCTGCCAGACGTGATCGACCATGACGAGCCGCCGAAGGAGCCCGTCGTCGTCGGAGTCATCCCGTATGACCCTGGCCGTGGCCTGATCAGCGACTGGGACGACGACACCGTCCTGCGAATAGAGGTGCTCGAGACGACGGCGAAGACGATCTTGATCTCGGGCAACGCGGCTGGGCTCACCTCGCTCGCGCGTCACCTGCTCACCCTCGCGCAGCCCAGCGCCCCGGCCGGGTCCCATCTAGACTTCGACGAGTACTGCGGCTGGTTCGAGGAAGGCTCGTTCGGGGTCCGGATCGAACTGGAGTAGCGGAGATGAGTGGGTCCACTTATTGGCGTACGCAGATCGTAGACTTCCTTGAAGCTCTTAGCGCGCTTCGCGCCGCTCTTCTTCAGAGTGGTCCAGACCTGGAAAACCTCGGGCAGTTGGTTGCGGAGGCCAGGAAAGGTGGAATTCAGCGAAGTGGGGTCCTGGGAGGTGTGGAGTATCAGGTCCACGGTCGTGGTGTGTTGACGGTCGACGCAGTCGGCCGTGAGGTGGACGTCGATCTTCTTCCCGATGATTCCGCGGTATTTGATCCATGGCGTTTGTTGCGCTTCTCGAATCAATCTCAAGGAGCGGGGTCGGAGGTCGGCCACTGTGCCGAGCAAGTGTGTCGCGAACTTGTGAGGGAGGGTGTGCTCCGTGAGCCGATACCCGGATGGTTCTGCGCTGCCAATGAGCCGGTCCCGCGGCGATCGCGGCCGTAGCCACGCCTAGTCAGGGAGCGGAGTCGATGAACCATGGCGCCACCGATGGTCCTCAGCACATGCTCAGCCCCGCTGGGCTTGCAGCATGGAGGATTCTTCGAAGCGGACACCGTAGGCATGCCTTTTGGTTGCTGGCGCACCCCCGATCGACGCCGGAACTGATATTTCAAGCATGGGTACTGGCGATGCGCCGCACGTTCTCCCGAGAGGCGTCCGACCAGCGTGTAGCCGTGTACCTGGAAGGCGTAATCAACCGTACGGGCAGGTCGGCGACCGACCTCCAAATCGCTGAGCTGATTGACCTGGCTTTCAATAATTCCTCTTCTGTGAGCCGGAATGTGAAGAGAGGCATCCTGCCGATTCTCGCCGACCTGGTGCAGAGTCAGTTCCCAAGTGGAGAGCAGTGCGCCGAGTTGGTGCGAGCGGCCGAATCGCGGGCCGACCGGCTACGCCGCAAAGCACGCAAGCGGCCGACTGTTGCAGGGCTAGGAAGTGCCCTGCCTACGAGTGGACCCAGGTCGGTGGTCGGGCAGATTCTCAAGGCGCAAGCCTCCTATGACCGAGAACTCCTGTCAGCGCTGCCTGATGAGGAGTCCAGCGAGGCGGCGGCCGAACTCATTGACCAGGCAACCGCTGCCGTGCTTCGGGAGCGATTTCCGTCTCCTTCATCTGTGGAGCTTGTGCCAAAATTCGCGGCCCGGGTAGCGAAGTCGTCCAGCGACGTTCGACTGGACGAAATTCTTGCGGAGGTAGTCGTCCGAGATGCGCTCCTTCCCCAATCAACTATCGAATTGCCGGACGACCTCATGCTGCACGCAAAGATTATGACGTTTGTGCAGGCAGTGGAGGACCTCGGATTGTATTCGCGGGAGATTGATTCAATAATCAGTGCCGCGGAACGTGCGGCCGAGAATGCAGGCGTACGACTGAAGGCTATGCCTTGATCGAGGTCTGTGGCCAGTGAGTGAAGTTTGGGCTTGTCCGCCGAGTTGGACGCCCTGCTTGGGCTGTAAGCGCGAGGTGCGCGGCTGCGTGATGAAAACAGCCTGCTGTTCAACCTCGTTGACGAGGCGCGCTCTGGCCGATGGGACGTGCGTGCCTTCTCCACCGCTTGGCGAATCGAATCCGAGGACGACGTGGTGGTTGGTGCCGACGACGACAGGGATCGCCTCCGACGGGCTGTCGCGGTGTGAACGGCAAGGTTCTTCAGGGCGTTGAGGTCTGTGCCCCGAGCCTCGACACTACGCTTGTTTTTGCTGTTTACCGTCTTCGCGTCTTTCCTTGTAACCGCCAGTGTCGACCCTCGAGGCTGGCAGCAATGGTCACTTCGGCCGTGGCGGCGCGTAGCAACACGAGCGCCGCGTCATGGCCGGTGACGGTGCCGTGGTCCGTCCGGGGCCCGGCGGCCATGTGGCGGGTAGCCATCGACTCGCCGTGTTGATGCATCAGCACGGCGAGCGCCATGAGCACGGCCCCGGCCATACGGTGCCACTCCAGCTCCGGGCCGCGCTCGGTCGGATCGCCGACGACGATTGCCACCGCCAAGGCCAGGAGCAGCAGCGTGCCCGCGTGCTGCACAACCGGTGCGGCGTCGAGGGTCACCGCGACCATGACAGCGACTGTCGCACCCGCAAGCATTCGGGCTCTGCGGGAAGCGCCCGCCTGCGGCACGACGCAGCAGCAGGCTGACACCGCGGCCGACCCGAGCATGATCACCTCGATCATCAGGACGTCATCGCGGTGCGACGCCGGGGCGTGACCATTGCGCGGTGGGGCGGCCGTTGAGACGCCAAGGGTGCCCGGTGACCCGCGGCCAGCCTTCAGGCGAGTTTTCCCAGTTCTCCTGCCGGCCGTACACCGTGAGGTCCAGGGCGTGGTACGTGGTCATCAACGCCTCCACGCCACGCCCGGTGGTCCAGTAGGTCTCGTAGACCTTGTCGCCGTCGCGCAGGTAGCACGCGATGAACCCGAAGTCACGACCGTCGGCCAGAGCCGGGTCGGAGTCTTTCGCCGAATACCAGGGGAACCTGTAGCCCATGAACTCCGCGAACGGGGCACTTTCGTCGTAGGGACCCTGGCAGAACACGGCGTAGGTGACGTCCCGAGCGTGCAGGTAGTCCAGCATCTGCATGTGACAGGTCGAGAAGGTGCACCCCTCACACTGATGCTCGTACGGTTTGCCGTCGTGCCACATGTGGAAGTAGGCGATGAGCATCCGGCGGCCCTCGAACACCTCCACCAGCGGGGTGTCCCCGCCAGGGCCCCGCACCGTCACCGTCGGCATCAAGGTCATCGGCAGCTGACGACGAGCGGCTGCGATCGCGTCTCCTTCACGGGTATGGGCCTTCTCCCGGACCAGCAGTTCGTTGCGCTCGCGCAGCCAGGTCTCCCGGTCGACGACCGGGGGCGCTGCGGCGCTGGACGCGGGGGTTGCCGTCATGGCTATCTCCTTCGTGGAGTGGGGATCGGTCACAGGTACAGACGACCGAGTCGGCGATCGTCATCGGTGACCGATGACGGATGGGGCCCGCGGTCGTCAGTACGGTTGTGAGGACCAGTCAGCCCCGGGGAGATCACATGTCCGACTCGCCTGACGAGCAGGCGGTCTGGCTGCAGCGCGCCTTCGACGAGCACCGGCGTGAGCTACACGTGCACTGCTACCGCCTCGCCGGGAACGTCACCGACGCGGACGACCTGGTGCAGGAGACCTTCCTGCGTGCCTGGCGGGCTCGCGACCGCTTCGAGGGTCGGGCGTCGGCGCGCACCTGGTTCTACCGGATCGCCACGAACGTCTTCCTCGACAGCCGCAAGGCGGCCGGTCACCGGACGGTACCGTACGGTGATCCGCTGGAGTGGTCCACCGAGCTCGGTCCCTATCCCGACGCCCTGCTGGCCGACGATCCGCAGACCGGTCTCGCCGCCCGGGAGACCGTCGAGCTGGCCGTGATCGCAGCGCTCATGTACCTGCCGCCGCGGCAGCGGGCTGCCTTCGTGCTGCGCGACGTCCACGGCTGGACGCCGCAGGAGATCGCCGCCGCGCTCGACACCGCCGTAGCGGCCGTCAACAGCCTCCTCCAGCGGGCCCGCCACACCCTCCGGCGGCGCGCTCCGTCGGACCCGAAGGACTGGCGACGCCCGCAGCTCAGCAGTGAGGACGAAGAGATCCTGCGCCGCTACGCCAACGCGAAGGACCCGGAGACTTTCCGGGCACTGCTCGCCGAGGACGTACGGATCACGATGCCGCCCGAGCCGCCGGTCGTCGGGATCGACGCGGCCGCGGAGTTCCTCGGCCGACCGCTCGACTGGCGTACGTTCCCCACCTCGGCCAACGGGCGCCCGGCACTGATCAACTATCTCCGCCGGCCCGGCAGCCCGCACTACGAGGCGTTGGTCGTCGACGTACTCCGGATCGAGAACGGGAAGATCGTAGAGAGCAACGCCTTCATCGGTGCCCGTCACGTCGCCGCCTTCAGCATGCCCGCCACGCTCGAGCCCTAGACGAGTAAGTCTCAAGCTAAGTGGCCGAGTCTGCGCTGGTAGTGGGTCGTCGGGCTCGGACTTGGGATGTTCGTCGCCAGGTTGACCAGGCGACGGTCAACGCGATGATCTCCGGGTCGGCGTCGGGCTGCTGGGCGGTGGTGGCGGCGAGGATGCGGATGCGGGGTCGCGACTTCAGTCGCGACCCCGCACAGTGGCCGTATCAGGCGCGGGAGCAGGACGTCCCGTTGAGCGAGAAGCTGGTCGGGGACGAGTACGACCCGTTCAGCGTTCCCTGGTAGCCGAAGCTTGCCGTGCCGCCGGGTGCGATCGATCCGTTGTGGCCGGCGTTGCGGGCGGTCACCGAGGACCCGCTCTGGCTGACCGTGGCGTTCCAGGCGTTGGTGACCTGCTGTCCGCTGGGCAGCGTGTAGTTGAGCGTCCAGCCGTTGATCGTGCTGGAGCCGGTGTTGGTGATCTGCACGTCGGCGGTGAAGCCGTTGTTCCACGAGTTCGGCGTGTACTTCACCGCGCAGCCCGAGCTACCGCCCGGCGGCGGGGTCGTGGCCGGAGGCGGGGTGGTGGGGTTGTTGCCGCCGCCGTTGACGTTCGCGGAGAAGGAGGTCACCGCGAGGCCGACGCCGCCCTGCCAGGGCTCGAAGCCGGCCTGGATGCTTGTCAGGTACCAGCTGTTGGTGATGGCGCCCCGGTTGCGGACGTCGTTGATGAACTCCAGCACGCTGAAGTTCAGGCTGGAGATCGCCGACGGCGCGACGTACGAGATGACGTTGTTCGAGCCGTTGCTGCCCTGCCACACCTCCCAGGTCCGGCCGGCGAGGGTGGTGTTGCCGACCCGCGAGCCGATGGGCTGGATCGAACCCTGCCGGTTGAGCCAGATCATGATCTCCATCTGGTTGACGCCGTCGCGCTTGGGCGACGGGTCCAGCCAGATGTCGTACGACGCGTTGTAGGTGGCGCCGCTGACGTACCTGTAGTTGATGCTGCTGGTGGCGCTGCTGATCTGGCTCACCTGGATCGGCAGGTTCGTGCCGGGGGAGCAGTTGGTGTAGTGACAACCGAAGAACACCGAGGGGTACGCCGTGGGCGCGCCGTTCGTGGGGTTGCTGCCGTTCTGCGTCGTGATCTCGAAGCCGGTGCTTGTGACGTTGATGCACTGCTGGGCGGTGGTGCCCCACTTGTTGTTCTGCACCACGTACCGGCCCTGGATGGTGGTGGAGCCGTACTGCTCGCAGATCTGGGTGTCGGCGGAGGCGGTGCCGCCGAGGGCCACGGCGACGAGCGAGCCGCTGAGCAGCAGGCCGGCCGCCAGCAGGGCCCGAAGTGGACGTTTCATGATGCTCCTTGACTGGGGCGCGTGCGGTGCGCCGAACGGGTCGGGGCAGGTGCGGGAGCGCTCCCACGCTCGCTGACACATTTACATGCCTGAAACTCTGGCGCAACCGTTCGCGTCAAACTGGTGAAATGTGAGGATTGCCATCCGCCCGCCGTACGGCCGTCGCCGCACGTCCAGCTGAGCGGCACGCGTCCCCGAGAGGTGGTTCCGGGCGGCCGGTCGGGCTCTGGTGTGCGCCGATTGCGCCGAGTAGCGTGTTGCCTCCAACGCGTGCCGTAACCCCTCCGGAGGCGTACACCACAATGGGTGGCTCTCCCCTGCGCATCCTCGTCGTCGGCGCAGGCATCGCCGGCCTCGCCGTGGCCCGGGCGTTACGCCTGGCGGGCTTCCGGCCCGACGTCACCGACAAACTGCCGCCGGGGGAGTCGACCGCGACAGGCCTCTACCTGCCCGGCAACGCCGCCCGCGCGTTGCGCCGACTCGACCTGCACGACCCGGTCCGCCCGCTCGGACAGGTCATCCACAGGCAGTGCTTCTTCGACGCGACAGGCGCGCCGCTGTGTGAGGTGGATCTCGACACCCTCTGGGCCGGCGTCGGCGAATGCCGGGCGTTGCCCCGGGCGGACCTGCACCGGGTGCTGCTCAGCGGTGCCGGCGGCGCCGTCCGCCACGGCGCCGAGGTCCGCGCCCTGGACCTGCTTCCGGGAGGCGTCGGCGTCACCTTCACCGACAACACCACCACCGAGTACGACCTGGTCATCGGCGCCGACGGGCCGCGTTCCTCGGTCCGGGCGCTGGCCGCGCTCGGCGGGCCGCCCCGCCCCGTCGGGCAGGTGGTCTACCGGGCGGTGCTGCGCGACGGCCCACCCGTCAGTGAGTGGACCGCGCTGCTCGGGCAGCGCTCCGGCCTGTTGTTGGTGCCGATCGGTGAGGGTCGACTGCACTGCTACGCCGACGAGGCCGGCACCAAGACGCCCGCCGACCCGCTGGCCCGGCTCCGCGAACTCTTCGGCGAGTACCGGGGGCCTGTGCCCGAGGTGCTGGAGATGCTGACGCCGGACCAGGTCCACGTCGGGCTCACCGACGAAGTGGAGCTGGGCCGCTGGTACCGGGGACGGGTGCTGCTGGTCGGTGACGCCGCCCACGCCACCGCGCCGACCCTGTCGCAGGGTGCCGCCATGGCACTTGAGGACGCCGTGGTGCTTGCCGAATCACTGTGCGCAGCCAGCAGCGTCGATGCGGCACTTGTGGCGTACGAGAGTCGTCGTCGCCCGCGTACCCGATGGGTGGCCGACCGGACCCGGGACCGCAACCGCACCAGAGACGTCCCGCCGGCGCTGCGCGACCCGCTGCTGCGCGGACGCGGTGGACGGATCTTCGGGGGGCACTACCGGCTACTGATCGGCCCGCTGTAGTCCCGTAGTAGATCGTGTCACGCCACCCCACGCGGCGCTGCGACCTGCCGGGGACTATCCTCCCTACGGATGACGGCCCGCAGATAACCAGCGTGTGCCGAGCGACAACCGAGAACCGGAGGCCACTCGTGACCACCGTCGCACCCAAGCCGGTCGTGACCCGGCCCTGGCCGGTCCGGGAGCCGGTCAAGGGGTCGGCCATCGCGCGGCTGCTGCGAACCACGGACGCGAAGCAAATCGGGATCATGTACATGATCACCGCGTTCGTGTTCTTCATGATCGGTGGCCTGATGGCCCTGGTCATGCGGGCTGAGCTGGCTCGACCCGGGCTGCAGTTCCTCTCGCCCGAGCAGTACAACCAGCTCTTCACGATGCACGGCACGATCATGCTGCTGTTCTTCGCGACGCCGATCGTGTTCGCCTTCGCGAACTACATCGTGCCGATCCAGATCGGCGCGCCCGACGTTTCCTTCCCTCGCCTGAACAGCTTCGCCTACTGGCTGTACCTGTTCGGCGGCACGATGGCGACCGCCGGCTTCATCACCCCGGGCGGTGCCGCAGACTTCGGCTGGTTCGCGTACGCGCCGCTGAGCAGCGTCGAGCACTCGCCCGGCGTCGGCGCCAACATGTGGGTCATGGGTCTGGCCATCTCCGGCCTGGGCACCATCCTCGGCGCGGTGAACATGATCACCACGATCCTCACCCTGCGCGCGCCCGGCATGACCATGTTCCGGATGCCGATCTTCACGTGGAACATCCTGGTCACCAGCCTCCTGGTGATCCTGGTCTTCCCGCTGCTGGCCGCCGCGCTCTTCGCGCTCGCCGCGGACCGCATCCTCGGTGCCCACGTGTACGACCCGGCGACCGGCGGGCCGATGCTCTGGCAGCACCTGTTCTGGTTCTTCGGCCACCCCGAGGTGTACATCGTCGCGCTGCCGTTCTTCGGCATCATCAGCGAGGTCATCCCGGTCTTCTCCCGCAAGCCGATCTTCGGCTACAAGGGCCTGGTCGCCGCGACCATCGCGATCGCCGCGCTCTCCATGAGCGTCTGGGCGCACCACATGTTCGCCACCGGCCAGGTGCTGCTGCCGTTCTTCAGCTTCCTGAGCTACCTGATCGCCGTGCCGACCGGTATGAAGTTCTTCAACTGGATCGGCACCATGTGGCGGGGCCAGATCAGCTTCGAGACGCCCATGCTCTGGGCGGTCGGCTTCCTGGTCACGTTCCTCTTCGGTGGTCTGACCGGTGTGCTGCTGGCGAGCCCGCCGCTGGACTTCCACGTGTCGGACTCGTACTTCGTAGTGGCCCACTTCCACTACGTGCTCTTCGGCACCATCGTGTTCGCGGTCTTCGCCGGCATCTACTTCTGGTTCCCGAAGATGTTCGGCCGGATGCTCGACGAGCGCCTGGGCAAGGTGCACTTCTGGCTCACCATGATCGGTTTCCACACCACGTTCCTGGTGCAGCACTGGCTCGGTAACGAGGGCATGCCCCGCCGGTACGCCGACTACCTGCCCAGCGACGGCTTCACCACGCTGAACATGATCTCGACGGTCGGCGCGTTCATCACCGGTATCTCGACGCTGCCGTTCATCTACAACTGCTGGAAGGCGTACAAGACCGGCCCGGTTGTCGAGGTGAACGACCCCTGGGGTCACGGCAACTCGCTGGAGTGGGCGACCAGCAGCCCGCCGCCGCTGCGCAACTTCGACCGGATGCCCCGGATCCGCTCCGAGCGGCCGGCGTTCGACGAGAAGTTCCCGGAGTTGGCCGCCGGTGGCCAGAGCCTGGCCGGCCCGCCGGAGGGCGGCTCCAAGCCGCTCACCAGCGAGTCCGACGGCGGTGCCAGCTACCGCGAGGACACCGCCAGCGACATCGACCGCAACTGACGCTCAGCTGAGCCGTACGACGGGCGCCGCCCCCGGGACACCGGGAGCGGCGCCCGTCGCCATGTCCGGCCAGCAAGACCCCGCGTCTCGCCCCGCGACCAACAGTGCCGCTGCCGCCGCTGCCGGTGTAGGTGCGGGCGTGCGGTGTCGCTGCAGGCCGTGCCGTGCGGTGCGGTGCGGGTGGACGCGGGCCTATGCGGTGCGGGTGGACGCGGGCCGTGCGGGTGGACGCGGTCCGTGGCGTCGTGGCCTGGCCTGCGTTGTTGGGCCGTGTTGCTGGGCTGTGTTGCTGGACTGCAGCTCCGATCCCGGCGTGGCTTTGTTGTTGTCGTTGGCCTCGGCGGTCGGGTCGGGTCCCTGAGAAGCTGATACCTGTGAGTCATATTGATGACTCACAGGTATCAGTGCGACGAGAGGACAGGCCCACCCCGGGGGGCAGCTTGCCGGAGTGGCGATCGGTGTGCGGTGGCGTGCCGGAGTGGGGATGGGTGCGGCGTGGCGCCGAATCGGGATGGGCGCGTGGCGGCTCCCGGAGTGGCGATCGGTGTGCGGTGGCGCGCCGGAGTGGCGATGGGTGCGGCGGCCGCTTGGTGGCGCGGTGGATTAGCGGTTGGCGGGAGCGAGCTCCGCGTCGGGTTGCGGTAGAGGTGCGGCGCTGGCAGCGGTGTTGTGGCGGCGGCGCAACTCGATCGGGAGCACGACCAATGTGACCAGCGCACCGAGCGCGCCGGTCACCACGAAGCCCCAGAGCGGCGTAGTGGCGTCGATCACCGCGCCGGCTAGCGGTGCGCCGATGGCGATGCCGACGGTGACGGCCGAGCCGTGCAGGCCCATGGCCTCGCCGCGTACCTCGGCGGGGACCAGTCGGCTGACCGCGTCCGAGCCGGCCGCGATGGTCGGCGCGCAGAGAGCCCCGGCCGGGATCAGCGCCAGGCAGAGCAGCCACCAGTGTGCGCCGCCCAGCCCGACGGGAATGGTGCACAGAGCCAGCGCCCCGGTGAGCACCAGCGGCGAGAACGAACGGTGCACGGCTCCGTAGGCGAATCCGCCGGCCAGCGAGGCGACCGCCCAGATGGTCAGCACCGCCCCCGTCCAGCCGACCTCGCCGCTGGCCCGCAGGACGGCGACCACCGCCACGTCAGTGCCGCCGAGCACCAGGGTGGCGGCGGCACTGAGCGCCAGGACGGCGAGCAGTTGGGGCGTCAACCACTCCCGGTGCGGCACCCGGCGTCGCGGTCCGACGGGCTCGGCGGCGCCGCGGATCGGCGGGTTGACAAGCCACAGGGCGATACCGGCGGCGACGATGCCACCGCCGACGAGGTACATGGTGGTCTGTGCCGAGATCGCGGTGACCAGGGCGACCGCCAGCGCTGGGCCGATCATGAAGGACAGCTCGACCGACATGGAGTCCAGCGCGTACGCCGGTCGCCGTTGATCTTCCGGAACCAGCGCGGCGATGGACTGGCGGACGACCGAGAAGATGGGCAGGGCCAGCGACCCGGCCACGAAGGCGGCCGGCAGCAGCAGCGCGTACGGCAGTGACGGCGCCGTGCTCCAGAACACCGCCTCGGCTACCGCCGTCAGCACCAGCACCGGGCGCAGACCGCGACGGTCCACAAGTCGGCCGAGCAGCGGGCCGCCGATCGCCGCGCCCACGGTGATGGCAGCGCCCACCAGGCCCGCCGCCCCGTAGCCCCGGTCGAGGTCGAGAACCACGTGAAAGGTCAGCGTGATCCCGGTCGCTGTGAGCGGGATGCGGGCCAGGACGGCGATCAGCAACAGCGACCGCAGGCCGGGCAGCGCGAGCGCCGCCCGGTAAGGCTTCATGTTCACGTTGGTCCCTACCTCCGGCGACATCCTCGACCGGCGGCGGACCGATGGCCACCCAATTACCGCATCATGCGGCCCTGATCACAGGCTCGCCGTGCAGCGTCACGCCGGCGCCGTCCATGGCCCGCAGGGCCACGTCGGTGGTCGCCGGAGCGACAGCGGCTGTCAACTCCAGCAACACGGTAGTGGCGAAGCCCTCGCGGGCGGCGTCCAGCGCGGTGGCCCGGACGCAGTGGTCGGTGGCGATCCCGACCACGTCCACCCGGTCCACGTCGTGCCGGCGCAGCCAGTCGGCCAGGCACTCGCCGTCGTCGGCGTGCCCCTCGAACCCGGAGTACGCCGCCGCGTGCTCGCCCTTGTGGAAGATCGCCTCGACCCGCCCGGTGGCCAGGTCGGGGTGGAACTCCGAGCCGCTGGTGCCGACCACGCAGTGCCGCGGCCAGGACTCCACGAAATCCGGCGGATCGCCGAAGTGCGCGCCCGGGTCGATGTGGTAGTCCTTCGTGGCGACCACGTGGTCCCACCGCTCCGGCTCGCTGGCGAGCAGCCGGGAGATGCCGGCGGCCACCCCGGCGCCACCCGCGACGGCAAGTGAGCCGCCCTCGCAGAAGTCGTTCTGTACGTCCACGATGATCAGCGCGTTTGCCATCGGGTACCTCTCTTCTCGTGCTCAGGTCTGTGGCGGAGGTCCGGAACGAACTCAGGCGGCGGGTACGACGGTGACCGGGATGGCCGGGTCACCGGCGGACAGCTTCAGCCCCTCCCACGGGATGGAGATGAGGCACTCCCGCAGGTGCGCCCGTGACTCGTCGAGGGTGGGCAGGGTCAGCGGCTCGCCGTCGGCCACGTACGAGCGCTGGAGCATGCGGTCGTTTGCCTGCCGGTCCGGCACGCCCTGCGAGACGATGATCTCCTCGGTGGCGGTGCCGGTCGGCTTGTGCCGGCGGACCGCGACCTTCCGGCCGCCGATTGTCGCCTTGTGCTCGGAGCGCTTCACCACGGGCCGGCCTTCGACCTCGACGAGTTTGTAGACCAGCCCGGCGGTGGGCGCACCTGAGCCGGTGACCACCGCGGTGCCCGCGCCGTACATGTCGACGGGTTCGGCGGCCAGCGCGGCGATGGCGTACTCGTCCAGGTCACCCGAAACGATGATCTTGGTCTCGGTGGCGCCCAGCGAGTCGAGCAGCTCGCGGGACTGTTGGGCGATCACTGCCAGGTCACCCGAGTCGATCCGTACCGCCCGCAGCTCCGGCCCGGCCACCGCGATGGCGTTGCGGATGCCCTGGCTGATGTCGTACGTGTCGACAAGCAGCGTGGTGTCCTTGCCCAGCGTGGCGACCTGCGAGGCGAACGCGGCGCGCTCGTCGTCGTGCAGCAGCGTGAACGCGTGCGCGGCAGTGCCCGCCGTGGGGATTCCGTAGCGGGCGCCGGCGGCGAGGTTGGAGGTGAACCGGAAGCCGGCCAGGTACGCCGACCGCGCCGCGGCCACCGCCGCCTCCTCGTGGGCGCGGCGTGACCCCATCTCGATCAGAGCCCGGCCCCGGGCAGCAGTCACCATCCGGGCCGCCGCTGCCGCCACCGCGCAGTCGTGGTTGAGCACGGACAGCGCCAGCGTCTCCAGCACCACGCACTCGGCGAAGCCGCCGGAGACGGTGAGGATCGGCGAGCCGGGAAAGAACAGCTCACCCTCGGCGTACCCGTCGATGTCGCCGGTGAAGCGGTAGTCGGTGAGCCAGGCCGCCGCCGCGTCGTCGACCACGCCGGTCCGGCGGAGGAAGTCGACCTCGGCCGGGTCGAACCGGAAGTCGCGGATCAGCTCGATCAGCCGGGCGGTGCCGGCGACCACGCCGTAACGGCGGCCGCTCGGCAGCCGACGGCTGAACACCTCGAAGACGCAGCGACGGTCGGCGGTGCCGTCCTTCAGTGCGGCGCTGACCATCGTCAGCTCGTAGTGGTCGGTCAACAGCGCGGGGCGGAGGTTGCTCACCGCCCCAGCCTAAGGTTCAGTCCGCGTCGTCGCCCTCGTGGCCCGGGATCGCCCGCAGAGCGGCCCACAACTCGGCCCGACCGGTCACGCCGAGCTTGGTGTAGATCCGCTGGAGGTGGTTCTCGACAGTGCGGGCCGAAAGGTAGAGGCGCTCCGCAATGGCCTTACTTGTCGCGCCGTGCGCGGCGAGGCGGGCCACCTGCCACTCGCGGTCGGTGAGCACCGGCGCTCCGGCGCGCAGCGCGGGCGTGCGGATCAGGTGGCACCGGCCGAGCAGACCGGCCAGGCGCTCCCGGGCCTCGCCCGCCGCCACCGACTGCTGTTGGCGCAGCAGGTGCAGGGCCTGGGCGGTGGCCTCGGCCGCGTACACGGTCAGCTCCAGCGCGGCGTAGTCGTCGGCGACCGCGAGCAGATCCGTGGGGTCGTTGGTCACCGCAGCCCGGGCGTGCCGGGCCAGCAGCGGCGGAAGCACCCCGTCCACCTGCTCGGAGAGTTCCGCGAGGCGCTGCGCCACAGTGCGCCGGCCACCGTCGCGGCAGGTCGGACCGGTCGGTGCGCCTGCCTGGTCCAGTCGGACCAGGTCGTGCAGGACGTGCACCTCGTGCCCGGCGAAACCGTCCGCCCGCAGCCGGTCGGCCAGGTCGCTGAGCTGCTTGACCGCGCCCGGCAGGTCGCCCGACGCGGCGAGCACCGCGCCCCGGGCCTGCTCCAGCCACGGGTAGAGCACCGCCATGCCCGGTGCGTGGGTGCGGTCGGCCTCGGCCATCGCCTCGGCGGCCTGCGCCGCGTCACCGCGCAACGCCGCCGCCTGCGCGCGCTCGGCCTGGGCCAGACCGGCGTAGACCCGGCTGGTGGCCAGCACCGCGCAGGCACCCAACGAGGTACGCATCGCCGAGTCGCTCTGCCCGCGCAACCGTGCCGCGTACGCCTGGAGGATCGCCAGGTAGCCGGTGCCGAGCCGGAAATCGCCGGCACCCGCCAGGTCGGCGAACTCGTCGGCCACGATCGCGTCGATCCCCACCAGGTCGCCGGTGAGCATCAGCCGGGTGCCCCGGGCCAGTTCCAGGGCCAGCTGCAGGTACGGCATGTCGGTGCGCCAACTGGCCGCCGCCGAGTGCACCTGGGCGATCGCCGCACCGCTGCGGGCCAACTCGCCCTGCGCGGCCTGGACGTGCGCGATGGTGCTGCGGGCCAGCTCACGGGCGGCGACGCTGGCCGCCGGCCGGTCCAGCACACGCTGGCTCAGCCGCACCGCGGTCGTCGTGTCCAGCCGATGCAGGCGCATGATCGCCTCGAAGGCGTGCACACGGGCCCGGTCGGCGGAGTCGCTGAGCTGCTCGACCCGGCTCGCGATCTCCTCCACTGTGGATTCGCGGCTCAATCCCCAGTAGCTGACCATCCCGCGTACGGTCAGCCAACGGCAGAGCCGCCGCTCGTCGTCCGGTTCGAGGGTCACCGCGTCGAGGACGCTGAGCGCCTCCTCCGGCCGGTCGGCGAACATCAGGATGGTGGCCAGCAGTTCCGCCGCGTCCGAGCCGCCGTCAGCGTTCAGCGCGGCGCGTGCCAGCCTGGTCGCCAACGGCACGTCGTAGCGGGTGAACGCCTGCACCGCGGCGTCCACGAGCAGTGTCGGGTCCTGCGCGGTGCCCGAGTCGAGTCGCCACACCGCCACCCGGAGCAGGTCGTCGCGGCGGCGCTTGCCCACGCGCTCCAGCAGCTCGGCGAGGTGTGCCTGGAGCCTGCGGGTGCGGCTGACCGGGCAGCGGCGGCGCATCACCTCGCCGTATAGCGGGTGGGCCAGCCGTACGTTGGTCCGCCGGTCGTGCTGCACGACGGTGATCAGGCCGCGCTCCTCGGCCATCTCCACATCGGACGGGTCGGCAGCCTGGTTGAGCAGGTGCAGACCGAGTGGTTCACCGAAGGCGACAAGCTCGACGACAGTGCGGACGCCGTCGGTGAGCTGCCCGACACGGGTGTCGATCAGGTCGGTGAGGTTGGGCGCCAACTCCAGCCGGCCCGTCCACTTCCAGATCCCGTAGGTGCGCTTCAGCTCCTCGCTGCCGTTGGCGGCGTGCACCAGCTCGCGCAGCAGCAGCGGGTTGCCGGCCGACAGCCGGCCGAGCCGGTCCGCGGAGCCGGCGTCGACCGGGCCGCCCAGGATCGCCGCCAGTAGGCCGGCGGTCTCCGACGGTGGCATCGGGGTCAACTCGACGTGCTCGACCAGGTCGTCGGTCCAGAGTGCGCGGATCGGCAGGGGGACCTGCTCGCCGTCGCGCAGGGTGCCGACGACTGTCGCGTTGTCCGACCGGGCGACCAGGTGCACCAGCGCCGCCGACGGCGGGTCGAGCAGGTGCGCGTCGTCGATGGCGAGCACGATCCGCCGGCCTGCGGCCTGTTGTTGCAGGACGCCGAGCGCCCAGCGCAGGATGCCTGCGGGGGAGAGCCCCTGGGGCTGCTCGGCGGGGAGGACCTGGACCAGCCCGCCGAAGGGCAGCGCGGCAGTGGTGGCGCTGGCGGCGATGGACCAGATCGCGTACCGGTCGGTGGGCAGGGCGTTGACACCTTCGCGCAGCAGCCGGCTCTTGCCGATGCCAGCGCTGCCACTGAAGAAGAGCCCCCGGCCGGCCTCGCCGGTCACCGCCGCCAGCAGGCGGTTGAGTTCGTCGGTCCGCCCGACGAACTTCCATCGACTCATCCGCGCAGCATATCCATCGAATTCCGTCTGCGCTCGCACCGTCACGCAGCGAAGTTGAGTAGTGGCACAATTACCCATGAGTATCCGAAGTGTTCTGCCTGGTCGGGGGGCCGCCCGTAGTCTTCCGGGCATCCGGGTACTGCCACCGGAGTTTCCACGCGACCGGCACGACCGGTCGCCTGCCTCGGGAGGCACCTGATGCAGCAGGGCCCTCTCCCCCCGGTCGACTCGCCGATGGCGATGACCGACCCGACCGGCCAGCCGACCTGTGACCCGTTGCCCGCCCGGGTCGGTGTGACAGGCCCCGCGGCCCAGGAGCCGCTCGGCGTCGTCGCCGTCGGCCCGGCCGGCGCTGACCGGCGCGCGGTCCTCGCCGCCCTGGTCGGGCTCGACCCGGTGATGCTCACCGTGCCGGCGGGCAGTTGGTTGGTGGTGCGCCACGCCAAGGTGCCCACCCGGGCGGCGTTCGTGCCCGGCTACCGCCAGCCGCACTCGTACGGCGCGGACCGTGACGCCGCAGGTCCGGCGCTGGCACGCCCGGCACGTCGGGTCGAGCTGAGCGTGCCCGAGCCGCTGCTGCGGCACTTCACTCTGATCGACACACCCGACACGGGGAGCCTCGGCATCGCGGGCGCTCGGGTGTTGCTCGATGCCGTCGGACGGGCCGGCGCGTTGCTGTTCGTGATCTCCGCCGATCAGGCGTTCACGGCCCCGGAGCTGAACCTGCTCGCCGAGGTGGCCGCATCTCCCGTCGAGGTCGTCTTCGCGGTGACCCCCGGAGCAGCGGGTTGGGCACCGCCGGCCGACAGGACGGCGACGAATCGTGAGGCGGGGTCGACCTCCCCGGCGGGAGACCGCCCCGGGGAGGTCGACTCGACGGCGGTGACGGTGGAGGCGCACCGGGCGGCACTGTTGGCCGCCGTGCCCTCCCTGGCCGGGGCGCGGTGGTTCCCGGTCGGCGGCGCGGACCCCGCCGACCTGCGTCGGGCGTTGGTGGGCTGGTCGGCAGGTGAAGGACTGCACCGGGCCAGCAACGACCCGCCGATGTTGCCCGGCCAGCACGACCGGGTGACGGCGGTCGCCGACCCGGGGGACTGGTCCGAGCGGCTCGACCGGCAGACCCGTTCCTGCGCACAGCGGATCCGCCAGCATCTCGCCCTGGAGTTGGCGAACGTCCACCTGCGGGCGGTCCAGGAGATCGTCTTCGGGGTCGGCTGCGCCGGACTGCCGGACCTGCTGGACCGCGAGATGGCCGCCCTGTCGCTGCTGGCCACCGCGCAGTGCGATCACGCGGTGCGGCGCATCCTGGGCGACGCCGCCACCCAGGTGCTCGGCGCGCCGCCGGCCGAGGGCGTACGCCGCCGGATCGCCACGGCCGTGCAGTACGGCCTGGCAGACCACCGGCAGGGCCGTGACCTGGACCCGGTCCTGCTGATCACCAGTACGGCCGGGGTGGCCAAGCTGACCGGAGCCGAGGCCATTGACGCGCTGGCCGGCTATCCGACGGCGTACCGCGACGAGGTGCTTCCACCTGTCGCCGTGGCACTCTCCGGTGGTTGCTGGCAGCAGTGGCGTACCCCTGGCAACGACGACCAGAGCGCGGCGCGACGGTGGTCCCAGCGGGCGTTGCGGGAGGTCGAGCTGGAACTTTCCCGGGAGGTCTCCCGACGGTTCGAGGTGATCCGCCTCTCGCTGGGTGGGGTGCTCTCCGATGCCATCGAACACGGCATCCTGCTCGCCTGACGGCCTCGCAGCCCGCTGTCGCGGACGTCCACCGTGCCTCGTTTCCGACGGCGGCCGGGGCGGCCCAGGGGTGGTCGAGATGGGCGATCCGCGACGAGCCGGCGTTCCGGTTCCTCGGTTCCGGGAAACCGGTGGCACGATGGGGGGCATGGCGGCTCCGCAGGTTGCACCGGTCGAGACGCCGGCCACCGTCGAGGTGCCGGCGGCCGACGGGCAATGGGTGACGATCGTGTGGGACGACCCGGTCAACCTGATGACGTATGTGACCTGGGTCTTCCAAAAGCTGTTCGGCTACAGCCGGGAGAGGGCGGAGCAGCTCATGCTTGATGTGCACCACAAGGGGCGTGCCGTGGTCTCCACGGGCGCCCGGGAGCGGATGGAGCACGACGCGTCGCAGTTGCACGCGTACGGGCTGTGGGCGACGGTGGACCGCTCGTGAGCGCGAGGAGTGAGCCGGAGTTGCGAGCCCTGCAGTCGCGAACGGGATCAGCGTCGTGAGCATGTTCCGGCGGCAGGCTGGCCGCTATGTCGCCACCTTCGCGGTCGACGAGGCGCGGGTGCTGCGCAAGGTGGCCTCCGAGGTGGTCGGTCTACTCACCGACGGTTTCGACCACACCGACCCGGTAGTGGGTCGGCTCTTCCCGGCGGTCTATCCGAAGGACGCGCCGGGCACCGCCGAGTTCCGCCGCTACACCGAGGGTGACCTGAAGACCGCCAAGATCGACCAGGCAGGGGCCATCCTGGCCGCGCTGCCCGACGAGGCGGGCGGCGAGGTGCGGTTGGACGCCGAGGCGGCGGAGGCGTGGCTGCGGGCGTTGAACGACGCGCGGCTCGCGATGGGCGTCCGGCTGGAGATCAAGGACGGCACGGACCTGGGCGAGGAGCTGGACGACGCGGTGGCCGAGGACCCGGCGTCCAGCCGGGTGTTCCAACTGTCGGTCTACGCGTACCTGGGATATCTACAGGAGTCGCTGCTCAACGCCTTGATCGACTAAGCGTGAGCGGCACCACTTCAGGCCGCGGCCCAGCACGGGCTAGGCTGGTGGACGTGCTGAGCATCGAGCGGTCGATCATCGACGCGATCGTCGCCCACGCGCGCCGGGACCACCCCGACGAGGCGTGCGGCGTCGTCGCTGGTGCCGTCGGCAGCGACACCCCGTCCCGGCACATCCCGATGGAAAACGCCGCGCGGTCGATGACCTTCTACGAGTTCGACTCGATGGAGCAGTTGCGGGTGTGGCGGGAGATGGACGACCGGGACGAGGAGCCCGTGGTCATCTACCACTCGCACACCGCCACCGAGGCGTACCCGTCCCGCACGGATGTCTCCTTCGCCGGTGAGCCGGGGGCCCACTACCTGCTCGTCTCGACCCGTGAGCCCGACTCGGAGGAGATCCGGTCGTTCCGGATCGTCGACGGCGTGGTGACCGAGGAGCCGGTCCGCATCGTGGAGGCGGGGGTCGACCCGCACGCCGTGCAGTCCTACATGTTCGGGCAGAGCCCGGCGACTGTCGACTACGAGTGTTCCGGCCGCTGATCCGTCAGCGTCCGCACCCGTTGTCCTTCCTGTCACCGTTGGCACACCTGAATTGAGGAGCACGACATCATGGCTATCGAGGTTCGCATCCCCACCATCCTGCGCAGCTACACCGGCGGCGCGAAGGTCGTCGAAGGTTCCGGCGACACCCTTGGCGACCTGCTCGTCGACCTGGACTCCCGGCACGCCGGGCTGCGCAGCCGGCTGATCACCGACGCCGGTGCGCTGCACCGCTTCGTGAACGTCTACGTCAACGACGAGGACGTCCGCTTCCTCGGTGCGCTGGAGGCCAAGCTCGCCGACGGCGACAGCGTGACCATCCTGCCGGCCGTGGCCGGCGGCGCGTTCGGCTTCGCGGCGGCTGCCGCGATCAGCCAGCACGCCGTCGCTGCTCGCTGAGGTCTGCCGTCATGGCGCGGTACGACAGCCTGCTCGACGCCTGCGGGGGCACACCGCTCGTCGGTCTGCCCCGGCTCTCCCCGACGGTTCCCGATGGCGCGCCTCCGGTGCGGCTCTGGGCCAAGCTGGAGGACCGGAACCCGACCGGCAGCATCAAGGACCGCGCGGCCCTGTTCATGGTCCGCGCGGCCGAGGAGGCCGGTCGGCTGCGCACGGGCGACACGATCCTGGAGCCGACAAGCGGCAACACCGGCATCTCGCTGGCCATGGTTGCCAAGCTGCGGGGCTACCGGCTGGTCTGCGTGATGCCGGAGAACGTCTCCACCGAGCGGGTCCAACTGCTCCGCATGTACGGCGCCGAGATCATCTTTTCGCCGGCGGCGGGCGGCTCCAACCAGGCTGTCGCGACCGCCAAGCAGATCTCCGCCGAGCATCCCGACTGGGTGATGCTCTACCAGTACGGCAACGAGGCGAACGCGCGGGCGCACTACGAGACGACCGGGCCGGAGCTGCTGCACGACCTGCCCACCATCACGCATTTCGTGGCCGGGCTGGGCACCACGGGCACGCTGATGGGCACCGGTCGTTATCTGCGGGAGAAGGTCGACGGCATCCAGATCGTCGCCGCCGAACCGCGCTACGGCGAGCTGGTCTACGGGCTGCGCAACATCGACGAAGGGTACGTCCCGGAGCTGTACGACGCCTCTGTGCTGTCGCGGCGGTTCTCGGTGGGCACCCGGGACGCGGTGTTGCGCACCCGCCAGCTCGTCGACGTGGAGGGCATCTTCGCCGGCTTCTCCACGGGCGCCATCCTGCACGCCGCGCTCGCGGTGGCGCACGAGGCGGTCCGTGACGGCCGCCGCGCCGACGTGGCCTTCGTGGTGTGCGACGGCGGCTGGAAATACCTGTCCACCGGCGCGTACGGCGGCACGCTCGCCGATGCCGAGGACGCCCTGGAGGGGCAGCTCTGGGCGTGACCGCGAGGGTCCGCCCGCACGCTACCCCGCCGCACTGTGAGTAGGTGTCACGTTCGTGACAAGTTCGAGCGGATGATTCTGGTGGTCGGGCACCCCGGCGTAGGCTGCGCAGCGTGGCGCACGTGTCAGTAGGGATCATGGCCGGGAGCGCCGCCGGCACAGTTACTACTGACAGTGACAGCGAGAAGACCCGATGCGACTGACTGTCCTGGGGTGCGCCGGCAGCTTCCCCGGCCCCGAGTCCCCGTGCTCGGCATACCTCGTCGAGGCCGACGGCTTCCGACTCCTCGTCGACTTCGGTTCCGGGTCGCTGTCCAGTCTCCAGCGGTACGCGGGGCTGCACACCCCCGACGCGATCCTGCTGACCCACCTGCACTGCGACCACATCCTCGACGCAGTGACGTACGTGGTGGTCCGCCGCTACGCCCCGGAGGGCCCCTATCCGGCCCTGCCGGTGTACGCGCCCGCCGGCGCACCCGACCGGCTCAGCGCCGCGTACCACGACGACGGCACTGTGGAGGACGTCTACCAGTTCTACGCGCTGGAGCCGGGCACCTTCCCGATCGGCCCGTTCACCGTCACCGTCGACCGGGTCAACCATCCCGTGGAGACGTACGGGGTGCGGCTGGAGCACGGCGGTCGCTCGCTGTGCTACTCGTCCGACACCGCGCCCTGCGACGAACTGCTGCGGCTGGCCCAGAACGCCGACGTGTTCCTCTGCGAGGCGAGCTTCCTCGACGGCGTCGACAATCCGCCGGATCTGCACCTGACCGGTCGGGAGGCCGGCGAGACGGCCACGAAGGCCGCTGTGGGTCGGCTGCTGCTCACGCATCTGGTGGCGGCGTGGGGCAGCGAGGCGCACACGCTGGAGTCGGCCACCTCCGCGTACACCGGGCCGGTCGAGGTGGTCCGGGCCGGCGCCAGCTACGACATCTGACTCCCGCCGGGGGCGACGCCGGGGCACCCCGGGGGAGATGGATCGCCGCACCGCATAGGGTGCAGGCATGGCGCGACCTGACGGGCGAGGGCCCGATCAACTTCGACCGGTGACTCTGACCCGGGGCTGGAGCACCCATCCGGAGGGCTCGGTGCTCGTCGAGTTCGGCGGCACCCGGGTGCTCTGCACGGCGAGCGTCACCGAGGGGGTGCCCCGCTGGCGCAAGGGTTCCGGGCTCGGCTGGGTGACCGCCGAGTACGCGATGCTGCCCCGGGCCACGAACACCCGCTCCGACCGGGAGAGCGTCAAGGGCCGCGTCGGCGGCCGGACGCACGAGATCTCCCGGCTGATCGGGCGGAGCCTGCGCGCCTGCATCGATCTGAAGGCGCTCGGCGAGAACTCGGTGGTCCTCGACTGTGACGTGCTCCAGGCCGACGGTGGCACCCGGACGGCGGCCATCACCGGCGCGTACGTGGCGCTGCACGACGCCGTGGGGTGGCTCGCCGCCCGCAAGGCGCTGGCCGGCAAGCCGGAGAAGGTGATGCACCGCTCGGTGGCCGCGGTCAGCGTGGGGATCATCGCCGGTGAGGCGCGGCTGGACCTCTGCTACGAGGAGGACGTGGCCGCCGAGGTGGACATGAACGTGGTCTGCACCGGCGCAGGTGACTTCGTCGAGGTGCAGGGCACCGGTGAGGCGGGCGTGTTCGCCCGCGACCAGCTCGACAGCCTGCTCGACCTGGCCGTCGCGGGCTGCGCGGACCTGGCCGAGGCCCAGCGGAAGGCGCTCGCGTGAGCGCGAGGAGTGAGCTTGCGAGCCCCGCAGTCGCGAACGAAGGTGACTCAGCATGAACAAGGTCCTGCTTGCCACGCGTAACCAGAAGAAGCTTGTGGAGCTTCAGCGGATCCTGGACGGCGCGTTGGGCGCGCACCGGATCGCCCTGCTCGGGCTCGACGACGTACCGGAATATCCGGAGCTGCCGGAGACCGGCCTGACGTTCGGTGAGAACGCGCTGATCAAGGCCCGGGAGGGCTGCCGGCGTACGGAGTTGCCGACGATCGCCGACGATTCGGGGCTCGCGGTGGATGCGTTGAACGGGATGCCTGGCGTGTTCAGCGCCCGCTGGTCGGGCAAGCACGGCGACGACCGGGCGAACCTCCAGTTGGTGCTGGACCAGATCGCCGACGTGCCGGACGAGCAGCGGGCCGCGTCCTTCGTGTGCACCGTGGCGCTGGTGCTGCCTGGCGGCAAGGAGCACCTTGTCGACGGCCGGCAGTCCGGGCGGGTCCTGCGGGCGCCGCGCGGTGACGGCGGGTTCGGCTACGACCCGATCTTCCTGGGCGACGGACTGGAGCGCACCAACGCCGAGCTGACCCCGCAGGAGAAGGACGCGGTCAGCCACCGCGGCAAGGCTCTGCGCGAGCTGGCGAAGCTGGTGGCGAAGGTGCTGCCGCCCGCCGCCTGACCGGCAGCCGCCGCCCGCCGCCTGACCCGCAGCGGATGACAGCGAACCGTGAAATGTGCTGTCGTCCGCCGCCTGACCCGCGGCGGACGACAGCGGCCTGCGAAGGTCAGCCCAGTGGGCCGACCTCCCGTTCGATTGCGGCACGCAGCTCCGGGCCGGCCAGCACCGCGCGGGCGGCCTCCAGTACCGGGGCGAGGAACACGTCCGGGCCGGGCTCGCCGGCCGCGCCGCCGAGCGCGGCCACGGCGGCCCGGCCGGCCGGCGACGGCACCAGCGGCGCCCGCAGTTGCAGCCCGCGTACGCCGGCCAGCAACTCGACGGCCAGCAGGCTGGTGAGGTTGTCAAGCACGGTGCGTAGCTTCTTTGTCGCCGCCCAGCCCATCGAGACGTGGTCCTCCTGCATGCCGCTCGTGGGCAGCGAGTCCACCGACGCGGGGGCCGCCAGCCGCCGGTTCTCGGCGACGATGCCGGCAGCCGTGTACTGGGCGATCATCAGCCCGGAGTTCACGCCGGCGTCGGGGGAGAGGAACGCCGGCAGTTCCCGCGAGCGGGTGACGTCCAGCAGCCTGTCCACCCGCCGCTCGGCGATCGCGCCAACCTCTGCGGCGGCGATGGCCAGGAAGTCCGCAGCGAAGCCGAGGGGCGCTCCGTGGAAGTTGCCTGTCGACTCGACACGACCGTCCGGCAGCACCACCGGGTTGTCCACGACGGACACCAGCTCCCGGGCGGCGACGGTGCGGACGAAGTCCAGCGTGTCGCGGGCCGCGCCGGCCACCTGCGGGGCGCAGCGCATCGAGTACGCGTCCTGCACCGCGTGTGCCAGGTCGTCGCGGTGCGAGTCCATCACCCGGGAGTCTTGGAGCAGGCGGTGGATGTTCGCGGCCGACGCGGCCTGACCGGGGTGCGGCCGGATGGCGTGTAGCTCCGGCAGGAACGGCCGCTCCGAACCGAGCATCGCCTCGATGGCCAGCGCGGCCGTCACGTCCGCCATGGCGAACAGGTGCGCCGCGTCGTGGATGGCAAGCAGCAGCATCCCGAGCATGCCGTCGGTGCCGTTGATCAGCGCCAGCCCTTCCTTGGCGGCAAGCTCGATCGGCTTGAGCCCGGCGGCGGTAAGCGCCTCTGCCGCGTCCTGCCGTTCACCGGCCGGGCCGAGCACCCAGCCCTCGCCGAGCAGCACGAGCGCGCAGTGCGCCAGCGGTGCCAGGTCACCGGACGCGCCAAGCGAGCCGTGTTCGGGCACCCACGGGGTGATGTCGTGGTTGAGCAGGTCGACGAGCGCCTCGGCGATCAGCGGGCGGACCCCGGAGCGGCCCAGGGCCAGCGAGCGTACGCGCAGCAGCATCATGGCGCGGACGACCTCACGCGGCATCGGGGCGCCCACCCCGGCGGCGTGGGAGCGGATCAGCGCGTGCTGAAGCTCGGCACGCCGCTCCGGCGCGACGAACGTGTTGGCCAGCGCGCCGAAGCCGGTGGAGACGCCGTACACGGGCCTTCCCGCGGCTTCGATGCCGTCCACGATCGCGCGGCTGGTCGCCATCGCGTCCCGGGTGGCCGGGTCGAGGACGGCAGTGGCGGTGCCGCGGGCCACGGCCAGGACGTCGTCGGCGGAGATTCCGGTGGGGTGGATGGTCACGGTCGTCATTGCGGCACTCCGTTGAGCAGGACCTGGCGGATCAGTGGGACACCCGGCCGGTAGGCCAGGTGCAGGTACGAGGGCGCGTCCAGGACGACCAGGTCGGCCCGGGCGCCGGCGGTGAGCACACCCACGTCGTCGCGGCGCAGCGCCCGAGCCCCGCCGGCGGTAGCGGCCCAGACGGCCTCCGCCGGGGTCATGCCCATCTCGCGGACCGCGAGGGCCACACAGAACGGCATCGACGAGGTGTACGACGTGCCGGGGTTGCAGTCGGTGGCAAGCGCGACTGTGACACCGGCGTCGAGCAGCCGGCGGGCGTCCGGGTAGGGCGAGCGGGTGGAGAACTCGGCACCGGGCAGCAGGGTCGCCACAGTGCGGGTCCCGGACCCGTCGTCGCTGGCGGTGCCGGCCAGCGCTGCCACGTCGTCGTCGCTGAGGTGGGTGCAGTGGTCGACGCTGGCCGCGCCCAGCTCCACCCCGAGCTGGACACCGGGGCCGGGGCCGAGCTGGTTGGCGTGCACCCGTACGCCAAGCCCGGCGGCCTGCCCGCAGGCGAGGATGGCGCGGGCGTGGTCGACGTCGAAGGCGCCCCGCTCGCAGAACACGTCGATCCACTTCGCGTGCGGTGCGGCGGCGGCAAGCATCGGCCCGCAGACCAGCCCGACATAGTCGTCGGGACGGTCGGCGTACTCGGCGGGCACCACATGAGCGCCGAGGAACGTGGTCTCGGTGCTGGTCTCGGCGGCGATCCGCAGCGAGCGTGCCTCGTCGGCGACCGTCAGCCCGTACCCACTCTTGATCTCCATGGTGGTGGTGCCCTGGCGCAGCGCCTCCCCGCGTAGCCGGCGCACTGTGGCCCGCAGGTCGTCGTCGCTGGCGGCGCGGGTCGCGCCGACTGTGGTCCGGATGCCACCGCCGGTGTAGCGTTCGCCGGCCATCCGCGCGGCGAACTCGGCGGCCCGGTCACCGGCGAACACCAGGTGCGCGTGGCTGTCCACGAAACCGGGCAGCACTGCCGCCCCGCCGGCGTCGATCCGCCGGTCGGCGGCCGGCGCGTACGCGGCAGGCCCGACCCAGGCCACCCGGCCCGCCTCGATCAGCACTGCCGCCCTGCGGCGGATGCCCAGCGGACCCTCGCCGACGCCGTTGGTGACCAGCTCCCCGATGTTGTCGACAAGCAGGCTGCTCATGCTCGCGCTCACGCCGGGGTCACCGCCTCGATCGACGCCGACAGCTCGGCCGGTACGTCGACGGTGAGGTGCCTGCCCTCGGCCACCACCACCCGGCCGTCCACAAGCACCTGGTCGACGTCCGCGGCGGACGCCGCGAAGAACACGCCCGCCGGCGGCACCCCTGCCGTGCGGGCGCTGTCGAGTCGTACCGTCACCAGGTCGGCGCGGGCGCCGACGGCGATCCGCCCGGCGTCGGCCCAGCCCAGCGCGGCATGGCCGGTGGCGGTGGCCGCCGCCAGCAGCTCGGCGGAGGTGAAGTGGCCGCGGCGGCGGGTGCGCAGCCGTTCGTCAAGCTCCACGGCGCGCGCCTCCTCGAACAGGTCGACCACCGCGTGGCTGTCGCTGCCCAGGCTGAGCCGGAGCCCCGCATCGGCCATCTGCCGGGCCGGGCCGATCCCGTCGGCGAGGTCCCGTTCGGTGGTGGGGCAGAGGCACACCCCGGTCCGGTTGTCGCCGAGCAGCGTCAGGTCAGCGCCGGTCGGGTGGGTGACGTGTACGGCGGTGGTGTCCGGCCCGAGCACGCCGTGCTCGGCGAGCAGCGCGGTGGGTGTGCGCCCGTGCACGACCCGGCACTCGTCGTTCTCGGCGTACTGCTCCGACAGGTGTACGTGCAGCGGAGCGTGCCGGCTTCGCGCCCAGTCGGCGACAGTGCGCAGCTGGTCGGCGGGGACCGCCCGCACCGAGTGCACGGCCGCGCCGACGCGGGCGTGGGAGTCAGTCGGCTGGAACGCCGAGGCCCGCTCGGCCCACCGGACGGCGTCACCGTCACCGAAGCGGCGCTGCGGTCCGGCGAGCGGCTGACCACTCACTGTGGAGGTCAGGTAGCAGGTGTCCAGCAGGGTCAACCGGATGCCGGCGTGCGCGGCGGCCTCGACAAGTGCCGCGCCCATCTCGTTCGGGTCGTCGTAGGCGCCGCCGTCGGGCCGGTGGTGCAGGTAGTGGAACTCCCCGACGCAGGTGATCCCGGCCAGGGCCATCTCGGCGTAGACCGCGCGGGCCAGCGCCAGGTAGGTGTCCGGGTCGAGCCGGTCGGCGACGGCGTACATCCGGTCGCGCCAGCTCCAGAAGTCACCCCGGCTGCCGTGGGTACGCCCACGCAGGGCGCGGTGGAAGGCGTGCGAGTGCACATTGGACAGGCCGGGCACTGTCAACCCGGGCAGCCGGGTGGCGTCCCGCAGCACCTCCACCCCGGCCTCCGGCCCGGTGGACCCCTGCAGCGGTGTGACGGCGGTGATCCGGCCGTCCTCGACCTCGATGAGCACCTCGGGCGTGGGCTCGGAGTCCTCGGGCAGCCAGGCGTACTCGGCGAGCCAACGAGAGGTGGTCATACTCCTCGCCTCCTGCGGAGCTGAATCGTCTGCGTTGTCAGCGGCATGTCAGCTCCTCCAACACGGCGGCCAGCGCCCGTACCCCGGCGGCGCAGTCGGCGTCGGTGGCCGCCTCTGCGGGGGAGTGCGACACCCCGCTCGGGTTGCGCACGAACAGCATCGCGGTGGGCAGATGCGCGGCCAGCACACCCGCGTCGTGCCCCGCGCCGGTGGGCAGCACCGGCGCGTCGAGCAGCGTGGCCAGCCGTCTGGCCAGTCCACGGTCGAAGGCGACAAGCGCTGTGGCCGACTCCTCGGTGACCGTCACCTCCGTACCGTCGCGGCGGGCACGCTCGGCGAGCTTGCCCCGTACGGCCTCGACCAGGTCGGTGAGGGTCTGCGGGTCGGCGGCGCGGGCGTCCAGCCAGCCGGTCACCTTCGACGGGATGGCGTTCGTGGCGTTCGGTTCGACGGCGACCCTGCCGACAGTGGCGTGCGCGCCGCGCAACCGGGCCTCCTTGTTGGCCGCCAGCACAGTGAACGCGTAGGTGAGCATCGGGTCGCGGCGGTCGGCCATCCGTGTCGTACCCGCGTGGTTGCCCTCGCCTGTCACGTCGAAGCGCCAGCGGCCGTGCGGCCAGATGGCGCTGGCCACCGCTACCGGCGCGTCCGCCTCGGCGAGCGCGCGGCCCTGCTCGACGTGTAGCTCCACGAACGCGCCGAACCGGCCCAGCAGCTCCGGGCGGGCGCCCGCCGGCCGGTCGCCGAGCGCCTCGGCGAAGCTCACCCCGGCCGCGTCGCGCAGCCCGGCCGCGCGATCGACAGGCATTGCGCCGGTGAGCAGACGCGACCCCAGGCACGGTACGCCGAAGCGCGCCCCCTCCTCCTCCACGAACGCGGCCAGCACCAGTGGCCGGATCGGGGTGACGCCGGCGGCGCGCAGCTCGTCCACGGCGAGGAAGGCGCTGACGATGCCGAGCGGCCCGTCGTACGCCCCACCGTGCGGCACCGAGTCGAAGTGGCTGCCGGTCAGCACCGCGTCGGCGGCCTCCGGGTCGCCCCAGTGCGCGAACAGGTTGCCGTTGCCGTCCTCGGTGACCGGCATCCCTCGCTGCTGCGCCTGTGCACGGAACCAGGCCCGCAGCTCCCGCTCCGGCTCGGTCAGCGCGTAGCGCAGGTAACCGCCGCTGTCGGCGTCCCGCCCGATCGGGGCGAGCTCGTCCCACAGGGTGCGGAACTTGTTAGGAAGGGCCCCTTCTACAACAAAATCCGATAACAAGGTGTCCTTCCTTACTGCTCGGTCATCGGGACGCGGATGTCGGTGCGGTCGGCTACCTCGCGGGCGCCTTCGTATCCGGCGTCCACGTGCCGGATGACGCCCATCGCGGGGTCGTTGGTGAGCACCCGCTCGATCTTCTGCCCCGCGAGCGCGGTGCCGTCGGCCACGCAGACCTGCCCGGCGTGGATGGACCGCCCGATGCCGACCCCGCCGCCGTGATGGATGGACACCCAGGAAGCCCCGCTTGCCGTGTTGACGAGCGCGTTGAGCAGCGGCCAGTCGGCTATCGCGTCGGAGCCGTCGGCCATCGCCTCGGTCTCCCGGTACGGGCTGGCCACACTGCCCGCGTCCAGGTGGTCCCGACCGATGACCACCGGGGCGGAGAGTTCACCGGAGGCGACCATCTCGTTGAACCGCACGCCGGCCCGGTCGCGCTCGCCGTAGCCGAGCCAGCAGATCCGCGCCGGCAGACCCTGGAACGCGACACGTTCGCCGGCCAGCCGGATCCACCGTGCCAGGGACTCGTTCTCCGGGAACAGCTCCAGGATCGCCCGGTCGGTGGCGGCGATGTCGGCCGGGTCGCCGGACAGCGCCGCCCACCGGAACGGACCCCTACCTTCGCAGAACAACGGCCTGATGTACGCGGGCACGAAGCCCGGAAAGTCGAAGGCGCGCGGGTAGCCGGCGAGCTGCGCCTCACCACGGATCGAGTTGCCGTAGTCGAAGACCTCGGCGCCGGCGTCGAGGAAGCCGACCATCGCCTCGACGTGCCGCGCCATCGACGCCCGCGCCCGGTCGGTGAACTCGGCGGGCTTCGCCGTCGCGTAGTCGCGGGCATCGGCCAGATCCACTCCCACCGGCAGGTACGACAGCGGGTCGTGGGCGCTTGTCTGGTCGGTCACGATGTCGATCTCGACGCCCCGGCTGAGCAGCTCGGGGAAGACCTCGGCGGCGTTGCCCACCACGCCCACGGAGAGCGCGCGCCGGTCCCGCTTCGCGGCCAGCGCCCGCTGCACCGCGTCGTCCAGCGAGTCGGCGACCTCGTCCAGGTAGCGGTCGTGCACCCGGCGGTCGAGGCGGGTGCGGTCCACGTCCACGATCAGGCAGACGCCGCCGTTCATGGTGACCGCGAGGGGCTGCGCCCCGCCCATCCCGCCGCAGCCTGCGGTGAGCGTCAGCGCGCCCGCGAGGGTGCTCCCGAATCTCTTGGCGGCCACCGCGGCGAACGTCTCGTAGGTGCCCTGGAGGATGCCCTGGGTGCCGATGTAGATCCACGAGCCGGCGGTCATCTGCCCGTACATGGTGAGGCCGAGGTGTTCGAGCCGACGGAACTCGGGCCAGGTCGCCCAGTCGCCGACCAGGTTCGAGTTGGCCAGCAGCACCCGGGGCGCCCACTCGTGGGTGCGCAGCACGCCCACCGGACGGCCCGACTGCACGAGCATCGTCTCGTCCTCGCGCAGGTCGGTGAGCGTGCGTACCAGCGCGTGGTAGGAGGGCCAGTCCCGCGCCGCCTTGCCGGTGCCGCCGTACACCACGAGGTCGTCGGGGCGTTCGGCCACCTCGGGGTCGAGATTGTTCATGAGCATCCGCAGTGCGGCCTCCTGCTGCCACCCACGGGCGGTCAGCTGACTGCCCCGTGCGGCACGGATCGGCTCTGTCATCTCTGGTCTCCTCCGGTCATCCGAGGAACAACTGACGGCGGGCCGCCGAGGCTTCGAACGCTTCCAGCCGGCGCTGCGTGTCGGCCGGCGCGGCGTCGCAGATCGCCTGCAACAGCACCATGGCCAGGGTCATCGGGGCGGTGTGCAGGTCGAAGACGAGTTGGGCGCCGACGGCGGCGGGCAGCACCACGTCGGCGTGCTCGGTGGCGGGGCTGACCGGCGAGTCGGTGATCGCCACGACGGTCAGGCCGGTGGCCCGCGCGTCGCGCAGCGCGTCAAGGGTCTCGCGGGGGTAGCGGGGCAGCACGAAGGCCAGCACCGCCGAAGCGCCGGCCTCGGCGGCCTGTTCGAGGCGGTCGGTCAGCAGGCTGCCGCCGTCGTCGAGGACCCGCACGTCCGGGTGCACCTTGGCGGCGAAGTAGGCGAAGTACGCGGCAAGCGGTGCGGCGGCACGCAGGCCGAGCACCGGCAGTGGGCGGCTGGCCGCGAGCAGCCTGCCGGTCTCGGCGATCCGGTCCCGGTCGGCGAGTTGACCGGCCAGCCGGTCCAGGTTGCCCATCTCGGCGCGTACCGCCTGCTGGAGTTCGTTTCCGGCGTCCGCCGGACCACCGGGTCTGGCAGTGGTGAGGCCTCGCAGCCGGCGGCGCAGCGCCGGGTAGCCGTCGTGGCCGAGCGCGACGGCGAACCGGGTCACCGACGGCTGGCTGACCCCGGCCAGCTCGGCGACCTCCGCCGCGGACAGGTACGCCACCGCCGGGCCGTGCTGTACGAGACAGTGCGCGATGCGGCGCTGGGTCGGGGTGAGCCGCACCCCGTCGAACAGGTCGAGCACCTGCTCCACCGGCGCCTCGACCCCTGTCTCATTCACACCGCGACTCTATGCATGAAAACTTTCAGAGGGCAAGGGGCGGCTGGGCTGCCCGCCGGGGCCCCGACCTGTCGCACCGCCGACCGGCGGGACGCTGCGATGGCACCACCTCTGTAGGATCCGCACGGCGGTCGAGCGGAGGAGTGGCATGCAGCCGGAGAACCCGTACAGGTACACCCACATGTTGGGCGCCTGCCAGGTTGGCAAGGCGTGGGCCGCAGTCGACGGGCAGGGCCAGTTCGCCACGGTGGCCGTGCTCGACGGCGTCGCCGCGTCCGACGAGCGCTGGCGGGTGGCCTTCGGCAACGCCGCGAACGCGCTGGCGCAGGCCGCCGGCGGTCACCGATACGCGCACGCCAACCTGACCGCCGCCCACCCGTGGGTGGCCTACCGGGCCGAGGAGGGGAACGCGCCGCAGCGCCTCTTCCAGAGCCTCGGCATGGCCTACCAGCCAGTGCCCGACCTGCCGGTCTCCGCGCCACCCATGTCGGCGCCGCCCACCTCGGCGGCACCTGCCTCAGCACCGCCTGCCTCGGCACCGCCGGTTTCCGGTGTGCCGCAGCAGGCCAGCGGAGCGCCGGTCTCCGGTGCGCCCGAGCTGGTGGCGCACATGCCGCAACTTCCCTGGGCGGTGCACACCAACCCGGTCTCCGGGCAGCCGGTGTCCAGCCCGTCGCAGCCCGTCTCGGGTGCGCCCGGCTCACCCGTACCGTCGCAGAGCCCCGCACCCGCGACCCACAGCCCGGCACCGGCGACCCAGAGCCCGGCCCCTGTGACCTACGGTCCCGCGACCTACAGCTCGGCATCCGCGTCCGCGACCGCATCCGACGGCCTGCCGCCGCAGTCGCCCTCGCAGGATCCGTTCGGCGGTACGGGTCGGCGGATCGCGCCCGTGCAGCGGCCCCCGCAGCGGCCCAAGTGGCTCCTCGCTGTCGCCGCCGTGGTGCTCGTCCTGGCCGCCGGCACCGCCGGGTTCTTCGTCGGCGGCGTCAACCGATCCGACGACGAGCCCGAAGCGCCGGCGCCGAACGCCTCGCTCGCACCGTTCGAGGCGACGCAGTTCTCCATCAACAAGACCAAGTTCGACGGCGACCTCGCGCCGCTTGCAGAGCCCTGGCTGGCCGCCGCGGGAGGGTGCGCCGTCGACACCGAGGTCGGCGGTCCGCCGCTGCCGGCCGACGAGCGACGCCACGTCTTCTGCCGGTACGGCGGAGCCTCCGTGCACTTCGCGCTGTACCCCGCGAAGGCGGAGAAGGACGCGGCGCGTGCGTACCGTCAGCAGCTCAACCTGGCCGGCGGCGCGCTGGCGCCGGGGCTGCGCGAGGCCACCCGGACGACGGGCGGCGTGACCGGCGCACCCGGCAGCTACGTCGAGTACGCCTTCAAGGGCGGAGACGGCCGGACCGTGTGCGGCGTGTGGTGGGACCGCGACGACGTCAACGGCGCCTTCTACGTCGAAACCCTGTGCGAGGCCGGCATCGCGGGCAACTGGGACGCGCTGCGGGACCTGTGGCGCCGCAACAGCTGACACCGGCACCGGAGGTACGCCCGGCGAGCCGACCGTTGACATGAGTGAGGAACGATGACCTCGTTGGACAACGTCCAGCCGACCGTGCCGCCCCCGGCGTCGACGCCGCTGCTCGCCGACCGCTCCGTGGCGGTCGTCCACGAGTGGTTCGGCGCCACAGGCGGATCGGAGAACGTGTTCCTCGCCATCGCGGACCTTGTGCCGCACGCGCGCCGCATCGTGCTCTGGGCGGACCGGGACGTCGAGGTGGACCGCCTCGGTCTGCACGAGACGTGGCTGGCCAAGACGCCGTTGCGCCGCAGCAAGGCCCTCGCGCTGCCCCTCATGCCCCTGGCCTGGCGGACAGTCGGCGACGAGCGCTACGACGTGGTCATCTCGTCCAGCCACGCGTTCGCCCACACCGTGCGGCTCGGCCCGCCGGAACGGACCCGGCACCTGAGCTACGTGCACTCGCCGGCACGCTATGTCTGGAGCCCTGACTTCGACGGTCGGGGCTCGGGCGCGCTGCTCAGCGGCCCCCGCAAGGCGCTCCAGTCTGTCGACGTCCGGCTCAGCCGGCACGTGCAGGCGTACGCCGCGAACTCCCGCGAGGTGCAGGCGCGGATCCAGCGGTTCTGGAAGCGTGACGCCGTCGTGATCCACCCGCCCGTCGACGTCGAGTACTTCGCCGAGGCCCCGGTCCAACCCGCCCGTGACTACCTGCTGGGTGTGGGGCGCTGGATCCCGTACAAGAACTTCGACCTGATGATCGAGATCGCCGCCGAGTCGGGACTGCCCCTTGTCGTGGCCGGTTCCGGGCCGGAGGAGGCGAGGCTGCGCCGGCTCGCCGCCACCGTCGGGGTGCCGGTGACCTTCGAGGTGCGGCCCTCCCGGGAGCGGCTGCGGGAGCTTTACGCGGGCGCCCGCGCGCTGCTGTTCCCGGCACACGAGGACTTCGGCATCATCCCGGTGGAGGCGCAGGCGTGCGGAACTCCGGTGATCGGTCTGAACACCGGCGGCCTGCTGGAGACTGTCGTCAACGGCGAGACGGGCTTCCTGATCGGCTCGATGCGACCGGCCGACCACGCCGCCGCCGTACGCCGTGTCGGCGAACTCGACGCGGCGCGCATCCGCAAACACGCGATGGCCTTCTCACCGCAGCGGTTCCAGCACGAGATGGGCGAGTGGATCGCGCATGAGACCCGCTGACACCATCGTCGACTGCAGCGGTGTCGGTCCGGGCGGCATCACCCGCGTCCTCACCGAGGTCGTGCGGCACTGGCCGGCCGGGCAGCGGCTGCGGCTCGTCGCCGTACCCCCGACGTGGGAGGTGCCCGCCGGGGCCGCCGCCGAGGTGGCGGTGGTCAGCCGGCAGGCCGGCGACCGGGCCCGGGCCGTCGCGTCCGCCACCACGACCCTGCGTCGGGTCACCGGTGAGGCCCGGCAGGAGCCGGCGGGTGCGCAGGTGCTCTCCCTGAGCCCATCGGTCGCCATGGTCGGCAGCCAACTGCCGGTCACCACGGTCGTCCACGATCTCGCCTTCCGGCTCTGGCCGCACGACCTGTCGACGTCGGTGCGGCAGTACCGGCGGGCCAGCTACGCGACGGCGATCAACAGGTCCCGGCAGTTGCTCTGCGTCAGCGCCCGTACCCGCCACGACCTCCTGGGGCTCTACGGCGTGCCGGAGAACCGGGCCACCGTCTGGTATCCGGGCAGCGACGTGGACGTCGTACCCGGTGCGCTTCCGCCGGAACTCGCGGCCCGCACCGGCGGGGTGCGCCAGTACCTCCTGGTCGCCGGCCACGCGGCCCACAAGGGGGTCGAGCTGGCCGTCGAGGCTCTGGCCGACCTTCCCGACCTGGTGCTCGCGGTGCTCACCGGCGGTCAGCGCATCGACCGGTTCACCGACGCCGTGGCGGCGTCCCCGGCGGCCGACCGGGTGGTGCTGCTCGACAGGCTCTCCGACGCCGACTACGCGGCGGCCGTCGCCAACGCCGCCGCGTTCCTGATGCCGAGTCACTTCGAGGGGTACGGGCTGCCGGCCGCCGAGGCGCTCCGGTTGGGCACACCCACAGTCATCTCACCGGACCCCGCCCTGCTCGAGGCGACCGACGGTCGGGCCGAACGGATGACGACCTGGACGGCGGCGGCGCTGGTCCGGGCGGTGGGCGAGGCCGTGGGAGGTCCTCGACCGAGGGCGGGTGCCGCCGGGCGTTCCTGGCGCGACGCGACCGCTCACCTGGCGCACCTGCTCGACGCCGACCAGGACGGTCGTGCCCTGTCCCAGACGACCGGAAAGCAGGCCTGAGCAGTGCGGATCGCCATGGTCCACTCGTCGTTCGCGATCCGCGGCGGCGCGGAGCAGTACGTGCGGGACCTCTCCGCCGCGCTCGTCGACCGCGGTCACGAGGTGCAGGTGTTCAGCCGCCCGTCGCCGCACAGCCTGCCCACCGACGCGCCCGTCGACACGAGGATCTCGGCCCGCCTGGGCGGCGCCGACCCGCGGCTCGGCAAGGTCCTCACCCATCTCGGTGACCTGGCCGACCCGACCGGCCTGCGCCTGAACGCCCTGCGCGACTTCGCCCCGGACGTGGTGCACGTGCACAACTGGCAGGGCCTGGGCGTCCTGCCGCTGGCCCGGATCGCCAGAACGTGGCCGACCTGCCACACGGTCCACGACTACGCCGTAGCCGACCCGAACAACAGTCTCGCCAACCAGGGCAGGTCAGACCTGACCGACCGCCTGCTGCGAGCCCGGTCGGCGTGGCTGGTCCGGCAACTGCGCGGGGTCTCGCTGCTGTGGCCGGCCGCGCGTACCCGGGACATCGCCCAGCGGCACCTTCCGCAGGGGTCCACGCTGGGCGGGACTGTCGTACCGCTCGCCGTGCCGGAGACCGGCGGCCCGGTGTCCTGGCCGGCCGGCAACCCTGCGGTGTTCCTGTTCCTCGGTGCGCTCAGTGAGCACAAGGGCATCGACCTGCTGCTGGCCGCGTGGCGGGAGGTGGCCGGCCAGGACGGCGCCACACTGCTCATCGGCGGTGACGGCCCACGCCGGGCCGACGTCGAGGCGGCGGCGCGTAAACTGCCCGGGCTCGAATACCTGGGCTTCCTCGACACGGCGGGCAAGCAGGCAGCGATGGCGCGGGCCGGCTGGCTCGTCTTCCCCAGCCAGTGGGCCGAGAACTTCCCGATCTCGTGCGTCGAGGCGCTGCGGGCCGGCCGTCCGATCATCTCCAGCGAGGTGGCCCGGCCGCCGATGGCATCGGACGAATCCCTGCGGATCTTCCGGACGCGCGCGGAGTTGACCGAGACCATGCGTCGGGCCGCCAGCATGCCGCCTGCCGACTACGACACGATCGCGGCTGCCGCGGCCCGGGACGGGCGCGAGCTGAACTGGGACCGGCACGTCGACGCTGTTGTCGACGCTTACACCGCGCTGCGCGCGGACGACGCGGGACGGCGACGAGTCCCGGCAACAAGACGATGACGGCCGGTCGGCGCGCGGTGCGGTCGCCGGGCCCGATCCGCTGGCGTACGGTGCGGGTCCTGCTCGGCGCGGTTGCCGCCGTGCCGGTGGCCACAGTGGTGTGCCTGCTCGCCGGTGCCCCGCCGCTCCTGCCGGCCTTCGTCGTCGTGTTCGCCGCGCTCGCGGTGTTTCCACTGCCGGGCCTCGCGTACGTCCTCGTCGTGCTGAACGCGCCGTTGGGTCTGCGCCTCGCCGGCGTGGAGGGGATTGTCGGTGACGCCTTCGGTGGTCGCGAGTACGCCCTCGGGTTGTCCGCAGCGGCGATAGCCGGCGTGCACGCCCTGCGCTGCGTGCTGCGTGGTGGCTGGAGCCGCCGGCAGGTCGTCGGCGTCGGCGTGGGCCTTCTGGTGCTGGGCGTCTGGAGCCTGATCGGCATCGCGCACCACGGGCCGGGGCAGACCCTGTCCGGGCTCCGGCTCACAGTGCTGCCGTTCCTTCTCCTGCTGGCCCTGCTGGGCCTTGGCGCGCCAGGGATGACCCGGATCGTGACAGTCGCCGCCTGGCTGCTGATGGCCAACGGCGTCGCCACCGTCGCAGAGCTGATCATCGGGCCGCAGCAGCTCGTCCAGTGGGGTTTCGAAGATGGCCGGGCGATCCGCTACATCGGCGACACGTTCCGGGCTCCCGGCCTCACCGAGGTCAACGCCGAGCTGGGCATCCTCGCCGGCGCGTTCCTGCTCGGGTACGTGGCGCTCTGGCTGACCTCCGGCGCCCGGCCCACCCGCTGGTCGTGGCACGTCGGCGCGGTCTCGGCGGTTGTCTGCCTCGCGCTCAGCACGTCCCGTTCCGGTGCGCTGCTCGTCGTCGGCGGGGTCATCGCCGCCGCCGTGGGCAACCGTTCCGGCGGCGCCGCCGCTCGTCGCCGCGCCCGCCTCGTCGGGCTCGGTGTCGTGGCGTGCGTGACTGTCGGTTTCGTGGCCGTCGGCGCGACCGGTGCGCGCAGCCTCTTCCAGCGTTTCGAGGTGTGGTCGGGGTTGCTCGACGGTGACCTTCCGCTCTGGGGCCGTGGCATCGGTGCCGCCGGAGCGGCGACGGTGTCGCGAGCCGCCTCCGGCGGGCAGGTCTTCGTCGACAACTACTTCGTCAGCGTCGCCCTCCAGTACGGGCTGCCGATGATGGTGGTGCTGATCGCCGGGATCGGATACCTGCTCGTCCGACTCTGGCGGTACGCCTCAACGCTCCCGTCCGCCGTTTCCCATCTCGCCGTCCTGACCGGCCTCTCGGCTGCGTTCCTCGTCATCGAAGCCTGGGAGTACACGGGCGCGACGATGTGTCTCGCGGTCTTCGTCGCGTACGGGAACCACCTGGACCCGCTGCCGCCGGCGCCCGTTGCGCCCGCCGTCGACGTGCGACAGGCGTCGGCGGTCCCGCCCGTCGCGCACCCGCCGGCTCGACCGCCCGAGCGACGGCGGCCTGTCGACGCGGAGACCGTGGTGCTGCCCCGGGTGGAGGCGGAGACGGTGGTGTTGCCCCGGGTGGAACCGCAGAGGGTCGCGCGGCAGCCCGTCGACGCCGACACCGTGATCCTCCCGCCGCAGCGCTCCGCACGCAGGGGCGATGACCCGCAGCGTTCCGCGGCACCGCGCCACCAGCAACCGCCTCCGTCGTACGGCCGCAGGGACGACGACAGCACCGCTGTCCTGCCGGTGACCCGCCCGGAACACCGGCACCCCGACGACAACCGGAGGTGGTGATCGTGCGCATGCTCTCCACCACGGTGCTGCGTCTGCAACGGTCGCAGATCTCCGTGCAGGCGCTCACCCGGCTGTCAAGCGTGGCGCTGTTCCTCTACGCGTCGTGGGCCGACAACGACCGGCTGGCACTCGTCGCACTGCTCGGCACCCTGCTCGCCATCCCGTACACGCTGATGGAGGCGCTTGTCGGCCGGCCGCTGTCGGCGGGAGTCGTCCCCGACGACTGGCGTCTGGAGAGCTGGGCTCGACGTGTGTCCGCCCTGGTGGCGCTGCCGGTCGCCGCCGTGGCCTTCCTGTCGGTCTCCGTTGCGCTGCCGGACAGCAGCATCACCGACCGGTTGTGCGTGGTCGCCCCGGTGCTCCTCCAACTGCCGGTGGAGGCGATGTTCTGGGCCTGCGCGCGTACCCGATCCCCGGGCAGCGCCAACCTCATCCCTCAGCTCACCGCCCTCGGGACCCTGGTGAGCGGTGTGCTCCTCCTCTCTGCCGACGTGCGGGTGGACATCGCCGCCGTGCCCGCGCAGCTCGCCGTGCTGGCCTGGGTGACGCTGCGATCCCGGGTCGCCTCGGTCGGCACGATCCGGCCAGGTGCCCGGCAGAGCCTGTCGGTCGGCTCGGTCTACTGCGTGGCGGCTCTTGCCGATCTGGCGTACACGATCGCGTTGCCGTCGGTGGCGGGCGCCGCAGCGGGGCAGACAGCAGTGGTGGTGCTGCGGGCGCTGGATCTCGTATTCGGCCCGTTCCACGTGGTGCTCTCGGCCAGCACCCGCGAGGACATCGTGGCCGGCCGGACGGCACGCTGGCGCACAGTGACCCGCGGGTTGACCCTCGTGGCGTGGCTCGGCGTGTCGGTGGTGGTCCTCGCCAGCGAACAGGTACGCCGGTTGCTCGCCCCCGACCTGGCCGCCGTGGGCGCCGCGGCGATCGCTGGCTACTGCCTCTACAAGCTGCTGCTCGCGGTCTCCACCTGGCTGTCCGTCCGCCACATGACCTGGGCCCGTCCGCGTCGCTACCTGGCCTCCGCCATCGGATCGCGGATCATCGCGTTCGCAGGGGTTGCCGTGGCGCTCGTCTGGGCGGCCGACGTGTCCGACCTCGTGCTCCAACTGTTGCTCTGCGAGGCGCTTGTGGTGGTGTGGTTCCTCGGGCGGATGCGACAGACACCGGCCGAGTCGACGTCGGCGGACGCGCGCCCACCCGGGCACGTCGGCGCGCACCGGGCGACACGAGCGACGGCATCCTCGGCCCCGGTCTGACGTACGGTCAGGGTTCGGTGGCCATGACCTGGACGGCGCCGCTCGGAAAGATCGCGCACAGTTGGGTCCGGCCGTTGACCTCGCGGGCGAAGACACGCACGCTCCCACCCGACGGACGGTCGGGGGTGGGCTGCGACCGCAGGTCGAACGCGGGACGTACGACGAGGTTGCGGTCGGCGTCGCCGAGCCCCTGCACGATCTCCACCTGGGTCGACGACGCCGGGTTGCCGATCCAGCCGCGACCGGTGCCCGCGATGCGGCCGCCGCCGTCCGCGAGGGCACCCGGCTGGAACATGCTGACCCGGACGTTTGACAGGCCACGGTCGGCGCCGAAGTCGACGGCGGCGGTCCCACAGTTGACGACCCTGCTGTCGACGACGCATCCGGACGGCTCGTCCGGCTGCGTTCCGGGCGCGAACTGCACGCCGATCTCCGGGTTCGGGTGCGACTCGTTGTAGCCCAGGACGAACCCGCCCACCCAGCGGCAGTCGCTGCGCGAGATGCGTACGCCCACACCGCCGTTCAGGTCGGCGTAGCAGTTGACGCAGCCGACGCTCGTTGCCGCGAGGTCGAACGCCACGTCCTGCCGGATGCCCCACGCGTGGCAGTTCACCATCTGCGTACCCGTCGAGTCGCCGGCGACCCGGAACCCCGCGCCCGCGTTCTCGAAGGCCACGCAGTTGAGGAACATCGAGTCGTGCGGGCCCTGGAAGGCGATGCCGTGCCCGTCGTTGTCGTGTGCCCGTACGGCGGTGAGCCGGGCCTCCATCTGGTGCGAGGGCGCGGCCAGAGCTGCGGTCGGACCCCACTCGCTGAAGATGCCGTCGTTGCGGCAGTTGAAGATGATCACCTCGGTGATCTCGTAGCCGTACCCGTACACCCGCAGCCCGTAGCCGCCGGCAGGGTTCTGCTCCTTGTTGCCGTCGAGGGTGAGGTCGCGGATGCTGAACAGGGTGATGCCCGCGTCGGAGCGGGTGCCCGTCAGACGGGCGAAGCCCTCCGACTCGAGGATCGCCGAGTTCGCGCCCGCCCGCAGCCGCAGGACTGTCGCATCGCCGCCGGAGCCGCGCAGGTGCACCCGGGATCGCAGTGTCAGACGCCGCGTCAGGTAGACGCCGGGCGGCAGGAACACGATCCCACCGGTGGGGCGTACGGCGTCGATCGCAGCCTGGAGCGCGTCGGTGTCGTCGGCAGCGCCGTCGCCCGTCGCACCGTGGTCGCGGACGTTCACCACCCGGCCGTCACCCAGGGACGAGAGCCCGTTGGCGGCCGCCGCACCGCCCAGAGCCGCAGTGCCCACGCCCGCAGCGACAGCACCGCCCCGGAACAACGCCGAGCGACGGCTGACAGCCCGACCACCCGGTCGGTCCGCGCTGTCCTCGTGGGCCATGAGTCCGTTCCCTCCCCGTGACACCGTGGACGGACGATGATCCCACGCCACGCCGTCGCGTCCGAAGCCGGTGCTGCGGCCGGGCGGGGTTCCGCTCGTCAGCGACCGCCGGCCCGGAACACCTCCGCCACGGTCCGTAGCAGCACCTTGACGTCCAGCCAGGGCGACCAGTTCTCGATGTAGTAGTTGTCGAACCGGGCGCGGTCGGAGATCGGCGTGTCCCCGCGCAGGCCGCTGACCTGCGCGAGCCCGGTGAGACCCACGGGCACCCGGTGCCGCATCGCGTACGTCGGGTATTCCGCCGAGAACTTCTCCACAAAGTACGGACGTTCCGGCCGCGGACCCACCACGCTCATGTCACCGCGCACGATGTTCCACAACTGGGGAAGCTCGTCCAGGGAGGTACGTCGCAGCAGCCGCCCCACCGGGCCGACCCGCTTGTCGTGGGCGATCGACCAGTTCGTCTGCGACTCGTGCTCGTTGACCGGGCGCATCGACCGGAACTTGATGACCTGGAAGGGATTGCCGTGCCTGCCGATCCGCTCCTGGTGGAAGAAGATGCCGCCGCGGCCGCCGCTCTCCAGCAGCACGGCGATGGCGCAGAGCAGCATCACCGGGCTGAGCACCACCAGGGACAGCGACGCGAAGGCCACGTCGAACGCGCGCTTGAGCGCCCACCGCGGGCCGGAGAGCGTGGTGTCGCCGATCTTCACGATCGGGATGGCGCCGATGTGGTCCGGGTTACCCGCTGCCGAGCGGGAGCCCCACAACCGGGGAACGGCCCACAGGTCGCAGGCTGCGCTGAGCGGCCGGCGGAGCACCTCCATCACCGTCGACTCGGAGCTGGCCGGGTCCGCGAGGATCAGCACGTCGCAGCGCTGGAGACGGACCAGGTACTCCAGGTCGTCGAGGCTGCCGGCGAGCTGGATCCCGGCGCCACGCGGCACTGTGTCGACACAGCCAACGTAGCGGAGCCCGTACTGGGGGTAACGGCGTAGCAGGCGGGCCAGTTCGACTCCGATCGGCCCACCTCCGATCACTATCGCGTTGTGCTCCACCCAGCGCCGTCGCCGGGCCGTCATGACGAGGGTCCGGGTCAGTGCCCGACCCAGGATGACGAGCACGACGGATAGTGCGACGCCGTGCATGAAGCCCGCCAGGTACGTGGCGGAGTCGTGCCGGGTCGCGGCGATGATCGCGATGATGGAGGCGGAGGCCAGCAGGCGCCCGCTCAGGCTCGGCAGCTCGTCGAGGATGCTCAGATGCCGCCGTGGCCGGTACAGGCCGCCAACCGCGAAGATCACCACGGTCACGCAGGCCATGGCCAGGGTGCCGCGCCAGTAGCGTTGGTCGTTGACCAGCAGCGGCGCCAGGAGAGCGGCCAGATCGACCGGTACGGCGAGCATCCACGCGCGCAGCGGGTTCGTGCGTTTCGACGTACGCGAACTGGCGTACGGCAGGACCGTTGTGGTATCGAGATCCGGTTTCTGGTCGACGGCCGTCGGGCCCTGATGTTTGTCGACGTGGTCCGCCGAGAGCGCGCGTTCAGGCGCGTTCTCAGCGAGCTTTGTCGATGTCGATTCGCTCGACATCAATGTGTGTCCCTCCCCGTGGTGCCACGGCGACACGAATGTCTGCCGGGGCGAAGGCAGAATATGACCACATCGCATCAGTCAACAGGGCCGTTTGGATGAATCCAACTGCGCCCTGTCGGTCAGGAGCTGGGCTGGTTTGCGGTGATCTCGTCGACCGAGTCGCGTCGTACCGCGTCGAACAGCGTGCGGGCCTTCGCGACATCGGCGAGCACCACGCTCTCGGTGCCCATCATGCCGGTGCCCTTTGTGGGGCAGGTGTAGAAGCCGAGCTGGCCGCTGCGCAGGTGCCGCAACTCCATCGCCAGATCCACCAGCGACATCGACTCGTCCACCGCGACGGCGTTGGCGGTGGCCCGGACGAACGAGTTCAACTTCCCGGGGTTGGCCAAGGTGCCACCGGAGGCCGCCTTGTCGAGGATCGCCTTGATGACCTGCTGCTGGTGCTTGATCCGGCTGAAGTCGCCGTCCGCGAAGGCGTACCGCTCGCGGGCGTAGTCGAGCGCGGCCGCGCCGTCGAACGTCTGGGTGCCGGCCTTGAACGTCCGTCGGCTGTCCGGGTTCAGCGAGTGCGTCGAGGTGAACCCCTTCTCCACAGTGATGTCGATGCCACCGAGCGCGTCGACGATCTCCTTGAAACCGGCGAAGTCCACCATCGTCACGTGGTCGATGCGTACGCCTGTGAACTTCTCCACCGTCTGCACCATCAACGGAATGCCACCCCACGCGAACGATGCGTTGATCTTCGCGTCCCGACCGCCCCGGCCCTCCTTCGAGCGCGGCACCGGCACCCACGTGTCCCGGGGAATCGAGATGAGCTGCGCGCTGGACCGGTCTTTCGGCAGGTGCGCGAGGATGATGGTGTCGGTGCGGGAACCGCCGGTGTTCTCCGGGTCACGCGTGTCACTGCCGAGGATGAGGATGTTCATCGCGCCCTTGGCCTTCTCGGCCACCTGCGGTCGTTCGGCCTCGGGCACGTTGCCGAACGCGTCGACGCGCTCGATCCCCGAATTGATGGAACGGAAGTAGAGCCCTCCGGCGACCATGCCGCTGCCGGCGAGCAACGCCAGGACCACGAAGGTGATCAGAACGACCTTCCGCCACCGGCGACGGCGCTTCGGCGGCGCCTCCGTCGTGGGTTCCGATGGTGACTGCGCCGCGATGAACTCCGTCTCGGGCTCCGCGTACTCCTGGCGATACTGCATAGGCGCGATGCTACTGATTTCGCGTTACGACCTGGTACCCCTGTCACTGCCAGCGCGGTCCGCATGACGACTGAATAGTTTTCCGACACACGGTGGCGCGAACCTGGTATGAACCAGCCGTGGACGCAACGAAGCTCCGACGGGCCATCGCCCGCACGCCCCTCGCCCCGGTCGCCGCGTTCCCCAAGCGGCTCGCCCGTGTCGCCCGCCACGACGCCAAGGTGCTGCGCGTCTCGGCCCGGTGGCTTGTCACCTCCCGTGAACATCACAACTACACGTACGAGTTGACCAAGCTGAGCCGCAACCACCTGGCCTGGTTCGTGAGCGTGGTCTGTGACCGACCGGTCACTCAGGTCCGCGAATGGCTCGGCGAGATCGAGTCCGATCAGGTGCTGCGTCAGCACATCGAGCGGACCACCGCGGGCGCCGCCCGACGCGGCCTGGCCGACCGGCAGGTCCGCTACGCCCGCCGGATCGGCTGGTACGCCATCGTCCGAGCCACCCGCCCCACGCACATCGTCGAGACGGGCGTCGACAAGGGACTCGGCACCTGCGTGCTGGCCGCCGCCCTGCTGCGCAACGCCCAGGAGGGCCACCCGGGCCGCGTCACCTCGCTGGACATCAACCCCGAAGCTGGCTACCTGGCCCGCAGCGAACCCTGGTCCGACGTCGTCGACCTGGTCATCGGCGACTCGATCGCCTCGATCGGCGCGCTGGACCGCCCCGTCGACCTGTTCCTGCACGACAGCGACCACAGCCGCGCCCACGAGAAGCGCGAGTTCGACGCGATCGAACCGAAGCTCGCACCCGGCGCGATCCTGCTCACCGACAACGTCACAAGCACCAATGTGCTCGCCGAGCACGCCGAACGCACCGGCCGCCGGTTCCTCGCCTACCGGGAGAGCCCCGCCAACCACTGGTACCCCGGCGACGGCATCGGCGTGGCATGGTAGCCGGGTGCGGTTGACCTCGATCCACACGTACCCCGTCAAGGGCTGTCACCGCCTCGACCACGACGGCGCGCTCGTGCAGCCCTGGGGCCTGGCCGGCGACCGGCGCTGGATGGTGGTCGACGCCGCCGGCGTCGGCGTCACCCAACGAGAGACCACCCGGCTGGTCGGCCTGCGCGCCACAGTGCGCCCAGGCGGCCTGACGCTGCGCGCCGACGGGCAGCCCGACCTCGACGTGCCAGAGCCGACAGGCGGCGACCCGGTACCGGTCCGCACCTTCCGTCACCGCAAGATCCCGGTGCCCGCGCTACCCGCCGGCCCGGCGGCCGACGCCTGGCTCGGCGAACTGCTCCACCGGCCCGTCCGGCTCGTCTGGCTGGCCCGACCGGCCCGGCACCTCGCCGTCGACGAACGCGACCACGACACCGGCGACCAGGTCAGCTTCGCCGACGCCTACCCGCTGCTGCTTGCCAACTCCGCCTCCCTCGACGCCCTCAACGGATGGCTCGCCGAGGCCGGCGAGCAGGCGGTGCCAATGGCCCGGTTCCGGCCCAACCTGGTGGTCGACGGAGCGCCGGCGTGGGCCGAGGACGACTGGGCCGGCCGATCGCTGCGCATCGGTGACCTGCTGTTGCGCGCCGCCGGGCCGTGCGACCGCTGCGTGGTCACCACCACAGACCAGGAAACCGGGGTACGCACGAAGGAACCCCTGCGCACCCTCGGCCGCCACCGCAACATCAGGCAGAAGCTCCTCTTCGGACTGCACCTGGTGCCTGTCGACAGCGGCCCCCTGCACGTCGGCGATCCCATCGTCATCGAACCCTGACCGGCCAGGTATTGCCGCGCCTGCGGCCCCGATCGATGATTGTCGAATCTGGAGGTGACGCCATGGTGGCCCTGCATCAGCCCCGGGTGGCATGGGAAGCGGCCCGGGTGCTCGTCGGCGCGACACGCGACGGAGACCTGTTCGACTGGCTCAGCGTTCAGGTAGGTGACCTGCTCGGGCCGACCTGCCAGGAGTCGCTCGAACGGACCCGCGACCAACTCCGGCACGACCCCGACGGCACCCGCGCGTCGGTCGAGACCGGGCTGTGGCGGGCCCGCCTGGAAGACGTCCTGCGGACCCGGCCGGGCCTGGCGGGCGAGTTGCAGAGCCTGGCCACGCTGACCGCCGGCCTCCAGAAGGAACGCGCCGGTCACCGTCCGTCGATGCTGTCTTAGCTTTCGCTTAGCCGGCTTGTTCGCCCGCCCGCGGGTCCGGCAGCATCGCCGACGTGACCGACGGAAGCGCTCCCGGCGGCGTCGGCAGCACCGACGTCGACATCGAACTCGACCTGGACCGTGCCCCGGACAACCCGCCGACATCCACGCCCGGCCCGCTGCCCTGGCTCGTCGCCACCGGCGTCACAGTGCTCGCGGCGGCGCTCGGGCTCACCCTCGCCCTGCGCTCCGGCTCCACCCCCGCCTGCGCCGCCGGCCGGACCCTCGCCGCCGCACCACCCACCGGCACCGCCACCCACAGCGGCAAAGCGACCTTCTACGACTCCAACGGTGGGGGAGGCAACTGCTCGAACCCGGCCGCCCCAGCCAACCGGCTCTACGTGGCGCTCGGCCCGAGCGAGTACGCCGCCGGTGCCGCCTGCGGCGGCTTCCTCGACGTCACCGGCCCGAAGGGCACCGTCCGCGTCCTGATCATGGATCAGTGCCCGGAGTGCGAGACCGGGCACCTCGACCTCTCCCGGGAGGCGTTCGCCCGCATCGCCGACCCGGTCCAGGGCCTCGTCCCGATCACCTACCGTGCCGTGGTCAACCCGCCGCTGCCCGGCCCGCTCACCTTCCGGATCAAGGAAGGCGCGTCGCGGTTCTGGTTCGCCATCCGGATCGGCAACCACGGCAACCCGCTGCGCGCCGTCGAGGTGCGCCAGGGCACGACAGGCCCGTGGCGGGCGACCGCCCGGGAGGACTACAACTACTGGCTGCTGGCCTCCGGTGCCGGTCCCGGCCCGTTCAGCGTGCGGGTCAGCGACGTGTACGGACACCAGGTCACCGTCTCCGGCATCCGAATGACACCCGGCCAGGTGCAGACCAGCGTCGTGCGGATGTACGAGCCCGGCACCGCGCGCGCGACAGCGCGACCGCCCGCGTCGGCCCGCCCGGCCACCACCCGACCAGCGGCCACGCCGACACCCGCGCGTCGGCCGGCGGAGGTGGCGCAGGCGAACGCCTCGGTCGCCGGAACGCCCTCCACCCGCCCGACAAGGCCCACCGCCCGCTGGTGTGGCTGAGCGGTCAGTCGGCTGGGCGGGGTGTGGCTGACCGACTGACGGTCGGGGTGGCTGAGCGGTCAGTCGGTCGGGGTCAGGTCGAGCCACATGAGGATCTCGTCCCGGTCGTCTCCTGGCGCCACCCGCAGCGCGCCCGGCAACCGGCCGATCTCCCGGTAACCGAGACGGCGGTAGAACCTGTCCAGACCCAGTCCGTCACGCACCGTCACGTGCAGCGCCTCGTGGCCCAACTCCCGCCCCAGCCGCGCGGCCTCACGCATCAGCGCCGACCCGTAGCCCGTGCCCTGAGTGTCCGGGTGGACCATCACCCGCTTCAGCACGCACCAGTGCGCCTTGAGCGGGAACCGGTTGTCGCAGAAGACAAGCACCGCCACGAGTCGGTCGCCGTCGTACCCGGCCAGCAGCCGGTCCGGCCCGTCGGCGATGCCGGCGAAGGTCGGGTCGGCGATCGTACGGACGTCGGTGGCGGTGACCGGCGGCACGAAGCCGACCGCGCCACCGGCGTTTGTGACGTCCACCCAGAGGGCGACGATCTCGTCGCGTAGCCGTGGGGACAGGTCGGGGTCGAGGACGAAACGCAGACTCACGGCGCCAATCCTGGCTGGTCAGTCGCACGATCGGCCCGGGGTTGTGACCCGGCCGACAGCGTGCGCAGCCCGTGAACGCGCTGGCAGATGGTGCGGGAGAGGGGATTCGAACCCCCACATCCTTTCGGATACAGGTTCCTAAGACCTGCGCGGCTGCCGTTACGCCACTCCCGCCAACGTGCTGATTCTAAAGCGTCTGGCTTCGACGGTGTTGAGCCCAGCCTCTCTGAGGATGGCCGAGATCGAGCCGTGACTCAGCGTGCATTGTCCGTCGGGCAGGTCGCGGAGGATCTCCGACAGTCGTTTCGGCCCGACGTCCGGATTCGCCAGCGCGTGTTCTATCACCGTGTCGCGGTGTGCCAGCGAACGCCAGCGGCGATTCAGTCGCGGTGTCAGCAGGCCCTCCTGCTCAAGTGCCCGCCGCATTTTGTGCAGGGACGCCGGGTGACAGCCTAGGTGCTGGGCCGCTGCCAGGGCCGTGATCTGCTGCGCGTCGATCCGGGCGAACAGCTCGACGAGTTCCGCCCGCGACGTCGGGCGACGATGGGAACCGGCCGTCTCGGGGGAGGAATCCTCGCCACCGGCCGCCGCGCGCACGGGAACGGTGAGATCGTCAGCTCGTTTGCCCCGGCCGGCGTAGGTCGCGGTCTGGCTGTGACAGTTCGGACAGAGCAGCCGCAGGTTCGGTGGCCGGTTGTCAAGGAAGTCGCCGTTGATGTGGTCGACGTGCAGGGTCAGCGGCGCGCCCCGCCAGACCGGCCCGGTCCCGCACTCTTCGCACTCCTCGGGCACGCCGAGTGTGCTCAGGGCCCACTTCAATCGCGTCCCCGGCGTCCGGCGGGAGCCCTCGGGCAGCTCGACCAGGAGCTGTGACGATGTGGTGCGCCGCACGCCTCGCAGGCCCGTGTTGCCGGTGAAGTGCGACGTGTCGATGCCGAAGCGCTTGAGCTGGCGGCTGATGTGCGCGTGCGAGCCGCCGCTGACGCGTACGCCGAGCAGCCGCATCACCTCCGTGATGTTGCGCGCGGCGGCGGCTGCCTCGGCGAGCGCCTCGGGCGTGTACTTGTATCGGACCACTGACGCACGGTAGCGGCCCGGTGTGACAGGTCAGTCCAGGCCGAGGTCGCGGCGCAGCTTGGCGACGTGCCCGGTGGCCTTGACGTTGTAGAGCGCGCGTTCGATCTTGCCGTCGGCGTCGATGACGAAGGTCGAGCGGATCACCCCGGTCACGGTCTTGCCGTACAGCTGCTTCTCGCCGTACGCCCCGTACGCGGTGAGCACTGCCTTGTCCTCGTCCGACACGAGCGGGAAGGTGATGGCGTCGCGCTCGCGGAACTTCGCGAGCTTCGCCGGCTTGTCGGGGGAGATGCCGACCACCTCGTAGCCGGCGGCCTGGAGGGAGGCGAGTGAATCGCGGAAGTCGCAGGCCTGCTTGGTGCAGCCGGGGGTCATGGCGGCCGGGTAGGCGTACAGGACCACATTGCGGCCGCGCAGCTCGGCAAGGGAGAGCTGGTCGCCGGTGTCGGTGGGGAGGGTGAACTCGGGCGCGGGGTCACCGGGGGAGAGGCGGTCGGGCGCGGTCATGGCCTGACCCTACCGCCGGGAGATGCGTCGTTGTCAGCACCGCCTCGCGGGCGCTGATGGTGATGAGGGCCATCCATTGTTGCCAAACTATGGCAACAGCAAGTCCCGGGAAATAGGCTGACCTACGCCGGCCCGGATCGGGCCCGCTGACGCGTGGGAGGTCGCGTGGAAACACTGGCGATGCACATCTCGAACGGGATCATCGACGGTCCGGTGGCAGCGATCTTCGCGGCGCTGGCGCTCGGCGCGCTCACCGTCTGCGTCCTGCGCGGTCGGCGGGATCTGGACGACCGGCTCGCCCCGATGGCGGGCCTGGTGGCGGCGTTCATCTTCGCCGTGCAGATGCTCAACTTTCCGATCTTCACGGCCGGGGTGAGTGGTCACCTGCTCGGTGGCGCGCTCGCCGCGATGCTTGTCGGGCCGTGGGTCGGTGCGCTCTGTGTGGCGGTGGTACTCGTCGTACAGGCATTGATCTTCGGTGACGGCGGCGTGGCGATGCTCGGCCTCAACATCACGAACATGGCGCTGCTCGGCACCGCCGCGGCGTACCTGCTGATCTCGGTGCTGCTGCGGGTGCTGCCGCGGACGCGCGCCGGCCTTGCCGTGACGGCGTTCGTCGCGGCGCTCGTCAGCGTGGTGGTGGCGTCGCAGGGCTTCGTCCTCCAGTACTGGCTGGGCGGCACCACCGATCTGGGCGGCAACCTCGCCGGCCTGGCCGGCACGATGGCCGGCGTCCACCTGCTGATCGGCATCGGCGAGGGCCTGATCACCGCGACCACCGTGCTGACAGTGGCGAAGGTGCGGCCCGACCTGGTCTACGCGCTGCGCTCGTTGCGCACCCCCGTCGCCCCCACCGTCCCGGTCGTCGGAGGTGTTCGATGAAGAACCGAACTTGGGCGTTTCTGGCCGGCGGCCTGCTGGTCGCCCTGCTGTTGGCCGGGGTCGTGAGCAACTACGCCTCGTCGCATCCGGACGGGTTGGACTCCTCCCTGCTCAAGGGCTGCACCGTCGACGCCGACGACAACATCGTCGGCGGCAGCTGCCCGGCGCAGCAGGCCCGGGACCACGAGCTTGGCGACAGCCCGTTCGCCGACTACGGCGTGCGGGGCGTGGAGAACAGCTTCGTCTCGACGGGCCTGTCCGGGGTGCTCGGGGTGCTTGTGACGTTCGCGATCGGCGCTGGTGGCTTCTGGCTGCTGCGCCGCCGGGGCACCGCGCAGCCCGCGGGCCACACGCCGGCTGCGGGCACCACGCCGGCCACCGGCGCGGCGTCGGCTACAGACGACGCGGCAGCCGACGACGGTCGGCAGCGCGCCGGCACCGCCGGCTGATCAGGGGGTACGCGGATGGGCGCCGGTCACGGGCACGTGCTGTACCGCGAGTCGGACTCGCCTGTGCACCGGCTCCCGCCCGAGGTCAAGATCGCGGCGATGGTGGTCTTCACGATCGCCGTTGTGGCCACCCCACGCGAGGCGTTCTGGGCGTTCGGCGCGTACGCCCTGCTGGTAGTGGTGGTGGCGGCGCTGGCCCGGGTGGGTCCGGGCTGGCTGCTCAGCCGGGCGTTGATCGAGTTGCCGTTCGTGCTGTTCGCCGTGGCGCTGCCGTTCCTCGGTGCCGGCGAGCGGGTCGAGGTGCTGGGGCTGCGGTTGTCCGAGGACGGGCTGTACGGGGCGTGGAACATCCTGGCCAAGGGCACCTTGGGTGTCCTCGTCTCGCTGTTGCTGGCCGCGACCACCACCACCCGGGACCTGATCGTCGGGTTGGACCGGCTGCACTGTCCGCAGGTGCTCACGCAGATCGCCACGTTCATGCTGCGCTACCTGGACGTGCTCGTCGGTGAGGCGCGGCGGATGCGGGTGGCCCGCATCTCGCGGGGTGACGACCCACGTTTCCTGTGGCAGTTGCGCGGGTTCGCCGCCGGGATCGGGGCGTTGTTCCTGCGCGCGTTCGAACGTGGTGAGCGGGTCTACCTGGCGATGCTGTCCCGGGGGTACACGGGGCGGATGCCCGCCGTGTGGCAGGGCGAGGGTGCGGCGACCGCCGGCCAGTGGCTTGTCGCGGCGACGGTGCCGGTGGTGGCGGCCTCCATCGCCGCCGCCGCCGTCGTGCTGACATGATCGGAGTCGTGCAGACCGCTGTCTCGCTGGACGTTCGTGGCGTCCGGTACGCGTACCCGGATGGGCATGTGGCCCTGCACGGCGTGGACCTGACTGTGCCGCGCGGCGATCGGGTGGCGCTGTTGGGACCCAACGGCGCCGGCAAGACGACGTTGGTGCTGCACCTCAACGGCATCCTCACCCCGACGCAGGGCAGCGTGAGCGTCGGCGGGCTGACCGTCACTCCGGACCGGGCCACCCTGTCCGAGGTGCGCCGCCGGGTGGGCATCGTCTTCCAGGACCCGGACGACCAGCTCTTCCTGCCGACGGTGGCGGAGGATGTGGCGTTCGGGCCGGCCAATCTGGGCCTGCGCGGGGCTGAGTTGACAGCCCGGGTGGACGAGGCGCTCGCGGCCGTCGGGATGAGCGAGCACCGGGACCGGACGCCGCAGCACCTGTCGTTCGGGCAGCGCCGCCGTGTGGCGGTGGCGACAGTGCTCGCCATGCACCCGGAGATCCTGGTGCTGGATGAGCCGTCGTCGAACCTGGATCCGGCCGCCCGGCGGGAACTGGCCGAGATCCTGCGGGGCCTCCCGGTGACCCTGCTGATGGTCACCCACGACCTGCCCTACGCGGCGGAACTGTGCGAACGCTCGGTGATCCTGGACGGTGGCCGGATAGTCGCCGACGCCCCAACCGTGGACCTGCTGACCGACCCGGCCCTGCTGGCCCGCCACCGCCTGGAACTCCCCCACGGCTTCACCCCCACCCCGCGCCCCTAGCGCCCCTCACTCCCACCCCTCACGCCCGCGCCCCACCCCGCTCCCGCGATCTTGCACTCTGTGTCGCCGGTATGAGGCTTTCGCGGCGAATGCGGCGGCAGCAACTGCAAGATCGCGGGGCGGTGAGGTGCGGGGGCGGCACGGGCGGGGCGGTGCCGGGCGTGGCGCTAGGTGCGGGTTGGGGTTGGGGTCCGGGAGGCTGCGTGTAGGCGGAGGACGCCGGCGGCGGTCGCGCCGGCTCCTGTGACCAGCACGACTGCCACCAGCACGCGAGCGATCTCGGGCGGCCAGGGCACCGGGGCGACGGACCGGGCGAACACCGCTGCGTTGCCCACCCCGGCAAAGAGGGCCAGGCAGGCTCCGGCAAGCGCCACCGCGAAGTCGGCGGCCGGGCGGCGGGCCAGCGCGTACGCGCCTGCGGCGAGCGCGCCGAGGCCGGTGAGCAGCGACCACAACTGCCCGCCCAGCAGCCCGAGGAGCACGCCACCCACGCCCTGGGCGCCGGCGTCCAGTTCTCGCCCCACCGGGTAGACCACGGCGACGGTGCCGCCGACGATCAGCAGCACGCCCAGCGCGGCAAGAGCCCGCGTGCCGGCCGGCGCGGCGGCGGCGAGCAGGCCGAGCGCCCCCACCGCGAGCGCCCCCACGATCGTCACCGTCCACCAGGTGTACGCGTCCGGCGGCGGCACCCAGTCCAGCGTGCCGCTGATCCGCGCCGGCTCGGCGCCGTCGCGTAGCGGGATCGTCCAGTCCCGGACGCGGTGCTCGCGGTCGGGCGCGGCGCGTACGGCGGCCGGTGGTGCCGACTCCTGCCAGAGCGCCCGCTGGTCGTGCCAGCGCACTGTGCTGCCGCCGTCGACGCGGCGCCAGGACGGCGGGGCGGCCGGGTCCGCGTCTGCGGGAAGGGTGGTGTCCCCGGCGAGGGTGCGGTTGAGGTACGTGGCGGGGGAGCGGGTGTTCTCGTAGACGCCGTCGGGGCCGACCCGCAGGTACGGCTCACCGGAGTAGCCGATCACCTCGATCGGGCGGCCGGTGCGGTTTGTCAGCTCCAGTCGGGCGCCCGCCTCGATGACCCGTACCTCCAGGCCGGGCCGGGCAGGCGTGACGTCTGTGACGCGGGTGCGGTAGTCGCTGCCGTCCGGGGCGTCCGCGCCGTGCGCGGCGGCGGGCGCCGCCGTCAGCAAGGTCACTGCGCAGGCGGCGGTGGCGACCAGGCCGGCGCGGGCCAGCAGGGTACGGATCACTTGCCGGCCGCCGCCACGGCTGCGGTGAGGCCCTGCGGGCTGCGGTCGGCGAGCGGCTGGCCGTTGATCAGGATGGTCGGTGTGCTGGTGATGTTGTCGCGGCTGGCCTCCTCGGTGACGTGCTCGGTCCACGTCTTGTACGTGCCCTCCTTGACGCAGTCGCCGAACGAGGCCCGGTCGAGGCCCACGGAGGTGCCGATGTCGATCAGTTCGTCGTCGCTGAGCCCGGCGCCGCCCTCCGCTGGCTGCTTGGCGTAGAGCGCCTTGGCGTACTCGTGGAACTTGCCGCCGGCGGCGGCGCAGCCGGAGGCGGCCGACGAGCGGGTGGAGTACGCGGTGGTGGAGAAGCGGTTGAGGTAGGCGACGGGGTGGTAGACCACCTTCGCCTTGTTCTCGGCGGCCAACTGTTCCAGGGTGGGCCCGCTGGTCTGCTCGAACTGGTTGCAGGCCGGGCAGAGGAAGTCCTCGTAGACGTCGATGGTCACCGGGCCGCCGCCGGTGACGATGCCGGTGCCGTCGGCGTTGGCGCCGGGCGGGGTGGTGAAGTCGTCGGACCGTTGGCTGGACCAGGCTGCCCAGCCGATCAGGCCGGCGATGATCAGCACCGCGACGGCGGCGGCGGAGACCCAGATGGTGCGGCGACGTCGACGCTCACGGGCCAGTTGCTGGCGGACCACACGGGCCGCGTCCCGCTGCCCCTTGCGACTACTCATCCTCGTCCTCCACGGCCGGTTCGGCGGACAGCCACCCGTCCACCGAGACGGGCGTACGCGGCCAGATCAGCAGAAATCCGGCCAGTACCAAGAATCCCAGGTCCCGCAGGATCTCCGGGAGGTAACTGGGTGCCTGTCCCTCGGCGAGCTGCCCACCGCTGCCGAAGCAGCCGCAGTCGATGGCCAGACCCCGCGACCACGCCGACGCGATGCCCGCGATGAAGACCAGCAGCAGCACGGCGGAGATCGTCGCGCTGAGCCGGGTGGCCAGCCCGAGCAGCAGCAGCACGCCCAGGGCCAGCTCGACGAAGGGCAGTGCGGCGCCGATCACTGTCGCCACGTCGTACGGCATCACCTGGTAGGCGTTCACGGCCCGGCCGGAGGCGGCCAGGTCGCCGACCTTCGACGCGCCGGCCACCAACCAGACTGCGGCGAGGCCGAGCCGGACCGCGAGGCCGAGCCACTGCCGCACGAGTGACCAGCGGTCGGCCGGGGTGGTGGTGGGTGCTGTCACGGTCATTTGTCGTTCCGTCTCCGCCGGAAGTTCCGGCTCAGCCGGCGAGGGCGTCGCCGACCGCCTGGACGAGTTCGTCTCGGGCCCGGGCGACCCGGGAGCGGATGGTGCCCACTGGCACACCTTCGACGGCGGCGGCCTCGGCGTACGACAGGCCGTGCAGTTGGGTGAGCACGAACGCCGCGCGTCGCTCGGGGCTCAACCGGCGCACGAGGTCGGTGGCCCCGAGTTGCCCGGCCGGGTCCGGATGCGGGTGGTCGGTGTGCGCGTTGCCGGCCAGGCGTTCGTCGAGCCGGCGGCGGCGGACGACGGTGCGGAGGTGGTCGGCGCAGGCCCGCCGGGCGATGCCGAGCAGCCAGGTGCGGGCGGTGGAGCGACCCTCGAACGCCGGCAGGGCCCGGAATGCCCGCAGGTACGTCTCCTGGGTGAGGTCGTCGGCGCTGTCCGGGCTCACCAGGGCGGCGGCGAAGCGCCAGACCTCGGCCTGGGTCAGCCGGACGAACGCGGCCTGGGCCGCCGGGTCGCCGTGGCGGGCGGTCAGCGCCCACTCGGTGGCCTCGTCCCGGACGACGTCACCGGCCGGACCGACACCGAAGTCACGCGCGACGGGGCTCACGACAAACCAGGTTACGCGGCACCCGGCGTAGTGCCAGGGTCCTTCGACCCATGGATGGTCTGCGACACGTCGGGAACTTTTTCCCTCCGGACGCCGACTACCTGCGCATGACACGCGATTCCGTACGCGCGGCGCTGGTGGCTGAGCACAGTTGAGCCACCTGCCTGCCTCGGGTCGCCGATCACCCGGTCCGTCGGCGACCATGACCGTCATGACTGTCGCCCCCCGCCGCTGGATCGCCCGGCTGACTGCCGCCGCCGGCCTCCTGGTCACCGTCGTCACCCTGTTGATCGTGCCCGCCAGTCCGGCCAGCGCCCACGCGGTGCTGTCCCGCACCAGCCCGGCCGCCTCGTCGGTGGTGCCCAGCGGGCCGGCCGAGGTGGTGCTCACGTTCAGCGAGGCGGTCCGCAAGGTTCCCGGCAAGATCCGGGTCGTCGCGCCGGACGGCTCCCGGGCCGACAGGGGTGAGCCGTCCTTCGACGGCGGTGTGGTGACGATCCCGGTGGACCCGAGCGGTGAGCGCGGCACCTACCTGGTGAGTTTCCGGGTGATCTCCGCCGACAGCCACCCGGTCTCCGGCGCCTTCACCTACTCGGTGGGCGCGCCGTCGGCGGCGCCTGTCGACGCCGGGGACGACAGCCGCGCCGACCCGGTGGTGAGCACCGCCGTGAAGGTGGCCCGGTTCCTCGGCTACGCCGGTCTGGTGCTGCTGGTCGGGCCGGTGCTGGTGCTCGCCGCGCTGTGGCCGAGCCGGCTGTCCCGGCGGGGGCCGTCGCGGCTGGCGTGGACCGGTCTCGGTCTGGTCGCCGTGGCCACCGTCGCCGACCTGTGGTTGCAGGTGCCCTACACCGCTGGCGGTGGGCTGTTCGAGGTGACCGGTGAGGGGTTCTCCAGTGTGTTGGGCAGCACATTCGGTGCCGCTCACCTGGTGCGGCTCGGTCTGCTCGCGGCGTCGGCGTTCCTGCTGCGGCCGCTGCTGGCCCGACCGGTCGGCCGGGCCGATGCGATCATCCTGGCGGTGCTGGGCGGGGCAGCCCTGTTGACCTGGCCGCTGGCCGGGCACGCGGCGGCCTCACCGGCGCCGGCGGTCTCCGTGGTGGTCGACGCTGTGCACCTGGGCAGCATGGCGGTCTGGCTGGGCGGCCTGCTGATGCTCGTCGTCTTCCTGCTGCGGCAGGCCGACGAGCGGGAGTTGGGCGCAATCCTGCCGATCTGGTCGCGCTGGGCGGCGCTCGCCGTTTCGGCGCTGCTGCTGGGCGGCATCGTCCAGGCGCTGATCGAGGTCGGCAACCTGGAGGCCCTGTTCGCCACCACGTACGGGCGGCTGCTGCTGGCCAAGGTCGGGCTGTTCGCTGTGGTGATCGCCGTGGCCGCGTACTCCCGGCAGTTGGTGCGCCGACGCACGGCGGCGCAGCGACCGGTGCCGGTGCGTCGGGCCGTCCTGGTGGAGCTGGTAGTGACGGTCGTGGTGCTGGGCCTGTCGGCGACCCTTGTGCAGACCACGCCCGCCCGTACTGCCGTCGCCGAGCCGTCCGGCACCCAGGCCGGGTTCTTCACGGCCACGCTGTCCAGCTCGCTGTTCACCCTCCAGGTCGAGCTGGACCCGGCCGAGCGGGGCAACAACTCGATGCACCTGTACGCGTACACCAAGGACAACCGTCCGCAGCCGGTTGTGGAGTGGCGGGCGACCGCGGCGCTGCCTTCGGCGGGCGTCGAGCCGATCGAGGTCCCGCTGCTGCCGCTGACGGACAACCACGCCTACGGCGACATCAACATGCCGGCCGCCGGCGACTGGCAACTGAAGATCACCGTCCGTACGTCCGACATCGACCAGGCCACGGTGACCGCCACCGTGCCCATCCGTTAGAGAGGTCCACCAAGCCCATGACCCGTCTCCGGCGTACCGCAACCGCCGCTGCCGCCCTGGCGCTCACCGCCGCCGCCACCGCCGTGTTCGGCTTCGCCGGGTCGGCGTCCGCCCACGTCACTGTGAACCCGAAGGACGCCACCCAGGGCGGCTACGCCCGGGTGGCGTTCCGGGTGCCGAACGAGAGCGACACCGCGTCGACCACCAAGCTGGAGGTCGTGCTGCCGGAGAACGCGCCGGTCGGGTCGGTGTCGACGATGCCGGTGCCCGGCTGGACGGTGGCGACCGAGAAGCGCAAGGTGGACCCGCCGATCGAGGTGCACGGCAGCCAGCTCACCGAGGCCGTTTCCAAGATCACTTGGACGGCGACCGGTGATGCGGGGGTGAAGCCCGGCCAGTTCCAGGAGTTCCCGGTCTCGATGGGCCCGCTGCCCAAGGTCGAGTCGATGGTCTTCAAGACGCTCCAGACCTACTCGGACGGCAACGTGTCGCGGTGGATCGACGAGCCGCAGCCGGGCGGCGAGGAGCCGGACAGCCCGGCGCCGGTGCTCACCCTCACCCCGGCGGCGTCAGCGTCGGCCTCTGCTTCGGCCGCGCCCGCCGCGGCGGCCGTCGCATCCGACGATGACGACGACGAGGGCGAGGGCGCCGCGATCGGCCTCGGCGTCGCCGGTCTCGTCGCAGGCCTCGCCGGCCTGGTGCTCGGCGGCCTGGCGTTCGTCCGGACCCGCCGGGAGCCTGCTGCCCGGTCCTGACCCGTCGCTCACCCGCTGGCCCGCCGGAGTTCCCTTCCGGCGGGCCAGCGCGTTCCTGACGGACCGGAACCGGCCGTGCCGTGGATATCCGCTGATCAGGCGGCCTACGTCGGTAAGGTCGGCCGGGTATCTGGCTACGGAGGGGGACGGTGCGAATGCGTTTCGTGCGGGGGATCGCCGGAGTGCTGCTGTTGGTCATCGGGATTCCGGCGCTCCTCGTCGGTGGTGGGCTCTGGCTGGTGACCCGGCACGCCGATCCCGGCGGAGCCTTCACGGCCCGGTTCGAGACGGTCCGCACACCCGGGCACGCCGTCGTCGTCGGCGACCTCGACCGGCTGCTGCGGCAGGAGGTGCCGTTCGCCCGTACCGCCCAGACCCGACTGCGGGTGGACGCGCGTACCCCCGGCGGCCCGGCGTTCATCGGCCTGGCACCCACGGCGGAGGTGCGTCGCTGGCTGGAGCCGGTGCCGCACGCCACGGTCCGCCGCGTCGCGCTGGCCCGGGGTCCGCTGCCGGTCCGACTGGACCCGGCCGGTCCGTCCGTCGCACCGGCGGCCGCCGAGACGGCCAGCCCGTTGGGCCGCCCCTTCTGGGTACGCGAGGGGATCGGCTCGCTGGAGTGGGCCGCCGGCGACCTGGCCGGTGAGCCGATGAGTCTTGTGGTGATGCGCCCGGACGGCGGTGCCGACCTCGCCCTGGACCTGCGGGCGGAGTTGCGGGCGACCTGGACCGGCCCGGCGACGTGGGGTCTGCTCGCCCTCGGGGTGCTGCTGGTGGTGGGCGCGGTGCTGCTCCTGCTGCGACCGCAGCGCCCCCGCGAGGTGGTCTTCGTCGTCGAACCGGACCAGGTGCCGGTGCTGGCCGGCCGGCTCGGGGTCACCTCGCTGAGCGGCCTCGGCGTCCGGGATCCCGGGGCCGCGGCGCCGATGCCTGCGGTGCGGCAGCTCGCTCCGGTCGGCTCGGGGGAGCGACCCCGCTCGGCCATCGGCGCCGAGCCCGCCCGCCGACCGGCCACGCTCGGCGACCTGGACGAGGCGTCCGGGCAGCCCCGCCCGCCCGAGGTGACGTTGAGCCTGGCCTGGCCACCCGCGGCGGCGGAGCCGACGGCCCAGCCGGTGGTGGTGGACGAAACGGCGAGCGGCCCTCCGCGCTGCCGACGCGGAGGGCCGCTCTCACCGGGGGATCGGTGCTACCCGAGCGACGCTTGAGGTAGATGAGACCAGATTAGCCGTGATCGTGGCTACCGGGGAACTCTGTCCATTTGATGCGATTTTTCGGTGATCCGGCTCGATCGGATCGGCAGGGCTGCCAGCAGGAGCAGGCAGAGCAGCACGTAGCTGTTCTGCGTGACGAAATCCACCGGATCATGGGTGCGGACCGGGTCCGTGCCCCATTTCTGGAAGGTCACCACCCCGTAGGTGATCACAGCGGTGGTGCCCAGCGCGAGCGCGGCCGACCACCAGCGCCGACGTGACTCGTCCGGCCGGTCGGCGCTGAGCGCCACGTCGACGAGCAGCACCATCGCCGGCACGAACCAGTAGATGTGGTGGGTCCAGGTGATCGGGCTGACCAGGGCGCCCACCAACCCGGTAAGGGTCAGACCCGTCAGCAGGTCACCGGCGCGCGCGGCGCGGGCTGCCCGCCACAGCCCGTAGCCGACCACCACGGCCACCAGCAGCAGCCACAGCACCCGGTCGGGTTTCTCCGGCGCGGTGAACCGACTGAGCAGGCCGAACAGCGACTGGTTGCCGACGTAGTCGGTGCGGCCCACGCGCTCGGTGTCCCACAACTCCTGGGTCCAGAACCGCCACGAGTCGCTCGGGGCGATGGCCGCCGCGAGCAGCGTCGCCGCCGCCGCGGTCGCGCTCGCCACCACTGCGGCCCGCCACCTCCGGGTGGCCAGCAGGTACACGATGAAGATGCCCGGGAAGAGCTTGAGCGCCGTCGCCAGCCCCACCCCGACCCCGGCCCAGCGCCGCGCCTGCGGAACGGCGAACAGCAGGTCGCCCAGGATCAGCACGACGAGCAGCATGTTGATCTGCCCGAAGGTGATCGTCTCGCGGGTGCTCTCCACGGCCAGCACCAGCAGCACAGCCACGACCAGTGTGAACGTCCGTGGCAGGCCGTGCCGGGCGATCACCGGCAGCACCAGCCACCGCGTGGTCAGCACCACCGCCAGAACTGTGAACACCGTGAAGATCGTCACGGTGACGCCGAGCCGCAGCAGACCGAACGGCCACAGCAACAATGCGCTGAACGGCGGATAGGTGAAGTACAGCGCGCCCTGCACCCGGTCCGGCTGGACGTAGTCGTAGAGCGGATGGCCCGTCGTCCACCAGTCCATCGCCGACATGTAGATCTTCAGGTCGAAGAAGTTGTGCACCAGGCCGGGCAGGTAGAGCGCCGGCAGCACGGCCAGCAGCGCCACAACCGCGACCAGCCGGCGCACCGCACGACCGCCGGGATCGTCGTCGGTGACGGCGGGTGGCGCTATCGGATCGGCTGGCACTTGAGAAACCCTAGCGGTCCGCCCGGCCGAGAGCCCGCAGCCGCGGGGTGTGGGCTGCGCGTAGGCTGTGCCGGTGGCTGATCTCCTCGTCTGGATCGACTGTGAGATGACCGGGTTGGACCTCGGCAGGGACAAACTGATCGAGGTTGCGGCACTGGTCACCGATCCCGACCTCAACGTGCTGGGTGACGGTGTCGACGTGGTGATCCACGCCGACGAGGCCGCGTTGGAGGCGATGCCGGAGATCGTCCAGACGATGCACGCCAAATCCGGCCTCACCGAGGAGGTCCGCCGCTCGGCTGTCACCCTCGCCGAGGCCGAGGACCTGGTGCTGGAGTACGTCAGGAGCTTCGTCAAGGACCCGCGTACCGCGCCGCTGTGTGGCAACTCGATCGCCACCGACCGTGGCTTCATCGCCCGGGACATGCCCCGCCTCGACGCGCACCTGCACTACCGCATGATCGACGTCTCGTCGATCAAGGAGCTGTGCCGCCGCTGGTACCCACGGGTCTACTTCGGCCAGCCGCAGAAGGGCCTGGCGCACCGGGCGCTCGCGGACATCCGGGAGAGCATCCGGGAGTTGGAGTACTACCGGCGCACGATCTTCGTCCCGCTGCCCGGCCCCGACGTCGACACGGCGAAGGCGATCGCCGCCGAGCTCTAACCGACGGGCGAAGGAAGGGCACCTTGTTAACGCCTGGTGTATAGGAAGGGGCCCTTCCTAACACCGGGGGTGTCTGTGACTGCCACACGGGGGAGCGGGCAACCCGGTGGACGTGGGTGGTTGGAGTGTGGCTATTATTGGTCCGCACCCCGCCCGGGGCGATCGACCGGGCGACGGCAGCATGGTGGCTGTAGCTCAGTTGGCAGAGCACCGGGTTGTGGTCCCGGTTGTCGTGGGTTCAATTCCCATCAGTCACCCAGCTAGCTTCACTGCTCAGGCCCCCTCCCACGAGGGGGCCTGAGTCGTTCCAGGGGACGGCGCACACGGGAGCCCTCTCCGTGGAGAGAAGGCTCCCGTCGCTGTCGATCAGGGCGTGGGCGTCGGGGCGGTGGCGCCGTCCGGGGTCGGTGAGGTGTCCGGGTCGGCCGGCGGCTCGTACGGTAGGGCACTGCCCTTGACGTACTGCTCCCAGCTCATGTTCCAGTCCGTCCAGCCGTTGCCGTTCTGGAGCTTGCGCTCGGTGCCCTTGACCGTGATGGGGTCACCGACCTGGGTGTTCTTGAACAGCCACTCGCCGTTGGCCATCGACACGTTCACGCAGCCGTGCGACACGTTGACACTGCCTTGCTGGCCCTCGGACCAGGGCGCCGCGTGGATGAACTCGCCACCCCAGGTGAGCCGCTGCGCGAAGTCAATCTTGGTGCGGTAGCCCTCCTCGGGTCCGAGCTCCTCGAACGTGTCGAAGACCGTCTTGCGCAGCTTCTCGATCACCACCATCGTCCCGCTGGACGAAGGGGTGCTCTTCTTGCCGAGGCTCACCGGAATTGTCTTGATCACGGAGCCGTTGCGGGTCACCGTCATGCGCTTCGTCTTGTTGTCGACCGTCATGATCACCGACGGGCCGATCTTGATGTCCACGTTGAGGTCGGCGCGGCCGTACCAGCCCTCACCCAGCGGCAGGCCGCCGGCCTGGATCCGGTAGGAGACCTTGCTGTCGGCCTTCCAGAACTCCTTCGGCCGGTAGCGGATCTCGGTGGGGCTGACCCAGTGCCAGATGCCCTCCTGGGCCGGCGTGGAGGTCACCGTCATGCGGCGCTGCACGTCGTCGCGGTAGTCCTCCGGGATGCCCCGGCTGAACTTCACGATCAGCGGCATCCCGACACCGACCACCTGGTTGTCGCCGAGGAAGCTGCTCACGCGTACCTGATTGGTGGGCTTGGCCATCGTGGTGAACGTGCTGGTCGCGGTGGCCGGGCGGCCGTCGTCGCCGGTGGCGGTGACAGTGGCGGTGTAGCTCGTGCCGTACGCCAGGGCGCCCGTCGGAAGCCAGGTCTTGCCGTCGGCGGACAGCGCGCCCTCGACGGCCTTGCCGGCCGCGTCCTTCAGCTCGACGGCGGTCTCCACGGCGTCCTTCGTGGTGAAGGTGATGCCTGTCGACGCGGGCACGTCCTTCGCGTCGGCCGCCGGTTCGCTGATCGTCGCCGCCGCCTTCGGTGCTGCGCTCTCGCCGCCGCCCTGCCACGAGGACGGCTTGCCGCCGCCGTCGGTGCACGCGGAGGTCAAGGCCAGCGCCGCGGCGAGAAGCCCCGCCGCGAACACGCGGCGTCGCCCACCGGGCCGGTTCAGCTGGTGCTGGCTAGCTCGCATGATGTCCTCACAGTCGTGGTCCCTGCCCCATCGTCTCTTACTGACGCGCCAGCGCAGGCCCCGGTTGCCGAGGGTGAACCCGAACACGCCGATGAATGTCGGATTCTTGCTATTATCGGCGATTCGTGAGCCTGGCTCGTCTCCGCGTCGGGACGAGGGCCGCCGCCGGCGCCGTCGCGCCACGGGCAGATGCAAGGGTACGCGCCGACCCCCGCCTCGGGCGGGGGCCGGCGCGGAACATCGGTCGCTCAGAGAGCCGGACCCGAACCACCCTCGGGTACCGGCAGCGCGCTGCCCTTGACGAAGTCCGACCAGCTCAGGCTCCACGCCGTCCAGCCGTTGCCGGCGGCGAGCTTGCGCTCAGTGCCCTTCACCGTGATCGGATCACCGACCCGCGTCCTCTCGAACAACCAGCGGGCGTTCGCCGTCGACACGTTCACGCAGCCGTGCGAGACGTTCTGCCGCCCCTGCACGTGCTCCGACCAGGGCGCGGCGTGGATGTACTCGCCGCCCCAGGTGAGCCGCTGGGCGAACTCGATGTCGGTGACATAACGGTTCGCCGGGTTCGGGTCGTCGCGGGTGTCGAAGACAGTGGCCGCCTTCTTCTCCATCACGACCATCGTGCCGCTCGACGACGGGGTGCTCTTCTTGCCCAGGCTCACCGGGATGGTGCGTACGACAGTGCCGTTCTCGTACACGGTCATCTTCTTGGTGGCGTTGTCGACCTTCATCACGAACGACCGGCCGATCTTCGCCGTGGCCTTGCGGTCGATGTCGCCGTACCTGCCGTTGCTGAGCGGCATGCCGGCAAGCGCGATCCGCACGGTGATGGTGGTGCCCGGCTTCCAGTACTCAGGCGCGCGGTAGTACGCCTGCGTGCCGTTGGCGACCCAGTGCCACGCCCCCGGCTGCGGCGGGTCGGTGTGGACGAACATCCGCTTCTGCACCGCCGCCCGGTCCTTCTTCGGGATGCCCGGGTGGAACTCGGTGACCACCGGCATGGCCACCCCGTAGCTCTTGTCGTCGAAGAGGTACAGGCCCGACCCGATCGTCGACTTCGGCTTGGCCATCGTGGTGAACGTGCTGGTGCCCTGGCTGGTCGTGCCGTCCGACCCGCTCGCCGTCACCGTGGCGGTGTAGCTGGTGCCGTACTTCAACGGAGCGTTCGGCACCCACGCCGAACCGTCAGTACGCAGCTTGCCCTCCACCGCCTTGCCGTCGGCGGCGGCCAGGGTCACCGAGGACACCTTGCCGCCGTCCGGGACCTTGGCGCTGATCTCCGTGCTCACGGGCCTGTTCTTCGTGCCGTTGGCCGGGCTCAACGTCAGCGCCGGCCCGCTCGGCGTCGCCGGCTTCGACGGCTCGGCCGTGCCCGGAGCGGCGCTGGCGCTCGGCTCCGTGCTCGCCTGGGCCCCGCCAACGAATTCCGGCTTCTTCTGCTCGTCGCCGCACCCGGTCAGTGCCAGCGACGCCGCCAGGGTCAGAGCGCCCACCACCGCCCCGGCTCGCGTGAACCGTGCCATCCCCACCTCTGTTCTCGCGTACCTGGCGGACATCGTGCCGTATCAGCGCCTACGCCCACGCACCTGTCTCAGTAGCGCTGGAGTATTTGTGGGCCTTTGTCCAGTAAGCTCGACCGAAGGGGGGACCCGGGTAACCGGATTGGAGCCCGGCTCAGCGGGGTGCTAATCTTCTCTCCGTTGCCGAACGAGCGCCGCTAGCTCAACTGGCAGAGCAGCGGACTCTTAATCCGCGGGTTCGGGGTTCGAGTCCCTGGCGGCGCACCAGCGAGAAGAGATCAGGCCCGGTCCGGTTGGACTGGGCCTGATCCCTTTTCTGAGCCCTACGCATAACCAAGCTTGTCCGTGGTCGAGCGCTGCGCCTGGCGGGTCACCTCCACGTAGATCAGCTTGGTGATGGCCGGGGAGCTGTGCCCGGGCACGTCTTGAATCCGCTCGATCGGCACGCCCTGTTCGTAGAGGAGCGTCGCGCACGAGTGGCGCAGGTCATGGAAGCGGACCCGACGAAGCCCGGCCAGCGCCAAGAGCCGGACGAGGTGCCGGTTCAGGTTCCGCGGCTCGCTGAGGTATCGATGCCAGTAGTGAAGACCAGGTCGAAGTCCTGCACCGGTCGCCCGTGACCTTCCGTTCAGCCTCACGCGAAACCCGGGGGGTCGTGTCCTGAACGCGACGACGGGTGGCGTGCCGGCACCGGCCGGCACGCCACCCGCAAGGGTCGGTGGGTCGGGGTCAGCTGGTCCGGCAGGAGACCGTCGGCCAGGTCCAGTTGTTGTTGGCCATGATCGTGATGCCGAAGTTGTTGCCGTTGCCGTTCGGCCTGGCGGTGACGGTGCCCGTGGTGCCGCTGACCGAGGCGTTCCAGCTGTTCTGGATGCTCTGGCCGCCGTTGAGCCCGAGGCTGACCACCCAGTTGTTGGTGCCGCTGACCGCCACGTTCAGGTTGAACCGGTCACCCCACCGCTCGGCAGCCGACAGCACTGCGGTGCAGTTGCCGTTCGCGGGCGGGGTGGTCGGACCGGTGGTCGGCCCGGTGGTGGGGTTGCCCCCGCCGCCTTCCCAGACGTTGATGTCCGAGCTGCCCTGGCTCTGGTAGCCCTCGGTCGCCATGACCTGGTAGGCGTGGTTGCTGCCCAGGTTCAGGCCGGCGCGGGCCCAGGCGTCGAAGTGGTTGGCGGTGGTGATGGTGCCACTCGAACGCTTCTGCTGACGGACGCTCCAGTACTGGTAGAACGTCTGGTTGCCGTCGATCGACGGGGCGTTGACCCGCTGGCTGCGGAGGATGTCGTAGGTGCCGCCGTCAGTGGTGACCGTACCCAGCCGCTGGGCGCCGCTGCTCGGGTTGTAGCTGCCGAAGTTCTCCACCACGTAGTACTCGATGAGCGGGTTCCGCGTCCATCCGTACAGGGCGAGGTAGGTGTTGTTGTTGCCCGGGTTGTAGTTGCCCGAGTAACTGACCGTCCGTCGGCTGCCGGTGGCCCAGCCCTTGCCGCCGACCCAGTTGTTGGTGCTCCTGTCCCAACTGCTGCTGTACCGGCCGTCGGCGCGCAACGTCATGCTGGCGTTGCCGCTGTCCTTCCAGAACGAGAAGTAGTAGCCGTTGTGTGTGCCGGTGAGGTTCGAGGTGAGGGTCCGGTCGGCCTCGGCGTGCGCGTTGGGGCTGGCGATGAACGTGCCGGTGACAGCGAGCGCCGCAGCGCACGCGGCGCTGAGGAGCAGCCGCATGCGACTGCTCTTTCGCGGCCTGGTCGAGGTGTCCTTCATGTACGTGTTCCTCCTCGTGACAGCTGGTGGTGGCCAGCGCCGCGATGTGACCCCGCGGGCTGTCGGTGGCCAGGTGCGGCAGCCGGTGTTCGGCGTATCACCCCGTGGTAGGTGGACGGCCCTCCTGTGCGACCGAGACGGGTCGCGGTGAATCGAGATCATTGAGGGGCGTCGATGGCAATCGTATGGCCCCGATTCTGAGCCCGTCAACAATTTCCGAAATATTACCGGAACATTTTCTTGGTGACGTGGTGTCTCAGGTAGCTCCAACTGGCTGCTAGCCTTGCTCATCCTGCCAGGCATGGTCAGCCGTTGTCCCGGGTGGGAGCGGTGGCCCGCAGCCAAGCCACCGAAACTTCCAGTCCGGGCCGGGCCTTGGCCGTGCCAGCGAGGGGCGGCGCTCTCTGCACCGGACCTGTCGCTCAGCCCGCCGCCAATCAGTTGGAGATCGGCAAGTCCGGCAGGTACCTCTGACGTGACAGCGATAAATGTCCTGACCAGGCGTTCCTGCCTGGTCAGGACATTTGCATTCGTGGTCGAAGACGAGCGCGCTTGCCCTTGTGGTTACTGGAGAGGGCAGTCTGGGGTCATGTTGTCGATCAGCGAGTTCAGCCAGATGTGCCACCTGTCACCTCAGGCGTTGCGCTTCTACCACGCCGAAGGGCTGCTCGTGCCCGCCGGAATCGACGAACGGACCGGCCACCGCTCGTACGCCTTCGACCAGGTGGAACGCGCCATGCTGATCACGTTGCTGCGGGACACCGGAATGAGCGTGAAGCTCGTCCGGCGGGCCCTCGACGAACCGGACCAGGCGGTCGCCCTGCTCGACCGGCACAGCGACGAGGTCGACCGGCAACGCCGGGCCCAGGCCGAGGCGATCACGGCCGCCCGCGCCGTCTTCGAGGCACAGCCCGAGCCGCAGCTACGGCACGTACCTGCCACGACCGTGGTGGGGCGGCTCGTTCCCGGCACGCCCCTGGGCCGGGACGCGCAGGAATGGGATCGGGCGGAGGACATCCTCCTGGCGGCGGCGACCGAACTGGTCACCACTGTGACGCAGGCCGGCGTCACCTGCCTGGGCGGGCCTTGGCGGACCCTGGCGCTGGAGACGCAGGAACAGGACCGGAAGGTGCTCGACGGCGTCGGACCCTTCTGGATCGTCAAGGTAGCGGTGGCGGGCACCTCGGAGACGCTGCCGAGCCTGCCCGCCGACCTGATAGTGCAGACGTGCGACGCCCACGAGGAGTTGTCGATCCTCATGCCCGGCCGTAACACAATGGCCAAGTACTGCACGGTGGTGCTGCGCCTGCTCGACGCTCCTCCGCTTGACGGCGACCGGTTCGTCAACCTTGCCCGCCTGCGTCAGGAAGTCCGGCCCGATGGCGTACTGAGCAGCGCGCCGGTCGAACGACGGCCAGCGTGACCCACCGGGCACGCCTCGGTCAACCGCGCAGGCGCGATGCCGCGTCGCTGCTGTTCCGAGGTACGGGGAAGGCGCCGCCCGAGGGTCCGCAGCAATACCTCCTCACCCTGACGAGGCCGGCCGCACGTCGCGGCGATCCTTGACCCCGCCCAGGATCTGCATGAGCCAGTTCTCGATGACGGTGAAGTCCCGCTCGGTCAGCCCGCGACGTGGATCGACCCGATGCAGTAGGGCCGCACCGAGGTGATGAGCCGACACCCAGTCCTGATCGGCGTGGGTGATCTCGTCGTCAACCCAGACGAAGGCGCGTCCCTGCGCCCACTCGACCAGCCCAGGGGTCTTCCAGTGCAGGTGCCTCACCTCGTCGGAGTCGGGCCAGTCCACGACCGGCAGAGGTGGTAGCCCGAGCAGCGGCGCGAGCACGTCGTTCGCATCGTTCATCCAGGTCGTCGCCCACACCAGGTCACATGGCAGGGCCTCCAGTCGTCGCCCGTGTTCCGGGTTGACCTTGTGCAGCAGGGGATGGGCATCGGCCGGTGGGACCGGTGCATCGCTGACACGCGGAATGCCCGGCTGAGCCGCTGTGGGTGTTCCGAACGGGATGAGGGTGCCGTCCACGTCAAGCAACAGCAACGGACGCGGCGCGGGGTCGGACATGACCCAAGAGGCTAGACCTCGCACCGCCGCCGACCACATCCGCGCGCTTGCCCAGGTGCAACACCCTGCACGGCGCCGTGGCCCGTCGTGGTGACTCAGGCGGTGAGTAGCCGGACGGTCTGGTCGACCTGGCCGACGCCTACTCGCTGCGGGTGCCACCCGGCACCACCACCGATCCGAATGACTGGGCGGCTGCGGTCTTCCGCAATCCTCCCCGCGTTGTGGTCGCGCTGCTGCGTCTGCGGAACCGGCTGGTCACCACGATCGGCGTCGAGCGAAGCGACGCTTCGGACTTCGACACCATCGCCCGCACCGACAATGAAGTGCTGCTCGGCACCGACGCCGGCCACCTGACCTTCCGAGCCAGCGTTCTGGTCCAGCCGGACCTCGGCGGCACGACGATCACCGTGGCCACCCTGGCGGCGGCCCGTTCCCGGGCCGGCCGCGCCTACCTTGCCGCCGTACGCCTCGTACACCCGCTGGTGGTCAGGGCGATGCTGCGCCACGCCGGCCGCACCGCCGTCGCCCCTTGGCGGTCTACCGGCCGCGCCTGAGGCGACAGTGCCGCCGGACGGCGTACCCGGTCAGTGGTCCGGGTGTGCGTCCTGCTCGGCGAGCCGCTTGAGGGTCAGCAACTGCCGGCGGGCCATCACCAGATCCCCGAGACACAGCCCGAGGGCGAGCACCCGGTTCGTCCGCATGACGACCTTGAGCAGCAGGCGCGTGGTGTTCGCCGCGTCCGGCACCACGACGTACGACAGGACCGCGCCCATGATCTCGCCGGTCAGGTGGTGTCCCGGCGCGACGGCGAGGATCCGGCCCCGCCTGCGTCCACCGGCGGTGGTGAACGCCTCGCCCACCACCGGCTCGGGAAGCGCCGCCAACCGTTGCGGTGAGCGCCGGCCGAGATTGTCGATCCAGTCGTACGCGTACGGCGCGAGCCGGATCTGGGAGACCCACTGCCACACCGCGGCCGGTGGGGCGTCCACGCTCACCCCGCGCCAGGCTCGCAAGGTGGGTACGGGGACGAAGTCGTCACACGGGTAGCGGCGAAGCGTCTCGTCGTCGGACACGCCCCACCGGTCACCGAGCATCGGCCCGGCCCAACACCAGCGTCGTGCGCAGGTCCAGCACGACGCTGCCGCCGAAGTCGTCCACCAGCCGGTCGAGGGCGTCGATCCCGCGCCGCTGCTGCTCCGGGGTCCGGGACAGGTACGGCCCGAACGTGCGCACCAACGCCAGGTACCGCGCCTTGTCCAGCCGTAGCTCCCGCCGAAACACCTCCCGGCGTACGTCGTCGAACTGTCCGCTCTCGACGATGTCCCTGTGGAACCAGTCGACCGGACGGTCCCGCATCTCCGGGGCGACCGCGTGCAGCGCGGACCGTACGGCGGCCTGCTGGTCGGCGTCGGCGTAGCCGTACCGGTGCGCGAAGACGGCGAGGGTGCCGCCGGGCGCCAAGGCGCGGCGGGCGTGTGTGTTGCGGGTGGCCGGGTCGAGCCAGTGCCAGGCCGTGGCGCAGGCCAGCACGTCCGCCCCACCTGCCGGCGGGGCCCACAGTTCGAAGGTGGTCACCTCGACGCGGGCGTCCGGGAAGCGCTCGGCGAGTCGGGCGGCCATCAGCTCGTCGGGCTCGACGCAGGTCAGCGGCGCGCCGATGCTTACCAGTACGTCGGTGCCCTTTCCGGTGCCCGCGCCGATGTCGACCACGGACGCCGGTCTGCCTCCGTGGTAGGCGAGGACTGCCTCGGCGATCTCCGGCGGATAGTCGGGCCGGGCGTGCTCGTAGAGGTCGGCCACTCCGCCGAAGACGTCCATCGCCACATGCTCACCTTCTGCTGCCCGCTGGAAGCAGGATAGAGCTTCGACCAGTCCCCGACAGACCGCGAGAATTGGCCCTCGCGCGACGTACCAGGAGGCATCGTGGTCGCTGAACCCACTGGTAGCCCTGACACGATCCTCGTCTGCGTCCGGGGCAACTCCGGCTCGGGCAAGAGCAGCATCGCCCGGGAGCTACGACGCCGGCACGGCCGGGGGTGCGCCCTTGTCGAGCAGGACTACCTGCGCCGCATCGTCCTCCGCGAACGGGACAAGCCCGGCGGCGCCGCACCCGCCCTGATCGAGCAGACCGCCCGGTTCGCCCTCGACCACGGCTACCACGTGGTGCTGGAGGGCATCCTGTACAGCAGGCATTACCGGACCATGCTCACCTCCCTGCGGGATGGCCACCGAGGGCGGTCGCTGTTCTGCTACCTCGACGTGTCCCTGGCCGAGACCCTGCGCCGGCACCTCACCCGCCCCCAGGCCGATGAGTTCACCGCCGAGCAGATGAGCGGCTGGTACGCCGCGTATGACGTCCTGGGCTGGCCGGACGAACTCGTCCTACCCGAGACCACGGGCCTGGACGAGGCCGTCGAGGTCATCGCCGCTGCTTCCGGGCTGCCCCAGAACGGACGCGACGACGACCTGCTCGCGCCCCCGTAGTGCGGCCGTCCAGCACCGTCCGCCAGTGTCGGTCCATCCGGCCACGGAGCCTCCGCAAACCCGCTTGGCGGAGCACGACGACCACTGCTACTTTCCCTGAGGCCGTGCGAGAGAACGAGGAGGTGGTATCCGTGAACGTATCGACATGGGTGCTTCCCTCCGGGGTCACGGTCGGGCGATAGGTCGTCCGGGAGCGCCGTTCACGAGCACTCCCGAAAGGCACGACGATGCAGTTCACTTCTGAGCGGCACCTCGACGACGATGTCCTCGAGCGCGAGTTCACCCTCGGTGAGATCCCCGGCATCCTGTGGACGCCCGCATCCGTACCTGCGCCGGCGCCGTTGATCCTGGTCGGCCACCCCGGCGGGCTGCGCAGGATGTACCCCCGACTCGTGGCCCGGGCGCGGCACTCTGCGGCGGAGGGCTTCGCCTCCGCCACCATCGAACTCCCCGGAGCCGGCGACCGGCCTCGTTCCGCCGCCGCTGAGCAGGCCCGCGCCGACCTGCGCCGGGCGCTGGAGGCGGGCGAGCCGGTCGATGACGAGATCGTCGACAGGCTTGTCCTTCCACTTGTCGACAAGGCCGTCCCGGAATGGCGGTCCGCCTTGGACGCCCTCCTTGCGCTGCGGGAGATCGGCGGTCCGGTCGGGTATTCGGGAGGGGTGATCGCCATCGGGCTCCGGCTGGCGGTGGTCGAGCCGCGCATCTCGGCGGCCCTTCTGTTCGCCGGGAGTTTCGTGCCCCGCGCGATGTTCGAGGAGGCCCGGCAGGTAACTATTCCGCTGCAGGTCCTGCTGCAGTGGGACGACGATGGGAACGACAGGCAGATGGCCCTGGACCTGTTCGACGCCTTCGGCTCCAAGGAGAAGACGTTGCACGCCAACATGGGCGGGCACACCGGCGTCCCGCAGTTCGAGGGCGACGCAGGAAACCGGTTCTTCGTCCGGCACCTGACGTGAGGCCGAGCGCCGGCCCGGCAATCATCAGATGATCCTAAACGGACCGGTGGGCAGGCTGGGTGTTCTGCCCGCCTCTGCTGCTATTTGCGCATTGACGACCTCGAATCTATGGTTGCAGACGTCACACGTGTGACCTACGCTTCCGGGGAAGACTTTCGTAGCGATTGGCAAAGTTGTGGTCGGGGGACAGCAGTCGCCCGCCGACCCTTGATGGCGTCGCTGTTCCTGCTCGTCGCTCGATAAGAACGGGGTCCACTGTCGACGGCAAGTGAGGGGAACAGTTCGTGAAGTCGATCGCATCCACCGCTCGTACGTCAGTGTTGGCGCTTGCGGTGCTCGTCGCCGCCGCCTTCCCGGCCGTGCTGGTGAGCCAGGCGCCGGCCTCGGCGGCAGTCCAACAGACCTACTATGTGGCCCCCGACGGCAACGACGCCAACCCGGGCACCCTCCAGTCCCCGTTCCGCACCGTGCAACGCGCTCGCGATGTCGTCCGTACTGTGAACGCGAGCATGACCGGCGACATCAACGTGTACCTGCGCGGCGGGACCTACCCGATCGGCAGCACCGTCGAGTTCGGCGCCGCCGACTCGGGCACCAACGGGTTCCGGGTCGCCTACGCGGCGTACGGCAGCGAGCGGCCGGTCCTCGACGGCGGCGTCCAGGTGACGGGGTGGACCCAGCACAGCGGCAACATCTGGAAGGCGCCGCTGGACCGCGCCAACAAGCTGCGGACGCTCTACGTCAACGACAAGCGTGCCTTCATGGCGTCGAAGACGATCAACTCGGCGGGGTGTTACGGGACGTACACCATCACCGCTGGCCAGGCCGACTGGGCCTGGGAGTCGGGGTCGCAGTGCGATGGCGCCAAATACAGCCTGAACGACTTTCCTGCCATCGCCCGCAACCAGGACGACATCGAGATCGAGACGGGCACCACCTGGACCACTGCCCTGGTGGGCGTTCGCCAGGTGACGACCAGTTCCGACGGCGCCAACCGGGTCGCCCTGTTCCAGCAGCCCGGTGCGGCGATCGCCCAGGGCGCGTTCAACGGCAATGCCCAGGTGGGCGGCACCCACAAGGTCATGAACGCCTACGAGTTCCTCGACGCGCCCGGCGAGTTCTACTACGACAAGAGCAGCAAGACGGTCTACTACTACAAGGCCAGCTCCGAGAACATGTCGACAGCGACGGTGTACGCGCCGAACAACGTGACCACCCTGCTGCGGGTCGCCGGCACCTCGACGAGCAACCACGCCCGCAACATCACGTTCTCCGGGCTGACTGTGCAGCACTCCGACTGGAACCTGTTCAGCGTCGCCGGCTCGTCGTTCAAGCAGGCGCAGCAGGGCAACCTTGGCGCCCAGGCGTACGCCAAGGGCAACTTCCACGTCTACTACTACCGCAACGTCGACGTGACCCCCGGCATCGTCCAGGTGCAGAACGCCGACGGGATCCTGCTGCAACGCAACCGGATCCAGCACACCGGCGCCGACGGGATCAACATGGTCAACGACGTGCAGGGCACGCAGTTGATCGGCAACTACACAAACGACATCGCCGGCTCGGCCATCACCGTCGGCCATCCCCAGCACGTCTACATCGGTGACGGTACGTCGACAAACCGCGAGAAGTATTCCGCCCAGGTCGAAGGGCTGCCCAAGAACATCGACATCAAGAACAACTACCTGTACGACAGCGCCGTGCTGTTCAACGGGCACAGCCCCATCTCGGCGTACTTCGTCGACACCCTCACGATCCAGCGCAACCGGATCGAGAAGGCCCCCTGGTCAGGCATCACGCTCGGCTGGGGCTGGTGGAACTTCGACGGCTCGTCGGGCTCGATCGCGCCCAACCGGCCGACGACGACGGCGCGCAACAACACAATCAGTTACAACCACATCATCGACACTGTGCAGCGGCTCAGCGACACGGCCCCGATCTACACGCTCGGCAGTCAGCCCGGAACGATGATCACCAACAACTATCTCCAGGGCGTTCCGGCGGGCCACAAGTACGGACTTCACCCGGACGAGGGGTCGGCGTTCATCACGTTCCGGGACAACGTCCTGAGTGTGGACAAGAACGTCACGTGGCTCATCAACTCCGACGACTTCGGGCGTAAGCACGACCTGAGCATCACGCAGACCTACGGCCCCATCAACAAGGTCTCGAACAAGAACCTGCCGAACAGCACGGTCCAGGACATCATCGTCTCTTCCGACTACGTCTGGCCGGCCGCTGCCTACGGCATCGCCGTGAACTCCGGATTTGAGGATTCGTTCCGCGACATCGTCCCGGCCAGCAATCTCTCGGTGCCGAACTACGTCCTGCCGGCCAGCACAGTCGTCAGCGGCGCGACGTCGACGATCCCGATCCGCAGCACCGGCGACGCCACCAGGACGGTCTGGCTCGCTCCCTCCGGTACCACCACGTTCGCCGCCGGCCCCACGATGACAAGCGCAGCCGGCACCGCCACCTCCATCGCCGTGCCGACCGCCCAGGGTGAGTACCGGCTCTTTGTGCTCGACGCCCAGGGAAACCGGTCGGCCGAGTCGACGTCGATCGTCAGGCAGCCGGGCTCCGGCGGTGGCCAGCGGGCCGGGCAGCTCGTCGGCGGCCAGTCCGGTCGCTGTGTGGACGTACCCAACTCCACCACCGCCAACGGCACGCAGGTGCAGATCTGGGACTGCTCGGGCGCCACGAACCAGCGGTGGACCTACACCTCCGGCAAGCAGTTGACCGTGTACGGAAACAAGTGCCTGGACGCCTCCGGTGCGGGCACTGCCAACGGCACCACTGTCATCATCTGGGACTGTCACGGCGGGCTCAACCAGCAGTGGAACGTCAACACCAATGGCACCATCACGAACGCCCAGTCGGGGCTCTGCGTGGACGCCAACGGTGCCGCCACGGCCAACGGCACGAAGATCATTCTCTGGTCGTGCAACGGCGGCGCCAACCAGCAGTGGAGCTTGCGTAGCTGATCCGTACCCCGGGGGTCGGTCCGACCAGGCCCGGCCCCCGGGCACCCGCCACGACCTCAGCCAGCGTCGAAATCGGTGGCGATGTCGCTCAGCGCGATCCGGTTCGGCTGTCCGGTCTTGGTGATGAGGCTGGAGACGTGCCGCTCCACGGTGCGCGGTGACAGGTGCAGCCGTTCGGCGATCTCGCGGTTGCTCAGCCGGCCGGTGAGCAGCCGCAGGACCTCCCACTCGCGTACCGTCACGCCCGCTGCCCGCAGCTCGACCGGGATCTCCGCGGCGCCGCGCCGCCGTTGGGCGACCCGCGCGCCCGACTGGCGCAGCAGCGTGCGGCACGCCCCGGCGACCGGCGGGACGTTCGCCTGGTGGAAGTAGTCCTCGGCGGCCCGCAGCCACTCCACGGGAGTGCCCCACCCATCGGCGAGCGCCGCCTCGGCGACCAGCCGCAGGGCGAGATGTCGCCCCATCGCGTACAGAGCGCCGACCTCCATCGCCTCGGCCATGGTGGCGGTCGCGGCGTCGTGCTCACCCGCACGGCCGAGCAGGACTGCCCGGGCGAAGAGCGCGAACTGCCGGTCCCACCGCAGCTGGCTCGCCGGTGTGCCGACGATCGCCTCGTACTCCGGAAAGCTGATCTCGTCGGCGATCGCCCGCAACAGCAGTTGGAGACCGAGCCGCCCGCCCAGGTGGAAGACGGTCGGGTTCGTCTCCTCCGCCCGTACCGCCAGGGACAGCTCGTACAGGGCGCGCGGGCGGTCCTCCTCCAGCAGCGCGCAGAACGTGCCGGCCAGCCCGTGGACCCGCTGCGCGTGCAGGCTCTCGTCACCGCCCCAGCGCCGGAACTCGGCGAGCGCGTCCTGCATCTGGGCCCGCCGGCCCTGGTGGGCGGCGAGCACCGCGCTGAGCAGCAGCACGTACTGGGTGGTCTCCATCAGTTTCAGGCGGGTCGTCGCGGTGAGGACCTGGTCGATGAGGTCCTGTGCGGCCGGATAGTCGCCGCGCATGATCAGGTGCAGGGCGATGCTCGCCTCGGCCTGCTGGCGGGCGGTCACCGCCCCGACCCGCAGCGCCCGCTCCCGAGCCTGCTCCAGCCGGTCCAGTGCGCCGTGCCGCAACGCGTCGTCGTTGCCGAGCCGGATCAGCGCGTGGACCTCCCAGATCGGCAGGCCGTGCTCGGCGGCGATGGACCGGGCCTGCTCCAGGCAGCGGGTGGCCTCGGCCGGGTCGCGATGCCGGACGAGCGCACCGAGCAACTGCCATGCCTGACAGGCCACCACCGGCAGCGGCACCGCGGCGGCGACAGTGGCGGCCCGGCGGGCCAGGGTCTCGGCCACCTCCAGCTGGTCACGCCCCGGCGTGTCCAGAGCCAGGTGTGCCGCGACGATGTCGATGGGGGCTTCGTCCTCGGCCGCTGGATCCGGACCGAGCAGCTCACGGGCGATCTCCACCTGGGCCAGCGCGTCGGTGAGCTCCCCGGCCACCACAGCCGTCCAGGCCAGCCGGGTGTGCAACCTGGCCTGCCGTCGAGCGGGGAGCCCGGCCACCTGGTCCGGGCTGTTGACCAGCTCCAGTGCGCGGCGGACCAGACCGGCCTCGCCGAGGGCCTGTAGGAGCGTCTCCAGGGTGTCGGCGCGGGCCTCGGCCGGCCCGTCGGCCTGAAGCTCCCAGGCCCGGTCGAGCAGGGCGACGGCGGAGGTGGCGGCACCCTGCGCCAGGGCCCGCCGGCCAGCCTCGGCAAAGAGTCGACCGGCCAACAGGGAATCGCCGGTCTCGACGCGCAGCGTGGCGGAGATCTGGCACCACTCACCCGGCAACTCCGGGTGGACCTTCGCGACGGCCTCGGCGACGGTGTGGGCCAACCCCCGCCGGTCGGCCGGCTCGACAAGGGCGAGAAGTGATTCGCGGGTGACCCGGTGCCGGAAGGTGTACCAGTCGGCCAGCTGGTCGTCCGGTGCCACCAACTGGGCGACGATGCTGCCGTGCAGATGGTTGAACAGGTCGCGGTCGCTGAGCCCTGTCGCCGACTGCACCACGGCCACCGAGAAGCGTTGCCCGATCAGGGCGCCACAGGACAGCAGCTCCCGGGCCTGGGGGCTCAGCTTCTCGATCCGGTGCGCCATGCTCCTGGCGAACGCGGCGGGCAGGGTGGCCGGTGCCTGCGGGGCGACGAGCCACCCCTGTGGACCGTGCCGCAGCAAACCGTTCTCCACCATCGCCGCGAGGATCTCCTCGATGAGGAACGGGTTGCCACCGCTGCCTCCCCAGAGCAGCTCGGTCGCGGCCGTTGGCAACTCGTCCGCCGCCACGCCGAGGCAGGCTGCGGCCATGGCCCGCAGGTCCTCGGGGCTGAGACCGCCCACCTCGAGCACTGTGCACCGACCGCGGCGGGCCGCCGCTCGGACGACCTCCAGCGCGGGGGAGTCGTCGGCCCGGAGGACGCCGACCAGCAGGGTGGGCTGCTGGTCGAGGTTGTCGATCAGGTACTCGACCACCATGAGCGTCTCCGCGTCGGCGTCCTGGAGGTCGTCCAGGACCATGAGGCACCCACGGTCCTGGCCGGCGAGCGCGGTCAGCCGGAGCACCGCCTCGGCCAGGATCACCATCGACCCGGTCTCCGGGCTGGCGAGCGGAGTGCCCCAGTCGGGCACCAGCCGACCGAGGATCGGCCCGTACGGGCCGAGCGCCGCGACGTCCACAGTGGCGGACCGGAGCAGGGAGAGCACCGCCTCGGTGAGCGGTCGCAGCGGCACCCCGGTGCCGAGTGCGCTGGCCCGCCCCCGAAGCAGACTCATCTCGGCGGTGTAGGCGAATTCGGCAGCCGCCCCGGCGAGCCGCGACTTGCCGACACCGGCCTCGCCGACGATGAAGACCGCGCCCCCACGTCCGGCACGGGCAGCCTGGATCATGCCCGTCAACGCACCGAACTCCGCACCTCGGCCTACCAGGTCGCGGGATCGTTGCACGGCGGAAACGATAGCGAGGCTAACGATCGATAACCAGGCTCAGCCGGTAGGCCCACCGACCCCGTCAATATTATCGTCCGACCGGCTGATCACCGCGCTGACCGGGTGGTCTGCGCCTGGGTCACAAAGCGACTGTGGGGCAGCAGGTCGTGAGCGGGAGTGTGATGGCGGAGTCCTGGGCGGCGCCGACATCACCGGAGACCAGGTGTCCAACAAGGAGACCCACCGGGACGGCCAGGCCGGCAAGGGCTGCCGTACGCAGGCCGAAGGCCACCACCGGGCTGACCCTCGGCTCCCCGGCCGGGTGCTGGTCCTCGACGTGGTCGGTGCCGGCGAGGTCGGTGGTGAGCTGCTGAGACGTCATGATTTTCTCCTCGGTGTGAAGGGGTTGGACAGCCAGCCGGATCCGGTTGGCGGCGGGGTGGGTTCCAGGAGCAGCGCGGACGGTATCCGTGCGGCGAGTGCGGAGCGCAGCAGTCCGTAGCCGATGCCGGCGAGCCCGGTCAGCAGCCCCGGTGTGAGGACGCCGTCGGGTGTGCCGCAGTAGCGCGTCTGCCATTGCAGGGCGTTGAGGACCAGTGTGGTGTGCTGTCGTAGCGCGGCGGCTGCCGCAGGCCCGGCCGGCCCCGCGGCCAGCACCGTCAGCGCCTCGCCGACGCCGGACTCGCCGTGGCAGAGACTCAGGTCGCGGGACAGCGGCCGGTCGGCCAACCGCCGGACGAGGTCAGCAGGCGCGTCCGGGGCAGAGGTGACGGAGGTGCCCTCGTCGTGCTGGCCGGCGAGGGCGATGGCCAGGCCGGAGGTGCCGGCACACCACCCGGACGAGTCGTTCGGGGTCTGCCGGGCGTGCCGCAGAGCTTTCCGCGCCGCGTCCGCGTGCCGCGGGGAACCGCCGCCGATGTCGACGAACCTGTGCAGGGCGTACGCGATGCCGGCCGTGCCATCGGCGAAGCCGGCTGGACTGGCGGGCTGATCGGACGCGGTCGTGTCGGCCAGGTTGTCGGCGCAGGTCCGGGCCAGCGCCGCCGCGCGGTCGAGCCCCAGTTCGGCGTGGATCGACGTCATGGCGGCCAGGCAGCCGGCCTGGCCGGTTGCCCAGTCGTCGCTTGTGGACCCGGCAACCGCGACCTCGGCGAGTTCGACGGTCGTGTCGACCCACCGGCCGATCTCCGGGTCGTCGAGCAGCACGGCCAGCCGAGCCAGCGCGTACGCCAGCCCGCCGAGGCCGTGCAGCCCACCACAGCCGATGGCCGTGACCAGCTCCGGCCGATCGGACAGCAGGCGCAGCAGCCCCGGCGTCGCGGCGACCGCCCGACGGGCCACCTCGCCGTAGCGGGCCACGCCGGTGACGTGAGCGAGTTGACCGAGGAAGAGCGCCACGCCGAGGTACCCGTTGGCCAGGCCGGCACCCATCGGGAGCAGCAGCCACTGCCGGTCGTCGACCAGTTCCAGACCCAGCCAGTTCACCCGGTCCCGACCAGGTGCGCCACGGGCGACGAGCTGGTCGGCGATCGCACAGGCTGCCGAGACCAGCCGTTCGGGCGGGGCGGCCGTGCCGTGCGGCGGCCCGGGCATCGGCGCCGCGTCGTCATGGGTGCCGACCGGCCGGCGGGTGGCCAGGCTGGCCATGATGACCCACTCCTGGTCCTGCCTGTCGGCCTCGCCGAACCCCGCGATCCGGTCCAGTGCCGCGCCGACGCCGCTGCGGTGCAGCGGCACCGCCGTCGGTTCGCCGTCGGCGGCCAGGACGGAACTGTCGGCCCGGGCGTGGAAGTACGGCACGTCGCCGCGCCACAGCGCGACGATCTCGTGGCGCGCGAACAACGGGTCGCCGGGCAGTGTGGTCCGGCCGCAGAGCTGCCCGAGGAAACGGTCCCGGTCCAGACCGTCGCGCAGCAGGCTCGGGTGGGTGGCCTCGTCGAGCAGCGTCCGGTAGGCCCAGGTGGGCCGTACGACGAGTCGCACCGTCATGGCCGACGACGACTCGACCAGCTGGGTGAAGTCCTCCCGGTGTGCCTCGATCGCCTCGTAGCCGAGCCGGAAACCTTCGAGCATCGCCGCCTCGTGGTCCTCCGGATCGATCACCCGGTCGCCGAGGCGGGGCCGGTTCGAGGCGCCGTCGAAGGTGCCCGCGCGGCGTACGAGGCGCATCCGGTCGGTGCCTGGGTCCGCCCAGTCGATCTGACTGACCGGGCTCTGCCGGCCGTGGTCTCCGCCGGCTGCGGACAGGTCCATGATGCCCTGCTCGCCGACGACCATCAGAGGCAGCAACGCGGTCCGGTGCACCGAGGCGGCGAGCAGGTCGGCGGCCGGATCGCCGCTCTGGGTCGCGGGCCGCCAGCTGGGGCTGAACAACGTCTCGACGTCGATGGCCACGGGGTCCTCGCCGCTGGCGATCACGTTCTCGTAGTGCAGATCGGTGGTGTTGAGCGCGTGGGCGAGCGCCAGCAGCGCGCCCTGCCGTCGATAGAAGCGGTCCGCGCCGTCCGGGTCGGCGAGCGGCGCAGCGACCACGAACTCGGTCCAGCCGTACTCGGGGCGGGCCAGGCAGGCGGCCGTGCGCATGCCGACTGTGGGCACCATCCGGTTCATCCAGCCGACGAAGGCCGCCAGCCGGTCGTCGTGGGTGAGGTCCCGGGGCTTGTAGACCAACCGCCGGCCGTCGGCGAACTGGATCACGGTGGTGGTCCGGCCGGACTGGTGCGGGTCACCTCGACTGTCGTCGACGGCCACCAGCGGGCCGGGGTCGGCGCCGCCCAGGAGGTCGTCGACCAGATGCTCCCGGTCGGCGGTGTACCGGGCGAGCAGCTCCAGCATCGCGTCGGTGGCGTGCGCGGTGGCCTGCCCGAGCAGCCGGGCCAGGACCGGAAGATCGGTGAACAGTGCAGCCAGTCCGGCAGACGTACCGATCTGGCGGATGAAGTCGACGAATCGGGCGCGACTGTCGTCGCCCTGGAGGAGGTCGGCGCTCCTGCGGCGGTGCAACTCCTCGATGAAGGCGCGGGCTGCCAACGCGGCCAGCTGCCGTTCCAGGGTGGCCGTCAACGCGGCATCCAGCGCACCCAGGTCGACGTGGGCGTCGGTCACCGGGACGGCGTCCCGGCGGAAGCGGGTCCGCGCCTGGTCGACCAGCGGGCGCAGCGGTAGGGCGAATGCCGACCTCCAGTTCGCGGCGACCGGCACCGACGGAGGCTGCGCGGCGGCGCGTACCGCGGCTTCGATAAGGACCGCCCAGGGCGGCGGGTCGACCCGCGCGGCGAGGTGCCCGTCCTCCTCGGCGAGGTACGTGAGCAACAGGTCCTCGTCGACGCCCAGCTCGCCCAGCCGGACGTCCAGCTCCGGGCCGCGGTCGGCCCGCCACAGATCCAGCCGCTGCCGCGCGTGCCCGAGCCGCCCGGCGTCCACCGGATCGGTGCCGCCGCCGACGGTCACCCGCTCGTGCAGCGCCAGGCCGCGTGCCCACCAGCTCCGGCGGAGTCGGGGCGACTCGGCCGGAGCGAGGCCGGGTGGGCCGTCGGCATCCGTGGTGTTCATCGAATTGAGGGTGCCAAGCGACGGCCGACAACTCATGCGTGGGATCCACCCAAATTCTTGTCGGCACGGCTGGTCGGCGCAGCTCGCGCACTCTCCGGCGCTGACCACGCGACGGTCGGTGACGGCCGCGCGGAGCGTCGGAGCGGGCCCCGGTGTCGGTGGTGTGGCGACATGACGCGGGGCGCGGACGGCGGAACTTGGGTGGTCGGCACAGATGCGTCGACGTGCGGCGGTGGTCGACTCTCCGACTATTCGATGGGCTGACCCGATCGGAGCAACTGTGGAGTTTCGCGTACTGGGGCCGGTGAGTGCCTGGCGTAACGGCGTCGAGGTCCCGCTGGACGGCGCCAAGCAGCGCACCGTGCTTGCCGTCCTGCTGCTCGCCCGAGGGCGGATCGTCTCCGACACCCGGCTCTGCCAGCTGCTGTGGGACGAAAACCCGCCGACGACGTTCGCCGCCCAGCTCTACAACTACGTCTCCCGGCTGCGGAAGTATCTCGGGGACGAGGTGGAGATCGTCCGGCAGTGGTCCGGTTACCTGCTGCGGACGGGGGACAGCCGCCTCGACATCGACGAGTTCGAGCGGCTGGCCGGGCTGGGCCGGGACGCAGTGCGCTCCGGCCGGCACGAGGAGGCCGCGCAGAACCTCCACGAGGCGCTGGCGCTGTGGGGCGGAACGACGCTCGCCAACGTCACCGACCACCTCGTCGAGGCGGAGTCGCCCCGGATGACCGAGGTGCGGATGGCGGTCCTGGAGGACCGCATCGCGGCCGACCTCATGCTGGGCCGGCAGGCCGGCCTGGTGGTGGAGCTGAGCGACCTGGTCGCCGCGCAGCCACTGCACGAGCAGCTGCGCAGCCACTTGATCACCGCACTGCTGCGCTGTGACCGCCAGGCCGACGCGTTGGCCGTCTACCACGAGGGCCGGCGGGTGCTCGCCGACGAGTTGGGCGCCGATCCGGGGCCGGCGCTGGCCGAGGCGTACCAGATGGTGCTGGCCCGCCCCGGGACGCCCGACGTCGCTGTCGCACCGCGAGCCGGGCCGGGCTGGCGCGACGTCCGCCCGGGGATGCTGCCGCCCGGGGCGCACGACTTCTGTGGCCGGGAACAGGAGCTGCGCCAGCTTGCCGGGCTGCTCGCCGAGACGTCGCCGCCCGCTCCACAGCGGACGCTGCTGACCGGGATGGCAGGCGTCGGAAAGTCGTCGCTGGCGCTGCGGGCCGCGCACCTGTGCCGCGACGACTTCCCGGACGGGCAGCTCTACGCCGACCTCGGCGGCACCCGGGGCAACGCCACCGAACCGGGCGACGTGCTGGGCTGGTTCCTCCGGAGCCTCGGCAACGCCGAGGAGGCCATACCGAGGCGCCTCGACGAACGCGAGTGCCTGTACCGCAGCCAGTTGGCGGGCCGTCGGGTTTTGGTGGTGCTCGACAACTCCGCCAACTATCAGCAGGTGCGCCCGCTGCTGCCCGGCGATCCGTCCTGCCGGGTGATCCTGACCTGTCGTGGACGCCTCTCCGAGCTGCCCGGCGTCACCCGCGTCGAGGTGGGCATCCTCGACCCGGCGCAGGCGCTGGAGCTGTTCGCCACGATCGTCGGCTCGTCACGGGTGGCCGCCGAGCCCGGCGCCGCACACCGGATCGTGCAACTGTGCGGGAGGCTGTCGATAGGCATCCGGGTGGCCGCGGCGCGGCTCATCGCCCGACCGCACTGGTCCCTGCGCTATCTCGCGCAGCGGCTGGCCGACGAGCGGTTCCGCCTCAACGAGCTGCGGTTGGGGACGCTTGACGTGCGGGCCCGCATCGAGGGCAGCTACCAGGAGCTGGAGGCCGAAAGTCAGGTCGCGCTGCGCCGGCTCGCCCTGCTGGACACTGCCGACTTCCCGATCGGAGCCGCCGCCCGGGTGCTCGGCGTGACGCCCCGGGTGGGGGACGAGGTGGCCGAGAGCCTTGTCGACGCCCGGCTGCTGGAGATCGCGGGCTCGGACGGCGGCCGGCGGCAACGACACCGCTTCCACGACCTGGTGCGGGTCTTCGCGCGGGAGAAGGCCGACCCGTCGGACCACCGCATGGTGACCGCCGGGTCGGCGCCGTCGGCATAGCCGCGCCTGCGGATCCCCGGCGGGTCCGTCGTGCTCACGGCGTATGGAGAAGATATAGCCGGTACGGGCACGGTCGGTGGGTGACCATCCTGATTCCGCCCGAGTGCGCGACCACTGCGCGGATCGACCTCGACCACGCGAGCGGGGACGAGATCGTCGGTCGAGTCCGGCCCGACCGGGACGACCCGGTCTTCGCCGGGCACTATCCCGGATTCCCCCTGCTGCCCGGTGTCTACATCGTCGAGTACGTGCACCGCGCCGTCCTCGCGGCGATGCCGGCGGAGATCCTCGCCGAGCTGGTGTCCTGCCGGTTCCTCCGAACGATCGACCTCGACGACGAGCTTGTCATCACCATCCGGTGCGACGGCCCGATACGCCGGGGCACGGTCGCCGTGTCCGGCGTACCGGCCGCCGAGGTGGTGTTGCGTTATCAGGAAGGAACCCCGTGATGCTCGACCGCGACGACATTCGACGGCTCATCCCGCACCGACCGCCGATGCTCCTTGTCGACCGGGTCAGCGACATCGTGCCCCGGCGCCGGCTGGTCGGCAGCTACACGGTGACCGGGCCCCGTCCGCTGCCAGCCGTGCTGCTGTTGGAGTCCTGGGGCCAGGCCGCGCTGGTGCTGATCAGGCACGACCGGCCGATGCCCGACGTGCTGACCGACGGGGTGCCCATCGCGGGCGCCTTCGAGGGGATCCGCTTCGGCCGGCCGGTGCTGCCGGGCGAGACGGTCGAGCACCGGGTCGAGCTGATCCGGCTGATCGCCGACACCGGTTTCGTCCGGGGCGAGAGCGTGGTCGGCACCGAGGTGGTCATGCAGGTCGGTCGCCTGGTCGGCGCGGTGCGCCCGGCGGCTGCGCTTCGCCCCGCCGTCCTGGCCGGGGTCTCCGACGTCAAGGAGTCGACATGAGTGAGAACCGACGACCGGTCGCCCTGGTCAGTGGCGGATCCCGAGGGATCGGCCGGGCCGTGGTCCGGCAGCTCGCCGCAGACGGGTACGACGTGGCCTTCTGCTACCAGAGCAACAGGGAGGCCGCCGAGAAGGTGGCCGCGGAGGTGCTGGAGACCGGTGCCCGGGTGCTGGCCCGGCAGGTGAACGTCGCCGATGCCGCGCAGGTGCGCGAGTTCGTCAACGGCGTGGAGCGGGACCTGGGCGAGATCGCCGCTTTGGTGACCGTGGCCGGGATCATCCGCGACCGTCCGGTGGCGATGATGGCCGACGAGGACTGGCAAGCGGTGATCGACGTCAACCTCGGCGGTGTCTACAACGTGTGCCGGGCGTCGATCCGCAAGATGATGCGGCGTCGTGGCGGCGCCATCGTCACGGTCTCCTCGGTGGCCGGCATCACCGGCAGCCCGGGTCAGACCAACTACTCGGCCTCGAAGGCCGGCATCATCGGCTTCACCAAGGCGCTGGCGAAGGAGGTCGGCCCGTACGGGATCCGGGTCAACACCCTGGCGCCGGGGTTCATCGAGACCGACATGCTGAACGACCTGCCGGCCGGGCTGGCCGTGGGCGTCCAGCAGCGGACCGCTCTCGGCCGGCTCGGCCAGGCGGAGGAGATCGCCCCGGTGGTGACGTTCCTGCTCTCGGAGCGGGCCTCCTACCTGACCGGCCAGGTCGTCACAGTTGACGGTGGTCTGACGCTCTGACCCGCTGCGCCGCGAGCCGGGTCCGCATGGCCTCCAGGCGGACCTGGCTCGCCTGCGTCCGGACCGCGCGCGCGGTGAAGCGGGAGTAGACAGTGCCGAGCAGCCGGGTGAGCAGGTCGGCCCGGCGGGCATCCGAACCGACGACGATCTTCACCCGGTTGCGTCGGACGCCGCGCAGGATGAGTCGTGCGGCCTGCTCGGCCGAGGTCGTCGCCTCCCGGGCGTAGCGCTCCCGAACCCCACCGTAGCCGAGCCCCTTCGCCGCCCGGGCGTTGCTGAAGATGTCGGTCCGCACCTTGCCCGGGTAGACGCAGCTGACGCGCACCGGCACGTCGCCGACCCGCATCTCCTGCAACACAGCCTCGGTGAAGCCCCGGACGGCGAACTTGGCCGCGTTGTACGCGCTCTGCGCCGGTGCCGCTGTCAACCCGTACATGCTGGAGATGTTGACCAGGTGGCCCTTCGAGGTGACGAGCAGTGGCAGGAACGCCTGGGTGCCGTTGACGACGCCCCAGAAGTCGACGTCCAGCACCCACCGCATGTCGTCCCAGCTGGCCTCGGTGATCGAGGCGAGCAGGGTCACCCCGGCGTTGTTGATCACCAGGTCGGCGCCGCCGAAGTCGGCGCGTACCTCCTTGGCGTGGTTCTGCATCGCCAGCCTGTCGGTGACGTCAAGCCGGTAGGTACGGACCTCGGCCCCCCGCGCGGCGCAGAGCGCCGCGGTCTGCGCGAGACCTTCCTCCGCCGCGTCGGAGAGGGCCAGCCGGGCGCCCTGCACGGCCAGCTCGACCGCCAGCGCCCGGCCGATGCCCGAACCGGCACCGGTGACGACCGCGACCCTGCCTCGGAACTCCTCCATGCGTGCTCCCTCGGAATCGGCGTGCCAGCCTGCGGCGACACACATTCGCCGTACGGTCCGGGGCCGGGCTATCTCTTTTCCATACCGGGCGCGATGTAGAGAAGTTATGAGAGCCCCGCCGAACACTGCCTCCGGACGGTGTCACCAGGACGCCGAGCAGGCGTGGTGCGGAGGAGGCGATGGCACAGATGACAGGTGCGGCAATCACCGGGCTCGGGGCGTACCGGCCGAGCAGACTGATCACCAACGAGGAGATCGCCGGGGAGGCCGGCGTGACTCCGGAGTGGATCGAGGAGCGGACCGGCATTCGGTCGCGCTACCGGTCTGGGCCGGAGGAATCCGTGACGATGATGGCCGCCGAGGCCGGCGGCAAGGCGTTGGCAATGGCCAACATCGACCCGTCCGAGGTGGACCTTGTCATCCTCGCCTCGGCGACGAAGAAGGACCGCATCCCGGGCGGGGCGCCCGAGGTGGCCAGCCGGATCGGTATCACCGCCACCGGGGCGTTCGACCTGAACGCCGCCTGCGCCGGCTTCGCCTACTCGATCGGGCTCGCGTCCAACGAGATCCGGATGGGCAGCGCCCGCAACGTGCTCGTCGTCGGGGCCGAACAACTGAGCCGCTTCATCGACCCGGAGGACCCGGCAACGTACGTCATCTTCGGCGACGGTGCGGGTGCCGCTGTGGTCTCCCCGTCGGAGATCGACGGGATCAGCCCGACAGTGTGGGGCAGCGACGGCTCGCGGGCCGACATCCTCGGCACCAAGTGGGACGCCACCGGCCGCGAGTTCGCCAAGATGGACGGCCCGCTGGTCTACCGCTGGTCGACGAAGAACGTGCCGAGGGTGGCCCGCAAGGTGTGCGCCTTCGCCGGCATCGAGCTGTCGGACATCGACTGGTTCGTGCCGCACCAGGCGAACCTCCGCATCGTCGACCAGTTGGCCGAGATCCTCCAGATCCCGGACGAGAAGGTCGCCAAGGACATCATCGACACCGGAAACACCTCTGCCGCGTCGGTGCCGCTGGCGCTCAGCCGGCTGCACGAGAGCGGCCGGACCAGCCCCGGCGACCGCGTGATGCTCCTGGGCTTCGGTGCGGGACTCGCCTACGCCGGTCAGATCATCCGGATGCCCTGACCCACTTCGATCAAGATCCCTTCCTACGAAAGGACAAGCACCATGACGATGACCGTGAACCAGGTGTCCATCGACGTCGTGTCGCTCACCCGCAAGCTGATGACCGAGGACGCCGACCGGGAGATCAACGCCAGCGACACGTTCGTCGACCTCGGGCTGGACAGCCTCAAGCTCGTCGACCTGCTCGCCGCCGTGGAGACCCACTTCGACATCGAGGTGCCGGACGAGCTGGTCGGCAGCTTCACCAAGGTCCAGGACCTCAGTGACTTCGTGCTCTCCGCCAGGTCCGCGGGGTGACCGAGGACGTCCGGGAACTGTCGGTTGGACAGCGAGCGCTGTGGCTTGTCCACCGGCTGGCCCCGGACAGCCCGGCCAGCAACGTGGTCCACGGGCTGCACGTCGAACCGGCGCTCGACCCCGACCTGGTACGCCGGTCGTTGGCGGCGGTGCGAGCACGGCACGACATGCTCCGGTCCCGCTTCGTGCAGACGGAGCAGGGGCCGGTGCGGGTCGTCGATCCCGACCTCGGGTGCGAAGTCGAGGTCCACGACGTTCCCGACCTGGACGACGACGGGCTGTTGCGCCGCTGCCAGGAGTTCGGCGACCAGCCGCTACGGCTGGCGCAGGACGGTCCGATGCGTGTGGCCCTGCTGCGGCGGCGCACCGACTGCGTGCTGGTGGTGGTGATCCATCACATCGCCACCGACTTCCACTCGCAGCGGATCGTCTGGCAGGAGTTGGACGCCGCGTACGGGGCGTTGCAGGCCGGGCGACCGGTGGAGTTGCCGCCGGTCTCCGGCAGCTACGACGACTTCCTGGCCCGGGAACGGGCGGCGCTGACCGGCGAGCGGGGTGAGCGGTTGCGCGCCTACTGGGAGCAGGTCTGCGACGGTGCCACGGCGGCAACCCTGCCGACCGATCGGCCCCGTCCGCCGGTGCGCTCGTTCCGTGGCGGCGCGTTCAGTCAGGAGCTCCCGGACGACCTCGCCGGCCGGCTGCGGGACACCGCGGCGGCGGCCGGTGTGACGCCGTACGCCGTCGTGCTCGCCGCGTTCCAGGCGACGATGTACCGCTACACAGGGCTGGGGGAGCTCACCGTCGGCTGTCCGGCCACGCTGCGTCGGGGACGGGCGCTGCGCGGGGTGGTCGGCATGTTGATCAACACGATCGCGCTGCGCGGGTCGTTCGACGCGGACACCACGTTCGCGACGGCGATCAGCGCGGCGAGCCGACAGTTGACCGACGCCGTGACCCATGCCGCCTACCCGTTCCCGCTGCTCCGATCGGGCCGGCGGAACCAGGAACCGCCGGTGCGGGTGACAGTCACCCTGCTGGCCCACCAGCACGGCGACAACTACACCAACCAGCGGCACGCGTTCGCCGGGCACCAGATCCGGCTGCTGGACATCCCGTACGACGAGGGGCAGTTCGACCTGTCGGCGACCCTCACCCAGTACCAGGACGGCCGGCTCCAGGCGGAGTTCGGCTACGACACCGACCTGTTCGACGAGGCGACCGTGCGGCGGCTGTCCGGGCACTTCCTCCAGATGCTGCGGGTGGCCTGCACGGCGCCGGAGACGGTGGCGTCCCTGGCACCGATGGTCGACCAGGCGGAACTGCGCGAACTGCTGGCGCTCGGCACCCGATAGACCCGTGCGGCGCGGCCTGCGGTTCCCCCGTGCCGCAGGGCCGACACGCCCGCCGCACGGGCCGGATCCGGCCGGCGCGACCCCCGTCGCCGGCCGGATCCAGGCTCGATATGGCCGCCCGACGCACAGGTATAGGGGCGGTATAGCGCTGATTGACAACGTCCCTGGCATTGATAGGTCACTTGTGGAGGGAGGAACGGTGCGCGAGGGCATCCTCTCGACGGTCGGGAACACACCGCTGGTACAGCTGGTCCGGTTGTTTCCGGAGTTCCCCTCCCGGTTGTTCGTCAAGCTCGAACGCTTCAATCCCGGCGGCAGCATCAAGGACCGCACCGCGCTGAGCATGCTGCGCGCCAAGGTCGAATCCGGGGAGCTGGTGCCCGGCCGATCGGTGGTCGTCGAGTCCAGCTCGGGCAACCTGGCCATCGGCCTGGCCCAGTTCTGCGCGTACTACGCGATCCGGTTCATCTGCGTGGTCGACCCGAAGACCACCCGGCAGAACCTCGCGATCCTGACCGCGTACCACGCGGAGATCGAGATGGTCGAACACCCCGACCCGGTCAGCGGCGAGTACCTGCCGGCGCGGCAGCGCCGTGTCCGCGAGCTGTGCGAGCAGGTCCCGCACGCCTACCGCCCGGACCAGTACGCCAATCCGCTCAACGCCGCCGCACAGCGGCAGACGATGGCCGAGATCGTGACGGCGCTCGACGGGCGGATCGACTATCTGTTCTGTTCCACCGGCACCTGCGGCACGCTCGTCGGCTGCGTCGGCTACCTGCGCGACCACGGCCTGTCCACACGTGTGGTGGCGGTGGACGCGGTGGGCAGCGCCATCTTCGGCGACGAACCGGCGACCCGGTTGATCCCCGGGCACGGCGCCTCGGTCGTGCCGCCCCTGGCCGTCGACGCCACCCCTGACGAGATCATGCACGTCTCCGACCTGGACTGCGTGGTCGGCTGCCGGTTGCTGCTGCACCGGGAGGCCATCCTGGCCGGCGGGTCCTCCGGCGCCACCGTGTCCGCGTTGCGCCGACGGATGGCCGACATCCCTGCCGGTGCCACCGCCGTGCTGATCCTGCCCGACAACGGCGACCGCTACCTCGACACGATCTATTCCGATCAATGGGTGTCCGGGCACTTCGGGGAGATCACCCACCTGTGGAAGGACGCTACGTGCTGATCATCGGTAGGGCTGTGGTGCGGGACATCCTCGACGGCGACGACGCCCGGGCTGTGGATCTGGTCCGGAACGCGTACCTGCTGCACGAGCAGGGCCGCACGAGCCTGCCGCACTCGGTCTTCCTGCGCTTCCCCCAGCGGCACCGCGACCGCATCATCGGCCTGCCCGCCTACCTCGGCGCCGACCCACCGGTGAGCGGCATCAAATGGATCTCCTCGTTCCCCGGCAACCTGGCCTCCGGGCTGGAGCGGGCCAGCGCGGCCATCCTGCTGAACTCGATGCGCACCGGCCACCCGGTGGCCCTGATCGAGGGGTCGGTCATCTCGGCCCGGCGTACCGCGGCGAGCGCTGCGCTCGCTGCCGGCCTGCTCACCGCGCACCGCCGCCCGGACGGCCTGGCCCTGATCGGCTGCGGTCTGATCAACCAGCAGGTGCTGCGGTTCGTGGCGGCCACCGTCGCCCCGCCGCCGGCGCTGACGTTGTTCGACACCGACAGGCGCCGGGCCGAGGCCTTCGCCGAGACCGCCCGAACCCTGCTGCCGGGTACGCCGACGACACTTGCCGGGACCGCCGAGGAGGCGTTGGCCGCGCACCGGCTGACCTCGATCGCCACCACCGCCACCGAACCCCACATCGACCTGGCCGCCTGCCAGCCCGGCGCGGTCGTGCTGCACCTGTCCCTGCGTGACCTGCTCCCCGAGGGTCTGCTGGCCGCGCGCAACGTGGTCGACGACGCCGACCACGCCTGCCGCGAGGGCACCTCGTTGCAGTTTGCCGAGCAGCTCACCGGCGGCCGGGACTTCATCCACGCCACCATCGGCGCGCTGGCCGGCGGCCAGACGCGGCTGCCCGTGGACGACGTACCGGTGGTGGTGTCCCCGTTCGGCCTCGGCGTGCTGGACCTCGCGCTCGCCGAGCACGTCCGCGCCACCGCCGAACGGCGGGGCCTGGGCGTACGCGTCGACGACTTCCTACCCGTGGTGGACGCCGCCGTGGCGTCCGCCTGATCCCCGAAGGAGTGGCAATGACCGACAACCGCAGCTACCGCGTGGTGCTCAACGACGAGGAGCAGTACTCGGTCTGGTGGACCGACCGGGACCTGCCCGCCGGGTGGCGTGCCGAGGGCACCGAGGGCACCCGCGACGAATGCCTGGCCCGGATCGACGAGATCTGGACCGACATGCGGCCGCTGAGCCTGCGTCAGCGCATGGAGTCCCAGGCCGCGGCCTGACCAACCGATCCGATCCCACGTCCGCGCCCGGTCCCCCGGAGGAGCACCATGAGTATCGTTCCGCCTGCGGCGCCCGTAGCCGTAGCCACCTTCCAGGGGGCGGGCACCCTGTCCGAGCTGATCGCCCGGCAGGCGACGCTGACCCCCACCGCCATCGCGGTGAGCGGTGACACCGAGCGATTGGACTACGCCGAGCTGGACCGGCGGGCCAACCAGCTCGGTCGGCACCTGGCCGAGCTGGGCGTCGGCCCGGAATCACTTGTCGCGGTCAACCTGGACCGCGGCGTCGACCTCGTGGTCGCGTTGCTGGGTGTGTGGCGTGCCGGTGCGGCGTACCTGCCGCTGGACCCGACCCACCCCGCCGAGCGGCGGCGGCGTCTCCTCGCCGACAGCGGGGCCGGGGTGCTGCTCACCCGCGACGCGCTTCGCGACGAGGCGACGCCGGACCGGGTGGTGTGCCTGGACACCGACCGGGCGCGGATCGCGGCCTGCCCGGACACCGCCGCGGTGCCGTCACCCGACCCGGACTCGGTGGCGTACGCCATCTACACCTCCGGGTCGACTGGCCACCCCAAGGGCGTGTTGATCACCCACCGTGGCATCGGCAACCGGGTGACGTGGACGATCCGGGAGCACGACCTGGGCCCCGGCGACCGGGTGTTGCAGAAGACGTCGGTCAGTTTCGACGCGGCGGGCTGGGAGTTCTTCGCCCCGCTTGCCAGCGGCGGCACCGTGGTCCTCGCACCGGACGGGGCGCACCGGGACCCGGCCGCCCTTGTCGCGGCGGTCGTCCGGCACCGGATCACCGTCCTACAGGGAGTGCCCTCGGTGTTCGCCCGGCTCGTCGACCAGCCAGGCTGGGCGGACTGCACAAGTCTGCGGCTGGTCTTCTCGGCAGGGGAACCGTTGCACGCCGACCTGTGCCGGCGGCTGACCGTCACACCCGACGTACGGGTGTGGAACACGTACGGCCCCACCGAGTGCGCCATCGACGTGACAGCACACCCGGTGGACACGACGCAGTCGGCCGGGCCGGTGCCGATCGGCCGGCCACTGCCCGGCGTACGCGTCCAGGTGCTCGGCGCCGACCGGCGGCCGGTGCCGGTGGGTGTGGTGGGCGAGCTCTACATCGGCGGGGCCAACCTGGGCCGGGGCTATCTGCACCGCCCGGACCTGACCGCCGATCGGTTCGTGCCCGACGAGTACGGGCCGCCCGGCGCCCGCCTCTACCGCACCGGTGACCAGGTCCGGTGGCGCGCTGACCGGAGCCTTGAGTTCGTCGGTCGGGTCGATCACCAACTCAAGGTCAACGGCGTACGGATCGAGCCGGCCGAGGTGGAGGCGGTGCTCGCCGCCCACCCGGACGTCCAGGCGGCGGTGGTGGTGGGGCACACCGACCCGGCCGGTCGCCGGCAGCTCGCCGCGTACGTCGCCGGTCGGCGGTCACTCGACCCGGCGACCCTGCGGGCGTTCTGCGTCGGCCGGCTGCCCGAGGCGCTGGTGCCTGCCGTGTTCCAGCCGGTGGCGGAGTTCCCGCTCACCGCCAGCGGCAAGATCGACAGGTCCGCCCTGCCGGCGATCGACACTCTCGACCGGCCGGCGCTCCGGGCGCCGCGGACGGCAGCCGAACATACTGTCGCGGCCATCTGGCGGGATCTGCTCGGCGTCGACCAGGTCGGCGTCGACGACGACTTCTACCAGCTCGGCGGGTCCTCACTCGTGACGCTGACGCTGGAGAGCCAACTCAGCGCGGCTGGCGGCACTGTGACGCTGCGCGACCTGCTCACCCACACGACAGTCTCCGCGCAGGCCCGGCTGCTGGAGGCGGCCACCCCGGCGACCCCGCCGGTGCTGCCGGTGGGGCGCGACAGGCCCCTGCCACTGTCCGCCGCCCAGCACCGGCTCTGGATGCTCGACCAGCTCGACCCGGGCAGCAAGGAATGGGTCGTCCCCGTGCACGTGCGGCTGTCCGCCGCCACCCATCCCGATCACGTCCGGGCGGCTCTGCACGCGCTTGAGGTACGGCACGAGCCGCTGCGTACCCGCTATCTGGTGGTCGACGGCGTGGCCCGCCAGCAGGTCGTGGCGCCGGGGACCGTCGACCTGGACGTCCGCGACGTCAGCCACGGCGGGTTGGCCGAACTGATCACCGAACAGCTCGGCCGGGGCTTCGACCTGCACACCGGACCGCTGTGGCGGGCCGGACTCGCCGTCGCCACCGGCCGCGATCACCTGCTGGTGCTGGCCGTCCACCACATCGCGTCCGACGCCGGCACCGCCGACGTCCTCGAACGGGACCTGCGGGAGTTGTGCGCCGCCGCGGCGCAGGGACGGCCGGCGGACCTGCCGGACCTGCCGGTGCAGTACGCCGACTACGCGGTCTGGCAGCAGCGTCACCTCACCGACGAGGTCGTCGGGCGGGAGTTGGCGTACTGGCGGGAGGCGCTGGCCGGGGTGCCCCAGCTGGAGCTGCCGCTTGACCGTCCGCGACCGGCGCGGCGGGACGCGCAGGGCAGCATGCTCGGCTTCACCATCACGGCGGACGTCGCCGGCGCTCTGACCGATGTGGGTCGGCGCTGCGCGGCAAGCCCGTTCATGACACTGCTCACCGGCTTCGCCACGGTTCTCGCCCGCTACACAGGGCAGTGGGACGTGCCGATCGGTACGCCCACCTCGGGGCACCGGCCCGCCGAGCTGGACCAGATCGCCGGGATCTTCCTCAATCCGGTGGCGCTGCGCTGCACCCTGGACCCGGCGTCCGGCTTCACGCGGGCCGTCCGGGAGGTCCGCAACCGGACCGTCGCGGCTCTGGCCCACCAGGACCTGCCCTTCGACCGTGTGGTGTACGACCTGGTCGGTGAGCGGGACCTCTCCCGTACCCCGCTCTACCAGGTGGCGCTGAACTACCAGGATGGCGGGATCACCGGCCGGATGGCCGACGATCCGCTCACGATCGACGCGCTACGGCAGGCGTCCACAGTGGCCAAGACCGACCTGACAGTGCACCTGTGGCCGCAGCCGGACGGGTCGCTCGCCGGAGCCGTGGAGTACGCCACAGCGCTGTTCGACGAAGCCACGGTGCGACGGTTCGCCGACCACTTCGTCCGGCTGCTGGGCGCCGCCGCCGACGAGCCGGACGCCCGCCTGGACGAACTCGACCCGTTCTCGGCCGAGGAACGGCACCAGTTGCTGCACGGATGGAACGGGCCGACTGTGCCCCGTCCGGCCACCACAGTTGTCGACCTGTTTGAGGCGCGTCGCGCGGCGGCACCGCAGGCAGTGGCCCTGCGCCACGGCGATGCGTGCACCAGCTACGCCGAGTTGGACGACAGGGCCAACCGCTTCGCCAACCACCTGCGCCGGTCCAGCGTGGCACCGGGCGCGACAGTGGCCGTACTACTGGCGCGGGGCCCCGACCTGGTGGCCGCGATCCTCGGCTGCTGGAAGGCGGGTGCCGCCTGCCTTCCGCTGGACCCCTCGTATCCGGCCGAGCGCATCGACTACCTGCTCGACACCGCGGGCGTCGGCCTCGCCGTCACCGACTCGCGGTTCGCCGACCGGTTCGCAGTGCCCACCCTCCAGGTGGACACCCACCGGCTGATGGTCAGCGCCGAACCGCCCACGGCGCCGGCTCGCGACCTCGACCCGGCGCACACGGCGTACGTGCTGTTCACCTCCGGATCGACAGGCCGCCCCAAGGGGGTGCTGCTCTCCCACGCGGCGGTCACGAACTTCCTGGCCTGCGCCACCGAGACCGAGGCGCTCGGCGACCGGGGAGGCCGCCCGGCCGGCGGTGGGGCGCCGCTCTTCTCCACAATCGCCTTCGACCTGTCGATCTCCAACCTCTGGGGGCCGCTGGTGGCCGGGCAGCCGGTGACCCTGCTGCCGCAGGAGTTCGACCTGACCCAGCTCGGCGCTCTGCTGCTGGCCGCCGGGCCGTACGACCGCTTCATCATGACGCCTCCGCACCTGGAGTTGCTGGCCACGCAGGTCGACGCCGCGCAGGCGCAGCGGCTTGCCGGTCAGCTCTGGGTGGCCGGTGGGGTGCTGCGCGGGTCGGTGGCGACCAAGTGGCTCGACATGCTCGGTCCCGGCGGCCTGATCAACTCCTACGGCCCTACCGAAACCACCGTGATCATGTCGGCGTATCCCGTGGTGGAGCCGCAGACCAGCGAGATCGTGTCGATCGGCCGACCGATGGCGAACACTGTGGTGCGGATCCTGGACGACGAGATGCGGCTGCTGCCGGTCGGCGCCGTCGGGGAGCTGTACATCGGTGGCGCCTGCCTGGCCACCGGCTATCTCGGGCGGCCAGGGCTGACCGCCGAACGCTTCGTGCCCGACCCCTACGGCCCGCCGGGGACCCGCCTCTACCGCAGCGGCGACCGGGGCCACTGGCGGCCCGACGGCACGATGGCCTTCGTCGGTCGGGTCGACGACCAGGTCAAGGTCCGCGGCTACCGGATCGAACCCGGCGAGATCAGCGCCGTCGTCGCCAAGCATCCCCGGGTACGCGACTGCGTGGTCCTCGCCCACCAGGACCGCCTGGTCGCCTTCTACCTCGGCGAGGCCACCGACCTGGCCGCGTACTGCGCCCGGCAGTTGCCCGACTTCATGGTGCCGAGCCTGTTCGTGCCCGTGGAGCGGATCCCGCTCAACGCCAACGGCAAGGTGGACCGGAACGCCCTGCGCGGCAGGCTCGACGCGGCACTCGCCGACGGCATCGCCGACCCCACCGAGTTCGTCGCACCGCAGACAGTTGTCGAGAAGCGGGTGGCCGCGATCTGGGCGGAACTGCTCGACGGGCGGATCGGCGCGACAACCGACTTCTTTCTCCTGGGCGGGCATTCGGTGCTCGCCGCCCGGCTGATCGCCGGGTTGCAGGAGGAGTTCGACCTCGACCTGCCGATCCGGCTGGCGTTCGAGCACCCCACGGTGCGCGCCCAGGCGATCGCCATCGAAGACCTGATCCGAGCGGAGGTCGACGCGCTGGACGCAGCCGACCTCACCCACGACCTTTCGCGATCCGAGGAGTACCCGGCATGACGAGCATCGCCAACGAGCCGAACCTGCGTGAAGAACTCGTCCAGCGTCGGCTGGCGGGCCGCCGTACCGGCCGCCGGGACCGGATCCCGACCGTCGACCGGTCGGGGGAGCTGCCGTTGTCGTACGGCCAGCAGCAGATGTGGTTCCTCAACCGGATGGACCCCACGAGCGCCGAGTTCCTGGTCTCCTGCGCGCTGCGGCTGCGCGGGCAGCTGGACGCCGGCGTGCTGGGCCGCGCCCTCGACGCCCTGGTCGCCCGGCACGAGATCCTCCGCACCCGCTACGCCCTCGCCGGCACCGCTCCGATCCAGGTGATCGACCCTCCGGCGAGCCTCGACCTGCCGGTGGTGGACCTGACCGACCGACCGGGCACCGAGCGGGAGGCAGCGCTGGACGCGGTGCTCGCCGACGCCGCGCTCACCGGGTTCGACCTGGCCGAGGACTGGCCCGTGCGGGCCGTGCTGGTCCGGCTGGACACCGACGAGCACGTCCTCGCCCTGGCGCTGCACCACATCGCCTGCGACGCGCCGTCCCTCGCTGTGCTCACCGGTGAGCTGGCCGAGCTGTACGCCGCCTTCCGGGCCGGCGTCGAGCCCTGGTTGCCGGTGCCCGCCGTCCAGTTCGCCGACTTCGCCGCCTGGCAGCGCGGCCGACTGCGCGCTGAGGCGGTGGCCCGCTCGCTGGACTACTGGCGCGACCAACTCGCAGGGCTGACGCCTGTGGAGCTGCCGGCCGACCGGACCCGGCCGAAGAACCGGGACTGGCGCGGCTCGTCGGTGCCGTTCACCCTTACCGCCGAACTCTCCGCCGCGCTGCGCGGTGTCGCCCGCGACGCCGGCACCACGGTGTTCGTGACCCTGCTCAGCGCCTACCAGCTGCTGCTGTCGCGCTACACAGGCAGGACCGACCTCGCCGTGGGCACTGTGTCGTCCGCGCGCAGCCGCGTCGAGCTGCACAACCTCGTCGGGTACGGCATCGACAACCTGGTGCTGCGCGCACGCTGGAGTGGCGACCCGTCGTTCGCCGCCCTGCTGGAGCAGACCCGGAACACGGTGCTTGGCGCGTTCGACCACACCGACGCCCCGTTCGCCCTGCTTGCCGACGAGCTGGAACCGGAGCGTGATCTCTCCCGCACGCCGCTCTACCAGGTCGCGTTCACCCTCCAGTCCGAGCCGCCCGCCATCGACTGGCCCGGCGACCTGAACGTGGAACCTGTCGAGCTGCCCCTGCGGTCGTCCAAGGTGGACCTGACCCTGCACATGATGGAGGGCGCCGACGGCGGACTGCGCGGTCGCATCGAGTACGCCACCGCCCTGTTCGACACGGCCACCGTCGAGCGTGCCGCCGACCACCTGGTGCGGCTCCTGCGACAGGTGGCGGCCGACCCGACGGCCCGACTCTCCGACCTGGCCATCCTCGGCCCCGCCGAGCTGGCAGTGGTGACTCAGGGGCCGGTCACCGCCGACCCGGTCACCGGCACCGTGCACGGCGTCTTCGAGGCGGTCGCTGCCGCACACCCCGACGCGGCGGCGCTGACGGTAGGCGACACCACCAGTGGGTACGCCGAGCTGAACGCCGACGCCAACCGGCTCGCCCACTGGCTGCGCGGCCACGGCGCCGGCCCGGAGCGGCTGGTCGGGGTTCACCTCGACCACGGCCCCGAACTGGTTCCGGCCCTGCTCGGCGTGCTCAAGTCCGGTGCGGCGTACCTGCCCCTCGACCCGGCCTCGCCGGACGAACGCCTCGACTTCATGATCAGCGATGCCGGCGCGGCGATCGTGCTGACCACCACCGCCCACAGTGACCGCTTCGCCGACTTCGACGGAACCGTCGTGCTGTTGGACGCCCCGGATTTCGCCACGGAACTGGCCGCCCAGCCGGCCACCGACCCGGCAGTGCCGATGGACGTGGACAACCTCTGCTACGTCATCTACACCTCGGGCTCCACCGGCCGGCCCAAGGGCGTCGCGGTGGCCCACCGGCAGGTGCTGCGGCTGCTGACAGTCACCGCCGGCGACTACCGGTTCGGCACCGACGACGTGTGGACGCTGCTGCACTCGTACGCCTTCGACTTCTCGGTCTGGGAGATCTGGGGCTGCCTGCTGCACGGCGGTCGCCTGCTTGTGGTGCCGCGGGCGCTGGCCCGGTCCCCGCAGGAGCTGCTCGACGAGCTGATCGCACAGCGGGTCACTGTGCTCTGCCAGACGCCCACGGCGTTCCGCGCCCTGGTCGGACTGGCGGCCAAGGGCGACCCCCGGGTGGACCAGCTCGCCCTGCGGGTGGTGACCTTCGGCGGCGAGAAACTGGACTTCGCCGAGCTGGCGCCGTGGGTGGCCAGCCGTGGCGTGGACGCGCCACAACTGATCAACATGTACGGGATCACCGAGACCACCGTGCACACCACGTACCACCGGGTCGTCGCCGCCGAGGTGGGCGGTGCTGCCAGCCGGATCGGCGTACCCCTGTCGGACCTCACGGTCCACCTGCTCGACGCCGACGGTCGGCCGGTGCCGATCGGCGTGCCCGGCGAGATCCACGTGGGCGGCCCGGGTGTCGCCCGCGGCTACCTGGGTCGTGCCGACCTGACCGCGCAGCGGTTCGTGCCGAACCCGTGGGGGCCTGCCGGTTCGCGGCTCTACCGCAGCGGCGACCTCGCCCGACGGCACGCCGACGGAGGGCTGGAGTTCGTCGGACGCATCGACCACCAGGTCAAGATCCGTGGTTACCGGGTGGAGTTGGGCGAGATCGAGGCGGCCCTGACCGTCCTGCCCGGCGTCCGGGACGCGGTGGTGGTGCTGCGCGAGGACACCCCGGGCGACCAGCGGCTCACCGCGTACCTGGTGGCCGATGACACCTCGACGCTGCTGCGCCCCTCGCAGCTGCGCGCGGCGCTGGGTCGGACGCTGCCGGACTACATGGTCCCGGCGGCGTTCATGCCGCTGCCCCGGATCCCGCTCACCGTCAACGGCAAGCTCGACCAGGCCGCGCTGCCCGCCCCGGGCCGTTCGGTGGTCGCCGTCGACAGGCCGTACGTGGCTCCGCGTACCACAGTGGAACAGCAGCTCGCCGACGTCTGGACCGCCACGCTCGGGCTGGACCGGGTGGGCGTACAGGACGGCTTCTTCGACCTCGGCGGTGACTCCATCCGCGCCGTGGCGCTGGCCGGCGCGCTGCGGGCGGCGCACTTCGACGTGGAGGTCCGGGACATCTTCGAGCGGCGTACCGTCGCCGAACTGGCCGAACTGCTCACCGCGCGGCCCGCCACCGAGCCGGAGCCGACCGTCGCCCCGTTCGAGCTGGTCGGCGAGGCGGACCGGGCCGTGCTGCCCGCCGGTGTGGTGGACGCCTACCCGTGCACCCAGGGACAGCTCGGCATGCTTGTCGAGCTGCTGTCCGACACCGAGCAGAACCCCTACCACAACGTGACCAGCTACCGGGTCCGCGGCGAAGGGGAGTTCTCCCTTGAGGCGCTGCGCGCCGCCGCGGCGCTGCTGGTTCGTCGCCACGAGGTGCTGCGTACCTCCTTCGACCTGACCAGCTATTCGGTGCCGATGCAGTTGGTGCACGCCACCGCCGAGCTGACCGTCACGCACGACCACACGTTCACCACCGAGCGGGCCGAGCTGGACCGGGAGCTGCGCGAGCACATCGCTGTCGAGCGGGCCCACCTGTTCGACCTCGACCGCCCGTCGCTGCTGCGGCTGCACGCCCGTACCTGCTCGGACGGCAGCTGGTGGCTCACCATCACCGAGTGCCACCCGATCCTGGACGGATGGAGCTACCACTCGCTGATCATGGAGTTGGTCCGCGCCTACCACCAGATCCGTGCCGGTGAGCCGCCGTCGCCGCAGCCGATCCCGTCGGTGCGGTTCGCCGACGCCGTCGCTGCCGAACGACTGTCGGTCACCGGCGACGAGGACCGGGAGTTCTGGCGTGGCGTGCTGGCCGGACGGGTCCGTCACGACCTGCCCACCGGCTGGGGTGACCCCGACGCGCCGGAGGGCGCCAAGCACGAGCACTGGGTGCCGGTGCAGGACCTCGAAGCCTCGCTGCGGGACCTGGCCCGGCGCCTCGGTGTGCCGTTCAAGTCGGTGATGCTTGCCGCGCACCTCAAGGTGATGAGCCAGCTGGCCGGCGCCGATCGGTTCTACACAGGGCTGGTCTGCAACTTCCGCCCCGAGGCGGCCGGTGCCGACCGGGTGTACGGCATGCACCTCAACACCGTGCCGGTCGGCTACGACGGCCCGGCCGCCACCTGGTCGGAGCTGATCCAGCGGACCTTCGCCGCCGAACTGGCGTTGTGGCCGCACCGGCGCTACCCGCTGTCCACCCTGCAACGCGAGGTCGGCGAGGACGCCCGCATGCTCGACGTGCGGTTCAGCTTCCACGACTTCCACCAGATCGACACCGACGACATCGACTACGCCGAGTCCATCGACGACAGTCCCACCGAGTTCCCGCTCGGCGTGTTCAGCCGGCTCGGCTTCCTCACCCTCCAGGCCAGCCAACGCAACGTCGGCCACGACGCCCTGCGCCGCCTCGGCGCGATGTACCGGGTGGTGCTGGAGGCGATGGTGGCCGACTCGGGCGGGGACGCGCGGGTGATGTGTCTGCCGGCGGGTGAGGTGTCGGTGGTGTTGGTCGACGGCGACGGCGTGGTGGAGCCGCTGTCGGGGTCGGTCCTGCAGTGGTTCGAGGAGCAGGTTTCCCGGGTGCCGTCGGGCGAGGCGGTGAACGGTGTGTCGTTCGCCGAGTTGGATGCGCGGGCGGTGGTGTTGGGGTCGTTGTTGGCCTCGCGGGGTGTCCGTCGGGGTTCGGTGGTGGGGGTGTTGCTGGATCGGAGTGTCGATCTGGTGGCCGCGCTGCTGGGTGTCTGGAAGGCGGGGGCGGCGTTCGTGCCGGTGGACCCGTCGTATCCGGTGGGCCGGGTCGAGGCCATGTTGGCCGATGCGGGCGCGTCGGTACTTGTGACGTCGTCGGGGCACGTGGATCGCTGCCCCGGTGGTGTCGAGGTGTTGACCGTCGATTCGATGCCGCCGGCGGATTCGACTGTGGTGTTGCCGGGTGTGGTGGATCTGGATGGTTTGGCGTATGTGATTTTCACGTCGGGGTCGACGGGTCGGCCGAAGGGCGTGCAGGTTACGCATCGAGGTTTGGCGAATCATGTTCGTTGGGCTTCTGTGGAGTTGGCGGGTCGTGGTGTTGGCGGGTGTGCCGTTTTCTCGTCGGTTGCTTTTGATTTGCAGGTGCCGAATCTGTGGGCGCCGTTGGTGATGGGTCAGCGGGTGTTCATGGTTGATCAGGACCTGGACCTGGCGGAGTTGGGGGAGGCGCTTGCGGCGGCTGGCCCGTTCAGTTTCTTGAAGTTGACGCCGGGTCATTTGGAAATTTTGGGTCGGCAGCTCTCGGATGAGCAGCTGGCTGGGTTGGCGCCGGTGGTGGTGGTTGCGGGTGAGGGGTTGCCTGCGGCGTTGGCTAATCGGTGGTTGGGTATTTTGGGTCCGGGGAATTTGATTAATGAGTATGGGCCGACTGAGGCGTCGGTGGGGACGTGTGTTTTCCCGGTGCGGGTGGAGCAGACTTTGCCGGTGGTGCCTATTGGTCGGGCGTTGCCGGGTGTGCGGATGTTCGTGCTTGATTCGTGGATGAATCTGGCGCCGGTGGGTGTGGTTGGTGAGTTGTTCGTTGGTGGTGTGGGTGTTGCTCGGGGTTATGTGGGTCAGTCGGGTTTGACGGCGGATCGGTTTGTGCCGGATCCGTTTGGGTCGGCGGGGTCGCGGTTGTATCGGACCGGGGATTTGGTTCGTCGCTTGGCCGATGGCGCGGTGGAGTTCGTGGGCCGGGTCGATCATCAGGTGAAGGTCCGTGGTTACCGCATCGAGCTGGGCGAGATCGAATCGGTGATCGGCGCGGTGGCCGGGGTCCGTGATGTGGTGGCGCTGGTCCACGGCGAGGGCTCGCGGCTTGTGGCGTGCTACGTGCCGGACGGCCCCGATGTCGGTCTCGCAGAGCGGGTGCGGCGGGAGTGCGCGAGCCGGCTGCCGGAGTACATGATCCCGGCGGACCTGGTGGCGGTGGAGTCCATTCCGCTCAACGCCAACGGCAAGGTCGACAGGGCCGCTCTCGCGGCGTCGGTGACCGGTGGCGGGCGGGTGCACGTGGACCCGCGTACCGACCTGGAACGGCAGCTCGCGGAGATCTGGGCACGCGTGTTGAACCTCGACACGGTAAGCGTCGTGGACAGCTTCTTCGACCTGGGCGGGCACTCGATCAGCGCCATCGCTCTCGTCGGCGCCCTGCGTACGGCGGGCTTCTCCGCCTCGGTGCGTGATGTCTTCGTGCACCGCTCCGTCGCCGCGCTCGCCGCGCACCTGTCGGCGGGGGACGCCGCCGAGGTCGCGCCCGCGTTCCAGCCGGTGGCACCGTTCGCGCTTCTCGACGACGCCGACCGGGCCGCCCTGCCCGCCGGCCTCAGCGACGCCTACCCCATCGCCCAGGTGCAGCTCGGGATGCTCGTCAAGACGATGACCGACACCGAGCGGCACACCTACCACAACGTCTCGGCCTTCCCGATCCACGACGAGCAGCCGCTGGTCCCCGACGCGCTGCGCCGTGCCGTGCAGACCGTCGTCGACCGGCACGAGATCCTGCGTACGTCGTTCGACCTGAACGGCTACTCGGTGCCGCTGCAACTCGTGCACGCCGAGGTGCCGATCGAGGTGACCGAACTCGACCTGCGCGGCCCGGACACCGAGGCCCGGATGAGCGCCTACATGGCCGCCGAGCGGGCCAACCCGTTCGCGCCGGACCAGGTCCCGCAGATACGCGTCGCCGGTGCGATCGGCGAGGGCACCGCCTGGTGGTTCGTGCTGACCATGTCGCACGGCATCCTCGAAGGCTGGAGCCACCACTCCCTGCTGATGGAGATCCTGGACAACTACCGGCGGCTACGGGACACCGGCGCTCCGGTGCCCGTCGACGCGCTGCCCGTGCGCTACGCCGACTTCGTGGCCGCGGAGCTGGCCGCGCTGACGTCCGCCGAGGACGAGGCGTACTGGCGGGGCGTCGTCGAGCACCCGCGGTTCGCCCTGCCCGCCGGCTGGGGTGCCCCCGACTCCGACCCCCAGTTCCAGTGCGGCACCCGGGTGCCGCTGCACGACCTGCTCGACGGGCTCCGGGAGCTGGCAAGCAGCACCGGCACCGCACTGAAGAGCGTGCTGCTGGCCGCGCACCTGAAGGTGATGAGCCAGATCACCGTCGAGCCCGTCTTCACAAGCGGCCTGGTCTGCCACGGGCGGCCCGAGGTGACCGGCGCGGACCAGGTGTACGGCATGCACCTGAACACGTTGCCTATCGTGCACCGCGGTCCGGCGGCCACCTGGACGGAGCTGATCCGGCAGACCTTCGACGCCGAGTTGGAGCTGTGGCCGCACCGGCACTACCCGCTGCCGTCGGTGCAGCGGTTCACCGACGGCGCCCGGCCCATCGAGATCCTCTTCAACTACCTCGACTTCGCCCAGGTCGACACCGACCGGGTCGGCTTCGACGACGCCGTCTACGAGGCGTCCAGCGAGTTCGACCTGCACGTCTCCACACTGGACGGCACGCTCAGCATCCTCAGCGACCCTCACGTCGTCAGCTACTCCAACGTCCTGCGCCTGGGCTCTATGTACCGGGCGGTGCTGGAGGCCATGGTGGCCGACCCGCACGGGGACGCGCGGATGGTGTGCCTGCCGGCGGGTGAGGTGTCGGTGCTGTTGGCCGACGGCGACGGCGCGGTGGAGCCGTTGTCGGACTCGGTGCTGGGGTGGTTCGAGCAGCGGGTGACGGCAGTGCCGTCGTGCGAGGCCGTCAATGGGGTGCCCTTCGCGGAGTTGGATGCGCGGGCTGTGGTGCTGGGGTCGTGGCTGGCCTCGTCCGGCGTATCCCGTGGCTCGGTCGTGGCGGTGTTGCTGGATCGGGGTGTCGATCTGGTGGCCGCGATGCTCGGGGTGTGGAAGACGGGCGCGGCGTTCGTGCCTGTGGACCCGTCGTATCCGGCCGGTCGGATCAGCTCGATCCTGGCGGATGCCGGTGTGTCCCGTGTGGTGACGTCGGCCCACTACGCGGATCGGTTCCCGTCCGGGGTCGAGGTGCTGGTGGCCGAGCGGGCTGTGGAGTCGCAGCAGCCGGTGGTCCTGCCGGGTGTGGTGGATTTGGATGATTTGGCGTATGTGATTTTCACGTCGGGTTCGACGGGTCGGCCGAAGGGTGTGCAGGTTACGCATCGGGGTTTGGCGAATCATGTTCGTTGGGCGTCGGTGGATTTGGCGGGTCGTGGGTCGGGCGGGTGTGCTGTTTTCTCGTCGGTTGCTTTTGATTTGCAGGTGCCGAATTTGTGGGCGCCGTTGGTGGTGGGCCAGCGGGTGTTGATGGTGGATCAGGATGTGGATTTGGCGGAGTTGGGGTCGGTGTTGTCGGCTGCTGCTCCGTTTAGTTTTTTGAAGTTGACGCCGGGTCATTTGGAAATTTTGGGTCGGCAGCTCTCGGATGAGCAGCTGGCTGGGTTGGCGCCGGTGGTGGTCGTTGCGGGTGAGGGTTTGCCTGCGGCGTTGGCTAATCGGTGGTTGGGTATTTTGGGTTCGGGGAATTTGATTAATGAGTATGGGCCGACTGAGGCGTCGGTGGGGACGTGTGTTTTCCCGGTGCGGGTGGAGCAGACCCTGCCGGTGGTGCCTATTGGTCGGGCGTTGCCGGGTGTGCGGATGTTCGTGCTTGATTCGTGGATGAATCTGGTGCCGGTGGGTGTGGTTGGTGAGTTGTTCGTCGGTGGTGTGGGTGTTGCTCGGGGTTATGTGGGTCAGTCGGGTTTGACGGCCGATCGTTTCGTGCCGGATCCGTTTGGGTCGGCGGGGTCGCGGTTGTATCGGACCGGGGATCTGGTTCGTCGGTTGGCCGATGGCGCTGTCGAGTTCGTGGGCCGGGTTGATCATCAGGTGAAGGTTCGTGGTTACCGGATCGAGCTGGGTGAGATCGAGTCGGTGATCGGCGCCGTCGCCGGCGTCCGCGACACCGTCGCCCTGGTCCATCCGGAAGAGGCGCGGTTGCTCGCCTTCTACGTGCCGGAAGGACCGGACGCCGGCCTGGCCGCCCGGGTGCGGCAGGAATGTGCCAGTCGACTGCCGGAGTACATGATCCCGGCGGACCTCGTGGTGGTGGAGTCCATTCCGCTGAACGCCAACGGCAAGGTCGACAGGGCCGCCCTGGCCGCGTCCGTCGGGGAGACCGGCCGGGCGCACGTGGCTCCCCGTACCGACCTGGAACGGCAGCTCGCGGAGATCTGGGCACGCGTGTTGAACCTCGACATCGTCAGCGTGGTGGACAGCTTCTTCGACCTCGGCGGCGACTCACTGCGAGCGGTCGCCCTGGTTGGCGCGCTCCGGGGAGCGGGCTTCCCCGTCGGCGTCCGGGACGTCTTCGTGCACCGCACCGTGACGGCGCTCGCCGCGCACCTCGCGGCCAAGGACGGCGCCGAGGTCGCACCGGAGTTCCAGCCGGTCGCACCGTTCGCGTTGCTCGACGACGCCGACCGGGCTGCCCTGCCCGCCGGCCTCACCGACGCCTACCCCATCGCCCAGGTCCAACTCGGCATGCTCGTGGAGATCCAGAAGGACCCGGCGCGGTCGCTGTACCACATCGTCCGGTGCTTCCGGGTGCACAGTCGCCAGTCCTTCTCGGGCGAGGCGCTCACTGCGGCCGTGCACGATATCGTCGCCCGGCACGAGACCCTGCGTACGTCGTTCGACCAGCACACCTACTCGGTGCCGCTGCAACTCGTGCACGCCCATGCCCCCGTCGACGTACGGATCCTGCGCCTCGACGAGGAGCGGGCCGAGGCGCACCTGCGCGGCTACGTCGACGCCGAGCGGGCACGGCCGTTCGACCCGGAGCACCCCGCCCCGCTGCTGCGGGTCAGCGCCCATGTCGGCACCGACGGCGGATGGTGGCTCACCGTGGCGATCAGCCACCTGGTGACCGGCGGCTGGGACCTGAACACCCTGCTGGCCGAGCTGCTCAGCTGCTACGAGCGGCGCTGTGTCGGCATGGCACCGGAGGCGCCGGAGCCGTTCGCGGTCCGGTACGCCGATTTCGTCGCCGGCGAGCAGGCGGCGCTGGCCTCGGAGGCCGACGAGGCGTACTGGCGGGCTGTCACCTCCGACCACGCCCGGTTCACCCCACCGGCGGGCTGGGGTGACGAGTCCGCGGCGCCCGGGGCCGTGCTGCGGCACCGGCTCAGCTACCAGGACCTCGACCCACGGATCCGCGGGCTGGCCTCGACGTACGAGGTGTCACCCAAGGCGGTTCTGCATGCGGCTCATTTGAAGGTGATGAGTCAGTTGTCGGGGGAGCGGCGTTTTTACACGGGGTTGGTGTGTGATGCGCGGCCGGAGGTGCGGGGTGCGGATCGTGTGCATGGGATGTACATCAATGTGTTGCCGTTCGGTTTTGAGCGGGGTGTGGGTTCGTGGCGTGATCTGGTGCGGTCGGTGTTTGACGGTGAGGTGCGGTTGTGGCCGCATCGGCGTTTTCCGTTGCCGGCGGTACGGCGTCTGACCGGCGCCGACACGCATCCCATCGACGTCGTCTTCGACTACACCGAGTTCCGTCGCGCCAACACCGACAGCGAGGAGCAGGTCGGCTTCGAGGCCGTCGCCGGTGAAGGTGGCACCGAGTTCGCCCTCCAGGTCACCGCGGCCAGCGGCTTCCTCGACCTCGTCGCCGATGCTCGGGTTTTTGGGTCGGCGGGGTTGGTGCGGTTGGCGGGGATGTTCCGGGTGGTGTTGGAGTCGATGGTTGCGGATCCGGGTGGGGATTCGCGGGTGGTGTGTGTGCCGTCTGGTGAGGCGGAGTGGTTGTCGCGGGTGGGTGTGGGTTCTGTGGTGCCGGTGGAGGGGGTGGCGTTTTCGGCTTTTGAGGCGCAGGTGGGTGTGCGCCCGGATGCGGTTGCGGTTTCTGGTGGTGTGGTGTCGTTGTCGTATTCGGAGTTGAATGCGGCGGCGAACAGGTTGGCTCGGTATTTGCGGTCGGTGGGTGTGGGTGCCGAGGTGTTGGTGGGTGTTTGTTTGCATCGTTCGGTGGAGCAGGTGGTGGCGATGCTGGCGGTGCATAAGGCGGGGGGTGTGTATGTGCCGTTGGATCCGGGTTATCCGGGTGAGCGTTTGGGTTTGATGGTTGCTGATGCGGGGGCGTCGGTGGTGGTGACGTCGTCGGTGTTGGTGGTGGGGTTGTCGGGGTTGTCGGCTGAGGTGGTGTTGGTTGATCGGCCGGGGTTGTGGGCTGGTGAGTCTGCTGAGGATGTGCCGCCGGTCGTGGGTCCGGAGAGTGCGTGTTATGTGATTTACACGTCGGGCTCGACGGGCCGACCGAAGGGTGCTGTCGTCACCCACGCCGGCCTGGTCAACCGGACCGCCCACGTCGCACCCACGATCAATCGACTCGATGCCGACGGCGTGCTCCTCCAGAAGACCGAGATCGGGTTCGACGTCTCACCGGCAGAGGTCTACGCCGCACTGTCGGCCGGGGCGCGGATCGTCGTGGCCCGCCCGGGTGGACACCGCGACCCCGCGTACCTCCGTGATTTGATCATCGCCGAGTCGGTCACCTCGATCGAGCTGGTGCCCAGCATGCTGTCGGCGCTGCTCGCCGAGGGCATCACCGACTGCACCTCACTGCGATCCGTGGCGGTCGGCGGCGAGGAGTTGCCGGTCGATGTGGCACGGGCGTTCCTGGCCGCGCTGCCCGACTGCGAGCTGCACAACACCTACGGGCCAGCGGAAACCACAGTGGACATCACCAGCTGGCACTGCACCGCCGACGACCTGGCCGACGTGTCCCGGGTTCCGCTGGGACGGCCCTTCCCGAACATCACCCTGCGCGTCCTCGACGACCTGCTTCAGCCGGTGCCGGTGGGCGCCCCCGGCGAGTTGTACGTGGCCGGTGTGGGTGTGGGTCGGGGTTATTGGGGTGCTGCGGGGTTGACGGCGGATCGGTTTGTGCCGGATCCGTTTGGGTTGGTGGGGTCGCGGTTGTATCGGACTGGGGATGCGGTGGCGTGGCGGTCGGACGGGACGTTGGAGTTCCTGGGTCGGTTGGATGCGCAGGTGAAGTTGCGTGGTGTGCGGGTGGAGTTGGGTGAGGTGGAGTCGGCGTTGCGGTCCTGTGTGGGTGTGCGGGATGCGGTGGCGTCGGTGGTGCGGGTGGATGGTCGGCAGGTGTTGGCCGGTTTTGTGGTGCCTGTTGGTTCGGGTGTTGATGTGGTGGGTGTGCGGGAGGTGTTGCGGGGGGTTTTGCCGGAGGTGTTGGTGCCTTCGGTGGTGATGGTTGTTGATGTGGTGCCGGTGGATCCGAATGGGAAGGTGGATCGGCGTCAGTTGCCGGTGCCGGTGCTTGGTGATGAGTCGGCTGGTGTGTTTGTGGCGCCGGTGTCGGTGGTGGAGCGGGCTGTTGCGGGGGTGTGGGCGCGGGTTTTGGGTCGTGACGTTGTTGGTGTCGAGTCGAGTTTCTTTGATCTCGGTGGTGATTCGATGCTGGCGGTGTCGTTGGTGGGTGCGTTGCGGGCGGCTGGTTATCCGACGAGTGTGCGGGATGTTTTTGCTTACCGGACGGTGCGCGGGCTGGCTGCCAGTTTGGGTGAGGGCGTTGACGAGTGGGAGCCGGTGGCGCCCTTCGCGCTGCTGTCAGATGCCGACCGCGCCGCTCTGCCGGCGGGCCTGACCGACGCCTACCCGGCGACCCAGGCCCAGGTGGGAATGGCTGTCGAGATCGCCAAGGACGACGCCGCCAGGCCGTACCACATCGTCCACACGATGCGTGTCGACGACGGGCTGCCCTTCGACGTCGAGCCGCTGCGGGCCACCCTCGCCGAGCTGGTCGCCCGGCACGACACGCTGCGCACCTCGGTCGACCTCGCCGGCTACTCGGTGCCCATGCAGCTCGTGCACGCCGAGGCGCAGGTGCCGATCGCTGTGCATCCCGACGCGAGCGGTCATCCGGCGTACGTCACCGCCGAGCGCGGGCGGCCGTTCGACCTGGCGTCGCCGCCGCCACTGCTGCGGGTGGCCGTGCACCGCGAGGACGACAGGGCCTGGTGGCTCACCGTCTCCGTCAGTCACCTCATCACCGGCGGCTGGGACCTCAACCTCCTGCTGGCCGACCTGCGCGACGGGTACCACCGGAGGCGGCGCGGCGAGCAGCCGACGCCCGTCGAGCCGGTGGCCGTCCGGTACGCCGACTTCGTGGCCGCCGAGCTGTCGGCGCTCGACTCCGAGGCGGACGCCGACTACTGGCGGGACGTGGTGACAGGTAGGCCGAAGTTCACACTGCCGGACACCCTGGCGACCGAGCCCGGCCCGCGGCAGGTGTCCCGCACCGAGCTGGACATCGCCGACCTGGACCCTGCGTTGCGCGGGCTCGCCAGCAGCCTCGGCGTATCCGTCAAGGCCGTTCTGCATGCGGCTCATTTGAAGGTGATGAGTCAGTTGTCGGGGGAGCGGCGTTTTTACACGGGGTTGGTGTGTGATGCGCGGCCGGAGGTGCGGGGTGCGGATCGTGTGCATGGGATGTACATCAATGTGTTGCCGTTCGGTTTTGAGCGGGGTGTGGGTTCGTGGCGTGATCTGGTGCGGTCGGTGTTTGACGGTGAGGTGCGGTTGTGGCCGCATCGGCGTTTCCCGTTGCCGGCGGTACGGCGTCTGACCGGCGCCGACACGCATCCCATCGACGTGGTCTTCGGCTACACCGAGCCGCGCACCGACCTCTCTGTCGGGAAGGCCGCGGGCGGACCGAGCGCCGCACCGACGCCCGACGGCCACACCGCGCGGGCCAACGATGCCACCGACGAGCGGACCGCCAGCGACGTGGCCGCCACCGAATTTCTCCTGTCCGTCGGTGCCAGCCCGACCGTGATCCGTCTCGTCGGTGACGGGCGGGTGTTTGGGTCGGCGGGGTTGGTGCGGTTGGCGGGGATGTTCCGGGTGGTGTTGGAGTCGATGGTTGCGGATCCGGGTGGGGATTCGCGGGTGGTGTGTGTGCCGTCTGGTGAGGCGGAGTGGTTGTCGCGGGTGGGTGTGGGTTCTGTGGTGCCGGTGGAGGGGGTGGCGTTTTCGGCTTTTGAGGCGCAGGTGGGTGTGCGCCCGGATGCGGTTGCGGTTTCTGGTGGTGGGGTGTCGTTGTCGTATTCGGAGTTGAATGCGGCGGCGAACAGGTTGGCTCGGTATTTGCGGTCGGTGGGTGTGGGTGCCGAGGTGTTGGTGGGTGTTTGTTTGCATCGTTCGGTGGAGCAGGTGGTGGCGATGCTGGCGGTGCATAAGGCGGGGGGTGTGTATGTGCCGTTGGATCCGGGTTATCCGGGTGAGCGTTTGGGTTTGATGGTTGCTGATGCGGGGGCGTCGGTGGTGGTGACGTCGTCGGTGTTGGTGGTGGGGTTGTCGGGGTTGTCGGCTGAGGTGGTGTTGGTTGATCGGCCGGGGTTGTGGGCTGGTGAGTCTGCTGAGGATGTGCCGCCGGTCGTGGGTCCGGAGAGTGCGTGTTATGTGATTTACACGTCGGGCTCGACGGGTCGTCCGAAGGGCGCTGTCGTCACCCACGCCGGCCTCGTCAACCGCACCCAACACGTACTGCCTGAGGTCTACCGCCTCGGCCCGGACGGCGTCGTCCTCCAGAAGACCGAGATCGGCTTCGACGTCTCACCGGCAGAGGTCTACGCCGCACTGTCGGCCGGGGCGCGGATCGTCGTGGCCCGACCTGGCGGCCACCGCGACCCCACGTACCTGCGCGAATTGATCATCGCCGAGCAGGTGACGACGGTCCACTTCGTTCCGACGATGCTGTCGGCGCTCCTCGCCGAGGGCCTCGAGCAGTGCACCTCGCTGCGCTCCGTCGGCGTCGGCGGCGAGGAGTTGCCGGTCGACGTGGCGCGGGCGTTCCTGGCGGCGCTGCCCGGCTGCGAGCTGCACAACACCTACGGGCCCGCCGAGGCGGCTGTCGACGTCACCAGTTGGCGGTGCGACCCCGACGCCCTGGCCGAGTTGACCCGGGTGCCCCTCGGCGGCCCGCACCCCAATCTGCGGCTCTACGTCCTCGACGAGGACCTCACGGTGGTCCCGATCGGCGTACCTGGCGAGCTGTATCTCGGCGGCGTCGGTGTGGGTCGGGGTTATTGGGGTGCTGCGGGGTTGACGGCGGATCGGTTTGTGCCGGATCCGTTTGGGTTGGTGGGGTCGCGGTTGTATCGGACTGGGGATGCGGTGGCGTGGCGGTCGGACGGGACGTTGGAGTTCCTGGGTCGGTTGGATGCGCAGGTGAAGTTGCGTGGTGTGCGGGTGGAGTTGGGTGAGGTGGAGTCGGCGTTGCGGTCCTGTGTGGGTGTGCGGGATGCGGTGGCGTCGGTGGTGCGGGTGGATGGTCGGCAGGTGTTGGCCGGTTTTGTGGTGCCTGTTGGTTCGGGTGTTGATGTGGTGGGTGTGCGGGAGGTGTTGCGGGGGGTTTTGCCGGAGGTGTTGGTGCCTTCGGTGGTGATGGTTGTTGATGTGGTGCCGGTGGATCCGAATGGGAAGGTGGATCGGCGTCAGTTGCCGGTGCCGGTGCTTGGTGATGAGTCGGCTGGTGTGTTTGTGGCGCCGGTGTCGGTGGTGGAGCGGGCTGTTGCGGGGGTGTGGGCGCGGGTTTTGGGTCGTGACGTTGTTGGTGTCGAGTCGAGTTTCTTTGATCTCGGTGGTGATTCGATGCTGGCGGTGTCGTTGGTGGGTGCGTTGCGGGCGGCTGGTTATCCGACGAGTGTGCGGGATGTTTTTGCTTACCGGACGGTGCGCGGGCTGGCTGCCAGTTTGGGTGAGGGCGTTGACGAGTGGGAGCCGGTGGCGCCCTTCGCGCTGCTGTCGGATTCCGACCGGGCTGCCCTGCCGAACGGCCTCACCGACGCCTACCCCGCCGCGCAGACCCAGCTCGGCATGCTCGTCGAGCTGGCCACCAGCGGAGACCGGGCGGCCTACCACAGCGTCATCGCCCACCAGGTCCGCGACGGGCGGTCGTTCTCGGCCGACGCGCTGCGGGCCGCCGTCGCGACTGTCGTCGCCCGGCACGAGATCCTGCGCACCTCGTTCGACCTGACCAGCTACTCGGTGCCCATGCAGCTCGTCCACGCCGAGGTGACCCCACAGGTGACAGTGGTGGATGGCCGGGACGTGCCCGCCGACGAGCAGGAGCGACTCTTCCAGGAGTTCGTCGCGGCCGAGCGGGCCACCCCCTTCGACCTGGCTGTCGCGCCACTGCTGCGCATCGCCGCGCACCAGGACAGCGACGAGAGCTGGTGGCTGAGCTTCACCATCTGCCACGCGGTCACCGAGGGCTGGAGCAACGCCCAGCTGCTCGCCGAACTGCTTGCCGTCTACGCCGACCTCGCCGACGGGCGGAGCCCGACCGAGACCGAACAGCCGGCCGTGCGGTACGCCGACTTCATCGCCGCCGAACTGTCCGCGCTGGCGTCCGACGAGGACCGGGACTACTGGCGCGCGGTGGTCGACGGGAGCAGCCCGTTCGTCCTGCCCGCAGGCTGGGGCGAGCCCGGCGACCCGACTGCCATCTCGACAACCGTCGACATCGCGGATCTGGACGAGGCCGTGGCGCGGTTCGCCACCGAGTCCGGCGTCTCGGTCAAGGCGGTGCTGCACGCGGCGCACCTGAAGGTACTCAGCCAACTCAGCACCGAACAGCGCTTCCACGCCGGGCTGGTCTGCGACGCCAGACCCGAGGTGCTGGGCGCCGACCGCGTGCAGGGCATGTATCTCAACACGGTGCCGTTCGGCTACGAGCGCAGCGCCCGGACGTGGCGCGACCTGGTGACAGACGTCTTCGATCGTGAGGTCGACCTCTGGCCGCACCGGCGGTTCCCGCTGGCGGAGATCCAGCGCGGCAGCGGCCAGCGGCTGCTGCGGGTCCTCTTCAACTACCAGGACTTCTCCCGCGCCGGGCAGCGAGCGACCACGACGGGCACCGAGCCGGTCGTCGTCGGCAGCGCCGGCGACGGCGCGACCGAGTTCGAGCTGTCGGTCTTCGCGCACCGGGGCAACTACCAGATCTCCAGCCGCACCGACGTGCTCTCCCGGGCCAACCTGGAGCGGCTGGCCGGCATGTACCGGGCCGTCCTGGCGTCGATGGTCGCCGACCCGGACGGCGACGCCCAGGCGGTCCACCTGCCCGGTGGTGAGCGGGAGCGGCTGCTCGGCGTTGTCGACACCGGCGTCGAGGAGCCGGTGACCGGCACTGTGGTCGAGCTGTTCGAGGCCCGCGCGGCAGCCGCACCCGACGCGGTCGCGGTGGTCGCCGGGCCGACCCGACTGACGTACGCGCAGGTGAACGCACAGGCCAACCGGCTCGCCGGGCACCTGCGGGCCGCCGGTGCGGGCAGGGGCACGGTGGTCGGTGTCTGCCTGGACCGGGGCGCCGACCTGGTGCCCGCCCTGCTCGGCGTGATCAAGGCCGGTGCCGCCTACCTGCCGCTGGACCCGACCCAACCGGCCGAGCGCATCGCGTACCTGCTCGCCGACGCGGGCGCCGGGACGGTGGTCGCCACTGGTGCCCACGTCGACGCACTGGCCGGCTACGACGGGAACCTGGTGCTGCTCGACCGCACCGATCTGACCGGCCACCCGCAGACCGACAGGGCCCCGGTGAACGACGCCGACGACCCGCTCTACGTCATCTACACCTCCGGCTCGACGGGCCGCCCGAAGGGTGTCTGCGTCAGCCACGCCAACGTGCTGCGGCTGCTCGACAGCGCGCAGGAGCACTACGCCACCGACGAGACCGACGTGGTGGCGCTGTTCCACTCGTACGCCTTCGACGTCTCGGTGTGGGAGTTGTGGGGCGCGCTGCTGCACGGCAGCCGACTGGTGGTGGTGCCACCGGAGGTGGCCCGGGTGCCCGACGACCTGCTCGACCTGCTGATCGAGCAGGAGGTGACCCTGTTGGCCCAGACCCCCACGGCCTTCCGCGGTCTGGTCCGGCTGGCCGCTGACGGTGACAAGCGGCTACGGCGACTGGCGCTTCGCGCGGTGGTCCTGGCCGGCGAGCGGCTCGACTTCGCCGAGCTCAGCCCGTGGGTCGACCGGCTCGGGCTGGCCCGGATCGCCCTTGTCAACATGTACGGGATCACCGAGACCACCGTCTACTCCACCTATCACCGGATCACCCGCGCCGACCTCGCCGCCGGGGTGGGCAGCCGGATCGGGCGTCCGCTTGCCGGCCTGCGCATGTACGTGCTCGACCAGCAGGGGCACCCGACGCCGCTCGGTGTGCCCGGCGAGATCCACCTGGCCGGGCACGGTGTGGCCCGGGGTTACCTGAACCAGCCGGCGCTCACCGCCCAGCGGTTCGTGCCCGACCCCTACGGCCCCGCCGGCAACCGGATGTACCGCACCGGCGACCTGGGGATCCGCCTGCCCGACGGCAGCGTGGAGTTCCTCGGTCGGCTCGACGACCAGGTCAAGCTGCGTGGCTACCGGATCGAGTTGGGCGAGGTGGAGTCGGCGCTGGCCGCGCTGCCGGAGGTCACCGAGGCGGCAGTCGTCCTTCGCGAGGACACCGCAGGCGATCCACGGCTGGTCGGATACCTGGCCGCCGCCTCCGGGCAGCGGCCGAGCACCGGCGAGCTGCGCGCGGCGCTGGCTCGCACGCTGCCGGACTACATGATCCCGGCGGCGTTCGTGACGCTGGACCAGTTGCCCCGCAACAACAGCGGCAAGCTCGACAGGCGCGCGCTGCCCGCACCGCGGGACGGCGATCCCGGCGACGGGCGGGCCATCATCGGTCCGCGTACCGAGTTGGAGGAACGGGTCGCCGGGATCTGGGCACAGGTGCTGGGCCTGCCGGCGGTGGGCGTGGAGGACGGCTTCTTCGAGCTGGGTGGCCACTCGATCAAGGCGCTGGTGCTGGCCAGCACGCTGCGGACGGCAGGGCTCGACGTCTCGGTCGCTGACGTGATGGACCTGCAGACCGTCGCCCGGCTCTGCGCCGCGCTTGTCGACCGCACCGGGCCGGTGCACGTCGACCGCCCGGTGGAGCCGTTCGAGCTGGTGTCCGCGCCGGACCGGGCCCTGCTGCCGGACGGCCTCACCGACGCGTACCCACTGTCGCAGGTGCAGCTCGGCATGTTGCTGGAGATGCTTGCCGACAACGGCTGGAACCACTACCACAACGTGACGTCCTTCCTTGTCCGCGAGGACGACCCGCTGGACCTGCCGACGCTTCGCGAGGCCGTGCACTCCGTGGTCAACAGGCACGACGTGCTGCGCTCCTCCGTGGACCCGACCGGCTATTCGGTGCCGATGCAGCTTGTGCATTCCGAGGTGCGGGTGCCGGTCGTACCGCACGACCTGCGAGAGCTGTCCGAGGGCGACCGGCAGGCCGAGCTGCGCCGCCTGGTCGCCGCGGAGTACGGGTCACCGTTCGACGTCGAGCGGGCACCGCTGCTCCGGTTCGCCGTCTGCCAGGAGACCGACCAGAGTTGGCGGCTGGTGCTGACCATCTGCCACGTGGTCGTCGAAGGCTGGAGCCTGCACGCGCTTGTCGCTGAGATCCTCGACCGCTACCGCGCGATGCGTGGCGGCGCGCAGGTGGAGCCGGAACCGCTGCCGGAGGTGCGGTTCGCCGACTTCATCGCCGGGGAACGCCGCGCCCTGGAATCTCCGGCGGACCGCCGGTACTGGCAGGACCTGATGGACCGGTGTGCGAAGTTCACGTTCCCCACCGGCTGGCAGCCCACGTCGCCGCCGCAGGCGCGTACCGCCCACACCGCCCGGGTGCCGTTCCGCGATCTGGAGCCGCAGCTTCGCGCGCTGGCCTCCGCCGCGCGGGTCTCGCTCAAGGCGGTGCTGCACGCCGCGCACCTCACGGTGCTCGGCCAGCTCACCGACGAGCCCCGGTTCTACAGCGGCCTGGTCTGCCACACCCGGCCGGACATGCAGGGCAGCGAGCGGGTGTACGCCATGTCGCTGAACACGCTGCCCTTCCCGTACGAGCGCGACTGCGCCACCTGGACCGAACTGGTCCGCCGGGTGCACGCCACGGAGGTCGAGATGTGGCCGCACCGGCGCTATCCCGCGCCGGCGATCCGACCGGCGGTTTCCGGCACCCGACTGCTCGACGTCTACTTCAGCTACCTCGACTTCGACGAGGTGGTCGGTGAGCACGTCGAGTCCGGCCCCCGGTACGCCGCCGCCAGCTCGGAGTTCGCCCTGGCAGTCTCTGCGGTCGCCGGGCACCTGGAGCTGAGCAGCGACAGCGACCACCTGGAGCGCGCCGATGTCGAACGGTTGGCCGCGATGTACCGGCTCGTGCTCGACGCGATGGTGGCGGACCCGGACGGCGACGCCCGTGCGGTCCTGCTGCCCGACGCGGAACGGCACAACGTGCTCGTGGACTGGGCGGAGTCGGCCGACGAGATCCTGCCGGAGCCCGGCATGGTGCCCGACCTGGTGCGGGACACTGCCGCCATCGCGGGCGACGCGGAGGCGGTCGGCGAGCTGAGCTACGCCGGCCTCGACGCGGCGGCGAACCGGCTCGGCTGGCACCTGCGGGAGCGGGGCGTCGGGCCGGAGCGGGTGGTGGGGGTGCTGCTCGACAGGGGTACGGACCTCGTCACGACCCTGCTGGGCATCTGGCGGGCGGGTGGGGCGTACCTGCCGATCGACCCGTCGTACCCGGCGGCGCGGATCGCGTCGATGCTCACCCAGGCCGGAGCCACAGTCGTTGTCACCAGCACCGTCTACGCGGACCGGTTCACCGGCGTCGAGCAGGTGCTGCTGGACGTCGACGCGGAACGGATAGCGGCCCACCCGGACGAGCAGCCTCCCGGCCGTACCGACAGCGACCAGCTCGCGTACGTGATCTTCACGTCGGGCTCGACGGGACAGCCCAACGGCGTGCAGGTCAGCCACGGCAGCCTGGCCGACTACCTGAACTGGGCGGTGCGCGAGCTCGTGGCCAATCGGTCCGGTGGCGCGGCGCTGTTCTCCTCGGTGGCCTTCGACATGGTGGTGACCACCATCTGGGCGCCGCTTGTCGCCGGGCAGCGGCTGTGGCTGTTGCCCGCCGACGCCGGGCTCGACGAACTCGGCCCGCGGCTGGCAGCGGCGGGACCGTTCAGCTTCGTCAAGCTGACCCCGAGTCACCTGGACCTGCTCGCCGGGCAGTTGTCCAGCGAGCAGGCAGCCGCACTCACGCCGGTGCTGGTGCTGGGCGGCGAGGCGCTCACCGCACGGACCTGCGCGCGGTGGCAGGAACTCGCACCACGGACCGTGCTGCTCAACGAGTACGGACCCACCGAGGCGACAGTCGCGGTCAGCCGATACCCGGTGACCGGCGCGCTCACCGGCCATGTCGCGCCGATCGGTAGGCCGCTGGGCCGGATGCGTACCTACGTGCTGGACGCCCGGCTGAACCCGGTGCCGGTGGGCGCTGTCGGCGAGGTCTATCTGGGCGGGCCGCAACTGGCCCGGGGGTACGCGGGACGGCCCGGGTTCACCGCCACCCGGTTCGTGCCCGACCCGTACGGGCCTGCGGGTTCCCGGTTGTACCGCACCGGTGACCGTGGCAGGTGGTTGCCGGACGGGCAGCTCGACCTGCTGGGCCGGGTCGACGACCAGGTGAAGATCCGCGGGCACCGGGTGGAGCCTGGCGAGGTCCGTGCGGTGCTCCTCGAACATCCCGCCGTACGCGACGCGGCGGTGGTGGCCCGTCCGGCGCCGGGCGGGGGCAACCAGCTCATCGCGTACCACGTGGGTGGTGCCGACGACCTGGCCGGGCACTGTGCCCGGCGGCTGCCCGCGGCCCTGGTTCCGTCGGCCTTCGTGCCGGTCGACGCCATCGCGCTCAATCCGAACGGCAAGGTGGACCTGCGGGCGTTGCCGGCGGCGCCGGTGCGGGCGGAGACGGAGATCGTCCCGCCGCAGGGTGCGGCCGAGACCATCCTCGCCGGGATCTGGGCCGAGGTGCTGGACGTGCCTCGGATCGGTCGTCAGGACCGGTTCTTCGCCCTCGGCGGGCATTCCCTGCTCGTGGTGCCAGTGGTCACCGCGGCCCGGCAGGCTGGCCTCCCGCTCACGCTGCAACAGGCCATGCTGGACCGGCCGCTGGCCGATCTCGCCGCCACCCTCACCCCTGCCGATCCGCCATCGCGGGCCGATGCGGCACGAGCCGTGGCGCTGCCCCGGATCACCCCGTTGCCGCAGATCGCTCCACTGCTCGCCGAGGCGCGAGTGCCCGGCGCGTCGCTGGCAGTGCTTGCCGACGGCGAGGTGGTGGAGGTCCACGCTGTCGGACAGCTCGTCTCGGGCGGTGACGCCCTGGTGACTCCGGCGACCATCTTCCAGGTGGGCTCGGTCAGCAAGCTGGTCGCGGCGGTGGGGGCGCTGGCTCTTGTCGACAGGGGAGCCCTCCAGCTCGACTCGGACGTCAACGCGTACCTCAAGGCTTGGCAGTTGCCCACCGACCGGCCGGTGAGCCTGCGGCAACTGCTCAGCCACGTCGCCGGGCTGACGTCGACGGGCAGCGCCGGCCACCCGCGCGGCGGCCCGGTGCCGCCGCTGTCGGACCTGCTGCTGGGCCGTGGAGTGCCCACCGACCCGGTACGCGCGCTCGACGCGCCCGATCCGGTGGCTGTGGAGCGCAACAGCCATTTCGTGGTGGTCCAGCAGCTCATGGAGGACGTCACGGCGACACCCTTCGCCGAGCTGATGGCTGAGCTGGTCTTCGCGCCGCTGGGAATGACAGGCAGCAGCTTCGACCAGAGCTTCCCGGAGACGTCCGGCCGGCCGGTGGCCGCCGGGCACGACGAGCGGGGCGAGCCGCACCCGCACGGCTGGGAGGTACGCGCGGACCTGGCGGCGGCCGGTCTCTGGACCACCGCCACCGACCTGGCCGCGCTGACCAGGGAGATCCAGACCGCGTACCGGGGTGACCCGGCAGTGCTCAGCCGGGAGTCGGTGCTGGCGCAACTGACCACCGGGCCGGGCGGCGTCTTCGGGCTCGGCCTCATGGTGGACCGCATCGAGGATGGCGCTGAGACGCACGTGGAGTTCACCCACCGGGGCCGCACCGCCGGCTACCGGGCGCTCACCACCGGTCGGGTTCCGGACGGGACCGGACTGGTGCTGCTGACAAACGGCGAGGCAGGCGACGAGGTCATGTCGCTGCTGATGTCGAACACCGCACGGACGGAGGACATGTGATGACGACGACCGTGCCGACGATCTCCGCGACGGCCATCGACCCCACCACCCGTCAGGTACGGCACCTGGTGTCGATCCGCGACCTGACCGAACAGGACCTGTACTCGATCGTCGCCCGGGGCGCCGCGTTCGCCTCCGGGGAATGCGGCAGCCCGCTCGCCGGGCAGGTGGCCGGGGTCTACTTCCTCAAGACCTCGACGCGTACCCGGACCGCCTTCACCAGCGCCGCGCTGCGGCTCGGCGCCGGCGTGATCCAGTACGGCCCGCAGGACCTCCAGACCAACACGGGGGAGACCAGCGAGGACACCGGCCGGGTGCTGTCCGGCATGCTCGACGTGCTTGTCGCCCGTACGGCCGGCGACCCGGCCGAGTTGCGGGCCTGGGCTGCCCAGAGCCGCATGTCGGTGGTCAACGCGATGAGCGCCGAGGAGCACCCCACCCAGGCGCTGACGGACCTGACCACGCTGCTGCGGCAGTTCGGCCGGATCGAAGGACTGCGCCTGCTCTACCTGGGGGAGGCCAACAACACGGCCACCGCGCTCGCCCTGGCCCTCACCCGGTTTCCGGGCGTGGAACTGGAACTGCGCACCCCGCCCGGCTACGGCCTGCCCGCCAAGGTCCTTGCCGACGCCACCCGGCAGGCCGCGATCAGTGGGGCCAGCATCGTCGAGCGGTGCCACATGGCCGACCTGCCGGGTGATCTCGACGCGATCTACACCACCCGCTGGCAGACCACCGGCACTGTGAAGCCGGACCCGAACTGGCGTCAGGTCTTCGCCCCGTTCCGTGTCGAGCAGGAGCTCTGGCGGCGCAGCCCGAACGCCGTCTTCCTGCACGACCTGCCAGCACATCGCGGCGAGGAGGTGACCTCCGAGGTCCTCGACGGGCCGGCGAGCATCGCGTTCGGCCAGGCGGAGAACAAGCTCTACAGCGCCATGGCGGTGCTCGAGTGGTGCCGCTCGCCCTCGGGCGGGACGACGCTGTGACTGTCACCGAGCCGCCGGGCGCACCCGCCCGTCGCGCGGCGAAGCTCACCCGCAACCGGGACTTCCTGCTGCTCTGGACCGGCTCGGGGCTCTCCGCGCTCGGTGCCCGGGCCACCTCCATCGGCTACACCCTGCTGGTCTACTGGTCGACGGGGTCGGCCACTGCGGCCAGCCTCGTCACCTTCGCCGCGTTGCTGCCGAACCTTGTCGCCCAACTGCCGGCCGGCGCGCTTGTCGACAGGTGGAACCGGCGTACGACGATGCTGGTCTGCACCGCCGGCCGGATTCTCGGGGTCGGCAGCGTGGGAGCGGTGGTGCTGCTCGACGCGGTGTGGCTGCCGCACCTGATGGTGGTCGCGTTCCTGGAGGCCACCCTCGGCATCTGCTACACGCTCGCGGAACGGGCCGCGGTGTGCGCCGTGGTGCCCCGCGACCAACTGGGCGGGGCGTTGGCGGCGAACGAGTCACGGGCGAACGCCGCGAGCATCCTCGGCCAGCCGACCGGCACCGTGCTCTACTCCGTGGCCCGGTTCGCGCCGTTCCTGTTCGCCACCGTCGTGCACCTGATGTCGCTCGTGACACTGCTGTTCGTCCGGCGGGACCTGCGGGCACCCCGGTCGTCGGATGGCGAGGGGAGCGGCCTGATCGCCCAGATCAGGGAAGGTGTCGCCTTCATCTGGGGCAAGCTCTACCTGCGTCGGGCGCTGTGTCTCTTCGCGGCCAGCAACATCCTCTTCCAGATCCTCAGCCTCGGGCTTGTGGTGCTGGTCAAGGACCGGGACGGCACGCCCGCGACGGTCGGGGTCCTGCTGGCGGTCAACAGCGTCTTCGGCATGGCTGGCGCGATGACGAGCAACGCCTTCCTGCGCCGGTGGGGCATCCGCCGAATGATGATCGGCATCCACCTGGCGTGGGCGGTGCTGATGCCGCTGCTGGTGGTGGCGCCCGGCCTGGTGGCGGTAAGCGTGCTCCTGGCGCTGATCAACTACGGCGCCGGGATCGGCAACGTGGCAGGCGTGCTGTACCTGCTCAGGACGACACCCGACGAGCTGCGGGGCCGCGCCGGCTCGATCTTCACGCTGCTCTCCTCCGGTGCCAACTCGATAGGCGCACTGCTCGCGGGCTTCCTGCTGGACGCCGTACGCATCGAGGTGGCGTTGGCAGTCGTGGGCGCGACGATGGTGGTGATCGCGGCATTCGCGGTGCTGGCCTTCGGCACCCGTACCGCCGCGCAGGCGGAACGGGCCGAGGCGGACGCCGAGCGTGCGGCGGCGGAGCAGGTGGCAGCCGAGCGGGCCGACGCGGAGCGAGCGGCAGCCGAGCGGGCGGACGCCGAGCTGGCAGCGACGGCGGCCGGCCGCGACCCGCGTGGCTGAGCCCGATATCGAGGAAATATGGCTGCCCACGTGAGGCTGCCGGCAGTGGACCGACCCTGGCGTGGAGGAGACCGACCGATGAGCGAGAACGGCACGTGGCAGCCGCACGAGATCACGCCCCGCAGCGCCGGATGCGCAGCCACCGTTGACGGGCTGATCGGCCATCTTCGGGAGCTGGACCTGACGGCGCTGCTCACCGCCGAGAAGGCGCTTGTGTTCCGGGGCTTCGGCGTCGAGCCGGGCGCGCTGGACCAGGTGATGGACATGGTGCTGCCGAACCGGCTCGCCTACGTGCACGGCAACTCGCCACGCACCAAGGTCGGCCGCAACGTCTACACCTCGACGGAGTATCCGGCGCAGTACACCATCTCCATGCACAACGAGCTGTCGTACGCGGCGCACTGGCCGGCCCGCCTGCTGTTCTACTGCCAGGTCGCCGCGCCGACCGGCGGTGCCACCCCGGTGGTCGACGCCAACCTCTGGCTGGAGTCCCTCGACCCGGAGGTTCGCGCGGCCTTCGCGGGCGGGGTGTGCTACCAGCAGAACCTCCACGACGGCCTGGGGCTGGGCAAGAGCTGGCAGCAGACCTTCGAGACCGAGGACCAGGCGGAGGTCGAGGAGTTCCTGAGCGGCACCGGGGCGACGTGGAAGTGGACAGCGGACGGGCTGCGGGTGAGCCAGGTCCGCCCGTCCACCACCAGGCACCCGGTGACCGGCGTGGAGGTGTGGTTCAACCAGAGCGACCAGTGGCACCCGGCGGCTCTGGACGACGAGGTCGCCCGGGTGATGACCCAGGTGATGACGCCTGACGAACTGCCGCAGTCGGTGACCTTCGCCGACGGCAGCCCGATCCCCGACGAGTACGTCTTCCAGATCCGCGACCGTGGGTTGGACGCGGCGATCAACGTGGACTGGCGGGTCGGTGACCTGCTGCTGATCGACAACGTGCTGGTGGCCCATGGCCGCCGGCCCTACACCGGGAGCCGCCGCATCCTGGTGGCGATGTCGGACTGACCGGGCGACGGCGGCGGGAGGAGAGGCGTGGAGATGACGGGTGCCGAGGCGCGTGGCCGGTGGCTGCGGTCCTTCCGCCGTGCGGAGCGGTCCGACCTACGGTTGGTCTGCTTTCCGCACGCCGGTGGGAACGCCAACGTGTTCCAACCCTGGGCGGGGCTCCTCGACGGTGCCACTGATCTGCTGGCCGTCTGCTATCCGGGTCGGCAGGACCGGGTGCTGGAGCCGTGCGTGGACCAGATGGACGTGCTCGCCGAGCGGATCAGTGACGTGCTCGTGCCGTACCTGGACCGGCCCGTCGCGTTCTTCGGCCACAGCATGGGCGCGTCGGTGGCGTACGAGGTCACGCTGCTCCTGGAGTCCCGGTACGGGTTCACGCCGAGCGTCCTCTTCGTCTCGGGACACGGCGCGCCGCACATCTGCCGGGTCGAGCTCGATCCGGATCTCGCCGACGACGAATACCTGCTCAGCCGGATCGGCGCCCTGGGCGAGGTCGACCCGGTGCTGTTGCGGTCGCCGAAGCTCCGCGAACTGATCATGCCCTCGCTCCGGGGGGACCTGCGGATGCTCTACCGCCACCTGCCGCGCGAGCCTGCGAAGGTCCAGGCCCCGATCGTCGCCTACCTGGGCACCGAGGACCCGACCTGCACCACGGCGACGGTGCGCGCCTGGGGGGAGTTGACCACCGGCGGCTTCGAGATGGCGACGTTCCCCGGTGACCATTTCTATCTCGTGCCGGAACAGGATCAGGTGGTCGCCGCGGTGACCGCCCGCCTGGGCTGACCGACGAACCACGCCTCAAGGGACGGTCGAGCGGCCGGCCCTTGAGGCTTTCGCGTACCCTCCGTCAGCCCTCACCTGCGCTGATGTGTTTCTATGCGCGCCGGTTGCGGTGTGCGTCCAGGGCGTCGCACGGTGCCTCAAGGAATGCTCAAATTCAGATCATGCCAGCTAGCGAGGCTGCGGATCGCACGTACGCTCTGCCGAACTCAGCGCGCTGATGACCCCCACCCCCTTCCGCAACGGCAACACCACCTTCGTCGTACCCAGGCACACGGCACGCGAGTTCGGTACGGCCGCCCTCGGTGAGGAACGGCCGTGCGGGGGTCGGCCAGCAGAGCACATATCGTCGCAAGTAGAAGGAGGGGCAAATGCGGCGCATACAACGACGCATCGCACTTCTCGCCGTTCCCGCCCTGGTGGCGGGCGTCCTCGTGTCGACCGGGCCCGCTGGTGCGGACCCCACTGGCCCGAAGGGCTCGGCCGGTTCCGGGCACTCCCTGCTCGAGAACATCAAGCAGGCACATCATGTAGACATCAAGCTGGCCGGCGCCGACATGTTGGACAAGGTCGCCGCCGCCGGATTCGATATTGAGCACGGCCTCAAGCGTGTGCCGGACGGCATCGAGGGCGAGGTGGTGGTCACCGCCGACGAGCTCACCAAGCTGAAGTCGATGGGCGTGCAGCTCCTCGATGACAACACGCGCTTCAAGTGGAGCGAAAAGGCCGACGGCGGCCTCAAGGGCCCCGCCGGCCCCAAGGCGAAGCCGCCGGCGCCCGGCGGCCCGCCGGCGACCGACCCGGCGCTGGCGACGGTACGCATCGCCCGCGCCGACTGGTTCACCACAAAGGGCCAGGGCTTCCTGTACGTCGAGGCGCGCACCACCGAGGGGCAGCAGACCAACCCGATTGTCGGGATGCAGCTGGAGAACAACTCGGGCAAGGGCACGCCGTTCGAGTTCGCGCGGACGATGAGCCGGTTCGTGGACTCCGGGCAGTACATGTTCCACCGGAACCTGTTCAAGCTCGACACGCGTCCGAGCGAGATCCGGGTCACCAGCTCCACCGGCGGTGTCACCACCGGCGTCGTCTCCGACTGGCTGGAGAACGCCCCGTCGCCGCTGACGGAGAAGCCCGGCTACAAGTCCGACTTCGTGGACGGCTACCGGCACCCGCAGCAGCTCTTCGCCCGCGCCAAGGAGATCGCCCAGCAGTACCCGGGCATCGCCGAGATCGTCTACCTCCCGAACCAGACGAACGGCTACCAGCGCAAGGCGCAGGCGACGATCGGTGGCACGGGTCAGTCGGCTGTCGTCGTCAGCAGTGCGGCGTGGGGCCACGAGGGCGGCAACGACGTCACCGTCGAGTTCGTGAACCGGTCGGGGGCCAACCTCCCGCTCGCGGTGGAGGTCACTGGCAAGGCGGTCCGCGTCCTGCTTGCGAAGGACGCCTCCGGTGCGCTGTCGAGCACTGCCACGCAGGTGGCGGAGGCACTGCGGACCCAGTCCCAGGGCCTCATCGACCGGTCGCACCCGTACCGCACCAACGCGGGCACCGGCATCGTCGCGCCGACGGAGGGCCCGGTCGCCCTGACCGACTTCCTCGACCAGAAGCGCGTCGGCGCGCCGGAGGGCGAGGTCCCGCGCGGCCCGGTCACCATCCCCGTTCTGCGGATCGGCAAGCACCGTGACGGCAAGAAGCCCGGCGTGCTGATCCAGGCGCAGGACCACGCCCGCGAGTGGGTGCCGGCGACGACGAGCCTGGAGTCCGCCGAGCGGCTGGTGCACAACTACAAGACCGACAAGGAGACGAAGAACATCGTCGACAACACCGACGTCTTCTTCATCCTCTCCAACAACCCCGACGGGGCGAACTACAGCTTCTACAACTTCGCCTCGCAGCGTAAGAACATGACGAACCACTGCGCGGACTCGGCCGCCGACCCGGCGAACCGGAACTCCTGGGGTGTCGACCTGAACCGGAACTACCGGGTCGGGTCGGCTCAGGACGGCTACTCCGGCGGCTCGTCGGTGTGCACCAGCGGCACCTACCAGGGCCCGGAGAAGCTGTCCGAGCCCGAGTCGAAGAACATCATCTGGCTGGTCGAGAAGTACAAGAACATCAAGTTCATGATGTCGGTGCACTCCAACGGTGGTCAGCTGTTCTGGCAGCCCGGCGCCTACATCGCCGACGGGCGTATCACCACCCCGCGCCCGCCGCTCGGTGACGAGGCGTTCTACTGGCAGTCGGCTTCCCGGATCCTGGGGCAGGTCAAGGCGCACCGGGAGACTGTCGTGACGCCGGAGAACGTCGGCGGTTCGTCCGACGTCCTCTACTCCTCGGCGGGCAACGTCCGCGAGGACCTGTACCACACCTACGGGATCTACGCCTTCGGCTGGGAGGTCGGTGGCTCCATCTACAACCCGGCCACCGGCAACTGGCAGGGCGGTTCGTTCCAGCCGGCGTGGGACGGCAACCCCGAGCTGGTCAGCGGCCACGCCGAGACCATGGAGTACGCCAACGGCATCATGGAGATGTTCCGGGTCGCGGCGGACTGGGGCAAGGACAAGAAGAAGCCGACGTCCGACCTCGTTCCCGGCAACGGGAAGTACCAGGGGCCTGTCAACGTGCACTTCGAGACCAACGAGCCGGCCACCATCTACTACACGACGGACGGCAGCCGGCCCACGCTCGAGTCGCCCCGCTACGCGGCGACCGAGTTCCGTGAGCCGGGGCAGGTGTTCCACGTGACCGAGACGACGACCTTCAACTGGTTCTCGGTGGACAGCGCTGGCAACATCGAGAAGGGCTACGACCCGACGAAGAACGACAAGCGCAACAACTACCGCACCGCGACGATCAAGATCGAGACGAAGAAGAAGTAGCGCACATCGGCTGATCATCGCCTCGCCAGTGGTTCCATCACACTGGCGAGGCGATGGTCGTCCAGGCCCCGCACGACGCTGACGTCCCCGCTGCTGTCACTCCGGGGTGCAGCTCCCGAGGTGAGGTGCGGCCGATGCGCGCAACGTGGGTCGGCGCGCTGGCGTGCTCACCGCCGGCAAGGGACCGCCGCGCCCGTCAGACGCTCAGCGTCATGAACCCCGCTTCGGCAGCAGCAGCTCTTCGTGGTCGAGTTCCCGTTCCAGGACGCGGAGTCCCTCGTCGGGCAGTCGGCCGGAGTCACGCCAGCGCACGAGTTCCTCCCGCTGCGCGTCGATGGCCGTCCGGCGGATGCGAAGCGCCGTCTCGTACTCCGGTGAGGTGGGGATCTCGGCGGATCCGCTCTGCTGGAGCAGGTCGAGCCGTCCCCGGTAGCGCTTCAGCCGGGCGAGCAGTTTCGTACGGATGGCGTTGACGGCCTCGGCGCTGTCCGGTTCCTCGGCGACGACCTCGTCGAGGCGGGCCAGAGCGGCTTCGACCGCCGCCGAGCGGGCCTCGTTGCGTACCCGGGCCTGGTCGGTTTCGTTGGCGCGCAGGCCGAGCATCCGCACGAGCGGCGCGAACGTCAGGCCCTGCCCGACGAGCGTCACGAGGACCACCACGAGGGTGCAGAACAGCAGGAGGTTCCGGTCGGGGAAAGCTGCGCCGCTGTCGGTGGTCAGCGGCAGGGTGAAGATCGCGGCCAGGCTGATGACGCCGCGCGTGCCGGACCAGCTCAGTGCCACCACTTCGCGGAGGCTGAGCCGTTCGGCGTTGCGGTCGGCGCGCGCCATCTGCCGGGCGTTGCCGGGCTCGTCGGTGTCGTCCTGCTCGGATATGCCACCCAGCCGGGTGTGCAGCGACCGGGGCAGGGACTGGGTCAACACGAGCCACGCGGGGCGCAGCAGCAGCACCACGCCCACCGACACCGCGACGGCGATGACGATTGTCGACGTGTCGTACTCGCGCAGGCCCTTGATGACCTCGGGGAGTTGCTGGCCGATGAGCAGGAAGACGAAGCCTTCGAGGAGGAAGTCGACAAGCCGCCAGACCGCGTTGGTCTGCAACCGGGCCGCGCCGGAGCCGAACTGGGGCGTCTGGTGGCCGACGATGAGCCCGGCGACCACCACGGCGAGCACCCCGGAGACGTGCAGTGCCTCGCCCAGCAGGTAGGCCACGAAGGGTGTCGCGAGCGAGAGGGCGTTGGACAGCAACGGGTCCGCGGTGATCGGTCGGGCCAGCCGGACCAGCCTGGCGACGACCGCTCCGACAGCCATCCCGCCGGCCGCTGCCAGCACGAACTTCCCGACGGCCTCGGGGAACGAGAACTCCCCGCCGACGGCGGCGGCCACCGCGACGCTGAGCATCGTCAGGGCGGTGGCGTCGTTGAGCAGCCCTTCGCCCTGGATGATTGTGATCATCTTCGGAGGTAGGTTGACCCGCCGGCCCACCGCGAGCGCTGCCACGGGGTCGGGGGGTGCGATGGCGGCGCCGACCGCGATCCCGGCGGCCAGTGTCGCCCCGGCGACGAACAGGTGGAACCCGAGCCCCACGAGCAGCCCGGTGAGGAGCACCAGCATCACCGACAGGCTGACCACGATGCGCAGGTTGCGGCGGATGTCCAGCAGCGAGGAGTCCAGCGCGGCACTGTAGAGCAACGGCGGCAGTACGACCATGAGTACGAGGTCGGGATCCAGGCCGACGTTGGGGCCGGGGAGTAGTGCGTACGCGATGCCGATGAGCGGCAGGAGCGCCGCCGCCGGCAGACCTGTGCGCGCCGCCAGCCACCGTACGACGACGATGACCGCGACGGCGGCGAGCACGAACAGCAGCATCGAGTGGGTGCTCACCTGGTGGCTTCCCTCTGGAGCGGCTCGGGGCGCGGGGTCGGTCGGTCGGCTGCCGGCTCGCGGCCCAAGCGGCTGGTCGTGTCCGGTGACGACACCCAATGACAACCGTTGACGCCGGGCAGTGCGCTCTGCAGCAGTGCCGAGCGTACCTGCTTGATCAAAGCCGAACGCCCGCCGGAGAGCCACTATCCGTCCGGGTGGCTGCCCCATGCGCGGAAGCCCGAAAACCATCTATCGATGGCGTTGAGTGTATGGGAGCGCTCCCGTAACATACCTGACGCGGCTGTTAACGTTCACAAAACAATCATCCTCGCGAATGCCTCGGCCGCCGACCCGTTAGGAGGGTGCTTCATGGTCAGATCCAGAGCAACGAATGTCGGTCTGGCATCGGCTGGCGTCGCGTTGCTGGTGTCGGCGACGGTGGTCGCGGCGATGCCTGCCGGTGCCGCAGCCGCAGGCTGTTCGGTGGACTACGCGGTGCCGTCCCAGTGGCAGGGCGGTTTCGGTGCCAACGTGACGATCACCAACCTCGGTGATCCAGTGAGCAGTTGGACGTTGACCTGGTCGTTCGATGCCGGGCAGACCGTCACCCAGTCGTGGAACACGTCGCTGACGCAGAGCGGCGCGGCGGTGACCGCGCGGAACGTGAGTTACAACGGCTCGATCCCCACCAACGGCTCGACCTCGTTCGGCTTCAACGGATCGTGGACGAGCAGCAACCCGGTGCCGTCGAGCTTCGCCCTCAACGGCGTGACGTGCACCGGCGGTACGGTGCCGAGCCCTCCGGGCCCGACGCCTCCGCCGCCGACGTCACCGCCACCGACAACCCCGCCTGCGACCACCCCGCCGCCTACGACTCCACCTCCGACGACTCCGCCACCCACCCCCTGCAACCTGCCGTCGACGTACCGGTGGTCGTCGACTGGTGTGTTGGCGCAGCCGAGGTCGGGTTGGGTGTCGTTGAAGGACTTCACTGTGGCGCCGTACAACGGTCGGCAGTTGGTGTATGCGACCACGCATGACACGGGTACGCGGTGGGGTTCGATGAACTTCAGCTTGTTCACGAACTACTCCGAGATGGCGTCGGCGTCGCAGAACGCGATGTCGTCGGCGACTGTGGCGCCGTCGTTGTTCTACTTCGCGCCGCGCAACATCTGGGTGTTGGCGTATCAGTGGGGTCCGACGGCGTTCTCGTATCGGACCTCGACGGATCCGACGAATGCTAACGGGTGGTCGTCGGCGCAGCCGTTGTTCACCGGGAGTATCTCGGGTTCGGGTACGGGTCCGATTGATCAGGCGGTGATCGGTGACGATCAGAACATGTATCTGTTCTTCGCCGGGGACAACGGCAAGATCTATCGGGCGAGTATGCCGATCGGGAACTTCCCGGGCAGTTTCGGCAGCAACTACACGACGATCATGAGTGACTCGACGAACAACTTGTTCGAGGCGGTGCAGGTCTACAAGCTTCAGGGTCAGAGCCGGTATCTGATGATCGTGGAGGCGATCGGGTCGCAGGGTCGGTACTTCCGGTCGTTCACGGCCACCAGTTTGGGTGGGTCGTGGACGCCGCAGGCGGCCACGGAGAGCAACCCGTTCGCGGGTAAGGCCAACAGTGGCGCGACGTGGACCAATGACATCAGCCATGGTGAGTTGTTGCGGACCAACGCCGATCAGACGATGACTGTGGATCCGTGCAACCTGCAACTGCTGTACCAGGGCCGCTCGCCCAACTCCGGCGGTGACTACGGTCTGCTGCCCTACCGTCCGGGCCTGCTGACCCTGCAACGCTGACAGCAGTCGACTCCGGCGCAGACCAGGCCGGACGAACAGGCTCGACCCGCAGCGGGCGGGCTCGGTGCGACACCGGGCCCGCCCGCCGCACGCGGAATCCCGGCCGCCCCGGCACCGCGCACGCTCTTGCCATTCATAGGCGCGCGTCTATAGTTGCGCCCATCACCACCAATTGCGGCCGTGGCATCGCCGCCGGGTCATCGAAGCGCTTCGACGACCTCGATTCCCGGGCCCTCCGGCAGGGTGTCGAGCCTGACCACGCCGATCTCGGCGCCCCCTGGGCATCTGCCGCACGACACGAGGAGAACCGCATGCGGAACAGGCGCCTCCGGCGCGGAATCACCGCGCTCGCGCTCGCCCTGCTCGCCCTGCCGGTCGTCCCCGGCACGGCACTCGCCGAACCCACGTACCCGTTCCGAGATCCTCACCTGCCCGTGAACGCCCGCGTCGACGATCTGCTCGGCCGGCTCACCCAGGACGAGAAGATCTCGATGCTGCACCAGTACCAACCGGCCATCCCACGGCTGGGCATCGGCCTGTTCAAGACCGGCACCGAGGCGCTGCACGGGATCGCCTGGTCGACCGACATCGACAACAACGGCGCGGTGGTGAAGGCCAAGGGGACGACGTTCCCGCAGCCGGTGGGCATGGCGAGCACCTGGAACCCGGACCTGATCCAGCGGGTCGGCTCGGCCGTCGGCGACGAGGCGCGCGGCCACCACGCGCAGAATCCCCGGGTCTGGGGGCTCAACCTGTGGGCGCCGGTGGTCAACCTGCTCCGCGACCCCCGCTGGGGCCGCAACGAGGAGGGCTACTCGGAGGACCCGACGCTCACCGCCGCGATCTCCACGGCGTACGGCTCCGGGATGACCGGCGGGGACCCCGACCACCTCAAGAGCGCACCGACCCTCAAGCACTACCTGGCCTACAACAACGAGGTACGCCGCGACGTCACGTCCTCGAACGTGCCCCCTCGGGTGCTCAACGAGTACGAGCGCGCCGCGTTCAAACCGGCAATCGCCGCCGACGCGGCGACCGGGGTGATGGCCTCGTACAACCTGGTCAACGGCCGCCCCGCGACGGTGGACCCGGACCTCGCCACGGTGATCCGCGGCTGGACCGACAAGCCGCTGATGAACGTGACCGACGCCTGGGCACCGAACAACCTCATCGGCTCCCAGGGGTACTACGCGACACTGCCCGAGGGGAACGCCGCCATCGTCAAGGCCGGCGCCAACAGCTTCATCACCGACGACACGAACGCGCAGCCGACAGTCACCGCCATCAAGCAGGCACTGGCGACCGGGCTGCTCACCGAGCGCGACATCGACGCCCGCATCCGGGAGACCCTGAACCTCCGGATCCGGCTGGGTGAGTTCGACCCTGGCGGCGGCCGGTACGGCGGCATCACCCCTGACGTCATCAACAGCCCCGAACACCAGCGCCTGGCCCGGCAGGCCGCCGGCGAGGCGATGGTGCTGCTCAAGAACTCCCGGCAGGCACTTCCGCTGGACCCGACCCGGACCCGCAAGGTGGCAGTGCTCGGCCCGCTGGCCGACACCCTCTACACCGACTGGTACGGCGGCGACCTGCCGTACCAGGTGACGGCGCTCGACGGCATCCGCGAACGGCTGGGCAGCGCAGCCAGCGTCACCGGGCTCGACGGGGCCGACCGGATCACCCTGAAGGACCCGGCTGGCCGGTACGTCACTGCCACCGGCACCACCGACGCCGATCCGGTCGCCGCCACCGGCACCACGGCCTCCGCCGCCGCCCAGTTCGACGTGGTGGACTGGGGCCAGGACGTGGTGACGCTGCGCAACGCCGCCAACGGCCGCTACCTCGGCTACAACTGGGGGCCGTTCCTCACCCGCGACGAGCAGCCAAACGGTTGGTACGTGCAGCAGCAGTTCAAGCTGGAGCCGCAGGCCGACGGAACCGTCGCGCTGCGCTACGCCGGCTACGAGACCAAGGAGAGCTGGTTCGGCCCCGAGCGGTACATCACCGTCGGTGCCGACGGTGCCCTCACGCTCGGCGCCACCACGGCGGCCGACGCCACCCACTTCAGCCGTGACGTGATCAGCAGCGGAATCGACAGGGCGGTCGCCGCGGCCAGGGCTGCCGACACCGCCGTGCTCGTGGTCGGCAGCAACCCGTTCATCAACGGCCGCGAGGCGCACGACCGCACGTCGATGGCGCTGAGCGCCGGCCAGGAGGCGCTGGTCAAGGCCGTGACCAGGGCCAACCCGCGTACCGTGCTGGTGCTCCAGACCAGCTACCCGGTCACCACCGGCTGGGAGCAGGAGCACGTCCCGGCAATCGTCTGGACCACCCACGCGGGCGCCGAGACCGGGCACGCCATCGCCGACGTCCTGTTCGGCGACCGCAACCCGTCCGGCAAGCTCACCCAGACCTGGTACCGCTCGGACCGGCAACTGCCGCCGGACCTGCTGGAGTACGACATCATCTCGTCCGACCAGACGTACCTGTACAGCAGCGCGAAGCCGCTCTACCCGTTCGGCCACGGGCTGTCGTACACCCGGTTCCGGTACGGCCAGCCCCGCGTCGACGCGCGGTCGGTACGGGCCGACGGCACCATCACGGTCCGGGTCGACGTGACGAACGTCGGCAGCCGGGCCGGGGCCGAGGTGGTGCAGCTCTACACCCACCAGCGCACCTCGCGGGACAAGACTCCGCTCCGGGCGCTCAAGGCGTTCCAGCGGGTGCAGATCCCGGCCGGGCAGACCCGTACCGCGACGCTGCGGCTGTCCGCCGCCGACCTGGCGCACTGGGATGTCACCCGCAGCCGTTGGGTGGTCGAGTCGTCCACCTACGATCTCCTGATCGGCGCGTCCGTCGGGGACCTCCGGGGCCGGACCGCGGTCCAGGTGCGGGGCGAGACCATCCCGGCGCGTGACCTGTCCCGACCCACTCGGGCGGAGAACTTCGACAGGTACGCCGGAGTCCGGCTCGTCGACGAGACGAAACCCAGCGGTACGGCAGTGGGCGCCACCGCCGCCGGCCAGTGGATCTCGTTCGACGGCTCCGCTCTGCGCCCTGGCGTCCACACCTTTACCGCGAAGGTGGCAAGGGCCGGCGCGGGCGCCGGCACCATTCAGATCCGGCTGGGCTCGCCCACCGGACGGTTGCTCGGCACGGCCGCCGTGCCCAGCACCGGTGACGACTACCGGTACGCCAGCGTGAGCACCAGGCTGGCGGGTGCCGCCGGCACCCACGACGTGTACCTGGTGTTCGGCTCGGCGCTGCGGCTTGCCGACTTTTCCATCAGGTGACCCGTGCCCGGGCCGGGACGGGAACCTCCGTCCCGGCCCGGCTGCGCCCTTTCCACCCGCTGCTGACCTACCGGATAGTTTGGTGCTGGCTGGGTAAGCGGCGCCGTGCCTGCCAACCAGCAGCCGGCCGCCGAACCCGGTCCGCAGCCGCACGTGCGTGACCGGGCGCACCGGACGCTCGCCGACCTGCGGGAGCGGGGACAGCGCACGGCACGCGCCCGCGCCCGGAGGCTGCGCCTGTACGGTCTGCTCACCGTTCAGGCGGGCATCGCGGCGTCGATCGCGTGGTTCGTGGCGTACCACTTCCTGGACAATCCCTCGCCGATCGTCGCACCCACCACAGCGGTCGGCATCGTGGCCGCGTCGATGGGATCCCGTCTGCGGCGCACCATCGAGCTGCTGGCCGGGGTGACCCTGGGGCTCGCCGTCGGCGACCTCCTCATGCCGTTCTTCGGCATCGGGCCCTGGCAGACGGGTGTCGTCGTCATCCTGGCGATCACCGTGGCCGTGCTGCTCAAGGGTGGTGGCTCCCTGATCACCCAGGCCGGTGGCACCGCGGTGCTCATCGCCACCCTGGAACCGCCCGTACACGAGCTGTCCGTTCCCCGGTTCGTCGACGCCGCGGTGGGCGGGTTGGTCGGGCTGGCGGTCGGGCTGCTGCTGGTGCCCATCCACCCGAAGCGGACGCTGCTGCGCCTGGCCGAGCCCGTCGTCAACTCCTCGGCCACGGCCCTGCACTCGCTGTCTGCGGCGGTGCGCATTCGCAACCTCGACGACGCCGAACGGAGCCTCGGCATGTTGCGGAGCCTCACCCCCCAGATCAACGCGCTGAACGAAGGGCTCAGCGCGGCCGAGGAGGTGGTGCGGTTGGCGCCCCTGCGGTGGCGCGAGCGCGACTCCCTGGCCTTCCACGCGGATTCCATCCGTCACCTGGAACGCTCCATACACAGCGCGCGGTCCCTGACGCGGCGACTCACGACGGCCCTCAAAGACGACGAACCGATACCCGAGGAATTCCCGGCGGCCGTCGACCTGCTGGGCGCGTCATTGGTGACCCTGCGCTGGGCGATCCAGGCCGGTACGGAGCCACGGGAGACGCGCGAGCAGATCCTGAAGGGCGTCGAGTTGGTAGGGCAGGCACAGGGTGGGGTTTCGCGGATCACCACCGGCCCGCACGTGCACAGGCTGGGCTATTCGGGGCTGATCGCGGTGGGCGAGTTTCGGACCGCCGCGCACGATCTGCTCATCTCCAGCGGTGTGGAGACCGAACGCGCCGCCAGGATGGTGCGCCGGGCGGGGGGTTGGGGGGAGGAGCACGCATGAGTCGCCAACTGGACGTCACCCGAAGAGGTCGCCCGGTGGCAGGTGGCGGCCCTGCGTGGCGTGCGAATAGTCCCGAGACTCGGCCACCAGGCCAGCCTCGTCGAAGCGCAGCACGGTGCAGCCGGAGATGGTCATGGGCTGGTCGTCGACGTGGATCACCGACCAGTACTCCACAGCCGCCGTGTCGCCATCGACGCGTGGCTCGGCGAACCACACCTGCGCCGGGCGGGACTCCTCCGTGAAGCACTCCGTCAGATAGGCACGCAGGCCGGACCGCCCCCGGTAGGGACGGAACATCGAGGCCCAGTGGTCGCCGCTCTCGTTCTGGAGGGCGGCGATCGCCTCGGCGTCCTTGATCGGCCAGGCGTCGGCCCACGTCCTGGCCCAGCGCCGGGCCGCCTCTCGGGTGTCCATGAATAGCCCTTCCGCCTGGCCCGTGATGTCGGCGCCAGTGCACCACGAGGCACCGACATCGAGCGCCCGGTCAGGCCGTCGCGCGTGCGGCGAGCACGTCGAGGTAGTGCGGGTTCGTCATCACGCCAAGTACGTTGCCGAACGGGTCGACAACCGAGGCGGTGATGAAACCCTGGTCACCGTGCGGCGTGATCGGCTGGTACTCCGTCGCGCCCATCGCCAACAGCCGCGCCACGGTGGCCTCAAGGTCGTCGACGTGCCAGTGCATGACGACGCCGCCGGTCCGCGCCGTCGCCCCGGGTGGCGCCCACCTGCGGTCGATGATGCCCAACTCGCCCTGGTAGTCGCCGATACGGAACTCGGTGTACGCGGGGCGCCCGTCCGGGCCCGGACGCAGGAAGTACGCCTCCTGGCCCAGGAACTCCGCGTACCACTCGGTGGCCGCTGCCACGTCGTCGGCCCAGATGTTGAGTGTGGCGAATCCCCGCAGGCTCATCGTGTCCCCCTCGTCGATGTCGTCGGCGATCACGCTATCCACGATCGCGGACAATGCGGTTCCGCAATCGCGATCGCCACGCCAGCGCTGGTCCGAAGCGCGGCAGCGCTGGTCAGAAGAGGGTCAGCGGTTCGGCAGGTATCGGATCGGGCAACGCGTCGAGGCCGGGTACGCGGGCGCGTACCTCGTCGTGGAACCGGCGGGCGAGCACCGGCGCGTCGGCGTTGTCCGGGGTGTGGATGAACACCGTCGGGGAGCGGCCCTCACGCAGCCAGTCGGCGACGATGCCGACCCAGCCCTGCCACCCCTCGGTCGTCCGTGTGACGTCGTCACGACCGAGATAGCGGACGATCGGGCGGTCGGTGAGCGCCGACGACCGCAGCGGCAGGCGGGGCTTCTTGGTCCAGGCGTCCCGCTCCGCGTCGCTTGTCGGCGGGCTCGTGAAGAACGCTGTGGTGTCGAAGGGGATCCACTCGGCCGAAACGCCGGCGAGGGTCGCTTCGAGCAGTCGGATCGCGGAGGTGTCGCTGAAGAACGCCTGGTGACGGACCTCCACGGCGTACCTGTGGGATTGCGGGAGTTGACCAAGGAAACGGCCCAGGGCCGGCACGTCGGCGGGAGCGAACGAGCCGGGCAGTTGGACCCAGATGGCGTGGGCGCGCGGGCCGAGCGGCTCGATGGCGTCCAGGAATGCGCGGAGCGGTCCCTCGGCGTCGGCCAGCCGTCGCTCGTGCGTGATGACCTTGGGAAGTTTGAGGACGAACCGGAAGGCGGGATCGGTCTGCGCCGCCCATGACGCCACAGTGTCCCGGGCGGGGGTGGCGTAGAACGTGGTGTTCCCCTCGACGGCGTCGCACCAACTCGCGTAGTGCCGTAGACGCTCGGTGGGTGGCAGCGGATGCGCCACCAGGCGCCCCTGCCACGCCCTGTGGGTCCACATCGCGCATCCCACGTGCAGCCGCATGACCGCCCTCCCCGTGCCTGACCGGAGCCCACCGTATACGCATCGACGGACCCGATCGGGCCGACGGTGCGGCAGTATGGTCCGGGCATGCGTGTGGTGTTCGCCAGCCTTTCGTCAGTCAGTCACACCTATCCGCTGATCCCACTGGCGATCGCCGCGCGGGACGCCGGTCACGAGGTCCACTTCGCCGCGGGCCCGGCTGTGCACGCGCCGCTCGCCGCGAACGGTCTGCGGCCGTTCCGTCCCGGCGACGTGTTCTACGAGGCGTACGCCGAGGACCTCGAACCGGAATTCGCGCGCCTGAGCCCCGACCTGGTGGTGCACGAGTGGGGGTTGCCGGGGGCGGCGATCGCCGCTCGTCGTGCCGGCATCCCGGGCCTCTGGCACGGGTTCGGCCGGATGTACCCGGACGGCATCGGCCTCGAACTGCCCACCAGGAACGCCGAGGTCGGCGGCCGGCCGCACATCGACATCTGCCCGCCCTCGCTCCAGGAGCGGAGCTTCCTCGCCACGGAACGTCGGATCGAGCTGCGACCGGTCCCCTTCTCCACACCGGCCCCGCTACCCGTGCGGGCCGGCGGTCGGACGTCCCAGCCGTTGATCTACCTCACCCTCGGCACCGCGTTCGGTACGGCAGAGTTGTTCAGGACGGCCATCGCCGCTCTGGCGCCGCTGGACGCGCAGGTGGTTGTCGCGGCGGGCGGGGTGCCAGTGGAGGAGCTTGGGGAGATCCCCGGGCACGTCACCGTTCAGCAGTGGGTGCCGCAGGCGGAGCTGCTGCCGCTTGTCGACGTGGTGGTGCACCACGGAGGCAGCAACACCACACTCGGCGCGCTCGCGGCCGGCGTACCCCAGTTGATGGTGCCGCAGGGTGCCGACCAGTTCTCCAACGCGGATGCGGTGACCGCCGCCGGTGCCGGCCTGCGGCTGCTCCCCGGGGCGGTGACCGCGGACGCCATCGCCGAGCAGGTCCACACGCTGCTGCCGCAGCACGGCAACGTGGCGTATCGCGACGCTGCCCGCGAGATCGCGGAGGAGATCTCCCGCATGCCCTCTCCGGCCGAGGTCGCCCGCCGCCTACCGGAGTACGCCGAGACAGCAGTGTGAACGGGCGGCCATCGTCAACTAAGGGTTGACGATGAGCATGCGTCAACTTATGGTTGACGCATGACGGAACCTTTCCAGATGAGCAACCCAGTCAAGCTCGATGACCTGATCCAGGCGATCAAGAAAGCGCACCCCGACGCGCTCGACCAACTGACCGATGCGGTGATCGCCGCCGATCACCTCGGCGAGGTCGCCGACCACCTGATCGGGCACTTCGTCGACCAGGCGCGGCGCTCCGGCGCCTCCTGGACCGACATCGGACGCAGCATGGGGGTCACCAAGCAGGCCGCCCAGAAGCGCTTCGTGCCGAAGGCGACCGACACGCCGCTCGACCCGAACGACGGCTTCGGCCGGTTCACCCCTCGCGCCCGCAACGTCGTGATGGCCTCGCAGGAAGAGGCCCGTGCCAGCGGCAACACCGAGATCGGCCCCGAGCACCTGGTGCTGGGCCTGCTCGCCGAACCGGACGCGCTCGCCGCCAGGGCGATAGCCGGTCGCGGGATCACTCCCGAGGCGGTGCGCGAGGCGGTCGCCGCCGTCCTCCCGCCGCGGGCCGAGCAGGTCCCGGACCTCATTCCGTACGACGCGCGGGGCAAGAAGGCGCTGGAGCTGACCTTCCGGGAGGCGCTGCGCCTCGGGCACAACTACATCGGCACCGAGCACATCCTGCTCGCCCTGCTGGAGCAGGAGGACGGCGCCGGTGTGCTCACCACCCTCGGCCTGGAGAAGGCAGCGGTCGAGGCCGACCTGGTCGCCACCCTCGCCGCCGTGGTCAAGGCGGCCGGGGCGGGCGACACCACCCCGTAGCGCCGCCTGGTGATCCGCCGGGCGGCGGCTCAGGAGACGTCGGGGAAGCCGTACCGCAGGGCGTGCTCCGGATCGGCCGGGTCGATCTGGCGTACGCCCGCGTCGGCGAGCCGCTTGTTGACCTCGTCGAGGTGCTCGCGCACCAGCCGGGCCTCCTCCTCGGTGACCCGACCCCGGTGCGGCTTGCCGGCGTGCTCCAGGGTGCCGTAGTCGATCTTCTCGGCGCTCTTGCGAGCCTTGGGCGGGCGGACCCGCTCGGCGGTCTTCAGCAACTGCGCCATCGGCACGTCGGTGGCCATCGCATCGAACTCGCTGGCGGTGAGCACCACCCGCCGGGGCTCGCCGCCACCGTGCCGGTCGTGGATCTCGACCACGGCCACGTCAAGGGCCGCGTCGTCGATGTTCTCCACCTCGCCCGGGGTGGCATCCAGCTGCACAGGCCCGGCGACCAGGTCCGGGTGCTCCAGGACGACGACGCGAACCACCTCGTCGTCCTGCTGCAGAACGGTGCCGGTGAAATCGGAGACGTGGATCGTCTTCTTGCCCATGCGCGGAGCTTCTCCTGTCGTGGCCGGAATCCGGACCACAAGAAATTACCCGACAGGTGTGCGAATGCCGCCGCTGGACGGCCCGGGTGTGTCGTGCGCCCGGGCGTGGAACCTGGTCAGTGGGTGTTGAGGCGGTGCCGACTGGAACTGGCGGCCGGTAGCGCGTCCAGCGCCGCCCAGGGCAGGGCGCCCGTGGTGCGCGGCGCCCGGTGCCGCGGCTGGGCCGGGAGGTGTCCCACGGCCCCCGCTGCCCGCCAGGGTCGCTCGGGGTCCTGGAGGTGGCGGTCGTTCGGCTGTATCGGCATGGCCCTACCGTCCCAGACAAAGGTGTCGAGATATGGAAATACATATGACGCTCGATTGGTCTACCCGGTTCCGGGTTCGAATACGCACGTGAGAAGTGGCTCGCCGCATACCCCCGGCGCTGCCGGATCGCCCCGCCCGGTCGCGCCACCCGGCGTACGGTGATCCACGACGGCCGGGTGACGGGGGAGGTACGCATGCTCGACCGGCGGCTCCACCTGCACCTGGCGTCCTGGCTCGGCCAGTGGCCGGCCGCGCCCGGGTTGCACGTTGTCGCCTCCCACCGGCGGACCCGGCCAGCCTGGGACGGTCGGCTGCGCCCGGCGCTCGCCGTGGACACCGGGCACAGCGCGGTGCTCTCCGTCGCGCCGGAGCGGGTGGCGGCGATCCGGGCGCTGCTCGCACGCGCACCGGACCGTCTGCTCGCCTCGCTACCGGACGCCGTCGGCCTGCCTGGCTGGAGCCTGCACGACGGCCCGTTCCGGTGGAGTCTCAACCCTGCCCCGCTGCCGGACGTGGGGGAGTGGACCGAGTCCACCGCCCCCGGGCTCCCGCCCTGGTTGCGGCTGTTCGACAGGCCGGTGCTCGTCGTGCGGGACGCGGACGGCGCGTACCTGGCCGGGGCCGGGATCAAACGGCACGACGCGTACGGGCAGGAGCTGGCCGTCGGCACAGTGCCTGCCGCCCGGGGTCGAGGTCTCGCGCGTCGACTTGTGGCACAGGCGGCACGGCGGGTGCTCGACGAGGGCGCGGTGCCGACGTACCTGCACGAGAAGGACAACCACGCCTCGGCGCGGGTCGCGGAGGCGGCGGGTTTCCCGGATCGGGGCTGGCGGGCGTACGGGGTCTATCCGCAGTGAGCGGGCGACCGGCGCGACCCGCCTGTCGGTCGTCAGGGCGCGGACCGTGGATCCCGGGCCGGATCCACGGTCCCCAACCTCCCCCCAGGTCCCGGTAACGGGAGACCGGCCGCGGCGGGCCGACCTGTTTCGATCACGCTACGTATCGAAGTGGTGTGGTGCAAGGCGTAAGCGGTCGACTCGGAGTGTCGAATTGTGGACTTGACCTGCGGCGCGACCCGAAGAGGTGATCGGCAGGGTCAGTGACGTAGCGTGCGGATGAGGGCGAGCACCTGTCGCGTCGCCGGGCGGAGCACCCGAAGCCGGGACAACCCCACCAGTTGGTCGATCAACGGCACGGCGCCGTCGATCAACTGTCGGGTCTTGATCTGCCCGGGCGACCTGTCGTGCACCCAGTAGAGGACCACGCCCATGTACGCCAGCCAGAGCAGCTCGGGCAGTTGAGGGCGCAGCTCGGGGTCGACCTTGGCGGTTGAGCCGTTGAGCACCTCGGCGAAGAGCCCGATGGCCGCTTCCCGGGGGCCCGAGGACTCCGCGGAGAAGGGGCTCAGCGGCGACGTGGGCTCCGCCGCCATCTTGAAGAAGCTGGCCGCGAACTCGTGCGACGGGGTCAGCACGTCGATGGCGGCGTGCAGCACGCCCGCGAGCCGAGCGGCGAACGCGTCCTCCCGGTCGAGCACCGGTTGGGCGGCAGCCCGGTGCTCGACCTGGGACTGGGCGTAGAACTCCTGGATCAGGTGGTCCTTCGAACCGAAGTAGTAGTAGGCGTTGCCCACCGCCACCCCGGCCTCCTGCGCGATCGCCCGCATCGTGGTCTGGGCGTAGCCCCGCTCCCGGAACAGCCGCATCGCGGTGTCCCGGATCAGCTGTCGGGTCTGCTCGCCCCGGACGGTCGCAGGATCACCCGCAGTGGTCGTCGGCGCAGGCTGCTCGGTCATCGGGGCCACCGTATCCCGCCAGGTCATCCGTCGGCTCGGCCAACGGATCGCGAATCCGCTCCCGGATCGCCGAGGCGGTGGCCACCACCTGCCGGGCGAGCGGCAACAGGTGCGGCCGCGCCAGCCGCTCGGCCGTGGACCGGTGGTCGGCAAGCGCCCAGAGGCACGCGAACCAGGCGCCGTCGCCCGCGTACACCTCCCCGGTGTCGGCCACCACTGTCAGATCACGCAGCGTCGCGTCGTGGTCGAGGCCGGGGAAGCGCCGACGGGCGTCAGCCGAGCCGGCCGGCACGAACTCAAGGGGTACGAGTTGGGGGCGCGACGCGAGCCACCGGCGGGCGGCCCGGCACAGCGGGCACGTCGCGTCGAACAGGACGGTGAACCTCTGGACCCCACCACCCCCGTGCGCGGTGGGGTTCAGAGGCCGCTCGGGACCGCCGGCCGGTGTGACGGTCATCGGGCCTGAGGGTTGGTTCCCGGGCCAGTGCCACCCGGCTGCGGCCCGCCCTGCTGTGGTCCGACGGGCGGCGCTCCGACGGGCGGCGCTCCGACGGGCTGAGGCACGGGCTGGTGCGGTGCGGGCTGCTGCGGTGCGGCCGCGTATTGCATCGGGAGCCTGCCGATCGGCGCCAGCGGCGGGTGCGGGGCCATCTGGCGGAGTCGATTCCGCCGGTACCGGCCCAGTGCGAAGACGTTGAAGAAGTGCAGCGCGCCGAGCACCAGGAGCACCAGGCCGATCTTCATCGACAGCTCCTCCATCGCCTGGCTTGTCGAATCCACCGGGTCCGGGTGCTTCATCGACACCGTCACGTAGCCGAGGTTGAGCAGGTAGAACCCGACCACGAGCAGGCTGTTGACGGCGCGGGCGAGCCGTTCGTCGGCGAACACCTCTTCGAGGAAGACCTGCCCGTTGCGGGCCAGCGCACGGGCCACCCAGATGGTCAGGCCGACGCTCACTGCCAGGTAGATCAGGTACATCCAGACCTTGGTATCCATGCGGAGACCCTTCTTGAACACGTTCAACTGGTGATGCCATGAGCGTAGAGCAACATTTGAACGTGTTCAACAGCTGCCGGCGGGCAACCCGCCACAGAGGACGCCGGGTCTCAGCCGGCCAGGCCGAGGACCTCCGCGGCCGCCCGGCCGTTTGCGTGACTCGCGCCGTACGTCGTGACGAAGGCGCGTACGCCGGACGGACGCCACTGCGCCGGCCAGCCCATCTCGACAACTGTCACCGGGTGCTCCGCGGCCAGGGCGGTGATCAGCTCTGGGCCGCCGGGCAACCGGTGCAGGTGCCGGCCCACAAGCACTATCGACCGGTCACCGGCCAGCCCGCGCAGCGTCGCGTGGTCGGTCTCGGCGGCTACCACCCTGATCTCGGGCACGCCGTCCAGGTGCGGACCGAGGCCCCACGGCACCCGCCCCTCGGCGATCGTGGACTCGGTGTGCAGCTGCACCACAAGAGGCTGGTCCAGCCCGGTGAGCACACCGTCCACCCGGACCGCCCGGCGTGCCGCCGCGTACCCCAGATCGGGGTCGACCGTTGCCGGCGTGTCGCCTGCGGCCCGGGTCCAGGCCGCCAGCGCGGCGGCGCGGCCGGCCGCCTCCTCGACCCGTGCGGTCGCCAGCGTGCCGTCGGCAAGCGCCTCGACGATCTGTGCGGCCACCCGCTCGACCAGCTCGGCATCGACCTTCGCGCCGATGCACAGCAGGTCGGCGCCGGCCGCCAGGGCCCGGACCGCAGCCGGCCCGACTCCACCGGCGGCCACCGCCGCGCCCTTCATCTCCAGCGCGTCGGTGATCACGGTGCCGGTGAAGCCGTACTCACCGCGGAGGAGGTCGACAAGGACGGCCCGGCTGAAGGTGGCCGGACCGTCGCCGGTCAGCGCGGGCACCCGGATGTGCGCGGTCATCACGGCACGCGCACCGGCGGCGACGACCGCGGCGAACGGCGGCAGGTCCCGCTGGCGCAGAAGCTCCATCGGAACGTCCACCATTGGCAGCTCATGGTGCGAGTCGGTGACTGTGGCGCCGTGGCCGGGAAAGTGCTTGGCGCAGGCGGCGACACCCGCGGACTGGAGCCCGGAGACGGCGGCGGCCGAGTGGGCGGCCACCCGGAGCGGGTCAGCGCCGAACGACCTCGTGCCGATCACGGGGTTGTCGTCGGCGCTGTTGACGTCAACTGTCGGGGCGAGGTTGACGGTGATGCCGAGCGCGGCCAGTTCGGCGCCGATCGCCTGGTAGACCCGCCGGGTGAGCGCCACGTCGCCGATCGCGCCGAGGGCGGCGTTTCCGGGGTACGGGCTGCCGGTGGCGTGCGCCAGCCGGGTCACGTCGCCGCCCTCCTCGTCGATGGCGATCAGCGCGTCGGGTCGGCCGCTGCGCAGCGCGGCGGTGCTGGCCGCGACCTGGCCGGGATCCCGCACGTTGGTGCCGAAGAGGGTGTGCCCGGCCAGCCCGTCGGCGAGCAGTTCGACAGCCCACTCCGGCGGGACCGGTCCCTGGTACGCGGCGAGCAACGTGCCCAGCGCGAGCCTGCGCAGTCCTGGATCCAGCCCCACGTGATCTTCCCCTTCTCTGTCCCACGGCTGCGAAAAGTCGTACCCGTGGTGGTCATCTCCCTGCACGGTCGGCCGAGCGCTCCACCTGCGGGTGGCCGATACGCTACGGCTACCCGCTCGCAGGTCGTTTTACAGTTAGCAAAGTTTACTAAAACTAGAGGACGTGGCATGAGTGCGACCCGGCTGCCCGGCACCCCCCGCCTGTTGCGGGCCCTCAACGACCGCGCGGCGCTCGAACTGCTCCTCGAACGCGGGCCGCTCACCCGGGCCCGGCTGGGCGAGCTGACCGGGCTGTCCAAAGTCACCGCCTCTCAACTCGTCGAGCGGCTGGAGGAGCGCGGCCTGGTCACCCGGGTCGGCGAGCAGGCCGGCGGTCGAGGACCGAACGCCCAGCTCTACGCGGTACGCCCGGGCAGTGCGCACGTCGTCGGAGTGGACGTCGGCCCGGACCGGGTGGTGGCCGCCTGCGCCGACATCACCGGCGCGGTCATCGGCCGGGTCGAGCAGTCGACGCGGGACACCGACGACCCGGTGGGCGTGGTGCACAACGCAGTCGTGCAGGCCGCGAGCAGCGCACAGGCACAGCTCAGCAGCGTCCGGCGGATCGTGCTCGGCACCCCCGGCCTGGTCGACCCCCACACCGGCGACATCACCTTCGCCTTCAACCTGCCGCGCTGGCACAGCGGCCTGCTCGCCGCGCTGCGCGACGACCTGCACACCCCCGTGGTCTTCGAGAACGACGTCAACCTGGCCGCGGTGGCCGAGGCGCAGTCCGGCGCCGCGCAGGGGATGGCCGACTTCGTGCTCGTCTGGGTCGGCGCTGGCGTCGGCCTCGCCATCATGCTGGGTGGACGGCTGCACCACGGCAGCAGCGGTGCGGCCGGCGAGATCGGCTACCTGCCGGTGCCCGGCGCGCCCATCCCACGCGACGTCTCCCGCCGAGCCAAGCCGGCCTTCCAGCAGGTCATCGGCGCGGACTCGGTGCGCGCTGTCGCCCGCGAGCACGGCTACCCAGCCACCGACGCCGCCGAGGCGGTACGCGCGGCCGTCGCCGACGGCGCTGCGGGCGGCCCGATGCTCGACGAGCTGGCCCGGCGGCTCGCCCTCGGTGTGGCGAGCACCTGCGTGGTGCTCGACCCGCCGCTCGTGGTGCTCGCCGGTGAGGTCGGCCAGGCCGGCGGGGAAGCGCTCGCCGAGCGGGTGCAGCGCGAGGTCGCGGCCATCACCCTGGTGCGGCCACGGGTGGTGCCCACGGGGCTCACCGAGGAGCCGATCCTGCGCGGCGCGCTGCGCACCGCACTGGACGCCGTCCGCGACGAGGTGTTCGGCTCCACCGTCGGCTGATCCCGCCCTGGCGGTCATGTGAAGGAATATTTCACCGCTGGCGGCCGTACTGCAAGCTCTTGCCGCCCGGTCGTGGCCGCCCGCGCGGGCGGCCACGACCGGGGAAGTCCGGCAGCGGCGGCCGGCCCTGGCCGTCCGCGCGGGCGGCTGGCGGGGGTGGCCCGCCTCAGACCAGGTCGCGGCGGCGGAACACGGCGAACGCCGCCGCTGTCAACGCGCCGGTGAGCAGAAGCAGCACCGCCAGCGCAGGCCGCCAGGTCAGCGTGTAGAGGCCGTCGCAGAAGGCGCCCGTCGAGTTGTAACAGAGCTGCGGATCCCAGAACCGTGCCTCGCCGGTGAGCCACGCCCCGATGTGACTGGAGAGCATCAGCTGGTCCGGCCGCCGGGCGTCCACGATCTCCATCACCACCCGGGCGCCCAACTCCCACACCACGGCGTACGCGGCGACGGCACCGAGCGCCGCCGACGTGTGCCGGCCCAGCGTCGCGATGGCGAAGCCCAGGGCGGTGGTCAGCAACACCAGCACCAGACCGCGGCCGTGGACGGCGCCCAGCGACCGCCAGAACTCCCCGTCGGGCTGGCCGGCCAGCCCTGCCGCCTGACCGATCACCCAGAACGTGGCCAGGTAGACCAGCGAGGCCACCACCGACAACGCCAGCACCACGCCGAGCAGGGTGCCGAGCTTGGCGGCGAGCACAGTGAGCCGGCGTGGTCGCCACAGCAGCAGGTTCACCACCCCGCCGGAGTTCAGGTCCGCGCCGATGTACGAGGCGCCGACCAGGAACCCGAACATCGCCAGGAACGCGATGAGGAAGTACAACAGCGGGCGAGCCTGCTGGGCGAAGCTGAACACCCCGCGCAGATAGTCCGAAGCGATAGGCAACCGGTCCTGCCGGGCCGGGTCGATCTCCGAGCAGTCGGCGGGTTGATAGTCGCCGGTGTCGCGGGGGACCGTGCGGTCCTTCCAGGCCAGGCACTCCTGGAACGCTGCCTCCATGCCCTGCCGTGCGGCGATGGCCTGCGTCCGCGCCGAGGCCATCTCCTCGGCGCTGGGCTTGTGTGAGCCGGCCAGTGTGGTCGCCGCGGTGACGGCGAACGCCAGCGCCAGCAGGACGACCATGAGCTGCACGAAGCGGCGCGCGGCCAGCCGCTCCAACTCGGCCCGGACCAGGTTCACGAGTCCACTCCCCGTACGTCGAGATCGATCATCGCGCGGTCCTCGTCGTCGGCAGGCAACTCCGAACCGTCGACCTGCCGGGGCATCCACGTGTGCCCGGCGCCGGTCAGCTCCAGGAAGACGCTCTCCAGATCCGGCCGCAGCGGAGTCAGCTCACCCACCCACAGCCCCTGCTCACCGAGCGCCCGACTGACGATCGTCGGATCGGTCACCCCGCTCACCACAAGCGCGTCGCCGTCCACTGCCGCCGTCAGCTCCACCGCCTGCAACACCTCGGCGGCGCGCTCCGGCTCGGCCACCCGGACCAGGAACTCCTGCCGGTCGTAGCCGGCCAGCACCTCGTCCACCCGACCCGCCGCCACCCGCCGGCCCCGCGAGATGATCGTGACGTGGTCGCAGATCAGCTGGATCTCGCCCAGGATGTGACTGGACACCAGCACTGTCACCCCGGCCGCCGCCAACGTCCGCATCAGGTCCCGCATCTCCCGGATCCCCGCCGGGTCCAGACCGTTCGCCGGTTCGTCCAGGATCAGCAGCTGGGGATCCTTCAACAACGCCGACGCCACCGCGAGGCGCTGCTTCATCCCCAGCGAGTAACCCTTGACCCGCTCGTCACCACGGTCACGCAGGCCCACCAACTCCAGGGCCTCGTCCACCCGCGAGATCGGCACGTCGCCCGCGCGGGCGAGCAGCCGCAGCGTGCGGTGCCCTGTGAAGTTGCCGAAGAACTGCGGGCTCTCCACTATCGCGCCGACCCGCCCGGCCACCCGGGGCAGCAGCTCCGGCGACCGCTCGCCGAACACCTTCATCACCCCGCTGTCGGCGCGTACCAGCCCGAGCAGGGCACGCAGGGTGGTCGTCTTGCCGGAGCCGTTCGGGCCCAGGAAGCCGTGAACCTGGCCCGCCTCGACCAGCAGGTCGAACCCGTCCACCGCCACCCGCCGGCCGTTACGCATGCTGTGGAAGGTCTTGCGCAGACCCTCGATCTCGATGACCGCGCTCATCCGCGCGGCTCCGAACCTCGACCTGGCACGAGCCGTCCTCCAGCGATGGTGATCAACGACACGGCGCTCACCCTATGGCCGCGACGCCGCCCGTGGGGGGCACCCCGACGCTGCGTGGTTGGATGGAGAGGTGACTGGTGACCTGATCCCCGGCGCTGCCGGCGCCGCGCCTGCCGCCGCCCCCGTGGACCCGGATCTGGTGGTCAGCCTCGACAGCGTCGGCGTACGCCGTTCCGGCACCGCCCTGTTGCAGGACCTGACCTGGCGCGTCGAGCTGGACGAGCGCTGGGTGGTGCTCGGCCCCAACGGCGCGGGCAAGACCACACTGCTCAACCTCGCCGCCGGCCGACTGCACCCCACCACAGGCGTCGCGCACGTCCTGGGCGAGCGGATCGGCCGCACCGACGTCAACGAGCTGCGTACCCGGATCGGGCTCTCCACAGCGGCGCTCGCCGAGCGGGTGCCCGCCGACGAGCAGGTAAGCGACGTCGTGGTGACCGCCGCCTGGTCGGTCGTCGGCCGCTGGCGGGAGAGCTACGACCGCGGTGACGAGGCGCGGGCACGGGCGCTGCTCAGCCAGCTCGGCATCGGCGGCCTCGCCGAACGTCGCTACGGCACCCTCTCCGAGGGCGAACGCAAGCGGGTGCAGATCGCCCGGGCACTGATGACCGACCCGGAGCTGCTGCTGCTCGACGAACCCGCCGCCGGGCTCGACCTGGGTGGGCGTGAGGACCTGGTCGCCCGGTTGGCCGAGCTGGCGTACGACCCGGACGCCCCGGCCATGGTGCTCGTCACCCACCACGTGGAGGAGATCCCGCCCGGGTTCACCCACGCGCTGCTGCTGCGCGAAGGGGCGGTGGTCGCCCAGGGGCTGCTCGCCGAGACGCTCACCGGCGACAACCTCTCCAAGACCTTCGGTCTGCCGCTGGTGGTCGAGCGGTCCGGCGACCGCTACACCGCCCGCGCCGCCTGAGCAGCCGACGGGGAGGGTGACCATGTCGCAGACCCGCGTGGTCGTCGTGGGCAGCGCCAACATGGACCTGGTCGCGATGGCGCCCTCGCTACCTCGGCCGGGCGAGACAATGCTCGGTACCGACTTCGTGATGGTGCCCGGCGGCAAGGGTGCCAATCAGGCGGTCGCCGCCGTCCGGGCCGGCGCCTCCTGTGTCTTCCTCGGCGCCATCGGCTCGGATGCCTTCGGCGTCACCCTCAAGGCCCGGATCACCGCGGCCGGTGTGGACACCAGTCATCTGCGCGTGGTCTACGGCGCGTCCGGCGTGGCGCTGGTGATGGTCAACGCGCAGGGGGAGAACGCCATCATGGTGACCCCCGGCGCCAACGACGCGCTTGTCGGTCTCACCGACGACGAACTCGCGGCGATACGCGCGGCGGACGTCCTGGTCGCCCAGCTGGAGATCCCGGTGCAGACCGTGGCCGCCGCCGCTGTGGCCGCCCGCGCCGCCGGCACCCGGGTCATCCTGAACGCCGCACCGGCCCGGGCTCTGCCGCCGGAACTGCTCGCCGCCGTCGATCTGCTTGTCGTCAACGAGGGCGAGGCGCAGGCGTTCACCGGCCGGGGCCGGGAGGAACCGCGCGCTCTGCTCGACCTGGTGCCCCGCGCCGTGCTCACCCTCGGCGACGCGGGCGCCTGGTACGTCGACCGGGACGGCACCGAGGCGCACGTGCCCGCGGTACCCGTCGACGTGGTCGACTCCACCGCCGCCGGTGACGCGTTCACGGCCGCGCTTGCCGTCGGCTGGGGCGAAGGTCGGGACGTTGTCGACGCGGTGCGCTGGGCGTCGGCGGCCGGCGCTGCCTGCGTCCGCAAGCTCGGTGCCTCGGTGGCACTGCCGCGACGCGCCGAGATCGACGAGCTGTACGCCCCGGGCTGACCTCCGGCTACCGCAGACCGCCGCGCACGGCGCCGACGCGGAAAGCCCTGCGGTACGCCGTCGGTGACGTCAACATGAGCCGTCCGAAGTGGTGGCGGTAGGTGACCGCCGTGTCGAACCCCACTGCCGTGGCGACCTGCTCGACCGGGGTGTCCGACTCCTCAAGCAGCGCCAGACTGGCGCGGACCCGCTTGTCGATCAGCCAGCGGATCGGGCTGGTACCGGTGGCCTGGGCGAAGTGCCGCAGGTAGGTGCGGGGCGACATGTGCGCCTGCTGGGCGAGCCGGGCGACGGTCAGTGGCTCGGCGAGATGCGCGAGCGCCCAATCGATGCTGCCCGCGATCCGGTCGTCGTCGGTGCCGGCGGGCACGGGCGCCTCGACGAACTGCGCCTGCCCGCCGTCGCGGTGCGGCGGAATCACCAGCCGCCGGGCCACCGCGTTGGCGATCGCCGCACCGTGATCGCGCCTGATCACGTGGACGCAGAGGTCCAGGCCGGCAGCGCTGCCGGCACTGGTGAGCAGGTCACCGTCGTCGAGGTAGAGCACGTCCGGGTCGACCTGGACGCGGGGGTACCGGCGGGCCAGTAGTTCCGCGTACCGCCAGTGGGTGGTGGCTCGACGACCGTCCAGGATCCCCGCGCCGGCAAGTGCGAACGCACCCGAGCAGATCGACATGATCCGCGCACCGTCGCGGTGTGCCCGACGCAGCGCGGCGACCAGCCCGGGTGACGGGTCCGCTGTCACGTCCGGCACGCCGGGCACGATCACCGTCCGCGCCGCCGCCAGCTCCGCCAGGCCGTACGGGGTGTGCAGGCTGGCGCCACCGACCACCGGCACCGGCCCTGGCCGCTCGGCGCATACCACCAGGTCGTACCAGTCGACGTCGAACTCCGGCCGGGGCAGCCCGAACACCTCGGTGACGATGCCGGTCTCGAACACCGACATCCCCGGGTACGCGAGCACCGCGACGCGGTGACGGTCTGCCGGCCCGCGGCGCGTCGACGGTCGGCGCGGCTCGGTGACAGTGGCGCGGCTCGGCATGGCGGGATGTTAGCGCAGGTTGTCGTTCCCGCCACTCGCCCCGATCCGGCGACCACGGCCACGATCGGTGCATGACCTTCGCCTTCGCCGTCCCAGCGGCCGACCCGGCTACCGCCGCCGCCCACTTCCTCGCCCGGCTCAGCGTCGAGACCGACGTCAGCGACGTCCACGCCGACCTGTCCGCCCGTACCCCCGGTCTGGTGGTTGTCGACTCCCGGGGGGAGGCGGCCTGGGGCCAGGGGCACCTGCCCGGGGCCGTGCACCTACCCACCGCCGAGATCGCCGCCCAGGCGGGCGGGTTGATCCCCGCCGGCACGGCGGTGGTCACCTACTGCTGGGGGCCGGGCTGCAACGGCGCGACCAGGGCGGCGCTGGAGTTCGCCCGGCTCGGCTACCAGGTCAAGGAAATGATCGGCGGGTTCGAGTACTGGGTGCGGGAGGGGCTGCCGGTGGTGACGGAGACGGGACTGACCCGACGTCCGGTGGACGACTTGACCGCGCCCACCGCGACGATCACCTGCGACTGCTGAGCCCGCCCTCGGACCTGGCGCGGCTCAGCTGGCGGAGTCGTCGCCGAGCTTCTCGCCCCGCCGACGCAGCATGCCCAGGCCGGGGATGCCGGCCACGGCGAGCTTGAGGTCGCGGGTGACGTCCAGCAGGTCGTGCAGGTCGGGGCCGACCCGGTCCAGGGTGGCCAGGATCGGCAGGATGTCGGCGGTCAGGTGCGCCTTGAGCTTGGGCAGCTCGTCGATCAGGTGGATCGCTGCGGTGATCTCCTCGTGGCTCAATTCCTCGACGAACCGCTCGGTCATCGGGGCGGCCTTGCGCAACGCCGGCTCGTACGCCGCAAGGAGTTCGGCCGCCGTCGTCGCGGCCTGAGCAGCGCTCGCCACAGTGACCGCTGCGGTGCCGGCGACCGTCTCGGCCTCGGCGACCACCGTGCCGGCGGCCCGGGAAACCTGCTCGGCCTCCCGGACGACAACGGCGGCGGCCGCCGCGACCTCGGTGGCCGTGTCGATGGCGGTGGTCGCGGCGGCGCTGATGACCGCCACCTCGCGGACCGCGCCCTCGGCATCGGTGAGCACCTGATCGGTCCGGTCCAGGGTCGTCTCGATCCGGTCCACCACGCCGTTGATCCGGGCCAGCAGCGCCTCCACCCCGTCCAGCACCGCGAACGCGCGGGCGGGCACGGCGGCGAACGAGGCGGCCGAGCCCATCGCCTGGTCGAGAGCGGAGCGGGTCAGTCCGACCACCGCAGATGGAGTGGGGAGGGGAATCGCCATGGGATCAAGTGTGCGTCGGTCGCGCCACAAGCGCTCGTCCGGCGGAGTCGCCGGCAGCCCCTTCGACGGTAGGGTGCCGGCATGCCGGCACCCTCGCCGCACCGCCCGCCGAGCACCCGGACCACCGTTCTGCTCGCCGTGCTCGCGGCGGTCGCCGCCGCGCTCGGCACGCTGGTGCTGGTCCGAGCCGACGACGGCCTCACCGTCCGGCAGGTCACCGTCGGCGGTGTGCCAATGACCGAGGTACGCGCCGGTGCGCCGCCACCGGGCGTACGGCGGCCGGGTGTGGTGATCGCACACGGGTTCGCCGGCTCTGCCCGGCTGATGCGCCCGATCGCCGACACCGTGGCCCGTCGAGGGGCCGTCGCGCTGCTGTTCGACTTCGCCGGTCACGGTGCCAACCCGGCTCGACTCGGTGCCGACATGTCTTCCGCGAGGCTGGCGGCCGACGTGGACGCCGCCGTCATCCACGTGCGTTCACTGTCCGACGTGGACCCGAACCAGATCATGCTGGTGGGGCACTCGATGGGCGCCGGTGCCGTCACCCGGTACGCCGTCGACCATCCGGAGATCGCCCGTACCGTGGCGATCTCGCTGCCCAGCGCTGGCGAGCTGCCACCCGGCCGGCCGGCGGAGCTGCTGCTCATCGTGGGCGGCGCGGAGTTCCCAGTGTTCCGGCGCGCGGCCGACGACGCCGTCGGGCGGGGCGCGGCGGTGAGCCGACGGCCAGCGGTGGTGGTGCCCGGTGTCGAGCACATCTCGGTGCTCTTCGCCCCGCGTACCCATCAGGAGATCGCCGACTGGCTGCCCAGCACCGACGGGACGGCCGCGCCACGGCCTCTTGTCCGGCTCGCCGGGGCGGCGCTGCTGGTGCTGGCGTTCGGCGTCGGGGTGGTCCCGCTCGCGGCGCTACTCCTGCCGAGACGGGGTGCCGGTCCGGAGCGGCCCGGGCGGAGGGCTCCGCTCGGTGGCCTGACCCTGTTCGGGCTGACGACGTCAGCCGCCGGGGCCGGTGCGGTCGCCGCGGCGGTGTTGCCGACCAACCGCCTGCCACTCGCCGTCGGTGGCTACGTCGCAGGCTTCCTGCTTGTCGCCGGCCTCCTGGTGGCCGCCGGGCATCGCTGGCTGCCGCGACCGCCCTCCCCGGGCGCTCCGGCGCCGGCACCGACCGCCGTCGAGGCAGGTCGCAGGGCTCCGGACCGGGTCGCCGTCGCGGCTGGTCCTTCGGCGCGGGCCCGGGCCGTCGTCGCGGCGTTGGCCCTGACCGGGTACGCGGTTCTCGCCGTCGCGCTGCCGATCCACCTGGGCCTGACGTCGGCGCGGCCGGTGGGCGCCCGCTGGTGGTTGCTCCCGCTGGTGCTGGGCGCGTGTCTGTTGTACCTGCTGGGCGTCGAGCTGGTCGCCGACGGCCGGACCTGGCGACACCTGCTTGTCGTCGCCGTCACCGTGCCGGTGCTGACCATGGCGGCGCTTGTCGGCGTGGCACCGGGCTTCGTGCTGCTCGTGGTGCCGTTGTTCGTGCTGCTCCTCGGCTGGCACGCCATCTGGGCGGCGGTGCTGCGTCGCTACGCCGCCCCGCGCTGGCTGTCGGCAGTGGTGGGTGCCGCCATCGTGGGCTGGCCGATCGCCACCACACTGCCGCTGAACTGACAGGTGGCCGGTTCAGCGGTGGTCGCCCTGCTGTTCGACGGCCCGTTGCACGGCCCGGTAGATCTGCCCGAACCGCAACGCGTCCGGCGTACGCAGCAGCAACTGTTCCTGACCGTGGTGTTGCACCCACAACTCGTGCACGTGGCTGCCGCGCTCGTAGGAGCGATCCAACCAGCCCAGCGGGATCTCCAGGAACGGTGTCAACGCCAGCGCTCCCACCGCGCAGGCGGCCAGGATGATCAACGCCAGCTGCCAGTTGCCCCGGTCCTGCGCCGACCAGGCAAGCGAGAGCACGCACACCACAGCGACGAGCGGCGGCAGCGACAGCAGCAGCACCAGGACACCGCGCCCCAGCACACGGCCGCGTACCGCGAGGGTCTTCGGGCCCCGCGCGTGCCAGACGAATGTCACATCCGACAGGGCGATCACGTGACCACCGGCCCGGATCGACTCGGAGGTCACCTGCACCGCGTCGTCCCGGTAATAGAGGGTCATCACTAAGCTTAACCACTGGCGGGCAACCCGGAGCTGAATGATCCACGACATCGCTGACCCAGGCGTCCTTGACTTGCGGCTCTGCCCGCACCGAGGATGACAGTGATGAGCTTCGATCACGGGGGATCGTTGATGAGGAATCGCATCGTCTACTCGGCCATTGCCGCGCTCGCCGCCGCCTCCGCGGCCGTCGCCGTGGTGCCTCCGGCATCCGCCGCCGGCGGGTGCGCCGTGCAGATGCAGAGCAATTACCAGTACCAGTCGATGCTCCGGGGCGACATCACCGTTGTGAGCGTGGGCCGGTCGCTGTCGGACTGGACGCTCCGCTTCCAGGTCCGATACCCGAGCGAGCAGGTCAAACACGTCGACGGCGTCCGCTGGGAGCAGCGCGGCGATCAGGTCACGCTGCGCAGCCTGCCCGGCAGCGTCCTGCCGGCGGACCGGCGGATCTCCTTCGAGTACGTCATGACGTACGGGGTCAAGCGCAGCGGACCGGTCACCTTCACCCTCAACGGCGTCACCTGCGGGACCACCCTGCCGCCATCGTCCACGCCCGGCCCGACGGTTTCGGCCACGCCCGCCCCGACGGGTTCGGCCACGCCCAATCCGACGACGAGCCCGGCGCCGAGTCAGTCGGCCAGTCCCGGCCCGGATCCGAACAGGCCGGTCGTGCGGATCACGCGGCCCGAGAGCGGTGACCACTTCTTCGCCCCGGCGACGATCAATGTGGAGGCCGTCGCCACGGCCGCGCCGGGCCGGCGGATCACCCGGGTCGAGTTCTTCGGTACCGGCAACACGTCGGAGCCGGTCCCGCTCGGCATCGATACGACGGCGCCCTACACGGCACAGTGGCGTGACGTGCCGGCCGGCGGGTACAACCTGTTCGCCTGGGCGTACGACGACCAGGGCGCGAAGCAGGCCGCCACCGCCCCGTTCGTCCGGGTGCTCACGCCAGGTCAGGAGCGACAGGCGCCGTACGTAAGCGTGGTGGGGAACCGTCTCTGGGGCATTTCCCCTGTCGTCGACGCGGTGGCTCCCCGACCGCTGGCGCCGTTGGCGCGTACCGGTGCCGAGTCCCGATGCGTGAACGGAGTTGGGATCTGGGACGGCCCGGTCGACGCGAACGCCGTGGCCGGGCTCGTCGCACGTGGCTTCCGGGCGGCGTACATCTCGCTCAACGAGGCTTGCTGGCTCGGCCTGTCGTACGTCGACCCGCGCTATGGCGGCGAACCGTACCGGCAGGAGGTGGTGGCCTACACGCACCGGCTGATCGCCGCCGGCATCACGCCGATCGTCGCGCTCACCTGGAGTCACGGCCGCTACATCGGACCGGGTGCGACGTGCCGGGACGAGCGGGCGGTCTGCGCCAAGCCGATGCCGGACGCCACACACGCCATCGACTTCTGGCAGAGCGTCGGTCAGACCCTCGGCACCGAGGCGGTGGTGTACGACCTGTTCACGGCGCCGTACCCGGACCGGGCGATAGGGGATCCGGCCTTGGCGTGGACGTGCTGGCGCGAGGGTGACCTGGCGTGTTCCGCGCTCGGCTATCCGGCGGTCGGCATGCGGTTGCTGCTGGCCGCGGTGCGGACCGGTTCTGCCGGCGTGCTGCTCGCCAGCGGGCTCGATGGCGGCAACGACCTTTCCCGGTGGGCCGCGTACCGGCCGGAAGACCCGGTCCACAACGTGGCCGCTGCCTGGCGGCCGACGACACCTGGTGACTGCCGGCCGCCGGCGCTGACACAGGCGCCCGTCGTCGTCACGGCCGCCTGCCGTTAGGACGGCCCGCCTGCCCGGGAGGGCTAGCGGCGGGCGGCGGGGCGGCGGGGCTGGCTGTGCTCGACGGCCCGTTGCAGCGCCCGGTAGATCTGGCCGAAGCGCAGCGCGTCGCCGGTCTGCAACAGCCGCACCGGATGGCCGCGCCAGCGGACCCAGATCTCCAGTTGCCGGCTGCCCCTGGCGTAGGAGCGGTCGAGGTGTTCGAAGAGGAAGTCGGCGACCGGGCCGACGGCGAGGCCGACGAGCACGGAGGCGCCGACGATCGCGATCGTCACGGTGGGGGAGCGCTGCAACCAGACGGCCACGCCGATGCCGAGCACTGCCGCCACAAGGGGGCCGGCCAGCGCCGCGCCGATCGCACCTCGACCGACGAGGACTCGCCAGGAACGGCTGCCCCGGCGGTGCCAGACCATGGTGATCTGGTCCAGGGGGTAGCGGCGACCGTCGACCCGGACGGCGGTGGAGGTGACCTGCACCGACTTGTCGTCGTAATACGTGACCATGGCTGTACTCCCACCTGCGGGACTGACACCACACTACTTACCCAAACGAGCCTGGTCGTAAGGTTGGCACGCGACTTCGACGAGGAAGTGAGGGCAGCGTGGGCGAGTTCGTTCGGCTGGAGATCAAGGACGGCATCGGCACCATCCGGCTGGAGCGGCCGCCGATGAACGCGCTCAACACCCAGGTGCAGGAGGAGTTGCGCGCCGCCGCGACGGACGCCACCGCCGACCCCGAGGTCCGCGCCGTCATCGTGTACGGCGGCGAGAAGGTCTTCGCCGCGGGCGCGGACATCAAGCAGATGGCCGAGATGTCCTACGTGGATATGGCCGACCGGGCGGCTGCCCTGTCCAGTGCGCTCGGTGCGATCGCCCGCATCCCCAAGCCGGTGGTCGCGGCGATCACCGGGTACGCCCTCGGCGGCGGCTGCGAGCTGGCGCTTGCCTGCGACTGGCGCGTGGTGGCCGAGGACGCCAAGCTCGGCCAGCCGGAGATCAAGCTGGGCATCATCCCCGGTGCCGGCGGCACGCAGCGGCTGGCCCGCCTTGTCGGCCCGGCCCGTGCCAAGGATCTGATCATGTCCGGGCGGATGGTGGACGCGCAGGAGGCGCTGCGGATCGGTCTTGCCGACCGGGTCGTCCCGGCCGCCGAGGTGTACGACGCTGCCGTAACGCTCGTCAAGCCGTACCTCGATGGGCCTGTTCAGGCGCTGCGGGCGGCGAAGCTGGCTGTCGACGGCGGCCTGGACATGGACCTGAACTCGGGCCTGGCGTGGGAGAGCCAGCTCTTCGCGGCGCTGTTCGCGACCGACGACCGGCGCGAAGGCATGGCGGCGTTCGTCGAGAAGCGCAAGCCGGGCTTTACGGGTCGCTGACCCGCGCGGGTGCGCGGATCGTCGATCGAGCGGTGAATCGAGAACGGTTCACATTCGGTCTACCGGCCAGTAGCGTGGGCCCTCGGTCATGAGGCACGAAGGGAAGCGGCGAATGACGGAGCGGATCGAGGGTCACGGCGGGGAGTTGGCGCTGGCGGCACTTCGCGCGCACGGCGTACGGGAGATGTTCACGCTGTCGGGTGGGCACGTCTTCCCGCTCTACGACGCCGCGCACAAGAGCGACTTCCCGATCTACGACGTCCGGCACGAGCAGTCCGCGGTGTTCGCCGCCGAGGCGGTGGCCAAACTCCAGCGCCGTCCGGGCCTCGCCGTGCTCACCGCCGGGCCTGGCGTCACCAACGGCATCTCGGGCATGACCAGCGCCTTCTTCAACGCCTCCCCGGTGCTTGTGCTCGGGGGCCGGGCGCCGGCGTTCCGCTGGGGCTCGGGCAGCCTCCAGGAGATGGACCACCTCCCGCTTGTCGCCCCGGTCACCAAGCACGCCGAGACGGTCTTCAGCACCGACGACATCCCGCGCGCGATCGACACGGCCCTCACCGCCGCGCTCACCCCGCACCGCGGCCCGGCGTTCCTGGACTTCCCGCTGGAGACGGTCTTCTCGGTCTCCGAGGCGGACGTACCAGCGCCGACAGGCGTCGACCCTGTCGAACCGGACCCGGACGAGGTCGGGCGGGCCGCGACGCTCATCGCCGGCGCGCAGCGACCGGTCATCATCGCCGGTTCGGACGTGTACGCCGGTGACGCGGTCGCCGCGCTGCGGGAGGCCGCCGAGGCGTTGCAGGTGCCGGTCTTCACCAACGGGATGGGCCGCGGCTCGCTGCCGCCGGAGCACCCTCTCGCCTTCGCCAAGGCCCGCCGCGCCGCGCTCTCCGGCGCCGACGTCGTCGTGGTGGTCGGCACCCCGCTGGACTTCCGGCTCAGCTTCGGTGACTTCGGCGACGCCAAGGTGGTGCACATCGTCGACGCGCCCAGCCAGCGGGCGACGCACGTGCAGCCGGCGGTCGCCCCCGCCGGTGACCTGCGCCTGATCCTCTCCGCGCTTGCCGACCACGCCGGTGACCGGGCCGACCACTCCGACTGGATCGCCGACCTGCGCGTCGCCGAGGACGCGGCGAAGGCCCGCGACGCCGCCGAGATGGCAGCCGAGACCGACCCGATCCGCCCGGCCCGGATCTACGGCGAGCTGCGCCGGGTGCTGGCCCGCGACGCGATCACCATCGGCGACGGAGGCGACTTCGTCTCGTACGCCGGCCGTTACCTGGAGCCCGCGCAGCCGGGCACCTGGCTGGACCCGGGCCCGTACGGGTGCCTGGGCACCGGCATGGGCTACGCGATGGGCGCCCGGGTCAGCCACCCGGACCGACAGATCTGCGTGCTGATGGGCGACGGCGCTGCCGGTTTCTCGTTGATGGACGTGGAGTCGCTTGTCCGCCAGAAGCTGCCAGTCGTGATGGTGGTCGGCAACAACGGCATCTGGGGGCTCGAGAAGCACCCGATGCGGGCCATGTACGGCTACGACGTGGCCGCCGACCTCCAGCCGGAGCTGCGCTACGACACGGTGGTCAGCGCACTCGGCGGCGCGGGGGAGACGGTCGCCAAGGCAGCCGATCTGGGGCCGGCGCTCCAGCGGGCGTTCGACGCCGGCGTGCCGTACCTGGTGAACGTGCTCACCGACCCGACCGACGCGTACCCCCGGTCGTCGAACCTGGCCTGAGTCGTAGCCGCCGCCGTCGCCCCCAGCGGGGCGACCGCGGGCGGCTTCAGACCTCGGGTCGCTCGTCCTCGCGTGGCGGGTCACCGTCGCGACGGCGCAGGTCGTCCTCGCGACGGCGCAGGTCCTCTTCCCAGCGGCGGAAGAGGTCCTCGTCCTGCTTCTTGGCGCGGTCCTGCACGGAGCGAAGGAACTCCGGGTCGTCGTCGGGGGCCAACGGTTGGCGCTGGGCCGTGCCGCTGACGCCCGGCCAGATCTTGCTGATGCCGGTGGCGGCGCCGGGGGTGCGTTGCCGTCCGGCGACGAACCAGGCGATCGACCCGACCAGCGGGAAGAACAAGATGATCAGCGCCCAGACGATCCGGGGGAGGGTGCGGATCTGGTCCTCCTCGGCAGAGAGACAACTGATCAGAGCGCAGGCGGCGAGGACAACCTGCGCCAGGAATAGGAGTATGAAGAGCCGGGCCATGCACCTATGATGGCGCACCGCGTCGCATCACCCCAGTCGGTGAACCGTCAGTGTCACTCCCAGTAGTGCGAATCCGACAGTGCCCAGCGCGACCAGGGGCAGGACGCGACCGCCTGTGGGCGCCGCGCCGGTGCCGGTGCTGCGCCGCCAGCAGAGCGCGAGAACCGCACCCCAGAGCAGCACCGCCGCACCGGCGAGCAGCGCACCGACAGGGCCGTCGTCGGCCCCCAGCCGGACGGTGAGAGCGGTCACCACGGTCACCGTCAGTAGTGTGCGCCGCCAGGCCAGGCGGGTCCGCTCCGGTTGCAGCCCCGGGTCGCGTACGCCGCTCACTGCTCCCCGACCGCCCGGCTCAGCACCGCGATCACCAGCAGCACCGCGCCAGCGCCGACGGAGAGGGCGAGGATGGCGGGGAAGCGGGAGGCGGGCAGCTCCTCGCCGAGCCGGATGGCCCGCTCAGTTCGCGCCCAGTGGTCGACAGCGCGGACCGCGACGGCGGCGCCGAGCAGCAGCAGCGTGACCGCGATGGTTTCCCGCAGGTGGTCGACGGCCAGCGGCGGCAGGAACTGCGCCGCGGCCAGCCCGCCGCCGACAAGCGCCAGGCTGGTGCGCAGCCAGGCCAGGAACGTCCGCTCGTTGGCCAGGGAGAACCGGTAGTCCGGTGTCTCGCCGACGGCGCGCATATCCGCCGGGTCGAACCAACGTCTGATGGCCTGCCACACGCCGTCAATTATCCGCTTCCCATCCGCCTTAGCCTGGGCCGGTGACCGATATCGACGTGCTGACCCTGCGTACCGCCTACGACAACCAACTCCGCCCGGAGATCCCCGACCCGATTCCGGCCGGCGTGACCGTCGAGCGGGACGGCCCGCTGGTCCGGATCATCGGGCTCGACGCTGGCGGGTTCCTCACCTACCGGGACCTCGGCGGCCTGACCGACGAGGCGCTTGACGAGTTGATCGCCCGTCAGGTGGAGCTGTTCCGGGAGCGCGGCCAGTCGGTGGAGTGGAAGCTCAACGAGCACGACGAGCCGGCCGACCTGGCGGACCGCCTGCGCGCCGCCGGGTTCGTCGCGCAGGAGCGGGAGACCGTCGTGATCGGGCCGGTCGCGCCGCTGGCCGCCGCACTGCCTGTCGCCCCCGAGGGGGTACGCCTGCGTGAGGTGACGTCCCGGGCGGACCTGGAGCGGATCGCCGCCATGGAGGAGGAGGTGTGGCAGGAGGACCGCTCGCACCTGGTGACGGGGCTGGCCAAGGAGATCGACGCCGACCCGCACTCAATCACCGTGGTGGTGGCCGAGGCGGGCGAGACCGTGGTGAGTGCCGGCTGGGTGCGCTTCCCTGCGAACACCGGCTTCGGCACGCTCTGGGGTGGCTCCACGCTGCCGCAGTGGCGTCGTAAGGGCATCTACCGGGCGCTTGTCACCTACCGGGCACGGCTGGCCGACCAACGGGGTCGGACGCTGTTGCAGGTGGACGCCTCCGAGGACAGCCGGCCCATTCTCCAGCGGCTCGGGCTGGTCCCGGTCACGACCACCACCCCGTACGTCTACACTCCGTGATCATGGAGCAGCGGTTGACGGTCGAGGAGCGGCTGACCCTCAAGACGGGCGCCTTCGGCGCTGTCGTCCTGGTCTCCAACGCCGACCCGGGCGTGGTGGCGCTGTTCCGGGAGAGCTTCGCCGCGTCCGGGGCGCTGGCCGATGCCAGCGGTCTGGTCAAGGACGCGCTGACCACCGGCCCGCTGCCCCAACTTCCCCGCACCTCCCAACTGGAGATCGAGTCGGTGGTGCTGCCCGCGCTGGGCAGGGCGGTACGGATCCTGCGGGAGAAGTCGCCGGCGGACGTCGAGGCGTACCGGTCGGTGGTGTTGACCGCGGCGGACCGGGTGGCCCGGGCGCACGACGGTGTGACCTCGGCGGAGGCCGCGGTCATCGACCAGATCCGGGGCGCGCTGACCGAGCCGGCCTGAGGGCGGCCGTGGGTGAGCTGTGTCACCCTGAGTGCCCGGCGGTCGCAACCTACTGACAGGTAACATTGCGTCGTGGGCAACTGCACAGCAGCCCGAGGTTGACCTGGCGTCAACCGACGCGCGAGGCTGCGGCCCAGACCGGGCGAGCCAAATCGCACCACCACACAGGAGGGTCGTCGAAGCGCGATGAATATCGTCGTACTCGTCAAGCAGGTGCCTGATTCGGGCGCGGACCGCAACCTGCGCAATGACGACAACACCGTCGACCGCGGTTCGGCGAACAACGTGATCAACGAGATGGACGAGTACGCCATCGAGGAGGCGCTGAAGATCAAGGAAGCGCACGGTGGCGAAGTCACGATCCTGACCATGGGTCCGGACCGGGCGACCGAGTCGATCCGCAAGGCGCTCTCCATGGGCCCGGACAAGGCCGTGCACGTGGTGGACGACGCCCTGCACGGTTCCTGCGCGGTGGCCACCTCGAAGGTCCTCGCCACCGCCCTCGGCCAGCTGAACGCCGACCTGGTGATCTGCGGCGCCGAGTCCACCGACGGTCGCGTCCAGGTCATGCCGCACATGATCGCCGAGCGGCTCGGCGTCGCGGCGCTCACCGGCGCGCGCAAGCTCACCGTCGACGGCTCCACCCTGACCGTCGAGCGGCAGACCGAGGAGGGCTACGAGGTCGTCACCGCCTCCACGCCGGCCGTGGTCTCCGTCTGGGACACCATCAACGAGCCGCGCTACCCGTCGTTCAAGGGCATCATGGCCGCCAAGAAGAAGCCGGTGCAGACGCTCTCGCTGGCCGACCTCGGCGTCGCGCCCACCGAGGTGGGCTTCGACGGTGCCACCAGCGCCGTCGTGGAGCACAGCAAGCGTCCGCCGCGCTCCGGCGGTGCCAAGATCACCGATGAGGGCGAGGGCGGCGTCAAGCTGGTCGAGTTCCTCGCCACCGAAAAGTTCGTGTGAGAGCGGGTCTGGACATGTCTGAGGTTCTCGTCGTCGTCGAAGCCACGAAGGAATTCGGCGTCAAGAAGGTCACCCTGGAGATGCTCACCCTCGCCCGTGAGCTGGGCACCCCGAGCGCTGTAGTGCTCGGTGGCGCTGGCGCAGCGGAGGCGCTGAGCGCCAAGCTGGGCGAGTACGGCGCGGAGAAGATCTACGCCGCCGAGGGTGACGAGATCGACGGCTACCTGGTGGCGCCCAAGGCCACAGTGCTGGCCGAACTGGTCCAGCGTGTGCAGCCGGCCGCCGTGCTGCTTGCGTCGGCCCAGGAGGGCAAGGAGATCGCCGCCCGGCTCGCCGTCAAGCTCGACAACGGCATCCTGACCGACGTGGTCGGCCTCGATGCGGACGGCACCGCCACCCAGGTCGCCTTCGCCGGCTCCGCCATCGTCAAGTCCAAGGTCACCAAGGGCCTGCCGCTGGTCACCGTCCGGCCCAACTCGGTCACCCCGAGCCCGGCGGCGGCCACCCCGGCGATCGAACAGCTCACCGTGTCGGTCACCGACACCGACAAGCTGGCGAAGGTCGTCGAGCGGGTCGCCGAGCAGAAGGGCTCCCGCCCCGAGCTGACCGAGGCCGGCGTGGTCGTCTCCGGTGGTCGCGGTGTCGGCAACGCCGACAACTTCAAGCTGGTCGAGGAACTGGCCGACCTGCTCGGCGGTGCCGTGGGCGCGTCCCGCGCGGCCGTCGACTCCGGCTTCTACCCGCACCAGTTCCAGGTGGGCCAGACCGGCAAGACGGTCTCCCCGCAGCTCTACGTCGCGCTCGGCATCTCCGGTGCCATCCAGCACCGGGCCGGCATGCAGACCTCCAAGACCATCGTCGCGGTCAACAAGGACGGCGAGGCGCCGATCTTCGAGCTGGCCGACTTCGGCGTGGTGGGCGACCTGTTCAAGATCGTCCCGCAGGCCGCTGAGGAGATCCGCAAGCGCAAGTGACGCTGCGCGTACGTCGATTCGGCCGTCGCCCGGTGATCCGGGCGGCGGCCGATGTCGTGGTGAGGGCTGATCGGCGGCCGGTCGTGGCGGGGAGCGGATCGGCGGCCAGTGTCGTGATGGGGAGCTGATCGGCGGGCCGGGGAGCTGAGCCGGCCCGCCGATCAGCCCGTCAAGGTGCCCCTCAGCAGACTGTCGCCGGAGTGGGCGGGCTTGTTGTCGTACTGCTCGGCGGAGACGTCCACCACCGAGTAGGCACTCAGGTCGACGTTGGGTGGCAGCGGGAGCAGCGCGTCCGAACCCCCACCCAGCGTGCCGACCGAAAACATCTGCATCGTCGTCGGGTTGATGAGCCAGACCTCGTAGTACCCCGGCACGCTCGGGAGATTCGCCACATGCAGATGTAGTTGGCCGCCGTCGAGAACACGGGCGTCGCCGGTGGCCGTGGGAGGCGTCGACCCGTACGCCGCCAGAGGCGCCTGTGCCACCACCGCCGGTGTCGGATCCGGCGGCGGATCGTCCGGCCGCAGCACGGACACCGTGCCCACCACCCCGACCGCCGCAGCGGCGGCTGCTGTCACCGCGGTGGCCGCCCAGCGCGACCAGCCGCGTCGACGGGCCCGTGACCTGCCGCTCGACCGACCTTCCGACCAGTGGCTGCCGGCACCCGGCACCTCAGGACCGGCCGTCGTGCCGCTGACCGACCGCTCGGCTGTCGGCTCGCTGACCGACCGCTCGGTCGGCTCGTTGATCGGTCGCTCCGGAGTCGGGCCGCTGACCTGCCGCTCCGCGCTCGTGCCGCTGAGCGGCTGGTCGACGGTCTGCTGGCGGGGGGCTCCGGTAAGCGACGGCAGTGCCTGCGCAGCGCTGATCTCCGCGGCGATGCCCTGCCAGATGTGCTCGGGCGGGTCGGGCAGGTCAGCCAGGCCCTGCGTCTCCGCACCGAGCCCGGCCACCTGCTGAAGGGCAGTCAGCTCGGCCCGGCAGTGCTCACAGGTGTCGAGGTGGGTGCTCTCCCCGTTGGCCGCCTCGCTCTCACCGAGCGCCAGATAGACCAGCCGGTCGTGGTCCAGGTGCTGCACCGTCCACCTCCCATCTGCGTTTCAAGCTCGCCATACCGCGTCGAATGTGACTCTTCACGGTGCCCAACGGCACCCCTGTCACCGCCGCTATCTGCTGGTGTGTCAGGTCGTCGTAGAAGGCCAACTCCAGCATGCGTCGCTGGTCGTCGGGCAGTCGGGCCAGCTCGTCGGCGATCACCAGCCGGTCCACCACCCGATCCGGGTCGGGGCCGGTCTGCGCCGGCTCGGGCAGCTGCCGGACCGTCTCCACCACACGGGTCTCGCGGGCCGACGCCCTCATCCGGTCGATCACCTTGCGTCGGCCGATGCCGAGCAGCCAGCCGATCAACGAACCCTTGGACGGGTCGAAGGTGTCCCTTCCCAACCAGGCGGCGACGAACGTCGCCTGGGTCACGTCCTCGGCGTCGGCACGGTTGGCCAGCATGGACGTCGCCAGGTGAAGCACGGCACGGCCATAGCGGTCGTACGCCTCGCGGAGCGCCGCCTCGTCACCTTCGCGGAACCGGAGGGCTACGTCGTCCACCGGGGGATCCGGATTCTGTGGTGGCGCCGTCATCGGGCAGCTCGCCTTCGATGGGGCATACCCGACTGTAGCTGCCACAGCCTTCGCCCCACTTCCCCGGTCGATGTCATGTCACCTGCTCTTCGCTCCGCAGGCCCGATCCGGATGCGAAAGCCGTCGAAAAAGAAATCGCGTCCAGAGCGCATCCAGCCGTCGCGCAGCCGGCGTAACCCGTTCTGCAAGCCAGGCCTGACGAATCAGCAGTTATCACCAGGAGGCAGACACATGCAGCTCTCGTACATCCGTCGGGTCGCCGCGGGCGGCGCGGTCGCCGCGCTGGCGTTCGCCGGTGTCGGCGCGTTCACCGCCACCCCCGCGTTCGCCGCCACGTCGAAGGTCTCCGTCGTGCACGGCATCCCGGACACCCCGGTCGACGTCTACGTCAACGGCAAGAAGACGCTTGACAACTTCAAGCCCGGTGACGTGGCCGGCCCGCTGAACCTGGAGGAGGGCGACTACGACATCGCTCTCACCAAGCCGGGTGAGGCGCTCGACAAGGCGATCCTCAAGGTCGACGACGCCGCGGTGCCGGGCGGAGCGAACATCAGCATCGCCGCGCACCTCGACGCCGCCGGCACGCCGAAGATCACCCCGTTCGTGAACGACGTCTCGAAGGTCGGCGCCGGCAAGGCCCGCCTCATCGTGCGGCACACCGCCGCCGCCCCGGAGGTGGACGTACGCGCCGGCGGCACCCCGGTCTTCGAGGGCCTGACCAACCCGAACGAGGCGAAGGCCGACGTCGACGCCGGCACCGTGAAGGCGGACGTCGTGCTGGCCGGCACCGACACCGTGGCCATCGGCCCGGCGGACCTCAACCTCAAGGAGGGCACCGCGACGATCGTCTACGCGATCGGCTCCGCCGAGGGCAAGACCCTCGACGTGGTGGCCCAGACCATCACCGGCCTGCACTCCGCCCCGGGTGGCGTGCCGAGCGGTGACGGTGGCCAGGCCGGTACGGGCGTGGACACCTGGTGGTACGTGCTCACCGGCGTCGGCGTACTGCTGCTGCTCGGCGGCGGGGTGCGGGTCGCTACCGCGCGGACCGGTCGCCAGTGACGGTGCGCAACCGCGGCGCGCTGGCGGCCATGGCCGCCGGCGTTGCCGCGCTCACCGTCGCCACCCTGGTGGCCTGCGGCTCCCAGCTGGCCGAGAACGTCGGCGCGGAGGAGGCGAACGCGCTGGCCACCGCCACCGCGACCCCGCCGGTCACCGGGGACGTCCCGGTGGCCACCGGTGACCTGCCCACCGGCGCGAAGGTCATCCCGCCGGTGCGGCTCGTGATTCCCGAGATCGACGTCACCGCCACCGTCAACGCGGTCGGCATCAACGAACGGACAAACGAGTTCGAGGTACCGCCAAGCGTCGACCAGATCGGCTGGTACCGCTATGGTCCCGGCCTGGAGGCGGACGCCGGTTCGGTGGTCATCGCCGGTCACGTGGACAGCGCCAAGCAGGGCAAGGGTGCGTTCTTCCGGCTGCGCGAGCTGGACAAGGGCGACACGCTCACCGCTACCGGCCGCGACGGCAAGGAACGGAAGTACCGGGTCGTCGCCCGGGAGGAGTACGCCAAGACCAAGATCCCGCTGGACCGGTACTTCGCCCGCGACGGCGAAGCCCGACTGACCCTCATCACCTGCGGCGGGCCGTTCGACGCCAAGGCCCGGAAATACCGCGACAACATCGTCGTCACGGCGGTGCCGGCCTGATCGGGTACGACCGGCGCGGTGCCGGGGCGGGAGCATCCTCCCGCCCCGGCCGCGCTGCTCGCAGGGCTGGCATCGCTCCGGGTCCCCTCCGGCATCCGGCTGCCACCCTGTCGGCCGTAGGCTGAGCGGTGATGGCTTACCTGGATCACGCGGCGACCACTCCGATGCTCGACGAAGCGCTGGAGGCGTACGTCGCCACCGCCCGCGAGGTCGGCAACGCGTCGTCACTGCACGCGGCCGGTCGGCATGCCCGTCGCCGCGTCGAGGAGTCACGCGAGCGGGTGGCAGCGGTGCTGGGCGCCAGGCCATCCGAAGTGATCTTCACGGGTGGCGGCACCGAAAGCGACAACCTCGCCGTCAAGGGCATCTTCTGGGCCCGCCGGGGTGCCCGCCCCGACTGCCTGCGGGTCGTGTCCAGCGCCATCGAGCATCACGCCGTGCTGGACTCGGTCGACTGGCTCGCCGAGCATGAGGGCGCCGAGGTCGGCTGGCTGCCTGTGGACTCCGTCGGCCGCCTCGACCCGGAGGACCTCCGTGCCGAGTTGACCACGTACGCCGATCGGGTGGCCCTGGTCACGGCCATGTGGGCGAACAACGAGGTCGGCACCGTGCAGCCGGTCGCCGAGCTGGCCGCCGTCGCTGCCGAACACGGCGTACCGTTCCACACCGACGCCATCCAGGCCGTCGGCCAGGTGCCAGTCGACTTCGCCGCCAGCGGGGCCGCCGCACTGACCGTGACCGGGCACAAGCTGGGCGGGCCGACCGGGGTGGGCGCACTGCTGCTCGCCCGGGACGTGGCGGCCACCCCGCTGCTGCACGGCGGTGGGCAGGAACGCGACGTCCGGTCCGGCACACTGGACACGGCCGGCATCGTCGCCTTCGCGGTCGCCGTGGAGACGGCGGTGAAGGGCCAACAGGAGTACGCCGCCCGCGTCGCCGCCCTCCGCGACAACCTGATCGAGCGGGTCCGCCGCGCGGTGCCCGAGGCGATCTACAACGGCGACCCGACCGACCGGCTGCCCGGCAACGCGCACTTCTCCTTCCCGGGCTGTGAAGGCGACGCCCTGCTGCTCCTGCTCGACGCCCAGGGCATCGCCTGCTCGACAGGCTCGGCCTGCTCGGCCGGGGTGGCCCAGCCCTCGCACGTACTCCTGGCCATGGGCGCCGACGACGACCGTGCCCGCTCCTCGCTGCGCTTCACGCTCGGTCACACCAGCACCCAGGCCGACGTGGACGCCCTCGTCGCAGCCCTCCCGGCAGCCGTCGACCGAGCGCGCCGAGCAGCCTCCCCCCGCACCCCCCGCTAACAGCCCCACCCCCTCCGCCTCTCCTTCTCGCGCGATCTTGCACTTTCAGTCGCGGATTTGCCCCTTGAGACCTCTTTGTCCAGGCAGGAAGTGCAAGATCGCGCGGGCGAGGGCGAGTCGCCCGGTGGGGTCGAGTCGATCATGGAGTTGTGGTGGGGGATGTAGCTCACTTTTCGGCTCTTTCCGGGCACCACAACTCCATGATCGACGGAGGAGTGGGTGGGCACGGGTCCTGGGCCGGGTGGCGTAGGCCCTAGAGCTTGAGTGGGGCGAGGTGTGGGCCGTCGAGGCTTGTCGGAAGGGAAGGGAAGGGGAGGGAAGGGGAGGGAAGGGAAGGGAAGAGAAGGGGAGCGGTTGCGGGGTGGGGCGGACCGGGGGCGGGGGTGGGGGTTCGATCGGGGTGGCGGATAGGGTTGTCGTGGGGGTTTGGGAGGGGGTTGCGATGAGGGTGTTGGCAGCTATGTCGGGCGGGGTTGACTCGGCCGTGGCGGCGGCGCGGGCGGCAGCGGCCGGGCACGACGTGACAGGCGTACACCTGGCGTTGGCTCGCAATCCACAGACCTACCGGACCGGGGCGCGCGGTTGCTGCACCCTTGAGGATTCCCGGGACGCCCGGCGGGCCGCCGACGTGATCGGCATTCCGTTCTACGTCTGGGACATGGCCGACAGGTTCCACGAAGACGTGGTGGACGATTTCGTCGCCGAGTACGCCGCTGGCCGTACGCCGAATCCCTGCCTGCGCTGCAACGAGAAGATCAAGTTTGCCGCGGTGCTGGACCGGGCCGTGGCCCTGGGCTTCGACGCGGTCGTCACCGGCCACCACGCCCGACTCGGTTCGGACGGGCTGCTGCGACGTAGCGTCGACGTGGCAAAGGACCAGTCGTACGTGCTGGCGGTGCTGACGCGCGAGCAGCTGGACCGGTCGATGTTCCCGCTCGGTGACTCGACGAAGGCGCAGGTCCGCGCGGAGGCCGCCGAGCGTGGTCTGGCGGTCGCCGACAAGCCGGACTCGCACGACATCTGCTTCATCGCCGACGGTGACACGCGCGGATTTCTCGCGGGCCGGCTCGGCGAGGCACCCGGCGACGTGGTGGACGCCAGCACCGGCGCGGTCGTCGGCAGCCACACCGGCGCGTACGCCTACACGGTGGGCCAGCGACGTGGGTTGCACCTGGACCGGCCAGCGGCGGACGGTCGGCCACGCTACGTGCTCTCGATCACGCCGAAGACCAACACGGTGACGGTCGGTCCTGCCGAGGCGCTTGAGGTGACCCAGGTGCGGGCCGCCCGCCCGGTGTGGACCGGCGGCCCCCGTCCGACGTCGCCGGTCGAGTGCGAGGTGCAGTTGCGCGCGCACGGTGACGTGGTGCCCGCAACCGTCGACCTCGACGGTGACACGCTCCGCGCCGAGCTGCGCCGGCCGGTGCGCGGGGTGGCGGCCGGGCAGGCCGTGGTGGCGTACCGGCCGGATCCGGCCGGCGACGTGGTCCTCGGCTCCGCCACCATCACGGGCTGACCTACCCAGGTGCCGACCGCGCGCCGCGGCCACCGGGATAGCCTTCGGCCGTGACAGATCAGGCGTGGCCCTGGCCGGCCGGCGCGGCGACCGGTATCGGTTCGCTGCCCGGCACCGACATCGCCGAGGCCCAGCGGGTGGTCCTCGGGGAGCTTCCCGCGCTTCCCCACCTGCCCGAGCTGCCGGCGCGCGGCCCCGGCGCCGAGCTGATCGGCCGCACCGGGGGGCTGCTGGTGGAGCTGCCCATCGAGCTGTACGCGGGGCGTTGGCGGGTTGCCCCGCGTCCGGGCCGCGACCTGCGTCGTGCCCGAGACCTGATGGAACGGGACCTGGACCAGTTGGGCGAGCAGGCCGAGGCGTACGCCGGGCCGGTCAAGGTGCAGGCCGGCGGCCCGCTCACCCTGGCGGCCGCTCTGGAACTGCCGATCGGCGGGCGGCTGCTGCGCGACCCGGGTGCCGTGCGCGACCTCACCGGCTCCCTCGCCGAAGGGTTGCGCGCGCACGTCGCGGCGGTGACCCGACGGCTGCCCAGGGCGTCGGTGCTCCTGCAACTCGACGAGCCGTCGCTGCCGACGGTGCTGGCCGGGCGGGTGCCGACGGAGAGCGGGTTGGGCGCGTACCGGGCGGTGGATTCGGCGGACGCGGCCGCCCTGCTGCGCACGGTCATCGAGGCGGTCGGCGTACCGACCGTGGTGCACTGCTGCGCCCCGGAGGTGCCGCTGGAGCTGATCCGCTCCACCGGGGCCGTCGCGGTCGCCCTCGACCTGAGCCTGATCACCGAGCTGGACCCGCTGGGCGAGGCGATCGACGCCGGCCTGGGACTGCTGGCCGGGGCCGCGCCCACGCTGCCGCCGCCGGCCGGCCCGGCACCGACCTCCGCACAGGTGGCCGATCGGGTACGTCGGCTCTGGGACCGCCTCGGCTTCCCCCGTCGGCAGCTCGCCGAGCAGGTCGTCGTCACTCCGGCCTGTGGACTCGCCGGGGCCAGTGAGGAGTACGCCCGGGCGGTGCTCGCCGCCTGCCGCGACGCGGGTCGGCGGCTCGTCGAGGAGTGACGTTTTCTGTCGTACCCGGTGGGCATGATGACCGCCATGATTGGACAGCTACGTTCAGTGGTGATCGACTGCCCGGATCCGCGGGCACTGGCCGCGTTCTATGCCGAGCTGCTCGGCCTGCCCCTGGTCGAGGGCGACCCTGAGGACAACGAGTGGGTGGTGCTGGGCGGCCCGCCCGGCCACCAGCCCCGACTGGCGTTCCAGCAGGCGATCGATCTGCGGGCGCCGGACTGGCCGGATCCGGAGCGTCCGCAGCAGTTCCACCTGGATGTGACGGTGGACGACATCGAGGCCGCCGAGAAGGCGGCGCTCGCGCTCGGCGCCCGACGGCTGCCGGGCGAGGGTGAGGGCTTCCGCGTGTACGCGGACCCGGTCGGCCATCCGTTCTGCCTCTGCTGGGACTGACCGGCGGGGGGTTGCGGCGGCCGGGCATCATGGCCGCCGTGACCCCTGCCTCCGCGCTACGCGCCTCCGGTTCGCTCTTCGGCCTCGCCTACGGTGACGCGCTTGGCAAACCGACGGAGTTCCTGACCGTCGCCGAGATCGAGAGCCGCTACGGGCCGGGTGGTCCCCGCGCCCTGACCGGCGACCCGGCCCTGGTCACCGACGACACGCAGATGGCCCTGGCTGTGGGTTGGGCGCTGCACGACGCGCAGTCGTACCGACCGGAGGCGGTGGAGCCGCTGCTGCGGGAGCGTTTCGCAGCCTGGGCGGTCAGCCCCGACAACAACCGTGCCCCGGGGATGACCTGCCTACGGGCCTGCGCCGAGCTGGGACGGGGGCTGCGCTGGCAGGAGGCGACAGTCGTCGGGTCGAAGGGGTGCGGGGCCAACATGCGGGTCACCCCTGTCGGGTTGCTCGACGTGGGCCTGGCCACGCTCGCCGGGCTGGCCCAGTTGCAGGCCGGGTTGACCCACGGCCACCCGACCGGGCTGGCGGCCAGCGAGCTCACCGCGTACGCGGTCTTCGCGCTGCGCGAGGGGGCCACGCTGGCTGAGCTTCCCGCACTGCTCACCGAGCGAGCGCGGTCGCAACGCCAGGTGTACCGAGAGGACTGGCTGGGCGACCTCTGGCAACGCGCGGGGGCCAGCACGCCGCAGGAGTTCATCGCCCGGGGCTGGGACGAGTGCCTGGCGGTGCTGGGCCGACTCACGACCGCCCTGGGCGAGCCCGACGACGGCGGTGACCCGTGCCGGGCCACAGGGGAGGGCTGGGTGGCCGAGGAGGCGCTGGCCACCGCGCTGCTGTGCGCCGTGCGTCACGCCGACGACCCGGTGGCGGCACTGGCACGCGGTGCCACCACCGCAGGGGACTCGGACTCGATCGCCGCTCTGGCCGGGGCGTTCGTGGGTGCGGCCGCCGGGATGAGCGCCTGGCCGCCGGGATGGGCCGACCGGATCGAGTACGCCGACCAGCTCGCAACGCTCGGCGCGACCTGGGACTGACCCGCTTGCGGCAGATTCCGCCGCGCCGGCCCGCCGTGGCAGACCTCCCCTGCGCCGGCCTCTCGTGGTCGGCTCTGCGTCGGTGTCTGGCTTGATCGACTCGGGTTCCTGCAAATCGGGGTGTCCGAGCTTTCCGGAACACCCCGATTTCCTGTAACCCGAGTCGATCAAGGCCGGGTCGCCGCCGGGCCGCAGCCGGGTCGCCGCCGCTTCGCCGCCGGGCCGCCGCCCGGGGGCGGTCAGCTGGTGGGTAGGTGACGCAGGCTGCGGACCTTGCGCCACAGGACCGCGTCGCAGGCGCCGGCGCGGTCGGCGAAGGCGGCCGAGTCGATCCTGGTCGGCTCGGTGAGGCTCAGGTAGCTGTCGTGCTCGGCGCCGGGATCCCACTCCCGGGTGGGGATCCGCACGTGGTCGTCGCGGTCGCTCTTGTCCTGACTGGTGATCTTCAGGACGTCGGCGCCCCGGGAGTCGGCGCGCAGCACCAGACACGGCCGGACCTTCGAGCCGGTGCCGTCGGCGTACGGCACATCGGCCCACCAGATCTCACCCGGCGCGGGCGTGCCCACCTGACGGTCGGCGGCGCGTGGCCGGGGCTTGGTGGCCGGCCGGTCGCCGCCGCGCGGCCGGGGCGGCGCGGGCCGACGGCCACCGGTACGTGCCGCGGTGCCCTTACCCGGCCGGGTGCCCGGGCGTCGGTTGGCCACGCGGTGTCGCCAGCTGTTCCACGCCCAGCCGGCCGCCACCGCCAGCAGGATCGCCAGCGCCCAGAGCAGTGCCTCGGGCATCGCCACCTCCGCGTCAGCGCGGCACTCCGGCCGCGTCGTCCGGCGATCCTCGCACGTCGACCACCACAGCGCCCGCCAACCACCCGCTGGTGGTGGCGGGCGTGGTCGACGGATTGTCCGACCGGACCGATACCGTGCCTTAGTAGCGTGACCAGGGAGGTCGCAGGGTGTCCGAAGGTGGCGGCGTGTCCGAAGGTGGGGGAGTGTCCGAGGAACAGATCGGCCAGCAGGTGAGCCCGGCGCAGGAAGCGGCGGCCGGCGCCGAGCCCACGCCGCAGGCGCGGGAGCGGCACGCCACCCTCAGCCGAGAGCTGACCGAGCACCAGTACCGCTACTACGTGCTGGACTCGCCGACCATCACCGACGCCGAGTTCGACAAGCAGTTGCGTGAGCTGGAGGGGTTGGAGGAGGAGTTCCCGGCGCTGCGCACGCCCGACTCTCCGACGCAGCGGGTGGGCGGCACGTTCTCCACCGACTTCACCCCGGTCGCCCACGCCGAGCGGATGCTCTCGCTGGACAACGCCTTCGCCGACGAGGAGTTGGCAGCCTGGGCGGAGCGGGTCGAGCGGGACGCCGGCGGGCCGGTGCCCTACCTGTGCGAGCTGAAGGTCGACGGGCTTGCCATCAACCTCACCTACGAGTCGGGCCGGCTGGTCCGGGCGGCCACCCGGGGGGACGGCCGCACCGGCGAGGACGTCACCGCCAACGTGCGCAGCATCCGGGACGTGCCCAGTCAGCTCACTCCGTCCGCCGAGTTCCCGGTCATTCCCGAACTGCTGGAGGTGCGCGGCGAGATCTACTTCCCGGTCGCCGCGTTCGCCGACCTCAACGCCGGCCTGGTCGAGCAGGGCCGGGCGCCGTTCGCCAACCCGCGTAACGCCGCCGCCGGCAGCCTGCGACAGAAGGACCCGCGGGTCACGGCGTCCCGTCCGCTGCGCCTGGTGGTGCACGGCATCGGCGCCCGCCGGGGCTTCCAGCCCACGGCCCAGTCCGAGTCGTACGCGGCGCTCAAGGCGTGGGGGCTGCCCACAAGCGACCGGTGGCGGGTCGTGCCGGATCTGGCCGGGGTGGCTGAGTACATCGCCTACTACGCGGAGCACCGCCACGACGTCGAGCACGAGATCGACGGCGTGGTGGTCAAGATCGACCCGGTCTCCATCCAGGGGCGACTCGGTTCGACGAGCCGCGCGCCCCGGTGGGCAATCGCCTTCAAGTACCCGCCGGAGGAGGTCACCACCAAGCTGCTCGACATCGACGTCAACGTGGGGCGCACCGGCCGGGTCACCCCGTTCGCAGTGCTCGAGCCGGTGCGGGTGGCTGGTTCCACTGTCGCGCTCGCCACCCTGCACAACGCCCGCGAGGTGGAGCGCAAGGGCGTCCTGATCGGCGACACAGTGGTGCTGCGCAAGGCCGGCGACGTGATTCCCGAGGTGCTCGGCCCGGTGGTCGACCTGCGGCCCGCCGACGCCCGGCCGTTCGTCATGCCGACCACCTGTCCGGCCTGCGGGACTCCGCTCGCGCCGGCCAAGGAGGGCGACATCGACATCCGCTGCCCCAACACCCGCAGCTGCCCGGCGCAGCTGCGTGAGCGGGTGTTCCACCTCGCCGGGCGCGGCGGTTTCGACATCGAGGTGCTCGGCTACAAGGGTGCGGCTGCTCTGCTGGACGCGGAGATCATCGCCGACGAAGGTGACCTCTTCCAGCTCGACGCCGAGCAGCTGTCCCGGTCCCCGTTCTTCGTCAACAAGGACGGCAGCCTCGGCTCCAACGCGGTCAAGCTGCTCGACAATCTGGCCGTCGCCAGGGAACGTGACCTGTGGCGGGTGCTGGTGGCCCTCTCCATCCGGCACGTCGGCCCCACCGCGGCCCAGGCGTTGGCACGGCACTTCCGCTCGATGGAGGCCATCGACGCGGCCACCGAGGAGGAGCTGTCATCGGTCGACGGAGTCGGGCCGACCATCGCGGCGAGCATCCGTGAGTGGTTCGCCGTGGACTGGCATCGCGAAGTGGTCCGCAAGTGGGCCGAGGCGGGCGTACGGATGGCCGAGGAGGCGGTCGACGAGGGGCCGCGCCCGTTGGAGGGCTTGACGGTCGTGGTGACCGGCACGCTCGCCGGCTTCTCGCGCGACCAGGCCTCCGAGGCGGTGCAGAGCCGAGGCGGCAAGGTCAGCGGGTCGGTCTCCAAGAAGACGAGCTTCGTCGTCGTGGGGGACAACCCGGGGTCCAAGGCCGACAAGGCGGCAAGCCTCAAGGTGCCGGTGCTCGACGAGGACGGGTTCCGGGTCCTGCTGGACGCGGGTCCGGACGCCGCGCGAGAGGTTGCCCAGGTGCAGGGCTGACCTCGCCGCGAGCGGACGCGAACGGCTCGCCGCGCATACCAACTTAATTACGACTACGACCGATTCGTGACTGTCATACCGGGGAACGTGGGGCTGAGGGCGTTTCATTGGGTGACGACGTGCTCACCGGCACGTCGACCGTCGGTCGGGAGGTGTGATGGAGGTTGCCGACCCGCGCAACTCCCTCCCGCCTGGGCGGGTGGCGCCGTTCGCCGCCTTTGTCGTCGGCATCCTGGCGGTCGCGGCGCTGACTGCCGCCGGTCCACTCGCGACGCTCCCCGGCGAGCTGTCCGAGCTGCCGGTGGCGTTCTGGACGATGGCCGCGCTCGCCGTGCTGTGCGACGCGCGCCCGTTCGTCCCGCCGGGTCGCCGGCAGTCGTCCGCCGTCTTCCCGTCCACCTGCTTCACCTTCGCGATCCTGCTCGGCTGGGGGCTCGGCCCGGCGGTGGTGGTCCAGGCGTTAGGCGTGGTGGTGTCGGGCTGGCGGATGCGCCACGCCGCGTGGCGGACAGCGTTCAACGTCGGCCAGTACGCCTGCGCCCTCGCCGCCGCGTACGGGATCATCCGGCTCGGTCCCGGCACCATTTTCGGCGGCGGGCACCTGCACTGGCCCGACGTGGCCGCCCTGGGTGGGGCCATGGTGGCCTGGTTCCTCGTCAACTACGGGCTGGTCAGCTGTGCGGTACGGCTGCGCTTCGGCGACCGGTGGTGGCCCACCGTCCGGCAGGGCCTCGGTTTCGAACTGCTCTCCACAGGTTCGCTGCTGCTGCTCGCCCCCGTGCTGGTCGCGGCGGCACACCTCAGCGCGGCGCTCATCCCGCTGGTGCTGGTGCCGCTCTTCGCCGTCTACCGGATGGCCCGTCTGACCGTCGAGCAGCAGCACCTCGCCGCCTCCGATCCGCTCACCGGGTTGCCCAACCGCAAGGCGTTGTTGGCCGAGGTGGCCGAGCAGGTGCACCTGCACGCCGAGCGGACCGCCCGTGGCGAACCCGGCGGGCACCTGGCGCTGCTGCTCATCGACCTGGACCGTTTCAAGAACGTCAACGACGCGCTCGGGCACGCGGTGGGTGACAGGCTGCTGGTCGAGGTCAGCGCCCGGCTCACCGACGTGGACCCCCGCCCACAGATGATCGCCCGTCTGGGTGGGGACGAGTTCGCCATCGTGATGACCGGCCTGACCGACGTCGGTCAGGCACGTGCCCTGGCCGACCAGGTGGTCCGTGCCCTGGCCGAGCCGGTGCCGCTGGACGGGCTGCCGTTGGACGTCGGCGGTTCGATCGGGATCGCGCTCTTCCCCGAGCACGGCGAGGACTTCGCCACTCTCATGCGGCACGCCGACGTCGCGATGTACGACGCCAAGCACCGCAACGACACGGTGGCCGTCTACGCCCCGGAGTCCGACCACAACTCGGCCGAGCGTCTCGGCCTGCTCGCCGACCTGCGCCGGGTGCTCGAATCCGGCCCGTCGGCCGACGAGCCACTCGACGCCGCACCACCGGAGCAACGCGACCCGCTCGACAACCCGCCTGCGAGTCGGGCCGCGGCGCCAGGGCAGGCCGCGGCGCCAGGGCAGGCTGTGTCTCCGAGACAGGGCACTGCCGGCGTACCCCCTGTTGCTCCGGACGAGGTGCGCGGCGGTGACGGCGCGGCGCTGCCCACCGGTGCGGAGGCCGCGCCGCGCCCGGCCACCGCGCCGGTGACCGCGGAGGCGCCGTCGACAGGCGGGCGCTGGTGGGGTCGCCGTCGGCGCGCGGCGGGCGCCGAGTTGGCGCACGCCGACGAGCTGATCAAGCAGATCGCCACAAGCGCCGACCCGATCCGGGGCCGCAACGCCCGCGCCACGGTCGCCGGCACCCGGCCTGGTCCGTCCCGGGACCGACGTGCTGGTGTGCAGGGGCGACGCTCGCCGAACGTCGGCGCGGGGGCGGCGCCGCGCGGCGACAGTGCGGGGCGCGACAGCGGGCCGGGCACGACCGACCAGTCGTTCGGGTCGACTGGGTGGGCGCACGACGGCGAGCAGGCCGACGACGCCGGTGAGATCACGATGTACTACCAGCCGCAGATCGCCATCGCGACAGGCGAGGTGGTCGGCGTCGAGGCGCTGCTGCGCTGGCGGCACCCGCGTCGGGGGATGGTCGACCCGGAGGAGTTGATCCGGGTCGCCGAGCAGAGCGCTGTGATGCGGCTGCTCACCCGGCGGGTGGTGGACGACGTGGTGGAGCAGCTCGCCAAGTGGTCGGCGGCCGGCATCGGGCTGCGCGCGGCGCTGAACGTGAGCGTGCGCGACCTGCACACCGGCGAGATCGCCGACCAGATCGCCGACCGGCTGGCCCGGTACGGGGTGCCGGCCGAGCGGCTGCAACTTGAGATCACCGAAGGTGCCCTGATGGCTGACCCGCGTCGGGTGCTGGCCACGATCTCCCGGCTGCACCGGATCGGGGTGGCCATTGCGTTGGACGACTTCGGCACTGGGTACTCGTCGCTGCAACACCTGCGCCGGCTTCCGCTGTCGGAGGTGAAGGTGGACAGGTCGTTCGTGCTGGGCATGGCCGACGACCCCGACGACGCGGCGATCGTCCGGTCGATGATCGAACTGGCCGGTGCGCTGGGGCTGCGGGTCGTCGCCGAAGGTGTGGAGGACGAACGGACCTGGCGGATGCTGCACGCGGCGGGCTGCGACGCCGCGCAGGGCTGGTTCTACGCCCGCCCGATGCCCGCGGAAGAGTTGATCAACTGGCTGGCGCGGTACCGGCCGGTCCGCCCGAGCGGTGGTCCCGTCGAACCGGACGCGGAGCGCCGCCCCACCCGCTGACCGCCCGCCGGCACGGCACGCCGGCTGGCGGAGGGGGACTGGGGGACGCGACGCGGGAGCGGAACAATAGACTCGCTCCGGTCACCGCGCGTCACGCTGCACCCGCCGCGCGGCCGGCACACCGCCCGATCAGCAGGACATCAGAAGGGGGCACGGATGGCCGCCATCTCCCGCGAGGAGGTCGCGCACCTGGCGCGCCTGTCGCGGCTCGCCGTCACCGAGGAGGAGCTGGACACGTTCGCCGGCCAGCTCGACGTGATCCTCCAGGCGGTCGCCCAGGTCGGCGAGGTCGCCGCCGCGGACATCCCGCCGACCTCGCACTCGGTGCCGCTGACAAACATCTTCCGCGAGGACGTCGTCACGCCGTGCCTCACGCCGCAGGAGGCGCTGTCGGGCGCGCCCGACGCCGAGGACCAGCGGTTCCGCGTACCGCGGATCCTGAGCGAGGACGTGGCCTCATGAGCGAGCGTCAGCGAGCGAATCAGCAGTGCAGCGCGGTGGTGCCTCGTGGCGTCACGGAGCGAAGCGGAGTGGCGTCATGAGCGACCTGACCAGAATGACCGCGACGGAGATCGCCACCCTCGTGGCCGGTGGTGAGACCTCCGCTGTCGAGGTGACGCAGGCGCACCTGGACCGGATCGCCGCCGTCGACGACCGGGTCCACGCCTTCCTGCACGTCGACACCGAGGGCGCGCTCGCCGCGGCCCGCGCCGTGGACGAGCGTCGGGCAGCCGGCGAGGATCTCGGCCCTCTCGCGGGTGTGCCGGTCGCCGTGAAGGACGTGCTCGCCACCCGGGGCGTGCCCACCACCGTGGGTTCGAAGATCCTCGAGGGCTGGCGCCCGCCGTACGACGCGACGATCGTGCAGCGGCTGCGCGACGCCGGCACCGTGATGCTCGGCAAGACCAACATGGACGAGTTCGCGATGGGCTCCTCCACCGAATACTCGGCGTACGGCCCGACGCACAACCCGTGGGACCTCGACCGGATCCCGGGCGGTTCGGGTGGTGGCAGTGCCGCCGCGCTGGCCGCGTACGAGGCGCCGCTGGCGATCGGTTCGGACACCGGTGGCTCGATCCGCCAGCCCGGCGCGGTCACCGGCACGGTCGGCGCGAAGCCGACCTACGGCGGCACGTCCCGCTACGGGCTCGTGGCGTTCTCGTCGTCGCTGGACACCCCCGGCCCGTGTGCCCGTACGGTGCTCGACGCGGCTCTACTGCACCAGGTCATCGGTGGGCACGACCCGCGTGACTCCACGTCGATCCCGCAGCCGGTGCCGGACGTCGTGGCGGCGGCGAAGCTCGGCGCGACAGGCGACCTGACCGGCGTACGACTCGGCATCGTCTCCGAGTTCGTCGGCGAGGGTGCCGAGCCGGGCGTGATGGCCGCGTTCCGCGAGTCGGTGGACGCCCTTGCCAAGCTGGGTGCGGAGATCGTCGAGGTGTCCTGCCCGACGTTCGCGTACGCGCTGCCGGCGTACTACCTGATCGCCCCGAGCGAGTGCTCCTCCAACCTGGCCCGGTTCGACGGCGTCCGGTTCGGCCTGCGGGTCGGAGACGACGGCAACCGGTCGCTGGAGGAGGTCATGTCGATGACCCGGGAGGCCGGCTTCGGCCCCGAGGTCAAGCGTCGCATCATGATCGGCACGTACGCGCTGTCGTCGGGTTACTACGACGCGTACTACGGGCAGGCGCAGAAGGTCCGCACGCTCATCACGCGGGACTTCACCGCCGCCTTCGAGCAGGTCGACGCGCTGATCTCGCCGACCACGCCGTCGGTGGCGTTCCCGATCGGGGCGCGCACGGCCGACCCGTACCAGATGTACCTGGCCGACCTGTACACGATCCCGACGAACCTGTACGGCGGGCCGGGCATCTCGGTGCCCTGCGGTCTTTCTGAAGGGCTGCCCGTCGGCCTTCAGGTGATGGCGCCGACGATGGCCGACGACCGGATGTACCGGGTCGCCGCCGCGTTGGAGTCCGCAGTCGGCACGTTCACCCCGCCGACGCTCTGAGCCCACGGGTACGGAGGCAGGTCGCCTGCCTCCGTACAAGAAATCGTCACGCGCCCGGCGCGGTCACCACGACCGCGCCGGGCGCTGTGTCGTCGCGGTGACACGACGATCTCCGATCAGCTGATTGTCCGGGTTCGGTTGCACTGGTCGAATAAGCTCCGAGTCTGCTGGATCGACTGGACTCTGGTCCGCTGGCGGCCGCGAGCGGCTCCGATCAAGACCTGGATGTGCGATGGGGACACTTCGCCCGGTCATGGCCCTGACGATGGCTGTCGCGTTGCTGCTGGGCGCCGCGCAACCAGCCGCCGCCGCCCCCGCCCCCGCCGACACCGTCACCATCACCTCGGGCAAGCCCCGGTCGCTCATGTACATCGGGCAGGTGTACGCGATCCACACCGTCGAGGCCACTGGTGGCACCGGGCCGTACCAGCTGTCGGTGGTGTCGGGCAGTCTGCCGCCGGGCATGTTGGTGGTGGGTACGTCGCTCGGTGGCGCGCCGAACACGCCGGGCACCTACACCTTCACGCTGCGGATGACCGACAAGAACGGGCTCTTCGGCCAGCAGAAGGCGACGATCGAGGTACGCCAACAAAAGGTCGTCATCACCTCGGGCAAGCCCCGGTCGCCCATGTACATCGGGCAGGTGTACGCGATCCACACCGTCGAGGCCACTGGTGGCACCGGGCCGTACCAGCTGTCGGTGGTGTCGGGCAGTCTGCCGCCGGGCATGCTGGTGGTGGGTACGTCGCTCGGCGGTGCGCCGAACACGCCGGGCACCTACACGTCCACACTGCGGATGACCGACAAGAACAAGCTCTTCGACGAGCAGGACGTCACGATCGTCGTCGCCAAGGCCGCGGCCGCCTTCACCTCCGGCGACCCGCCTGCCGGTACGGTCGACCAGCCCTACTCTTTCCGGTTCACCGCCGACGGTGATTCGGACATCGCGTTCGCTCTAGCCGCCGGGGCCCTGCCGGGCGGCCTCACCCTCGACAAGGAGGGCCTGCTCAGCGGCACTCCCGGCAGCGTCGGCACGTTCACCTTCACCGTCCAGGCGAAGGGTCGCAGCACCAGCGCCACGAGCGAGGTGTCGCTGATCGTCGCCGCCCCGGCCCCGGGCACCCCCACTGCGACCCCGACCGGCCCGACGGCCACGCCGACAGCGAGCGACCCGGCCGCCACACCGTCGGAGAGCAGCCCTGCCGCGTCCCAGCCGACGCCCACGCCGTCGAAGTCGAAGGCGAGTGGCGTGTGGCTGCCGGTCACCGGACCGGGCTCGCCCCTCGTGCTGCTGCTGATGGGCGTCGTGGCGTTCTCCATCGGCGGCATCCTGCTCGTGCTGGCCTACAACCGTCGGCGCTTCACCACACCCGAGTGACACCCGACCCCGGGCCGGTCTTCCCATGCCGCCGCGCCCGGCCCGCGCGTTGATCTCGAAGCCCGGCAGCGGGGTGGCCGGGCCAGCCGATTAGGGTGGAACGGTTCTGTCCGGATCGCGCCTGGAGCTCAGATGACGACGACACTGCCCGCGTACGACGAGGTCGTCGCGCGCTTCGAACCGGTGATCGGCCTGGAGACCCACGTCGAGCTGGGTACGAACACCAAGATGTTCTGTGGCTGCCCGACGGACTTCGGCGGCGAGCCGAACACCCGGGTCTGCCCGGTCTGCCTGGGCCTGCCGGGCTCGCTGCCGGTGGCCAACAAGGCGGCCATCGAGGCGATCATCCGGATCGGCCTGGCGTTGAACTGCTCGATCGCGCAGTGGTGCCGGTTCGCCCGGAAGAACTACTTCTATCCGGACATGCCGAAGAACTTCCAGATCAGCCAGTACGACGAGCCGATCTGCGTCGACGGTTACCTCGACGTCGAGGTGGGCGGCGAGACGGTGCGCATCGAGATCGAGCGTGTGCACCTGGAGGAGGACACCGGCAAGACGCTGCACGTCGGTGGCGCGACCGGCCGCATCCACGGCGCGACCGAGTCGCTTGTCGACTACAACCGGGCCGGCATCCCGCTCGTCGAGATCGTCACCAAGCCGATCACGGGCACCGGCGCGCTCGCCCCCGACGTCGCCAAGGCGTACGTCGCCGAGCTTCGGGACGTGATCCGTACCCTCGGTGTCTCGGACGTGCGGATGGAGGAGGGTTCGCTGCGCTGCGACGTGAACACCTCCCTCAACCTGCCGGGGCAGGAGTGGGGCACCCGTACCGAGACGAAGAACGTCAACTCGCTGCGGTCGGTGGAGCGGGCGGTCCGTTCGGAGATGCTGCGGCAGGCGTCGGTGCTGGACGCGGGCGGCCGGATCACGCAGGAGACCCGGCACTTCCACGAGGACACCGGTGACACCACTTCGGGGCGCTCGAAGGAGACGGCCACCGACTACAGGTACTTCCCGGAGCCGGACCTGGTGCCGATCGCGCCGGACCCGGCCTGGGTCGCCGAGCTGAAGGCCGCCCTGCCGGAGCTGCCCCGGGTGCACCGGCGTCGGCTCCAGGAGCAGTGGGGCCTGTCGGACCTGGACATGCAGTCGGTGCTGAACGCCGGTGCGGTCGAGCTGATCGAGGCCACGGTGGCCGCCGGCACCACCCCGGCGGCGGCCCGCAAGTGGTGGCTGGGCGAGCTGTCCCGCCGGGCCAACGAGTCCGGCGTGGAGCTGGCCGACATCGGGGCCACCCCGGTGCAGGTCGCCGAGCTTCAGGGCCTGGTCGACGCCGGCAAGCTCAACGACAAGATGGCCCGTACGGTCCTGGAGGGCGTGGTCGACGGTGAGGGCTCGCCCACCGAGGTCATGACCAGTCGAGGGCTGGAGGTCGTGTCGGACACCGGCGCGCTCACCGCCGCCGTGGACGAGGCGATCGCCGCCAACCCGGGCATCGCTGACAAGATCCGCAGCGGCAAGGTCGCGGCGGCCGGCGCCCTGGTCGGCGCGGTCATGAAGACGACCCGTGGTCAGGCCGACGCGAAGACCGTCCGTGAGCTGATCCTGGAGCGCCTCGGCGTCCAGGGCTGATCGGTTAGGAAGGGCCCCTTCTTATGCACCAGGCGTTAAGAAGGGGCCCTTCCTTGCACCCCATGCACCTTTGCACCCCTTGTTGCTAGGGCGTCAACGGCGACGCCCGGATGGAGCACAGTGAACCAGCACGACCTCGATGTCCTCGACGAGATCCAGCGACGGGTGCTGTGGCTCGCCACACGGATCGTGGACGCGGCCAACCACGACCGGGCCACCGGCGACGGGGTGAAGGTCGGCGGCCACCAGGCGTCCAGCGCGTCCCTCGTCACGGCGATGACAGCGCTGTGGTTCCAGCACCTGGACGCCGAGGACCGGGTCGCCGTCAAGCCGCACGCCTCCCCGGTGTTCCACGCCATCCAGTACCTGCTGGGCAACCTGGACCGCTCCTACCTGCCCCGGCTGCGGGCCCGTGGCGGTCTCCAGTCGTACCCGTCGCGTACCAAGGACCCGGACGAGGTGGACTTCTCCACCGGCTCGGTGGGCCTCGGCGCGGCGGCGCCGCTGTTCGCCGCCGCGACCCGGCGCTACGTCGACGCGCACTTCGGCGCCCGCCCGCACTCCCGGTTCGTGGCGCTGATCGGCGACGCCGAGTTGGACGAGGGCAACATCTGGGAGGCGGTCGCCGACCCGGCCACCACCGGCCTGGGCAACGTGATGTGGCTCGTCGACTTCAACAGGCAGTCGCTGGACCGGGTGGTGCCGGGCATCCGGATCAACCAGTGGCGGGGCCAGTTCGAGGCGGCCGGCTGGCACGTCGTGGAGGTCAAGTACGGCCGCCGGCTCGCCGAGGCGTACTCCAAACCGGGTGGCGAGGCACTGCGCGACTGGATCGACGCGATGCCCAACGAGCAGTACCAGTCCCTGTTCGGGTTGACCGGTCCGGCACTGCGCGAGCAGTTCCTGGACGGCGCGCCGGCCGAGGTGGGCACCTTCACCGAGGGCATCGACGACGAGGAGCTGCGCCCGCTCGTCACCGACCTGGGCGGGCACGACCTGTCCGCGATGCTCGACGCCTACGCCCAGTGCGACGCGGTCACCGACCGGCCCAGCGTCGTCTTCGCGTACACCGTGAAGGGTTGGGGTCTGCCCATCGCCGGCAATCCGCGCAACCATTCGGCGCTGCTCAGCACCGAGCAGGTGGACGCGCTGCGGTCCGCGCAGGGCCTGACCTCCGAGACCGAGTGGGACCGTCTCGACCCTGCGTCCCCGGCAGGCATCCGGGCCGGCGCCCGCCGCGAGGCGCTGTCCCGCGCGCCCCGCGAGCGCGCGTTGGGGGTCACCGTTCCGGAAAGCACCGGAGTACGCGCCAACAAGCCGATCTCCACGCAGGAGGTATTCGGTCGGGTGCTCGTGGACCTGGCGCGGGACCGGGAGGTCGGCCGCTACCTGGTGACCACAGCCCCGGACGTGGCCACTTCCACGAACCTTGCCGGGTTCATCAACAAGACCGGGGTGTTCGCCCCCACCGAGCAGCGTTCCTGGACCGAGGACCGGATGCTGCGCTGGACCGAGAGCCCCGCCGGGCAGCACATCGAGCTGGGCATCTCGGAGATGAACCTGTTCCTGCTGCTCGGCCAGCTCGGCCTGTCGTGGGACCTGTCCGGGCAGCCACTGCTGCCGGTGGGCACTGTCTACGACCCGTTCGTGCTGCGCGGCCTGGACGCCTTCCTGTACGGCACCTACTCCGGTTCCCGGTTCGTGGTTGCCGGTACGCCGTCGGGCATCACCCTCGCCCCGGAGGGCGGTGCACACCAGTCCACCATCACCGCCTCGGTCGGCCTGGAGCTGCCCGGGGTGACGTTCCTCGAACCGGCGTACGCGGGCAGCCTCGACTGGCTGCTCTGCGACGCGCTCGGGCAGATCGCCGGCGGTTCGTCGCCGGCAGCGACCGCCGCGCCGAGAGAGGACGGGGCGTACTACTTCCGGCTGAGCACCCGGCCGCTGGACCAGGCGCCGTTCGAGGCGGCCCGCGCCCGCATCGGCGACGCGGTGCTGCGCCGGCAGGTCGTCGCCGGGGCGTACCGGCTTGTCGACGCCCATCAGGCGTACCCGCACCTGGCCGACGCCCCAGTGGTGCAGCTGGCCGCCTCCGGGGCGGTGCTGCCCGAGGTGCTGGCCGCCGCCGCGGAGCTGGCCGAGGAGGGTGTCGCCGCGCACGTTGTCGACGTGACGAGTCTCGACAGGCTCTACCGGGCCTGGCAGCGCACCCTGCGTCAGGGCGTACGGACTGCCACGGTGCCCAGCGTGCCGGGTGCCCTGCGGTCCGCGTTCGCCGACCGGGTTCCCGTGGTGACAGTGCACGATGCCGCCTCGCACGCGATGGCCTGGCTGGGGTCCGCGGTCGGCGCCCCGGCGGTGCCATTGGGCGTGGACGAGTTCGGCCAGTCCGGCAGCGTGGCCGAGCTGTACGAGTTGCACGACCTGCTGCCCGGCAGCATCGTCAACGCCGCCCTGGCCGCCCTGGCCCTACGCTGACCCGGCCCCTGCTCAGCGGGTCGGGGTCGGGGTGGGCGTGGCGGACGGCCCGGCGGCCGGGGCTTCGACAATGTGGCGTTCCAGGTTGACCTGGGCCTGCCCGGTGCCGCCGACGGTGATGTCGTCGTACGCCTGGAGCATCTTCTGCTGGTCGAAGTAGAGCACGCTCATCGACAGCGGGGTCGGCTTCTCGCCCTCCAGGCCGCGTAGCCCGGCCCCGCCGGTGGAGCCTTCCACCATCAGCGTGGTGGGCTGCTGGCCGGGCGCCTCGGGCAGCTTGGAGACCTGCCGGGCGTGGGTGTGCCCGGCAAGCACCAGCGGGCAGGTGCCGGCGAGTGGCCCGGCCGACGCCGGGTCGTGCACGAGCGCGATGTTGACCGGGCGGGGCGAGCTGCGCACTGTGGCGGCGAGCTGCTCGCCGGCGCCGATCACCTGGTCGGCCACCTGCTGGGTCAGTCCGCTGCCGGCCGGGGAGGTGTTCTTGTCGGGTGTGAAACGCGGGTCACCGATGCCGGCGATGGTCAGCCCGCCGACAGTCGTGGTCGAGTTGTTGAGCACTATCGCGTTCGGTTGGCGGGCCACCGCAGCCGCCGTACGGCCCGAGTCGTGGTTGCCCCGGATGAACACGTACGGCTTCTTGAGCAGGCCGATCGAGCCGACGAAGGACTCCTCGGGCTCGCTGCCCCAGTCGGTGATGTCTCCGGTGTCGACGACCACGTCGATGCCGAACTGCTCCACCACCGTCCGGATCAGCTGCCAGCCGGTCGGGTTGAGGTGCATGTCGGAGACGTGCAGGACCCGCGTGGTGCCGGGCGCCGGCTCGTACACCGGCAGCGCCGACACTGTGGTGTAGAGCTGGCTGACGTTGCCGACGATGCGCTGCAACTGCTCGGCGTACTTCGTGTAGTCGTTGGCGATGCGGCGGGCGTCGCCGACGATCGCCGGCGCGTTGACGAGCAGGCCCTCGTAGCGCGGCTCCTCGATGGCCTGCGGGCGCAGGGTCGCCGCGGCCGTTCCGAGGCTGCCGGCGGTGATCACCAGAGCCAACCCGCCCGCCCACGCGGTACGCCGCACGTTCCGGAAGATCAACGCGGCGAGGATCAGGGTGACGAGCACCGACGCGGCGAGGGTACGCAGGCCGAGCCGCATCACACCGGTGCGGACGTCCTCCACAGCGCTCTGGCTGGCGCGGCTGATGCTCGCCGGGTCGTCCAGTAGCGCCTCGGTACGCCCCTGGTCCAGTGCGCCGAGCCGCACTGTGAGGTGCGTCGGCCCGTCATGGCTGTCCAGCAGCAGCGCGCCGAGCGGCGGTACGTCGATCGTCGTCCCGCCGTCGCTGGCGGGGGAGAGGGTGAGGGTGGCCCGGAACGGCCCGATGTCGGTGTCCACCTGCCCACCGGCCAGTACGCCGAGCACCGCCCCCGCAAGTGCCACGGCGAGCACGGCGAGGATCACGCCAGCGCGGCGTACCGGCCCGCCGGGTCGACCGATCCGCCGGGTACGTGGCGGCTCGCTGCCGGCCACCGGCTCGTCCCGGTCGCCGGTGTCGTCGTGCTGCTCGTCGCGCTGCCCGTCCATGCTGAGATTCTGACCTGCCCGTCGGAGGATCTTGGCAAACCCGCGCGGATGGTGACGCAGGTCAGCTGCGACCGCCGTCGCCGCCGGCGAAGACCACCCGCAGCAGCCGGTCGTCGTCGCCCGCCGGGGTGCCCCGCCCGTCGTGGTTGGAGGTGCTCACCCAGAGCGACCCGTCCGGCGCGGCGGCCACCGCGCGCAGTCGACCGTACCGGTTGGTGAGCAGCTCACTGGGCTGACCGAGCATGGTGCCCGTGTCGGTCAGCTCCATCACCCAGAGTCGCTTACCGCGCAGGCAGCCGGTGACAAGCAGTCGATCCGTGGCGGCCAGGCCGGAGCAGGACGCATCGGAGGTAGCCCACTGCGTGAGCGGATCGGTGTACCGCTTGTCGCCGGCCCGCCCCTCGACCTGCGGCCAGCCGTAGTTGCCGCCCTTGGTGATCTGGTTGATCTCGTCCCAGGTGTTCTGGCCGAACTCGACGGCGTACATCCGCTTGGCCTCGTCCCACGCGAAACCCTGCACGTTGCGGTGCCCCAGCGACCAGACCGGGGAGCCGGGGTACGGGTTACCTGCCGACGGCTTGCCGTCGGCGGTGATCCGCAGGATCTTGCCGCCGAGGCTCTTGACGTCCTGCGCGGCGGGGCGTTCCCCGGCGTCACCCGTGCTGACGTAGAGCTGGCCGTCCGGGCCGAACCCCAACCCGCCGCCGTTGTGCACGTTGGCCTTGGGGATGCCGGTGAGGACGGGGGTCGGCTGGCCGCCGATCTGGAGCTTGGCGACCCGGTTGTCCTGCTCGGCGGTGTAGTAGACGAAGACCGTCCGGTCCCGGTCGTAGCTGGGTGACGCGGCGATGCCCAGCAGGCCGCCCTCGCCCGCCGCCGCCACGTCGGAGATGGTCTGCACCACCCGGACCTGTAGACCCTCGGGCCCGGACTCCGGGCCGACCTGGAGGATCCTGCCGCTGTCCCGTTCGGTGACGAGTGCGCCGCCGTTGGGCAGGAAGGCGATGCCCCACGGCACCCGCAGGCCCTTGGCCAGCACTGTCGCCACCGCCTGCTGGCCGGCCCCGCCAGGGCTCGCCGCTGCCGACGGCGTCGGCAGGTTGGGGGGCTCGCCGGCCGGGTCGGGCTCCGGCTCACCGAAGCTGCAACCGGTGGCGAACAGCAGCGCCGCGCACGACGCCGCGAGGACCGGGCGGAGACGGCGGGTGCGAGGGTACGGGGGACGATCTCTCACCCGGCCCAGGGTAGCCCGCCGGACGACCCAACCGGGCCCGCCGGGGCGGACGGTACCTCGTCGGCTCCTTGAAGGGCCTGTCAGTGGGCCCGTACGGCAAGCAGTGCCGTGTCGTCCTCGCGATGCAGGATCGAGGCGAGCAGCAGGTCGCACAGGTCGTCGAGCGGGACGGTGTCGGTGCCTGTCAACCGGCCCACCAGCTCGGCGAGCCCGTCGTCGATGGACCGGTCCCGGCGCTCGACCAGCCCGTCGGTGTAGAGCAGCAGCGTGTCGCCGGTGGTCAGGCTTGTGGACTGGCTGGTCCGCGGCGACGGTCGGGCCAGCCCGAGCAGCGGCTCCGGCGTCGCTTCGAGGACCTCGACCGCACCACCGACACGGACCACAAGGGCCGGCGGGTGCCCGGCGTTGCACCAGGTCACCTCGCGTACACCGGAGTGCTGGCGGCAGATCCGGACGAGTGTCGCGGTGGCCGCGATCGGCAGCCGCAGGCCACGGATCGCGCCGTCCAGGTGGCTCATCAACGCCCCGACCGCGTCCGGCCGGCCGAAGGCGTTGCCCCGCACCAGGTTGCGCAGCTGGCCCATCGTGGCCGCCGCCTCGATGTCGTGCCCGGCCACGTCCCCGATCGCCACGATCAGGTCACCGTCGGGCTGGACGAATGCGTCGTACCAGTCGCCGCCGACCTCCACCCGGTCGGCCGCCGGCTGGTAGCGGGCCGCCAGCTCCAGCTCCGGTACGACGGGCAGGTGCGGCAGCATGCTGTGCTGGAGGACTTCGGCGACGTGCCGCTGCTCGCCGTACATCGAGCTGTTGCCGATCGCCTGCCCGGCCCGGCGGCCGATGTCCAACGCGGTGAGCAGGTCCCGGTCGTCGAACTGCTGACGCCCGGGCGCGTTGACAAGTGTGATCGCGCCCAGCACGGTGCCACCGGCGGCCCGTACCGGCACGCTGAGGTAGGAGGCGATGCCGAGACGTTCGGCGATCGCCACCATCTCCGGATCGGTGGTGCCCCGTGCGACGTCGGCAAGCGACGCCACCGCACCGAGCCGGGGCTGGCCGGTCCGCAGGACCGCGCGGATCGTCGACTCCTGGCTCAGCCCGGTGCGCAGCAGGGCCGCGAAACCGTCGACGTCCGCCGCCCGGGCCGGGTCGCGGTGCACCGCCACCACCTCGCGGGGCAGGCCCGCTGGCCCGACCAGGGTGAGCAGGCACCAGTCGGCGAGCAGCGGCACCATCGTGGCGGCGAGCCGCCGCAGCGACGTGCCCACGTCCAGCGTGCCGGCGAGCGTCTCACTGACCCCGGCCAGCAGTTCCAGCCGCTCGTGCGCCCTCACGACACGGCGGCGTGCCTCCTGCGCCCCGTCCAGCGCGATCCGCAGCCGCAGCTCGGACGAACAGGCAGCGGCCAGGTCCGCAAGTGTCCGCAGCTGCCCGGCGGTCCAGGCCCGCGGCTTGCTGTCGATGGCGCAGAGCGCGCCGAGCACCCGGCCGGAGAGATCGGTCAACGGCATCCCGGCGTACGCGACCACGCCGAGGTCCTCGATGGCCTGGTTGTCCCGTACGCGGGGGTAGAGCCGGGCGTCCGGCAGCACCATCGGCACCTCGATGTCCACCACGTGCTGGCAGAACGAGTGGCTCAGGGGAGTCTGCCGCCGCTCGGACCAGGGCTCGGGCAGCCCCACCGCACCGGGAAAGAACTGCCTGTCGGCGGAGACCAGGGAGACCAGCGCGACCGGAACGTCCAGCAGGTCGCTTACCAGCCGGGCGAACCTGTCGAACGCTTCGTCCGGTGCGGCGTCCAGACCGGTGTCGGCGAGGGCGCGCAGTCGCGTTGCGTCGGCGAGCCCCGGGGGCGGGGTGCTCGCGCGTCGCGGGCTGGCGGAGGAGCCGTCGGTCATCGAGCACCTGTCTGCGGGGGCGGAGGCCGACCGGCCATCCGGCCTTGGTTATACCTCGTTCGGGCCCGGACCGAACATCGGTGTGCCGAGTCTCGCGCGCCCCGTCTCCTCGCGCCATCCCCCGGGACGCCGGTTCGTCGCCGTGCCCGCTCCGGTCGCCGCGCCGGGGACTATCGTCGGCGGACGTGAAGGTATGGATTCCACACCAGGCCGGCCTGCACCTCGTCGGCGGGCTGCCCGAGGGCGTGACGGTGGAGGTCGCCGAGCGTCCCGACCGGCTGCCCTCCGACGTGGCCGACGTCCGCTTCTGGGTACCGCCGTTTCTGAGCGGGTCGGACGCGACAGCGCTGCTGCGCGAGCTGCCTGACCTGGCCGTTGTGCAGTTGCTCTCGGCGGGGGCGGACGCCTGGGTCGACCGGATGCCGGAGGGCGTCACCCTCTGCGATGCCCGGGGCGTGCACGACCCGTCCACCGCCGAGTGGGTGGTCACGGCGATCCTCACCCAGCTGCGGGCGTTCCCCGCCTTCGTCCGGGCGCAGGCGCAGCGGCGGTGGGCGTTCGAGGGGAACGTCCCGACCGACGAGCTGTCCGGCAAGCGGGTGCTCATCGTCGGTGCCGGCTCCATCGGTACGGCGGTCCGCGACCGGCTCGCCCCGTTCGAGGTGAGCTTCACCCTTGTCGCCCGGACCGCCCGACCCGAGCAGGGGGTGCATGCCGTGGCCGAACTGCCGCGTCTGCTGCCCGAGGCCGATGTGGTGGTCGTGCTGGTGCCGTTGACCGACCAGACCCGTGGTCTGATCGACAAGGAGTTCCTGGCCGCCATGCCGGACGGGGCGCTGCTTGTCAACGCCGCCCGGGGGCCGGTGGCCCGCACCGAGGCGCTGGTGGCCGAGTTGGCCTCCGGTCGGATCTCGGCCGCTCTGGACGTCACCGACCCCGAGCCGCTGCCCGCCGACTCCCCGCTCTGGACGATGCCGAACGTGCTCCTCACGCCCCACGTCGCCGGGTCGGTGCGCGGGTTGCTGCCGCGGGCGTACCGGCTGGTCGGCGAGCAGGTGCGGCGCTTCGCGGCCGGCGAGCCGCTGATCAACACGGTGGTCGACGGCTACTGACGGTCGCCGCAGGCCCGGCGTCCCGGTCGCCGCTGGTCCCGGCCGGCGTCGCGGGCCGTTGCTGCTGGTCGGGCCTCGACGGCCCTGGAGGTTGCTACTGGTCGGGGGTCTCGGTCGTTTCACTCGGCAGCGTCTGGCCGGTTGCCGAGACCAGCCGGGGCAGGTCCGTGCCGCGCACCGCGGGCAGGACGACCTGCTGACCGTCGTCGAGCCGGGCGACTGCCCGCCCGCGCGGATCGGTGGCCAGCTCGACGATGTGGTCCCAGTCGATCCTGCGCTGCCCCAGTAGCGCGCGCAGGCGCAGTTCCCGGGGGTTGGCGTCGGTGCCGGCCCGCCAGGCCCACACCCCGACGGCGAGCGGAACGAGCAACACCGGCAGCAGGTACGTCCGGGCGTTGGCCAACGGAAGGGCGCCGACGAAGGCGACGAGCGCGGCGGCCAGGATGGCTTGGTTGTACCGGAAGCGGACCGTATCGGGCGTACTCACCCTGCGATGATCCCACCTTGGCCTGGTCGGGCTCGCGGCGGGCGGTGTCGTGCCGACCCGACGCGCCGCACAGTGACACAGGTCACTGCCTGCGCCGGTAGCTGATGCGTAACCGATCTGGCCGTCGATCGTTCTGGACTGATGGGCAGTGGATCCGCAACGTCCACCGTCCCGCATCGCCGCACCGCCCCGTGCCCCCTCACGAAGGCGACCGCCGTGCCTCTCGCGTACCCGTTCCGTGTCCTCGTCCCCCGCCGGGCGGCACCGGAGGCCGCCGTGCTCGCGGCCGTCGCGCTGCTGATCCTCGCCGGCGCCGCCGGCCTGGTCCCGGCCTCGGTGGTGATCGCGCTCGCCGGCGGCGCGGGTGCCACGCTCGCCGGGGTACGCCTCACCCGCCTGGCCAGCCGCCGCCACACCGCCGTGACCCACAGTGACCTGTCGTCAGCCGAGCCGTCCCCGCTGGCGCTGGGCGTGCTGCTCGACGCGGCGGTGGTGGCGGCCGGTCTCACCGCCGCCACGTTGCCGCTGGTCGACACCGGGCAGCGTGCCGCTGCCCTGGCGGGTGCGCTGATCGTCGCGGCAGTGTCCGCGGCCGGGCTGCTCCGGCTGCCGGACCGGCCGTCGCCGTGGGCAGTGGTCCGGCTGCGGGGACCGTTGTCGGCGACCGCTCCGGCGGTGGGGCTGGCGCTCGCCGGCTGGCTGTTGCTTCCCGGCGACGTCGTCTCGGCGCCGGTCCGGCTTGTCGGTGCTCTGGCGCTCGGCGGGCTGGGCATGGCCGCGCTGAACGCGTTCACCGGACGGGGCCGACGCTCGGGTGCCGGCGTCTGTCGTGGCGGGGTCCTGCTCATCCTCCTCGCGCTGGCGTTGCTGACCGTCCTGCCGCCAGTGGACGCGGGTCGGGGGGCGCTTGTGGCAGTGCCGCCGCTGGTGCTCGGGATGCTGCTGACCGCGTTCGGGGCGGATGCCGCGGTGGCCGCGGGCGACGTGCAGTCGACTCTCGGTCCCGCCACACTGACCTGGCCCCGGGTGGTGCTTCCGGCGGCGGTGTTGCTGCTGGTGGTGGGCCTGCACGCGGCTGCCGGCCGCACACCGGACCGGACGAGCGTGCTGCTCGCCCTGGCCGCGGTGCCACCGCTGGTGCTGCGTGAGCTGCTGGGCGGTGCCGACGCGACCACCGGCGAACGGCGTGCCGCGCACCGCCGCCGTACCGGCCGCGCCCTCCGGCAACTCCGCTGGCCGGGAGCGCCGGACGACCGGGCCGAGCCGCCTGCGGACGCCAGCGAGTCCGGCCCCGACGCGCCCTGGCCGTCCGGTGGCGGCACCTCGACGGGCGGCGGCGCGACCTGGGCGTCCGGCGGTGACGTGGGCACATCGACCAGCACTCCTGCCTGGCCGTCCGGTGACGCCGGCACCTCGGCCGGCTGCTTCGCCTGGCCCGACGATGGTGACGCCGGCACCTCGACCGGCGGCGTGGCCTGGCCCGACTGTGGTGTCGCCTGGCCGCCGTCCGGCCGTGGGTCGGTGTCGGGCGGCGACGGTCCCGCCGACCGCGCGGCTCTCCTGGACGCGCTTGCCTCGATCGGCGACGTGCCGGCGCCGGCCGGCGCGCTGCTGCTTGTGGACCTGCACGGCGCCGACGGGCTCGGTCCGGTGGCTCGGGAGGACATCCTGGCCGAGGCGGTCCTGCGGGTCCGTGCGGTCGTCGCGCCCGGCGACCTTGTCACCGGCTGCACGGGCACCGGCTTCGCCGTGGTCACCGCTGCCGGCCCGGTGCTGGCGTACGCGCTGGGCACCCGGCTGCTGGCCGCGCTCACCCCGCCGTACCGGTGGGGCGGCTCGGTGCTGCGGGTGCAGACGAGCATCGGGCTGGCCGAGGCGGGCGGTGCCGGGCCGGCGGACGTGCTCCGGCAGGCTGAGTTGGCGCGGCGACGCGCGGTCCAGCTGGGTCGGGACCGGGTCGAGTGGTACGACGCGTTCCTGGAGGAGCAGTTGGTGCGTCGGCTCGACCTGGAGCGCGAGTTGCCGGGTGCGGTCGCGCGGGGCGAGCTGGATCTGGTCTACCAGCCGGTGGTGGACCTGGCCGACCGGCAGCCGGTGGGCGCTGAGGCGTTGCTGCGCTGGCGGAGTCCGGTGCTCGGCACTGTGCTTCCGGCCGAGCTGCTGCCTGTCGCCGAGGATCTGGACCTGGTCGGGGAGTTGGAGTGGTGGGTGGTGGACCGGGCCTGCCGGCAGTTGGCCGACTGGTCGGCGGGCAACCGGGAGCTGTGGATGGCAGTCAACGTCACCACCCGGGAGCTGACCACACCCGACTTCGTGCAGCGCGTCGCCGCTGTGCTGGCCGCGTACGGGGTGTCGCCGGAGCGGCTGGTGGTGGAGGTGGCGGAGCCGAGGATCGGTGGCGACCTGTCGACTGTGGTGGCCCGGCTTGCCGGGTTGCGCTCGCTGGGTGTCCGCACGGCGTTGGACGACTTCCGGGCCGAGCACGCCTCGCTGGCCCACCTGCGCCGGCTGCCCATCGACCTGTTGAAGGTCGGCCCCGGCCTCGTGGGCGCACAGTCGGCGGGACAGCCACCGCTGATCGACGTGGTGGTCAACGTGGGTGAGCGGCTGGGTGTGGAGATCGTCGCCGAGGAGTTGGAGTCACCGATCCAGGTGGAGGGGGCGCACCGGGCCGGCTGCAACTACGGGCAGGGTTTCGCGCTGGCCCGTCCGGCCACCGCCGAGCGGGTCGAGGCGTACTTCGAGGAGTTCCCGTCGGCGTCCCGCTGACCCCGGCTACTGAACCCGGTTCACCGCTGGCGGGGCGGTGCGGTGCTGCCGCGTGGCGTGAGGTGCGGTGTCTCATCCTGGAGGCGGGTCGCGGGCTGCCCGGCGATGACGGCGAGCAGTTGGCGGGCGGCGTGCGCGCCGTACGCCGGAATGTCGCGGCCGAGGGCCGTGAGGGGCGGGTGCACGAGCCGGCAGAGTGGTGAGTCGTCCCAGGCCACTATGGACAGGTTGTCCGGCACGGTGAGCCCCATCTCCTGGGCGACGGAGAGCCCGGCGATCGCCATCACGTCGTTGTCGTAGATGACTGCGGTGGGTCGCTGGGCGGAGCTGAGCAGGCGGCGGGTGGCCCGGCCGCCCTCCTCTCCGGTGTAGTCGGACCAGACGGTGACCGCGTCGACCAGGCCGAGCCGTTGGCACACCGCAGTGAAGGCTTCGGTGCGGATCTCGGTGTGCCGCAGGTCGGGCAGGCCGCCGACCCGGGCGATCCGTCGGTGCCCGAGCGCGACCAGGTATTCCACGGTCTCGGTGAGCGCCGCGGCGTCGTCGGACCAGAGGCTGGACAGCTCGCCGGTGCCGCCCGGCCCGCCGATGACCACTGCCGGCAGTTGGAGCTGTTCCAGGGCGGGGATGCGTCTGTCGTCGGTGCGCAGGTCGCAGACCAGCACCCCGTCCACCCGACGCTCGGCCCACCAGCGCCGGTAGACCGCTATCTCGGCGTCGTGGTCGGCCACGACCTGCAGGGTCAGCGCGTACGAGCGGGCGGAGAGTTCCGCCTCGACGCCGCTGATCAGCTCCATGAAGAACGGCTCGATGCCCAGTATCCGGGCCGGTCGGCAGAGTGCCAGGCCGACGGCCTCGGCGGTGGCGGCGGAGAGCGCACGGGCTGCGCTGCTCCGGCTGAACCCGATCTCGGTGGCGATGGCGAGGATGCGTTGCCGGGTGGCCTCGGAGACGCCGGGTTGCCCGTTCAGCGCGTACGACACGGCGCCCTTGGAGACGCCGGCACGCCGGGCGACGTCGGCGATGGTCGGCCGCTTCACCGGCGTGCTCCTCCGCTCCTGCCCCGGGGGGTCGGGGTTCTGACCTTGCCATGGCCGTGGGCCTCGTGTCGGCGGCCCCAACGTAGCGCAACCGGGAGCGACCGGCCGTCCGCGACGTGTGCCCGCCCGGGCGCCACAGGACACGCCGGCCGGGCTCTGGACCTACCTGCTGCTCGCGGTCAGCATGCTGTTCGCCGCGTTTCCGCTGTACTGGATGTTCGTCATCGCCACGAGCGACGACGAGGCGTCGGCGAAGCTGCCGCCCGCAGTGGTGCCCGGCGGGGAGTTCATCGCTACCGTTCCCCTGCTGGTCATGCTGTTCATCGGTGGACGTCAGGTCGTCCGCGGAATCATGGAAGGCGCGGTGAGATCGTGACTCCGTTGCACGAGGGCTGGACCCTGCGGGCGGTACCCGGACCGCAGGTCCCGGCCGGAATCGCCGACCGGACGGTGCCGGCCACAGTGCCCGGCTGCGTGCACACCGACCTGCTCGCCGCCGGCCTGATCCCCGACCCATACCTCGACGACAACGAACTGGCGCTTGCCTGGATCGGCCGCACCGACTGGGTCTACCAGACCACGTTCGTTCACGAGCCGGGCGACGACGAGCGTGTCGACCTGGTCTGCGCTGGCCTGGACACGGTCGCCACCGTCACCCTCAACGGCGTCGAGGTCGGCCGTACCGCGAACATGCACCGTGGCTACCGGTTCGACGTCCGCTCGCTGCTGCGCGACGGCGACAACGACCTCGTCGTCGCGTTCGACTCCGCGTACCGGTACGCCGAGGCGCAGCGGGACCGGCTCGGCGACCGGCCCAACGCCTACCCGGAGCCCTTCAACTTCATCCGCAAGATGGCCTGCAACTTCGGCTGGGACTGGGGGCCGACGCTTGTCACAGCGGGCATCTGGCAGGACATCGGCCTGCACGCCTGGTCCACGGCCCGGCTGGCCACCGTCCGCCCGCTTGTCACACTGGACGGCCGGGACGGGCGGGTGGAACTGCACGTCGAGGTCGAGCGGGTCGCGGCCGTCCCGCTGACAGTCCGCGCCACAGTCGCCGGCGTCCACGCCGAGGTCGTCGTCCCGGCCGGGGAGCGCACTGCCGTGCTCACAGTCACCGTCCGCGAGCCCGCACTGTGGTGGCCCCGGGGGTACGGCGAGCAGACGCGCCACCCGCTTGAGGTGACCCTGTACGCGCCGGACGGCGACGCCCTGGACACCTGGTCCCGTCGGATCGGCTTCCGTTCGGTGCGACTGGACACCACCGAGGACCAGCACGGCACCCCGTTCGCGTTGTCGGTGAACGACGTCCCGGTCTTCGTACGCGGGGTCAACTGGATCCCCGATGACGTGTTTCCCACCCGGATCACGCGGGACCGGCTGGCGCAGCGGTTCGAACAGGCAGCCGGCGCCAACATCAACCTGCTACGCGTCTGGGGCGGTGGCCGGTACGAGTCGGACGACTTCTACGACCTCGCCGACGAGCGTGGGCTGCTGGTGCAGCAGGACTTCCTCTTCGCCTGCGCGGCGTACCCGGAGGAGGAGCCGTTGCGCACCGAGGTCGAGGCGGAGGCGCGGGAGCAGGTGACACGCCTCGCCGGTCACCCCTCGCTGGTGCTCTGGACCGGCAACAACGAGAACATCTGGGGCTGGCACGACTGGGACTGGCAGGAGCCCCTTGCCGGGCGTACCTGGGGTCGTGGCTACTACCTCGACGTGTTGCCCCGGATCGTCGGCGCGCTCGACCCGACCCGCCCGTACTGGCCGGGCAGCCCCTGGTCGGGCAGCGAGGCGATCCACCCCAACGACCCGGCGCACGGCACCACGCACATCTGGGACGTGTGGAACACCGACGACTACACCAGATACCGGGAGTACGTGCCGCGCTTCGTCGCCGAGTTCGGCTACCAGGCCCCACCCGCGTACGCGACGGTGCGCCGGTCCATCTCCGACGACCCTCTCGCGCACGACTCGCCGGGCATGGCTCACCACCAGAAGGCAGCCGACGGTGACGTGAAGCTGCAACGCGGTCTGGACGCGCACCTGCCGCCGCCCGCCGACTTCGACGACTGGCACTACCTCACCCAGCTCAACCAGGCCCGCGCCATCCAGCTCGGCGTGGAGCACTTCCGCTCACACCGGGACGTCTGCGCCGGCACCATCGTGTGGCAGCTCAACGACTGCTGGCCGGTCACCTCCTGGTCGGCCGTCGACGGCGACGGTCGGCGCAAACCCCTGTGGTACGCGCTGCGCAACGCGTACGCCGACCGACTGCTCACCGTGCAGCCGCGCGACGGCGGGCTGGCCCTGGTGGCGGTGAACGAGACCGCGCAGGCGTGGACAGGGCCGGCCACCATCACCCGACTCGCCCTCACCGGGGAGCCGAGGGCGAAGACCTCGGTCGACCTCGACGTTCCGGCGTACTCCTCGGTGGTGCTGGCGCTGCCGACGGAGCTGGCGGGGCCGGACGAGGTCCGCGCCGAACTGCTGGTCGCGGAGGCCGGGGACACCGCGGAGCGCGCGCTGTGGTTCTTCGCCGAGGACCGCGACGTCGACTGGCCGGCGGCGGCGTGGGACGCGACGGTCGAGCCGGTCGACGGTGGCCAGCGGGTGCGGGTGACCGCCCGGACGGTGCTGCGCGACCTGACGCTGTTTCCGGACCGGCTCGATCCGGCCGCGCAGGTCGACAGGGCGCTGGTGACGCTGCTGCCGGGGGAGAGCGCCGTGTTCACGGTGCGCGCGCCCGGCCCGCTCGACCCCGGGGCGCTCACCAGCCGTCCGGTGCTGCGCTGCGTCAACGACCTCACCTGAGAGCGGCCGTCATCTTCGTCGATTTGAAGACTTTTGCAAGTGGTAAAGTCTTCAGAGTCGGCGGAGGGGATGTGTCATGTCGGTGCCGCTGTACCAGGCGAAGGCGGAGCTGTTCCGGACCCTCGGGCATCCGGTCCGCATTCGGGTGCTCGAACTGCTCCAGGACGGGCCGAAGCCGGTCCGGGACCTGCTGGCAGCCATCGACGTGGAGGCATCGAACCTCTCCCAGCAGCTCGCCGTGCTGCGGCGGGCCGGCATGGTCACCTCGTACCGGGACGGCCCCCTGGTCATGTACGCGCTCAGCACCCCCGACGTGGCCGACCTGCTCGCCGCCGGGCGGCGCATCCTCGGCGCGGTCCTCACCGACCGGGACGCCCTGCTTGACGAACTACGGGCCTCGGGGACGGACCGGTGAGTGCAGCGGCACCTGCGGCGGCCGGTCGTCGTCGCGCCGGCCAGGTCGTACGGCAGGCGGGCCGGCTGTTCGGCGGGCTGCTGCCCCGCCGGGCCGACTGGGAGAACGCGCGTCGCTCACCTCGACGCGACCTGGTCGCCGGGCTCACAGTGGCAGTGGTGGCGCTTCCCCTCGCGCTCGCCTTCGGCGTCACCTCCGGGCTCGGCGCGCAGGCTGGCCTCGTCACCGCAGTGGTCGCCGGAGCCGTCGCGGCGATCTTCGGCGGCTCCAACCTCCAGGTCTCCGGTCCCACCGGTGCCATGACAGTGGTGCTGGTGCCCGTGGTGCAGCAGTTCGGCGCCCGCGGCGTGCTGATGGTCGGCGCGCTGGCCGGGCTGATCCTGATCGCGCTCGCACTGGCCCGCCTCGGCCGCTACGTCCGCTATCTGCCCACCCCGGTGATCGAGGGCTTCACCGCCGGTATCGCCGTGGTCATCGCGCTGCAACAGGTGCCGGCCGCGCTCGGCGTCACCGGCGCGCACGGCGAGAAGGTGTGGGCGGTGGCCGCCGACGCGGTCGCCCGGTTCGCCGCGCAGCCCCGGCCCGCCGCGATCGCCGTGACGCTCGGCGTGGCGGCGTTGATGCTGCTCGGCGCCCGGTGGCGGCCCGCCGTGCCGTTCTCCCTGGTCGGAGTGGCCGCCGCCACGCTCCTCGCCGAGTTGGCGCCGATCGACCTGGCCCGGATCGGCGAGCTGCCGCAGGGACTGCCCGTACCGTCGCTGGACTTCATCGACGTCGGCGCGCTCGGCACGCTGCTGCCGAGCGCCGTGGCCGTGGCCGCGCTCGCCGCCCTGGAGAGCCTGCTCTCCGCGACAGTTGCGGACGGAATGACGGTCGGCGAACGGCACGACCCCGACCGGGAACTGTTCGGTCAGGGCCTGGCCAACCTCGCCTCCCCGGTCTTCGGCGGCATCCCGGCGACCGCTGCCATCGCCCGTACCGCGGTGAACGTGCGCGCCGGAGCGTCCTCGAAGCTCGCCGCGCTCACGCACGCCGTCGCCCTCGCCGCGATCGTGCTCGCCGCCGCCCCGCTCGTCGGCCGTATCCCGCTCGCCGCACTGGCCGGGGTGCTGCTCGCCACCACCGTCCGGATGGTGGAGGCGGCCTCCCTGCTGGCGCTGATGCGGGCCACCCGCGCCGACGCCGTGGTGCTGGTGCTGACGTTCGCCGTCACGGTGATCTGGGACCTGGTGACCGCTGTGGTCGTCGGGCTCGCCGTCGCTGTCGTCCTGGCGCTGCGCGCGGTCGCCCGCAGCGCCCGGCTGGAACAGGTCCCCCTGGACACCGGCGAGCACAGCGCCGAGGAACACGCGCTGCTCACCGAGCACATCGTCGCGTACCGGCTCGACGGGCCGCTCTTCTTCGCCGCCGCGCACACCTTCCTGCTGGAGCTGGCGGAGGTGGCCGACGTACGGGTGGTGATCCTGCGGATGTCCCGCGTCTCCACGGTCGACGCCACAGGCGCCCAGGTGCTCGGCGACGCCATCGCCCGGCTGCGCGCCCGGGGGATCACTGTATTGCTCTCCGGCATCACCCCGGGCCACGACCAGGTGCTCAGCACCCTCGGTGTCGCCGACGAACTGCGCCGCGAGGGTCTGGTCTTCCCGGACACCCCGTCCGCCATCCGCTACGCCCGAGGCGTGGCCCTCGCCCCGAGCCCGTCCTAGACGCCCGTCTCCGCGCACCTGACCCCCGGTCGGTGTGGGCGGGCTCCGCTCGCACCGAAATGGACGCTGGACGGGCGGCTGGTCGTTCGAGGTGGCGCCGGGCGGGTACCAGGGCGGCATGACTGATCCGGTTGAGCTTTCCGAACTGCACGCCGGGGGCGCCGACCCCGACGACGTCACCCCGGAGGAGCCGCACGAGAACCTGGACGGAACCGACGAGGACGTGCCCGCGGAGGCCGGCCTGCCCGTCGACGGCACCACGCCGGCCGGGGAGGACCCGACCCAACCCTGACGCGACGGCAGCCGTACGAGCGGAACGGTTCGCCGCACGGACCTGAGGTGTTAGGAAGGGCCCCCTCCTATACCTGAGGCGTTAAGAGGGGGCCCTTCCTTACTCACTCGGGGACGCGGCGGTACGCGCCGTCGCTGGCCGAGGTGGCCATCGAGGCGTACGCGCGCAGTGCCGCCGACACCGGACGCTGCCTGTCGACAGGGGTGTACGGCTTGTCGCGCTTCTCCTCGGCCACCCGGCGCGCCTCCAGCTCGTCGGCGGGCACGTTCAGCTCGATGGAGCGCCCCGGGATGTCGATGACGATCTCGTCACCGTTGCGGACCAGGGCGATCAGCCCGCCGGAGGCGGCCTCGGGGGAGGCGTGCCCGATGGAGAGTCCGGAGGTGCCACCGGAGAAACGACCGTCGGTGAGCAGCGCGCAGGAACGCCCCAACCCTCGGCCCTTGAGGAACGAGGTCGGGTAGAGCATCTCCTGCATGCCGGGGCCGCCCTTCGGGCCCTCGTACCGGATCACCACGACGTCTCCGGCGACGATCTCCTTGGCGAGGATCGCGGTCACGGCGTCGTCCTGCGACTCGTAGACCTTCGCCGGCCCACGGAAGGTCAGGCACTCCTCCGGCACGCCGGCGGTCTTGACCACGCAGCCCTCTGGGGCGAGGTTGCCGAACAGGATCGCCAGGCCACCGTCGGCGGAGTAGGCGTGCTCGCGGTCGCGGATGCAGCCCTCTGCGGCGTCGGTGTCAAGGGTCGACCAGCGGTTGGTGGTGGAGAACGGTTGGGTGGTGCGCACCCCGCCGGGTGCGGCGTGGAACAGCTCGAACGCCGTCGGCGTGGGTGAGCCGCTGCGGACATCCCAGTCGGTCAGCCACTGTGCCAGCGAGGGGGAGTGCACGGCGTGCACGTCGCGGTTGAGCTGCCCGGCGCGGTCCAGCTCACCGAGGATGGCGGGGATGCCGCCAGCCCGGTGGACGTCCTCCATGTGGTACTTCGGGGAGTTCGGCGCGACCTTGGCCAGGCAGGGCACCCGCCGGGAGATGGCGTCGATGTCGGCGACGCCGAAGTCCATTTCCGCCTCGCGGGCGGCGGCGAGCAGGTGCAGCACCGTGTTCGTGGAGCCGCCCATCGCGACGTCCAGGGCCACCGCGTTCTCGAAGGCGGCCTTGGAGGCGACGTTGCGGGGCAGCACGGAGTCGTCGTCACCGTCGTACCACCGCTTGGCGATATCCACGACGGTGCGGCCGGCCTCGACGAAGAGCGACCGGCGCGCGGCGTGGGTGGCGAGCGTCGAACCGTTGCCGGGCAGCGCCAGCCCGATCGCCTCGGTGAGGCAGTTCATCGAGTTGGCGGTGAACATGCCGGAGCAGGAGCCGCAGGTGGGGCATGCGGAGCGCTCGATCTCACCGAGCTGCTCGTCGGTGACAGCCTCGTTGGAGGAGGCGATCATCGCGTCGATCAGGTCGATCTTGGAGTGCACGATGCCCTCGATCGCCGTCGTCTTGCCGGCCTCCATCGGGCCGCCGGAGACGAAGACGGTAGGGATGTTGAGTCGCAGCGCGGCCAGCAACATGCCGGGGGTGATCTTGTCGCAGTTGGAGATGCAGACAAGGGCGTCGGCGCAGTGCGCGTTGACCATGTATTCGACCGCGTCGGCGATCAGCTCGCGGCTGGGCAGCGAGTAGAGCATGCCGCCGTGGCCCATGGCGATGCCGTCGTCGACAGCGATGGTGTTGAACTCCCGTCCCACCCCGCCGGCCTCGGCCACCGCGTCGGCGACCAGGCCACCCATGTCCTTGAGGTGTACGTGGCCCGGGACGAACTGGGTGAAACTGTTGGCGATGGCAACGATCGGCTTGCCGAAATCGTCGTCGGTCATCCCGGTGGCCCGCCAGAGGGCCCGGGCGCCGGCCATCGTCCGACCGTGTGTGGAAGTCCTCGACCGCAGCTCAGGCATGTGTACCAGCATGCCACCGTCCGCGCACGGGCCGTCCGGTGTGTGTGCCGTGTCCCAACAGATGCACATCAGGTCCCCACGGCGCGTGCCCATCCGGCACTCTTGAGACGTGCATCTCCCCCCGGGCATGGTCGCCGTCGCGGCGCTGAGCGGGCTGGTCGCCGTCGCCGCCGCCGTGCTGCTGACCATGGTCGCCCGGCGGCGCACCGGCCTGCACCGGCCGGCGCACGTGCTGCTCGCGGTTGCCGCCGGGGTGTCCCTTCTCAGCCTGCTGGCCGGCATGGTGGCGGTGCTCTCCGCGAGCGACCACTGGGCACACGAGCAGGGTCTGCGCACCGGCTGGGCCACCGCAGCGGCGGTCGGCACCGCGCTGAGCGGCTTGGCCTTCGCGGCCGGTCTGCTCCGGCTGCCGGGGGTTGCCGCCACCACGGCGGGAACGGCCCGGCTCGCCCTGGACAGCGTGACGATGGCGGCGGCGCTGTGGTTCGTCGGTTGGGTGCTCTTCTCCGAACCGACCCGGCTGCTGGGTGACGCCACTCCGATGGCCTGCCCGGCGATCGTGGTGGCCACGGTGAGCGCCGCGCTCGGCGCGGGGCTCGCCGTGATCGTGGTCTTCCGGGCCGCGGCCCCGCGTCGTGGCCTGACGGTGCTGGCCGCCGGGATCAGCGCGGTGAGCTGTGGTGGTCTGGGTCTCAGCGCCGGGCTCTGTCAGGCCGGGCCGACGATGGCGTTGGCCGGCGCTGCGGTGCTGGCCGCCGGCCTGCTGGCCGTCGCGTTCGCGGTGTACCGGGACGACCGGCCGGGGCAGATCGAGCTGGACCTGATCGGGCGCGACGGCGAATACGCAGTGGTTCCGATGGTGGCGATGGCCGCGTCGGCGACCTACCACCTCCTGCAGGGCGGCCAGTTCACCGCGCCGGGCATCGTGGCCGGCATCGTGGAGGGCTTCGCGCTCGTCGCCCGGCAGTACGTCACCCTCAAGGACGTCCGGGACTACGCCGGCCGGCTGGCCGAGCGGGAGGCACACTTTCGCGAGCTGGCCCACACCGACCCGTTGACATCGCTCGCCAACAGGCGGGGTCTGCTGCGCACGTTGCACGACAGCGCGGCGGCCGGCACCCCGTGCGTCCTGCTCAGTCTCGACCTGGACGGCTTCAAGCACGTCAACGACATGCGCGGTCACGGCGTGGGCGACGCCGTCCTGGCCGAGGTGGGCAGCCGGCTGCGCGGCAACCTGCGCCCCGGCGACATGGCGGCACGCCTCGGCGGCGACGAGTTCGCCGTCCTCATGTCGGCTCGGCCGGCCGAGGCGGACCGGGTCGCCGAGCGGCTGCTGGGGGTGCTCAACCGTCCGTACGACCAGGAGGAGGGGCCGGTCTTCCTGTCGGTGAGCATCGGTGTGGCCGGGTGGGCGGGCGCACCGGACGTGGACCTGCTGCTGCGGCACGCGGACCTGGCCCTGCGCTACGCCAAGCAGCGCGGCAAGAACCGGATCGAGCGTTACGACGCCGCGTACGACCAGTTGCTGCGCCGGCGCACGACGCTGGAGCACGAGATGCGCGGTGCCATCGAGCGCGACGAGCTGCGGCTGGCCTTCCAGCCGGTGGCGTCGCTGCCGTCGGTCCGGCCGGTCGGTGCCGAGGCGCTGCTCCGGTGGCACCATCCCGAGCTGGGCAACGTACGCCCGGACGAGTTCATCCCCCTCGCCGAGGAGTGCGGGATGATCGCCACGCTCGGCGCCTGGGTGCTGCACCAGGCCTGCTACCAGCTCTCGCGGTGGCTCGCCGACGGGCACGACGTCTGGGTCTCGGTGAACGTCTCACCCCGCGAGCTGCACGCCCCCGAGTACGTGGTGCAGGTCGCCGAGGCGCTGCGCGCCCACCACGTGCCGCCGCAGCGGCTCGTGCTGGAGGTCACCGAGCACGCGGTCGCCACCGACCTGGACGAGCTGATCCGACGGTTGACAGCGCTGCGGCTGACCGGTGTGCGGATCGCCCTGGACGACTTCGGCGCCGGCTACTCCTCGTTGGGGCAGCTGCGTCGTCTGCCGATCGACATTCTCAAGATCGACCACAGTCTGGTGGCCGAGCACGAGCCGGTCCGCCCGGTGGGCAAGGACGGCCCGGCGTTCGCCCCAATGGTCGACATCGTGATGCGGCTGGGTCACCAGTTGGGATTGGAGGTCATCGCCGAGGGTGTGACCACGCCCACCGAGTTGGCAGCGGTGGTCGCTGCCGGCTGCCGGTTCGGTCAGGGCGCCCTCTTCGGCTGGGGAGTGCCTGCCGAGCACCTGGAGGCGATGCTGGAGGCGGCCACCTCGCCGGGTGCGCGGCAAAGCCGGGTGCCCGCTCCGCGCCGGGTTCCGGGGGTTTCCGAGCAGGTCATCCCCTCTGCAGAGGGCGTGTCGGCGGCCGACGCGCCGCAGTCCGTTGACCAACATGTGAGATCAGTTGACTCATCGCGTGAGATGCGTCAGGCTTAGCCACATGTCGTCGTACCGGTCGCTGCGAGTACTTACCTGAGCGCACTCTCCCTCATCGAGAGTGCGCTGGCCCCGTGCATCTGCACGAGGGCCGTTTTTATTGCCGTCGGAACCTGTCGCGACGGGCCCTGCCCGCCTCGCATCGCTGAACGAGCCCCAGCCATTCCAGCCGAAGGCCAGAACCACAATGACGAGACCCACGCCCGAGACCCTCGCCCACACCGCCCGGCGGGCCCGCGCGGCCGAGCCGGCCGGTACCGCCGACCCCGCCGCCTCGCGCGCCGCAGCAGTCCCGGCCGCCCCGGCGGTACGGCCACCCGCCCCGACCGAGGTTTCCGGCGCCGGTTCGCTGGTGCGGTCCCTTGAGGCGCTCGGCGTCGACGTCGTCTTCGGCATCCCCGGCGGCGCGATCCTTCCGGCGTACGACCCGCTCTACGACTCCACCGTCCGGCACATCCTGGTCCGCCACGAGCAGGGCGCCGGTCACGCGGCGACGGGGTACGCGCAGGCCACCGGCAAGGTCGGCGTCTGCATGGCGACCTCCGGCCCGGGTGCGACCAACCTGGTCACCCCGATCGCCGACGCCTACATGGACTCGGTGCCGATGGTGGCGATCACCGGCCAGGTGGCCCGCCCGTCGATCGGCACCGACGCCTTCCAGGAGGCGGACATCCAGGGCATCACCCTGCCGATCACCAAGCACAACTTCCTGGTGCAGAACGCCGACGAGATCCCGCAGGTGCTGGCCCAGGCGTTCCACCTGGCCAGCACGGGCCGGCCCGGCCCGGTGCTCGTCGACATCCCCAAGGACGTCCTCCAGGCGTCGACGACCTTCGCCTGGCCGCCCACGCTGGAACTGCCCGGCTACCGGCCCACCCTGAACCCGCACGGCAAGCAGATCCGCGAGGCGGCCCGGCTGATGGCCGCGGCCCGCCGTCCGGTGCTCTACGTGGGCGGCGGTGTGCTCAAGGCCGGCGCCACCGACGGGCTGCGCCGGCTCGCCGAGCTGACCGGCATCCCGGTCGTCACCACCCTCATGGCGCTCGGTGCCTTCCCCGACTCGCATCCGCAGCACCTGGGGATGCCCGGCATGCACGGCACCGTCTCCGCCGTGTACGGCCTGCAGAAGGCCGACCTGATCGTGGCGCTGGGCGCCCGCTTCGACGACCGCGTCACCGGCAAGCTGGACTCGTTCGCACCGGACGCGGCCATCGTGCACGCCGACATCGACCCGGCCGAGATCGGCAAGAACCGGCACGCGGACGTCCCGATCGTCGGCGACGCCCGGCACGTCATCGACGAGCTGATCGCCGCTGTGACTGTCGAGCGGTCGGCGGGGAAAACCACCGACCTGGCCGACTGGTGGACCCAGCTGGACGACCTGCGCAACCGCTACCCGCTGGGCTACGACGAACCGGCGGACGGCACGCTCTCCCCGCAGTACGTCATCAAGCGGCTGGGTGAGATCGTCGGCCCGGACGCGATCTTCGTGGCCGGTGTGGGGCAGCACCAGATGTGGGCGTCCCAGTTCATCTCGTACGAGAAGCCGTACACCTGGTTGAACTCCGGTGGGCTCGGCACGATGGGCTACGCGGTGCCGGCCGCGATGGGTGCGAAGGTCGGCAAGCCCGACACCGTGGTGTGGGCGGTCGACGGCGACGGCTGTTTCCAGATGACCAACCAGGAGTTGGCCACCTGCGCGCTGGAGGGCATCCCGGTCAAGATCGCCGTCATCAACAACGGCAATCTCGGCATGGTCCGGCAGTGGCAGACGCTGTTCTACAACGAGCGGTACTCCAACACCGAACTCGGCACCCACAAGCACCGCATTCCCGACTTCGTCAAGCTCGCCGAGGCGCTGGGCTGCGTCGGGCTGCGCTGCGAGAGCCCCGACGACGTGGACAAGACCATCGCCGCCGCCATGGAGATCAACGACGCTCCCGTCGTGATCGACTTCGTGGTCGGCAAGGACGCCATGGTCTGGCCGATGGTCGCCGCCGGCACCAGCAACGACGAGATCATGTTCGCCCGTGGCGTTCGCCCGGCCTTCGACGAGGATGACATCTGATCATGACGATGCACACTCTGTCCGTGCTCGTGGAGAACAAGCCGGGCGTTCTCGCCCGCGTCTCCGGCCTGTTCTCCCGGCGCGGGTTCAACATCGACAGCCTCGCCGTCGGCGAGACCGAGAACCCGGACGTTTCCCGGATCACGATCGTGGTCAACGCCGACTCGTCCCCGCTGGAGCAGGTCACCAAGCAGCTCAACAAGCTCGTCAACGTGCTCAAGATCGTCGAGCTGGACGCGCAGGTCTCGGTCGCCCGGGAGTTGCTGCTGGTGAAGGTCCGCGCCGACCGGTCCGCACGCACCCAGGTGTTGGAGACGGTCAACCTGTTCCGCGCCCGGGTTGTCGACGTGGCACCGGACACGCTGACCATCGAGGCCACCGGTACGCCCGACAAGCTCGACGCTCTGCTGCGCGACCTGGAGCCCTTCGGCATCAAGGAAATGGTGCAGTCCGGCCTTGTGGCGATCGGGCGCGGCTCGCGTTCGATCACCGCCGGTCCCGCCTTGCGGGCCGCCTGACCCGCTGCCGGTCGGCCCCTGCGGGCCGTCCTCCGAATCCATCCGCACCGACCACGACGGGCCGCCCGGGCCGTCGTACGAAAGGGAAGTTCTCATGAGCGTTGAGGTTTACTACGACGACGATGCCGACCTCGGCCTGATCCAGGGCAAGAAGGTCGCGGTGATCGGCTACGGCAGCCAGGGCCACGCCCACGCGCTGTCGCTGCGTGACTCCGGCGTCGACGTGGTGATCGGTCTGCCGGAGGGCTCCAAGAGCCGTCCCAAGGCCGAGGAGCAGGGCCTGCGGGTGCTCACGCCGGCACAGGCCGCCGCCGAGGCTGACGTGATCATGGTGCTCGCGCCGGACACCGCCCAGCGCTCCCTCTACACCGAGTCGATCGCCCCGCACCTCGCCCCGGGCAAGGCCCTCTTCTTCGGCCACGGCTTCAACATCCGGTACGGGCTCATCAAGCCCCCGGCCGAGGTGGACGTCGCCATGGTCGCTCCGAAGGGCCCCGGCCACCTGGTCCGCCGCCAGTACACCGACGGCAAGGGCGTGCCCTGCCTGGTCGCCGTCGAGCAGGACGCAAGCGGCAACGCGCTCGCGCTCGCCCTCGCGTACGCCAAGGGGATCGGTGGCACCCGCGCCGGTGCGATCAAGACCACGTTCACCGAGGAGACCGAGACCGACCTCTTCGGTGAGCAGGCGGTGCTCTGCGGCGGTGCCGCGGCGCTGGTGCAGACCGGTTTCGAGGTGCTCACCGAGGCCGGCTACGCCCCCGAGGTGGCCTACTTCGAGTGCCTGCACGAGCTGAAGCTGATCGTCGACCTCATGTACGAGGGTGGCATCGCGAAGATGCGGTACAGCATCTCCGACACCGCCGAGTACGGCGACCTCTCCCGGGGCCCGCGCGTCATCGACTCCCGTGTCAAGGACGAGATGCGCAAGATCCTGGGCGAGATCCAGTCCGGCGAGTTCGCCCGCGAGTGGGTCGCCGAGGACGAGGCGGGCCGGCCCAACTTCACCAAGTGGCAGAACGAGGGCGCGGCGCACCCGATCGAGGAGACCGGCGCGAAGCTGCGCGGCATGATGAGCTGGGTCGACCGCCCGATCACCGAGACCGCCTGACGGTTTCGTAGCACCGGTCCAGCCGTCACCAACGGCGGATGATCCACCGATGGCCGGTGACCCGCGCTCTCCCCAGCGCGGGTCACCGGCCATCGGCCGTACGCGGGACCACCACCTGACCCTGGGCGCTCACCTTCTGGGATCAGGTGACGAACGCCTCGGCGGTGCCGTGACGAGCCGCAACAACGATGTCGGCCAGGTGAACGGGCCATGTCCAACGCCGGACCGCGCGTGTGAGGGCACTCACCTCGCAGACCGGAACATGCCGGCCAACGGGGCCCTACGATCGCGGTAGGTGCGCGCAGCCGGCACCTGACGGCCACGGCACGGGATCAGCGCAGGACGCAGTGCGGCGCCCTGTCGGCCCGGGCCGATCGCATACACGACCTCTACGAGGACCGATGAATCCTGTCGTACTGATCGCCGAAGAACTCGCCCCCGCCGCCATCGAGGTGCTCGCCCACGACTTCGACGTCCGGCACGTCGACGGCACCGACCGTCCGGCCCTGCTCTCGGCGCTCTCCGAGGCCGACGCCGTCATCGTGCGCAGCGCGACCCAGATCGACGCCGAGGCGATCGCCGCCGCGCCGCGACTCAAGGTGGTCGCGCGGGCGGGTATCGGCCTGGACAACGTCGAGGTGCCGGCGGCCACCGCCCGGGGCGTGATGGTCGTCAACGCTCCCACCTCGAACATCGTCTCCGCCGCCGAGCAGGCCGTCGCGCTGCTGCTGGCAGTGGCCCGCAACACCGCGAGCGCCAGCGCGGCGCTCAAGGCGGGGGAGTGGAAGCGGTCCAAGTACACGGGCGTCGAGGTGCAGGGCAAGACCGTCGGCGTGGTCGGGCTCGGCCGGATCGGGGTTCTCTTCGCCTCCCGCATCGCCGCCTTCGGCACCCGGCTGATCGCGTACGACCCCTACATCCAGCCGGCCCGCGCGGCCCAGCTCGGCGTACGCCTGGTCGGGCTCGAGGAGCTGCTGCGCGAGAGCGACTTCATCTCCATCCACCTGCCGAAGACCCCGGAGACGATGGGGCTCATCGGTGAGAAGGAACTGGCGATCGTCAAGCCGGGCGTGCGCATCGTGAACGCCGCCCGTGGTGGTCTTGTCGACGAGCAGGCGCTCGCGGACGCCATCGCCGAGGGCCGGGTCGCCGGCGCCGGTGTGGACGTGTACGCCAAGGAGCCGTGCACCTCGTCGCCGCTGTTCGCGTTCGACAACGTGGTGGCCACCCCGCACCTGGGTGCCTCCACCCACGAGGCTCAGGACAAGGCCGGCCTGGCCGTGGCCAAGAGCGTCAAGCTGGCGTTGCAGGGCGAGTTCGTGCCGGACGCCGTGAACGTGCAGGCCGGTGGCGTGGTCGCCCAGGACGTACGGCCGCTGCTGCCGCTGGCCGAGAAGCTGGGCCGGGCGTTCACCGCTGTCGCCGGTGGGGTCGCCGCGAGCGTCACCGTCGAGGTCCGTGGCGAGATCGTCGGCCACGACGTGTCGGTGCTCAAGCTGGCCGCGACGAAGGGCCTGTTCAGCTCCGTGGTCGAGGAGCAGGTCACCTACGTCAACGCACCGCACCTGGCCGCCGAGCGCGGCGTCGAGGTCACCCTCGCGAGCCTCGCCGAGACCGCCGAGCAGCCCACCCTGGTCACCGTACGCGGCGCGCTGCCGGACGGCCGGACGGTGAGCGTCTCCGGGACGGTGACCCACTCGGGCGCCCGGGACATCATCAAGCTGACCGAGGTGGACGGCTTCGACGTGGAGATCGGCGCCGAGGGCATCCTGCTCTTCCTGCGCTACGCCGACCGGCCGGGTGTCGTCGGCACCGTCGGCACCCTGCTCGGCGAGTCGGGCATCAACATCGCCGCGATGCAGGTCGCCCGGCGCGAGGCGGGCGGCGAGACGCTGATGACGCTTACCGTCGACCAGGCGCTCGGCGCCGACCTGCTCACCTCCGCGGCGGACTCGATCGGCGCGACATCTGCCAGCGCGGCGGACCTGCGCGACGAGTAGTCGACGGCAACACCACGGGGGGCCCGGCGGCATGCCGGGCCCCTTCGTCGTACGCGCGGGGGAGGGTTGAGGGCCGTCCCCGGTCGGTCAGTTGGTGACCCGCGTCGGCGGCGGGTAGACCGAGCCGTCCTGCGGGTCGAAGAGCATCAGCCCGTGCGCGCCGGCCAGCCGCTCGATGTCCAGCAGCACCTGGTCCGCGCAGGTCGGGTGCAGGTTCAGCTCGACATGGTCGTGGGCGGCGTGCAGGGGCGCGACGGCCCACGGACTGTCCGGGCCGGGGTGACGGTCCGGATAGGAGGCGGTGATCGCCCGGTAGAAGGCGACAACCCGCGGGTCCGGGTAACGGTCCACGTGCCGCCCCTGCCGGCAACCGTCGACCGCTGCCCGCACGTCCTCGGGCGTCGCCCCGTCCTCCAGGGCCCACACACTCAGATCGAAACTCACGGCGGACAGCGTGCCATCCGTCGTTCACCATGTCGAAACTGCCTCGCCGCAGCCGGATCGTCCGACCCGGGACTCATTGCCCACGACGGTCCGCTGTGGAGACTCTTGCCTCGAGTTGCGTCGATTCGCTAGCGTACGACTGCGGTCACTGGCCGAGTTCGCGGCGCCGGCCCGTCTTCGGGTGGCGCGGTCGACGTCCGGCCCGTCCGGTCCGCACCCCTCGATTGCGCGAGCCACGCGCACTCGTCGCTGACCGGCCCCCACAGCCGTTGCCGAGGCGGTGGGGGCCGATCGCAGCCCGACCGGCCGCCGCGCTCAGGCGGCCGAGGAGCGAATCGGGCGGGGAGCACCGCGGGGAGGCGGGGCTCGTGCGGCGTGTTTCAAAGCCGGTGAGCGAGCCTTCAGTGCCGGTGGGCGAAGAGCGCGCGATAGTCGGAGTTACCGCGGAACCACGCCAGGCCGGTGGGGCCTGCGGCGTAGAGCGCTGTGGCGTAGGCGTCGGCGACCGCCAGGTCCGGGCCGACGACAGTGGCGGCAGCGAGCTGGGTGGCCGGTTCGCCGGTGTGCGGGTCCACCACGTGCCCCTGCCGGCCGGTCACCCCGGAGGTGCCGACGGCGCCGTCTGTCATCTCCAGCACCAGCGGCGCGTGGTCGGGTGCCGTCGGGTGGTGCACCGCCACCCGCCACGGGCCGCCGTGCGGCGCGCGGCCCCGCACCACGAGGTCGGCGCCGGTGAGCACCGCGTAGTCGTGCACGCCGGCAGCCCGCAGCCGGGCGGCTGCGCGTTCCACGGCCCAGCCCCCGAGCAGTCCGCCCGGGTCGAAGCCGCCGGGCACCGCCCAGGCGTCGAACCATCCGTCGGTGGCGGCGCGCATCGCCGCGCAGCGGTCCACCAGGTCGGCCAGAGGGGGGTACGACTCGGGGCTGATCTCTCCGCGGCGAAGCTTGGAGACCAGGCTCTCCGGACGGTTCGGGCCGTAGGTCAGGTCGATGGCGCGTAGCTCCGCGACGCTGTCCCGCAGCGCTTCCCCGACGCCTCGACGGCCGAGCCACTCGGGCGCGTTGAGCAGCAGCGTGTACTCAGCGGTCGCGGTGCGCACCGTGTGTTGCAGGGCGATCCGGCCCTGCGTGGCGCTGGCCGGGTCGACCTGGTGCCGGCGGTTGCCCAGGCGCAGGTCGGGCCGGCGGTTGCGGAACGCGGACGTGTCCGGCCAGCGGGTCCGCGGCTGCTCGTCGATGAGCATGGCATCAGCCCCCTCGCAGTTGGCGTCGCGTCGTGGCGAATCGCCGTTCCCGGGCCCTTTGACCCGTCGACATCGACCCTAGACAGCGGAGATGACCACCACATGGATCCCGGCTGAGAGGATGCTGTGGATCGGAAATCCCATATCGTGGAAGCTTCGTACCGGGAATCGGGACGAGGTCGTACCGTTGCCCGGACAGGGCAGTCGACGTAGGGAGTGCGGTCGTGGCGCGGATCGCGGTGGTGGCTGGGGACGGCATCGGGCCCGAGGTGGTCACGCAGGCCCGCAAGGTCCTCGACGCGGTGCTGCCCGGCGGTGTCGAGGCCACCGAGTACGACCTCGGTGCCGCCCGCTGGCACCGTACCGGAGAGGTGCTGCCCGACTCGGTGCTGGCCGAGCTGGCCGGGCACGACGCGATCCTGCTCGGCGCGGTGGGCGACCCCACGGTCCCGCCCGGTGTCCTGGAGCGGGGGCTGCTGCTCAAGCTCCGGTTCGCCTTCGACCAGTACGTCAACCTGCGTCCGTCCCGGCTCTGGCCCGGTGTCGCAGGCCCCCTCGGCAACGTGAAGCCCGGCGAGGTCGACCTGGTGGTCGTGCGCGAGGGCACCGAGGGTCTCTACGCCGGCGCCGGCGGGTCGCTGCACCGCGACACCCCCGCCGAGGTCGCCACGGAGGAGAGCCTCAACACCCGGCACGGCGTGGAGCGGGTCATCCGTGACGCGTTCGTGCGGGCCGGCCGTCGGGAACGCCGCAAGGTCACGCTCGTGCACAAGACCAACGTGCTGACCCACGCCGGGTCGCTGTGGGCGCGCACCTTCGAGGCCGTCGCCGCCGAGCACCCGGACATCGAGACCGAATACCAGCACGTCGACGCGGCCGCGATGTTCCTGGTCACCCAGCCGCAGCGCTACGACGTGGTGGTCACCGACAACCTGTTCGGCGACATCCTCACCGACATCGCCGCAGCGGTCACCGGTGGCATCGGTCTGGCCGCCAGCGGCTGCATCAACCCCGAGGGCACGTACCCCTCGATGTTCGAGCCGGTGCACGGCTCCGCCCCGGACATCGCCGGGCAGGGCGTCGCGGACCCGGTCGCCGCGGTGCTCTCCGCCGCGTTGCTGCTGGAGCAGCTCGGGCACGCCGACGCGGCGGCCCGGGTCAACGCGGCGGTCGCCGCCGAGCTCTCCGGCCGCACCCCAGGCGTCACGCTGCGTACCGCCGAGGTCGGCGACCGTCTCGCCGCCCACGCCGTAGCCTGACCGCCCCGGCCTCTCAAAGCGCCGGGGCGGTATCCGCCTGTCCGGGCACTCAGCCCGCCCCGAGCGGCGCTTTCCGCTGAACGACCGTTCGGGGTAAGTTTTCGGCACAGCCATGTCGGCGTGCGATCCCGCATGCCGTTGTCCCGCAGGGAGGTCAGCGCGATGAGCGGTGGTGACATGCTCGACTTCGAGATCCGTCCGAATCCCGCGCCGGTATCCGCCGCCGACCGGGCCGCCCTGCTGGCCAACCCCGGCTTCGGCCGGGTGTTCACCGACCACATGGTCACCATCCGCTACGCCGAGGGCAAGGGTTGGTACGACGCCCGGGTGGAGGCGCGCGCACCGATCCCGATGGACCCGGCCAGCGCCGTGCTGCACTACGCGCAGGAGATCTTCGAAGGTCTCAAGGCGTACCGGACGGCCGACGGTGGCGTGACCATGTTCCGGCCGGACGCCAACGCCGCCCGCTTCGCCAGCTCGGCGCAGCGGATGGCGATGCCGGTGCTGCCACCCGAGGTCTTCGTCGACTCGCTGCACAAGCTCATCGAGATCGACAGGGAGTGGATCCCGACCGGCGAGGACGGCAGCCTCTACCTGCGGCCGTTCATGTTCGCCAGCGAGGTCTTCCTCGGCGTCCGCCCGTCGAACGAATACCTCTACATGGTGATCGCCTCACCGGTCGGGGCGTACTTCAGCGGCGGGGTCAAGCCGGTCACCGTCTGGGTCTCGCCGGACTACACCCGCGCCGCGCCCGGCGGCACCGGCGCGGCCAAGTGCGGCGGCAACTACGCCGCATCACTGGCCGCCCAGGCCGAGGCCATCGAGGCCGGCTGCGACCAGGTGGTCTTCCTCGACGCTGTGGAGCAACGCTTCGTCGACGAGCTGGGCGGCATGAACGTCTTCTTCGTCTACGACGACGACACGGTGGTCACCCCGCCGCTGACCGGCACGATCCTGCCGGGCATCACCCGCGACGCGGTCCTCACGCTGGCCGAGGGCGCTGGTCACCGGGTCGAGGAGCGGCCTGTCACGTTCGCCGACTGGCAGGCCGACGCGGCGAGCGGCCGGCTCCGCGAGGTCTTCGCCTGCGGCACCGCTGCGGTCATCACCCCGATCGGCGGGGTGCGCTTCCCCGACGGCGAGTTCCTGATCGGTGGCGGCGAGCCCGGCCGGGTGACGATGGCGCTGCGTCAGCAGCTCGTCGACATCCAGCGGGGCAGCGCACCCGACCCGCACGGCTGGGTGCGCCAGGTCCTCTGACACACCTCGCGTACCCGCAGCTCAGCGAAAACGGTCGGCGGCGCGACACCGCAAGGTGCCGCGCCGCCGACCGTCCGTCTCTCAGTCGAGCAGATGCTCGCGCAGGGCGTCGAGCTGCGCGTCGGTCACTCCGGCGTGGCGCAGGTACGCCTCGACCGAGCCGTACCCCGCACGCAGTTCGTCGAGGAAGGTCTGCATCGCCTCGGCGGGTGAGGCCAGGAACGGCGCCGGCACGTCCGTGACGTGCGGCATGGTGGCCGTCAGCCAGGCGCTGAACCGGGCCGACGCCTCGGTGCTGAGCGCGTAGTCGGCGACGATGTCGGCGTCGTCGACGCCCAGCACGGCGAGGGTCAACGCGCAGACGATGCCGGTGCGGTCCTTGCCGGCGACGCAGTGCACCACCACCGGAGCGTTCGCGGAGTCGGCGATGAGCCCGATGGCCTCGGCCAGGCCGGCGGTGCCGGTCTGGGCCAGATCGGCGTACCGGTCCGCGAGGTAGCGGGCCAGGTCGGTGCCCTCCTGGTGGGGCGTGGCGGCCCAGTCGTCGTGCTCCGGGTGGATGTGACGGTAGGTCAGGCCCGGATAGCTCGGCACCCGCCCGTCGCGCTCCACCTCTGTGGGGCGGCGCAGGTCGATGACGGTGCGGATGCCGATGGCGGCGAACGCGTCCCGGTCCTGCTCGTCGAGGCGGTGCAGGGAGTCGGAGCGGTAGAGGCGGCCCCGGCTCACGGTCCGAGCGTCGTGGCCGTGATAGCCGCCGACGTCGCGGAAGTTGAAGGTGGCGGGCAGCTGAATGTTTCGGTTGTCGTCGATGGCGTCCACGCTCACACGGTAACGGTCGGTGGGGTCGGACCCCACCGACCGTTGTGCTCGATCGGTCAGCGTGCGGTGCCGGGCGGCAGCGCGCCGTACGTCTCGTCGTAGTAGCCACCCAGCTGATCCCGGTACGCCGGGTCGCTGTGGCTGGTCTCGTCGTACTCGGGGGCTGCCTTGATCTGGTCGCGGGTCCGGTCGATCGAGATGGTGCGCTGGTCGTGGTCGACCTGGTTGACCGTTCCGGCCGGCAGCATCACCTTCTTGCCGAAAATCCACGGGCCGGTGTCCACCACCAGGTAGCTGCCGTCCACCTCGTGGCTGGCACTGTCGATCTTGCCGATTCCGCCGTCGGTGGCTTCGACCTTGTAGCCGACCAGGTCGGCGTCGGCCACCCCGGCCTGGTCCCGGTAGCGCCAGGGGTCGAAGACGCCGGCCGGTGCGCCGCCGGCAACGGTGCCCTGGTCGCCGCCGCGCAGCGGGTCCGGCCCGGCGTGGGTGGCGTGCGGATCGATCCTGTCCATGCCGTTCACTCCTGACTGTCGCCGATCGTCTCGGCGTCGGTGGTGTGTCCCCCTCCGAGCTACCCGCCGGCCGGGGGCCGGAAACGGCGACGGCGACGGCGTGGGGCGCACATCACGTCCCGGGATGTGGATTGTTGCTCCCAGAAACGGGGAAGCGGTGGCAGAGTAGCGGACGTGACCAGCACCGCCCTGATTATTGCGACCTAGCGCGCCGGCATCCCCCTCCGCCGAGCGCGCAGACCTCCCGCATCCGCGGGAGGTCTTTTTGTTGCTCTGAGAAAGGACCCTGATGACGTTCCAGGTCTACGACACGACGTTGCGCGACGGCGCCCAGCGCGAAGGGCTCACCTACTCGGTGGTCGACAAGCTGGCGGTGGCCCGGCTGCTCGACGAGTTCGGCGTCGGGTTCATCGAGGGCGGCTGGCCGGGCGCGGTACCCAAGGACACCGAATTCTTCCGCCGCGCACGCACCGAGCTGCAGCTGCGGCACGCCGTGCTTGTCGCGTTCGGCGCCACCCGCAAGGCCGGGGTCGCAGTCGCCGACGATCCCCAGGTACGCGGCCTCCTGGACGCGCAGACGCCAGCGATCGCGCTCGTCGCCAAGGCCGACATCCGGCACGTCGAACGGGCGCTGCGCACCACAGGCGCGGAGAACCTGGCGATGATCCGTGACACCGTCACCCACCTCGTCCGCGAGGGCCGCCGGGTCTTCGTCGACGGCGAACACTTCTTCGACGGCTTCCGGCACGACCCGGCGTACGGCACGGCAGTGGTGCAGACCGCGCTCGACGCCGGCGCCGAGCGCATGGTGCTCTGCGACACCAACGGCGGCATGCTGCCCTCCCAGGTGACAGCCGCGATCCTCGACCTGACCGACCGCCTCGGCGTCGACGCCGGGCTGTTCGGCATGCACGCCCAGAACGACACCGCCTGCGCTGTCGCCAACACGATCGCCGCCGTCGAGGCCGGTGTCCGGCACGTCCAGGGCACCGCCAACGGGTACGGCGAGCGCCCCGGCAACGCCGACATCTTCGCGGTCGTCGCCAACCTCCAGCTCAAGCTGGGCATGCCCGTCCTACCGGACGGCTGCCTGGAACAGATGGTGCGGGTCTCGCACGCCATCGCCGAAATCGCAAACATCGCCCCCGACACCCACCAGGCGTACGCCGGGGCCGCCGCCTTCGCCCACAAGGCAGGGCTGCACGCGAGCGCGATCAAGGTCGACCCGTTGCTCTACAACCACGTGGACCCGTCGGTGGTAGGCAACGACATGCGGATCCTGGTAACCGAGATGGCCGGCCGGGCCAGCGTCGAGCTCAAGAGTCGTGAGCTCGGACTGGACCTGGCCGGCCGTCCGGAAGCGCTGACCCGGGTCACGAAGCGGGTCAAGGAACTGGAGGCCGAGGGCTGGTCCTTCGAGGCCGCGGACGCCTCCTTCGAGCTGCTCGTCCGCTCCGAGCTGCCCGAGGGCGGCCCGGCCCGCCCGTTCACCCTGGAGTCGTACCGGGTGCTTGTCGAGCACCGCGAGGACGGCGCTGTCGTGTCCGAGGCGACAGTGAAGATCCGGGTACGCGGCGAGCGGGTGATCGCCACCGCCGAGGGCAACGGCCCGGTCAACGCGCTCGACGAGGCGCTGCGGGTGGGGCTTACCCGGCACTATCCGCAGCTGCGCAACTTCGAACTGGCCGACTACAAGGTGCGCATCCTGGAGGGCAGCCACGGCACCGGTGCGGTCACCCGGGTGCTGCTGGAGACCTCCGAGGAAGGTGGCCGGGACTGGACCACAGTGGGCGTACACAACAACGTGGTCGAGGCGAGCTGGCACGCCCTGGTAGACGCCCTGACCTACGGCCTGGCCCCCGCAACGGTCTAACCACCCCCGCCCTCACCCCTCACCCCCGCGATCTTGCACTTTGTGTCGCCGTTATGCGGCTTTCGCTCCCTATGCCGCGGCATCAAGTGCAAGATCGCGGGCGCGGTTGGTGGCACGGTGGGAGGGCGCGGGGTGGTTACGGGGTGGGGAGGCGGAGGGTTGCCAGGACGGGGCGGTGGTCGCTGTCGGGTAGGTGCAGCACTTTCACTGCGCGGACCGCGATGCGCCTGTCGACGAGCACATGGTCGATGGTGACCGGGGGGATCAGGTCGCCGTCGTAGGGGCCCCACGTGCCGGTGAGCCCTGAGCCGGTGGCGTCGGCCGCGTCGACGTAGCCGGTGCGCAGCAGCGCCCGCAGCGGACCATGGTCGAGGGTGGCGTTGAAGTCCCCGGCGAGGATCCGCAGCTCACCATCTGGCGTGGCCGGTGGTTGGGTGGTCAGGTCGGCACGCCACGCGCCGACCTGGTCCAGCGCGGACGGCGCCGAGGGGTGGGCCGACTCGACACGGACCGGTGGCGCCCCGGGGACGGTCACGGTGCCGTACGCCTGGCTGAACCCCCAGCCGCCCTGGCCCCGGTTGTGCCTGATGCCAACGTCGCTGAGCGGCCAGCGTGAGTAGAGCCCGGAGCCGGGCGTGCCGATGTGCGGGTTGAGTTGCCGGTGGGGGAGCAGCCGGTCGAGGCCGAGCCGGTCCAGGGCTGCCTGCGCGTCGGGGGTGAACTCCTGCACGGCGAGCACGTCGACCCGGTGCCGCCGGACCAGCTCCACGAGCGTGGCCGCGTCGGCGGAGCCGGCGAGCAGGTTGGCGGTGAGCACCCGGATGGTGGGGCCTGTCGTCGCGGGCTGCGAACTGGCAAGCGCGCGGGGTGCGACAGCGCCGAGCAGTGCCACCACGGCCAGGGCCGCGACCGCCGCCGGGCCCCAGCGCCGCAGGGCGGCGGCGAGGGCGAGGGCGATGATGCTCCATCCCGCGACGTACGGGGTGAAGGCGAACGCCTGCACGAGCGGCCCACGGTCCAGGCCGGCGAGCCGTAGAGCAGCCCAGGTGGCCGTCGGCCCAACCGCCACCCAGCAGAGCACCGCAACGAAGGTCGTTCGGCGGCGACGCGGGGACGTGGCCGCAGGCGCAGCGTCGACGATCATGGCGAACAGCATAACGGCACCGGATGTGCATTTCGTGAATGGTTGCACGTTCACCTTTCACAATTATTCGACGGTCCGTCGGCAACCCGATAATGCGAGATCAACTATTGACGCTCAGCTTTTTCCGGTGCTACGTTCCAACTGGTCAAAACGACGCAACTCAGAGTAGTAACAGCAGCTCAAGGAGGCTGGAAGCGAAGACTTTCAGCCCAAGCTGATGCGTCGGCGCCGCATATTTCCGGCAGTTATCCGTCCCGCCCCGCGGGTCGGCCGAATACGCACGGTCACACAAAGGGGACCTGTCATGAGCACATCTTTCCGACGTAAGGCAGCGGCGATCACATTTGCCGTCCTGGGGCTCACCCTCGCCGGAGGTGGGATCGCCGTCGCCCAACCGACGGCGAAGGCTCCGGTCGAGGCCGCCCAGCCGGCCGCCCGCGGCACGAGCGCCCAGCCGCCGGTGACGGCGGAGTCCGCCCGCAAGGCCAAGGCCGCGCTGAGCGCCAAGGCGACCACGCTCGCCGCCTCCGCCACCACCGTCGTCGTCAACGCCAACGGCACCAAGGCGCGCGGCACCGGCACCGTCATCAAGTACGGCACCGGGCAGTACGAGGTGCAGTTCGGCACGGTCGTCACAGCCGGCACCTTCGTGGCCAGCATCGGTCGGGCCGACGCCTGCTGCGTCCCGCCGTCCGGCGAGGTCGCGGTCGCACCCCGCCTCGGCACGCCGAACGCTGTCTTCGTGCAGACCCGCAACTCGGCGGGCACCCCGACCGACCTGGGCTTCCACCTGGTCGTCCACCTCTCCTGACCCACCGACGTCCGGCCCCCGCACCTGGCGTGCGGGGGCCGCGCCGTGCCCGGGCGGGCCGGCTCGTCACGGTCGGGCCAGCTCCTGCCCGCCCGGGGCCGACGTACTCGTGCGGTCGTCTTCTTCCGGTTGTCACCCGTCCGGGCGGCTCGTCCTCATCCGGTGCACAACGGACCGGTCCGGTGCGCACAATCCGACGTTTGCCGGCCCCTCCGCCCGGGAAGCAAGCACCGTGACGGACATCTCGGACACCCTGGCCAGCATGCCCAGCCCGGTCGAACCCGAGCCGACCGGCGTCGAGCTGGAACAGACCCTCTTCGAGGTCAAACGCGTGATCGTCGGGCAGGATCGGCTCGTCGAACGACTGCTCACCGCTTTGATCGCCAACGGGCACTGCCTCCTGGAGGGGGTCCCCGGCGTGGCAAAGACACTTGCCGCGCAGACCCTCGCCACAGTGGTCGGCGGCACCTTCTCCCGGATCCAGTTCACGCCGGACCTGGTCCCCTCCGACATCGTCGGCACCCGGATCTATCGGGCCTCCAAGGAGACGTTCGACATCGAACTGGGCCCGATCATGGCCAACCTGGTGCTGGCCGACGAGATCAACCGCGCCCCCGCCAAGGTCCAGTCGGCGCTGTTGGAGGCCATGGCGGAGCGGCAGGTCTCCATCGGCGGACGCAGTTGGCCGGTGCCGTCGCCGTTCCTGGTGCTGGCCACCCAGAACCCCATCGAGTCGGAGGGGGTCTACCAACTCCCCGAGGCGCAGCGCGACCGGTTCCTGATGAAGGTGGTCGTCGACTATCCCAGCGACGCCGACGAGCTGGCAATCCTCTACCGGATGAGCACTGAGCGGCCCAGCCCACGGCAGGTGCTCGACGCGCAACGGTTGCAGGATCTCCAGGCCCGCGCCGAACGGGTCTTCGTGCACCACGCGCTGGCCGAGTACGTGGTCCGACTCATCCTCGCCACCCGCGACCCGGGCCGGTTCGGGCTGCCGGAGATCGCGCCCCTGCTGGCGTACGGCGCCAGCCCGCGCGCCACCCTCGGCCTGGTCGCGGCAGCCCGGGCGCAGGCGTTCCTGCGCGGACGGGAGTACGTGCTGCCCGAGGACGTCCGGGAGTTGGCGGTGGACGTCCTCGCCCACCGGCTCGTGCTCTCCTTCGACGCGGTCGCCGACGGGGTGTCGGCCGAGAGCCTGGTGCGACGGCTGGTGGAGGCGGTGCCGCCACCCCGGGTGGCGAACTCCCGTCCACACCAGACGCCGGACCTGGCGGCGGCATGAGACGCGCCAGCCGTACGACGGTCGCGGTGCCGCCGGAACCCGGGCTGGCCGAGCTGAGCCCAGATCAACGACTGCGTCGTCTGGAGTTGACAGTCACCCGGCGGCTCAACGGCCTGCTGCACGGCCAGTACCGTGGCCTGCTCCCCGGGCCGGGCAGCGAACCCGCCGGCAGCCGTGAGTACCGGCCGGGGGAGGACGAGGTCCGCCGGATGGACTGGGCGGTGACAGCCCGTACCGCCGTTCCGCACGTCCGGCAGGTCGACGCCGACCGGGAGCTGACCACCTGGATGCTCGTCGACGGCACTGCGAGCATGGAGTTCGGCACGGCCGAACTGGACAAGCGGGAGCTGGCCGTCGCCGCGGTCGCCGCCGTCGGTTTCCTGACCGCGGGCGTCGGCAACCGACTCGGTGCCCAGGTGCTGCGCGCCGACGGGGTACGCCGCTTTCCCGCCCGCAGCGGCCGTACCCACCTGCTCGGTCTGCTCCGCGCCCTGCTGGCCGCCCCGCGTACGCCGGGCCACGGCGACCCGCCCCGGCCGTCGGTCGGATCGCCGGGTACGACTCTCGGATCGCCGGAGCTGGCGGACGGGCTCGACGCGCTGCACCGGGTCGCCAACCAGCGCGGTCTGGTGGTGGTGGTCTCGGACTTCCTCGACGGACTGCCCGACGACCCCGGCCACCCGCCGCCCTGGGAGGCGACACTGCGCCGGCTGTCCGTACGCCATCAGGTGCTGGCGATCGAGGTGACCGACCCGCGTGAGTTGGAGTTGCCCGACGTCGGCCTCATCACGCTCGTCGACCCGGAGACCGGCCGCCGCCGTGAGGTGTGCACATCGGACCGCCGGCTGCGTGAGCGCTATGCCGAAGCCGCCGCCGCCCAGCGTGAGCAGGTCCGTCAGGCCCTGCGCCGGGGCGCGGCAACGCATCTGGCGTTGCGTACCGACCGGGACTGGGGTGCGGACATCGTCCGGCACGTGCACGCCCAGCGGCGGATGGCCGCCGCGCCGGCCGGGGTGGCCCGGGGAGGTGCCGCGTGAACTGGGAGTCGCCGCTGCGCCTCTGGCTGCTGCTCGGCGTGCTCGCCCTTGTCGTCGCGTACCTGGTGATGCAGCGTGGTCGCAGCCGGTACGCGGTCCGCTTCACCAACCTGCGGTTGCTCGACAGGGTCGCGCCGGAGCGTCCGGCCTGGCGCCGGCACGTTCCGGCCGGACTGTTCCTGGCCATGCTGGCGCTGCTCGTGGTCGGGTTCGCCCGGCCCAGCGCCGAGGTCCGGGTGCCTCGGGAGCGCGCCACAGTGATGGTGGCGGTGGACGTGTCCACCTCGATGCTCGCCACCGACGTGGAGCCGGACCGGCTGGCGGCGGCAAAGCAGGCGGCCCGGCGGTTCGTCGACGGCTTGCCCGACGAGTTCAACGTGGGGCTGGTCGCCTTCGCCGGCAGCGCCGCCGTGCTGGTGCCGCCGGGCACCGACCGGGAGGCCCTGGAGGAGGGGATCGGCCGGCTCGCCGAGGGGGTGACCGGGGTGCAGGGCACCGCTATCGGCGAGGCCATAAACACCTCGCTGGGTGCGGTCAAGGGCCTGGACAGCGAGGCCGCGAAGGAGCCACCGCCGGCCCGGATCATCCTGCTCTCCGACGGGGCGAACACCTCGGGCATGGACCCGATGGAGGCGGCGGCGGAGGCGGTGACGGCGAAGGTGCCGGTGCACGCGATCTCCTTCGGCACCCCGTCCGGGTTCGTGGACCGGGGCGGGCGGCCCGTCCAGGTGCCGGTCGACGGGCAGACGCTGCGAGCGGTCGCCGACGAGACCGGCGGGATGTTCCACGAGGCCAGCACCAGCGACGAGTTGCGGGCCGTCTACGACGACATCGGCAGCTCGGTCGGCTACCGCACCGAACGTCAGGACGTCTCGGCCCGGTTCATCGGCCTCGGACTCATCTTCGCGATGGGCGCGGCTGCCGGCTCGATGCGCTGGTTCTCCCGACTGCCCTGATCCGCCGGGCCGACGCCCGACCGTGAGGAGTACGCATGGCTGTGCAGACCGGACTGGGCGAACCGCGCGGTCCCTGGTTCATCTCGCCCGAACTCGACCCGGACGGGCGTGGGTGGTGGGACGCGCCCGGCTCGGGCCGGGATCCAGGCGGGTGGCGTCCCGGCCGGCTGGTCGCCGCGTTGGCTGTCGTGGCGGTCTCCGCAGTCTCGGGCGCTCTGGCCGGCGGTGTGGTGGCCAGCCAGAGCGGTACGCCCGGTCCCGCCGCCGCGTCCGCCGCCCCGGTGCCTGCGGAACTGGTCACCGCCGCCGAGCGGACGGTGCCCGGGGTGGTGTCGGTGCTCGCCGGTGGTGCAAACGGCGCGTCCGCGACCGGTTCCGGGTTCGCCATCGACGACCAGCAGCACCTCGTCACCAACGACCACATCCTGGCCAAGGGCGGCGGCGGCCCGGTGACAGTCGAGTTGCCCGACGGCCGCCGCTACGAAGCCGAGGTGGTCGGCCGGGAGCCGCGCAGCGACCTGGCGGTGCTGAAGGTGCCGCCGTCGGCCGGGCTCTCCCCGTTGCCGCTTGCCAAGCCGGGCGCCACCCGGGTCGGTGAGCCCGTGCTGGCGGTGGGCTCACCGTTGGGCCTGTCCGGGACGGTCACCGCAGGCATCGTCAGTGCGCTTGACCGCCAGGTACGGCTGGGCAACAACCGGCACAGCGCGGTGCAGACCGACGCGTCGATCAATCCCGGCAACTCGGGCGGGCCGCTCGTCAACGCCCGTGGCGAGGTGGTCGGGGTGAACACCGCGATCGCCACCATCGACGGCAACGGGTCGATCGGCATCGGCTTCGCCATCCCGATCGAGCAGGTGCAGCAGAGCGCCGACACGATCATCGGGAAGGGCGGCTGAGCTGCCCGGACGGCTCCCCGGCGGTCGATCCGGCCGCCGGTGGTGTCGGATATCCGGCCGGACGACATCAAACCGTGGAAATATGACGCTCGATATGGATACTGGCGGAGGTGGAGCGTCCTCTTCTCACGGTCCTCCTGCTGGTGGGCCTGATCATCGGATGTGCGGTGGGGTCGGCGTACGCCCGGGCGCGGCGCGGGTGGACCGACTACCAGACCGCGAAGAAGTCGGTACCGACGGCACGTCGTGGCGCTTGGCTGCTGATCCGTGGGGTCGCAGTGAAGGCCGCGGTGATCGGGTTGCTGCTGTTCGGCGCGGTGGCGTACGCCGCAGTCGGCTCGGACGACGAGACCGCGGGCCCGACGCCCAGTCCATCCTCGACGCAGAGTGAGCCTCCGCACCGGTGACCCCCGGTACGCCGGTGCGGGTTAGCCTCGGAGCGTGGACGACGGACTGCGGGTGACCGACCGGTGGGTCGTCCCCGCCGGAGAGCTGCGGGAGCGCTTCTCCCGTTCGTCCGGGCCGGGTGGGCAGGGTGTGAACACCGCCGACTCCCGGGTCGAGCTGAGCTACGACCTGGCCAACTCTCCATCGGTGCCCGACTGGATCCGGTCGCGGGCGCTGGCACGCCTGGCCAACCGCCTGGTGGACGGGGTGCTGACGATCGCGGCAAGCGAACACCGGGCGCAGCTCGCCAACCGGGAGGCGGCCCGCGCGCGGATGGTGGCGCTGCTGCGTGAGGCCGCGGCACCCCCGCCGCCACCTCGACGCGCGACACGGCCGTCGCGGGGCGCGAAGGAGCGCCGGCTGGCTGAGAAGAAGCGCCAGTCGCAGCGCAAGCGCGACCGTCGCGTCGACGGCGAGTAGTCCGACCAATCACGAATGTCAGCTCGACACTGACCCTCTCCGACTATCGGATGACAGAATCTGGAATCTGTCAGTCAAAGTATGTATGCTGACGGAGTCAACGAGGAGAGGAACACCCCATGGACACCCGCACGCTCGGCACCACCGGCCCGACCGTCTCCGCTCTCGGCCTCGGCCTGATGGGCATGTCCGACCTCTACGGCGACGCCGACGAGGTCGAGAGCATCGCCACCATCCACGCCGCCCTGGACGCCGGCGTCACCCTGCTGGACACCGGCGACTTCTACGGGATGGGCCACAACGAGATGCTGCTGCGCGAGGCGTTGCGCGGCCGAAACCGCGACGACGCGGTGATCAGCGTCAAGTTCGGCGCCCTGCGCGACGTCGACGGCGGCTGGAACGGCGCCGACGTTCGACCCGTCGCGATCAAGAACTTCCTGGCGTACTCGCTGCGGCGCCTCGGCACCGACCACATCGACATCTACCGTCCGGCCCGGCTGCCGGGAGACGTGCCGGTGGAGGACGTGGTCGGCACCCTCGCCGAGCTCGTCAAGGCCGGTCACATCCGGCACATCGGCCTGTCCGAGGTGAGCGCGGAGACGCTGCGACGGGCGCACGCCATCCACCCGATCGCCGACCTCCAGATCGAATACTCGCTGATCTCCCGTAACCCGGAGGCCGACATCCTGCCGACGGCCCGCGAGCTGGGCGTGGGGATCACCGCGTACGGGGTGCTGTCCCGTGGCCTCATCAGCGGCCACTGGACGGCTCGCAGGGACACCGTCTCCACCGACTTCCGCAGCCACCTGCCCCGGTTCTCCGGCGCGAACCTGGACCGCAACCTGGCACTGGTCGACGCCCTGCGGGCCATCGCCGAGGCCCGGGGCGTCACCGTGGCGCAGATCGCCATCGCCTGGGTGCTCGCCCGGGGCGAGGACATCGTGCCCCTGGTCGGCGCCCGCCGCCGGGACCGGCTCACCGAGGCACTGGGCGCGACGGCGGTCACCCTCACCGGCGAGGACCTGGCCGCCATCGAGGCCGCCGTCCCGGCCGACGCCGCAGCCGGCAGCCGCTACGGCGAGGCGCAGATGGCGTTGCTGGACAGCGAGCGGGCATGACGATCCGGCCGTGGCGTGCCCGCCACCCGGGGGTCGCGCCACGGCCGCGCACGCGGTCAGGGAGGCTGGAGCGATGAGCGACGCCACCGCCCTGACGGCCGACCGCATCCTCGACACCGCCGAGGAGGCGTTGCGCCGGTACGGGCCCGCCAAGGCCACAGTGCTTGACGTCGCCCGCGCGCTGGGCGTCAGCCACGGCAGCGTCTACCGGCACTTCGCCAGCAAGGCCGCGCTCCGCGAGGCGGTCGCCGAACGCTGGCTGGCCCGGGTCTCGACCCCGCTCGTCGAGGTCGCCACCGGCACCGACCCCGCCCCGCAGCGGCTGCGTCGGTGGCTTGCCGAGCTGAGCGGCACCAAGCGTCGGATGGCCCGGGAGGATCCGGAGCTGTTCGACAACTTCCACCAGCTCGCCACCCTCTCCGAGGGCGCCGTCGCCAATCACCTGGAGATCCTCGCCGGTCAGCTCAGCCTCATCGTGGCCGACGGGATCGCTGCCGGCGACTTCGATGTGCCGGACCCGGCGGTGGCCGGCCGGGCGCTGTTGCAGGCCACGGCCCGGTTCCACCACCCGTCCCACCGGACCGAGTGGACCGAGCCCGGCCTCGACGCGGACATGGCAGCGGTGATCGGGCTGCTTCTCGACGGACTGCGAACCCGTCCGGCGAACTGACCCCGCCGTCCCCGGACCGCGCCGCAGGAAGGCAGTCAGCCAGGCTGCGAACTGCCGGTCAGGCGGCGAGCCGTCGCCTCACGCGGGAACGGCCGCGAGCAGCCGGTGGCGCAGCACGCCGGCCCGGTCGGCGAACCCGCGCTGCGCGGCGGCGTACTCCGCCCGACCCTCCGGCGTCTCCACCCGCACCGGCGGGTAGCCGAGCGCCGCCAGGTCGTACGGGCTGGCCCGCATGTCGAGCGTACGGATCTCTCGGGCCAGCTCGAAACAGTCCGCCACCAGCTCCGAGGGCACCAGCGGCGACAGTTTGTACGCCCACTTGTAGACGTCCATGTTGGCGTGCAGGCAGCCCGGCTGCTCGTGCTCGTGCTGGGTTTCCCGGGTCGGGGTGAGCAGGTTCAACGGGCGGGCCGGCGGGGTGAAGAACCGGAACGCGTCGAAGTGGCTGCACCGCACCCCGCGCTCCTCGACGATCGCGGCGGTCTGATCCGGGTCCAGTCGCAACGGCCACGCGTTGTGCCGCAACTCCTCCTGGGTCTGCCGGTAGACCATCGCCCACTCGTGCATCCCGAAGCAGCCGAAGTGTGGCGCCCGCCCCGCGGTGGCCGTGAGTAGGGAGCGGATCCACTCGATCGACTCGCCACGCCGCTGGCGTACACCATCGGTGTCGAGGGTGACCCCGGCGGCGGTCGCGCGGTAGTCCCTGCCGAACTCGGCAGGGTCCGCGCCGCGCAGCTCGACCCCCGCGCCCGGATGCCAGCGGCGCAGCTGCGCCGGCCGGTGCGAGTAGTACGTGAACAGGAAGTCGGCCACCGGGTGCCGTTCGCCCCGGCGCCGCCGGGCAAGGTGCGGGGTCAACCAGACGTCCACCCGCTCCTCGTGGGCCCGACGCCGTGCCTGCCAGGTCGCCACGTCGAGCACGGCGGGGGCGAGGGCGGCGGTCACGGACCCCAGGGTACGACCGCCGCCCGTTCGCCGGTCAGGGCATCTGCACCCGCACGCCGGCGGAGAAGACGCCGCTGCGCAGCTCCAACTGCCGGGGCGGGTCCCGCCCGTCGACGGTGAAGACCAGCGGAAGCACCACCCGGCTGCCCGCCGCGACCGGGTTGGCGAAGACGTCGCGGCCCAGGTTGGCCGCGCGGGTGGCCGGCTCGTCGGTGCTCACCCAGCGACCGCCGGGCAGGTACGCCCGCTGCAACTGCCCGTGCCAGGGCTGCTGGGTGCCGGTGATGTTGCGCATGCCAACCGTGGCCTGGCAGCGCCGGGCAGAGGCCGGAGCCCCACCGCTCGCACTGCCGGGCTCCGCACAGGTCATCCGGTAGACGGTGAACTCGAACGCGGACTCGCGCAGCGGCACACCCACCGGCCCGGACACCCCCGTGCCCACCCACGCGCCGCTGGTCGGCTGTTTCTGCGTGTCGATCTGGGAGACCTGCCGGGTCGCCGTCCAGCCGGCGGTGCCGACCACGGCGGCCAACACCACCACCGCACCGACGACAAGCAGAGCGACAGGCGGGGTACGCCGACGACGTACCGGTTTCGGTGTGGCTGGACGCGGATAGACGGTTCCGCGCTCGTTGCCGGGTCCGTCGCTGCTGGACAGGGCGGCGGCGGTCACCCGCCGGCCCCGCCGACGACGCCACAACCAGAACAGGGCGGCGCCGAGCAGCAACAGGACCGCCACGCCGGCAAGCAGCAACGGGACCTGCCGCCAGAGCGGCTGCGCATCGGTGGCCTGGGCCGCCGGTGTCCCCGCCGCCTGCCAGGTGGCCGACGCGCAGTCGTACGGCCGGTTGCCGTCGCTCGTGAAGGCGCAGGCCGGCGCGGTAAGTGCCTGGCCCGGCGCGGTGGTGGTCAGCGCGGTGCCCAGCGTGGTGGTGCTGTGCGCGGGCAGCCGTAGCCGCCACGTCACCTCACCTGTCGACCCGCCGGAACGGGTGGACCGGCCGCCGTCACTGATCGCGGTGACCGACGCCCCGGAGGGCAACTCCTGGCGCACGGTGGTGTCGACCGGCGAGTCCCCCACGTTGCGCACGTGGATCCGGTACCGCGGTGCCGGGCTGCTCTCCGGCGCGACCGCCACGGTGACCGGAGGCGGCGGCGCCGACGCCGGTGTCCGCGTCGGTGGTGCCATCGCCGGTGGCGCCGACGGTGGGGTGGGCTCGGCACTGGCCGCGCGCGGTGCTGCCATCGCGGGTGGGGCCGGCGCGGTGCTTGCCGCCTCCGGTAGCGGTGCGGCCATCGCCACCGCCGACGGCGCCGCTGGTTGCGGCGTGCGCGTCGGTGGTCGTGACGCGGCCGTCGGTGGTCGTGACGCGGCTGACGCCTCCGGGTCCACCGCGGGCAGGGCCGGCACGGCGGCGAGGGTGATGCCGAGGCAGTGGACGAACACTGCGAGGGCCTTGTGGTGTCGTGTCGATGCAGGCATACGAACGAACCTCCGGAGCCGACGCTAAGGGCGCGGTCTCTCCGTGCGGGTACGAAGTCAGGAATCTCGCCCCGGTCACCCCGGCGGCCGCTAGAGTGTCGCCGCGCTGACGGGTTGCGCACACCCGGCAGCCGGTCGTGGCCGGTGAACCCGTCGGCAGGGCTAGATTGGCCAGGTGCGTATCGCTCGTTTCGCTCATGCCAAGGGAATGTCGTTCGGGGCCGTCGAGGGCGAACCGGAGGCCGGGCCGCAGGGCCTGACCATCGCCGAGATCGAAGGTCACCCGTTCGGCCAACTCTCCTTCAGCGGGGCCCGGTGGGCCCTCTCCGATGTCCGGCTGCTCTCGCCGATCCTGCCCAGCAAGGTGGTCTGCGTGGGCCGCAACTACGCCGACCACGCCGCCGAGCTGGGCAACGACGTACCCAAGGAGCCGTTGCTCTTCCTCAAGCCGTCCACCTCGGTGATCGGTCCCCGGGACGCCATCCGGCTGCCGATCTTCTCCAAGCAGGTCGAGCACGAGGCGGAGCTGGCGGTCGTGATCGGCGCGCCGGGTGCCCGTCGCGCCGACCGGGCCGCCGCCGAACGCGCCATCTTCGGCTACACCTGCGCCAACGACGTCACGGCCCGGGACCTCCAGCGCTCCGACGGGCAGTGGACGCGGGCCAAGGGCTTCGACTCCTTCTGCCCCATCGGGCCGTGGATCACCACCGGCCTGGACGTCTCCGACCTGGAGATCCGGTGTGAGGTGGGCCGCAATCCCGACGAGATGGAGGTACGCCAGCTCGGCCGGACGAAGGACATGGTCTTCGATGTGGCCGGCCTGGTGTCGTACATCTCGCACGTGATGACGCTGCTGCCCGGCGACGTGGTGCTCACCGGCACACCGGCGGGGGTTAGCCCTCTCGTCGAGGGGGATACGGTCACCGTGCGGATCGAGGGCATCGGTGAGCTCAGCAACCCGGTGGTCCCCGTCGCCTGATCGGTCCGATGCCCCTGTTTCCGCAGCTCAAGGGCGTTTCGGGGGGATCGGATTTGGCCTGCCGGCGCTGGGAGGGTAATGTTCACTCCCGGCGCCGCAAGGGGCCAATGGGGTATGGGGTAATTGGCAGCCCGACTGATTCTGGTTCAGTTAGTCTAGGTTCGAGTCCTGGTACCCCAGCGCAGCTGGGATTCGCGAGAATCCCGGACGCTGGATTCTGACGGAGTTCTCCTCCGCCTCGCGAGGGGCGGAGGATGATCTCTGGTAGAGTGCAGCTCCTCTGCCCGCGAGGGTGGGGGAGCGAAAGTTTGTTCTGGCCCCGTCGTCTAGTGGCCCAGGACGCCGCCCTCTCAAGGCGGTAGCGCCGGTTCGAATCCGGTCGGGGCTACATCTGTGCACAGCCCGTCTCACCTCGTGAGGCGGGCTGTTTCGTCGTCCAGGGCCCGTCGTTCCGGGCCGGGTCCGGGTCACCTGGGGGTCGTTTTCTGGTCGCCACCTGCCGGTCGGCGGCCCCGCACCCCGCGCTCGCCCCGGCCGATGGTGCCGCTAGACTACAAGCCGCACCGCCCGCGAGGGTGGTGAACAGCAAAGTTCTGGCCCCGTCGTCTAGTGGCCCAGGACGCCGCCCTCTCAAGGCGGTAGCGCCGGTTCGAATCCGGTCGGGGCTACAACAAAAGGGCTCGTCTCGCTTCGCGAGACGAGCCCTTTTCCGTTCCACCGACCCACCTCGCGGTGATCATGAGGTTGGCGGTCTGACTACGCCGGTGCCGGTCCACGCCAACCCCATGATCACCAGCGCCGGTCGGAGGCCGGACCGACGCCGGTCGGAGGCCGCTGAGCCGTCGGTCAGAGGCCGGAGAGGCGCTGGCCGGCCCGTACGACCGCCATGGCGTGGCGTTCGCCGGGGCGGCGACCGAGGCGTTCGATGGGGCCCGAGATGCTGATTGAGGCGATCACACGGCCGGTGCGGTCCCGGATCGGGGCGGAGACACTCGCCACACCCGCCTCGCGTTCGGCGACGCTCTGCGCCCAGCCGCGGCGGCGTACCTCGGCAAGGGTGCGGCCCGTGAACTTGCTGCGCGGCAGCAGCGGCATGACCGCCTCCGGCGGCTCCCAGGCGAGCAGGATCTGGGCGGACGAACCGGCGGTCATGGGCAGCACCGAGCCGACCGGAACCGTGTCCCGCAGGCCGCTGGCACGCTCTGCGGCCGCTACGCAGATCCGCTCGTCCGCGCGGCGCAGGTAGAGCTGAGCGCTCTCCCCTGTGGCGTCGCGCAGCGCGGCCAGCAGCGGCTCGGCGGCGGTCAGCAGGACGTCCGGTGCCGCATTGGCAAGCTCGCCCAACCGGGGGCCGGGCCGCCAGCGGCCCTGGGTGTCCCGGACGAGCATCCGATGGATCTCCAGTGCCTGTGCCAGCCGGTGCGCGGTGGCACGGGGCAGCTTCGTGCGTTCAACGAGTTCGGCCAGGCTGGCGCCGTCGACACAGGCGGCCAGGATGACCACCGCCTTGTCGAGAACGCCAACACCGCTCATACTGTGTCCCACAAGCCGAAACATACCTCCCAGAATTTAGGATGTCCAGATGGTGGGAGTCACTCCTGAGCCGAGGACCCTGGCCGAGAAGGTTTGGGACGCGCACGTCGTTCGGTCCGCCGTTGGTGAGCCGGACCTGCTCTTCATCGACCTGCACCTGCTGCATGAGGTGACAAGCCCGCAGGCGTTCGACGGGCTGCGGCTCGCCGGCCGCCGGGTGCGCCGAACCGACCTGACGCTCGCGACAGAGGACCACAACACCCCGACCGGGTACGCCGATCCGGCGTTCCGGTCCCGCCGCGGTGACCTGCTCACCATCGCGGATCCGACGTCACGGACGCAGATCGAGACGCTGCGCCGCAACTGCGCCGAGTTCGGCGTGAAGCTGCACCCGCTCGGTGACGAGAACCAGGGCATCGTGCACGTCATCGGCCCGCAGCTCGGGCTCACCCAGCCGGGCATGACGATCGTCTGTGGCGACTCCCACACCGCCACCCACGGCGCGTTCGGCGCGCTCGCCTTCGGCATCGGCACCAGTGAGGTGGAGCACGTCCTCGCCACCCAGACGCTGCCGCAGAGCCGCCCGAAGACCATGGCCGTGAACGTCACCGGCCAGCTCGCCCCCGGCGTCACCGCCAAGGACCTGGTGCTGGCACTGATCACCCAGGTCGGCACCGGCGGTGGGCGTGGTCACATCGTGGAGTACCGCGGTGAGGCGATCCGGTCCCTCTCCATGGAGGGGCGGATGACCATCGCCAACATGTCCATCGAGTGGGGCGCCAAGGCCGGCATGATCGCGCCGGACGAGACGACCTTCGCGTACCTCAAGGGTCGCCCGAACGCGCCGCAGGGCGCGGACTGGGACGCGGCGCTCGCCTGGTGGCGGACACTGCCCACCGACGAGGGCGCGCGCTTCGACGCCGAGGTGACCCTCGACGCCAGCCAGATCACGCCGTTCGTCACCTGGGGCACCAACCCCGGGCAGGGTGCGCCGCTGAGCGCGCCCGTGCCGGACCCGGAGGAGTTCACCACCGATTCGGAGCGGGTCGCCGCCCGTCGCGCGCTTGAGTACATGGACCTGCGCCCCGGCACCCCGCTGCGGGAACTCCCCATCGACGTGGTCTTCGTGGGCTCCTGCACCAACGGCCGCCTGGAGGACCTGCGGGCCGCCGCCGACGTGCTGCGGGGCCACAAGGTCGCCGACGGTGTCCGGATGCTCGTGGTGCCCGGCTCCGCCGCCGTGCGGGAGGCCGCCGAGGCCGAAGGCCTGGACAAGGTCTTCTCCGACGCCGGTGCCGAATGGCGGTTCGCCGGCTGCTCCATGTGCCTGGGCATGAACCCCGACACGCTGAAGCCGGGTGAGCGCTCCGCGTCCACCTCCAACCGCAACTTCGAGGGTCGTCAGGGCCGGGGCGGACGCACCCACCTGGTCTCCCCGCCGGTCGCCGCCGCCACCGCCGTGGTCGGCAGGCTCGCCGCCCCCGCCGATCTGTAGAAGGGACCGAGGAGATGGACAAGTTCACCACCCACACCGGCACGGCCGTGCCCCTGCGGCGATCCAACGTGGACACCGACCAGATCATCCCGGCCGTGTACCTCAAGAGGGTGACCCGTACCGGCTTCGCCGACGGGCTCTTCAACGCCTGGCGGGAAGATCCCGCATTCGTTCTCAACGATGAATCCTATTCTGGTGCGTCGATCCTCATCGCCGGCCCGGAGTTCGGCACCGGCTCCTCCCGGGAGCACGCCGTCTGGGCGCTGCGGGACTGGGGCTTCCGCGCTGTGGTGTCGCCGCGCTTCGGCGACATCTTCCGCGGCAACGCACTCAAGGAGGGTCTGCTGCCGGTCGAGTTGGAATTGAAAGCCGTCGAGGAGTTGTGGGATCTCGTCGAGGCCGATCCAACCACTCCGGTGACTGTCGACCTGACCGCCCGAGAGCTCCGGGCGGGCGACGCCACATGGTCGTTCCCGCTTGACGACTTCAGCCGGTGGCGGCTGCTGGAGGGTCTGGACGACATTGGACTCACCCTCCGACACGTCGCCGACATCGACTCGTACGAGGCGGGTCGACTGCCGTTCCTGCCCTCGGTGGCATAGCCGTACGCCCACCCGCACATCGGATTTCGCCCTCACCGGTCCAACCGGTGGGGGCGAATCCGTTACGACACAAGGGCTTTTTTCTACCGAATGTTTGTGTCCAGGCAGCACAGGGCATACCGTGCGCGCAGAATGGCTCGCGTCGAGTCAGTTGCATAATCGGGAGGAAGTCGTGAACAAAGCCGAGCTCATCGAGGCGCTCGCCGTTCGCCTGGGGGACCGGAAGACGGCGACGGCCGCGCTCGACGCGGTCCTCACTGAGGTCCAGGCGGCGGTCACCAAGGGCGAGAAGGTGGCGATCACCGGATTCGGAGCGTTCGAAAAGCGTGTGCGTGGCGCACGAACAGCGCGTAACCCGCGCACCGGCGAGGCGGTGAAGGTCAAGAAGACGTCCGTCCCGACCTTCCGCCCCGGGGCCGGGTTCAAGGAGATGGTGGCCAGCGGCAAGGTGCCGAAGGCCACGGTGGCGGCGAAGAAGACCGCCAGCACGACGGCCAAGACCACCGGGACCAAGGCCACCGGCACGAAGGCGACGAGCGCCAAGGCCACCAGCGCCAAGGCCACCAGCGCCAAGGCGACGGGCACCAAGGCCACCGCCGCCAAGGCGGCCAGCAAGAAGACCGCCCCGGCCAAGGCGGCCAAGACCACCACGGCGACCAAGACGGTCGCCAGCAAGAAGACCGCCCCGGCCAAGGCGAGCAAGACCACCACGGCGACCAAGACGGCCGCCAGCAAGAAGGCCGCACCGACGAAGAAGAGCGCCGCGGCGGCCAAGTCCACCACGGCGAAGAAGACCACGGCGGCGGCGAGCAAGAGCACGGCGGCCAAGAAGGCGCCCGCGAAGAAAGCTCCCGCCAAGAAGGCGGCCAGCAAGCGCTGACCGACCCGTACAGCCCACAGGGCGTCCACCCGCGCGGTGGGCGCCCTGCGGTGTACCCGGGGAGCATTGACCCGCCCGGCGTGGACGCGCAGAATCGCCGTGCCGGCCCCCCTTCTGCCGGCCCGCCGACGGAAATGGGGCGCCGGTGCGCTACCGCCAGCTCACCACCGGATCGCTCGCGCTGGGCGTCATTCTGCTCATCGACGTCCTGCGCGTATGGCTGCCCGGCATCATCACCATCTTCGGTCAGGCCGCGTCCACCCCGGCCGAGCTGATGGGCGCGTTCGCCCTCGGCTGGTTCGTCCTCGCTGCGGCGGCCCCGGCGCTTGTCCGCCGGGTGGGCGCCCGTCCCGTCACCGTCACGGCGGCCGTCCTGCTGGCCGCCGCGCGGCTCGCGCTCACCGCTACCCCTGGTGGACGCGCACAGCTCTGGCTGGCCACCGCGGGACTGCTCGCCGGACTGGTCTGGTTGGTGGGCGTCGCCGGTGGCATCGACCGGCCGGTGCCAGGGCTGGCGCTGGGGTTGGCGGTGAACGCGGCGCTCCACGCGCTGCTCGACACCTACGACCTGGCCTGGCGCAGCGACTGGACGGCGTGGCTGCTCAGTGCCGTGGCGGTGGGGGCGTTCCTGCTCGCCACGGCGGTGCGGGGCACGCCACCCGGCCCTGGCGGCGCCCGGTCGTGGCTGCTGGCCGGGCCGGTGCTGCTGCTGGCCGGCATGGTCGCCCTCGCCCCGGCGCTCGCCCAGACCGCGATGTCGTACCTGGTGGCCGACGACGGCGTGGCCAGCTCACCGTTGTTCGGCCTCGCGCCGGTACCGGTGGCCGTCGCCGGGTTCCTGCTGGCCGCGCTGGCCGGCCCGCCCAGACGGCCGTGGGGCCGGGCACTGGGACCGGTGGCCGTGCTTGCCGGCGCGGTGCTCTTCGCCCTCGACAACGGCGACCTGCTCCTCGCGGCCATCCCGCTCACCGCCATCGGTCTCGGCGCCTGCCTCGCCCTCACCGACGCGGCGAGCGCTGTCGGGCTGGCCCGCGCCGACGCGGCGAGCGCCGTCGACCCCTCCCGCGCCGACGCGGTGGGCGGGTCCGCGACGGCCGCCGGGGTCGGTGTGGGCGAGGCGGGCAGGGTGGATGCCCTGCGAGCGGCAGCCCGCCGGGGGTACGCGCTCGCAGCCGGCATGCTCGTCTTCGTCCTGGCGGCCGTGGCCTACTACTCCGCCTACGACCTCGGCTACCCCAACGGTGCGGTTCCCGTGGTGGTCGCCGGGCTGGTCGCGGCCGTGGCGTTCACCTCCCGCCCCGTCGTGGGGCCGCCTGCCGGCCGGCGCTCTGCCGGGTCGTTGGCGCCACTGCCGACCACTGCGGTGGTCACCGCGCTTGCCATGCTGGCACCCGTGTTCGCCGACAAGGTGGGGGTGTCGACGAACCGAAACGGGCCGCCGAAGGAGATCACTGTGGTGGCCTACAACATCCGGATGGGCTTCGGGTTGGACGGCCGGTTCGACCTGCCCGCGCTGACCAACACGATCGAGCGCCAGCGGCCCGACGTGGTGCTGCTCAGCGAGGTGGACCGCGGCTGGCTGCTCAACGGCGGCCACGACACCCTGGACCTGCTGGCCGATCGTCTCGACATGCCGTACGTGTTCGGGGCGGCCGCCGACGCCGTCTGGGGCGATGCGGTGCTCAGCCGTTGGCCGATCGAGGACGAGCGGACGCTGCGGCTGCCGGCCGTCGGGGCGCCCACCGGCGCGCAGGCCCTCGCCGTCACAGTGAACTTCAGCGGTGGCGTCCGGTGCGCGGTGGTGAGCACGCATCTGCAACCGCCGCCCGGCGGCGGCCCGGTGGTCCAGGCGCGCGCGGTCGTCGACTTCGCCATCGAGTACGCGGCCGGCCGGCCGCTGGTGGTGGGCGGTGACCTGAACACCGAGCCGGGCGACGAGGCGTTCGGCAAATTCACCGAGGCCGGTCTCGTCGACGCGCTGGCGGCGGGGCGACCGCTGGCGACAAGCCCGGCCGACGACCCGCGCCAGGAGATCGACCACGTCTTCGTCTCGCCCGGTCTGACACCGCGCGGCCCGGTCGCGCCGCCCGGCACGGCCAGTGATCACCTGCCGGTCGCGGTGACCCTCACCCTGCCGCCCCGCTGACCCCCGTTGATCCGTTGATCCGTTGATCCGTTGACCCGCGAGTTCGACCGTTGATCCACTCCGGATCGCCGGCCTCCGGTGGCTCGACGTCGACGGAGCCGGGTGGGCTCAGAGGCGGTCGGTGGCGAGCAGCCGGTCGCCGCTGAAGGCGAGCAGCCAGCCGCCGCCCTTCGGCGTGGTGAAATCGTCGTCGGCGTGCCCGGTGAGCCGTTCCAACGCACCCGGCAGCACCTTGCCCTGGCTGCACACCGCCACCTGGCCGCCAGCGCAGGCCAACTCCAGCAGGCGGGCGGCGGTGGCGAGCACCTGCTCGTCCTGCTGCTGGCCCGGCTGAGGCTCGTCCAGATCGCCGCAGATCTCGATCGGTAGGTCGAGTAGTGCGGCCGCCGGATCCAGGGTCTGTACGCAGCGACGAGGCGACGCCGACACCAGCCGGGCCGGCCGGACCAGTGCGATCAGCGCGGCGAGGGCGTCCGCCTGCGCCCACCCCTGCGCGTCGAGCGGGCGGGCGGTGTCCGGGCCGGTCCAGGTGGCCCGCTTGCCGGCGTGCGCGTGCCGTACCAGCGCGACGGTGGCCGTCACCGGCGGCAGCGCGGCGAACGCGGCAAGCACCTCGGCGTCGTGCGGGTAGCTGACCAGCCGGATAGCGTCGTCGACGGCGAGCCACCGCATGTCGTCCACCTCGGTGTCGGGCTGGAATCCGCCGTTGGCTACCGTCCGCATCGACCAGTAGTCGACAAGCTTGTCCTGACCTTCGCTGCGGTAACGCACCGACGGCAGCCGTACCTGCGGTACGCCGCGTACGTCGGCCTCCTCGGCGACCTCGCGGACGGCCGCGACCATCGGATGCTCGCCCGGCTCCAGCTTGCCCTTGGGCAGCGTCCAGTCCCCGTGGCGGGGACGGTGCACGACGCACACGTGTACGCCGTCGGCGCTGGGACGCCAGCAGACCCCGCCGGCCGCCCGGATGCCGATCACGGGAGCCATCTGGTGCGCCGTCGCCGGGTGGCCCGGTGCCACGCGGCGGGAAACTGGGCACGCATCTGGCGGACCGTCTCGCGTTCCCGCTCGGCGAGCCGCCCGGCGACGACCGCCAGCTTGTGGTCGCCCGGTCGGTCGGCTGCGAGGGCGAGCCAGGTGTCAGCGGCGACCGCGGCGTCCTGGTGTTCGCCGAGCACGTCCTGCACCTGGGCCAGCGCGCGGGACAGCCGGCGCGCGTCCTTGCCGACGGCGGGGAGGACCGCGTTGACCGCGTAACGGGCCTGTTTGGCCTCCTTGCGGACGGTGTGCCAGCGATCGTCGGGGCCCAGCGGGTCGAGCCCTTCGACGCCGTCGGGGCCGGTGAGCCGTTTCCACGGGCGGGCCACAAGGGCGGGCAGCGTCCGAGCGGCCGGCGCGGCGGCCCGGCGGGTGAACCGGGGAGCGCGGGCGGCAAGCACCAGCGCGTCCACAAGCGCCAGGTAACGCGCGGAGCGCAGCGCCTTGTCGATGGCGGCGAGCGCCTGCCGCTGCCGCTTGGCCAGCGCCTTGTCCAGCCGGTCCACAGCGTCCTGGTCGGGAGGGCTGAGCGGATCCGCGTTCGCGGTACGTCGCAGCCGGGCACGCAGCACCTCGGCGTCGCGAGCGGCGCCGAGGTGCTCGGCCAGCCAGCGCAGTTCCGCGCGCAGCGGACTCGACCACGACCTGCGGAGCAGCGGTTTGAACGTCCGCAGGTCGCTGCGCAGCCGCCGGATGGCCACCCGCATCTGGTGCACGGCGCTGTCACCGCCGCCACCCGGGACGCGCAGCCGCACCAGCGGGTCGTGCGCCAGCAGGCGGCGTACCTCCTTGCGGACCGCCTCGGTGACCACGTCGCCGGCGGTCGCGTCGGCGGGCAGTTCGCCCGGCGCGACCAGGTCGGGCTCGGCCTGCGCAGCCGCGCCCAGCGCGCGTACGTGCTTCGGGGTGAACGAGCCGTCCCGAGCGCCTGCCTCGCGCAGCACACCGCCGATCTGGTCCAGCAGCGTGCGGTCGCCGGCCTTGAGCTCCACCTCCAGCTCGCGGAACGTGCCGGTGGTGGCGTCGTTGTCGTCGAGCACGCTCACCTGGTCGTCCACCACCTCGGCCAGCACCGCGCCTGCCTCGTCGCACACCTCGTGGGCGTGCCGGACGGTCCGCACGACAGTCACCGGCGCCAGGGGAGCGCCCCGGTGCAGGGCGGTGACCAGCTCCACGAGCTCCGGTGGCGGCTGCCCGGCAGCCCCCGGGCGGGAGATCTCATGCCGGACGCCAGGTGTGCCGGTGGGCAGCTTCACCGTCCACGGCAGCTCGTCGCCCCGGCGGTGGCGCAGCGAGGCGCCGGCCCGGGCCAGCCGCAGGTCGACGGTGTCGAGGTAGCGGGCGACAAGCGTCACCGGTGGCAACGCCCGGACCTGGCCGCCGGCCGGGGCCGTGGCGGACAGGTCCGGTAGCACGTAGGTGTCGTCCACCTCGTACTTCTGCTCCTCCTCGACCATCCACTCAGCCTATGCCGCGAACGGTCAGCCGGCCGTGCCACCGACACGGCGCAGCAGCAGTTCCTGTAGATGCACCCGGGCACCCTGGCTGTCGCTGGTACGCCGGGTCCACGAGCCGTCGCCGGCCAACTCGAACGCGTCGACGTCCGGGCCCATCGCCGCGGTCAGCACGTGGTCCAGTTCGGCCCGGGCCACCGGATCGGTCACCCGCACCAGCGCCTCCACCCGCCGGTCCAGGTTGCGGTGCATCAGGTCCGCCGAGCCCATCCAGAACTCGGCCTCGCCGTTGTTTCCGAACCGGAAGACCCGGGAGTGCTCAAGGAACCGGCCCAGGATCGAGCGGACCCGGATGTTCTCCGAGAGCCCCGGAACGCCCGGACGCAGCGTGCACATCCCGCGGATGAGCAGGTCGACGTGGACGCCGGCCTGCGAGGCCCGGTACAGCGCGTCGGTCACGCCCTCGTCGACCAGCGAGTTGACTTTGAACTGGACCAGGCCGGGCATGCCGAGCCGGACGTGCGCGATCTCCCGCTCGATCCGCTCGATGAGGCCGCTGCGGATGCCCTGCGGGGCGACGAGCAACCGCCGGTACGCGGTCTGCCGGCTGTAGCCGGTCAGCACGTTGAACAGGTCGGTGAGGTCCGCGCCGATCTCCGGGTCGGCCGTGAGCATGCCGAAGTCCTCGTACAGCCGGGCGGTCTTCGGGTGGTAGTTGCCGGTGCCGATGTGGCAGTACCTGCGGATCTGGTTGCCCTCCTGCCGGACCACCAGGGCTGTCTTGCAGTGCGTCTTGAGGCCCACGAGGCCGTACACGACGTGGCAGCCGGCGCGTTCCAGCGTGCGTGCCCAACCGATGTTCGCCACCTCGTCGAAGCGGGCCTTGACCTCGACCAGCACCACCACCTGCTTGCCGGCGGCCGCCGCGTCGACGAGCGCGTCGACGATCGGCGAGTCACCGCTGGTCCGGTAGAGGGTCTGCTTGATGGCCAGTACGTTCGGGTCGGCGGCGGCCTGCTCGACGAAGCGCTGAACGCTGGTGGCGAACGAGTGGTACGGGTGGTGCACGAGGATGTCCCCGTCCCGCAGGGTCGCGAAGACGCTGCGCGGCACCTCGCCCTCGGCCAGCCGGGGGTGGGTGGCCGGCACGAACGGTGGGTCCTTCAGGTCAGGGCGGTCGGCCTCGCCGTACACCTGCCAGAGGGCCGACAGGTCCAGCAGACCGGGCACCCGCAGCACGTCCTGGTCGTCCATGTCCAGCTCACGGACGAGCAGCTCCAGCATGTGGTCGGAGATCGACGCGTCGGCCTCCAACCGCACCGGCGGGCCGAACCGGCGGCGGGCGAGCTCCCGTTCGAGGGCTTGGAGCAGGTCCTCGTCGCGGTCCTCGTCGACCTCCACCTCGGCGTTGCGGGTGACCCGGAACAGGTGGCACTCGACCACGTGCATGCCGCTGAACAGCTGACCCAGGTGCACCGAGATCAGGTCCTCGACCGGCAGCATCCGCACACCGGGCTGATCCCGGTCCACCCGCACGAAGCGGGGCACGTTGTTGGGCACCTTCACCCGGGCGAACAGCTCCGAGCCGCCGTCCGGGTCGCGGACCGCGACGGCGAGGTTGAGCGACCGCCCGGAGATGTACGGGAACGGGTGCGCCGGGTCGACAGCGAGCGGGGTCAGCACCGGGAAGATGTGCTCCCGGAAGTAGGTGCGCAGCCGCTCCCGCTCCGGCTCGCCCAACTCGGCCCAGCGCAGGATGCGGATGCCCTCCCCGGCGAGCTTGGGCAGCACGTCGTCGACGAAGCAGGCGGCGTGCCGGGCGACAAGTGCGGCGGTCCGCTCGGCGATCAGGTCCAGCTGCGTACGCAGGGGCAGCCGGTCCCCGCCACGGACCGGCAGGCCGGCGGAGAGCCGCCGCTTCAGCCCGGCGATCCGCACCATGTAGAACTCGTCGAGGTTGCTGGCGAAGATGGCGAGGAACTTGGCCCGCTCCAGCAGCGGGGTGCGCTGGTCCTCGGCGAGCGTGAGCACCCGTGCGTTGAAGTCGAGCCAGGACAGCTCCCGGTTGAGGAAGCGGTCCTCCGGCAGCGGGGGAGCGGCCGGTCCGTCGTCCTCGTCGCCGGCAGCGGGGGAGCCGGCGGTCAGGGCGCCTGCGGCCGGCCCGTCCGTCTCGGTGGGCGGGGTGGCGGATTCGAGGACCTCGTCGAGCCCCGAGGAGGCAGCCCCCGGGTCGTCGGCGAGGGTGTCGGCGCGGGCGGCGCCTGCCCGTTCGGCTCGGGACGGCCGAAACCGGCCATCGGTGCCACGGGCGCGGACGCCGTTGAGGGGATCGGTGGTGGACGGGCTGACCGGGTGCTCGCGAGGGGTGCTCACCCGCTCATAATCACCCGATTACGGTTAACGCAAAATGAACTTCGCCCCGACGGTTCAGATCATCGTCGGCAATGTCACCCGGACGACCTCGCCGTCGGGATCGGTGTCGATGCGCACCCGCTGGCCGAGCCGGAGCAGCCGCAGCCCGGAGGCGTCGAACGCCCGAGCGGGAAAATTCATCTCGGTGCCGTCGTCGAGCAGCAGCGTCCCGCTGCGTGTCGCCGCGTCGTAACTGGCCACCGTGCCCTGCATGCTGGCACCGTACACCGGCGGGGTCAGCTCGTGGAGCGTGCCGGGCAGGCGGCGGCGGCCACCAGCGCGGCGGTACGCGGCCCGAGGCCGAGCCGGGCGGCGGCGGCCAGGTCGTCGGCGGTGTCCACGTCGCGGCGCAGGCTGGGCCAGTCGCCGGGCAGCGGCAGGGCGCCGCTCGCCGTGTGCGCCGCCGCCGAACCCACCCCGAACCGGGGTTCGAGGTCGACTCCGGGCGGCGCGGCGAGCAGCACCGTGCCGAGGCCTGGCGCATCCGCCACGAACCGGCGTACCCCATCGTCTCCGGCTTGGGCCGCGAGCAGCGCGCCGGCCAGCTCGGTGGGGCGCAGCGCGGGCAGGTCGGCGGTGAGCCCGGCCACCCACCCGGCGGGGGCGTGTGCCGCGCCGTGCCGGAAGGCGGCGTTCAGGCCGGCGTCCGGCTGGTCGGGAAGCACCTGCGCTCCGGCTGCGCGGGCCGCCGCCGCCACGCGGGCGTCGTCGGTGACCACCAGGGCCTCGGCGACCGCCGGGCAGGCCAGCACCGCGCGGAGCGTGTCGGCGGCCAGGGCCAGCGCCAGCTCCTCATGGGGTACGCCGGGCAGCGCGCCCCGCAGCCGGCTCTTGGCTGCCGACAGACGCTTCACCGGCACCACCACTGCCCACCTCGGCTGACTCACGCCCGCAATCCTGCCAGCAGAGCGGCGGGACCCTCCCTGGCCGTACCGGGGGCGAGCAGGCATGATTTCCGCTGCGGGTGTCGTGGGCCGGACCCGTGGCGGTGCGGGGGCGACGAGGAGGCACAGGTGGCACGGCGGAGGCTGGGGTTCTGGCGACGGTTCGCCGTGGTGCTTGTCAAACCGGTGATGCTCGTGTGGACCCGACGGACGTGGCGGGGCGGCGAGCACCTCGGCCGGGACGGCGGCGTGATCATCGTGGCGAACCACATCTCGCACGCCGACCCGCTGGTCTCCGCGCACTTCATCTACGACTCGGGCCGCTGGCCGCAGTACCTGGGCAAGGCCAGCGTGTTCCGGGTGCCCCTGGTCGGCTGGATCCTGCGCCAGTGCCGGCAGATCCCGGTGGAGCGGGGCAGCGTGGACGCGGTCCGCTCACTGGACGCCCTGGTGGAAGCGCTGGATCAGGGCGGCGCCGTCGTGATCTACCCGGAGGGCACCACCACCAAGCAGCCGGACCTGTGGCCCATGAAGGCCAAGACCGGCGCGGCCCGACTGGCGCTGGCCACCGGCGCGCCCGTGGTGCCGCTGGTGATGTGGGGGCCGGAGCGGATCTTCGACCCGCGTACCAACCGGTTGAACGTGCGCCCCCGGATCCCGGTTACCGTGGTCGCCGGCGACCCGGTCGACCTGACCCGGTGGGCGGACGCCCCGCCGACCCGGGCCACCCTCGAGGAAATGACGGACGCCATCATGCTGCGCCTGCGGGACATGCTCGCCGAGATCCGGGGCGGAACGCCGCCACCGCTGTGGGCGCGGCCGGTCCGACCCTCCGCCGAACCCCAGCAACACGGAGGTGTCGCGTGACCGGTCACGTCGCGGTTCTCGGCGCAGGCTCCTGGGGCACCGCGTTCGCCAAGATCCTCGCCGACGCCGGGCGGGACGTCACTGTGTGGGCGCGACGCCCCGCGGTGGCCGAGAGCATCCGCACCGAGCGGCGCAACACCGAGTACCTGCCTGATCTGCTGCTGCCGGAGCGGGTCACCGCCACCGCCGACGCCATCGAGGCGATCACCGACGCCGAGTTGGTGGTGCTTGCCGTACCGTCGCAGACCCTGCGGGGCAACCTCGCCGAGTGGGCCGGGCACCTGCACCCGGACGCCACGCTGGTGTCGCTGATGAAGGGCATCGAGCTCGGCACCACCAAGCGGATGAGCGAGGTCATCGTGGAGACCGCCCGGGTCGCCGCGGACCGGGTTGTTGTCGTCTCCGGGCCGAACCTCGCCCCGGAGATCGCCGCCGAGCAGCCGGCCGCAACTGTGGTCGCCGGGACGAACCCGCATCGCACCGCCCTCGTCCAGTCGTCGATCCGGACGCCCTACCTGCGCCCGTACACGAACGACGACGTGATCGGCTGCGAGCTGGGCGGGGCGGTCAAGAACGTCATCGCGCTGTCGTACGGCATCGCCACAGCGATGGGCTTCGGCGACAACACCCGGGCCATGCTGATGACCCGCGGGCTGGCCGAGACGGCCCGCCTGGGCGTGGCGCTCGGCGCGGACCCGATCACCTTCGCCGGCCTGGCGGGCATGGGCGACCTGGTGGCGTCCTGCTCGTCCCCGCTGGCCCGCAACCGCACCTTCGGCGAGCACCTGGGTCGGGGCGAGACCCTGGAGCAGGCGCAGGCCGCGACCCGGCAGACCGCCGAGGGCGTGAAGAGCTGCCTGGCGATCCGCGACCTGGCCCGCGCGCACGGTGTGGAGATGCCGATCACCGAGCACGTCGAGCGGATCTGCCACGAGGGCATGGACCCACGCCTGGCCGTGGAGGCTCTGATGAGCCGCACCGCCAAGCCCGAGTCGTACGAGTGAGGATCCGATGAGCGATCTGGGAGACGGCACCCGCTGCGTACACGCCGGGTTGCCCGAGCCGGCACCGGGGGACCCGTTCCTGCCGGGGCCGGTGTTCGCCGCGCCGTACCACCTTGACCCGTGGCAGGGCCAGGGTTCGTCGCCGAACGGCTACGGCCGCCCCGACAATCCGACCCGGCGGCTGCTGGAGGCCGCCATCGGCGAGCTGGAGGGCGGTGACTGCCGCGTCTTCGCCACCGGTCAGGCGGCCATCACCGGCCTGCTGCTCGCGGTGCTCCGGCCGGGGGACACCGTGCTGCTGCCCGCCGACGGCTACTTTCCCGTCCGGGCGTTCGCCACCGACGTGCTGGAAACCATCGGTGTACGGGTGGTCTTCGTGCCGACCGCAGGGCCGTACCCGTCGCTTGAGGGCGTACGCCTGGTGCTTGTGGAGACCCCCGCCAACCCCGGCCTTGACGTGGTCGACGTGGCGGCCCTGGCCGAGCGCGCGCACGCCGCAGGCGCCCTGCTCGCCGTGGACAACACCACCGCGACCCCGCTCGGGCAGCGCCCGCTGGACCTCGGCGCCGACCTTGTGGTCGCGTCCGGCACCAAGGCGCTCACCGGCCACTCCGACCTGCTGCTGGGCTACCTGGCGAGCCGGTCCGCCGATCTGGTCGGGGCGGTGACGTCCTGGCGCACGGCCACCGGCTCGGTACCGGGCGCGTTCGATTCCTGGCTGGCCCACAGGTCGATGGCCACGCTCGACCTGCGGCTGGCCCGGCAGAGCGCGAACGCCGCAGCGATCGCCGACCTGTTGGCCGGCCGGACGGACGTGACAGGTCTGCGCTGGCCGGGGCTGCCGGACGACCCCGCGTACCCGGTGGCGTCGACGCAGATGCGCCGGATGCCCGGCGTGCTCTCGTTCGACCTGGGCGACGCCGACCGGGTTGCCCGCTTCATCACCGCCGCCCGGCTGGTGGCCGCCGCCACCTCCTTCGGTGGTACGCACACCACTGCCGACCGGCGGGCACAGTGGGGCGACGACACCTCGCCCGGCTTCGTCCGGCTCTCCTGCGGCGTGGAGGACACTGCCGACCTGGTGGCCGACATCGCCGCCGCGCTTGACGCCGCCGGGCCGGCCTGAGGTCGTGACAGCCGCGCCTCTCGCCGACCGGTCCGTTCTCGTGGGCAGGTTGCGCGCCGCCGGTTGCGTCTACGCCGAGGACGAGGCCGATCTGCTGCTCGCCGCCGCCGAGTCTCCCGCCGCGTTGGCGGAGCTGACCGACCGCCGGGTGGCCGGCGAACCGCTGGAATACCTGCTCGGCTGGGCGGAGTTCTGCGGCCTGCGGATCGCGGTCGACGCTGGCGTCTTCGTGCCCCGTGGCCGGACCGCCCTGCTGGTCGAGGCGGCGGCCTCCGTGACCGGCGCGGCGGCGGCGGTTGTCGACCTGTGCTGCGGCTCCGGGGCCACCACTGTGGCACTCGCGCACCGGCTCGCGCCGCGCTGGCTGGCAGCCGCCGACATCGACCCGGCGGCGGTGGCGTGCGCCAGGCGCAACCTCGCGGGGCTGGCCGCCGAGGTGTACGAAGGTGACCTGTTCGCCCCACTGCCGCCGCGCTGGCGGGGCCAACTGGACCTGGTGGTCGCCAACGCTCCGTACGTGCCGACCGACGCGGTGGCGCTGATGCCCCCCGAGGCGCGGCTGCACGAGGCGCCGGTGGCGCTCGACGGTGGGCCGGACGGGCTCGCGGTGCTGCGCCGGGTGGCCGCAGGCGCTGCCCACTGGCTGGCACCCGGCGGCCACCTGGTCGTCGAGGTCAGTGTCGTCCAGGCGGATGCGCTCTGCGCTGCCCTTGACGCGGTCGGGCTGGAGCCGGACGTGCGGCACGACGAGGACCTGGACGCCACAGCGGTGACGGCCCGCCGCCTCCGCTGAGCCCTCTCGCCCGCCCGCCACCGCCGCTGCCACCACCGACGTCGCTGTCGCTGCCGCCACTCCCGCCGCCCCCACCGGGGTCGGCTCAACACGCGGGCCAACATCGTCAGCTCCAAGGTCCGCCGTCGGCAGTCCGCCGTGCCGGTCGGCCGTCGGCAGTCCGCCGTGCCGGTCGGCCGGCGTGGACAGGAATCCGCGTCGCCCAGGCCCGGCAAGGCCACCGCCCGCCCGTACCCCTTGTCCGTCCTTTGCTCTGCTTCAACCGGCGCAACACTTCGGGGTCGTTTGCGTTGCGTGGGTTGAAGCAGAGCAAAGGACACGCGACGACCCTCCTCGGGACCGGGGACCGGGGACCGGGGACCGAGGGCTGAGGGCTGAGGGTCGGGCAGCCGAGGGCCATGAACGAACGCCCTCTCGCCGGGATGTCGGGCTTTCGCAGGTCCTGAGGCGGTCGGCATGGCGGGGGAGAGGGCTTGGCACTAGCCTCGGCTCACATCCATGTCGTCGGGAGGCGGTTTCGGTGGGCAGCGCAGGGGTGCCGGTGGTCGTCGGCCTCGACAACGGCGGCACCAGCAACAACGCCACGGTGCTGACTGTGGACGGCCGGTTCCTGGTCGACGGGCTCCTGGAGATCCCCAGCGAGGTACGCGCCGGGCCGGAGGCCGCGATCGAGGCGTTGGCCCGCGCGCTGGACGGTGCGCTGGCCCGGACGGGCGTGCCGCGCGAGATGGTCCGCGCGGTCGGCCTGGACACCCCCGGCCCGGCGAGCGCCACAGGTGTCATCTCGTCGCGGGGCTCGACAAACTTCTCCCAGCCCGCGTGGCGCGGCTTCGACGTACGGGGCGCGCTGGAGCGGCGCCTCGGCCTGCCCGTGATCTACCACAACGACGGCAACGCCGCCGCGCTCTACGCCCACCACGTGTACTTCGGCGACGAGGCGATGAGCAGGTCGTCGGTCGCCGCGATCGTCGGCACCGGGCTCGGCGGTGGCGTTGTCGAAGGTGGTCGGGTGATCGCCGGCGCCGCCGGGATGGCCGGGGAACTGGGCCACGTGCACATCCCGCTGAACGGGCTGCTCGGCCCGGGACAGCCGGAGCCGACCTGCGCCTGTGGTTTCACAGGGGACGTCGAGAGCGTCGCGTCGCTTACCGGCATCGAGCGCAACCTGCTGCCGTACTGGCTGGCCCGCTACCCCGACCACCCGCTCACCGCCGAGCCGTTGGCCCGGGCGGCGAAACTCGTCCGGGGTTACGGGGAGCGGGGCGACGCGCTGGCCCGGGACCTGTTCACCCAGCAGGCGATGGCGCTGGGCCGGCTGTTCACTGTGGCGTCCAACTTCACCGACCCGCACGCGTACTTCGTGGGTGGTGGCGTGGTGGAGGCGGCGCCGGAGTTCCGGGACTGGTTCCTGGCGACGGTCCGCGAGCACACGGTGCTCCGACAGGAGCAGGCGGCGCTTGCCACGTTCGCACTGGTGCCGGACCGGGACATGGCAGGTGCCCGTGGCGTGGCGATCGCCGCGCTTGAGGCGCTGCGCGCCGCGCCGGAACCCGGCCCGCTGGTCGCCTGAGCCCGCTGGTCATCGTCCGCCGGCAGGTCGTTGCTCCGGCCGCGCAGATCGTCGCTTCGGCCGGGCACACCATGGATTTGGCCGGGCAGGTCGTTGCTCTGGCCGCTCGAAGCGGGCACCAGGGCGACCCTGAGGCCGCTTGACGGCCAGCCGCGGCCCGCGGTTGGGTGGACCGCCCACGGGCCCGGCGCGCTCGGTGGCACGCCAGGCCCGCTGTCGACGGTGCGGTCAGTGGCGGGGCGGGGCCTGGGCGAAGGTGGCCCAGGCCGCCGGGGGGAACAGGAGGGCCGGGCCGGCCGGGTCCTTGGAGTCGCGGACGGCCACCAGGCGTGGGATCGAGGCGACCTCCACGCAGGCGCCCTGGTCACCACTTCGGCTGCTCTTGCGCCATCTCGCCGCGGCCAGTGCCGCGGTGATCGTCGGTGTCATCGTTCCTACCGTCCCTTCAGGAGTGTAAGGAGCTGCTTGCGGGTGTCGGCGGGGCTGAGCGCCACGCTCCGCAGATGCTCCATGATCTTGGTACAGGTGCGTGTTTCACCTGCCCGGTCGAGGATCATCTGACCGGCGACGGTCTCCACCGAGGCGATGATCGGGTCCTCCGGGTCGGCGAACTCCAGGATGTGCAGCGAGCCCCGTGTGCCGCGGTGGTAACCGGCGGAGAGCGGGATCACCTGGACGGTGATGTTGGGCAGCTCGGCCATCTTGACCAGGTGTCGTAGCTGCCCGTCCATCACCGACTGGTCGCCGACGGGGCGCAGCAGTGCGCCCTCGTCGATGATCGCGTCGAAGATGGCTGGATTGTCGCCGGTGATTCGCTGCTGGCGGTCGAGCCGGGCCTTGACCCGCTGCTCCACCAGGTCGTCGACAAGGGTGTGCGGCCCCCCGCGCATCACCCCGCGTACGTAGTCGGCCGTCTGCAAGAGGCCGGGCACCACCGAGGGTTCGAAGTTGGCGATGGCTGTGGCCTCCGCCTCCAGGGCGATGAAGTCGATGGTGCGGGGGTCCAGCACGTACGAGTACGACACCCACCAGCCCGGTTTGCGGGCGTCCTTGGCGAGCTGCACCGCTGCGGCCACCTCCTCGGCGCCCACTCCGTACGAGGTGAGCAGAGCGCGCACGGTGGCCGGGTTGATCAGCGTCTGGGCGTTCTCGTAGCGGGAGAGGGTGCTCCGCGTGCTGTTGATCTCGTCCGCGGCGGTTTCCAGTGTCAGCCCGGCGGCCTCCCGATGATGGCGGAGGGCGATGCCGAGCCGGCGGGCGCGAGCGGTCTTGGGGGGCATGCATCGATGGTCGCACACATTTGCGGGAATGTGTGTATGGGACCGCGCCGATGAGAGTTGCATTCACAGCCATGTACGTGTCACGCTGTCACCACGTCCTCACCGCCGGTTGTCGTGGCGACGGTGGTGGTGAGTGACCGGAGGGGATAGGGCGCGCGGCGATCGGGTTTCTCCCCCGTACCCGATCGTCGCGTGCCGCCGTCATTTCGGCCTCCCGGAAGGAGACGACGTGCGTACCGGCTCGGAGTGCCTCGCCGTTCCCCCGGGCGGCAGGAGATGACCCGATTCCTGGTCGTGCTCACCGACGTACGTCCAGTCGAGGGCATCGACCGCAACGAGCGCACCGCCCCCGAGCGGCGACGACAGGTGGTCGGCGCCAGCAGCAGGGAGGCCGCCGACCGGATCGCCGGAGCGTTCATGGCCCTGGGCATGGTGCGGGCCGGCCGCCAGCGGGTCAAGGTGATCGCGGTCGGCCGTCGACGCGCCCGGAACTGACCGTCCGTAACGCACCGTATAACCTCTGTTGACCGATTGCCGCGTCGCTTCGTGGCTCGCCGGGTATCGCCTCGCCCTACCGCCACGCACAGTAAGGTCAACCGGGTGAGCGCCACCGGCGAGCACGACCAGCCGCAGTCGCGTACGAAGAGGTGACCGGAGTGACCACCCCAGGCAAGACCCGCGTGGCGATCGTCTTCGGCGGCCGTAGCCCGGAGCACGGCATCTCCTGCGTCAGCGCCGGCAGCGTTTTCGGCGCGCTCGACCCGGACGAGTACGAGGTGGTACCGGTGGGCATCACCCGAGCCGGACAGTGGGTGCTGACAAGCGGCGACCCCGCCCAGCTCGCCATCAATGCCCGCCAGCTACCGGAGATCACCGCCGAGTCCGGCGACGACATCGTGCTGCGTGCCGACCCGACAGGCAACGGCCTCATGGTGCTCGACCCCACCGAGGGTCCCCGAGTGCTCGCCGACGTCGATGTGGTCTTCCCCGTCCTGCACGGCGCGTACGGCGAGGACGGCACCATCCAGGGAATGCTGGAGATGGCAGGCATCCCGTACGTCGGGGCGAACGTGTTCGCCTCTGCCGCCGCCATGGACAAGGAGTTCACGAAGAAGCTCTGCGCGGCCGAGGGCATCCCAGTCGGCCCGTACACGGTGCTGCGCAACGGGATGACGCTCAGCGAGCAGGACAAGGAGCGCCTCGGCCTGCCGGTCTTCGTCAAGCCATCCCGGGCCGGGTCGTCGTTCGGCATCACCCGGGTCACCGACTGGGCGCGACTGGACGAGGCGGTCGCCACCGCCCGGCAGTTCGACCCGAAGGTCATCATCGAGGCCGGGATCGTCGGCCGCGAGATCGAGTGCGGCGTGCTGGAGGGCGAAGCCGGCGGCGTGCCCGAGGCGTCAGTACTGGCCGAGGTACGGGTCGTCGCCGACCACGACTTCTACGACTTCGAGGCGAAGTACCTCGACGACGCCTGCGAGTACGACATTCCGGCAGGTCTGCCGGAGAAGGTGACCCGCCAGGTGCAGGAGTACGCCGTCCGCGCGTTCACCGCCCTGGACTGCGCCGGTCTGGCCCGGGCCGACTTCTTCGTCACCCCCGAGCTGGACGTCTACCTCAACGAGATCAACACGATGCCCGGGTTCACGCCGACGTCGATGTTCCCGCGGATGTGGGCGGCCTCCGGGCTGGAGTATCCGAAGCTGGTCAACCGCCTGATCCGCACCGCCCAGCGGCGCGGCGTCGGCCTGCACTGAGGCCCACCGGACTGTCGGCCGATCAGCAGTGTCGGCTCCGGCCGTCGGGCCGCGCCGATCGGCGCGCCCGGCCCGATCAGCGCTGGCAGCCGGAGGGGATGGCCCCGCCGGAGGGCACCGAGGCCACGATCACGTCGGAGATCGGCGCCGCCCACTGCAACGGCTGCTCGTAGGAGCGCGGGACGCGTACCGTCACCGGCGTCTCCCGGTCGACGGTGGTGAGCACCGTCGCGTCGGCCTGCTCGGCGGCATGCCAGCAGACCCGGTTGACGGTCCAGACCTCGTCGGTGGCGGGGAAGTCCGGCTCGGCACCCCCGCAGGCAACGGTGAGTGCGGGATCGCCGTACGCGGCGTTCTGCTCCGGGCCGGCGGTGACCGGGCGCTGGTTCAGGTCGCGGATGGTCTGCGGCAGCTGGGAGAGCAGCGCACGGCAGACCGTGGCCGGGCGGGCGGCCAGCGCCGGGGCGGCCATCTCGACGGGGGCGGTGGACTGCGCCCGGGGGGTCGTGGCGGACGGGCTCGGCGCGGCGGCCGGCGTGTCCGGGGCGAGCTTCGTGAAGGCCAGTACGGCCACCAGCAGCGTGACCGGAATCGCGATCAAGGTGGCAAGCAGTGCGGCGCTCCGGGTGGTCCGGTCCCGGCCGGTCGGCGCGTCGGCAGCCGGGTCGCCGGTCGCGCGGTTACCGTCAGCCCGCTCGGGTGTCCCGTCGGCCGCGTCGCGCGTGCCGTCGTCGTCGAGAGCAGCCGAGGAGGTCGTCATCTCGTCCACTTACAGCCGCACCACCGAACACGTGAGGGTGCGGGTGATGCCGGGCACCATCTGCACCTTGCTGACGATGAGTTTGCCGAGTTCGTCGACGGTGTTCGCCTCGGTGAGGACGACCACGTCGTACGGCCCGGTGACGGCGTCGACGCGTACGACGCCGGCGATGTCCGCGATGAGACCCGCCACGTCACGTGCGCGGCCGACCTCGGTCTGGATGAGGATGTACGCCTGTACCACGACTCGACCTCCGTCCGTCGCCGCCCAGGGGCGGCCCGAAGGGTGAAACTACCTTACGGACCAGGTCTGATCCCTATCGGTGGTCAAGGAGCAGCGGTGAGCGAGCACGGCGGAGCCGGGCAGGACGGGCGGAACGCCGGCGGTGGTGCCAGCGTGGCCGGGATCGGCGAGTTCGGGTTGATCGGGCGGGTCACCGCGCGGTTGGCGATGGGGCCGACGACACTGCTCGGCCCGGGGGACGACGCGGCGGTGGTGGCCGCGCCGGACGGCCGGGTGGCCGCCTCCACCGACGTGCTCGTCGACGGCCGGCACTTCCGGCGGGACTGGTGCTCGGCGGCCGACGTCGGTCACCGGGCTGCGGCTGCCAACCTGGCCGACATCGCGGCGATGGGCGCCACACCGACGGCGCTGCTGGTGGCCCTCTGCATGCCGGCGGAGCTGGAGACGAGCTGGGCGGAAGGGCTCGCCGACGGGTTGGCCGCCGAGGCGGCGACGGTCGGCGCGAGCGTGGTCGGTGGGGACATGTCGGCAAGCCCCACCTTGACCATCGCGGTGACGGCGCTGGGTGACCTCGGTGGCCGGGCGCCGGTGGTGCGCTCCGGCGCGCGTCCCGGGGACGTACTGGCCCTGGCCGGGCGCATCGGGTACGCGGCGGCCGGGCTGACAGTGCTCACCCGTGGTTTCCGCACGCCCCGACTGCTTGCCGAGGCGTACCGGCGACCGCAGGTGCCGTACGCGGCCGGGCCGCAGGCAGCAGTGCTCGGCGCCACCGCCATGATCGACGTGTCGGACGGGCTGCTCGCCGACCTCGGGCACGTGGCGAAGGCCAGTGGGGTGGCCATCGACGTACGCCGGGATGTGTTCGAGGTGCCCCGGCAGATGGCCGACGCGGCGCGGGCGCTCGGCGTCGACCCGTACACCTGGATCCTTGCCGGTGGCGAGGACCACGCGCTTGCCGCGACCTTCCCCCCGGAGGTGGCGTTGCCGCCGGAATGGCGGCCGATCGGCCTGGTCACGGCCGGTGCCGGGGTGACAGTCGACGGGGGCGCCTACGATGGGCCGAGGGGCTGGGACCACTTCCGGTGAGGCCCCGCGCCGGCCGTACCCTGGACGCCGTGAGTGAGATCGAGATCCGGCTGGCGCGGTTCGGCGCGCCGGTGGCGCAGCAGTTGATCAAGGAGGCGCTTGCCGACCTCGGGGCCCGCTACGGCGGCACCGGCGACGACACCCCGGTGGACGCCTCCGAGTTCGAGCCGCCGGACGGCGCGTTCGTCATCGCCTACCTGGGCGGCGAGCCGGTCGGCTGCGGCGGCTGGCGCGCCCACGGCCCGGACACCGCGGAGTTGAAGCGGATGTACACAGCGCCGGCGGCCCGTGGGCGCGGCGTGGCGCGGATGGTGCTCGCGGCGGTCGAGCGGTCGGCCCGTGACCAGGGCCGCAAGCGGATGATCCTGGAGTGCGGGGATCGCCAGCCCGAGGCGATCGCCATGTACACGTCCGCCGGCTACGACCGGATCCCGAACTTCGGCTTCTACAAGGACTCGGAGGGCTGCGTGTCCTTCGGCCGGGCGCTCTGACCGGCCGGGCCGCCCGGCGACAGCGCAGGCCCCGACCTGCCGGGCAGCCCGGGGCGCGGACACGATTCAGCCGGCGGACCGCTGGGTCCGCCGGCTGAGCCGAACGAGAAGAGGTGGTGCCGCCGCGTCAGGCGCGGGTGACCTTGCCGGCCTTGATGCACGAGGTGCAGACCTTCAACTTCTTGGTGTTGCCACCACCGGCCGGGGTACGCACCGACTGGATGTTCGGGTTCCAGCGGCGGTTGGTCCGCCGGTGCGAGTGGGACACGTTGTGGCCGAAGCCCGGCCCCTTGCCACAGACGTCGCACACGCTAGCCACGGGATACTCCTGGGATTGAAACGTTCATGAGGTCGCCGGCAGGCGCTGCGCGGGCAACCTGGTCAGGTTACCCGATGACCCACCGGCCCGGCGAACCGGCCCGGTCGAGCGGGCGCTCGCGGCCGGCCTGCCGGTGGGGCCGCCCGCCTGGTGGCAGCCGGTCCGGCGGCAACGGTACCGGAGTGATCCGCCCCGGCCGGAAGGCGGTGGGCGGCGGACACACGCGGCGAGTCCGACGCGTGTCGGTGCGCGCCAGTAGGCTTCTGGCCGTGCTGGACTCCCTCGACGCCGCAGCGGTCCGCCGCTGGTGCGCGAGCGGGCTGGCCGCGCTGAAGCGCCACCAGGGCGAGATCGACCAGCTCAACGTCTATCCGGTGCCCGACGGCGACACCGGCACCAACCTGGTGCTCACCCTCACGTCGGCCCAGCAGGCACTCTCGATGGACCTGGACACCCTCCCCGACAGCGGTCCGACCGCGCACGGGCACGCGCTGCGGCTGATGGCCCAGGGCGCACTGCTCGGCGCGCGGGGCAACTCCGGCGTGATCCTCTCGCAGATCCTGCGCGGTTTCGCCGACGCCGTGGCCGTCATGCCGGTGGTGCGCGGTCGGGGCCTGACCGTCGCGCTGCGGTCCGCGACCACCGCCGCTTACGCCGCGGTCGGCCAACCCGTGGAGGGGACCCTGCTCACAGTTGTCGCCGCGGCCGCCGCCGCGGCCGAGGGGGCCGACAGCGACGACCTTCCGGCGGTGGCCCGGCTCGCCGCGCGGTCGGCGGCCGAGGCGCTGTCGCGTACCCCGGAGCAGTTGCCGGCCCTGGCCCGCGCCGGCGTGGTCGACGCCGGTGGCAAGGGCCTCTGCGTCCTGCTCGACGCCCTGGTCGAGGTCCTCACCGGGGAGACCGCCTCAGGGCTCGCACCGGCGCCGCGGACCGCCCGGCCGGCCGCCGCCGTCGCGCGGGAGACCGGCTCCGATGAGTACGCCTACGAGGTGCAGTTCCTGCTCGACGCCCCGGCCGACGCGGTGGCCGTGCTGCGTCGGACGCTTGCAACGCTCGGGGATTCGCTCGTCGTGGTCGGCGACGGGCGCGAGCCGGACGCCACCTGGAACGTGCACGTGCACGTCAACGACGTGGGCGCGGCGATCGAGGCGGGTGTCGCTGCCGGCCGCCCGTACCGGATCTCGGTGACCCGCTTCGCCGACCAGCCGGAGCCGCCCCCCGTTCCGGTCGAGGCGGGCCGCGCCGCCGTGGTGGTCGCCACCGGCGAGGGGATCGCCGAGTTGTTCGCCTCCGAGGGTGCCACTGTCGTGCCGGGCAACCCGTCCATCGGTGAGCTGCTGGAGGCGGTACGCGGCACCGGCGCGGCGCGTGTGGTGGTGCTGCCCAACAACCCGAACACCGGGGCGGTGGCGAGCGCGGCGGCCCGTGAGGCACACCGCCACGGCATCAAGGTCAGCGTGGTGCCGACCCGCTCGCCGGTGCAGGCCCTCGCCGCCCTCGCGGTCCGTGACGGCACCCGCCGCTTCGAGGACGACGTGATCGCGATGGCCGAGGCGGCCGGCGCCTGCCGCTACGCCGAGGTCTGCCACGCGAGCCGCGACGCGTTGACAGTCGCCGGCCCGTGCCACCCCGGGGACGTGCTGGCACTTGTGGAGGGGGAGGTGCACCTCATCGGCGCCGACCTCATCGACACGTGCGCCGCAGTGGTCGACCAGATGCTCGGCGGTGGCGGCGAGATGGTCACCCTGCTGGCCGGTGTGGACGCGCCCCCCGGGCTGACCGACGCCGTCCGGGCGCACGTCGAGCGGCGCTGGCCGTTCGTCGAGGTGCACGCGTACCCGGGCGGCCAGCCGTTCTATCCGCTCCTGGTGGGGGTCGAATGAGTGAGCCGGCCACGGTGGACACTCCGCTGAAGAAGCTCGTGGGCGACAAGACGGCCAAGGCCCTGGCCTCCCAGCTCGACCTGCACACCGCGGGTGACCTGATCTACCACTTTCCGCGCCGCTACGACGAGCGTGGCGAGCACACCGACATCCGCTCGCTGGACGTCGGCGAGCAGGTAACCGTGCTGGCCCAGGTGCAGCGCACCGCCGTTCGCCCGATGCGCCAACGTCGGGGCAACCTGCTGGAGGTGACCGTCGGCGACGGTTCCGGCGGGTTGCTGACGCTCACGTTCTTCGGCAACCAGGCGTGGCGCGAGCGGGAGCTGCGTCCGGGCCGGTGGGGTCTGTTCGCCGGCAAGGTCACCGAGTTCCGGGGCAAACGACAGCTCAACGGCCCGGAGTACGTCCTGCTCGGCGAGGGCGGTGAGGGCGAGGCGGCGGTCAGCGACGAGATCGAGGAGTTCGCCGGCGCGCTGATCCCCGTGTACCCGGCTGCCGCTGCCGTCCCGACCTGGGTGATCGCCCGCTGCGTGCGTGTCGTACTGGACACGTTCACCCCACCGGAGGACCCGCTGCCGGCCACAGTGCGGGCCAGCCGCAACCTGGTCGGCCTGGGCACCGCCCTGCGGGAGATCCACCGTCCGTCCAGCAAGGAGGAGCTCTATCGGGCGCGGCGGCGGCTCAAGTGGGACGAGGCGTTCGCCGTCCAGTTGACACTGGTGCAGCGCAAACACCGGGCCGCCGACTGGCCGGCCCGCCCCCGTCCGGCGCGCGCCGGCGGCCTGCTGGACGCGTTCGACGCCCGACTGCCGTACGAGCTGACGGCCGGGCAGCGTGACGTCGGTGTGGAGATCGCTGAGGACCTGGCGGCCCCGCATCCGATGCACCGCCTCTTGCAGGGCGAGGTGGGCTCGGGCAAGACGGTGGTGGCGCTGCGGGCGATGCTCCAGGTGGTCGACGCGGGTGGGCAGGCCGCGCTGCTGGCGCCCACCGAGGTGCTGGCCGCGCAGCACCACCGCGGCATGCTGGACCTGCTCGGGCCGTTGGGCCGGGCCGGCGAGCTGGATTCCGCCGAGCACGCCACCCGTGTCGAGTTGGTGACCGGCTCGCTTGGTGCGGCGGCCCGCCGTCGGGCGCTCGGCGAGGTGGCCAGCGGCAACGCCGGCATCGTGCTGGGCACCCACGCCCTGCTGTACGAGGGGGTGGACTTCGCCGACCTGGGTCTGGTGGTGGTCGACGAGCAGCACCGCTTCGGCGTGGAGCAGCGCGACGCGTTGCGGGCCAAGGCCGCCCAGCCGCCGCACGTGCTGGTGATGACGGCCACCCCGATCCCGCGCACGGTGGCGATGACCGTCTACGGCGACCTTGAGGTGTCCACCCTCTCCCAGTTGCCCCGAGGGCGGTCGCCGATCGCCTCGCACGTGGTGCCGGCCGCCGAGAAGCCAGCCTTCCTGGACCGGGCGTGGCGCCGGCTGCGTGAGGAGGTGGCCGCCGGCCATCAGGCGTACGTGGTGTGCCCGCGGATCGGGGAGGGCCCGACGTCGGAGGATGAGGAACCGCCGCTCGACGACAACGGCCGTCGCCCGCCCCTCGCCGTGACCGAGGTGGCCCCGCTGCTTGCCGACGGGCCGTTGCACGGGCTGCGGATCGGGGTGCTGCATGGCCGCCTGCCGGCCGACGAGAAGGACGCGGTGATGCGCTCCTTCGCCGCCGGTGACCTGGACGTGCTTGTGGCGACCACTGTCATCGAGGTCGGTGTGGACGTGCCGAACGCGACAGTGATGATCGTGCTGGACGCCGACCGGTTCGGTGTCTCACAACTGCACCAGTTGCGGGGCCGGGTCGGCCGGGGCTCCGCCGCCGGGCTCTGCCTGCTGGTGAGCGAGGCGGCCGAGGGGTCGTCGGCACGGGAACGGCTGGACGCCGTCGCGTCCACAAGCGACGGGTTCAAGCTCGCCGAGCTTGACCTGGAGCAACGACGCGAAGGTGACGTGCTGGGCGCCACCCAGTCGGGGCACCGCTCGCACCTGCGGCTGCTGTCCCTGCGACGCGACGCCGACCTGATCCGCGACGCCCGCGCCGAGGCGATCACCCTGATCGAGGACGACCCGGAGTTGACCCGCAACCCGGCGCTTGCCGCGTCGGTCGCGGCCCTTGTCGACGAGGACCGCGCGGAGTATCTGGAAAAGGGCTGACCGCGTTCTGAGGCTCTGCCGCTGACCGCCCCGCCCTCGTCGCGGTCGAAATGGGCTGGGTTGGATCGTCACGTCTGCCCGGGCGTCGTGCCTGCCTGACGTCGTGCCTGCCTCACGTCGTGCCTGCCGTGCGGTGGTACCTCCGCGCGTCCTTTGCTCTGCTTCAACGGACGCAACAGGCCGCGTCCGGTATGCGGACGGCGGCCGTTGCCTGGAGGTAAGCAGAGCAAAGGACGCGCATGAGACCTGTCCTCGGCGCCGCCGCCGGTCACTGCGCTGACCGCGAGATGGAGGCGCCGAACCGCGGCTTAAGCCCGCACTGCGGGCCAAGGCCGACTGCGGGCCGAGGCGGACCGTGACCGAGCCGGAAACGCCCGAGGGCGCGTCGACCGGGTGGTCGACGCGCCCTCGGGTTTCAGCGCGGTTCGGGTCAGACGGTGAAGCGGAGCCGGCGACGGCGAGCCATCACGAACAGGCCCGCACCGGCGGCCAGCAGCACGACGGCACCGCCGGCGATCATGGTGGTGTTCGCGCCGGTGAGCGGCAGGCCGCCGCCCTGACCGTCGCACTCGGCCGGCTTCTCCCACGCGATCGGCTCGGTGTCGTCGAGACCATCGGCGGCCGGAGTGACGGTGAGGCCCTCGGTCGCGGGGAACGAGACGGAGCCGGTCTCGCCCGGCTTGACGGTAAGCGTCTTCACCTCGCCCTTGTTCGGGGTCAGGGTGAGGGTGACGGTCTCACCGTCGGCGGGGTTCTCCACCGTGAAGGTGAGCTTGTCGCAGGTCGACTCGACGGTGCCCACCGGCTCGACCGGTACCGAGGGAGCCGTCGGGGTCTCCGACGGGCTCTGGGTCGGCGTCGGGGAGGCAGTGGTCGCGCTGGGGCTGGGCGACGCCGGCACGCTCGGGGTGGGCGACGCGCTCACGGTCGGCGTGGCGGTCGGCGTCGGGCTGGCCGGCGGCGTGGTGGGCTGGGCCGCGCAGGTGCCGGCCGGCTTTGCCGCCACCGTCCGGTGCTCGGTCACGATCCGGTTCGGACGCACCCACCGGGCCTCGACGGTCAGCTCGATCTTCGGCTTCCGCTCGGTGAAGCGGTGGGTCTGGGTGGCGGTGAGGAAACCGTCGCCCTTCTTCGGGAGCGTCGCGCCTACGGCCAGGTTGCCGTCACGGAACTCGTTGGGCACGGTGGACGTGAGAGCCGTGACCTCGGCAGTGATGTTCTCGCTGTTGCCGACCTTCCACGTCACAGTGGTCAGGCCGTCTGCGGCCAGGCAGTAGGTGCCGGAAGGCTCGGGGTGGTGCGCACTGGCGGGCGCGGCGAGGGCGCCGACACCGACGAGACCGATCAGCGCGCCGGCGGCGATGGCCGCGATGCGCCGCAACGGAGACTTGGGAGGGTTCACGCAGGCTCCTGGTGAGGGGGAGTACGGATCGCGTGCGGGGAGCCGGGAGGCGGGACGCCTGTGCGGGTCGTCTGCTCACCGGGGCGTCGCGACGCGGGATGCTCCCGCGCGAGGCGGGAACAGAGGGTGACTGTACTGATCAATGGTGAATCTGGGGAGTTCAGATCATTGCCGGAAGGCAACTTTACTAATTCGTGATCATTGATCGCCGGTACGTGTTCGCCCGGTCACTGCCGATCCCTGCGGCGTTGCTCCGGAGTGGAGCCGAACACGCCACGGGCGCGTCGACCGGTTGGTCGACGCGCCCGTGGGCCGAACAGGTCAGGCGGTGAAGGTCACCCGACGCCGTCGGGCGATGACGAACAACACGGCGCCCGCGATCAGCAGGGCGATCGCCCCGGCGGCGATGCCGCCCGCCGCCGCACCGGTGACCGGGAGACCCGGCTCCTCGCCTCCGCCGCCACCGCCGCCGCAGTCACCCTCCGGCGTGTAGATGGCTTCCAGTTCCAGGTCCAGATCCGGCAGGGTGACGAGCGCCGACTCGGCCTTGCTGGCCTTGAAGGTCACCTTCTCCGAGCCGCCGGCGGCCACCGTACGGGTCTCGGTCTTGTCGCCGTACGCGAAGGTGGCCTTCACCGGGAGACCACCCTCGGGGTTGGTCACGGTGAGCGCGAAGGTCTTGCAGTCGGCCTCGGTGGTGACGGCCGGCAGGGGGCAGTCCTCGGGGCGCTGCCACGAGTACGTGCCGTTCTCGACCACCTTGCCGTCGACAAGCACCTCGATCTTGCCGGCGTTGGCGGCCGGAACCACGATGCTGTTGTCGGCCTTGCCTGCCGCGACGGAGACCTTCTTGGACCAGCCGTCCGCACCCTTGATCTCGAACTCGACCGGGTACTTGCTGATCTTGCCGTCGTTGCTCAGCGAGACGGCCACCGAACCGTCGCAGTTGGACGCGAAGGTCGAGGCCGGGGTGGTGCAGCTCTTGTCGCCGCCGTTGTACCAGCCCTGCACGCCCTTGGACCGGTTGCCCGGCGCGCCCGGGGATCCGAGCTTCTTGTTGTCGTACCGCTTGCCGCCCTCGACCAGCGGGTCGATGACCTGCTCGCCGTCACCCCAGATCAGGTCGACCTGGGTGTGGCAGTCCGGGATCTCGACGTTCAGCTCGATCTCGGTCTGGGTGCCGCCGATCCAGTCGCTGTCCGGCGTGCCGTAGACGTACTGCGGGGTGGCGAACTGCGGGCGCGGCGCGAAGTACGACACCAGCGTGAACCACTGCTTGCCCTCGCCGCACAGCGGCAGGTCACCGTCGAGCTTGACGGTGGCGGTGCCCTTCGGGCCGTCGAAGGTGTGGCTGTACTTGGCCTTGCTGGCGTCGATGCACTTCGGCGCCGGCGTGCAGGACCTGTCGGCGGCAAGGTTGATGCTGCCGTTGTTGGTGGCTTCCTTGCCGTTCTTCTGCCACTTGCCGAACACCGTCAGCTTGGCGGTGGCGGTGTCGCCGGGCACCCGCTGGACGGCCTGCACGGAGCCGCGCTTCTCGATGACGTACCCCTGAAGGGGCACGGAGGTTGCGCCCCGGACGGGCACTGTCACGTCGGTCGCGGGCTCGGAGGTCACCCTCTTGAGCGTCACGGCCTTGTCGCGCTCGCTGTTCTCCACCTTCCACGTGATCACGCGCTCGCCGGTGCGCTTGTCGCAGTCGGCGGTGGCGGTGATGGTCGTGTGGTGCGCGCTGGCTGGGGCGGCCACCGCGACGACCCCGGCGAGGCCGATGAGGGCGGCTCCCAGGACGGCCAGCGGTCGCCGTAGCGACAGCTTGGGACGGATCACGGGTACTCCTGGAGTGCTGAAGCGTCAGGGGTGTGGCACGGGAGAGACAGTGGACGGTCGCTGCACGTCCAGACGGTGCGGCGCCCTCCCGATACCGTGGGCCGGTGGGTTGCCGCCGGCACCCGGCAGACCCTAGCGAGATCGCCACGAGTGATACAGGCCTCAGGATTCACTAAGGCGAATGATATGAACTTGAGATCATTGATATACGAGAAGTGATCACGTGATCGTCGCGGCGATACCTACCGTGTTGCCGACTTCGGCGGGTCGCGTAGCGTCGAGGTCATGAGCAGGAGGAGGCGATGACCCGGATCGTGGCCGGGACACTCGGCGGCCGTCGGATCGCCGCACCCCCCGGTGCGGGCACCCGACCCACCTCGGATCGGGTCCGCGAGGCGCTCTTCAGTGCCGTGCAGGCCGAGGTCGACCTCGACGGCGTGCGCTTCGCCGACCTGTACGCCGGTTCCGGCGCGGTGGGGCTGGAGGCGCTGTCCCGGGGTGCCCGGCACGTCCTGCTCGTGGAGTCCGACCCCCGGGCTGCCCGGGTGATTCGCGAGAACGTGGCGACCCTGCGGGCCGGCTCGGCCGTCCGGCTGGTCGCCGGCAAGGTGGCGACCGCACTGGCCGCCGGCCCGGACGGCGGACCGTACGACGTGGTCTTCGCCGACCCGCCGTACGCCGTGCCGGACGAGGAGATCACCGCGCTGCTGACCGCGCTTGTCGACGGCGACTGGCTGGCGCCCGACGCGCTCGTGGTGGTGGAACGGTCCAGCAGGACCAGGCAGTTCGACTGGGTGGAGGGCATCACCCCCGGGCGTAGCCGCCGTTACGGCGAGACCACGCTTTGGTACGGTCGCCGATCATGAGACGCGCGGTGTGTCCCGGCTCGTTCGACCCGGTGACCAACGGTCACCTCGACATCATCGGTCGGGCCAGTCGGCTCTTCGACGAGGTGATCGTCGGCGTGCTGGTGAACCAGTCGAAGAGTGGCCTGTTCACCGTCGAGGAGCGGATCGACATGCTCCGCGAGGTGACCTCCTCGTACGGCAACGTGCGGGTCGAGTCGTTCCGGGGGTTGCTTGTCGACTTCTGCCGGGCCCAGCAGGCGAGTGTCCTGATCAAGGGTCTGCGGGCGGTCAGCGACTTCGACTACGAGTTGCAGATGGCCCAGATGAACATCGGGCTGGCCGGGGTCGAGACGTTGTTCATGCCGACCAACCCCCTCTACTCGTTCCTCTCCTCCAGCCTCGTCAAGGACGTGGCCAAGTGGGGCGGCGACATCTCCGCCCACGTCCCCGACGCAGTGCGAGAAGCGCTACAAACTCGCCTGACCCCCCGCCCCTGACCCCGCCCCCCTAACCCCACCCTCACCCTCACCCTCACCCCCCACCCCCATCTCCCGCGATCTTGCAGTTGTGGTCGCGGGAATGTGTGTAGGTGCGGCAATTGTCGAGGCGGAAAGTGCAAGATCGACGGGGTTTGGGCGGTGCCAGGGTCGCGGAGCGCGATGGGGGCGCGACGCGCCGGGTTGGGGTGGATGGGGCGTGGGTGGGGCGGGCACGACATGATTGGTGGAGCGGGGAACCGGCCGTAGCCCGCATCATGGAGGTCGGCCGACGAACGACAGGAGTGAGGTACCGGTGGACCCGCTCGATCGCATCGACGAACTGATCGCCATGGTGGAGCAGGCCCGCTCCGTCCCGATGTCGCGCAACAACTGCATGGTCGACCGGGGCGAGATGATCGCCGCTCTCGATGAGATGCGTGCCGAACTGCCCGCCGACCTGCGCCGCGCCGCCGCGCTCCTCGACGAGCGCGACAAGATCATGGAAGCGGGCAAGCGCGAGGCGGACCGGATCATCAGCGAGGGTGAGGCAGAACACGCCCGCCTGGTCTCGGTGAACGAGATCACCGTGTCGGCCGAGCACGAGGGGGCGCGGATCATCTCCGAAGCCCGGGCCGAGGCGCAGCGCCTGCGCGAGGAGGTCGACGACTACGTCGACACGGCGCTTGCCAACTTCGAGCAGTTCCTCACCCGGGCGCTCGCCTCGATAGAGCGTGGTCGCGACAAGATGCACGCGCTGCGGGAGATCGGCACCTTCGGTGGGGATGAGGCGGAACGCCCGCTACCCTTCTGAGCGGCACCTCACCAGCCGACACTCAAGGCGGGCGTCGCCCCCGGTTCGACGGTCCGGCGGTCGCCCAGGTAACCTTTTTTGTCGGCCTCTCACCGGCCGGAGTCTGACTATGCCCAAGCGCTCGCCATCGACACTCGACCCCAGGTCGCCGCTGGTCCTCGACACGAGGGACCTGCCGCGCCGCCCTGGCGCGTTGCGTGAGGTCCAGCGGGACGTGCCGGCACCGGCGGACCTCGGTGTGGAGTTGATCGGCGTGCCGGAGGGCGCAGACCTCACCCTCGATCTGAGGTTGCAGTCGGTGTCCGAAGGTGTGCTCGTCTCCGGGACCATCACCGGTCCCGTCCGGGGCGAGTGCGGGCGTTGCCTGCGCGAAATCAACAACTCGATGGCCGTGACGATCCAGGAGCTGTACGCGTACGAGAACAGCACCACGGACGCCACGACCGACGAGGACGAGGTGGGCCGGATGCAGGGCGATCTGATCGACCTGGAGCCGGCGCTGCGGGACGCGTTGGTGCTCACGCTGCCGACCAACCCGCGCTGCCGGGAGGACTGCCCAGGACTGTGCCCCGAATGTGGGGCGCACTGGGACGATCTGCCGGCCGACCACAGTCACCAGCAGATCGACCCGCGTTGGGCGGGCCTGTCGCAACTGACCCGTACAGAGGAGTAAGAACCGTGGCCGTCCCCAAGCGCAAGATGTCGCGCAGCAACACCCGGTCCCGCCGGGCGAACTGGAAGGCGACCGTGGTCGCGACCGTCGCGTGCCCGCAGTGCAAGTCCCCGAAGCTGCCGCACGCCGCCTGCTCCGTCTGCGGCACCTACAACGGCCGCCAGGTTCTCGAGGTCTGACCTGGACGCCGAGTGACGCCCCCGACCCCAGGTCGGGCGGCGCGCGCACCCTGGCATTCGCCCGGTGCCCCGGCTCCCTCCGACACCGGCCGGCCCAACCCGGCCGGTGTTCCGGCGGAGCGGGGCACCGCGCGGATCGCCGTTGACCTCCTCGGCGGGGACGACGCTCCCGCCGTCGTGGTTGACGGCGCTCTGCGTGCCATGCGCGCCGACCCGGACCTGCACCTGCTGCTCGTCGGCCCGACCGAGGTCGCCGACGAGCTGATCGCTGCCCTCGGCCCGGCCCAGCGGGCCCGGATCACCGTGCGGCCGGTCCGCGATTCCGTCGGCATGGCCGACCATCCCAGCGCCGCCCGCGCGGAGAGCACCGTCCGGGCCGTCGTCACCGCCGTCCGCGACGGCACCGCCGACGCGCTGGTCTCCGCCGGAGCCACCGGCGCCACTGTCACCGCCGCCGTGCTCGGCCTGGGTCGCTGGCCCGAGATCCGCCAACCCGCCCTGGTCGCCACCCTGCCCGCGGTAGCCGGGCCGGTAGTGCTGCTCGACGTCGGCGGCACGCTGGAGCCCCGCCCGGCCACCCTCGCCCGGCACGCCGTTCTCGGCGCCGCGTACGCCGCGGTCGCCCACTCGGTCGCCGCGCCCCGGGTCGGCCTGCTCTCGGTCGGCACCGAGGCCGGCAAGGGCGACCGGGTACGCCGCGCCACCGACCCCCTGCTCTCCGTCGAGCCGCTGCCCGGCGGCGCGCACTACGTCGGCCTGGTCGAGGGGTACGACGTGACGCTCGGCGCGCGCGCCGATGTGGTGGTCACCGACGGCTTCACCGGTAACGTGCTGCTCAAGGCGATCGAGGGCGCGTACGCGATGGCCGGCGGCCCGCCCGTCGGCGGCGGCGCACCCCGTGCCGCCGCTCTGCTGGGCGTCGCCGGAACGGTGGTCGTCTGCCACGGCTCCGCCGGCGCCGACGACGTCGCCTCCGGCATCGCCCTCGCCGCTCACCTGTGGCGGAGACACGCCATCGACCTGGTTTCCGCGTTGCTCGACGGCGACGCCGTGGCCGACCGCTCAGACCGCTCCACCGACACCGAGGTACGTACATCATGAGCAACGACAAGCGGCGGCGGGCGTCCGTCGGTCACCTGGAAGCCGCGTTCGGCGTCAGCATCGAGCCGGACCTGCTGGAACGGGCGCTGACCCACCGCTCGTACGCGTACGAGAACGGTGGCCTGCCGACAAACGAACGGCTGGAGTTCCTCGGCGACTCGGTGCTCGGCGTCGTGATCACCACGGCGCTGTTCCACAACCATCCCGATCTGCCCGAGGGCCAGTTGGCCAAGCTGCGGGCCAGCGTGGTCAACATGCGGGCGCTCGCCGACGTGGCGCGTGGTCTGGGGCCGGACGGCCTCGGCGCGTACCTGCTGCTCGGCAAGGGTGAGGAGACCACCGGTGGGCGGGACAAGGCGAGCATCCTCGCCGACACGCTTGAGGCGCTGCTCGGCGCGATCTACCTCCAGTACGGGCTGGACACCGCCGGGATCGTGATCCACAGGCTCTTCGACCCGCTGATGGCCGAGTCGGCTGGCCGGGGTGCCGCCCTGGACTGGAAGACCAGCCTCCAGGAGTTGACCGCGGCGTTGGGGCTCGGCGTTCCGGAGTACCGGATCGAGGGCACCGGCCCGGACCACCTGAAGACGTTCACCGCCTGGGTCGTGGTGGCCGGCAACCGCTACGGCGGCGCCGAGGGACGCAGCAAGAAGGAGGCCGAGCAGCGGGCCGCCGAGGCGGCCTGGCGGACGCTCGCCGAGCAGAACGGCCCCGACGACGAAGGCCAGACCAGCCAGAGCGGCCAGAACGGGCGGGCCAGCACCGACCACCGGGACCAGCCGGGCGACGGCAGTGACCTGACCGACGGGGACGAGTCGTTCGGGCCGTTGGAGCGCGCCGAGCGGGCAGCCCAGAGCGAGCAGGCCGACCACCTGGCGCAGTCCATGCCGGCCGGGGGTGCCGACGGCCACGAGACTGGTGTACGCCGTGCCTGAGCTGCCCGAGGTCGAGACCGTACGGCAGGGGCTCGCCCAGTGGGTGATCGGTCGGCGGATCGCCTCGGTCGAGGTCCGACACCCGCGCGCCGTCCGGCGGCACGTCCCGGGTGGGGCGCACTTCGCCGACGTGCTCGCCGACCGGACCGTGCTGGACGTCCGCCGCCGCGGCAAGTACCTGTGGCTTCCGCTGGACAGCGGCGACGCGGTGATCGGGCACCTCGGCATGTCCGGGCAGTTGCTGCTCCAGCAGCCCGGCACTCCGGACGAGACCCACCTGCGGGTCCGGTTCCGGTTCGCCGACGACGGGCCGGAGCTGCGCTTCGTCGACCAGCGCACGTTCGGTGGGCTCTCGGTGAGTGAAGGTGGCGCCGAGCTGCCCGCGGAGATCGCGCACATCGCCCGCGACCCGATGGACCCGGAGTTCTCCGACACGGAGTTCGTCGCCTCGCTGCGCCGCCGACGGACCGAGGTGAAGCGCGCCCTGCTCGACCAGACGCTGATCTCCGGGGTGGGCAACATCTACGCCGACGAGGCGCTCTGGCGTGCCCGACTGCACGGCGTCCGCCCCACCGACGCGCTGACCGGGCCGGCCGCGCAGCGCCTGCTCGGGCACGTCCGTGACGTGCTGGGTGAGGCGATCAAGGAGGGCGGCACCAGCTTCGACGCCCTCTACGTCAACGTCAACGGCGAGAGCGGTTACTTCGACAGGGAGCTGAACGTGTACGGCCGTGAGGGCGAGCCGTGCCGGCGGTGTGGCACGCCCATCCGCCGTGAGGCGTTCATGAACCGCTCCTCGTACAGCTGCCCGCGTTGTCAGCCCCGGCCCAGGGGCTCCCTTCGGGGATGACCCGGAGCGGCATCCGGGTCGGCGTCGGCGGGTCGCGCCCGGCACCCCGGATCGTCCCCGGAATCGGTGACCGGGTCGGGGGTTGACACCGGCCCGGTGGCCCGCCACCCATGGTGGACGGACTCCGGGGCAGGCCCGGCCGATCCCCGATGTGATGGTCTCGTCCCGTCTCTAGCGTCAGCACCGTTGACAGGGGGCTGACGTGACAGGGGGACCTGAGATGGGCGCAAGACCGGTGACGGTGCGGATGGCGCGGTGGAGCGCCGAGCATCCGTGGCGGGCGATCGCGCTGTGGGCCGTGTTCGTGGCGGTGTGTTTCGTGGGTGGCAACGCCGTCGGCCTCAACGAGGCGACAAACAACGACCAGGCGATCGGCGAGGCGGGGCGGGCCGGCGTGATCGTCGACTCCGGAGCCTTCGACGACCCGGCCGTGGAGAACGTACTGATCACCGCCCGGGACGGGTCCCTGGACCTGGTGGCGGCGAAGACGGCGGCCGACGACGCGGCGGCCCGGCTGCGTACCGTCCCCGGGGTCGCAGGCGTCGGCCAACCGGTCACCGCGCGGGACGCGTCGGCGGTGTTGCTGCCGATCACCATGTCCGGTGATCCGGGTACCGCGTCGGACCGGGTGCAGCCGCTGCGCGACGCGACAGCGACAGTGCAGGGCGCGCATCCGGGGCTCCGCGTCGAGCAGGTCGGCGGCCCGTCGATCAACCAGGCCCTCGACGACACCCTGGGCAAGGACTTCAAGCGCGCCGAGCTGCTCAGCCTGCCGGTCACACTGGCCATCCTGATCATCGCGTTCGGCGCGTTGATCGCCGCCAGCGTGCCGGTGCTGTTGGCGCTCTCCTCGGTCGCCGCCGCGATGGGTCTCTCCACCCTCGCCTCGCACCTGGTGCCCGCCACCGACACCACCGCGCCGGTGATCCTGCTGATCGGCATGGCTGTCGGTGTCGACTACTCGCTGTTCTACATCCGCCGGGAACGCGAGGAACGGGCCAAGGGCCGCTCCGGCCTGGACGCTGTCGAGATCGCCGCGGAGACCTCCGGGCACGCCGTTGTGGTCTCCGGCTTCGCGGTGATCATCTCGATGGCCGGGCTGCTGCTCGCCGGCGACGTGGTCTTCTCGTCCCTGGCCGTCGGCTCGATCCTTGTGGTCGCCGTCGCGGTGACCGGCTCGCTGACCGTACTGCCGGCCCTGCTGGCCAGGCTCGGCCGCTGGGTCGACCGGCCCCGGGTGCCGCTGCTCTGGCGCCTGACCGCGCCGCGCGCCGACCGCAACGGCGCACCCCGCGCACCTCGACTCTGGCCGGCGGTGCTCCGGCCCGCCCTGCGTGCTCCGGTCGCGACCCTTGTCATCTCGGTCGGTCTGCTGCTCGCGCTTGCCGCACCCGCGCTCGGCATGAAGCTGAAGTTCCCCGGCATGGAGGACCTGCCGCGCACCACGCCGGCGATGCAGGCGTACGACAGACTCACCGCGGCCTTCCCGAGCACAGGCACCAACCATGTGGTGGCGGTGCGCGCGCCTGCCGAGCAGGCCGACCGGGTCCACGCCGCGCTCGCCGGCCTCGCCGGCCGTGCCGCCGGTGACCCGCTGTTCGCTCCCGCCGAGGCGGACGGCCCGAAGATCGAGGTGTCGGCCGACCGGCGGGTGTCGGTGCTGGACGTCGCCACCCCGTACGCCAGCAGGGACGACCGGTCGGTGCAGTCGTTGGAGAAGCTGCGCGACGACCTTGTCCCGGCCGAGCTGCGGGGCATCCCCGGGATTGAGTACGCGGTGGGCGGGAGCGTTGCCGACAGCGAGGACTACGCGCAGCACATCAAGAGCAAGCTGCCGCTGGTGATCGGGTTCGTGCTGGTGCTCACCTTCCTCGTCATGGTGTTCACCTTCCGGTCGGTGGTGGTGGCGGCAAGCTCGATCCTGCTGAACCTGCTCTCCGCCGGCGCCGCGTACGGGCTCGTCGTGCTGGTGTTCCAGGGTGAGTGGGCCGAAGGGCTGCTCGGTTTCACCTCGATGGGCGCGATCGTGTCCTGGCTGCCGCTGTTCCTCTTCGTGGTGCTCTTCGGACTCTCGATGGACTACCACGTGTTCGTGGTCAGCCGGATCCGTGAAGGAGTCCTGGCGGGGATGTCCACCAGGGACGCCGTCTCGTACGGCATCACCTCGTCGGCGGGGGTGGTGACAAGCGCGGCGATCGTGATGGTCGGCGTGTTCTCGATCTTCGCCACGTTGAGCACCATCGACATGAAGCAGCTCGGTATCGGCCTGGCGGCGGCGATCCTTCTGGACGCCACGATCATCCGGGCCGTGGTGCTGCCGGCGCTGATGACCATGCTCGGCGACGCCAACTGGTGGGCGCCGCGCTTCCTGCGCCCGCGTCCGAAGCCGGCCCCCGCCGACGCCAATCCGCCGGCAGCCGCGCCGGAGCTGGTGGCGGTGCCCTGACCCAGGCGCGAGTTCGGCCGGGCCACGACTGTGGCCCGGCCGACCGTGTCAGGGCAGCGCGCACGCCTCCCGCCAGGCGTCCAACGCCCGTTCCTTGCGTATCGACGCGAAGCCGTAGCCGACAGTGGTGACGCAGAAGTCGTCGGTCGAGCCCGTGTATTCGACGTGGAAGACAGGCTTGCCCGCATCGGCGAACGGCAGCAGCTTGGCGCACTGGTCCAGCCGTACGCACTCCTCGTTCACCGCAAAATCGAAGTCGGGGGCCAGCGCCGCGAGCTGCGGCACGGCGTTGACCAGCCCGGGTGAGAGGTCAAGCGACCGGGCCAGCTGCGCCAGCCGACGGTTGAACAGCAGCTGGTCGTCGAAGCCGAGGGGAAAGCCGGCGCGGTGCTCGTACCCGTCGGCGTCGGCGAACGCCACGGCGCCGAAGCCCTTGCCCCGGCAGAGCCGGAACCGGTCGGCCAGCACCGGCTCCAGAGCGTCCCATCCCCGTACGTCCAGCCACCGGCTGCCGGGTCGGCGTGCGGCCGAGCCCTGCACGGTGGCGGGAAACCGGCTGGCGTCCGGGTCGGTCGAGCGCACCGAGCCGACGTACACCTGGCAGATCAGCCGGCGGTCGCGCGAGCGCAGCTCGGCGGTCTGCGCGGCGGTGGTGGCCACCGGGTCGAGCAGGAAGACGTCCGCGTCCACTGTCGGGTCGAGCGGGCCGCTGAGCTGCCACTGCCACTGCCAGTGGCGGGCCTGCCCGGCCGGCCACGGGGTGGGCGCGCCGGGCGGGGTCAGCTCGGCCCGGCACCCGTACACCGGTAGCACCAGGACGAGCGCGACGCCCGCCGACACGATCCGACGCAGCGGGCGTACGGCGGTTCGTCGCCGCGGCCGGATCCGCATCGGCAGCTCCCGGGTCCTGGGCGGCCCGTCGCCGCCGGCCGGTACGCCGCCCCGCGCTCCGGCCCGACGTACCTCACCGGGTCAAACGAGCGCGGGGGCGCGGACGACGCGCGGTCAGCGCGGCGCCGCGAAGACCTGCGTCCAGTACGGGCCGTTGCTACTGGCGATGCCGACGCCGATCTCGGTGAACGCGCAGTTCAGGATGTTCTTCCGGTGGCCGGTGCTGTTCATCCAGGCGCTCATCACGCTGGCCGGCGTCTGCTGGTTCCAGGCCACGTTCTCGCCGTAGGTGCGCCAGGCGTAGCCGACCCGGTCGAGCCGGACGCCGGGGTTGCTGCCGTCGCTGCCGGTGTGCGACATGTTCTTGTGGTCGGCCTGGTCCTGGCTGTGCCGCTGCGCGGCGGTCATCAGCTTGTCGTCGATGCTCAGCGCCTTGCAGCCGGCCTTGGCCCGCTCGGCGTTCACCAGGTCCACCACCTCGCGAGCCTGGGCGCTCACCGTGCCAGCGGTGCCGCCGGAGCCGCCGGAGCTGCTCGGCGCGGTGCTGCGGGGTGCGGTACGCCGTGACGCGGCGGTGGAGCGCGACGGCGCCGGGGTGGGCTTGACGACCTTGCTCGGCGTCGGGGTCGGCTGTGCCGTGCTGGGCGTGGCGGTGGGGGAGGGTGCGATCAAGGTGTCGCCGGCCGGTTGCTCGGCTTGCTCGGCGGGCGCGGCGGCGACGGTGTCGTCGACAGCGGTCGGCTCAACTGTCGACCGGTCCCCGCCGGGCAGGGCGAGTGCGCCCACACCGAAGCTCACCACGAGCGTGGCGGCCGCGGCGGCGCCGCCGATCAGCAGGGGGCGACGCCAGCGCCGCGGCGAGCGGTGTCGGCCCTCGCCGGGCCGGCCCTCGTCGCCGGTGCCGGCCCGCCAAGCGCCGCTGGTCTCCGCGTCAATCGGCATGGCGCTGGTCGGTGCCGCCCAGCCGCCAATGGCCTCCGCGTCGGTGGGCTCATCCATGGGTGCCGGCTGCCACCGGGAGGTGGGCTCCGTGTGGTGCCACCCGTCGCCGGGTTGGTCGGGGTCGTCGCCGAACAGGTAGGCCGAACGGGGCTCCGGTCGATCTCTCAGCCAGTCCGGCTCGTCGGTCGGCCGCTCGGCGCGCCGGGGTGCGCCGTTCGGGTCCATCGGGTCGGTCCAGCCGTGCACGCCATGCCTCCACGGGGTCGGTTGTTGGCCGGGGTGACGCTACGACTCGCCCACGAGCTGCGGCAACGTGGCTAAGGAAGAGTTAAGGGGAAGTGGGACGCCGAGGGGCGGACTTCCGGGAATCCGGGCGTACAGTAAAGGTGTCCGGACAGAGCGTGTCCGTGCCTTGTGGCAGCCCCCCGACAAGTGGACAGGTCGACGTGGAGATGATCTACGGCCTGCGAGAACTTGACGAACGAGGGGTTAGCGGCTCAATATATAGGTGTCGCCAGTCGCGCCCGGTCATGCCCAGATACACCTGGAATGGCAGCCGCGTACAAATGGGCGCGCGTTGGCCGGCCTTTCCGGCAGCGCATATCAAGGAGTCAGCATGGCGAAGGCCCTCTACGGCCACGTAGGTGCAGCGCCCGACCGGCGTCTGCTCGACGAGGTCACCCGACTGCGTGCCAGGGTTCAGGCACTGGAGTTCGAGATCACGCGTCTGCGTGCCGACAATGATCGGCTCGCGGCGGCAGCGGCGGAAGCGGATGATCTGCTTCGTCTCGCCGAGCCGGCGCTGACCTGATCTCCGGGTCGGAAAACTGAATCGCACCACCGCAAAAATGCGCGCCGACACCTCCGTGCCGGCGCGCAACGCTGTCCGGCTCCTTTTCCTCGGCCGATGATTCGTGATCTTGTATTCGGTGCCGCGCCACCCACCCGGACGGTTTCCGGAAATACGCGTACCAGCAGGCTGATCATGAATGCGCTTTGTCTTTCCGGTCACAGCCGCAGAGGCGGTCCGGCCGACTGCCGGCACGACCCGGGGCGGGTCGCGTGCCCGACGGCTCCCGCCACCGGGTTAGTCTGCGGGTTCACCCAGGTCCCCGCAGCCGGCGACGGTACGGCGGCCACCGGACGAGGATCGAGAAGGTGTATCTCAAGAGTCTGACGGTGCGGGGCTTCAAGTCCTTCGCCTCCGCCACGACGTTGAAGCTGGAGCCCGGGATCACCTGCGTGGTGGGCCCGAACGGCTCCGGCAAGTCCAACGTCGTCGACGCCATCGCCTGGGTGCTCGGCGAGCAGGGCGCCAAGGCGCTGCGCGGCGGCAAGATGGAGGACGTGATCTTCGCCGGCACCGCCGGTCGCGCGCCGCTGGGCCGCGCCGAGGTCACCCTCACCATCGACAACACCGACGGCGCGTTGCCCATCGAGTACACCGAGGTCTCGATCACCCGCCGGATGTTCCGCTCCGGCGAGAGCGAGTACGAGATCAACGGCAACTCCTGCCGGCTGCTCGACATCCAGGAGCTGCTGTCGGACTCCGGCATCGGCCGGGAGATGCACATCATCGTCGGTCAGGGCCGGCTCGACGGCATGCTGCACGCCAAGCCGGAGGACCGCCGCGCGTTCATCGAGGAGGCGGCAGGCGTCCTCAAGCACCGCAAGCGCAAGGAAAAGGCGCTGCGCAAGCTCGACGCCATGCAGGTGAACCTCAACCGCCTGACCGACCTCACCGCCGAGCTGCGCCGCCAGCTCAAGCCGCTGGGCCGCCAGGCGGAGGTGGCCCGCCGAGCCGCCGCCATCCAGGCCAACCTGCGCGACGCCCGGCTCCGGCTGCTCGCCGACGACCTCGCCACCCTGCGGACCACCCTCGACCGGGAGATCGCCGACGAGACCGCGCTACGGGAGCGGCGCGAGCAGATCGAGGGCGAGCACACCGAGGTGCAGGGCCGGCTCGGCGAGTTGGAGGCCGCGCTGGCCGAGGACGCTCCGCTGCTCGCCGCCGCCCAGGACACCTGGTACAAGCTGTCCGCCCTCCAGGAACGCTTCCGCTCGATCGAACAGCTGGCCCGGGAGCGGCTGCGGCACCTCAGCGCCACCGGCGACGACGAGCGCCCGGGCCGCGACCCGGACCAGCTGGAGGCCGAGTCGGAGCGGGTCCGCGAGCAGGAGGAGGAGCTGCGCGCGGCACTGACCGACGACCAGGTCCGGCTGGCCGAGGCCGTCGAGCACCGTCAGGAGCTGGAACGGCAGCTCGCCGCCGCCGAGCGGGAGCTTGTCGTCGCCGCCAAGGCCATCGCCGACCGGCGCGAGGGCATGGCCCGGCTCACCGGCCAGGTCAACTCGGCCCGCGCCCGCACCACGAGCGCCGGTGAGGAGATCGAACGGCTCGCCGTGGCGCACGCCGACGCGCTGGGCCGCGCCGAGCAGGCACAGGCCGACCTGGACGCGGTGGCCGCGCAGTCCACCGAGGCGGACCGGGACAACGCCGACCTGGACGCCCGGCACGCCGAGGCCGTCGCCGTGCAGGAGCGGGCGCAGGCCACCGTACGGTCGCTCGCCGACGCCGAGCGGGCCGCCGAGAAGGACGCCGCCACCTGGAAGGCCCGGGAGGAGGCGCTGGCACTCGGTCTGCGGCGCAAGGACGGCGCCGGCGCGCTGCTGGCCCGTGCCGGGGACGTGCCGGGCCTACTCGGCAGCCTCGCCGGGCTGCTCACCGTCGCGCCGGGGCACGAGGCCGCGCTTGCCGCCGCGCTCGGCGGGCTCGCCGACGCGGTGGCCATCAGCGGCGTGGACGAGGCCGTCGAGGCGATGCGCCTGCTGAAGATCTCCGACGCCGGCCGGGCGGGCCTGCTCGTCGGCAGTCCGGCGGGGCCCGGCATGACCGGCTCCGCCGACGCGCTGCGCCCGAAGCTGCCCGACGGTGCCCGCTGGGCACCCGACCTCGTCGAGTGCGGCGCCGAGCTGCGCCCCGCCGTGCACCGGGCGCTGCGCGACGTGGCGCTCGTCGACGACCTCGCCGCCGCTGCCGAGCTGGTCGCCGGCAACCCCGAGCTGCGTGCGGTCACCCCCGACGGCGATGTGGTCGGGGCGTACGCGGCGGCCGGTGGGTCGGCCAAGGCGCCCAGCTACATCGAGGTGCAGGCGGCCGTCGAGGAGGCGCGTACCAACCGGCTCGCCGCCGAACGCTCCGGCGCCGAGCTGCGCGAGCAGCTCGTCGAGGCGCGCGCCGAGGTGACCGCCGCCAAGGAGGCAGTGCAGCACGCCGCCGCCGAGAAGCGCGAGGCGGAGAGCCACCGCAACGCCGCCGCCCGCCGGCTGGCCGAGCTGGGTGCGGCGGCGCGCTCGGCGAAGGCGGAGACCGACCGGCTCGGTGAATCCCGGGCGCGCGCCGAGGCGGCCCGACAGCGGGACCTTGCCGCGCTCGCCGAGCTGGAGGAGCGGCTGCGCCTGGCCGAGGAGACCCCTGTCGACGCCGAACCCTCCACCGAGGAACGGGACCAACTCGCCGCCATGGTGCCGCAGGCCCGGCAGAACGAGATGGAGGTCCGGCTCGCGGTGCGTACCGCCGAGGAGCGGGTCTCCTCGATCGCCGGCCGGGCCGACTCGCTGGCCCGGCAGGCCACCGCGGAGCGCGCCGCCCGGGAGCGCGCCGCAGCCCGGCGGGCCGCGCGCACCCGGGGCGCGGGCATCGCCCGGGCCGTCGCGGCTGGCGCCCGGGAGGCGCTCACCCGGCTCACCACCTCGATCGCGACGGCCGAGGAGCACCGCGACGAGGTGGCCCGGGAACGGGCCGCCCGCGAAGCGGAACTCCAGGAGGTACGCGGGGCAGCCAAGCGACTGGCCGCGGAACTGGAGCGGCTGACCAGCCAGGTGCACCGCGACGAGGTGGCCCGTGCCGAGCAGCGACTGCGCATCGAGCAGTTGGAGGCGAAGGCGGCCGAGGACTTCGGGCTGGACGTGGAGACCCTCGTCGCCGAGTACGGGCCGAACCAGCCCGTCCCACCGACCCCTGTCGACGTCGCGACAGCCGAACGCGACGGCCTGCCGGTGCCCGAGCCGGTCCGCTACGAGCGGCCCGTGCAGGAGAAGCGGGCCGCCAAGGCGGAACGGGAGCTGGCCCTGCTGGGCAAGGTCAACCCGCTGGCCCTGGAGGAGTTCGCCGCGCTGGAGGAGCGCTTCAAGTTCCTCTCCGAGCAGTTGGAGGACCTCAAGGCCACCCGGCGGGACCTGCTCACGGTGGTCAAGGACGTGGACGAGCGGATCCTTGAGGTCTTCGCCAGCGCGTTCGCCGACACGGCGCGGGAGTTCGAGCAGGTGTTCACGGTGCTTTTCCCCGGCGGCGAGGGCCGGTTGATCCTCACCGACCCGGACGATCTGCTCACTACGGGTGTCGAGGTGGAGGCCCGCCCGCCGGGCAAGAAGATCAAGCGGTTGTCGCTGCTCTCCGGTGGCGAGCGGTCGCTGACCGCGGTGGCCATGCTGGTGGCGATCTTCCGCGCCCGGCCCAGCCCGTTCTACATCATGGACGAGGTCGAGGCGGCCCTGGACGACGTCAACCTGGGCCGGTTGATCACCTTGCTGGCACAGTTGCGGGAGAAGAGCCAGCTCATCGTCATCACCCACCAGAAGCGGACGATGGAGATCGCCGACGCGCTCTATGGCGTGACGATGCGCAGCGGGGTCACCCAGGTGATCAGTCAACGGCTCAACAGGGCCGATGAGGACGACCAGCGGCACAGCCGCGGCGAGGAGAACGGGTAGTGGCTCGGGAACGCGCGACGGCGCTCCTGCTGGATCTGGATGGCGTCCTGCGGCGGTGGGATCCGGCGGTCGCCGCCGAGGTGGAGCGAGAGTACGGCCTGGCCGACGGTGTGCTCAGCGAGATCGCGATGCAGTGGGGTCGGCTCCGGCCGGTGCTCACCGGGCAGGTCAGCCACGCCGACTGGATGAGCAGCGTGGCCGACGCGCTCGTCGAGCCGGCCGGTGGCCCGGACCGGGCTCGGGCGGCGGTGGAGCAGTGGCAGCGCTACCGGGGCGAGGTGGACACCGAGGTGCTCGACTTCGTCCGGGAGGTGCGCGCCGCGGGGATCCGGGTCGGTCTGGCCACCAACGCCACAGACCTGCTCGACGCCGACCTCGCCGCGCTCGACCTCGCCGACGAGGTGGACGTGGTGGTCAACTCCTCGACCCTCGGTGTGCACAAACCCGCGCCGGAGTATTTCCAGGCGGCGTGCGTGGCGGTCCGGACCCCGCCGGCCCGGGTCCTGTTCGTCGACGACGAGGACTGGGCGATCCGGGGCGCCCGCGCGGCCGGGCTGTCGGCGCACCGCTGGGGCGGGCACGCGGATCTGCGCTACCTGCGGGCGGCCCTGGACTACTGAGCCTGCCGTCAGTCGCCGGTGACGCCGTCGATCCGCTCGCGGATCAGGTCGGCGTGCCCGTTGTGCCGGGCGTACTCCTCGATCATGTGCACGTAGACCCAGCGCAGGCTGAAGGTGCGGTCTCCGTCGCTGCGGGTCAGCGTGAACGTCTCGTCCAGGGATCGTCCTGCGGTCGCGGCCCGGGCGGCCTCGACCTCGGCCCGGAAGGTGGCGAAGGCCGCCTCCGGGTCGGCGTCGGCGGCGGCGTGGAAGTCGGCGTCGTTGTCGGTGTCGTAGTCGAACAGGTCGGGTAGGACCTCGCCCGCGAAGCGCTGGCGGAACCAGGACCGCTCCACGTCGGTCATGTGCAGGACCAGCCCTAGCAGGCTCAGGCCGGACGGCTCGACGCTCGCCGTGCGCAACTGCTCGGCGGTCAGGCCGGCGCACTTCTGCAGCAGGGTCTCGCGGTGATAGTCGAGCCAACCTTCGAGCATGGTGCGTTCGTCAGCGACGAGCGGCTCATGTGTGCGGTCGATCTCGGGTGCTCTCCATGTCATCCGGACATCCTGTGGTCCGGGTACGACAAAAGCGACGGCTTTTCAGGGCACCACGACGACCGGCCAGCGCCCGGTGCGGACGAGGCGGGTCGCGACCGAGCCGACAAGCCGGTGACCGGCCTGCTCGGACGCGCCCACCACGACCATGTCGGCCTGGCACTCGTCGGCTGCCGCGCACAGCTCGGCGTAGGCGTCGCCGCGCCGGCACAGGAAGGTCACCGGCAGCTTCCACTCCTCGGCTCCGCGCCGGCACTCGCGACGCAGCTCGTCGGCCAACTCGTCGTGGGTGCGCTGGACCGCTGCGGCGTCCATCCCGGGCACGAGGGCGCTCAGCCCGCTCGACGAGCTGACGAAGACCACCACGAGGGCGGCGCCCTGCCGGCGGGCGAGACCGGCGGCGTAGGCGCCGGCCCGCTCGGAGGTGCGGGTGCCGTCCACGCCGACCAGGACGACCCGGGGGCCGTCGGTGCCCCGCTCGAACGGCAGCGGACGTGTCCGGGGGCCGAATTCCTCGCGGTCCGGTGCTCCGACGCTCATGCTGCTGCCTCCACGGCCGGCTCCCGCTCGACGTCGCCTGTCGTCGGTGCGCTGTTGTGCTGCCGCAGCGGCACCTCCTTGATGAAGATCACCGCGATAAGCGCGATAAGCGCGAAGGGGGCGGCGGCCAGGAAGATGTCGCCGGCTCCGTGGCCGTACGCGCTCTCCACCACGAGCCGGATCGGGCCGGGCAGGGTGTGCACGTCGGGCAGGCTCCCGCCGCTGCCGGAACTGGACGCGGGGATGCCGAGCTGCGACAGGCCGGCTGCCGTGTAGTCCTTGACCTTGTGGGCGAGCACCGCGCCGAGCGCGGAGACGCCGATCGCGCCGCCGAGGCTGCGGAAGAACGCCACCACCGAGCTGGCCGCGCCGAGTTCGCGCGGGTCGACTGTGTTCTGCACGGCGAGGACCAGGTTCTGCATGGTCATGCCCAGGCCGATGCCGATCAACGCCATGTAGACGGAGAGCAGGGTGAAGCTGGTGTCGGCCCGCAGCGTGCCCATCAGCGCGAACCCGGCGGTGAGCAGTGCCGTGCCGAGCACCAGGAACCGCTTCCAGCGTCCGGTGCGGGTGATGATCCGGCCGCTCAGCGTCGAGGAGACAAGCAGGCCGAGGATCATGGGCAGCGTCATGAGGCCGGACATGGTCGGGCTCTGGCCGCGGCTGATCTGGAAGTACTGGCCGAGGAAGACCGAGGCGCCGAACATGCCCACGCCGACGGCGATGCTGGCGACGACGGCCAGGACGATGGTGCGGTTGCGGAACAGCCGTGGCGGGATCATCGGCTCGGCGGCCCGGGTCTCCACCCGGATCGCCAGCGCGGCGAGCACCAGGGCGCCGAGCACCATGACGACGCTCTGCCCGGAGGCCCAGGCGAACTGGTTGCCGGCGAGCGAGACCCAGACCAGCAGCACCGAGACGGCCGCCGTGATGAGCGTGGCGCCCCACCAGTCGATCTGGGCCTTGCGCTTGACCACAGGCAGGCGCAGCGTCTTCTGGAGGACGACGAGCGCGGCGATGGCGAAGGGCACACCGACGTAGAAGCACCAGCGCCAGCCGAGCCACGAGGTGTCGACGATCACGCCACCGATGAGCGGGCCGCCGATGGTGCCGACCGCCATCACCGCACCGAGGTAGCCGCTGTAGCGGCCACGCTCACGCGGCGCGATCATGGTGGCCATGATCACCTGGGCCAGGGCCGTGAGGCCGCCGGCGCCGATGCCCTGCAACACCCGGCACGCGATCAGTTCGCCGGTGCCCTGCGCCGCTCCGGCGAGCACCGAGCCGAGGACGTAGATCACCAGCGACAACTGGACGAGTGTCTTCTTGCTGACCAGATCGGCCAGTTTGCCCCAGATGGGGGTTGTTGCGGTGGTTGCTAGCAGGGCGGAGGTGACCACCCAGGTGTACGCGGACTGGCCGCCGCGCAGTTCGGTGATGATCCGCGGCAGCGCGTTCGACACCACCGTCGAGGAGAGAATCGCGACGAACATGCCCAGCAGCAGGCCGGAGAGAGCCTCCAGGATCTGCCGGTGGGTCATGTCGACGACGCCGGGCGCCCGGGTTGGCGCTGTCGCCTGGCTCATCGTTGTTGCCTCCATGCGGTGTGGGGGTCACCGGGGCTCGCCCGCCTCGGAGGGTTGCCTGAAGCAACCGGGTGCTTTGGTTGCCTCAAGCAACAACTTGGCGGACGTGAGCGTCATTCCCCGCCGCGCGGGTCATTTCCAGGAGTCGTTGAACCTGCCGAGCAGGCGGGCGAACTCCTCGACGTCCCGGGCCGGCCAGTCGTCAAGGGTGCGCAGGAACTCGCCCACGCGGGCCGCCCGGGCGGCGTCGAACCGGCGCCGACCCTCCTCGGTGAACCTGATCTGCGCGGCCCGTCGATCACTCGGGTCGGGGTCGCGGTGGACCAGACCCAGCGCCTCCAGCCCGTTGATCTGCCGACTCAGCGTGCCCTTTCCCACACCGAGTCGCGCCGCCAGCTCGGTCAACCGGATCGACCCACTGCGCCGCAGCCAGAGCAGCAGCCCGTACGTGTTCGGTTCGAGGTTCGGGTGCACCTCCCGGGCGATCTCCCAGGAGACTGCCCGACCTCGACGCAGCAGGGCTGTCAACTCGTGCTCGACTGCCCGGATCGGCTCCGGAAGGTGCTCGTCCACGGGCTAGAGACTACGGCGGGGCCGGATCAGCGGTCGCCGGAGAGCCGCCGGTTCATCACCCGACGTAGGTGCCCCTCGCCCGTGGTGCCCTCGATGACGACGTCGGCCCGGCGACCCTGATGGGTCAGGGTGCCGACGGCGTTACCGAAGTACGGACCGGCCAGCTTGCGCCAGCGCACCCCCGGGCGACGGACGCCAGCCGAGCGGGCCAGCGCCCGTGTCGCCCCCGCCGGGCCGGACGACCAGCCCAGACGCATCAACGGGCGGATCCCGGCGGGCACCTGGTTGTGGATGGGCGAGCAGGTGAGCTGGTGCACCGGAGTGATCACCGATGGGTCGGCGAACCGCGCCCGAGCCACGTACGAGTGGTGCACGTCCCCGGAGAGCACGCTTATCGACGCCGGTGGGGCGTACGCCGGGCCGGCCCCGACCCGTGCCCCGGACTGCCTCGGCGTGCCGGTGCCGATCCGGGCGAACGTCTCCGCGAGCGCCTCGAAGGAGCGGCGGAAAGCAGCCCAGTGCTCCAGGTCGAGCGCCCGGCGCAGCTTCTCCGCCCCGCGTGCCACCCAGGGGCGGCGCGAGTCGGCGAGCTTCTCGTTCCACGACTCGATGTGGTGGATGCCCTGCGGCAGCAGCCACGGCAGCGAACTGCCGACCACCAGGTGGTCGTAGACGCCGTGCGCCTGGTCGAGGAACCACGCCCATTCACCGGGCGGCAGCATCGCCCGCTTTTCCGGCTCGAGCACCCGGCTGCACCTGTTGTCCAGCATGACCAGCCGGGTCCGGCCCAGGTCGAGCGCGTAGCTCCACTGGTACTGCACCGCGCGCCAGCGCTCGGTGTCGTGCGCCACGTCGGATTCCTTGTCGACCCGGGCACCGAACTCACGGAGCACACCAGTGGCGTCCTCGGCGGCCGATACCTTGGCGAAGACCGGGTCGGCGGTGATCTCGTCGGGGGAGAGGTTGCCCAGGTGCTGGTAGACCCAGTAGGAGGCGAGCCCACTGCCGATCCGCTCGGCCCACCACGGTTGCTCGCGCACCTCCGCCCGCCACGACGCGGACGTGTTCCAGTCGTCGATGATCTCGTGATCGTCGAAGATCATCACGCTCGGCACGGTGGACAGCAGCCAGCGGATCTCCGGATCGCGCCAGGACTCCAGATAGAGCTTCGTGTACTCGTCGAAGCTCACCACCTGGTCCGCCGGAGCGCCCTTCGGACGACGCCGGCGGCGACGCAGCAGCCGGCGCACAGTCGGCGAGGTCACATCGGCGTAGACCTGGTCGCCGAGCAGCACCAGCAGGTCCGGCAGCGCGTTCGACTCCGGGTCGGCCATCAAACGCCGGGCGTACGCGTCGAGCGCGTCCGGCGGCAGCTTGCGGGTGGTGGAGTGCTGGGTGGTCTCCCGACACGAGCCGAAGATCAGATTGACCGGCTGATCCCTGTCGTCGGCGGCCCGGGTGCGGATCACGCTCGGCGGGAAGCCGCTGCTCGGCACCGGCCAGACCACCTCGCCGTCGACAAGCACCTCGTACGTCGTCGTGCTGTCCGGGGTGAGGCCCTCCACCACCACGAGCGCGTAGTGGTGGTCGTACGCCGAGAAGGTGGCAGCGGTGCCGGTGGCGCCGTCGGCGGTGCGGACGGTGACCACGGCGGGCGCCGCCGTCTCCACCCAGACCGTCGCCCGGGTGTCCACCACGCGCCGCAGCAGAGGGCCGATCAGGAGGTGTGCGGCGGGCATGCGGCCGAGCCTACCGCCGGTTCGTGGAAGCGGCCGGGTGCGGTGGCTGGGACGCCGCCGCCGGCATCTGACAGGATTCCGGCATGGCCGAATATCTCGTCCTCGCTCTGGTCCTGCTCGGTGTGCTGATCGCCGGCACAGTCGGGCTGGTCGTGCCCCGGTTGCGCCGGAGGCCCGAGCCACCGCTGCCGCGCACCGAGGTCGACACACGCGCCGAGGAGGATCTCGCCGGCCCGCCGGTCGAGGCACCGGAGTCCGATCTGTCCACCGGCGTCCTGGTCGAGCCACCGCCGGTGATCGAGGCGCCCGCGCCCACCGTCGAGGTGCCCGAGCCGACCGCCGGTCGGCTGGTCCGGCTCCGCTCCCGGCTGTCCCGCTCGCAGAACGTCTTCGGCAAGGGCCTGCTCGGGCTGCTCGCCCGCGACCACCTAGACGAGGACGTCTGGGAGGAGATCGAGGACAGCCTGATCACCGCCGACGTCGGCGTCGACGCGACCCGTGACATCGTCGACAGTCTGCGCGAGCGCACCCGCGTGCTGGGCACCCGCTCGGCCGGTGAGCTGCGCGCGCTGCTCGCCGCCGAGCTGGTGAACGCCCTCGACCCGAGCATGGACCGGTCGCTGCGCACCGCCCCGAAGGACGGCGTGCCGGCGGTCGTGCTGGTGGTCGGCGTCAACGGCGCCGGCAAGACCACCACCTGCGGCAAGATCGCCCGGGTGCTGGTCGCCGACGGTCGTACCGTGCTGCTCGGCGCCGCCGACACCTTCCGGGCCGCCGCTGCCGACCAGTTGCAGACCTGGGGCGAGCGGGTCGGCGCGGAGACCGTCCGTGGCCCGGAGGCCGCCGACCCGGCCAGCGTCGCCTTCGACGCCGTCCGTCGTGGCATCGACACCGGCGTGGACACCGTGCTCATCGACACCGCCGGCCGCCTCCAGAACAAGATCGGCCTGATGGACGAGCTGGGCAAGGTCAAGCGGGTGGTCGAGAAGCAGGGCCCGATCGACGAGACACTGCTCATCCTGGACGCCACGACCGGCCAGAACGGCCTCGAACAGGCGCGCGTCTTCACCGAGGTGGTAAACGTGACAGGCGTCGTGCTGACAAAGCTCGACGGCACCGCGAAGGGCGGCATCGTGATCGCCGTGCAGCGCAAGCTCGGCATCCCGGTGAAGCTCGTCGGGCTCGGCGAAGGCAAGGACGATCTCGCCCCGTTCGACCCGGCGCAGTTCGTCGACGCCTTGCTGGGGACCGAGCCGGCCGGACGGGACGCGTAGTCTCGGGTGACCACTGACGATCGCGCGTACGCGGGCTGGCGTGATCCCGGCCACCCCTCGCAGCGCCTCGGGAGACCGTACGTGACTTCGCAGGAGATCCCGCTGCACGGCGGCAACGTGAGCACAGTTGTCCGCGTCGGGGACACGGTCCGCCGCAACGCCGGGCCGTGGACCCCGTCCGTGCACGCCCTGCTGCGGCACCTGGAGTACGTCGGGTTCACCGGCGCACCCCGGGCGCTCGGCATGGACGAACGCAACCGTGAGGTGCTGTCGTACCTGGAGGGGGAGTGCGGAGAGTATCCGCTGGCCCCGCACTGGGTCACCGACGAGGCGCTTGTCACTGTCGCCACGATGCTGCGGATGTTCCACGACGCGCAGTACGGCTTCACGCCGCCGCCGGGCGCGGTCTGGCGCTCGTTCGGCCCTCCGCCACCGGACACCGAGGTCATCTGCCACCACGACGCCGCGCCGCACAACGTGATCTGGCGACCGGACGGCACGCTCGGGCTGATCGACTTCGACCTCGCCTCGCCCGGCGCCCGGATCTACGACGTGGCGTACGCGGCATGGACCTGGGTTCCGATCTTCGCGGACCGGGACTCGATCACGCTGGGCTGGAAGCGTCCGGACCGTCCGCGTCGGCTGCGGCTGTTCGCCGACGCGTACGGGCTGATCCCCCGTGACCGGCATCGCCTGATCCGGACCATCCGCAAGCGGATCGTGGACCACGTCGAGGGCATCCGCCGCATGGCCGCCGCCGGTGAGCCGGCATTCGTCCGGATCGTGCACAAGGGGCACCTGCGCCGGCCGATGCGCGATCTGCGGCTGCTCGACTACGAGCGGCACGCCCTGGAGAACGCCCTCCGCTGAGCGTCACCCGCTGAGCGCCGGCCGGTCGATGCCCGGCCGGTCTCGGCGGGCGCGTCGGTCGATGGGTACCGCCGGTCGGCCATCGACATCCGCCGTCCGGACGATCCACCACCGTCCATGCCGACGACTGTGCAGACTCCGTGACACGTACGAAACAACCCGTCACCAAACGGAAACCCGCACGGGACCCTGCGTGAAACAGCCGGCCGCGAAGCTTCCGCGCAACCGGCCAACGGGCGACGCTGCCCCGGAAAGCCGCGAAGGAGGACTTCACCTTTAGGAGGCCAGCGTGCCTGAAGCACCGACGATCGACGGCGCCAATACCGTTTGGCTGCTGGTTTCGACAGCGCTCGTGCTGCTCATGACCCCCGGACTGGCGCTGTTCTACGGCGGCCTCAACCGGTCCAAGGGCGTACTCAACATGATGATGATGAGCTTCTCCGCCATCGGGCTCATCTCTATTCTGTGGTGGTTCTACGGTTTCAGCGTCGCCTTCGGGACCGACGTGAACGGCTTCTGGGGCGACCCGGGCGCGTACCTCGGCACCAAGACCTTCCTCGCCGAGACCGACCTGTGGGGTGCCACGGCCGAGAACCCCAGCGGCATCGGGGTTCCGCTCTACGTGTTCATGGCCTTCCAGATGGTCTTCGCGGTCATCACCGTCGCGCTGATCAGCGGTGCCATCGCCGACCGGGCCAAGTTCGCCGGCTGGCTGCTGTTCGCCTTCGGCTGGGCCACCCTTGTCTACTTCCCCGTCGCCCACTGGGTGTGGGGCGGCGGCATCATCGGCGGTGACATCCACGCGCTGGACTTCGCCGGCGGCACCGCCGTGCACATCAACGCCGGTGCGGCAGCCCTGGCCGTGGCTCTGGTGCTCGGCAAGCGGCTCGGCTGGCCGCGGGAGGGCATGAAGCCGCACAACATCCCGCTGGTCGCGCTCGGCGCGGGTCTGCTGTGGTTCGGCTGGTTCGGGTTCAACGCCGGCTCGGAGCTGACCGTCGACTCGGTCGCCGCGCTCGCCTTCATCAACACCCAGCTCGCCACGGCGGCGGCAGTGCTCGGCTGGATCGTTGTCGAGTGGATCAAGGACCGCAAGCCGACGATGGTCGGTGCCTCCTCCGGCGCTGTGGCCGGCCTGGTCGCCATCACCCCGGCCTGTGGCTTCATCGCACCGTGGGCGGCAGTGCTGCTCGGCCTCGTCGCCGGAGCCGTGTGCGCCGTGGCCGTCAGCCTCAAGTACAAGCTCGGCTACGACGACTCCCTCGACGTGGTCGGCGTGCACTTCGTCGGCGGCTGGATCGGCTCGCTCTGGCTGGGCCTGTTCGCCACCAACTCCGTCAACGCCGCGATCAGCGACGTGGTGGGTGCCTCCGACGGCCTGTTCTACGGCGGCGGCGTGACCCAGCTCGGGCGGCAGGCCCTCGCCGGTCTGATCGTCACCGTCTGGTCGTTCGCCATCGCCTGGGTGCTGGCCTTCGCCATCGAGAAGACGATCGGCTTCCGCGTCAAGGGTGAGGCCGAGGTCGACGGCATCGACATCGCCGAGCACGCCGAGAGCGGCTACGACCTGTCCCCGTCAGGTGGCGGCACGGGCAGCGCGTTCGCGATGGCCGGCATCGGCACCCCTGGTGGCGGCGCGACGAGCGGTGCCACGCCGGAAGCGGACTCCTCCGCGCCGGTCAGCGAGAAGGTCGCCGGTTAACGTTCCTGGGATGGAGGGGTTGGACATGAAGCTGGTGACCGCGGTCATCAAGCCGTACCAACTGGACGCGGTGAAGGAAGCTCTGCACGCCCTCGGGGTGGCCGGGTTGACCGTCAGCGAGGTGCAGGGGTACGGACGGCAGAAGGGGCACACCGAGGTCTACCGGGGTGCCGAGTACACGGTCGAGTTCCTGCCCAAGATCCGGGTAGAGGTGCTCACCGACGAGATCGACGTGGAAAAGATCGTGGACGCGATCGTCGGGGCGGCCCGTACGGGCAAGATCGGCGATGGCAAGGTCTGGGTCACCGGTGTCGAGGAGGTCGTCCGGGTGCGTACCGGCGAGCGCGGCCTCGACGCTCTCTGATCAGGAAGCGACCGACATGACCTCGTTGATCAAGGGGAACGCGTCAGCGGCCGACCGTGGCGCGAACCTCTTGATCAACGAGGTCGTCGGCGTACCGGGGGGCATCGGCGAGCCCGCCCGACAGGCGCGAGCGGCGGCGTACGACAACTTCCTGCGCGGTCTACTTCCTCCGCGGGACGGCGTCGCGCTGATCGCTGTGGGCGGGCTGGGACGGCGGCAGTGCGCCCCGTACGGCGATCTCGACCTGGTCCTGCTGCACGCCGGCGTGCCCGGCACCGACGAACTGGCAGCCTCGGTCTGGTACCCCATCTGGGACGCCGGCCTGCGCCTGGACCACTCGGTGCGGACCGTCTCCGAAGCGCTCTCGGTGGCCCAGGACGACGTCAAGGTCGCCCTCGGGCTGCTCGACGCGCGGCTGGTGGCCGGCGACCCGGCGCTGGCCGAGGCGCTGGTGAGCACCGCCGCCGACCACTGGCGGCGCACCGCGGTCCGCCAACTGGTGGGCCTGCGGGAGGTCACCACCGCCCGCTGGCAGGCCCACGGCGAACTCGCCTTCCTGCTCGAAGGTGACCTCAAGGAGGCCGCTGGCGGGCTGCGCGACGTGGGGCTGCTGCGGGCGATCTCCGCCGCCGGCATCACCGACGCGCTGCGACCCGCCGTCCGCGCCGCCCACCTGCGCCTGCTGGACACCCGGGACGCCCTGCACCAGCAGGTCGGCCGCCGGGTGGACCGGCTGGTCGCCCAGGAACGCGACGGCGTCGCCGCGCTCCTCGCACTTGACGACCGCGACGTCCTCCTGCGGCGCGTCGCCGGGGACGCCCGCACTGTCAGCCACGCCCTGGACGACGCCTTCCGCGCCGCCGACCGGCTGCGCTCCGGCCGCTCCCGGGGCGGCAACGGTCGACCCGTCCGCCGCCCGGTGGCCCGTGATGTCGTCGAGCACGACGGCGAGCTGGTGCTTGCCCGCACGGCCATCGGCGCACGCCCCGACCCGAGCCTGTCCCTGCGGGTGGCCGCCGCGGCCGCCGCGACCCGGCTGCCGATCGCACGGGCCACCTGCGAGTGGCTGGCCGCGTACTGCCCGCCGCTGCCCGCGCCGTGGCCGGCCGAGGCCCGGGCCGCGCTCACCACCCTCCTCGGCGCCGGTCCCGGCCTCGTGCCCGCCTGGGAAACCTGCGACAGGTACGGCCTTGTCGACGGCTGGCTGCCCGAGTGGACCCGGCTGCGCAGCCTGCCCCAGCACAACCCGGTGCACCGCTACACCCTCGACCGGCACCTCGTGCAGACCGCCCACGAGGCCAGCCACCATGCCCGCGATGTGGAACGCCCCGACCTGCTGCTGCTCGGCGCTCTCCTGCACGACATCGGCAAGGGCCTTCCCGGCGACCACAGCACCGTCGGCGTTCCGGTCGCCGAGGCGGTGGCGACAAGGATCGGCCTGCCCGCCGCCGAGGTCGAGCTGATCGGCCGGCTGGTCCGGCTGCACCTGCTGCTGCCCGACGTGGCCACCCGCCGGGACCTCTCCGACCCGGTCACCATCGCGTCGGTGGCCGAGGCGGTGGGCGACACCGGCACCCTCGACCTGCTGCACGCGCTGGTCCGCGCGGACGCGGCGGCCACCGGCCCCGCCGCCTGGTCGGACTGGAAGGGCAGGCTCGTCGCCGAGCTTGTCGCCCGCGTCCGCACCGCACTGGACACCGGCGTACTCCCCGAACCTCCGGCCCCGGACCCGGCGCTGCTGGACGGGCCGCTGCCGGTCGTCCACCTGACCGGCGACCGGGTGGCGGTGGCCGCGGCCGACCGGCGTGGCCTGCTCGCCACGGTGGCCGGTTGCCTGGCCCTGCACCGGCTGGAAGTGATCTCCGCGGACGCCTCCGTGGTCGACGGCCGGGCCCTGGTCGAGTGCCGGGTGCAACCCCGCTACGGCCTGCCGGCCGATCCGGTCCCGCTGCGCGCCGACCTGCGCCGAGCGGTCGGCGGCGACGTGTCGGTCACCCAGCGGCTACGCGGTCGTGCGCTCGCCGCCCGGGGCGGTGGCGCGGCTCCCCGGGTCGTCTGGCACCGCGAGGCGGCCACCGACGCCGTGCTGCTCGAACTCCGCGCCGCCGACGCCGCCGGGCTGCTCTACCGGGTCACCTGCGCGCTCGACGAGGCGGGCGCGTTGGTCCGCGCCGCCCGCATCTCCACCCTCGGCGGTGACGTGGTCGATGCCTTCTACCTGGTCGGCGGCTGGCCTGACGACGCCACCCGGGCCCGCCTGGAAGCCGCGGTCCTCGCCGCCGTGTAGTTCCCGTCGCGTCCCGGCTGCTGTGCGGCTCGCGCCCGGTCCTGGCTGCCGTGCTCGCGCCCGGTCCTGCCGTGCGGCTCGGGTCCGGTCCTGGCTGCCGTGCTCGGGTCGCGCCCGGTCCTGCCGTGTGGTGAGCGTGATACCTCACAGTCATATTGATACCTCTGTGTCATCACGCTCGCGGGGAGTCCGGCACCGAGGCGGGCCAGGCCCTCGCCGCTCAACCCACCACCGTCGGGAGCGCGGGCGGGTAGGCGAGGGCCCGCCCGAGTTGGGGCCGGCGACGCAGGCCGGGCCGGGCGACAGCGCCCGGCTGGCGGGCCGGTTACCCTAGCGGTGGCCGGACTCCGCAGTGCCGGCCGGGTTGTGCCCGCCGGAACACTGACAAACGGGATGTTCGCGTGTTTGACACCTTGAGTGACCGCCTGTCCGGGATCTTCACCAAGCTCCGCGGCAAGGGCCGGCTCACCGACGCCGACATCGACGCCACCGCGCGCGAGATCCGCCTTGCGCTGCTGGAGGCGGACGTCGCGCTGCCGGTGGTCAAGGGCTTCATCGCGGCCGTCAAGGAGCGTGCTCGCAGCGCCGAGGTCTCGCAGGCGCTGAACCCGGCCCAGCAGATCATCAAGATCGTCAACGAAGAGCTGATCAACGTGCTCGGCGGCGAGGGGCGGCGGCTCCAGTTCGCCAAGCAGCCGCCGACCGTGATCATGCTGGCCGGCCTCCAGGGTTCCGGTAAGACCACCTTGGCGGGCAAGCTGGCCCGCTGGCTCAAGAGCCAGGGGCACCAGCCGCTGCTGGTCGCCGCCGACCTCCAGCGCCCCAACGCCGTCGGGCAGCTCCAGGTGCTCGGTGGCCGGGCAGGCGTCGAGGTGTACGCCCCGGAGCCCGGCAACGGCACTGGTGACCCGGTGCAGGTGGCCCGCGCGTCGATCGAGCACGCGAAGCGGGCGGCGCGCGACATCGTCATCGTCGACACCGCCGGTCGACTCGGCATCGACGCCGAGATGATGCAGCAGGCCGCCAACATCCGTGACGCCGTCCAGCCCGACGAGGTCATCTTCGTCATCGACGCGATGGTCGGTCAGGACGCCGTCCGCACTGCTGAGGCGTTCCGCGACGGTGTCGGCATCACCGGCGTGGTGCTGTCCAAGCTCGACGGTGACGCGCGTGGTGGTGCCGCGCTGTCCGTGCGCGAGGTGACCGGGCAGCCGATCCTGTTCGCCTCCACAGGTGAAAAGCTGGAGGACTTCGACGTCTTCCACCCCGACCGGATGGCCAGCCGCATCCTCGGCATGGGCGACGTCCTCACTCTGATCGAGCAGGCCGAGCAGGCCTTCGACTCCGATCAGAAGGAGAAGATGACCGCCAAGCTGGTAGGCGGTGAGCAGTTCACCCTCGATGACTTCCTCGACCAGCTCATCGCCGTACGGCGGATGGGGCCGATCGCCAACGTGCTGGCCATGATGCCCGGCATGGGGCAGATGAAGGACCAGTTGGCCGAGCTGGACGACAGTCACTTCGACCGGGTCACCGCGATCATCCGGTCGATGACCCCTGGCGAGCGCTCCAACCCGAAGATCATCAACGGGTCGCGCCGGGCACGCATCGCCAACGGCTCCGGCGTCACAGTGATGGACGTCAACCAGCTGCTCAACCGCTTCGCCGACGCGCAGAAGATGATGAAGCAGATGGGCGGCATGATGGGCCTGCCCGGCGCCGGCCGGCGCAAGGCGACCAAGTCGCCGAAGAACAAGCGCAAGGGCACCAAGGGCGGCGGTCGTCCGCGTACCGGTGCAGGGATGCCGGGTGGCTTCCCGGGCGGCATGCCGCAGCTCCCGCCGGGGATGGACCCGAACGACCTCGCGGGTGGTCAGGGCCTCCCGCCCGGCTTCAAGCTTCCGAAGATCGACTTCAACAAGCTCGGCAAGGGCGGCGACAAGGGCCCCCGCTGACGCGTGTCGGTGACGGCGGGCGAGGGTGTCGACCGCCCGGAAGAACGACCTGCTCGCCCTCGATGTGCGCTGATCGGGTAGGACTGTGCCCATGGCTCTTCATGTGCGCGGTGTGCTGCTCCCCGACGACGAGGTCCGGGATCTCTGGCTGGTCGACGACCGGGTGACCTTCACCCCGGTGTCCGGCGCGGAGACCGTGGTGGACGGCGGGTTCGTCCTTCCCGGCCTCGTCGACGCGCACTGCCACATCGGCATCGCGCGCGGCGGCACCCCGATCACCTCCCTCGACCAGGCCCGCACGCTGGCCCGCACCGACCGCGACGCTGGCGTGCTGGCCATCCGCGACGCGGGCTCGCCGTACCCGTACGCCGAGTTGGGCGACGAACCGGATCTGCCGCGACTGGCCCGCGCCGGCCGGCACGTCGCGCCGCCGAAGCGCTACCTGCGCGACATCGGAGTGGAGGTCGGCGCGCCCGACGTGGCCGCGACGGTCGCCGCGCAGGCGCGGGCCGGCAACGGCTGGGTCAAGCTGGTCGGCGACTGGATCGACAGGGGCGTGGGCGACCTGGCGCCGGCCTGGGACGCCGAGACCCTCACCACCGCCGTGCGGGCGGCGCACGACGCCGGGGTACGCGCCGCGGTGCACACCTTCTCCGAATCCGCTGTCGAGATCATGGTGCGGGCCGGAGTGGACTCGGTGGAGCACGGCACCGGGCTGAGCCTCGACCTGATCGACGAGATGGCCCGCAGAGGCACCGCGCTCGTCCCCACGATGATCAACATCGCCACCTTCGGGGGCATCGCCGACCAGGCACGGGAGAAATTCCCCCGGTACGCCGACCACATGCTCTCCTTGCGCGACCGCTTCCCCGAGGTGGTGCGGGCCGCCCACGAGGCGGGCGTGCCGATCTACGTCGGTACCGACGCCGGCGGCGGCATCAACCACGGGCTCGCCGCCGACGAGATGCTGCTGCTGCACGAGCAGGCCGGAATGCCGGCGCTTGACGTGCTCGCCGCCGCCTCGTGGGGCGCCCGCGAGTGGCTCGGCTTCCCCGGCTTGGTCGAAGGCGGCCTCGCCGACCTGACCGTCTACCCCGAGGACCCTCGTCGCGACCTGCGCGTCGTCCGCGCCCCGTCCCGCACGATCCTCCGAGGTCGCGTCATCCGCTGACACCAAGGGCCCAGGCGTCCGCCCGCCCGCCCGCCCGCCGCCCGGCCGTCGTCTGTCGTGGCGCAAGATCATGCTTGATCCTGGATGTAGTCGCCAGTCGGATCGGGCGGATCGGATCGGGGCGGGGGTGGCTGCGGTCGTCGGCCCGTCACGGGTCACTGGCGGCGGGGTCTTGCCAGGGCTGCCGGTTACGGGGTGGGGCGGGCGGCGGCGGCGAAGAGGCGTACGGCCAGGTTGGTCAGGGCCGTGGCGGTCTGGTCGATCGGGTTGGCGGGGAGCACGATGTGGCTGACCACGAGCCGGACGATCGTGTCGGCGGCGAAGGTCAGCGCGGCCCGGTCCGCTCCGGGCAGTTGCCCGTCGGCCCACTCGATCAGCGCGCCGGACGCCTCGCTGAGCACCACTTCGGCCCGGGTGGTCAGGTACGGCAGAAGTTCGTCCGAGCCGCCCCGGGCGCTGGTCAGGATCGCCTTGACCAGTGGGTTGTCCGCAGCCGTGGCGAGGGTGTGCGAGATCGCCGTGTACGCGCCGGCCTGAACGTCGTCACCGTGCGCGACGAGTGCGGCCCGGACGTCGCCGACGAACCGGTCGACCTCACGTCGGGCGAGCGCCTCGGCCAGCCCGGCCTTGCTGCCGAACTCGTTGTAGACGGTCTGCCGGCTCACCCCGGCCGCGGTGGCCACCCCGCCCATCCGTACCGCATCCCAGCCGGAGGCGATGGTCCGCGCCCGCGCCGCGTCCACGATCGTGTCCCGCAGCCGCTGGCGCGGCGAGTGCGTCGATTCAGTCATGATGATCGAAGTCTACGATCGCGCCGGCCATCAGCCCAGCGTCGCCGTAGCCGGACATAGCTGTAGTGAAGCGCAGATGGAAGCGGCGCTGCCGTCCAAAGGTGCTGGCGGGGCGCCGTCGGCGTGGCGTGACGCCTCCCGGGCGCGGTGGCTCACCGTGCGGCGCATAGGATGTGCGGTCATGGCACGCGTGCTCACTCCCCGTGCGGAGGACTTCCCCCGCTGGTACCAGGACCTGATCGCCAAGGCGAAGCTGGCCGACAACGGCCCGGTCCGCGGGACCATGGTCATCCGACCGGCCGGCTACGCCATCTGGGAGCGGATGCAGGCCGAGATGGACGCCCGGATCAAGGCGGCCGGGGCGGAGAACGCGTACTTCCCGCTCTTCATCCCCGAGAGCTACCTCAAGCGTGAGGCACAGCACGTCGAGGGCTTCTCCCCGGAGCTGGCGGTGGTCACCCACGGTGGCGGCAAGCAGCTCGCCGAGCCGGTGGTGGTGCGCCCCACCAGCGAGACGGTCATCGGCGAGTTCATGGCCAAGTGGATCGACTCGTACCGGGACCTGCCGCTGCTGCTCAACCAGTGGGCGAACGTGGTCCGGTGGGAGCTGCGCCCGCGGATCTTCCTGCGGACCAGCGAGTTCCTGTGGCAGGAGGGGCACACCGCGCACGCCACCCGCGAGGACGCGCGGGCGTACGCGCGGCGGATCCTGCACGAGGCGTACGAGGACCTGATGGTCAACGTGCTCGCCATCCCGGTGGTGGTGGGTCTGAAGACCACCCGTGAGCGGTTCGCTGGCGCGACGGCGACGTACACCTGCGAAGGCATGATGGGCGACGGCAAGGCGCTTCAGTTGGGCACCAGCCACGAGCTGGGCCAGAACTTCGCCAAGGCGTTCGACATCAGCTACTCCGCCAAGGAGGGTGGCCGGGAGCACGCCTGGACGACCTCCTGGGGCACGTCGACCCGGATGCTCGGTGGTCTGATCATGGCCCACGGCGACGACAACGGGCTGCGGGTGCCGCCGAGGCTGGCCCCGATCCAGGCGTACGTCATGATCGTCAAGGACGGCGAGGGTGTCGGCGAGGCGGCGGCCAAGCTGCGCGACGCCCTGCGCGACGCCGGTGTCCGGGTCGCGCTCGACGACCGGACCGACACCGCGTTCGGCCGCCGGGCCGTCGACGCCGAGCTGCGTGGCTATCCGGTACGCGTCGAGGTCGGCCCCCGTGACCTGGCCGCGGGCAACGCCGTGGTGGTGCGCCGTACCGACGGCTCGAAGTCCCCGACGCCGGTTGCCGACGTGGTCGCCGCGGTGCTGGCGGCGTTGGAGGCCGACCAGCAGGTGCTGCACGACCAGGCGCTTGCCAACCGGGAGTCGCGCACGGTGGAGGTGGCCACCCTCGCCGAGGCGATCGAGGCTGCCGCGACCGGCTGGGCCCGGGTGCCGTGGTCGGCGGTCGGCGTGGCGGGTGAGGCGGAGGCCAACGGCCAGGGCGTGACGGTGCGCTGCCTGGTACGCGCCGACGGCTCGGTGCCGGACTCGGAGGACGAGCCCGACCTGGTCGCCATCCTCGCCCGCGCCTACTGAGATGTAAGGAAGGGCACCTTCTTACCGCCTGCGGTAGAGGAAGGGCCCCCTGCTAACAGCTCCGGAGGTCTTGCCGTGCGCTTCGCGCCGGGTCGGCTGATCATGCACCGGAACGTGCGCCACGGCCGGATCGGATGGGTCCGGCCGGGCCGGGTGGTCAGCGACGACGAGCGCGGCCTGCTGGTCTGGATCGCCCGGGACTCCCCGGTGGCCCACGAGGTGACCGAGGCCGGGCTGGGGATGCGGGCCGTGTCGTTCGCCGAGTGGATCTCGTCGACGTACCGGTTGGCGCATGGCCGCTGGAACGGCCCGCCGCTGTTGAAGTTCCTGCCCACCGGGGCGGCGCACTCGGTCTGGTGGTTCCGGGACGCCCACGGCCGGTTCGTCAACTGGTACGTCAATCTGGAGGAGCCCGGCGTGCGCTGGGACGACGGCCCGGTGGCCGGCGTCGACGTGGTGGACCAGGACCTCGACGTGGTGGTGCGGGCGGACCGCAGCTGGCAGTGGAAGGACGAGGACGAGTTCGTCGAACGGCTCGCCTTCGGTGACGACTACTGGGTGACCGACGAGAAGGCGGTCCGCGCCGAGGGCGAACGGGTGATCGCGCTCGCCGAGGCCGGCAGGTTCCCGTTCGACGGCACCTGGTGCGACTACCAACCGCCGCCGGAATGGGACGTACCGGATGAACTTCCCCCGGGGTGGGACCGCCCGCCGGTGCGCTGAGGCGGTGTTCCTGGTCACCGGTGACCCGCTGTACGGGTCCGGTGTGAGCGATCGGCGACGGATCTGGCAGAATAGGTCGCTGGTATCCGGCGCGCGTTCGGCGCCCTCTAACCCGGGCGCGTTGCCAGTCCACCGAGTTGTCTCCGGCCCAACCCCACTGTGCCGGTCGGCGCTCACCCATGCACACCGCCCGAACGGGCCGGTGAGATCGCAACAGGAGCGAAACAACTGTGGCCGTAAAGATCCGGCTCCTGCGGATGGGCAAGATCCGCAACCCGCAGTACCGCATCGTCATCGCCGACTCGCGTACCAAGCGTGACGGTCGTGCGATCGAGTTCGTCGGTGTGTACCAGCCGAAGGAAGACCCTTCGATCATCGAGGTCAAGTCGGAGCGGGTCCAGTACTGGCTGTCCGTCGGCGCCCAGCCGAGCGAGGCGGTGCAGCGGCTGCTGGAGCTGACCGGTGACTGGCAGAAGTTCAAGGGTCTGCCGGCCCCGCCGCCGCTGCTGGTCGCCCCCGAGAAGGCCGACCGCAAGGCGGCGTACGAGGCTGAGTCGAAGGCCGCCGCCGGACTGGCCCCGGAGACCCCGGCCAAGCCGGCCAAGAAGGCGGCCAAGGCTGCCGAGGCTCCGAAGGCCGAAGCCCCGGCGACCGAGGCGCCCGCCGCCGAGGCTCCGGCTGCCGAGGCTCCGGCCGAGGCCCCCGCCGCCGACGCTGGTGAGCAGGCCTGACATGCCTCTGCGTCCGGCGTTGGAGCACCTGGTCAAGGGCATCGTCGAGCACCCGGACGACGTCCGGGTGCGGATGGTCGATTCCCGTCGGGGCAAGCGGCTCGAAGTCCGCGTCCACCCCGAGGACCTCGGCACGGTGATCGGGCGGTCCGGTCGGACCGCCAAGGCGCTGCGTCAGGTGATCGGCTCCATCGGCGGGCGCGGGGTACGCGTCGACATCGTCGACTCGTACTGATGCAGCTCGTCGTCGGAAGGATCGGCAAACCGCACGGCATCCGCGGTGAGGTCACCGTGGAAGTGCGGACCGACGAGCCCGAAGCACGGTTCGCCCCCGGCACAGTGCTGCGCACTGAGCCGGGGGCAACACCCCCGAACCCAGCCCCGCCGCCGCCCGGGTCGGCCGACGTTCCCGGGGTGCTGTTCCGGGTCCCGGCCAAGCTGACCATCGAGGCTGCGCGCTGGCACCAGGGTCGGATGCTCGTCGCGTTCGACGGTGTCCTGGACCGCGAGGGCGCCGAGGCGCTGCGCGGCACTTTGCTCGTGGTGGACAGCTCCGAGGTGGCCCCGCCGGAGGATCCGGAGGAATTCCACGACCACCAGCTCGTCGGGCTGGCCGCTGTCACTCCGTCCGGCGAGCGGCTGGGCGAGGTGGTCCGCATCGACCACGCGCCGTCCTCGGACCTGCTGGTGCTGCGGCGCCCCGAGGGGCAAACCGCGCTGATCCCGTTCGTCCGGGCGATAGTGCCGGAGGTCGACCTGGCCGGTGGACGCGTCATCGTCGACCCGCCAGCCGGACTGCTCGATCTCTAAAGGGCCACCCCGCATGCGCGTCGACGTCGTGTCGATCTTTCCCGAATACTTCGCCCCGCTGGACCTGTCCCTGATCGGGCGTGCCCGGGCCAACGGCGTACTCCAGATCGCCGTGCACGACCTGCGGACCTGGACCCACGACGTGCACCGCACCGTCGACGACACCCCCTACGGTGGCGGGCCGGGAATGGTGATGCGTCCCGAGCCGTGGGGTGCGGCGCTGGACGCGCTCGCGCCCGCCGGTGCCCCGCCGCCCCGGCTGCTGGTGCCTTCGCCGGCAGGGGTGCCGTTCAATCAGGCGATGGCGTACGAGTTGGCGGCCGAGTCGCATCTGCTCTTCGCCTGCGGGCGGTACGAGGGGATCGACCAGCGGGTGTTGACGCACGCCGCGACCCGGATGCCGGTCACCGAGGTCTCCCTCGGCGACTACGTGCTCTTCGGCGGCGAGGTGGCGGTGCTTGTCGTCCTGGAGGCGGTCACCCGGCTGCTGCCCGGGGTGCTGGGCAACGCTGGCTCGCTTGACGAGGAGTCGCACGCGCACGGGCTGCTGGAGGCGCCGATCTACACGAAGCCGGCGAGTTGGCGCGGCCACGACGTCCCGGAGGTGCTCCGCTCCGGCGACCACGGCCGGATCGCCCGCTGGCGGCGCGAGGAGGCGTTGCTGCGTACCGCCGCCCAGCGTCCGGACCTGCTCGCGGCGTTGCCCGCCGACCAGCTCGACAAACGGGACATCGCGGCGTTGGATCGGGCCGGATTTCAGCTGCCACCGGGAGATGTGGCAAAGTAGGGGGGTTGCCGCATCCGTCCGCGCCCGTGGACGGCTGTGAGGAGCCCCGACCGGGATCGGCCCGCCGACCACCACCCGGGGTTCAGAATCACCCACCCGCGCACCGAGTGACGGTGCGCCGTGAGCCTTACGAGGACGCAGCGATGAACATCCTGGACGCCCTTGACGCCCAGTCGAAGCGGACCGACCTTCCCGACTTCCGTGCCGGTGACACCGTCAAGGTGCACGCGCGGGTCGTCGAGGGCAACCGGTCCCGTGTCCAGATCTTCCAGGGCGTCGTGATCCGCCGCCAGGGTGACGGTCTGCGCGAGACCTTCTCGGTCCGCAAGATCAGCTTCGGTGTCGGCGTCGAGCGGACCTACCCGATCAACGGCCCGGGCATCGACCGGATCGAGGTCGTGACCCGCGGTGCCGTGCGTCGCGCCAAGCTCTACTACCTGCGCGAGCTGCGCGGCAAGAAGGCCAAGATCAAGGAGAAGCGCGAGAAGCAGCCCAGCTGATCTCCGCTCGCCACGCCGCCTGACCTGCGCGTATGCCGTACCGACCGGACCGCACTACCCTGGTCGTACGGGCGCAGTCAGGCGGCGGCCCCGCCCTCGTGGCGGGCAGCCGTCCACAACCGCCCGGGAGCCTCGTCGAGGCTCCACGGGCGGTTGTGTTTCTGCGGACCGGGGAGTGGCGTGGTGCAGACGCTTGACGAGGACGGCGCCGTCGATCCGTGGCGCAGGCGGGCACGCCGCAGCCGCCGCCAGATGCCGCTGTGGCAGGAGCTCCCGCTGCTGCTCGTGGTCGCGTTCTGCCTCGCGGTGCTGATCCGCACCTTCCTGCTCCAGGCGTTCTTCATCCCGTCCGGGTCGATGGAGGACACCCTCCTCATCGGCGACCGGGTGCTTGTCAACAAGGTCGTCTACGACACGCGTGACCCGGTGCGCGGCGAGGTCGTCGTGTTCCGGGGCACCGACCGCTGGGCGCCGCAGGTCGACGAGCAGCCCGACCCGGGCTTCACCGGAAGAATCGCCCGTACGGTCGGCGACCTGGTCGGGGTGAGCCGCCCCGGCGAGAAGGATTTCATCAAGCGGGTCATCGGCCTGCCCGGCGACCGGGTCAAGTGCTGCGACAGCCAGGGCCGGGTGACCGTCAACGGCACCCCGCTGAACGAGCCGTACGTGCTGCGGGACTCCCCGCTGGATCTCCCACCCAACCCGGGGGAGTGCCGATCGCGGCGCTTCGACGAGGTGGTCGTACCGCCGGGTCAGATCTTCGTGATGGGTGACCACCGGCTGGTCTCCCAGGATGCGCGCTGCCAGGGCCCGGTGCCTATCGACAACGTCGTGGGCCGTGCCTTCATGGTGGTGTGGCCGTCGTCCCGGTGGCACGCGCTGCCGGTGCCGTCGACGTTCGACGACGTGTCCGGGCCGGTCGTCGCCTCCACGGAGGCCCCTCCGGTCCGCCCCACGCCACAGGGCGGTGTGGTGCTGATTCTCCCGCTGGCGGCCGCGCTGGGGCGTTCCCGCGCGTTCCGGACGGTGCCGTCCAGTCCGGCAACGTAGGCTCCTTGGCGTGATTGACGAGCAGACCGACAAGCCGCGCAGCTCCTTCTGGAAGGAGCTGCCGATCCTGCTGGGTGTGGCGATCCTGGTCGCGGTGCTGGTCCGCGCCTTCGTGCTGCAGACCTTCTTCATCCCCTCCCCGTCCATGGAGAACACTCTCAAGATCGATGACCGGGTGCTGGTCAACAAGCTGGTCTACGACTTCCGCTCACCGCACCGCGGCGAGGTCGTCGTGTTCAAGGCCCCCACGGCGTGGAGCGGCAACCCCGACGGTGAGGACTTCATCAAGCGGGTCGTCGGCGTCGGCGGCGACCACGTTGTCTGCTGCGACCCCCAGGAACGACTGGTGATCAACGGCAAGCCGCTCGACGAGCCGTACATCTTCTCGATGGACGGGGTCCGCGACAAGCCGGCCGACCAGGAGTTCGACATCACGGTGCCGGAGGGGCGGCTGTGGGTGATGGGCGACCACCGGTCGGCCTCGGGTGACTCGCTGGAGCACTGGCAGCAGTCCGGGCAGGACATCATGGAGGCCACCATCCCCGAGGACGACGTGGTCGGGCGGGCGTTCACGGTGTTCTGGCCGGTCAACAGGGCCACCTGGTTGACGGTGCCGGATCAGTACGACGGCATCCCCAAGCCGTAACCGACACCGGGCGTGGGCGATCGGTCGCCCGTCTGGCAGGCTGGTGCGGTGACCGCCTACACCCTTCGACGCGCGGCCCGCGTGCTGCTCGTCGACGCGGCCGGCCGGGTGCTGCTCTTCCACGGCTTCGACCCGGCCCGCCAGGGGCACGACTACTGGTTCACCCCCGGTGGCGGGCTGGCTCCGGAGGAGTCGCCGGCGGCCGGCGCGGCCCGGGAGTTGGCCGAGGAGACCGGCCTGCGGCTCACCCCGGCTGACCTGGGTGAGCCGGTCTGGTCCGACGACATCGAGTTCCCGTTCGACGGCACCTGGTACCGCCAACATCAGGACTTCTTCCTGCACCGGGTGCCGTCGTGGCAGGTGGACACCGCGGGCTTCGACGACGTCGAGCGGCGCAGCATCGCCGATCACCGCTGGTGGCCGCCGGCCGAGTTGGCGGCCAGCGGCGAGCGGTACTACCCGGCCGGGTTGCCGGCTCTGCTGAGCCGTCTGCTGCAACCGACTGCCGGAGCCGGCCGGGGCGAGGCGTCGTGCTGACCCCGCCGCGTACCGTCGTGCGCCGTGAGGCAGGCCTGTACGCCCTGGAGCGGGCCCTGCAACGGCGCGGCTTCCGGCAGGTGGCCGGCGCCGACGAGGCCGGGCGGGGAGCGTGCGCCGGCCCGCTTGTCGCCGCCGCGGCGGTGCTGCCCGAGGGGCGGCGCGGCGAGATCGAAGGCCTTGCCGATTCGAAGCTGCTCACCCCCGCCAGCCGGGAGCGGGTGTACGCCGAGGTCGTCGACCGGGCGCTGGCGTACGCCGTGGTGATCATCCCCGCCGAGGAGGTCGACGCCAGGGGGCTGCACGTGTGCAACCTGGCGGCGATGCGACGGGCGCTGGCCTCGCTCACCACCCGACCCGAGTACGTCCTGACCGACGGCTTCGGCGTGGACGGCCTGGGCGTGCCGGGGCTGGCAGTGTGGAAGGGCGACCGGGTGGCGGCGTGCGTGGCGGCGGCAAGCGTGCTCGCGAAAGTCACCCGAGACCGGATCATGGTGGAGTTGGACGAGGTGTTCCCGGCGTACGGGTTCGCCGAGCACAAGGGCTACATCACCCCGGAGCACAGCGCGGCGCTGCGGGAGCATGGGCCGTGCCGTGAGCACAGGTTCTCGTACGTCAATGTCGCCGCTGTCTCCGGGCGCGACGGCCGGCCGCCGCGCGCTCGGCGGCCCGTCGGCCCGGCCGCGGACGAGCCGATGGGGCGCTCCTGGGCGTCAGGGGGTACCGTCGGCGTGGCGTTGGGCGAGCAGCCTCGGCCTCCGGCGCCGGTGGGGGAAGATGTGGCCATGGAAGGCGGAGTGCGATGAGCGCGGAAGATCTCGAAAAGTACGAGACCGAGATGGAGCTGCAGCTCTACCGGGAGTACCGCGACATTGTCCGTCAGTTCTCCTACGTGGTGGAGACGGAGCGCCGGTTCTACCTGGCGAATCAGGTCGACCTGCACGTGCGCAACTCCGACGGCGAGGTCTACTTCGAGGTCGAGATGCACGACGCCTGGGTGTGGGACATGTACCGTCCTGCCCGCTTCGTCAAGAACGTCCGGGTGATGACGTTCAAGGACGTCAACGTCGAAGAGCTGGAGAAGCCCGACATCTCACTGCCTGCCGACTCCGGCTTCGGGGGCTGACCCCCACTCGGCCGCACCACGGGCCCCCACCCGTGGCGCAGCCGTAGCCGGTCACTCGGCAGGCACCACGACCTCGACGCGCTGCACCAGGTTGTTGGCGAAACCGCCACGGTTCCACGGCTGCTCGACCGGCTGGGTACGCCCCGACGCGTCGGTCGCCCGCGCGCTGAGCACGTACCGGCCCGGCGTCGCCGTCCACTCGTGCCGCCACCGCCGCCAGGCGAAGTCCCCGCCCGCTGCCGGATCCAGCTCGGCCGGCACCCAACTCGCCCCGCCGTCGACCGTCACCTCCACCGAGACCACAGGCGCGTGCCCCGACCAGGCCCGACCGTCCAGCGTGGACGGTCCCGGCCGCACCACCCTCCGGCGCGACATGAAGTCGGGGAAACCGGGCGGCCGTACCAGCGCACGAGGCTCGATCCGGGTGACAGGCACGCCCGGGTCGTCGGTGTCGCGGCGCACCCGGTAGGCCACCGCGTTCTGGTAGCCCTCGAACGGCTCCGTCCGGACCTCGATCGAACGCAGCCACTTCACGTGCGCCATGCCGTACCAGCCCGGCACGATGAGCCGCAGCGGCGCGCCGTGCTGTGGCAGCAGGGGAGCGCCGTTCATCTCGTACGCCAGCAGCACCTCCTCGCGCAGCGCGTCGGTGACCGGCAGCCCTCGCTGATAGTCCTGCTCCACCCCGCGCTCGACACCGTGATCCGCGCCGGTGAAGACCACGTCCACAGCGTCCGGCCCGAGACCCGCCTCGCGCAGCAGCGGCGCCAGCGGGGTCCCGGTCCACTCGGCGTTGCCGACCGCCTCGACCAGCCAGGGCTGGCTCACCGGCCGGGGATGCAGCAGCGCCCGACCGTTTCCGGCGCACTCCAAGGTGACCTGGTGCGTGACCCGGGGCCGCTCGCGCAGCTCCGCCAGGGTGACGGCCAACGGCCGGTCCACCGCGCCACCGACGGTCAGCACGTGATCGGTCGTGTCCACGTCCGGGATGTCGTAGTGGATCAGCAGGTAGTGCAGCCCGGCCGGCGTGACGTCGTAGCGCAGCGCCTCCAGCGGGATGCCGTGGTTGCGCGTGGCGAGCTGCAACTCCTCGGCACTGATCGCCTCGTCCGGCTCGGCGAGTCGGGACGGGTCACTCACGTCGGCCACCGCCGGCGTCCGGTCATCGACAGTGGTCATGCGGCCTCCCCGGTCCCGTACGGCGGCGCCCCGCCGCACCGGTCCAGCCTAGGCCTCCTCGACGTTGCGAACTTGGCCGGGCAGCGCGACCGGGCGGAGTCAGCGCCGTGTCGCCCACCACCGGTACGCCGGTTGGGCATAGCAGATCATCTGCTGCTTCGGGTGGTCGTCCACAACGCGGCTGGTTGTCCACAGCTTCGTCTTACGGGGTGGCGGACCACTCGGCCTCGGCCGCAGGCTGCCGTCATGCGACCGCCATCCGCCGCGCGCCTCGGCTCGATCCGCCGTACCGTGCTGCTCTGCGCCGCACTTCCGCTCGCACTGGCCGTCCAGCTCAGCGGCCTGGCGTTGGTCTTCGCGGCGGTACCGGACAGCCCGTCGGCCCCTGCCGTCCCGGTGGCGGGGCTGGCGTCCGCCGACGCCGGGCCGTCGCCGTTCCGCTGGCCGGTCGACGGGCCGCCCCGCCTGGTGCGCCGGTTCGACCCGCCGCCCCGGCCGTGGCTGGCCGGGCACCGGGGCGTGGACCTTGCCGCCCAGGCCGGCGCGGTGATCCGCAGCGCCGGGCCGGGCACCGTGCTCTTCGCCGGCGTGGTGGCCGGCCGACCGGTGGTCACCGTGGGCCACGCCGGCGGTTTGCGGACCACCCACGAGCCGGTCCAACCGGCGGTACGCCCCGGCCAGCCGGTCACCGCCGGTACGCCGCTGGGCGAGCTCCTGCCCGGCCATCCGGGCTGCCCGGCCGAAGCCTGCTTGCACTGGGGGCTGCGGCGCGGCGAGGAGTACCTCGACCCCTTGGCACTGCTCGGCCTGGGCCCGGTGCGCCTGCTCCCGGTCGGCGGCTCCAGTGCCGGCGAGGTCAGCGGGCCGGTGCGGGCGGGGTCAGCTTTGGTGGGGTCGGCGCCGGCCGTGTCAGCGTTGGGCGAGCAGGGCCGGCAGGCGCACGGCCAGCCGCTCGTACTCGTCGGCCATGTTGTAGACCTGACCGGTCAGCCGCAGCCACCCCCGGCCGCTCCAGCTCATCACCGCAACCTCGGTGGCGAGGCGTTCGCTGATCCGCGTCTGCAACGCCCGCGCCGCGTCGATGGTGGTTGCCGTGCCGGCAGGCAGCGGAATGAGGCGCAGGGACACCCCCGGCCCGCCGGGCGCGGGCAGGTCGGCGGGGCGCACTCCCAGCGCGTCCCCGACCACCCGCTGGCCGTACGCGGCGAGCGCGGCATTGTGCGCCCGCACCCGGTCCACACCGAGACTGCGCATCGTGAACAGGCCAGCCGGGGCAGCCAACCAGGAGGTGTAGTCGAGAGTCGCCTGCCACTCGACCCGGGCCGGAAAGCCGGAGTCCTGCTCCCAGGAGACCACGAGCGGCTCGATCCGGTCCCGCCACTGCGGTGCCACAGTCAGTACGGCGGTCCCGCGTGGGGCGTACGCCCACTTGTGCATGTTGCCGGCCCAGAAGTCGGCGCCGATGCTTGCCACAGTGGCCGCCAGCATGCCCGGGGCGTGCGCGGCGTCCACCAGAACCGGCACGCCGTGTTCGCGGGCCACTCCGACGATGGCGGCGGTCGGGAAGAGCTTGGCCGTGGCCGAGGTGAGCTGGTCGATGACGAGCAGCCGGGTACGCCCGGGGCGCAGGCCGGCGCGGATGGTCTGCACGATCTGCTCGTCGGTGGCGTCCAGCGGGATCGGCAGGACCCGGCTGACCGCCCCGGTGCGCCGGCACTCGCGCTCGATGGCCAGGCTCACCGCCCCGTACCCGTGATCGGTGCTGACCACCTCGTCACCGGGTTGCAGGCCCACCGACTGGAGCACCACGGCGACGCCTGTGGTCGTGTTGCCCACCAGGGCGCTGCCGTCCGGGTCGGCACCCAGGAACCCGGCGAGGTGACGGCGGGTGTGCGCGATCCGGTCGACGAGCCCCTGGGTGAAGAACCGCAGAGGGTTGGACTCCATCTCGTCGCGCAGCCGCTGCTGGGCTCGCTGCACGGCGATCGGTACGGCGCCGAACGAGCCGTGGTTGAGGTGGCTGACCGCCGGGTCCAGGGAGAAGAGCAGGCGGGCGCCCGGGATCGGCTCGGGGGGCTGCGGGACGCTCACTTGATGATCGTAACCGCCGAGGCTTCTCGTCCTCCGCCCGTTGATCAGGCGCGGGGGTGCGCCTGCCGGTACGCCGCACGCAGCCGCTCGACCGAGACGTGCGTGTAGATCTGGGTGCTGGCAAGCGACGAGTGGCCGAGCAGCTCCTGGACGGCACGCAGGTCCGCACCGCCTTCCAGCAGGTGGGTGGCTGCGGAGTGACGCAGGCCGTGCGGGCTGGTCCTGGGGAGGCCTGCGGCTTCGGCGTACGCGCCGACGACCTGCCGCGCGGTGGTCGGGTTGAGCCGTCCACCTCGCGCGCCGAGCAGTAGCGCGTCACCCGAGTGGCCGCCGACCAGTGCCGGCCGGCCTCGGCGCAGCCAGTCGTCCAGGGCACGCTGTGCCGGCACCCCGTACGGCACCGAGCGCTCCCGCCCGCCCTTGCCGAACACCCGGATCACCCGACGACCGTGGTCGACGTCCCCGACATCCAGGCCGCAGGCCTCGCTGATCCGCACGCCTGTGGCGTAGAGCAGTTCCAGCAGCACCCGGTCGCGCAGCGGCACCGCCTCGACCGCTGCGGTTTCTGCCGAGTCCGATGACGGCTCGGCTGCCGGCGGTGCCGGTCGGGCAGGTGCCTCGACCAGGGCGGCGGCCTGGTCGGCGCGCAGGACGGTGGGCAGCTCCCGGTGCGCGCGAGGGCTGGCCAGCGCGGCACCCACGTCGGAGGGGAGCAGCCCAGCCCGGTGAGCCCACGCGCTGAACGCCCGCGCCGAAGCGGCCCGCCGCGCCAACGAGGTGCGGGCCGCACCGGTGGTTCGCTGCCGCGCCAACCAGCTGCGCAGCACGGACAGGTCCAGCTCGGCCAGCTCCACGCAGCCCATCCGTACGGCGTGGTCGAGCAGCGAGACGACATCCGTGACGTACGCGCGGACGGTGTGCGCCGAACGGTTACGCACCCGGGACAGGTGCTCGGCGAAGTCGTCAACGGCGTCGCGCAGCGGCGGTGGTAGCGCCTGGTGCATGGCCCGGCTGCCCCGGTCGGTACGGCTCATCGCTGTCGCACCGACCGAGCCGGCCGAGCCGCCGGCGCTGACCGAGTCGACTGCCACGGCCGTGCCGATCGCGCGGTCACGCGGGCCTGTCGATCGGGCCGGGCGTCCTCACTGACTGCGCGCACGGGACCAGCCTACGGTCGAGCCGGGCCGTGGTGGCAGTCGTGCGTGGCTGACGAGGGTTGCGGTCAGGCTGGGGAGAGGAGGCAGAACTCGTTGCCTTCCGGATCGGCGAGGACCGTCCACGGGACGTCCGGGCCCAGGCCGATGGCTGTGGCGCCCAGAGTGCGCAGTCTGGCCGCCTCGGTCTCCACGTCGTCACCCGGGTACGGCCGGACGTCGAGGTGGACGCGGTTCCACCCGGTCTTCACCTCAGGTGTGCGGAGGAACTGCAGATAGGGGCCGACGCCCTTTGCCGACCGCAGTACGGCGTTGTGGTCGGTCACCTTGTGCACGGTCCAGTCCGTGGCCTCGCCCCAGAAGCGTGCCATCGCCCGCGGATCCGCGCAGTCGACAACGACAGTGGCGATCGGTCCGGTGTCCCGGATCGCGTCGCGCCAGTCCAGCACGCAGAACTCGTTGCCCTCCGGATCGGCCAGGACCGTCCAGGGGACGTCACCCTGGCCGACGTCGGCGGGTGTCGCGCCGAGGTCCATCAGGCGTGTGACCAACTCCGCGTGATGGGCTGCCGAACCGGTGGCGAGGTCGACGTGCACGCGGTTCTTCACCGTCTTCACGTCCGGGTAGGCGACGAGGTCGATGCAGACGGCCACTGGGTCGGGATAGACGAAGCCCTCCGGTTCGAGGTTTGTCACGCCGGGTCCCTCGCTGGACATTTCCCAGCCGAGCGCCGCCGCCCAGAATGCGCCGAGCGCGGAGTGGTCCCGAGCCTTCATGTTGATCTGTACGAGCCGCGTTGCCATGCCGGCGATGGTAGGTGTTCTGGCCGTGGACAGGGGACCTATAACGACCCGGGGGTCTCCGTCTCCGTTGTTGCCGGCGTCCCTCGCTTCGGGCTGGCGGGTGGGGCGAGGGCGTAGCCGTCCTCGCGGCGCGCCACGAGGGCCAACTCCTCCAACAGCGACAGTTTGCGCAACGCGGTGCGCAGGTCCACACCGGCGCGGGCCGCGAGCGCGTCCACACCCCGTACGCCTCGGCGGGGCAGCGCCTCCAGCAACGACCGCGCGTCGTCATCGAGGGTGTCGGCGGGCCGCTGCGGGCCTCTGGCGAGCGGGGCGAGGTCCGCGCCGATCCGGCCCACCTCCTCCAGGACGTGTGCCACGCCGGTGACCAGCCGCACCTTCGGCTGCTCGCGGAGCAGTTCGTGCACGCCGACGGACATCGCCGAGGTCACCGGCCCGGGGACCACCATCGTCACGCGGCCGGTGTAGATGGCCCGGCGGGCGGTCTGCGTCGCGCCGCTGCGCGCCGACGCCTCCACCACAACGGTGCCGACCGTGCCTGCGGCGATGACCCTGTTGCGGATCAGGAACCGGGGCCGCAGCGGCTCGGCGCCGGGCGGCCACTCGCTGACCAGCAGCCCGGTGTCGGCGATCCGGTCGAAGAGAGCGGTGTTGCCGACCGGGTACGGCCGGTCCACCCCGCAGGCCAGCACCGCCACTGTCACCCCGCCGGCGTTGAGGGCGCCACGGTGGGCGGCCGCGTCGATGCCGAACGCCCCACCGGAGACGACAGTCCAGTCCCGCTCGGCCAGCCCGTACCCCAACTCGGTGGCGACGTGCTGCCCGTAACCGGTGGCGGCCCGTGCCCCGACCACTGCCACCGAGCGGTCCAGCGCTTCGCCGAGCGGCCAGCCACCGCGTACCCAGAAGCAGAGTGGTGGGGCGGTCTCGACGTCCACCCGGCGGCTGGCGTCCGGTAGGCGCAGCTTGGCCAGGCCCGCCACCCGGGTAGGCCACTCGTCGTCGTCAGGGGTGACCAGCCGGGCGCCGAGCCGGTCCGCCCGGTCGAGGGCTTCGGCTGCCACCGCCCGCGCGTCACCGGCCGCCGACCGGGCCGCCACAGTGCCGTTCAGTTGGCCGTCGGGACTGCCGCCGTCGAGCAGCAGGTCCAGGGTCGCCACCGGGCCCAGACGGTCGACCAGTTGGTACACGGCTCGGGTGCCTGGTTCGGCGAGCCAGGTCAGTGCCACCCGGGCCAGCCTGCGCTCCTCGTCGGTGCCGCTCACGCTTGCTCCCCCGTCCGTAGTTGGATCGCCTCCCGTACGTCATCGCGGTCCGGCCGGTCCCGGCCGTCCAGATCCGCGATGGTCCAGGCCAAACGGATCACCCGGTCGAAGCCACGCGCCGACAGCGACCCGGAGTCGAGTCGTTTGCGCAGCTCGGCGGTGGCCTGCGCCGGCAGCCGCCACGGCGGCCGGCGCAGATGCGGGCCTTCCACCTCGGCGTTGAGCCGCCGGCCGAGGCCGGCCCAGCGTTTGGCCGCCGCCTGCCGGGCCGCCGCCACCCGCGCGGCGACCGTCATCGAGGACTCGGCGTCGCCCTCGGCCGCCATCAGCTCCGCGGCCCGCAACGGCATGAGCCGCACCTGGACGTCGATGCGGTCGAGCAGCGGCCCGGAGAGCCGACCCAGGTAGCGGCGGCGGGCCAGCGGCGAGCACTCGCAGTACGCGTCGCCTGCCGGTTTCGCGCACGGGCACGGATTGGCCGCGAGCACCAGCTGTGTCCGGGCCGGGTAGACGGTGCCGCCTCCGCTGCGGCTCAACTGCACGCGGCCGTTCTCCAGCGGCTGCCGCAACGCTTCCAGGGCGCCCTTGCTGAATTCGGGAGCTTCATCCAGAAACAGCACCCCCCGGTGGGCGAGCGACACCGCGCCGGGACGGGCCAAACCGGAACCACCGCCGACAAGCGACGGGACCGTGGCGGTGTGGTGCGGGGCCTGGAACGGTGGGCGGCGCAGCAACCGGCCACCCGGTGGCAGCAGCCCGGCGACCGAGTGCAGCGCCGTCACCTCCAACGCCTCGTCGTCCTCCAACTCGGGCAGGATCGACGGCAGCCGTTCGGCGAGCATCGTCTTGCCGGCTCCCGGTGGACCGAGCAGCGCCACGTGGTGCCCGCCTGCGGCGGCGACCTCAAGCGCGCGCCGACCCATCTGCTGCCCGGCGACGTCGGCGAGATCCGGGCCGCCGGTGGTCGGCGTCGAGGTGGCCGCCGGAGGGTCGATCAGCGGGCTGCCGTCGCGGACGAAGGCGACCAGCCGATGCAGGGTGTCCACGGCCCGTACCCGTACGCCGGGGATGACCGCCGCCTCGGCGGCGTTGCCGACGGGAACGATCACCCGGCCGACGCCGGCCTTGGCCGCGGCGGCGACCATCGGCAGGACCCCACGTACCGGTCGGACGGTCCCGTCCAGCCCCAGCTCCCCGAGGACCACCACCCCCTCCAGGGGCAGCAGCGGCAGCTCACCCGAACCGCCCAGCAGCGCGGCGGCGATGGCCAGGTCGAACGCCGAGCCGAACTTCGGCAGCGTGGCCGGCAGCAGGTTCAGAGTGATCCGCCGGTTGGGCCAGCGCTGGCCGGAGTTGACCACAGCGGCGCGGACCCGGTCCCGGGCCTCGTGCAGTGCGGTGTCCGGTAGCCCGGAGATCACCACCGCCGGCAGTCCGGCAGCCAGGTCGGCCTCGACCTCGACGAGGTGGCCGGTGACTCCGACCAGCCCTACGCACAGCACCTTCGCGTAGCTCACGGCACGTCACCGCCGGCCCGCCCTCGGACGGCGCGCATCAGAACGCACCTTTGAGGTGGTCGACCTGGGCCGCACCGGCGTCGGGCAACCGCACCGAGAGAACGTCGAACCGCACCTCGTCGGCGGTCGTACCGGTCTCGGCCAGCCAGCGCGCGGCGAGCCCGCGCAGCCTGCGGGCCTTGGCCGGCACGACCGCCTCCGCCGGGGTGCCGAAGGCGTCGCCCCGGCGGGTCTTCACCTCGCAGAAGGCGAGGACCGGCCCGTCCCAGGCGATGATGTCGATCTCCCCGTCGGGGCAGCGCCAGTTCCGGGCGATGGGCCGCAACCCCGCCTCGGTCAGGTGCCGGGCGGCGCACCGCTCGCCGTACGCGCCGACCGCCTGGTTCCGCTTCGTCATGGGCGGCACGGTGCCCGCCCGGACACGACCGTCGCGACCCCGAATGCCCGCGTCTGTGGACAACTGGTGTCCTGTGGACAGCCGAACGATCATGCCCGCGGTGTGCTAGGTAAACCTCGACGCGGCACAGGTGCCCAGGTGAGGTGGGCGACCACTCAACGCGCGGGCCTGGAATGGCGCCGGCGCAGCCGGTCGAATACGGTGCCGGACGTGGACGGACGACGGAGTTTTCCCGAAGACCAGGAGCCGCGCTGGTATTCCGACGAGCGAGGTCGCGCCTACGGCGAGTCGGAGTGGCGTGGCACGGGCGATCCGCGGTACCGGGACGACAACGTTCCCGAGCAGCGGGGCACCGAGAAGGACAGCCTCGGCGAGAGCGAGTCCGGTCGATTCGCGGCCGTGCCGGACCGGACCGGCGAGCCGGACTCCGGCCGTTTCGGCGCGGTGGATGCGGCGCGGTTCGGCACGACCGAGCCGGACTCCGGCCGTTTCGGCGCGGTGAATGTCGCGCGGTTCGCCTCGACCGAGCCGGACTCGGGCCGTTTTGGGGCCGTGGAAAACGCCCGGTTTGCCTCGCCCGAGCCGGACTCCGGACGCTTCGGTGCCGTCGACGCCCAACCCGGGCGGTTCGGCGCGATCGAGGCCGATTCCGGGCGTACCGCAGCGGTCGATCCGCTTGGTGGGGCCCTGCCGGATCCGGACGATTACCGGGCCAGCCGGTCATGGCGAGCGGACCGGGACCCGTCGGAGGTCTCCGGGGAGCTGCCCGGGCGTCGGGCCGCCCGGGATCCTTCGGAGATCTCCGGGGAACTGCCCGGACGCCGGGCCGCTCGGGATCCTTCGGAGATCTCCGGCGAGTTGCCCGGACGCCGGGCCGCCCGGGAGTCGCCCGGGATGGGCTCCCCGCTGGCGGCAGGCCCCGATGAGGGCGCGCAGGTGACGTCCGCAGGTGATCCGCCGGTCGCCGCGCTCGCCGATCATGCCCGTCCCGCCCCGTTCGGCGGGTACCCGATCGTCGAACCGAACCGGGGCGGTGAGCAGCCGAACCCGCTGGAGATGCCGACCGGGCCGATGCCGGGGATCGGCCCTCGCCCGGACCTGCCCGCAGCCGAGCCGTCCGCGTATCCGCCGGCCACCGATGGCGTGTATCGGACCCGCCGCCCGGCGCTGGCCGTACTCTTCGCCCTGTTGGTGTTGATCTTCGAGGTTCCCGCGGTGCGGGTGCTGCTGGCGGGCGTCACCGGCGATCCGGTGGACGCCGGAAACGTGGTGGTCGGTATCGCCCTGGTCGCCGGGCTGCCGATCTTCGCAAACGGGCTGTACGGGCTGCGAACCGGAGGTCTGGCGCTGTCCGACAGCGGCAGGGGCTGGTTGCGTCCGCCGACTGCCTACCTGACCGTCGGCCTGGTGCTCTTCGTGGCCGCCGCCCTCGCCGCGGGCTGATCCGCCCGGCCCGCCGCGCGGTCGACGACCTCGGGCGACCGGCCGATCCCCCGACAACGAGGAGCCGGGCGACCGGTGATCCCCAACAACCAGGAAACAGTGGCCTCCGGCGACGAGGAGGCCACTGTTTCCATGAAGTAGCGCGGTCAAGGGGGCGTAAGGGGCCGCGCGTACACCCCGGGGTTGTGGGGCGGGGGAGGGGCGTACACTGGTCGACTGGCGACCGCCTTGCGCGGTCGACCTCGCGCGCCCTCTCCACGAATCGACGCGGAGCGACGGCCTCCCTGGTCCCGATCTTGGTCGGGTCCACCATGGGTCGGCGACCAGGCGCCAGGACGCCCGGCCACCGGCCGGGCGTGACAACCAGGGACCTTGAGGAGTACCCCAACCATGGCCGTCGTGACCATGCGTCAGCTGCTGGAGAGCGGTGTCCACTTCGGGCACCAGACCCGGCGCTGGAACCCGAAGATGAAGCGCTTCATCATGACCGAGCGCAACGGCATCTACATCATCGACCTGCGCCAGACCCTCGAGTACATCGAGAAGGCGTACGAGTTCGTGCGTGGGACCGTCGCCGAGGGTGGCAGCATCCTCTTCGTCGGCACCAAGAAGCAGGCCCAGGAGGCCATCGCCGAGCAGGCGACGCGGGTCGGTCAGCCGTACGTCAACCACCGCTGGCTCGGTGGCATGCTGACCAACTTCCAGACCGTGTACAAGCGGCTTCAGCGGATGAAGGAGCTGGAGGGCCTGGGTGACCTCAGCGGCACCGCCGCCGGTTACACCAAGAAGGAGACCCTGCAGCTCTCCCGCGAGAAGATCAAGCTGACCCGCACCCTCGGTGGTCTGCGGGACATGCAGAAGCTGCCGGCCGCGGTCTGGATCGTCGACACCAAGAAGGAGCACATCGCCGTCGACGAGGCCCGCAAGCTGGGCATCCCGGTGATCGCGGTGCTGGACACCAACTGCGACCCGGACGAGGTCGACTTCCCGATCCCGGGTAACGACGACGCGATCCGCTCGGCCGAGCTGCTGACCAAGGTCGTCGCCGCCGCCGTCGCGGACGGTCTGATCGCGCGTTCCGGCCGTCGTCGGGGCACCGACGAGAAGCCCGAGGGTGTCGCGAGCGACGAGCCGCTGACCGAGTGGGAGCGCGAGCTTCTCGAGCCGAAGAAGGCCGACGAGTCGGCCGCCCCGGCCGAGCAGCCGGCCGTTGCCGCCGCCGAGCAGCCCGCCGCCCCGGCTGAGCAGCCGGCGCAGGCCGCCACCGAGCAGCCGGCGGCCGCGACCGCGGAGTGATCGCACCGTCGCTGCCCCGCCGTCCGTTTTTCCAGGCGCGGGGCAGCGACGGTACGCCGGGCACGAACCGCCCGGATCCGGGTAACCGGCACCTCTGACCATCCACACGCCGTCTCAACATCGAAGAGAGAGCCATGTCCCAAATCACCGCCGCGGACGTCAAGAAGCTCCGCGACCTCACCGGCGCCGGCATGATGGACAGCAAGAAGGCGCTGACCGAGGCCGAGGGCGACTTCGACAAGGCCATCGAGATCCTGCGCGTCAAGGGCGCCAAGGACGTCGGCAAGCGGGCCGGCCGTACGGCCGCCAACGGCCTGGTCGCCCACTCCGGCAAGGCGCTTCTGGAGCTCAACTGCGAGACCGACTTCGTCGCCAAGACCGAGTCGTTCATCGCGCTGGCCCAGCAGCTCGTCGAGCACGGCGAGCGCGCCGGCGTGAACACCGCCGAGGAGCTGCTCGCCACCGAGCTCGACGGCAAGGTCGTCGCGGACCTGATCCAGGAGCAGTCCGCCAAGATCGGCGAGAAGCTGGTTCTCAACCGGTTCGCCCGGGTCGAGGGCACCACGGCTGTCTACCTGCACCGCAAGGCCCAGGACCTGCCGCCGGCCGTCGGCGTGCTGGTGGCGTACACCGGCAAGACCGACGAGGCTGGCGACGCCGACGCCCGTGGCGTCGCGATGCAGATCGCCGCGATGCGGCCGAAGTACCTCACCCGGGACGAGGTTCCGGCCGACCTCGTCGAGGCCGAGCGGCGCATCGCCGAGCAGACCGCCCGCGAGGAGAACAAGCCCGAGGCTGCCCTGCCGAAGATCGTCGAGGGTCGGGTCAACTCGTTCTTCAAGGACTACGTCCTGATCGAGCAGGCGTCGGTTGCCGACAACAAGAAGTCGGTGAAGCAGATGCTGGCCGAGGCCGGCATCGAGGTCACCCAGTTCGTGCGGTTCGAGGTCGGCCAGGCCTGAGCCGCCACCGGGTGCCGTGGGCGCCCGTGGGCAGGAGACGTCGACGAGGAGGCCGCCGGTGTACGTGACAGCCACCGCGGCCTCCTCGTCACATAGGGTCGGCAGCGGCAGGTTCGCGGTAACGCGACGCACGGGGCGTGCGCGTGGGGGAAGGCGGGGCGGATGACGCAGGTTGTGAGTGACCGGACGCTGGCGGTGGACGATCCGACGGCGCCGCCGCCCGGCCGGGCGCGCCGGGTGGTGCTGAAGCTGTCCGGTGAGGTGTTCGGTGGTGGCGCGATCGGCGTCGACCCGGACGTCGTCCAGGCGATCGCCCGGCAGATCGCCACAGTGGTCCGCCGCGGCGTGCAGGTCTCCGTGGTGGTCGGTGGCGGCAACTTCTTCCGTGGCGCGGAGTTGCAGAAGCGTGGGATGGACAGGGCACGCGCCGACTACATGGGCATGCTCGGCACCGTGATGAACTGCCTCGCCCTTCAGGACTTCCTGGAGAAGGAGGGCATCGAGACCCGGGTGCAGACCGCGATCACGATGGCCCAGGTCGCCGAGCCGTACATCCCGCTGCGGGCGATCCGGCACCTGGAGAAGGGCCGTGTGGTCATCTTCGGCGCGGGCGCGGGCATGCCGTACTTCTCGACCGACACGGTGGCCGCCCAGCGGGCGCTGGAGATCCGGGCCGACGTGGTGCTGATGAGCAAGAACGGCGTGGACGGCGTCTACTCCGCCGACCCGCGGGTCGACCCCACCGCCAGTAAGTTCGACTCGATCACCTTCTCCGAGGTGCTGCAACGCAACCTGCGGGTGGCCGACGCGGCGGCGTTCAGCCTCTGCATGGAGAACGGCCTGCCGATGCTGGTCTTCGGTGCGCAGGGTGACGACACAATCATCCGCGCGGTGGGTGGCGAGAAGATCGGCACCCTGATCACCGCCTGACCCCGCCCAGCCCGGGCACCGGCAACGGTGGCCTGACGACTTTCCGCAGAGCCCACGACGAGCACAGAAGGAGGCGAGGAGACCGGTGATCGACGACACCCTCCTCGAGGCCGAGGAGAAGATGGAGCGTGCGGTTGAGCACGCCAAGGAGGAGTTCGGCGCGATCCGTACCGGCCGCGCCAACCCCGCCATGTTCTCCAAGATCATCATTGACTACTACGGCACGCCGACGCCGCTGACCCAGATGGCGTCCGTCGCGATCCCCGAGCCGCGTATGGCGATCATCAAGCCGTACGACAACTCGCAGATCAACGCGATGGAGAAGGCGATCCGCGACTCGGACCTCGGGGTCAACCCGAACAACGAGGGCAACCAGCTGCGCATCCTGCTCCCGCAGATGACCGAGGAGCGCCGCCGCGACATGATCAAGGTGGCCCGGCACAAGGGCGAGGAGGCCAAGGTGGCCATCCGCAACGTCCGCCGCCGTGGCAAGGAGGAGCTGGACCGGATCGTCAAGGACGGCGAGGCCGGCGAGGACGACGGTCGCCGCGCCGAGAAGGAGCTGGACGACCTGACCCAGCGCTACGTGGCCAGCGTCGACGACCTGGTCAAGCACAAGGAGACCGAGCTGCTGGAGGTCTGAGGACCACCCCCGGCCGCCGCCGGGTGCGCAGCCGACGTGAGGCCCGACCCGATCCGGGGCCGGGCCTCGTGCCGTACCGGCGGCTGGTGGGGGTCATCCTCACCTGCCGGCCGGATAGGCATCGGTGGATCGAGGGCCGACGTCGACGCGGTCACCGACAGCGAGGCACCCGAGCCGACGTCGGCGTCACGGCGCTCGTCGGGAGCGGGCAACGGGCTGGGGCCCTCGTCCGCCTCGCCCCGGCCACGTGTGCAGTAGGCTCGTCAGGATTCCCGGCCACCAGGCGGTGAACACCGGGAATCGACCGACCGTCGGGGCGGTCAAGTCGGAGGAACATCGCGCTTGTAGGGGATGCTTGTGGTCTTGCGTCATGTGGTGGTTCTCGTGCCGCATCGCGGTGCGTGATGTCCCGCCCCGACCCCTACACAGGTGAGCCTCCCGGCTGGGACCGGCCGGAGCGCCGGGTTGCCCTGCCCTGGCCCGAGCCTGAACTTGAGGCAGGCCAGTGGAACAGCCGTCCGGCAGCAGGCCCCGAGGTGTACGCCGAGCCGCGTACCCGTCCGGACGTCCAGCCGCACCCGGCAGATCCGTACGCCGAGCGTGATCGGCCCGCCCGCCCCGACGACTGGGACCGGCGCGAGGACGAGCAGAACGAGACCGACCGGTACGACGGCCTTCCGTTGGCGGCCGACGGCCCGCTCCGTCACGAGAACGGCGACCGGCCGGCCCGTTACGAGAACGGCGACGGGCCGGTCCGTCACGAGAACGGCGACGGGCCGGTTCGCCACGACGATGACGCCGGCTTTCCCACAGTCCAGCTCGCGCCGATCGGGGCCGACCTCGGGCCGGACCCGGTGACCGAGCCGACGCCGACCGCCGGTCGGCGGCAGAAGGGCCGGCGGCGGGCCAGCGTCGACCGACCGGCCACCCATCAGGTGGGTACGGGGCGGGCCGGCCGGAACCTGCCGGCGGCCATCGGTGTCGGGCTCAGCCTCGGCGCGCTGATCGTGGTGCCGCTGGTCTTCTACCCCCTGGCCTTCCTCGTTGTGGTCGCCGCCGCTGTCGCTGTCGGCATCTGGGAGATGGCCCGGGCGGTCCGGCGCAGTGGGGCACATCCGCCGCTGGTGCCGCTGATCGCCGGTGGCGTGCTGACCATCGGCCTGGCGTGGTTCGCCGGCCCGGACGCGCTGAGCCTGGGTCTGCTGGTGACCGTGCTGGGCACGATGATCTGGCGGTTGGGTGACGGTCCGGCGGGCTTCCAGCGGGATCTCACAGCGTCCACCCTGATCGCGGTCTACGTGCCGTTCCTCGGCGGGTTCGCGGCGCTGCTCGCGGCGGCCCCCGACGACGGGCCGCTGCGCATCCTTGTCACGTTGGTCGCGGTGGTCCTGTCCGACACCGGTGGGTACGCGGCCGGCGTCTCGTTCGGCCGCCGTCCGATGGCGCCGTCGATCAGCCCGAAGAAGTCCTGGGAGGGGTTCGCCGGCTCGGTCGCCGCGGCAGCGCTGGGCAGCGCCGTGCTGCTGTGGGTGCTGCTCGATGTGGCGCCCTGGTGGGGCGCCCTGTTCGGGGTGGCTGTCTCCGTCGCGGCGGTCCTCGGTGACCTCGCCGAGTCGATGATCAAGCGGGATCTCGGCGTCAAGGACATGAGCAACCTGCTGCCCGGTCACGGCGGCCTGATGGACAGGCTGGACTCGATCCTGTTCGCGCTGCCGACGGCGTACCTGTTGCTGGTGATCTTCGTGCCGGTGGTGGGGTGAGGCATGTATCTCGGCGGTCCGACCTTCTCGACGCGTCCGCGGGGGCGGGTTCGGGACCTCCGGCCGGGTGCGCACGGCCGAAGGCGTGACACACTGGACCAGCCATGACAAGCCTGCCGCTGATCCCCGCCCTCTCGGATGCCTCCGCCGCACGCCGGGCCTCCATGCCGCCCCAGCACCTCGCTGACCTGGACCTGGCCGGCCGCCAGGCGCTGGTCACGGAGCTGGGTGAACCCGCGTTCCGCGCCCGGCAGGTCTCCAATCACTACTTCGGGCGACTGGTCCGCGACCCGCAGGAGATGACCGACCTGCCGGCCGCCACCCGGGAACGGCTCGCCGGCCAACTGCTCCCCACGCTGCTCAACCCGGTCCGCGAGCTGGCCTGTGACGACGGCGCGACCCGCAAGGCGCTCTGGCGACTGCACGACGGCGCGTTGGTGGAGAGCGTGCTGATGGGCTACCCGGACCGGGTGACGGTCTGCATCTCCAGCCAGGCGGGTTGCGGCATGGCCTGCCCGTTCTGCGCCACCGGGCAGGCGGGGCTCACCCGCAACCTGTCCACTGCCGAGATCGTCGACCAGGCCGTCTACCTGGCGGGCGTGGCGGCCTCCGGCGCTGTCGTCGGCTCACCGTCGCGGCTCTCGCATGTCGTCTTCATGGGCATGGGCGAGCCCCTGGCCAACTACAACCGGGTGATCGCGGCCATCCGTCGCCTGGTCAGCCCCGCTCCCGAAGGGCTGGGCCTGTCCCAGCGGCACATCACCGTTTCCACGGTCGGCCTGGTTCCGGCCATCCGCCGACTGGCCAGCGAAGACCTCTCCGTGACCCTTGCGTTGTCGTTGCACGCGCCCGATGATGATCTGCGCGACGAACTCGTGCCGGTAAACCAGCGCTGGAAGGTAGCCGAGGTGCTGGACGCAGCGTGGGACTACGCCGCCCGGACGGGCCGCCGCGTGTCGATCGAGTACGCAATGATCAAGGACGTGAACGACCAGCCGTGGCGAGCTGACCTGCTCGGGCGGCTGCTGGCCGGCAAGTTGGCGCACGTGAACCTGATTCCGCTCAATCCGACGCCGGGCAGCCGCTGGGACGCGAGCTCGAAGCCGGTCGAGCGGGAGTTCGTCCGCCGGTTGCGCGACGCCGGGGTGTCCACCACCGTGCGGGACACCCGGGGTCGTGAGATCGACGGCGCGTGTGGCCAACTCGCCGCCGCCGAGGACACCGACACCTTCACCGACCGCGCCGGAGAGGCACCGGCGTGACCGGGCGTGGCGAACGAGACCAGGAGACATAGTGGCGAGTCAGGGTCAGCGTTTCCGGCGCAAGGCGCTCCGCCGGGGATACAAGGTCGACGAGGTTGACGCCTTCCTCGACCGGGTCGAGGCGACGCTCGACGGCCGTCAGGTCGGCGCGCCGGTGGCCTCCCAGGAGGTCCACGACGTCGTCTTCCGGGTCCGGTTCAACGGCTACGACGAGTGGCAGGTCGACCTGCACCTGGACCGGGTCGAGCGGCAGTTGGCCGAGCTGGAGGAGCGCAGCAGCGCCGGGCGCGGTGCCGACCCCCGGATGCCCGACCGGATGGGCCCACCGGACCGGATGGGTCCGCCGATGCGCGACGACCGCGGCATGCAGCCCCTGCCTCCCCGACCGATGCCGCCGGTGCAGGCCGGGCCGCCCGCCGATCGCTACGGCCGCTACGACGAGCCCACAGGCGCGTTCGCCGGCGGTTACGACAACCCCCGAGGCGGGTACGACGCACCGCGCGGCCCGGGTGGCCCCGGTCAGATGGGCCCGGGTGGCCCGATGGGTGGGCACGGCGTCCCGCCTCGTGGCCTGCCCGCCGGCCCTGGTGGCTACGGCCCCGACGATCAGCGGATGCCGGGCGGTTACGGCCCTCCCGATGACCAGCGGACGCCCGGTGGCTACGGCCCTCCGGACGACCAGCGGATGCCAGGCGGCTACGGCCCTCCGGACGACCCGCGTGGCCCGGGCGGCTACCCGCCGGAGGAGCCCCGCTTCGACGGCTTCGAGGCAGGTCGGCGCGGCCGCGCCGACATGACCGCTGAGATCCGGATGCCCGAGCGGGACCTGCGCGACATGCGTCGTGGCCCGGCTGGCCCGCCCCCGATGCCGCAGCAGGGCATCGGCGGCCCGCCGATGGCCGGCCCGCCCGCCGTCGCCGGTCCGCCGATGGGTGGCCCGCCGATGGCCGGCCCGCCCGGCAGCGACCTGTACCGGGTCGACCAGATCCGCCGCAGCTTCCAGGTGCGCCGGTTCGGCAGCGGGTACGACCCGGATCAGGTGGACCGGTTCTTCGAGACCCTGCTCGGCGGAATGCAGGGCCGCAACCCGATGCCGGTGAACCCGAAGGATCTGGACACGCTCCGGTTCGGCCTGGTGCCCGGCGGCTACTTCGAGGCCGAGGTCGACGCCGCGCTCAAGGACGTCCAGGACATCCTCTTCGGCCGCTGACGCCGACGACACGTACGGACGAGGGCCCGTCCCCCGGGTGGGGGCGGGCCCTCGGCGTCGTCAGCCGGTCGTCCGGCGGCGGGTCGGGTCAGGAGCGCAGGCCGTTGCGCCGCAGCACGGCGTCGCCGATCACGATGATCAGCAGCAGCGCGGCCAGGCCGACCAGCCAGATGTCTTCGACCCTGCCCTCGTGGTTGCCGCAGATCATCGCCAGCAGCGCCAGCGCGGTCACCACCGCGCCGATTCGCCCGGACTTCCGGTGCCCGGGCTTGTGCTGGTCTGGCGACGTTACCGGCTCGCTTCCTGCCACTGTCGGTCCTTCCCTCGCGATCGGATCTTTGGTTAGTCTGGCACGCCTCCTGCCCGGGGCGACGCGGTGGGGGTTTCCTGGTCGTCAGGCCCGGCCCAGTCGGGCCTCATGGCACTACGGGCGTCGCGGGGCGGAGGCCAGACTCGCTCCGGTAGCGTTTGTCGTACACCTGATTGTCTGTTTGAGGGGGACTGTGCGGTGCGAGTGACCGGAACTGGGCATGCCAGCATGCGGATCGACACGGCCGCGGGCAGCATCCTGTGCGACCCATGGGTCAATCCGGCCTACTTCGCCTCCTGGTTTCCCTTCCCGGACAACTCCCTGCTCGACTGGGAGACGCTGGGGCAGGTCGACTACCTGTACGTCTCCCACCTGCACCGGGATCACTTCGACGCGAAGCACCTGCGTGACTTCATCTCCAAGGACGCCACTGTCCTGCTCCCCGAGTTCCCCACCTCGGAGATGGAGGACGAGTTCCGGGCGCTGGGCTTCACCAAGTTCCTGAAGGCGCCGAACGAGCAGGTGGTGGAGCTGCCCGGCGGCCTGAAGATCATGATTCAGGCGTTGACGAGCCCCACCGACGGCCCGATCGGCGACTCGTCGCTCTGGGTCGAGTACGACGGGGTGCGGCTGCTCAACCAGAACGACGCCCGGCCCACCGACCTGAGCGTGTTCGCCGAGCTGGGGCACGTGCACGCGCACATGCTCCAGTTCTCCGGTGCGATCTGGTACCCGATGGTCTACGAGTTGCCGCAGGCGGCGAAGACCGCGTTCGGCAAGCAGAAGCGGGACCGGCAGTTCGACCGGACCTGGCGCTACATCGACGACCTGAAGGCCGACCACGTCTTCCCGATCGCCGGGCCGCCGTGCTTCCTCGACGACGCGCTGTGGCAGTTCAACGACATCCACGGCGACGAGGGCAACATCTTCCCCGACCAGTCGGTCTTCCTCTCGGAGTACGCGAAGGTCGGCGGCACCAACGGGATCGTGCTGCTGCCGGGCAGCGTCGCGGAGGTCACCACCGACGGCGCGACCACCACCCACCCGGTGCCGATCGAGGAGTTCTTCGCGAACAAGGTCGCCCACCTGGAGGAGATGCGGGAGCGCAAGCGGCCGATCATCGAGGCGGAGAAGGCGTCCTGGCGGCACCCCGAGGTGGATGTGCTCGGCCAGATGAAGAGCCGGATCGAGCCGCTGCTCGAAGAGTCGATCTACCTGGCCAAGGGTGTGGGTGGTCCGGTGCGCTTCGACCTGGTCGGCTACGACGGGGAGAGCGTCGAGTCGATCGTGGTGGACTTCCCGGGCCAGGAGGTCCGGCCGTACGCCGACGAGAAGGTCCGCTACCGCTTCCGTACCGACCGGGCGCTCATCGAGCACCTGCTCTTCATCGACGAGGTCGACTGGGTCAACTCGCTGTTCCTGTCCTGCCGGTTCTCGGCGGCCCGGATCGGCCAGTACAACGAGTTCGTGTACGCGTTCTTCAAGTGCCTCTCCGAGGAGCGGCTGCAGTACGCGGAGGGCTGGTACGACGAGCACGAGCGCAGCACCGACGCCGAGGACATCACATTGGGCGACTGGGTGGTGCAACGCCGCTGCCCGCACCTGAAGGCCGACCTGACCCGGTTCGGCATCGTCGAGGGCGACCAGCTCACCTGCCAGTTGCACGGCTGGCGCTTCGACCTGCCCTCCGGCCGCTGCCTGACAAGCGTCGGCCACAAGGTGAGAGCCCACCGAGTAGACGCAGAAACCCCAGCCCCAGCAGGCGAAGCCCTGACCTGATCCCCGCTGATCCCCGTCGATCCCCGCTGATCCCCGTCGATCATGGGGTTGTGGTGGATGACAAAAGCCGCTCCCGTTCCCATAACGGGCACCACAACTCCATGATCGACCGAGGTGGCGCGCGGGGTTAGCGGTTTAGGTCTTTCAGGATTCGGCGGGCTGCGTTGTGGCCTGCTGCTCCGATCACGCTGCCCGCCGGGTGGCAGCCGGCGCTGCCGGCGTACAGACCGTCGATGCCTGTGGCGTAGGGCATCCGGTCGGTGAACGAGACGGTGTTGTCGACGTGGTGGATGTGTCCGCCGGTGATGCCGAAGTGCGCCTCGATGCCGGGTGGGGCCAGCGGCACCGCGTCGGCGATCAGGTCCCCGGTGCCGGGGGCGTACCGCTCGACGATCTCGATGAGCCGGTCGGTGTATCCGGGCAGTTCCGCGTCCCACGTCGTGCCGGCCAGCTCGTAGGGCACCGACTGCACGAACAGCGCCGACGAGTGGTGCCCGGCGGCGTCGGAGAGCGACGGGTCGACTGTCGTGTGCAGGTACCACTCGATCGTGGGCTCCGCCGGCAGCCGTCCGGCCTGCACGTCCGCCCACATGGCGCGCAGCGCGGCCATCGGTGAGGTGGTGTCCCCACCGACCAGTGACGCCGAGCCGGGCAGCAGGTGGATGGTCGAGCCGAACGGGCTCGGCGCGTCCGCAGGCAGGCAGGCGAACCGCGGCAGTCCGGTCAGCGCCAGGTTGAGCTTCAACGTGGTGCCGGGGCGGCGGACCGCCGCCATCCGTTCGCCGAGCGCCGCCGGCAGCGCGCCGTCGGGCACCAGGTCCATCAGCCGGTACGGGTCACACGCGCCGAGCACCACTTTGGCGGTGACCTGCCGGCCGTTGGCCAGTACGACGCCGCTCACCGCGCCGCCGTCCACTGTCACGGCGCTCACCGGCGTACCCGTCAGGATCGTCGCCCCGGCGGCGCGCGCGGCCCCGGCGAACGTCGCGGAGACGGTGCCCATTCCACCTTCGACGATCATCCAGGTGCCGCCGGAGCTGGGGAGCCTGCACATGTTGTGCACGAGGAAGTTGTGGCCGGTGCCGGGGTCGTCCGGGCCGGCGTTGAGGCCGGAGAGGCCGTCGGTGACGGCGTACATGCTGACCAGCAGTTCGGAGCGGAACTCGAACCGGGCCAGGTAGTCCGCGACCGAGCCCCGGACCATGTCGACGAAGACCTGCCGCAGTGCCGGGCGGACGTGCCGCTCGGCGGTCTCCTCGGCGCTCAGCGGCTCGGCCAACCATGCCGGGGCGAGGTCCGCGCGCAGCGCGGCCAACTCGTCCTGCATGGCATCGTCGGCGGCAACGTCGGCACGGGAGAAGAACTGGACGAGCTGCGCCCGGTTGGCGGAGGTGTCACTGCCGGCCAGCAGGTACGGCGAGCCGAGGCCGCCCGGTGTGGGCAGGAAGTAGTGCGGGTCGCGGCGCATGACAGGGATGCGCACGTCGAGGGTGGCGAGCAGTTCCGGTGGCATCAGGCCGAGCAGGTACGAGCCTGTGGAGTGGCGTAGGCCCGGCACCTTCGGGAACGGGTTCTCGGTGCGGGCCGCACCGCCGATCACGTCGGCCGCCTCCAGCACGAGGACGTCCAGGCCGGCGCGGGCCAACAGGATGGCGGAGGCCAGGCCGTTGTGCCCGGCGCCGACGATCACGACGTCGGCGCGTGCGGGAAGTTCGCTGCTCATGCCGCGCCAGCCTAGTCGCCAGCCATCCGTTCGGTGAGCCCTTCCGCGCAGGCCGCGACGGCCACCCGCCCAGCCCGTGGCGTGATCACCCCGCGCGCTCGGCCCGCCAGTGCGAGAGAGCCAGGGTGGCGGAGTAGCCAGCCAGCACGATCACGTGGAACAGGTAGAGCCAGAGGAGAACGGCGACGCCGGCACCGATCTCGTCGAAGCCGCCGAATGGCACGCCCAGGTCCAGGGGGAGCGAGGCGAAGAGCACGAAGCCGTGCATGAAGCCCGACAGGTTGGCCGCCGTGAACGAGCCGACACCGAGCGTGGAGAGCCAGTCCGGCGAGGCCGGCCCGACCACCCGGAACACCCACATCAGCACCGGTGTCAGCACCAGCCAGACCGCAAGGAACGACAGCACCACGCCCAGCGCGCCGGCCCAGCCGCCCTGCCGGACCAGGCGGGTGGTGAGTGGCAGCGCCAGCAGGATCGACAGCAGCAGCGCGGGGCCGGCGCGAGCAGCGGAAGCAGCAGCAGTCGGCCCCGCCAGCCGACCAGGTGCTCGTCGGTGCGGGGTGCCGCCACCGACACGAACGCCCGCCGCAGGCCCTCGCCGTACAGCGACGCGGGCAGCAGCGACGCCAACGCCAGCAGCGGGGTCAACTCCACCCCGGCGTCGACGAGCGCCTCCACCGCCCGGGGCGCACCGATCGCTGTGGGCAGGGCCTCCACGGCGTACGAGGTGAGCCGGCGTACCCGATCGGCCCCGGCGACCAGCGAGGTGAGCCAGATGGCAAGCAACGCCACAGGCACCACGGCGATCGCCCCGTAGAAGGTGATGGCGGCGGCGTGCAGCGACAGGTCCCGTCCACGTACGGGACGGAACGCGGCACTGGTGATCCGCTTTGTCCGCTGCCATGCGCTGCCCATCGCAATCTCTTTCCCTGGCGGGGAGTGCGTCACTCATTAAGATCGCCGGCCATGACGGTTGCCACCACCGAACGCCTGATCCTGCGCGACTGGACCGCCGCTCCGGCCGACCTTGCCCGCATCTACGACATCTACTCCCGTCCCGAGATCACCCGCTGGTTGGAGGTGTCGCCGGGGCTGCCGATGACCGAACCGGCGCAGGCCGCCGAACGGCTGAAGTTCTGGCAGGACCGGCACGCGCACGACGGCGGCCGGTACGGCACCTGGGCGATCGAGGTACGCGACACCGGCGTGGTGGCGGGCACGATACTGCTCAAGCCACTGCCGGGGCGGGACGAGGCGGTGCGTACCGACGACATCGAGATGGGCTGGCACCTGCACCCGGATTCGTGGGGCCACGGGTACGCCACCGAGGCGGCCCGCGCGGTCCTGGCGCGGGAGTTCGCCACCGGCACGCGGGAGATCTACGCGGTCGTGTCGCCGGGCAACGAGCCCTCGATGGCGGTCTGCCGACGGCTCGGCATGGCGCATGTGGGCCGGCGCACCGACTGGTACGGCGGCGAGGAGTTGGAGACGTTCGTGCTGAGCGCCCCGACCGGCTGATCAGCCACCCGCTTGGCGAAGGGCCCCCTGTCGACGCTTGTCGACAGGGGGCCTTCCTGTCGTCCGGGCAGCGAGCGATGGGCGGCTGTCGATAGTCACGGCAGTCGAAGCATTGACGCTCCCGTAGCACGTCAGTAACATCTGCTCAACCTCATGCAAAATCACGACAAAGGCGTGCTTGATTCTTTGCATGAGGCCGCAAGTTCCGGTTCCCTCACCCGGGCCCCGCCCTGCCCTTCCCCGCCCTTCCCCCACCCCGCCCCGGCCGATCATGGAGTTGTGGTGGGTGGCAAAAGCCGCGCCCGTTTCCATAACGGGCACCACAACTCCATGATCGACCGGGGCGAGGGCGGGGTTACTCCCCTCTTGCCAGCCACCACCTCCTGCGGCTGGCGCGCGCCTGCGTCTGGTCGACCACGCGCCGAATCACGCCCACGCCGTGTCAAGCCGCGCGGCACCGTCCCCCAACGACAGGACAGTGATGAGACGAACGAATCTGTTCAGGATGGTGGCGGCGACAGTCGCGGCCACGATGATCGCGACGGCCGGGTCGACGGTGGCCGCGAATCCGGCAGGCGCCGCCCGGCCGGCCGACACGACAGCCGCGCCGAGCGCCGGCTTCGCCCCGGCGGCCACGAACCTCGCCCAGGGCCGCCCCACCCAGGAGAGCGGCCACGCCGACGTCTACGACTCGTCGAGGGTCGTCGACGGCAACCCGGGCAGTTACTGGGAGAGCGTCAACAACTCCTTCCCCCAGTGGGTGCAGGTCGATCTCGGCTCGTCGCAGACCGTCAACCAGGTCGTCCTGAAGCTGCCGACCTCCGGTTGGGCGACCCGGACGCAGACGTTGAGCGTGCAGGGCAGCGCCAACGGATCGTCGTTCAGTGACCTCGTCGGGTCGCAGACGTACACATTCAATCCGGCGAGCGGCAACACGGTCACGATCAACGTCAACCCGGCCGCCGCCCGCTTCGTACGGATCACCATCACCGCCAACAGCGGCTGGCCGGCCGGGCAGATCTCCGAGCTTGAGGTGTACGGCGGCGGCACCAGCGGTGACACCACAGCGCCGAGTGTCCCGGGCACGCTGTCGCAGAGCACGTCAGGCAGCACCGTCACCCTCACCTGGGGTGCCTCGACCGACTCCGGTGGCAGTGGGCTCGCCGGCTACAACGTCTACCGCGACGGCAGCCTGATCGCGACGCTGGGCACCGTCCTCACCTACCAGGACACCCAACCGTCGACGGCGACGGTGTCCTACCACGTCCGCGCCCGCGACGGCGCCGGCAACCTGTCCGGCAACAGCAACACCGTCACCCGGACCGGCACCCAGCCCCCCGCCTGCACAAACGTGGCCCAGGGCAAGAGCATGACGGCGAGCGGCTCCACATTCACCTTCACCCCCGAGAAGGCGAACGACGGACAACTCACCACCTACTGGGAGGGCGCGGCCAGCTATCCGCAGAACCTGACAGTGGCGCTGGGCGCGAACCACTCCATCTCCCGTGTCACAGTCAAGCTCAATCCGGACCCGGCGTGGGGCACCCGTACCCAGACCATCCAGGTCCTCGGCCGGGACCAGGCCTCGTCGGCGTACACCAATCTGGTGTCGGCGGCGAGTTACCAGTTCGTCCAGGGGTCCAACACGGTGGCCATCCCGGTCAGCGCGACCACCGCGGACGTGCAGTTGCGGTTCACCGGCAACACCGGCGCTCCGTCCGGCCAGGTGGCCGAACTGGAGGTGTGCGGCACCCCGGCGCCGAACCCGGACCTGGTCGTCAGCTCGGTGACCTGGTCACCCACGTCGCCGAGCGAGGTCAGCCCGGTCACGCTCTCGGCGGTAGTGCGGAACATCGGATCCGCCGCCGCCGGGGCGACCAGTGTGAACTTCAGCCTGGCCGGCGGGGTCGTCGGCAGCGCCACGGTGGGCGCACTGGGCGCGGGCGCCTCGACCACAGTGACGTTCAACGCCGGAACCCGGTCGGTGGGCAGCTACGCCGTCGCCGCGGTGGTCGACCCCGCGAACACGATCGTCGAGCAGAACAACGGCAACAACAGCTCCACGGCGGCGTCGCCGCTCGTTGTCGCGCAGGCTCCCGGCCCGGACCTCCAGGTGCTCACCATCGCCTCCAATCCGCCGAACCCGGCCGTCGGGGCGTCCGTCACCTTCACCGTGGGGGTCCGCAACCGCGGCACCACCGCGACCGGCGCGACAACCGTCACCCGGCTGGTGGTGGGCGGCACCACGCTCAACACCACCACCGCCTCGATCGCGGCCGGCGCGACCGTCGCCGTGGCCGTCACCGGCAGTTGGACGGCCACCAGCGGCGGCGCCACCATCACCGCCACCGCCGACGCCACGAACGTGGTCGCCGAGACCAACGAGACGAACAACGCCCTCAGCCAGTCGATAGTGGTCGGGCGCGGGGCCGCCGTCCCGTACGTCTCCTACGAGGCGGAGGCCGCCCGCTACCAGGGCACGCTGCTGGAGACCGACCCGCTGCGCACCTTCGGCCACACCAACTTCGCCACCGAGTCCTCGGGCCGCAAGTCGGTACGCCTCACCAGCACCGGCCAGTTCGTCGAGTTCACCTCCACCAACCAGGCCAACTCCATAGCGGTGCGCAACTCGATCCCGGACGCGCCCGGTGGCGGCGGCATCGAGGCGACGATCAGCCTCTACGTCAACGACGTCTTCTCCCGCAAGCTCACCCTGTCGTCGCGGCACAGCTGGCTCTACGGCAACACCGATCAGCCGGAGTCGTTGACGAACACCCCGCAGGCCGACGCCCGACGGTTGTTCGACGAGTCCAACGCGCTGCTGGCGCAGTCGTACCCGGCCGGCACGCGGTTCAAGTTGCAGCGCGACTCGGGGGACACCGCCTCGTTCTACGTCATCGACATGATCGACCTGGAGCAGGTGGCACCGGCGGCGAGCCAGCCCGCCGAGTGCACCTCGATCACCTCGTACGGCGCCGTACCGAACGACGGGCTCGACGACACCGCAGCCATCCAGCGTGCGGTGACCGACGACCAGAACGGGGTCATCAACTGCGTCTGGATCCCCGCCGGGCAGTGGCGGCAGGAGCAGAAGATCCTTACCGACGACCCGCTGAACCGGGGTACGCACAACCAGGTCGGCATCAGCAACGTCACCATCCGGGGCGCCGGCATGTGGCACTCGCAGCTCTACACGCTCACCGAGCCACAGAACGCGGGCGGCATCAACCACCCGCACGAGGGCAACTTCGGCTTCGACATCGACAAGAACACCCAGATCTCCGACATCGCCATCTTCGGCTCCGGCCGTATCCGGGGCGGTGAGGGCAACGCCGAGGGTGGTGTCGGACTGAACGGTCGCTTCGGCACCGGCACCCGGATCAGCAACGTCTGGATCGAGCACGCCAACGTGGGTGTCTGGGTGGGCCGCGACTACGACAACATCCCCGAACTCTGGGGGCCGGCAGACGGGTTGCAGTTCACCGGAATGCGGATCCGCAACACCTACGCCGACGGCATCAACTTCAGCAACGGCACGCGCAACTCCCGCGTCTTCAACTCGTCATTCCGTACCACCGGAGACGACGCCCTCGCCGTCTGGGCCAACCCGTACGTCAAGGACCGTGCCGTCGACATCGCCCACGACAACCACTTCGTCAACAACACCGTCCAGTTGCCCTGGCGGGCCAACGGCATCGCCATCTACGGCGGCTACGACAACTCGATCGAGAACAACCTGATCTACGACACCGCGAACTACCCGGGCATCATGCTGGCGACCGACCACGACCCGCTGCCCTTCTCCGGCACGACGCTCATCGCCAACAACGGGCTCTACCGCACCGGCGGCGCCTTCTGGAACGAGGACCAGGAGTTCGGCGCCATCACCCTCTTCCCCTCCACCAGGGACATCGTCGGGGTCACGATCCGTGACACCGACATCGTCGACTCGACGTACGACGGCATCCAGTTCAAGAACGGCGGTGGCAACATGCCGAACGTCGCCATCACCAACGTACGGATCGACAGGTCCAACAACGGTGCCGGCATCCTCGCGATGAGCGGCGCGCGCGGCAACGCCAACCTGACGAACGTGACAATCACGAACTCGGCCGACGGCAACATCGTCGTCCAGCCGGGCTCGCAGTTCGTCATCAATCCCTGATCCACACGCCTTCATGGAAATCGGGGTGTCCGCACGCTGCGGATACCCCGATTTCCGTGAACCCGCGTCGATCGTCGCGGGGTCGGTGGCGCAGCGCCGGCCGTGGGCGTCGGACTCGTCTCGCGGGCGCCGGCCGTTCTCGCGGAGATCCACCGCGCCGCCTCGACTGCTTCGGACGGACAAGGTGTGCGATGGCCTGTTTCGCGGGCTGCGGTCGCTAGGCTGAGCCGAGGAGGATGGTCCGCTGAGGGGGGTGAGCTCGGATGGCCCAGGCAGCGTTCGCGCCGGAGCCGGAGCCGGCGCCGGCGCCAGCACCGGAGCACGCTGAGCCGTCGTTCGACGCGTTGCGGTGGCACGACGAGCCGTGGACCGCGCAGCTCGCCCTCGACCTGTTGCCGGAGACCAACGGCCCCAAGGTTGAGGTCCTGAGCGGAAGCGTGATCGTGACACCACATGCCGGATACGACCATCAGGACGCGGAACTGGATCTGGCGTATCACCTCAAGCAGGCAGCCCGCCGCGCCAAGCTGTGGCTCTATCTGGAGACGAACGTCGTCTCGGGTGAGGATCTCTTCATCCCCGACATCGTCATCCTGGATGTGCCAGGCGGCGGCCGAACGACGATGGATATCAGGCATGCCGTGCTGTTGGGCGAGATCGCCTCTCCCGGAAACCGGCGTAAGGACATCATCGACCGGCCGCGCGAGTACGCCGCCGCCGGTGTGCCTTTCTTCCTCCGTGTCGACCTGCGCAATCGGGTTCCGACCCTGGCGCTGTACGAGTTGACCGAGGGGGAGTACCGGCCGGTCGCCGCCGCCGCTGCCGGGACGCGATTCGTCATGCGGGAACCGTTCGAGTTCTCCATCGACCCGGCCGACCTGCTCGGCGAGGAGGCACCGCCGGACGCGACGACCACCGACTCGGCCGACGGCACGGCTTGATCGACACGGGTTCATGGAAATCGGGGTGTCCGACGGGCGGGGATACCGCGATTTTCCGTGCAGGCGAGCCGATTATGACGACGTGGGGACGTCGGGTGGGGAGAGGTTGAGGCTCCCAGCGGGCGTGCAGCGGGGGTGGGGAAGAATGGTCCCGTGACTTCCCCCCGCGACCTTGTCCTGCTCGGGTCAACCGGTTCGATCGGCACGCAGGCCATCGACATCGTTCGGCGCAATCCGGACCGGTTCCGGGTGGTCGCTCTGGGTGCGGGCGGCGGCAACGTCGAACTTCTCGCCGCACAGGCTCTGGAGTTGGGTGTCGATGCGGTAGGGGTGGCGAAGGCGTCCGCCGCGCAGGACCTCCAGCTCGCGTTCTACGCCGAGGCGAGCCGGCGCGGTTGGGCCACCGGCGACTTCAAGCTTCCCAAGATCGTGGCCGGCCCGGATGCGATGACCGAGTTGGCGCAGTGGCCGTGCGACGTCGTGCTCAACGGCGTTGTCGGCTCGCTGGGCCTCGCTCCTACGCTGGCCGCGCTGCGCTGTGGCCGTACTCTCGCGCTTGCCAACAAGGAGTCGCTCGTGGCCGGCGGCCCGCTGGTCAAGGCCGCGGTGACGCGGCCGGGGCAGATCGTCCCTGTCGACTCGGAGCATTCGGCGCTGGCCCAGTGCCTGCGGTCCGGGTCGCGCGGTGAGGTACGCCGGTTGATCGTCACGGCCAGCGGCGGCCCGTTCCGGGGTCGGGGCCGCGACGAGTTGACGCAGGTCACACCCGAGCAGGCCCTCGCGCACCCGACCTGGAACATGGGCCCGGTCGTCACGATCAACTCCGCCACGATGGTCAACAAGGCGCTTGAGGTGATCGAGGCGCACGAGCTGTTCGACGTGCCGTACGCCGACATCACAGTGATGGTGCACCCCCAGTCGGTGATCCACTCGATGGTCGAGTTCGTCGACGGCTCGACGATCGCCCAGGCCAGCCCACCGGACATGCGGCTGCCCATCGCACTGGGCATCGGCTGGCCGGACCGGGTGCCCGAGGCCGCCGCCGCTGTCGACTGGACGGCCGCGCACACCTGGGAGTTCGCGCCGCTGGACGACGCGGCGTTCCCGGCCGTCGCGCTGGCCAAGGCCGCGGGGGAGGCCGGGCGCTGCCGTCCGGCGATCTACAACGCGGCGAACGAGGAGTGCGTGGCGGCTTTCGTGGCCGGCCGACTGCCCTTCCTCGGCATCGTCGACACCCTCGAACGCGTGTTGGAGGACGCTCCTGACTTCGCCGAACCAGGTACCGTCGAGGACGTGCTCGCCGCCGAGTCGTGGGCACGCGCGCACGCGCAGGAGATCATCGCGGGTTCGGTGGAAGGAGCTTGATGTCGTACCTGCTCGGGGTGGTTCTCTTCGCCCTGGCCATCCTCATCTCGGTGAGTCTGCACGAGGCGGGGCACCTGCTCACCGCCAAGGCGTTCGGGATGAAGGTCACCAAGTACTTCGTCGGCTTCGGCCCCACCATCTGGTCGTTCAAGCGGGGTGAGACCGAGTACGGCCTCAAGGGCATCCCACTCGGCGGCTTCTGCAAGATCGTCGGAATGACCCCGCAGGACGACGACGTCGAGCCGGGCGACGAGTCGCGGGTGATGTGGCGCTATCCGGTCTGGAAGCGGACCATCGTCATGGCCGCCGGTTCGATCACGCACTTCGCGTTGGCCCTGATCACCATCTGGATCCTCGCCGTCTCCGCCGGCCTGCCCAACCCGGACTTCCCGACCACCGACGCGCAGGCCCGCCAGGAGCCGGCCGTCATCCAGCTCAGCGACTGTGTGGTGCCGGAGAACGCGGTGCGGGCGTGCACCCCCGCCGACGCCGCGAGCCCGGCAGCCACGGCGCAACTGCGCGACGGCGACCGGATCACCTCGATCAACGGCACCCCGATCAACAACTACGGGGACATGCTCACCACCCTGCGCAGCCTCAAGCCGGGTGACACGGCGCAGATCCAGTACGTGCGCGACGGGCAGCAGGGCAACACCAGCACTGTGCTCGCCAAGACCGAGCGCCCGCCGCTGGACAACCCGACCGGTGCCGTCGCGCCGGTGGCCGCGCTCGGCGTCGGCCTCGTCCCCAGCACCCCCACCCGCGTGACGTACGGGCCGGTCGGCGCGTTCGGGGCCACCGCCAACTTCACCGGCGACCTGGCCGTCGGCACCGCCCAGGCGCTGCAACGCCTTCCGCAGAAGGTCCCCGCCCTCTGGACCGCCCTCACCGGCGGCGAGCGGGACATCGACACCCCGATCAGCGTGGTCGGCGCCAGCCGGCTCGGTGGCGAGGCCGTGGAGAACAACGCCTGGCTGGTCTTCTTCATGCTCTTCGTGTCGCTGAACTTCTTCATCGGTGTGTTCAACCTGCTGCCGCTGCTACCTGTGGACGGCGGCCACATCGCCATCGCCTGGTTCGAACGGGCCCGATCCTGGGTCTACGCTCGGATCGGCCGGGCCGACCCCGGTCGGGTCGACTACCTGAAACTGATGCCCTTCACGTACGTGGTGATCCTCATCGGTGGCGCGTTCACGCTGCTGACCATCGCCGCGGATGTCGTCAACCCGATCACGCTCTTCTCAAGGTGAGTGCCTGAAGTGACAGCAATCAGTCTCGGTATGCCCGCCGTACCGCCCCCGCCGCTCGCTCCCCGCCGGGCCAGCCGTCAGATCATGGTCGGTTCGGTCCCCGTCGGCGGCGGCGCGCCGGTGTCCGTGCAGTCGATGACCACCACCCTCACCTCCGACGTCAACGCGACCCTCCAGCAGATCGCCGAGCTGACGGCGTCCGGCTGCCAGATCGTCCGGGTGGCGGTGCCGTCGCAGGACGACGTCGAGGCGCTGCCCGCGATCGCCAAGAAGTCGCAGATCCCGGTGATCGCCGACATCCACTTCCAGCCCAAGTACGTCTTCGCCGCCATCGACGCCGGCTGCGCGGCCGTCCGGGTCAACCCGGGCAACATCCGCCAGTTCGACGACAAGGTCAAGGAGATCGCCCGTGCCGCGGGCGCGGCGGGGGTGCCGATCCGGATCGGCGTCAACGCCGGCTCACTGGATAAGCGACTGCTGGCCAAGTACGGCAAGGCCACCGCCGAGGCGCTCGTCGAGTCGGCGCTGTGGGAGTGCTCGCTGTTCGAGGAGCACGGCTTCCGCGACATCAAGATCTCGGTCAAGCACAACGACCCGGTCGTGATGATCCGCGCGTACCGCCAGCTGGCCGAGCAGTGCGACTACCCGCTGCACCTGGGTGTCACCGAGGCCGGCCCGGCGTTCCAGGGCACCATCAAGTCGGCTGTCGCCTTCGGCGCGCTGCTGGCCGAGGGCATCGGCGACACCATCCGGGTCTCGCTGTCCGCCCCGCCGGTCGAGGAGATCAAGGTCGGTAACCAGATCCTGGAGTCGCTGGGGCTGCGCGAGCGGGGCCTGGAGATCGTGTCCTGCCCGTCCTGCGGGCGCGCCCAGGTGGACGTCTACAAGCTCGCCGAGGAGGTCACCGCCGGCCTGGAAGGGCTGCCCGTGCCGCTGCGGGTCGCCGTCATGGGCTGCGTCGTCAACGGCCCCGGCGAGGCCCGCGAGGCCGACCTCGGTGTCGCCTCCGGCAACGGCAAGGGCCAGATCTTCGTCAAGGGGCAGGTCGTCAAGACGGTGCCCGAGGCGCAGATCGTGGAGACGCTGATCGAGGAGGCGCTGCGCATCGCCGACGAGATGGGCGCCGAGCTTCCCGAGGAGTTGCGCGGGCTGGTCACCGGCCCGACCGTCACCGTGCACTGAGTTTCCGTTTGGAAACAGCGGCCGTTCCCCCACGGGAGCGGCCGCTGTTTCTGCATTCCGGCCCCGCCGGTGCGGGGCGGTTGGTGTGCCCTGGTGCGCTTGCGCGTCATGGTGCGCTTGCGCGTCACTCGGATTCGGCGAGGATGGCGTACAGCTTGCGCCGCGTCTCGTCGAGCACCTGGGCGGCCCGCTCACGCTGGTCGTCGGTGCCGTTCATCATCACCTGACGCAGCGCGTTCATCGCCTGCGCGCCGGAGTCGCGGATGTCGTGCCAACTGCTCACCGTGCCCTCGGCGACGTCCGCCCACGGCGGGGTCTGCGCGGCGGCGGTCGCCTCGGCATGGCCGGCCTCGGTGACAGTGAAACGCTTCCGCCCGCCGCCGGACTCCTCGGTGCTGGCGACGATCACGCCCTCGTCCTCAAGGAGTTGGAGCGTCGGGTAGATCGAGCCGGGGCTCGGTCGCCACGCGCCGCCGGTGCGCGAGTCGATCTCCTGGATCATCTCGTAGCCGTGCATCGGCCGCTCGGTGAGCAGCGCCAGCACCGCGCCCCGGACGTTGGGCCGGCGGCCCCTGCCCCGCCCGCGACCGCGTCCACCCCAGGGCCCGCCGTGTCCGTGGCCGTGCGGCCCGGGCGGCACCGGCGGGAAACCGAAGCCGCGCATCCGGGACTCGTGCATCGGGTGGTGGTCTCGATGGAATCTCATCGGATTACCTCTCGTCGTAACTATCGCTGATGCATCTACGATATATCGGCAACGTATCGACGACAAGAGGGCAGTGGCCGGCAGGCCCCAGCCTCGCCACTCGGCCGGCGAGGTGAGGGGTTGATCTGGCAGGCTGGTAGTCGTGCTGACGGTGCCGGTACGGCAACTGGGAGAATCGGAACGCCGCGCGGTCGAACGCCTGCTCGACCGCGACCCGTTCGCGGGCGCGCAGGTCGCCGAGCGGATATCCGCGCGCGGGCTGTCCTGGTGGCGGGCCGAGGGCAGAATCCTGGGGTACGGCGCGCGACGCAACCTCGAATCACTCTGCTGGCTCGGCGGCAACCTCACACCCGTGCTCGCCAACGACGCCGCCGTGGCGGCCTTCGCCGACCTGCTCGCCGGTGAGGAACGGCTCTGCTCCTCCATCGTCGGTCGCGCCGACGCCGTCCTCGGTCTCTGGGACCGCCTGTCCGGCACGTGGGGCCCCGCCCGCGACGTCCGCCCCAACCAGCCGCTGCTGGCCACCGAGACGCTGCCGACCATCCCCGCCGACCCCGAGGTACGCCAGGTCCGCTCCGGCGAGGTCGACAAACTCTTCCCAGCGGCTGTGGCCATGTACACCGAAGAGGTCGGAGTCTCCCCGCTCGCCGACGATGCCGGCCGCAGCTACCGCCGCAGGGTCAACGACCTGGTGCGCTCCGGCCGCGCGTACGCCAAATTCGTCGACGGGACTGTCGTGTTCAAGGCCGAACTGGCGGTCGTGACCAAGCGGACCGCCCAGGTCCAGGGCGTCTGGGTGGCACCGGAGTGGCGGGGCCGCGGTATCGCCGCCGCCGCCATGGCCGCCGTCGTCCGCGACGCGCTGCTGCGGGTCGCCCCGACCGTCAGCCTGTACGTCAACGACTTCAACCTACCGGCCCGCCGGGTCTACGAGCGCTGCGGCTTCCAACCCATCGGTACGCTCGCCACGGTCCTCTTCTGACCGCCGCGGGATCGGTCGTTCTGGGTGCGGTACGGCTTCGGTGCGTCGTGGGTTTCATGTCGCCGGCCGATCGGGGCAACGGCACCGGTGGATGGGAGTGTCTACTCTCGCCGGCATGTCGCACTTCCGCCTCAGAGCGCGTTACGTGGTCCTCCTCGCGATCGCCGGTATGGCGGCCTTCCTCTGGAACCAGGCAACGCGCACCGACAAGCCGGACCTGCCAGCAGAGCTGTTCGTGGTAACGGGCACTGTCGAGTCGTACCGGACCGTCTTAACGGGGTCGGGAACAGGCAAGAGAAGCAGCCCCGCCGTGCTCAACCTGGTGAAGCTCCGCGAATACCCGGACCAGGTCGAGTTCTCGATTGAGCCTCCGTCGACCAATGGGGTGGCGCCGGGCACGTCGGTCCGATTCGAGATGCGCGAAGACCCCTGGCCGATACTGAAGGACGCGGGCTCCTACGACAACGCGTCCTACCGGATCTTCGTCGACGGTGCCACCTTCGACGGCACGGTGCACTACACGGCGGCCGAGGCCCAGGCACGCAACGACGCGGCAGTCTTGCAGCTCCGCAGCATCTCTGCGTTGCTGTGGGCTGTGGTGGTCATCTTGCTCGCGTCACTGGCCTGGCGGCAGCGGGTATTCCTGCGTTCCTTGCGGCAGCCCGACGGCGTGTCAGCCGCGGTCGACAGGTTGCGGAGGATTGTGTACCGGGAGTGAGGCGACGGCGCCGCCATCCGAATGCGTAACGCATCGAACACGAGTCGATCATGCTGGCGAAGCTTCCCCTAGGTGGGTAAATCGGTTGATTCGACGGCGTTGGGGCCGGCACGCTGAGTGCTCAGCCACCCACAGCCGGAGGAACTCCGATGCGTCTGCTCCGTGATCTGTGGGGCACCTCTTCACGCCGTATGACGATGGTGGCGGTCCTGATCGTGCTCGGCGCCGCCGGCCAGGCCGGTGCGTCGGCGCTCGCGGGCGCGGTGCTTGTGCATCGCTCGGCCGGCTTCTTCACGGTGCTGGCCGCGGCGCTCGTTGCCGTGGTGCTCAGCGACCTCGCGGTGAGCCTGCTGATGGCCGGTCTGACCGCCGACTGGTCAGCTGACGTACGCCGCCGGCTCTGCCGGGTCGCCCTCGGGCAGGACCTGCCCACCCTGGAGACCACACCCGTGGGCGAGTTGCTCGACCGCATCGACGGGGACGTCTACCAGGTGGCGTCGGCGGTCCGTAACCAGGGGACGCGACTCGCCCAGGGGCTCTGCGTCGGTCTGTTGTCCATGGTGGTCGCGGTGTTCGTGTGGTGGCCGGCCGGGCTCGCGATGCTGCTGCTCACTGTGGTGCTCGCGGTCGGGCTGCGCCGGCCCACGGCGCGGATCGGCCCGGCCCGGATGGCCGAGGAGGAGGCCTGGTCGGATCTGGCAGCGGTGATGGAGGAGGCGGTGCACGGCCAGGACGACGTACGGACGAGTCTGGCCCGGCCGTACGTGCTCCGGCTGTACGCCCGGCGGGCCGCTGCCGTGCTGTCCCGTGGCCGGGTGGTGTGGGTGCTGTCCGCCCGGGTGGCCACGGCCGCCACCGCGACGATCCGTGCCGGCATCGGTGTGGTGGTGCTCGGTGGGGCGTGGGCGTTGGCCACCGGCCGGGTCGACGCCGCCCGGCTCACCGCCATCTGGCTGCTCGCCCTGGCCTTCGGCGCCACTGCGGAGCACGTCAGTCGGATGGTGCCGGAGATCCAGGAGGCCCTCGGCGCGTGGGCGCGGGTGCAGCTGCTCCAGAAGGCCAGGCAGGAGCCCGTCGGCGGAGCCAGCCCAACCGAGGGTGACCTGCGCATCCGTGACCTGACGTTCCGGTACGAGGTGAGCGGCGAGAAGAAGGGCCGGGGCGCCGCGCTGCGCGGGCTCAGCCTCACCTTCGCGCGTGGCCGCTCGTACGCGCTGATCGGCCGTACCGGCTCGGGTAAGTCGACGCTGGCGAAGGTGCTCACCAGGGCCGTCGACGTGCCGCCGGGAACAGTCTTCCTCGGCGGCACCGACCTGTGCGACATCGACGTGGAGCAGTTGCGTCGCTGGGTGGCGCTCGTACCGCAGCGCACCGAGATCCTGGCCGGCACGCTCGTCGAGAACGTCGCGCTCTTCGACAGGGAGCTGCTCGATGCCGCCGCTCGGGCGCTGCATGAGCTGGGTCTTGCCGGCTGGATCGCCGAGTTGCCGGACGGGCTGGCGACCCGGCTTGGGGAGGGTGGCCACGTGCTCTCCGCCGGTCAGGAGCAGTTGGTGGCGTTCGCCCGGATCCTGGTCCGGGAGCCGCACGTGGTGGTCCTCGACGAGGCCACCGCACGGCTGGACCCGGTAACCGAGGCACGGGTGCAGCGGGCCACCGAACGGCTGCTGCGCGACCGGATCGGCATCGTCATCGCGCACCGCCTCTCGTCGGTGCGCCGCTGCGACGAGGTGGTGGTGCTTGCCGACGGCGCCGTGGTCGAGGCCGGCCCGCTGGAGACGTCGACGCACTTCGCCGAGCTGTTGGCGACCAGTCACGCCGCCGCGTACGCGGCGGTGGCGCCGGCCGGCCGCAGCGGCGCAGGCACCGACCTGCTGGTCGGCCCCAACCCTGCCGATGCCTGGCCGGCCGAGCCGGCGCTCGCACCGGCCCGGCCCGTCGAGCGGATCGAGACGCCCGCGCCGATCGGGTCGGGCCAGCCGATCGGGTCGGGCCAGCCGATCGCGTCGGGCCAGCCGCGTGACTCGGGCCAGCCGCGTGACTCGGGCCAGCCGTGCGACTCGGCTGGGCAGGACGGGCGGCCTCGCGCCGATCCGCCGCCCTTGCCGCCCATGCCTCCGGCGCGGACGCTGCGGGAGATCGCCCGACTCTGCACGAACGATCCCCGGTACGGGCTGGCCGCTGTCGGGCTGTTCCTCGTGGTCACCCTGCTGGGTTTGGACGGCCCCTTGCTGCCCTGGCTCTGGGCCGACGTGGTCGACGGCACCGGCAGCCCGTACCTGCCGGCGTTGGGGATCATGGCCGGGCTGCTGGTGACCCTGCCGGTGCCGTACTACACCCACGTCTGGTTCCCCGGGTGGTGGGTGCGGCAGATGCTGCGGATCGGCCTGCGTCTGGTCCACGGCCAGACCGGGGCGCGTCGGGTCAGCTCACACACCCCGGCCGAGGTGGTGGCACAGGGTGGCGACACCGAGCGGGTGGTGCAGCTCGCCGACAACGTGCTGGACCAGGCCGTCGCGCTGGTGCTGGTGGTCGCCATGACGGCTGTCACCGGCAGCGTCGTACCCGCGTTGTTCTTCCTCGGCACGATGGTGGTCTCCGGGCTTGCCGCGACGCTGTTCGGCCCGAAGCTGGAACGCGCGGCCCGGGCGACCGTGGCGGCGCGGGCCTCCTTCGCCACAGCGCTGGTCTCCGCGCTCTCCGCGGCGCGGACGGTGAAGCTCGCCGGTGCTACCGCCGCTGTGCTGCGTCACCTGGCGGACCTGGACGTGCTGCGCAGCGACAGGCAGCGGCGGGAGATCTCGGTGCAGGTGTGGTCGCGTTCCACGCCGTCGGTGGCGAGTGGGCTGTTGCCGATCGGCGCGTGGGCGCTCTATCTGAGCGGCGGGCTCTCCGCCGGGGCGGTGCTGGTGGTCGTCTCCACACTGGGTGCGGCCCGCTGGTTCGCCTGGACGACGGCGTCGCTGATCTCCCAGATGCCCTCGGCGCGGGTCTGGACCCGGCGGACGGTGGCGATGACCGGGACGAACGTGTACTCCGCGGGAGTCCCGGCTGTCGACCTGGCCGCCGGGACCGCGCCCGCGCCGACCATGCCGCCCCGGCATCCGCTGCGCCGGCTGGAGCTGCGCGGCTTCGGGGTGGTGCACTCCGACGGTACGGTCGCAGTCCGGAACGTGGACCTGACCGTGCAGCGTGGGCAGTTGGTGCTGGTCGTGGGGCCTGTCGGCTCGGGCAAGTCGTCGCTGTTGCGGGCGTTGGCCGGGATCGTGCACCACACCGGTGAGCTGACCTGGAACGGCGACCCGGTCACCGAGCCGGAGCTGTTCCTGCGCCCCAACCAGGTCGGCTACGTCGGTCAGCTGCCCCGGGTGCTGTCCGGCACGGTTGCCGACAACATCGCGCTCGGGCACCAGGTGGACGCCGCCGGGGCTGTCACCACCGCACAGCTCGACCACGACCTGGCCGCAGCTGGTGGAGGGCTGGGGCTGCTCATCGGGCACAAGGGCACCCGGCTCTCCGGCGGGCAGTTGCAGCGGTTGGCGTTGGCTCGGGCGCTGGCACCGCGTACCGAATTGTTGGTGGCCGACGACGTGTCGTCGGCGCTTGACGTCACGACGGAGCTGGCGCTGTGGCAGGCGCTGCGGGCACACGGGGTGACAGTGGTGGGGTCGACAGCGAAGCGGGCCGCGCTGGTCCGCGCCGACCACGTGGTGGTCCTGCACGCCGGCACTGTGGCGGCCCAGGGCACCTGGCGGGACCTGGAGGGCGACTGGTCGCACCTGGCCGGCTGACGGTCGGGTGGCTGCCGAACACGGCAACCACCCGACCGGCGGAGATCAGGAGGCGCGGGCGTACTGCGCCGGTCCGGCGTACGCGACGCCGAGCTTCGCGGCGGCCCGGCGGGACCAGTACGGGTCGCGCAGCAGTTCCCGGCCGAGCAGCACCAGGTCCGCCTCGCCGCTGGCGATGATCTGCTCGGCGTGCTCCGGTTCCACGATGAGTCCCACAGCGCCTGTCGGTACGCCGGCCTCGCGGCGGATCTGGGCGGCCAGCGGCACCTGGTAGCCGGGGCCGACCGGGATGCGCTGGTCCACGCTCACGCCGCCGGAGGACGCGTCGACGAGGTCCACGCCGACACCGGCCAACTCGCCGGCGAGCACGACGCTGTCCTCGATCGTCCAGCCGCCGTCGACCCAGTCGGTGGCGGAGATGCGGGTGAGCACCGGCACGCTCTCGCCGACCGCTGCGCGTACCGCGCGGGCCACCTCAAGGGTGAGCCGCATCCGGGCGGCCCGGTCACCGCCGTAGGCGTCGGTGCGGTGGTTGCTCAGCGGCGACAGGAACTCGTGCAGCAGGTAGCCGTGCGCGGCGTGGATCTCCACGGCGGCGAATCCGGCCGCGAGGGCCCGCTCGGCGGCTGTGGCGAACGCCTCGACGACCCCGGCGATGCCTGCCTCGTCGAGTGCTGTCGGCGTCCGGTAGTCGGCGGCGAACGGCTCCGGCCCGGGGCCGACGGGTGTCCAGCCTCCCTCGGCGTCCGGTACGCCGCCGCGCTCCGGCGCCCACGGCCGGTACGTGGAGGCCTTGAACCCGGCGTGCGCGAGCTGGACGGCCGGCACCGCGCCGTGGGCGGCTACGAACGCTGTCACCGGACGCCACGCGTCGACGTGTGCGCCGGACCACAGCCCGGTGTCCTGCGGGCTGATCCGGCCCTCGGGCAGCACTGCTGTCGCCTCGCTCAGCACCAGCCCGACCCCGCCGACCGCGCGGGTGCCGAGGTGGATGAGGTGCCAGTCGGTGGGCAGCCCGTCGGGGCCGGCGGAGTACTGGCACATCGGGGCCATGGCGATCCGGTTGGGCAGAGTGACCGCGCGCAGGGCCAGTGGAGTGAACAGGGAACTCATGAAGTCATCCTCTCCGACACGGCGACAAGCCCTCGGGGTGAGGGCCTGTCGCCGTGTCGGTGTCGGTCAGGCGGGGGCGGGGGCGGGGCTCAGATCGGGGCGGGTCTCCGCGACCGGCTCCGGGTCGGTCAGGTCCCGCCTGCCGGCGGCGTCGTACGCGGCCCTGTCGAGGGTGCCTTCGCGGGCGGCCACGACTGTCGGCACGAGTGCCTGCCCGGCAACGTTGGTGGCGGTCCGGATCATGTCCAGGATCGGGTCGATGGCCAGCAGCAGGCCGGCGCCGGCCAGCGGCAGACCCAGCGTGCTCAGGGTGAGGGTGAGCATCACGATCGCCCCGGTCAGGCCTGCGGTGGCTGCCGAGCCGACGACCGAGACGAAGGCGATGAGCAGGTAGTCGGTGACGCCGAGGTGCACGCCGAACACCTGGGCCACGAAGATCGCGGCGAGTGCCGGGTAGATGGCGGCGCAGCCGTCCATCTTCGTGGTGGCGCCGAACGGCACCGCGAACGAGGCGTACTCGCGGGGGACGCCGAGGCGCTCGACGGAGCGTTGGGTCACCGGCATGGTGCCGACCGAGGAGCGGGACACGAACGCCAGCTCGATCGCCGGCCAGGCGCCGGCGAAGAAGCGCAGCGGGTTGAGACGGCCGGCGAGGATCAGCACCAGCGGGTAGACCACGAACAGTACGAGGGCGCAGCCGACGTAGACGGCTGTGGTGAACTTCGCGAGGGGGGCCAGCAGGTCCCAGCCGTACGAGGCGACGGCGTTTCCGATCAGGCCGAGGGTGCCGATCGGGGCGAGCCGGATGACCCACCAGAGCGCCTTCTGGACGATCTCCAGCAGGGAGCGGTTCAGTGCCACGAACGGCTCGGCGGCGTCACCGACAAGCAGCGCCGCGGCGCCGACCACGAGGGCGAGGAAGACGATCTGGAGGACGTTGCCCTCGACGAACGCGCCGACCGGGTTGGTGGGCACGATGCCGGTGAGGAAGTCGGTCCAGGAGCCGGTGTTCTTCGGCGGGGCCGCCGCACCGACGTCGAGGGTGACGCCCCTGCCCGGGTTGACGAGCAGGCCGAGGCCGATGCCGATGCTCACCGCGATCAGCGCGGTGATGCCGAACCACATGAGGGTCTTCACGGCGAGCCGGGCGGCGTTCGCCACGCCGCGCAGGCTGACGACGCTGACCACGATCGCGGTGAAGACAAGCGGCGGTACGGCCAGCTTGAGCAGCTGGATGAAGAGGCTGCCGACGGTGTGCAGGGTGCTCGTGAGCCAGCTCAGGTCGTTGCTGCGGGCAACGAAACCGAATGCGACGCCGAGTGCCAGGCCAAGAAGTATCTGCACGGAGAAGGGAATCTTGCGCAGGCCAAAAGACATGAGAATGATCCAATTGTCGGGTCTGGTCGAGGTAGGCGCGGGAAGCGGCTACGCCGGACAGATGCCGCTGGCCTGTAGTCGGAGATCGACGTACAGGCGGACGGTGAGGCCCCAGACATTGGTCATCGATGGCCGACACTACGCCGGTGGCGAGCCGCCGCAAGTAGCGCTGACCGTGACGCTCCCTACAGGCGTGAGGACCCGGACGGCGGAATAAATCTGCCCACTGCCAGCACGGTGGCTGTGACCATCGCCCACAGCACCGCGAGTGCGAGGACCAGCCGCTCCAACACGCCCACCAGTGTTCCCCGGCCGACGACCAGCATGGCCAGCGCGACCGCCGCGCACAGCGGGAAGGCGAGCGCCGCCGTGCGAGCCGCCAACCTGCGCACCGCCGGCCCCGCCTGCTGGGACACGGCAAGCACCGCCATCGTGAGGACCACCGCCCCGGTCGCCACGATGCTCGCGCCACCGTGCACAAGGTCGGCCACCGTGGCCCGCTCGAACGGTGGCAACGGGCAGCCCTCCGAGCAGGTCACCGCTCCGGACACGGCGGTGAACACCGCGCTGGTGGCGAGCAGCGCCGGGGCCGCCACCCGCACCCCGGGCGGCAGCGCCACGGCGAGCAGCAGCAACGCGCCGGCCAATGCCAGGATCCCGATCCGGTACGTCGAGGCGTACGCGCTGCCGGCGATGCCCGCCTCGCTCACGTACCCGGCGAGGCCCGGACCTGGACCCGCAACCACCGCGACCGTCACCGCTACCGCACCGGCCAGCGCGCCTCCGGCGGCGGCCGACGCGGCGAGCCGTCGGGCGACGTCCGAGCGGGCGGGCGCGGCTTCGACGCCGGTGGGCGCCCGGTCAGCCACGGCCGTGCGGGGTGGTCCAACCGGACTCGTCAGGCCCCAACGGCACGATGCCGCTCGGGTTGATCTCCCCGTGGGTGCCGTAGTAGTGCCGCTTGATGTGGTCGAAGTCCACAGTCTCGCCGAAGCCAGGGGTCTGGAACAGGTCCCTGGCGTACGCCCAGAGCACCGGCATCTCGGTCAGCTTGTTGCGGTTGCACTTGAAATGCCCGTGGTACGCGGTGTCGAAGCGGACCAGCGTGGTGAACAGCCGTACGTCGGCCTCGGTGATCGCGTCGCCCATCAGGTAACGCCTGTCGGTGAGCCGCTGCGACAGCGCGTCCAACCTGGCGAAGAGCGCCCGGAACGCCTCGTCGTACGCCTCCTGGGAGGTGGCGAACCCGCACCGGTAGACGCCGTTGTTGACGTCGGTGTGGATCTCGGCCATCAGCGCGTCCATCTCGGGGCGCAGTGCCTCCCGGTAGAGGTCCGGCGCCCCCGCACGGTGCAGCGACCGCCACTGTGTGGAGAAGTCGAGGGTGAGCTGCGGATAGTCGTTCGTCACCACCCGGCCCGTGAGCGTGTCGACAAGCGCCGGCACTGTCACCCGGCCGGTGTACTCGGGGTCGGTCGCCAGGTACGCCTCGGAGAGGAACCCCACGCCGAGGACCGGGTCGAAGCCGTCCGGGTCGAGGGCGAACGCCCAACCCCGCTCGTCACGGATCGGGTCGACGGTGCCCAGCGAGATCGCGTCGTCCAGCCCGAGCAGCCCGCGCACGATCCTCGCCCGGTGCGCCCACGGACAGGCGCGGCACCAGATGAGTCGATAACGGCCGGCCTCCAGCGGCCAGCGGTCCTGGTCGTCGGGACCGCCGCCGGGCGGGGAAGTCGACTCCGGCGTGACCCGACCGGTGAACCGGTTGGGCTGGCGGACGAACGCGCCGCCGCCGCTGGTCTCTGCGCTGAACTGGGGCCGGGCCATGCCGCAAACCTATCCGCTGCGAGCGCGGATATCCTGGCGGCCGGCAGCCCTCGCGACCCGGTGGGTGTGCCCCACCCCCGCCGTCTGCACCCCCGAAGGACTCGCGATGACAGTGGCATACCTGGTGGCCGGTGTCCGTACCCCGATCGGCCGATACGCCGGCGCGCTGGCCGGCGTCCGCCCCGACGACCTGGCCGCGCACGTGATCCGTGAGCTTGTCGCCCGCCACCCGTCGGTGGACTGGGCCCGCGTCGACGATGTCGTGCTGGGCTGCGCCAACCAGGCCGGCGAGGACAACCGCAACGTGGCCCGGATGGCGGCGCTGCTTGCCGGTCTGCCCGAGGAGGTGCCGGGCAGCACCGTCAACAGGCTCTGCGGCTCGGGGCTTGACGCTCTCGCCACCGCCGCCCGGTCCATCGTCGCCGGCGACGCGGAGCTGGTGGTCGCCGGTGGGGTCGAGAGCATGAGCCGGGCACCGTTCGTGATGCCCAAGGCTACGTCGGCGTATTCCCGCTCGGCCGAGGTGCACGACACCACACTGGGCTGGCGGTTTGTTAACCCGCTGATGCGCGACGGCTGGGGGGTCGACTCGATGCCGGAGACGGCGGAGAACGTGGCCGCCGAGTACGGCGTCGGCCGGGCCGAGCAGGACGCCTTCGCGTACCGCTCGCAGCAGCGCGCGGCCAGGGCGCAGGCCGACGGCCGGTTCGCCGAGGAGATCGTGCCGGTCACCGTGCCGGCGGGTCGCCGGGAGACCCGGCTGGTCGAGGTCGACGAGCACCCGCGGGAGACGTCGCTGGAGAAGCTCGCGGCGCTGCCCACCCCGTTCCGCGACGGCGGCACTGTGACCGCCGGCAACTCTTCGGGCGTCAACGACGGCGCTGTCGCGCTGCTTGTGGCAAGCGAGGCGGCGGTGGCCCGCTACGGCCTGACCCCGTTGGCCCGCATCGGCGGAGCGGCGGCGGCGGGCGTGCCGCCCCGGATCATGGGGATCGGCCCGGTGCCGGCCACCCGCAAACTGCTCGACCGGGTCGGCGTCGAGTTGAGCGCCGTGGATGTGGTCGAGCTGAACGAGGCGTTCGCCGCGCAGTCCGTGGCGGTGCTGCGGGAGTTGGGCCTGCCGGTGGACGCCGAGCACGTCAACCCGAACGGCGGGGCCATCGCGCTCGGGCACCCGCTGGGCGCCAGCGGTGCCCGGCTGGCGTTGACCGCCGCCCTGGAGTTGCGCCGTCGCGGCGGCCGGCGGGCGCTGGCCACCATGTGCATCGGCGTCGGTCAAGGTATCTCGCTGTTGCTGGAGTCGGCAGCCTGAGCGCGGAAAGAGCGTGAAGGGATCTCCCGAACGCGGGAGTCGGCAGCCTAGAGTGGTCCACACCACACAAAACGCGGGGTCGGCCGGTGGTCGCAGGGGCAGCCGACGCCGGAGCCGCCTCGCCCGCGGCGCTGAACTGGGGAGCACGCTGATGCCGGACGGACTGCCGACCGAGATTGACCTGACCAGGCCGAGCGCGGCCCGGGTGTACGACTATTTCCTGGGCGGGGCACACAACTTCGAGATCGACAGGCAGTTGGCCGAGCAGATCGCCAGCATGACCCCGAATCTCGCCGCCACCATGCGCTCCGGCCGGGAGTTCCTGCGCCGGGCCGTCCGGGCGCTGCTCGACGCCGGTATCGACCAGTTCCTCGACATCGGCTCCGGAATTCCCACCGTGGGCAACGTGCACGAGGTGGCCCAGGCCGCGAACCCGAAGGCCCGGGTGGTGTACGTCGACATCGACCCGGTGGCCGTCGCGCACAGCCGGGAACTGCTCGCCGGCAACGACCTGACCGGGGTGATCCACGCCGACCTGCGGGAGCCGGAGCGCATCCTCGAGGAGACCCGGCGGCTCGGGCTCATCGACTTCAGTCGACCGATGGGCATCCTGCTGGCCGGGGTGGTGCACTTCATCCCGGACGCCGACAGCCCCGACGACATCCTGGCCACGCTGCGGGCCGCCGCCGCGCCCGGCAGCTTCCTTGTCATCTCGCACTCGACGTTCGAGGACCAGCCGCAGGAGATGCTTGACGCCCAGCGTCTCTCCTCCCGGACCGACACCGAGATCACCCTGCGCTCCCGCGCCCAGGTCACCGGGTTCTTCGGCGACTGGACCGTGCTCGAACCGGGCGTGGTGCACATGCCGCTCTGGCGCCCCGACTCGCCGTCCGACGTGGACGAGCACCCGGAGCGGTTCGGTGCCTTCGGGGGCGTGGCCCGGTACGACCAGTCCGTCGGCTGATCCCGTGGCCGCCGTCCCGGACCCCACCGGGGTCGACGTCGGCCGGGCCGACGCCCAGAGGTACGCCGCCGACTGGGCCCGCGCGGTACGCCGCCTCGGTTTCGTGCCGCTCAGCGCGTCCGAGACCGAGCGGCTGCTGCTCGTACACACAGTGCGGCTGGCCCAGGCCGTGCAGGCCGAGCCGTTCTCGGTCCGTCCCGCCGAGGAGGTCGGGCGGGCGCTGGTGGAGGCCCACCTGACCGAGCCCCGGGCGCTGGAGTGGTCGCTCACCGCACTCGGTGACGACTTTCCCCGTCGGGTGTTGGCAGCCGACGACCGACCGGCCGACCTGACCCGGCGGATCGCCGCGGTGCAGGGCGGTCTGGCCGCCGGGTTCGCCCGCGCGTTGCGTGACCGTACGTTCACCCAGCAGGAGCGGATCGCCCGGTCGGCCTGGCAGGCACGCGACGAGGTCGAGCAGGCGCTGCGCGACAGCGAGGCGCGGTTCCGTGCGGTCTTCACCGGCGCGGTCATCGGCATCGGCATCGCCGGGGTCGACGGTCAGATCCTCGACGTCAACCAGGCGTTCGCCGACATGCTCGGCTACTCCACCGAGGAGTTGTGCCAGACCAACGTGGCGTCGCTGGCCTACGCCGACGACGCCGCCGGCATGTGGGAGATCTACAAGGAGCTGATCGAGGGCAAGCGCGACTCGGCGCGGGTCGAGAAGCGCTACTACCGCAAGGACGGCAGCGTCGTCTGGACGGACCTGGCCGTCTCGTTGATCCGCTACGACGACGGTCGACCCCGCTTCACCGTCGCCATGGTCGAGGACATCACCGAGCGGTACGAGCTCCAGCAGCGGCTGCGTTTCCAGGCGTTGCACGACCCGCTGACCGGCCTGCCCAACCGGACGTTGTTCTTCGAGACGCTGGGTCGGGTCCTCGACACCGCGCCGCCCCGGCAGCGGGTCGGTGTGTGTTTCCTCGACCTGGACGGCTTCAAGGCGATCAACGACAGCCTCGGCCACGACCTCGGTGACCGGCTGTTGGTGGTGATCGGCCGGCGGCTGGCCGAGTGCGTGGCCGACCGCGGTCACCTGGTGGCCCGGATGGGCGGCGACGAGTTCGTCATCCTTGTCGACGGCGGGGACGGCGACGGCGACGCCGACGCGGTGGCCGTGGCGGAGGCGGCGCTTGTCGCCGTCGCCGCCCCGGTGCACGTCGGCGACCAGCAGTTGGCGGTCTCCGCCAGTGTGGGCATCGTCGAGTGCCCGGCCGCGGAGACCACCGCCTCGGAGCTGATGAAGGCCGCCGACACCACGCTCTACTGGGCCAAGGCCGCCGGCCGGGGCCGCTGGGCGGTGTACGACCCCGAGCGCAGCGCCCGCGACATCGCCCGGTCGGCACTTGTCGCCGGGCTGCCGGCGGCACTCGACAGGGGCGAGTTCGTGGTGCACTACCAGCCGATCGTGGCGCTGCTGGAGGGCACCATGCTCGCGGTGGAGGCGCTTGTCCGTTGGGAGCACCCGGAGCTGGGCCTGATCGGCCCGGACCGGTTCATCGGCCTCGCCGAGGAGACCGGCCTGATCGTCTCGCTCGGCGAGTGGGTGCTGCGGCAGGCCTGCCACGACGCCGAACGGTGGCGGCGGGAATTCCCCGAGGCTCAGCTTGTGGTGAGCGTCAACCTGGCCGCACGGCAGGCCGACGACCCGGCGATCGTCTCGACGGTGGCGGACGCGCTTGCCACCAGCGGGCTGCCGGCCGGGCTGCTCCAGTTGGAGCTGACCGAGAGCGCGGTGATGGGCAGCGCCGGAGAGCCGCTGCGCAGCCTGCACCAGCTCGCGGCGCTCGGCGTCCGGCTGGCCGTCGACGATTTCGGCACCGGCTACTCCAACCTTGCGTACCTGCGGCGGCTGCCGATCCACTGTCTGAAACTGGCCGGCCCGTTCGTCGAGGGCATCCGCGCCGACGGGACGGACGTCGCCGCCGACCACCGGGACGAACGGATCGTCGACGCGCTCGTCCGGCTCGCGCACGCCCTCGAGTTGTGGGTGACCGCCGAGGCGGTGGAGACCGCGGTGCAGGCCGAGCGGCTGCGGGCGCTGCGCTGCGACACCGGTCAGGGGCGATACTTCGGCGCACCAGCACCGGCCGACTCGATCACCGCGCGGCTGCGCGCCCGGGAGGTGAGGCGGTGAGCGTGACGGACGCCTCCGCGGCGGTCACGGTGCTCGCCGGGTTGGCCATCCTGGCCGGGTTGGCGGGTGTTGTGGTGCCCGGCCTGCCGGCGCTCCCGCTGTGCTGGGGCGGCGTGCTGGTCTGGGCGATCTTCGGGGGCGCCGGCCCGGGTGGCTGGGCGGTGTTCGCCGCCGCGACGCTCGTCGCCGTCACCGGCACCGTCGTCAAGTACGCCTGGCCGGGGCGGAACCTCAAACGCACCGGTGTGCCCACTATGACGCTGCTCGCCGGCGGGGTGCTCGGGATCATCGGGTTCTTCGTGGTGCCGATCGTGGGCCTGGTGCTCGGGTTCGTCGGCGGGGTGTGGGCCGCCGAGCGGCTGCGTCTCGGTGACTCGCGGCTGGCCTGGCCGTCCACGAAACAGGCGGTAAAGGCCGCCGGCCTGTCGATGCTCGTCGAGTTCGCCGCCTGCACTGTCGTCGCCGCGCTCTGGCTGGCCGGCCTCCTGCTGACCTGACCCTGGGGGGAAACGCCGGCATCGTATTGACCACAGTTGATCGGCGGGATGACACTTTGCCCACTCGCACGCGGAACCACCTCAGGGAGGTGTGCAGTGGCCACGACGCCCGTGCCGACCGCCGAGCAACCGATGGACGAGGATGCCCGCCGGCTCGCCGAACTCGGCTACAAACAGGAGTTGCGCCGCAAGTGGAGCGGCTTCTCCAACTTCGCCATCTCGTTCTCCATCATCTCGATCCTGGCCGGCTGCTTCACCACGTTCGGCCAGGCGTGGAACAACGGCGGGCCGGTCGCCATCTCCTGGGGCTGGCCGCTGATCTCCCTGTTCATCCTGATCATCGGCTTCTGCATGGCCGAGTTGGTGTCGGCGTACCCGACGGCCGGCGGTATCTACTGGTGGGCGGCCACGATGGGTCGGCCGGTGCACGGCTGGTTCACCGGCTGGCTGAACCTCATCGGGCTGGTCGCGGTCACCGCCTCGGTCGACTACGGCTGCGCGACGTTTCTCAACCTCACCCTGTCGGCGCTCTTCGACGGCTGGGCCGGCACGCTGCGCCAGGCGTTCATCCTCTTCGTGATCATCTTGGCGCTGCACGGGCTGATCAACGTCTTCGGGCACCGGATCATCGACGTACTCCAGAATGTCTCGGTCTGGTGGCACGTGGCCGGCGCGGCCGTCGTGGTGGCCATCCTGGTCTTCGTCCCGGACAACCACCAGAGCTTCCAGTTCGTGTTCACCGAGCGGTTCAACAACTCCGGCTTCGGTGACGGGGACACCGGCGGGTTGACGTTCTGGTTCTACGTGCTGCCGCTGGGTTTCCTGCTCACGCAGTACACGATCACCGGCTTCGACGCCTGCGCGCACGTCTCGGAGGAGACCCGCGGCGCCTCGCAGGCCGCCGCGCGAGGACTCTGGCAGTCGATCTTCTATTCGGCCATCGGTGGCTGGATCCTGCTGCTGGCGTTCCTCTTCGCGGCCACCGACGTCGAGGCGGTGAACGCGGCCGGCGGCTTCTCCGGCGCCATCTTCGAATCCGCACTGACCCCGGTGTTCTTCAAGGTCGTCATCATCATCTCCACGATCGGGCAGTTCTTCTGCGGCATGAGTTGCGTGACATCGATGAGCCGTATGACGTACGCGTTCAGCCGCGACCGGGCCGTGCCCGGTTGGCGACTGTGGTCCAAGGTGGACCGAAACGGCACCCCGGCCAACGCGATCATCGGCGCCACACTGGCCGGCCTGGTGCTCACCCTCCCCGCGCTCTACGAGAGCCCCGCCGGCATCCCGATCGCCTTCTACGCTGTGGTGTCCGTGGCGGTGCTCGGGCTCTACCTGTCCTTCCTCATCCCGATCGCGCTGCGCCTGCGGATGGGGGACAGGTTCACCCCCGGGCCGTGGACGCTGGGGCGGAAGTACAAGGTGCTCGGCTGGATCGCTGTCATCGAGATCGCTGTCATCGCTGTCTACTTCGTGCTGCCGATCGTGCCCGCCGGTGTTCCCGGCAACGACGACTTCGCCTGGTCGGCTGTGAACTACGCGCCGCTGGCCGTGGGCGGGGTGCTGCTGTTGGTCGCCGTCTGGTGGTACGCCTCGGCCCGGAAATGGTTCACCGGTCCGGTGCGTACCGTCGACCAGGACTCCGATAGCGGGCCCGTCGGCTTGTGACAGGTTCAGGCAGCCGGTGCGGCGGGCGCCGAACGCTGGCCCCCGTGCGATGCGACAAGGGCGTCCGCCACGAGCGCGGCGTCCGCCGCGGCGACGTCGGCGGGGTACTCCGGCAGCAGGTCGTCCCAGACGGGCAGCCAGGACCCGAAGAGCTGACCCTGCCCCTCGGGTCGGGCGAAGAACCAGACGTGCAGGTGGGCCGCGCCGTCGCCGAAGCGGTAGACGTGCGCGCGGGAAATGTACGGCAGGGCCTGCACGTGGCGGGCGATGCGGGTGGTCAGCAGGCCCAGCTCGGCGGCGAGTTCGTCGGGGAGATCGGTGAGGTCGAGATGATCGCGCGGCCACAGCATCAGCACCAGCGGCACGCCGACGCCCGCGACCTGGGCCAGCCGCCAGTGGTCGTTGAACCAGATGCCCTCGTCGCGCTCCCGGCACGGCTGGCAGTCCGCCGGATCCTCACCGTGCCGGGCGGGCTCGGGCAGGACCGGCGGGCGCAGCGGCGCAACCCGCAGAGTTTCCTCTTCGAACGGGCTGATGTCCCACCCCGTCATGCGCGCCAGGGGAAGCCGCCGCTCGTCGTCGGCAACGGCCAGCGCATGGTCGTGAAACTGATCCGGACTCAAGGCCATGGCGTGCAGGCTAGTACGACCAAGATCCTTTCGTTGCCCGCGAATCGGGCCCTCCCGAGCGAAGCGACTATCGCGTTTGCCGGGGTGCCGGCCGGGGGCATTGACGGTGGTCCGGTTTGCCAGTAGACCTTGGTGATGGAGGCCCGCGAATGAGGAAAGCTCCGCTCACGCTGGAACAACTGCGGGTCGCCGTCGCCGAGGGCGAGATCGACACGGTGGTGCTGGCACTTGTCGACATGCAGGGCCGGTTGCAGGGCAAGCGGTTCCACGCGCCCTACTTCCTCGACCAGGTGGTGGAGGGCGGCAGCGAGGGCTGCAACTATCTGCTCGCCGTCGACGTCGACATGAACACCGTCGACGGGTACGCGATGTCGAGCTGGGAGCGCGGCTACGGCGACTTCGCGATGGTGCCGGACTTCGACACCCTGCGCCGGACGCCCTGGCAGCCCGGCTCCGCACTGCTACTCGCCGACCTGGCCTGGCTGGACGGCTCCGGCGACGTGGTCGCCTCACCCCGGCAGATCCTGCGCCGGCAACTGGCCCGGCTGGCCGAGCACGGCCTGACCGCGTACGCCGGCACCGAGCTGGAGTTCGTGCTGTTCCGCGACTCCTACGAGGAGGCGTGGCGGCGCGGCTACCGCGACCTCACCCCGGCGAACCAGTACAACGTGGACTACTCGCTGCTCGGCACCGCCCGGGTCGAGCCGCTGCTGCGCCGCATCCGCACCGAGATGGCCGGCGCCGGGCTGACCCCGGAGAGCGCCAAGGGCGAGTGCAACCTCGGCCAGCACGAGATCGCCTTCCGGTACGACGAGGCCGTGGCGTGCGCCGACCACCACGTGATCTACAAGAACGGGGCCAAGGAGATCGCCGCCCAGGAGGGCATGTCGATCACCTTCATGGCCAAGCCGAACGAGCGGGAGGGCAACTCCTGCCACATCCACTTCTCCCTGCGGGACTCCGGCGGCTCGTCGGCGATGCTCGGCGACGGGCCTGCCCACCTGTCGCAGACCGGTCAGCGGGTGCTCGCCGGGCTGCTCGCCACGATGCGGGAGTTCAGCCTGCTCTTCGCCCCGAACATCAACTCCTACAAGCGGTACCAGCCGGATTCTTTCGCCCCCACGGCCCTGCGCTGGGGAGTGGACAACCGCACCTGCGCGTTGCGGGTGGTGGGGCACGGGCAGGGGATGCGTGTGGAGAACCGGGTGCCCGGCGCCGACGTCAACCCGTACCTGGCGATCGCCGGCCTGGTCGCCGGTGCCCTGCACGGCATCGAGCGTGAGCTGGAGCTGGGCGAGGAGTGCACTGGCAACGCCTACGACGACCCGGAGGCCGAGCGGGTCCCCGGCACCCTCCGCGACGCGCTGACCCTCTGGGAGAACTCCGAGGTGGCCCGCGAGGCGTTCGGCGAAGAGGTGGTGGCCCACTACGCCAACCAGGCAAGAGTGGAGATCGCGGCGTACGACGCAGCGGTAACGGACTGGGAGCTAACCCGTGGCTTCGAACGCCTGTAGCCCCCCGCCGCCACGCCCGCGTCGATCATGGAGTTGTGGTGGCCGGAGTGGGGTGGAATGCGGCTTTCGCGGGGCACCACAACTCCATGATCGACGGCGAGGGGTGGTGCGGGCGTGACTACGGTTGTTGATCCGGCTTCCGGGGTGGGGTTTCGGGAGGTGCCGGGGGCCTCGCTTGGGGAGGTTGATTCCGCGATTTCTCGGGCCGCTGCCGCGTTCGAGACTTGGCGGACGGTGGGGGCGGGGGATCGGGCTCGGTTGCTGCGGCGGTTCGCCTCCGTCGTCGACGCGCACCTTGACGAGTTGGCAGCGCTGGAGGTCCGCAACTCCGGGCACACCATCGGCAACGCCCGCTGGGAGGCCGGAAACGTCCGCGACGTACTGGACTACTACGCCGGCGCGCCGGAGCGGTTGACCGGGCGGCAGATCCCGGCGCCGGGCGGGTGGGACGTCACCTTCCACGAACCCCTCGGCGTCGTCGGTGTGATCGTGCCGTGGAACTTCCCGATGCCGATCGCCGCCTGGGGGTTCGTTCCGGCGCTCGCCGCCGGCAACACTGTGGTGCTCAAGCCCGCCGAGCTGACCCCGCTCACCGCGCTGCGGCTTGCCGAACTGGCCCGCGAGGCCGGCCTGCCCGACGACGTGTTCACCGTCGTCCCCGGCGAGGGCTCGGTGGTGGGGGAGCGGTTCGTCACCCACCCGGCCGTCCGCAAGATCTGCTTCACCGGCTCCACCGAGGTCGGCACCCGGATCATGGCCGGCTGCGCCGCCCAGGTGAAGCGACTCACGCTGGAGCTGGGCGGCAAGAGCGCCAACATCGTCTTCGCCGACGCCGACCTGGAACGCGCCGCCGCGACCGCACCGGGCGCGGTCTTCGACAACGCCGGCCAGGACTGCTGCGCACGGTCGCGGATCCTGGTCCAACGTCCGGTGTACGACCGCTTCCTGGAACTGCTCGAACCGGCGGTACGCGCCGTACGGGTCGAGGACCCCGCTCTGGAGACCGCCGAGATGGGTCCCCTGATCTCCGCCGCGCAGCGGGACCGGGTGGCCGGCTACGTGACCGGGGCGACAGTCGCGTTCACCGGGTCCTGCCCGGACGGCCCCGGCTTCTGGCACGCGCCGACAGTGCTGCTGGCAGACTCACCCGCCGACCGGCACTGGCGGGAGGAGATCTTCGGGCCGGTGGTCTCGGTCCTCCCGTTCGACGACGAGGCCGACGCCGTCCGGCTCGCCAACGACACCGAGTACGGGCTCTCCGGCTCGATCTGGACCCGGGACGTCGGTCGGGCGCTGCGCATGGCCCGCGCCGTCGACTCGGGCAATCTCAGCGTCAACTCGCACTCCTCGGTGCGGTACTGGACCCCGTTCGGTGGGATGAAGCGCTCCGGGCTGGGCCGCGAGTTGGGTCCGGACGCGCTGCACGCCTTCACCGACGTCAAGAACGTGTTCATCGCGACAGAGGAGTGACGCCAGTGCAGGGTCGGTTGCAGGACCGGGTGGCAGTGGTCACCGGAGCGGGCAGCGGCATCGGGTTGGCCACCGTGCGGCGGTTCGCCGCCGAGGGTGCCCGGGTCGTCTGCGTGGACATCGACGAGGCGGCCGGCGAGCGGGCCGCGCAGGAGTGCGGCGGCGAGTTCGTGGCCACCGACGTCGCCGACGAGACGGCGGTACGCGACCTCTTCGACGGTGTCGCCGAGCGGCACGGGAGCGTCGACATCGCGTTCAACAACGCCGGCATCTCCCCGCCGGAGGACGACTCGATCCTGGACACCGGGCTCGACGCCTGGGAGCGGGTGCTGCGGGTCAACACCACGAGCGTCTACCTGTGCTGCAAGTACGCGATCCCGCACATGCGTCGGCAGGGCAAGGGCTCGATCATCAACACCGCCTCGTTCGTGGCGCTCCTGGGCGCGGCGACGTCGCAGATCGCGTACACCGCGAGCAAGGGTGGCGTGCTGGCGATGACCCGGGAGTTGGGCGTGCAGTTCGCCCGCGAGGGCATCCGGGTCAACGCGCTCTGTCCCGGCCCGGTGGCGACCCCGCTGCTGCTGGAACTCTTCGCTGCCGACCCGGCGCGGGCAGCACGCCGGCTGGTGCACGTGCCCATGGGCCGGTTCGGGGCGCCGGAGGAGATCGCCGCCGCCGTGGCGTTCCTGGCCAGCGACGACGCCTCGTTCATGACCGCCGCGCAGTTCGTGGTGGACGGCGGCATCACCGGGGCGTACGTCACACCGTTGTGAGGCGGCACCCTGCCGCTGTGACATACGTCGCCCCCGTGCGGTGCCTCGGCCGGTGGGAGGATCAGCCAATGGGCAAGGTGTATTCGGAGATCGACGGTCGTCTGCGTGACTTCATTGCTGCCCAGCCGGTCTTCTTCGTGGCCACCGCGCCGTCCGGTACGGAGGGGCACGTCAATGTCTCGCCGAAGGGCATGCGGGGCACCTTCGTGATCCTCGGCCCGCACCGGGTGGCCTACCTCGACTACCACGGCAGCGGTGCCGAGACCATCGCCCACCTGCGCGACAACGGCCGCATCACGCTGATGTTCTGCGCGTTCGACGGGCCGCCGAAGATCGTCCGGCTGCACGGCCGGGGCAGCAGCGTCGCGGTCACCGACGCCGACTTCGCCGACCGTCTCGCCGAGTTTCCCGCCCCGCCGGACGTGCACGCTGTCCGGGCCGTGATCACCGTCGAGGTGCAGCGCGTCAGCGACTCCTGCGGCTATGCCGTGCCGCTGATGGACTTCCGCGCCGAACGCGACCTGTTGCTTACCTCACACTCGCGGCGTACTGCCGATGACCTGGTGACGTACCGGGCCACGAAGAACGCCGCAAGCATCGACGGATTGCCCGTTTTCTGAGTCGTCGGACCATTCTTGTGGCGCAGGTCAGGCTCGTGCCCGACCCACGCTGTCGTGTGTCCGACGGGCACAGCGCAGTAATCAGCGTCCGCGGTTCGCCATGCGTTACGTTGCTGATCCCGCTGGGTACAAGTCGAGGCACGGTGCGGAAGATCAACGGCTGCGGGCACGGCCGGAGCAGGGGGCTGCATGAGCTCGGCGCAGGGGGGCGCGGACACGGGGCATTCCGTCACGGACGGCAATGAGATCCCCCTGCTGCTGGCTGCCGCGTTTTCCAATGGCGGCGAGCTGGGTGAGCGGCTGCGCGCCTTCGACTGGTCCACCGCGCCGCTGGGCCCGCCATCGCACTGGCCGTCGGCGCTCTCCAGCGCCATCAGCATGATGCTGGCCTCCAGCGCGCAGATCGTCATGTTCTGGGGTGACGACCAGCTCGCCTTCTACAACGACGCCTACCGGCCGACGATCGGCAGCAAGCACCCGGACGTGCTCGGCCAGCCCGCCCGACAGCACTGGGCGGAGACCTGGGAGGTGCTCGGCCCGCTGCTGGACGGTGTCCGACGCACCGGCCGCTCGTACCGCGGCGAGGATCATCCGTTCCTGCTGGACCGGCACGGGTACGTCGAGCAGACCTACTTCGACGTCGCCTACGACCCGATTCGGGGGGCCGACGGCTCGGTCAGCGGCGTCTACTGCATCGTCAACGAGACCACCGGGCGGGTGCTCGGCGAACGTCGACTGCGGGCGCTTGCGGAGCTGGGCGCCGAGCTGGCCGACGTCGACAGCGCGGCCGAGCTGGGCCGGACCGCCGCCGACGTGCTCGGTCGGCACCGGGCCGATGTGCCGTTCGCGCTGATCTACCAGGCCGACTCCGCTGGCCGGTTCGCCCTGACCGGCGCCACGGGCGTCGACCCGGCTGAGGTGGGCCTCACCGCGGACGCGTTCGCCCAGCTGGTCACCGACGGGCCGACAACTGTCCGGGTGACCGGCCTGCTCGGCCACCCGCCCGCAGACGTGGCCGACGTCGCCCACGTCCTGCCGGTCACGGCGACAAACGAGACTGTCGGCGCGCTTGTCGTCGGCGTGAACCGTCGGCTGCCGCTCAGCGACGAGTACCGCGACTTCCTCGGCCTGGTGGCCGCGCAGATCTCGCGCGCTGTGGGCATCCAGCGGGCGTACGAGCAGGAGCGGGCCCGTGCCGCCGAACTGGCCGCACTGGACCGGGCGAAGACCAACTTCTTCGCCAACGTCAGCCACGAGTTCCGGACCCCGCTGACACTTGTGCTCGGCCCGCTGGAGGACATGCTCGCCGACCCGAGCATGCCCGCCACCTACACCGACCGACTCACAGTGATGCACCGCAACGCGCTGCGCCTGCTCAAGCTCGTCAACACGGTGCTGGATTTCTCCCGGCTGGAATCCGGTCGGCTCGCCGCCCGCTACCAGCCCACTGACCTGGCCGGCTACACCGCGCGGCTCGCCAGCACCTTCCGCTCGGCCACCGACCGCGCCGGGCTGCGCCTGGTGGTGGACTGTCCACCGCTGTCGGCGCCGGTCTTCGTCGACCGGGACATGTGGGAGAAGATCGTCCTCAACCTGGTGTCGAACGCGTTGAAGTTCACCTTCGACGGCGAGATCCGGGTACGGGTCCGCGCCGACGACGGCGCGGCCCGGCTCGACGTCACCGACACCGGTGTGGGCATCGTGCCGACCGAGATGCCGCACGTCTTCGAGCGTTTCCACAGGGTGCCCGGAGTGCGCGCCCGCACCCACGAGGGCACCGGGATCGGCCTCGCGTTGGTCCGCGAGTTGGTCGAGATGCACGGCGGCACGGTCGGTGTGACCAGCGAGGTCGACGAGGGCAGCACCTTCACGGTGACCATTCCGTTCGGGTCGGCGCACCTTCAGGCGGACCGGGTGGCCGGGTTCGCACCGCTGCCAGCCGGCCAACCCGAGCAGGCCCGCCTCTACGTGGCGGAGACCGCGCTGTGGACCGGCGCCGAGGCGGGCCCGGATTTCGACAGTCAACCGGCCACCGACCTGCCCGCCGGTCGAATCCTTGTCGTCGACGACAACGTCGACCTGCGTGAGCACGTCACCCGGTTGCTCTCCCCGACCTGGGAGGTGGTCACCGCGAGCGACGGCCTGGTGGCCCTGGAGCTGGCCCGCGAGGGCGGTTTCGACCTTGTGCTCACCGACGTGATGATGCCCCGGCTGGACGGATTCGGGCTGGTCGGCGCGCTGCGCGCGGACGCGCGTACCCGTCACGTGCCGATCGTGCTGCTGTCCGCCCGGGCCGGTTCGGCGGAGGCGGTGGCGGGACTCTCGGTCGGCGCCGACGACTACCTGACCAAGCCGTTCTCCGGTCAGGAGCTGATCGCCCGCGTACGGGCGAACGTCGAGCTGGGTCAGCTGCGTGGGCAGATCATCCGTCGCCTCCGGACGTTGGCCGACGCGGCGGTGGCGGTGAACACCGCCCGATCCACCGCCGACGTTCTCCAGGTCGCCGCCCGGCACGCGCTCAGTCTCGCCGAGGCCGCCCGGGTGGTGGTCACCTCGGCCGACGCCCGGTCCGAGTCGGACGCGGGTGGCGTCACGGCCACCGACCCGTCGTTCGTGGCCGAGCTGACCGGCACCGGCGGCGAGCAGCTCGGCGAGTTGCGCGTCTGGCGGGCGGCCGGTGACGACTCGCAGGCCGACGAGGCCGCGCTGAGCCAACTGGCCCGGCTGGTCGGGGTGCGGCTGGAGAACGCCCAGCTCTACGAGGCCGAACACCACATCGCCACCACGTTGCAGCACAGCCTGCTGCCCAGGACGCTGCCCCAGATGCCGGGGGCGGTGCTGGCGAGCCGGTACCTGCCGGGCACCGCCGACGTCGAGGTCGGCGGCGACTGGTACGACGCGATCGCGCTTGAGGGCGACGAGTTGGTGCTGGTCATCGGTGACGTGGTCGGCAAGGGTGTGCAGGCCGCCGCGGCGATGGGGCAGTTGCGCAACGCGCTGCGCGCGTACCTGCTGGAGGGTTACGACCCGGGTGAGTCGCTGTCCCGGCTCAACCGGCTGGTCGGTTCCACCGAGGGTCGCTCCTTCGCGACAGTGCTCTGTCTGCTGTTCAACCCGCACACCGGCCGGCTGCGGTACGCCAGCGCCGGGCACCCGTCCCCCCTGCTGATCCGAGGAGACGACGTGGCGTTCCTGCATGACCGTGCGCTCGGCCCACCTGTCGGTGCGCTTCCGAACGCGACGTACCGGACGGTCGAGGGGGAGTTGGCCGCCGGCGGTCGGCTGCTGCTGTACACCGACGGGCTGATCGAGGACCGGCAGGTCGGCATCGACGCGGCGCTCACCCAACTGCGTGCCGACGCGGCCACGCCGGGCGAGCACGTGGCGGATCTGATCGACACTGTGGTCGGCCGGGTCGCTGGGCGGGCGCGGCGCGACGACGTGGCGGTGCTCGCACTTGAGGCGGCCGAGCTGAACCGGTTCGCGCTGCGGTTGCCGGCGGACCCGACCCGGTTGAGTGTGCTGCGCAAGCGCCTGGAGGACTTCCTGGTCGCACACTCAGTCGGCGAGACCGATCTGTTCGACCTGACCGTGGCGGTCTCGGAGGCCGCCGCCAACGCCATCGAGCACCCGGTCGACCCCGCCGAGCCGGTGATCAGCGTCGAGGTGGCCATCGCCGACCGGACGGTGACCGCCACCGTGCGGGACAGCGGACAGTGGCGCGAGTCGACCGGCTCCGGGTTCCGGGGGCGGGGGTTGTCGCTGATCGGCGCCCTGGGCGACCTGACCGTGCGGCGTACCGACGAGGGCACCGAGGTGACGCTGCGCCGGCAGTTGCAGCCCTGACCCGGGGGTCAGGCTGGTTCGAGCCAGCCCTGGTCGCCCAGGCCGGAGATCTCCAGCACTCGACGGACCTGCCGGGACGGCAGCACCGACAACGTGCCGGTGAACTGCTGGGCGAGCCGGACCAGGGCGTGGATGGCGGCGGAGTCGAAGAAGGTGACAGCGCGCAGGTCGAGCGTGATCCGCTCGGCGGGCTCGCGCAGCGCGGCCTGGAGCATGGTGTCGGCGGTCGCCATGTCGACCTCGCCGGTCACCACCACATGGAAGTGACCACCATCGATCTCTCCGCTGGCGGAGAAGACGGGCGGTGCTCCCCCTTGATCCACGCAGACACCATGGCACAGGCGACACGACGGAGCAACAACCGGTACCGGACCGCCGTGGCGCGGGTCACCGGCGGCCCCGGCGATAGGCTTGGGACATGACCGAACGTCCGCCGCTGACGCCAGGCACGCTCTCTCCGTGGCGACCGGTGCCCGCCCATATTCCCCGCCCGGAATACGTGGGCAAGAAGCAGCCGCAGGAGTGGCGCGGCTCGCATGTGCAGACACCCGAGACCATCGAGAAGATGCGGGTGGCCAGCCGACTCGCCGCCCAGGCGACACAGCTCGCCGGCGAGCACTGCAAACCCGGCGTGACCACCGACGAGATCGACCGGTTGGTGCACGAGTTCCTCTGCGACCACGACGCGTACCCGTCGACGCTCGGCTACCGGGGCTTCCCCAAGTCCTGCTGCACAAGCATCAACGAGGTCATCTGCCACGGCATCCCGGACTCCACGGTCCTTCAGGACGGCGACATCATCAACGTCGACGTGACCGCGTACATCGGTGGGGTGCACGGTGACACCGACGCCACCTTCTGCGTGGGCGAGGTCAGCGACGAGGCCCGGCTGCTCGTCGAGCGGACCCACGAGGCGATGATGCGCGGCATCCGGGCGGTCAAGCCGGGCCGGCAGATCAACGTGATCGGTCGGGTCATCGAGTCGTACGCCAAGCGGTTCGGCTACGGCGTGGTCCGCGACTTCACCGGCCACGGCATCGGGGAGTCCTTCCACAGCGGGCTCTACGTGCCGCACTACGACAGTCCCCGCCCCACGGACATCATGGAGCCGGGAATGACCTTCACCATCGAGCCGATGATCACGCTCGGCACCTACCAGTACGACATGTGGGACGACGGGTGGACCGTCGTGACCAAGGACCGCAGGTGGACGGCCCAGTTCGAGCACACGATCGTGGTGACCGACGACGGCCACGAGATCCTGACCCTGCCGTGACCGACACCCCTGCGGCGCTCCGCGAAGCCCACCACGCGGACGTGTCCGGCGGCTGGCTGCGGCCGGCCGTCTTCGGCGCGATGGACGGGCTGGTCACCAACATCGCCCTCATCGCCGGCGTCGGCGGCGGTGGGGTGTCGCCGCGCAGCATCGTGCTTACCGGCTCCGCCGGCCTGGTGGCGGGCGCGATCTCGATGGGGCTCGGCGAGTACACGAGTGTGCGGTCGGCAAACGAGCAGGTCGCCGCCGAGGTCGCCAAGGAGCGACGCGAACTGGAACGGCACCCCGAGGCGGAGGCCCGTGAGCTGGCCGACGCGTGGGTGGCCCGCGGCCTGCCCCGGGACCTTGCCACCCAGGTCGCCGAGGCGGTGCGGCGTGACCCGGAAGAGGCGCTGCGGGTGCACGTCCGCGAGGAGCTGGGCGTCGACCCCGACGACCAGCCGAGCCCGTGGGCGGCGGCGTTCTCCTCGTTCCTGTTCTTCTCGGTGGGCGCGCTGGTGCCGCTGCTGCCGTACCTGCTGGGCTCCAGCGACCTCTGGCTGGCGCTCGCCGTCGGCGGGCTAGGGCTGTTCGCCGCCGGCGCGGTCGTGGCGCGCTTCACCCGCCGGCCCTGGTGGACGAGCGGGCTGCGGCAACTGCTGCTGGGTGCCGCGGCGGCCGGGGCTACCTATCTGATCGGTTCGCTGATCGGCGTGCAGGGCGGGCTGTGATGCCGGTCAGCCGGTGAGCAGGTCATCGACGGTGCCGTCCACCGGTCGGCCACGGGCCGCCAGTTCGTCGGCCTGCCGGGTCAGCACCACACCCACCTCGGTCATGTCCGCGCCGGCCAGACCGGTGCGTCGCACCGCGTCACCCGGGTCACGGAAGTAGGTGCGGCTCAGCAGGCCGGTCACTGTCGCCGCGGCCAGCCGCGCCTCACCGAGCATGAGCAGCGCCTGGTCGGTCTCGTACCACTCGGCGAGCCGGGCGGCCCGGGAGTGCGCCGCACTGCCCCTGTACCACGACTGCCGGGCCGCGGTACTGAACTCGCCCGGCCGGGCGCGGGCCAGCCGGCCCAGATGCTCGTCGCGCAACGTCCGCAGCCAGCCCGTCGGGTCGTGCAGCGCCTGCGTGGTGACGTACCGGTCGGCGGTCAGCGGCCACAGTGGGGAGAGCTGCCGCGCCTGCCCGAGGTAGTCGTCGGCGGCGGCCACTGTCAGGTCGACGAGCACCCCGTCGACCCGGCGGGTCGCCGGCCGTGGACCGGTGCCCGGCCGGTAGGTGACCACCAGCAGCCCCACCTCGCCGTCCCCACCGCCGTCGTCGTCGCCGTGGGCCAGGGGGCCATGCACCGCGATCGCCAGCACGTCGGCAGGGAAACGCCGCCGGATCGCCTCGGCCACCCGCTCAGCGACGGTCCACCGTCGATCGTCGTGGGTGCCCCGGCCGACACCGGACCGGTCGCCGCTGACGCCCACTAGGCGGCCCTCGTTCGTGGCGGCGCGGCTCGTGGCGGCGCGGCCCGCAAGGTCGGTTCGCTCCTCGCCCGCACCGCCGCCACCTCCGACTCGAACCCGAGGTCAGCCTAGCCAGCAGACCGCGGCTCGGCCGGCGCGCCGCGCCCGGTCGGCTCCAGCCGGAAGACCCGGATCTCCCGGTCGCCGGCCCGCTCGACGTACGCGCGGTACGCCGGCCACTCGGTGACCAGCAGCTGCCACAGCCGGTCCCGTTCGGCACCGGTGGCCAGCACGGCACGCACCGGGATCCGTCGCCCCCGTACGTCGACCTCGGCGGTCGGCTCGGCGAGGAGGTTCAGCGACCAGGCGGGCTGCTGCGTCTGCCCCCAGTTGGAGCCGATCACCACGTAGGCGTCGCCGTCGGGCACGTAGAGCAGGGGATTGCTGCGCGGCTTTCCGGAGCGGCGGCCGATGGTGGTGATGACGAGGGACGGGATCAGGCCGAGCGCGACCACCCGCCCCCGGGTGAGCCGGCCGACGATCCGGTCGGCGGGCACCAGCAGGCGGGCGGCGGCACCGAACCAGCGGTGATGGCCGACCCGACGGGTGAGTGTTCCGAGCGCAGACACGCGGACCAGTCTGCCGGCTGCCGCACCCCGGCGGCACCTCCGGACGGCCCAGGTTTCCACAGCGGTGAATCCACCGACCCCGGGTCAGTCCAGCCGTCGCTCGATCGGCAGCCGCGCACGGGTGAACAGGCCCGCGCCGAGCATCGCCACAAGGGGCACCAGCACGAGGACGCCGAGCACCGGCCACGGCACCACGTACGGGTACGGGGCGGGTGCCGGCCAGTCCGTCGCGTACTGGCGGTTGACCGAGAACAGCACGATCGCCGCGGTGCCCAGCCCGGCCACGATCCCGAGCACCGAACCGAGACCCGCGATGACCCCGGCCTGGCAGATCGCCAGCAGCCGGCGTACCGCCGGGGCCGCGCCGACCGCCGCGAGGGTGGACAACTCGGCACGCCCCTCGGCGGCGGCGAGCGCTGTCGCGATCCCGGCGGCGCCCACCGTGATCAGGCCGGCCGCCGCGGCGAGCAGGAGAAGCAGGGGTGAGATGTCGGTGGGGGCGGCGCCGGACTCGACGCTCAACGACACCGGCCCGAAGGGCCGCAGGGCAGCGGTGAACCGCTCCTGCTGTTGACTGGCCGGCGGCGTCGCGGTGCCGACCACCCAACCGGCAGAGGACACGCGAAGACCGAGGCTGCGGGCCGAGGGCTCGGACAGCAGCAGGCGGGACTCGCCCACGAACGCGGGCAGCGCGTACCCGGGGAAGTCGGCGGTGATCGGCGTTCCGCCGTCCGACGGCACCATCTGCACTGTCACCCGGCCGTCGTGCACGTAGCGCCTGTTGGTCACCACCACGCCACCGGCGCGCAGCACCTCGGCTGCGGTGGCGGTCGCCGCAGGGTCGGCGCCGGTCAGCAACGGCACGGCCGTGCCGTCGTCCACCCAGGACTGCACCCAGGGGCCGAAGCGCGTCGTTTCGGAGAACTGGCAACGCGGGTCGGCCCGTGCCTGCCGGCGCTGCGACGCGGACAGGACATCACCGGGCTGCCAGGGGCAGACCTGCGCAGGCGGCAGTAGTGGGGTGACGTCGCAGTAGCCGTGACCCGCCTCGGCGCAGGCCACCGTCTGAACCGGGGCGACCGCGGCGGTGCCCAGCGTCTCCTGGGCCGCGGCGGTAACCTGGGCCAGCGTGGGCCGCCGGGTCGAGTGCTCCGGGTTGACCAGCAGGTGGCCCGTCGGCAGCATCGGCTGGTAGGTGTCCGCTTGCCGGACGCGGTCGCTGGCCAGGTACCCGCCGAGGGCCACACTGCTGGCCACGGCGGCCATCACCGCGCAGATCGCCGGTGCGGCGGCGGCCCGGTTACGGCTGGCGTCGCGCAGCGCGATCCGGGGGGCCAGCGGCAGTACCCGGCCGAGCCTCGCCAGCACGCCGATAAGCGTGGGCGTGCAACACACCAGACCGAGTTCGCCGAGGATCAGGCCGGTGAGGATCACCGCCGCCGACGTCCGGGTGGCCCCGTACGCCGCGAGCGCCGCCCCGCCGAAGGCCAACACCAGCCCCAGGGCCAGCCACCGGGTCCGGGACGTCGGCGGGGTACGCCGACCGGCGAGCCCGGCCGCGACATCCTGGCGGGCGGCCGTCCAGGCCGGCGCCACCGCGGCGAGGACCCCGGCCAGCACCGCTACCCCAGCGAGCACCAGGAGCGCCGCCGGCCAGCAGCGGTACCCGCCGAACCGGGCGCTGAAGACGTACTGCTCCATCAGCGGACGACCGGCGAACGCCGCGGCGACTCCGAGGAGCAGCCCGACGGCGGCGCCCAGCACGCCCAGCACCACACCGTCGGCGAGCACGACCCGACGCAGTTGGGCGGAGTCTCCACCGGCCACCGCGACCAGCGCCAGGTCCCGGCGTCGTCGGCGGACACCCACCGCGAACGCCGGCCCGACCAGCAGCACCACCTCCAGCAACCCGAGGCCGGCGATCAGGACCCCGGTGCTCAGGTCGTTGGAATCGGCTGGTCCGACGGACCCGAGCCACGTGCGGGTCCACCCGCCCGTGCCGTGGTGGTCGCGTGTCGCCACCACCACGCCGTTGTCGTTGAGTCGGGCCACCATCGCCGCGTCGACACCGCCGGGCACATCCACAAGCCAACTGCTGTCGAGAAAGGGCTCGTTCCGAGGTACGGCCGACGGGTGCAGCGCCACGATCGGGCCGAGGTCGTCTGGGAACTCGACCACCCCCACCACCGTGTACGCCCTCATCCCGTCGGCGGTGGCCAGCACCGCGCCCAGGCGTACGTCGAGGCGGCGCAGCGCGGCCGGGCTCACCGCCACCTCGGCGGGCTCCCGGGGCGCCCTTCCCGACCGGAACCGCACCAGCCCCCGGGCCAGCGGGTCGGTGAGGTCGAGCACCCGGGCCTGGAAGGTCTCGTCCCCCTCGGGGCTCTGCACTGTCAGCGGCATCCGGCCGCGTAGCTCGGTGAACCGGCTGCCCGGGCCGAGCAACGCGCTCACCTCGGCGGCGGTGGCCGGATGGCTGGACGCCTCCGTGTCGCCGTTGCGGGGATACCAGCTCTCACCCCACTCGTCCTGATCGATCGGGGTGTCGGCGAACCACCGCAGTTCCGCGTCGGCGACTCCGAGGCGCCTGTCGATCTTTTCCTGCGCGGTCAGCTCGGCCATGTCGTAGCTCGCCGCGAGAAAGGCCAGAACCAGCACCGGCAGGGCGATCATGGCGAGCACCAGGGCGGTACGTCGGCGCGCCCGCCGCGACTCCCGCCGGGCGATCCGCAGTGCCGCCCGCCAGGAGCCGGCCAGCTCGGCGAAGCGCCGCCGCCCCTGTGGTACGCGCGGTGGCACCGGCTGGGCGGCCGGAGCGTCGGTGACCGGGCCGGCTGTCCGCGTCGTCCGGCGGAGGGTCAACGGTCGCTGCCGGACAGCAGTTGCTCGACGCTGCCCAGCGGGGCAGTCGTGTCGACGAGCACCCCGTCGCGCAGGAACACCACCCGGTCGGCCCAGCCGGCGTGCCGCGCCTCGTGGGTGACGAGGATGCCGGCGGCGCCCGCGTCGACCCGGCGGCGCAGCAGGTGCAGCACCGCCTCACCGGTCTGCGAGTCCAGCGCCCCCGTCGGTTCGTCGGCGAGCACCAGCCGCCGTTCGCCCACCAGCGCGCGGGCGATGGCCACCCGCTGCTGCTGGCCGCCGGAGAGCTGGTCGGGGAAACGGTCGGCCAGGGCCGGCAGCCCCACCTCGGCGAGCGCGGCCAGCGCGGCGGTACGGGCCTTGCGCCCGCCCACACCGTCGAGTTCCAGCGGAAGCGCGACGTTCTCCAGCGCGCTCAGGCTGCCCAGCAGGTTGAGCTGCTGGAAGATGTAGCCGATGCGGCGGCGGCGCAGCTGGGCCAGCCCGCGTGGGTCCAACGCCCCGAGCCGCTGCCCCTCGACCCGTACGTCGCCTTGGGTCGGGCGGTCCAGGCCGCCGGCGAGGGCCAGCAGCGTCGACTTGCCGGAGCCGGACGGACCCATCACGGCGACCAGCTCACCCGGCCGGACGACCAGGCTGACCCCGCGCAGGGCGTGCACCGCCGCCGGGCCGGTCCCGTGGGTGCGGTGGACGGCGCGCAGCTCCAGCACCGCGTCGTCCGGGTCGCTCACCGGCGCGCCCCCTCGTCGGCCCATCGTGCCGCGTCCGGTGCCCCGTCGGCGCCCGGGCCGGGCAGCGGGGGAGGCGGGCCGCTGGGCCGGTGCCGGACGAGGCTGCTCTCGCAGTGGTCCAACCAGCGCACCTCCGCCTCGGCCTGGAACACCATCGAGTCCAGCACCAGCCGCCAGGGCAGGTCCTCGGGACGGTCGCTGGCGTACTTCAACCTGGTCAACTCCTGAAGGGCCCGCATCGTGGCGCTGCGCTGGGCCTGCACCACCGAGCGGACGTCCACCCCTGGAGTGGTGAGCGCCAACGCCAGCTTGATCGCCAACTCGTCGCGAGGGCGGTCGTTACGGCTGATCGGGGTGGCGAACCACAGCGCCAGGTCCGTCCGGCCGGCATCGGTGATCTCGTACGGGCGCTGCCCCGCCTCGCTCTCCGGCAGAGGACGCACCAGTCCGTCGCGTTCCAGCCGGGACAGCGTGGTGTAGACCTGCCCGATGTTCAGCGGCCACGTCGACCCGGTCGACTCCTCGAATGCGGCGCGCAGCTGGTAGCCGTACATCTGGCCGCGTTCGAGGAGGGCGAGCAGCCCGTGACGGATGGACATGGCAACGGAGTATGCATACCTGGTATGCGCACCGCAACCGGAGCGGGATCAGTTCAGCTCGGGCGACCGGGAAATGCGACAGTCAGCGGGGCGACGCCGGCGGTCTTGCGCCACCTGGTGGCGCGTACGGCGTACTCGACGAGGGCGGCCAGCGCCTGGTCGCGGTCGGCGCCGGTGGTGGACGCCAACGCGGCCCGCCAGTGCGCCGCGGTCCGCTCCTCCACCTCGACGGCCAGCCGCAACGCGCTGGCCCGGTCGGTGACGGCGAACGGCAGCGCGTACCCGGCCCGATCCGGTGGCACGGTGCCGCCGGTGGTGCTGAGCTGCACCACCAGCGCGTCGCGTCGGCGCCGGTGCGATGCCTCGGCCTGCCGTGCGGCGTCGCGCGCCGCCCCGGTGAGCCGGACGCCGATGCGTCCGTAGGCGTAGATGGCCGCGTACTCGGCGGAGAGGGCGGCGGCCAGCGCCTCCCCGGCGGTCGGCTGCCTCACTTCAGTGCCTCCTGGTGGGTGGCCCGCGCGGCGGCGATGGAGCCGAGCAGAGCCGCACGGTCCGCGGGTGCGGACGCGCAGGCGGCTGTCGCGGACTGCTGGGCGGTCTTCTCCAGCGCGCGCAGGGCGGCCAGCGCGCCGGCCGGCTCGGCGGCCGGGGAACTGCTCGGCGCGGTGACGGGCGCCGAGGGGAGGGGCACGCCGATGACCCGGGCGAGTTCGGTGGCGTGCGCGGTGTGCGTCGCGGCGATGGGGTCGAGGCGTCCGGCCAGGCTCGGGTGGGCCACAGCGCTCTCTCGGTACGCCGCGGCCAGCCCCAACGACTCGTCGACCATCGGCCGCAGCGGGTCCGGCGGCGGTGCCGGCTTGTCGTCCCGATCGAAAAGATCACAGCCGGTCAGCGGGGCCACGCCGCCGCCGAGCGCCAACAGCGCTCCAACGCGCAAGACCTTTCGCCGGGAATGTCCGGATGAATGGTTGCGCTGTGTCGTTCTGCCGATCCCCACCGGGCAAGTCAACACCATCCGTGCCGCTCCGAGGGCCACCGGCGTCGGTGCGCCGCCCGGTCCGGCGGCCGGCGGGCGCGTTACGCTCTGCGCAGCCGCCGGCGCGTCCGCTCCGGTGGCGTGCCGGCATGGCGGGACGAGCGTCCCGATCGACCAGTGAAAGGGTGCGGAGATGACACAGCGTGGCCGTGCCACAAGGTCGACGGGTCGACCCCGCGACAGCGGTTCCCGCGACAGCGGGCCTCGTGACGATGCTCCCCGTGCGCCGCGCGGCGGGGCCGGCCCCCGCGGCGGCGGTGATCTCGCGGCGCGACGCACCCAGTTGCGGACCGTGATCGAGCCGGTGGTCAACGACGCGGGCTACGACCTGGAGGACCTGTCGGTCTCCCGGGCCGGACGCCGGCACGTCGTGCGGGTGATCGTGGACGCCGACGGCGGGATCGACCTGGACGCCGTCGCCGACGTCTCCCGCGCGGTCTCGGCCGCACTGGACGCGGCCGAGGAGTCCGGCGGCGACATCCTCGCCGGGGAATACCAGCTCGAGGTCAGCTCTCCGGGCGTGGACCGGCCGCTCACCCTGCCCCGGCACTGGCGGCGCAACGTGGGCCGGCTCGTCAAGGTCACCGTCCGGGGCGCGGTCGCGTTGCCCGGCCAGCGCGCCGAGCCCTCCGCGGGTCGCCAGCTGACCGGCCGGGTGGTCGGGGCCGACGACGAGACCGTGCAGCTGGAGACCGACTCCGGTCGCGACTCCTTGACGTACGCCGAGCTGGGGCCGGGCCGGGTGCAGGTCGAGTTCACCCGCCTGGCCGAGTTGGGTGAGCCCGACGACACCGACGTCGACGACGAGTTCGACGACGCAGACGACATCGACGATTCAGACGACATCGACGACGAAGATGATGTGGAGGACGAGGAGAGGTGAACATCGACCTCGCGGCGCTACGCGCACTCGAGCGCGAGCGGGAGATCCCGTTCGACACGATTCTCGCGGCGATCGAGACCGCGTTGCTGACCGCCTACCGGCACACCGACGGCGCCGAGCCGCACGCCCGGGTGGAGATCGACCGCAAGTCCGGCGCTGCCCTGGTGTACGCGCAGGAGATGGACTCCGACGGCAGTCTGGTGCGGGAGTGGGACGACACCCCGCACGACTTCGGCCGGATCGCCGCCATGACGGCGAAGCAGGTGATCCTCCAGCGGCTGCGGGAGGCCACCGACGAGGTGCACTTCGGCGAGTACGTGGGCCGCGAGGGTGACCTCGTCACCGGCGTGGTGCAGGCCCACGAGACGCGGATCGAGAAGGGCATCGTCAGCGTCGACCTGGGCAAGCTGGAGGGCGTGCTGCCGCAGTCCGAGCAGGTGCCCGGCGAGCGGTACACCCACGGCGAGCGGATCCGCTGCGTGGTGGTGCACGTGGCCAAGGGCATGCGCGGGCCGCAGATCACCCTGTCCCGGTCGCATCCGGCGCTTGTCAAGAAGTTGTTCGCGCTGGAGGTTCCCGAGATCGCCGACGGGATTGTGGAGATCGGCGCGATCGCGCGTGAGGCAGGTCACCGTACGAAGATCGCCGTACGCTCGACCACCGCCGGGGTGAACCCCAAGGGCGCCTGCATCGGCCCGATGGGTCAGCGCGTCCGGGCCGTGATGAGTGAGCTGCACGGCGAGAAGATCGACATTATTGACTGGTCGGACGACCCGGCCACTTTCGTCGGCAACGCGTTGTCGCCGGCCAAGGCGCTGCGGGTCGAGGTGGTGGACCTGGCCGGCCGGGCCGCCCGGGTGACCGTCCCGGATTTCCAGCTCTCCCTCGCCATCGGCCGGGAGGGGCAGAACGCCCGCCTCGCTGCCCGTTTGACCGGTTGGCGCATCGACATCCGCTCCGACGCGGAGCAGGTCGCGCCTGCCGCGCGGGGCGGAGCTGATCAGGTACCGGAGCCGGGCGGCGCGATCTCGGGCAGCTAGGGGTAGACTTCCTCCAGTGGTACGACGCGCGCAGCCGGAGCGCACCTGTGTGGGTTGCCGGAAGCGTGCGCCGGCCAGCGAATTGCTGCGGGTCGTCGCGATCGGGGACGAGGCTGGTCACAGCCTCCGGCCTGATCCGTTCCGCAGGCTGCCGGGTCGGGGAGCGAACATGCACCCGGATCCGGCCTGCTTCGCGCTGGCGGTGCGGCGCCGCGCCTTCGGGCGAGCGCTGCGCGTCACCGAGGTCCTCGACCACGGTGTGCTGGCAGAGCACGTCGATGCGCCAACCACTACGTCCGGTCAGCCCGACCGGGCGAGGGTCGCTAGCAGGGTAGGACGACCGACATGAGCACACGATGAAGTCCCTGAAATGACCAGGCTTCAAGTGCACGAGTGAGGTCGCTGCGGGTGCTGCCCGCACGACCTCGGAGTGAGGAGTGCAGTGGCAGGCAAGGCCCGCGTACACGAGCTTGCAAAAGAGCTCGGGGTCGAGAGTAAGACCGTTCTCGCCAAGCTGAAGGAAATGGGCGAGTTCGTGAAGTCCGCGTCGAGCACCGTCGAGGCGCCCGTCGCCCGACGACTGCGTAACGCATTCGTCGCGTCGACCGGTGCTCCGGCGCCGGCCGCCCCGTCGGCGCCCGCGTCGGCGCCGGCTTCGACCCCGAGTCCCACGCCGTCCCCGACCCCGGGCGCGCCCCGGGTCTCGGCCAAGCCGATGCCGCCTCGGCGGCCGGCCGCGCCGGCACCCGGTCCGAAGCCCAAGGGGCCGGTTCCCGGTGCACCGCAGACGGTGACCCCGGTCGCCAAGCCGGCGAGTGCCCACGACATCGAGGTGGCGGCCGCGGAGGCGCGTGCCGCCGCGCTGAAGGCTGAGCAGGAGGCCGCGGTCAAGGCCGCGCAGGCCGCCCGCCAGCAGCAGCGGGACAACCCCGTTCGCCGGGAGCCTCCGGCAGACGGCGGTAACCGGCCCGGTCCTCGGCCGGGTCCCGCGGCTATGCCGCCCCGTCCCGGTTCGCCGGCAGCTCGTCCGAGCACGCCGGCTCCCGGTCCGGGTGCCCGGCCGGGCGGTCGTCCGCCGGCGCGCGGTGCCGGTAACAACCCGTTCGGCATCCAGGGTGGCCAGCAGCAGCGGCCCCCGGCCGCCGGTGCGGGTGGCCCTCGGCCCAACACCCCGGCGGGCATGCCGCCGCGGCCGAGCCCGAACTCCATGCCGCCGCGGCCCAGCCCGGCGTCCATGCCGAGCCAGCGTCCGGCTGCCGGTCGCCCCGGTCCCGGTGGCGCCGGTCGTCCCGGTGGCGGCGCAGGTCGTCCCGGTGGCGGTGGCGGCGGTTTCCGTGGCGGTCCCGGCGGTGGCGCCGGTGGCGGTGGCGGCGGTTACCGCGGCGGCCCTGGTGGCGGCGCGGGTGCCGGCGGTGGCGGTGGCTACCGTGGCGGTCCCGGCGGCGGTGCGGGTGCTCCCGGCGGCGGTTTCCGTCCGGGTGGTCCGGCCGGTGGCGGCGGTCGTCCGGGTGCGGGCGGTCGCGGCCGTGGCGGCGGCGCCGCGGGTGCTTTCGGGCGTCCGGGTGGTCGGCCGACGCGCGGTCGCAAGTCCAAGAAGCAGCGCAGACAGGAGTTCGACAACCTGTCGGCTCCGACCATGAGCTCGGGTGCTCCCCGGGGTCAGGGTCAGGTCGTCCGGCTCTCCCGTGGCGCCTCGCTGTCCGACTTCGCGGACAAGATCAACGCCAACCCGGGTTCGCTGGTCCAGGAGATGTTCAACCTGGGCGAGATGGTGACCGCGACCCAGTCCTGTTCTGACGACACCCTGCACCTGCTGGGTGAGCACCTGGGCTTCGACATCCAGATCGTCAGCCCGGAGGACGAGGACCGCGAGCTGCTCGCGCAGTTCAACATCGACCTCGACGCGGAGGTGGCCGAGGAGCGCCTGGTCAGCCGTGCGCCGGTGGTGACCGTCATGGGTCACGTCGACCACGGTAAGACCAAGCTGCTCGACGCCATCCGTAAGGCGAACGTCGTGGCCGGTGAGGCGGGTGGCATCACCCAGCACATCGGTGCCTACCAGGTCCACGTCCCGCACGAGGGCGAGGACCGGGCGGTCACCTTCATCGACACCCCGGGTCACGAGGCTTTCACCGCCATGCGTGCTCGTGGCGCCCAGGTCACGGACATCGTGATCCTGGTCGTCGCGGCCGACGACGGTGTGATGCCGCAGACCATCGAGGCGTTGAACCACGCCAAGGCGGCCGACGTGCCGATCGTGGTCGCGGTCAACAAGGTCGACAAGCCGGAGGCCAACCCGGACAAGGTTCGCCAGCAGCTGACCGAGTACGGCCTGGTCGCCGAGGAGTACGGCGGCGAGACCATGTTCGTCAACGTGGCAGCCAAGCCGGGCATCGGCATCGAGGAGCTGCTCGAGGCCGTCCTGCTGACCGCCGACGCGTCGCTGGAGCTGACCGCTCCGATCGACGGGCCGGCGCAGGGTGTGGCCATCGAGGCGCACCTGGACAAGGGCCGCGGTGCGGTGGCGACGGTGCTGGTGCAGAAGGGCACCCTGCGGGCAGGCGACTCGATCGTCGCCGGTGGGGCGCACGGCCGGGTCCGGGCCATGCTCGACGAGAACGGCAACCAGCTCACCGAGGCTGGGCCGGCGCGTCCGGTCATGGTGCTGGGTCTGACCGCGCCGCCCGGCGCGGGTGACACGTTCCTCGCCGCGGCGGACGACCGCACGGTGCGTCAGATCGCCGAGCAGCGGCAGGCACGGCGGCGGGCGGCGTCCTTCGCCAACTCCCGTGGTCGGGCCACCCTCGAGACGCTCATGGAGCAGCTCAAGGAGGGCGAGAAGACCTCGCTCAACCTCATCCTCAAGGGCGATGTCTCCGGTTCGGTGGAGGCCCTGGAGGACGCGCTGTTCAACCTGGACATCCCCGAGGAGGTCCAGCTCAAGGTCCTCGACCGGGGCGTGGGCGCGATCACCGAGAGCAACGTCATGCTCGCGAGTGCCTCGTCCGAGCCGGTCACGATCATCGGCTTCAACGTGCGGGCCTCCAACAAGGTCCGTGAGATGGCCGACCGCGAGGGTGTGGAGATCCGGTACTACACCGTCATCTACCAGGCCATCGAGGAGATCGAGGCAGCGCTCAAGGGCCTGCTCAAGCCGGAGTACGAGGAGGTCGAGCTGGGCAGCGCGGAGATCCGCGACGTCTTCCGCTCGTCCAAGATCGGCAACATCTCCGGTTGTATCGTCCGGTCGGGCATCATCCGACGCAACGCGAAGGCTCGGCTGCTTCGGGACGGGGCGGTCGTGGCGGACAACCTCACGATCACCTCGCTCAAGCGGTTCAAGGACGACGCCACCGAGGTCCGCGAGGGCTTCGAGTGTGGTCTGACCCTGGGTGGTTACAACAACGTCCAGGTCGGCGACGTCATCGAGACCTTCGAGATGCGGGAGAAGGCTCGCGCCTGATCCGGCAGTGACACGCTGATCAAGGGGTTTACGCCGACCGGCGTAAACCCCTTGATCATGCGGGGTGGGTTGCCGGTATCGTCCGGGGCGATGTTTACCGGAACCGCGGTCTTCGACCTGCTGCTGCCGGGCGACTCCCGGTCGCTCAAAGCCAAGAGATCATATGTACGGCCGATCGTGGCGGCCCTGCGCCGCTTCGAGGTTTCGGCCGCCGAGGTTGGTGCGCTCGACCTGCACGGTCGAGCGGAGATAGCGGTGGCCGTGGTGGCCGCCGAGGCGGTACACGTCCGCGAGGTGCTCGACTCCTGCGAGCATCTGGTTGCCGCTCGCCCCGAGGTCGAGTTGCTGTCGGTGCGACGCGGGCTGTACGGCCTCGACGACGACTGAGGGCGTACCGGCACCGGGCGTGAACGAGCGTCGGCCGCGTCCTGCGTGACCAGAATTGCCGGCGGCGCCGGGCGTGAACAGGAGTGCCGGCGGTGCCGGGCGACCGGTGCGGGCCGCGAAGGTAGTGTTCGAGATGTTGGCCGGTCGGCCGGCGACCACGGTCGCCGGTCGATCGGGAGCAGGACGCCGTGGAGGTGGCGAGATGTCTGATCCGGCCAAGGTACGCCGGCACGCCGAGCGGGTGCGTGAGCTGGTCGCGTCGGTGGTGCGGAGCCAGATCAAGGACCCGCGGCTCGGCATGATCACCATCACCGACGCCCGGATCACAGCGGATCTGCGGGATGCGACGGTGTTCTACACGGTGCTCGGTGACGCGGTGGCACAGGCGGACACCGCGGCGGCGCTGGAGAGCGCCAAGGGGATGTTGCGCAGCACCGTCGGCAAGGCACTCGGGCTGCGGCACTCGCCGACGCTGACGTTCGTCCTCGACGACGTACAGGACCAGGTCAAGCACATCGACGACCTGCTCGCTGCCGCCCGCAACGCCGACGCCGAGGTGCAGCGGCTGGCCGCCCAGGCCAAGTACGCGGGTGAGCCGCAGCCGTACCGGGTCGACGAGGACGAGGACGACGCGGACGAGGCCGACGAGGCCACGGACACCCCCCGGGGTGGGGAAGCGCGGTGACCGGCGCCGCCGGCACCCAGCTCGCCGCAGTGACCGGCACCGGCCCCGCCGAGGCGGACTGGGCCGCCGCCGAGGCGCTGATCCGCGACCTCCCGGCGACCGGTCGGGTGCTGCTGATCTGTCACGTCAACCCGGACGGCGACGCGCTGGGCAGCATGCTCGGCTTCGGTCTGGGTCTGCGCCAGCTCGGCGTACACCGGTTGCAGGCGACCTTTCCCGGGCCGCCGGAGGTCCCTGAGCCATTCCGGGGTCTGCCCGGCCTGGACCTGCTGGTCCCGGCGAGCGCGGCGGACCCGGACCCCGATCTGGTGATCTGCTTCGACGCGGCGAGCGAGTCGCGCCTCGGCGAGCTGGCCGGGCGATTGTCGGCGGCGGGCGCGTCGCTGGTGCTCGACCACCACGCCTCCAACCCCGGCTTCGGGACGGTCAATCTGATCGACGCGAGCGCCGCGGCGACGTCTGTGGTGGCCGAGCAGTTGCTGACCCGGCTGGGCGTACCGCTGGAACGGGCCGTCGCGGAGTGCCTGTACGTGGCGCTCACCACGGACACCGGCTCGTTCCGGTTCGAGGCGACCACCCCGGCGGTGCACCAGTTGGCCGCCCGGTTGCTGGCCACCGGCATCTCGCCCGGTGACATCTCCCGCCAGGTCTTCGACACCCGGCCCTTCGGCGCTGTGCGGCTCTTCGGTGAGGTGCTCGGCAGGGCCCGGCTGGAGCCGGCCGCCGCCGACGGGCGAGGTCTGGTGTGGACCTTCGCCACCCTCGACGACCTGGCCCGTCACGACCAGCGGCCGTACGTGCTGGAGGCGCTCATCGACTCGGTGCGCTGCACCGCCGAGGCCGATGTGAGCTGCGTGTTGAAGCAGACCACCCCCGACACCTGGGCCGTGTCGATGCGCAGCAAGGGCGCTGTCGACGTCAGTCGGGTGGCTGTGGTGCTGGGCGGGGGTGGGCACCGGCTCGCGGCGGGGTTCACCGGTCGGGGCACCGTCGAGCAGGTGGTCGCGGCGATCCGGGCCGAGCTTGGCGCGGCGCTCATCGATACGGCCGGCTGACCTCGAAGATCAGGGTCAGCTCCGGGGGGTGTCGGTCTTCCGGCACTCAGGTTGACCGGGAAGAATTGCGGGATGGAGCAGCCGCACGACCTCACGATGGAGGCCACCCGAGTCTGGGACCGGCCCGCCGTCTCCGTCCCGGTTCTTGTCTGCCTGTCACTCGTCGGTGGCCGGTTCCCGTCGTTCTCGACCGAGGCCAATCTTTACACGCTCGGCACCGGCGGGGTGCTGATCTGGCTCGGTCTGAGCAACCGCGTGCCACGGCGGCCGGCGCCGCGTCGGCTGGGTGCGGGGGCGGCGTGGTGGGCGGTGCCGGCGGTGATCTTCGGCGTCTTCGAGGGTGCCACCTTCGTGCTGGCCGTCGGCGATGACTTTCCCACCTTCTCGCGGCTGGCCGATCCGCTGCTGGAAGACCACTTGACCCGCTCGGCTGCCTGGTTTGCCTGGCTGGCCGCGTTCTGGGGGCTGGTGCGGCGATGATGCGGGCGTTGGCTATCGGCGGTTTCCTCGTGGCGCTCGTGCTCTTCGGCGTGGTCGAGTGGCTGGCACGCCGGGAGGGCTCCCGGATCCCCACGATGGGTGAGGTCTGCGCGTACGTGATGCGCTACGAGGTGGGTCCGGTGCCGGTGGGCCGGATCGGTCTGTTCGGTTTCTGGTGGTGGCTGGGGTGGCATTTCCTGGCCCGCTGAGTCGGGTCGTGCGCCGTCCAGATGGCGGGAACCCTAAGCAGTTGGTCGACCTGAACGATAACTTGGGAGACGGCCTGCGGCGCGCTGCGGCGCAGGTCGTGGGTGGTGGCGCCACACCTCGCGCTGCTCTCCTCCAGGGTCAGACCGACCCGGGCTCACGCGGCCCAGCCGGCTGTTCCGGTAACCCCGGACTGCCGTGGGGCGTTCAGTACGACCGCCCGTGAGGGTCGCCGCGTGCCGGCGGCTCGCACCCTGGAAGGAGCGCCACCATGCCGAACAAGCCCAAGCCGGAGACCACCGACGACGCCCGCGAGCAGGCTCGCCGCGCACTGCAGACCTCGATGGACACCCGTCAGTGACCCGAAGCGACAGGCGGTGACGACGTCGATGCCGGCATCGACAGCGTCACCGCCCGTTCGTTTTGATGTCCCACTCGTTACCGCCGGCCGACATGACGGCCGGGGCGGCCGGTTTCCCCGTATTTCCCGGCCGCCCGCAGGAGCCGCTCAGGACAGGAACTTGTCCAGGGCGGCTTCGATCGTTCCGGAGTCCGGGGCCGCGTACGCCCTCATCGTGGACTTGTCGTAGGAGATGACGCTCGGGCACCGGCTCGCCGGGGCGGTCACGGTGCCGCCGTCGCCGATCTTCTCAGCGGTCTTGGCCGCGTAGAAGGTCAGGGTGTAGCGCGACGAGACATAGTCGACGGTGACCTGCTTCTGCGAGCTGTCCTTGTACTGGCACTTCTTCGGCGTGCCCTGGCTGCCTTCCTCGAACTTCAGGCAGCCGACCACCGACACGCTCTCGTACTCACTGCTCTTGGCGTAGTACGGCTTCGTCGAGCCGACGAACTTCGACGACCAGAACGTCGGCCGGTCCGGGTTGTTCGAGAACGTGTACGCCTTGGCGCCGGACGGGCCGTTGTAGGGGGCCGCGTTGAGGATCTGGCTGCCCTCGCAGACGTTCGACAGGTCGCTGGAGAACCGGGCCGTCATCGAGTTGTTGTCGTTCGGCGGAGCCGACTGGCCGGGCGTGGGGGTGGCCGCCGGGTCCGGCGAGCTGCCGCCATCGGTGCCCGAGGTGGGGCTGGCAGATGCGACGGTCGTGGGCTCGTCGTCGCCGCCGTAGGCGACCAGGAGCCCGATCCCGGCGCCGCAGACCGCGAGGATCAGGACCACCGCGCCGGCGACCAGGCCGATGACCAGGCCCTTGTTCGACTTCTTCGGCGGCGGAACAGGAACGCCGTACTGCGGCGGGGGCATCGGGGCACCGTACTGCGGCGCCGGGGCACCGTACTGCGGAGCCGGGGGCTGCTCGTAGGAGGGGTACCCGCCCTGCTGCGGAGCTGGCGGCCCGCTCCAGGGTGTGACGTTGGGGTCGGGCTGTTGCCCTTCGTGCGGGGGATAGTTGCTGCTCAATGTAGGCCCTATCGCTGTCAAAATGTGAACCACGGGAGTGGGAGTCCCGACCAGGGTAATGACCTCCGCAAGTGGAACGCTCTCGGTCCCGCCTCCGAGGGCATCGATCCCTTCGCTGTTCACGCCGAGCGAGGGATGCGTAAGCAATCACTCCTCTTGTGCTCCTTACAAGGGCCGTGCCAGGATCGGCGGCGATGAACCAGCCAGCCCTCACCGGCACCGCGGCGGCCACCAACGAGCCAGCCTCGCCGCGCCGGATCGCCGCACTCGCCCTACCGGCCCTCGTCGTGCTCGCCGCCGAGCCGCTCTATGTGCTCGTCGACACGGCAGTGGTCGGGCACCTCGGCCGGGTGCCGCTCGCCGCGCTCGCCATCGGCGGCACTGTGATGACACTCACCGCCTGGGTCGGCACCGTGGTCGCGTACGGCACCACAGGCCGCTCGGCCCGCCGATTCGGCGCCGGCGACCGGGCGGCAGCCGTGGCCGAGGGAGTCCAGTCGTCCTGGCTGGCGCTCGGCGTCGGACTGCTGATCGCGGTCGGGATGCAGTTCGGCGGGGGCGCGCTCGCGCGTACCCTCGCAGGCGGTGGTGGCGAGGTGGCCGACGCCGCCGCACACTGGCTGCGGATCGCGGCCCTCGGCGCCCCCGGCCTGCTGCTCGCCGCAGCCGGCAACGGCTGGTTGCGGGGCGTGCAGGACACCCGTCGCCCACTGCTCTTCGTGCTCGGGCCCAACCTGCTCTCCGCGCTGCTGTGCCCGCTGCTTGTCTATCCCGTCGGGCTGGGCCTCATCGGGTCGGCGATCGCCAACGTCGTCGCGCAGACGCTCTGCGGGGTGCTCTTCGCGGCGGCGCTGATCTCCGAGCGGGTGTCGCTGCGGCCCCGACCGCGGGTGATCCGCCAGCAGTTGGTGCTCAGCCGGGACCTGCTGATCCGCGGCGTGGCGTTCCAGGCCAGCTTCCTCTCCGCGACAGCCGTCGCCGCCCGCTTCGGCGCCGCCGCCGTCGGCGCGCACCAGATCGCCCTGCAACTCTGGTTCTTCACAGCGCTGGTGCTCGACGCGCTGGCCATCGCCGCGCAGTCCCTGGTGGGCGCTGCCCTCGGCGGTGGGGACGACGCGGGCGCGCGGGCGCTGGCCCGCCGGATCGGGCTGCTCGGCGGCGTCTGCGGCGTCGCCTTCGCGCTGCTCATCGCCGCCGGCGCGGGCGTCGTACCGTCGTGGTTCACCTCCGACCCGCAGGTACGCGAACAGGCAATGGTGGCGTGGCCGTGGTTCGTCGTCATGCTGCCGCTGGCCGGGGTGGTGTTCGCCCTCGACGGCGTGCTGATCGGCGCCGGCGACGTCGTCTACCTGCGCAACCTCACAATCGTGGCGGCGGTCGGCGGTTTCCTGCCGGCCATCTGGCTGGCCTATGCGCTCGACCTGGGGCTGGGCGGGATCTGGGCCGGGCTCACCCTGTTCGTGGTGATCCGCCTGGTCGCCCTGCTGTTGCGGTTGCGCGACGGCAGGTGGGCGGTGGTCGGGGCCGTCCGTTGACCGGGGGCCGCGTCTGGCAGGCTTGGGCGACGTGAGCACCGATGGTCTGATCGTTGTCGACAAGCCCGGCGGCATGACGTCGCACGACGTGGTGGCGCGGATCCGCCGGCTGGCGAAGACCCGACGGGTCGGGCACGGCGGCACCCTCGATCCGATGGCCACCGGCGTGCTGGTCATCGGCGTCGGTCGCGCCACCCGGCTGCTGACCTACGTGATCGGCGCAGGCAAGAGCTACACCGGCACCATCCGGCTCGGCCAGGCGACAGTCACCGACGACGCCGAGGGCGATGTGATCGCCACCACCCCCGCCGGCCAGGTCACCGACGATGCCATCCGGGCCGCACTGGACGCGCTCAGCGGCGAGGTCGACCAGCGACCCAGCGCCGTGAGCGCCATCAAGATCGACGGGCAGCGGGCGTACAAGCGGGTCCGGGACGGGGAGAGCGTCGAACTTCCCGCCCGGCGGGTCACCATCTCCCGACTGGACGTACTGGAGATCCACCGCGACACACCTGACGTGGTCGACGTGGACGTGGCCGTGACGTGCTCCTCGGGGACGTACATCCGGGCGATCGCACGGGACGCGGGCCTGGCGCTCGGTGTCGGTGGGCACCTGACCGCGCTGCGCCGTACGGCCGTGGGTGGCTTCACCCTCGCTGAGGCGGCCACCCTCGACGAACTGGAGCAGCGCGCCCCGGACGTGGTGAACCTGCCACTGGACGCGGCGGCCGACAGGTTCTTCGCGCGGCGGGAGGCGACGCCCGACGAGGCGCGGGTGCTCGCCCACGGCGGGCCGCTGGATCCGGCCGGCCTCACCGGCCCGTACGCCGTCTTCGGCCCGGCCGGAGGTCTGATCGCTATCGTCAGCGAGCGGGACGGTCGGGCCCGAGCGGAGATCGTGCTCGCCCCGGCCTGACGGCGAGTGCAGGCAGCTACGGCGCAGTCTGGCGCGGAGCCGCCTGGCCAGTGGTTAATAAGGGGCCCTTCCTCTACACCAGGCGTTAGAAGGGGGCCCTTCCTTGCAGGGGAGGAACGGCATGCAGCGGTGGCGGGGGTACGACGCGGCGCCCGGTGGCTGGGGGCGCTCGGTCGTCACCATCGGCGTGTTCGACGGCGTGCACAAGGGGCACCAGGCGACCATCGGGCACGCCGTGGCCCGGGCACGGGAGTTGGGCGTGCAGTCGGTGGTGGTCACGTTCGACCCGCACCCGGCCGAGGTGGTCCGGCCCGGCTCCCACCCGGCGGTGCTCACCGAACCGGCCCGCAAGGCCGAGTTGATCGAGGCGCTCGGCGTGGACGTGCTCTGCGTGGTGCCGTTCACCCCGGAGTTCTCCCGGCTGCCGCCCGAGCAGTTCGTGCACGACATCCTCGTCGAGCACCTGCACGCGGCACTGGTGGTGGTGGGCAGCAACTTCCGCTTCGGGCACCGGGCTGCCGGCGACGTGGCGCTGCTGGAGCGGCTGGGCCAGACCTTCGGCTTCGGCGTCGAGGACGCCCCACTCGTCACGCAGGACGGCACTGTCTTCTCCTCCACGTACATCCGATCCTGCGTCGACGCGGGTGACGTGGGGGCGGCCGCCGCCGCGCTGGGCCGTCAGCACCGGGTGGAGGGGGTGGTGGTCCGTGGCGACCAGCGCGGCCGGGTGCTGGGCTTCCCCACCGCCAACCTGCTCTGCCACAGGTACGCGGCGGTTCCCGCCGACGGGGTGTACGCGGCCCGACTGATCCGCAGGGGGCAGCGCGAGCCGCTGATGTCGGCGGTGTCGGTGGGCACCAACCCGACGTTCTCCGGCCGGGAGCGACGTGTGGAGGCGTACGCGCTGGACTTCGACGGTGACCTCTACGGTGAGCGGCTGGCGTTGGACTTCGTGACGCACCTGCGTGGTCAGGTCCGGTACGACTCGGTCGAGCCGTTGATCGCCCAGATCGAAGAGGACGTCGCACGCACCCGGCGCGCCTTGAGCTGATCACCGCGGGAGGATCGCGCCGCTCCCGACGAGCCCTTCACCGGGCGGTTCCGCCGGGGGCTGGTAGTCTTGCCGGGACGTCGGGTGACCGGCGTGGGGCCTCGCGTGCCTGCTCGACGCCGCGGGTGCGAGGTACCGGTCCGTTACCGGTCCAGCTGGACGACGGACACCCACTTGATCAACCCATCGAAACAGGGAGAACATGGCGCTCGACCAGGAAGCCAAGGCCAGCATCCGCGCGGAGTACGCGACCGCCGAGGGCGACACCGGTTCGCCGGAGGTCCAGGTAGCGGTCCTCACCAAGCGGATCGCCGAGCTGACCGAGCACCTGAAGGTGCACAAGCACGACCACCACAGCCGCCGTGGGCTGCTGCTGCTGGTCGGCCGTCGCCGTCGGCTGCTCAACTACGTCCAGAAGAAGGACATTGCCCGCTACCGGTCGCTCATCGAGCGGCTCGGCCTGCGCCGGTGACGTGACGGGGGAGTGGCCGACCGGCCGCTCCCCCGTACCGCGTCCCACCTGAAGAACACGGGCCGCGCGACCACCCGACAGGGAGCCGGTCAGCGTACCGGTCTCCGGTAGTGGCCCCCGGGAATCCCGGCATCATGCCGGCCACCCGGGCGCTTCGATCGAAGACCGGCCGGCTGAGCAGCTCCCCGATGTCGTGGGCCCACGACGCGAAGGAGCACTACAGCACATGACCGAGACCAAACTCGGCACCGAATCCCGCACCGCCGTGATCGACAACGGGTCCTTCGGCACCCGCGAGATCACCTTCTCCACCGGTCGGCTGGCCCGCCAGGCCGCCGGTTCCGTCATCGCCCAGCTGGGCGAGACGGTGGTCCTCTCCGCCACCACCGCCGGCAAGCAGCCGAAGGAGCAGTTCGACTTCTTCCCGCTGACCGTCGACGTCGAGGAGCGGATGTACGCCGCGGGCCGCATCCCCGGCTCGTTCTTCCGCCGTGAGGGTCGGCCCAGCGAGGACGCGATCCTCACCTGCCGGCTGATCGACCGTCCGCTGCGCCCGTCGTTCGTCAAGGGCCTGCGCAACGAGGTCCAGGTCGTCGAGACCATCCTCGCGCTCGACCCGCAGCACCCGTACGACGTCGTGGCGATCAACGCCGCCTCGATGTCGACGAAGCTCTCCGGCCTGCCGTTCTCCGGCCCGATCGGTGCGACCCGGGTCGCCCACATCGATGGCCAGTGGGTCGCCTTCCCGACCCTGGAGGAGCTGGCTCGCGCCACCTTCGACATGGTCGTGGCCGGCCGCACGCTCGAAGACGGCGACGTCGCGATCATGATGGTCGAGGCGGAGGCCACGCCGAACGCCGTCGCCCTGATCTCGGCCGGCGCGACCGCCCCGACCGAGGAGGTCGTGGCCAGCGGCCTGGAGGCCGCGAAGCCCGCGATCCGTGAGCTGTGCCGCGCGCAGAGCGAGCTGGCCGAGGTCGCCGCCAAGCCGGTCTCCGAGTTCCCGGTCTTCCTGGACTACCAGGACGACGTGTACGCCGCCGTCTCCGACGTGGCCCGCGCCGACGTGGCCGAGGCGATCACCATCGCCGGCAAGGCCGACCGCGAGGAGGCCCTGGACCGGGTCAAGACGCGGGTCGCCGAGGAGCTTGGCGCCCGGTTCGAGGGTCGGGAGAAGGAGCTCAGCGCCGCCTTCCGGTCGCTGACCAAGTCCGAGGTGCGCAACCGCGTGCTGCGCGAGCAGGTCCGCATGGACGGCCGTGGCCCGCGTGACATCCGTACGCTGACCGCCGAGGTCGGCGTGCTGCCCCGGGTGCACGGTTCGGCGCTGTTCGAGCGGGGCGAGACCCAGATCCTGGGCGTCACCACGCTGAACATGCTCCGCATGGAGCAGATGGTGGACACGCTGTCCCCGGAGAACCGCAAGCGCTACATGCACAACTACAACTTCCCGCCGTACTCGACCGGTGAGACCGGCCGGGTCGGCTCGCCGAAGCGTCGCGAGATCGGCCACGGTGCTCTCGCCGAGCGCGCGCTGATCCCGGTGCTGCCGTCGCGCGAGGAGTTCCCGTACGCCATCCGGCAGGTCTCCGAGGCGCTCGGCTCCAACGGCTCCACCTCGATGGGTTCGGTCTGCGCGTCGACGCTGGGCCTGCTCTCCGCGGGTGTGCCGCTCAAGGCGCCGGTCGCCGGCATCGCGATGGGGCTCATCTCCGACGAGGTGGACGGCAAGACCCAGTACGTGACGCTCACCGACATCCTCGGTGCCGAGGACGCGTTCGGTGACATGGACTTCAAGGTCGCCGGCACGCCGGAGTTCGTGACCGCGCTCCAGCTCGACACCAAGCTCAACGGCATCCCGTCGGACGTGCTGGCCGCCGCGCTTCAGCAGGCCAACGAGGCCCGGCAGGTCATCCTCGGCGTGATGAAGGCGGCGATCGAGGCTCCGGCCGAGATGTCCGACTACGCGCCGCGGGTCACCACCGTCAAGATCCCGGTCGACAAGATCGGCATGGTGATCGGCCCGAAGGGGCAGACCATCAACGCGATCCAGGACGAGACCGGCGCCGAGATCTCCATCGAGGACGACGGCACGATCTACGTCGGCGCCACCAACGGCCCGTCGGCCCAGGCGGCCGTCGACCGGATCAACGGGATCGCCAACCCGACGCTGCCGAAGCAGGGCGAGCGGTTCCTCGGCACGGTGGTCAAGACCGCCGCGTTCGGGGCGTTCATCTCGCTGCTGCCCGGCCGCGACGGTCTGCTGCACATCTCCAAGGTCGGCGACGGCAAGCGGGTCGAGCGCGTCGAGGACTTCCTCAACGTCGGCGACCGGGTCGAGGTCGAGATCGCGGACATCGACGCCCGCGGCAAGATCTACCTGGACAAGGTCCGCCCGGAGGGCGCCGAGGCGCCCGCCGCCGGTGAGGCCGCCGGTGGCGACCGGCCGGCCAGCCGCGACCGGGGCGACCGTGGTCCGCGTGACCGGGGCGACCGCGAGCGTGGCGGCGACCGGGGCGGCCGTGGCCCGGAGCGTGGCGAGGGCGGCGGCAACGGTGGCGGCGAGGGTGGCGAGGGCGGCGAGCGTCCGCGCCGCCGGACCCGGCACAGCTGACCTCCAGTACCCGCAACACCCACCCCTCGTCGAGCCGGGAGCAACACGTGAGTCGGGCCTTCAGTGCGCCGTTTCCACCGGATCGACGGGGGGTGGCCTCGACTGGCTGGCAAGCCAGTGAGTCGAGCCGAGCCCGGGACGCCGGGACGGGCCGCTCCGGCGGCTCCGCCCGCGCGGTGACCCGGACCCTCAGCGACGACCCGCTGGGCGGCACGGTACGTCGTACCGTGCTGCCCAGCGGTCTGCGCGTGCTCACCGAGGCGATTCCGGCGATGCGCAGCGTGTCCTTCGGGATCTGGGTGGCGGTGGGCTCGCGGGACGAGACCCGTCCCCAGGCCGGCGCCGCGCACTTCCTGGAGCACCTGCTCTTCAAGGGCACCCACAAGCGCACCGCCCTGGAGATCTCGTCGCAGATCGAGGCGGTGGGCGGCGAGACCAACGCCTTCACCACGAAGGAATACACCTGCTACTACGCCCGCGTGCTGGACGAGGACCTGCCGCTGGCGATCGACGTGATGTGCGACCTGGTCGCCGACTCCCTGCTGGAACCGGCCGACGTGGAGACCGAGCGTGGCGTGATCCTGGAGGAGATCGCCATGCACGACGACGAGCCCGGTGACGAGGTGCACGACCTCTTCGCCCGAGCCGTCTACGGCGACCACCCCCTCGGTCGGCTGATCTCCGGCACCGAGGAGACCGTCACGCCGATGACCCGCCGGCAGATCCAGAACTTCTACCGGGGTCGCTACACAGCGCCGCAGATCGTCATCGCCGCAGCCGGCAACCTCGACCACGCCACGGTGGTCAAGCTGGTCCGCCAGGCCGTGCGCGGCACACCACTGGACAGCGACCCGGCCGCACCGGCACCACACCGCGCGGCCACCCCTGCGGTACGCACCAAGCCGGCCACCACAGTGGTCGAGCCGAAGGAGACCGAGCAGGCGCACGTCATCCTCGGCTGCCCCGGCATCGACCGCATCGACGAGCGGCGCTTCGCCCTCGGGGTGCTCAACAACGTGCTCGGCGGCGGCATGTCCAGCCGCCTGTTCCAGGAGATCCGTGAGCAGCGCGGCCTCGCGTACTCGGTCTACTCCTACGCCAGCCAGTACGCCGACAGCGGCCTGTTCGCCGTCTACGCCGGCTGCGCGCCCGGCAAGGTGGACGAGGTGCTGGCCCTGACCCGCGCCGAGCTGGCCCGGGTCGCCGCCGACGGGTTGACCGAGACGGAGGTGGCCCGGGGCAAGGGGATGAGCAAGGGCTCGTTCGTGCTCGGCCTGGAGGACACCGGCTCCCGGATGAGTCGCCTCGCCAAGGGTGAGCTGCTCTACGGCGACCTGATGCCTGTGGACGAGCTGCTGCGCCGCGTCGACGAGGTCACAGTGGCCGACGTCAACACGCTCGCCGCGGAGCTGCTGGCCCGACCGATGTCGCTGGCAGTGGTCGGCCCGTTCGGCGCCGGCGACTTCTCCGCCTGAAAACCGCCGCCGGTGCTCGCACCGCCGTCGGTCACCCGTCGCTCGCGTAACCGGGGCGTCGGTCAGGGCGTGCTCCCGGATGGTGGGTGCGGACCCCGTCCGGCAGGAGCCGCCCGCCCCGATTGGTAGGTTGTGGCCCGTGACGGACACGCAGGAGAGGAACCCGGGCGAGCCGCTGCGGGTCGGTGTGCTCGGTGCCCGGGGGCGGATGGGCATCGAGGTCTGCAAGGCGGTCGACGCCGCCGACGATCTCGAGCTGGTGGCAGCGGTCGACCAGGGCGACGACCTCTCCGCCGTCTCCGGTGCCGGTGCTCAGGTCGTCGTCGACTTCACCACGCCGGACGCCGTCATGGACAACCTCCGCTGGTGCGTCGAGCACGGCATCAGCGCTGTCGTCGGCACCACCGGCTTCACCGAGCAGCGGCTGGAGCAGGTACGCGGCTGGCTGGCCGACAAACCCGACGTCAGCATGGTGATCGCGCCCAACTTCGGCATCGGCGCGGTGCTGATGATGCAGTTCGCCGCGCGAGCCGCCCGCTACTTCGAGTCCGTCGAGATCATCGAGCAGCACCACCCGCGCAAGCTGGACGCGCCGAGCGGCACCGCCACGCACACCGCACGGCAGATCGCCCAGGCCCGCGCCGAGGCCGGCCTCGGCCCCGTGCCCGACGCCACCAGGGACGAGGTGCCGGGCGCGCGGGGCGCCGACATCGACGGGGTACGCGTACACGCCGTCCGCGCCACAGGCCTCGTCGCCCACCAGGAGGTGCTCTTCGGCACCACAGGCGAGACGCTCACCATCCGGCACGACTCGTACGACCGGGTGTCGTTCATGCCCGGTGTGCTGCTGGCCGTCCGCGCGGTGCGCAACCACCCAGGCCTCACCGTCGGCCTGGACTCCCTGCTCGACTGACCGGAGATCTTGGACAGTTTCCGTTCTCGCGTAACGGAAATTGTCCAAGATCTCTCTGTCCGGGCTGGGTAGCATCCGCCGATGATCGATGATGGACACTTGGATCGGCTTGGGCGACGGGTCACACTCAGGCCGGTCGACGACGACAACTGGCGGGCGGTGGCCGATGTCGCCCCCCGCGACGACCAACGCCGGTTTGTGGCCGCGCTGGGCGCGCGCTACCTGCTGCTGAGCACCCGTTCCGAGGTGTGGAACTCCCTGGCCGTATACGCCGACGAGATAGTCGTCGGGCACGTCATGTGGGGCGTGGACGACGACGGCTCGCACTGGATCGGCGGAATGCTGATCGACGCCGCCGAGCAGCGCCGCGGCGTGGGCCGCGCGACGGTGCGTACCCTGGCCGCCTGGCTGTCCGCTCGGGAGGGAAACCGGCTAATCCGCCTCTCCTACCACCCGGACAACACCGGGGCCGCCGCCCTCTACAGCTCCCTGGGCTTCCAGCCCACCGGCGACACCGATGACGAAGAGTTGATCACCCAACTCCGCCCCTAACCCCTCGGCCGCCCCCACCCCCGTTGGTCATGAAGTTAACGCCACGACACGCCGTGCCGGATGACAACAACTTCATGATCAAGCGGGGTGGGGCGAGGGCGGGAGGGTTGGCGCTCACCATCCGGCACGACTCGTACGACCGGGTGTCGTTCATGCCCGGTGTGCTGCTGGCCGTCCGCGAGGTGCGCAACCGCCCCGGCCTCACCGTCGGCCTGGACGCTTTGCTCGACTGACAGCGCGCCTCGTGGCTTCGCCTACTGCTCCAGGACGGAGAGGACGTTGCCGGCCGGGTCGGTGAACCACGCGATCGTCGGTCCGTGCCCGCGCATGATCCCCTTCTCGTCCTGCGGCATCCCGTCGTAGCGGGCGAAGCGCACCCCGCGCGCGGTCAACTCGTCGACCGTCCGGTCCACGTCGTCGACAGGGAAGTTGAGCACCGTGTAGGTCGCCGGCGTGTGGTCACGCTTCGGGTAGACCAGGATGGGCCGGTCCCCGGCGATGTGCAGGGTCAGCAGCCCGCCCATCGCATCGTCACGGGTGACGCGCAGGCCGAGGGTGTCGCCGTAGAACCGCTGGGCCTCGTCGACGTCATCCACCGAGAACCCGCTGAACGCTCTGGTGTCTGTGAACACTGTGCCCCCTCGCTGTGGGGCGCGGTCGCTGCCCCCTGACCCCGACCGTAGGCGAACGGTCCGACATCAGGGGCTAGTCCGGCGGGCGTGCCGCGTCAGTCGTCGGCCGGCACCTTCTCGGCCGGGACGCCCACGTGCAGGCGTACCTGCGGCACCAGCATGTCGTCGACGTCCAGCGCGCGGGCCGCGCCGTCGGCCTCCCAGCCGGTGCTGGTCAGGAACTTCCGCGTCGCCTCGTCACCCTCGAACGCCCAGGCCACCGCCCGGCTGAGCCCGTCCTCCCGCCACAGGTCGACCGCCGCGGCGAGCAGCCGGCTGCCGTGCCCACGCCGACCCCAGCGCGGCTCGACCAGCAGGTCGGTCACCGCCGCCACGTCCGGGCCGAGCGCCTCGGCCGGCTCGCCCGGAGCCAGCGCCTCGGCGTCGGCCGGGCCGGAGGCGGCGAACCCCACCAGATACGATTGCTCGGCCTGTTCGACGGCGACAAGCACCCGGTGCGCCGCCGAGGGCGGCTCCAGCACCGCGGCGCTCCACCGCCGGGCGAGGAACGCCTCGTCCAGGTTGTCGAGCACGTGCCGCGGAAGGATCCGGCGGTACGCGACCCGCCAGGTCGCGAGCTGGATGCGTGCGATTTCGCCGGCGTCCTCGGGACGCGCCGGGCGGACGTACCCGAGAGCCATGGGACGGAAGCCTACGCAGGGCCAGGGAGGCGACGGTGGCGCAGGGTGCCAACAAGACGACCGCGCAGGTCGCGGGCGTGGTGGTGCTCGCCGCGGCGGTCACCGCGTTCCTCGCCGTGGCGGCCGTCCGGCACGGCTTCTTCGACCTCAAGGTCTACTACGGCGCGCTGACCTGGTGGGTGCACGACGGCGGGGAGATCTACGACTACCTCAAACCCGGCACCCAGTACGGCTTCACCTACCCCCCGTTCGCCGCGCTGGTCATGGTCCCGATGGCGTACCTGCCGTGGACCGCCGCGATCATCGTGAGCGTGACGGCAAGCGTGGTCACCACCACGCTGCTGATCTGGTGGCTGGTAGACCCGATCGCCCGCCGCGCCGGCTGGACGCGCTGGTTCGCCCTGGCCGTGGCGCTCTGCCTGGCCGCAGCCTTCGAGCCGATGCGGGAAACCGTCAACTTCGGCCAGGTCAACACACTGCTGCTCTTCCTGGTGGCGGTGGACCTGCTGCGGCTGCTGCCGACCGGCAACCGGTGGGCGGGCGCGGGCATCGGCCTGGCCACGGCGATCAAACTGACCCCGGGCATCTTCATCGTCTACCTGCTGGTCACCGGGCGGTGGCGCGCGGCGCTGACCGCCAGCGGCACCGCAGCCGGTGTCACTCTGCTGGCCGGGGCGCTCTTTCCGAACGCGTCGAGGGAGTTCTGGACCGAAGCGCTGTGGAACACCGGCCGGGTGGGCGAACTCGCCTTCGTCTCCAACCAGTCGCTGCGCGGGGTGGTGGCCCGACTCGACCCGCAGCACCCGAGCACCCTGCTGTGGCTGCTGCTGGTGCTCGCCACCCTGGCGCTCTGGGCCTGGCGCTCCCGGGCCGCCGTCGCGGCCGGCGACGAGGCGACCGGCCTGGCGCTCACCGGCGCGGTGATGTGCCTGGTCAGCCCCGTCACCTGGGTGCACCACCTGGTCTGGTTGCTGCCCGCGCTGATCCTGCTCGTCGACAACGCGATGGCCGCGCCCGCAGGCCGCCGCAGGCGGGTCCTGCTTGCCGCCGCGACCATCGGGTACGCGCTGCTGATCAGCCGTACGGTGTGGTTCTGGGAGAAGGACTTCACAGGCGTCGACGGTTTCCTGGGCAGCAACGCGTACGTATGGATCAGCCTCGCGCTGCTGGCCTTCCTGCCGATCCGCCGGTGGCTGACCCCACCCGGGTCAGCCGTCGAGGCGTCCGGCGTACCGCAGCTCGACCAGCCCGAGCGGCCCACGCCCGCCGGCGAGCGGCACCTGATAGGTCGCCTGCTCACCGTCCGGTGACAACCCGGCCCGCTCGCAGAACCGGCGTGCCCGCACGTTGTCCGCCAACACCCACAGTCGATAGTCGGTCCAGCCCCGCTCACCGAGCCCGGCCCGCGCGGCGGCGAACAGCGCAGCGGCCGTCCCGTCACCCCAGAACGCCGGCTCGACGTAGAGCGCCAGCACCTCGCCGACGGCCGGGTCCAGGTCGTCGCGGTCCTGGTTTCGACGGTACGGCCCGAACGTGGTGAAGCCGACGACCAGTCCGTCCGCCTCGCCGAGCAGCGTGGTGAACGGGTGCTCCGGGTCGGCGGTGCCGACGGCACGGCGGCGCTGCGCCCAGGCCGCCACGTTCAGCCGTGCGAGCACCTCGTCCGGCATGAAACCGGCGTAACCCGCCTGCCAGCCGTGCACGTGCACCCGGGCAACCGCGTCGGCGTCGTCCGGCTCCTCACGGCGGATCGTCAGCATTGCACCGTTCTATGCCCAGTGACGGTCCGAGTCCACTTCCCGCACCGGCGTCGTACCCATGATTTAGGGTCGCCGACGATGGCCGCACTGGAATCACTCTCGCTCGCACAGGCCCGGCGTGTGGCGCTCGCAGCCCAGGGCTTCGCCGACCCGGCGCCTGCCGGCGTGCCCACACGCCGGCACCTGCGCCGGGTCCTCGACCGGGTCGGTCTGATCCAGATGGACTCGGTGAACGTGCTGCAACGCGCGCACTACATGCCGCTCTACAGCCGCCTCGGTCCGTACCCGACGACGATGCTCGACCAGGCCGCCTACCGCCGGCCGCGTGAGCTGTTCGAGTACTGGGGCCACGAGGCGTCGCTCGTCCCGGTCGGGCTGCACCCGCTGTTGCGCTGGCGGATGGCCCGCGCGCACAGCGAGTCCTGGGGAGGCATGCGACGCATCGCCGAGGAGCAGCCGGAGCTTGTCGCCTGGGTACGCGACGAGGTGGCCGCCCGTGGCCCGCTGACCGCTGCCGAGATCGAGCACGACGCGCCCCGCGAGACCGGCAACTGGGGGTGGAACTGGTCGGCAGTGAAGCGGGCGCTGGAGTTCCTGTTCTGGGCCGGCGAGGTGACCGCAGCGGAGCGCACCACGTCCTTCGCGCGCCGCTACGACCTGCCCGAGCGGGTCCTCCCGTCGGCCGTGCTGGCCGCGCCAACCCCGACCGACGCCGAGGCGTACCGGAGTCTGGTGGCCCTCGCCGCGCGCTCGCTGGGGGTGGCGGCCGAGCCGGAGTTGCGCGACTATTTCCGGCTGCCACTGGCCGGCGCCCGCCAGGCCATCGCGGAGCTGGCCGAGGCCGGTGAGCTGGTGCCGGTCACCGTCGCGGGTTGGCGACAGCCGGCCTGGCTGCACGCGTCGGCCCGACTGCCTCGCTGGGTTCGGGGCAACACGCTTGTCAGCCCCTTCGATCCCCTGGTCTGGGAGCGGGCCCGCACCGAGCGGCTCTTCGACTTCACCTACCGCATCGAGATCTACGTGCCGGCGCCGCAGCGGGTCCACGGCTACTACGTGCTGCCGTTCCTGCAGGGCGACCGGTTCACCGCCCGGGTCGACCTGAAGGCCGACCGTAAGGCGGGGGTGCTGCTGGTGCCGGCCGCGTGGGTCGAGCCGGGCGCCGACCCGGGGGAGACCTCGGTAGCCCTGGCGGCCGAGCTGTACCGGCTCGCCGACTGGCTGGGGCTGAGCGCGGTGGCACCGCCCGCAGCCGGCGATCTGGCGGGCCCGCTCACCGCCGCGTTGGCCGGCGTGTCCGGTGTACCGTGAGCGCGTGACGAGCGTTCCCGGACCGGTCGACCAGCCGAACCCCGCCCCCGGGGCGGTCCACACGGTGTCACCCGAAGCCGCTGGCCCGGACGCGGCCGGCCCTGGTGCTGCCGGCCCGGTTGGCCCTGGCGCTGCTGGCCCGGTTGCTGCTGGCCCGGTTGCCGCTGGCCCTGGCGCTGCTGGCCCTGGCGCTGCTGGCCCGCCTGCTGGCGGCCCGGTTCCGGCCGGTCCGGTCGCTGCTGGCTCTGCCGGGTGGCCGGCGGGTCCTCCGCCGGGCTATGGCTACCCGACACCGGAGCCGGACCGATTCACCCGGTTCGTGTTGCGGCTCTACGAGCGTTCGCCGCGCTGGGCCGTGCCGCTGGCAGCCGTCGGCTGCGTTGCCGCCGGCATGGGCTACGCGCTGCTGAGCAACCCGACCCACGCCAACCCGGACGCCGCGCCGACCTGCCTGCTCAAGCTGACGACCGGGTTGGACTGTCCGGGCTGCGGTGGCACCCGAGCCCTCTGGTACGTGCTGCACGGCGACCTGCCGGCCGCTGCCCGGCACCACTTCCTGTTCGTCTTCGCGCTGCCGTTCCTGGCGTACCTCTTCGTCGCCTGGGCGGGCAACCAGGCGTTCGGCTGGCGGCTGCCCGAGCTGCGGATCAGCTCCAAGGTCATCGGCGGTTTCCTGGCCGCGTGGCTCGCCTTCTCGGTACTGCGCAACCTGCCCTGGGCCCCGTTCACCTCGTTCTACGTCTGACCGCCTCCGGGCGAGCCTGACCCCCGGCCGGGGGCGAGGTAGGACCTTTCCGTGCCCCTGTCGAGCTGCCCCAGATGTGGGGCATGAGGGCGCCGCCCTGGTGGTGCGGGGCGCAGGCCGCAGCCAGATCTTTGCACCGGGCCGGCGCACACCGCCCACCGATCAGCGCCTGCCCCATATCCGGGGCAGCTCTACAGGCAGGCGGAGGCCAGCACCGCGGTGGTACGCCGATGGTGGTTGGGGTGGGCCGACGCGCTCACCCAGCGCCTCATCGCGTCCGGACCGAGTGTTTCGCGCCAACCCATCAGGCCAAGGGAGGCGGCAGGGGCCGGCGGGAATCGGCGGGAATCGGCGGGGCCGGCCGGGTCGGCGGAGGGCCGGCGGGGGTCGGCGGGGGCCGGCGGAGGTCGGCGGGACGCAGGTGGGCTTGCGGACCGCGCAGCGTGCGCCCCAGATGTGGGGCAGGTCTACAGGGAGTCGGGGAGGTGCTGGGGTCGGCGGGGGTCGGCGGCCTTGTCGAGATCTTGGACACGTATGACCCCGCTGGTTCGGGAAGCGTCGGTGATTGGGCTGCGGCTGGGCGGTTTCTGCACCGCGAGCCCGAGTTGGGCGCGGGGCCGCCGACGATTACAGTCCCAGGCATGCCGGAGATGGTGCAGCCCCAGGTCAAGTTGATCGCGTGGACCCAGTTCGCGGCCCCGGACGACGTCCCGTGGTCGACCGACGCCGAGGGTGGCCAGGCGCTCGCCGAGTTCGCCGGCCGTGCCTGCTACCAGTCGTGGAAGAAGCCGAACCCGGCGACCGCCACCAACGCCGGCTACCTGGCGCACATCCTCGAGGTCGGGCACCTGAGTGTGCTGGAGCACGGCTCGGTCACGTTCTACTTCACCGGGGTCTCCCGCTCCTTCACCCACGAGCTGATCCGGCACCGGCACTTCTCGTACTCCCAGCTCTCCCAGCGGTACGTCCCCGAGCGGGACGCGGCAATGGTCGAGCCGGCCGTGATCGCCGAGGACCCGGAGCTGCACAAGCGCTTCACCGAGGCCGCCGAGGCGAGCGTACGGGCGTACACCGAGCTGCTGGAGGGCCTGGAGCAGCGCTTTTCCGACGAGCCGAACCCGACGCTGCGCCGCAAGCAGGCCCGGCAGGCGGCCCGCGCGGTGCTGCCGAACGCCACGGAGACCCGGATCGTGGTCACCGGCAACTACCGGGCGTGGCGACACTTCATCGCGATGCGGGCCACCGAGCACGCCGACGTGGAGATCCGCGAGCTGGCCGTGGAGTGCCTGCGCCAGTTGCAGGGGGTCGCCCCGAACGTCTTCGCCGACTTCGTGATCTCCACGTTGCCGGACGGCACCGAGGTCGCGGCCAGCCCGCACGAGGCGTCCTGAGGCCTTCCCCGGCTGGCCCCGGTCGGTCGTCCGCTAGGTTGGAAGGTATGACGCACGACCACCCCGACACCGTCGCCCGTGCGGTGTCCCGCCCCTTCGGGCGGTTGCTCACGGCCATGGTGAGCCCGTTCACCCCCGACGGCTCGCTCGACCTCGACGGCGCCGCCCGGCTGGCGACGCACCTTGTCGACGAGCAGGGCAACGACGCGCTTGTCATCAACGGCACCACCGGCGAGTCGCCGACCACCACCGACGCGGAGAAGGAACGCCTGATCCGGGCCGTCGTGGAGGCCGTCGGCGACCGCGCCAAAGTGGTCGCCGGGGTCGGCACCAACGACACCCGGCACACCATCGAGCTGGCCGCCGCCGCCGAGAAAGCCGGCGCGCACGGCCTGCTGGTGGTCACGCCGTACTACAACAAGCCGCCGCAGAGCGGGCTGCTGCGGCACTTCACCGCAGTGGCCGACGCCACCGGCCTGCCGGTGATGCTGTACGACATCCCGCACCGCTCCGGCGTACCCATCGACACCGAGACGCTGGTCCGGCTCGCCGAGCACGGCCGGATCGTCGCCGTCAAGGACGCCAAGGGCGACCTGACCGCCACCAGCTGGGTGACCAGCCGGACCGCCCTCGCGTTCTACAGCGGCGAGGACGCACTCACCCTGCCGGCGCTGGCCGTCGGCAGCGTGGGCGTGGTCGGCACCTCGACGCATTTCACCGGGGCGCTGACCGCACAGATGATCGAGGCGTACGACGCGGGGGACATGCCGACCGCGCTTGCCCTGCACCGGCGGCTGCTGCCGCTGTTCACCGGCATCTTCCGTACCCAGGGCACCATTCTGGTGAAGGCGGGCCTGGCGTCGCTGGGTCTGCCGGCCGGCCCGGTGCGGCCCCCACTGGTGGACGCCACCGACGACGAGATCGCCCAGCTGCGCGCGGACTTCGCGGCAGCGGGCCTGGAGCTGCCCGAATGATCGAACGACACGATGGGCGCCGCGTGCTGGCGTCGCAGATTGAGGTGGACGCGTGACCGAGGCGCACATCGAGGCGGAACTGCCCCCGCCGCTGCCGGAAGGGGGCCTGCGGATCATCCCGCTCGGCGGGCTCGGCGCCATCGGTCGGAACATGACCGTCTTCGAGTTCGACGGCAAACTGCTGATCGTCGACTGCGGGGTGCTCTTCCCCGACGTCGAACAGCCCGGCGTGGACCTGATCCTGCCGGACTTCGGGCCGATCCTGGACCGGCTGGCCGACGTCCAGGCGATCGTGCTGACCCACGGTCACGAGGACCACATCGGCGCGGTTCCGTACCTACTCGCCCACAAGCCCGACATCCCGCTGGTCGGCTCGCAGTTCACCCTCGCACTTGTCGAGGCGAAGCTGGCCGAGCGGCGCATCCAGCCGTACACGCTGACCGTGCGGGAGGGCGGCCGGGAGCGGCTCGGCCCGTTCGAGTGTGAGTTCTTTGCGGTCAACCACTCGATCCCGGACGCGCTCGCCGTGGCCATCCGCACCCCCGCCGGCCTGGTGCTGCACACCGGCGACTTCAAGATGGACCAGCTGCCGTTGGACGGCCGGATCACCGACCTGGCGGGCTTCGCGCGGCTCGGCGCCGAGGGCGTCGACCTGCTGCTGTCCGACTCGACGAACGCGGAGATCCCCGGCTTCGTCACCCCGGAGCGGGAGATCGGGCCGGTACTCGACTCGATCTTCGCGAAGGCCAAGGGCCGGATCATCGTGGCGTCGTTCGCCTCGCACGTGCACCGCGTGCAGCAGGTCTTCGACTCCGCCGCGGAGCACGGCCGCAAGGTCGCGCTGATCGGCCGGTCCATGGTTCGCAACATGGGCATCGCCCGGGACCTCGGCCTGCTCAACATCCCGGCCGGGCTGGTCATCAGCATCGACGAGGCGACCACGCTGCCGCCGGACCAGATCGTGCTGATGTCCACAGGTTCGCAGGGCGAGCCGATGAGCGCCCTGGGCCGGATGGCAAGCGGCGACCACAGGCACATCACCATCGCGCCAGGCGACACAGTCGTGTTGGCGTCGTCGCTGGTGCCGGGCAACGAAACCTCGGTCTACCGGGTCATCAACAGGCTGGCCCGGGCCGGCGCCGTGGTGGTGCACAAGGACGTGGCCAAGGTGCACGTCTCCGGGCACGCCCCGGCCGGTGAGCTGCTCTACCTGCTCAACGTCGTCCGTCCGAGCAACCTGATGCCTGTGCACGGCGAGTGGCGGCACCTGCGCGCACACGCCCGCCTCGGCATCGAGTCGGGCGTCGCCCCGGACCGGGTGGTGATCTGCGAGGACGGCGACGTCGTCGACCTGGTCGAGGGCCGCGCCAGCCTGGTGGGCCACGTGAAGAGCCGGTACGTCTACGTCGACGGTCTCGCCGTGGGCGACGTCAGCGAGTCGCTGCTCACCGAACGCCGGATCCTCGGTGACGGCGGCTTCATCGCCACGACAGTGGTCGTCGACTCGGTCACCGGCAAGGTGGTCGCCGGCCCGACGCTGTCCGCGAAGGGCTTCTCGGAGGACCCGGAGGCGTTCAACCCGGTGGTTCCGCTTGTCACCGAGGCGCTCAACAGGGCCGCGGCGGACGGCATCACCGACCCGCACCAGCTCCAGCAGATCGTTCGGCGGACCGTGGGGCGGTGGGTCAACGACAAGTACCGTCGTCGCCCGATGATCGTGCCCACCGTCGTCGAGGTCTGACAGAACGTCCCGACCGGGCCGGTCACCGGCGCCCCCGTGGCGTCGGTGACCGGCCCGGATCTGTGCGGGCGCGCGTTGCGGCTCAGCCTCGGAACAGCCGACGTTGGAGCACCACAAGTCCACACCCGAGGGCCAGCAGTGCCACGCCGACCAGGCCGTACGTGCTGCCGGACGCCCCGGTGCGGGCCAGTTCCGGCGCGCTCGGGGCGGACGTGGTCGGCGTGGCGGTCGGGCTTGCCGGCGGCGGTGTGGTGGCGCCGGCACCGGATCCACTGGCGGCGCTCAGGCGGAGCGTCACGGCGGTGTCCCTGTTTGTGTAGCGGTTCGCGGGTGCGAGCGACAGCTTGACGGTCTTGGTGCCCTCGGTGACCGCCATCCGCACGTCGAAGGTGTCCGTCGCGCCGTCGGCGATCGTCCGCAGCCGCAGGATCTCGCAGCCCACGCCGTTCATCCGGCCACTGTCGGAGCACGCTGGCGCGGTCACCCGTACCCCGGCCGGCGTGGTGATGTTCAACGAGTAACCGCCGATGTCGAAGGTGCCGGTGTTCGTGACCCGGACCCGTACCGTCGTCGTTCCGTCGACGACAGGCGAGGCGGTCGCCCGCAGCCGCACTGCGGTGCGGTCCGGCCAGTTGATTCGGAAGTCGGTGAACCGATCGGTGACCCCGGCGGCGTCCCGGCCGGCGACCGAACCCCACGCCTTCACCCCGAAGGCCGGCTTCGAGGCTGACGACGTCACGGTCAGCCGGTACGTCCGGGCACCTCCGGGTGCCAGCTCGGCGCCGCCGCAGAGCCAGGTCTTGTCGGCACCGTCGACGGGTCGGCAGTCCCCGACCCTCGTCAGGCCGACATTCGGTGGGAGGCGGAGCACGAAGAAGCCCTTCGCCGCCGTCTGGCCCACGTTCCTGACGTCGACCTCAAGCGCGGAGGACGGGTGCCAAGGGTCGCCGCTGAGGAAGACGAGGTCCCCTCGGGCCGTGATCGTCGGCTCTGCGGCGGCGGTCGTGTCTGGCGCGGCGGTCGACGTCGGCACGGGTGTCGGCCCGGCGACGGCCGGGGCGGCGAGGACGGGTAGGTAGAGCGCGGCGGCGAGAACGCCGAGTACGAGTGGACGCCTCATGACGGCTCCCAATGGTTGCGGTCGGTGACGGCTGTACCACGTCCGTCCCCCAGGCCCGGTTGCGCACTGTCGGATGCTGCGCTTTCCGCCTGCCGCGCGACCGTTGGGCCGCCCGCCGGTCAGGGCAGCGCGGCGACGGCCCCGGCGTACGCCACGCCTGTGGCGATCGCGGCGTCCACGAGGACCCTGAGCTGAGCCGGGGCCACCCCGTGGGTCAGGTCGGTGGCCACGTCCCCGGCCAGCACGATTTCCGAGCCGAGGTCGTGCGCGTACGCCTTGGGCAGCAGCCGGTCGTGGTTCCAGGCGTTGCAGAAGGCGTACGCCTCGGCGCGGCGCTCCGCCGGCAGCCGGCGCGTGGCCATCGCCCGGGCGTGCAGCACCTCGCGGCGCTCGCCGGCCCGGCGGAACTGGATCTCGGCGTCACCCCACCGGCCGACCACCGTGCCGCCGTCGTCCACCAGGTACTGATCGCCGCGCTGGTCCAGGATCGAGGTGATCAGGTCGACGGTGAGCGGCACCAGCTCCTGGTCGACCAGCCCGACACCGGCCTGATCGACGCCGGTGTCGGGCTCGTCGAAGCGCTCGTCGTCGAGGGGGAGCGGGACCGGTGCCGCGAGAGGCCGCTCGGCGAGCCAGGCGGCCATCCGTCCGGAGTGGTGACCGGTGCCGTTGCGGGCGTCGAAGCTTCCCGCCAGTTCGCTTGCCATGCCGAGCAGCAGCGCGCCGAGGGCGGCGACGTCGAGGTCGGCGGCCGGACGCTCGCCGTACGCCGGGCGGTGGACCGTTCGGCCACCGAGGCCGGCGTCGGTGGCCGCAGCACAGACCAGCGCCCCCGCGGCGGCGAACTCCATCGCCGCGTGGTCGTCGGTGGGTTGGTCCAGCCGAGGCAGTTGCTCGGCCAGGATGGCCAGACCGCGTTCGAGGTGGCCGCCGAGCGCGCAGAACCTCAGGTGCGTGGCGAGGTGCGGGAACGCGGCGGGTTCCCGCCGGTGCCTCCGGTACGCCCGCACGTGTGCCGCCGCGGCCCTGCTCGGGTCACCGGTGCGCAGTTCGGGCAGCAGCCTGGCGACAAGCGACCGTTCGGGCTGGTCGGTGCAGCCGTCGGGGTCGGTGGGAGGCTGGCGCAGCTCGTCCAGCGCGGCGTGCCACTCGCCCCAGCCGGCGAGCAGCTCAGCGCGGCGTGCCGGAGCGCAGCCCGCGCAACCGCCGGACGGGCCGGGGCGCGTGTCGGCCCACCCCGTGTAGAAGTGGCGGGCGGCGGGCTCGTCGCCGAGGTGGTCGGCGATCCGGCAGCGCAGCTCGGCGACCGTCGGCACGTCGGGGCCGTCCGCTCCCACCCGCCGCGCCAGATCATCGAGCAGGGCGCGGGTCTGGTCCAGCCCGACCCGGGGGGTGCCGAGCACCGCCTCCACCGCGTACCGCTGGTAGCGCAGCAGCAGCGCCACCTCTGCGGAGGTGAGCAGCCCCGGGTGGTGGTCGGTGGTGGCCAGGCAGCGCCGTACCGGCTCGACAAGCCGCCACCGCTCGCCGTGCAGCAGGTACGCCTCGATCAGCGCGATCCGGGCGTCCACGGCGGACCGGACGTCGCCCGCGGCGTCGGCCTGCTCGGCGACCCGTTCCAGGGCGGCCAGCCGGACCGGCCCGTCAGGCAGGTCCCGGGCGTCGACGAGTGCTGCCACCAGCGCCGCGACCCGGCGGGGTGCGAGCCGGTCACCGGCGTACGGCACGCCGGGCGGGTCGGTACGGCTGCCGGTGGCCTCGTCCCGGCCGGTCATGCCGACACCGCGCCGGGCAGTCGGCCGACCGCCACGGCGAGCTGGCACCCGGCCGTGATGCCGCAGTTCAGCAGTTGGTCGAGTTGGTGCGGCGTCACCCCACGCTCCAGGTCGGTGACGACCTCGCCGTAGACCTGGGCCCGTCCGTCGTCGTCGACGTGCACGAACGCCTTGGGCCAGAGCCGGTCGTGGTTCCACGAGTTGCAGAAGGCATGCAGGGAAGGCACCCGCTCGATGTCGAAGGTGGGCGTGACCATGGTGCGGACCTGTAACAGCTCGCCGTCGGCGCCGAGGCGCAGGAACCAGATGAGATTGTCGTCGAAGCGGCCCACCAGATCGCCGTTGACGGTTGCGCCGACCGACAGACCCCGCGCGGCGAGCACAGCGGCGACCAGTTCGCCGGTCAGCGGGCGCAGCGCGCCGGGGTGCCCGGCCAACGGATCGTCCTCGATTCCCGGCGACGCCATCGGGCATCCCTTCTGAGGCGGATATCACGACCGGCGGCGGGGTTCGTGTTGCGACGCGCGGACACGACCCGTAAAAGCGGCGTTCTGCCCGGCCCCACCGTTACCGTGACTCTATGGCGGGCCGTACCCCTCAGGCGAGTCGCCGACGCGGCGCGTCGCCGCGCGGTGGCACCAACAGTCGTGCCCGTCAACCGGCGAAGAAGACCCGGGCGCCCGTCCGGCGGCGCACTGTGGCCGCCCGGCCGGGCCCGGCTGTCTACGTGGGTCGTGCTGTCGGTGCACTGTGGATGGGGCTTGCCCACGGGATGGGGTGGGCGGTGCGGGCCGCTGGCCGGCAGGCCGCCTCCGCCCGCGACCTCGATCCGGAGCACCGCCGCGACGGCGCGGGGCTGCTGCTGTTCGGGCTGGCTCTGCTCACTGCCGTGGCGCTCTGGCTGTCGGGGGCCGGCCCGGTGGGGACGCGCCTGGCCGACACGATCCGGCTGTTCCTGGGTGCGATCTCCGTGGTGGTGCCGGTGCTGCTGATGATCGGCGCGTGGCGGCTCATGCGTCAGCCGGCCGACCCGGAGCACCGGGGTCGTGGCCTCATCGGCTGGGGTTCGCTGCTGGTGTCGACCGCCGCGCTGCTCCAGATCGGCCAAGACCCGAGCGACCCGCAGCAGCGCGACTTCGCCGGTGGCCTGGTCGGGGCGGGCGTCGGTGGTCTGCTGGAGCGCGCTGTCACCGCCTGGGTGGCGGTGCCGCTGCTGGTCCTGCTGCTGCTCTTCGGCCTGCTCGTGGTGACCGCGACACCGATCAACAAGATTCCCGAGCGGTTGGGTCTGCTCGCCGGTGGCCTGGTCACCCCGTCGGACGTGGTCGTCGGTGAGGAGACCGACGAGCCAGCCGTCCGGCCGGCTCGCAAGCGGCCCGCGAAGCGGATGCCGCCGCCGCTGGACCCAGACGACTTCGACGACATGGAGGGTGTCGACCTCCAGGAGACGGTGGTGCTGCCGCGCAAGGCACCGGCGAAGGTGCCTGCCAGCCGCAAGCCGGCCGAGCCGCCGGAGCACTCGCCCCCGCCGACCCGGGCCGAGCAGCTCGCGCTGACCGGCATGGCCGGCGACTACACACTGCCGCCGGCGAACATGCTCAGCGCCGGCGCCGCCGCGAAGACCCGCAGCAAGGCCAACGACGAGGTGATCGCCGCGCTGACCGGCGTGTTCGACCAGTTCGACGTGGACGCCGCTGTCACCGGCTTCACCCGGGGGCCGACTGTCACCCGCTACGAGGTGGAGTTGGGGCACGGGGTCAAGGTCGAGCGGATCACCCAACTGTCCCGCAACATCGCGTACGCGGTGAAGTCGCCGGACGTACGGATCCTCAGCCCGATCCCGGGCAAGAGCGCGGTCGGTGTGGAGATCCCGAACACCGACCCGGAGAACGTCGCGCTCGGCGATGTGCTGCGCTCACGGGCGGCGACCAGTGACCACCATCCGATGGTGGTGGCGCTCGGCAAGGACATCGAGGGCGGCTACGTGGTGGCCAACCTCGCCAAGATGCCGCACATCCTCATCGCCGGTGCCACCGGCGCCGGCAAGTCGTCATGCCTCAACTCGCTGCTGGTGTCCATCCTCACCCGGGCCACGCCGGACGAGGTGCGGCTGCTGCTGATCGACCCGAAGCGTGTCGAGATGACCGGCTACGAGGGCATCCCGCACCTGGTCACCCCGATCGTGACGAACGCCAAGAAGGCTGCGGACTCGCTGGACTGGGTCGTCCGCGAGATGGACATGCGCTACGACGACCTCGCGGCCAACGGGGTTCGGCACATCGACGACTTCAACCGCAAGGTCCGCAACGGCGAGATCAAGGCCCCGCCGGGCAGCGAACGGGAGATGCGCCCGTACCCGTACCTGCTGGTGATCGTGGACGAGTTGGCGGACCTCATGATGGTCGCGCCGCGCGACGTGGAGGACTCGGTCGTCCGGATCACCCAGTTGGCCCGGGCCGCAGGCATCCACCTGGTGCTCGCCACGCAGCGGCCCTCGGTCGACGTGGTGACCGGTCTGATCAAGGCGAACGTGCCGTCCCGGCTGGCGTTCGCGACCTCGTCGCTCGCGGACTCGCGGGTCATCCTGGACCAGCCGGGCGCGGAGAAGCTGCTCGGCCGGGGCGATGGGCTCTTCCTGCCGATGGGCGCGTCGAAGCCGGTACGGATCCAGGGGGCCTGGGTCACCGAGGGCGAGATCGCCGACGTGGTGAAGTTCTGCAAGGACCAGCGCGAGCCCGAGTTCCGCCCGGACGTGCTGGCCCCCGCCCAGGAGAACAAGAAGAAGATCGACGAGGACATCGGCGACGACCTCGACCTGCTGGTGCAGGCGGTGGAGCTGGTGGTCACCTCACAGTTCGGCTCGACGTCGATGCTTCAGCGCAAGCTGCGGGTGGGCTTCGCGAAGGCGGGTCGCCTGATGGACCTGATGGAGACCCGGGGCGTTGTCGGGCCGTCCGAGGGCTCGAAGGCGCGCGACGTGCTCGTCAAGCCGGACGAGCTGGAGGAGGTCCTGTCCGGCCTGCGTGGCGACGTGGACTGATCCGGGCACGCCGGCCGGACGACGTGCACGCCCGGCCGGGAAAAACAAGACGGGCCCGCCGCTGGTCGGCGGGCCCGCGAAAGACCTGAGCTCAGTTGTTGATCAGCGCGCCGATGATCACCAGGCTGATCACCGCGGCGACGACGCTCGCCACAGCGGCGTACCAGCCCAGCGGCTTGTCGCCGAGCACAGCGCCGACGACGCCCGCGATCACACCGAGCACGCCGAAGATGATCGGATTGAGCAGCAGTGCGAGAACCGCGAAGACGAAGCCCACGATGGTGAGGATCCGGGCGGCGTTGCTGCGCGGGCGGGCGGTGCTGGGCATGTCGGCCATGTCTGCCTCCGGTTGAGAGCTTGCTGTGCTCCAGTTGAGAGCCTGTTGGGACAGATCGAGCACTACCCGCTTCGGGTGTCGATCACGCATGTTTCGGACGGCAGTTCAGTGGAAGAACTTCAGGCCGACCACGCCCGACACCACAAGCAGGAGGCAGAGAAGCCGGGGCAGGCTCGCCGACTCGCCGAGCGCCAGCATCCCGACCAGAGCGGTGCCCACCGCGCCGATGCCGACCCAGACCGCGTATCCGGTGCCGACCGGGATCTCCCGCAGCGCGTACGACAGCCCGCCCATGCTCAGCACGAGGGTCACCACGAACACCACTGACGGGACGAGCCGGCTGAACCCGGCGCTTCGGTCCAGGGCGATCGCCCAGGCGGTTTCCAGCAGTCCCGAGATCACCAGCACCAGCCAGGCCATCGTTCACCTCACGGAGGGGGCCGGGCTGTCGCGCCCGGACGAGTCGGATGTGCACGTCACGCGGGGCGTCTTGGCCTGACCGGGTACGCCCACCACTCGTCCGGAGCGACCCACGGGCGTCCCGGGGTCACCGACACCGACGCTAGCACCGGCCCCGACGGCCGGTCGGTGACTCCCGCCACGGCCGGTTGACCTGTACCTCACTTCAACTTGCACGATGGCGACCATGACCCTGCTGTACGCCGACTCCGAGGTCGCCGCCGCGCTGGACGCCAGCACCACCGTCGACGCCATGCGCGCCGCCCTGGTGGCCGCGTACGAGGGACGGCTGGTCGCCCCACCACGGGCCGCCGCCCCGCTCGGTGGAGGGCGGCTGATGTTCACCGCGGGGCACCTGGTCGACGAGTGGTACGGCTTCCGCTCGTACGACACCTTCGGACACCCGGAGGGCGAGCAGTTGGTGGTGCTGCACGACGCCCACACCGGCGCCGTCCGGGCCGTGGCGGTCGGCGAGGAGCTGGGATCCCGACGTACCGGTGGGTTGGGTGGTGTCGCCGTCGACGCCCTGGCCCGACCGGACGCGGCGACAGTTGGCGTGATCGGCTCCGGCCGGCAGGCGTGGACCCAGGTGTGGGCGACCGCCGCCGTACGCCCGCTGCGCGAGGTGGTGGTGCACAGCCGCTCGGCAGCCCGGCGGGACGCCTTCGCCGCCCGGGTCCGCGCCGAACTGGGCGTGCCGGCCCGCCCGGTCGCCGACCCTGGCGCGGCGGTGCGTGGGCGCGACGTTGTGGTGCTCGCCACCACGAGCGTGACCCCGGTGCTGCGCGCCGCCGACCTGAGCCCCGGCACACACGTCAACGCTGTCGGCTTCAAGCAGCGCGACCGCAGCGAGTTCGGCACCGACCTGCTGGACGTCGCCGAGCTGCTGGTCACCGACTCGCCGGCCCAGGCGGCCGACTACCGGCCGCCGATGCTCGCCGCCGAACCCCCGTACACCCGGCGGTTGCGCGACCTGGGCGGGATCGTTGCCGGCGCGGTAGCCGGCCGGACCTCGGCGGACCAGGTCTCCGTCTTCTGCTCCACAGGGTTGGCCGGCACCGAGGTCTTCCTGCTCGACGCGCTGACCCGGGTCCCGGTTGCCACCCGCTGACGGGGTCGTGGGCGCCGGCAGCGACCGCACCGCGCCGGACGGGCGGTCGGCCCGCGTGCGTGGGCTTCCCCGGTCGGCCCGGTACCCTCGGATGGTGTCTGCCACCTCCCCTTCCGCTGCCGAGGGCCGCCGTGTAGCCCTGCTCACCCTGGGCTGTGCCCGCAACGAGGTCGACTCGGAGGAGCTGGCCGCCCGGCTGCACGCCGACGGCTGGCAGGTCACCACCGACGGCGAGGGCGCTGACGTGGTGGTCGTCAACACCTGCGGCTTCGTGGAGAAGGCCAAGCAGGACTCGATCCAGACCCTGCTGGCCGCCGCCGGCACGGGCGCCAAGGTGGTGGCCGCCGGCTGCATGGCCGAGCGGTACGGCAAGGAGTTGGCCGACAGCCTCCCCGAGGCGCAGGCGGTGCTGAGCTTCGACGACTACCCGGAGATCGGCGCGCGGCTGAACGCCGTCGTCGCCGGCGAGCAGGTCACCTCGCACACTCCCCGGGACCGCCGCGAGCTGCTGCCGCTGACCCCGGTCAAGCGACGCGACTCCGCCGTGTCGCTGCCCGGGCACGGCACCGTGGCCCGTACGGCCGTCGACACCGACGAGCACACCCCGGCGCACCTGCGTCAGGTGCTGCGCCGTCGACTGGACACCGGCCCGGTGGCCTCGCTGAAGCTCGCCAGCGGCTGCGACCGCCGCTGCGCGTTCTGCGCCATCCCCGCGTTCCGTGGGGCGTTCGTCTCACGGACGCCCGACGAGCTGCTCGCCGAGGCGGAGTGGCTTGCCAAGACCGGTGTACGGGAGTTGGTGCTGGTAAGCGAGAACTCGACGTCGTATGGCAAGGACCTGGGCGACCCCCGGGCACTGGAGAAGCTGCTGCCGCAGCTCGCCGCGGTGTCCGGCATCGTGCGGGTGCGGGTGAGCTACCTCCAGCCGGCCGAGACCCGGCCCGGCCTGGTCGAGGCGATCGCGGGTACGCCGGGCGTGGCCCCGTACTTCGACCTGTCGTTCCAGCACTCCAGCGAGCCGGTGCTGCGCCGGATGCGCCGCTTCGGCTCCACTGACCGTTTCCTGGAGCTGCTGGCCGGCGCCCGCGCGTTGGCCCCGGAGGCGGGTGCGCGGAGCAACTTCATCGTCGGCTTCCCCGGCGAGACGCGCGCCGACGTCGACGAGCTGGTCCGCTTCCTGACCGAGGCCCGGCTGGACGCGATCGGCATGTTCGACTACAGCGACGAGGACGGCACCGAGGCCGCCGGGCTGCCCGGCAAGGTGTCCGCGGCGACCATCAAGCGGCGGTACGACAGGCTCAGCGCGCTTGCCGACGAGCTCTGCTCGCAGCGGGCCGAGGATCGCCTCGGCTCGACCGTCGAGGTGCTCGTCGACTCGATCGTCGACGGTGTGGTGGAGGGTCGGGCGGCGCACCAGGCCCCGGAGGTGGACGGCTCCACCACGCTCGTCGCCCCGGCCGACGGAGGGGTCGACCTGGCCGCGTTGCGCCCGGGTGACCTGGTCCGTGCCACGGTGACCGGCACCGAAGGGGTGGATCTGCTCGCGGTGCCGGATGAGATGATCTCGGCGGCGCCCGGCGCGGCACGGTGACGGCGGGGCCGAGCGGAGCGGGGGAGCCAGGTGGCGCGATACCGGGAACGCCACGGCGACCCGAGCGGGGCGAGGCGGTGACCGGGGTGACGGAGTCGACGCCGCCCCGGGTGGTGCCGCAGGTGCCCGTGCTCAACGCCGCGAACGCCCTGACCGCGCTGCGGCTGGTGCTGGTGCCGGTCTTCGCCGCGTCGGTGATCATGTCCGGGATGACGCACGCCGGCTGGCAGATGGCGGCGTGCCTGATCTTCGCGGTGGCCTCGGCGACCGACCTGGTGGACGGCTGGATCGCCCGCCGGTTCGGGCTGGTGACCTCGGTCGGCAAGGTGGCCGACCCGATCGCCGACAAGGCGCTCACCGGCGCGGCCCTGGTGCTGCTCTCCTGGTACGACAGGCTGCCCTGGTGGGTGACCGCGCTGATCCTCGCCCGTGAGGTGGGCATCACAGGGCTGCGGTTCTGGGTGATCCGGCACGGCGTGATCGCGGCCAGCCGGGGCGGCAAGCTCAAGACCGCGCTGCAGACCCTGGCCATCGCCTGGTACCTCTGGCCGATGCCCGCAGGCCTGGCCGACGTCGGTCCCTGGATCATGGCCGGAGCGGTAGTGGTGACGGTGGCGACAGGCTTCGACTACATAGCCCAGGCCCTCCGCCTCCGCCGCTGACACCGACCTGCGTCGTCGATCATGGAACCTCGGCGTGGCCGGGCGACACCTTCATGGTCGACGCGGCCGTCGCAGAGGGTTGGGCTGGGGCTGGTAGGGAAGGACGGAGTTCATGGCGCGGGATTCTGAAGAGTCGGCGGGTAGTCCCGCGGCGGGTGTCGTCCACAGTCTGGCGCAGCGGCACGAGACCCTCGCCACCGTCGAGTCGCTCACCGGTGGCCTGCTCGCCGCCTCGATCGTGGAGATCGCCGGGGTCAGCGGGGTCTACCAGGGCGGGCTCGTGGTCTACGCCACCGAGCTGAAGGCCACGCTGGCCGGCGTACCCGACGATCTGCTGGCCGAGCGCGGCCCGGTCGACCCGGACGTGGCTGCCGCGCTCGCGGAGGGCGGCCGGCGGCGCTGCGGCGCGGACTGGGGTATCGCCACGACCGGGGTGGCCGGCCCGGAGCCGCAGGACGGCAAGCCCGTCGGCCTGGTCTACGTGGCTGTCGCCGGGCCGAACGGCGGCGAGGTCCGCGAACTCGACCTGGACGGCGGGCGCGACCACGTCCGCTCGGCCGCCGTGGTGGCGGCGCTGCGGCTGCTCGCCGAGCGGATCCACGCCGCCGACGAAGCCGCTCGGGACGGGCTGGAAGCCGCTGACGCGGCGCGCCGATGAGTCGATCCGTCCGAACCGACAGGCGGGGTGGGATGTCGCCGGGCCCCGCACCGGGTACGGTTGCGGGAAGGCTCCGACGCTCGGGGTCGGTGCGGTCCGCCGCGACCGGCTGCCCAGCGCCGGGCGAGAGGTATCCCTCAGGGGGAGGTGCGATGGTCCTACTGCGCCGAGTCATCGGTGACGCACTGCGGGCGCGCCGGCAGGGGCAGCAGCGCACATTGCGCGAGGTGTCCACCGCCGCCAACGTCAGCCTTGGTTACCTCTCCGAGATCGAACGCGGGCACAAGGAGCCGTCCAGCGAGCTGCTCGCCGCCATCTGTGACGCCCTCGGTGCCCGCCTGTCCGAGCTGCTGCGTGAGGTGAGCGACACCGTGGCGCTCGCCGAACAGATGCCCGAGGTGCTCGTCGGAATGGCCAACGAGCCGGCCGATGCCACGCCCGTGGGCGCGGGGGCCGCCGTCGGCAAGAGGTCCAACCGGGCCGTGCGCCAGGTCAGCTCCGATGGCAAGGTCGCCGTTTCGGTACGGCAGGACTCGCCGCTGCGGGCCACACTGCGCAGCACGCGGGTGCGTCCCACCGAGCGCGACCGCGATGTGGTCTGCGCCGCCTGAGTCATCAGTCCGGTTGACCATGGGCGAGGTGGCGCGGGCCGCGTAGGGTGGCCGGCAGGAGCCGCCGGTGCCCGTCGACCGTCCGGTACGGATGCCACGTCGGCGTCCGACTGGGACGATGGAGATCGGCCGGGTCGCGGTCGGTCGGTCCATCCGACCTGACCGTGGCGGAACGACGCTACTGAGGGGATACCGCGGAGATGGCGAACCCGTTCGTCAAGGGTTGGAACTACCTGATGGCGCTCTTCGGCGCCAAGATCGACGAGCACGCCGATCCCAAGGTGCAGATCCAGCAGGCCATCGAGGATGCCCAGCGGCAGCACCAGGCACTGGTCCAGCAGGCTGCCGCCGTGATCGGCAACCAGCGCCAGCTGGAGATGAAGCTGTCCCGGCAGATGTCCGAGGTCGAGCGGCTGCAGGGCAACGCCCGGCAGGCCCTCGTGCTTGCCGACCAGGCCCGCGCCAAGGGCGACGAGGCCGAGGCGTCGCGGTTCGAGCAGTCCGCACAGACGCTCGCCAGCCAGCTGGTCTCCGCCGAGCAGGCCACCGAAGACCTGAAGACCCTGCACGACCAGGCCCTCGGCGCGGCAGCGCAGGCCCGCCGTGCGGTCGAGAACAACTCGATGATCCTTCAGCAGAAGCTCGCCGAGCGCACCAAGCTGCTCAGCCAGCTGGAGCAGGCCAAGATGCAGGAGACGGTCGCCCACTCGCTGGAGTCGATGTCGTCGCTGACCGCTCCGGGCAACACCCCGTCCCTGGACGAGGTGCGCGACCGCATCGAGCGGCGGTACGCCAACGCCATGGGCCGCGCGGAGCTGGCCGGCAATTCGGTCGAAGGCCGGATGTTGGAGATCCAGAAGGCGACAATCGACTCGGCGGGCTCGGCCCGGCTGGAGCAGATCCGCTCCAGCATGGCGGGGGAGCAGCTCGGTGGCTCCGCGCAGCGCCCGGCCGTGTCGCAGGGCGAAGCGGCAGGTTCGGCGACCCCGGCCGGTGACCCGGCCGCCGCCGCCCGGCTGGACGAGCTGCGCGCCAGCATGGCCCGCGAGCGGGGCACCGGCGACCCGACCGCCGCCGGTTGAACGACCGGCCCGAGGAGGTCACGGTGGCAGACGAGCGGACGCGGTACTTCCGTCGGCTGAATCGGCTGCGCCGATCGGCCCGACGGTGGAGCGTATTCGCCGGTGGGCTCGGCGGCGCGGCAGCGGTGCTGACGCCGTACGCCGGCCTCGGTCTGCCGGACGCGGCCTGGGCCGGCGCCGCGGGCAGTGCGGTGGCGCTGGCCGCCTGGCGTTGGCTCGACCTGCGTGCGCTCGCCGCCCAGCCCGCGCCCCCTGCCCTGAACCCGGCCGAGGCCGCGGCCCGGTCCCGTGCCCGGCTGGTGGCCGCCGTCGAGCGACTGCCGGTCGGCTCGGGCCTGCTGGCCGAGGCCCGGCGGGTCCGCAACCGGGTCGCCCTGCGCGGCACCACCGCCGGGCAGCACTGGTCACGACTCGACAGGGCCTCGCTGACCCTCGCCGGGATGGCGCCGCGGCTCACCGGGCTGGCCGAACCCGCCGTGCTGGAGGCCGCCGACGCGGACCGGTCGCTACGCGAACTCGCCGAGCGGGCGGCGAGCGTCGAACGCGCGCTGCGCCTCGCCCCGACCGACGCCCGCGCGTCGCTCACCGAGGCGCACCGCACGCTTACCGCCCAGCTGGAGAGCGGCGTGGCGGCCTACGAGCGGCTCGTGGTCGCCGCCGCCGGCTACCTCGCCGAGGACGCCCGACCGGAGCCCACCCATCCGGCCGCCGACAGGCTCACCGAGGCCACCGACCTGCTGCACGGCGTGGCCTCGGCCCTGGCCGAGTTGCGCGCCGTCGACCGTCCGCTGCGCGCGCCCACCCGCTGAGCCGAGCCCACCCGGCCGTCACGGTGGGGTGGTGACCGGGATCGGCCCGGTGTACGGCGAGCTGCCGACGACGTTGAACGACCGGATCCGGTAGTGGTACGTCGTGCCCCGGGCCAGCCCGGTGTTTGTGAAGCCGCGACCTGTCACCGTGAAGGTGGCCACCTCCCTGCCGAACGCCGGGTCCAGCGCCCGTTGGACGATGAACCCCGCACCCGGGCCGGCGGGCGTGTTCGCCGCCCAGCCCAGGGTCACAGTGGCGGTGTCCGGCCCCGGCGCGCTGGCGGTGACCGTCAACCCGACCGGGGTGGCCGGCGCGGGCGGGGTGCTCACCGTCGCCATCGTCGACCAGGCCGAGGCTGCGCCCAGGTACGTGGTCCGGACCCGGTAGTAGTACGTGGTGTCCGGGGCGATGGTGGCGTCCAGGTGGTTGTCGCCGACCCCGATCGCCGTGGTGCCCGGCCCGCTGGTGAAGGTCGGGTTGGTGGCGCGCTGCACGTCGATGCCCGTGGCGAACGACCGGTTCGTCCAGCGCAGCGCCACCCGCAGCGGGGCGGCCGGCGGGATCGCCGCCAGCAGACCGTTCGGCGCTGTCAACTGCACCGAGGCGGGCACGCTGTTCGACCAGGACGAGTAGCTGACCTCGTTCTCCGCCCGGATCCGGTAGTGGTAGGTGACCCCGGGAGTGACAGTCGCGTCGGTGTACCGGGTGGCGGCCGCCGCGACGGTGATCGTGGTGACCTCGCCGGTGAACGTCACGTCGGTGGCCCGTTGCAGCAGATGGCTTGTCGCGGGCGGGCGTCCACCGTTGCCCGTCCAGGCCAGCGCGATCGCCGGCAACGCGGTGGCCGAGCCGGGCACCGGTGTGGCAGTCAGGCCGGTGGGCGCCCTCGGCGTCACCCGCAGCACCAACGGCCGGGTCATGCCGAGGTCACGGTGGCCGGCGAGCTGACTGTGCCAGCGGTACTCCCAACCCATGTTGACAAGTTGGTTGACCACCACTGCGGGTCGCCCGTCGGCGGGGCTGACCGGAGTCGACCCGGTACGCGCGCCGGCGGGCCGACCCGGGTCCAGCAGCCGCACGCTGTCGCCAAGCTTGAACGGCAGGGCCGGCGCGACAGGGCGCAACGCCACCACCACGTCCTCCCGGGGATGCACCCGGACGATCTCCTTCCAGCCCAGCTCCGCGCCGTGTGGTGGACGCAGGGTGCCGTCCCAGCCGACCCGGTTGACCACCTGCACGTCGCAGCCGCCGAACCGCAGCGCCTCGCTCTGCCGGACGTTTCCGCTGATCCGCCAGACCTGCGTCCCGTCGGTGGGCGCTCCGACCGGTACGGCCGGGTCGGCGGCGAACAGCACCTCGGTGACCGGGTCGGTGGCGCCGAGCGGCAGCGTCGCCGACGTGAGCGGCCCGGCCTGCGGGTGGCCGACGCCGAGCCGACCGGTCAGCCTGCCGTGCCCCGGCTCGAAGACCTGCTGTGCGGCCTTGACCTCGATCGGCAGGGTCACCGGGCCGGAACCGCCGGTGGGAGTGAACGTCACAGTTGTGGCGTGCACCGGCACCGTCGTCTCCGCCGCCGTCCGGGTGCCGAACGCCGGATCGTACGCCGGCTGCGGCACGATCGGCGGGCGCTGGCTGGCCGCGTACGCCACGGGCAGGCGCTCGCGCAGCCGGTCCAGGTCGTACGGCTCCGCCGGTGCTCCGGTCACCCGGAACTGGAGCAGGGTCCGGGTGTTCGGGCCGTACCCGGGCTCGGTGGGTGGCGGGCCGCCCTCGGCGGTCCGGTCCGGCGCGTCGGTGTGCTGGTCGTAGCGCCTGTCGAAGCCGGGCAGTGGCGCCGGGGCGTCGTTGTAGAGGATCAGCGTGCTGTCCGACGGTACGGCCGAGAAGTCGACGAGCACGTCGGCGCGCTCACCGGGGGCGAGCAGCAGCGTGTGCCCGTCGACGTTGAGCACCGTCGGGTCGAGCCGGTCGTAGCGGTAGCTGATCGGCCGGTTCGGCAGCACCACAGGGGCGGGCAGCAGCCCGGCCTCGTTGCCGATCTGGATGAACGACGGCCCGGCCGCACGCGGGTCCGGAACACCGCCGTCGCGCGCGTCGGTAGGCCATCCGGCCGGCTGGCCCGCCGCCCGCACGGCGGGCACCATCGGCACCTCCCCGGCGTCCCCGTCGGCGAGGCTCCCGTCCTCGGTCCACATCGGCGCGTCCGAGCAGGCCCGGTAGAGCTGGAGGTTGAGGCTGCGGTCCAGGCACGCGTTGAGGATCCGGAACCGGTACGTGCGGGGACGCACCTCCAGGTACGGGTAGGCGACGCCGTTGACAAGGGGCGTGTCGCCGTACGCCTCGGGCACCGCTGACGGGTGCGGCACCCCGGGGCGCAGCGGAGGTTCGGTTGGTGCTCCCACCGGGTCGTGGTGCGGGTTCGGCACCGGGCCCGGCCCGGCCAGCGGTGGACCGCCGGCGGACCCGCCTTTGACGGGCCAGCCGTCCGCTGTGGGCCAGCCGTCGGAGCGGCTGCCGTCCGGTGCCGGGTTGCGCGACCAGGGGCCGTAGTCCCACCGGCCCGTGGGGTTGCGTCCGCCGGAGCGGTACGGGTTCTGCCGGGGCTGGTAGACGTGGGGGTGCCAGAGGCTGCCCCGGGCGCCCCAGCGTTCCCGGTCCCAGGTCGGGTCCTCGGCGGCCAACTGGGTGTCGTCGGGCACGAACGTCTTGTCCTCGATCACCAGTGGCAGTTGGTCGGCAGGCAGCATCCGGTCCGCGACGAGCTGGTCCTCGGCCGGGTCGGTGAGCAGGTAGAGGGCGAGTTGTCCGCCGTAGACGGTGAGCCGGGCCAGGCCGAGTGTGTTGTCGTGGAACCACAGCAGCCGGCCGCTCTGCTCGTTCGGGTAGTAGAGCGTGGTGGCACCCACGCCGGGCGGCGGCATGTCCGGCACGTGCGTCAGGTTGGTCCCTGTCGGGTACGGGGTGATCTCCCCGGCCGGGGTGATCCACTGCTCGGGGTTGCCGGCGCTGGTCCAGCCGGTCTGCGCCCCGGCCAGGTGCAGCACCGCCCGGTTCTGCGGGTAGGGGGCTGGGCCGTCAAGCGGGCCGATGCCGGCGCCCTCGACTGTCTCGTCGACAGGCAGGAACAACTCGCCGGCCCGGCCGGTGGGCAACTGGTTGATGAACTTCACCCGCACCGGCCGCCCACGCCGGGCACGGATCATCGGGCCGAGGTGCCAGGGCCGCTCCGGAGGCACAACGGTGTTGTGGCCGGACACGTCGGTGCCCAGGTTGAGCTGCCGGTAGCCGCGCAGCCGGGTGGCCGGCAGGTCCCGGTGCAGCCGCTGGGCGTACTCCTGAAGGCCGATCTCGTAGTAGTCGCAGCCCGGGTAGCTGATCGTGTCGGGCACCGCGACCGGCAGGTACGAGCCGAGGTCGGTGCGACCCAGCTCGCCCGGGGTGGGCAGCGCGTCGACGAACTTCCGCAGGCCGGTACCCGGCGTCAGTTGACCGTCCGGGTCGCGCGTCGGGCGGGGACTGTACGCGAAGTTGGGCACCGGGCCGAAGCATCGGGGCGCGGCGGCCGGGTCCAGGCTCGCGGCCGGAGCCGCCTCCTCGGGGGCGCGGGCCGCCGGCACAGGTGCCACCCGGCCGTTGGCGGCGCCGTCGCCCACGTGTGTGGGCCGGTCGAAGAACGTGGAGCGGAGTCTGCGAAACATCGCCATGGCTCTCCCCGGGGTCGGGGCACGAGACACGCCACTCCGACGTGGCGGACCTCGGCACTCTGCTGACGATCGGTGAGCATTCAATCGCAGCATGCGACGCCAACGGCCAGATAGGAATTACCCAATCGTCCGTATCTGTGATGACCTCGATCAACGAGGCTCGTCAACCGGGCGGCGTGTGCCCCGGTTGGCAGACCGGACACCAGTAGGTCACCCGCTCGCCCAACTCCTCCTTGCGAATGGCGGTGCCGCAGCGGCGGCAGGGCTGCGCACGGCGGCCGTACACGTAGCTGGTCTGCCCCCTGTGCAGCGAGCCGGTGGTGCTCTGCGTCCAGCGGCCCCGGTTCGCGGCCAGCAGGCGTTGCGCGAGAGCCACGGTGGCGGGCAGGTCCGGCACCGCGCCGACCGGCGTCCACGGTGACACGCCCCGCAGGAACAGCACCTCGCACTTGTAGAGGTTGCCCACCCCGGCAAGGTTGCGCTGGTCGAGCAGCGCCTCGCCGATCGTCTCGGTGGGTCGGGCGGCGAGCCGGCGGACCGCCTCTGCCGCGTCCCAGTCCGGGCCGAGCAGGTCGGGGCCGAGGTGACCGACCAGCTCGTCCTCCTCCGCCGTCGGCACCAGCGCCAGGTCGTGCAGGTGGTAGCCGACCGCGACCGCGCCGGGGCTGCGCAGCACCACCCGGATCAGGTGCGCGGGGCGGCCGCTCCAGCGTTCCCCCGGCGCGTACGCCCGCCACGCGCCGTCCATCCGCAGGTGTGAGTGGAGTGTCCAGTGCGTTCCGTCGAGGGCGGCGAGCCGGAGCAGCAGGTGCTTGCCCCGGCTTGCCGATTCGCGGACGGTCCAGCCGGTGAGGTCGGTGGTGGCCAGTCGCGGCACCCGGAAGTCACTGCCGGTGAGCCGCGCGCCGGCCAGGGCACGGTGCAGCACGCGCGCGGTGTTCCAGACGGTGTCACCCTCGGGCACCCTGCCATCCTCCCTCGGTCGAGCAAGACTCGCATGTATCGCTATTTGTAGCCACCTTCCTCATGATCTCCTGACATGACAGGGTCAGGGGATATCTGAGGAGATCGCCCATGAAACGACCTCATTGTCGTATCCGCCCCACCGCCCTCGCCGCTGTCCTCGCCCTCGCGCTCACGGTCGCCCTCGTGCCCCTCACCAGTGGGTTCTCCGCCGCCACCTCCGCCGCCAGCGGTCCCGTGACGCTCACCGCCGTCGCGCCCGGCGGCGAGCGCTGGAGCACCGACCTCTCCGTCGTGGACCGCGACGACGTCAACGTCCGGCGTACCCCCGCGGGGTTGCGGCTACGCGAGTCCCGGACCACCGGACGCAGCCCTCGCAGCCCGCACAACGCGGTCGCCGAGGGCATGCTGCTGACCGCCCCGCGCACCCTGGCCCGCCCGGCCACCCGGGTCCGCGCCGAGATCACCGCGGACGTCCCCTCCGGCGCGTCAGTCGAGGTGCTGGTCCGCGGCTGGCGGGTCAGCGGCTGGACCGAATGGCGGGCCGCGACCGGCGGCGCCGTCTTCGACAGACCGGTCAGCCAGGTGCAGACCCGTGTGGTGCTGACCGCGCGCAACGGCGGCACCACCGCGACGGTACGCGCCGTCCAGCTCACCGCCGACGCGACAGCAGCCGTCTCCGCCGCCACACCCGGGCTCACCTACCGGGTGTACGCGACCCGCATCGGGCTGGTCGGCGAGGTGACCGCAAACGGCCGCACAGTGCAGCCGCGCGACCACTTCGTGGCCCTGCCGTCACGTCGCGGCCTGTCCCCGCTCAACACCGGCGACTACACGGTGCGGGTCTGCACCACCACGGGCTCCCGCTGCGAGTACGCCCCGGTCTGGGACGTCGGGCCGTGGAACACCCGCGACGACTACTGGAACCCGTCGGCAGTACGGGAGAACTGGAAGAACCTGCCGCAGGGTCGCCCCGAGGCGCAGGCCGCCTACCAGTCGGGCTACAACGGCGGGCGGGACCAGTTCGGGCGTACCGTGCTCAACCCTGCCGGCATCGACCTGGCCGACGGCACCTTCTGGGACGGCCTGAAACTGACAACGAACGCCTGGGTGGACGTCGCCTACCTGTGGACCGGGGGAGGGCCGCGCGGTGTCGTCGGCGACGGGCCGCTGAACATCCGCAGCGGGGCCAGCACGTCGTACGCCGTCCGTGGGCTCGCCGCACGGTTCGCCAACGTGCCGATCCATTGCTACGTGACCGGACAGTCGGTGGCCGGCCCCTACCGGACCACCACCAGATGGAACCGGCTGGCCAGCGGGCAGTACGTCAGCCACGCGTACATCTCCGCCGTGTACGGCGGCACCGTGCCGGTCTGCTGACCCAGTCCCGCCCCGCCGGGCGCCGTCAGGGGCGCTCGTCGGGGCGGGCCGGGCGCACCATGTCCTGATAGCGTGGGTGGCTGGCCCCGTAGACGGCGTAGTTGAGCCGGGCGTAGGTCAGGCTCAGGTCGCCGTTGGCGCCACCGCGCACCGCATCGGCATCGGCGTCGGTCTGGCCGTCGTCTGTCCAGAAGCAGACCGGGCAGGTCCCGCCGCCCGTTCGAGAGGCGCAACAGGGACAGCCCACGGGAACTACGTGTTCACCCACCGAGGCAGCATTCCACAGTTGAATGTCACCCGGCCACCCGCAAAAGATCACCCGGGACCACCCCGAGGAGGTCCACCGCGCGGCCACCATTGACCGCTATCGCCACCCGGTCGGCCGAGTCGACGTACACCACGAGGCCACCGTCTGGTGCGTCGCCGAACGTCCGTCCGTGCACCGCCGTGCGGGCCGGCGTCGGCCCCGGCGGGCCCACCCGGAGCGTGGCCGGAAACGGGCCGAGCAGTTCGCCCGGTGCGGCCAACTGGACGTTGCCGAAGTGGTCGACGGTCAGCACCTCGGCGGTGAAGCCCTCGGGGTCGGGGGTCACGACCGGCGACGGCAGGCGGACCAGCCCGGCAGGGTCGACGGCCGGGCCCGCCTCGGCCAGCGGGGCGCCGAGCGCCAAGCGAGCCGCCACCGGTGCGAAGACGTCCCGACCGTGGAACGTGCCGGACACCGTGGCGGCCAGCCAGCGGGGCTCGGTGAGTTCGACAGCGGCAGTCACCCCGCCGAGCGCGGCGGCGGCGTCCGGCAGCAGCCCGTTGTCCGGGCCGACAAGCAGCCCGCCCGGCGTGGCCAACGCGACGCCCCGCCGGGTGGTCCCCACCCCCGGGTCGACAACCGCCACGTGTACGCCCACAGGCAGGTACGGCACCGTCTGCGCCAGCACGGCGGCACCCCGCCGGACGTCGGCGGGCGGCACCAGGTGGGTCACGTCGATGACCCGGGCGGACGGCGCGATCCGGGCGATCACCCCGTGGCAGGCGGCCACGAAGCCGTCGGTGAGGCCGTAATCGGTGGTCAGCGAGATCCAGGGCGTGGCTGCCATCCCCGCAGGTTAACGCCCGGCACAGGTACGCGGCCCTGCGGTGCACCCGCCCGCGCGGACGACCGACGATTGCCGGAAATGGGACAGAGTGCAGTGACCGACCGGCCCTCCCGTCGGCGGGCACCGACCCGGCAGACTGCCCTGGTGACACATCGGAGCCTGCCCGCCGTCGGTGTTCTTCTGCTCGCCGTCGCTCTCACCGCCGGCTGCGGCAGTGACGACGCTGACCGACCGAACGCCGCGCCGCCCGCCTCCTCCCTTCCGAGCCAGGACGCCACCGGCCTGCCGAGCGCCCCGCCGCCCCCGTCCGGCCCCGGCGGCAGCGCCACCACCCCGGCCACACCGGCCCAGCCCGCGCCGGCCCAGCCCGCGCCGCCGCAGCAGGGGACGACCGAGCGTCGGCCAGCGAGCCCGCCGCCTGTGGTGCTGCCTCCGCGCCCGGCCGGCGCGCCCGCCGCCCAGCAGGTCGTCGACGCGTTCCGGGCCGCTGGCCTGAAGGTGCCCCGCCCGAAGGACCGGTCCGTCGACTGCGGCCCGGACGGCCTCGGCCTGGGTTGTTCCGAGATCGTCGCCACCGATGCCGTCACGATCTACGTGTTCCCCGACGAGGTCAGCGCCAGCGACATCGCCGAGACCTGGAGCGGCCAGTCGTACCAGCGTGGCGCCGTGGTGCTCAACTACCTCGAGGCGAAGACTCCGGCCGCCGACCGCCCGCGCTACGAGAAGGCACTCAACAACCTCCGCTGAGCCAGATCCAATGCTGGCTGCTGGCTGCTGGCGTGGGCGTGGTGCGTGGTGCGTGGGCGTGGGCGTGGTGCGTGGCCGTGGTGCGCGGGCGTGGTGCGTGGGCGTGGGCTTCGAACTGGAGCGGCCGGTCGGCCACTCCCCCGCCACGTCCTGGCGCCGAGGTGCGGGCGTTGAGCTGTGGTTGGTGGCCTTGGCGACCAGGTAGCCCTTTGGAGCTTGATACCTGTGAGTCATCAATATGACTCACAGGTATCAAGCTCAATTGAGTGAGGTCGGTGGTGTGTTGCGGTGCTGTGCCATCCGCACCTCCCACTGGCTGCGACGGGTCGGGCGTCCGCGATCGGGGCCCACGGCGCGGGGCGCGTGAGTGGGGCCGACGGGTCAGGCGTCCGCGATCAGGGCCCACGGCGCGGGGTGCGTGCGTGCGGTCGCGGGTCGGGCAGGTGCGTGCGGTCGCGGGGGAGTGGAGGTCAGCCGCGCAGGCGTAGGCCGCGCGGGGTGACCCGGAAACCGGCAGCGGTAAGCGCGTCCCGCAGCGGTGCGGAGTGCACGGCCTCACCGTCGGCCCGCTCCACCGATATCGCGCCCAACGCTCCGGAGTGGACGGCGTCGGCGAGCGCCTTGCCGGCCGCGGCGAGGGTGTCGGCGTCGTCGGTGAACGACAGCAGTGTCCGGCCGCCGCGTTCCACGTACAGCACCAGGTCGCCGCCGACCGTCACCACCAACGCACCCGCCTTGCGGCCGGCCCGGTGCCCGGTCGTCGGAGCGGACCCGTCGCCTGCGTCGACAACGCGTTCCGGCCAGGGCAGCGCCGCACCGTACGGGTTGGCGGGGTCGGTGGCGGCGAGCACCATCGTCGGGCCGTTCCGACCCCGGGCACCGTCGGCGGGTTCCGCGAGCGCGCGCAGCCGGTCGACCGCGCCGGGTACGGCGAACTGTGCCGCCCCGAGACCTTCGACGAAGTAGCCTCGGCGGGCCACGCCGCGCTCCTCCAGCGCCGACAGCACCGGGTAGACAGCGGCGAACCCACCGACCACCTGCTCGGCAAGCACCGCGCCACGGGTGACCACCCCGTGTCGTTCCAGCAGCACGTCGGCGAGGGCTGCGGCCCGGCGGGTCGGGTCGAGATCCCGCTCCGGCAGCCGTGACCACCGACCCGCGACTGTGGGCGGGCCGCCCCGGGTGGGCAGCGCCACCCGGCCGGGTCGCCGGTAGCGGGTGCGTGGCGCGGACGGCCGGGATCGGTGCGCCCCACCCGCGCCCAGCACCGCGCGCAGCGGGGCGAGGGTGTCGTTGGTGAGGTGGCCCGCCCAGACCAGATCCCAGATCACCCCGGTCAGTACGGCGTCGTCGGTCGAACCGACCCGATCGGCCAGCGGGCGGAAGAACAGCGCCTGCCCGTCGGCGAGCGCGTCGAGCACCGCGTCATGCAGCGGTGTGCGGGTCAGCGCCTCGTCGGGGGGCGCAAGCAGCAGCGGGGCGGCGTCGGCGTACGCCAGGGTGACCCAGCCGTCGCCGCCGGAGATGGCCCCCGAACCCGCCCAGAGCACCTCCCCGCTGGCACACAGCTCGTCGAGGTGGGCGGGGGAGTAGTCCGCGACGCGGCCGGGCAGCACGAGCCGCTCCAACGCGGACGCCGGCACCGCCGCGCCCTGCAACTGCTCCACTGTCGCGGCGAGCGCCTCCACACCCCGGGCCGACGCGCCGACCTGCTGCCAGCGGGGTAGGAAGGTGGCCAGAGCCCGGGGCGGCACCGGCTCGATCTCCCGGCGCAGCGCCGCGAGTGAGCGGCGGCGCAGCATGCGCAGCACCTCGGCGTCGCACCACTGGGCGCCTGCCGAATCCGGGGTGAACTCGCCGGAGACGACCCGACCGGTGGCGGCGAGCTGGCGTAGGACCTGCTCGACGACGAACACCCCGAGCCCGAAGCGGGCCGCGCAGCTCGCAGCGGCGAACGGCCCGTGGGTGCGGGCGTAGCGGGCCACCAGATCGCCGAGCGGGTCGGCCACCGGTGTGAGGTACGCCTCGGCCACGCCGACCGGCAACGCCACGCCGAGCGCGTCGCGCAGACGCGCGGCGTCCTCGACGCCCACCCAGCGCTGCTCACCGGCGATCCGGACGCGCAGCACCCTGCGGGCGGCCTCCAACTCGGTCAGCCACGTCTCCGGTGCGCCGCGCTCGGTCAACTCGGCGTCACTCAGGTCGCCGAGCACCCGCAGCAGCTCGACCACGTCCTCCGCGTCTCGGGGGCGGCGCTGCTCGGTGAGCCAGCGCAGCTGCCTGTCGGTTTCGGCGAGCACGGCGGGGTCCAACAGCTCACGCAGGTCGACCCGGCCGAGCAACTCGCCGAGCAGCGTGGAGTCGAGGGCGAGCGCGGCGGCACGGCGCTCGGCCAGCGGCGCGTCACCCTCGTAGAGGAACGCGCCGACGTAGCCGAAGAGCAGCGACCGTGCGAACGGGGACGGAGCGCTGGTCTCCACCTCGACAAGCCGGACCTTGCGGGCGGCCAGGTCACGCATCAGCCCGGCCAGCGCCGGCTGGTCGAAGACGTCCTGGAGGCATTCCCGGGCAGCCTCCAGGGTGACCGGGAAGTCGGCGTACTCGCGGGCGACGTCGAGGAGCTGCGCGGAACGTTGCCGCTGCTGCCAGAGCGGCTGGCGGCGGCGTGGGTCGCGGCGCGGCAGCAGCAGTGACCGGGCGGCGCACTCCCGGAAACGGGCGGCGAAGAGCGCCGAGGTGCCCACCGACTCCTCGACCAGTTGGGTGATCTCGTCGGGCTCGAACACCACCACGTCGGCGCCGGGTGGCTCGTCGGCGGTGTCCGGCAGGCGCACCACGATGCCGTCGTCGGAGGGCATCACCTGGGCGTCCACGCCGTACCGCTCGGCGAGCCGCCGGCCCACGGCGAGGGCCCACGGCCCGTTGACCCGCGCGCCGAGGACGCTGTGCACGGCCAGCCGCCAATCGCCCAGCTCGTCGCGGAACCGCTCGACGACGATGGTGCGGTCGTCGGGCAGGGAACGGGTGGCGTCCCGCTGCTCGTGCAGGTACGCCATGAGGTTGCCGGCGGCCCACTCGTCCAGCCCACCGGCGCGCAGCGCGGCCAGTGCCGCCTCGTCGCTCTGCCGGAGCAAGGTGCGCACCCGGGCGCCGATGGCCCGACCCAGCTCCACCGGCCGGCCCAGCTGGTCGCCCTTCCAGAACGGCATCCGGGCGGCCTGACCGGGGGCCGGCGAGACCAGCACCCGGTCGGGGGTGATCTCCTCGATGCGCCAGGACGACGAGCCGAGCAGGAAGACGTCGCCGACGCGCGACTCGTAGACCATCTCCTCGTCGAGCTCACCGACCCGGGCGGCCCGCTCGGCGCCCGCCAGGAAGACCCCGAACAGACCACGGTCGGGGATGGTGCCCCCGCTGGTCACGGCGAGCCGCTGCGCGCCGGGACGGCCGGTGAGCAGGTCGGCGGCGCGATCCCAGACCAGGCGGGGGCGCAGCTCGGCGAACGCGGTCGACGGGTAGCGCCCGGAGAGCATGTCCAACACGGCGTGCAGCGCGGAGTCCGGCAGCTCGGCGAAGGGCGCGGCCCGGCGGACCAGCACGGCCAGGTCGCCGACCCGCCACGGCTCCAGTGCCACCATCGCGACGATCTGCTGGGCCAGCACGTCGAGGGGATTGCGCGGGTAGTGCAGCTCCTCGATCGCACCGTCGGTCATCCGCTCGGCGACGACCGCGCAGGAGAGCAGGTCGCCGCGGTGCTTGGGAAAGACCACCCCGCGCGAGACCGCGCCCACCTGGTGCCCGGCCCGACCGACCCGTTGCAGGCCGGCGGCCACGCTGGGCGGAGCCTCGATCTGCACCACCAGGTCGACGGCACCCATGTCGATGCCCAGCTCCAGGCTGGAGGTGGCCACGACCGCCGGCAGCTGGCCGGATTTGAGGGCCTCCTCGATGTGCTTGCGTTCCTCGCGCGAGACGCTGCCGTGGTGGGCGCGGGCGATCACCGGCGACGCGCCGGTGGCCGCGCCGGATTGTGCCATCACCTCGGCCGGCAGGCGGTGCCGCAACGGGCTGGCGGGACCGCCCGACGGGGTGGCCAGCTCTTCGGCGGCCAGCTCGTTGAGCCGTGCGCAGAGGCGCTCGGCGCTGCGTCGGGAGTTGGTGAACACGATTGTGGAGCGGTGCTGCCCGATCAGGGTGAAGACCCGCTCCTCGACGGCCGGCCAGATCGAGGCGCGTCGCGGGCCGGGACCGCCGAGGTCGTCCTCGGGTGGCTGCTCCTGCTCGTCGAGGCGGGTCATGTCCTCCACCGGGACCTGCACGCTGACCTCGATGGTCTTCGGTGTGGCGGGCTGCACGACGTCGACAGGTCGGGCGCCGCCGAGGAACCGGGCGCACGCGTCGATCGGCCGGACGGTGGCTGACAGGCCGATCCGCTGTGCCGGCGCGGGCAGCAGCTCGTCGAGACGTTCCAGCGACAGGGCCAGGTGAGCGCCGCGCTTGCTGCCGGCCACCGCGTGCACCTCGTCGACGATCACCGTCTGGATGCCGCGCAGCGAATCCCGAGCAGCGGAGGTGAGCAGCAGGAACAGCGACTCGGGGGTGGTGATGAGGATGTCGGGAGGGGTGCGGGCGAACGCGCGTCGTTCGTCGGCAGGGGTGTCGCCGGTGCGCATGCCGACGGTGATGTCGGGTGGGGTGACGCCGAGGCGGGTGGCCGCCTGCCGGATGCCTGCCAGCGGGGCGCGCAGGTTGCGTTCGACGTCGACGGCGAGGGCCTTGAGCGGGCTGACGTAGAGCACCCGGCACCGCTGTCGCGCCTCGGCCGGTGCGGGCTCGCGGGCCAGCCGGTCCAGTGACCAGAGGAACGCCGCGAGCGTCTTACCGGAGCCGGTGGGTGCCACGACGAGGGCGTTGCGGCCGGCGGCGACCGACCGCCAGGCGCCGGCCTGGGCGGCGGTGGGCGCGGCGAAGGCGGCGTCGAACCAGGCGCGGGTGGCGGGACCGAACCCGTCGAGCGCCCCGCCCGTATCCACATCTGCCCCGGTCACCGATCCATCGTGCCCCGCCGGTACGACATCCACGACCGGCCCCGACGGAACGCTCCTGAGTGAGCGGTAAAAGAACCTGTTGCGCAGTTAGTACGTTAAGTCTCACTTAACTGCTTGCTTCTGAGGAGCAACATAAAGTAACTTCACCCGCAACGCGAACGGGTGGAGGCGATGGGATGGCCGGCGAGCCGCGACACGTCGAACCCAGCACTGACGTACTGATCCGCAAGGTCGACAGTCACCTCGCCACGCTGCGCGGCGGTCTGCACGGGCCCGAGCTGGCGCTCGCCGAGCGACTCGCCCGGTGCCTGCGGGAGTTGGTCGTCTCGACTGCCCAGGCCAGCGCCGCCGATCGCGGCCAGGTCCGCGTCGCCGTCCACTATTTCGTGCTGCGCCGTGAAAGCCGGGGCCGGCTGCTCTCGATGCGGTCGCTGGCCGTCGCCGAGCGGGTGGTCGGCAAGGTCGCCCGACAGCTCGGCCGAGCCGACCTCGTGGCCGAACTGCGCCCAGGTGGCACCGACCTGGACGACGCGCAACCCATCAGTAACGCCCTGATAAACTGATCTCCGGCGGCCTGCTGGTCTGTCGGTCACCGAGGGCGTCCTGGCGCGCTTCGCTGGCTGCTGACTGCCGCCGTGAGCCCGCCCGATAGGGGACGAATTATGGCAAAGGCGCGCGGGCGTCGACGGATTGGCGTCTGATCGCTGCTAGGCGCCACAGATGTACGGCGTCGGCCACCACGATCGGGAGTGCGAGTGCTGTTACTGCTCATCCTCCACCTGGTGGCTGCCCTGGCCGCGCCGGCGCTCGTCAAGTGGTGGGGTCCACGCGCCTTCTATCCGCTGGCGCTGGCACCGGCCGCCGCGTTCTGCTGGGCACTGGCCCGTACGCCCGCCGTCGCCGACGGTGGCGCGGTCGTCGAGACGTACCCGTGGATCCGGGAGCTGAAGCTCGACATCGCGCTGCGGGTCACCACCCTGTCGTGGCTGATGACGCTGCTGATCGGCGGCGTCGGCGCGCTGGTGATGGTCTACTGTGCCCGCTACTTCAAACCCGGCTCGACCGGCCTGGCGCAGTTCGCCGGGGTCCTTGTCGCCTTCGCCGGCGCGATGCTCCTGCTTGTCTTCTCCGACGACCTGCTGCTGCTCTATGTCGGCTGGGAGCTGACCACGATCTTCTCGTACCTGATGATCGGGCACAGCACCGAACGGCGGTCGAGCCGGTGGGCGGCGGCGCAGGCGCTGATCGTGACCACGCTGGGCGGCCTGGCCATGCTGGTCGGGTTCATCATGCTGGGCGAGCACGCCGGCACCTACCGCTGGTCGGAGATCTCGGCTCAACCGCTGCCCGGCGGCGCGTACCTGATCACCGCGGTGTTGCTGATCCTTGCCGGCGCACTGTCCAAGTCGGCTGTGCTGCCGTTCAGTTCCTGGCTGCCGGCGGCGATGGCGGCACCCACTCCGGTCAGCGCGTACCTGCATGCCGCCGCCATGGTCAAGGCCGGCGTCTACCTTGTCGGGCTGCTCGCGCCGATCCTCGCCATTGTCGGCCCGTGGCGGCCCGTGGCGCAGGTCGCCGGCGTGGTCACAATGCTCGTCAGCGGGTGGGCGGCCCTGCGGCAGACCGACCTGAAGTTGCTGCTGGCGTACGGAACAGTCAGTCAGCTCGGCCTGCTCATCGCGGTGACCGGCGCGGGCACCCCGGCCGCCGCGCTGGCCGGCACAGCGATGCTGCTGGCGCATGCGCTGTTCAAGGCGACGCTGTTCCTGGTCGTCGGCATCATCGACCACGGCGCCGGCACCCGCGACCTGCGGCAGTTGTCCGGGCTGCGGCGCTGGTCCCGGCCGCTGTTCGTGGTGTCGGTGCTGGCGGCGGCGTCGATGGCCGGCGTACCGCCGCTCGTCGGCTTCGTGGCCAAGGAGGCGGTGTTCGCGGCGTTCATCGACCAGCCGCTGGTCCTCGCCGGCCTGGTCGTGGGGACGATTCTCACCGTCGCGTACAGCGCCCGGTTCCTGTGGGGCGCGTTCGCCGACCGGCCGGGTGTGGAACCGGTGTCGCCGGGCCCGATCGCCGCGGCGATGCTCGTCCCGCCGACTGTGCTCGCCGGTCTCGGGTTGCTCGCCGGCCCGGCCGCCGCCGTGCTGGACGGCCTGCTGAGCCCGTACGCCGAACTGCTCGGTGAGGTCGATGCGCACCTGGTGCTCTGGCCTGGACTGACCCCGGCGCTCGGCCTGTCCGTGCTGGCGCTCGTCGGCGGCGGCCTGCTCTTCGCGGTGCGGGGGCCGCTCGCCCCGGTACTGGCCCGGCTCCGTTCGCCGATCGGCGGCAACCAGGGGTACGAGTGGGTGGTGGGCCGCTTCGACAGGCTCGCCATCGAGGTGACGGGTGCGACCCAGCGGGGTTCCCTTCCGCAGTACCTGGGCATCATCCTGGTCACCCTCGTGGTGCTGCCTGGTGGCGCGATGCTCGCAGCCGGCCCGTGGCAGACCCGGATCCCCCTCTGGGGCAACCCGCTGCAACCGGTGGTCGTGCTGGTGATCGCGGTGGCCGCGCTGCTCGCGGTCGGCGCCCGCCGGCGGCTGACCGCGATGCTGCTGGTCGGGGTGACCGGCTACGGCGCCGCGATGCTCTTCATCCTGCACGGCGCTCCCGATCTGGCTCTCACGCAGTTCCTGGTGGAGACCGCGACCATCGCTGTCTTCGTGCTGGTGCTGCGTCGCCTGCCGCCACGGTTCTCGGCCCGTCCGCTGCGCCGCAGCCGCTGGGCCCGCCGGGTGATCGGCGTGGCAGTGGGCCTGGTGGCGGGTGGGCTCGCCCTCGTCGCGGCCGGCGCCCGCCGGGCGCCGGACATCGCCGTGGCCTTCCCGGATCTGGCAGTGGCCGAGGGGTACGGCCGCAACGTGGTGAACGTGACGCTTGTCGACATCCGGGCCTGGGACACGATGGGCGAGGTGTCGGTGCTTGTGGTGGCCGCGACCGGGGTGGCCAGCCTGATCTTCGAGAAGTCCCGGACCGGGCCGCGCCCGCGTCGGCCGGGTCCGCCGGGCCGGTCGGTCCTGCCCGGGCGGCCGGTGTGGCTGCGCGGCGGCCCCACCCTGTACGCGGAGCGGCGCTCCATCGTGATGGAGGTGGTCACCCGGCTGATCTTCCACACGGTGGTGTTGTTCTCCCTGTTCCTGCTCTTCTCCGGTCACAACGCGCCGGGCGGCGGCTTCGCCGGTGGCCTGGTGGCGGGCCTCGCGCTGGTGGTCCGCTATCTGGCCGGCGGACGGTACGAGTTGACCGAGGCGGCGCCGGTGGGCGCGGGCCTGATCCTTGGCGCCGGCCTGGCAGTGGTGGTGGGCAGCGGCGTGGTGTCGATGCTCGCCGGCGGGACGTTGCTGCAGAGCGCCAAGATCGACGCCTCGCTACCGCTGATCGGCGACATCCATCTGGTGACCACGCTGTTCTTCGACATCGGCGTGTACCTCATCGTGATCGGGCTGGTGTTGGACATCCTGCGCAGCCTCGGTGCCGAGGTGGACCGGCACATCGAGGCGACCGGTACGGAAGCGGGCGGACTGGCCGTCGACAAGGGAGACCGGCCGTGAGCGCGAGGAGTGAGCCGGGTTTGCGAGCCCCGCAGTCGCGAACATCTGGTGGGTCCGTGAGCGCGAGGAGTGAGCCGGGTTTGCGAGCCCCGCAGTCGCGATCTGAGGGCGTGTCATGACGGCCGGTCAGCCTGGCCCGACGTTGGTGTTGGTGCTTGCTGTCGCGGTGCTGGTCGGCTGCGGTGTGGTCCTGCTGCTGGAGCGCAGCATGACCCGGATCCTGCTGGGCGTGATCCTGACCGGTAACGGAGTCAACCTGCTGATCCTGCTGGGCGGTCGGTCCGGTGGGGCGCCGGTGGTGGGCACGGGGCCGGTGGACGAGATGGCTGATCCACTGTCGCAGGCCATGGTGCTGACGGCGATCGTGATCACGTTCGGGCTGACGGCGTTCCTGCTCGCTGTGGCGTACCGAAGTTGGTATCTCACCGGCGACGACGAGGTGCCCGACGATCTGGAGGACCAGCAGATCATCCGCCAGGCCGAGCGCAACGAGGCGGGTGCCATCGATCACGGCGGGGAGGGTCCGGACGACGATCCGGAGCAGGTCGATCCAGAGCCGGCACGACGTCGGCTACGGCACGGGGACGAGGCGTGATGAGCAGGCTGTTGCCGCTGCCGGTGGTGGTGCCGTTGTTGGGTGCGGCGCTGACCCTCTTGCTGGCGACGCGACCCCGGATCCAGCGTGCGGTCAGTGTGCTCTGCCTGTCCGGCACGTTCCTCGTCGCGGTGGTGCTGCTGGTCGAGGCGTACCGGCACGGGCCGGTGGTGTTGGCGGTCGGCGGGTGGCCGGCGCCGGTCGGCATCGTGCTGGTCGCCGATCAGCTCGCCGCGCTGATGGTGGTGGTGTCGTCGGCGGTGACGCTGTGCGTGCTGCTGTACTCGATCGGTCAGGGCCGCAGCGAGACCGCCGAGACCACTCCCGTGGTGATCTTCCACCCGACGTACCTGGTCCTCACGGCGGGCGTGACGAACGCGTTCCTCGCCGGCGACCTGTTCAACCTGTTCGTCGGCTTCGAGATCCTGCTGGCGGCGAGCTTCGTGCTGATCACGCTGGGCGGCACCGAGACCCGGATCCGCACGGGGTCGACGTACGTTGTGGTGAGCATCCTCTCTTCGATGATCTTCCTGGCCGCTGTGGGTCTGGTCTACTCGGCCACCGGCACGCTCAACCTGGCGCAGCTCGCGCAGCGGCTCGACGATCTGCCCGACAACGTACGGCTGACGTTGCAGTTGATGTTGCTGCTCGCGTTCGCGATCAAGGCGGCGGTCTTTCCGTTGTCGGCCTGGCTGCCGGACAGCTATCCCACGGCGCCGGCTCCGGTGACAGCGGTGTTCGCGGGGTTGCTCACCAAGGTGGGCGTCTACGCGATCATCCGCACCGAGACGTTGCTCTTCCCGGACGGGCAGGTCGACAACCTGCTCATGATCGTCGCCGGGTTGACGATGGTGATCGGCATCCTGGGCGCGGTGGCGCAGTCCGACATGAAGCGGCTCCTGTCGTTCACACTGGTCAGCCACATCGGCTACATGATCTTCGGGGTGGCGTTGAGCACCACCGCCGCGCTCTCCGGTGCGATCTTCTACGTCGTGCACCACATCACGATCCAGACCACGCTGTTCCTTGTCGCCGGGCTGGTCGAGGAGCGGGCCGGCAGCACCGACCTGCGCCGGCTCGGCGGGCTGGCCCGGATGGCGCCCCTGCTCGGCGTGCTGTTCTTCGTACCGGCGATGAACCTGGCCGGTGTGCCACCATTCTCGGGCTTCCTGGGCAAACTCGGTCTGCTCCAGGCCGGGGCGGCGGCCGGTGGGGCGCTGCCCTGGACGCTTGTGGCGGCCGGGACGCTGACGAGCCTGCTCACCCTCTATGTCGCCTCGCGGGTGTGGAACATCGCGTTCTGGCGGGCGCCGCAGTTGGACACCACTGACCCTGTCGTCCGGCTGCCCACGCTGATGGTCGGTGCCACAGTCGGCCTGGTCGTGTTCGGCCTGGTGCTGACGGTGCTGGCCGGTCCGCTCTTCGACGTGACCGCCGCCTCGGCAGCCGATCTGCTCTCGCGCACTCCGTACGTGCGGGCTGTGTTCCCAGGAGGTGTGCCGTGACCGAACCGACCATGACGTCCTCGGGGTCCGCGGCGGCCGAGCCCCGGGGGCGGTTCGGGCGCTGGCGGGACCAGGCGGTGGCCCTGGGCTGGCTGGTGGTCGTCTGGTGTCTGCTGTGGGGCGAGATCAGCTGGGCCAACGTGGTCGGTGGCCTGCTGGTGGGCGGCGCGGTGCTCCTGTTCTTCCCGCTGCCGCCGGTCACCTTCGGCGGCCGGCTGCGGCCCTGGGCGTTGCTGGTGTTCGTGGGCAAGTTCGTCGTGGAGCTTGTCGTCGCGAGTATCCACGTCGCCCGGATCGCCATGCAGCCCGGCTACCGGCCTCGGGGGGCGATCATCGCCGTGCAGCTACGGGTGCCGACGGACCTCAACATCGCTCTCACCGCCGAGGCGGTCACCCTGGTGCCCGGCACTCTGGTCCTGGAGGTGGACCGGGCGGCCGCCACGCTGTACCTGCACGTGCTGGACACCCACGGCCCGGCGGACCTGGAACTCGCGCGGGAGCGCACCCTCGCTGTCGAGCAGCGGATCGTCCGGGCGGTGGGCAGCGCGGCCGAGCTGCGCCTCGTCGAGTCCGATCCCGCCGAGAAGGGAACGACCCAGTGATCCTGCTTCTGGCCGCCGTCCTCACCGCCCTGCTGTCGGTGACCGCGCTGCTCGCGCTGATCCGGCTCTACCGGGGCCCGACGTTGCTGGACCGGGTGATCGCCGCCGACATGCTGCTCGCCACAATGGTCGGCGCGGTGGGCGCGGAGGCGGCGGTCAACCGGCACGCCACCACGCTGCCCGTACTCGTGGTGCTGTCCCTGCTGGGCTTCGTCGGCTCGGTGGCGCTGGTCCGCTTCGCCGTCCGGGAGCGGGCGTGATCGGGGTGATCGCCGACTGGCTCGGCGCCGCCTGCCTGGTGGCCGGTGCGGTACTCGCGCTCGCCGCCGGGATCGGCGTGCTGCGCTTCCCGGACGCCCTGTCCCGGATGCACGCCGCCACCAAACCCCAGGTGCTCGGGGTGCTCCTGCTGCTACTCGGCATTGCGCTGCGGCTGCGGACCATGCCGGACCTCGGGATGGTCCTGCTGGTGGCGATCTTCCAGCTGGCCACCGCGCCTGTCGCGGCGCAGATGATCGGACGGGCCGCCTACCGGTCGGGGCGGCTCGACCGGAGCCTGCTCGACGCCGACGAGCTGGCTGAGCGCGGGCAGGGCGGCGGCCAGGTGGGGTGACGCCCGGCGAACCGGACGATCGGACGCCTTCGGCCCTCCCTCAGCGGAGTCCCAGCGAACGCCGATAAAATAGTCAGATGATCGACTCGTCTGCCCAGGAGGGCAGTAGTAGCCAGCCGGGTTGTGCCCGGCTTATCCCCGACCCGACGACCCCGGGAGCCCTGAGCGACCCGTGTTGATCGTCGTCGGTCTTCTTCTGATCATCGTGCTCACCGCCGCGACAGGCTATTTCGTAGCCCAGGAATTCGGCTACGTCGCCGTGGACCGCGGCAAGTTGCGCCAGCTCGCCGATGACGGCGACCAGGCTGCCGCCCGCGCTCTGACCGTCACCAGCCGGCTCTCCTTCATGCTCTCCGGCGCCCAGCTCGGCATCACCGTCACCGCCCTGCTCGTCGGTTACGTCGCCGAGCCGTACCTCGGCGGTGGCCTCGCCGAGCTGCTCGGCGTGGCCGGTGTCAGCAGGTCGGTGAGCCTGCCGCTGTCGGTGGCGCTGGCACTGGTCATCGCCACCGTCGTGCAGATGGTCCTCGGTGAGCTGGCCCCGAAGAACCTGGCCATCGCCCGGCCCGAGGTGCTGGCCCGGGCGCTGAGCCGGTCCACCCTCATCTACCTGGCCGTCGCCGGGCCGCTGATCCGGCTCTTCGACAGGGCTTCGATCCGTCTGCTCCGCAGGCTCGGCATCGAGCCGATCGAGGAGTTGCCCAGCGGCGCCACACCTGCCGATCTGGAACAGATCATCGCCGAGTCCCGGCAGGAGGGCAGCCTGGACGCCGAGATGTCCACGCTGCTCGACCGGGGGCTCGACTTCCGCGAGCTGACTGCGGGCGAGGCCATGGTGCCGCGGGTCGACGTGCACACCGTACGCGCGCACGAACCGGTGAGCCGTATCGTCGAGTTGCTGGACACCGGCCACTCCCGGTTCCCGGTGCGCGGCGCGGAGGGCGTCGACGACCTGATCGGTGTCGTCGGCATCGCCGACGTGCTCGGCGTACCCCCGGGGGAGCGGGCGACCACGCCGGTGAGCGCGGTCGCCGGTCCGCCGCTGCTGGTGCCCGAGACGTTGCCGCTGCCCACGGTGCTCGACCGGCTGCGGTCCGGGCACCGGCAGATGGCCTGTGTGGTCGACGAGTACGGCGGCTTCGCCGGCGTGATCACCTTGGAGGACATCGCCGAGGAGCTCGTCGGCCCGATCAGGGACGAGGACGACCCACCGGATCGGGCACCCGCCCGGCAGGACGACGGGTCCTGGGTGGTGCCGGCCCGCTGGCGGATCGACGAGGTCGCCGACAGCACCGGCATCGCGCTGCCCGAGGCACCGGAGTACGACACCCTGTCCGGGTTGGTGATGCGGGAGTTGGGCCGGGTGCCGGAGGTCGGTGACCGGCTGGAGATCAGCCTGGTGCCCGACGGCGCGGACGGCGAGGATCACGCCGGGGAGCCGCGGGCTCTGGTCGAGGTGCTGGCAGTGGACCGGCACGTTGCCGATTCGGTGCGGTTGCAGCTGACCGAGCCGGAGGTGACCGCGTGAGCCCCGGCATCGCGCTGCTCACCTCGGTGGTGCTGCTGGCGTTGAACGGGTTCTTCGTCGCCGCCGAGTTCGCCCTGGTGGCAAGCAAGCGGTACCGCCTGGAGCAGGCGGCGGCAAGCGGTGGCCGTGCGGCCCGAGCCGCGCTTGACGGTGTCCGCGAGTTGTCGCTGATGCTGGCCGGGGCGCAGCTGGGCATCACGCTGTGCACCCTGGGGCTTGGCGCGCTGGCCGAGCCGGCCATCGAGCACCTGGTCAGCCCGCTGCTGCACGCTGTGGGTCTGCCGGACGCCGCCAGTCACGTGATCGCCCTGGTCTTCGCGCTCGGGTTGGTCACCTTCCTGCACCTGGTGGTGGGGGAGATGGCGCCGAAGTCGTGGGCCATCACCGACGCGGAGCGTTCGGCGACGCTGCTCGCGTTGCCGTTCCGCGCGTTCGCCCGGGTGTCCCGGCCGGTGCTGTCGGTGCTGAACGCGATGGCCAACGCGATCCTGCGCCTGTTCGGGGTCGAGCAGCAGGATCAGCTTGCCCAGGTGCACGGCCCGGACGAGCTGCGGATCCTGCTGGAGCAGTCCCGCGAACACGGGCTGCTCGGCGCCGAGCAGCACGAGCTGCTCACGAGCATGCTGGAGTTGCAGGGCACGACCGTGGCGCAGGTGATGGAGTCGTTCTCGACAATGGTCACCGTCGGGCGGGAGGACCCGGCCGAGCGGATCGAGCAGGTCAGCCGCGACAGCGGCAGGTCCCGAATGGCGGTGGTGGACGCCGACGGCGACGTCTGCGGCCTGGTGCACGTCCGGGAGGCGGTGCGGGTGGTGACGAACGGCCGTGTCGCCACCGCAGGGGAGTTGATGACGCCCGCGTTCACCCTGCCCGCGACGTCCTCGGTCACCGAGGCGGTGGCTGCCATGCGCGCCCGGCAGTCCCAGCTCGCGCTGGTACGCAACGGTGGTGGGCCGTCCCGCCCGATCGGTTTCGTCGCACTTGAGGACCTGCTGGAGGAGGTCATCGGGGAGTTCGACGACGAGACCGACACGGTGCCGAGGGGACGCCGCCTGCGGTGAAACCGGAGGGGTGGTCCCTCTTCGCCGAAGTCGAGGTGACCACCCTCCGGGTCCGCGACCCTTGAGGTGACCTCGCCGTCGGCGGGGCGTACGGGGGCGTGGCCTGGTGGGGGCGCGGTGCGGCTGACGGGGGTGTCTCGGGAGTCCGGCTGGACCGGGCTGTCCGTGCAGACCACGCTGCCCAATCCGAGCACCCGTCCGGGGCTGCGCCTGCCCGGACGGGTGACACTCGCCGCCGGTCCTGACGACGTGCTGGTGCGGCACATCCGCCTCGGCCTTGTCGCCACGGTGGAGCCGAACGACCCGGAGGCCGCCCGGCGCCTGGTGCAGTTCCATCAGGCGCCGATCGCCGGGCGGTTCGTCGTACCGGCCGGCCGGCGTCGAGCTGTGGACTTCGCGTTGCCGCTGCCGTGGGAGACGCCGGTGACCACCTTCGGCGGGGTGCCGCTGCTGAGCCTGCGGATGGGGCTGCGGACCGAGGTGTCCGTCGACCCGGACCTCGACCAGGGCGCAATGGTGCCGGTGTTCGTGCATCCGGTGCCCACGCAGCAGCATGTGTTCGCGGCGATGGACACGCTTGGTTTCTCGATCCGCCAGGCCGGGTTGCAGGAGGGCGGGCTGCCCGGTGTGGAGTTCACACTGCCGCTGCACCAGCGGTGGGGTTTCTGGGTGGCTCCGCTCTACGCCGGCCCGATCACCGAGATGGAGGTGATCTTCGTGACCAACTCGGCGGGTCTGGAGGTGATCCTCTGGATGGACCGCCGGCTGGCCCTGGCGGGGATCACCCACCAGAGCATCAGCCGGTTCCGGATCTGGCACGCCGACGCCGGGCAGCGCGACTGGGTGGCGACAGTGGACGGCTGGCTGCGCCAGGCCCTCAACCGGCACGCCGCCGCGGCCGCCCACGCCGACTGGTCGGCCCGGATCGCCGGGTCACCGCATGTCAGCCGCCACCCCGACGAGCCGATCCGTCCCGGCTACGGCCTGGGCGGCACCGCCGGTGGCGCCGGCATCGGCGGCGGCGGTAGCGGTGGGGGCGACGGCACCTGACGACAGGTGCGCGGCGACGTCAGCCGGCGCTGGCGGTGGCCAGCTTGAGGCTGAAGGCGAGGAACAGCGTGGCGATCGCGGTGGTGCCGCCGGCGGCCAGTCGACGCCGCTGGCGGAACTGCGTGGCCAGGAAGGTGCCCGCGAAGATCAACGCGGTCAGGTAGAGCACGCTCGCCGCCTGGGCGATCAGCCCGAGCAGCAGGAACGACAGCGCCGGCCAGGCGTAGGTCGGGTCGACGAACTGGATGAAGAACGAGACGAAGAACAGGATCGCCTTCGGGTTCAGCAGGCTGATCACCAGCGCCTTGCGGAACGGGCTGCGCATCGCCTCCGGCTCGGCGGCGTCGATGAGCCGCGGCGTGGTCGGGTCGTTGCGGTCGCGCCAGCGCCGCCAGGCGCCGCGCAGCATCGTCAACCCGACATAGGCGAGGTACGCGGCACCGGCGTACTTGATCACCAGGAACACCGGTGGGTACGCCTTGAGCAGCGACGCCACCCCGGCGGCGGCGAGGACCATCAGCACCGTGTCGCCGACGAACACCCCTGCCGCGGCCCGGTAACCGGTGCTGACGCCCCGCTTGGCGGCGGTGGACAGCACGAAGAGGGAGTTCGGCCCGGGCAGCAGAACGATTGCCACGGTGCCCAGTACGTACGTCCAGATGTCGGTGATCCCCAGCACGCCCGTCATCATCACGCCACCGGTGCTGTTCGGCGAAGTTTTTCTCGCAGGCTGGCCTGTGCGTTCGGCCACTCGTCGATTGTCATCGCGTACTGCACGGTGTCCCGCCAGGAGCCGTCCGCGCGCTGGCGGTGCATGCGCAGCACTCCCTCGCGGGTGGCGCCGAGCCGCTCGATGGCGGCCTGCGAGCGGACGTTGCGGATGTCGGTGTGCCACGCGACCCGCACCGCGCCCAACTCGTCGAAGGCCCGGCTCAGCAGCAACAGCTTCGCCTCCGTGTTGATCCCGGTACGCCACCACGGCCGGCCGAGGAACGTGTACCCGATCGCCACAGACCGCCGTTCCGGGTCGATCTCGTAGTACGACGTGGTGCCGACCACCGCCCCGGTCACGGCGCAGCGTTGCACCCAGGGCACCCGCTCGCCCCGCTGCTGGGCGAGCAGGGCGGCGGTGACCACCTCGGCCGTACCGGCCACCGAGGTGGGCCGGGCCACGCCGAGGTGCCGCCAGACGTCGTCGTCGGCGGTGGCGGTGTGCAGCTCCTCGGCGTGCGCCAGGTCCAGCGGCTCCAGTCGGACGTGCTCACCGTGCAGCGGCACCGGGTCGTGCCAGGGTGTGCGGGCCGTCCGCAGGTACGCCGGCAGCGGGGCCGTGACCCCGACGTCCGGCTCGGGCGGGCCGGCGGTCAGCCGCAGCGGCAGCACACCGGCCCAGTGCGGCAGGTGCAGGTCGGCCTCCTCGTCGCGGACCCCGCCGGTGCGGGCGCGTACGGAGACCTCCCGCAGCGGCAACGCCAGCACGGCGGTCTCGGCCAGCTCGCGGCGGCTCGGCGGCCGGCTGTCGTTGCTACGGCCCGTACCGACCTTCTCCACAAGGGCGGTGAGCATCGCGGTCTTCTCCTGCTCGTCGGTGACGAGCCGGGCGGTGCCGTGCGCCACGACGGAGCGGTAGTTGGCACTGTGGTGGAACTGGGAGCGGCCGTAGATCAGCCCGTCGAGCACTGTCACCGCGACGCAGACGGGCAGCCCGTCGCCCCGGGCGGCGAGCAGCGGCCGACTGCCGGTCGAGCCGTGCAGGTAGAGCGTGTCGCCGATGCGGACGTGCAGGGTGGGCAGCACGCGCGGCTGGCCGTCGACGGTGAACCCGAGCGCACAGTCGTACGCCTCGTCGAGCACGGCGTGCGCGGCCGCGCTGTCGTAGCTCATGCGGTCGCGCGCACGGCTGGCGGTGGTGCGGGGGGTGGGTGCGTACATGCTCGCCCCTTTGTTCTAGTACAATCTCTTATTTGTGTCAGCACGCTATCAGTTCACCGGGGCGACAGCCGTCGCGATTTCGGCCAGCATTGAGTCGGGCATCCGTACGGGAGCGCTGCCGCCGGGTGCCGCCCTGCCGCCGGTCCGGGTGCTCGCCGCCGAACTCGGTGTCAGCCCTGCCACCGTCGCCCGCGCCTACCAGGAGCTGCGGCAGCGCGGCGTGCTCGTCACCGCCGGGCGACACGGCACCCGGGTCCGCCCCCGCCCGCCGGTCGCCGCCAGCCGCTCCGCGCTGCGCCCTACGCCGCTGCCCGGCGCCCGTGACCTGTCCCGAGGTGAACCCGACCCCCGACTGCTGCCCACTCTCGGGCCGCACCTCGCGGCACTCGCCGCCGACGCCGGCCCGCCGGTCGGCTACTCCCACTCCGGAGTGCTCCCCGAGCTGGCCGAGGCCGCCCGCGCCCGGCTGAACGCCGACGGCGTGCCGGCCTCGGAGATCACCCTCACCGGTGGCGCGCTGGACGGCATCGAACGGCTGCTCGGCGCCCACCTGCGCCCCGGTGACGCGGTGGCGGTGGAGGATCCGGGCTGGGCCAACCTGCTCGACCTGATCGCCGCCCTGGGGATGCGTCCGATCGGCGTACCGGTCGACGACGAGGGGCCACTGGCGGCCGGGGTGGCAGCCGCGCTGGCCGCCGGTGCCCGGGCGCTCGTGGTGACCAGCCGGGCGCAGAACCCGACCGGCGCCGCAGTCTCCGCCGTCCGGGCAGCGGAGCTGCGGACGCTGCTCGCCGGTCGACGGGACCTGCTGCTCATCGAGGACGACCACGCCGCCGAGCTGGCGCGCGTACCCCTGCACTCTCTTGCGGGTGCGGCAGCGAGTTGGGCGTTCGTGCGCTCGGTGAGCAAGCCCTTCGGCCCGGACCTGCGGCTGGCGGTGCTTGCCGGTGACGCGACCACAGTGGCCCGGGTGGCCGGCCGGACGCGCGTCGGCGCCGGCTGGGTGTCCACAGTGCTGCAACGGCTGGTTCTGGCGCTCTGGCGGGACCCGGCGGTCACCGAGCTGGTGCACCGGGCGGCGCAGAGCTACGAGCTGCGGCGCGACGGGCTGGTGGCCGCACTGGCGGAGCACGGCCTGACCGCGTACGGCCGCAGCGGCATCAACGTCTGGCTGCCGGTGGCGGACGAGACAAGCGCGGTGACAGTGCTGCGCGACGCCGGCTGGGTGGTGGCCCCCGGGGCCCTCTACCGGATCGCCGCCTCACCAGCAGTACGCATAACGGTGAGCCCTCTGACGACAGACGACCTGATCCCCCTGGCCGAAGCCCTGACCCAAGCCACAAACCCCACCCCACCCCCGAACTTCCCCACCTGACCCTGGCCCCACCCCATCTCTCCCGCGATCTTGCCTTTGGGTCGCTGAGATGCCCTTTATGAGGGCTTCGCCCGGGCAGGAAGTGCAAGATCGCGGGGGTTCGAGGTGGGCGGCGTGGGTATGCGGGCGCCGGAGGTGGGGGTCTTGGCTTCGAATGGGGCGCGTAAGGGAGTCTGGATCGCGGTGGCGGTGGTGGTCGTCATCATCGTCATCGTGCTGATCGCGATGGCCTCGGGTGGGGATGGCGGTGGCGGCGGGTACTGACGCGGGAGGCACGGCCAGGGCGTACCCGGCAGTCGGCGTCCAAGGGGTATATAACAGTCGCCATGGCCGAGCAGACCGGGAGCGCTCCGGGCGCCCAGCGGTTCATCCCGACCGGCGCCGACACCATCGACGAGCTGCGCACCGCTGCCGGCGGCTGTCAGGGCTGTGAGCTGTACCGGGACGCCTCGCAGACGGTCTTCGGCCGAGGTGACGAGAGCGCCCGGGTGGTGCTTGTCGGCGAGCAACCCGGCGACATGGAAGATCAGAAGGGTCTGCCCTTCGTCGGCCCCGCAGGCCGGCTGCTGCGACGCGCGGTGGACGACGCCGCGCTCGATCCCAAGCAGCTCTACCTCACCAATGCCGTGAAGCACTTCCGGTTCCAGCTGCGCGGCAAGCGGCGGATCCACCAGACGCCCGACCAGGTGCACATCACCGCCTGCCGGCCCTGGTTGGTCGCCGAGTTCGCCCGGCTGCGTCCGGAGATCGTGGTGGTGCTCGGCGCGACCGCCGCCAAGGCGCTGCTCGGGCCGTCCTTCCGGGTCACCCGGCAGCGGGGCGAACTGCTGCCCTGGCCCGAATCGGCCCAGCGCCCGGAGGACTTCCAGCGCGTGCCGGTGGACAACGCTGGAAAGCGGGCCGACGCGCCCTCGGCCCGGCTGCTGGCCACCATCCACCCGTCGGCGGTGTTGCGGGCCGACGACCAGGACAAGGCGTACGAAGGGCTTGTCGCCGACCTGACCGTCGCAGCCCGCGCCCTGCGCGGCTGACGAGGGCCGTACGGTCGGCGAAGCGACAGTGTGCTGTGGGCCAACGCCGTTGGTGAGAAGGGGACCGCGTAGCCGACCCGGCATCCGCCGGCGGATGCCGGTCGGTGTGGCCCGATACGACGAGCACCGGATCGGTCGCCGGCGAAACCGGTTTCCGCCGGTCGGCGCGGGTGCGCGAGGATGGGTCACCCGTCCCGAGGAGCGTCGATGGCCACCGACCTGACCGCGCCGCGTACCGCCCGGCCTGACGTCGCGTCGATCCAGCGGCGGACCCTGCGCCTGCTCTTCGGCACCCAGATCATCGGCGGGGTCGGGGTGACCATCGGCATCGCCGTCGGCGCGCTGCTCGCCGCCCGGATCGCCGGCACCGCCGTGGCCGGCATCGCGCAGAGCGCCGGCGTGGTCGGTGCGGCGCTGCTCGCCATCCCGGTCACCCGGATCATGGCCCGGCACGGCCGCCGACCGGGTCTGGTCGTGGCGTACGCGGTCGGTGCCGTCGGCGGTGTGCTCGTGGTGCTGGCGGCGGCCACCCGCTGGGTGCCGCTGCTGTTTCTCGGCATGCTGCTCTTCGGTGGTGGCACCGCCGCGAACCTGCAGGCCCGCTACACGGCGGTGGACCTCGCCGAGCCGACCCGGCGGGGCCGGCAGCTGTCGGTGATCATCTGGGCCACCACGATCGGCGCGGTAGCCGCCCCGAACTTCGCCGCGCTTGCCGACCGGGTCACCACAGGCTGGGGGCTGCCGCCGCTGGCCGGCCCGTTCGCGTTCAGCGCGGCGGCGTTCGTGTTGGCTGGCGGCGTACTCCTCGTGTTGCTCCGGCCCGACCCGCTGCTCACCGCGCGCCGAATCGCGGCGACCGCCGCACCGGCCGTCGCTGCGCCGACCACCACCGTGCCGACCACCGACGCACCGGCCGCCGCCGTGGTGGCGGAGGCACCGGCTGTGGGCGGCCAGGTGGGCGGTGATGCGACGCCGGCCGCCGCGCCGGTCGGGGCGCGCGTGCCGCGCGGCGCCGGGATGCGGGCGGCCTGGTCGGTGGTACGCGGGCAGCCCGCCGCCCGGCTCGGCATCGCCGCCGTGGCGGTCGGTCACCTGGTGATGGTGGCGGTGATGGCGATGACCCCGGTCCGGCTCGGTGAGTCGCACGCCGACGCGGACGTGCTGCGACTGGTCGGCATCGTGCTGAGCCTGCACATCGCGGGCATGTACGCGTTCTCGCCGATTGTGGGCTGGCTCACCGACCGGCTCGGACGGCGGGCGGTGATCCTCGGCGGGGTGGGGTTGCTGCTGGCCGCCTGCGCGGTCGCCGGAACCGCCGGGCACCACACGCCCCGGCTCTCGGTCGGGCTGGTCCTGCTCGGGCTGGGCTGGTCGGGAACGATGGTGGCCGGCTCGACGTTGCTGTCCGAGTCGGTGCCGGCCGGCGTGCGGCCGAGCGTGCAGGGGCTGTCCGACCTGACCATGGGGCTTGCCGGTGCGGGTGCGGCAGTGGCCGCCGGGTTTGTGATGCAGGTGGCCGGCTATCCGGTGCTGACCCTGCTCGCGGCGGTCGCGACAGTGCCCCTTGTGGCGCTAGCGTTGCGCCCGGTGCCGACCGGGGCATCGGACGAGGAGGGTTGATCACGTGCGGCTGACCGACTTCTGGACGCGCTTGGAAGAGGCGTTCGGGCCCGGCTACGCGGCGAGCATCGCCCGCGACCAGGTGCTGACGCAGCTCGATGGAAGGACCATCGAGCAGGCGTTGGCGTCGGGGGAACAAACGCATGTGGTGTGGCGGGCGGTCTGCGCCGCGTACCCCGACAGAGTGCCCGCGCGACTACGCTGAGCAGCCTTTTCTTCGCTTCCGCGTGTCGCTTGTCGAGTCGTACACCTGTTCGGCTATTGTCCACAGCGGGGTGCTCGTCCACAGCTCGCGGCCCGTCGGCTGGTTTTCTGTCGGACCTAGCGCCTAGCGTGTCCGCGTGACGCGAAGCTCAGCAAAGACGCCGGCGAAGGCAGGGGTGGCAACCATGGCAGCAGGGCCTGACCGGGAGAAGGCACTCGACCTTGCTCTCGCTCAGATTGACAAGCAATTCGGCAAGGGCTCGGTGATGCGGCTGGGTGACCGGCCGGTCGTCCAGACCGCAATCATTCCGACCGGCTCCATCGCGCTCGACGTTGCCCTCGGCATCGGCGGCCTGCCCCGGGGCCGGGTGGTCGAGATCTATGGTCCTGAGTCCAGCGGTAAGACCACGGTGGCGCTGCACTCGGTGGCCAGCGCGCAGCGGCTCGGCGGCATCGCCGCCTTCATCGACGCCGAGCACGCGCTCGACCCGGAGTACGCGAAGGCCCTCGGGGTCGACACCGACGCGATGCTCGTCTCCCAGCCGGACACCGGTGAGCAGGCGTTGGAAATCGCGGACATGCTGATCCGCTCCGGCGCGATCGACATCATCGTGATCGACTCGGTGGCGGCCCTGGTGCCGCGCGCCGAGATCGAGGGCGAGATGGGCGACAGCCACGTGGGCCTCCAGGCCCGGCTGATGAGCCAGGCACTGCGCAAGATCACCGGTGTGCTCAGCAACACCGGCACCACGGCGATCTTCATCAACCAGCTGCGGGAAAAGATCGGCGTCATGTTCGGCAGCCCGGAGACCACCACCGGTGGTCGGGCGCTGAAGTTCTACGCCTCGGTCCGGCTCGACGTGCGACGCATCGAGAGCCTCAAGGACGGCACCGACGTGGTCGGCAACCGTACCCGGGTCAAGGTCGTCAAGAACAAGGTGGCGGCCCCGTTCAAGCAGGCCGAGTTCGACATCATGTACGGCAAGGGCATCTCGCGCGAGGGCTCGCTGATCGACGTCGGCGTGGAGCAGGCGATCATCCGCAAGTCCGGTGCGTGGTACACGTACGACGGTGACCAGCTCGGCCAGGGCAAGGAGAAGGCCCGGGAGTTCCTGAAGGAAAACCCGGACGTCGCGGCCGAGATCGAGAAGAAGATCCTGGAGAAGCTCGGCGTCGGTGTCGGCGCGGGTGACGCCGCCGGTGGCCCGGAGCTGCCGCCGGTCGACTTCTGACCGGTCGCTGACCCATGGCAGGACGACGCGCCCGTACGGGGCGGGGCTGGGATGCCAGTCCACCCCGTACGGGCGACGCCGCCGATTCGCCGCGCCCCCGCCGGGGGCGCCGGGCGGCCGAACAGCAGGCGGACGAGCCTGCGCCCACACCGCGCGACGAGTCCGAGGTGGCCCGGGAGATTTGCCTGCGCCAGCTCGCCGTCCGGCCCCGCACCCGTGCCGAGCTGGCCGGGGCACTGGCCAAGGGGGGCATCTCCGAGCAGGTGTCGGCCGAGGTGCTCGACCGGTACGACGAGGTCGGCATCATCGACGACGCCGCCTTCGCCCGTGCCTGGGTGTCGAGCCGACACACCGGGCGTGGCCTGGCCCGGCGGGCGCTCGCCAACGAGCTGCGCCAGAAGGGCGTGGACGGCGAGGTGGCCACCGAAGCGTTGGGTGAGCTGGACGAGGAGACCGAGGCGGCGACCGCCCGCGCCCTGGTGGACCGCAAGCTGCGTACCGCCCGTGGTGAGCCCGACGCGGTCTTCCGCCGGCTGGTGGGAATGTTGGCCCGCAAGGGCTACCCGCCCGGTGTGGCGATCCGCGCGGTGAAGGACGCGCTTGCCGCGCAGAGCGCCGAGGCTGCCGAGTTCGCCGAGCAGATAGACGCCGACGCGCTCGCCGACGCCGAAGGTGAACTGGACCGCGACAACCGACCGGTCGAGTGAGCGACGCGAGATGGTGCCGAAAGGTGTGGCACGGATGTTGAAGGCGTGTCTGAACGGCGGGCGCAGCCGGGACGACCACCCGGCCGTGCCGGTCACCCCGGCGGAGCTGGCGGCCGACGCGGCCCGCTGCGCGGCGCTCGGCGTCGCGGCCGTGCACGTCCATCCCCGTGACGCCTCCGGCGCCGAGTCGCTGCGTCCCGCGGTGATCGCCGATGCGCTCACCGCGATCCGCGCCGCCCAGCCGGGGTTGCCTGTGGGGGTGAGCACCGGCGCCTGGATCGAACCCGATCCGGCCGACCGGGTGGCCGCTGTCCGGGCCTGGTCGGTGCTGCCCGACTTCGCCTCGGTCAACGCCCACGAGCCGGGTGCCGAGGCGGTCGCAGCCGCCCTGCACGAGCGTGGCGTGCTCGTCGAGGTGGGGCTCTGGACGCTGGACGCGGTGACGGCCTACCAGGGCTGGCGGGTGCCGGTCGGGCGGATCCTCGTCGAGTGCATGGCCGAGGAGGTGCCGGTGGCGCTGGCCGACGCCGGGCGGATCCTCGCCGCGACGGCCGTCGGAGAGGCGACCTCCGCTGCCGGCCCTCCTGTGCTTCTGCACGCCGAGGGGCCGGCCACCTGGGCGGTGCTCGCCGAGGCGGTCAGCCGCGGCCTGCACACAAGGATCGGGATGGAGGACACGTTCCTGTTGCCCGACGGTGCCCGGGCGTCGGGCAACGCCGCGCTCGTCACGGCCGCGCTGGGTCACGTCCGCGCTGGTGGTGTAGGAGACGGCCATCGCGGGATCCGGTTTGATGTTAGGCGGCGATTGGGCTGGGATCGGTCTGGTCGGTGTCGTGTTGGTCTGGCTCGACGATGACGAGGCGGGCTTTGGCGAGGAGTTCCAGGCCCATGTAGCGGCGTCCTTCGGTCCATTCGTCGGTTTGTTCGGCGAGGACGGCGCCGACGAGGCGGATGATCGCCGCCCGGTTTGGGAAGATCCCGACGACGTCGGTGCGCCGGCGGATCTCCTTGTTCAGCCGTTCCTGCGGATTGTTCGACCAGATTTGGCGCCAGATCTCGCGAGGGAAGCCGGTGAACGCGAGGAGGTCGTCGCGGGCGTGGTCGAGGTGTTCGGCGGCGGCGGGGAACTTCGCCTCGATCGTGGCGACGACCCGGTCGAACTGGGCTCGGACAGCGTCGGCGTCGGGCTGGTCGAAGATCGTCCGAACAAGGGTGGCGATCCATGGCTGGGCCGACTTCGGAACCTTCGTGAGCAGGTTGCGCAGGTAGTGGGTGCGGCAGCGTTGCCAGGCGGCGCCGGGCAGGGCGGCGCCGATCGCGCCAACAAGACCGCGGTGGGCGTCGGAGATGACCAGCTGAACGCCGGACAGGCCGCGGGCGGTCAACGACCGTAGGAACGCCAACCAGCCGGCGCCGTCCTCATCCGAGGCGACATCCACGCCGAGGACTTCGCGTTGACCGTCGGCGTTGACTCCGACCGCGACAAGCGCGTGGACGTTGACCGTCCGTCCGTGTTCGCGGACCTTCATCGTCAACGCGTCCATCCACACGAACGGGTAATGCGCGGCGTCCAGCGGCCGGTTACGAAACGCCTCGACCTGGGCGTCGAGGTGCGTGGCCATCTCCGACACCTGCGACTTCGACAACTGTTTGACGCCGAGTTGCTCCACCAGCTTCTCCACCCGGCGGGTCGACACCCCGAGCAGGTAACTCGTGGCCACCACGGAGACCAACGCCTGTTCGGCCCGACGGCGGTGCGTCAGCAACCAGTCCGGAAAGTAGCTGCCTTGCCGCAGCTTCGGGATGGCCAGGTCGATCGTGCCGGCCCTGGTGTCCCACTCTCTCGGCCGATAACCGTTGCGGGAGTTGACCCGCTCGTCGCTGCGCTGCCCATAGCCGGCGCCGCAGATCGCGTCCGCTTCCGCGGACATCACCGCCTGCACGAACGTCTTGATCATCGCCTGCAACACGTCCGGCGACGCGCCCTCGATCTGCTCGCGCAGCAGGTCAACAGGGTTCACACTCTCAGATGCGGCCATCGCGTTCTCTCTTCCTTCTCTGACTTGGTCGTCTTGAAGGATCGACGCGATGGCCGTCTCTCATCTACGCAACACGCCCATCACGGGCAAGTCGTACACCACTTCCCTGGACGCAACCCCGCGCTGGCGGCCGGCGCACGCTGACCACCGGACTCCCGGCCAGTTCCGCGCTCAGGGGCGGCGGCAGTGTCGCAAAGTCGGCTCAACGCACGGCGTCGCCCTCGCTGAACAGGCACGACACGTCGATCGGAGCCGTCGGCTCGCCGAGTTTGTCCCGGCGTATCCGACACCACATCAGCTTTGGGTGACGCCGCAACTTCTCTCCGTTTGGGGGGTTTGATCATGAGTCCTTGACCGGAGTGCCCCCGGAGACCTAGCCTCGCCATACAGGCTCACATTGCCCGACCAGCGCAGGCTAAGCGCACAACATAGATCGCGTAACAGAACAGCATCACTTTGGCCGCCTCCGCGGCCTTTGGCGGCAGTACCGGACTGGCCGGTCCGGCACGCCGCGACAACTGCACCCGGTCGCCGACGATGCCCGAGGGCACCGCCGGCGGAGAGAGCTACCCACGGCCAGCCGCTCCGGTCGGGCGTCCACAGCCGCAGGAGTGTGCCTTTGGCACAGTCGCTGCGGTCTTGACGTTCAGGGGAGGCGGCCATGACGGGGCGGCGGCACAGGTTCACCGGTAGACCCAGCGGGGTCCCGGCATGAACGCCCTCGACGTCGTGCTCCTCGCGGCCGTCCTGATCCTCGCCGTGGTGGTGGTCGCGGCGGTGCTGTTCGGCGTCCGGGCGCTGCGCCGGATGAGCGCGGCGCCGGCCCCCGAGGATCCCGCGTTCATCGCCGAGAAGGACCGTCAGGAGCAGTCCCTGGCCGCTCTGCGCAATGCTGCGGACCAGGCGAACAGCACGATCGACGTGGCGAAGTCGGCGGCTGCCGCCGCGCGTACCGAGGCGGCGGCGGCGAATGCCGAGGCGAAGGCGGCACGGGCCGAGGCCCGGCGGATGCTCGACGACGCCCGCGCCGAGGCCGACACGGTGCTGGAACGGGCGCACAAGCAGGCCGAGATCGACGCCGAACAGCTGCGGACAGCAGCCCGCCGCAGCGGCGAACGGGAGGTAGCGGTTCTCGCCGCCACGACCCGGGAGCAGGCCGCGGAGGTGGAGCGCCGGGCAGCCCGCATGGACGAGCGGGAGCGGCTGCACACCGAGGAGGTGGAGCGGTTCGCCGAGCGGGAACGGCAGCTCACCGCGGCGAGCGCTGCGCTCGCGGCCCGGGAGTCGGCTCTCACCCAGCGCGAGGCCGAGCTGGCCGAGTCGGAGGAGCGGCGCCGACGGGAGCTGGAGCGGGTGGCCGGCCTCACCGCCGACGCGGCCCGTCTGGAGCTGGTCGAGGCGATCGAGACGTCCGCCAAGCGGGAGGCGGCGCTGCTGGTGCGCGACATCGAGGCCGACGCCCGCAACACCGCCGAGCAGCGGGCCCGGCACATCGTCGTGGACGCGATCCAGCGGGTGGCCAGCGAACAGACCGCCGAGAGCGTGGTCAGTGTCCTGCACCTGCCGGGCGACGAGATGAAGGGCCGGATCATCGGCCGGGAGGGCCGCAACATCCGCGCCTTCGAGTCGGTGACCGGGGTCAACCTGATCATCGACGACACTCCGGAGGCGGTGCTGCTGTCCTGCTTCGACCCGGTACGCCGGGAGGTCGGCCGGCTCACCCTGGAGAAGCTGGTGCTGGACGGGCGGATCCACCCGCACCGGATCGAGGAGGTCTACGACCTGGCACGCCAGGAGGTCGAGGCGCTCTGTCTCCGGGCCGCCGAGGACGCGCTGGTCGAGGTCGGCATCACCGAGATCCACCCGGAGCTGGTGACCCTGCTGGGCCGGTTGCGCTACCGCACGTCGTACGGGCAGAACGTACTCAAGCACCTGGTCGAGACGGCGCACATCGCCGGCATCATGGCGGCCGAGCTGCGCCTGGACGTGCCCACCATCAAGCGGTCGGCGTTCCTGCACGACATCGGCAAGGCGCTCACGCACGAGGTGGAGGGCAGCCACGCCATCATCGGCGCGGACCTGGCCCGCAAGTACGGCGAGCACGAGGACGTGGTGCACGCCATCGAGGCGCATCACAACGAGGTGCCGCCGCAGACCATCGAGGCCGTGCTCACCCAGGCGTCCGACGCCTGCTCGGGTGGGCGGCCGGGCGCTCGGCGGGAGAGCCTGGAGGCGTACGTCAAGCGGCTGGAGCGGATCGAGGAGATCGCTGCCGGCAAGCTCGGCGTGGACAAGGTCTTCGCCATGCAGGCGGGTCGGGAGATCCGGGTCATGGTCAAGCCGGACGACGTGGACGACATCGGGGCGGCCGTGCTGGCCCGCGATGTGGCCAAGCAGATCGAGGAGGAGCTGACCTATCCGGGTCAGATCCGGGTGACGGTGGTCCGCGAGTCCCGGGTCACCGAGATCGCCCGCTGATCCGGGTCCTCGACACCTGTCGAGCCGAAGCGAAAGGGCCAGCCCGGATGCCGGGCTGGCCCTTCTGCTTTGTGTGCGGGGGTGGTCAGACGCCGCCGGCGCCCTCGGCCTGGGACATCAGGGCCGCGGGCGGCGGGGCCTGCGCCGGGGTGTTCGCGGTCTTGCGTCCCCGGGCGAGCCGGCGCTGGACGTACTGCGCGAGCTTCGACAGCGAGTAGTTGACAGCGATGAAGAGGACGGCGATCACGACGTACACCTGGATGGGGTTCTCCAGGGCGCCGATGATCTGCTTGCCGATGTTCAGGGTCTCCTCGTAGCTGATGATGAAGCCGAGCGAGGTGTCCTTGAGTACTACCACGAGCTGGCTGATCAGCGCCGGCAGCATGATCCGGAACGCCTGGGGCAGGAGGATCATCCGGGTCGACTGGAACGGCGAGAGACCGATCGCGGATGCGGCCTCGGCCTGCCCGCCGGGCAGGCCCTCCATGCCGGAGCGCAGGATCTCGCCGATCACCACCGAGTTGTAGATCGTGAGGCCGATGACCAGATACCACAGGTTGTCGAAGGTGACGCCGAACTCGGGAAAGCCGCGGGCCACGAAGAAGATGGTGATGACGACAGGCAGGCCGCGGAACACTTCGACGCAGACCCGGGTGATCGCCGACAGCAGGCGGCTCAGACCGCGCAGCAGGTACGACAGTGGCGTGGCGAACCCGGTGAACTTGCGGCTGGTCAGGCTCTTGAGCTGGATCCGCAGCAGCGCCAACAGCGTGCCGACGACAAGCGAGGCCACGATGGCCAGCGCCGCCGCGATCAGGGTGTTCTTGAAGCCGATGCCGATCCGCTCCCACACGAGGGTGAAGTTCTCGTTGGAGGGGTCGATCAGCGGACCCCACAGCTCCATCGAGAACTGCCCCTTCTCGTCTAGGGGCCGGTAGATCAGGAAGTACGCACCGACGAGGAGGGCCAGCCCGGCGATGACGCTGCTGATGAGTGTGACCCGCCGCTGCCGGGGCCCGGGAACGTCGTAGAGGACGCTTGTCTGCTGACTCATCGGGCCACCGCCTGTCGCTTCTCGATCCGGTCCAGCAGGGTGCCGAGCGGCACGGTCATGATCAGGTAGCCGACCGAGATGCCGATGGCCACCGGGATGAAGGCGTAGCCTTCGGCGCCGGTGAGCTGGTCGGCTGTCGCCGACAGATCGCCGACCACACCGAAGAAGCCGGCAAGCGCCGAGTTCTTGATCATCGCGATGATCACGGAGCCGAGTGGCACCACCGAGGCCTGCCAGGACTGCGGCAGCACCACGTAGCGCAGGTTCTGCCCGAAGGTCAGGCCCAGCGACCGCGCGGCTTCCGCCTGGCCGGCGGGCACCGCGTTGACCCCGGACCGCAGCGCCTCGCAGACGAACGCGGCGGTGTAGAGCACCAGGGCGATCAGCGCGAACCGGAAGTACGGCAGGTCGGTGCCGAGCCGGGTGAACAGCGAGTCGATCACCGGGATGCGGAGGAAGTCCGCGTTGGAGCCGAGCGCCGGCAGACCGAAGGCGGCGAAGAACATCACCACTGTCAGCGGCAGATTACGGAAGACGTTCACGTAGGTGGTGCCGACCGCGCGCAACGGCGGCACCGGAGAGATGCGGAGCACCGCCACGATGGCGCCCAGGATGAGGGCGCCGATCGCGGCGAGTAAGCAGATCTGGAGGGTGAGCCAGAAACCACCCGCAAAGACGTCGAACTTGTCGATGAGCACGTTCACGGGTCGGTGTTCCTCCCCACCCTCCAGATCGAAGGATCAGTAGCGGTTGATGGTGGGCGCGGAGCCCAGCTCGGCGCCGAACTTGCCGGCGGTGTCGTCCCAGGCCTTCTTCCAGCTACCGTCGGCGACAGCCTTGTCCAGCGTGTCGTTGATGAAGCTGCGGAAGTCGTTGTCTTCCTTCTTCACACCGATGCCGTACGGCTCCTTGGTGAAGTTGGGGCCGGCCAGCTTGAAGGACGCCTCGTCCTTGGCGATGTAGCCGAGCAGGATGACGTTGTCAGTGGTCACGGCGTCGACCTGGCCGCCCTTGAGGGCGTCGCGGCACTTGTCGTAGGTGTCGAAGAGCACCAGCTGCGAGCCGACGTCCTTGACGTACTTCTTGATCTCCTCGGCCGGGGTGGAGCCGGTGACCGAGCAGACCTTCTTGGTGCCGTCCTTGAAGGAGTCCGGCCCGGTGATCGCGGCGTCGTCCTTCTTGACCATGATGTTCTGGCCGGCCTCGTAGTACGGGCCTGCGAAGGCGATGCGCTCCTTGCGCTTGTCGTTGATCGTGTAGGTCGCGGCGACCAGGTCGACGGTGCCGTTGACGATCACGTCCTCGCGGACCTTCGACGGGGCTTCCACCCACTCGATCTTGTCGTCGGAGATGCCGAGCTCCTTGGCGATGATCTTGGCGATCTCGACGTCGAAGCCCTCCGGCTTGCCCGACAGGCCCTTCTGGCCGAAGCCGGGCTGGTCGAACTTGGTGCCGATCTTGATCTTCTGGGCCTTGTTCAGCTTCTCCATGGTGCTGCCGGCCGCGAAGGACTTGCTGCCGGAGCCGGTGCCCTCCGCGTCGTCGTCGCCACCGCAAGCGGTGAGGCCGAGCGCCAGAGCGGCGACAGCGGCGATTGCCGCAACGCGCTTGATACGCATATTTTTCTCCTTCATCAACGGAGCCCACCGGGGGGCGGCGCGCTCCAACTACGGACGCCTAGTGCGTGAGGATCTTGGAGAGGAAGTCCTTGGCCCGCTCGCTGCGCGGGTTGGCGAAGAACTCCGCTGGCGGGGCGTCCTCGACCAGCTGCCCGTCGGCCATGAAGATGACCCGGTTCGCGGCGTGCCGGGCGAAGCCCATCTCGTGGGTGACCACGACCATCGTCATGCCGTCGCTTGCCAGTGAGGTCATGACGTCGAGCACCTCACCGACCATCTCCGGGTCCAGGGCGCTTGTCGGCTCGTCGAAGAGCATCGCCTTGGGCTGCATGGCCAGTGCCCGGGCGATTGCCACCCGCTGCTGCTGGCCACCGGAGAGCTGGGCCGGGAACTTGTCCGCCTGGTTGGCGATGCCGACCCGGTCGAGCAGAGCCAGGCCGCGCTCGCGGGCGGCCGCCGGCTTCTCCTTGCGGACCTTGACCGGGCCGAGCGTGACGTTTTCGAGGATCGTCTTGTGGGCGAAGAGGTTGAAGGACTGGAAGACCATGCCCACTTCGCTGCGGAGCTTCGCAAGCGGCTTGCCCTCGGCCGGCAACGGCTGGCCGTCGAAGGTGATGGTGCCGGAGTTGATCGGTTCCAGTCGGTTGATGGTGCGGCACAGCGTCGACTTGCCGGAGCCGGACGGGCCGATCACCACGACCACCTCGCCCCGACCCACCGACAGTGAGACGTCGTCCAGCACGTGCAGCGGTCCGAACCACTTGTTGACCGCGTCCAGCACGATGAGCGGTTCGCCCGTGGTCACGTCGTCCACCGTCCCTGTCGTCTCCCAAAGCGGGGGCCGGATGGCCCCTGGTTGGGGCAACTGTAGGCGGCGTGACGTGGCGAAATGCAACTCGGTTGGTCACGGAGCGGTAACACCGCTGCCGCTCGCTGCCCGGCGTCCAATTTCGGTCAGCGGCAGCGGCGGTGGTGGTGGCAGCAAAGAGTAGCCGAGATCATAGGAAGATGAGCGAATCGGTGAGGCTGACCCGCTATGCCCGCGGCGGGGGATGCGCCTGCAAGATCCCCCCGGGCGAACTGGAGATCATGGTGGCGGGTCTCGGCCCGGCCACCGGCACCGCCGAGCTGCTGGTCGGCCTCGACCACGGCGACGACGCGGCGGTGGTCCGCCTGGACGAGCGGACCGGCCTTGTCAGCACCGCCGACTTCTTCACCCCGGTCGTCGACGACGCCTACGACTGGGGGCGCATCGCCGCCGCCAACGCCCTCTCCGATGTGTACGCGATGGGCGGCGTCCCGCTTGTCGCGCTCAACCTGCTCTGCTGGCCGCGCGACGTACTGCCGCTGGAGTTGGCCCGGGAGGTGCTGCGCGGTGGTCAGGATGTGGCCCGGGAGGCCGGCTGTCACCTGGCCGGCGGGCACAGCGTGGACGACGACGGCCCGAAGTACGGCCTCGCGGTCACCGGAACTGTCCGCCCTGAGGAGTTGATCACACTCGACGCTGGGCGGGCCGGGGTGCCGCTGTCGCTGACCAAGCCGCTCGGCGTGGGTGTGCTCAACACCAGGCACAAGGCCACCGGCGAGAGCTTCCCGGAGGCGGTGGCCACGATGAGCGCGCTCAACCGGGACGCCGCTCGGGCCGCGGTCGCCGCAGGCATCCGCTGCGGCACCGACGTGACCGGGTTCGGTCTGCTCGGGCACGCCTCGAAGATGGCCCGCGCCAGCCGACTCACTGTGGCCATCGACACGGCTCGGGTGCCATATCTGGCCGGAGCGCGGGAGGCGCTGCGCGACGGGTACGTCAGCGGCGGCACCCGCCGTAACCTGGACTGGGTCACCCCGTGGACCGATTTCGGCGCGGCCGGCGAGGACGAGCGGCTGTTGCTCGCCGACGCCCAGACCTCCGGTGGTCTGCTGGTCGCCGGTGAGCTGCCGGGCGCCCCGGTGGTGGGGGAGCTGCTGCCCCGTGGCGAGCACATGGTCGTCCTGCGCTGACCGTTGCCGGGCTTCCCACCCGGCCGGCGGCAGGCCGTCGACACGCTGCTCCGGTGGTGCCGGCGACGCACCATACCCGATAAACTGTCATCTTCTGGCTACTCCGAGCAATGCCGCTCAGGGAAATTTTGCCCGGAATGGTCACAGACCGGTAACTTGCCCCCGGCTGAGGTCATATGCCCCCCACCATCGTCAGTAAGGCCCGATCCGGAGGCCGGTGGGACGAACGCAGCGAGGAGGCGGAATGACCGAGCTGTGGAACTGGAGAATCGACCGGGCACGACCCGTGGAGGTCTACCCGGCACTGGCCGAGGCACTCGGTCGGGTAGTGATGCCGCTGGCCGTGGCCGACCCGGCCCGGCTGCCGGCGTACGCGGTGGTGTGCGACGTCTGGCAGGCGCCGGGCGAGTTCGCCACGGTGGTGGATTGCTACGGGGTGCCCGAGCAACTCGCCGAGCACCCCAGCATCGCCGCACTCGCTCGAATACTGGGGCGCAACTGCCTGCTACGCGACGACACGCTCGACGCGGGGCGACACCTGCTCGTCACCCCGGACGGCACGGTCCGCCCGGTGCACTTCGACGTGCGGGACACCGACGACGGCGAGGTACTCAGCCGGCAGCGGCTGTGCACCCTCGCTGACCCCGGCTGCCGGGGCTGGTCGCAGTGCCACCGTTCACGCTGGGCGCCCGACACGGTCGCGCCGGCGCTCGCCGCGGCCTGACCTTACGCGCGTCAGGCCCGGCCGGCCGGGCCGCGCTGGGGTGTGCAACCGCGCCGGCGATCAGTTGGAGACGGCGGCCGGCTGGTCGGCGGCGGCCGGTGCGGCACCACGGACCACCAATTGGTCGAGCAAGGTGCGGGTGGCCTCGGTGACGGCGGCCACCGCGGCGTCGAACGCGGCGGCGTTGTGCGCGGCGGGCGCCCGGAAGCCTGAGATCTTCCGGACGTACTGCAACGCCGCCGCCTCGATGTCCGCGTCGGTCACCTGCGGGGTGAACGGCTCACGCAGGGTCTTGATGCTCCGGCACATGTCGGTTGCTCCTCGGTTCGGGGCGATCCGGTCGACCCGGATACGCTGTCCTGGTCATGACTACCGCAGCGGCGGGCAGCCCGCGCACCTATCAGGTGCGCACCTACGGCTGCCAGATGAACGTGCACGACTCCGAGCGCATCTCCGGCCTGCTCGAACAGGCCGGCTACGTGCGTGCGCCCCAGGCCGACGACACGCCAGACGTCGTCGTCTTCAACACCTGCGCGGTGCGGGAGAACGCCGACAACCGCCTCTACGGCAACCTCGGTCATCTGCGCCCCGTGAAGGACAAGCACCCCGGCATGCAGATCGCCGTCGGTGGCTGCCTGGCCCAGAAGGACCGGGGCGAGATCGTCCGCAAGGCGCCCTGGGTGGACGTCGTGTTCGGCACCCACAACATCGGTTCTTTGCCGGTGCTGCTGGAGCGGGCCCGGCACAACGCCGCCGCCGAGGTGGAGATCCTGGAATCCCTCGACGTCTTCCCCTCCACGCTGCCCACCCGCCGCGAGTCGACGTACGCCGGCTGGGTTTCGATCTCGGTGGGCTGCAACAACACCTGCACGTTCTGCATCGTGCCTTCTCTGCGGGGCAAGGAGAAGGACCGCCGCCCCGGCGACATCCTCTCCGAGGTGCGCGCGCTCGTCGACGAGGGCGTGCTGGAGGTGACACTGCTCGGGCAGAACGTCAACTCCTACGGCGTCGAGTTCGGCGACCGGTACGCGTTCGGCAAGCTGCTGCGCGCCTGCGGCGACATCGACGGGCTGGAGCGGGTCCGGTTCACCAGCCCGCACCCGAAGGACTTCACCGACGACGTGATCGCGGCCATGACCGAGACGCCGAACGTCTGCCACTCGCTGCACATGCCGTTGCAGTCGGGCTCCGACGACGTGCTGCGCGCGATGCGCCGGTCGTACCGCTCGGAGCGCTACCTGGGGATCATCGAGAAGGTCCGGGCGGCGATGCCGGACGCGGCGATCACCACCGACATCATCGTCGGGTTCCCTGGCGAGACCGAGGCGGACTTCCAGCGCACCCTGGACGTGGTGCGCGAGGCCCGGTTCTCGTCGGCATTCACCTTCCAGTATTCGAAGCGCCCCGGCACCCCCGCCGCCACAATGGACGGCCAACTGCCCAAGCAGGTGGTGCAGGAGCGTTACGAGCGGCTGATCGCCACAGTGGAGGAGATCACCTGGGCGGAGAACAAGCGCCTGGTGGGGGAGACCGTCGAGGTGCTCGTCGCGGTCGGTGAGGGTCGCAAGGACGAGCGGACGGGCCGGATGTCCGGTCGGGCGCGCGACGGTCGGCTCGTGCACTTCGCGACCGAGGCTCCCGGCGGGGAGTCGCTCGCCGGCCAGATCCGGCCGGGGGACATCGTGCACACCACGATCACGTACGCCGCGCCGCACCACCTCAACGCCGACGGGGCGCCGGTGGCGCACCGCCGGACCCGGGCCGGCGACGCCGCCGAGGCGGGACGCTCCCCGCGTACCCCCGGGGTGTTGCTCGGTCTGCCGACGCTCGGCGCACCGCCGGTCGCGCCGGCGCCCGCCGCAGGCTGCGCCACCCACTAGTGCAAGGAAGGGCCCCCTGTTAAACGCCAGGCGTTAACAGGGGGCCCTTCCTTGCACATAGCTCAGACAGTGATCCGTCCGGCGCCGGCGCCGGCGGTCACGATGGACTTGACGTTGCTCGCCGTGTCCAGTTGGTAGGAGTACGGGATGCTGGCGACACTGCCGCCGGTCTGCCCGGTGGGTGAGTTGACGAAGTGGTTGTTGCGGGCGACGATGCGGCCCGGGCCGGAGTCCCCCTCACCGAGGTGGTACGTGTCTCGGACGTTCTCGAAGTAGTTGCCCTCGACGAGCACGCCGGCGTTCTCGGTGGAGGCCACGCCGTAGCCGCCGTTGGCCCGGTAGTAGTTGTTGAACACGTGCACGGGGTTGCCGAAGCGCACCCGGGGGTTGCGCTGGTTGCTGCCGTCGAACCAGTTGTGGTGGTAGCTGACCCTCAGGTGACCGATGTCCTGGCCGCCGTTGTCGTCGCTGTGGCCGAGCAGCATGGTCTTGTCGTGGTTGAAGACCCGGTTCCACGACACGGTGACGAAGTCGGAGCCGCGCTTGATGTCGACAGCGCCGTCGTACCCGTTGCTGAAGGTGTTGTGGTCGATCCAGATGTTTGTGGCCGACTCCTGCACGTTGATGGCGTCGTCGTTCCAGTCCCGGAATGTCAGGTTCCGGATGATGACGTTGCGGTCGCCGCTGATGTTGAGCCCGCAGCCGGCGATCGTCGCGCCGGAGTTGCCGAGGATGGTCTTGTTGGACCGGACCCGCAGCATGCCTGAGCAGGAGATCGTCCCGGACACCCGGATCACCGCGGAGCCGGTGGCGTTCAACGCGCTGGTGAGCGCCGAGGCGTTGGTGACTGTCGTCGTGGGCGCACCGCCGCCGCCGGTGGTGCCGCCGTTCTGGGTGGCCCAGCCGACCAGCCCGGTCTGCGGCGGAATGCTGGGCACCGGGTCGCTGGGCAGCGGGTTGCTCGGCGTCGGCGTGCTGGGCGACGGGTTGGCGGGTGTGGTCGGTGTGGTGCCGCCGGTGCAGGCCACGTTGTTGAGGGTGAAGCTGGTCGGCAGCGGGTTGCTTGCGTTGTTCCAACTCGCGTTGAAGCCGAACGAGGCGCTGCCGTTCGTGGCCAGGTTGCCGTTGTAGTCGACGTTCGTCGCGGAGACCTGACTGCCGCTCTGCGAGACGGTGGCCCCCCACGCCTGGCTGACCTGCTGCCCGGCCGCGTACGACCAGCCCAGCGTCCACCCCGAGACGGGATCGCCGAGGTTGGTGACGGTGACGTTGCCGGTGAACCCGCCCGGCCACTGGCTGGCGACGGAGTAGGCGACCTGGCAGCCGGCGGCGGCCTGTGCCGAGACGGCGGTCAGGAGGCCTGCGGTGAGCAGGGTGGCGGTGGCCGCGGCGGTGGTGGCGAGCAGCGTCATCCGACGCTGTGCTGTGCGCATGCTGCTTCCTTTCGGTACGGCGGACGGACCGTCGCGACGCCCATGCCCATGGGCGGCGAGGTGGCCCGGGCTCTGAGGTCCCGTGTACGCCGGTGCGGTTCGGTGCGGAGAGCGGCTCCCGCGCTCGCGCCCGCCCGCATCGAAAGGCAAACGCTTTCCCGATGGAAACATAGAAGGAACTGGATGTAAATGCTCCGTGCAGCCGGGGTGCGCCGCCCTGCGGAGGGGGCCCGGCCCCGGTGGTCGACCACGGGCCGTCGGCGCTCGAAGCGGACCCGAGGTGGCCGGTGCCCTCGGCGTGGGCGCCGGCCACCTCGTGGCTCAGCAGCTGACGCCGTTGAGCCTCACGGTCGCCGGGGCGCTGGCCGTACCGTTGGCGGTGAAGCCCACGGTGATCGATGCCCCCGCCGCCAGGGACGGCGCGTGGCTTGGCGCGGCGGCCGTGACCGTCGTACCGGCCTGCGTGACGGTGGCGTTCCATCCACTGCCCAAGGTCACGCCGGACGGCCAGCTCCAGGTGACCGACCACGGATTCACCGCCGCGGAGCCGGTGTTCTTCACGGTCAACTCGCCCTGGAAGCCGCCCTGCCAGGCGTTGACCTGCCGGTAGGTGGCCGTGCAGGCACCGGTCGGCGGGTTGGTGGGGCCGCCGGTAGGCGTGGCCGTGGGCGTAGCGGTCGGCGTCGGACTGGAACCGCCGCCGGACGACGCGATCAGGTACGGCTGGAGGATCGCCTGCTTTGCGGTGTTGATGTTCGTCCAGTCGTCCAACGCGATGCCGCCGGTGTCACCGGAGTTGGGGTTCCACGACCAGTAGGTGAAGGACATCCCGTTCACCCCCGTGCCGGTGTACGCCATCAGCTTCTCCAGCCACACCTTGTCCCGGGGGTCGGCCAGGGTGCTGCCGAACTCGCCCATCATGATCGGGGCGATGTTCTGCTTGTGCAGGTAACCCCAGTACTTGTCCCAGATGGCCGGCATGTTGGCCGGGTAGTCGGCGGCCTTGAACCACTCCTGCTCGTAGACGCTCGTGGCGTACTCGTGCGGTGAGTAGACCAACCGGTTCGCCACGTTCAGCCGTACCGGGAACTCGCCGGCCTTCGACAGGTTGCCACCCCACCAGCCGCAGTCCTCGTCGTTGCTCGGGTCGTTGTCCCACACGTTGGAGAGGCCACCGCTGGGGCAGCTCACCCCCTCCACGAAGATCAACCAGTTGGGCTGGACACCGAGGATGGCGTTGCCGGCCCGCTCAGCGGCCAGCCGCCAGTCCCGGGTGGTGTCGCCGCAGCCCCAGCACGCGCCGGTGGCCGCCGGGTTGGTGCCCTCGGCGTGCGGCTCGTTGTGGAGGTCAGCGCCGATCACCGTGGGGTTGCCCGCGTACCGCTGGGCCAGCATCTTCCAGTCGTTGATCCAGGTCGCCTCGGAGACCGTCGACGTGTACCACAGTGGCGACTGCCCGGCGGCCGTCGGACGGTGCCGGTCCAGGATGATCCGCATCCCCTTGCTGCCGGCGTAGTCGATCACCTTGTCCAGGATCTGCAACGGCGACAGCCCGATCAGGTCCGGGTTCACGAAGTCGTTGATCCCGCTGGCGGTCGCGCCCGGCTTCAGCGCGTCGTTCGAGTACGGCACCCGCAACGTGTTGTAGCCAAGGCTTGCCATCTTGTCGAGCTGTCCCCGCCACGGGTTGTTCGACCACAGCCCGTGGAAGGTCTTGTTGTCGGTCTCCATGCCGAACCAGTTGATGCCTGTCAACCGGACCGTGGTGCCGGTGCTGTCCACGATCTTGTTGCCGTTGGTGTGCAGATAGCCGGTACCCGTGCCAGCGGCGACGGCCGGGCTGGTGCTGACCGCGGCGGCGATGAAGACGCCGGCCGCGGCGGTGGCGAGCGCGGTCAGCGCACCGCCGAGAGCTTTGGGACGGAACATTCGAGCTCCACTTCGGAGGCCCGACGCTGGCCAGGGTGGCCGCGCGGGCGGGCGGCCATCGGCACGTCACGCTCCCTTTGGGTACGCGGACAGTGCGCGACGGTCCATGTCACGCGGACGGGGACACTCGCGACAACACACCGGCGACCCGTGACGGCGGTGTCCCGCCGTCGTTGCCCTCGTGCCGGTGGCCCAACCTGGCTCCGCCGCTCATTCTCATCAGCGCAGCTCAATGCGTCAACCGGGACGCCCACCTCCCACCTCCCACCTCCCGCTCCCGCCTCCCGCGCTCGCTCCCACCTCCCGCTCCCACCTCCCGCTCCCGCCTCCCGCTCCCGCCTCACGGCAAGATCCACACAACATCGTGGATATTGCTGCTTCCCGCGCGTCGGAGGCAGCAACTTCCCTGAAGTCGTGTTGATCTTGGCGCGGGGCGCGGGGCGCGGGGCGCGGGGCGCGGGGCGCGGGGCGCGGGGCGCGGGGCGCGGGGCGCGCAGGGCGCTGACATGCGAGAGCCCCCGACCCAGTCAAGGGTCGGGGGCTCCCGGAACGCTTCAGGTCAGCCGGCCTGCTCGGCGAGCTGGAGGAACTGCCGCTTGGACGCGAGGGCCTGCTCGGCCTCCTTGATCCGGCGGGTATCACCGGCGCTCTGCGCGCGGGCCAGCCGCTCCTCGGCCTCGGCCACCTGGGCACGCATCTGGGCGAGCAGCGGGTTGTCCTCCTTGGTGGTGCGGCGCCACGCCGAGTCCATCACCTCGCGGACCTTGTCGTCGATGGCGCGCAGCCGGCGCTCCAGCCCGGCGGCGGCTTCGCGGGGCACCCGACCGGCCTCGTGCCACTGTGCCTGGATCTCCCGCAGCTTGGCCTGGGCGCCCTTCGGGTCACCGTCGATGTCGAGTGCCTCGGCCTCGGCGAGCAGGGCCTGCTTCCGCTCCAGGTTGCCGCGCTGTTCGTTGTCCCGGGCGGAGAAGACCTCGCTGCGCCGGCTGAAGAAGGCGTCCTGCGCGGCCCGGAACCGTTCCCAGAGCTTCTGCTCGGACTCCTTCGAGGCGCGCGGCGCGGCCTTCCACTGCGTCATCAGTTCCTTGAGCTGGTTGGCCGTGGCCACCCACTCGGTGGAGTCCTTGAGCTTCTCGGCCTCGGCGACCAGATCTTCCTTGACGGTCTGCGCCTGCTTGCGCTGCGCGTCAAGGGTGGCGAAGTGTGCGCCCCGACGCCTGGTGAAACCGTCGCGGGCGGCGGCGAAGCGCTTCCACAGCTCGCCGTCGGCCTTCTTGTCGACCCCGCGGATGGTCTTCCACTCGTCGAGGATCTCCTTGAGCCGGTCCCCGGCGGTCTTCCAGCCGGTGGACTCGGCGGCCAGCTTCTCGGCCTCCTCGACCAGCGCGGTCTTGCGGGCCAGGGCCTCACCGCGAGCGGCGTCCCGGGCGGCACGGGCCTCGGCCGCCTTCTCCTCGGCGAGGGTGGCCAGCTTGTCCAGCCGCGCGGCGAGGGCGTCGATGTCGCCGACCACGTGGGCCTCGGGCAGCGTGGCGCGGATCCGCCGGATCGTGCTCAACGAGTGCCCGGCGTCCGCCGCGCCCGAGTTGAGCCGTGCCTCAGTCAGGTCCACTTCGGTGACAAGGTCGGCGAAGCGCCGTGCGAAGTGCGCCAGGCCCTCCTCCGGTGCTCCCGCCTGCCAGGAACCGACCACCCGCTCGCCCTCGGTGGTCTTGACGTAAACGGTGCCGTCCGCGTCCACCCGTCCGAAGGCAGTCCAGTCGCTCATGTGCCCATCCTCGTTCTCCCGGCGCCGGGAGAATCGTCCCCCGTCGCCGCCACGGCGCAGCCAAGTTACTTCCGGCATTGTCACAGGTCCGACCCGGTCCGCGTCGAGCGCCTATCGCCGACCGTGACCATACGGTGTCCTAGGGCCCGATTGACCGGATCGGCGCGGAGACGCACCGGTGATTCCCGCTACGGTGAACAGGTGCCACTGGTCGCCGCTGCCGTCTGCCCCCATCCGCCCCTGCTCGTGCCCGAGGTGGCCGGTGCCGCCGCGCCGGAGTTGGACGACCTGCGGGCGGCCTGCGAGACCGCCGTACGCCGACTGGTGGCCGCGAACCCGGACACTGTGGTGCTGCTCGGCGCCGGCCCGGCGTCGGGTCCGATCCGGCCTCCGGCCACCGGGTCGCTCCAGCCCTGGGGTGTCGATCTGGACGTGCCGCTGGTCCCCGGTCAGCCGGACCGGGGCGCGGTGCTGCCGCTGAGCCTGACCATCGGCGCGTGGCTACTGAACCAGCACGCCGCGTCACAGCCGAACCACCACGCCGCGTCACTGCCGGCCGGCGCACGAGTGACAGCGGTGCAGGTGACCGCCGACGCCGGTCCGGCCGAGCTGGCCGCGCTCGCCGAGGACGTCGCCGCCGCCGGTGACCGGGTCGCGCTGCTGGTGCTCGGCGACGGGTCGGCCTGCCGCGGCGAGAAATCCCCCGGGTACGACGATCCACGTGCCCTCGCGTACGACAAGCGGGTCGCGACGGCCCTGGCCGGGGCGGACCTGGACGGTCTGCGTGGCCTCGACCCGGGGTTGTCGGCGCAGCTCAAGGTCGCCGGCTGGGCGCCCTGGCAGGTGCTCGCCGGAGCCGCCCGGTTGGCGGGCGGGTGGCGGGGGGAGCTGCTGTACGAGGCGGCGCCCTACGGCGTGGCCTACTTCGTGGCGTCCTGGGAGCAGGTGTGAGCGGCGGCATGGCCGGCACGGTCGTGGCGGTGGTCGGGCCGACCGCGGCGGGCAAGTCGGCGCTCAGCATCGCGTTGGCGCACGCCCTGGGCGGTGAGGTGGTCAATGCGGACTCGATGCAGCTCTACCGGGGCATGGACATCGGCACCGCGAAGCTGACTCCCGCCGAGCGGGAAGGGGTGCCGCACCACCTGCTCGACATCTGGGAGGTCGCCGAGCCGGCCAGTGTCGCGGAATACCAGCGGTTGGCCCGCGCGGCGGTGGACGACATCCTGGCCCGGGGGCGGGTGCCGCTGCTGGTCGGCGGCTCAGGGCTGTACGTGCGGGCCGTGCTGGAGCGTTTCGAGTTCCCCGGCACCGACGCGGCGCTGCGCGAACGGCTGGAACGGGAGTTGGCCGAGGCTGGCCCGGCACCGCTGTACGCGCGGCTGCGCGCCGTCGACCCGGCCGCCGCCGAGGGGATCCTGCCCGGCAACGGTCGCCGGATCGTCAGGGCGCTGGAGGTGATCGAGTTGACGGGTGCGCCGTTTGCGGCGTCGCTGCCGGAGCCGACGCCGTACTACAGGTCGGTGCAGATCGGGGTCGACCTGGACACCGGTCTGCTGGACGAGCGGATCGCCACGCGGGTGGACCGGATGTGGGCAGATGGCCTGGTGGCCGAGACCCGGGAGTTGCTGGGTCGAGGGCTTGCCGAGGGGCGTACGGCCAGCCGGGCGCTCGGCTATCAGCAGGTGTTGCGGTTGTTCGCAGGTGAGCTGACCGAGGCGCAGGCGCACGACGAGACGGTGCGGGCCACCCGCCGCTTCGTCCGCCGTCAGCGTTCCTGGTTCCGGCGCGACCCGCGGGTCCAGTGGCTGGATTCCTCGAGGTCGGACGTGATCGAGGCCGCCCTGGGTGTGCTGCCCGCCGCTGCGCGATGATGGGTGTGTGCAGTTCACCAAGGGCCACGGCACCGGCAACGACTTCGTCCTCCTCCCCGACCCGGACGGTCAGCTCGACCTGACTCCAGGGCTGGTCGCGGCGCTCTGCGACCGGCGGCGGGGCATCGGCGCGGACGGGGTGCTGCGGGTGGTCCGGGCCGCCAAGCATCCGGACGGCGCCGGGCAGGCCGGCGAGGCCGAGTGGTTCATGGACTACTGGAACGCCGACGGCTCGTTCGCCGAGATGTGCGGCAATGGTTCGCGGGTGTTCGTCCGTTACCTGGTCGACAACGGGCTTGTGACTCCGACCGGCGAGGCGTTGCCGGTGGCCACCCGGGCCGGCGTGGTGCGCGCGCTGATCGAGGGGGACACGGTCGCCGTCGAGATGCGCCGCCCCCGGCTGTACGACGACTCCACCGCCACCCTCGGCGGCCGGACGCTGCCCGGCACGGCAGTGGACGTCGGCAACCCGCACCTGGTCTGCGTCCTGCCGGCCGACCTTGAGTTGGGCGCGCTGGACCTCACGACCGCGCCCGGTTTCGACCCGGCTGTCTTCCCGGCCGGGGTCAACGTGGAGTTCATCGTGGCCGGCGAGCCGGTCGACGGCGTCGACGAGCACACCCTCATGCGGGTGTACGAGCGCGGCAGCGCGGAGACGCTCTCCTGCGGCACCGGCGCGTGCGCGGTGGCCGCCGTGGCCCTGCGTGACGCGGGCCGGGGCGCCGGAGTGGTCGCCGTCGACGTCCCCGGTGGCCGGGTCACGGTCACCGTCACGGAGGATTCCTGCTGGCTGTCCGGTCCGGCGCTGCTGGTGGCCACGGGCGAGGTCGACCTGGGCGCGCTCCTGGCCGCTGCCTGACTCCGCGCTGGAGCGGACGGTCCGTCGGCCGCTGCCTGCTGTGGTCGGCCCGCTGCCTCGCTGCGGTCGGCCCGGCGCGCGTCGGCTTCCCCGGAGGGCCACCATGCCCCCTTTGCGCTGCTTCAACGGACGCAACGGCCGGCGTCCGATAGTCGGACACCGGCCGTTGCGGTGGTTGAAGCAGAGCAAAGGACGCGCGACGACCACCCGGCACGGTTGTCGTCGCCGCGCCGACCACAGGCGGCGCTACATCCACCGCTCAGGGGGTGGCGCTGGCGTTGGCCGCGATCTCCGGAAGGTCGGCGGGGCCGGGGTCCGCGGCGGGGAGCGGGCTGGGGTTGTTCGCGGCGGCACGAACGGCGGCGGCGACCGCCGGGGCGACCCGAGCGTCGAAGACGCTCGGCACGATCACCGTCGGGTTGATCTTCTCTTCACCGACCACGTCGGCGATGGCCTGGGCGGCGGCGATCGCCATCTCCTCGGTGAACTCCTCGGCGTGCGCGTCGAGCATGCCGCGGAACACGCCGGGGAAGGCGAGCACGTTGTTGATCTGGTTCGGCTGGTCGGAGCGGCCGGTGGCGACCACCGCGGCGTGCTTGCGTGCCTCCCGGGGGTCGACCTCCGGGTCCGGGTTGGCAAGCGCGAAGACGATCGAGTCCTTGGCCATCTGCGCGACGTCGTCGCCGGTGAGCAGGTTCGGCGCGCTGACCCCGATGAAGACGTCCGCGCCCCGGATCGCGCCGGGCAGGTCGCCTGCGTAGTTCTCCTTGTTGGTGTTGTCCGCCAGCCACTGCCAGGCCGGGTTGAGCCCGGTCAGCCCTCGGTGCAGAGCGCCGTCCCGGTCGTACGCGATGATGTCGCCGACGCCCTGGCGCAGCAGCAGCTTCATGATGGCGGTGCCGGCCGCGCCGGCCCCGGAGACCACGACCCGGACGTCCGCGAGATGCTTGCCCACGACGCGCAGGGCGTTGGTCAGCGCGGCCAGCACGCAGATCGCGGTGCCGTGCTGGTCGTCGTGGAAGACCGGAATGTCCAGCGCCTCGCGCAGCCGGGCCTCGATCTCGAAGCAGCGCGGCGCGGCGATGTCCTCCAGGTTGATCCCGCCGTACGCGGGCGCGATCGCCTTGACGATGGCCACGATCTCGTCGGTGTCCTGGGTGTCCAGCACCACCGGCCAGGCATCCACCCCGCCGAAGCGCTTGAACAGCGCGGCCTTGCCCTCCATCACCGGCAGCGACGCGGCCGGGCCGAGGTTGCCCAGGCCCAGCACCGCCGAACCGTCACTGACGACCGCGACGGTGTTGCGCTTGATCGTCAGCCGCCGTGCGTCCGCCGGGTTCTCGGCGATCGCCATGCAGACCCGGGCAACCCCAGGGGTGTACGCCCGGGACAGCTCGTCGCGGTTGCGCAGCGCGACCTTCGAGGTGACTTCGATCTTGCCGCCGAGGTGCAGCAGGAACGTCCGGTCGGACACCTTGCGCACGTCCACGCCGTCCAGCGTCCTGAGCGCGTCGACCACCTGGTCGGCGTGTTTGGCGTCGGCGGTGTCGCAGGTGAGGTCGACGATCACGTGGGTCGGGTCCGAGTCCACCACGTCCAGAGCCGTGACGATCGCCCCGGCCTCGCCGACCGAGGTGGTGAGCCGGCCGATCGAGGAGGCGTCCGCGGTCACGGCGATCCGGATGGTGATCGAAAATCCGGCGCTCGGCAGTCGGGTGATGGCCACGGGATCCCTCCGTCACGGCTGTACGGCCGGTCGACCGTCGCCCCGCATTTCTACCGGGTTGGCGGGGCACTCTGGCATTCGCCCCCACTTTTGGCGAGCTTCAGCACGGGCATATAGCAGGTGCATTGGGCGTTGTCTCATGTCAGGATTACGTTCTACTTATCAAATCGGACAGGAGAACCGCTTGCGAGACCAGGAGACCTTCGTCGGCGTCGAGGACGAGTTCGACGACGTCACCACCGGTGAGATGGAGCTGTCGGAGCGGCAGTCCCTCCGACGCGTCCCGGGCCTGTCTACCGAGCTCACCGACGTCACCGAGGTGGAATACCGGCAGCTGCGGCTGGAGCGGGTCGTCCTGGTGGGCGTCTGGACCGAGGGCACGGTGACCGATGCGGAAAATTCCCTGACCGAGCTGGCCGCGCTTGCCGAGACGGCGGGCTCGCAGGTGCTCGAGGGGCTGATCCAGCGCCGCTCACGGCCCGACCCGGCCACCTACATCGGTCGCGGCAAGGTCGACGATCTCGGCGCTGTGGTGCTCTCCACGGGCGCCGACACTGTCATCTGTGACGGTGAGTTGTCCCCGTCGCAGCTGCGCAACCTGGAGCAGCGCACCAAGGTCAAGGTTGTCGACCGGACGGCGCTGATCCTGGACATCTTCGCCCAGCACGCCAAGAGCAAGGAAGGTAAGGCGCAGGTCGAGCTGGCCCAGCTCCAATACCTGCTGCCCCGGCTGCGTGGTTGGGGTGAGACGTTGTCCCGGCAGACCGGTGGGTCCGGTCGCGGCGGCGGCGCCGGCGGCGGCGTGGGCGTGCGTGGTCCCGGTGAGACCAAGCTGGAAACCGACCGGCGACGCATCCGCCACCGCATCTCCCGGCTGCGCCGCGAGATCAAGAGCATGAAGACGGTACGCGTGACCAAGCGCTCCCGCCGTTCCCGCAACGCGATCCCCGCGGTGGCCATCGCCGGCTACACCAACGCCGGCAAGTCCAGCCTGCTCAACCGGCTCACCGGCGCGGGCGTTCTGGTGGAGAACGCCCTCTTCGCCACGCTGGACCCGACCACCCGTAAGGCCACCGCCTCCGACGGGCGGCTCTACACGCTCTCCGACACCGTCGGCTTCGTACGCCACCTGCCGCACCAGATCGTCGAGGCGTTCCGCTCGACGCTGGAGGAGGTCGCGGAAGCGGATCTGGTGGTGCACGTCGTCGACGGCACCCACCCGGATCCTGAGGAGCAGGTGCGGGCGGTCCACGAGGTGCTCGCCGAGGTAGGCGCGGACCGGCTCCCCGAGCTGCTGGTGGTCAACAAGACCGACGCGGCCGACGAGGACACGCTCCTGCGACTCAAGCGGCTCTGGCCGGACGCGATCTTCGTGTCGGCGTACTCCGGGCGGGGCATCGACGGCCTGCGTGAGGCCATCGAGGCGCGGTTGCCGCAGCCTGCCGTGGAGGTCCGGGCGATCCTGCCGTACGACAGGGGTGACCTGGTGTCACGGGTGCACCGGAGCGGTGAGGTGCTCAGCACCTCGCACCTGGCGGAGGGCACGTTGCTGCACGTACGGGTCAGCGCGGCGCTCGCCGCCGAGCTGGCGCCGTTCGACGTCGAGAGGCAGGGGCAGGCTGCCGTCAGCCTGCCCTGACCGATCCCGGCGTCATCCACCGGAAACGCTCGGCATGCGACACTGGCCGAATGCGCCGCGTCGTTTCCTCGGCCACGGTTGCCCTCGGCCTGCTCGGGGCAACCGTGGCGCTTGCCGGAGTGGCCGTTGCTGCTCCCGCACCCGGGCAGTCCGAGCCGCCCGCCGTCACTCCCGGTAAGAAGCGGTGCACGGTCACAGACGAGCGGCTGCGGGAGTTGTCCGGGCTGGTGGCGACCAAGTCCGGCTACATCGTCATCAACGACAGCACCGAGATCGCGGCGCGTAAGCGGGTCTTCTTCCTCGACAGCAAGTGCAAGATCGCGAAGGAGCCCGTCCAGTATTCCGGCGCTGGCCCCTTCGACACCGAGGACCTGGCGCTCTCCCCGGACGGTAAGACCCTCTGGATCGCCGACACCGGCGACAACATCACCGCGAAGGAACGCCGTAAGCGGGTGGCGCTCTGGTCGATGCCTGTCACCGGCGCCAAGCAGCCCGTGTTGCACCGACTCTCGTACCCGGAGGGCAAGCCGCACGACGCCGAGGCCCTCCTCATCGGCGACGACGGCAAACCGCTGATCATCACCAAGGTGACAAAGGGCAAAGCCGAGATCTACACCCCCGCGGCGGCCCTGAAGACCGGTGACACCGAGCCGGTGCCGATGCGCAAGGCCGGCGAGATCGCACTGCCCGCGACGGAGACCGACAACCCGCTCAACACGTTCGGCCGGGTCGCGATCACCGGCGCGGCCCGCTCCCCGGACGGCACCAAGGTCGTCCTGCGGACGTATGCCGATGCCTTCGAGTACGACGTGTCCGGCGGTGACATCGTCGGCGCGGTCACGACCGGAAAGCCGCGGGTGACTCCGCTGGCCGATCCGTTCGGCGAGGCGATCAGTTACTCCCCGGACGGCAAGAGCTTCCTTACCGTCTCCGACGGCGGTCAGTTCAGCGAGGACGACCCGGTCGACATTCTCGCCTACACGCCGTCCACCTCGACGGCTGCGCCGCTGGCGGCGGCCGGTGCCGCGAAGCCCGCGGCCTCGCAGTCCTGGTTCGACGGGCTGAGCCTCGACGAGATCACCTACCTGGTCGGCGCCGTCGGGCTTGTCGGCCTGCTGCTTGTCGGCGCGGGCATCTTCGGCATCGTGCGGGCCCGCCGCCGGCCGCTGGCCGCCGGGTCCGAAAAATCGGATCCGGACGGCGACCCCCTCGACCCGGTTCCGGGGCGTGGCGACGGCGACGGTCGTCCGGCAGGCGACGAGCGTCGGGGCGGCGTCTACGGCGGCGGCGCACCGGCGGGCGGCGCGGTCTACGGGGCCGGAGCGGCCCGTGGTGGGGCGGCGCCGGCGGCCGGAGCGGTGTACGGCGGTGGGCGTCCCGCAGCGGCCGACAACGGCGGCTACGGTGCTCCTCGACCGGGCGGCGGTGCCGCTGGCGGTGGTGCCGGTGGTGGCGGCGTCTACGGCGGCGGCGGTCGTCCTCCGGGTGGCGGCGGTCGGCCCGGCGGCGGTGTCTACGGCGCTGGCGGCGGCCAGCCCGGCGGTGGTCGGGGCGGCAGTCAACCCGGCGGTGGCCGAGGTGCTGGCCAGCCGGGCAGCGGTCGAGGTGGCGGTCAGCCCAGTGGCGGCAGGGGTGGTGGCCAGCCTGGCGGTGGCCGTGGTGGCAGTCAGCCCAGTGGCGGTCGGGGCGGTCAGCCCGGCGGTGGTCGTGCGGAGCCTCCGCGGCGTGGCGGGCAGGAGCAGCCGGACTATCGGGGTCAGCGGCCCGCCCGCAGGCGCGACGACGAGGCGCCCATCGACCCGTACGGGCAGCATCCGGGTGGCCGTCGCGGCCCCCACCGAGGCGACCGCTACTGACGGCTCGGAGCCTGCGCGACGCGCGAACGGTCGCAAGATGGTGCTCGGTCGAGGGGCAACGCGTGCGCTCGACCGTGACGCGACGCGCGAACCGTCGCGGGTGAGCGCCGTGGGGCACTCACCCGCGGGCCGGTCAGATCCGGCGTAGCACCGCCACGACCCGGCCCATGATGGTGGCATCGTCACCGGGGATCGGGTCGAAGGCTGGGTTCTGCGGCATCAGCCAGACGTGGCCGTCGCGCCGCCGGTAGGTCTTGACGGTCGCCTCGCCGTCGAGCATGGCGGCCACGATCTCGCCGGAGTCGGCGGTCGGCTGCTGCCGGACGACCACCCAGTCGCCGTCGCAGATCGCCGCGTCGAGCATCGAGTCGCCCTTGACCTGGAGCATGAAGACCTCGCCCTCACCCACCAACTCGCGGGGGAGGGGGAAGATGTCCTCCACGGCCTGTTCGGCGAGGATCGGCCCACCGGCGGCGATCCGTCCGAGCATCGGCACGTACGCCGGTGTCGGCCGTTGGGCGCGTGACAACTCGTCGTCGATGGCCTCGCTGGGGGCCCGGACGTCCACCGCGCGCGGCCGGTTGGGGTCGCGGCGCAGGAAGCCCTTCTTCTCCAGTTCCTTGAGCTGGTAGGCGACGCTGGACGGCGACACCAGGCCGACCGCCTCGCCGATCTCGCGAACGCTGGGCGGGTAGCCGTGGTGCTCCACCCAGGTGCGGATGAACTCCAGGATGCGACGCTGGCGGGCGGTCAGGTCGACCGTCGCGGGGTCGGGAAAGGCGCTGACCACCGGCGTGACCGGGCGCACGGCGGGCTGACCCGTCCGGCTGCGCGCGGCGCTGCGGCGTCGGGTGGCCGGCGGGCCCGCCTCGGTGATCTGCTGCGGGCTCTTCGGCCGGCTAGCCCGGTCCTCGGTCACGTCCGTCCTCCCTGGTCGGCGCTGGGTGCCTCGTCGGCTCGTGGTGCGTGCGGGGTGCTCTAACAGTGGTGCTCGAACGCTCGTGCTCGAATGGTGCCGTGCGCCGGGTGCTGAAGATCCAACGCGCCCGGCTGTTCCTGACCGTATAGGTGAGATCGGTCATTTTCAAACATCTGTACGACCTCTCACCGGCGTGTCGGGGTGAAAAACCACTCCGGTCGTACGGATGTTCTGATAAATGGTACGTCGGGTAGCACGGATGTTCGAACAGCGACCGTTTTCCGGGCGACTTCAGCCGGCTGGCCGGTAACCGGGTCGGGGTCGCGGCGTTGGGTCTTCCGGCGGGGGCGGTGGGTGCGGATGACCGGATGGTCCGTGACGCGCCGGACACGCCGGTCAACTTGACCCGAGTACGCCAGCGACATACGGTCGACCCCTAGATGTAGTAGTGACACGGGCGTAAGTTGCCCACAGGTTGGGTTCGACTACCGACCGCACTCCCGCAGCGCCGGCCACGGCGGGCGTCAGCTCCAGCTGGCACCGCCGGGTCGAGTCGTGCCCGGAAGTGCCCGCTACGCCGTGGTTGATCATGATTAGGAGGTAGGCGATGCGGTGTCCGTACTGCCGACACGCCGACTCCCGGGTGGTCGACTCGCGGGAGGCCGACGACGGCCAGCTCATCCGGCGGCGGCGGTCCTGCCCCGAGTGCGGCAAGCGGTTCACCACGGTCGAGGAGGCGGTCCTCGCTGTCGTCAAGCGCAGCGGGGTGACCGAGCCGTTCAGCCGGACGAAGATCATCGGCGGGGTGCGCAAGGCGTGCCAGGGCCGGCCGGTCGACGAGGACTCGATCGCGTTGCTGGCCCAGAAGGTCGAGGAGACCGTGCGGGCCAAGGGTGCGGCCGAGATCCCCAGCCACGATGTGGGGTTGGCCATCCTGGGCCCCCTGCGGGACCTGGACGAGGTGGCGTACCTGCGGTTCGCCAGCGTCTACCGGTCCTTCGACTCGCTTGCCGACTTCGAGCAGGAGATCGAGACATTGCGCGCCGCCGCCCGCGCCCGTGCGGGCGCGGCGGAGGCCGGGGCGGCGGGGACCGCCGGCCGTACCAACTGAGGTTTGTGTTCTGACAGGTGGACGCGCGGCGTGGCCGCGCGGACGAGGGGGCGGATGAGATGTCGGGGGATGGTGTGACGACAAGCAGGTCACGTAGCAAGGCCGGCGCGAGCGCGGGGCTGAAGATCGAGCGGGTGTGGACGACCGAGGGGGTCCACCCGTACGACGAGGTCGCCTGGGAGCGTCGCGACGTCGTGATGACGAACTGGCGGGACGGCTCGATCAACTTCGAGCAGCGCGGCGTGGAGTTCCCGGAGTCGTGGAGCGTCAACGCGGCGAACATCGTGACCACCAAGTACTTCCGGGGCGCGGTGGGGACCCCGGAGCGCGAGTGGTCGCTCAAGCAGCTGATCGACCGGGTGGTCACCACCTACCGCACCGCCGGTGAGGAGTACGGCTACTTCGCCAGCCCCGCCGACGCCGAGGTCTTCGCCCACGAGCTGACCTGGATGCTGCTGAACCAGGTGTTCAGCTTCAACTCGCCGGTCTGGTTCAACGTCGGTACGCCGTCGCCGCAGCAGGTCAGCGCGTGCTTCATCCTCGCCGTGGACGACTCGATGGATTCCATCCTCGACTGGTACAAGGAAGAGGGGTTGATCTTCAAGGGCGGCTCCGGTTCCGGCGTCAACCTGTCGCGGATCCGCTCGTCCCGTGAGCTGCTCTCCTCCGGTGGCACCGCCTCCGGCCCGGTCAGCTTCATGCGCGGCGCTGACGCGTCCGCAGGCACCATCAAGTCCGGCGGCGCGACCCGGCGGGCGGCCAAGATGGTCATCCTCGACGTGGACCACCCGGACATCGAGGAGTTCGTGATCACGAAGGCGCGCGAGGAGGACAAGATCCGCGCGCTGCGGGACGCCGGCTTCGACATGGACCTCGGCGGCTCCGACATCGTGAGCGTGCAGTACCAGAACGCCAACAACTCGGTGCGGGTCTCCGACGAGTTCATGACGGCCGTGCAGAACGGCGGCGGCTTCGACCTGCGCGGCCGGCTGGACGGCTCGGTGATCGACACCATCGACGCCAAGAAGCTGTTCCGCACCATCTCCCAGGCCGCGTGGGAGTGCGCCGACCCGGGCCTGCAGTACGACGACACGATCAACGACTGGCACACCTGCCCGGAGACCGGCCGGATCACCGCGTCGAACCCGTGCTCGGAGTACCTGCACCTGGACAACTCCTCGTGCAACCTCGCCTCGCTCAACCTGATGAAGTTCCTCCGCGCCGACGGTGGCTTCGAGGTGGAGAAGTTCGTCAAGTCCGTCGAGTTCGTCATCACCGCGATGGACATCTCGATCTGCTTCGCCGACTTCCCGACCGAGAAGATCGGCGAGACCTCCCGCGCCTACCGGCAGCTGGGCATCGGCTACGCCAACCTGGGCGCGCTGCTGATGGCCACCGGCCAGCCGTACGACTCGGACCAGGGTCGCTCGGTCGCCGCGGCGATCACCTCGCTGATGACCGGCACCGCGTACCGCCGCTCGGCCGAGCTGGCCGGCGTCGTCGGCCCGTACGACGGCTACGCCCGCAACGCCGAGCCGCACAAGCGGGTCATGCGCAAGCACGCCGCCGCGAACGACGAGATCAAGCCCACCAGCCCGGTGGCCACCGCTATCGTCCGCGAGGCGACCAAGCAGTGGACCCAGGGCAACAAGATCGGTGACCGCAACGGCTGGCGTAACTCGCAGGCCAGCGTCCTCGCGCCGACCGGCACCATCGGCTTCATGATGGACTGCGACACGACCGGTGTGGAGCCGGACCTGGCGCTCGTCAAGTTCAAGAAGCTTGTCGGCGGCGGCTCGATGCAGATCGTCAACCAGACGGTCCCGCGCGCGCTGCGCAGCCTCGGCTACCCCGAGGAGCAGGTCGAGGCGATCGTCGAGCACATCGCCGACAACGGCCACGTGGTGGACGCCCCCGGCCTCAAGCCGGAGCACTACGCGGTGTTCGACTGCGCGATGGGGGAGCGGTCCATCGCTCCGATGGGCCACGTGCGGATGATGGCGGCGATCCAGCCGTTCGTCTCCGGCGCCATCTCCAAGACGGTAAACATGCCGGAGGCGGCCACCGTCGAGGACGTCGAGAAGATCTACTTCGAGGGCTGGAAGCTCGGCCTCAAGGCGCTGGCGATCTACCGCGACAACTGCAAGGTCGGCCAGCCGCTCTCGGTGGCGAAGAACAACAAGGCCACCGAGCCGGCCGCCGTCGAGGCCGCACCGGCCGCTGTGGAGAAGGTCGTCGAGTACCGCCCGGTGCGCAAGCGCCTGCCCAAGAAGCGCCCGTCCGAGACGGTCAGCTTCTCCGTCGGTGGCGCCGAGGGTTACCTCACCGCGTCGTCCTACCCGGACGACGGCCTCGGCGAGGTCTTCCTCAAGATGTCCAAGCAGGGCTCGACCCTGGCCGGCGTGATGGACGCGTTCTCGGTGGCCATCAGCATCGGCCTCCAGTACGGCGTGCCGCTGGAGACGTTCGTCAGCAAGTTCACGAACATGCGCTTCGAGCCGGCCGGCATGACCGACGACCCGGACGTGCGCATGGCGGCGTCGGTGATGGACTACATCTTCCGTCGCCTCGCACTGGACTTCCTGCCGTACGAGCGCCGCGCCGAGCTGGGCATCTTCACCGCCAGCGAGCGGGCCGCCCAGCTGCGGGCCGAAGCCGACGCGGAATCCGCAGGGGTCACCGGGGCTGAGCTCACCGCGATGGCATCGTCCGCGCCGGTGGAGGCTCCGGCCAAGCCGGAGGCCGTCGCCCAGCCGGCCCAGGAGATGGCCGACGTGGCCGCCGCCAAGCCGGCGCCGAGCGTGGGTTCCAGCACCGAACTGCTGGAGGCCGTCATCGGCAAGGCCGCCGACGCACCGCTGTGCTTCACCTGCGGTACGAAGATGCGCCCCGCCGGTAGCTGCTACGTCTGCGAGGGCTGCGGCTCCACCAGCGGCTGCAGCTGACGTACGCGATCAGTGCTGCCCCGGCCTCCTGCGAGGTCGGGGCAGCGCCGTTTCCAGGCTCTTCCAGCCCTGGGAGCGTGCAGAGGTGGGCGCCCGGCCAGCGGCTATGAGCGTGCATTCTCACCGAGTCTCGCGTGTCGGTGCTTCGGCGTAGGTTCAGCGAGTGACCGTGTACGACATCGCTGCCAGGCTGCCCTCCATCGACGTGCTGCGGGACCGCTGCAAGGCACTCGCCGTGCTGGAGTGCATCGTCGACGAGGGCGAGCCCTACTACGCCTACACCCGATCTTGGGGTGACGACGAGGCGGCACTGATGAGCAACGGCAGCGGCGACGAGTGGACAGTGGTGTTCACCGCCGATGGCGCCTTCATCCGCGTGTTCGACCATGAGTCGGCGATGACGCCCTATCGCGATCCGGACCACGAGCTGTGGCCCGGACTGCTCGACGGTCTCCCGGCGGTGTTCCGTCCGCAGATCGAGGAACCAGCGTTCGGCGACGAGGAAGGCCAGTTCGTCGCCACCGCTGTCCTGTGGCGGCTCTCCGGTGACGACCGGTGGCACGCCGGCGAAGCCATCACGTTCCCCGCGCTTCGCGGACCGTACGACAGCAACGCCCCGGACGGCTCTGATCTGCTCGAGATCCTGCTCGACGACATCGTCGATCGGTACGTCACGTTCGCCGAGGACTACTACGAGATCGAGGTCGACCCGGCGGTGGTCGAGCACGTCGTCGCGCACCGTCCGCTTACTGACGCAGTCGTGCAAGCTTTGAACCCGAAGGCAACCGTTTTCGGGCTCCACACGGACATCGCCGCGATGAGATATCCGATCGGGGCGACGTGACACCAGGCGCAGACCCGGATCGCCTCGGCTGCATGCTGGTCGCTCACCGTATCCGGCCGGTCAGCCAGGTCACGCGGATCGCGGCATGAGCGGATGTTGCTCACCTTACCGACGGGTTTCATAGTGGAAGCTCGCTTCCGGCAGAGCGTTGAGGACCGTGACGATGGTGTCGCCTTCCTTAGGTGTCGGCTCTCCGGACCGGCGTGTTCGCCGTCGTCATTCCTCGGCGGCGAACTACCGTCCGCCTAGCTTGGCCACGACTGGAGCGAACGTGTCGGCGAAGTCGGCGCCGATGACGAAGTAAGAGAAGCCGATCTCTTCCCGTCGCCGCTGAATCTCCTCGGCGGCGGCCGCCGGATCCTCCGGAAGCGTGACCAACGAGTCCGCCGCGCGAGCGGCGGCAGTGTCGGTGTCGGGAGGCGCCATGTACGGCGCGACCCGGTCGCCGATGACCGACACGGCATTCGCGAGCTCGACGTCGCGGACGGCGCGCAGGTCGCGTGCCAGCCGCGTGACCTCGGCCCGGGACTCATCTGGCGCCTGCACGAAGGTGACCGTGTCGGCGACCTCGGCCGCCAGCGCCCGAGCCTTCGGACCGCGGACGGCCATCGCCACCGGCGTGTGCCGGTCGGGGCCGTCGAAATCTTGCAGCCTCCGGACGGTCTCGCGTATCCGGGCCAGCCGCTCGTGCGGCGGGACGGCCGGCATTCCCTTGTCGCGGAGCTCGTCATCGATTCCTGGCCGGCCGGTGCCGATGCCCAGCTCGAAGCGTCCGTCGGTGAGCTGCGACAGCGAATGCGCCTCCCACGCCGTCAGCCAGGCCGGGCGTAGCGGGGAGGCGTACACCCATGTGCCCACTCGCAAGTCGGTCAGGGCCGCGGCGGTGGCCAACGTGGGACCCGGCGCCGGTTGCAGCAGCGGGAAATCCGGCATCAGCAACGTCGAGTAGCCGCTGTCGTCGATGCGGCGCACCTGGGCCAGCCACGTCGGCAGGTCAGTACTGAGCGGGGCAACGACCCCGAAGCGAAGCGGTCTCGTCATGCCTGGAATCCCCTCTGTGGTCGGGCGAGATCATCTGCGCCCGCGGTCAAGGTATGGGCCGCGGATCCCCCCGGAAATCATCGGTGCAGCCGGGATCGTCGACACGCTCCTGCGAACGCTCCGAATCTTGCCAGCTTCGCGCGTTGCTCAGCTACGGCCAGACGCCATGTAAGCGGAGATTCCCTCACTCTCATCGGCAGAAGCGGATGTGCCCTACACCCGGTTCTGGCTGGCTGGTAACCGAACGTCACTGGCGGAACCAGTCCGGCGTGGCGTGCCGATAGGTGCCACCGGATCAGCCGTCTTCGTCGCCCTCGGTTGGGCGTGGTGGGCGATTGTGCTTAGCCCACTCGTCCACCTCGTCCGCGTCCCAGATAGTCGTTCCGATCAGGCGGGCCATCGGCTCAGGGAAGCCGGGTCGGCGGGTGATATGCAGTACCCGCTGCCTCGACACGTTGAACAGGCCAGCCAACTCGCCAGGCCCGTACAAGCGTGGTCGCTTCACAGCCTGATCGTAGGTGCGCGCTGGGCTGCCAGCCGCACTGGAACGGCGACAGCAACGAGGAGGACGGCCGTCGCCAGTCTCAGCTGGACGTTTCCAGGGCGGTGATCGAACCGCAGGGCTTGACCGGCGCGGCCCGTCGCTATGAATCCTTGTCAGGTCGGTGAACGCATCCGACCTCGACGTGGGCACCGTTGCCGCCACTGAAGGCTCTTGCGCCACCCCGAGTGCACGGCACGCCTCCTACTCCTGGCGCCTCGCGCATGTCCGTGAAGTCGGGCGGTGTCAGTCGAATTCGATCTCCACCAGAGGGCTTCCGGCGATCCAGCTTTCCAAGCTTCCGGCCCAGTCCAGGGTCGGGACGATCTCGCCGAGCACGAGTGCCCGCTCGTCCGGGTCGGTCACGGGACGCCCTCGCACCTGCACATCCAGGCCGGCCAGATGCAGCGTGAACTTGGGATGCGTGAGCACATTGGCGTACCAGTCACGTGCTCCCGGGCTCCCCGTGAGCCAGTAGCGGCCGCTGGCCTGATAGCGCCATATCTCCATCCTTCTCGGCTGACCGCTCCGCCGCCCGGTCGTGGTGATGTCCACAGTGCGCTGCCGCTCCAGAGCCTGTCGTGTCTCGTCCGTCACCGTCATGTGCACATGCTCGGACCTTGAGTGGGCTTCAGGTCAAGGCCGTGGGCAAGAGGCGGTTGGTAGCCGGCCAGGGGAGATGCGAGGCTCGCCGCGTGACTTCTCCCCTTGCGCGTCGCGTCTACGAAACGTGCCACCTGACCGGGTCGTTCCGCCTGCGCTCCGGTCAGACCAGCGACGAGTACTTGGGTCTGCTGCACCGATAGGTGACAGTTTCAGTCACGCAGCCTGACTGGCCGGTGGGGTCATGATGGTCTCGTACTCGATAGGGGTCAACCGGGTCAGGGATCGTTGGCGTCGACGGCGGTGGTAGGTCCGCTCGATCCAGGTCACGATCGCGGTCCTGAGCTGTTGCCGGGTCGTCCAGGTTCGGCGGTCGAGGACGTTGTTTTGTAGCAGGCCGAAGAACGATTCCATGGCGGCGTTGTCGCCGGCGGCGCCGACTCTGCCCATCGACCCGGTCACGTGGTGCTGGTTGAGGGCGTGGACGAATGTCCGGCTTCGGAATTGCGACCCGCGGTCGGTGTGCAGCACGCAGCCGGCCACGTCACCACGGCGGGCTACGGCGTTGTGCAGGGCGTTGACGGCCAGCCTCGACTTCATCCGTGAGTCGATGGAGTAGCCGACGATCCGGTTGGACCACACGTCCTTGATCGCGCACAGGTAGAGCTTGCCTTCGGCGGTGCGGTGTTCAGTGATGTCGGCCAACCACAACCGATTCGGGCCGTCGGCGGTGAAGTCGCGGCGCACCAGATCGTCGTGCACTGGCGGACCGACCTTGCCGCCCTTGCCCCGACGCTTGCGCTTGCTGAACGCGCTGAACCAGCCCATGCCAGAGCAGATTCTCCAGGCGGTGCGCTCGACCATCGGCTGGCCGGCAGCGCGGGCCTCATCGGCCAGGAACCGGTAGCCGAACTCCGGGTCATCGCGATGGGCGTCGAACAACGCGTCCGCCCGATACGCCGCAGCCAGTTCAGCGTCGGCGACCGGCTGGGCGAGCCACCGGTAGTAGGGCTGACGAGCGATGTTCAATACCCGGCACGTCACCGCCACGGGGATCCCGTCGGCGGCCAGCTCGCTCACGAGCGGGTAGAGCTTTTTCCCGGCAGGTTCGCCTGCGACAAGTACGCCGCGGCCCGGCGCAGGACCTCGTTCTCCTGCTCCAGCAGCTTGATCCGCTTACGGGCCTCCCGCAACTCGGCTGACTCGCTGCCACTGACACCCGGTCTGGTCCCGGCGTCTACGTCGGCCTGGCGCAGCCACTTGAACAACGTCATCGGATGAACTCCGAAGTCCTTCGCGATCTGCTCGATCGTCACGCCCGGATCACGGTCACGGGCCACCCGCACGACGTCATCGCGGAACTCTCGGGGGTAGGGCTTGGGCACAGCGACATCCTTCCAGCCCGCCACCAGGGCAAGCCATCTCAGATGTCACCTATCGGTGCAGCAGACCCCTTCGACAAGTACCTGTTCGAGGCGCAGCCCGGTCTGCTGCGCGAGGTGGCCGAGGCGATGGTCGCCCTGCTGCCCGAGTGTGACGCGCTTGCGGGGATGGAGATGGGTGGCATACGTCGCGACCTGGAATCCTCCCTGCTGGCCTGACAGCCGCACGATCGGTGATGATCAGATGATGTCCGTTCCCGCCCGCCAGATCCGCGCCCGCTACTCGGCCGACACCATCACCGTGTACCAGGCGTATCCCCCACAGATAGCGCTGCCGGCGGTGGCGGCCGGCCGTTTCGTGGCCCCCTTCAAGCGGGACCGGATGACGTGGATCAAGCCCTCGTTCCTGTGGATGATGTATCGCTGCGGCTGGGCCACCAAGCCAGGGCAAGAGCGCGTGCTGTCCATCGACATCACGCGGGAGGGATTCGAGTGGGCCCTGGCACGAGCCAGCCTGAGTCACTACGACAAAGACCTGCACGGGGACAGGGCAACCTGGTCGCGGCAACTGAAGACCAGCCCCGTACGAGTGCAGTGGGATCCGGAACGGTCACTGCAACTGACGGCGTTGCCGTACCGGTCATTGCAGGTTGGGTTGTCCCGCGAGGCCGTCGACCGGTACGTCGACGACTGGGTTGTTGCCATCACCGACATCACCCCCAGGGTGCACCAGATCCGGAACCTCCTGCGCGGCGGCGACGAACAGGCGGCGACAGCTCAACTGCCTGTCGAGCAGGTCTACCCGCTGCCGGATCAGATCGCTGCCGGTCTCGACGCCAGCCCTGACACCACCCGAAAAGTGCCCGAGCAGCACGCACAGTGATGGCGTTTACCTACCCGCCGAGGTCTAGGCCGGCGTGTGGACGGTGAGGTGGGCGGACAGGGCGTCGAGGAAGTCAGGAGCGTCGAATATCGCGCCGGCGGAGGCGACGCCGGTGGTCCGGGTGCGACCGGTGAGAATGCGGTCGACCGCCTCCACGGCGAGTGGTGCACTGACTGCGTAGATGTCCTGACCGGTGGCGCTCAGGCGGCGTTGCGTGCCGCCGGAGCGGACGAGGACGTCAACGATGAAGGTCTGCGCGGAGCGTCCGCGGTCGTCGACGGCGCTCGGGGCCGTGGGATCCCCAGACAGCAGGTCCGAGGCTGCTTCGGTGGTCATATAGGTGCGCACCTGCGGGATGGCCAGATGGCTGGGGATGGTGACGACGTCGGCCATAGTGAACTCGCTGATGACGCTTCGGGTGCCGAGCGGCACCGGGAAGGGCCAGTCCACTGTCGGCGGCGTCTCGTCGTGGTACTGCAGCTGAGCGTTGGCGTAGCGGACGCAGCGGCCGCCGCGTCGCTGTGACGAGACCGCGCCGGAGTCCAGCGTGCCGCCGGTGGGGTGCCAGCTGCTCAGGCCATAGGCGATGTGCGCTTCGTCCGCCGACGTCCAGTCGCCCATCGCGGTGGTGACCAGCAGGTCGCCGAGGCCGCCGAAGAAGGCCATCGCCGGCAGTACCGCGATGCGCGCGGCGTGGGCGCGCTGCGCGAAGTCCGTGAACGTGTCGACGTTCGCTTCGATCTCGGCTGCCACGTCGACGTAGGGGATGCCGGCGCGCAGTGCCGCCTCGATGACGGGGCCCGCAGTGGTGGCGAACGGCCCGGCTGTGTTGATCACCGCGTCTACGCCGTCCAGCGCTCGATCGAGCAGAGTCGGGCTGTCGACCGTCGCGTACCGCTGTGGTGAGCCCGGGAAGGCTTGCGCAAGGGCTTGCAGTTTGTCCTGGTCCCGGCCGAGCAGTAGCGGGGTGTAGCCGCGTTCGCGCAGCTCGGCGGCTACGAAACGGCCAGTGTGTCCGTACGCGCCGTAGACCGCGATGTTTCGACCCGTTGCCATAGCGTGCCCCTGTGTTCGAAGTGGTCTGCTGCTGAAGATCGTTCCTCGGCTGATTGAAGCCGGCCAGTGTCTGGAACGACATGACCCGTACAATTCCGGACGTGACTTCCTCCCCGCGTTCTGTCGCGCTTGCCGCCACCGAGGGGATGCTGCAATTCGAGCTGGCGCTGGCCTACGAGATCTTCGGTACGCGGCCGGACGCAGTGCCCGGACCCTGGTACGACGTCCGGGTGTGCGGCACACACAGCGTCCGGCTCGGCCGGTTCCTGCTGGAGCCGGACTGCGGGCTGGACCGTCTGGCAGACGCCGACACCGTGATCGTCCCGGGCCTGGCGGACATCAACCAGGACCCGCCGGCCGAGCTGGTCGAGGCGGTACGCGCGGCCCACAAGGTCGGCGCGCGGGTGGTCTCCCTGTGCACTGGCGTGTTCGTGCTCGCCGCCGCCGGTCTGCTTGATGGGCTGCGCGCGACCACCCACTGGGCGCACACCGACACTCTCGCCGCGCGGTATCCCCTGGTGACGGTCGACCCGGATGTGCTCTACGTCGACAATGGCAGTGTGCTCACCTCGGCGGGCAAGGCCGCGGCGATGGACCTGTGCCTGCATCTGGTCCGACGCGACTACGGCGCAGCGGTCGCCAATATCGCAGCCCGCCGCCTGGTCGTGCCGCCGCATCGAGCAGGCGGCCAGGCCCAGTTCGTCACGACCCCCGTGCCGGCCCAGGACGAGCACGCCCTGGCCGACCTGCTCCCCTGGGTGATGCGGCGACTGGATCAGCCACTCACTGTGGAGGATCTGGCCCGCCAGTCGAACATGAGCTCGCGCCATCTGACCCGGCACTTCCGGTCGGTCACCGGCACCACCCCGCTGCAGTGGCTGCTGACGCAACGGATCCGCCGAGCACAGGAACTGCTGGAGAGCACAAACGACAGCGTCGATGCCATCGCCTCAGCGGCCGGCATGGGCACCGCGACCACCTTGCGCCGCCACTTTCACCGCACCGTCGGCGTGCCACCGGACACCTACCGCCAGACATTCCGGGCGTAAGGCAGTAGTTTCGACGGCCCGGAACTCACCGACGGCCACGGCTGATGACCGGCCCGGGCGACCGGCGATAAATAGCACCGGTCGCTCTTGATGCCCCTGAGGTCAGTAGTGCGCAAGGACCTGCGCAACGGGGTGACCGAGTACTGCGGACACCTCGGCGAGTTCCTGTGCATCAAGCTCGTACTTGGCGCGCGTCGGGTTCATGGCGCTCACTTCGAAGCGGGCGAAGCCGACTGGCCAGTCATAGTGAAGAGTGTTCAGCGGAACCGTCGCCTCGCAGCAGGGAACCGTCACGTCCAGCTCATCGAAGCTCTCGCCGTTCTCCTCGATCAGGTCGAAGAGCCACTCCAGGTCGATGTCGCTGGCACAGCGCGGACATGTGACACGGTTGGTGTTCTCGCCCGCGTCGATGAGTGTGACGTGGTCGTAGAACTCATATTCGACATGCTCGACGTCATCGCCCGGCCCCGAGAAAAGTCCTGTGACGTAGGCCGTAGCTGCGGCGGCAGCCTCGGGAGTCGGCTGCCAGTGCAGGTCGGTCGGAATCAGGCGGATGTATCCGTCGCTCACGGCGCTCATGATGCCTGATGGCGCCTCCGGCGAGGTAGGCAGTGATCCCGGACAGGTTCGTGCGATGGGCGGAATGTTTGCGCGTACCGGACGGGATGCGAGGCTGAGCTCGTGCTTCCCGACTCGTACGCCCGCCATTCCCTGAGCCGGCGCGACGCCCGCCGGTGACGCCCGTATGAGCCTGATGTCGGCGTTCGCGCCGATCTGGATCCTCACCGCTGTCGGCTACGCGGCCTGCCGTTGGGGCCTGCTGGGCGAGGCGGCGGCCTCGGTGCTCGGCCGGTTCGTGTTCCACCTCGCGATGCCGGCAGCCCTGTTCCTGGCCCTGTCCCGAATGCCGCTTTCCGGGTTCGCCAGCCGATCGCTGCTCGCCTTCGGGTTGAGCACTGCCGCGGTCGTCGGGTTCGGGTGGGTCGGCGCGAGTTGGCTGTTCGGTCGCAGGACCGGCGAACAGCCGATCTGGGGCATGGCCGCCGGGTACGTGAACTCGGCGAACCTCGGCATCCCGATCGCAACGCAGGTTCTCGGCACCGTGTCGTTCCTGGCGGAGGTGGTGCTGCTGCAGGTGCTTGTGGTGACGCCCGTGATCCTGGTCGCCCTGGACCGGCACACCGATCCGGCCGGGCGGGTTCGGGTCCGCCGTATCGCCTCCCTGCCGGTACGCAACCCGGTGATCCTGGCGTCGCTGCTCGGTGTCGCGTGCTCGGCTGCCGGCCTGCATCTGCCGTCGGCGGCCGCCGCGCCGCTCACCCTGCTGTCGGGCGCCGCGGCTCCGGCCGCCCTGGTCGCGCTCGGCGCGTCGCTGCACCCCACGGCGCCGTCGCGGGCCGAACCGGCAGAGCTGGCCGAGCCGCCCGAGTTGGCCGAACTGGCCGTGATCACCGCGCTGAAGCTCGTCGCACAGCCGGTCATCGCGTACGCGGCCGGGCTTGCCCTGCACCTGTCCGCGCCGCAGTTGCTCGCCGTGGTGGTGTGCGCGGGCCTGCCGACAGCGCAGAACACGTTCATCTACGCCCAGGAGTACGGCGTCGGCGAGGCGGTGGCCAACCGGGCGGTGGTGGTGACCACGACGCTGTCGCTGGTCACCCTGGCCGCCGCAGCGGCGTTGCTCGGGTAGTGACCCGCCCACCAGTCATCGTGGGTCATGCCGACCGTGGTGCTGGCGAGCTGAGACGTAATCAGGATCGATGGACGGCGTCACGGGCTTCTCGCGTCGATGCCGGATAATGCGAATGTGCGACGGGCGTGGGTGAGACCTCTGCTTGTGGCTGTGCTGGTTCTTACGTCCACAATCTCCGGACTTGCGTTACTGCACTGGCTTCGATGGATGCCGGCGACCGAACTCGATCGCATCGACAAGATCTCCAGCGGTTTGGGTCCGCCGATTGCCTTTGCCAGCCTGATCGTGGCGATCGGATCGTGGTGGGCGCAGCGCGCCCACTCACCGTCGTGGACGGTCAGCGAGCAGGAAAAGGCCGTCCACGACCATCTCGCCCGTCGGATGTCTCGGCGCCTGACCGAGGAGGCGAACCGCCGCGAGTTGGAGCCGCCCTACCTGCAACCGATCCGGTGGGCTGGCAAAACCAGATCGGGCAGCGTCCACGATCTCGCCGAGTTCTTCTCGGGCCTCTCCGTGCGTCAGTTGGTCATCCTTGGCGCGGCGGGCAGCGGTAAGAGCTCCATGGCGCTGCGGCTGGCGATCGACCTGCTGGAGGGCGACGCCGACCTGATACCGATGATCTTCCCGGTCTCGTCCTGGGACCGTACGCAGAGCTTGGACGCCTGGCTGGCCGCGGCACTGCTCCGCGATCATCCCGAGCTGGGCGACGCCCGACGCTTCGGCAAGGGGGCCGTCGCATGCGTGGTCGTACACGACTGCTCTCACCTGGTCTGCCACCAACCCTTCGGGAAAGTAGGTCAGCGGCAGGAGTCGTTCAGGCCAGCCTACGCCCCATGGGTAGCACGGCGGGACAAGCTGCTGGTCGGCTCGGGCGGAGGCGAGCAGGCAGGCTCACCGCCGGAGGCCACTTGAGGCGACGGCCGGAAAGGCCCGTCGCACGTCAGCCAGGAACTCGGCCCGCCGGGCGGCGTAGGCGCTGACTGCCGCCCAGAGCGCCTCCAGCGCGGCCTGCAGCGGATCCGACTCGCCAGCGGCCGCAAGCGCCGGCAGTGCCATCGCGACCGGGTCCACCGGGGCGTCGAGAGCTGTGAGGAACGGGTCAGCTGTGCTCCGACCCGCCGGGCGCGCCGATTGCAGAACGAGCCTGACGGACGACGTGCCCTGAATGCGTGTCCGCAGTGCCGCCGGGTCAGCGAATTCGGCGGGTAGCGGCATGCCCCGATCCAGCGCCGTCCACGCCGGCCTCAGCCAGTCGAGGTCCGCGATGCCGGCGACGGTGAAAGCCTGCCGCGCCGCCCAGATCGCGATCCGCCGCTGCGTGACGGCGTCGACGCCAGCCACCCCGTCGACAAGGTCCCGGTCCAGCAGGACGATGCCGAAGATGTTGCCGTGAACCTGCCGGAGCCGTTCACTCGGCGGACGCCCGCCCCAGCGCCGCAGCTCATGCCGCATGCGGTACTCCTGGTCGCGGCGTTCCCGCTCCAACCGCTTGTGCTTCTCAGCCTCGACCTGCTCCCACAGGGTCGGCGGGGACGGCAGCGAGCACGCCCAGGCGTGCCAGTAGGCGGCGGCGCCGCTGGTCTGGCGGAGGATCGCGTCGGCGCGCGTCACGCCGTCACTCGGGCCGCCGCCCGTTGTGCCCTCCGGCCACAAGCACAGCAGGTAGCGGTCCGGCCGTCGATCCAGGTAGGCGTGGCCGTCCTCGTCACGCTCGTCCGGGTCGAGCCCGCCGAACGGGTCGCGCCCCTGGTCCATGCCCATGGCGCAGTACCGCACGCGGTAGACCGGCTGCCAGGTGGCGTCCTGCCCGTCGGAGGTCAACGGCAGCCGGGCAAGAGAGCCTTCACCCCACGGGACCAGGTCGGCCACCGCAGCCTTCGGCAGAAACGACGCCTCCACGACGTCCTCCCACTCCTGCGCTGCCGCCGGCGGCTCGACGTCGTGCAACTCGACAGTGAACCGGACCCGCCCGGAGTGCGTACCGGTCATCAGGAACAGCGCGCCCGGTTGGCCGGCCCCGCAGAGGCCGTTCGCCTGCCCGGCGAACGCCTCGTGCATGTCCGGCAGTTCACGACTCGTCACGTAGATCTGCCCGTAGGCGACCGGGGCCTTGCCGTCGAAGAGAACGCGCATCGACTCATCGTGTCATCGACGAGCGGTCGCCCGCTGCCTCCACAATGCGGCTGATCACCGACTGGTTCGCCCGGACGTATCCGCAGGTCCCGGTGGTCCGGTGGCCGTCCATACGCAGGAGGTACGCTCGTTCGCTGCTGATCCCGAAAGACATGAGAGATGCAGACGTGAACGAGATTGCTGATCGGGTGGCGGCGGCGCAGTTCGACGCCCTCGAAGTCCTCTGCGCGGCCACCCCGAAGGGCTGGTACGCCGAGCGGGGAACAGCGCGCGCCGCCCTCACGTACGCCGATGTCGCGACGCTGAACATGGTCTCCGACACGACTCTGGCGCCGGATCTCCTGTCGCTCGACGAACTGGCGACGGAGGTCAGCGGCCGGGTCCCGCTCTGGTCGATCGTCATTCGAGGTGTGGCGGGTGACGAAATAGCCGATCTGGCGGCCCGGCACGGCCTGGTGGAGCGCAGTGACCTGCCGATGCTTGCCTGCGCCGCGGCCGATGTCGTGTTCACTGCCGACGAGGCGCAGCGGAAGCTGGTACGCCGTGTCGGTGCGGCCGAGAGCGACCTCTACGCGGCGACGCTCGCCGAGGGATTCGAGGCCCCCGTGGACGCCTTCGGCACGCTGATGGGCGGTGGTGTGCTCGACGACGACGCCATAGCGGGCTATCTGGCGGAGGAGCCGGGTCACCCCGCTGGCACCGGTCTCGGAGTGCGGACCGCCGGTGTGGTCGGCGTGTTCAACATCGCCGTCGCTCCGACCGCCCGGGGTCGTGGCCTGGGCCGGGCCATCACCGAGGTAGTGGTGCGCGACGGCTTCGCAGCCGGCGCGGACGCCGCTTACCTGCAATCCAGCGAGATGGGCCGGCCCCTGTACGAGTCGATGGGCTTCCGTCTCGTGGAGACCTGGACGGTGTTCCAGTAACAGCGACCGAACCAACGGGGAGAACCGATGGACTTCAGCGCTGACGTGCGTTCGGCCTTCCGGCGCGGTGAGACCGACGCCGTGGTGCGGATGAGCGAGGCCGAGATCGAGCGGGCGCAGGCGGCCGGCGACCCGGCGGGCGAGGTGGAGGCGCGGTACAGCCTGGCCCGGGTCGCCATCCGTGGCGGCGACCTGCCGGGCGGGGAGGCTCGTGCCCGCGAGGCTCTTGAGGTCGCGCTGCGCTCGGGCGAGCGGAGCCTGGAGGAGCGGCCGAGGCACGTCCTGGTTGGCGTGGCGCGGATGTCCGGTGACCTGGCCCGTGCCCGGGACCTGTATCGGGAGAGCATCGCCCTCAACGAGGCGCTCGACCAGCCGATGACTGTCAACTCCGAGTATCACAACCTGGCGTTCTGCGAGCTGGGCATGGGCAACCTCGACGTGGCGAGGCAACTGTTCGCCGAGGGCCGGGAGCGGGTGTTCCGGAACGACTGGGCCGACTTCGTGCCGTACGTCTGCGTGGCGGATGCCGTGCTCGCCTCGGTCGAAGGTGACCATTCGCGTGCGGCGCGGATGGTAGGTGTCACGGACGCCGCGTTCGCATCACTCGGCCAGGTGCCGGATCCGGACGACGCGGCCGACCTCGCCAAGACCCGTGCCGCCGCGATCGAGGCGCTGGGCCCAGCGGCCTTCGGCGAGGAGTACGCACGGGGTCAGGCCATCGACCCGCGTGCCGCCTTCACCGAAGACCGACGCTGACGCGGGCGCCCTCGAAGCGGCCTGACGGCGAGGCTGCGACGATCACTGCATGACAACCGCCGAGGCGTACGCCAGATTCGCCACCCGGGAGGTACGCGGGGTCTCGCCCGCGTACGAGCGGCTGTCCCTGGCGGTGTCCCGCGACCACGAGCTGCTGACGCTGCTCGACGGGCTGCCCCCGGCCAAGCGGCAACCGAACCTGCTGTTCGGTGTCGTCCGGTGGCTCGGCGGCCCGGTCGAGGACCCGGCGGCGTTTCACGACTACGCGGTGGCGAACTGGCCGGTCATCGAGGCGCAGATGCGCGTCCGGGCCACCCAGACGAACGAGGCCGGCCGGTGCGCTGTGCTGCTCCCGGTGCTCGCCGCGCTGCCGCAGCCGCTCGCCCTGTTGGAGGTCGGCGCGTCCGCAGGGCTCTGCCTCTATCCCGACCGGTACGCCTACCGCTACCGCGAGCATCGGGTCGGCTCCGGCGAGCCCGTCCTGGACTGCGCGGCCAGCGGATTGGTGCCGCCGGCGCGCGTACCCCAGGTGGTGTGGCGGGCTGGCCTGGACCTCAACCCCCTCGACGTGACCGACCCCGACGACGTGTCCTGGTTGGACGCGCTGATCTGGCCGGAGCACGCGCACCGGCGGGCCCGGCTTCGGGCTGCGGCGGCGGTCGCCGCTGCCGATCCGCCGCTGCTGGTCCGTGGCGATCTGGTGGACGACCTGCCGGCGCTGGCCGCGCGGGCGCCGGCCGGCGCGACGCTGGTGGTCTTCCACAACTCGGTGCTCTACCAGGTGCCCGTGCCGCGCCGGAAGGCGTTCGTCCGGCTGGTCCGTGACCTGCCCGGTCACTGGGTCGCCAACGAGGCGCCGGAGGTGCTGCCGTACGACGGGCTGCCGACACCGTCGGGGGAGGGGCTGCACAACGTCCTCGCGTTGGACGGCACGCCGCTGGCCTGGACGCGGGGCCACGGCCAGGCGATGACGTGGTTCGGCTGACACTGCAGACAGACCGGTCAGGGTGACACAGCCGGCACCAGCACCACGCTCCTCGACGCTGCCTAGACTGCTGCGGTGAGCGGAGAGCGACGACCCCTGGCCGACCGGCCGCTCACCGAGCCGCACCCGTCGCGGCTGCCGCCCGGGCATCCCGACCGGGCACGGATCCTCGCCGCGCACGCCGCCGCACTGGCCGCCGGGGAGGCCGGCTACCTCGACCCGGCGAGCGGGCTGTTCGTGCTCAGCGCCGCATTCCTGGCCCGCCGTGGCACCTGCTGTGGACGTGGCTGCCGACACTGCCCGTACGTGGACGATCCACAGTGCGGATAACGGTAAAACGAGGACTTCCGCCGAACCCGGACACCCCGTACGGTGGCCGACGGACACCTGGCGGGCGCCTACCGCCGTCGGTCGGCGAGAGGGTGGAGCGTGCGCGGGCGGATCGTGGTCGCCGGGCTGGCCGGACTGCTGGTGAGCGGCTGTGCCGCCGACGCCGAGCCGTCGGCTGTGCCGCCGCCGGTGCCGATCGCTGTGGACGTGGCGGCGGCCTCCTCGGGCGGCGCCTGCCGGCTGCTGGACTTCGCGCTCATCGAGCAACTGATCAAGGTGCGCTTCGACGTGGCGGCGGCCAGCGAACGAGGTGACACGCACACCTGCGTGATCCGGGCAGGGAACGCGCCGCTGCCGGAGCTGATGCTGAGCGTGTCCGAGACGTCGGTCGACAAGACCACGTTCGGCGCGGACGTGGTGCCCACCAAGGCGACGAAGGTCACCGGGCTGGGTCAGCAGGCGTACCGGCGTACCGTCGCCGCGGCGAGCGGCCACGGCCCGGCAGTCGAGGTCGGTTGGCTGGCCACCGACAGCCGGTTGGCGACTCTGACCTGGACCAGTGCCCGCGGCACCGAGCGCGCGGTGGCCGAGAAACTCGCCGGGGAGTTGATCGCGCTGGCCAAGAAGGTGGACACCCGGGCACTGTGACGCCCAGGCCGGACGGCCAGCGAGCAGCGGCAGGTCAGCCGAGCAGCAGGTCAGCCGGCGGCGACGAAGACCCGCGAGGCGACCTCGCGCGGCAGCCGGACGCGGTCGCCGGACCTGTCGATCGACACTCCGTCACGCTCCTGCGCCACTGTCACTGTGGCGCCCGGGTCGACGCCGGCGGCGTGCAGCTGGCGCAGCACGTCGGCGTCGGTCTGCACGCTCTCGCAGATCCGGCGCACCACCACCGGCCCGGTGAGGCCGGGGAATGCCAGGTTGCGCTCACCTTCGCCGGCCTCGGTGGCCTGCGTCTCGGGCGAGCCCAACGCCTCCAGACCGGGGATCGGGTTGCCGTACGGGGAGCGGGTGGGCCGGTTGAGCAGGTCGTACACCCGCTTCTCGACGGCGTCGCTCATCACGTGCTCCCAGCGGCAGGCCTCCTCGTGGGCCTCCTCGTAGGGCATCCCGATGACGTTCACCAGCAGCAACTCGGCGAGGCGGTGCTTGCGCATCACGGAGACGGCGGTGCCCCGGCCGAGCGCCGTGAGGGTCAGCTGCCGGTCGCCCTCGACGGTGAGCAGGCCGTCGCGCTCCATCCGGGCAACGGTCTGGCTCACGGTGGGGCCGCTCTGCCGTAGCCGCTCGGCGATGCGCGCACGCAGCGGCGGCACCCCCTCCTCCTCCAACTCGAGGATGGTGCGCAGGTACATTTCGGTCGTGTCGACCAGGTCGTGAGACTTCATAGCGGCAGCGGCCCTCCGGTGCACGATGGTACCTCGCTGTTCGGCCGAGTGGCCGTCGCCGAACCGCGCGGGTCCTGACCCGGATGGTGTTTGATGGTCGCCATGTCCGGAATTGAGGAGCCGCTGATCGAAGTCGGTCGGCTCGCCGCCGAGCTCGACGACACCGATCCGCCCACCCTGCTCGACGTCCGCTGGCGGCTCACCGGCCCGCCCGGCCACGACGACTACCTGGCCGGCCATCTGCCCGGCGCGGTCTTCGTCGACCTGGACACCGCGCTCTGCGGGCCGCCCGGCGTCGGAGGCCGGCATCCACTTCCCGACCCGGCCGCGTTGCAGGCGGCGCTGCGGGCCGCCGGCGTCCGCGCCGGTCATCCCGTCGTGGTGTACGACGGTGGCGACGGCCTGGCCGCGGCCCGCGCCTGGTGGACGTTGCGCTGGGCGGGGCACCGCACGGTTCGCGTGTTGCACGGTGGCTACCCGGCCTGGGTCGCCGCCGGCCGGCCCGTCTCCACCTCGACACCCGACCCGAGTCCCGGCGACGTCAAGGTGCGCCCGGGTGACCTGCCGGTGCTCGACGCCGGGCAGGCCGGCGCGTTGGCCGCCGCCGACGACGCTGTGCTCCTCGACGTACGGGCTGCGCCCCGTTACCGGGGCGAGGTCGAACCGATCGACCCGGTAGCGGGCCACGTGCCCGGCGCGGCGAACCTGCCGGCCGGCGAGTACGTCGGCTCGGACGGACGCTTCCTGGCCGCCGAGGTGTTGCGGGAGCGCTTCGCCGCAGCTGGCGTGACCGGCGCGCGGGCCGTCGGGGCCTACTGCGGCTCGGGGGTGACCGCGGCGCAGGCGATCCTGGCGCTGCATCTGGCGGGCCGCACGGATGCGGCACTCTACGTCGGATCGTGGAGCAACTGGGTGGCCGATCCCGCCCGGCCGGTCGCCTCCGGGTCGACATCCGGCCACTGAGCAGCACGTGCGGTGGGGGGCCGCCCGTCCTCGTGCGACCATGGGCTCATGTCCGACGACACGGTGGTGGTGTGGGACGAGTCGCTGCTCGCCTACGACATGGGTGACCATCCGCTCGACCCGGTACGGGTGGAGCTGACGTTCGCGCTCGCCCGCGAGCTGGGCATCCTCGACCGGCCAGGCGTGCGCGTTGTGAAACCGGAGCCCGTCGACGAGGCCCTGCTCGCCCGCGTGCACCACCCGGCCTACCTGGCGGCGGTGCGGGCAGCGCCGCGTGACCCGCTGTTCGCCGGGTACGGGATGGGCACCTCCGACAATCCGGTCTTCGACGGGATGCACGAGTCCAGCGCGCTGATCACCGGTGCCACTGTGACCGCAGCCGAGGCGGTGTGGCGCGGCGACGCGCGGCGGGCGGTGAGCGTGGCAGGTGGCCTGCACCACGCGATGCCCGCCCGGGCCTCCGGCTTCTGTGTCTACAACGACCCGGCCGTGGCCATCACCCGCCTGCTGGAACTGGGTGCCGAGCGCATCGCGTACGTGGATGTGGACGTGCACCACGGCGACGGCGTGCAGCAGATCTTCTGGGACGACCCTCGGGTGCTCACTGTCAGCGTGCACGAGACCCCGCTCGCGCTCTTTCCCGGCACCGGTTTTCCGGACGAGACCGGTGGACCGGGCGCGCAGGGCACCGCCGTCAACATGCCGCTGCCGCCGGGTGTCGACGACTCCGGTTGGCAGCGGGCGTTCCACGCGATCGTGCCGTCGGTGCTGCGTGCGTTCCGGCCGCAGGTGCTGGTCAGCCAGTGCGGTGCCGATGGGCACCGGCTCGACCCGCTCGCCGACCTGAGCCTGACGGTCGACGGTCAGCGTGCCACCTACCTGGCGTTGCGGTCGCTCGCCGACGAGCTGTGCGACGGCCGCTGGGTCGCCACCGGCGGCGGCGGGTACGCGCTTGTCGAAGTGGTGCCCCGGGCGTGGACCCACCTGCTGGCAGTGGCCACCGGCGACCCGATCGACCCGGCGACGCTCACCCCGCCGGCCTGGCGGGAGCTTGCCGCCGCTCGCCGTCCGGGCCGGGAGATTCCGCTGCGGATGACCGACGACGTCGACCCGTCGTACGAGCCGTGGCAGCCGACAGGTGAGCCCAACGCTGTGGACCGGGCGATCGCGGCGACCCGCAGGACGGTGTTCCCGCTGCTGGGGCTTGATCCGCACGATCCGCGGGACTGAGCCGGGCCGGGGGAGGACGGCACCTGTGACTACCGTGGACCAGCCGGTGGACGTGCTGCTCAGCGACGGCAGCGCCGTCCAGTTGCGACCGATCAGTCCGGACGACGCGCCGGGCATCGTGGCGATGCACAGCCGGTTCTCCGAGCGCACCCGCTACCTGCGGTACTTCTCGCCGTACCCGCGCATTCCGGAACGGGATCTGATCCGGTTCGTCACTGTCGACCACCGCGACCGGGAGGCGTTCGTGGTGCTGGCCGGCGAGCAGATCGTCGCCGTCGGCCGTTACGAGCGGCTCGGTCCGCAGAGTCCGGAGGCGGAGGTGGCCTTCGTTGTGGAGGACGCCTACCAGGGCCGGGGCATCGGGTCGGTGCTGATGGAGCACCTGGCCGACGCCGCCCGGCGCAACGGCATCATGAGTTTCGTCGCCGAGGTGCTGCCGACAAACGGGACGATGCTGCGGGTCTTCTCCGACTTCGGCTACCAGGTCCAGCGCGAGTACGCCGACGGCGTGGTGCACCTGAGCTTTCCCATCGCGCCCACCGAGGCCACGCTGGAGGTGCAGTTCGGCAGGGAACACCGTACCGAGGCCCGCTCGATCGCCCGGCTGCTCGCCCCGCGGGGCATCGCCGTCTACGGTGCCAGCGCCACAGGTCAGGGCGTCGGCGCGGCAGTGCTGGGGCACCTGCGCGACGGTGGTTTCACAGGTGCCGTGGTGCCCGTGCATCCGAGCGCGTCGACGGTGGCGGGGCTTCCCGCGTACCCGTCGGCTGTCGACGCCGGGGTCCCTGTGGACCTGGCGGTGGTGGCGGTCCCGCCTGCGGCGGTGACCGCTGTGGTCGCCGACGCGGCCGCCGCCGGGGTGCACGGCCTGGTGGTCATCTCGGCAGGCTTCGCCGAGGCCGGCGCCCAGGGCGCGGCCACCCAGCGGGCGCTGGTCCGCGCGGCGCACGCCGCCGGTATGCGCGTGGTCGGCCCGAACTGTCTCGGCGTGGCCAACACCGATCCGACGGTACGCCTCAACGCCACCCTCGCCCCGGCGCTGCCGCCGGCCGGTCGGGTCGGCATCTTCAGCCAGTCCGGTGCGTTCGGGGTGGCGCTGCTCGCCGAGGCCGACCGGCGCGGCCTGGGGCTGTCCAGCTTCGTCTCGGCCGGCAACCGCGCCGACGTCTCCGGCAACGACCTGCTCCAGTACTGGCAGGACGACCCCGGCACCGACGTGATCATGTTGTATCTGGAGACGTTCGGTAACCCGCGTAAGTTCGCCAGGCTGGCCCGGCGGATCGGCCGTTCCAAGCCGGTCGTCGCGCTCGCGTCACCGGCCCGACCGCCAGGGGTGGGCGACTCGGCCGGGCCGGACGAGGTGGCGGTGGCAGCCCTGTTCGCCCAGTCCGGCGTGATCCGGGTGGACACCGTGCCGGAACTGCTCGACGTGGGGGTGCTGCTTGCCAACCAGCCGCTGCCCGCCGGCGGCCGGGTCGGCGTGGTCGGCAACTCCTCGGCGCTGACCGGCCTGGCCGCGACAGCCTGCGTCGGGCAGGGCCTCACGGTCGTCGACGGCTATCCCCGTGACGTCGGGCCGAGCGCCGGTGCGGCCGAATTCGCCGCCGCCCTCGCGGAGACGGCAAGCGACGACCGGGTGGACGCCCTGGTGGTGGTCTTCGCCCCGCCGCTGCCCGGTCAACTCACCGATGTGGACGCCGACGTCATCGCCGCGCTGCCGGCCGCGCTGGCGTTGGGCAAGCCGACGGTGGCGACGTTCCTGGTGGGCCGGCCGCCGGCCGGGATGCCCGCGTACGGCGGCGTGGAGGAGGCAGTGCGCGCTCTCGCCCGCGTGCACCGGTACGCCGAGTGGCTACGCCGCCCGCCCGGGGTGGCACCCGAGTTGCCAGGGGTCGACAGTGCCGCCGCCCAGGCTGCGCTCCGCGATCCGCCCGACCCGAACGCGCTGCTGGCCGCGTACGGCATCGAACCTGTGGCGTCGGTGTCCGTCGACTCGCTCGACGCGGCGGTGGACGCGGCGGCGGGGTTGGGTTTCCCGGTGGCGCTGAAGGCTGCTGCCCCCGGGCTGCGGCACCGGGTCGACCTCGGCGCGGTCCGGCTCGACCTGCCCGACGAGGCGACGGTCCGCCGGGCGTACGCCGAACTGGCCGCCCGCTTCGGCGCGGAGGTCCTGGTGCAGCCGATGGTCCCGCCGGGTGTGGCCTGCGTGGTGGAGTTGGTGGAGGATCCGGCGTTCGGGCCGGTGGTCGGTTTCGGTCTCGGTGGGGTGGCCACCGAGTTGCTCGGCGACCGGGCCTGGCGGGCGGTGCCGTTGACCGACCGCGACGCCGCCGAGCTCGTCGACGAACCCCGGGCCGCGCCGCTGCTGCGGGGGTACCGGGGTGCGGCGCCTGTCGACAGGGCTGCCCTGGCCGACCTGCTGCTGCGGGTGGGTCAGCTCGCCGACGAGCAGCCCCGGGTGCGATCGCTGACCCTCAACCCGGTGCTCGCCCGCCCGGATGGCATCACGGTCCTGCACGCCCAGGTCCAGGTGGGCGGTCCGGCGGCCCGCCCGGACACCGGCCCGCGCCGCCTGTGAGCAGAGGCCCGAGCGGGCGGCGGTTTCAGGCGCGGCTGGAGATCTGCTGGACGGCCCAGGCGTTGCCGTCGGGGTCGGTGAAGTGGACGAATCCGACGTTGTCCAACGGGTGCGGCACGGGCCGGGGGTTGCGCCCGACCACCTGGATCTCGCTGACCTCCACGCCGCGTTCGACAAGTTGCGCGCGGGCCTTCTCGATGTCGGGCACCACCAGTTGCAGCCCCTTGAGCGAGCCCGGTGGCATCTGCGGGACCGCGCCCTTGCCGATCACCACCGAGCAGCCGGACCCGGGCGGTGTCAGCTGGATGATGCGGACGTCGTCGCCGATCACCGTGTCGTGGTCCACAGCGAAGCCGAGCTGGTCGGCGTAGAACGCCTTCGCCCGGTCCAGATCGGAGACCGGCACGATCACCACTTCCAGCGTCCAGTTCATTGGTGCTCCCCTCGTGTCGTGGTTGTTGTCGAACGCAGCAGTTCGGCGAGCCGCGTGAAGCTCTGCCCGATGCCCCGAGTCATCGGGTAGCGCAGCACGGTGTCCCGCCCCTCTGCGGTGGCGTAGAGCAACGTGGTGGTGACTGTGGTCCGCCCGGCCAGCTCGGTGAACTCGTGGCAGACCAGAGTCTCGCCCGGATAGGACTGGTCGTCGAAGAGTTCGGTGAAGACCAGCCGGTGCGGCGGATCGATCTGCCGGTAGACGCCTGCCTGGGCCATCCGGGTGCCGTCCGGGCCCTGCGACTCGAACCGCCACCGCCCGCCGACGCGCAGGTCGACGTCGCACCCCACGAGCCTCCAGCCCTGCGCCCCGTACCAGCGGACCAGCAGCTCGGGTTGGGTGAATGCGGCGAACACCAGCCGGGCCGGCGCCTCGAACAGGCGACTCATCACGATCTGCCGGTCGCCCGGTGCGCGTACGACGATCGAGTCGTCGGTGCCCGTCACTCGCCCGCCCCGCTCGGCGCCGCGTCCCGCTTGTCGACGGCCTGGAGTTCGTCGAGCAGGCCGTCGAGTCGCTTGTAGCTCTCCGCCCAGTAGTCGCGGTAGCCGGCGAGCCAGGCCGTGGCCTCCCGCAGTGGGCGTGCCTCCAGACGGCACGGCCGGCGCTGGGCGTCCCGCCCCCGGCTGACGAGGCCAGCCCGTTCCAGCACCTTGAGGTGCTTGGAGATGGCGGGCTGGCTCATCTCGAAGGGCGCTGCCAGCTCCGTGACCGTCGCCTCGCCGACCGCGAGCCGGGCGAGTATTGCTCGCCGGGTCGGGTCGGCAAGTGCCGCGAACGTCGCGTCCAACAGCTCCGGGCTCACCATAACCTCCTGGTTGTATAACCAGATGGTTTATCGCGGATCGCCGCCGCCGTCAAGCACCTCGACGGCCGCGTCACCCACCTCGACAGCACGGAAGGCCCCGGCGAACCGCCAGGGCCTTCCGTGTGGACCGTGCGCCTCAGCAGGCGTACGCCTCCAGGCGCTGCGCCCGCTCCGGAGCGCGCAGCTTCAGCAGCGTCACCTTCTCGATCTGCCGAATGCGCTCCCGGGACAGGCCGAACTCGCGACCGACCTCGTCAAGGGTGCGCTGGCGACCGTCGTCCAGACCGAAACGGAGCCGGATCACCGCCTGCTCCCGCTGGGACAGCGTCGACAGCACGATGCTCACCTCGTTGCGCAACTCGCCCTGGGCGGCGGTGTCACCGGGCTCGTTGCGCGGGTCCACCGAGGCCACGAAGTCGCCGAGTGCGCTCTCGCCGTCGTCGCCGACCGCCTGGTCCAGGCTGACCGGCTCCCGGTCGTACGAGATCAGCTCGATGACCTGGACCTCGGGGATCTCCAGCGCGCGGGCTACTTCGGCGACAGTCGGTTCGCGGCCGAGCGTCACGGCGAGTTCGCGGCGGGCCCGCACCATCCGGTTGACCTGCTCGACCATGTGCACCGGGATGCGGATGGTGCGGGCCTGGTCGGCCATGGCGCGGGTGATCGCCTGGCGGATCCACCAGGTGGCGTACGTGGAGAACTTGTAGCCCTTTGTGTAGTCGAACTTCTCCACCGCGCGGATCAGACCGAGGTTGCCCTCCTGGATCAGATCCAGAAAGGCCATCCCACGGCCGGTGTAGCGCTTGGCGATGCTGACCACCAGCCGCAGGTTCGCCTCCAGCAGGTGGTCCTTGGCGGCCCGTCCCTCGGCGACGATCAGCTCCAGGTCGGCCCGCAACTCCGGCGAGACCGGGGTGCAGGTTGCGAGCTTCTCGTCGGCGAACAGGCCGGCTTCGACGCGCCGCGCCAGCTCGACCTCCTGTGCCGCGGTCAGCAACTTCGTGCGGCCGATTCCGTTCAGGTATGCCCGGACCAGGTCCGTGGAGATGCCGCGCTCGTCGGTGGCGTCCAGGTCGGCGAGGATCTCGGTGGGCGCATCGGTGTCGGTGCTGGCTGCCGGGCGCATCCGGTTTTCCGTCATCTGCAGGGCCATCTCTGTCTCTCCCCGTGTCCACATCTGGGCCGTGTCTCCGGCTCAGTGGTGCCGGTGTGAGACACAGCTTGGCGGGAGGGGCGTGAAACGGGAGTGAGGCGATCGGTCACCTGACAGGATCCGACCGGATCATTGTCGTGAATGAAGCCGATTGCCGGGTCAGAGGTCCAGGAGGACGGTGCGCGGGCCGATGTTGACGCTCTCGACGAGCATGTGCGCGCGGAAGCGACCCGTCTCCACCTTCGCGCCGCGCTCGCGCAGGGCCTCGACGACCGCCGTCACCAGCGGCTCGGCGACCTCGGCGGGAGCGGCGGCGGTCCAGGTTGGACGACGACCCTTGCGAGCGTCGCCGTAGAGGGTGAACTGACTGACCACCAGGATCGCCGCGCCGGTGTCGGAGGCGGACCGTTCGTCGTCCAGGATCCGCAGCTCGTGCACCTTGCGGGCCATCGTGCGGGCGGTCTCGGCCGTGTCGGTGTGGGTCACCCCGAGAAGCACCAGCAGGCCGTTGTCGATCGCGCCGACCACCTCGCCGTCCACCGTCACGCTGGCCCGGCCGACGGTCTGCACCACAGCGCGCATCAGCGGGCCACCTGCGTGCCGACTGCCGGTGCCCGCATCACGCCGTCACCGGCTCGATGAAGCCGCGCTCCACGAGATGCGCGACGATCGGGCCGGCAGCCTCGGCCATCTCGTCGGGCTCCACATCGTGCGCAGCCGCGAGCAGGGCGAGCTGGTCGCGCAGCGGCAGCCGGCCGTCGGCGCCACCGACGAGCGCCAGCACCAACGGGTCGATCTCCTCGGTCCAGCGCAGGCCGTGCGGCATCGCGAGGACCTGCCGGTCCACCGCCCAGCCCTCGTCACCCATCGTGGCCTCCTGACGCAGTTGCAGGCCGTCGGCGGCCCGGTAACGCTCGGCGAGCAGCCCCTCGGTGTCGCGTACCCGGAGGAAGTCCTGGCGGTCGAACCAGGCGCCCACCTGGTCGCCCAGCGGCGGCTCGACCCGCTGCCGCAGGTCCTCCACCCGGATGATCGGGTCGTCGTGCCCGCCACGGCGCAGGGACACGATGCCGAAGCCGATCCCCTCGACCTTGTGCGCGTCGAACCAGTCCAGCCAGGCCGCCGTCCGCTGTGGATCGGTGCTCTCGCCGACGTCGGTGAGCCACAGGTCGACGTACGCCATGGGGTCGGCGACCTCGCGCTGGATCACCCAGGCGTCCAGGCCGGTCCCGGCGAACCAGTCGGCGACCCGCTCGTCCCACTCCTCACCGGCGACGTGCACCCAGTTCGCCAGGTACTGCATGGTGCCGCCCTCGGTGAGCAGGTCGGGGGCGGCGGCGGCGAGTTCCGCGCCGATCGCGTCACCCACGCGCCCGGAGTCGCGGTAGACGTGCGTGGTGGTGCCCGGGCCGACAACGAACGGCGGGTTGCTCACCACAAGGTCGAAGCGCCGGCCCGCCACCGGAGCGACAAGGTCGCCGCGCAGCAGTTCCCAGTTCTGGCCGTTGAGGGCGGCGTTGGTGGCGGCGAAGCGCAGCGCCCGCTCGGAGAGGTCGGTGGCGGTCACCGAACGGGCGTGGGTGGACAGGTGCAGGGCCTGCACGCCGGAGCCGGTGCCCAGGTCGAGCGCGGTGTCGACAGGGCGGCGCACCGTGGCGCCGATCAGGGTCTGTGTGGCCCCGCCGATGCCGAGCACGTGCTCGGCATGCAGTGGCTGTCCCGGTCGGGCGCTGCCCGGCACGTCGGCGAGCACCCACCAGTCCTCGCCGTACGGCTCCAGGTCGACACCGGCGCGCAGGCCGTCACCGTGCCGCTCGACAAGCCCACCGGCGAGCGCCTCGGCCACTGTCAACGGCGCCAGCGCCGCGGCCACCGTCGGCTCCGACTCGGTCTGGTCGCAGATGAACACCCGGATCAGGGTGGCGAGCGGATCGCGGTCCTCGGTGGCGCGCAGGGCGGCCCGGTAGTCGTTGCGCGCGACCGAGCCGGTGGCCTGCGCGCCGAGCCGGCCGGCGATGCCGTCGCTGGTGAACCCGGCGCGGGTCAGCGCGCTGCGCAGCGCGTCGACACCGGCAGGGGAGAGCAGCATGTCGTGTTGGTCCACACCCGCCATCCTGCCCCCTGGCTCCGACCCGGCCTGACAGCACCCGTGCTGCAGGCGGAACTAACGGAGAACGATCCGAGTGTCGCACCTGCTGCGCGCATATCGCCGTGCCGTAACGGCCCGGGCGTAAGCGTGAATCAGCCGTCTGAGCTGCAGATCGGCAGCGTGTCGAGCCGCCGGGTGTAGTGGTCCGCCAAAGCGTCGAATCGTGCCCGAGCCTCTTCTGCCACCGTCGTGGTCCACGCCGTACGCAGCCGGGCCACGGTCTGTGCCACCGTGTCGAAGGTCTGCTCCGGGTCCGCTCCAGCCCGCTCTGCCAGACGCCGGAAGTTATCGCCGGTGATGGCGCTTGGGACCGTCTCCGAGTCCAGGCTGAGTGCCAACGGTGCCCAGCGATAGGTGGAGTAAACAGACAGGGAGTGGAAGTCGTAAACAGGGGCGAGGTGAGGAGTCCGTCCGTCCGCATACCTGATGGCCCAATTCTTGAGATGGCCGTCCGTATTGCCGACCACCAGGAGAGCGACGAGGCGAGCTATGAAATCGTGGTACCCGTCGTCCCCGGTCAGCTGCCGGATCGCTGCGGCGAGGCTGTCGTACGAGGCACCCGACTCGCTGTACTTGAACATGGGCTCGACATCCGCGACCTGGGCGAAGTCCTCCACATGGATGCGTTCCCCGGGGGCGCGGTCGAACCGTTGGATCACGTAGACGAAATCGGCCGGGCGGACCAGGCCATCGGGTAAGCCCTTGACCTCATCCGCTCGTAGGAGATGCACCGCGGGCACCGGGAACCCGGCTGCCGCCAGCCAGCTCATCGTCAGATACTCGTTGGTGGGCAGCTCAAGCAAACCCTGGTCGGGCAGCTTCACGATCCACCAACCGCCCTGCCCGCTCACTGGCACGGCAAGTCGGTCCGTCGAGATCGAGTACTTGAGCTGGACACCGGCCAGCGAGTGTCGTAGTGGGTGGTCGATCTGCTCCGCTGCCGCCGGCAGGAAATCGTCCTTCGGCTCACGGTCGGCGTGGACGGTCACGGCCCCCGGCAGGTTGCTGCCCACTCTGAGTAGCAGGGTGAAGTCGCCTATTCTGCCGCCTCCAAGTTCACGGATGATCTGACGACGCAGTGCCCCCTCGGGCAACAGGTTGGCGAACCAGGGCGGCAGGCCGACCCGCGCGCGCCGGACCGATCGGGGATCATCTTCGAAGATCTGGCCGAGAACTCGGTGGTCGGGGGAGGAGAGGTCGTCGTCGTAGATGAACTCGGACCCACCTTGAAGGAACTGGAGCTCGCCGACCCGGTGACCGTGTAGCCGCACCTCGGCTGTCGTTGCGACCATGTCAGGCGGCCGTTCGCAGTATGTCCGCGAGCGATCGCCCGTCCCGCGCCCCCCACTCGGCCATCCGATTGACGTGACCAGTGATGGTCTGGAGGCACACCTGGGCCCGTAGCTCCAGGAAGCCGGACCAGTCGTCGCGCAGTGCGAGAACCCTAGCGTCTTCGGTGATCAAATGGCTGGCCATGACGGTCGATGAGGCGTCCACGAGGGCCGAGCGGGTGAGGCGCTCCCCGGGGGGGAGCACAAAACGGTTAGCGATCGTGGCCAGGGTGATATCGCCGCTCTCCGGCAGTAGCGGCCGCAACGGACTGCCCTGCTCTAGAAGCCGGGTGATGTCGATGATCTCCCCGCTGCCGAGATCGCGGGGCTCGGCAGCGAGCAATCCCAGGGTGTTGAGTTTGGTCATCGCATGGTTGAAATGCACCTTGTCCAGCTCTGCCGAGAAGTCAGGGAAGGAGTGCACCTGCCGCAACACGTTGGCCGCAGCGGCCAGCGCATCCGGCGCGTCCACCGACTCCACCTGATTGCGGATGTCGGCGACGCTGACCCCACGGGCGCGCGTGCCAGCGACAGCGCTGCGCCAAACCCAGCGCCGCAGCAAGGTCGCTGGTCGTCCCACCGGCGTTCCGTGTAGGCGGATGAACCGCACCAGGATCGGTAGTACATGCGAGTAGGGCAAGAGCTTGATGTGGGGAATGCTGCATTCGCCGCGAAGGAACTCGACTGCCTCTCGCAGTCGTGCGGCCACCTCCCTCAGCGTCTCAGCCGGGTCGTCCTCGGGGCCGAACTCCTGGCGGAAGTCCTCTCGGAAAATGTCGCCGCCCCGATACGCGAGGACGCAGCGCAGGGCGAGCCGATCGTCGAGCGTCCCGAATCCGAGCGTGGCCGGGATCTGACCGAGGCTGTGCAGGGTGCTCAGCTCATCGTTGACGGCACCCGCGTGCAACGCCTGAAAGACTTCGGACTTGGTGAGCCGTTTCCCGGTGGTGTTCATTCGGGTGAAGATCTCGAGCAGAGCGTTCTCATCGGCCGAGTGAACGATGTACGTCGGTATCTGGTACTCACGTATCGCCTTTGCGGCCTGGTCGGCGAGGGCGAGTTGCTCCTCCGAGAGCCAGTCGGAGTTGTCGCGCATCCATCGTAGTAGGACTGCGGTGTCCAACAGAGAGCTGACCGGCACCCAGGAACGCGGCGGTCGTTGACGGTTGCCGATTGTGTGAAACTCGCCGGTGTCCAGGTCCAGATGAACCCGGAAGCGCGGGTCGACAGAGCGGTCCGCCCGGGTCAATGCGCCGACGAGAGACACGATGCGCTGCTGGCCATCGACTACCCAGAGAGCTGCGGCTGTCTCGGGAGCTACGACTTCCAGCGGGCCGACCTGGAGCCGCTGCGCCGGTGCCGGACGTCGCCACAGCAGAAGATTTCCAATTGGAAACCCCCGTAGCAGGCTGTCGAAGAGCCGGACGATGTCAGCCGCTTCCCACTTGAAGGATCGTTGGAATGGTGGGATCCGTACCAGTCCGGCGGTGACGTCTCGGACTAGGTCCTCCGGTGTGCGGTACTCGACGCGTGGCCTCTCCAGGCTCGGCACGGCCACCTCCTTCTGGGGACCCACCGAGAGTATCGGCAACATGTCCCCGGTCCCAGCTACGCGGCCGGCGAGACGCGCCGAGGTTAGCGCGGCGGTCCATCCGCACCCGGCCGACCCGGCAAGATGTCCGCATGACGCTCGTGCTTCCCATCGACCCCGAAGCCAACCGGCTGCTGGAGCGCAGCCCGCTGGCCCTGCTCATCGGTATGACCCTGGACCAGCAGGTGCCGATGGAGAAGGCGTTCTCCTCGCCGTACGTGCTGAGCCAGCGGCTCGGTCACGATCTGGACGCGGCGGAGCTGGCCGGGTACGACGGGGACGCGCTGGTGGCGCTCTTCGCCCAGCCGCCCGCGCTGCACCGGTTCCCGAAGGCGATGGCGGCCCGGGTGCAGGAGGTCTGCCGGGTCCTGGTGGAGCGCTACGACGGGGACGCGGCGCTGCTCTGGTCGGACGTCACCGACGGGCCGGAGCTGCTGCGCCGGGTCGGCGAGCTGCCCGGCTTCGGCAAGCAGAAGGCGCAGATCTTCGTGGCCCTGCTCGGCAAGCGGTTCGGGGTGACGCCGCAGGACTGGCGGAAGGCGGCCGGTGGCTACGGCGACCCTGGCGCGTACCGGTCGGTGGCCGACGTCACCGACGCCGACTCGCTGCGCCGGGTGCGGGAGTACAAGCAGCAGATGAAGGCGGCCGCGAAGGCGAAGGCCGCCGACGGCTGAGCGGTGCGCTCAGGCGGCGGTCGGGTGGGCCAGCGAGGCCAGCGCGCGCCGGACGTCGGCGAGCGAGACGGTGGCCGAGTCGTCCAGGTCGGCCAGGCCGGCCTCGATCCACTGCCGCATCAGCGTGGTGACGCCGATGCCCCGGGCGTCGGCGGCGGCGCGGACCCGCTCGTAGGTGTCCAGCGGCAGCCGGACCGATCGGCTCACCATCGGCACGTCGGTGTCGGGGGTGGGCAGGTCCACCGCCGGACTATGGTCGATCAACTCGGCGATCCGGTCGTCGCCGCTGTGGAACTGCTTGGTCGCGTCGTTACGGTGCATCGTCACGGCCCCCCTCATCGGCGATCTCTCCGCACGGCCTCGTCGTAGCGCTTGGACTCGACGTCGCTCAGCTCGCGGGCGGAGAGGATGTCCCAGTCGTTGTCGCTGCCATCGGCTTCGGCGAGCAGCACCGCCAGTCGGCGACCCCGTCGGGCGGCGGCGTAGACCACCATCACGTCGTCGCCCAGGTGGCGGATGACCCGTCGGGCGCTGTGCAGCGCCTCCCAGACTTCCCCGGGTGTGACGTCGTAGACCCTCAGGTTGGCCAACGCCTCGTCGGTGAAGCTGAACCTGCTGCCCACGGGGCGCAGCGTACCACGCGCGTAACACGACGCGGTATGCGGCAAATTTCGCTGATCACGGCTTCGCGGTGACAGGATGAGGCGTAACCCCCTCGAGGAGGTCCAAGGTGAAGCGTCAGGCGTACCAGCCGATTCTGATCACCGACGCCTCGCGCAGCCAGAACGATCAGCTCACGAGCCGTCAGCGCCGCTATGTCCTGATGATGGGCATCCGGGTGGCCTGCATCGTCGCTGGCGCGATCCTGGTCGGCGTGAAGGCCCCGCTGCTGTGGCTCTGGCTGCCCCTGTGCGCCCTTGGCATGGTGGTCATCCCGTGGCTGGCGGTGCTGCTGGCCAACGACAGGCCGCCCAAGGAGGAGCACCGGCTGGCCAACCGCTTCCGCCCCCGCCGGACGGACGACTCCCCGCCGATGAGCCTCACCACCGAGGAGCACCCGCACAAGATCATCGACGCCGAACCCTGACCCGCGCCGCGCGGGCCAGGGCCCGACAGATCACGGCCGTGGTCGCGCCCCCACTGTCGAGACGGCGAGCGCGCCCAGTTCGGTGGCGCGATCCAGGGCAGCGGTCGGCGTGGCACCTGCCAGCCACGCGGTGAGCAGCCCGGCCGCGAAGGCGTCCCCGGCCCCCGTGACGTCCACCACCGTCACCCGCCGGGCCGTCGCCACGCTGACGGTGGCCCACCGGTCGACCCAGACCGCCCCCGCCGCGCCGCCCTTGACCACCACCCGCCGGGCCGTCGCCGACAACGCCCGCCCCTGCGCCGCCGGGTCCAACCCGCCGGCCAGCACCGTGGCCTCGTCCGCGTTGACAAGCAGCAGGTCGACCTCGCGTACCCAACTCAGGAAGGCCGCCGCGCCCACCCGCCGCAGCGGCGCCGCGGAGGCCGCGTCGACGCTCGTGGTGAGCCCACGCTCGCGGGCGGCGGCCAACGCCCGCAGCCCCGCGCCGCGCGACGCGTCGTCCAACAGGGTGTACGCGGACAGGTGCAGATGCCCGGCGTCGGGCGTCTGGGCGAGGGCGCGGTCGACGTGCTCGGCGCTGAGCCGCAGGTTCGCGCCCCGCTGGCTGACCATGGTCCGCTCGCCGTCGGTGGCCAGCACGATCACAGTGCCGGTCGGGGCGTCCTCGACCCGCTCGAGCGCGCAGTCGACGCCGGCCCGCTCCAACTCGGCCAGCCGGTCACGCCCCGCGTCGTCGTCACCGACCGCCGCGACGAGCGTGACCGGCACCTTCTGCGCGGCGACCCAGGCGGCGGTGTTGGCCGCCTGCCCGCCACCACCGAGGCTGATCTCGGCCCTGGTGTCCGAACCGGCCGCCAGTGGACCGGACAGCACCGCGAGCACGTCGGTGATCACGTCCCCGACGACGACCATCCGGGCCGGTCGGGTCATGCCGGCGTAGCGGTGCGGGCGGCCGAGGCCACCGCGATCCGGGCGGCAAGATCGGCGTTGCGCAGGATGATCCGGACGTTCACCGTCAGGCTCGCCCCCTCGGTGGCCGAGTGGAAGTGCGCCAGCAGGTACGGCGTGACGGCCTTGCCGGTCACCCCGTCGCGCTCCAGCAGGGCCAGGCCGTCGGCGAGGGTCCGGTCGTGCAGTTCCGGGTCCAACTGCTCGTCGACCGGCAGCGGATTGGCGACGATCAGGCCGCCGGTGTGGACGGCCTGCGCGTCACGGGCGGCCAGAGCCGCGGCGATCTGCTCCGGCGAGTCCAGCGACCAGTCCAGGTCGAAGCCGCCGTCGGTGAGGTAGAACCCGGGGAACCGGTGGGTGCGGTAACCGACGACCGCGACGCCGAGGGTCTCCAACCGCTCCAGCGTGGCGCCCACGTCGAGGATCGACTTGACGCCGGCGCAGACCACGGTGATCGGGGTCCGGGCCAGCGTGATGAGGTCGGCGGACTCGTCGAAGGTGTGCGCCGCCTCCCGGTGCACGCCGCCCAGCCCACCGGTGGCGAACACCTCGATGCCGGCCGCCGCAGCGACCGCGCTGGTCGCGGCCACCGTGGTCGCTCCGTCCGCGCCCGTCGCCGCACCCACCGCCAGGTCACGGACCGAGAGCTTGGCCACACCATCGACGGTCGCGAGCCTTGTGAGCTGCGCGTCATCGAGGCCGACCACAAGCTCGCCACGGATCATGCCGATCGTCGCCGGCACCGCCCCGGCGTCCCGGACCGCAAGCTCGATCTCCCGCGCCACCCGGAGGTTTTCCGGGCGGGGCAGGCCGTGCGAGACGATTGTGCTCTCCAGGGCGACAACGGGCCGCCCGTCGTGCAGGGCTTCGGCCACTTCGGTGCCGTAGCTGATGCGAAAGTCAGTCACATCGGGCACGGTACGGGTCGGTTCCGGACAGACCTCAAGTGGACCCATCCGTTTTGACCTGCCAAACTTGACGGCCGGAGGTGCCAACGTGAGCACAGAGGTTCTCGAGCGTCCGGAACTGAAGGACGCCGACACCGGTCCCGAGATGTTCCACTACGTCCGCAAGGAGAAGATCGCCGAGAGTGCCGTCATGGGCACCTTCGTCGTCGCTCTCTGCGGGGAGACCTTCCCGGTCACCAAGGCGGCAAAGCCGGGCTCGCCGGTCTGCCCCAAGTGCAAGGAGATCTACGACTCGTACCGGGAGTGAACTGAGGCAGGTCTTCGGGCCGGCGACGTAGCCTGCGGCGGTGACCACCTCCACCGGCCTGCTCCTTGCCGACCTGACCGGAGTGGCCGTCTTCGCCGCCTCCGGGGCCTCTGCGGCGGTGGCCAAGCGACTCGACCTGTTCGGTGTCGCGTTCGTCGGGTTCGTGGCCGCCCTCGGCGGCGGAATCTTCCGCGACCTGGTCATCGACGAGGTCCCGCCACTGGCCTTCGCCGACTGGCGGTACGCGGCCACCGCCGCGATCACCGCCCTCGCCGTCTTCTGGCTGCATCCCCAACTCGCCCGACTGCGCACCACAGTGCTGGTGCTGGACGCTGCGGGCCTCGGCCTTTTCACAGTCACCGGCACGCTCAAGGCGCTCGACGCCGGCGTGCCGGCGGTCGGCGCCTGCCTGATCGGCATGCTCACCGCAATCGGCGGTGGGCTCTGCCGGGACCTGCTCACCGCCGAGATCCCTGTGGTGCTGCGCCGGGAGATCTACGCGCTGGCCGCCCTCGCCGGATCGGTGACAGTGGTGCTGCTGTACGTCACCGGGCAGACTGGCCCCGCGCCGCTCACCGCCGCCGTCGTGCTGGTCTTCGGGCTGCGCCTCATCGCGCTGCGCCGACGCTGGTCCGCCCCTGTGGCGACACTGCGACCGCCACGCACCGGCGGGGCTGATCCGCGTACCGACCGGGAGTGGTGACACCGCAGGCCGGAGTGACGGATGTGACCAGCGTGGCGTCGCCTGGGCTGTGCGGCCCGCGCTGGTTATGCTGAGTCGGCCTTCGCGGCAGCTTCTGCGCGGAGGCGTTTTCATGGGCGGCGGTACTCGTGGCCCTCGCCCCGGATCCGCCGTCGTGCGGTCGGAGAGGAGCTTCGCGTGGCAGCCCGGACGCCGGTGCTCGAGACGTTCCCGGCACTGCGCGCATGGCAGCGCAAAGCCCTCGTGGAGTACCTGCGCCGCCGCACCGAGGACTTCACAGCGGTCGCCACCCCCGGTGCCGGAAAGACCACATTCGCCCTGCGGATCGCCGCCGAACTCCTCGCCGACGGCACCGTCGAGGCCGTCACAGTTGTCGCGCCCACCGAGCATCTGAAGAACCAGTGGGCGGACGCCGCCGCCCGGGTCGGCATCCAACTCGACGCCGCGTTCCGCAACGCCGACCTGCACTCCGCTGCCGACTTCCACGGCGCGGTGGTCACCTACGCCCAGGTGGGAATGGCCCCGCAGGTGCACAGGCGGCGCACAATGACCCGACGCACCCTCGTCATCCTCGACGAGATCCACCACGCCGGCGACTCCCGGTCCTGGGGCGACGGGGTGAAGAACGCCTTCGAACCTGCCGTACGCCGGCTGATGCTCACCGGGACCCCGTTCCGCTCCGACGACAACCCGATCCCGTTCGTCAGCTACGAGCGGGGCGGGGACGGGCTGCTGCGCTCCCGCGCCGACTCGGTGTACGGCTACTCCGACGCCCTGCGCGACGGCGTCGTACGGCCGGTGCTCTTCCTCGCGTACTCCGGGGAGACCCGTTGGCGCACCAACGCGGGGGAGGAACTGGCGGCCCGGCTCGGTGAGCCCATGACGCAGGACCTGGTGGCGCAGGCATGGCGTACCGCGCTGGACCCGGCCGGGGACTGGATGCCGCAGGTGCTGCGCGCCGCCGACGCCCGGCTCACAGTGCTCCGCAACGCGGGCATGCCCGACGCCGGTGGCCTGATCATCGCCACCGACCAGCAGACCGCCCGTTCGTACGCGAAGCTCATCGAGCAGGTGACCGGCGAGAAGGCCGCCGTGGTGCTCTCCGACGACCAGGGCGCGTCCGCGCGGATCGCGACGTTCGCGGCGTCCGAGCAACGGTGGCTGGTCGCGGTGCGGATGGTGTCCGAGGGCGTCGACATCCCCCGACTCGCGGTCGGCGTGTACGCCACAAGCGCCAGCACCCCGCTCTACTTCGCGCAGGCCATCGGCCGGTTCGTCCGGGCCCGCCGGCCCGGCGAGACCGCCTCGGTCTTCCTGCCCAGCGTGCCGCACCTGCTCGGGCTGGCAAGCGAGATGGAGACCGAGCGGGACCACGTGCTCGGCAAGCCCAAGGAAGCCGACGGCCTCGACGACGACCTGCTGGAACGCGCGCAGCGTGACGACCAGGCAAGCGGTGAGCTGGAGAAGCGGTTCGCCGCCCTCTCGGCCACCGCCGAACTGGACCAGGTGATCTTCGACGGCGCGTCCTTCGGCACCGCGGCGCAGGCGGGAACCCCCGAGGAGGAGGAATACCTCGGCCTGCCCGGTCTGCTCACCGCCGACCAGGTCTCGCTGCTGCTCACCAAGCGGCAGACCGAGCAACTGGCCGCCCAGCGCCGTCGTACCGCCGAGCGGGCCGCTCAGCCGGCCGCTGCGCCCACGGCAGCGCCCCCGGCACCCATGAGCGCCGCCCAGCGTCGCGTGGCCCTGAGGCGGCAACTGAACGCTCTGGTGGCCGCTCGGCACCACCGCACCGGCCAGCCCCACGGCAAGATCCATGCGGAGTTGCGGCGGCTCTGCGGGGGACCGCCGAGCGCACAGGCAACGATCGAGCAGCTAGAGGAACGCATAGCCACAGTCCAGACCCTCTGACGCTCACCTTTCCCGCCCGTAACGGATGGTGTGGCTGGGGCGCCCCGGGCGCAAGTTCACGCTGGATCGTGGATGCAGTGGTGTCGGCGCGGCGTGAGGCCACTACATCCTGGCTCGAGCACGGTCTTCGGCGCGGGGCGCGGGGCGCGGGGCGCGGGGCGCGGGGCGCGAGTGGGGTTGGGTAGCGAAAAGCCGGCCGGAGGCACCCTCGGGGTGCCTCCGGCCGGCTATGTCGTTTGCGGTTAGTTCGCCATCAAATCGGCGCCACGCCAGGTGAAATCGGGCTCCGTCGCGAACCGCTCGGTGATCTTCACGAGATCCTCCGCGTACTTGTTCGCGTGGTGCCCGCAGAACACCAGTTCGCTCCCACCCGCCAGGGTGATCCGGAGTTTCCCGGCAGCGTTGCAGCGGTCGCACCGTTCATCGGCGGCTGGGGGCGCCACCGTCTCGGGCGGCGGCGTGAGGGTCGAGTTCATCGCCTTCCTCCTCTGGTCGTCACCGATGAACAATCTCTTCGGTCGTTGCTCACCTATCGTGCAACACCCATGCCGGGCCTTGCCTTCCCTGTGTGCCCGCGGGGGACCGAGGTCACACCTGGCAGGGACAGTGTGCCGTGCACCAAGGGTGCCACGTCAACGATCACATTCGTGCATCCGGACGATCTCCATCTGGTGTTGCACGCCAGGTGATCAAAGCGACACGTTCGGTTGACGAAACCGGCTCAGTCCAGATAATCCCGGAGGACCTGCGATCGGGACGGGTGGCGCAGCTTCGACATCGTCTTGGACTCGATCTGCCGGATCCGCTCCCGGGTCACCCCGTAGACCTGACCGATCTCGTCGAGAGTCCGTGGCTGACCGTCGGTCAGGCCGAACCGCAGCCGTACCACGCCCGCCTCACGCTCGGAGAGCGTCTGCAGCACCTGCTGGAGCTGATCCTGCAGGAGCGAGAACGACACCGCGTCGACAGCGACGACGGCCTCGGAGTCCTCGATGAAGTCACCGAGCTGGCTGTCGCCCTCGTCGCCGATGGTCTGGTCCAGCGAGATGGGCTCCCGAGCGTACTGCTGGATCTCCAGCACCTTCTCGGGTGTGATGTCCATCTCCTTGGCCAGCTCCTCCGGAGTGGGCTCACGGCCCAGGTCCTGGAGCAGCTCGCGCTGTATGCGGCCGAGCTTGTTGATGACCTCGACCATGTGCACCGGGATGCGGATGGTGCGGGCCTGGTCGGCCATGGCGCGGGTGATCGCCTGGCGGATCCACCAGGTGGCGTACGTGGAGAACTTGTAGCCCTTTGTGTAGTCGAACTTCTCCACCGCGCGGATCAGACCGAGGTTGCCCTCCTGGATCAGATCCAGGAAAGCCATTCCACGTCCCGTGTACCGCTTGGCCAGCGACACCACAAGACGGAGGTTGGCCTCGAGCAGGTGGTTCTTGGCCCGCTCGCCGTCGCGGGAGATCCAGCCCAGGTCGCGGACCATCTCCCGGGGGAGCTTGTTGTCCTCGCTCTCGTCGGCCGCGCGCAGCTGCTCGGCGGCGTAGAGCCCCGCCTCGATGCGCTTGGCCAGCTCGACCTCCTGCTCGGCGTTGAGCAGCGGGACCTTGCCGATCTGCTTCAGGTACGCACGGACCGAGTCGGCGGAGGCGGTCAGCTCGGCGTCACGCCGGGCCTGCTTGAGGGCCTCGGACTCCTCGTCGTCCCACTCGAAGTCGTTGTCGGTGGCCGACGCCGCGGCGTCGGTCTCGGCGGCCTGGGCCAGCTCGGCCGGCTCCTCCACCACGACGTCCTCGATGGCGGCCGCGAGTTCCTCGGGGTCGATCTCGCCCTCGCCGCCCTCGCCCTTGGCCTTGGCGCCGGCCTTGACCGGCTTGGCGCCGGCGGCCGCGGCCACCGTCGCCTTGGTGGCCCGGGTCGACTTGGTGGCCTTCGCCGGCGTGGCCGCGGCGGCGGCCACCTCGGCGGTGCTGCCGGTGGCCTTGCGGGCGGCCACCTTCCGCGGGGCGGGCGCGGTCGGCGCCGCCTCGTCGGAGGCGGGCGCCTGCTTCGGGGCCGGCGCGGCAGCCTTCTTGGTGGTCTTGGCGGTGGTGGCGCGGGACGCCGGCGTGGTCGAGCGGGCCGCGGCGACCCGGCGACGGGTGCTCGCCGAGCCGTCCACCACCACGGTCACTCCCGCCTCGGAGAGCGCCCGAAGGATCTTCTTGGCCTGGGCCGGAGTCACCTCGGCGGACTCGACGGTGCGCGCGAGCTGAGCCGACGTGAGCTGACCACCGGCGCTCTGCGCGTGCGCGATCAGCGTGTCGGTGAGCGAGCGTACGTCGGCGCCGGGCTGGCGGGGTTCTGTCACGAATGACCTTCCGGAGGCGAAGAGCGGGCACGGCCGGGTCGTCCGACACAGTGTGGGTCAACCGGGCCGGACGATGTGGTTGAGGGACCCCCGTGTCCCGGGCCGGCCGGTGGTCGGTGGTCCGTGGCGCGTGGGCAGGGGTGAATTGTAACGCCGTCTGCGGCGATCATCCTGCGCCGCACTGCGTAACGGCGGCGGGACCGCCGATTCGGCGCAGATGTGGACTTTGTAAGGATGATACTCGCGCACGGCCCGGAACACCCCGGTCGTACGGGAAGGGGGGCCTTGGGATGCACCGATCGGCACCGCCAGCGCGGGAACTGCTGGCCATCGCGCTCGATGTGGCACGGGACGCCGCGGCCACCGCGCACCGGATGCGGGCCGAGGGCGTTTCGGTCGCGGCGACCAAGAGCACGGTCACCGACGTGGTCACCGCGGCGGACCGGGCGGTCGAGCGGCAGGTGCTCGACGCGCTGCGGCGGTTGCGGCCGGGCGACGCCGTCCTGGGTGAGGAGTACGGCACGCAGGACACCGGGCCGGGCGAGCCGGGCGGCGTGCGGTGGATCATCGATCCGATCGACGGAACCGTCAACTATCTTTACGGGTTGCCGTACAGCGCGGTGTCGCTGGCCGCCGAGGTCGACGGTGTGGTGGTCGCCGGCGTGGTGCGCAACGTGAGCACCGGCGAGGAGTGGACCGCCACGGCCGGGGGCGGCGCCTGGCGCGACGGTGTCCGGCTTCGCTGTTCCGGCGAGACGGATCTGGGGCAGGCGCTGCTCGGCACCGGCTTCGGCTACGACGCCGGTCGGCGGGAGCACCAGGCATCGGTGGTGGCCGGGCTGATCCGGCACGTGCGCGACATCCGCCGCATGGGCGCCGCCGCGCTGGACCTCTGCCTGGTGGCGGAGGGGCGGCTTGACGCGTACTTCGAGAAGGGTCTGTCGCCCTGGGACCTGGCCGCCGGCGGGCTGGTGGCCGCGGAGGCCGGCGTGCGGGTCGCCGGGCTGGCGAGCAGCCCGGCCGGCCCCGACCTGGTGATCGCGGCCCCGCCCGCGCTCTTCACGCCGCTGCACGACCGGCTGGCCGACCTGGACGCCGCAGGCGGCCCCTGACCGGCCCGCCCACCGTGACGGAGCCGGCCGACGGCCCGTCACCGGGTCACGCGACCCGCCGATCGCCCGGCCACGCGACCGGTCGGTCGGGTCATTTGTCGGCGGCGGGGGCCGGGCAGGATCCCGGAGGCGCCACCGGAGCGCCCAGGTCACCGAGGGACTGGTTCACCTCGGTGGTGGTGGCGAGCTGCTGGAAGCCGTTGCCGAGCACGACGTCGACGACGTCGTCGGTGCGCTTCTCGTCGTACTTGGACTCGGCGTTGTCGAGGAAGTACGCGCGCAGCAGGTGCGCCGAGCCGACGCCCTTGGGGCCGTACTGGAGCACTGCCACGTCGTCGATGCCCTTCGGCGCGTTGCCGACCTTCTGGACCTGGAACTTGCGATTGCGGAAGTCGTCGGCCACGGTGCCGGCCCGGCCCGGCTCGTCGGTCGCGTTCAACACATTGATCTTGACGTCCTTGGGCTCGTGCAGCGTGACGTCGGCCAGCGGCCAGCCGTCCGGGCAGCCCTTGGCCGCGCCCACACCACTCTGGCTGTCGCGGACGACCGCGACGACCACGAAGGTCAGGGCCAGGACCGCCAGCAGACCGACGACGACGAGTGCTCGCACTCGCGCAAAGCTCATCTGGGGGCTCCCCGGACCTCAGGTGGGTGACGGCGGCCGTCATCGATCGCACTGACCGCTGGCCGTCGAATACGCCGCTGAGGTTAACGGTTGTCCGGCCGTCGCGTGGAAACAGCCCGACATACCGGCGCGGCGACCGCGAACCGGGTACTACTACCCCTATCTTCGTGTCGCCTGAATCACATTGGGAACAACTTGGCGTGCGGGGGCGTACATCTCAGCCACAAGGGCGGTATACATGCCTCGCCTAAGGGGGGGTAAGGTTCCGCGCTCGCAGGGGTGTTGCCCCGGCAACTCGATCCGTGCGGTCTGCGGGTCGGGAGCCCGACACAAGTGGTGGCTGGCCAGCGGAACCGAAACAGCGTCGTCCGGCGTTACAACCGGAAGCGACAACATCGATATGGGAGAGTGAAACCGATGGCCACCGACTACGACGCCCCGCGTCGCGACGAGGTCGACCTCGGCGAGGACAGCCTGGAAGAGCTCAAGGCCCGGCGCGTCGACTCACAGTCGGGCGCAGTGGACGTCGACGAGGCCGAGGTCGCCGAGAGTTTTGAGCTGCCCGGTGCCGATCTGGCCGACGAGGAGCTCACTGTCAAGGTGCTACCGATGCAGCAGGACGAGTTCAGGTGCGCCCGCTGCTTCCTGGTCCACCACCGCAGCCAGCTGGCGGTCGAGCGGAACGGCGAGCTGATCTGCCGCGAGTGCGTCTGACACGCAGGACACCGGCGGCGGCCTCCTGAACGGGGCCGCCGCTACCGGTGTAGGCATGCGACTCCCGTGGGTACCTGCTTGACTCGTAGCGGATGCCACAGCAGCGGGAGGCCCGAGCGATGAGCGATCAAGCCGACACCACCGGCGGCGCGGACGAACTCGGCGCCACCGTCGCGGCACTGACCGCCGACGACATCGAGCCGGCCCGGCGACGTCAACTTCTCACCCGGATGGTCGGGCAGGCCCGCAGCCGGGGCATCGCCGACCTGTTCAAGCCCCGTGCGGCCATCCGGTGGATGGTCGACGCGGTTACCGAGATCGCCCCGCACATCCAAGTGCGGGACCTGGCCACCCTGCGCCGGCACTTCCCCGGCCTGGACGACGCCGCCCTGGCCGACCGCCTGATCCGCAACGCGGCCCGGACGACCGCCGGGGTCGGCGCGGCCGGTGGGGGAGTCGCCGCCGTCGAGTGGACTGTCGCGCCGACCCTGCTCTCCGCGCCGGTGCTGCTCGCCGCCGAGACGGTCGCCGTGGTGGCGGTGGAGCTGAAGCTGGTCGGCGAGTTGCACGAGGTCTACGGCGTGCCGCTGGCCGAGAGCGGCAGCCAGCGGACTGTCGCCCTGGTGCACTCGTGGTCCACCCAGCGCGGGGTCAACCCGATGGTGCCCGGTGTCGGGGTGGGCGCGGTGCTCGGCACGGCCGCCCGCAAGGAGCTGCGGGACACGCTGCTGCGACGCTTCGGGCGTAACCTCACCACGCTCGGGCCGTTCCTCACCGGTGCTGCGGTGGCCAGTTTCCTCAACCGGCGGGCAACCCGACAGATGGCCGAGCAGCTCCAGGCTGACCTGCGCCGACGCGGCATCGCCCGGCCAGCGCCACCATCGGCCCTGCCCGGCCCGCCGACGGGCACCTGAAGCCGGCTGTACGCCTCGGGGCGACGCGCGCGTCGGCCGGCGGGGTCAGCCCTGCTCGCCGGCCCGACGGTCGGCGGGCACCCGGGCGTCCCGGGCCGCCAACAGCGCCTCGGCAAGCTCCACCGGGCGTCTGCTGCTGACCACCCAGAACGGCGTCGGGTCGGCCGGGTCGTTGAGCACCACCTGCACGGCGCCGCTGATCCACGGCCGCTGCACCACGAAGGCGAGCGGGTCCGCGCCCACACCGAGCACCTCACGGCGGCCTTCGGCGTCAAGCGGAATGACGTCGGCGACGAAGCGCACCGGCAGCCGGGCGTCGTCCACCCGCAGCTCGGAGTCGGTGACCGCGACGCGGATCCGGCCCAGCCACCACAGCCCGGCCGCCGTGACCGGCAGCAGCACCGCGAACGGCATCCAGGCGCGTACGCCGGAGCCACCCATCCAGATCTCGACGGCAAGCAGGGCCGCGGCAAGCAACCCGGCCAGCCACAGCCACCAGGGCAGATCCAGCCGTTCGGCGTACGCCGGACGGGCCGCGGCCGATGGCCGACCGGCACTCGGGGAGGGCGACATGCTCACTCCTGCGAGGGTACGGCGCACGGCGGCCCGGGTAACCGGCAGGATGGCAGGGTCACCCCGACAATCGGACGGAAGAGGGTCTCGTGACCGACGTCGTACCCGTGCCCGTGCGGCTGCTCGATGCGGAGCTGCCGCTGCCCGCGTACGCCCATCCCGGCGACGCCGGTGCCGACCTGGTGGCCGCCGCGGACGTGGAGTTGCCGCCCGGCGGCCGCGCCCTGGTGCCCACCGGCGTGGCCATCGCCCTGCCGCCGGGGTACGTGGGCCTGGTCCACCCCCGGTCCGGCCTGGCGGCCAGGCTCGGCGTGACGGTGCTCAACGCGCCCGGTACGGTCGACGCCGGCTACCGGGGTGAGATCCTGGTCAACCTGATCAACCATGATCGGGAGACGCCGGCGAAGATCTCCCGCGGTGACCGGATCGCGCAGCTCGTGGTCCAGCAGGTCGCCCGGGCGCGGTTCGAGCCGGTGGCCGAGCTGCCCGGATCCCAGCGGGGGACCGGTGGGCACGGCTCGACCGGCGGACACGCCGGGCTCGTACCGGCGCCGACCGGGCAGGATCGGGTCGCGCAGCGGGACGAGCTGGGCCGCGGGCGGACGGAAGAGGTGGCAGGGTGAGTGCGAACAGCGGAGGGTGGGCGCAGTGATCTTCTCCCGAAAGCGGGCCGGTGCCGGGAGGCACACCCGTGACGAGCGGAGCACCGAGGTCCTCGACGAGGGCACCGGTGGGTCGACGCCGGCGCTTGTGCGCGGGCCGTACGACATCTCCGAGGTCGACGACGAGGTGCAGCGGCTCGACCTGGGCAGCCTGCACATCCCGGCGGTCGCCGAGGTCGAGGTGCGGGTGCAGGCCGACCCGCAGGGTGTGGTCCAGCAGGTGGTGCTGGTCCACGGCGACAACGCGCTGCAACTGGGCGTCTTCGCCGCTCCCCGCTCGGAGGGGATCTGGGACGAGGTGCGCGAGGAGATCCGGCAGTCGCTGCTGCGCGACGGTGCCACCGCCGAGGAGGTCGACGGCGAGTACGGCCCGGAGCTGCACGCCCGGGTGACGACCCCGGACGGCCCCACCCACCTGCGGTTCGTCGGCGTCGACGGGCCGCGCTGGATGGTCCGGGGCGTCTTCCAGGGGCCGGTCGCCATCGACCCGGCCAGCGCCGGGCCGCTCGCCGAGTGCCTGGACGGCCTGGTGGTCGACCGGGGGCAGGAGGCGAAGCCGGTCCGTGAGCCGCTGCCGCTGCGACTGCCCCGGGAGGTCGCCGACCAGGCCGAGGAGGCGTCCGCCGCGTCCGAGTCGCGCCAGGTCTGACCGCCGCGCACCGATCCGCCGGAACCGGCCCCGTCGGCGTACGCTGGCGGCACGGTTCCGGCGTCGCCGGGGCGGTGCCCACTGCGGGCCGGTGAGCGTGGAGAGGGTGACGCGGAGGTCATGATGACCGACGAGAGCCGGGTGTCGCTGCGGCGCATCCTGCAACGGTTCACCGCGAGCGAGGCCGAGATCGACGCGCAGGAGCTGCGTCAGGAGAGCGCCGAGTGTGGCGGTGTCCTGGCCCAGCAGTGCTCCCGTGGCCAGGTGGTGTCGGTGGCCGGGCGGCTGCGCACGGTGGTCTACACGCCGCGCACCAACCTGCCCACCCTGGAGGCCGACCTGTACGACGGCAGCGACGTCGTCACACTGGTCTGGCTGGGCCGGCGGCACATCGCCGGGATCGAGCCGGGGCGACACCTGACGGCGCGTGGCCGGGTGGCGATGCGCGACGACCGCAAGGTCATCTACAACCCCTACTACGAGCTGGACTCGCCGAAGTGACGGCGCTGCGGACGGAAGGCCGGCAATGACGACGGGACAGCACCGGGCGGCGCAGCCGGAGACGGGGCCTGAGGACGACGCGCCGCTGCCAACCGTGGCGGAGCAGATGGCCGACCAGCTCGGCGGCTGGCGGGGGCTCGTCGAGTCCAGCATCCCGGTGGTGGTCTTCGTCGTCGCCAACATCATCGGTGACCTGCGGCCCGCCGTGATCGCGTCGGTGTCCGTAGCGGTGCTGATCGCCGGGCTGCGACTGGCCCAGCGCAGGCCGATCCGACACGCCGTCAACGGCCTGTTCGGCGTCGGCATCGGCGCCGCCATCGCCTGGCGGACCGGCAACGAGCGGGACTTCTACCTCCCCGGCATCCTCTACGGCATCGGCTACGGCGTCGCCCTGCTGATCTCGGCGGCCATCCGGCAGCCGCTTGTCGGCTGGATCTGGTCGGTGCTGGTGGCCAAGGGCCGCTCCGAGTGGCGCGACGATCCGAAACTGGTGCGCACCTTCACCCAGCTGACAGTGCTCTGGGGCGTGGTCTGGCTGGCCAAGGTGGGTGTGCAGGCCGGGCTCTACCTGGCCCACCAGGACACGGCGCTGGGCGTGGCCCGGTTGGCGCTGGGCTACCCGCCGTACGTGCTGCTGCTGCTCATCACGGTCTGGACGGTGCGCCGGGTCACCCGGGTGCCGCAGCCGTCCCCGCTGCCCGGCGCCTGAGCGCGCCGGGCCGTCCGTCCGGGGCGGCTCAGCGCGAACCGCGGGTCCGTTCGACGCTGTCCGGGCCGAGAATCACCGCGCGGACGTCGTCCTCCACCTCGGCAGTGCAGACGAAGATCAGCTCGTCACCGGCCTCGATGGGGTCGTCCGGGCTGGGCACCAGGACCCGCTTGCCCCGCAGGATCGCCACCAGCGCGGTGTCGCGGGGCAGCGGCACGGCGTGGATCGGCTGGCCGACGTACGGAGCGGTGGGCGGCAGGGTGATCTCGACGAGGTTCGCCTCGCCCTGACGGAACGTCATCAGCCGCACCAGGTCGCCGACGGTGACAGCCTCCTCGACAAGCGCGGCCATGACCCGGGGCTTGCTCACCGCGACGTCCACACCCCACTGCTCGGTGAAGAGCCACTCGTTCTCGGCCCGGTTGACCCGGGCGACCACGCGGGGCACCGCGAACTCGGTCTTGGCCAGCAGCGACACCACAAGGTTGGCCTTGTCGTCGCCGGTGGCGGCGACCACCACGTCACAGCCGGCGAGGTTGGCCTCCTCCAGGCTGGCCAGCTCACAGGCGTCGGCCAGCACCCACTCGGCGTCCGCCACCCGCTCCGGGCGCAGCATCCGGGGCTGCCGTTCGATGAGCATCACCTGGTGGCCGTTGTCGATCAGTTCCTGGGCGATCGAGCGGCCCACGTTGCCGGCGCCCGCGATGGCGATCCGCATGGCTCACTGCCCCCCTTCCGGTGGCGCCGCCGCCACCGACGTGACCGGCCCCACAATGTCGTCGCTGACCAGCATGAACGCTTGGTCGCCCTCCTGTATGACGGTGGAGGCGGTGGGCAGCGTGCCGATGCCGAAGCGGATCAGGTAGGCCACCCGCGCTCCGGACGCCTCCTCCAGCTTGCGTACCGGACGGCCGATCCAGTCCTTGTGCACGGGCACCTCGACGATCGACACGGTGCTCGTAGGGTCGCGGAAGATCTCCACGTTGCCCTCCGGCACCAGGTGCCGCAGCATCCGGTCGGCGGTCCAGCGCACTGTCGCCACTGTGGGGATGCCCAGCCGCTCGTAGACCTGCGCCCGGCGCTGGTCGTAGATGCGTGCCGCGACCCGGGACACCCCGAACGTCTCCCTGGCCAGTCGCGCCGAGATGATGTTGGAGTTGTCGCCGCTGGAGACGGCAGCGAAGGCGTCCGCCCGCTCGATGCCGGCCTGCCGCAGGACGTCGCCGTCGAAGCCCGCCCCGGTCACAGTGATGCCGCCGAAGTCGGGGCCGAGCCGACGGAAGGCGTCGGCGTCCTGGTCGATCACCGCCACCGAGTGCCCCCGGGATTCCAGGCTGTGGGCGAGGGTCGAACCGACCCGGCCACATCCCATGATCACGACGTGCACGCTGTCCCTCCCAAGGTGCGTACCGCTGCCGCTGGCCCTTCCGTACGCATGGACGGTGGCCTTCGACTGCGAGCCTGCCACGTACCGGTCGGCAGCGGGGACCGACCGTACCCCGTCGCGCCGGACCGCCGTGATCGCCCACCCCCGCGTGATTGCCTTGGTGGTCGTACTCTTGGCGTTCGTGGCCAGTCCCACCTCGCTGCTGAAGCGGCTGCTCCTCGGTCGACCGTTCCGGTCCGACCGCCTGCAGCACACCCTCCTGCCGAAGCGCATCGCGCTACCCGTGTTCGCCTCCGACGCGCTGTCCAGCGTCGCGTACGCGCCCGACGAGATCCTCCTGACCCTCTCCATCGCGGGCGCCTCCGCGTACGTCTTCTCGCCGTGGATCGCGCTCGCGGTGGTCGTTGTCATGCTGACGGTGGTGGCCAGCTACCGGCAGAACGTGTACGCCTACCCGTCCGGTGGTGGCGACTACGAGGTGGCCACTGTCAACCTGGGCCCGAAGTTCGGCGTCGGCGTGGCGAGCGCCCTGCTGGTCGACTACGTGCTCACTGTGGCGGTGTCGGTCTCGTCCGGCGTGGCGAACCTCGGCTCGGTGGTGCCGTTCGTGGCCACCCACAAGGTGATGATCGCGGTGGTGGCGGTGGTGCTGCTGAGCGCCGTGAACCTGCGCGGTCTGCGCGAGTCGGGCACCGCGTTCGCGATTCCCACCTACGGCTTCGTGATCGTGATGCTCGGGATGCTGCTCACCGGGCTGGTCCGGGTGTTCGTGCTCGGCGACGACCTGCGCGCGCCGAGCGCCGACCTGGTGATCCAGGCCGAGCACAGCGTGACCGGGTTCGCGCTGATCTTTCTGCTGCTGCGGACGTTCAGCTCGGGCGCCGCAGCGCTGACCGGCGTCGAGGCGATCTCCAACGGGGTGCCGGCGTTCAAGGCGCCGAAGAGTCGTAACGCCGCCACCACTCTGCTGCTGCTCGGCACCATCTCGGTGAGCATGCTGGTCGGGATCATCTGGCTGGCCCGGCTGACCCACCTCCAGTTCGTGGAGGATCCGGCCCTGCAGATCGTCTCCGGCCCCGAGGGCTACGTGCAGAAGACCGTCACCACCCAGCTCGGCGAGACGGTCTTCGGTTCCGGGTCGATCCTGCTCTACGTGGTGGCCGGGGTGACCGCCCTGATCCTGTTCCTGGCCGCGAACACCGCGTTCAACGGCTTCCCGGTGCTCGGCTCGATCCTCGCCCAGGACCGCTACCTGCCGCGGCAGTTCCACACGCGGGGCGACCGGTTGGCGTTCTCCAACGGCATCGTCTTCCTCGCCCTGTTCGCGATCGTGCTGATCGTCGGTTTCCAGGCCGAGGTGACCCGGCTCATCCAGCTCTACATCGTCGGCGTCTTCGTCTCGTTCACCGTCTCCCAGGCCGGCATGATCCGGCACTGGAACCGGCACCTGCGCACCGAGCGGGACCCGGAGGCGCGTCGCCGGATCTACCGTTCGCGGGCGATCAACACGTTCGGTATGGGCCTGACCGGCACGGTGCTGGTGATCGTGCTGGTGACCAAGTTCCTGCTCGGCGCCTGGATCGCGATCGCCGCGATGGCGGTGATCTACCTGTTGATGCTGGCCATCCGTCGGCACTACGACCGGGTCGCCGTCGAGCTGACCCCGCCGGACGAGGGTCGGGCCGTCCTGCCCGCCCGCAACCACGCGATCGTGCTGGTCAGCAAGCTGCACCAGCCGACACTGCGGGCGATCGCCTACGCCCGCGCCACCCGGCCGGACACACTGACCGCAGTGACCGTCAACGTGGACGAGAAGGACACCCGCGATCTTCAGGCCGACTGGGAACGGCGGGAGATGGCGATCCCGCTCACGGTTGTCGACTCCCCGTACCGGGAGATCACCCGGCCGATCCTCGACTTCGTGGCCTCCACCCGCCGCAAGTCACCCCGCGACGTGGTCACCGTCTTCATCCCCGAGTACGTCGTGGGGCGCTGGTGGGAGAACCTTCTGCACAACCAGAGCGCGCTGCGCCTCAAGGGCCGGCTGCTCTTCGAACCGGGGGTGATGGTGGTGAGCGTGCCGTGGCAGCTCGCGTCGACGGCGAGCAAGAACCTGGACCGGCTGGACGCCACGCTGTCCCGTACCCCGGCGCGTGGGCCGCGGGGCACCGTGCCGCCGGACGTCATGTCCGCGTCATCTGTCGAGGGCGGCCCGGCGGACAGTGGAACGGTCGGTAACAGCCGTGACTGAGTCGACAGCGGCGACCGTGGAGCCCGAGAGCGGCCTGGCCGAGGCGGAGCGGGTCGAGCTGACCGTCGACGCGGTCGCCCCCGGCGGGCACTGTGTGGCCCGGGTGGACGGGCAGGTGGTCTTCGTCCGGCACGCGCTGCCCGGTGAGCGGGTGATCGCCGAGGTCACCGAGGTGCACAAGGGGTTCGTCCGGGCCGACGCGGTGACAGTGCTGGACGCCTCGCCGGACCGGGTCGAGCCGCCCTGCCCGTACGCGAAGCCGGGCGCCTGCGGTGGCTGCGACCTGCAGCACGTGGCGCCTGCGGCGCAACTGGCGTGGAAGACAGCTGTGGTGCGCGAGCAGTTGACACGCCTCGGCGGCCTCACCGACGCCGAACTCGACGGGCTCGGCGTACGGGTCGAGGCGCTGCCCGGCGGGCTGCTGGGTTGGCGCTCGCGGGTCCGCTACGCGGTGGACGCCGCCGACCGGGCCGGACTGCTCAAGCACCGCTCGCACGAGGTGGTGCCGATCGACAGTTGCCTGATCGCGCACCCGGCGATCCAGGAGCTGCCGGTGCTCGCCCCGACCGGCGCGTCCTGGCCGGCCGCCGACGCTGTGGAGACCGTTGCCAGCACCGGCGGGGACGTGACAGTCGTAGAGGTCCGCGACGGGATCTCCATGCAGGTGAGCGGGCCGGCAGTGGTCCGTGAGGTGGCGGCCGACCGGGCGTGGACGCTGCCCGCGTCCGCCTTCTGGCAGGTGCACCCGGCGGCGGCCGACACGCTGTCCACGGCCGTACTGGAGCTGCTCGACCCGCGTCCGGGCGAGGTGGCCTGGGACCTGTACGGCGGGGCCGGACTGTTCGCCGCCGGACTGGCCGCGAAGGTCGGTGCCAGCGGCCGGGTGACAGTGGTGGAGGCGGCGCCGCAGGGCGTCTCCGCCGCCCGACGTAACCTGGCCGACCTGCCCCGCGTCGAGGTCGTGTCGGCCCGGGTGGAGACCGCGCTGGCCCGCCGGCGGATCACCGGCCCGGTCGACCTGGTGGTGCTCGACCCGCCGCGCGCCGGGGCCGGCGCCCCGGTGGTCCGCGCCCTGGCTGCCGCCGGCCCGCGCGCGATCGCGTACGTGGCCTGCGACCCGGCGGCGTTCGCCAGGGACGTGCGTACCTTCGCCGGGTTGGGCTGGCGGTTGACGGCGCTGCGCGGATTCGACCTGTTCCCGATGACCCAGCACGTCGAGCTGGTCGGGCTGCTGGTCCCCGGGCCGTAGGTCATCACCCCCGACGTTCGGGGTGGGTCGACTCCGCTGCCTACCGGGGTACGCCCGAGTAGTCGGCCTGGCCGGCGATCTGCCCGCCGTCGGCGACCAGGTCGCTGCCGGTGACGAACTGCGCGTCGTCGCTGGCGAGGAAGAGCACCGTACGGGCGACGTCGTCGGGTTCCCCGACACGCCCGAGCGCGACACTGCTGGTCTCGAAGGTGGCTCCCTTCGTCATCGGGGTGTTGATCTGACCCGGGTGAACCGCGTTCACCCGGATCCCGTACGCGCCCAGTTCCAGGGCGGCGTTCTTCGTGAGACCGCGTACGGCCCACTTGGACGCGACGTACCCGGCCATCTGGATGATTCCGATAAAGGCGGCCACGGAGCCCATGTTGACGATCGAGCCGCCGCCGGCCCGCTTCATCGCCGGGGTCACGGCCTGGATGCCGTTGAAGACGCCGATGAGATTCACGTCCAGCACGCGCTGTAGCTGCGCCACGTCCCACTGCTCCAGGGGAGCGGGATCGACGATGCCTGCGTTGTTGACGAGGATGTCGACGCTGCCGAACCGCTCCTCCGTCCGTTGAACGAGGTCGGTCCACTGCTGCGGGGAGCGGACGTCGAGCTTCTCGACCACTGCCGTCGGCCCGAGTTCGGCGGCGAGGGCCTCGGCTTCCGCGACGTTCACGTCGGCGATGACCACGTTGGCGCCCTCGCCGACGAGCCGGCGTACGGCAGCCGCGCCCATTCCCATCGCGCCGCCGGTGACCACTGCCGTCTTACCTGCTACTCGTCCCATGATGAGTTCCTTTCGCTGGGACCGGACCGCTCGATGCGGCCAGCGGCCGTGGGGCCAACGGTAGCCAGCAGAGGATGACTCGTCACCCTTTAGTGGCAGGTGACACATCACCCGGGTTAGATGGCTGCTTCCACTGAAAACCGGACTCCCCGCACTAACCTGGAGTCAAGAAAGCGGAGCAGGCTGGTGATACATCAACAATCGGGGAAGGCGCACCGGGTGACGAGTCACCTCACTGAGGGCAGCCCTCATTCCTCGAAGGGATCGTCCTTGAGGTTGTCCAGCACCGCCTCGGACATCACGGCCAGGGTGTCGAGCTGCCGAGGGCTCAGCACGTCGAGGAAGACCTCCCGCACGTACCGCAGGTGCAGGGGAGTCGCCCGGTCGATCACCGTGCGTCCTTCCCCGGTGAGCGCGATGTAGGTCCCCCGAGCATCATCGTCGGAGCTGCGGCGCTCCAGCAGGCCCCGGCGGATCATGCGGGACACCTGGTGGGTGAGGCGCGTCTTCTCCCACCGCAGGACCTCCCGCAGCTCGAAGACCCGCATCGGTCCTTCCCCGTGAAGCCGCAGGCCGCTCAGAACGGCGAAATCCGCGAGGGAGATCCCCGCGTCGCGGAGCAACTGGCGGTTCATGTGCCGCCGGACGTCCTCCTGCATGACCAGGAAGCCGAACCAGGCGCGCTGCTCACGATCGTTCAGCCGTTCAGGCTCAGTCACCCCTCAACGCTACGGCAGGACGGTAGGCCGTCCTCGCTCCGGCGCGGGCGAGGTGTGGGCGAGGGCACGGCACCGCCGCTAGCCTGACGCCGTGAAGATCGTCGGATTGATGTCGGGGACGTCGTACGACGGCGTGGACGTGGTGGCGGCGGAGTTCACCACCGAGGGCGACACCCTCTGGCTGCGGCCGCTGGGACATCGCGGCCTGGACTACGACGAAGCCCTGCGCGCCCAGATCGCCGCGCTGCTGCCGCCCGGGGCCACCACCATCGAGGCCGTGTGCCAGCTCGACAACCGCCTCGGCGAGGTGTTCGCCGACGCGGCGGCGGTCGGCCTCGAACTTGCCGGTGGCGCGGCCGACGCGGTGGTCTCGCCCGGCCAGACGGTGTTCCACTGGATCGCCGACGGGGTGGCCAGGGGCACCCTGCAACTGGGCGCGGTGGCCCGGGTGGCGGCCCGGGTCGGCGTACCGGTGCTCAGTGACCTGCGCTCGGCGGACATCGCCGCCGGTGGCCAGGGCGCGCCGCTGGTGCCGGCCTTCGACGCGCTGTTGCTCGACGGCGCCGCCGAGCCGCGCGCGGCAGTGAACCTGGGCGGCATCGCCAACCTCACAGTGGTCGCGCCGGAAGCCCCGGTCCTGGGGTACGACGTCGGCCCGGCGAACGCCCTGCTGGACGCGGCGGCCCGGCGCTTCCTGGACCAGCCGTGCGACATCGACGGCGCGCGGGCGGCGGCGGGCCGGACGCACGAGCGGCTGCTGGCCGACCTGCTGGCCGAGCCCTACTACGCGGCGCCCCCGCCCAAGTCCACGGGCAAGGAGCTGTTCCACGCCGGCTACCTGGACCGCCACCTGGCCGCGCTCGGCGAACCCGTGCCCGTGGACGACCTGCTGGCCACGCTCACCGAGCTGACCGCGCGGGTGGTGGCCGCAGAGTGCGACAGGCACCGTGTGGTCGAGGTCATCGCCGGGGGAGGCGGTGTGCGCAACCCCGCCCTGCTGGGCCGGCTCGCCGCCCTGGGTGCCGGCCGGTGGACGCTGCGCGGTATCGACGAGTGGGGCGTACCCGCGCAGGCCAAGGAGGCGTACGCGTTCGCGCTGCTCGGCTGGCTGTCCTGGCACGGCCTGCCCGGGGCGATCCCGTCCGTTACCGGCGCCACCCGGGGCGCGGTCCTGGGCTCCTGGACACCTGCCGGCCCGGCGTACGGCGGTGCACCGACCGACAGGCCGCGCCGGCTGCGGATCCGCCCCTGACCAGGGGCTCAGCCAGAGGGTGCGGGTGTGCCGGGCTCCGGCCGGGCTGCGAAGTACCGCCCGGCCGATAGACTCTGCGGTCATGAGTGTTGAAGAGGACACGGCCAACCACGGCCGGCTGCTGGGGACGGTCCGCGGTCCGCAGGACGTCAAGCGGATGTCGGGCGAGGAACTGGATGTGCTCGCCGCCGAGATCCGGGACTTTCTGATCGCCAAGGTCTCCCGCACCGGCGGCCACGTCGGCCCCAACCTCGGTGTGGTCGAGCTGACGCTGGCCATGCACCGCGTCTTCGACTCCCCCCGTGACCGGCTGCTGTTCGACACCGGCCACCAGGCGTACGTACACAAGATCCTCACCGGGCGGCAGGCCGGCTTCGACAAGCTCCGCCAGCGCGGTGGCCTCTCCGGCTACCCAAGCCAGGCCGAGAGCGAGCACGACCTGATCGAGAACTCGCACGCCTCCACCGCGCTCTCCTACGCCGACGGCCTGGCCAAGGCGTACGCCCTGCGGGGCGAGGCGCGCAGCGTCGTGGCAGTGGTCGGCGACGGCGCGCTCACCGGCGGCATGTGCTGGGAGGCGCTGAACAACATCGCCACCGCCGGCAACTCTCTGGTCATCGTCGTCAACGACAACGGCCGGTCCTACTCGCCCACGATCGGCGGTCTGGCCGACCACCTCTCCTCGCTGCGGCTCAACCCGGGCTACGAGAAGGTCCTCGACACGGTCAAGGACGCCCTCGGCTCCACCCCGCTCGTCGGCAAGCCGATGTACGAGGTGCTGCACGCGGTCAAGAAGGGCATCAAGGACGCCGTCGCCCCGCAGGCCATGTTCGAGGACCTCGGCATCAAGTACGTCGGCCCGGTGGACGGGCACGACGTGGCGGCGGTCGAGTCGGCGCTGCGCGCGGCGAAGAACTTCGGCGGCCCGGTGATCGTGCACGCGGTCACCCGCAAGGGCTACGGCTACCGCCCCGCCGAGGAGGACGAGGCCGACTGCCTGCACGGCCCCGGCGGCGCCTTCGACGTGGAGACCGGCGCGCTGCTGGCCGCCCCGGCGGTGAAGTGGACGCATGTCTTCGCCGACGAGCTGCTTGCCGTCGCCGACGAGCGGCCGGACGTCGTGGGCATCACCGCCGCGATGGCCGAGCCGACAGGCATCGCCAAGCTGGCCCGCAAATACCCCGAGCGGGTGTACGACGTGGGCATCGCCGAGCAGCACGCCGCCACCTCGGCGGCCGGGCTGGCGCTGGGTGGCCTGCACCCGGTGGTCGCCGTCTACGCCACCTTCCTCAACCGTGCCTTCGACCAGGTCCTGCTGGACGTGGCGATGCACAAGCTGCCGGTGACCTTCGTGCTGGACCGCGCCGGCATCACCGGCCCGGACGGCCCCAGCCACTACGGCATCTGGGACATGTCGGTCTTCGGTGTGGTGCCTGGGCTGCGGATCGCCGCTCCCCGGGACGCCACCACGCTGCGTGAGGAGCTGCGCGAGGCGCTGGCCGTCGACGACGGCCCGACAGTCGTGCGCTTCCCCACCGGCACTGTGGCCGCAGACCTGCCGGCCCTGCGCCGGGTCGGCCCTGTCGACGTGCTGGCCGAGTCGGCGCGTACCGACGTGCTGCTGGTCGCCGTGGGCTCCTTCGGCCAGCTGGGCATGGAGGTCGCCGCCCGGGTCGCCGAGCACGGCTACGGCGTCACAGTGGTCGACCCCCGCTGGGTTCGTCCGGTGCCGGCCGAGCTGGTGCAGCTGGCCGCCGGCCACCGGCTCGTCGTCAGCGTCGAGGACGGCGTCCGGGTCGGTGGCGTCGGCGACGCCCTCGGCCAGGCGATGCGCGACGCCGACGTCCGGGTGCCGCTCAAGGACCTGGGCGTACCGGCCGACTGGCACCCGCACGGCACCCGCGCGCAGATCCTCGCCGACCTCGGCCTGACCGCGCAGGACGTCGCCCGGAACGTCACCGGCTGGATCTCCGGCCTGGACGCCACCCCGGACCGCCTGACCCCCACCAGCACCCCAGCGCAGAACTAGAACCCGTAAAACTGCGGCGGGCGCCCCCTCCGGGGACGCCCGCCGCAGCGCGTCAGCCCCACCCCCACCCCACGCCCGCGAATCTTGCACTTTCGGTCGCTCTTATGCGCGCTTTGTCCCCTATGGCCGGGCAGAAAGCGCAAGATCGCGCGGGGGAGGGGGTGAGGCGGGGCGGGAGGGTGGGGAGGGGTGGGGTGCGGGGCTTAGCGGGGGCGGCGGGGGCTTACTGAGCGGTAGTGGGTCTTGTCGGTGTTCGCCAGGCTGTAGGTCTGGGTGCGGGTCGGCTCGGGGATGACCACCAGGCCGGGGCGCTCCACCAGTTGGGGAGTTCCCGGCGGCACGGAGAGGGAGCTGTCCCGGGTGGCCCGCCAACTGAGCACCACGAGCGGCTGGCCGGGCATCGGCAGGTGGTACGTCTGCAACGGGGTGGCCCGGTCGGCGGGCGAGACCACCGGCGCGCTCCCGTCCGCCGGCCGGTAGACGACAGAGGTCATCGTGCCGGCGTCGGTGTCCCAACTGAGCTGCTGCAACTCGGCCGGCTCGCCGCCGCCGAGGGCCACCTCGCCGAGCGAGCGGACCGTGAGCTTCGCCATCGGCCAGGACGTCGGCACCGCACGAGGGGCGTCCCGGTCGCCGATCCGGCGCGGAATGCTGCCGAAGGGACCCCGCTCGCCGGCCAGCACGCAGGTGTCCAGGCCGGTCAGAGCCCGCCGGCCTGCGCCGGACTCGTCGCGTACCAGGGGATAGCGCGGATCGGTCGTGCCGGTGCCCAGGTCGAGCAGCCGGTCGGCGGCCCGCCCGCGCGGCAGCGACTCGGTGGCCCGCAGCGTCGCGGTCACCCCCACGGCGGTGCACGCCGGTACGTCGGCCGGGGCGCTGAGCCCGTCGGTGAGGGGCAGCGCACGGTCCTGCGGCCCGAGGAGTTGCTGCACCCGGGCGGAGACCAGGTAGCGCCGGCCGTCCGCAGTGTGCACCGGCAGCACGTCGGAGTAGACCAGGTAGCCCGGGTCGGTGTATTCGGTGGCGCGGGTCACCGCGTACCGGCCGCCGTCGCCGGCGAGTTGCAGCAGCCAGGACGCGCTCTCGCCGGGCACGTCGGCAGCCACCAGCGCGATCGGCGTGCCGTCGACCCGGCCGGAGAACAGGATGCCGGACGAGGGCAGGTGCGCCCGGTCGTCGATCGGTGAACGCCAGTCGCGGACCGCGTCGGTGATCGCCGACGTCGCCGCGGCGTCAGCGGCCAGGTCGCCCCGTGGCGGCCACACCTTCAGGGTGCCGTCGAGGCTGTCGTAGCCCACCCGCAGGTCGCGCGGTGCCCGGTCGGCCACCGGACCGCAGGCGGTGGCGGCCAACAGTGCTGTCAGCAGGACGGCGAGCGTCGTGCCGTGCTGGCGGCCTGGAGTCACCTGATCCCCGCCCCCGATCGCCTCGCCGTCGTCCACGACAAAGCGCCATAGTACGAGATGTCCGGTGCAGTGCTTTCGCTGGCCGGCGACTGATCCACCACAGTGGACGGATCCCTGGGCCTTTTAGTGCCGTTTCGTCGCTCCGGTAGACTCCGCCGACTGTGACGCCTGCCGAGTCCCGCGCCCTGTCCGCGCCGCACCCGGAGGCGGCAGTGGGTCCCGACGAGTCTGTGAGCCAGCACACCCGCCGCGCCTCCCCGACAACCACGGCCAGCAAGACCGCCACGGCGAGCAAGACCACCACGGCCAGCAAGACTCCCGTGGCCAGCACGACCCCTGTGGCCAGTGCTCCCGCTCCGGCCGCCGCCCCGTCCCGCACCGACACCGTCGAGCCCTCGCCGGCCGAAGCGCCGCCGGCCGACGTACCCGATGAGGCGGCTGCTGCGGATGACGCCGTGGCGGCGCCGGCCGGACCGCGCCAACGGTGGTGGACCCGCTGGACGCGCCGCCGTCAGCACCTGGCGGTGGGTGGGCTGTTCCTGCTCGCCGCGCTCTGGGTGACAAGCCGGATCTGGCTGGACCCGGCCGGACGGGTGGCCTCGCTCTACACCGGCGACCCGGCCCAGGTGCAGTTCTTCCTCGCCCACTCGGTGCGCGTGGTGCTGCACGGCGAGTACCCGTTCTTCACCGAGCAGTTCAACTACCCCGACGGCGTCAACCTGATGGCCAACACGGCGGTGCTGGCGCTGGGCATCCCGATGGTGCCGGTGACAGTGCTGTTCGGGCCCGCGGTGTCCTTCGTGGTGCTCGTGACGCTCGGCCTCGCCGGCACGGCCACTGCCTGGTATCTCGTGCTGTCCCGCCACGTCGTACGGACCCCGCTCGCGGCGGCGGCCGGCGGCTGGTTCTGCGGCTTCTCACCGGCGATGCTCTCGCACGCCAGTTGGCATCCGAACATCATCAGTCAGTTCCTGCTGCCGTTCATCGTGTGGCGGGTGCTGGTGCTCACCCGGTCCCGCCGGCCGGTGCGCGACGGGCTGTTGCTCGCGGTGCTCGTCACCGCGCAGGCGTTCATCAACGAGGAGATCCTGCTCTTCACGGCGATGGCCTGCGGGGTCTTCCTGCTCGCGGTGCTCGCCCAGGAGCCGGCCCGCTGGCGGGCGGCGTGGCGGCCCCTGGGCATCGGCGTCGCGGCGTGCACGCTGCTGGCCGGAGGGCTGCTGGCGTACCCCCTGTACGTGCAGTTCGCCGGGCCGATGGCGTACCACGGTCTCAGCGACGCGGTCCAGGACTACGGCAACGACATCGCCGCGTTCTTCGCCCCCGGTTCCCCCACGCTCGGCGGCAACCAGCGGGCAAACGCCAACCTGGCGCCGAACTACTCCGAGGAGAACGCCTTCTTCGGCTGGAGCCTGTCGCTGCTCGCCATCGCCATCGTGGTGTGGCTGCGCCGGGAGATGATCGTCCGGGCGCTCGCCGTGACCGGCGGTCTGTTCGCCGTGCTCTCCCTCGGTGAGCGGATCTCCTGGTGGGACCGGGAGCTGATCACCGGGCCGTGGCAGCTGCTGGTGCACCTGCCCCTGCTGGACGCTGTGGTGCCGACCCGGTTCGGCCTGATCACCACAGTGGTGGTCGGCCTGCTGCTCGCGCTGGCCGTCGAGCGGGCCTGGGCGCTGCGCTCGGTCGAGCGGCGTACGGTGCGCACGCTCACCGCCGCCGGCCTGGCGTTCGCGCTGCTGCCGATCGCACCGATGCCGCTGCGGATGGTCTCCCGACCGCCGGTGCCGGACTTCATCACCGCTGACCGCTGGCGGACGTACGTCGGCCCGGACCAGACGCTCGTGCCCATCCCGGTGCCCAGCATGGGCAACACGCACGGCATGCGCTGGGCGGCGGCCACCAACCTCGACTTCAAGATCCCGGGCGGCTACTTCCTGGCCCCCCGCAACGGCAACACCGGTGACCCGGGCCGGTTCGGCGGCCGGCCCAGCGGGGTGGGTCAACTGCTGGAGGAGGTGGCGACCACCGGTCGGGCTCCTAAGCTCGACGACAGGCAGCGTCGACGCTTCCAGGACGAGCTGCGGCACTGGCAGGCGGCGATCCTGGTGCTCCCGTTGCGCCAGCAGAACGTCGAGCCGCTGCGGCGTACCGTCGAGGAGCTTGTCGGCCCGGGCCGGCAGGAGCTGGACGTCTGGGTGTGGGATGTCCGGGCGCTGACGGACCGCTCGGTCTGATGGCCGCCGGAGCGCCGTCGTCGGTGACGACGGCGACGGCCGGATCGGCGTCCACACGCCGGCCCCGACCGGCGTGGCTGCCGGACGCGCTAGTGGTCGCCGGGTACGTCGGCCTGGCGCTGCTGCTGACCACCGGCCAGTGGGGCCACCCCGGGCGGCTGTTCCACCAGGCCGGCGACCAGGTCCTCTTCGAATGGATGCTGGCCCACGCGGCGCGTGTGGTCAGCGAGGGCGGGAACCCGCTCTACAGCACGGCGTTGAACGCACCGGACGGCGTCAACCTGATGGCGAACACGTCGGTGCTCGGCCTGGGTGTTCCGCTGGCGCCGGTCACGCTGCTGTTCGGCTCGCAGGTGGCGTTCTGCGTGGCTGTCGTCTGTTGCCTCGCCGGGACGGCCACGGCCTGGTACGCGCTGCTGCGCCGCCGCCTGGTCACCGCCCGGTCGGCGGCTGCGGTCGGTGGGCTGGTCTGCGGCTTCGCCCCCGGCATGATCGCCCAGGCGGGGGCACACCTGCACATGGCCGCCCAGTTCCTGGTGCCGGCGATCCTCGCCCTGGTGTTCCGCCCCGCCCCTCGACCCGGCGAGGCGTGGCAGCGCGCCGTGTGGCGACCCGGCGTCGGCCTGGGGCTGCTTGTCGTCTGGCAGGTGTTCATCGGGGAGGAGACGCTTGTCTTCCTGGCCCTCGCCGCCGGGGTGTTCGCGGTGGGCTACGCGCTCGCGGACCGGGCGGCGGCCCGGCGGCACGCCCCGACCCTGCTCGGCAGGCTCGGCGTGGCGGCCGTCGTGGCGGCGGTGCCGCTGGCGTACCCACTGTGGTTCCAGTTCCACGGCCCGCAGCACTACGACGGGATGGCCTTCGCCGCGCACGGCTTCCAGCTCGACGCGGCGTCGTTCACCGCCTCGGCCCGGCAGACAGTGTTCGGTGACAACTGGCTGCCGGGGCTGCTGTCGCCCAACCCGACCGAGGAGAACTCGTTCTTCGGCCCCGGGCTGCTGGTGCTCGCCGTGGTCATCGTGATCTGGCTGTGGCGACGGCCGTTGGTCCGCGCCCTTGCCGGGTGCGGTGTCGTCTTCGCCGTGCTCTCGCTCGGCACCGAGCTGCGGATCGACAGCACCGCCACCGGCATCCCCGGGCCGTACCGCCTGGTCGCCGGGCTGCCGCTGCTCGACCTCGCGGTGCCGGCCCGGTTCGCGCTGGTCTGCGTACCGGTGCTCGGCGTGCTTGTGGCGCTGTCGCTGGACCGGGTCCGAGCGGCGCACTGCCGGACGGACCCCGCGCCGGGCCTGCCGGTACGCCTGCTGTGGGGCGGCGCGGTGGTGGCCGCGTTGCTCCCGCTGGTGCCGACGCCGATCCGGGCGATCCCGGTGGCGCCCGTGCCGGCGTTCGTCGCCGACGGCAGGTGGCGGCCGCTGGTGCCTGCGGGCCGGACCGTGGTGGCGGTGCCCCCGGTCACCGGCGCCGCGCTGAGCCCGGTGATGCTGTGGTCCGCCCGCACCGGGCTGGCGTTCGACGCGCCGGGCGGCTACTTCATCGGCCCGAGTGGTCCGGACGACCCGGCGGCGCGCTGGGGTGCGCCGGACCGGCCCACCTCCGTGCTGCTGCGGCGGGTCGCGCAGACCGGCGCGGTGCCGGCGCTCACCGACGCCGACCGCCGCCAGGCCGTCGAGGACCTGCGGCACTGGCGGGCCGCGCTCGTCGTGCTCGGCCGGCTCCCGCACGACGAGCCGGTGCGCCGGACCGTCGAGGCGCTGCTCGGCCCCGGCCGTCAGGTCGACGGCGGGTGGGTCTGGGACGTCCGGGACCGGGTCGGCTGACCGTCGGGCAGCGCGTCAGCCCACGAGCGCGCGGACGTCCCACACCCAGACGTCGTCGACCCGCTGCGGTGGCCCGATCAGGGCGGTGACCAGCTCACGCAGCACCGCCTCACGCGGATGCGCTCCGAGCACCACCACCGACGCCCGCCAGAACCGCAGGTCCTCGACGGCCTGGCGGCGGTTCTCGTCGGTGATCGCCGGCACCGCACCAGCGTCCATCGTGGAGTAGATGAGAGTGCTGGTAGGCCGGTTCGGAGCGCCGAAGACACCTTCGCCCAGCTCGTTCGGGCCGATGAAGTAGCCGCCCGGGATGGGGAACTCGTGCCCGGTCAGCGCACTCCACCGCAGCGTCGACAGGCCGTGCACGTTGCTCGGGATCGGCACCGGCACGAGGGTCCGGCCCTCCGGCACGTAGGGGCGCCAGCCGCCGGCGGTGATGAAGTTCGGCGGCGGGTCCACCGGCTGTGCCGGCAGCGGCCGGGGAAAGAGCGGCAGCACGGCGAGCGCGACCGCCGCGTACCCCACCGGGCGCAGCCAGCGTCGACGCGACAGCGCGGGCGTGGACGACTCGTCGGACGCCGCCGGTTCGCCGGTGCGCTGGGCCGGCACCCCGGGCCGGTCGGCCACCGGACGCCCCTGCCGGGCCGCCGCGTCCCAGGTCAGCGCCAGCAGTACGCCCAACGCGGCGGCCACCACAAGCGCCAACCGGGTCGGCATCATCATCTCGACAAGCGGCAGGTCGTCCGACACGTACGACCACGGGCCGCGCACCGTGGTCTCGACGCCGTCGAAGCGCACCCACGGCCCGATCGAGGCCACCGTGAAGACCACGACCAGCACCGCGATGATCCGGGCGGCCAACGAGCGGCGCACCAGCAGCACGAGCGCCACCACCGACAGCAGCACCAGTGGCCACCCGAACCAGGTGTTCTGCTCGGTCAGCCCGATCGTCTTCTCCACCTCCGGGTTACCGGCCCAGGTGTCCCGGGCGAAGGTGACGAACGCGACCAGGTCCTCGCCCCAGCTGTGGAAGACGCCGCCCTGCAGGCCGCGGTAGGACTGCGGGCCGTTGAACTGGAACCAGATCGGGTACGCCGTCAGCAGCAGCGCCAGGCCACCGGCGACACCGAGCCCGCCCAGGAACGGACCTGCCGCGCGACGTGCCGCCGCCGGCCGCTGCACGGCGTACGCCAGCACGACGACCAGGCAGGCCAGCGCGGTGAGGAGCAGCATCTCCTCGTTGATGAAGATCTGGTACGCCACAAGCGCACCGAGCACCAGCCCGTTGCGCCGCCACCGGCCCGGCTCGCCCAGCCGCAGCACCCGCACCACGATCAGCGGCAACAGGAAGTTGGACACGAAGTTGGGCTGGCCGTTCGCGTGGTGGACGACACCCGGCGCGAAACCGAGGAACGCGCCACCCACGAAGGCAGCAGCCCGGGACTTCACCAGGTGCCGGGAGAGCATCCAGTACGCGGTGCCCGCGGTGGCCGCCAGGGCTCCGCCCAGGTAGAGGGCGTACGTGACCTGCGGGCCGAACAGCATTGTCAGCGGCGACAGCGGCAGTGTCACACCGAGCAGCGAGGTGTTGGCCATCATGTTCACCCCGTCCGGGGCGTTCTGACGGGCCGTGAACAGCGGGTTCTCCAGGTGCCGGACCGAGTAGGCGCCGTGGGCGAACAGCCACTCGAACCAACTGTGGTCGGTCGGCAGGTGCGAGGAGACCCGGCCGGTCACGTCACCCCAGTAGTTGAGGCAGACGAAGACACCCAGCAGCACATAGGCTCCGAGGGCCAACAGGTCGGTTCGGGCCGGGCGGCGTCGAGGCCGCCGTGTCGGCTCGACCTCGGCCGGGTCGGCGTCGGTCACGGGATTCAGCGAGGGGTCTACCACCGGCACAGCCACGACGCGCCATCGTACAGGCGCGGTTGCGTCGCATTTGCCGGGCCGGTACGGCAGCGGCCGGTTTGCCGGGGAACCTGGTAGGCCGCACCCCGCCACGGAGGGACGGTCGTTGTCGATCATCGAGCTGGGCGAGGTCCGGGACGAGCCGACATCGATACCGCCGCCCCGCCGGCCGCGCGCCGCCGGCCGACCGCTGCGCAGCACCGGCGTACTGCTGCTGACCCTGCTCGTGCTCGCAGGCGGGGCACCGGTGCCCCGCCGGGCGGTGACGTCGGTGCCGACCGTGCCGGACGCTTCGGCGTACCTCACCGATGACGGCGTCGTCGTGGTCGACCCGACCACACCTGACGGCGAGCGGTACCTCACGGCGTACACACTGCCCTCGGCGACCGGCGAGCAGAGCGTGCGGCGCCGGTGGCGGGTGCCGCTGGCACGAAGCGGTGACTACCTGGCCGTGTGGGCGGAGCGCGGGTTGCTGCTGGCCGTCGGGGCCAACACCGCCGAGGTGCTGGAGACCACAGCCTTCGACGTCGCCACGGGGCAGCGGCGCTGGCACCATCCGGGGCTCGTCCAGTGGACTGTCGACGGCGGCCTGCTTCTCGTGGACGACGCGGACGACGCGCCGGGCACGGTGAGCCGGGTGGCGCCCGACACCGGCCGGGTGCTCTGGTCGGTGCCCGTCCCACCCGGCAGCCCCGACTACCACGAGCGCGACGGCCGGGTCGACCAGGTAGTGGTCGTCCAGCCGACCGGCGAACTACAGGTGTACGACGCCGGCACCGGCACCCTGCTGCGGAGCGTCGACACGCTGCCCGGTGACCGGTCGGCGTTCCAGCGGGTGCAGGTCGTAGGCGACCTGGTGTTGCTCGTCCCGCCCGGCAGCACCCGGCTTGTCGCCTACAGCCTTCCCGACATCGCACCGATGTGGACGTCCCCGGTGCCACTGGTGGCCTGGTTGGTGGCCTGCGCGGATCTGCTCTGCGCGGGCCAGCAGACCGGCGGCCTGCAGGCCATCGACGCCACCACCGGCGGCGTCCGATGGGCCTATCCCGGTCCGGACATGCTTGCCGACGTCCGGCAGGACCGGATGTTGATGATGGGGCGCGACCAGCGGTACGCGGTACGCGACGCGACGAGCGGGCAGGAGCGGACGGATCTGGGCCAGTGGGGGCTGGTGAGCCGCCTGCGCAGGGACGACGACCTGATCGGCATACGGTCGACTGTCGACGGTCGGCTCGTGGTCGCCGAACTGGACCTGGCCGCCGGCCGGGCGCGGACCCTGGACATCCTGCCGGGGGTGGCCGGCGGGTGCCAGGCGGCGCTGCCGGTGCTGCTCTGTCGGCGCCTCGACGGCTCGACGGCGCTGTGGCGGTTACACAGGTGACCGGCCCGCTGATCGACCTCGGCGAGCTGCGGCACGGGCCGGACGACGACCGGCTGCCCCGCCCGCCACTGGACAAGGGGCGACCCCTGCGCTGCGCAGTGGTCCTGCTGCTTCTGCTTGTCAGCCTGGCCGGCGCGGGGCCGCACCCCCGGCGTGAGGTGTTGGCGCTGCCGGGCCGCCTCGGCGCCGACGCCCTGGTCACCAGTGACCTCTTCGTGCTCGTCGAGCCGCTCAGCGGGCCGTCGGCGCAGCGGCGGTTGACCGCCATCCGGCTGCCCGGCGGCGAGCCGGCCTGGCAGGCTTCGCTGCCTGCGGAGGGCCGCTACTGGGGCATCGCCCAGCAGGGCGACATGCTGCTGGCCACCGGGCACGAGACCGGCCCGGACCGGCGGGGAACGCTCACCGTGGCGCTGGATCGCCGGACCGGGGCGTACCGCTGGCAGCAGCCCGGCAGCCCCAGCCTGCTCGCCGACGGCAACCTGCTGCTGCACTCCGTCGGCGACGATGGGGGCACCCTACGGGCTCTCGACCCGTGCTGCGGCACCGTGCGCTGGCAGGTGCCCATCGTCGCGGGCGGCGAGTTCAGCTTCCGCGACGGCGAGCACGGCGTGGACCGGGTGGTGCTCAGCCACGCGAACGGACCCATCGAGGTCCTCGACGGGACCACAGGCGCCGTGCTGGCCCGCACCGAGCTGGCGGCGACCGTCAGCGGGGCGCACACGGGTGTGCAGATCGTGGACGACCTGCTGCTCACCTTCGGTGGGTCCCCGACGATGATCACCGCGTACGGGCTGGACGGGCTGGACCAGCGCTGGCGCACACCCGCCGACGAGGCGCTGTACGCGTCGGACTGCGGCACCGCCGTCTGCCTCCAGAACCGCTCCGGTGGGCTGCGGGTCGTCGACGCCGCGACCGGTCGGCGGCTCTGGGGCAGCGACCGCTGGGCGTGGGTCTGGCCGTCGGCCGGCCGGTTGCTGGCCACCACTGTGAGCAGCGCCGGGCCGGGTGCGGAGCAGCTCTCAGTGCTCGACCCGCAGACCGGCCGGATGCTCGCCGATCTGGGCCGCTGGGAGCTGGCCCAGTTCCCGTGGGGCGGCCCGACCATCGGCGTACGCAGGCATCCCGACGGCGGTCTGCTCGTCGCTGACCTGGACGTCCGGGCGGGAACTGTCCGGTTGCTGGACGTACTGCCGGACACGGCCGGCGAGTGCCAGGCGGTGGTCACCGGACAGCTGCTCTGCCGTAGGCAGGATGCCTCCTTCGCGCTGTGGCGGTTGCCCGTCTGACAAGCGGCGAGCCGATCGACGGGGGACGATGGTTGTCGGCCGGCGACAGATTGCCGGCGGTCGGCGGCGAGGAGGGCGGGATGCGGTTACCGGTGGAGGACCGGCTGCCCGGCGTCGCCGGTAGTTGCCAGGCGTCCCTTCTGGCCCTGCGCTGCCGGCGACCCGACGGCTCGGCCGCGTTCTGGCGGTCTCGGCCGTGACCGGTCCGGTGATCGACCTCGGCGAGTTGCGGCACGGTCCGGACCCGGACCTGTTGCCCCGCCCACCCCGTGCCAACGACCGGCGGCTGCGCTGCGCGCTGGTCCTGTTGCTCGTGTTGGTCACCGTCGCCGCCGGTGCCGCGCTACCGCCTCGCCGGACCGTGGTGACCCTGCCGGCTCGGCTCGGCGCCGACGCGCTTGTCGACGGCGACCTCTTCCTGATCGTCGAGCCGGCAAACACATCGACGCGGCAGGGGCGGCTGGCCGCGTACCGGCTGCCCGGCGGCGCACCGGCCTGGCAGGCGCCGTTGTCGGCCGAGGCCCGGTCCTGGCGTATCACGCCGCTGGCCCGGATGCTGCTGGTCACCGGCTACGAGATCGGGCCGGTGGGCCGGGACACGCTCACCGTGGCGCTGGACCGGGCGACCGGGGCGTTCCGGTGGCAGCAGCCGGGCAGGGCCATCGCGTCGGCTGACGGCAACCTGCTGCTGCATTCCGGCGGCCAGACCGAGGTGAGCAGCCTGCGTGCTGTCGATCCCTGCTGCGGCACCGTGCGCTGGCGGTTGCCGCCCACAAGTGCCCAGATCAGCTTCCGCGACACCGGGCACGGGGTGGACCGGGTGGTGCTCAACCCGGTGAACGCGCCGGTCGAGGTACGCGAGGCGAGCACCGGCGCCGTGCTGGCCAGTGCCAGCCTGCTCCCACCCAACGATGGACCGCTCGGGCTTGAGGTGATGGAAGACCTGCTGCTGGCCGTCGACAGAGGCTCGGCCACTGTCACCGCGTACGGGCTGGACGGGCTGGACCGGCGCTGGACACGTACGACCGGCCCGGTCGAGTTCGCGGCGGACTGTGGCCCCGTTCTGTGTATACGCACAGGTGGGGGTGAACTACTGGCGATCGACCCCGAGACCGGTGGGTTGCGTTGGCGTAGCGACCGCTGGTCGTGGGGCTGGCCGTACGACGGCAGGCTGATGGTGAGCGTCAGCGGTTCCGGTCCGATGGTGCAGTACCTCGTTGTCGATGCGCTGACCGGCGAGGAGCTGGCCGACCTGGGTCGATGGGAGCTGTACCAGGTCGACGACGCCCGCCGGATGGTCGGTTTACGTGGGCATCCCGACGGCGGGCTGCTCGTCGGAGAGTTGGACGCCCGCGCCGGGGAGGTACGGGTCCTGGACGTCCTGCCGCACGCCACAGGGGAATGTCAGGCCATCACGGATCACGTGCTGTGCGCGATCGCGAACAGCTCGTACCAGTTGTGGAACCTGCCCGACTGATCACCGGTTGCCCGGGTGGGCGAGCAGCCCGTACCGCCGCAACGGTGACCGACGCGGGCGTCGAGGGACGATGGTTTGCCGGCCGGCACTAGGTTGTCGGTGGTCAGCAGCGAGGAGGCCGGGTATGCGGGTACTGGTGGTGGAGGACGAGCGCAACCTCGCCGACGCGATCGCGCGCGGGTTGCGCAAGCGGGGCATGGCGGTCGACGTGGCGTACGACGGTGACGCCGGCCAGGAGGCGGCGTTCGTGACCCGGTACGACGTGGTCGTGCTCGACCGCGACCTGCCCGGCGTGCACGGCGACCAGATCTGCGCCGAGCTGGCCGCCTCCGGCGCGCTGACCCGGGTGCTGATGCTGACGGCGAGCGGCACGGTGGCCGACCGGGTGGAGGGGTTGCAGCTCGGCGCGGACGACTACCTGCCGAAACCGTTCGCCTTCGACGAGCTGGTCGCCCGGGTGCAGGCGCTCGGCCGGCGGGCCACCCCCGCCGCGCCGCCGGTGCTCGAACTCGCCGACCTCGTGCTCGACCCGGCCCGCCGGGTCGCCACCCGGGCCGGCGTGCCGATCGACCTGACGAACAAGGAGTTCGGGGTGCTCAGCGAGCTGCTCAAGGCGCGCGGCGCGGTGGTCTCCAGCGAGGAGCTGCTGGAGCGGGTCTGGGACGCCAACACCGACCCGTTCACCACAATCGTCCGGGTCACTGTGATGACGCTGCGCAAGAAGCTCGGCGATCCGCCGCTCATCGAGACGGTCGTGGGCGCGGGTTACCGCACCTCGGAGGTGGGCGTGTGAGCGCGACGGGCGAGCCGGGTCCGCGGTCGCGGACCGAGGTCGTACGGTGAGTCGCCGGTTGCGGCCCACACTTCGGTTGCGGCTGACACTGCTCAACGGCGTGCTGCTTGTCGGCGCGGGCGCGATCCTGGTGCTGCTGGCCTGGCTGCTGGTCCGCGACGCGCTGCGACCCACCGACGAACTGCTGCCCGGCACGACTGTGCTGCTCTCCGACGGTCGGTCGATGGACGCCGCCCAGTGGCAGCGTCAACTTGTCGACGCCGCCTCGGGAGAACTGCTGGCCAAGGGCCTCGTCGCGCTGTTGGCGATCAGCGTCGTCGGGGTGGCCGGTGCGTACGCGGTGGCCGGCCGGGCTCTGCGCCCGCTGCACCAGGTCACCGCTACCGCGCAGCGGCTCGGCGAGGCCACCCTGGACCAGCGGATCGGCTACTCGGGTGCCGACGACGAGGTGGCCGAGCTGGCCAAGACCTTCGACGCCATGCTGGACCGGATCGCGTCGGCGTTCGAGGCGCAGAAGCGATTCGTGGCGAACGCCTCGCACGAGCTGCGTACCCCGCTTGCCGTCATGCGGACCGAGATCGACGTGACGCTCAGCGACGACGACGCGGACACCGCCGAATACCGCCGGATGGCGACAGTGGTGCGCGACGCCTCCGAGCGGGCCAACGGCCTTGTCGACGCGCTGCTGGTGCTGGCGCGCAGCGAGGCACAGGCCGGGCGGCGGCTCGGCCGACGCACCGAATGCGACCTCGCCACGGGCACCGCCAACGCGTTGTCCGCGGTGCGCCGTGAGGTGGAGCGGATCGGCCTGCGCGTGCAGACGTCGCTGGAGCCCGCGCCAGTGGTCGGAGACCCAGGGCTGCTCGACCGGCTCGCCGGCAACCTCATCGAGAACGCCGTCCGCTACAACCATCTGCACGGCCGGCTCTGGGTGCGTACCGGCACCGACGGCCAGCGCTCCTGGCTGGTGGTGGGCAACACCGGGTTCGAGGTGGACCAGGCCGACGTGCCGGGGCTGTTCGAGCCGTTCCGGCGCGGTGGGCGGGAACGCACCGGCGCGCGCGGCTCGGGTCTGGGACTGTCGATCGTGCGGGCGGTCTGCCAGGCGCACGGAGGCACCGTCAAGGTGATCGCCCAGCCCGGCGGCGGCCTGGAGGTGACGGTCACCCTCCCGACGGCGGACGCGCCTTCGGTGCCCTGCCCGGCACCCGGCGCTGGCTGAGCGGGGTTGCGCGGGGCGCGCGGCCGGTGCAAAGATCGCCGGGTCAGCTCGGATGCGAAGGGGGGTGCGTCGATGTCAACGAATGTCTGCTCCGCGCCCCGGGTCCGCGTCGGCTGAGGTCCCGGAGGCGGAGCGTCCCGCACTGGTCGGGCGCTGACCGCCCGTCCACACGGGGAAACCGGTTTCTGCGTGCTGCGCCGCGCCCGGAAACGGTGCCGCGCCACGCTCCACCATGGAGGACCACAGTGAGTTCGACGATCCACAACATCAGCATCGACTGTCGCGACACGTACGCCCTTGCCGGCTTCTGGTCGCAGGTCTTCGACTGCCCCCGGCAGCCGGACGACTTCCCCGGTGACCCGGAGGCGATGCTCCTGCCGCCGGGAGGCCCGGTGGTGCTGTTTCTCGCCGTACCCGAGGGCAAGACGGTGAAGAACCGGCTGCACCTTGACCTGCAACCCGCCGACCGGACCCGCGCCGAGGAGGTCGAGCGGCTGCTCGGCATCGGCGCGACGCTCGTCGACGACCAGACCCGGCCCGACGGCGCTGGGTGGGTGGTGCTCGCCGACCCGGAGGGCAACGAGTTCTGCGTGCTGCGCAGCGCGGCCGAACGGGCTGCGACATCAGCCGCACCGGGTGACACCGACACGGCATAGGCGCCGGCGGTACGGCCGCCTCGAACAGTCAAGATCCGCGCAACTACGCAGATGATGCCGCCTCCGGCTCGCTGGAGGCAGCAGCTTCGGTGAAGGTGCGCGGATCTTGCACTTCCACTCATGATCGGCAGGGGCAGCGGGATGGACTGCGGCGGTGTTAGATGAGCGGCCGTAACAGCCAGAGGAGAGGTGGGCGCCAGATGAACATCACGGGGACCGAGCAGGTGCAGGGGTACCTCACGGCGACCGGTGAACGGCTTCGGGCCGACGGCTGCGAGGTGCGGACCGAAGACTGGGGCGGCGTGGCGGTGCTGATCGGCTACCGGGCCGACTTCAAGCTGCAGTGGATGGCGACCAAACTGCACCTGTTCACGATCGCCGCGCCGGCGACGCTCGTCACTGCGGACGCCCTGCAAACGTTCACCGCCACGGCGACCGACTACGTGCTGGCCCGCAAGGGGCAGCTACGCGGCCTCCAGAACGGCGTGGCGGTGTTCCCCGCGCTGGTCGGTACCCAGATCGAGCCGGCCGCCTCGGAGTGGGCGCAGGAAGGGCAGCGCGTGAAGTTCGCGGCGGTAGCCCGACCGGTGACTGTGGATGTCGGCACCGGTACGGCAAGCGCCTACCGCGGTAATCCGATGCTCGGCTTCGTCTACGCGGCCCACCTGCGGAGCAAGCTGAACGCGTACTTCCCGGCGGTCCGGCACTGAGCCGTGCGTGCCGCACGGCACGGGGCCTCGGCTATCCCCGGGCGGCCGAGGCCCCGGTCATCGTCACGGCTCACGAACGCTGTTCGATCTGACCACGGATGCCGACGAACTCGGCGATCACCTGTTCGGCGGACCTGTAGTACATGAGCACCAGGCCCACGCTGCCCTCGTCCGCCCAGAGGCACACACCGATCGGTACGCCGTTGGTCCGGCCGTTGCCGCAGCGAGCGTCGCCGCCGAGCGGGCCGGGCTCGGTCGCCGTCAAGCCGGTGAGGGCCAGTTGGGGCAGCCAGCTCACCGCGTCGTCCAGTTTCCTCTGCGGGTCGGCCACCACCCCGGAGACAGCGGCGACCTGGATGAAATCCCGCAGGATCGGTTCGCCGTAGAATTCGCCGACCGCGCCTGTCTCGTTCTGCACCGACGGCCTGATCGAGTTGAGCGTCGCGTCGACGACGTTCCGCAGGTCCGGTTCGGTGTACCTCGGTCGTCCGGCGAGGGTGTCGGGCGCGACCACCTTGGTCCTGCTGGCCTCGACGACGTCGCCCGCGCCGTCCTTGACCACGAACCAGGTGACCGCCGCCCCGCCGAGGCAGAGCACCAGCACCGCCGCCAGCGCGATCACCGCGATCGTGCCGACGTTCGACTTCTTCGGCGGCGGGCCGACGGCCAGGTTCGGGTGGCCGTACGGCTGACCGGGCTGTGCAGGCCCGGAGCCCGGCTGCGCGGGCCCGAAGCCCTGCTGCTGCGGCGGTGGCCAGCCAGCGGGCTGCTGCGGCGGCTGGTACTGCGGCCCCGGCTGCTGCGGCGGCCCCGGCTGCTGCGGCGGCCCCGGCTGGTACTGCGGTCCCTGCGGCTGCGGCGGGGGATCGTGCGGCGGGCCGAAGGGGCTGGCCGGCGGCTGGGACATCAGTCAACTCCAGGATCGGACGGCGAGGACTCGAGCACGGCGTCGGTGGTGCCGTGTTTCGGGCAGGTTCGCCCACGCGCTGCCGTGGTGGTCAGGACTGCTGCTCGATCTCCCCCCGGATGGTGACGAACTCCGCCGCCGAGGCGGCCGCGGACGAGAAGAACATCACGATGATCCCGACGCTGCCGTGGTCGGCCCAGGCGCAGACACCCAACGACACCTCCGCGGACTTGCCGTCGCCGCACTTGGCCACCCCACCCAGTGGCCCTGGGGCGATGGTGGTCATCCCCGTCACGGCCATGCCCTTGGACATCGACCGCACCGTGTCGTCGAGCTCTTTCGTGGGGTTGAGCACGAACGTGGAGGCAGCGATCACCATGACCATGTTCCGGTCGCTGGGGCTGCCGTAGAAGGCGCCGACGACATCGTTCTCGCCGCGCACCGAGCCTCTCAGCTCTTGGACCATGTCCTCCGCCAGCTTCTTCAGCGTCGCGTCCGTGCTCTTCGGGCGCCCCGCGAGAGTCTCCGGTGTGACGACCCGGATCTGGGCAGCGGGACTGGACCCCGGCGACGGAGTGGCGGACGAGGAGGCGGTGGCGCTCGGCGTGGTGGCCGGCCCTGTGGTGGGGGCAGCGGTCGGGGTGGGTTTCGGGTCGGCACTCTGATCCCGCTCGTAGGCCACGTAGGCGACTCCGCCCCCGCCGAGGCAGAGCACCAGCAGCCCGACGATGCCCAGGATCAGGATCAGCTGCCGTGACTGCCCCTGTCCGCCGCCGGGATGGGGCGGCGGGTAGCCGGCGTACTGGCCGGCCGGATAGCCGGTCTGCGGCGTGCCGGGATATCCGACGTGCGCTGGGGTGGAGTACGGCGGGGTCGAATGCGGTGAGGTGGAGTACGGCGGGGTCGAGTGCGGCGGCGTGGAGTACGGCGGGGCGGGATAGGGCTGTGTGGGATACGGCTGCTGGGCCGCCGGTGGCGGAGCGGGCTGCGGCGCGCCGTGCCACTGGCCGTCGTACGGCGGCTGCGGCGCCCAACCCTCGGCGGGCGGCTGCTGGTAGCCCTCTGGGCGCGGCGGGTGGAAGTCGTAGCGCGCGTCGGGCTCCGTCTGCCCGGACCAGGGATCGACCGGCGGTGAGGACATTGATCAGCTCCAGGCGAGGGTGCGAACGGGTGATCGTAGCCAGCCACCAGAGGGTCCCACTGTCCCGACCCGACCGGAATCAGGCACAACGACATTCGCGGTGGCTGCCTCCATCCAAGCTGGACGGGGCAACCACCGCGAACGCAGGGTCGGTGTGCGTGGCTCAGGCGGGCAGGCTCGCCGCCCCGCGCGGCAGGAACCGCTGGCCGGTGACCCGCTCGCTGGTGCCGGTCCGGTCAAGGTACGGCGTGACGCCGCCCAGGTGGAACGGCCAGCCGGCACCGAGGATCATGCACAGGTCGATGTCCTGCGCCTCGGCGACGACACCCTCGTCCAGCATGAGCCGGATCTCCTGCGCGAGCGCGTCGAGCGCGTTCTGGCGGACCTGCTCGGCCGTCAGCGGCTGGTCGCCGACCACGAGCAGCTTCGCGACCTCGTCGTTGATCTGGTCGTCGACAACGATCGGCTGGCCGGAGTCGGCGATGCGCTTGAGGTTCTCGCTGACACCGAACCGGTCCGGGTACGCCTCGTGCAGTGTCCCGCCCACGTGGTACGCCACGGCAGGGCCGACCAGTTGGAGCAGGGCGAGCGGGCGCATCGGCAGGCCCAGTGGGTCCAGTGCACTGTTCGCCACGTCCAGCGGAGTGCCCTGGTCGACAGCGGCGAAGACGGTGCCCAGGAAGCGGGTCAGCAGCCGGTTGACAACGAACGCCGGGGCGTCCTTGACCAGCACGGAGGACTTCTTGAGCTGCTTGCTCACCGCGAACGCCGTCGCCAGGGTGGCGTCGTCGGTGCGCTCGCCCCGGACGATCTCCAGCAGCGGCAGCACCGCCACCGGGTTGAAGAAGTGGAAGCCGACCACCCGCTCCGGGTGCTCCAGCTCCGCGGCCATCTCGGTGATCGACAGCGAACTGGTGTTGGTGGCGAGCACCGCCTCCGGGGAGACGATCTTCTCCAGCTCGGCCCAGACCTGCTTCTTGACGCCCAGGTCCTCGAAGACCGCCTCGATGACGAAGTCGGCGTCGGCGAAGGCGCTCTTGTCGACTGTGCCGCTGACCAGGCCGTACAGCTTGGCGGCGGTGCCCTTGTCCATCCGGCCCTTGCTGACGGCCTTCTCGATCTGGGTGTGCACGTACCCGACGCCCTTGTCCACACGGGACTGGTCCAGGTCGGTCATCACGACCGGCACCTGGAGGCGGCGGGCGAACAGCAGCGCCAACTGGCTGGCCATCAGGCCCGCGCCGACGATGCCGACCTTGGTGACAGTGCGGGCCAGGCCCTTGTCCGGTGCGCCAGCGGGCCGCTTGGCCCGCCGCTGCACAAGGTCGAAGGCGTACAGGCCGCTGCGCAGCTCCTCGGAGAAGACAAGGTCCGCGAGGGCCTCGTCCTCGGCGGCGGTGCCGGCGGCGAAGTCGCCGTCCTTGGCCGTCTCCAGCAGGTCGAGCGCCTTGTACGCGGCCGGGACCGCGCCGTGCAGCCGCTGGTTCAGCGTCTCCCGGGCGAAGTAGAGCACGCCCCCCCACATGTCCTTGTCGACCTCGGGGCGGGTCACAGTGACCTGACCCCGGACGACGCCGGCGGCCCACTCCAGGGACCGCTCCAGGAAGTCGGCCGGCTCCAGCAGTACGTCCGCGATGCCCATCTCGGCGGCCTGCTTCGGCTTGAGCATCTTGTTCTGCATCAGCGGGTTCTGGATGATCACCTGGGTGGCGGCCGGGATGCCGATGAGGTTCGGCAGCAGCTGGGTGCCGCCCCAGCCCGGGACCAGGCCGAGGGAGACCTCGGGCAGGGCCAGCGCAGCCGCGCCACCGGACAGCGTCCGGTAGTGACAGTGCAGCGCCAGCTCCAGCCCGCCGCCCATCGCCGCGCCGTTGACGAACGCGAACGTGGGCACGGGGCTGTCCTTGAGCCGGGCGAAGACCCGGTGGCCGAGCCGGCCGATCTCCAGCGCCTGCGCGCGGTCGGCGAGCTGCGGCAGGCCGACGATGTCCGCGCCCACGCAGAAGATGTACGGCTTGCCGGTGACCGCGATGAACGCCGGATCGGCGGCCAGCGCAGCGGTGATCGCCTCGTCCAGGCTGGTCAGACCGGCCGGGCCGAAGGTGTTCGGCTTGGTGTGGTCGAAGCCGTTGTCGAGCGTGATCAGGGCGGCGGGTCGGTCCAGCCCCGGTACGGTCACCTGACGCAGCAGCGCCTTGGTGACTACCTCGTTGGGTGCCTTCACTTGTTGCCCTCCGTCCAGTGCGGGTTCTCCCAGATGACCGTGCCGCCCATGCCGATGCCGATGCACATGGCGGTCACGCCGTAACGGACCTCGGGGTGCTCGGCGAACTGGCGGGCCAGTTGGGTCATCAGCCGTACGCCGGACGAGGCGAGGGGGTGGCCGATGGCGATCGCGCCGCCCCACGGGTTGACCCGGGGGTCGTCGTCGGCGATGCCGAAGTGGTCGAGGAAGGCGAGCACCTGCACGGCGAACGCCTCGTTCAGCTCGAACAGGCCGATGTCGTCGATGCTCAGGCCGGCGATGCGCAGCGCCTTCTCGGTCGAGGGGATCGGGCCGACGCCCATCACCTCCGGCTCCACGCCGACGAAGCCGAACGACACGAGCCGCATGGCGACGGGCAGGCCCAGCTCGCGGGCGGTGGCCTCGTCGGCGATCAGGCTCGCGGTGGCGCCGTCGTTCAGGCCGGCCGCGTTACCCGCGGTGACCTTGCCGTGCGGGCGGAACGGCGTCTTCAGCGTGGCCAGCTTCTCCAGGGAGGTGTCCCGGGGAGCCTCGTCGGCGGTGGCCAGACCCCAGCCACCCTCGGCGTCGCGGATGGCCACCGGCACCAGGTCGTCCTGGAGCTTGCCGTTGGCGTACGCCTTCGCGGTCTTCTGCTGGGAGGCGAGCGCGAACGCGTCGGTGCGGGCCTTGGTGATGTGCGGGACCCGGTCGTGCAGGTTCTCGGCGGTGGCGCCCATGACCAGTGCGGACGGGTCGACAAGCTTCTCCGCGACGATCCGCGGGTTGGGGTCGACGCCCTCACCCATCGGGTGGCGGCCCATGTGCTCGACGCCGCCTGCGATGGCGATGTCGTACGCGCCCATGGCGATGCCACCGGCGACGGTGGTCACCGCGGTCATGGCGCCGGCGCACATCCGGTCGATGGCGAAGCCGGGAACGGTCTTGGGCAGCCCGGACAGCAGCGCGGCGGTGCGGCCGATGGTGAGGCCCTGGTCACCGATCTGGGTGGTGGCCGCGATGGCGACCTCCTCGACCCGCTCCGGCGGCAGCTGCGGGTTACGGCGCAGCAGTTCCCGGATACAGCGGATCACCAGGTCGTCGGCGCGGGTGTTGGCGTACATGCCACCCGCCTTGCCGAACGGGGTACGGACGCCGTCGACGAAGACGACATCTCGGACTTCACGGGGCACTTGAGCCTCCTATTCGACCATGTTCCGGCCTTGGCGCCGGCAGGCAGCACTCGGAACGAAGCAGGGTCGCCGACACGGGCACGTTTCCCCCGAATGCTACTCGTCAGTAACCAGCTCGTCCGCACGCCCCGCTGTGGCCCACCCCACACCGCCGGGCGTCGGGAAGCGGCACACCAGGGATGGGGCGGCACGCCAGCGATCAGGTCGAGGGGGACAGGGCCGCGGTCAGCTCAGCGGTCAGCAGGCCGATCTGCCACTCGCGGGCGTTGAAGCCACGCAGCGTGTCCGCCACCGTCTCCTCGGTGAGCTCCTCCGGCGGGGTCCACGCCAGCCGGCGTACCGAATCGGGGGTGATCAGATTCTCCGGGGGCAGGTTGTGCTCGCCCGCGATGCGGACCACCACCTCCCGGCAGCGGGCCAACCGGCCCGCCGCCACCGGGTCCCGTTCGGCCCACCGGTGCGGCGGAGGTGGACCCTCCACAGCAGGGGTGACCGGAAGCGCGTCGTCGGGCAGTTGACGGGCGTCGTCGAGCGCGGCCAGCCACGTGCGGGCCAGCCGGCGAACCGACCGGCCACCGAAGCCCGGCAGCGTCAACAGCGTCTTCTCGTCCTTCGGGTCCAACTCGGCGGCGGCGACGATCGCCGAGTCCGGCAGCACCCGACCGGGCGCGGCATCCCGCCGGGAAGCGATCTGGTCCCGGGCGTACCACAACGAGCGCACCCGGGCCTGAGCCCGCGCCCCCCGCACCCGGTGGATGCCGGACGTGCGTCGCCAGGGCTCCGCGCGGACCCGGGGCGGTTTGGCGCCGGTCCGCACCAGCGCGGCGAACTCCTCGGCGGCCCAGGCCGACTTCCCCTGCCGGGTCAACTCGGCGTCGAGCGCGTCCCGCAGATCGGTGAGCAGCTCCACGTCGAGGGCCGCGTAGGTCAACCACGACTCGGGCAGCGGACGACTTGACCAATCGGCTGCCGAGTGATGCTTCTCAAGGGTGAATCCGAGTAGCTGCTCGGTCAGCGCGGCCAAGCCGACCCGCTCGAACCCGGCCAGCCGAGCGGCCAGTTCCGTGTCGAAGAGCCGGCGCGGACGCAAACCGACCTCGGCCAGGCACGGCAGATCCTGACTCGCGGCATGCAGCACCCACTCGGCCTCGCCGATCACCGCGTCCAGCGTGCTGAGATCGGGCAGCGGAAGCGGGTCGATAAGCGCCGTGCCGGCACCCGCGCGGCGCAGCTGCACCAGGTAGGCGCGCTGGCTGTAGCGGTAGCCGGAGGCGCGTTCGGCGTCCAGGGCAACCGGGCCGGTGCCCGCCGCGAAGCGGGCCACGACCTCGGCAAGCTCCGCCGGGGCGGCCACCGGGTCGGGGGTGCCGTCACGCGGGGCGATCAGCGGAACTGGCCCACCGTCGGTCGGGTCGGGCCCCTCGCCTGCCTGCTGCGGCTGGGCCGACGGCGGGTGGTGGGGTGCGTGTCCCGGGAGTTCTTCGGTGGGCCGACGGCGCAGGGGTGGTTCGTCGGTCACCTGCCAACCCTAGTGCGCGCGCCGATATTGCGGGTGCAGCCGGTCCGGCGTGTGTCGATCGGCTGGCCACAAGATGTCCATTCGGATGCCGGACATCGGGGGAGACAAAGCCCGTTCACGCAGGTACGGTCCATCGAGCCGCGAGCCCGCGATCGGGTGACAATCAGATCGACGGGCGGCACAGGAAGATCACGGGAGGGCAAGGCGATCATGACGGCTGGCTTCGGCGCGCAGGACGGCCGACCGGAGGGGGCCGCGCCTCACGACATGAGCGGAGCAGGAGCCGGGCGACCGGGACCGCTGCCACCGCGCATCGAGCCGCACCCACCCGCAGGCGCCAGTTGGCCGGCGGCGCAGACCGGCGGCACAGTCCACCCGCAGGCCGTGCCGGCGCCCCGCACCGGCTGGGCACCCCCACCCAACGCCGCCCAGTGGAGTGCGGCGCCCCAGGCCAACCCGCCGGCCGCGCCGCGCGGCCCCGCACCACTTCCGTACGGCACGGCAACGCCCCAGGGTGGCCCGCCACCGACGCCGTACGGCTCGACGCCGGGCGGCCCGTACGCCCCGCCATCACCGGCCCAGCCCGGCCGTCGTCGCTTGCCGATGGTCCTCGCCACGGCACTTGTCGTGCTTCTGGCGGCCGTGACCGGAGTGCAGGCGTACCAACTCGACAGGCTCGGCGACCGGCTCGCCGCCACCGACAAGCGGCTGGCGCAGGGCCAGGAAGGCGACGCCCTCCGCCTCGACGGCCTGGAGACTCGCGCGGACGAGTTGGAGAAGCAGGCCGGCGCGGCGTTCAACCCGGAGGCGGTGGCCAGCGCCGTGCTGCCCAGCGTGTTCCGGGTGCGTGCAGGTCAGTTCACCGGCTCGGCGTTCGCGGTGGGCAAGCCGACCTCCGACGGTGGGACCAACCTGTTCACCAACTTCCACGTTGTCGAAGCGGTCTGGGAGGGCGGCGGGCGCCAGGTCTTCCTGGAACGCACCGACCAGCGCTTCCCGGCCACCATCGTCAAGGTCGACAAGACCAACGATGTGGCGCACCTGCGGACGACCAACAAGTTCACCGGCCTGGTCACCGCACCCACCGCAGTGAAATCCGGCCAGCAGATCATCGTCGTCGGCGCTCCACTCGGCCTGGAGGACAGCGTCACCACCGGCGTGGTGAGCGCCCTGCGTTCCGCCCAGGGTTCCTCCGGACCGACAATCCAGTTCGATGCCCCGATCAACCCCGGAAACTCCGGCGGGCCGGTGATCAACGGCAGCAAGCAGGTGGTCGGTATCGCCACCGCCAAGGCCCGCGACGCCGAGGGCATCGGCCTGGCCGTACCGATCAAGGTCGCCTGCGACGGCTTCAAGATCTGCTGATCGGACGGCTCCGCACGCCCGCACCATCCCCGGCCACCGCCGGCCTTTCCCCGATCCCGGCCGGGTCCTCGGACCCGCACAACCTCGCCGTACCCGGTCCGTCGCGCCTACCGGCGGACGACCCGCTCACCTGGAGGAACAACATCATGTCCCAGCCACCGTCCGGACCGGAGGGCTACCCGCCGGCCGCACCGACGCCGCCGGGCTCGCCGGCCGGACTGCCGAACCCACCGCAGCAGTACGCGCCGGGCCACGCCACGCCGCAGCAGCAGTACGCGCACGGCCAGGCCACCCCGCCGCAGCCCGGCCAGCCCACGCCGCAGCAGTACGCGTCGGGTCAGGCCGCCCCCCAGTACGGCACCGGCCAGCCGACGCCGTCGCAGTACGGCACCAGCCAGCCCACGCCGTCGCAGTACGGCACCGGCCAGCCGACGCCGGGCTACCCGGCCAGCGCCCCGCCGTACGGCGGTCAGGTCTCCGCGCCGCCGGTCTCCGGTGGGGCGTACGGGCAGCCGATGTCCGCCCCGCCGATGTCCGCGCCGCCGGTCTCCGGTCCGTCGTACGGGCAGCCGATGTCGGGCCCGCCCGGTGCGCCGCAGTACGGACCGGCCGCCGCGCAGCCGCCCCGCAAGGGTCGCGCGGTGCTGGTGCTGGCTCTGGTGGCCGGTCTGCTCTTCGTTGTCAGCGGGGTGATGACCGGGCTGTTCGTGACGAAGAACAACGAGCTGAACCGTACCGAGAAGCGCCTCACCAGCCAGGTCAGCGAGCGTGACGGCACCATCGCGGCCAACACCACCGAGATCTCCAAGCTCAAGACCGACCTGAAGACCATGCAGGACAAGCTCGACAACACCGAGCAGGACCTGACCGGCACCCGCAACGACCGCGACGAGCAGGCCCGGCAGAAGAAGGTGATCGCCAGCTGCCTGGACAAGCTGACCACCGCGCTCGGCGCGGCGGCGGCCGGCAACAGGAGCGCGTACGACGCGGCGATGAAGGGTCTCGACAAGGTCTGCGACGAGGCGGAGAACTACCTGTAAGCCCGACCGACGTCCGCCCCGACCCGTGTGAACGGGCGGGGCGGCGTCAGGCGGTGCCGGCTGCCCGGCGGTCGGAGAGGGCGGTGACCCCGGGCGGCGGGAGGCCGGCCGTGGAGGCGAGCAGCGTGCACCAGCCCAGCAGGTGCGGGGCGAGGTCGTCGGTCACCGGCGTCCAGGATGCGCGGATCTCGATGTCCCCGGCGGTCGGTGAGCCGGCCAGATCACCGAACCGGGTCGACATGGTCTGGGTGACAGTTCCGCCGATCGCGCGGTGGGCCGCCTCCTGGGTTTCCAGGGCGTCGGTCAGCCAGGTCCAGCCGACGCCGGGCAGCAGCGGGTCGGCGGCGAGGTCTACCTCCAGCTCGGCGGTCACGTAGGTGACAAGCCGCAGGGTGCCCTGCCACGCCTCGTGCCCGGCCGGGTCGTGCAGCAGGATCAGCCGCCCGGTGGCCACCTCGTCGCCGTCGCGCAGCACCGCCGCGGAGAGTGCGAACGTGTAGGGCGCCAGCCGCTGGGGGGCGCCGACCTCCTCCAGCGTGATCTCCGGCCGAGGCGCCGGCGACCGCAGTCCGGCGACCGCGCGGACGAAGGTCTCCGGGAGCGCGATCGGGGGGGCCATGTCGGCAGCCTATGCCGCCGTCGGCCCACCCGCTTCGACGGCGCGCCGAGGCCCCATCCGACGGCGCCCCGACGCCCTATCCGACGGCGGCGGCCGCGCCTGCGGGCGCGGCAGTGCATATCGCCCACCAGAGCCTGCCCGCACCGTGCTCCGATGTTAGGAGGGGGCCCCTGCTCTACCGGAGGCGTTAAGAAGGTGCCCTTCCTTTCACCCCAGGTGGGGTGGGGGTGCAGGGCGTGGAAGGATTGCGGCGATGACCACGGAAACCACGGGCACTGCCGCCCGAGACGGAGACCCGCGCCCAGGCGGCCCCGCCGACTCGCCCTTCATCAGGGCCTGCCGGCGTCGCCCTGGCCCGCACACACCGGTCTGGTTCATGCGCCAGGCCGGCCGCTCGCTCCCGGAGTACCGGGAGATCAGGGCGAGCGTGCCGATGCTGGAGTCCTGCCGCCGCGCCGATCTGGTAACCGAGATCACCCTTCAGCCGGTACGCCGGCACGGTGTCGACGCGGCCATCCTGTTCAGCGACATCGTGGTGCCCGTCGCCGCGGCCGGGATCGACCTGGACATCGTGCCGGGCACCGGCCCGGTGGTCGCCGAACCGATCCGTAGCGCCGCCGACGTGGAGCGCATCCGCCTGATCACCCGCGACGACGTCCCGTACGTCGACGAGGCCGTCCGGCAGTTGGTGGTCGAGCTGGGCGACACCCCGTTGATCGGTTTCGCGGGCGCCCCGTTCACACTTGCCAGCTACCTGGTCGAGGGCGGTCCGTCGCGGACCCACGCGAAGACCAAGGCGCTGATGTACGGCGACCCGGAGCTGTGGCACGCGCTCGCCGGCCGGCTGGCCGAGGTGACGCTCGCCTTCCTGCGGGTGCAGATCGAGGCCGGCGTGTCCGCGGTGCAGCTGTTCGACTCGTGGGCGGGCACCCTCTCCGAGGCCGACTACCGCCGCTACGTGCTGCCGCACTCGACCGCCGTGTTGAGCGGGCTGGCCGACGACTGCTCCGGGTCGGGGCGCGGCGATAGACGCGCCGAGCCGGAGCGGTCGCACGCCGGGGTACCGCGGATCCACTTCGGGGTGGGCACCGCCGAGCTGCTCGGCGCGATGGGCGAGGCCGGCGCGGACGTGGTCGGCGTGGACTGGCGTACCCCGCTGGACGTGGCCACCGGCCGCATCGGCCCGGACAAGGCGGTGCAGGGCAACCTGGACCCGTGCGTACTGCTCGCGCCGTGGCCGGTGGTGGAGGCCGAGGTGCGCCGCATCCTGGACCAGGGTCGGGCCGCACCCGGACACGTGTTCAACCTCGGTCACGGCGTGCTGCCCGAGACCGACCCGGAGGTGCTGACCCGGGTGGTCGCGCTTGTGCACGAGCTGTCCAGCCGCCGGGCTGACCAGGGCTGACACGCGATGGGGCAGCCCTGGCGGGTGGCGGTGGTCGGCGGCGGGATCGCCGGGTTGGCCGCCGCGGTCCGGTTGCGCGACCGTGCCCCGGCCGGCACCGAGATCACGGTGTACGAGCAGTCCGGTGTGCTGGGTGGCAAGCTGCGCACCGGGGAGCTTGCCGGTCAGCCGGTGGAGTTCGGGGCCGAGTCCTTCCTGCTGCGTGATCCGACCGGGGCCGAGAGCGGGGCTGTGGCGTTGGTCCGCAGGCTCGGGCTTGCCGACCAGATCGTGCACCCCACCGTCGGGCAGGCGGCCCTCGTCGTCGACGGCATGCTGCGCCCCATCCCGGGCGGCACGCTTGTGGGCGTACCCGGGGATCTGGAACGGGTGACCACCGTCGCCCGGCCGACCGCGGACGCCGACACCGACGGCGGCCGGCCGCTTGTCGAGCCCGGCATGGACGTCTCGGTGGGCGCGCTGGTTCGGGCTCGCTTCGGCGACGAGGTGGTCGACAGGCTTGTCGACCCGATGCTGGGCGGCGTGTACGCGGGCCGCGCCGACGACCTCTCCCTGGTCACCACGATGCCGGCGCTGGCGCGCACCGCCCGGGTCGAACACACGCTGGTCGGGGCGGTCCGTGCGGCGCAGGCCGCCGCGCCGCGTGCCCCCGGCGCCCCGGTCTTCGGCACCCTGGCTGGCGGGCTGAGCACTCTCGTGGACGCGGCGGCGACGGCGAGCGGCGCGACGGTACGACGTGACGCCGCCGTCCGTGAGGTGACGCCCACGGCCACGGGCTGGCGGCTCACCGTCGGCCCCACCCGGGAGCCCGAGCTGATCGACGTGGACGCCGTGGTGCTGGCGGTGCCGGCCCGGCCGGCGGCCCGACTGCTCAGCGGGCCGGCACCGGCAGCCGCCGCAGCCGTCGGAGAGCTGGACTACGCCAGCGTCGCCCTTGTCACACTGGCGCTGCCGCAACCTGAGTTGCCCGAGCTGTCCGGTTTTCTGGTGCCGAGCACCGAAGGACTGCTGATCAAGGCGTCGACGTTCTTCACCACGAAGTGGGGGCACCTGCGTCGGCCGGACGGGCTGGCGCTGGTCCGCGCGTCGGTGGGCCGGTACGGCGAGGAGGCGCAGCTCCAACGCCCGGACGAGGACCTGGCCGCGACAGTGCACCGGGAGTTGTCGGCGGTGCTCGGCGTGCCGCTTCCCGCACCTGTCGACGGGCACGTGCAGCGGTGGGGCGGTTCGCTGCCGCAGTACACCCCGGGGCACGCCGACCGGGTGGCCGCCGCGCGTACGGCGTTGCGGATCGCCCATCCCACACTGACCCTGGCCGGCGCCGGTTACGACGGTGTCGGCATTCCGGTCTGCGTCCGCTCCGGCGAGACGGCGGCCGACGAGATCATCACAGCACTGGGAGGACCGGCGAGATGACCGAGCAGACAAACGCGGCACGGCTGCGGGAGCTGAACGACAGCATCCGCTACACGATGTGGTCGGTGTTCCGGGCCAGCGCTCCGCTGCCGTCGTTGCGGGACAACGTCACAGGTGAGGTCGAGGCCCTCTTCGAGGAGCTGTCCGGCAAGGACGTGGTGATCCGGGGCGTGTACGACGTCGCCGGCCTGCGTGCCGACGCCGACGTGATGATCTGGTGGCACTCCGCGTCCAGCGACGCCCTCCAGGACGCGTACCTGCGATTCCGGCGCACCACCCTCGGGCGGGCGCTGACCCCGGTCTGGTCGCAGATGGCGCTGCACCGGCCGGCGGAGTTCAACAAGAGCCACATCCCGGCGTTCCTGGCCGGCGAGGAGGCCCGCCCGTACCTGTGCGTCTACCCGTTCGTCCGGTCCTACGAGTGGTATCTGCTGCCCGACGCCGAGCGGCGTGAGCTGCTGGCCGAGCACGGCAAGATGGCCCGTGGCTACCCGGACGTGCGGGCCAACACCGTCGCCTCGTTCGCCCTGGGCGACTACGAGTGGATGTTGGCGTTCGAGGCCGACGAGCTGCACCGCATCGTCGACCTGATGCGTGACCTGCGTGCCTCCGGCGCCCGCCGGCACGTCCGCGAGGAGGTCCCCTTCTACACGGGCCGCCGCCGGTCAGTCGCCGAGATCGTCAACTGCCTGGTCTGAGCCCCGCCGTCCGGCGCCGCACCCCCGCCCGGGTGCGGCGCCGGCCGGGGATCAACTGGTCGTCGTGCAGGAGACCAGCGGAACTGGGTTGCTGCCGTTCCACGAACCGAGGAAACCGAACGTGGCGCTCGCTCCGGCGGCAAGTGTGCCGTTGTGGTTGGCGTTACGTGCCGTTACCTGCGTGCCGCTCGTGCTGACTGTGGCGTTCCACGACGACGTGACCTGCTGGCCGTTGCCGTAGTTCCAACTCACCGACCAGCCTCGGGTCCCTGAACTGCCGGCGGTCACCTTCACCTCGCCCTGGAAGCCACCGGACCACTGGCCGGTGACCTGGTACGTCGCCGTGCAGGCTCCGGCCGGCGGAGGCGTGGTCGGCGGCGGGGTGGTCGGCGGGGGAGTGGTGGGCGGCGGGGTGGTCGGCGGCGGCGTCGTGGGGGGCGGGGTCGTGGGGGGCGGGGTGCCGTTGCCTCCGCCGAAGTCGACGTCACTGCACAGGTAGTACGACTGGTCCAGGTGGCTGGCCTGCCAGATGGTGTAGACGATGTGGCGACCCGTACGTCCCGGCGCGCTCACCGGAATCTGGATGGAGACGCCACCGGTGTCCGGATTCCACTGCGAGGCAGGGGTGTTGCCGATCTGGCCGGCCAACTCAAGGTCGCTCCAGCCGAGCGGCTGCGTGGACGAGTTGAAGCCCTGCTTGGTCACGTACACCCGGATGTAGTCGGCGCCGTGACTGGCCTGGTCGAAGAAGCGGAGCCGGAAGTTGTTCGCCACCGAGGTGGTCTTCCACGCGCCGACGGTGTCCATTGCGTTGTAGCGACCGCTCTGGGTACGCCCGCCGCTGCACAGTTGCCCGTTGGGGATGGCGCCCTGGTGGTTACCGGCCACGCCCTCGCGGAACAGGCCGTTCCAGTTCCACATGGCGTTCGGGTCGGCCTGCCAGGCCTGCCAGCACATCGGGTCCTCGGTGGCCATCCGTGGGTTCTGGAAGTCGCCGCCCCAGCGCTGCCAGCAGCTGTAGCTGCGGGAGGGCGGGTCGACGACCGAGCCGTGCGCGGAGGCGGACCGGACCAGCATCGTGGTCAGGGCGGTGGTCAACAGGAGCGTGCAGGCAGTCGCGATGGCGAACAACCAGAGCACACGTCGTGATCGGGTGAGAGTGGACATGGAGCCCCCGGGGGGATGAGGTCGGACGGACGACGACACCCGGACTGCCGGGAGTTGCCCACTCCCGTGCCTATTCGCTGGCTCCCGCGATGGCTCTACCCGGCACAATGCCAGGCAAATCGTCAGGCGTCAATGGCAGCGCGGCGCATCGGGGTGTGCGGGATGCCGTCCTCGAGGTACTCCGGGCCGTTGACCTCGAAGCCGTGCCGGGCGTAGAAACCCACAAGGTGTGACTGGGCTTCCAGCACGCACGGCTGGTTGCCCACCACCTCAAGCGCCGCGGTCATCAGCCGGCCGGCGTGCCCGCCGCCGCGCGCCGTCGGGGCCACCACCACCCGACCGATCCGCGCGAGGCCGCCCGGGTCGGCGAGGATCCGCAGGTACGCCAGGGGGGCGTCGCCGTCGGTGAGCCAGAGGTGCCGGGTGCCGGGCTCCACGTCCCGCCCGTCGATGTCCGGGTACGGGCAGTTCTGCTCCACCACGAACACGTCGACGCGGAGCTTGAGCAGGTCGTGGAGGGTCCGGGCGTCCAGGTCGGCGAAGGAGGCCGTCCGAAGTTCGGTGGTCTGCTGTGGCACGGCACCGATGGTAGGCCCTCCCGAGCCGGGCCGGTCAGCGTGTCTCCGGTGGGCGGAGGTAGGTGGCGGCCACGGCGGTGAGCAGCAGCGCGCCGCCGACGAGCACCGGCAGTGGAAGCGGCTCGTGCAGCAGCGCTACTGCCAGCGCCGCAGCGGTCAGCGGTTCGAGCAGGGTCAGCACGGCGGCGACGCTGCCGGGGGTGGTGCGCAGCCCGGCGTAGAACAGCGCGTACGCCACGGCGGTGGTGACGACGCCGAGGTGCAGCAGCAGCGCCACTGTGGAGACGCGGGCCGGTACGCCGATGCCGGCGACCAGCGCGAACGGGGCGAGGGTCAGCGCGCCGACGACTGTGGAGACGGTGGTCAGCGTCATGGGTTCGGTGTGCTGCGACACCTGCCGGCTGATCAGCGTCGTCACCGCGTACCCGAGGCCGGAGCCGGCGGCCGCGAGCAGGCCGAACAGTGGGGCCGGCGCCGCCGTCGTGGGCTGCGCGCTGGCCGTGGTGATCAGGGCGAGGCCGGCCACGGCGGCGACCAGCGTGCCGAGCCGCAGCGGGCCGGGGATCCGGCGGGCGCGCGCCGACTCCCAGGCCGCGGCGAGCACCGGGGCGAGGCCCAGGCTGACCACGGTGGCCACGCTGACCCCGGCCAGCGCCACGGCGGCGAAGTAGAGCGCCTGGTAGAGGCCGAGGCCGACGCCGGTGATCAGCAGCGGCACGGGCGCCGCGCGCAGGGCGCCCACAAGCGTGCCGAGCCGGCCGGCGGTGCACGCCAGCAGGACGAGCGCGGCGATCGCCAAGCGGTGGAAGCCGATGCTCACCGGGCTGAGGCCGGTGCTCTCGCGCAGGAGTTGAACCGCCACGCCGGTGGTGCCCCACAGCACTCCGGTGACGGTGATCTGGATCAGGCCGGTGCGGGCCGCAAGGGCGGCCGGGGCCGGGACAGCCGGCGACGCGGTACGGGACGTGGACACGGATGCGCTCCGAAAGGTGAGCCGTTGACGAGGACGACGTCGACGGAGCGCGTACGGCGAGATGGCCGAGCGGGTGGGTCACCCGGTCGGCGTGAGGCGCGGCGCTCCGTTCAGGAGCGCGGCGGGGAAAGAACGCCCAGCAAAGGCCGCATGCGACGACCGTACCGCAGCGGGCCGCGGGGCGGTCAGGGCCGTGCGGTCAGGGCCATGCGGTCAGGCTGGGCGGGCGCCGACGGCGTCGCGGATCTCGGCACCTTCGGTGCGTTCGACCGAGCGGGCGCAGTGCCCGCAGCAGAAGAACCGGCCGTTGACCTCGACGCCGTGACCGACGATCTTGATTTCGCAGTGCTCGCAGATGGGTGCCATGCGGTGGATCGCGCACTCGAACGAGTCGAAGGTGTGGACGTCGCCGCTGACGGTGCGTACCTCGAACGCCATCCAGTAGTCGTTGCCGCAGACCTCGCAGGTTGCCATTCTAAAACCCCCCGTATCAGGACATGTGTCATCAGACTGCCCTGATGCCTGGTGGCAGATGGGTCGAAATGCGGCCGGTCGACCGGTGGTGGCGGCGTGTCGGCTCCGGCGTGTCGTCCGTTATGCCGGATGAGACCGCCGTGACCCGCCGTACCGCTCGGAGGATCGCAATGATCAAGCGCAACAAGCTCTTCGGCAGCCTGACCCGGGTGACCTTCTGCCTGCCCCGGGACGTTCCGCCCGGCCCGGTCAGCGTGGTGGGCTGCTTCAACGAGTGGCAGCCCGGCCGGCACGAGTTGGTGGCCCGCCGCGACGGCACCCGGACGGTGACCATCAAGCTCGCGCCGGGGGAGTACCGCTTCCGCTACCTCGCCAGCGGCGGGGTCTGGCTCGACGACGAGTCGGCCGACCAGGTCGACGACAGCGGCGGTCTGCTCCGGCTCTGACCGAAGAATCGCCACCATCGATGGATTTATCGACAGGTCTCTTTACTGTTAACAAAGTTTAAATTACGTTGAGGGGCACCTCACCGCGCGTCACGAAGGAGCTGCCCCGATGCGTCGAAGAATCACCGTCCCGCTGGTGGCGGCGGGCGCTGTCGCCGCCACCCTCACCCTCGCCGCGCCCGCCCAGGCGCACGGCTACGTCTCCGCCCCACCGAGCCGGCAGGCGCTCTGCGCGCAGGGCCGGGTGCCCGACTGCGGGCAGATCAAGTACGAGCCGCAGAGCGTGGAGGGCCCCAAGGGCCTGCGTAGCTGCAACGCCGGGATCGCCCAGTTCGCCGTCCTCAACGACGACAACAGGGGCTGGCCGGCCACGTCGGTGGGCACCTCGCTGACCTTCACCTGGTTCAACACCGCCCGCCACTCCACAAGCAACTGGGAGTACTGGATCGGCAACAGCCGGGTCGCCGTGGTCAACGGCAACGGCCAGCAGCCCGGCGCCACCGTCTCGCACACCGTCAACCTCGGCGGATACTCGGGCCGGCAGAAGATCCTCGCGGTGTGGAACATCTCCGACACCGCAAACGCCTTCTACTCCTGCATCGACGTGCAGATCGGCGGCGGGGGAGGCGGCACCACGCCCACCCCCACTCCGACCGCCTCGCCCACGCCACGACCCACCCCCACCGCCACGCCGACGACCACGCCCGCACCGGGTGGCAGTTGGACGGCCGGACGGGCGTACCAGGTCGGCGACCAGGTCACCTACGGCGGCCGCACGTACCGCTGCCGGCAGGCGCACACGGCGATCCTCGGCTGGGAGCCGCCGAACGTACCGGCGCTCTGGCAACAGGTCTGACCGCACGGGCGCGGTCCCGGCCGCGCCCGTGTCGCCGCCCTCGCGTGATCGGAGCCCTCGCCATGCCTCGCGTGACCCCGCTGGCGTCCCTGGTCGCCGCGCTGCTGCTCGCCGCCGCCTGCGCCGGGCCGCCCGCGTCGACACCACCCGGGCCTGCGGCTGCCCCGTCCCCGGCGGGATCCTCCACCGGGGACGCCATGAGCGGCATCGACGTCGTCTTCCTGAGCACGATGATCGGGCACAGCGAACGCACCCTGCAGATCGTCAGGCTGGCCGGGAGCCGGTTGCGTGACAACTCGCTGCGTACCCTGGCCGCCGCCATCGAGGCGACCGAGGCCGACGAGTTGGCCGAGATGCGCGGCTGGCTGCCAACCGCCGGGCCGGGCGCCGGCACGGCCGGGCACGACCACGCCGGGCACGGCGACGACGACGCGCTGGACCGGCTGCGGGCCGCCACCGACGCCGACGTCGACCGGGTGCTGCGCGAGGTGCTCGCCGACCACCAGCGGGCGGCGGCCGACCTGGCCCGGGCCCAGGTCGGCGTCGGCCGCGACGAGCGGGTCCGCGACCTGGCCCGGCGCATCGAGCGGTCCCGGACCGCCGAGGTCGAGCTACTCCAGGGGTACGCGGCTCAGATCAGTTCGGCTCCAGCCGGACCGAGATCGAGTTGACGCAGTGCCTGGTGTCCTTCGGGGTGAAGCCCTCGCCGTGGAAGACGTGCCCGAGGTGGCTGTCGCAGCGGGCGCAGCGGATCTCCGTACGGGCCATGCCGAGGCTGCGGTCCTCGATCTCCTTGACCCGGCCCGGGATGGCGTCGTCGAAGCTCGGCCACCCGCAGTGCGAGTCGAACTTCGTGTCGCTGGAGAACAGTTCCAACCCGCAGGCGCGGCAGTGGTAGACGCCCTGGGTCTTCGTGTCCACGTACTCGCCGGTCCACGGGCGTTCGGTGCCGGCCTCCCGCAGGACGTGGAACTCCTCGGGGGTCAACCGGACGCGCCACTCGTCCTCGGTCTGGGGCAGCTCGTTGTCGTCAAGACTCACCCCTCAACGGTACGTCGAACGTCGGGGGTGTGGCATAAGGTCGCGGGATGGGTGGCACCAAGGCAGCGGTCACCGAGGTCGAGGTGGCCGGGCACAGCGTACGGCTGAGCAGTCCGGACCGGGTGATCTTCCCGCAGCGGGGTTTCACAAAGGCGGACGTCTTCCACTACTACCTCGCGGTCGGCGACGGCATCATGCGCGCCCTGCGGGACCGGCCCACCACGCTGCAACGCTTCCCCGAGGGCATCGAGGGTGAGGCGTTCTTCCAGAAGCGGGTGCCCACCCGGGGCGTCCCACCGTGGGTGACGACCGCGCAGATCACCTTTCCGAGCGGCCGGAGCGCGGCCGAGCTCTGCCCGGTCGACCTGGCGCACGTGGCCTGGGCCGCGCAGATGGGCACCATCGTGTTCCACCCGTGGCCGGTGCGCGCCGCCGACACCGACAGCCCCGACGAGCTGCGCATCGACCTGGACCCACAGCCCGGCACCGACTTCGCCGACGCGGCCCGCGCCGCCGGGGAGGTCCGCGCGGTCCTTGACGAACTGGGCGCCACCGGCTGGCCGAAAACCTCCGGTGGCCGGGGCGTGCACGTCTACCTGCGCATCCAGCCCCGGTGGACCTTCACCGAGGTACGCCGGGCCACCATCGCGCTGGCCCGGGAGGTGGAACGCCGTCAGCCCGACCTGATCACCACCGCCTGGTGGAAGGAAGAGCGCGGCAGCCGCGTCTTCGTCGACTACAACCAGATGGCGCGCGACCGGACGATCGCCTGCGCGTACTCGCTGCGAGCCACCGCACGGGCCACCGTCTCCACCCCGGTCACCTGGGACGAGCTGCCCGACGTCGACCCGGACGACTTCGACCTGCGCAGCGTCCCCGCCCGGTTGGCCGAGCGCGGCGACCCACACGCCGAAATCGACGACTCCCCGTACGACATCACCCCGCTACTAGAGTGGGCCGAACGAGACGCCGCCGCCGGCCAGGGCGACCTGCCGTACCCCCCGGACCACCCCAAGATGCCCGGCGAGCCCAAGCGGGTCCAGCCCAGCCGCGCCAAGCGCTCCCCGGAAGACGACGCCTGACCTGGCCTTGCCGTAAGCGGACGGCGCGCGTAACCCAGGCACCCGGTGGGTGAAGGCCTCGCGCTGCCCGCTCCGATCCGCGCCGTGGGCGTCAACGCGATGCGCAACGCCGAGGGCGTCGCGAGGATTGCTCGGTGGCCTCAGTGGCTTGGTGTGCGGGCAGTTGGCCGGGGCGCTCAGTGGCTCAACGGATCGATTGGTGTTAGGCCCCGTGGCGCGGCAGCGCCAGCGAGCCGGAGACATCCGGGGCCGCCGCGCCAGTTGGGCTACGACCGCTTCGATGGCTGCTTGGCAGTGTCTACCTCAATCCATCACCTGGCCGTTCCACAGTGGATTGTGTTTCGTTCAGCCCTGGCGAGTTGGTCGGATGGTCAGGTCTCCGATCTCGACGTCGTCGGGTTGATCGATCACGAAGGCGATCGCGCGGGCGACCGCTACGGGGTCGATGCCGAGATCGCTCATGTTCTGCCTGGCCTGCTCGCGTACGGCGGGATCGTCGACTGCGTTGTCGATGAGTTCGGTCTTGACGTAGCCGGGGGAGATCGACGTCGTCCGCAGAGCCCCGGTGGTGCTCTCCTGCCGCAGTCCCTCCAGCAGGGTGCGGACCGCGTTCTTCGTGCCGGCGTACACCGCCTGGGTGGGGACGATCTTCAGGCCGGAGGTCGAGACGACCGTGACGAGGTGACCGCTGCCCTGGCGGTTGAACACGGGCAGCGCGGCGGCGATCCCGTGCAGGATGCCCTTGAGGTTCACGTCGACCATCGCCGACCAGCCCTCGACGTCCAAGTCGGCCATCAGGCTGATCCTGCTGACCCCGGCGTTGCCCACCAGGACGTCCAGGCGACCGAAGCGTTCGACGGCGAGGGCGACCAGCGACTGCAGGTCCTCGGGCGTCGTGACGTCCACCCGGGTGGCGGCCGCCGTACCGCCGGTGCTTTCGATCTCGGCGACCAGGCGGTCGAGCCGGTCGGTTCGACGGGCGCCGAGGACGACGGACGCCCCGAGTGAAGCGAGGTGACGAGCTGTTGCCGCACCGATTCCGCTGCTGGCACCGGTGATCGCGACGACCTTGCCGTGGATGGTCATGGGGATCCTCACGCTAGACTGGACACATGTCCGGTTACGGTGGCGATGATAGCGGACACGTGTCCGCTTCTGTCAAAGGTGTCGGGGCGCCACGTGCCGACGCACGGCGCAACCGCGAACGGATCCTCCGCGCGGCCCGCGAGTTGGTGCACGAGCCGGGTGAGCTGAGGCTCAACGCCGTCGCGAAGGCGTGCGGCATCGGGCAGGGCACGCTGTACCGGCACTTCCCGACCCGGGAGGACCTTCTCGCCGAGGTGTACCGCCGCGAGGTGGACGACCTGGTCGCCGCGGCCCCCGATCTGTTGGCGGCCCGCCCGCCGCTGGAGGCGTTGGCGGCATGGTTCGACCGGGTGGCCGCCTACGCCCGCGTCAAACGCGACGTGTTCGCCGCGGTCGAGGCGGCGACATGGCGTGACCTCGCCGCCCACAGTCTCGGCCCGATCGGTGAGGCGGTGGAAGTGCTGCTGGCAGCCGGCCGCTCCGACGGCAGCATCCGCGTCGATGCCGAAGCCCGCGACGTCATCGTGCTCATCAGTTGGCTGTCGCGACTGGACGACACCGAACTTGACGCCCGAGGACCGCGACTACTGTCGATCATCGTCGACGGTCTGCGCGTCAACCGCCCCTGACGCTGGCGATGGTCAGGGGCGGCTGGCGCGCTGGTTGGTCCGCCGTTGCGGTCGGCGTGGATCGGTATGGGCGCGTCGGCCACCCGCGAACCAGCCGGCAGCCGAATGCCGAACCGAGAAGGGCGGTGTCAGCCCTACTCGCAGCCGAGCGATTCCCGGTACCTGGGCGGCGGGTTGCCGGCGACCACCTTGTCGGCGGTCTCCCAGAACACCTCCGACCAGTCGCCCTCTTTGCTCATCTCCTGGAGCACCGGCCACCTGTGGCTGCTGCGCAGCGCGTCGCTTGCCCGCTGGAGAGCGGCATCGTCGCCTGCCTTCTTGGCCCGCAGCCACTCGCTGATCCAGGCGCAGCCGACGCGACTCGTCACGCGGGCGCCGAACTGGTACGCGTCGTTGGGGCCCAGATCGGTAAGTGCGGTGACGTCGAAGCCCGGGGGGAGCGGCACGTCGGTGAGTATCTTGGCGGCCTGCTCCTTCGCCCGTTCCGGCTTGACGATCTCAGCCGGCAGCGCGGCCAGCCAGGTGCGGGCGTCGACGCGGACCACACGGGTGAGGATCTTGTCGAACGCCGAGCGCGTCCACGCGCCTCCCGTCCGGAGTTCCACGAAGGAACCTTCGCGGGGCGCGAGCATGACCGCGAAGTCGCCCGCGTTGTACGTGAACAGCTCGGCCGGCCAGCCGTCGACCTTCACCGGTTCCGGCTTGCTGACGCTGAGCCGGTCCTCGTGGAAGCTGCCGTACACGTTGGCCGGATACCAGTTCATCTCCAGTTCCTGGTCGCCCTTGCTGAAGCTGATCGTGCCCGAATCCTCCAGGAAGCCGTAGACGGTGGTCGCCTTCCAGCCGGGCTGGTCGATCAGCAGTCGCGGGTTTTCCTCGGCGGCCTTGAGCACCATCGCCCAGTCGGTGATCGGCTTGTTTCCCGCTGGGGTGTCCGCCGGGGCGGATTCGCGGTCCTGCGATCCACCCACGTTCATGGCCGAGCCTGTGAAGATCACGGCGAGGACGGCTGCGGCGACACCCGCGCTGGCGAGGCCGCTGAGCAGCGTACGGCGGGTCCGTGGGCGTTTGGCCGGCGGTTCGGCGACCGGTTCGAGGGTCGGCGTGGACATGATCTCCTCCAGGAGGTGCTGCGCGGCCCCGTCGAGGTGCTGAACGGCGTGGGGTCGGTACGGGTCGGCGTCTCGGACCATCCGGTCGAGGTGCTCGTCAGTCATCAGCCCTCCTTCGGTGCGCGTACGGCCAGGACGTCGAATACATGTCCGGGTGGACCGGAGTCGTCACCGACGAGGTGTCGCAGCCGGCCCCGTGCGCGCGACAGCCGGGTGCGGACAGCGGCCGGGCTGATGCCCAGAACCTCGGCGGCCTCGCGCGGCTCCAGACCCTCCCAGAAGGTCAGCATCAACAGCTCCCGGTCCTGGTCGCTGAGTCGGGCCAGCGCGGCCCGGACAGTGAGCCGTTCGGGCACCTCGTTGCCGGGGTCGGCGACGATGACGGCCCTGAGTCGTTGGCGCAGCCGGTCGCCGAGTCGCCCCCGGCGCAGTCCGCTGCGGTGGTGGTTGGCGAGCACCCGTCGGGCGACGCCGTACAGCCACGGACGTACCTCCGTGTCGGGCGGCATCTGGTGACTGCGCCGCCAGGCGACGAGGAAGGTTTCGGCCACCACGTCGGCCGCGTCCTCGGGTTGCTCGACACGTCGCACGGCGTACGCCAGCAGCGGCGCGAAGTTGGCCGCGTAGACACGCCGGAATCGATCCTCGTGCTCGGTCGTGGAGCTCACGTCTACTCCATGTCCGGTTCGGCGGCGGGCGTGACGGGTTCGGAGCGGAAAAAACCACGCTAGCGGGCGGGGCGGGCTGCCGGAGATGCGACAACCGATTGACATTCGATAGGTAGCAAGCGAGGATCGATACATGGTTGTCGAGTATCGAGCGGTAGCCGCTCTCCGCGTGTTCCTCGTGCTGCTGTTTCTGGTCCTGATTCCGTTCGAGACGCTCTCCCTGCCGGGGCAGTTCGCGCACATGGCGCAGGAATCGCCGCAGGACGCGTACCTCCGCTGGCCGGCCACGGCCGTGGCCGTCTTCTGGGTGGTGTGCGTCCAGGTGGTGATCGTGTGCACCTGGCAGTTGCTCAACCTGGTCAAGAAGGACCGCATCTTCACCGAGGCGTCCCTGAAGTGGGTGGACACCATCGTCTGGGCCGTCGCCGCCGCCTGGGCGGTGCTGGTCGCCGTCTTCGTCTACGTCGTGTTGAACGCGGACGATCCCGGGCTGCCGGTCCTGCTGTTCCTGCTGACAGTGGGGGTCACAGTGGCCGGGCTCCTGATGGTCGTGCTGCGTGCGCTGCTGCGGCAGGCCACCACGCTGCGGACCGACATGGAAGCGGTGATCTGATGCCCATCATCGTCCGCATCGACGTCGAGTTGGCCAAGCGCAAGATGAGCGTCGGCGAGTTCGCCGAACGGGTCGGGCTCACCCCGGCGAACGTGGCGGTGCTGAAGAACGGCCGCGCCAAGGCCGTCCGTTTCAGCACATTGGAAGCGATGTGCCGGGTGCTCGACTGCCAGCCCGGCGACCTCCTCGAATGGGTCGACGAATGACGTACCTCATTGCTCTCCTGGCCGCAGCCCTCGGCGTCGCCGGCATCGTGCACGGCGAGGCCGACGACTCTCCCGGCCTGCAACTCCTGGGTGCCGCGCTCGTCGTGGGCGCTGTCGTCTTCGGGGTACGGATGATCCGGCACGGAAGGCGCAGGCTCGGGCGCGACAGTTAGCCCACGGCCGAGCCGCACGAGTCGAACCGGCTTCCCGGAGTAACGATCATGTAACGGGCGCGAACCTTTCCCGGTGGATGACCTGTCTTGAAGGTCGTCGGCCCGCCAGGGCCAGGGGAGGCGTCGGATGAAGCTGGTGTGGAGGCGGGCCCGCGAGGCGCGAGGTCTGCTGGTTGCCGCGGTGATCGCCGCCCTGGTCGCCGTCGCGTTGGTCACCGGACTGTCCGACTACAACCGCCGCGCGGTGGACGCCGGGCAGCGGGCGCTGGTGAAGGCCGCGCCGGCCGAGGAACGCGGCCTGCTGGTCGGCGGCTCCGGCGGGCGCGACGCCGCCGAGTTCGCCACCCGCGACCAGGCGGTGCGTGCCGAGTTCGTCGACGGGCTCGCCGGCGTGCCGGTCACCGTCTCCGCCGCCCGGTACGGCACGGGCCGGGAGCTGACAGGCGACCTCGGGTCCGTGCCCCGCGCCGGCGACGAGCCGATCTTCGCGAACCTGGCCACCCTCGACGACCTGGCCGGGCACGCCGAGCTGACAAGCGGAGCGTGGCCCCGTGCCGGCGCGACGCCGGTCCAGGTCAGCCTGCCGGAACGGGTCGCCACCGCACTGGGCCTGGCAGTCGGGGAGCGGATCCCGCTGCGCGACCGTGCCACCGAGCGGGCCAGCCAACTGGTACTCGCCGGCACCTGGCGGCCCCGCGACCCCACCGAGGCGTACTGGCTGCTGGCCCCCGGTGTGGGCGCGGGCAGCGCCGGCTCGGGCACCTCGTACGGGCCGTTCGCGCTGGACCCGGCCGACTTCGCGGCCACCTTCCCGGGCTCGGTGTCGGCGGCCTGGCTGGCCGAACCGGACCTCGGCGGCATCGACGCCGCTGACCTGCCGGCGGTGCGGGCGGCCATGACGGAGGCCGTGACTGCGGTGCCCGAGGCGGCGCAGTTGGGCACGTCGGCGCAGTCGTTGACCAAGATGGATCAGCTGCTGGACCGGATCGCCCGTGCCGACCTGGTCGGCCGGTCCGCGCTGGCCACCCCGCTGCTGCTCATCCTGGTGCTCGGCGGGTACGCGCTGGTGCTTGTCGCCGCCCTGCTGCACGAGGACCGCCGCCCGCAGACCGCGCTGCTGCGCGCCCGTGGCGCCGCACGCCGGCAACTGGCAGGCCTTGCCGCCCGGGAGGCGACCCTGGTGATCGCCCCGGCGGCCCTGCTCGGGCCGGTGATCGCCGGGGAGGCGCTGCGCTTCGTCAAACCCGGCGGGGCAGCCGAACTGTCCTCTGCCGGCGGAAACACCACACTGATCTGGGCGGCTGCCGCGGCGACCGCCGCCGGCTGCCTGGTGGCAATGGTCGCGCCCACGCTGCGCGGCGCCGGCACCTACGTGGCCGACATGGCCGCCAGGTCCCGACCGAACCGGGCGGCGAGCGTCCAGCGGGCAAGCGTCGACCTGGTACTGGTGGCGCTCGCCCTGCTGGCCTGGGTGCAGCTGCGCCAGTACGCGTCACCACTGGCCGGCTCGGGCGCCAGCCTCGGGCTCGATCCACTGCTGGTGGCCGCGCCCACGCTCGGCGTGCTGGCCGGCGCCGTGCTGGCGCTGCGGGTGCTCCCACCGGTCACCCGGTTCGCCGAGCGGTTCGTCGACCCGCGGCCCTGGACGGCCACCATGCTCGGCATGTGGCAGGCCGGCCGGCGTCCACACGCCGGACCGGTGCTGCTCCTCGCCCTCGCCGTCGGCGGCAGCACCCTCGCCTGGTCCCTGGTCAGCACCGGTGAGCGGTCCCAGGTCGAGCAGGCCAGCCACACCGTCGGCGCGGACCTGCGGGTGACCGAGCGGACCGGTTCCGCCCCGCCCACCCGGGCCGGCGAACTCGCCGCGCTGCCCGGCGTGGCCCAGGCGCTGCCGGCGTGGCGCGACGAGGTGCGGGTCGGAAGGCAGAACCTGCCCACCACGGTGATCGGCATCGACCCCGCCGGGGCGCCCGGCGTCGTCCTGCTCGCCGACCGCCTCACCGACGGGTCGGCGTCGGAGAGCTACAAGCGGATGCTCCAGGCACGCGGCGCTCCCGTCGGGATCGAACTGCCCGCCGGCACCCGCGCGGTCACCGGTACGGTCCGCACCCCCGTCGAAAGGGCCTTCCGACCCCATCGGATCGCGGTGGCGCTGCTGTTCACAAGCGCCGACGGGCTGGCCCTGCGACTGCCGGCGGTCGAGGCCACGAGTGACGGGCGGTCCGCCACGTTCACAGTGACACTGCCCGACGTCGGAGGGGCACCGCTGAGGCTGGCCGGCTTCGAGGCCGACGGAGGACGGGCGGCCGGCGACTCGTACCGGCTCGACGTGGAAGGGTTGGCCCTCGTCGGCGCGGACGGCACCGCCCGGCCGGCCAACCTGACCGGCAACTGGATGGCGACGACGGGGGACGGGCCGGGCCACCGGGCGACGTCCACCGGCACCCGTGTCCTCGCCGACCGCCCGGTGGACGTGATCCCCGGAGGGCAGTTCGCGTACCAACCGTCCACCCGCTTCGCCATCGTGCCCGCCGGGGTGGCCGAGCCCGTGCCGGTCCTGATGACCGCCGGAGTACGCGACGCGCTGAGCCTGCGCACCGGCGACACCGTCACCCTTGCCCTCTCCGGCGTGTCCGTGCTGACGCGGCTGGTCGGCGAACTGGAATCCGTGCCCACCACCACCGGCGAGGGCGTGCTGCTCGACCTGCCCGCCGCGGTGAACGCCCTGATCCGTGACGGCGGAACGATCCGGTCGGTGCCGGAGTGGTGGCTCGGCACCGACGACGCGTCGGCTGCCGCCAGCGCCGCCGCCGACCTGCCCGGGGTGACAGTCCTGGAACGCCGGACAGTGGCCGAGGCCGCTGCCGACGACCCGTACTGGCGGGGGTCACGCACGGGAATGCTCGCCGCCGCGCTCGGTGCGGTGCTGCTCGCCCTTGTCGGTCTCATGGTCGACGTGTGGGCCACCGCCAGACGCCGGCTCGGCGAGTTCGCGGTGCTGCACACCCTCGGTGCGACACCTCGGCTGCTGGCCCGGGCGATGCTTGCCGAACAGACATTCCTCGCCGGCATCGGCGTGGGGGTCGGGCTGCTGCTCGGTGCCGTGGTGGGGGCCACCATGGCTCCCCTTGTCATCCTCACCCCGGCCGCCGGCCGACCGGTGCCTTCGGCGGCGTTCGTGCTGCCCTGGGTGCCGGTCGGGTTGACCGCGGCCGGACTGCTGCTGGCGGCGCTCGCCTTCAGCGCGTTCATCGCCACCGGCATCCGCAAGCGGGTGGCGGCGGTGCAGCTGCGAATCGGGGGAGAACGATGAGCATCGGCGCGGTCGTCCGCCGGGTCCGGGCGTACGGCGGGCAGTTCCTGCTCCTGGCGGTGCTGACCCTGGTGGTCACGCTGCTTGTCAGCGGAGTTCCCCGGCTCGTCAACCGGCTCGCCGAACAGGGCCTACGGGCGCAACTGAACAGTGAGCCGGCCGCCCGCCGGGATCTCTCGTACGCCACCGGCGAGGCGCCTTTCACCTCGGTCAAGACCGCTACGGGAGCCGCCCGTGAGCGGTTCGACGCCTTGGCGAAGGAGATGCCGCCGCAGGTGCGCTCGGTGGTGACCGAGCGGTGGCACAGCGTGGAGACGATGCCGGGCCGGGTCACCGGCCCGGACCTCGCGGCCCGCAAGCTGCTTGTCGACCTGGGTCTGCGGGTCATGCCCGACGTCCAGGACAACAGCACTCTCGTCGACGGGGCGTGGCCGAGCGAAACCTACATTCCGGAGCGGCCGATCGAAGTGGCGCTCGACGCCGACGTGGCCGGCAAGCTCAACCTGCGGCCCGGCAGCCAACTGCGCATCGGCAACGTCGACGACAAGGGCGCAATGATCGACCCCGTCCCGGTGGCGGTGTCCGGGCTGTTCCGCCCCACCGACCGGGCGAGCGGCATGTGGGACGGACTGCCGCCGGCGCTGCGAATCACCGAACCGCTCGGCGACGGTCAGCCGCTGATCGTCGTCGGCGTGGTCGCCCAGTCCACATTCAACAAGCGGGCCGCGGAGGGCTGGCCGATCCGGTCCGACTGGCGCTACCGGCTGGGCGTCAACTCCATCGACGCACGCAACCTGGACCAGTTGATCGACGGCCTACAGACGATGCAGCGCAGCACTCCGCCGGACCTCACACTGACCCAGGGGGTCGACGTTCCGCTGCGGGCGTTCGCCGCCCAGTTGAACGCCGCCCGGACCCTGCTCGCGGTGATCGCGGCGGGCGTGCTTGCCACCCTGGCCGGGCTGATCGTGCTCGCGGCCACCCTCGCCACCAGGCGGCGTCGCGCGGAGTACGTGCTGCTGCGCGCCCGAGGAGGTGCGGCCACCGCCGGCGCCCGGCGCAGCCTCGCCGAGTCACTGCTTGTGGTGCCGGTCGCCGCGGCGCTGGGCTGGTGGCTGGGCACCCTGTTCCCCGGCGCACCGGACCCGACCGCGCCGTACGCCGCCGCTGTGACGGTGCTGGTCACCCTCGCGCTGCCGTTGGCGACGCTTGCGGTGCCGACCGGTGGGGCGGCCCGCCGCGACCTGGTCCGGCTCCGCCCCTCGGCACGCCGACTCACAATCGAGGTCTCCCTGCTGCTGCTTGCCGGGCTCGCGGCGGTGCTGCTGCGTCGACGCGGCCTCACCCTCGGCGAGGTGGACCCGCTGCTGGTGTCGGTGCCGGTGCTGCTCGCTGTCGCCGCGGCGGTGCTGGCGCTGCGCGCGTACCCCTGGCCCTTGCGGTTGGTGAGCCGGCTCGCCGCGCGGACCAGGGGCAGCGTGACGTTCCTCGGCACCGCGCGGGCCGGCCGCTCCGCTGTCGCCGCCCCCCTTGTGGTCGTGGTACTGGCGATCGGCACCGCGGCGTTCTGCGCTGTCGTCGCCGCCGGTGTCGACGCCAGCAGGGATCGGGCCGTCGAGCGGACAGTCCCGGCCGACGCGATTGTCCGCGGCGAACGTCTCGCCCCGGACACCCTCGACGCGGTGAGTCAGCTGCCCGGCGTCAGCGCCGTCACCCGGGTGGCGGACGAGCCGGACCAGCGATTGGCCGCCGACGCCCTCGGCACCGACGCGCGGGTCGGGCCGGTGCAGGTGCTGCTTGTGGACGGTTCGGGCCTGAGCACGGTCAGCCGGGAGTCCGGTGTGGTCGTGCCGCTACCGGCCGTGCTGCGCAGCGCCGAGCAGGCGTCCGGGCCACTGCCGGCCATCGTCTCCCCGGCGGTCGCCGCCGACCTGACCCGGGTGGGTCTGGACCGTTCGGCGTTCGTCTCGGTGCAGGGCGAGCGGTACGAGTTCCGTATCGCCGGTTCGCAGGACACCTTCCCGCTGCTGTCGGAGGGTGCCGGCCGGTTCGTGATCCTGCCCTGGCAGGCGCTGCCGGCCCGCACCACCGAGCCGGTGCCCACAAGCCTGCTGGTCGCCGGGGACCGGCTGGACGCAGAGGCGTTGCGCCAGGCCGGCGACCAGGGGCAGGAGCGCTACCTGCGCGACGGAACGGTGACTGGCCGGGAACGGTTCCTCGGGGCGACTGTCGACACCCGCGACGGTGTCCGGCGGGATCTTGGCGACGGTGGCGCGAACGGCGTGCTGGCCTTCGGATTCGTCGCCGGCGCGGTCGGCGGCACCGTGCTCGGGCTGCTCGCCATCGCGTTCACAGTGCTGGCCGGCGCGCGAGACCGGGGTCAGGTGCTGTCCCGGCTGCGCACCCTCGGCCTGTCCCGCAGGCAGTGGCGAGGACTGCTGCTTGTCGAGTTGACCCCGCTGGTCGGCACGTCGGTGCTGACCGGCGCGCTCGTCGGGGCGCTACTGCCCCTGCTGCTCAACCCGGTGCTCGGCCTGTCCGCGTTCACCGGTGGCGTACCTGTCCGGGTGGCCTTCGAGCCCGGCCTCGTCGCCGCTGTGTTCGCGCTCGGGGCGGTCGCCCTCGGCTTCGCGGTCACCGTCGAAGCGCTTAACAACCGCCGGTTGCGCCTCGGTGAGGTGCTCCGGCTCGGAGAGGAGAGCTGAGATGACCGCTACCGCACAGACCGAACCCATGCCGGACCTGGCCGCCCTTCAGCGGCGGGCCGCGCAACGTGCCGCCGAACGGGCCGGTGGCGAGGACCGGCTGCGCGGCCACATCGTCTGCGACGGCCTGGTGCGCATCTTCAAGACCGAGGGGGTGGAGGTCGTCGCCCTCCAGGGTCTCGACCTGGTGATCGACAGGGGTGAACTGCTGGCGATCGTTGGCGCGTCCGGCTCGGGCAAGTCCACTCTGCTCAACATCCTCTCCGGCCTGGACACGCCCACCGCAGGCATCGCCCGGGTGGCCGACTACGACCTGCTCTCGCTGTCGGCCAAGCGGCGGTTGAGTTACCGGCGCGAGCTTGTCGGGTTCGTCTGGCAGCAGACCGGCCGCAACCTGCTGCCGTACCTGACCGCCCTGGAGAACGTCGAGCTGCCGATGCAGTTGGCCGGCAAGCGGTCCCGCAAGGCCCGCCGGGCACGGGCTCGGGAACTGCTCGACATGGTCGGCGTGGGCTACTGCGCCGACCGGCGGCCCGGTCAGCTCAGCGGCGGCGAGCAGCAGCGGTGCGCAGTTGCCGTGGCGGTTGCCAACGACCCCGAGGTGCTCTTCGCCGACGAACCCACAGGTGAGCTGGACGAGGCGACCGGCGCTGAGGTCTTCGCGGCGTTGCGCACCATCAACGCCGAGCTGGGCGTCACCATCGTCGTCGTCACCCACGACCACGCCGTGGCCAGCCAGGTCCGCCGGACCGTCGCGATCCGCGACGGTCGAACCGCCTCCGAGGTACGCCGGACCGCGCGTGTCGGCGCGGACGGCAACACCGAGCTGGTCAGCGAGGAGTACGCGGTGCTGGACCGCAACGGCCGGATGCAGTTGCCCGCGGCGTTCGTCGACGCGCTGTCGCTGAAGGAGCGGGTCCGGCTCGATCTGGAGCCCGACCATGTGCAGGTACGGCCCGGTGACCGGGCGTCGGAGGAACGGGAGGCACGGGCGTGAGCCGTCGGGACATGATGGTGACGGGAGCGGCCCCGCTCGGCGGTGCGCCCGGGGGGCACTCTGACGAACTGGTCCGGGTCAGCGGTGTGAGCCGGACCTTCGGTCGCGGTGAGCACGCCGTGCACGCGGTGCGGGACGTCTCGTTCCGCGCCAACCGTGGCGAGTTGGTAGCCATTCGCGGCCGATCCGGCGCGGGCAAGACGACGCTGCTGAACATCATCGGCGGGCTGGACCAGCCGGACAGCGGTCAGGTGGTGGTGGCCGGGCACGAGGTGAGCGCGGCCGGCGAGGCGGAGCTGCTACGGCTGCGCCGGGGCACCGTCGGGTTCGTGTTCCAGACCTTCGGGTTGGTGCCGATCCTCTCCGCAGCCGAGAACGTCGGCGTGCCGCTGCGGCTCGCGCAGGTGCCGGCCGCCGAACGGGAGCAGCGGGTCGCGGTGCTGCTGGAACTTGTCGGCCTGGGCGGGCACGCGGCGCAGCGCCCCTACGAACTCTCCGGAGGGCAGCAGCAGCGGGTGGCGGTCGCCCGCGCCCTCGCCAACGAGCCGGACCTGCTCATCGCCGACGAACCCACCGGCCAGCTGGACTCGGAGACCGGACGGTCCATCATGGACCTCCTGCGCGCCGTCGTACACGCCAGGGGGATGACGGCACTGGTTGCCACGCACGACCCGGCCCTGATCGACCTCGCCGACCGCGTACTCGTCTTGCGGGATGGTCGCCTGGTGGACAGCTGACCCGCGTACGGCGGCCGGCCACGTGGGTCAGAGCGCGAGCTTCATGCCCTCGTGGCTGGCCACGAAACCGAGGCCCAGGTAGAAGCGGTGCGCGTCGGCGCGGGTCTTGTCGGCGGTGAGCTGCACCAGCGCGCAGCCGCGCTGCCGGGCCTGGCCGATCGCCCAGGTCATCAGGTCCCGGCCCAGCCCTTGCCCACGCCGGTCGGAGCGGACCCGGACCGACTCGATCAGGGACCGCTCGGCACCGTGCCGGCTGAGGCCTGGGATATAGGTGATCTGGAGGCAGCCGACCAGGTCACCGTCCTGCTCCGCGACGATCAGCTGGTTGCGCGGGTCCGCGTCGATGGCCGCGAACGCCCTCTCGTACGCCTCGTCGACAGCGGTGAAGTCGCGGGCCCTGCCCAGGACGTCGTCGGCGAGCAGTGCGATGACGGCGGGCAGGTCGGCCCGGGTCGCCTCCCGGAAGATCATGTCGCTCATGCCGGTGAGCCTGCCACACCATTCAGCGCGCCGGGCAGCGCAGGCCCTCCCGCGGGACGGTCAGGTCGAGCAGGTACGCGTCCACCGCGTCGGTGATGCAGGCGGTCTGCGGGTAGGCGGTGTGCCCCTCGCCCTCCCAGGTGAGGACCCGGCCCACGCCAAGCATCGACGCGAGGCGCGGGGTTTGCTCGTAGGGCGTCGCCGGGTCGCCGGTGGTGCCGACCACCACGATCGGTGGTGCGCCGTCGGCCTTCCCGGTCGGGTACGGGTCACGCCCGCCCGGCCACTCCACGCAACTCAACATGCCCACCGCGAGCGCAGGACCGAACAGCGGATACTTCGTGCGCCACTGCGACTGCAACTGGCGGATCTCGTCGCGGCTCGGCTTCTCGGTCTCGTCGGCGCAGTTGATCGCGAGGTTGGCGTCGAACAGGTTCGAGTAGTGCCCGTCGCTCTCCCGGCCGGCGTACGAGTCGGCGAGCCGGAACACGTCCTTCGGGTCGCCCTCGGCCAGCCGGTCGATGGCCTGGGCCAACTGCTGCCAGCCCGACTCGGTGTAGAGCGACGAGATGACCGCGTAGAACACCCAGCCGGCGGTGGCCTCGCGCCCGTCGTCGCCGCGTACCGGGGAGACCTTGGCCTTGTCGATGGCCGAGGTGACAGCGGCGCGGGCGTCCGGGGCGATCGGGCAGCGGGCGGCGTTCGCGGCGCACCAACGGGCGAAGTTGTCGAAGGCCCGCTCGAAGCCGCGGGCCTGGCTCTCCGAGCCGGCAATCAGCCGCTGCTGCGGGTCGACAGCGCCGTCGAGCACAAGCGCGCGCACCCGCTGCGGGTAGAGCTGGGCGTAGATGGCGCCGAGCAGGGTGCCGTAGGAGTAGCCCAGGTAGGTGAGCTTGTCGTCGCCAACTGCCGCGCGGACCGCGTCCATGTCCCGGGCGGCCTGCTCGCTGCCGTACAGCGGCAACTGGTCGCCGTAGCGGTCGCCGCAGCCGCGCCCGATCCGCTGGCTCAGCCCGATGAAGCCGTCGAACGACGCCTGGCTCGCCGGATCGGGGTCGTAGCCGAAGCTGGCGTCCAGGTCGGCGTCGGAGATGCACTTCACCGGGCTGGACCGGGCCACCCCGCGCGGGTCGAAACCGACAATGTCGAAGCGTTCGGTGATCGAGCTGGGCAGCCCACCGAACTGGGTGCCGAAGGAGAGGTAGACGGCGGTGTCCACACCGGACCCACCCGGCCCGCCGGGGTTGACGACGAGTGAGCCGATCCGGTCGCGCTGCTTGCTGGACCGTGCCCGCAACAGGGCGACCTCGAAGGTCTCGCCGGCGCCCGGCCCAGCGGTCGCTCCGGTGCCGTTGCCCCAGTCCCGGGGGACCGCGATCCGGGCGCACTCGTAGCGCATGTCCGGCGCGCCCCGGCCGACCAGATCCTCGGCCACCTCCGGGCAGGGCCGCCAGGTCGCCGAACTGCCGGCCGGTGCCGCCTCGCCCGCCACGTCGGTGCGCGGCGCGAACGCCGGCAATGTGCAGCCGGCGGTCAGCAGGGCAGCCACGACGAAAACGGCAAGACAGCGACGGACCCGGCGGTTGGTCGCCCTCCACGGCTGGTCGGCGGTGCGGGTCACGTGATCCTCCGGTGTCGAGTCGACGGCCAGGCTACGCCGGGCCGGTGGCGGCCCTGTCCACGGTGGCGGTCGGGTCGCCGCGCAGCACCTCGTCCACGTCGTAGCGGATCGGGCGGTCGAGCTGGTCGTACCGGCAGGAGCGGGGATCGCGGTCCGGACGCCAGCGGACGAACCGGGCGGTGTGCCGGAAACGGTCACCTTCCATCGCGTCGTATGCCACCTCGACCACCAGCTCCGGACGGAGCGGCTCCCACTCAAGGTTCTTCGTGCCGGTCCACCGGCTCACCCCGCCCGGGATGCGCTGGCCGCGCTCGTGGTCGCCGTGCACCCACGGATGCTCGCCGCCGGTGTCCCGGTAGGGCGCCAACTCGTCGAGCAACTCGGCACGGCGGGCCATGCTGAACGACGCGCTCACGCCGACATGGTGCAGGACGCCCGCGTCGTCGTAGAGGCCGAGCAGCAGCGAGCCCACCACCGGGCCGGACTTGTGCCAGCGGAAGCCGGCCACCACAGCGTCCGCCGTGCGGGCGTGTTTGACCTTGAACATCAACCGCTTGCCCGGCTCGTACGGCAGGTCGGCCGGCTTGACGATCAGGCCGTCCAGACCGGCGCCCTCGAAGACGTCGAACCAGCGCTGCGCGGTCTCCGGATCGGTGGTGACCTGGGTGACGTGCACCGGCGGGCGTACGCCTGCCAACGCCTCGACCAGCCGCTCCCTGCGGCGCGGGTAGGGCTGGTCCAGCAGGGCCTCGTCACCGATCGCCAGCAGGTCGAACGCCACGAAGTCGGCGGGAGTGGTCTCGGCCAGCATCTTCACCCGGGACGCCGCCGGATGGACGCGCTGGGCCAGCAGCTCGAAATCCAACCGGGGCTGGCCGCCCGGCCCGTCGCGCCGGATCACGATCAGCTCCCCGTCGACGGCGCACCGCTGCGGCAACTGTCGGCGGGCCTGCTCGACCACCTCGGGGAAGTAACGGGTCATCGACTTGCCACCCCGGCTGGACAGCTCGACTTCGTCGCCGTCGCGGAACACGATGCACCGGAACCCGTCCCACTTGGGCTCGTAGGTCAGCCCGGCGGTGGTGGGCAGCTTGGGAACGCTCTTGGCCAGCATCGGCTCGACCGGCGGGTTGATCGGCAGGTCCACGGCGACCAGTCAATCAGACGGTGCCGACAGTCGTGAGGCACATCACGGTGGAGGCGAGGGCGGCGTGTCCGTCCGAGCGCCGCTCGTCCCGACCGGGCGAATCAGATAACCGCAGGTCAGAGCTACTTTCGCGAGATGTCCGAGTGGGTCTGTGACTGCTGCGGGCGGTGGCGGGTGAGCGTCGAGCTGATCCGGGGCCGCTACCGGTACCGGCTGACCCGCCGATACCCGGAGCGGTTCGGCGGTGGCCGCAACGTGCTGGGCGAGGTCGGATCGGTACCGGAGCTTGAGGAGTTGCTCGCCCGGCGTACCCCGCTGAGCCTTGCCGATCTGCGCGAGGCCGCCTGACCGACGCCGCGCGCCCTGGCCGGGCGTCGGACGCCCGCGTCACGATTCGCCGCGTCGGCTCGTCCCCCTCGCGCAGCGGCGCCGGGCGGCGCCGCGCGGGGGAGGACGAGAGATGCGGTTCGAAGCGGGTACGGACATCGCCGCCGACGCCAAGCGGGTCTGGGAGGTGCTTGTCGACGTGCAGCGGTGGCCAGAGTGGACGGCCTCGGCCAGCCGCGTCGAGCGGGGCGAGCAGGGGCCGCTCGCCGTCGGCGCGACAGCCCGGCTGACCCAGCCGAAGCTCCGGCCGGCGGTGTGGCGGGTCACCGAGCTGACCGAGGGGCGGAGCTTCACCTGGGTCTCCGACACCCCAGGTGTGCACACCAGTGGGGAACACCTGCTGTCGCCGCTGCCGGGCGGCGGCACCCGGGTCGAGCTGGCCATCGTCCAGTCCGGGCCGCTGGCCGGGCCGGTGGGCTTGCTGTACGGCGGTCTGCTCCGGCGCTACCTGCGGCTGGAGACCGAGGGCCTCAAGCGTCGAAGCGAGCAGGGCTGACGCTGAGCGGGCTGCGACGGCGTGGTCAGAACCGGGCGAACGAGCGGATCGGGGCGCGCGGGCCGTACTTCGGCGCCTGGATGCCGGCGGCCTCCAGCAGCACGCAGACCCGACCCCGGTGGCCCCGGAACGGCTCCAGCAGGGCAAGCATCCGGGCATCGTCGCCGCGCGCCTCCCCGGCGAGCGCCCAGGCCACAGTGTTCGGGATGTGGTAGTCGCCGACGCTCACCGCGTCCGGGTCGCCGTAGGCGATCCGGACCACCTCGGCGGCGGTCCACGGGCCGATACCGGGAATGGCGGTCAGCCGGAGGGTCGCCTCGGTGGTGTCGGCGCAGCGCTCCAACCTGTCGGCCAGCGCGGCGGCGCGACGCAGCGTGTCGGCGCGGCGCTGCTCGACGCCGAACGGGTGGAACACCCAGTACGGGGTGGCGGCCACCGCTGCGGCCTCCGGCGGGAGCAGTAGCGGTTGCAGTGGGCCGGGCGCCGGCTCACGGAAGTGCCGCACCGTCGCCGAGTACGCCCGGTAGGCCTCCTTGCCGGTGACCTTCTGCTCGAACACGGCGCGCAGCAGCCGGGGAAAGACCTGCCCGGTGGTGGGCATCCGCAGGCCCCGGTGCTCCCGGGCCAGCCGGGTGACGAGCGGGTGCGCCGCCGCCAGTTCGGCGAAGCCGGTCAGGTCGTCGCGTAGCCCGGCGATCGCGTCGGCGCGAGCCACCACCTGCTCGGCGCCCGGCCCGTAGCCCTCGGCGATCAGGTCACCACCGGCCGGGCGCAGGGCGAGCGTGGCCGGGCCGTCCGAGGTGCGGGTGGCCCACCAGAAGGTGCCCGCCGCGATGCGCGCGCACGGGTCGTACGGGCTGAAGGTCAGGGCGCGGACCGACGCGGTCAGCCGGTAGCCGACCGGCGGGTGCAGCACCCGGGTCGCGGCGGGCTCGGTCTCGGTCACCCCGCCACTCTGCCAGGTGGGGCTCCGGCCCGGGTCACCGCCGCTCCCAGCGGACCCCGCGCACACGACGATGGTCGGTCGCGCCCTCCCCGGCGACGACCGACCATCGAGCCCTTCATGCGTACGGGATCAGTACGTGCTGCCGCCACCGGAGTCGCTCGCTCCGCTGTCCGCCGGCGGGGCGACAGCCTTCGGCGTGGAGGTGGGCAGGCAGCTCAGGTTCTTCTTGCCGTCCGGCTGGACCACGAACCAGGTGCCGCCGACGGCCTGGCCCTTCCACTGGCCGGGCTTCTTGTCGCCGATGTAGCGGTAGACCGGCCAGCCGGCGATGGTGAGCTGACGGGTGCCGTCCTGCCGGGTCACGCTGCCCACCTTGTCGTCGGAGACCCCGGTGAGCTCCGGGTTTCCGTCGGTCAGGGCCGGCGGCCAGACCTGCGCGCACTTGTCGACGCAGTTCGACGCGGGCGGGTCGGCGGTGTCCTTGTCGAAGCGGTACAGGATCCAGCCGTCCTGGTCGGTGACGACGCTGCCCATCCGGGCGACCTTCTTACCGATCAACTTCTCGGTCAGGTCCACGTCCGCGGGCGGCGGCGCATCGGCGACTGGCGCGTCCGGGGTTGCCGACGCCTCGGGTTCAGCCGCCGCGGTGGGCTCGGCCGCGGCGACGGCGACCGGCTCGGCCGCGCTCGTGTTCGCCCCGTCGTAACCCGCGGGAGCGCAGGCCGTTAGTGCGACCATCGCGCTCACCAGGATGACGGTCCGCTTCATCTGTGCCACGTGCCCTCCTCATTCTTGGCAGTTCACCCATAGGTACGGAGTGCGGGCTGTCAAGGTTGAAGTAGTAACAGTGGTCAATTTCACTCAAATTGGTTGAACCGAATGGGACGGTCATCCGTACGCCCCTACGCGGGACCTCTCCGCCACCACAAACAGATCGGCGCCGGTCATTGGAAAATGACCGGCGCCGACAGGGTACGCGACCTTACATGGGCACCGTGACCAGCGGGCTTGCCACACCATGACTGTCGACCGACTGCACCTGGAGCTGCTTGATCTCGCTCGACCGCGCCGACGTCGAAGCGCTCAGTTCGAGACCCTGCGGACGATTGTTGGTGCCATATCCGCCCTCGGGAACCGACCACGTCGAGATCACCTCGGTGGTGGAGTTTTTACGCACCACCACCAACCGGCAGGTACGCGGCCCAGGCAGTTTCCGCAGACTGAAGTTGATGCGGGTGCCGTACTCCCGATCCACAAGGAACATCGTCGTCTGCACGCCCGTCGTCGGATCGGTGGCGTCGACCTGATCGCCCTCCTCCTCGGTGCCGCCGACGCCGGGGCCACTCGGCGGTGCCGTCGGCGCGCTCGTCGGGGGATCGTTCACCACCGGGCTCGGCGCCGGCTCCGCGACGATCCCCGGAGAGTCGTCCCCGGCCACGCTCACGAAGCCGTACCCGGTCAGGCCGCCGAACACCACCACCGCCGCCGCAGTGGCGAGCAACTGACGAAACCGCGTACGCCGACGGTCGGTCCGGACTGCCACCAACGTCCGATCCAACAGGGCCGGATCGGTGGCGGTCTGCTCCATCGCCATCATCGTCTCGCCGTCGATGTCGGAGAGCAGGCCCACCACCGGCACCATCGTCTCCAACTCGGCCGCGCACGCCCAGCACGCGGCGAGATGTTCCTCGAACCGCTCGGTGTCCTGCTCGTCGAGCACGCCGAGCGCGTACGCCGCGACGTCCATGTGATCCGGTCGGCTCATTCTGTCACCCCCCGCTCCTGCAGAGCCGTGCGCAGCGCGCGCAGCGCGTAGTAGACCCGCGACTTGGCGGTGCCCAACGGAAGCCCCAACTCCTCGGCGGCCTCCGGCACCGTCCGCCCCCTGAAGTACGTCGAGATCAGGATCTCCCGGTGCGACTGACTGAGCGTACGCAGTGCGTCCGCCACAGTCATCGTGCGTAGCACCCGGTCGGTGCTGTCCGCCTCGGCGAACGCCGTCAGGTCCCGGTCGTACGTCTCCGGCGGCCGGGCCTCCTGGCTGCGATGCTCGTCGATGGCGATCCGGCGTGCCACAGTGACCAGCCAGGGCCGCAACGACCCCTGCCCCTGCGTGCCGAGGCGATGCGCGTTGCGCCAGGCCCGCAGCAGCGTCTCCTGCACGATGTCCTCCGCGCGCTGCCGGTCCCCCCCGGTGAGCCGCATGACGAACATCAGCAACGGGCCAGCGTGTTCCGCGTACAGCAGCCGGATCAACTGGTCAGAGTGGCTGGCCTCGGAGGTCGTCGCCTGGTGGCGCCCGGGCGCCGATCGGGGCGTCACCGGACCATTCTGGCGAGACGACGCCCGGGCGTCGACCCCACGGGCAGACGAAGTCGGCCTCGACGACGACCGCGCCGACAACCAGTCAGCGCGAACCGCGTCCCCATGCCAACCGGCCGCCACCGCATGCATGCAGACCTCCGGGATGTCCGTTACCACCGCCGCCCCCACAAGGCGAGCCGCTCGGTGGTACGCACCGGGGAGGCGAGCGGATCAACAATCCGGGGAAAAAGTTCTGCGGCGACGTCAGCGACGGACGGAGAACAGGCCCGGCGGCGGCGGATCCGAGCCTGTCGCGTCGGCATCACGCACCACCTGTGCGCCACCGACGAAACGGTCCAGGTCGTCGCCGGCCACCACCCGACCGGGAAACCAGTCACCCGCCGCCCGCCGGGTCAACTCGGGCACCGGGGGAGTGGACCGGCCCGCCACCAGCACCAGATTGCCGTACCGGCGGCCACGCAGCACCGCCGCGTCCCCGACCAGGCACGCCTGCGGCAGCACCGCGCGGACCGTGGCGACCTGACCACGGGCGTGCCGCAGCGGCGGGCCGTCGGCAAGGTTCGCCAGATACCATCCCGCCGGGCTGAGCACACGGGCCACCTCGGCGGCGTACTCCACAGAGGTGAGATGCGCCGGGGTACGGGCACCGGCGAAGACGTCGGCGACCACCACGTCGTAGCTGGCGTCCCGCGTCGAGGCCAACACGGCCCGCGCATCCTCCACGCGCACCCGCAGCCGGGCATCGGCCGGCCAGGGCAACGCTCGACGCACCAACTCCACGAGCGCACCGTCCACCTCGGACACCCGCTGCGTGGATTTCGGTCGGGTCGCGGCGACATACCGGGGCAGGGTCAACGCACCGCCACCGAGGTGCAGCACCCGCAGCGGCTGGCCGGCAGGCGCGATCAGGTCCAGTGCGGCGGCCAGCCGCCGGACGTACTCGAACTCCAGATGTGTGGGGTCGGTCAGATCGACGTGCGACTGCGGCGCGCCGTCCAGCAGCAGCGTCCACGAACCCGCCCGATCCGGGTCCGGAACAAGCTCCGCCTGCCCGGTGTCCACCTGCTCCACCAGCCGGTCAGTCGCCCGCTTACGCCCCACAGTGACCAGACCCGATCAACGGCCGACGCGGGCCGCGGCGGTCAACGCGCGGTGCAGCAGCCGGGAATCACCGAGCAGCGCCCGCAGGCGGCGCTCCAGCCCGGCGATCGGGACCAGGTTCTGCGGGGCCCGCGGATCCTTGTACGGCGTGGACGCGAACCGGGGCAGGGTGACAAGCGACAGGTCGGCCAGCTCGATCGCCGCCTCCACGGGAAGGTCGGCCGAACACTCCACCCGCACGATGCCCGCCCACGGCGCCCCGAGCGCCACCGGCAGCCGCAAATACCACGACCAGCCACCCCAGGCCGTGCCGAGCCGGAACACCGGCGAACGCTCACCCGACGCCAGACCGGTCACCACCGCCGTCAACCGGGCATCCAGGTACTGGCTGTGCTGGGTCTTGATGTAACCCAACGTGCGCGGCAACTGCCGGCGGCTCCGCAGCGGGCCGTCCACCACCAGCAGGTCCCCGTCGACCCGGGCGGCGTCGGACACCGCCACCTCCAGCGCCGTCAACGGGCCCTGCACGGCCGCAGGCAGCTTCGCCAGCTCACCAGTGCCACCCACCCGGTGCACCGGATAGCGGATCGCCCCCGCCACCACGTCCTGCGCCGACGGGCTCGCCGTGAACAAACCCCGACCGACCCGGGTCCCGGCCAGCTGCGCCGCACCCCGACCCAGATCGCAGCGGACCACCCCCGCCGCGTACGAGGCGGCCAACCCCGGGAACGACCCCCCGTCGGCCTCGGCCGTCCAGATGCTCGCGTCGATCCGACGGACCCCGTCGACAAGCAGCACCACATCCGGCGACCGCACGCCGGCGCGTACCCCGATCGCCCGCCAGTCCACGGCGGGCAACTCCACGTCCGCGTCTACCTGCGCGCTGCTCGGCGCGGCCGGCCCCGACGCGGACGCCTCGAACGACGCGCCGTAGGCCGGATCCCACGAGTCGACGAAGAAAGCCGCGTCGCTCACCGGGCCAGCCTTTCGTTTGCGACTGCGGGGCTCCGCTGCGCTGCGCTCCTCGCGCTCACCGGCCCGTCCGCTCGACCCGCGCCGAACGGGCATCCTTGCGCACCTCGAAGCGGACCGGGATGCGTTCGGCAAGCGCCGGGACGTGCGTGACCACGCCGACCATCCGGTCACCCCGGGCGGCCAGGTTTTCCAGGGTCGCGGCCACCGTGTCCAAAGTGGCAGCGTCCAAGGTGCCGAAACCCTCGTCCAGGACGATCGACTCCAGGCTCGCCGCTGTCGTCGACATGCCGGCCAACTGCTCGGAGAGCGCGAGGGCCAACGCCAGCGACGCCTGGAACGTCTCACCGCCGGACAGGGTGCGCACACCGCGACGCAGTCCGGCGTCGTGCTGGTCGACCACGAAGAACTCGCCCTTGTCGTGCACCAGCTCGTACTGGCCGGAGGACAACTCCCGCAGGATGCCCGACGCGCCGTCGACAAGCAGATCCAACGCCTCGGCCAGCAGCCACCGCTCGAAGTTGTTGGCCCGCAGGTGCCCGGCGAGCGCGCGCGCCACCTGAGCCTCCCGCTCGTGACCGGCCCGCTGCTCCCGCAGCGCCCCGGCCTGCTCGCGCCGCTCGGCCAGCCGACGCCTGTCACCCTCGGCCCGCTCCACCGCAACCGTCGCCGCACGCACCGGATCGTCGGCGACCGGCACGTCGGCCGCGGCGAAGATGGCGGCGATGCCCTGCTGCACCGCGTCGGCAGCCGCCTCGGCCTCCGCGACGACACCGGCCCGAGCCGCCCGGTCGGCACGTCGGCGCTCCACCTCGGTGCTCGCCCAACCCGTCAGCGCCGTCCACGCGGCGGCCACGTCGTCCCTGTCGGTGGCGGGCGGTCCGAACCGGGCCAGCCCGTCGCGGGCGGCGTCGAAGGCCCGCCAGGAAGCGCGCAACCGCTCCTCGGCGGCGTCCACCCCGGCACGGGCCTGGCGGGCGCTGTCCCGGCCGGCCCGCACGGCGGTCGCCGCCTCGTCCAGGGCGCGCCGCAGCCGGGCGTGCTCGGCCAACTCCCGGTGCAGCACCGCCGGCTCGGCCGCGCCGGCGAGTTGCCCGTCGAGGTCGGCCAGCCGGGCGTCCACCTGCTCCTGCCGGGCACGGGCCTGCACCAACAACCGCTCCAGGTCGCGCGCCGCCGCGTCCCTCTGCTGCACAGTCGCCTGGGCGGCCTTGGTGGCGGCCCGCGCCGCTTTGCCCGCCGCCGTAGCGGCGGCCACCGCCGAGTCGGCCGGCACCGCAGGCACCTGCGCCACCGGCTGCTCGCAGACCGGGCACGGCGCGCCCGGATGCAGGTGCGTGCGCAGGCTCACCGCCAGGTCGGTGGCCTTCGCCTCCTCGTGCGCCCGGAACGCCGCCTCCAACTCGGCGTCGGCCCGTTCGGCGTCCACGCGGGCGGCGGCCAGCGCGGCCACCGCCGCCGTGTGCTCGTCGTGCGCCGCGCGCACCGTCGCCCGGACCGTCTCGGCCTCGCCGGTCAGTCGGTCCCGATCGTCGTACGCCCGCAGCAGCATTCGCAGCGCGCTCTCGTCCCCGGCGCGGGCCAACTCGCCGCGCAGTTTCTCCTCGCGCTCCTCGGCAAGCGACACGGCGGTGGCAGCAGCCTCGGCCTCGGCCCGCGCCGCACTCACCGCGCGGGCGACCTCGGCCACCCCACGCGGTGCCTTGATCCCGGTCAGCACTGTCAGCTCGTCGTCAAGCGCGGTCAGGGCTGCCGCCGCCTCCTGAGCCCTCGCCCGGGCCGCCGCCAACTCCGGCACCGCTGCGGTCACCGCGCCTGCCAACTCGACCATGCGGTCGACCCGGGCGTCGGCCTCGGCCAACGCCTCGTCGTCCACACCCGTCAGGCCGGCGAGCAACTGGTCGACCGCGTCCAGCCGGGCCTCCGCCTGCGCGGCACGCGCCGAAGCCCTCTTCTGGACGTCCTCGTAGACGCCCAGGCCGAGCAGGTTGACCAGGATCTGCTGCCGGGTCGCCGGCTTGGCGTGCAGGAAATCGGCGAACTGGCCCTGCGGCAGCACCACGCAGCTGGTGAACTGCTCGTACGGCAGCCCCACCGCCTCCAGCACCGCCTGCTCCATCTCGGCTGGCGTACCGGCCACCACCTCGCCGAGGTCGTCCGGGCTCAAGCCGGTGTCCAGCTTCGTCACGTCGAACCCGGCCGGCATCAGCTGCAATCCGGCGTTCGCGGTCTTGACGTTGCCCCGACCGTCCCGGCGCACCACCCGGGTCGCCACGTAGCGGGCGCCGCCGGACTCGAACACCAGCCGCACCCGGGCCTCGGCGGCCGACGGCGCGAGCGCGTTGGCAAGCCCTCGCGGGCCACCCCAGCGGGGCACCATGCCGTAGAGGGCGAAGCAGATGGCATCGAGCACAGTGGACTTACCCGAGCCGGTCGGGCCGATCAGGGCGAAGAAATCGGCATCGGTGAAGTCGACTGTCGTCTCGTCCCGGAAGACCGTGAAACCGGCCATGTCCAACCGCATCGGACGCATCAGTGCTCGACCTCCTCGAAGAGTTCGTCGAAGAGTTCCCGGACGCCCTCGTCGGAGTGCCCCCGGCTGTCCAGGTAGTCGGCGAACAACTCCCGTGGCGAGCGCCCCGAGCGCTGCGCGATGCGGGCGCCACTGCCCGGCGTGGCGAGCATCTCCGGATCGATCCGGATCTCCAACGCCCGGGGGAGCAACTCCTGGATCTCCTCGCGCAGGCCGGCGCGGGGCTGCTCCCGCACGAACACGCGCAGCCATGCGTCGGGCGCCTCGATCTCGGCGAGCTGGGCCAGGGTGCCCCGCACGGTGCGCAGCGCGCTCGCCGCCGTCACCGGCACCTCCCGGATCCGGGCGGCGGTGGTGGCGCTGACGTCGACCAACGTCACCGAGGGGACATTCTCCTGCTCGCCGAAGTCGACAGCGAGCGGGCTGCCGCTGTAGCGCACCGGGCAGGGACCCTCGACGCGCTGCGCCCGGTGCAGATGGCCCAGCGCCACATAGTGCGCGTTGGCCGGAAAGACGGTCGCCGGCACCGCGTAGCCGAGCACCGTGTGCGCGTCCCGCTCGCCGCCACCGGCAGCCGCCCCGGTCACCGTCACGTGCGCCGTGACCAGGTGCACCCGGTCCGGCTCGGTGAAACCCTCGGTGAGTCGGGCCAACACCCGACCCAGGTGGTCGGCGTACGTCTGGTTGGCCTCCGCGGCGGTCAGCTCGTACATCTCCAGCGCGCGGATCGCGTACCGCTGGGACAGGAACGGCAGCGCGGCGAGCTGCCACCGCTCCCCGTCGGCGGTGGTGCCGTCGATCACGTGCTCGTCCGGATTTTCCCGTACGCCGCCACGGAGCGTGATGCCGGCGGCCTCGGCCCATGGCCGCAGCGCGTCCAGCGCCGGACCGTTGTCGTGGTTGCCGCCGATCGCCACCACGTCCGCGCCGGTACGCCGCAGCGCCGTCAACGCCCGGGTGACCAGGCGGGTCGCCTCCGAGGTGGGCGCGGCCGTGTCGTAGAGGTCACCGGCGACGATCACCAGGTCCGGCTGCTCGGCACGGGCGATGTCGATCACCCCGGCCAGCACGGCCTTGTGCTCCTCGGCCCGGGACTGCCCCTTGAGCACCTTTCCCACGTGCCAGTCGGAGGTGTGCAGGATCTTCACAGTTGCACCGGCCCTACCTAGAACGGGATGTCGTCGTCGGTGCCGCCGCCGGAGCCCACCACGGCGAACGGGTCGGCGGACTGGGTGATCGAACGCAACGTCTCCGATGGTGCCCGGCCCGCCTCGGAGACCCGGGTCGCCCATGCCGGGAACGGGAACTCGAGGCACAGCGGCACCGGGATGTCCGGCTGGTTGACGAACATGGTGCCCGGCTTGGCCAGCAACGCCCGCTGCCGCTGGGCGGGCGGGAGGAACCCGTACTCCGGGCGGGACGCCTCGGCCGGGTCGAGCCGGCCGACCACCCGGATCGCCGAGTTGGTGACGATGCGCCGCTCCACCTCGCTCGCCGTCTGCTGCGCGCCGATCAGAATCACCCCGAGGGAGCGGCCCCGCTCGGCGATGTCGAGCAGCACCTCCTTGATGGGGGAGGAGCCTTCCCTGGGGGCGTACTTGTTGAGCTCGTCCAGGACGACGAAGAGCAACGGCTTGGCGGTGCCCGACTTCTCCTTGCGCTCGAACTCGCTCTTGAGCGTCACACCGACCACGAAACGCTGCGCGCGGTCCGGCAGGTTGTGCAGGTCGACAACTGTGACCTGCGCCGACTCGCTCGTGTTGATCGAGTGCGGGCGGCGCGTGGCCAGGTCGCCGCGGATCAGCCGGGCCAGGTCCTTCTTACTGCCGATCAACCGCCGGGCGAATGCGTTGACGGTGCCCAGGCCGACCGCGCTGCCCGCCCAGTCGGAGCGGGTCTCGTCGTCGTTGAGCTGGTCGACGATGTGGTCGACCAGATCGCCGTAGGAGCCGAGCCGCACGCCGTCGATGCTCACCCCGCCGTCGGCCGGCTGCGCGTAGCGGGCCAGGTGCGCGGTGACCGAGTGGACCACCATCGTGTACTGCTGGCGTTCGTCGTCGGCGTCGGCGAACACGTACGGCAGGAGGCGGTCGGCGCAGAACTCGCTGAGCGTCCAGTAGAAGCTGTCGACGCCGGTGAGCCGGCTGCTCACGTCGGGGGTGCCCGACGAGTCGCCGGGGCGCGGCGGGGCGTAGACCCGGACGTCGGGGAACGCGCCGGCGCTCAACCCCAGCTTCGCGTACGCCGCGCGGGTCGGCTCGTCCAGGCGGGTGTTGGGGTGGTCCAGGAAGAGCAGGTCCTCGCCCTTGACGTTGAAGATCAGCGCTTTGGCGTTGACCGCGTCGCCGCCCAGCACCCCGGAGCGGAACACCGAGTAGAGCAGGAAGGTGGCGAAGCTGGTCTTGGTGGCCACCCCGGAGATGCCGGAGATCGAGACGTGCGCGCCGCGGCTGCCGTCGAGGAAGTCGGCGTTGAGGTAGACCGGCACACCGTCGCGGCCCATGCCCATCGGGATGCGCCGTTCCATCCGGTCGAAGTGCAGCGCGCGGGCGCGGGCGTCGCCCTCGGCCCGGTGCACCACAGCGCCAGGGGTCGGCGGCACGTAGAGCTCGGGGTCGACACGGGTGGTGGTGACCTCGGCCGCCTCCTGCACCTGCGCCGGCAGCGTGCCGTCGGCGATGGCGAACACGTCCGAGTCGAACTGGGCGCCCTCGTGGCGGGCGCGGACCTGGGTGACCACCCCGGCGATCGTCACCGGCTCCCGGTTGGGCAGCTCGCGCCGGGTGACCACCACGTCGTCGAGCTGGAGGTAACTGCCGGGCGCCACGGCCGTCCAGAACTGCAACGGGGTGGCGTCGGCGGTGCCCAGCACCCGGCCGACCGCCTCGCCCGGACTGTCGAGGTCGCGGTCGGTCATCGGGCGAGGTGGGTCGGTCGGGCAACACGGTCGGCGCGCATGACGTGCATCCTGCCCGAGGAGTACGACAGGTCGCCACGCGACGCGGCGGACGACACGATGCCCCGTCACACTCATGACAGGGGGTGTGCAGCCGGCGACAACCCGTGCCCGCTGCTCCGTTCCTACGGGCGGGCGTGGCGGAGCATGAGGACGCCGTCGTCGGCGGCGAGCACGTGCCGCAGCGGCAGGTGCCGGGGCGCGCTGGCGTCGCCGGCGGTGATCCGGCCGGCGCCGGGGCCGGCGAGCAGCGGCGCGACGGTGAGGCACAGTTCGTCGACCAGGTCGGCGGCGGTGAGCGCGCCGAGCAGGTGCGGGCCACCCTCGCAGAGCACCTGGGTCAGCCCTCGCCCGTGCAGTTCGGCGAGGCCGGCGGCCAGGTCGACGCGGCCGGTACCGCAGCGCAGCAGGTCGGCGACGTCGGTCAGGCCGGGCGGCGGCTCGGCGCCGGAGTGGGTGAGCACGATCGGCCGGACCGGCGCGTCGGCGAAGGCCGCCTGCGCCGGGTCCAGGCCCAGCGAGCCGGAGACGACCACAAGCGTCGGGTACGCGGCCAGCCCGTTCGCCCGCCGCCAGGCGCGGCGGTTCTCGCTCAGGCGGACCGCGCGGTAGCCCTCGTGCCGCAGGGTGCCGGCGGCCACCACGAGGGCGTCGCAGAGCATCCGCAGCATCCCGAACACCCGCTTGTCCGGCTCGCCGGAGAGCCCGGCGGAGTAGCCGTCGACGGTGACCGCACCGTCCAGGCTGGCCACGAAGTTGACACGCAGTCGGGGTTGGTCGGCGCGGCCGTACAGGGCGGTCAGCGCGGCGTCGTCGAGCGGCTCGGTCGACGGCTCGGGCCAGAGCCGTCGAATCGGAATTCCGACGGTCATTCGCCGGCCGGACCAGTGACCGGAGGGGTCGGTTGGGCGGTACGGTGCTGGCAGTCGCACCAGTTCCGGCCCGGGCAGTCGTCGTGTCGCCGGGCCCGGCACGCTCGGCAGATCATGCTGGCAGCCTAAGCCGCGGGAGGACAGGACAGCATGCCGCGTCAGATCTTCCAGCTGAAGATGTCCGTCGCCGGAGTCCGCCCGCCGGTGTGGCGTCGGGTGCTCGTGCCGGCCGGCTACACGCTGGACCGGCTGCACCGGGTGGTGCAGCACGCGATGGGTTGGCGGGACTGCCACCTGCACTCGTTCGAGATCGACGCCGTGCAGTACGGCGAGCCCGACCCGGACGGCGACCTGGTGCTGCACGACGAGTTGGACGTGCGGCTGGACGCGGTGCTCGGCAAGGGCAGCCGGTTCTCCTACACGTACGACTTCGGGGACTGGTGGGAGCACGACCTCGTCGTGGAGGACGCGCTGACCGCCGATCCCGACGAGCGGTACCCGATCTGCCTGGACGGCGAGTGGGCCTGCCCGCCGGAGGGCATCGGTGGCCCGGTGGGCTACCACGCGTTGCTGGCTGCCCTGTCGGATCCGACGCATCCGGAGCGGGTCATGCTCAGCGACTGGGTCGCCGACGGCTTCGACCCCACGTTCTTCGACCCCGCCGTCACCACGACGTTGCTGCGTCGCTTCTGCTGACGGTCCCTGGGACGGCCGCGCCGAGGTGTGCACGGCCCTTGATCAGCCCTGCGAGTGCCCGCCTGAAACAGGGCGGTAACGATCTGGGAACGCTCCCAACGGTCTATTGACACCCCCGGACCGCGCCGGCAATCTCATGGGAGCGCTCCCGGAGTGGTGCGGGTCACCCGCCGCGCGCCGGGTGCGATCCGTGGCAGCGCCCACCGGGATTCGCCACCAGCACCCCCACCACACCCGACTGAAAGCCTCACCACCGAAAGAGGGGTTACAGATGCGCCTCACCACGCGGCGTACCCGCCTGGCGGTCGCTGCCCTGGCCGCGATCACCGCCGTCAGCGGTCTTACGGCATGCGGCAAGGACGACGACAAGCCGGCGGCCGGCGAGAAGCCGGCCAAGCTGGTTGTCGACACCTTCGGCGAGATGGGCTACGACGAGCTCGTCAAGCAGTACGAGAAGGACACCGGCATCAAGGTCGAGCTGCGCAAGACCGCGCAGCTCGGTGACTACCGGCCGAAGCTGGTCCGCTACCTGGCCACCGGCAAGGGCGCGGCGGACGTCACCGCCCTGGAAGAGGGCATCCTCAACGAGTTCAAGCCCAACGCGCGCAACTGGGAAGACCTCGCGCCGCTGGTCGCCGACCACTCGAAGGAATACCTGCCCTGGAAGTGGGAGCTGGGCAAGGCGCCGGACGGCCGGCTGATCGGCCTGCCGACCGACGTCGGCAGCCTCGCCGTCTGCTACCGCAAGGACCTGTTCGAGGCGGCTGGCCTGCCCACCGAGCGCGACCAGGTGTCGGCGCTCTGGCAGGACTGGAAGGGCTTCCACGACGCCGGTCTGAAGTACAAGCAGGGCAGCGGCGGCAAGGCGTTCATCGACTCGATCACCGCCGTCTCCAACGGTGTGCTCTTCCAGGGCAACGGGGACCTGTTCTACGACAAGGAAGACAACATCATCGCGGACACCAGCCCCGCGGTGAAGAACGCCTGGGACACCGCCACCTCGATGGTGGACATCTCCGCCAAGGCGTCCACCTGGTCGCCCGAGTGGTCGGGTGGCTTCAAGCAGGGCACCTTCGCGGCCACCTTCTGCCCGTCCTGGATGCTCGGCATCGTGTCGGACAACTCCGGTCCGGCCAACAAGGGCAAGTGGGATGTCGCGTCTGTTCCGGGCGGCGGCGGCAACTGGGGCGGCTCGTGGCTCGCGGTTCCGGCGCAGAGCAAGTACCCGAAGGAGGCGGCGAAGCTCGCCGAGTACCTGACCAACGCGAAGAGCCAGGTGGAGGCCTTCAAGGCCAAGGGCCCGCTGCCCACCAACCTGGAGGCGCTGAAGGACCCGGCGTTCCTCGGCTACACCAACGAGTACTTCAGCAACGCGCCGACCGGCAAGATCTTCGGGGAGAGCGTCGCCAAGATCCAGCCGATCCACCTGGGTCCGAAGCACCAGGCGGTGAAGGAGAACGCGCTCGAGCCGGCTCTGCGGGCGTTCGAGAACGGGCAGGCCGACAAGGCGAAGGCCTGGGAGCAGTTCACGAAGGACGCAAAGACTCAGGGTGCCTTCTGAGTGATTCCCTGTCGGTGGCGTCCGGGGCTTCCCGGACGCCACCGGCCGGTCCCCTCCGCGTAGCACCCTGCGCGAGGGCCCCCGGGCCTCGCCGGAAAAGGAAATTCGCATGAGCCTGTCGGCCACGACGGCGCCGCCGTCGCCAGCAGCACCTCCTCCTTCTCGCGACGTCTCCTCACGACGTCGCCGGGGAAGGTTGCTCAACCGTCTCGACGTCAAGTACTCGCCGTACCTCTACATCGCCCCGTTCTTCCTGATCTTCGGCACGTTCGGGCTGTACCCGATGGTGCGTACCGCCTGGATGTCCCTGCACGACTGGGACATGATCGGCGACCACTCGTTCATCGGCTTCGACAACTACACCCGGTTGATGTCCGACGAGTACTTCTGGAACGCGCTGGTCAACACGTTCGGCATCTTCGCACTGTCGACCATCCCGCAGTTGCTGCTCGCCCTCTTCCTGGCGAACCTGCTCAACCGGACCCTCCTGCGCGCCAAGACCTTCTTCCGGATGGCCATCTTCATGCCGAACGTGGTGTCGGTGGCCGCCGTCGCGATCGTCTTCGGGATGCTGTTCCAGCGGGAGTTCGGCCTGTTCAACTGGCTGCTCAGCTTCGTCGGTGTCGACCCGGTCGACTGGGACGGGCAGCGGTGGAGTTCCTGGTTCGCCATCTCCTCCATGGTCAACTGGCGGTGGACCGGGTACAACACCCTGATCCTGCTCGCCGGCATGCAGGCCATCCCGAAGGACCTCTACGAGGCCGCGGCGATCGACGGCGCCAGCCCGTGGCGGCAGTTCTGGCAGATCACCCTGCCCATGCTCAAGCCCACCTTCATCTTCGTGGTCATCCTGTCCACGATCGGCGGCATGCAGCTCTTCACCGAGCCCCTGCTCTTCGGCAACGGCAACATCATCGGCGGCAACCAGCGGGAGTTCCAGACGCTGGCCATGTACATGTACGAGATGGGCATCGTGAACCTGAACACCGCCGGCTACGGAGCCGCGGTCGCCTGGGCGATCTTCATGATCATCGTCGTGGTGTCGCTGTTCAACTTCCTACTCGTCCGCCGCTCGGCGAAGTGAGGAGAGATCGATGATCTCGGCTTCCCAGCGCCTGTGGCGCACCAGCCCGCTGACCTACATGGCGCTCGTCCTGGCGGCGCTGCTGTCGATCTACCCGTTCTACTACATGCTGGTGATCGGCAGCCGCAGCCTGGACAACATCAACGACGTGCCGCCGCCGCTGACCCCCGGCGGGGCGTTCGGTGACAACTTCGGGCGGGTGCTCGACAACGACGCCGCCAACTTCCTCACCGGCATGATGAACTCGATCATCGTCTCCTCGGTGGTCACCGTGTCGGTGGTGCTCACCGGTTCGCTGGCCGGGTTCGCCTTCGCCAAACTGCGGTTCCGGGGCAGCAACGCCCTCCTGCTGGCGATCATCGTCACCATGATGATCCCGACCCAGATGGGCCTCATCCCGCTCTGGGGCATGATGCAGGACCTGGGCTGGTACGACACCCTCTACGCGGTCACCGTGCCGTTCCTGGTCAGCGCCTTCGGCGTGTTCATGATGCGGCAGTACGCCAGCCAGGCCATCTCCGACGAGCTGATCGAGGCCGGCCGCGTCGACGGGGCGAGCACGTTCCGGATCTACTGGAGCATCGTGCTGCCCGCGCTGCGTCCCGCCGCCGGCGTCCTCGGTCTGCTGACCTTCATGGAGACCTGGAACTCGTTCCTCTGGCCGTACGCCATCCTCTCTCCGGAGAACCCGACCCTTCAGGTCTCGCTCTCCTTCCTCTCGTACGCCTACTACACCGACTACTCCCAGGTGTTCGCCGCCACGGCGATCGGCACCATCCCCCTGGTGATCGTCTTTCTCGTGTTTGGCCGCCAGATCATTGGCGGGATCATGGAAGGTGCCGTCAAGTCGTGAGCAACCCCGCCAGCCCACCCGCCGTCGACGTCCTCGACGAGCGCCAGGGGCTGACCTTTCCACCCGGTTTCCTGTGGGGTGCCGCGACCGCGGCATACCAGATCGAAGGGGCTGCGGCCGAGGACGGCCGTACCCCGTCGATCTGGGACACGTTCAGCCACACCGACGGCCTGGTGGTCGCCGGGCACACCGGCGACGTGGCGTGCGACCACTACCACCGGCTCGGCGGCGACGTCGCGCTGATGGCGGAGATGGGCCTGAAGTCGTACCGTTTCTCGGTCTCCTGGCCCCGGGTGCAGCCCGGCGGTACGGGCGCTGCCAACCCGCAGGGCCTGGACTTCTACCGGCGCCTCGTCGACGAGTTGCTCGCGAACGGCATCGAGCCGTGGCTCACCCTCTACCACTGGGACCTTCCCCAGGAGTTGGAGGACGCCGGTGGCTGGCCGGCCCGGGACACCGCCGCCCGGTTCGCCGACTACACGACGCTTGTCGCCGACGCGCTCGGTGACCGGGTGCGCTACTGGACGACGCTGAACGAGCCGTGGTGCTCGGCGTTCCTGGGCTACGGTTCGGGCGTGCACGCTCCGGGCCGGTCGAACGGGGCGGACGCGGTCCGCGCCGGACACCACCTGATGCTCGGGCACGGGCTTGCCGTGCAGGCGCTGCGGGCAGCACGGCCCACCGCCGAGGTGGGTGTGACGGTCAACCTCTACCCGGTCGACCCGGCCAGTGACGCCCCCGCCGACGTGGACGCGGCCCGGCGGATCGACGCGCTGGCCAACCGCTTCTTCCTCGACCCGCTGCTGCGCGGGTCGTACCCGGCGGATCTGGTGTCCGACCTCAGCACGGTGACTGACTTCGATCACGTGCACGACGGCGACCTGGCGACCATCTCCACGCCGCTGGACCTGGTCGGGATCAACTACTACAGCCGGCACGTCGTCGCGGCTCCCGCCGAGGGCGCCGAGCCGGAGCCGTACTGGCGGGCACCGTCCTGCTGGCCGGGCAGCGAGGACGTCCGGTTCGTCTCCCGGGGCTTCCCGGTCACCGACATGGGCTGGGAGATCGACGCCCCGGGTCTGGTCGAGACGCTGCGTCGGGTGCACGAGGACTACACCGACCTGCCGCTCTACGTCACCGAGAACGGCTCCGCGTTCGTCGACGAGGTCGTCGACGGGCAGGTCGACGATGTCGACCGGCTGGGCTACTTCGACGCCCACCTGCGCGCCGCGCACGAGGCAATCGATGCAGGGGTGCCCCTGAAGGGCTACTTCGCCTGGTCGCTGATGGATAATTTCGAGTGGGCCTGGGGTTACACAAAGCGTTTCGGCATGATCCATGTCGATTACGACACCCAGACCCGGATCCCCAAGTCCAGCGCCAGGTGGTACGCCTCGGTGATCCGACGCAACGGTCTGGCCGCACAATAGGCTCGGGCCAGCCATCAGGGCGGTCCTGGTGTCCACCTCCCGCAGGTGGCGCCAGGCCCGCCCGCCGTCGGAGGAGCAGACGATGACAACGCAGCGCACCCGGTCGCTCGGGCGCCCGACCCTCGACGCGGTCGCGGCGCGCGCCGGCGTGGGTCGGGGCACGGTCTCCCGCGTGGTCAACGGCTCGCCTCAGGTCAGCCCGGAGGCCCGGGCCGCGGTCCAACAGGCGATCGCCGAGCTGGGGTACGTCCCGAACAGGGCTGCCCGCGCACTTGTCACCCAACGGACCGACTCCGTGGCGCTGGTGGTGTCCGAATCCGGCGAGCGGGTCTTCACCGAGCCGTTCTTCGCCGGCATCGTGCGGGGGATCAGCTCCGGGCTGCTGGAGACGCCCATGCAGCTCTGGCTGGCGATGGCCCAGTCACCGGTGGAGCGCGAGCGCGTCGAACACCACCTGACCAACCAGCACGTCGACGGCGTACTCCTGTTGTCGTTGCACGACTCGGACCCGCTGCCGACCCTGCTGGAGGAGCGGAACCTGCCCGCCGTGCTCGGCGGCCGGCCGGCACGGATGCTGCAACCCGGCGCGCAGCCGGCCTGGTTCGTCGATGTGGACAACGTTGGCGGAGCGCGGCAGGCGGTGGAGTATCTGACCGGCCAGGGGCGCCGTCGGATCGCCACCATCGCCGGCCCACAGGACATGGGGGTGGGCCTGGCCCGGTTGGCCGGCTACACCGAGGCCGTCAAGGCCACCGGGACCGGCGTCAACCCCGACCTGATCGCGTACGGCGACTTCAGCGAGGGCAGCGGCGCGACAAGCATGCGCCGGCTGCTGAACGCCTGCCCGGATCTGGACGCGGTGTTCGTCGCGTCCGACCTGATGGCGTTCGGTGCGCTGCGTACCCTGCGGGAGTTCGGCCGACGGGTCCCCGAGGACGTCGCGGTGATCGGCTTCGACGACGCGCCGGTCGCCCGGCAGGCCGACCCGCCGCTGTCCACTGTCTTCCAGCCGGTGGAGGAGATGGGTCGGCAGATGGCCCGCCTGCTGGTGGCTCGCATCCGTGGCGAAGACATCCCCGCCCAGCACATCCTCCTGGACACCCAGCTGATCCACCGAGCCTCCGCCTAACCCGCCCCGCCCCGCCTCTGCTCCGCCCCGCCTCTGCGCGGCCGGCGCCAGCAGCGGGCGGGGCGTGGGGCGTGGTGTCAGGCGGGGGTGGAGGTCCAGCGGCGGAGTTCGCGTTTGGCGAGGGAGTTGCGGTGGACCTCGTCGGGGCCGTCGGCCAGGCGTAGCGTGCGTGCCTGCGCCCACAGGGCAGCCAGTGGGGTGTCCTGGCTGACGCCCGCGCCGCCGTACCCCTGGATGGCCTTGTCGATCACCCACTCCGCCATCGCCGGCGTGCCGATCTTGATGGCCTGGATCTCGGTGTGGGCGCCCTTGTTGCCGACGGTGTCCATCAGCCAGGCCGTCTTGAGCACCAGCAGGCGGGCCTGTTCGATGCGGACCCGCGACTCGGCGATCCACTCCCGGACGACGCCCTGCTCCGCGAGGGGTCGGCCGAAGGCGATCCGCTCGTTGGCCCGGCGGCAGAGCAGTTCCAGTGCCCGTTCGGCCATGCCGATCAGCCGCATGCAGTGGTGGATGCGGCCCGGGCCGAGTCGGGCCTGGGCGATGGCGAAGCCGGTGCCCTCCGCGCCGATCAGGTTCTCCGCAGGCACCCGCACGTCGGTGAAGTCGATCTCGGCGTGCCCGCCGTGGGAACCGTCGGTGTAGCCGAAGACGTGCATGCCCCGGCGCACCGTCACCCCTGGGGTGTCCCGGGGGACCAGCACCATGCTCTGCTGGCGGTGCCGATCGGCCGCGGGGTCGGTCTTGCCCATCACGATGAAGATCTCGCAGCGCGGGTCCATCGCCCCGGACGACCACCACTTGCGGCCGTTGATCACGTACTCGTCGCCCTCGCGGCTGATCCGGGTCGCGATGTTCGTGGCGTCGGAGGACGCGACGTCCGGCTCGGTCATGCAGAACGCGGAGCGGATCTCGCCCTCCAGCAGCGGCATGAGCCACCGCTCCCGCTGCGCCTCGGAACCGAACTCGGCGAGCAACTCCATGTTGCCGGTGTCCGGTGCCGCGCAGTTGACAGCCTCCGGCGCCAGGTGCGGGCTGCGGCCGGTCAGCTCGGCCAGCGGCGCGTACTGGAGGTTGGTGAGGCCGGCCCCGTAACGCGGGTCGGGCAGGAACAGGTTCCACAGGCCGCGCCTGCGGGCCTCCGCCTTCAGCTCGGCCAGCACCGGGGTACGCGACCACGGATCGCCGGCTGCCACCTGCTCGGCGTGTACGGCCTCGGCCGGGTAGACGTGCTCGGTCAGGAACCGGGTCAGCTCGTCGCGCAGCTCCTCGGTCCTTGTGTCGTACGAGAAGTCCATCACCGCTCCCTGGCGGCGGTCAGCCCGTGCGCGACCAGCGGTGCCACCATGTCGCCGATCCGGTCGAAGCCCTCGCCGAGGGTCTGGCCGAGCGTGTGCCGGTAGTGGATGCCCTCGCAGATGACAGCGAGCTTGAAGCAGCCCAACGCCACGTGCCAGTGCAGGGGGCCGACGTCGACGTCGCTGCGGCCGGCGTACCTGTCGATCAGCTCGGCGCCGGTGGGGAACCCGGCGTGCGGGCCGAGCCCGTCGGCGACCGGGTTGCCGGCGGCCTTCTCGCTGCCACCCAGCACGTCCCAGTACGTCAGCAGCAGCCCCAGGTCGGCGAGGGGGTCCCCGAGGGTGGCCATCTCCCAGTCGAGGACGGCGTGCACGGCCACCGGGTCGGCCGAGGCGAGGAGGTTGTCGAGCCGGTAGTCGCCGTGCACGATCCGGCCGGCGTTGGCGCCCTCCGGTGCGGTCGCCGCCAACAGGTCCCGCAGTTCGTCGATGCCGGGCAGGTCGCGGCTGCGCGAGCGGTCGAGCTGCCCGGCCCAGCGGCGGATCTGCCGGGCCAGGTAGCCGTCCGGGCGGCCGAAGTCGTCAAGCCCGACGGCAGCGGGTTCGACGGTGTGCAGCGCGGCGAGCGTGTCCATCATCGCCATGGCAAGTGCGCGGCGTCGGTCGTCGCCGAGCGGGTCGGTCTGTGCGCGGGTGCGGAACACCTCGCCGGGCACCCGTTCCATCAGATAGAACGGTGCGCCGATCACGTCGGGGTCGGTGCAGAGCAGCAGCGCCTCGGGCACCGGCACCGCGGTCGGGGCCAGCGCCGAGATGACCCGGAACTCGCGGCCCATGTCGTGGGCGGTCGCCAGCACGTGCCCCAGCGGGGGTCGGCGGAGCACCACCTCGCGGTCGCCGAGGCGCAGCAGGTAGGTGAGGTTGGATTTGCCGCCGGCGATCAGTCGGGCCTGCAACGGCCCCGCCGCCAACCCGGGTCGGTGCTCCGCCAGGTAGCCGGCGAGTCGATCGAGAGCAAGGCCGGTGGGGGAGGCCGGAACCGCGCCCGTCCGGAGCGCGTCGACGGACGGATCGGTCATCCGACTAGTTGATGGCAGCTCGCTCGCGTTGTCAAGGTCAGATTTTCCCCCGGGACATGCCCCTGCAACAGGGGCGAAATGGTCACCGAACAGGCTGTGACCAGCCTGCCGGCCCTCGCCGGCCCGCCGAGCGGAGGGACAGACATGTTGCTGCGAGTTCGGGTCACACTGCCGGACCGTCCGGGCACCCTCGGCCAGGTTGCCCGCACGCTGGGTGTCTCCGGCGCGGACATCGTCCAGGTGGTGGTCCTCGAACGCCTCGGCGGGCGCGCGGTGGACGACTTCACAGTCGTCTGGCCGGGCGCGGCCCGGGTCGAGCGGCTGCTGGCCGGTCTCGCGGCGATCCCCGGCGTACGGGTGGACGGTGTGTGGCGGGCGATCGGCGCGCCCACCACCACCGGGCAGGACGCGGAGCTGCTGGCCCAGGTAGCGGCCAACCCGGCCGACGGTCTCGCGACCCTTGTCGACGCGGTGCCGGGGCTGCTGGCGGCGGACTGGGCGGTGGCCGCCGTGGTGCCTGTTGACTGGGCTTCGCGGACGGGAGGCGGCGGTGCCACCGTGGGGCACGCGAGTTGGCGTGCGCCCGTACCCCCGCGGTTGCCGGAGGTGACGCCGCTGCGCGGCCGGTCGGTGACCACGCCCGACGGCACCCACCACGCGATCACGCCGTTCGGCCGGGCCGGCCTGGTGCTGGTGGTGGCCCGGGAGTACAGCGAGACGCTCTGCGCCGCGAACTTCCACAGCACTGAGGTCGACCGGCTCACCCAGCTCGTCCGGGCCAGTGCGGTGATCCTCGGCGACCGGCTGGACCTGGTGGGCGCGCCGCCGGTGGTCGCCGGCCCCTGACCGTCGGAGATTTCCGGGCTCGACACCGCCGGGCAATCGGGCGGCAACAGCCGGGGACGAGGCTCTGACGTGGGGAAGGGAGCCAACCATGACGTTGTGGCGGATCAGGGCCACCGTGGACGACCGGCCGGGTTACCTGTCGGTCCTCACGGCGAGCCTGGCGCTGCGTGGGGTCAACATCCTCACCGTGCAGGTGCAGCCCACCGAACAGGGTGCGGTGGACGATTTCCTCGTCGACGCACCGGACACGCTCGACGAGGCCGGGCTGATCGCCGCCGTCGAGCGGGGTCGCGGCCGGCACTGCTGGGTGGCGCGCAGCGAGGCGCGCGGCCTTGTCGACCAGCCCACCCGGATGCTCGGGCTGGCCAACCGCCTGGTACGCGACCCGGACGCGGCAGGCGAGGCGCTGCGGACCTTGCTCGGTGCCGACTCGGTCAGCTGGCGGCCGGCGTCGGCAAGCGCCGAGCGGGGCATCGTCGACGCGACAATGCTGCTGGCCGACCCGGCGGGCGGCTCGTTCACGTTGCGGCGGGCGGCACCGGCCTTCACCCCGGCGGAGTACGCGCGGGCGCAGGCTTTGGTCGAGCTGGCCGCGACAGTGGCGCGGCGGTCCGCCGAGCAGGTCACACTGGTCTTGCCCGACGGCGCCGAGGTGGCCGTCCGGCCGGCCTGCGCGGACGACCTGCCCGGCGTGCTGGAGTTGCACGAGGGCTGTTCCCCGCGAAGCCGGCAGCGGCGTTACCTGGGCGGAGCGTCGCTGCCCCAGCCGGCCCGGCTGCGTCGGGTCCTGGAGCCGAACCGAGGGCTGACACTGCTGGCCACGGCGGCGGCCTCCGACGGTGCGGCGGAGTCCGTTGTCGCCATGGCCAACCTGCTCGGCGAAGGTGACGAGGCCGAGGTGGCGCTGCTGGTACGCGACGACTGGCAGCGGCGTGGGCTCGGTTCGGCGCTGCTGCGCCGGCTGGCCCGGCACGCCGACGCGGCCGGTTACGAGGCGCTGGTGCTGCACGTGCAGGCCGAGAACACGCCGATGCTGCGTACCCTGCGTCGGCTGGACCGGCCCACCGTCACCGAACGCGACGGCACCCTGCTCAACCTAACCGTGCCGCTGGCCGCAGAAAGGAAGGGCACCCTTTTAACGCCTGGTGCATAGGAAGGGCCCCTTGTTAACCGCCGGGGCGGCTCACGGCCGGGTCAACGCGCGGAGGGCTCGCGGCGGCCCGACAGGCAGAACCGGTTGCCCTCCGGGTCGGCGAGGACCACGTACGGCGGTTCGGTCTGGTGGGGATCCGTGGGGTAGTGGCGCCAGTCCACCCGCTGGGCGCCGAGCGCGAGTAGCCGGTCGAGCTCCTCGTCGAGGCTGCGTTCGCCAGCGTCCAGGTCGATGTGAAGCCGAGGAAACTCCTGCGCCGCGCTCTCGCTGAGGTCCATGGCGATGGCCGTGCCCGACGTTCCTGGCGGCGGCTCCAGCACTATCCACTCGTCACCGTCATATCGACGTGCCCGGCGGCGGTAGCCGAGGGCTGCGGCCCAGAACCGTCCCGCGCGCTCGGGGTCGGACACGCCCAGGGAGAGCTGTTCGATCATCGCCACCGCTCGACGGTACGCGACGCTGCGCTGTTAATAAGGGCCCCCTGCTCTACATCAGGCGTTAACAGGGGGCCCTTCCTTGCAAAGCTGGTTAGGTGGCGGGGTAGCTGTTGTAGTCGGGGAAGTTGCCGTACAGCCGGTTGTCGCCGCCCACAGTGACCGCCTGCACCAGCAGGTCGCCGCCGACGAACGCGCCCTTCCAGGACGCGCCCCGACCGCCGAACGGCTCGTCCCGGTCGCCGCGCGAGCGTGGCTTGTTGATGCCCACCTTGAACGCCTGGAGGTCCACGGCGAGCTTGCCGGCCTCGTCGGTGTCGTCGCAGGCCAGTGAGGCGACGAGCGCGCCGTTGGAGGCGTTCATCGCGGCCAGCAGCTCGTCGGTGGTGTCCACGACGACGATCGTGTCGACAGGCCCGAACGGTTCGGCGTGCATCAGCCGGGACCGGCCGGGCGGGGCGAGCAGCACCGACGGCGCGACGTACGCGGAGGTGTCCTGACCCGGCAGGAACGGCGCGCCGGTCAACTTGCCCCGGTGCAGGGGCACCGCCCCGCCGCGGACCGCCTCGTCGACCTTGCGGTGCAGCTCGTCGGCCTTTGCGGCGCTGATCAGCGGCCCGAAGTCCAGCTCGGGCAGCGGGTCGCCGGCGGTCCAGTCGTCGCCGACGGCAAGCGGGTGGCCGAAGCGCACCGAGCGTACGACCGGCAGGTACATGTCGAGGAACTCGTCGACCAGGTCGCGCTGGACCACGAACCGGGGGTACGCGGTGCAGCGCTGCTTGCCGTACTCGAAGCCCTTCTTGAGGTGCGTGGCGAGCAGGTCCCACTGGGAGAAGTTCCAGATGCCCCAGGCGTTGAGGCCCTCCTGCTCGATGAAGTGGCGTTTGTCGCTGTCGAGCAGCGCGGCGGCGACCTTGCCGCCGTTGGAGCGGCCGCCGACGAAGGCCACAGCGCCGATCTCGGGTGCGCGGACCAGCACTTCGGACAGTTCCTCGCCGCCGCCGGAGACGAGGGTGGCGGGCAGCCCGGCCCGGCGCATCAGCGCGTGCGCGACGGTCAGGCAGACAGCGCCGCCCTGCGACGGGGTCTTGGCGATGACGGCGTTGCCGGCCAGCAGCTGCACCAACTCGGCGTGCACCAGGACGCTCATCGGGTAGTTCCAGGAGGCGATGTTGCTGACCGGTCCGGGCAGCGGCTCGCGGCCGTCGGCGAGCATCCGGTCGATCTCTTCGGCGTACCAGCGGACGCCGTCGAGTGCCCGGTCCACGTCGGCGCAGGCCAGCCGCCACGGCTTGCCGATCTCCCACACCAGCAGCAGGGCGAGCAGGTCGCGGTGCGCGGTGAGGGCCTCCAGCGCGTCGGCCACGCGGGCCTTGCGGTCGGCCAGCGGGGTCGCGGCCCAGGCCCGGTGGGCGTCGGCGGCGTACGCGACGGCGGCGCGGGCGCTGTCGGCGTCGAGCCGGGGCAGGTTGATGATGACCGTGTTGTCCACAGGCGTACGGGCGGGTGCGGGGCGACCCACTGCCCGCCAGTCGCCCTCGATGAGGTTGTGCAGCGTGGTGACGCCGTCGACGTCGGCGCCGAACGCCTCGGGAGTGGCGGCCACCGCGCGGGCGAGGACGTCGGACCAGGCAGTGCCCTCGGCGAGTCGTAGTGCCATCGCGTTCTCCTCTGGTTGCCGGGGAGCGGCGGCGTCGATGGCACCGCTGGTGATCGGTACTGTCTCGCGGCGAGTAGCGGGTCAGCAACAGTACGTTCGTATGGCAGAGGTTCGATGGCCTGCGTGCCCGCGCAATCGAGGTGGGCGGATGGCCTCCGACCTGCGGCCCTAATCAGTAACTTATCGACGGACATCGATGATGTGAGATAGCTCAGGGTGACTGTCAGCGGTTACCCATGAGTACGAGAAACGGGGCCGCTTCCCAACTGGCCACGCGCCCGATACATTGTCGCTTATCCATGGGAGCGCTTCCACGGCTGCCCGTGGTCACACCGCCACCCCCGCTGTCGCCGGTGGCCGTGCCGCCCCACGCCGTCCCGCGTTGGTGCGACCACCGGCGGCGCCTCCGACAGGAGCCTGCCATGCGTCACCTGACAGGGCCGTCCACCGGCCACCCCGGCCGGTCTCCGGTCGCCGATCAGCCCTGGCCCCGGCGGCTGCTGGCCGCCGGTGTCGCACTGCTCACCGGGCTGTCCCTCGCTGTCGCCGCGCCACCGGCCGGCCCGGCGTCCGCCGCGCCGGCGTTCAACTACGCCGAGGCGTTGCAGAAGTCGCTGCTCTTCTACGAGGCGCAGCAGTCCGGCCGGCTGCCCGACTGGAACCGGGTCTCCTGGCGAGGCGACAGCGCGCTGACCGACGGCGCCGACGCGGGGCTCGACCTCACCGGCGGCTGGTACGACGCCGGTGACCACGTCAAGTTCGGCTTCCCCATGGCGTTCAGCGCAACGATGCTGGCGTGGGGCGCGGTGGAGTACCGCAGCGGCTACACGTCCTCCGGGCAACTGCCGCACCTGCTCAACAACCTGCGGTTCGTCAACGACTACTTCATCAAGGCGCACCCGTCGGCGAACGTCCTCTACGGGCAGGTCGGCAAGGGCGACGACGACCACAAGTGGTGGGGTCCGGCAGAGGTCATGCCGATGGCGCGACCCGCGTACAAGATCGATGCGAGCTGCGGCGGCGCGGACCTGGCCGGCGAGACGGCGGCCGCGATGGCCGCCTCCTCGATGGTGTTCCGGCCCACCGACGTCGCCTACGCGGACAAGCTGCTCACGCACGCCCGGCAGCTCTACACGTTCGCCGACACGGTGCGGAAGTCCTACCACGAGTGCATCACCGACGCGACGAGCTTCTACCGCTCGTGGAGCGGCTGGCAGGACGAGCTGGTGTGGGGTGCCATCTGGCTGTACCGGGCCACCGGCGACGCCACCTACCTCGCCAAGGCCGAGAGCGAGTACGACAAGCTCGGCACCGAGAACCAGACCACCACCCGCTCCTACAAGTGGACCATCGCCTGGGACAACAAGCAGTTCGGCGCATACGTGCTGCTGGCCAACCTGACCGGCAAGCAGAAGTACGTCGACGACGCCAACCGCTGGCTGGACTACTGGACCGTCGGGGTCAACGGCCAGCGCGTGCCGTACTCGCCCGGCGGGATGGCGGTGCTCGACTCCTGGGGTGCACTGCGCTACGCCGCCAACACCTCCTTCGCCGCGCTCGTCTACAGCGACAAGACCACCGACACCACACGCAAGACGCGCTACCACGACTTCGCCGTCCGGCAGATCAACTACGCGCTCGGTGACAACCCGCGCAGCTCCAGCTACGTCATCGGGTTCGGCGCCAACTCGCCGCGCAACCCGCACCACCGCACCGCGCACGGCTCCTGGTGGGACAGCCAGACCGTGCCCGTCGAGACCCGGCACACCCTCTACGGCGCGCTTGTCGGCGGCCCGTCCTCGCCCAACGACGCGTACAGCGACAGCCGGTCGGACTACGTGATGAACGAGGTCGCCACCGACTACAACGCCGGCTTCACGTCCGCGCTGGTCCGGCTGACCTCCGAGTACGGCGGCACGCCGCTCGCCAACTTCCCGGTCGCCGAGACGCCCGACATCGACGAGCTGACAGTGGAGACCACCGTCATGCAGGCCGAACCCCGGGCCACCGGGCTCAAGGCGATCGTCTACAACAAGTCGGCGTTCCCGGCCCGCGCGCTTACCGACGGGAAGTTCCGGTACTACTTCCGGCCCGACGGCACCGGCCCGGTGCAGGTCACCGCCGGCTACACCCAGGGCTGCCCGTCCCCGACCACCGCCAAGCAGTTCAGCGGCGATATCTGGTACGTCGAGGTGGACTGCACCGGGCACACCATCGCACCGGCCGGGCAGTCGCAGCACCGGATGGAGGTCCAGTTCAAGATCGGTGTGCCCGAGGGTGGCACCTGGGACCCGACGAACGACCCGTCGTACCAGGCCACCGCAGGGCCGAACCGTAAGGTGCCGCTCTACTCCGGCACCACCCGCGTCTGGGGCGACGAGCCGGGGCCGGTCGTACCGGACACCGCAGCGCCGAGCGTGCCCGGCACGCCCGTCGCGTCCGCCGTCACGTCGAACGGGCTCACGCTGACCTGGGCCGCGTCCACCGACACCGGCGGCAGCGGCCTGGCCGGCTACGAGATCACCCAGTCGCAGACGGGCAGCGACGCGCTTGTGCTGCGTACCGCAACCACGAACACGCTCGCCGTGACCGGGCTGCTGCCGGAGCGGACGTACCAGTTCACAGTGCGGGCCCTCGACGGCGCCGGCAACCGGTCCGCGTCGTCGGCTGCCGTCAGCGTCACCACCCCGGCCGGACCGGCGCCGGACACGACAGCGCCCACCGCGCCTGGCACGCCTGTCGCCTCGGCGGTCACCGCCACCGGGCTCACCCTGAGCTGGGCGGCGTCGACCGACAACGTGGGCGTCACCGGCTACCGCGTCTACCGCGAGGCCGGCGCCACCGACGCGCTCGTCGCCTCACCGACCGGGACCACGGCGGCGGTGACCGGCCTGACCGCCTCGACGGCGTACCAGTTCTACGTGGTGGCCGTCGACGCGGCCGGCAACAACTCCGCGGCGTCCGCCCCGGTCGCGGTGACCACAGCGCCTCCGCCGGTCGGCGGCACCTGCAAGGTGGGGTACGCCACAAACGACTGGAGCACCGGCTTCACCGCCACGGTGACGATCACCAACACCGGCACCACCGCGCTCACCGGCTGGACGGTGCGGTGGAGCTTCACCGGCGGGCAGACCGTCAGCCAGGGCTGGTCGGCGACGGTCAGCCAGAGCGGCACGGCGGTCACCGCCACGAACCTCTCCTACAACGGCGCGCTCGCGCCCGGAGCGTCGGTGAGCTTCGGCTTCAACGGCAACCACAGCGGCAGCAACCCGAAGCCGACGGCCTTCACCGTCAACAACACCGCCTGCACCATCGCCTGAGCTGAAGATCTTGGACAGTTACCGTTCAGCCAGAACGGTAACTGTCCAAGATCTCGGCGCGCCGACCAGGGATAACCCGTCGGCGTTCGGGGCATCCCACAGTTGTGGGTGAGTTGCTGACCGTTGGGCACGGCACAGCCGACCGGGTGCGGCTGGGAGAGCTGCTGACCGGGGCCGGCGTGGCGCTCGTGGTGGACGTGCGGCGGTACCCGGCCAGCCGCACCAACCCCGACGTCCGGCGCGAGGAACTCGAACAGTGGCTGCCCACGTACGACATCGCCTACCGCTGGGAGCCACGCCTGGGCGGACGCCGGCACATCCCGGCCGGCGAGCCGGAGCCGGACACGTGGTGGACCGTCGCGGCGTTCCGGGCCTACGCCGCGTACACCCGCACTCCGGAGTTCGACGAGGCGCTGGCCGGTGTCCTGGCCGAGTCGGCCCAACTGACCACCGTGGTGATGTGCAGCGAGAGCCTCTGGTGGCGCTGCCACCGCCGGCTGATCGCCGACGTCGCGGTCCTCGGTCACGCCACGCCCGTGGCGCACCTGATGCCGGACGGGCGGCTCAGCCCGCACCAACCCGTCGAGGGCGCCCGGCGGCTCCCGGACGGGCACCTGCGCTGGGACGGTTGAGGCGCCCGGTCAGTCCACGAGGTCGTCGGCGAGCAGGTCCATCAGGAGGGCGTCGTGCCAACGGCCGTCCGCGCCGCGCTCGTACTTCCGCATGATGCCCACCGGACGGAAACCGACCTTCGCGTACGCGCGGATCGCGGCGCTGTTCGCCGCCGCCGGGTCGATGGTGAACCGGTGGTGGCCGTACTCGTCGATCAGGTGGCGGGCCAGGGTGCGGATGGCGTCCACACCGAGCCCCGCGCCGCGTACCGCCGGGTCGAGGAAGACGTCCAGACTTGCGTGCCGGTAGTCCGGGTCGGATTCGGCGTACCACTGGATCGCGCCGATCACCCGGCCGTCGTGCTCGATGGCGTACAGCGTCAGCTGGTCGTCGGCCAGGTCGGCGCGGACCGAGTCGGCCAGGTCGTCACCGCCGCGCCACCACCGGCGTACCTCCGGATCGGCCCGGACCGCCGCGAGAGCCGGCACGTCGTCGTCCGTCACCGGCCGCAACGTCACCGCACGCCCCCGCAGCACGTCTCAGCCCCGGATCTCGCCGTGCTCGACGCAGACCGCCGACCAGCCGACCGGAAGCACCTGCACCTTCATCCGGCGGCGGCAGTGCGCGCAGTAGCGCGGCGGCTCCAACGCCCGGGCCGCCGCGCACGGCTCGTGTCCACCGGTCGCCGTGTCCTCACCACACCTGTCGCACCAGCGGTGCGCCGGCACGGCCTCGACAAGCTCGGTCACGTCGTCCTTTCCGGATGTCGTTCCTACAGCGTCGCGGACAGCGCCTTCACGGGCATCTTCAACTCGTCGAGCAGCTCAAGGTCGGCGTTCGCCGAACGACCCAGCGTGGTCAGGTAGTTGCCGACGATCACCGCGTTGATGCCGCCGAGCAGGCCGGCCCGCGTACCCAGGTCGCCGAGGGTGATCTCGCGGCCGCCCGCGTACCGGAGGATGGTGCGCGGCATGGCCAGCCGGAACGCGGCGATGGCCCGCAGCGCGTCCTTGCCCTCGACCACCTGGCGGTCACCGAGCGGGGTGCCGGGGCGGGGGTTGAGGAAGTTCAGGGGCACCTCGTGCGGGTTGATCTCGGCGAGCTGCGCGGCGAACTCCGCCCGCTGCTCGACGGTCTCGCCGAGGCCGAGGATGCCGCCGCAGCACACCTCCATGCCGGAGTCGCGGACCATCCGCAGCGTCTCCCAACGCTCCTCCCACGAGTGGGTGGTGACCACGTTGGGGAAGTACGACCGGCAGGTCTCCAGGTTGTGGTTGTAGCGGTGCACACCCATGTCGACAAGGTCGTCGACCTGCTCCTGGGTGAGCATGCCCAGCGACGCGGCGACCTGGATGTCGACCTCGGCCTTGATGGCGGCGACGCCCTCGCGCATCTGCTTCATGAGGCGGGCGTCCGGGCCACGCACGGCGGCAACGATGCAGAACTCCGTCGCACCCGTCTTAGCGGTCTGCTTCGCGGCCTCGACCAGCGACGGGATGTCCAGCAGGACCGAGCGCACCGGCGAGGTGAACAGGCCGGACTGGGAGCAGAAGTGGCAGTCTTCCGGGCAACCGCCGGTCTTCAGCGAGACGATCCCCTCGACCTCGACCTCCGGGCCGCACCAGCGCATCCGCACGTCGTGGGCGAGCTGGAGGGCGGCGGGCAGGTGCTCGTCGGGCAGGTTCAGCACGGCGAGGACGCCGGCCTCGTCGAGACCGACACCGTCACCCAGGACCTGGGTACGGGCCTGGTCGAGGATCTCTGGCATGGCTCGTACCCTACAAGGCGCCCCGGTCAGCCGGAATGGCCCGCCAGGCGGTCGATCCCGCAGGGTCGCGGTGCCCACCCGGCAGGTGGCCGCGCAGGTCGGCGATGGGTGGATCCGTCGAGTTGGTGGGGACGGGTGGTAATTTCGCCCGGCGGGTGTCGGCGTGGCCGGCACCGGACGGCGGCGAAGGGGTGACGGTGGCGGACTGGCTGGCGGCGCTCGACCGCCGCGCGGAGTTGCGGGCCAAGGCCGGCTTGACCCGGCGACTGCATCCGCGTCCCGCCGACGACGGAATGACCGATCTGGCCGGCAACGACTACCTCGGCCTGGCCACCCACCCGGAGGTCACGGCCGCGGCGGCGACGGCTCTGTCGGCGTACGGGCTGGGAGCGACAGGGTCGCGCCTGGTTCGCGGGTCGACCGACGCGCACCAGGCGTTGGAGGACGAGCTGGCGCTGTGGCTGGGCACCGACAAGGCTCTCGTCTTCTCCTCCGGATACCTCGCGAACCTCGGTGCGCTGCGGGCTCTCGTCCAGCCTCGCACGCTGCTCGTGTCCGACGCGCACAACCACGCCTCGCTGATCGACGGCTGCCGGATCTCCGGCGCGGAGACTGTCGTCGCCGCGCACGCCGACGTGACTGCTGTCGCCGCGGCTCTCGCGGTGGCGCCGGGCCGCCCGGCGGTGGTGGTGACCGAGTCGGTGTTCTCGGTCGACGGTGATCTCGCCCCGCTGGCCGAGTTGCACGCGGTGGCCCGCCGCTACGGCGCGCTGCTGCTGATCGACGACGCGCACGGGCTCGGCGTGACCGGGCCGTCCGGTGCGGGCGCGGTGGCCGCGGCTGGGCTGGCCGGGGAGCCGGACGTGGTGGTGACCGCCACCCTGTCCAAGGCGCTCGGCGGCGCGGGTGGGGTGGTGGCCGGGCCGGCCGAGTTCGTCAGGCACCTTGTCGAGACCGGCCGTACGTTCATCTTCGACACCGCGCTGCCGCCGGCGGTCGCCGCCGGTGTGCACGCCGCGCTGCGGCTGGCCCGCGACGGTGACGACCTGCGGGCCGAGTTGGCCGACCGGGTGGCGTTGGCGGTGGGCCGGTTGCGGGCGGCCGGGCTGACGGTCTCCACGCCGGACGGGGCGGTGGTGTCGGTGACCGCGCCGGGCCCGGAGGCGGCGACGGCCTGGGCGGCCGATTGCCGCGACCGGGGTGTCGCGGTGGGCTGCTTCCGACCGCCGTCCACTCCGGACAGTCGTTCCCGGCTGCGCATCACCGTCAGCGCAGGGGTGCCAAGGGCGGATTTTGAGCGGGCGCTGGATGTCATCGTGGGTTCGGTCCCGTGAGCGCGAGGAGTGAGCCGGGTTTGCGAGCCCCGCAGTCGCGAGCCGAGGTTGTGCAGTGAGCGCGAGGAGTGAGCCGGGTTTGCGAGCCCCGCAGTCGCGAGCAGAGGCGACACAGTGAGCGCGTGGGAGGGGCCGGTGCTTGTCACCGGCACCGACACCGAGGTGGGCAAGACGGTGGTGACTGCGGCGATCACGGCTGCCGCGCAGGCCGCCGGGTTGCGGGTGGCTGTGGTCAAGCCGGGCCAGACGGGTACGGCCGGTGGGGAGCCCGGTGACGTGGACGTGGTCAACCGGTTGGCGGCTCCGCTCACGGGTCGCACTTTGGCCAGTTTTCCGGATCCGCTGGCTCCGTTGGCTGCCGCCCGGGTGGCGGATCTGCCGCCGTTGGAGTTGTACACGGCCGTGGACGCCGTCCGGGAAGAGGCGGACAAGCACGATCTGGTGCTGGTCGAGGGGGCCGGTGGTCTGCTGGTGCCGATGGGGCTGCGCCCGTCGGGGGAGCCGTGGACGATGGCGGATCTGGCGGTGTCGCTGGGTGCGCCGGCGGTGGTGGTCGCCCGTGCCGGGTTGGGCACGCTCAACCACACGGCGTTGACTCTCGAGGCGCTGGACCGGCGGGCGGTGCCGGCCGGCGTGGTTGTGGGTGCCTGGCCGTCGTCTCCGGAGTTGGTGCACTGGTCGAATCTCACCGACCTGGTGCCGAACCTGCTCGGTGCCGTGCCGGATGGCGCTGGCGCGATGGACCCGGGGGTGTTTCGTCGTTCCGCGCCGGGCTGGCTCACTCCGGCGCTGCACGGGGTGTTGGACGACTGGCGGGTGTGGGCCGAGGAGAGCAGCTGAACACCTGACTTTCGTCGGTGTCCGCCCAGGTCGGGCGTGGGTAGCGTGACGGCGGTGAGGCTTTCCGACTCTTCGGTGCCAGGTTCGCGGGACCGGCGGCGGCGACTGCTGCTGGACGCGTTGCTGTGGGCGGTCATCGCCGCCCCGGTCGCCTACGCCGGGATCACCCCGCCCCATCCGCGGTACGCGCTGCCGCTGCTCGTCGGGAAGGTGCTGTTGCTCGGCGCGGCGGTGGTGGCGAGCCGGAGCAAGCCGTTGGTCGCCCTGGTGCTCGTGGTGCTCGGGTCGCTCGTCGACGGCAACTTCGTGTTCGCCATCCCGATCTTCAGTTACCTCGCTGGGCGGCGCAGCGCTTCGGCGGGCCCGGCGGTCGTGGTCTTCGTGCTGATCGCTGCTGCTGGTACGGCGCTCAACCTGGGCCTGCTCGGCACGGGTGCGGCCACCTGGTTCCTGCTGGCCTCGGTGCTGCTCTTCGCTGCGGTGTTTCCCTGGTTGGTCGGTCGGTACCGGCGTCAGCAGCGGGAGTTGGCCGAGGCCGGTCGCCGTCACGTCGACGCGGTGGCCCGCGAGCAGCGTGGTGCCGCCGAGCGGATCCGGCTGCGGGAGAGGGCCCGGATCGCCGGGGAGATGCATGACTCCCTCGGTCACGACCTCAGCCTGATCGCGGTGCGCGCCGCAGCTCTGGAGGTCGCCGCTGACCTCGACGAGCGGCACCGGGTCGCGGCGGGGGAGTTGCGGGCCAGTGTCTCCGCCGCGACCGAGCGGCTGCACGAGATCATCGGAGTGCTCCGCGAGGAGGGTGGGGCGTCGGTGCGTCCGAGCGGGGAAAGCGTCTCCGAGCTTGTCGAAGGTGCCCGGGAGGCTGGCATGGCGGTACGGCTGGATGCCGCCCCGGTGGGCGCGGAGTTGCCGGCGATGACCTGTCACGCGGCGCACCGGGTCGTCCGGGAGGCCCTGACCAACGCCGCCCGGTACGCGCCGGGTGCCCCGGTCGACGTACGCCTGGGTCGGGACGGTGACCGGGTGGAGGTGACTGTGGTCAACTGTGTTCCGCCAGCCGGGCCGTTGCCGGCTCCGTCGTCGCGGGGCAGCGGGTTGCTGGCGCTCGCCGAGCGGGTTCGCCTGGCCGGTGGGACCTTCGACGCCGGCCCGCAGGCCGATGGCGGATTCGCCGTACGGGCGGTGTTGCCGGCCATCGCGACGCCGGCAGAGTCGCTGCCGGCAGGGCCGTCGTCACTGGAGGCGCTGGCCGCCCTGTCGCCGGTGGAGGCGGCCGGGACGGCGTCCTGGTCCGGTGACCGGCCGGGTGCCGTGGAGGGGCCGGTCGACGCGGAGCGGCGGCTGCACGACGCCCGTCGACGAGTTCGACGCAGTCTGCTCGCGGCGGTCGGGGCGCCGGCAGGTTTCGCCCTGGTGCTCTCCCTCGTCTACTACCCGGTGGCGACCGCCGGAACGGTGTTGGACCAGGCGACCTTCGACGAGCTGCGTGTCGGTACGGCCCGGTCGGAGCTGGCGGGGCTGCCCCGGCGACAGCTGGAACGTCCGTCCGCTGTCGACCGGGCCGACTGCGAGTACTACACCGACGGCAACTTCCCTCTCGCCGAGCCGACGTGGCGGCTCTGCTTCACCGACGGCCGGCTGGTCAGCAAGGAGCGGATCGCGTAGTGAACACCGACACGGCACTGACGCTGCCGATCCGGGTTGTCCTCGCCGACGACGAGGCGATGATCCGGGCCGGTGTCCGGGCGATTCTCGCCGCCGATCAGGGCATCGAGGTGGTCGCCGAGGCCGGTGACGGGCGGGCGGCGGTGGAGCTCGTCCGGGCGCACCGACCCCATGTGGCGTTGCTGGACATCCGGATGCCCCGACTGGACGGGTTGACCGCCGCCGCCGAGATCCGCCGGGTCGCACCGGACACTGCGACGATCATGCTGACCACCTTCGGTGAGGACGACCATGTGGCCCGCGCGCTCGGGCACGGCGCGAGCGGGTTCCTGCTCAAGGCCGGCGACCCGCGGGAACTGATCGCCGGGGTGCACGCGGTCGCCGACGGCGGTGCGTACCTGTCGCCCCGGGTGGCCCGCCGGGTGATCGAGCTGGGCGCCGGCCGGCTGGCCCGCCGACCCGCCGCGCGGGACCGTACGGCCGGGCTTACCGAGCGGGAACGGGAGGTGCTGGCGCTGGTGGGGGCGGGGCTGTCCAACGCCGAGATCGCCCGCCGGCTGCACCTTGTGGAGGGCACCGTGAAGAGCTATCTGACAAGCATCTTCACCCGGTTGGACGTGCGTAACCGGGTGCAGGCGGCGATCGTGGCGTACGAGGCGGGGCTTGTCGACGGGTGAGCGGGGGCCGGGTCGGGCCCCCGCTCACCGGTCAGGCGTCGCGGCGGCGCAGCGCGGCCCGGCCCAGCAGGAGCGCCGCGCCGGCCCACCCGGCGAGCAGCAGCAGACCGACCGCGCCCGGGTAGGGCTCGGTGTCGCCGGCCATGAAGTGCCCGCCGGCCACGCCGGGGAAGACGTCGGCGATCCGGTTCAGCACAGCGATGTCCGGCTCCATCAGCGACAGCGGCACGATCATCAGGATGGCGAACAGCACGGTGATCGTGAGGACCGCGCTGCGCAGTGCCGCGCCGAGACCCAGCGCGAGCACGCCGACAAGCGCCAGGTAGGTCGCCACCGCCACGATGTCGCCGATCGTGCCGGCGGCCGGGGCGCTGCCCCACCCGCCAAGCGTCGGTCGCGCGACCAGGGCGCCGACGCCGCCGAGCAGCAGCCCGAGAGCGAAGGTGACCGCTCCGGCGACCACGGCCTTGGCCAGCAGTACGCGACCTCGTGCCGGGGTGCACTGCAACGTGGTCCGGATTGTGCCGCTTGTGAACTCGGCGGTGATCGCCAGCAGGCCCAGCGCCAGCACCGCGTACTGGGTCAGCTCGACGGAGTCGATCACCACGCTGCCGACGGTGACGATTCCCCGGTCGTCGAGCGGGTCGTCGTTTGTGTTGTCGTTGGCCGCGTAGATGGCCAGTTGGAGTGCGCTCGCGGCCATCACCACCAGCCCGGCCAGCATCGTCCACCAGGTGCTCGGTACCGAGAACAGCTTGGTCCACTCGGCGGCCACCGCGCCGCGGAACGCGGCCGCGGCGCCCTGGGACGCGGTCGGCTCGGCGGCGGGGCGGACACCCGCGACCGTGTTCGTGCTCATCGTGCGCCACCTCCGGTTCGGCCGCCGGCATACTCGACGCTGTCGGCGGTGAGGTCCATGAACGCCTGCTCCAGCGATGCGCCGTGCGGGCTCAGTTCGTGCAGCCGGATCCCCAGCTCGTACGCGAGGTCTCCGACCCGGTCGGCGGTCGTGCCGGTCACTGTCAGCTCGTCGTGATCGGCGGCCTCGACCGTCGCCCCGGCTGCGGTGAGGCGCGCGGCGAGAGCGGTCAGCCCGTCGGCGTGCGGGCTGCGGACCCGGACGGCGACAGTGCTGCCGGCGACCACGTCGCCGATCGGCGCGTCGGCGAGCAGTCGTCCCCGGCCGATCACCACGAGCTGGTCGGCGGTCAGCTGCATCTCGCTCATGAGGTGACTGGAGACGAAGACAGTGCGCCCCTCGTCGGCCAGGGAGCGCATCAGCTGCCGGACCCAGCGCACCCCGTCCGGGTCGAGCCCGTTCACCGGCTCGTCGAACATCAGCACCGGCGGGTCGCCGAGCAGCGCGCCGGCGATGCCGAGCCGCTGGCCCATGCCGAGGGAGAGCGTCCGTCCGGCCTTACCGGCGGCGCGTCCGTCCAGCCCGACGGTGTCCAGCACCTCGTCCACGCGGCGGGCGGGGATGCCGTTGCTGCGGGCCATGGCCAACAGGTGTGCGCGGCCGGGCCGGGCCGGGTGGATGGCCCGGGCGTCGAGCAGCGCGCCGACCTCGTGCAACGGCCGGCGCAGATTCCGGTACGCGCGCCCGCCGACGAGCGCCTGCCCGGCGGTGGGTCGGTCCAGCCCGAGGACCATCCGCATGGTGGTGGACTTGCCGGCGCCGTTGGGGCCGAGGAAGCCGGTGACGCGGCCGGGCGCGATGTCGACTGTCAACGCGTCGACGGCTGTGGTCTCCCCGAACCGTTTCGTCAACCCACGTAATGTGATCATGCGCTGACGCTAGGCGTTCGGCCGGCTGCTCCACCGCGCCCGAACGGCACTACAGCACCCTGACTTTGGTCAGGTAGGCGACGGCCCGATCACTTGATGTAGTCGGTGAGCAGCGCGGGTGTGAGCCCGGCCCGGTGGATCGCCTTCAACGCCGCGAGCAGGTCGTCCATGAGCGCCGGCCGGAAGTGCATGAGCAGCACGTCGCCGGGCTGGACGACCTTCTCCGGCGTCTGGTAGCGCACCTTTCCCTCGTGAACCGTCTCGGACCAGTGCAGGACGGCCTTCGCGCCGCAGTCGTGCGCGGCCCGCAACGTGGTGGCGTCGTGGTTGCCGAACGGAGCACGGAACAGTGTGGGTCGCTTGCCGAACAGCGACTCCAGCTTGTCGGCAGCGCCACAGATCTCCTGCCGCTGGTAGGCGTACGACCGGCCGGCCAGCGAGGTGTGCGAGATGGTGTGGTTCTCGATGATCCCGCCCACCGCCTCGATCTGCCGGAAGTAGTCGGTGTGCTCCTGTGCCGCTGGTGAGTTCAGGAACATCGTGACCGGGATCCGCGCCTCCCAGATGAAGTCGATCACCGCGGGTGGCCGGGCCAGTCCACCGTCGTCGATGGTGATGAAGGCGACCTTCTGGTCGATGGGCAGGCGGTGCCAGTTCGGTGCCGGACCGTTCGGGGGGAGCTGCACCGGCTGCGGTGGTGGAGCCTCGGGAAAGGTCGGCACCTGGGACACGTACCAGTTCAGGGTTCCGGGGGCGGGCGTCGCGGACGGTGAGGCCGACGGCGTGGGGATCGGAGCGGCCGACGTCGGCGTGCCGGCGGGGATCCGCCGGGCGTGCAACGCCGGGCCGACTGTGCAGGCACTCAGGGCCAGCAGGGCCAGAAGTGTTACGGCGGCGCGGATCCGGCGAGCAGGGGTCGCTGACACGCCCGGAAACCTACCGAGTTGATCAGGAGCCGGTGAGCCCGGTGCTGCCCGGAGCGCGCCGGACCACGAAGGCGTCGGGCATCCGGAAGGTCAGATTGTCCGGACACCACGGTGGGCGGACCACCGCCACCCCGTCGAGCAGTGGCGCGGCCTCCGCCACCACGACGGCCGCCTCCATCCGGGCCAGCACGTCCCCGACGCAGCGGTGCGCGCCGGCGCCGAACGCCAGGTGCCGGCGCGATCCGCGCTGACCGGGGCGGAACTCGTCGGGTGACTCGACGACCGCCGGGTCCCGGCCGGCGCGGGCCAACCACAGCACCAGGCTCGTGCCCGCCGGCACCGGCTGCCCGCCCAGCAGCCCGTCGGCGGTGGCCACCCGACGCCAGGTCACGATCGGCGGCTCCAGCCGCAGCCCTTCCTCCACCACGTCGGCCACCGCCACCTCGCCGGTACGCAGCCCGGCCCGCACGGCGGGCTCGCATGCCAGTCGGTGCAGCAGCAGGGTGAGGAACTGCGACGTGGTCTCCTGGCCGGCGACCAGCAGGAAGAAGAGCGCGCCGACCACCACGTCCGGCGGGTGTCCGGCGGCACGCAGTTCGGCGGCCAACCCGCCGCCGGTGGCCGCGAAGTCACGCAGCACAGAGTGGAACCGGCCCACCTCGGCGGCGAGCGCCAACTGCCGGTCGGCGTCCAGCGGCGCCCAGAACAGCTCCAGCGCGGCGCGGGCGAACTCCTTGACCGCGCCGACCGGAGCGTCCGGCAACTCGACAAGCCGGGCCAGCACCAGCAACGGCAGGTCGGCGGCGAGATCCGCGTACAGGTCGGCGGGCTGCCCGGCGTCCAGCGTGGCGGTCAGCCGGGCGGCCCGCTCCCGGACCAGCGCGGTGAGCCACGGGCGCTGCGCCGCGACCCGGGTGGGGTGCAGCGCGTCGGCGACGATCGCCCGGATCTGCGGATGACTGGCGCCGGAGTTGTTGGCGAGCGTCGGCGGCAGCCGGAACCGGTGCCCGGCCAGCACCCGCAGCGCTGTCACCGGCATCGGGGTCACGGCGTCCAGCGCGTTGTCCGGCCGGTAGGTCGCCGGGTCGGCCAGCACCTGACGGACCAGCGCGTGCCGGGTCACCACCAGATGGCGTACGCCGACGTGGTCGGCCACCGAGGCGACGTCCGGCCAGGGTGACTCGACCGCCGACGCCCAGCTGCGGAACAGCACGCCGCCACGCTAGCTGGCGGCCCCCGGCAGGCCGGCCCGCAGCTGCCAGACGGTGGTGCGCTTCACCCGGACGCTCTCCAGGGCCTCCGTCACCGGCACGTCGTAGCTCGCCAGCTCATCGAAGCGGTCCCGGGGCAGAAACGCCCGCCCGGGGTCACCGACAAGCGCCGGGGCGCCGGCGCGGGCGGTACGCAGCAGGAACCGCAGCACCCGCCGGGCCATCGCCTCGCTGTAGAAGACGTCCCCGGCGAGCACCACCTCGGCGTCACCGGCGTCGCCGTCGAGGATGTCGCCGAACTCGGCGTCGACGCGTACCCCGTTGGCCTTGGCGTTGAGCGCGACCGCCGCCACAGCCAACTCGTCGACCTCGACGGCCCGCACGGACGCCGCGCCGGCCCGAGCGGCGGCGATGGCCACCAGGCCGGAGCCGGAGGCGAGGTCGAGCACGCGGCGGCCGGCCACCAGCTCCGGATGGTCGGTGACGTAGCGGGCGAGCGCCTGGCCGCCGGCCCAGGCGAACGCCCAGAACGGTGGTGGCCGGTCGGTGGAGAACTCACCCTCGGTCAGCTCCCACAGGCCGATCGGTTCGTCCGCCTGGTGCAGCCGCACCTCGGGAACGAACGCCACCGGGGCGAGCCGGGCGTGCAGCCGGACGAAGGTGGTGGAGAGTTCGGACACGCTGGCGATTGTCCCAGCGGCCCACCGTCGGGCGTGTCGCGGGGGCGGGTGACCGGTTCACCACGGTCGGTGATAACCCGCCCTGTCTCTGCCGCCCGGTGCGAACACACCCGTCTGTTCCGGTCGACAGCGCGCTCCTAGCGTTGCGTGGTGGAGACGACCGAACGGAGGGCGGCAGTGGTGACGGTGTGGCGAAAGGCGCTACAGGTCGGGGTGGTGCTGGCCTGTCTGAGCGGGGTGGAGCTGGCCACGGCCGCTCCGGCGCAGGCGGCGTTCGCCACCGAGCTGAGTGGGCTGCCGGCCCAGTTCACCGCCGGCGACCAGGTGCGGACGCTCTCCGCAGTGGTCTCGCGGACCGACCGGCGCGGCGGCTGCGTCAAGGTCCGCTGGTCGATGGTGCTGAGAGTGCAGGGCATCCGGCTCGACCAGGTGAAGATGGACCGGGTGGAGGAGACCGGCGACTTTCCGCTGGAGATCCGGACCGACGGGGACGTCGCCCGGCTCACCGACCGGCAACTCGACCCGGGCACGCTCTGCCCGGGTCGCACGGTCACCGCCCGCTACCGGGTGGCCTTCGCCGAGGACGTCACTCGGGGCCGGGTCACCCTCGCCGCCGAGGCGTACGACGTGAACCTGCGCCTGCTGTCCCGACAGACTGCCACCCGTTCCGTGGTGGGGGTGGCACCCAGCCCGTCGGCGCGTCCCACCGAGACGCCGCCGGAGCCCACCGATCCCGCGAGCGAACCCGCCGACGCCAGCACCCCTGACGACGAGCCCGTCGTGGAGCAGCCGGTCGCCGCCGCCCCACCGGCCGCCGGCGCGGGCCGACCTGTCGCGCAGACCGGAGGGTTCGGCGTGGTGCAGGCAGCGTTCCTGCTCGGTGCCCTGCTGCTCTCGCTCGGGCTGGGCCTGCTGCTGCGGCTGCGCCACCTCACCAGGCCGCACCCGCCGGAGCCGGCGAGCAGCCGGCGGACCGACTCTGGGAGCGACCGAATCCGCCCGACCGGTGGCGACCGTTACGCCGCTGACCTGCGGATCTCCGGCGGCTGCCGCCACTGAGCTGAGGACGTCGGGGCCGGCGGCGGTCCGCCGGCCCCGACGGTGTCACTTCGAGAACGCCTGGAACTCGGCGATCCGGACCTGGCTGCGGGCCGGACTGGCGGTCGCGCAGTCCGTCGTCGTGGCCGGGTCGTTGTCCTGCTCACCCGCGTAGTGCGGGCCGCCGGTGCACTGGCTGGCCAGCACCTCCAGCCGCAGGTGCGTGGCGAGCGTGGTGGGCACGGCGAAAGTCCGGAGGTTGATGTCCCGGCTGTACGCCCGGTACGCCCCGCCCGGGAACGCGTCATCAGCGCTCGTGTAGATCCGCTGCCAGCGCGCCGGATCCGCGCAGTCGGTCGTCTTCGCGTTGCACGCCGACACCGCGAAGGACCGCAGCGCGCTCAGCGCGTTCTGACCCCCGGTGTCGGCGTCCCCGACGATCGCCGGGCGCAGCATCGCGCTCACGTTCACGCGCTTGACTGCCTGCGGGGCGTCCCCGGGCAGCGCCACTGTGACCTGCTTGCCGGCCACCCCGTCCAGGGAGGCCCAGTTCGTCGCCTCGGTGTCGTCGGCGATCCGGTCCAGGTTGACCCCGTCGCCGCTGATCGTGGCGCCGGACGCGGTGGACGCGAGGTTACGGCTCATCCGCAGGTCGACGTACCCCTGCTTGCCGGCAGTGGCGACCACGCTGAGCCGCTGGTGCCCGAAGCCGGGCGCGACGGCGACCAGGTCGTACGTGCCGGCCACCATCTCCACGGTGTCCGGGATGGGCGTTGCCGGATCGGTGTCGGCGATCGGCACGGCCCGCGCCTCGTACGCCCCGACGTACACCCGGATGGGCGCGTCGGCGCTGTCGCCGCGCGGACGCAGGGTGAGTGTCGCGTTGCCGCCGCTCGGAGAGGCGAAGCTCGGCGTCGGGTCGGTGTCGGCGGCGCCGTTGGTGGCGGCGTCCCGGCCCATCCCGGAGCGGGCGAACTCGGCCCAGATCAGGTCCTGGTTCGCCCCGCCGAAGCGGAGCAGGTCGGCGGTGAGCATGTTGTCCCGCATGTCGAGCATGCTGACCTGGCTGGCGGCCTGAAGCAGGAACGAGTCGAAGACCAGCTGCGACCAGCGCCGGTTGCCCGGGCACTTGTCGGCGGCGACCTTCCCCAGCGCGCACTCCAACTGTCGCTGCGGGGTGCCGAGGCCGTACCGCTTGACGAGCGCGGAGCGGACCCGGAAGTTGGTGGCGCCCCAGATCTCCCCGTCGGCGTGCACGGCCGGGCCGCCGGTGTTGTAGCCGATGTCGGAGTAGTTGAGCGGGCTGCGGCTCAGGTCGTAGTTGCGGATGCCGCTGACCAGGTTGCCGGTGACGTACCCGCCGGTGACGAACGGCGACTCGCCGGGGGCGCGCAGTCCGTGCTGGAAGAGGTACTCGGCGGCGAGCAGGTCGCCCCACGACTCACCCATGGCCCCGCCCTGGTGGCCGCTGATCCCGCTGTCCGGGCCGGCGATCATCCGGTTGGTGATGGCGTGGGTGTACTCGTGGCCGATCACCGTCATGTCGTAGTCACCGTCGACGCACGGCGGGTACGGCCCGCCGGCCTGCGGCTGCCACAGGTACATGTTCGTGGTCGGCGGCAGCCCGTCGCGCGGGGTGCCCTGGTTGGCGTTGTTGCGGTTGCCGGTCAGCGCGCCCTGCTGCGCGCGGCCCTGCTCGGCGTCACCGCCCAGGCCAGCGGGCGTGAGGTTGACCGCCTGGAGGTTCCACGCCGACTCGGTGAAGCCCAACTGGTACGACCAGTCGTGCATCCGGTTGTGCATGGCGAAGAGATTGGCGATTGATGCGTCCGCGTCGTTGCGCTGGGCGGAGGTGAACACCTCCGGGTTGCACTTCGCCTGGTGCCACTGGTCGGTGAACGGGTACTCGTAGCGGCGGTCCGGGCTGGTGGGTGCCGGGACGACAGGGGTGCCCGCACCCCAGGACAGCACGGTGTTCGCCGAGTTGCCGCGGGAGGTGAAGGTGGGCGTGCCGGTGGCCGCGTCGACGTCCCACGGCTGACCGGTGGCGGGGTCGCGGAACGCCGACTGGCAGCCGGGCGCCGGGTCGCCGCACCAGCGCACCCGCGGGTCCTGCCCGGGACCGAGGTCGCGGGGTGGGGTGGCCGGGAAGACCGCCCAACTCGGGTTGTCCGAGTCGTAGTCGACGAGATCCTCGCGGACCAGCACCTGGCCGGTGATGCCGTCCACATAGCTGGTGAACGCCGCCGGGTGGTCGGCGTCCGCGCCGATAAGCGTCACCTCGTAGGCGGCTCGCGGCCCCTCCAGCGGGGTGGGCACTGCCACCTCGCGCACCGTGTGACTGGCCACCGCGTCGGCTGTCAGCTTGGCGTCGGCGAGCGCGGCGGCGTACGCCTGGTCGGCGCTGCGGGTGGCCGGCGCGGGGGCGCTCGTGTCGCGGGCCAGCGACGAACTGACCGAGAGCACCGATCCGGCGCTGACCGCGAGGGTGACAAGGCCGTCCGGCCCGGCCGGCAGGTCGCCGAAGCGCTGCCGGAGGGTCACCACGGCACCGGTGCCGATCGGCCGGACCAGTACCCGCTCCAGGTCGGCGACCGTGGCGGCGTCCATTCCGAACAGGTCGCGGTTGGCGGCCAGGTACGCGCGGGCGGCGGCCTCCGGGTCGGAGGGCAGCCCGGTGGCGAGGGGGGTGCGGCCGGGACCGAGTGCCTGCGGGGTGCCGAGCTTGTTCCACCGCACGTCGGGGTCGGCGGCGCGGGCCAGGCCGCGTTGGCGGGCGTCGGGTGCCGCCGTACCGGCGCGGTTGTCGACGTCGGCGCTCTGGTGGCCCTCGGCGAACGGCCCGGACGAACGCTGGGCGGATGGCGCCGCGCTGGTGGGGGCCGCGGTGCTCGCGCCGGTGGGCAGCAGCGCGGCGGCGGTCGCCGTCGTCGCCAGGACGGCGATGAGCCGGCGTCGACGCCGGCTCATCGAGGGTGACCACTGGGATCGTGGCACGGGACCTCCTCGTGGGAGTGGAATGGCCGGCGGGCCGCCGACCGGCGTTGCGCGGTGACGCATGCGCATCTGTGGATATCAGCCGGTGAAGGGCGCGGCAAGGCCCGGCCGCCGACGCGCCGACGATTAGCGCGGGACAGGGCTCCACACGAGGGTGTTTTCGACGCGCTCGACCGCCGACGTGCTCAACAGGCTGCGTTCAGCGGGCTGCCGTGCTCAGTCGGCCGGCACCCAGTCCGGGTCGCGGCCGAAGGCGGCCAGCAGGCGGTCCTGCTCGTCGGCGTCGGCGGAGAGCCGCACCGCGTCGTGAACCAGGTTGTTGCTCCGATAGGTGTCGGCCTGGCCGGCGAACCACCTGGCGCACACGTTGACCGCGTCGGGTTCCAGGCGAGGCTCGGCGCCGATGGCCACCGCCAGGTCCCAGCCGTGCACCAGGTGCTCGGCGAGGAGTTGCTGGATGTATTCGGCGGCTGGGGTCGCACCGCTGGAGAGGTGCACGGTGCGGTCGATCGTGCCGGGGTGGGTGGCGGCGATCTCGGCCTGTGCGGTCGCCTCCCGCGCTGCCGTGGCCGGGTCGGTGCCGAGCAGGTCGCCGTCGAACCGGTCGCCGACCTCGTCGATGGTGCGGCCGGCGAGCAGCGGGACGCTCCACCGGTCCTCACTGACCACGTGGTTGACGAGAGTGCGGACGTCCCAGCCGGAGCAGGGTGTCGGGTCGGACCACTGGCCGGGCTCGACCTGGTCCACCCGGTCGACGAACTCGGCCAGGCTCCGGCGGTACGCCTCCAGCAGATCCATGGTGCCGATTGTTCCGGTCGGCGGGGCGCTCCGAGCCGTTTTGGCTGGCCCGGGTGGAGGAGTGGGCGTGTTCAGTCCAGCACGACCGGGTCCAGACCCAGCTCCCGGGCGGCGACCAGCCGGACCCACTCACCGAACTGCCGCCGGGAGATCACCCGCTCGTGCACGGCGAGCTGCACCGCCAGGCCGTCCGTGACGGCGCTGATCCGCCAGGCGGCCCCGTCCGGGTCGGCGCACTCGAAGGTGCCGTCGGCCACCCCGGCGGCGATCACCGCGGCGAGGTCCTGCCGCCAGCGCAGGTCGAGTCGGCGGGAGACCTTCTCCATCTCCGGGGTACGCAGCGATTCGGACCAGCCGTCGATCCACATCGACCAGGAGGTCGCCCGCCCGGCCGGGGTGTAGAGCTTCAGGATGCGGCGGAGCTTGGTCAGCGGCGGGGCCGACGAGCGGGTCACCGCGTCCAGCCGGGCCAGATCCTGCTCGACCGCGTACGCGAATGCCTGCGCGAGCAGCCGTTCCTTGGTGGCGAAGTGGTAGAAAACCAGCGCCTGGCTCACGCCAGCGGCCTGCGCCACGTCGGCTGTCCGGGTGTTGGCCAGACCGCGCTCGACGATCACGTCGCACGCGGTGCGCAGCAGGGCATCCAGGCGGATCTCGGCCGCACGTCTCGTCACGACCGTTACCGTAGCCCATCCATCCGAACACGAACAGTGACCATCGCCGCCCCATTCGCCCAGTAACAGTCGGAAGCCGGACACTTACTGAGCGTGTCTTTTGTCGTTGTTCCGGAGGTGTTCGTCGAGGCCCCCGGCGCTCATCGATGGCGTCGGGCCCGTTGCTGAGCCGCACCTCAGCGATCGCGGCCCGGCCGGCACCGGAAGGTGCGGAGGGTGACGATCGAGGACCGACCAGACCAGCCGCCTAGGAAGCCTGCCGGTAATGACCGGTTCGAGTACGTCATCGCCCGCAGGCCTGCGGGACGCGCCGAACCGACCCCGAGTTGGCAGTCGTTCGACGGCTCGGCTAAAGTTCTCATCCGTCACCCGGGAACGTCCGGGGGCGTGCGGACGTAGCGCAGCTGGTAGCGCATCACCTTGCCAAGGTGAGGGTCGCGGGTTCGAATCCCGTCGTCCGCTCGGAGATGCCGCCACGCATGACGGGGGCAACCTCGGTGGGGTGGCCGAGAGGCGAGGCAACGGCCTGCAAAGCCGTGTACGCGGGTTCAAATCCCGTCCCCACCTCGGTAACAAGCACGGGCGATTGGCGCAGTGGGAGCGCGCTTCCTTGACACGGAAGAGGTCACTGGTTCAAACCCAGTATCGCCCACAGGATGGATAGGCAGTCAGAAAGCCCGTTACCGGAATTCCGGTAGCGGGCTTTCTGCTGCACGGGACCTTGCACCGGGTCAGAACGTCAGCAGCCGGAACTCGCCCACCTGTCGGAAGCCGAGGCGGCGGTAGACCGGCTCGCCCATGGGTGACGAGGTGAGGCCGGCGGTGTGGGCACCCCTCTCGCGGGCGACGTCGAGAGCCGCCCGGGTCATGGCCGCGCCGATGCCCCGCCGTCGCTGCTCCGGCTGCGTACCCACGAAATAGAGCGTGACCACGCCGTGGCTCAGCCAGGCGACGGCAGTTGCGACGATCCGGTCGTCGTCGAGGCGACCGGCCAGTCTGATCGCCGTGCCGTCGCCGGCGAAAGCCTTCTCCCGCTCGATGGTCGCCGGCACGTCCTGCGGCGCGATTCCGGACACCCGGGCGTAGGCCGAGACGAACGCCGTCGGGTCGGTGGTCTCGGTGATGCGCAGCCCGGCCGGCGGCGCGGCATCGGCCGCCTCCGCGATCGGCGCGGTCATGATCGGCATTCGGGTGATCTCGGTGGCACCGAGGGAGATCAGGGCGTCGGCGGTGCCGGCGTCGCTGTCCGGGCCTACCCACCAGATCCGGGGTACGCCGTGCAGGCGCTGCCGGGCCTCGTCGAGCGCGTCCCGCGGGGTGCGCCCCGCGACGCGCAGCACCCCGTTGAGGGGCGCGTGCGGAACGTCGCTGCGGTAGGTCGGGAGGTCGTCGCCGCCGACCACGCCGATGTTCCATCCGAGCAGGTACGCCCGATGCGCTGCCAGCACCGTGTCGAGAGCTTCCACGACTCGCGATCGTAGCGCGCGCCGCTCGACGCGTTCACCTGCGCAAACCCGCCGCTGGGGAGGCCTGCGCGGAGCCCTGGTCACGCGCGAACGGGTCGGCCGTCTCGATCGAGGCGGCCGACCCGGAAGAGGATCCTCACAGCGGAGGGGCGACGTCCCGCCGCTCCTCGACCCGCCGGTATTCCACCGGCTGCTCCTCGGTGGTGACCACCTGCCGGCGACGACCCCAGATCAGCGTGGTCATGATGAGGCCGAGCACGCCGGCGCCCATCAGGATCCAACCGACCACGTCGAGGTCGAGGCCGCCGACGCTGGCGTCGAGCGCGAAGGTGAGGATCGCGCCGAGCGCGATCAGGAAGATGCTGGTGCCGATACCCACGACAGCCTCCTTAAGGGGGTGTGGTGCGCTGTCGAGGTTCATCAGTACCCCGAGGTGGAGCAGAGCAATCGCCAATGCTTGAGGGGGCCGCGCCGGGCGATCTTGGCATCGGGTAGAGTTCGACTGTCACCGGCGCTTGTCGGGACGTGCGGACGTAGCGCAGCTGGTAGCGCATCACCTTGCCAAGGTGAGGGTCGCGGGTTCGAATCCCGTCGTCCGCTCGCGATTCGCCCCTCAGGGCCTGGCTCCTTGAGGCAGGCGGTCACCACGGGCGATTGGCGCAGTGGGAGCGCGCTTCCTTGACACGGAAGAGGTCACTGGTTCAAACCCAGTATCGCCCACCATATTCTTGCTGATCAAAGCGCTGGGCCTTCGGGTTCGGCCCTTGTTCGTCGGCGACACCCGCATCCGTTCGGCGTGGCCGGGGTGCCATCGGTCGAATGACCTAACCTCGCCCCTCGACGGCCCCGGCAGGTCGATCTAGCTGTCACGTCGACACCGCCCACTGTGGTGGGGGGCGCACCACCCAGGCCGATACGACGGTCACCAGCGGCGTGATCCGCAGAGATGGATGACTGATTCCCGGTCGGCTGCGCGCTGCGAAGGTCGATCCACCGCCGCAACGGTGGGGCTACCTGGCCGAACCGTACTCGCGTATTCGGTCCTTCCTGGAGGGTGTTTCCGATGATCAGTTTTCGGATGTCCAAGCTTCTGCCGGCCGCTGGGCGGAAGGCGGTCGTGGCAGCGGCCACCGCCGGCGTCGTGGCTGTCGCGTTGGTCGCCAGTTCGGCCAGCGGGGCCGGGCAGCGTCCGACGGTGAAGAAGCCGACCATCGTGCTGGTGCACGGTGCGTTCGCCGACGCCTCCAGCTGGAACGGCGTCGTCAAGCACCTCAAGCGGGACGGCTATCCGGTGATCGCCCCCGCCAACCCTCTGCGCAACCTGCAGAGCGACGCGGAGTACGTGCGCTCGGTGGTCGACAGCGTGTCCGGGCCGGTGGTGGTGGTCGGCCACTCGTACGGTGGTTCGGTGCTCAGCGAGGCGGTCGCGGGCGACCGGGACGTCAAGGCCCTGGTCTTCGTTGCCAGCTTCATGCTGAAGCCCGGCGAGAGCACGACAGACCTGTCCGGGAAGTTCCCCGGTAACGTGTTGGCGGTTTCGCTGGACGAGGTGCCCTTCCCGATGCCCGGCGGCGGCTCCGGCACCGACCTCTACGTCCAGCAGCGGAAGTTCGGCGCGGTCTTCGCCCCCGACGTTCCGCGGGACATCGCGGACGTGATGGCGGCCACCCAGAGGCCGGTCACGGCGGCGGCGCTGAACGGTCAGGCCACGAAGGCCGCCTGGACCAGCATTCCGTCGTGGAACATGATCGCCACCGACGACCTGGCTATCCCGGTGAAGGCCCAGCGCTACATGGCCGAGCGGGCGGGTGCGCACACCGTGGAGATCAAGGCTTCGCACGCCGTCACTGTCTCCCGTCCGCAGGCCGTGGCGAGCCTGATCGACAGGGCGGCGCGCTCGACGAGCCGTTGACCCTGAGAGTCGACAGTCCACTCGCCGTCCGGTTGGGTGACCCCCAGCCGGGCGGCGCTGCCGCGGCGGCTGCACACCCGAGTGTTCTGCCACGGGCAGATCCGCTACCGGTTTGCCGCCCCTTGCCGCAAAGGTGGGGCGTATGAGGCTGCTGATGCTTGGCGGTACGGGTTTCGTGGGCGGGGCGACGGTCGCCGAGGCGGTCGGTCGCGGCTGGTCGGTGACGGTGTTCAACAGAGGCGTGCACGGCAGGGTTCCTCCCGGCGTACACCGGTTGCGGGGTGACCGGACCGCGCCGGACGGCCTCGCGGCGCTGGCGGACGGCGAGTGGGATCTGGTGGTCGACACCTGGGACGGCGCCCCTCGCGGGGTGCGGGACGCGGCCCGCGCGCTGGCCGGCAGGGTCGGGCAGTACACCTACATCTCCAGCGGATCGGTGTACGTCGCGTCCCCGCCCGCACAGGTAGGCGAGGGGGCACCCACAGTGGAGGCCTCGGCCGACGCCACCGACGGCGACTACGCGCAGTGCAAGGCGGGTGGGGAGTTGGCCGCGACGGAGGTCTACGGCGAGCGGGCCCTGCTGGTCCGCGCAGGTCTCATCCTCGGCCCGGGGGAGGACATCGGCAGGTTGCCGTGGTGGCTGCAACGGGTGGCCCGCGGCGGCGACGTGCTGGCACCCGGCCCGGCGGACCTGCCCGTGCAGTACATCGACGTGCGGGACCTGGCCGGTTGGACGCTCGACCGGGCAGCCGAAGGGGTTGGCGGCGCGTTCAACGTCATCAGTCGTAGCGGGCACACCACGATTGGCGAACTGCTGGCGTCGATCGTCGCGGTGACCGGCTCCGACGCCCGACTGCGCTGGACCGACCCGGAGTCGATCCTCGCCGCCGGGGTGGTCCCCTGGAACGACCTGCCGATCTGGATTCCGCCAGGTCACGAGTTCCGGTGGTTGCAGGAGCGCGGCGTGGAGAAGGCGTACGCGGCGGGGCTGACCTGCCGCCCGGTGGCCGACACGGTCGCCGACACCTGGCGGTGGTTACGTGCCGTCGGGTCGGTGCCGCCCCGCGCCGGACGTCCGGCCCGGGTGGCGGTGGGGCTGGACGCGGAGCGGGAGGCGGCGTTGCTCGCCTGACCGGGTGGGCCGGCGGCGCCGGTCTCAGGCCTGCACGACCGGCAGGTCCAGCACCTCGTCGACGCTCCGACGCGGAGTGGGTCGACCCGGCTGGCCGTAGCCGATCCGCAGCACCATCTGCGGCGTGCCGAACCGCCCCAGCGACAGCCGCAACTGCTCCCGCGCGGTGGGCACCTCGATCGGCTGGGACAGCATCGACACGCTGAGCCCGGCGTCGGTGGCGGTGAGCAGCAGCCGCTGCATGGCCTGGCCGGCGATCACCTGGTCCACAGCGGTGTTGCCGACCGAGCCGAGCACCCCCACCAGGGGTTCCGGCTCGAAGTCCCGCCCCGGTGCCCGGTCCCGGCTACCGAAACCGCGCGTCGGCAGCACGTCCTGCGGCTCGCCCTGCGGGCCGCCGGCTCGGACGGGCACGCCGTCCGGCGCGGGCTCCCGGCGCAGCCACGCCTCGCGTTCGGCAAGGTAGGCGGGGTCGCGTTCCAGCACCCGGTGCGCGCTGCGGGCGACCTCACCGAAGGCGGTCACCGCGCTCACCCCGATCACCAGCTCCAACCAGCACTGCTCGGCGCGGGCCGCCTCGCCGAGGCGCCACCGGACGTCGGCAGGCACCGGGTCCGGCCAGAACGGCAACCGGTTGCTGAAGCGGCGGGGGATGGCCGCGTGCAGGCTCTGCTCGGCGGGGGTGGGGCGGCGCGGCATGTCCGGCACCAGCCGGGCCAGCAGGTCCGGTTCGGCGGGGTCGGGGCGCAGCCGCACCTGCGCCGGCGTACCGGCGACGGCGAGCGCCATCCGCAGGTTGAACAGCGCTGCGCCGCAGGCGATCCGGACACCCCACCCGCTCGGGTCGGTAGCCGGCAGTCGGCGGGTCGGGTCGGCGAGCACCTCGATGCCGCCGTCGCGCAGCCGCAGCCGCCACGGCTGGGTGTTGTGCAACGACGGTGCCCGAACCGCGTCCACGGCGGCGGCCCGTAGCTGGTCCGCTGTGTAGCCGACGTCCATGGCGATGCTCCCTTCCCGGTGGGCCGACGGCGGGAAAACGCCGCGACCGCTGACACCCCTACGGTCCGCCCGTGGGGTGCCCGCTGAGCAGGGCCTTACGTCCCGATCCGGTGGGCCCGACCGACCCTGCCGGAGCCCCTTCGGACGCGCCGCACGGACGTGTTACGGCGGGTCGGGACCTTCGGCCCGTGCAGCCGGCCCTCGGCGCCTGTAGAAACGAGGGATGATCCGCGTGTTCCTCCTCGACGACCATGAGGTCGTCCGCCGTGGCCTGGCCGACCTGCTCCAGAGCAGCGGCGACATCGAGGTTGTCGGCGAGTCCGGCTCCGCGCAGGAGGCGGCCCGCCGCATTCCGGCGTTGCGGCCCGACGTGGCGATCCTCGACGCCCGCCTGCCCGACGGCAACGGCATCGACGTGTGCCGGGACGTCCGTGCCGTCGACTCGTCAATCAAGGGCCTCATCCTCACCTCGTACGAGGACGACGAGGCGCTGTTCGCGGCGATCATGGCGGGCGCGGCCGGATACGTGCTCAAGCAGATCCGCGGCACCGATCTTGTCGACGCCGTACGCCGGGTGGCGGCCGGGCAGTCGCTGCTCGACCCGGCGATCACGACCCGGGTCCTGGAGCGCATCCGCAACGGCGTCGAGGAGCCACGCGAGTTGAAGTCGCTCACCGAGCAGGAGCGGCGGATCCTGGAGTACGTGGCGCAAGGGCTGACCAACCGGGAGATCGCCGGAAAGATGTTCCTGGCCGAGAAGACTGTGAAAAACTACGTGTCCAGCGTATTGGCGAAGCTCGGCCTGGAGCGCCGCACCCAGGCGGCGGTGCTGGCCACCCGCCTGCTCGGCAAGACGCCCTGACCCGTCCGGTGCCGCTCAGCCGACCAGCACACCCCGTGCCGGTCAGTCGCGCAGCGGCACCGACCAGCACACCTCGGTGCCGTGCGGGTCGACCGGGCGGATGGTGAAGGTGCCGGCGAGGCGGTCGGCCCGTTCCCGCAGGTTGACGAGCCCGCCCCGGGCGGCGGCGGGGTCGCAGCCCACCCCGTTGTCGGTGACGGTGACGGAGACCTGGCCGTCGGCGACGCGGACGGCGACTGCCACCTGGGTGGCCTGCGCGTGGCGGACCGCGTTCGACAGTGCCTCGCGCAGCACGGCGATGAGGTCCGGGCGGATGGCGTCCGGGACGGCGCTGTCCACAGGTCCGGTCAGATCCAGGCGCGGTCGGTGGCCCAGTGACTCGGCGGCGGCCTCGACCGCCTCCCGGATCTCGGTGCGCAGCGCGGCGGACATCGGTGTACGCAGCTCGAAGATGGTCCGGCGGATGTCGCGGATGGTGGCGTCGAGATCGTCGACGGCCGCGTTGATCCGGTTGGCCACCTCCGGGCGGCCCATCGGCGCGGCGCTCTGCAATTGCAGGCCTGTGGCGAAGAGCCGCTGGATCACCACGTCGTGCAGGTCCCGGGCGATCCGCTCGCGGTCCTCCAGGACCACCAGCAGCTCCCGCTCCTCCTGACCGCGCGCCCGTTCCATTGCCAGTGCGGCCTGCCCGGCGAAGCTGCCCAGCAGTGCCACGTCCTCCTTGCTGGTGCCGCCGCCGCGTTCCGCCGGGTGGGCCACGATCAGCACGCCGTGCAGCGTCTCGGCGGTGGCCAGCGGCGAGATCGTCGCCGGGCCGGTGTGCAGCAGCGCCGGCCACGGCGCAGCGTGCGCCAGGTCGTCGACCTCGGCGTGTCGGCCCTCGGCCACCGCCGTGCCGAAGCTGGTGTCGGCGGCCGGCAGGACCGTGCCGACAAGCGCCCTGGCCTGCTCGTCGGCGCCGTCGACCACCTCCACTGTGAACTGGTTGGTGTCGGCGTCGTGCAGCAGCACCAGCGCCAGCTCCGCCTCGGCGACCTCCCGGGCCCGCCGGGCGACAAGCGTCAACGCGTCGGTGCGGCGGACCTCACCGAGCAGCACGGTGGTGATCTCGGCGGTGGCGGCCAGCCAGCGTTCCCGCCGGTGCGCCAGGGCGTACAGGCGGGCGTTCTCGATGGCCACGCCCGCGGCGGCGGCGAGCGCGACGACGATTTCCTCGTCGTCGTCGGTGAACTGCGCGCCGCCGTTCTTCTCGGCCAGGTAGAGGTTGCCGAACACCTGCTCCCGGATGAGCACCGGCACGCCCAGGAAGGTGTGCATGGGCGGGTGGTTGGCCGGGAAGCCGTAGGACAACGGGTGCTTGGTGATGTCCGGCATCCGCAACGGCCGGGGATCGTCGATGAGCAGACCGAGCACACCGCGCCCGTGCGGCAGGTCACCGATCTGCTCGTGCTGCTCCGGCGTGATGCCGTGCACGATGAAGTCGTGCAACATTCGGTCCGGACCCACCACGCCCAGCGCGCCGTACCGGGCGCCGACAAGCTCGCAGGCCGCCTGCACGATCCGTTGCAGGGTGCTGCGCAGGTCCAGGTTGGTGCCGATGCCGACCACCGCGTCCAGCAGCGCCCGCAGCCGTTCCCGGCTGGTCATCACCTCGCCGACGCGGTCCAGCATCTCCTGGAGCAGCTCGTCGAGGCGTACCCGCGACAGCGGGCTCAGCCCGAGCGACGGCGTCACCGGGACTTCCGGGCGATGCGGCGGATCGGTGCTGGTCACCCGAAGATCATACGGCCGGAGGCGTCGCCGCTGTCGCGTGCCTCAGCCCAGCTCGTCGCGCACCGCTGAGGTGTCGACCACCTGGTCGGCGGGCAACCGCGGTGTGTGCGGCGGGCCGGCCACCGCCGGGTCCGCGATTCCCAACCGCAGCACGATGTACGGGTAGCCGATCCCCGCGAGCATCTGACGCAGGGTCTGCCGGGTGGCCGGAACCTCCACCACAGCGCTGAGCGGGACCACCGACACGCCCAGCCGGGTGGCCGTCAGCCAGGCGGCGGAGAGCGCCTCACCGGCACGCAGCCAGCTGTCCGGCTCGTCCTCGTCGCCGTGCAGCAGCGCGTACGCCGCCGCCCGGTCGTGGCCGGGACCGACGGGCAGGCTGCCGGGGCGGCCGAAGTCGCGGCCCGGCACCGTGGTCTGCGGCGGCTGGTCGGGAAGTACGTCCGGCGGCAGGCCGGTGCCGCTTCCGGCCTGGCTGGTCCAGTACGCCAGCTCGGCGCGCAGCTCCTGGTCCTCGGCCTCGACCGTGTCGGCGCGCCCGGCGGTGGCCGCCAACTCCAGCACCTGGTCCTGGTTGAGGATCTGCAACCGGCATCCCTCGGCGGTGACCGCGCGGGTGATCTCCCCGATCGCGGCCGTCGGCACCGGCTCGTCGCTCACCGGTCGCCGGTCGGTGTGCCGCACCGACATGCACTGCACCATCCGCATGGCGTCGGGGTCGGCGCTGGTGCGGGTCAGGCCGGTGAGCCGGGCCAGCAGTTCGGGGTCGCCCGGGTCGGGCATCCGCTGCACCACAGCGCGCCAGCCCTCCGCGGCGAGTGCCAACCGTGCGTGTTGCAGGGCGGCGCCGCAGCTGATCGCGAGCAGCCGGCCCTCCGGGTCGGTGGCCGAGAGTCGCCGGTCCGCGACAGTACGCAGCTCCAGCGCCTCGGGCAGCACCCGCCAGCGCCACGGCTGAGTGTTGTGCACCGAGGGCGCGTGCCCAGCGGTCGCGGCGGCCTCCGCGAGTGCGGTGGTCAGCTGACGTTCCTGACTCATTCTCACGACCTTTCGTCTCCTACCATCGTGCCTCACCACCCGGTACCCGCGTGGCTCGCCGCCCCATCCTGTGACATGCGGAGGCGTCCCGCACGGGCCGCAGGTCCCGACCCTGTCGGGTCGTCAGGTGGTCCCGCCGGCACCCGGATGGTCCGCGTCGGGCTTGCGAAAAGTCCGGTGCACGGCCCGTGACGGTCCTGGCCTGCGACGATGCGAAGGTGAGCGCGGAGGCGACCGGATGCGTGCCGGAACAACCGGCACGACGCCGCATCCGCCGCTGGTGGGCGTGGGCGCCGCTGGTAGGGCTCACCGTCGCGGTGCTCGTGGGTGCCCTGTTGCGGCTCGCCGGCCGGGTCGGCGCGGCAGACCTGATCTGGGCGGCCGTCACGGTGGCCGCGCTGCTGCCCGCGCTCTGGTCGATGCTGCGCTCGCTGTGGCACCGGCACTTCGGCGTGGACGTGATCGCCGTCCTGGCCCTGGCCGGGGCTCTCGGGGTCGGCGAGTACCTGGCCGGTGCGGTGATCGCGGTGATGGTGGCCACCGGACGGTCGTTGGAGGCGTACGCGCAGCGCCGGGCCACCCGGGACCTGCGGGCACTGCTGGAACGCGCTCCGCGTACCGCGCGTCGCCGGGGGCCGGGCGGGGCTATCGAGGTGGTGCCGCTGGACCAGGTGGCGGTGCAGGACCGGTTGCTTGTCGGCCCAGGTGACGTGGTGCCCGTCGACGGGACCGTCGACGAACCGGTCACGCTCGACGAGTCGGTGGTGACCGGGGAGGCGCGGCTGGTCCAGCGGGCCGCCGGCGAACAGGTCGCAAGCGGTGTGGTCAACGCCGGCGCCGGGTTCGGCATGCGGGCCACGAAGAGCGCCGCCCAGAGCACGTACGCCGGGATCGTCCGGCTGGCCGAGGAGGCGACAGCCCGCAAGGCGCCGACGGTCCGGCTTGCCGACCGCTACGCCGCCGCGTTCGTGCCGTTCACGCTGGTGTTGGCCGGGTTGGCGTGGCTGCTCTCCGGCGACGTGGTCCGGGCGGTGGCGGTGCTTGTGGTGGCCACCCCCTGCCCGCTGCTGCTGGCCACCCCGATCGCGATCGTGTCCGGGCTGTCCCGGGTGGCCCGGCGCGGGGTGCTGGTCCGCGACGGTGGCGCGCTGGAACTGCTCGGCCGGGCACAGACCTTGCTCGTGGACAAGACCGGCACGCTGACGGCGGGGCGTCCGCGCGCCGCCGAGACGGTGGCCGCGCCGGGCGGCGACCGGGACGAGGTGCTGCGGCTGGCCGCCTCCGTCGAGCAGCTCTCCCCGCACGTGCTGGCCGCCGCGTTGGTGCGGCAGGCCCGCGAGCGGGGGCTGCCGTTGACCGAGCCGACCGAGGTGACCGAGGAGCCGGGCGTGGGGGTCAGCGGCCGGGTGGACGGGCGGCTGATCCGGGTCGGGCAGTTCACCGGCGAGCTGCCCGACTGGGCGGACCGGACGCGGGCCCGTACCGAGCTGACCGGCTGGTCCACGGTGTGGGTCAGCGACGACGACGGCCCGCTCGGCGCGATCCTGTTGGAGGACCCGGTACGCCCCGACGCCCGCCGGACCGTACGCCGGCTGCGCGCGGCGGGACTGCGGCGCATCGTGATGGTGACCGGCGACCGGCCGGCCACCGCCGCCCAGGTCGCCGCGGAGGTCGGCGTGGACGACATGCTCGCCCGCTGTACGCCGCAGGAGAAGGTGGCCCGCGTCCGCGCCGAGGCCGAACGGGCAGTCACCGTGATGGTCGGTGACGGGGTGAACGACGCGCCGGCGCTCGCCCAGGCGCACGTGGGCGTGGCGATGGGTGCGACAGGCGCGAGCGCCTCGGCGGACGTGGCCGACGCGGTGCTCACGGTGGACCGGCTGGACCGGCTCGCCGATGCGGTGGAGATCGCCCGGTACGCCCGCCGGATCGCCGTGCAGAGCGCCACCGTCGGGATGGGGCTGGCGGTGCTGGCGATGATCGCGGCGGCCATCGGCCGGCTGCCCCCGGTGGCGGGCGCGTTCCTCCAGGAGGGCATCGACGTGCTTGTCATCCTCAACGCGTTGCGGGCGCTCGGCGGCGGCCTGCGGCACCGGGACGTCCCACAGCCGACCCGGGAACTGCTCGCCCGCTTCGCCGCCGAACACAAGGGGGTCCGCGACGTGCTGGCCGGCCTGCGCGACACCGCCGACCTTGTCGCCACCGACCCGGCCTCGCCGAGGTGTCTGCCGGCGGTACGGGAGACGCACCGCCGGCTCACCGACGAGGTGCTGCCGCACGAGGCGGCCGAGGAGCGGCAGCTCTATCCGGCGTTGGCGGGTCCGCTGGGCAGCGGTACGGCGACCGCCACGATGAGCCGTGCGCATGTGGAGATCCGCCGCCAGGTCGACCTGCTGGGGGCGCAGCTCGCCCAGACCGCGGACGGTGGGCTGCGCCCGGACCAGGTGCCCGATCTGCTGGCCACCCTCTACGGGTTGGACGCGCTGTTGCGGCTGCACCTGGCCCAGGAAGAGGAGGAGTTCTTCTCGCTCGACCCGTCCGACCCGCAGCCCGAGCCCCGCTGAGCCGCCGGGCCGGGTGGGGATCAGCGTTCCCGGACCACGGCGACGGGGCACCCGGAGTGCTGGATGAGCTGTTGGCTGACCGAGCCGAGCAGCATCCCGGCCAGCCCGCCCCGACCCCGGCTGCCCACCACCACAAGCCGTGCGGTGCGGCTCGCCTCGATCATCATCGCCGCCGGGCTGCCCGGTACGAGGTCGACGGTGACGGCCAGCTCGGGAAACGTCTGCCGCCACGGCTCCACTGCCTGCTCCACGGCGGCCTGCTCGCCCGACACGCCGGCAGCCGCGCTCGGCCCTTCGGTCCAGGCGTGCAGCACCCGCAGCGGCACCCGCCGCCGCGCTGCCCGTTCGGCAGCGAAGCCGAGCGCCACGAGCGACTGCTCCGAGCCGTCCACGCCGACCGCTACCGGCCCGTCCGTCCCGCCGGCGGTCCCGTCGCGGACCACCACGACGGGGCACCGCGCGTGCGCGGCGACCGCCACCGCCGTCGACCCGGCCAGCAGCCCACCGAACCCGCCGTGGCCACGGCTGCCGAGCACCAGCAGTCCGGCGTCGGCCGAGCGTTCCTGCAACACCAGCGCGGGCGGGCCGTCGTACACCTGGCCGGTGACTGTCAGCCCGGGATGCTGTGCCGTGGCGTCCGCCGCGGCCTTGTGGACCAGGTCGTCGACCTGTCGACGGGCGGTGTCGTCCGGCCAGATACCGGGTGCCACGCCCGGACCGACCCAACTGGCCACTGTCAACCACTCGAAGACGTACGCCAGCCGCACCGGCTGGCCGCTGTGCTCGGCCTCCTCAAGCGCCCAGTTCACTGCCACCGAGGCGTCGGTGGAGCCGTCGTAGCCGACCAGGATCTCGGCGTCACGCACGTCGTCCTCCTCAACGATTCGTCGGGTCGGTTTCGCGGACCCAGCGCCACTCCGCCACCTGCGGATCGTCCTCGCCGTGCTCGCGGGTGTAGTCCCGGGCCGCGTGCCGGGCGTCGACCATCCGCTGGCGCAGGTGCGCGGCGCGGGCGGCCAGCCCCGGCACCCGGTCGATGACGTCGATGACCAGGTGGAACCGGTCCAGGTCGTTGAGCATCACCATGTCGAACGGTGTGGTGGTGGTGCCCTCCTCCTTGTAACCGCGCACGTGCAGATTCTCGTGGTTGGTACGCCGGTAGGTGAGTCGGTGGATCAGCCACGGATAGCCGTGGTACGCGAAGATGACCGGCCGGTCCGCTGTGAAGATGGTGTCGAACTCGTTGTCCGGCAGGCCGTGCGGGTGCGCGGTCTCCGGTTGCAGGCGCATGAGGTCGACGACGTTCACCAGCCGTACCTTCAGCTCCGGCAGGTGCTTTCGCAGCAACTCGGCGGCGGCAAGCGTCTCCAGCGTGGGGACGTCGCCGCAGCAGGCGAGCACGACGTCCGGCTCGGTGCCGCTGTCGCTGCTGGCCCACTCCCAGATGCCCAGGCCACGGCGGGTGTGCTGGACGGCCTCGTCCACTGTGAGCCAGTTCGGTGCCTGCTGTTTGCCGGCCACCACCACGTTTATGTAGTGCCTGCTGCGCAGGCAGTGGTCCATCGTGGCGAGCAGTGTGTTGGCGTCCGGTGGCAGGTACACCCGCACCACCTCGGCCTTCTTGTTGACGACGTGGTCGATGAAGCCCGGGTCCTGGTGGGAGAAGCCGTTGTGGTCCTGCCGCCACACATGGCTGGAGAGCAGGTAGTTGAGCGAGGCGATCGGCTGCCGCCACGGGATCGCCCTTGTCACCTTCAGCCACTTGGCGTGCTGGTTGACCATCGAGTCGACGATGTGGATGAACGCCTCGTAGCTGGTGAACACGCCGTGCCGGCCGGTCAGCAGGTAACCCTCCAGCCAGCCCTGGCACAGATGCTCGGAGAGCACCTCCATGACCCGGCCGTCGGGCGAGAGGTGGTCGTCGCCGGGCACCGTGCCGGCCATCCACACACGGTCGGTCACCTCGAAGGCGGCGCCCAGCCGGTTGGAGGCCACCTCGTCCGGGCCGAACAGCCGGAACGTCTGCGGGTTGGCGGCGATGACGTCGCGGATCCACGGGCCGAGCACGCCGGCCGCACCGGCCATCGGCGTGCCCGGTTCCGGGACGTCCACGCCGTACGTCCGGAAGTCGGGCAGGTCGAGGTCGCGCAGCACCAGGCCGCCGTTGGTGACCGGGTTGGCGCTCATCCGCCTGTCGCCGCGCGGCGGCAGCGTCCGCAGCTCCTCCACCGGGGCGCCGGTGGCATCGAACAGTTCCTCGGGCCGGTAGCTGCGTAGCCACTGCTCCAGCTCGGCGAGGTGCTGCGGGTTGTCGCGGACCTTCGACAGCGGCACCTGGTGGGCGCGGTAGGTGCCCTCGACCTGGGTGCCGTCGACCTCCGCCGGGCCGGTCCAGCCCTTCGGCGTACGCAGAATGATCATCGGCCAGCGGGGGCGTTCGACGGCGCCGCCCGAGCGGGCCTGACGCTGGATCGCGGCTATCGCGTCCAGCGCCTCGTCCAGCGTGGCCGCCAACATCTGGTGCACCAGGGCCGGCTCGTCGCCTGCCACCACGTACGGCTCGTAGCCCGAGCCCCGCATGAGGTCGAGCAGGTCCTCCTCGGGGATCCGGGACAGCACTGTCGGGTTGGCGATCTTGTAGCCGTTGAGGTGCAGGATGGGCAGCACCGCGCCGTCGCGCGCCGGGTTGAGGAAAACGTTGGACAGCCAGCTGCCGGCCAGCGGCCCGGTCTCCGCCTCGCCGTCACCGACCACGCAGGCCACCACGAGGTCCGGATTGTCGAACGCGGCGCCGTAGGCGTGGCTCACTGCGTACCCCAGCTCGCCGCCCTCGTGGATCGAACCCGGCACGTCCGCCGCGACATGGCTCGGGATGCCGCCGGGGAAGGAGAACTGCCGGAACAGCTGGGCCATCCCCGCCTCGTCGTACGCCACGTCGTGGTAGCGCTCGGACCAGGTGCCCTCCAGCCACGTGTTGGCCACGATCGCCGGGCCGCCGTGCCCGGGGCCGGTGATCAGCATGGCGTTGAGGTCACGTGCCACGATCACCCGGTTGAGGTGCGCGTAGATCAGGTTGAGCCCGGGGCTGGTGCCCCAGTGGCCGAGCAGCCGTGGCTTGATGTCCTCGGGGGTCAGCGGCTCGCGCAGCAGCGGGTTGCCCAGCAGGTAGATCTGCCCCACCGTGAGGTAGTTCGCGGCACGCCAGTAGGCGTCCAGCCGACGGAGTTCGTCGTCGGTGAGAGGGCGCTGCGCGTCGAGAACGGTGTCCATGATGCTGCCTCTCGGGTAGGGGCGGGCCTCCGGCTTTCAGCCTCGTCGCTGTCGATGCCTTACGTCAGGGCCGTCGGTCCCGGTTCGGGCGGGTACCCGGCCCGGCGAGCGGCACCTCGGCCAGGCCGCGTACGACGACCACGGGGGCGGGGGAGTGGTAGAGCAGGGACTGGGCCACGGCGCCCAGAATGGCTCGTCCGGGTTCGTCGCCACGGGCGGCGACAAGCACCACCTGCGCCGACCGGGACGTGTCGACAAGGACCTTCCCTGGGTCACCGCGCACGACGCGGCACTCGGTGGACACCTCCGGGTGGTGGTGGGCGTGGCGGTCCATGGCCTCGCCGAGTTGCTCGGCGACCGCGTCGGTGTCCTCGTCGGTCTCCGCCACCCGCATCGCCAGCAGGGGGGTGTCGCGTCTCGCGGCGCAGGCCAGCGCCCAGCGCAGGGCAAGGTGGGAGCTGGGTGAACCGTCCACGCCGACCAGCACCGGGCCCTGTGGCGGAGGTTCGCGGCGAACCACGAGCAGCGGGCAGCCGGCTCGCGCGGCCAACTGCACGGCAGATGTCTCGGCGGGAACGCCCTGGCCGCTGCCTGCCATCCCGCTGTCGCCGACCGCGAGCAGGAAGGCCGTCTCGGACCGGCGGATGAGGGTGGGCAGCATGGCGCCCTCGACGATCTCGGCGTTCACTGTCAGATCGGGCTCGATCCGGTGGGCGAGCTGGGCGGCCTGGGTGATCAGCTCCTCGGCCTGCTGTCGGGGTGCGGCGACGGTGTCCGCCGAGAAGGCCGCCTGCCAGTTGAAGACGTGCAGCAGGTGCAGTGCTCGGCCGTGCCCGGCGGCCTCCCGCGTGGCCTGCTCGACGACCGCGAGGTCGTGCTCCGAGCCGAGGCCGACGAGCACCTCCGCGTCGGCGGGTGCCGCCATCCGATATCACCTCCCGGGCGTCGCGCCCGGTACGACCGCGCTGTCCCTCACCGAGGGTAGTCGGGTGGCAGGGGGTGGCGGGGCGGATCGCCGTCGTTGTCCGGCGCGTCGTCAACTGAGGTTGACAACGGTGGTGGTGTCAACGTATGTTGACGGCATGAGTCAGGCGACAGAACTCGCGGCGGCGGCCGGCAGCACCGACCCACGGGTCGGCCTGCGTGCCGTCCGCGCGCTGCGCCGGCTGCTCGAGCGGCTCGAGGTGGTCCAGGTGGACAACGCCCGTCGACAGGGCTGGTCCTGGCAGGAGATCGCCGACGCGCTCGAGGTCAGCCGGCAGGCGGTGCACAAGAAGCACGCCGGGCGGCCGGCGGTCAACAAATCCTGGGAGGCGTGATGTTCGAACGGTTCACCGACCGGGCTCGCAGCGTGGTGCGGCGGGCGCTGGAGGAGGCACGGGACGAGGGCCAGCGGCCGGTCGGCACCGAGCACCTGTTGCTCGCACTGCTCGCCGACGACGCCGGTCTGGCCAGCCGGGTGCTCGCCGACGCGGGCGTACGCGCCGACGACCTCCGCGCCCGGATCAGGCAGCACACCGCTACGGGGGGCGCCGGCCTCGGCGACGCGGACGCCGCCGCCCTGCGGGAGATCGGCATCGACCTGGCGGCGATCGTCGCCCGGATCGAGCAGTCCTTCGGCCCGGACGCGCTGCGCGAGGCAGTACCGGCGCCCCGTCGTCGCTGGGGGCGCAAGCGGTACCTCGGCGGGCCGTTCTCGTCCCGGTCCAAGAAGGCGCTGGAGTTGTCACTACGTGAGGCGCTGCGGCTGCGTCACCGGCACATCGGCACCGAGCACATCCTGCTCGGGGTGCTCCGCGAGGGCGGTGGGCTGGGCGCCCTCGTGCTCACCGAGTCCGGGGTGGGCCTCGACGACCTGCGCGCCCGGGTGGAGACCGCGCTGCGGACGGCAGCCTGACCAGGTCCGGCGGCGTTTGAAACCTGTCTGTGGCACTCCCGACGCCGCCGGCTCGCCGGGTCGCTGAAGCCGCCACAGTGCTGCACACTGGCGCCGTGGATGCTGGACAGGACAGGCGGCCCTCGGGCGGCGACGGCGGGCTGCGCTCCGCCGTGGTGGTCAACCCGGTGAAGGTCGACGATCTCGACGAGCTGCGCCGCACTGTGAACGACGCCCTGGCCACCGCAGGCTGGCCCGAACCACAGTGGTTCGAGACCACCGTCGACGACCCGGGCCGGGGGCAGACCGAGCAGGCAGTCAAGGCCGGCGTCGATCTCGTCTTCGCCTGCGGCGGCGACGGCACAGTGATGTCCTGCGTCAGCGGGCTGGTCGGCACCGATGTGGCCCTCGCGGTGCTGCCGCAGGGCACCGGCAACCTGCTCGCCGCCAACCTCGGCCTCTCCACCGACCTCGCCGCCGGGATCGAGGTGGCCATCGAGCGGGGTCGGCGGCTGCTCGACGTCGGCGCCGTCGAGGACAACTACTTCACAGTGATGGCCGGCATGGGCTTCGACGCCCAGATGCTCGCCGCCACCAACGAGACCACAAAGGCCCGCATCGGCTGGCCCGCGTACGTGGTGGGCGCCGCCCGGCACCTGCGCGACCGGCCGATGCGGGTGCAGATCCGCATCGACGACCGACCGCCGGTACGCCGCCGCGCCCGCTCGGTCCTCATCGCCAACGTGGGCCGCCTACAGGGCGGCGTACACCTGCTCACCGAGGCCGAGCCCGACGACGGCTGGCTCGACGTCGCCGTCCTCACCCCGCGCAACCTGCGGCACTGGCTCGCGCTCGGCTGGGCGGTGATCCGCCGCAGTGGGCAGGTGCCACGGATGGAGGTGTTCCGCGGCCGGAAAATCGAGGTCACCAGCAACCGGGCGCAGCCCCGGGAACTGGACGGCGACCTCATCGCGCCGGGCCGGCAGCTGCGGGCCGAAGTCCGACCCCAGGCGCTGTGGCTCTGCGTTCCGCAACCCGAGGACAGCCCCGACCTGGCCGTGGACGCGCAGGGCGCCGGGGAGCGGGGCGAGCAGCTGATCGAAGAAGCGCGCCGTGAGTAGCACCCGGATAGTGCCGGAGACCCGGCTGATGGCCGACGCCGAACTGTCCGCCGACGACGCCTGGCACACGCTGCGCCGCGAGGGCGGCTGGCACCTGCTGCGCGACGCCTTCGTCCGGTTCCGCTACGGCGACGGATTCAGCCACGCGCGGGCCTTCGCGTTGCAGCTCTGCCTCGCCGTGGTGCCGTTCATGATCGCCCTCACCGGCCTGATCAGCGAGCTGGGCGGCGAGGCCAGCCGGGTCGTCGCCGACACCGTGCTGGCGCTCAGCCCCGGGCAGAGCGATCAGGTGGTCGCCGAACTGCTCGGCGAGGGCGAACGCGTCGAGGACGCCGGGGAGTTGGCCCTCACCCTCGGTCTGCTCACCGGGCTGGTCACGTTGACCACCACGATGGCCCAGATCGAACGGGGCGCCAACCGCATCTACGGCGTGGAACGGGACCGCCCGGCGCTGCGCAAGTACGTCCGCGCCTCCGTCCTGGCCGTCACCGCCGGCCTGCCCGCGCTTGCGGGTTTCCTCATCCTGGTCGCCGGTGGCGCCGTCGGCGACTCGGTACGGAAGCACTACGAGTGGGGTGCGCTCGCCAACGGCATCTGGGACGTGGTCCGCTTCCCGCTGAGCCTCGGGCTGACAGTGCTCGCCGTGGCCGTGCTGTTCCGGCATGCGCCGCGTCGACGGCAGCCCGGCCTGTCCTGGCTGTTCTTCGGCGCCGGCATCGCCACCGCCCTCTGGTGGCTGGCCAGCCTGCTGCTCGCCGCGTACGTGCGGTTCAGCGACGACTTCGGCCAGACCTACGGCGCGTTGACCGGCATGATGGCGCTGCTGCTCTGGGCCAACCTCACAGGCATGGCGCTCTTCGGTGGGCTGTCCTTCGCCGCCCAACTGGAGGCGCTGCGGATCGGCGTGCAGGAGCCCGCCCAACCCGACCTGTGGGAGCCCGAGGCGGACCGCTCCGAGCTCCTCGACACAGGCGACATGTCCGCCCTCTGACCAGCCCTCCGACCCGCCCCACGTGTACGCGCGACGCGGATCGGGTAAAGCGCCTCGCCAGGTAGACAAGGGAGGTGCGGGGTGACCGCGGTCAAAGAGGTGGCGCGGCGTCCGATCGGTCATTTCGCCGAACGGAGCATCGCGGGTCTGGTCGCCGTCACAGGCGCCGGGGTGGCCTTCGGGCTGCTGCTGTTGCTCGTACGGGCGCGGTGGAGCCCGTTGCAGGACGCCGACCACGCGGTGGCCGAGTGGTTCAACTCGCTCGTGGCGCCGCACCATCCGCTCGTCACGGTGCTCCAGGCGGTGACCGACCTGGGCGGCCGGCCGATCCTCATCTGGCTCGTCACGATCGCCGTGGTCGGGCTGCTGATCCGGCGCCAGTCCCGGCTGGCCGTCTACCTGATCATCACGGGTGTCGGTGGTCTGATCCTCGACCCGTCGCTCAAGGCGCTCGTCGGCCGGCTCCGCCCCGTGGTGGACGTGCCGATCGCCAGCGCCCCCGGCAACAGCTTCCCGAGTGGGCACGCGCTCGGCTCGTTCGTCGCGTACGGCGCGCTGCTGCTGGTGTTCCTGCCGGCGATGGCGCCCCGCTGGCGTAAGCCGGCGATCGTCGGCGTCGGCGTGCTGGTGGCGCTTATCGGGCTGACCCGGATCGCGCTGGGAGTGCACTTCGTCTCCGACGTGTTCGCCGGCTGGCTGCTGGCCGCCGCCTGGCTCGGCGTGACCGCGTACGCCTTCCGGCTGTGGCGGCGCGAGCGTGGCCGGCCGGTGCCGTCGCTGGCCGAAGGGCTGGAGCCGGAGGCAGGGCACGACATCGCCCCCGCCCCGGCCGAGGAGCACGTGCTGGCCCATCCCCGCTCGGCGGTGGCCGAACTGCTTGTCGGCTGGGTGCTCGTGTTCGGCGCGCTGTACGCCTTCGGCATGTACGTCAGCTACCACGCCAAGGGCACCTTCTTCGACACCCTCGACACGGAGGTGCCGCGCTGGTTCGCCGAGCGGCACACCGATGTGTTGACCGACGTGAGCTGGTGGTGGAGCAAGTTCGGTGACACCCACGCGATTCTGCTGATCTCGCTCGTGTTCTGCCCGCTGGTGCTCGCGGTGTGGCGCCGCTGGCGTCCGGTGCTGTTCGTGGCGCTGGCGATGATCGGCGAGCTGACCCTCTTCCTCGCCTCGGCCCGGGCTGTCGACAGGCCGCGCCCGCCGGTGGAGAACCTGGACGGGCCGATGCCCACCTCGTCGTTCCCGTCCGGGCACATCGCGGCCACGATCTGCGTGTGGCTCGCGATCACCGTCATCGTGTTTCCGCGTACCGACCGTTGGTGGCGTTGGATTTTCGTGGCGCTGGCCGTGATCGTGCCGGTCGGGGTGGCCACCTCGCGGATGTACCGGGGAATGCACCACCCGACCGACTTCATGGGCGCGATCCTGCTCTCCGCGCTCTGGATCGGACTTCTCTACTTCGTCATCCGCCCGAACGCCGACCTGAAGGAAGGCAACCAGCCGACCATCGAGTCGGAGGACGTGGACACCCTCGACGACGAGCTGGCGCGCGCCGGCCGGCCTGACTGAGCGTCCCGTGCTGCGGGTGCTGACCTGGAACATCCGCACCGGCGGTCGGGACCGTGGCGGTCCCGACCGCTTGGACCAGGTGGTCGAGGTCGTCGCCGGGCTGGCACCGGACGTGCTGGCGTTGCAGGAGTTGCGCGGCTTCGACCGGGGCGGACTCATGGCGCAGGTGGCGGGCCGGCTGGGCATGACGGCCCACCTGGCCCGATCCTGCTTCGGTCAGCCCGTGGCGGTGCTGGTCCGGCCGCCGCTGCACGTCCTGGACGCGGGCACGCTGCGCCGGCCGTTCCACCACGCCGCAGCCCGCGTCGTGGTGGCCACCTCGGCCGGCCCGCTGACGGTGCTCGGCACCCACCTCTACCCGTACTCCGGGGGGCGCCGACGGATGGAGGTCGACTGGCTGGTGGCGGCGGCGCGACGCGCTCCGGGGTCGCTGACGCTCGTCGCCGGTGACCTCAACTCGCTCGACCCGACCGTCGACCACACCGCACGCCTGGCCGGGCTGCCCGACCTCTACCGGAGACGGCACCTGCGGCGTGGCGGCGGTGCCGTGGACACTCGCGCCGTCGCCCGGTTGCTGGCCGCCGGGCTTGTCGACCTGTGGCCCGCCTCTGCCGACGGCGCGCCGGAGGCCGACGGTCTGACAGTGCCCACCCGCTTCGGCGGGGCAGAATTCGCCGGGATGCGACTGGACTACCTGTTCGGCACCCCGGAGGTGGCCGCTCGGGTGCGTGAGTGCCGGGTGGTTCGCGGCGGGGTGGCCGACACCGCCTCCGACCACTATCCGCTGCTGGCCGAGCTGGCACTGGACCCGGCACCCCACTGACCGGCGGCGCGACCCGGATGTCCGCTGTGGCATCGACCGGTTACCGTGCCCACCGTGAACGACCGCCACGGCGATCCGCCATTCGGCCACAGGAGAGACTCCTGTGTGACCGGTCCGGCAGGACTCCCGCCCGATCCTTTCGTGGCGGAGCCGGCCGCCGTCGAGCTTTCGCCTGTCGCGGCCGTCGCGCGCGGTGTGGCGCTGATCGTGGTGCTTCCGGTACGCCTGCTCTGGGAGCTGATCGCGGCCTCCGGCCGGCTCCTGCAACGCCACGTTCTCGACCCGACAGGTCGCTTCCTGCACCGCTGGCTGCTGGCGCCGCTGGCCTGGGCGCTGCGTACCCTGCTCTGGCTGCCGCTGGTCTGGGCGGGGCGCACCCTGGTCTGGCTGCCGCTGGTCTGGCTGGGGCGGGGCCTCGCATGGAGTGCCCGCGTGCTGGTCTGGGTGCCCCTCGTGGCGCTCGGCGGCCTGCTGGTGGCGGTGGCGCTTGCGGCCGCGCGGGGGATGCGCTGGCTGGTGTGGGAGCCGCTGGTGTGGCTGGGGCGCGTGGTGATCCGCCCGCCGCTGGTCTGGTCGGGCCGCGCGGTGCGCTGGCTCGTCGACCGGGGCGTGGTCCGGCCGCTGCGGTGGCTGGGCGCGGTGCTCGCTCCCCTGGGCCGGCAGCTGTGGCAGGGGTTCGGGGTGCTCGTCGGTGCGGTGGCCGCCGCGCTGACCTGGCTGGGCCGGTGGTGTTGGTGGGCCATCCGGGGCGTCGGCCTGCTGATCGTCGCCGCGGTGCTCGGCGCGTGGCGGACAGCCGGATGGCTGCTACGGCAGCTCCACCGGCTGCTGCTGCGTCCGCTCGGGCGTGCGCTGCGCTGGGTGTGGCGGCACACAGTCGTCCCGCTGCTGCAAGGTGTGCGGTGGGTCTGGTCGGTGACCGTCGTGCCGGTGGCGCGTGGCGTGCGGGCGCTCTGGCGGGCCACTGTGACGCCGGTGGCCCGGTGGATCCGCCGATCGGTCCTCGATCCGGCCCGGCTTGCCACCCGCGAGGTGTTCAGCGCCCTGGGCCTGCGCCGCTGACCAACCGCTCAGAGCACCACGTTGAGCAGCACCGTGAGCACCACCGAGGCGAGGATCGAGAAGAGGACCATCAGCAGGCAGCCGAGGCCACCGCCGAGGGGCCGGATTTCCGTGTTGCCGAAGCGCATTGGTTCACCTTGTCGTCAGAGTGGGGGTTGCGTCGTCAGAGCGGGGGCGAGCAGGTGGCGGATCGCGTCGGCGACCGCCGTCGGGGCGGTGGTGGCCACGTTGTGCGCGGCACCAGGGACCACCACCAGGTCGGCTCCGGCCAGCCGGGCCGCCTGAGCCCGCCACCCCGCCGGTACCACCGGATCCCGGGCACCGGCGACGACGAGGGTCGGCGCGGTGATCCGTACCAGGTCGGCCTCGACGGCGTTGCGGGCCGAGTGCGACAGCGACGCGAAGACCCGCCAGGGCCGGGCGTTCCACACGTCGCGTACCAGGATCGGCGCCTGTAGCGGCGCCTCGCGCGAGGTGTCCACAAGCCACCTGCCGAACAGCGCCCGGCGGGACCGTGCCGCCGGGTCACTTGTCGGCGAGGCGAGCACCAGCGCGCGTACGGACCCGGGGTCGCTCGCGGCGAGCGCGGCGGCCACCTCAGCGCCGAAGGAGTGCCCGAGCAGGCAGACCGCCGGCAGCCGGTACGCGGCCAGCCAGGAGGCCAGGTGCTCGGCGTGCCGCCGTACGTCGTAGGCGCGCCGGGGGCGTTCGGTGAGCCCGAATCCGGGCAGGTCCGGCACGTACACCGGATGGGTAGCGGCGAGCGCGACAGCCAGCGGGGTGAGGTAGCGGTGCGAGACCGCCAGCCCGTGCACAAGCACCACGGGCGGTGCGCCGGTGCCCGGGTCGCAGCCGCGCCTTGTGTGCGTGCGTAACCCGTCGACGAGCCGCCATTCGCTTGTCAGCCCTGCGGCCGGCCGGGGCGCGGCGAGCGCCAGCCGTAGTTCCGCCCGACCGAATCGACCGGTGGGGGTCGTCCTCACAGCGCCCGCAGGCGGGGCAGCAACTGCTCCTGCGCCCAGTCCAGGAACATCGGCTGGGTCTCGCCGCCGACCTGGATGATCGCCACGTGGGTGAAGCCCGCGTCGACGAACTTGCGGAACGCCTCGACGTGCGCGTCGACGTCGGGGCCGCAGGGGACGCCCTCGGCGACGTCCTCCTCCCTGACGAACTGGGTGGCGGCGGCGAAGGACTCCGGCCCCGGCAGGTCGGCGTTGACCTTCCAACCCAGCCCGAACCAGCGGAACTGGTCGTGCACGATCTTGCGGCACTCCGCCTCGTCCGGGCCGTAGCAGATGGCCACCTGCCCGTAGCGGGGCTGGCCCGCGCCACCGGCGTCGTCGTACATCTCGATGAGGTGCCGGTCGGGCTCGGTGGAGACCAGGCCGTTGCCGTATTCGGCGGCCAAGGTGGCGGACTGCCTGCCGGAGGCGGCGATCGCCATCGGCACGGGCCGCTCCGGGCGGTCCCAGACGTAGGCGTCGGGTACGTCGAAGTGGTTGCCGGAGAAGGTGAGCGTCTCGCCGTTGAGCAGCGGCCGGATGATCTGCAACGCCTCCTCGAACATCTCGTGCCGCTGCTGCACGTGCGGCCAGCCGCCCACGACATGCTCGTTGAGGTTCTCGCCGGCGCCCAGACCGAGGGTGAACCGCCCGTCCGAGAGCGCCCCGATGGTGCTTGCCTTCTGCGCGACCACTGCCGGGTGGTAGCGGCGGATCGGGCAGGTCACGAACGACATCAGCTCCGCGCGGGAGGTGGCGTGGGCGACCGCGCCGAGCACCGACCAGGCGTACGGGGAGTGGCCCTGTTCGTCCAGCCAGGGGTAGTAGTGGTCGGAGATCACCAGCTGGTCGAAGCCGGCGGCCTCGGCGCGTACCGCGTGGTCGACCAGTTGCTTCGGACCGGCCTGCTCGCACATCAGGGTGTAGCCGACGCTCACCATCCTGGTATCTCCTTCCCACCGCCCGGATCGTCCGGGGATACCCAGGGCAGCAGAGCTCAACCCTCCCGTCCGGTTCGTAAGACGCGATGTGCGATCGATGGCGGGTCCACCCACCAGTCAATTAACCGGTTAAGTGCTGTGGCCCGGAGCGCCTGGGCGCTGGACTGCGCGCAGCGCAGCGACCCGCGTCAGCGTGGGCGTCACCGCTGTCCGCGCCTCTGGCCGGTGCACTGAACCGATTGCGGCAAACGATCCATCGCCCTACGCTGATGTCTGCGCCGACGCGAGCCGGGCGCGGCTGCCGGGCTGCAGCTGCCAACCCCTGTCACGTCCCACCCCTGTCGGGCACCGGGGGTCCTCCCTGAGGAATGCCATGAAAACTCGACTCTCCGCCGCCGGTGCGGCACTGCTCGCGCTGCTCGTCGCCGTGCTGGCGTTCGGGCAGCCGGCGCACGCCGCCACCGGCTTCACCGTCTCGGGCGGCAAGCTCTACGACGCCAACGGCACCGAATTCATCATGCGCGGGGTCAACCACGCGCACACCTGGTACCCGCAGCAGACCAGGGCGTTCGCCGACGTCAAGGCGCTCGGCGCGAACACCGTGCGGGTGGTGCTCTCCAGCGGCGACAGGTGGACCCGCAACACCAACGCCGACGTCGCAAACGTCATCTCCACGTGCAAGGGCAATCGGCTGATCTGCGTGCTGGAGGTGCACGACACCACCGGGTACGGCGAGCAGAGCGGGGCCATCACCCTCGACCGTGCCGTCGACTACTGGATCAGCCTCGCCGACGTCCTCGCCGGCCAGGAGAAGTTCGTCATCGTCAACATCGGCAACGAGCCGTACGGCAACCAGAACTACGCCTCCTGGGCCACCGACAACGCCAACGCGATCAAGCGGCTCCGCGCTGCCGGGCTGGCCCACACCATCATGGTGGACGCCCCGAACTGGGGGCAGGACTGGTCGTTCACCATGCGCGACAACGCCGCCTCGGTGTTCGCCGCCGATCCGGCCCGCAACACCGTGTTCTCCATCCACATGTACGGCGTCTTCGACACCGCCGCGGAGATCACCGACTATCTGGGCCGGTTCCGAGCGGCAGGGCTGCCGATCGTGGTGGGCGAGTTCGGCTTCAACCACTCCGACGGTGACCCCGACGAGGACACCATCCTCTCCTACAGCCAGGCCAACGGGATCGGCTGGCTGGGCTGGTCGTGGAGCGGCAACGGTGGCGGCGTGGAGTACCTCGACATGGCCACCTCCTTCAACCCGGCGAGCCTCACCACCTGGGGCGAGCGGATCTTCAACGGCGCCAACGGCATCCGGCAGACCTCCCGGCAGGCGAGCATCTACGACAGCCTGCCGCCGCCGACGACCCCGCCGCCCACCACTCCGCCGCCGACGACCCCTCCGCCGACGACGCCTCCGCCCACGACGCCTCCGCCCGCCGGTGGCTGCACCGCGGCGTACGCGATCATCAACCAGTGGCAGGGCGGCTTCCAGGGTGAGGTACAGGTGACCGCCGGCACCGCCGCGATCACCGGCTGGACCGTGCGGTGGACCTTCGCCAACGGCCAGAGCGTCACCCAGTCCTGGAACGCCACTGTGACAAGCAGCGGCACCACAGTGACCGCCCGCAACGTGGACTACAACGGCCGCTTGGCGGCCGGGGCCAGCGCCAGCTTCGGCTTCATCGGCGGCTGGACCGGCACCAACGCCAGGCCGGAGGTGACCTGCACGGCGAGCTGACCGAAAGCGGTGGCCGGGTCTCGCATCGGACCCGGCCACCCTGCCGACCCGCGGTCAGTGTTCGCCGGTCAGGTTCACGATGACCACCCCGGCGATGATCAACGCGATGCCGGTGAGCTTGACCAACCCGATCGACTCGCCCAGGAACACCGCCCCGATCGCCACGATGGCCGCGGTGCCCAGACCCGACCAGAGGGCGTACGCGACACCGACCGGTATCTCCTTGACGGCCTGCGCCAACAGGAGAAACGCAAGCAGGTAGCCACCGACGCAGGCCACTGTGGGCCAGAGCCGGCTGAACCCGGCGGTGGACTTGAGCAGGCTGGTCGCCACCACCTCGGCGGCGATGGCAATCCCCAGCAGCACGTACGCCATGCGTCCCCTAGCTCTCGATGGTCTTCGCGACTGATCCATCCCCGGTCTCGACGGCGAGTCGGGCGGCCCTCATGGTGAGGTAGCGCTGCTCTGGCAGGCTGTTCGTGCGCGCGGCGGCGGCCCGGTAGTCGGCTATCGCCCGGTTCCGGTCGCCGGCCATCTCGTGCAGGTGCGCGCGGGCGGCGGGCAGGCGGTGGCGCCCGGCCAGCCGGGGGTCGTCGGCCAGAGCGTCGAGAGCGGCGAGACCCACCGCCGGGCCGTACACCATGGCTGCCGCCACGGCCCGGTTGAGGGCGACCACCGGGCTGGCGGCGAGCCGTTCCAACACCTCGTAGAGCGCCAGGATCTGCGGCCAGTCGGTCGCGTCGGTGCTCGGCGCCTCGTCGTGCAGCGCGGCGATGGCGGCCTGCACCTGGTACGGGCCGAGCGGCCCGCGCGGCAGGGCCCCGGTAACCAGCGTGACGCCCTCGGCGATCGCCGCCGCGTCCCAGCGGCTGCGATCCTGGTCGGTGAGCGAGATCAGTTCCCCGGAGGGTCCGGTACGCGCCGCGCTGCGCGCCTCGGTGAGCAGCATCAGCGCCAGCAGTCCGGCGGATTCACTGTCGGCGGGCAGCTGGGCGTGCAGGACGCGGGTCAACCGGATGGCTTCTCCGGCCAGGTCGACCCGGCGCAGGTCCGGGCCGGCGGTGCTGGTGTGCCCCTCGGTGAAGATCAGGTAGAGCACCTGCCGCACCGCTGCCAGCCGCTCGGCTCGCTCGGCGGGCTCGGGAATCCGGAACGGCAACCCGGAGGAGCGGATGCGCTGCTTGGCCCGGCTGATTCGCTGAGCCATGGTGGCCTCGGGCACGAGAAGGGCGCGGGCGATCTCGGCGGTGCTCAGCCCGCCGACCGCGCGCAGGGTCAGCGCGACGGCCGACGCCGGGGCGAGCGCCGGATGGCAGCAGAGGAACAGCAGCACCAGGGTGTCGTCGCGTTCGGCGGTCAACTCCTCGTCCGCGGCTGGTGCGTGCTGCCGATCGTCCGGGTCCCGGCGGGCCACCAGGTCCTCCCGGCGGCGTCGGGCCTGCTCGCCGCGGACCAACTCGATCATTCGGCGGTAGCCGACCTGGATCAGCCAGCCACGCGGGTTGGCCGGCAGCCCGTCGACCGGCCACTGGGTCGCGGCGGCCACCATCGCCTCCTGCATCGCGTCCTCTGCGGCGGCGAAGTCACCGAACCGGCGGGTGAGCACGCCGAGGACCTGCGGCGCCAACTCGCGCAGCAGGTCCTCGATGCGGGGATCGGTGCTCAGCCCTCACACCTCCTCAGGCGGCGCGGACATCACCGGGTGCACCTCGATCGGCATGTTCAGCGGCCGGCCGCCGGGGCCGGGTGCGGTGGAGATGTACGCGGCCAGCTCCACGGCCCGCTGCGGGCTGTCGCAGTCGACGATCCAGAACCCGGCGAGGAACTCCTTCGTCTCGGCGAACGGCCCCTCGGTGACCAGCGGGGTCCCGTCGTCGCCAGCACGGACGATCCGGACCTGCTGGGGGCCGCCGAGGCCCTGCCCGTCGACCCACTCACCGGAGGCGGTGAGCTTGCCGTTGACCTCGCCCATGAACGCGATGTGGGCTTGGATCTCCGCCGGGCTCCAGGTGTCGATGCTGGGGAAGTCGGCCCCGGCGACGCTGAACTGCATCAACAGCATGTACTTCATCGTTTGCTCCTCACGCCTGCGCACCGGTCGTCGGTGCTTTCACCCTGAGGTAGAAGCAGGCGACGTCGTTCTCGACACCCCGGCGGAAAATTCACGGAATCAGTCGACGGCGTCGACCTCCAGCACGAGACTCTGCTCGGCCGGGTCGCCCGCTCCGCCGGGTCGCCCGCTCCGCCGGGTCGCCCGCTCCGCCGGGTCGCCTGCGGCCCGCGCCAGCCGCCTGCCGAGCACCGACGCGCCACGCCCGCTCTAGGGAATCTTTATGTCTGGGGGGCGGTCTAGTCTGACCGCCATGAGTTTCGGTCTTGTTCTGCTACCCGATCCCATCGGACCGTCCTCATTGGAGGCATCGGGTGGCGAACGGGAGAACACGGGCGAGCCGTCGGACCCGCAGGCGTGGGACGCCATCGTCGCCGGCGTACGGGACATCCTCGGTGAGGTGGTCCTGGGCCAGGACGGCCCGACCCGCACGCTGATCCACCAGCCGAGCGGCATCATCGTGCGCCACCGGTCCGGCGAGGCGGCCGTCGATCTGCCGTGCTGGCCGGACCACGAGACGGACGCCACGTGGCTCGTCGAAGCCGTGTACCGGATCGGACACGTCGTGGAGGATGCGACGGGCCTCGTCGCCTACGCCCCGCAACTGGGCGTGCCGCTGACCGAAGCCGAGTCCAGAGTCGACGACGCCCTCGACGCGCTTACCGAAAGCGACTTGACGTGCGTATGGCCACGCGACGGTTTCGCGGTCTACTTCACCGGGACCGCCACCCTCGCCGACGCCGCGCAGTGCCTGAAGCGCATGGTGGTGGCCGAGGAGAGCGACCGGTTGACCGTGCAGGGGCCCGAAAGTCCACCGATGGAGGTGACCTTCGCTGCGGGGCCAGGGATCTCCCACGAGGCAGCCTTCTTCGCCAAGAAATCCGGAACCCCCGAGATGGCCACCCACGGTCGCCGGTTCCTGGTCACCTTCGACGATTTCGAGGAGGTGATCGATGAGATGAACACCCTGATCGACGTGTCCCTGCACCTCCAGGACATCACCAGAGGTTACGTGGTCCGCTCCTGGAACCGCGAGGTGTCGCCGCCGTTCGACGAGGACCCGACGGACGGCAGCTGACGGCCCGGCACTCGATCGAGCCCGCCCCCGCCCCCACCTCCGCGATCTTGCAGTTTGTGTCGCGGATATGAGGCTTTGGTGCCGAAAGTCGAGGCAGAAAGTGCAAGATCGACGAGGGCGAGGGCGAGGGCGAGGGCGCGGGGGCGGGGGCGGGCGGGGGTTCAGCTTGCGGCGGGGGTGACCTCTAGGACGAGGCTTTGTTCCGGGTGCAGCGCGGGTAGTTGTACTCCGATCCGGGCCAGCGCTGCCCCGCTGAGCGTGACACCTGCGTCCACCCAGGTGGGCGGGCGGAGGTCGATGGTGGCCGGGGCCGGGACGTCCGGCACGGGGCGGACCAGGTAACGGCGGGCCGGGTCCAGGCCGGGCAGCCGGACCGCGCCCGGGACCTGCGCCACCGAGGTGGCAAGCCGCGCCACCGCGTACACCGCTCGGGTCTTGTCGTGGGCGACCACGCCGTGCGCCCAGACGGCCGGGTCCGGGTGGTCGACCCGGACCACCCGGCCGGTGTGCAGCAGCGGGCGTAGCCGCTTGTGCAGCGCCACCCAGGCGGCCAGCTCGGTCTGGTCGGCCTCGCTGATCGACGTGATGTCCCACTCGATGCCGGAGTGGCCGAACAGCGCTGTGGCGGCCCGGAACCCGAGGCCGTGCACCCGGTGCGTGGTGTGTGAACGGTCCGGGCCGATGTGCGTGCCGACCAGCTCCGGTGGCAGCAGCAGGCCGGTCCACCGCTGGATGCTGAGCCGTTCCAGGGCGTCGTTGCAGTCGCTGGCCCAGACCCGGTCGGTACGGGCCAGGATGGCCAGATCCACGCGGGCGCCACCTGACGAACAGCTCTCGATCTCCACGTCGGGGTGTCGGCTGCGCAGCTCGTCCAGGAGCCGGTAGACCGCCACGGTCTGCCCGTGCACCCCCGGACGGCCTTCGTGCCCCGCCTCGGTGAGATCCCGGTTGTGGTCCCACTTGAGGTAACCGATGCCGGGATGCGCGGTGAGCAGCGCGTCGAGGCGTTCCAGCAGATAGTCGTACGCCTCGGGGCGGCCCAGGTCGAGCACCTGCTGGTTTCGCCAGGCCGGCGGCAGCCGCCCCGGCACTGCCAGCAGCCAGTCGGCGTGCGCGCGGAACAGGTCGGAGTTCGGGTTGACCATCTCCGGTTCCACCCAGAGGCCGAACTGGAGCCCTCGACCTGTCACGTGGTCGATGAGCGGTTGCAGGCCGTCCGGCCACACGTCCTCGTCGACGTACCAGTCGCCGAGCCCGGCGGTGTCGTCGCGCCGTCCCCGGAACCAGCCGTCGTCGAGCACGAACCGCTCCACCCCGATCTGCGCGGCCCGGTCGGCGAGCGCACGCAGCCGGTCGAGGTCGTGGTCGAAGTAGACGGCCTCCCAGACGTTGAGGGTCACCGGGCGGGGGGAGCGCGGATGCCCGGGTCGTTCCCGTAGGTGGGTGTGCAGCACGTCGCTGAGACCGTCCAGCCCGGCGTCGGACCACACCGCGTAGAGCAGGGGAGTGGTGTAGGACTCGCCGGGGGCGAGCCGGATCTCGCCGGGGGCCAGCAGTTCACCGCCGCCGATCGTCGACACACCGGTGGGGTGACGCTCGGCGAATGTGACGTGGTCACCGCTCCACGCGGTGTGCACCGCCCACACCTCGCCGTCACCGAAGCCGAATCCGGCGGTGCCGGCGATCAGCAGCAGTGTGGCGTCGTGCCCGGTGCGCCCGTGCCGCCCCTCGCGAACCCAGCTGCCGTACTGCCACGGGTGCCGCTGCGGGGACCGCTCCCGGCACCACCGGCCGGTCAGGTCGAGCAGTTCGGTGGCGACCGCCGGCACCGGCAGCACCGGCGTCAGCTCCCGCAGCTCGTACGCGCCGTCGCCGTCGTTGCGCAGCACGTGCCGCACGGTCAGCAGGCCGTGCGGGTCCAGCGTGATCTCGATGGTCAGCGACAGGCCGGCGGCCGGGTCCGACGCCCGTACGGTCAGCCCCGCCGGACCCGTACCGGTGTCGTCCACGTCCAACCCGTCGATGTGGAACGCTGTCGACCAGTCCCGTCCGTCGCGGTGCCCGGCCAGCCCCGGCCGGCCGCTCCAGCCGGCGCTCGGTTCGGGCAGCAGCGACAGCACCGGAGGCTCGTCGAAGCTGCTCGGCACCACCGGCGGTACTGTCGCGTCCACGAGGTGCCGCAGCTCGTCGTCGCCGAGGTCGCCGACGTCGCCACCCCAGTGCACGACCCGGGGCAGCCCCGGGCCGCGTGCGTCGAGCACCAGGCTGGTCCGCGCGCGGCGCAGCTGCAGGATCGTCATCCTTTGGAAGCTCCCAGGGTCAGGCCCCGGACGAAGTGTCGCTGGAGCATGAAGAAGATGACAAGGGTGGGGATCGCGACGAGCACGCTGCCCGCCGAGACCAGGTTGTTGTCGGTGAAGAACTGGCCGCGCAGGTTGTTGAGCGAACTGGTGACGGGGAACTTGTCGCCGGTACGCATCAGCACTGTGGCCCAGAAGAACTCGTTGTAGATCCAGGTCACCTCCAGCGTGGCCAGCGCGGCCAGGGCCGGCCGGCACAGCGGCATGGTCACCTGCCAGTACTGCCGCCAGACACTCGCCCCGTCGACCATCGCCGCCTCGTACAGGTCGCGGGGCAGCGCCTTCATGTAATTGCTGAGCACGAAGACGCAGAACCCGCACTGGAACGCCACGTTGATCAGGATCAGACCCCAGTAGCTGTCGTAGAGCAGTTCGGAGTCGCTCATGAACTCCGGCAGCGGCACCTCGGTGTAGAGGCGGAACAGCGGGATCAGCAGCGCCTGCTGCGGCAGCAGATTGGCGGCGGTGAACACGCCGAGCAGGATGAGATTGAGTTTCCAGCTGAACCGGGCGATGACGAACGCCACGCACGAGGCGAGGAAGAGCGTCAGCAGCACCGCCGGCACGGTGATGTACACCGAGTTGAGGAAGTGCTGGCCGAACTCGGCCGTCCGCCAGGCGGTCACGTAGTTGTCGAAGGTCCAGCCTCCGAACGAGACGTAGCCGTTGGTGGCTGTGTACTCGTAGGAGCGCAGCGACGTCAGCACCGCCCAGGCGATCGGGAAGAGCCAGATCAGCGAGACGGCGATGAGGAAGCCGTGCAGCAGCAGCCGCAGCGGGGTGAGCCTGCGGCGGGGGGCCGGGGCGTCGGCGTCGGCTTCGCCCCCCGTACGCCGGGTCGCGGTCGCGGTGCTCATTGGCGGTTCTCCCTCATCACGGTCGCCAGGTAGATGGTGATGAAGACAAGCGAGACGACGAGCATGATGGTCGCCAGTGCAGAGCCGAAGCCGATCCGGCTCGCCTCACCCACGACGTTCTGGGTGACCAGCGCGGAGATCAGCTCCAAGCCGTTGCGGCCCTTGTTGACCACCCAGACCAGGTCGAACGCGCGCAGCGACTCGATCACCGTCACCACGAGCACGATGACGTTGATCGGCCGCAGCACCGGGAACACCACCCGGAAGAACGTGCGGCTCTCCGAGGCGCCGTCGACGGCGGCGGCCTCCCGCAGTGACGGGTCGACGCCCTTCAACCCGGCCAGGTACAGCAGCATGATGTAGCCGACGTGCCGCCAGCCGGAGGCGATCATGACGGCCCAGATGTTGACGTTCGAGTCGCCGTACCAGTCGATGCTGCTGCCGAAGACCGCGTTGATCAGCCCCTGGTCGCGGGAGTAGAGCAGCTGCCAGACGAAGCCGATCAGGGCCAGCGAGAGCACCACGGGCAGGTAGAGCGCGGTCTGGTAGAACCGACTGCCCTTCAGTTCCTTGTCGAGCAGGACGGCCAGGAACATGCCGAACGGGGTGGCCACCAGGAACAGCACCGCGAGCCAGAGCAGGTTGTTCTGGATCGCCGGCACGAACGGCGGGTAGATGTTCACCACGTCGCTGTAGTTGCGCGCGCCGACGAAGTCGATTTCGTTGAGGGGGCCGATGCCGTCCCAGTCGGTGGCGGAGAGCACCACTGTGGCCGCCGCCGGCAGCCAGATGAAGGCGGTGACGAGCAGCAGCGGGACGAGCACCATCAGCGTGATGACCACGCGGTCGGTGCGGGACAGGAGCCGTAGCCGCCTGCGACGACCACCAGTGGTGGGGGTCGCCGCAGGCGGCGGCACGGCGCGATCCGCTTGGATCAGGGGCAGGTCGGACATCTGTCCTCCCCTTTCCGCCGTCAGTCAGTGAAGATCGACTTCTTCTGGTTCTCGATGGACGAGGTGAGCCCGCCGATGTCCTTGGGGTTCTTGATGAACTGCTGGATCGCCGGGATGATCACCGTGGAGGCGAAGTCCGGCCGGGTGTCCCGGTCGAGGAACTGGGCGATCTCGGTGGCGGAGCCCACCAGCTCGGCGGCCTTCTTCTGCAACGCCGTGTAGCCGCTGACGTCCGCGCCGGTGTTGGCGACGAGCGTGGCCGGGTCGTTCTTGACGGTGATGTCCGCGGGGTCCTTGCTGCCGAGGTACTCCAGCAGCTTGCGGGCGTTGTCCTCGTTCTTGGGCTTGCGGGCCATCATGTAGCCGTCGATCGGGGCGTCCAGCGCCTTGGCGCCGATCGACGGGTCGATCTCCGGGAAGGTGAAGAAGTCGAGGTCGTCCTGCTCCTCGTTGCTGAACTGCTGACCGACGAAGAGGCCGAGCAGGTACATGCCGCTCTTCTTCTGCTGCAACGACTGCGCGGCCTCCTGCCAGGTGCGGCCGAGGCTGTCAGGCTGGTGCAGGGGGAGCAGGCCGGCCCAGGTGTCGAAGACCTTCTTGACCTTGTCGGAGGTCCAGGCTTCCTTGCCGGCCATCAGGTCGATGTGGAACTGGTAGCCGTTGATGCGCAGGTTGAGGATGTCGAAGGTGCCCATCGCCGGCCAGCCGTCCTTGTCGGCGAAGGCGATCGGGGTCAGGCCGTCGCCCTTCATCCGCGCGCCGAGTGCGGTGAACTGGTCGAGGGTCGTGGGCACCTCGTAGCCGTACTGCTTCCAGACCGACTTGCGGTAGAAGACAGCCCACGGGTAGTACGTCGCCGGGACGAAGTACTGCTTGCCGTCGTCCCCTGTGGACGCCTTCTTGAAGGCGTCGGAATAGCCGGAGAGCTTGCCCCACACGTCGCTGATGTCACCGGCCAGGCCCTTGGAGGCGAAGAAGCGCATCCGGTAGCCGGCGAACCAGGTGAACACGTCGTCCGGCTTGCCCTGGAGGTAGTTGTTGATGTTCTCCTGGAACGTGTTGTGGTCGACAGTGTTGACAGCGACCTGGACGCCGGACGAGGTCTTGAACCCGTCGGCGATCTTCGCGACCACGTCCTTGGGCTTCGGGTCGGACTGGTTCGAGCCGAGTGACACGTCCTTGCTGGACCCACCGGAGCCGGAGTCGTCGCCGCAGCCGGCGAGCAGACCGGTGCCGAGCAGCGCGCCGGTGCCGGCCGCACCGGCCAGCAGCGAGCGTCGGTTGATGCCGGCGACGGAGGGCGGTACGAGCCGAGCTAGGTACTCGGCCTGGGATCGGGGACGGGACATCTGTGCCTCCTGCGGATGAAGAGGTGCTGCGCTCAAGGGCCGTCAGGTGGAGAACGGGGCCGGCCTCGTGAAATACACATCGGGATCCACCGAGAATCCACATTGGCGAACACGAACGACCAGTGGGGCCTCAAGCTACCTCTCCGTCAGGCGCTGTCAAGGGGGCAGTTCACCTTCGATAACCCAGTTGTAATGCGGCCGTTACGTGGTAAACGTTGGAAAGGAAATCGATGTTGGAACCTGTTGACTTCCGTGGGTTCCCCGGTGCACCCTCACCTGTCATGCGGCGATGGCACGGTGACGGCATCTATTTCGGCGGCGACTACAACCCCGAGCAGTGGCCCGAAGAGACCTGGTCCGAGGACGTCGAGCTGATGCGGCGAGCCGGCGTCAACCTGGTCTCCGTCGGCATCTTCTCCTGGGCACTTCTGGAGCCCACCCCGGGCCGGTTCGAGTTCGGCTGGCTCGACCGGGTGCTGGGCCTCCTGCACGACGGCGGGATCCAGGTCGACCTGGCCACCGCCACCGCCAGCCCACCGCCCTGGCTGGCCCGCGCGCATCCGGAGACGCTGCCCCGCCGGGCCGACGGCACCATCCTCTGGCCGGGCGGACGGCAGGCGTACTGCCCCAGCTCGCCCGTGTTCCGCGAGCGGTCACTGGAGTTGGTGCGGGCCGTCGCCGAGCGGTACGCCGAGCATCCGGCGGTGGTGATGTGGCATGTGTCCAACGAGCTGGGCTGTCACAACGTGCACTGCTACTGCGACGTCACCGCCGAGGCGTTCCGCGGCTGGCTGCGTGAGCGCTACGGCGACCTGGATCGGCTCAACGACGCCTGGGGCACCGCGTTCTGGAGCCAGCGCTACGGCGACTGGGCCGAGATCAACCCGCCGCGCAGCGCACCGACGTTCGCCAACCCCACCCAGCAGCTCGACTTCCTGCGGTTCTCCTCCGACGAGCAACGCGCCCAGCTGCGCGCCGAACGCGCGCTGCTCAAGACCCTGGTCCGGCAGCCGGTCACCACGAACTTCATGCTCGGCATGACCAAGCACATGGACTACCACTCCTGGGCCGACGACGTGGACCTCGTGTCCAACGACCACTACCTGGCCGCCGCCGACCCGCAGGCGCACGTCGGGTTGGCGTTCGCCGCCGACCACACCCGCGGGGTGGCCGGCGGCGACCCGTGGTTGCTGATGGAGCACTCCACGAGCGCTGTCAACTGGCAGCCCCGCAACGTGGCCAAGCTGCCCGGGCAGATGCGCCGCAACAGCCTCGCGCACGTCGCCCGGGGCGCCGACGGGGTGCTCTTCTTCCAGTGGCGCGCGTCGCGGGCCGGCGCGGAGAAGTTCCACTCCGCGCTCGTGCCACACGCCGGGCCGGACACCAAGGTGTTCCGCGAGGTCTGCCAGCTCGGCGCGGACCTCAAGGCCCTGGCCGAGGTACGCGGCAGCCGGGTGGACGCCGACGTGGCCATCCTGTTCGACTTCGAGGCCTGGTGGGCCGTCGAGTTGGATTCACACCCCAGCGTCGACGTCACCTACACCGATCGCCTGACCGCCCTGTACGGCGCGCTGTGGCGGGCCGGGGTGACCGCCGACATCGTCCACCCGTCGGCGGATCTCAGCGGCTACCGGCTTGTCCTGGCACCCACCCTCTACCTGGTCCGGGACGCCGACGCCGAGGCGCTGCACCGGTACGTCGAGGCAGGAGGCACCGCCGCCGTCACCTACTTCAGCGGCATCGTCGACGACAACGACCACATCCGGCTGGGCGGCTACCCGGGCGCGTTCCGGGAGCTGCTGGGCGTACGGACCGAGGAGTTCTTTCCGCTGCGCGAGGGCGAGCAGGTCCGGCTCGACGACGGCAGTACGGCCGACGTGTGGACCGAGTGGCTGCACGCCGACGGTGCCGAGGTGCTGGCGTCGTACACCGATGGGCCTCTGCCCGGCGTGCCGGCGCTGACCCGGCATCCGGTCGGCGCGGGCGCGGCCTGGTACGTCGGCACCCGGCTGGACGAGCCGGCCACCGACAGGCTTGTCGCCCGGCTGCTCGACGAGGCAGGCGTCCGTCCGGCGGTGCGGGTGCCGAGCGGGGTGGAGGTGGTACGCCGGCGCGACGGCGACCGCAGCTGGCTGTTCGCGATCAACCACACCGACAATGAGGTACGCGTCCCGGTGAGCGGCACCGAGCTGCTGACCGGGGCACTGTGTGCCGGTGAGCTGACGGTGCCGGCCGGCGAGGTGGCGGTCATCCGGGAAGATCGAGCCGACGAACCGGCCTGATCCGACCACACCCACGGCGCGAAGGAGGTTCCCCGGATGCTCGCCCAGCAGCGGCAGACCGCCATCCTCGATCTGATCCGTCAGCGCGGCGGTGTACGGGTGAGCCAACTGGTCAGCCGGTTCGGCGTGTCCGACATGACGATCCGGCGTGACCTCGAGGTGCTCGCCGAGCGTGGCCTTGTCGACAAGGTGCACGGCGGTGCGACGCTCGCCGGGCCGGGTTCGGCCGAGGAGCCCGGCTTCGCCGCGAAGTCGATCCGCCAGCAGGCCGAGAAGCGGGCCATCGCCGAGCGGGCGGCGAGGATGGTGGAGCCGGGAATGGCCATCGCGCTGTCCGCGGGCACCACCACCGCCGCGCTTGCCACGCTGATCTCCGACGTCCGCGGGCTGACGGTGGTGACGAACTCGATCCCGGTGGCCGACGCGCTCTACCAGAACCCGCGCGCCGACCAGACAGTGGTGTTGACCGGCGGCATCCGCACCCCGTCGGACGCGTTGACCGGGCCGGTGGCCGAAGCGGCGATAAGCGCGCTCAACGTGGACCTGCTCTTCCTGGGGGTGCACGGGCTCAGCCCGCGTACCGGCTTCACCACGCCGAATCTGCTGGAGGCCGGCGTCAACAGGTGCCTCATCGGCGCCGCCCGCCGCTTGGTGGTGCTCGCCGACCACACGAAGTGGGAGACCATCGGCATCGCCACGATCGCCCCGCTGGAGGCAGCCGACGTGCTGATAACCGACGTAGGGCTGCCGCCCGAAGCCCGCACGACGATAGCCGATCAGGTAGGCGAGCTGGTAATCGTCGAGCCTGCCTGATCCCTCCGTCGATCATGTAGTTGTGGTGGGTGACTTGCCCCGGTTGGCGACTTTCGTCCGGCACCACAACTCCATGATCGACTGGCGTGGGACGCCGCGCGTGCTCACAGCCACCTCACAGCGCATCTGGATAAGGTGCGCATCGAGTAAACGTCCGGCTCCAATCTGGAGCGGTCGCCCGTCGCACAGGAGTTCCGATGGTCTTCAAGAAGATGTTGAGCGCGTTCGGCGTCGGCGGTCCCAGCGTGGACACCGTGCTGACCAACCCCAACACCCGCCCCGGTCTGACCCTCGACGGACACGTCAACCTCGTCGGCGGCGACGCTCCGGCGGCCATCGAGCAGGTCGTCATCGGTCTGGTGACACGGGTCGAGGTCGAAGGGCACGACGCGGAGTACTCGGGCACGCTGGAGTTCCACCGCATGGTCGTCAGCGGCCCGCTCCAGCTCGCGCCCAAGCAGCAGCTCTCCATCCCGTTCCAGCTGCCGGTGCCGTGGGAAACCCCGATCACCGACGTGTACGGCCAGCGCCTGCACGGCATGACGATGGGCCTGCGCACCGAGCTGGCCATCGCCCGCGCCGTCGACAAGAGCGACCTGGACCAGGTGGCGGTGCACCCGCTGCCGGTGCACGAGCGGATCCTGGAGGCGTTCCAGCGCCTCGGCTTCCAGTTCAAGCACGCCGACCTTGAGCGCGGCCACATCCGGGGTGTGCAGCAGACGCTGCCGTTCTACCAGGAGATCGAGTTCTTCGCCGCGCCGCAGTACGCCAGCACGATCAGGGAGGCCGAGCTGACCTTCGTGACCAGTCCGCACGGCGTCGAGGTGATCCTTGAGTGCGACAAGCGCGGCGGCTTCCTCAGCGCCGGGCACGACGCGTTCGGCCGCTACCAGGTGTCGCACGCCGACGCCGACAAGGTCGACTGGGCGCAGGTCGTCGACGGCTGGTTGCGCGAGACCACCTCCCGCTACGGCAGCCTGCGCGCCCAGGGGTACGGGCCCCAGGGGTACGGGGCGGGCAAGAGCCACGGGCACGGCCACGGCAGGGGAGTCGGCATGGGCGGCATGGTGGCCGGTGCGGCGCTCGGCGTCGCCGGCGGCATGATCGCCGGCGAGATGATCGGTGACGCCTTCGAGGGCGACGCCGGTGAGGACTTCGGCGGGGACTTCGGCGGGTTCGAAGAGTAGGCGTCCAGATACGACAGTGGCCTCCGGGAGAATCTCCCGGAGGCCACTGCCTTTTTCACGTCTGTTGACCCACGTCAGCGCTTGTTGCGCTCCCGGCCGGACCGGCGCGCCGAGCCCGCCTTCGACAGGCCACGGCTGACCAGGTAACCACCGGTCAGGATGGTCAGGAACCACCACGCCTGGTTCGGGTTGTTGATGTTCAACCCGTTGGCGGTGGTGCCCTTCCAGAACGCCGAGATCACCACCAGCGCGACTGCGGCAGCGTAGACCCAGAATTCCGTCGTCAGGAACGCCTGCTTGGTTTCCGTACCTGGCGACGGCATCTGTTCCCGGTGCCCGTCGTGCATGGCCGGCATCTGCTGCGTCGGCGTGTTCCGCATCGACGCGGGGTTCTGCGGGTCGTTCATGGGCCGGTTCATCGGCCTGGTGGAAGCAGCCTGCGTGCTCATCTGGTCCTCCTCAGGATGCGATGAGTCGTACCTGCGTTCCCTCGCCCCGCTACCGCGTGTCGGCCACGGCACGGTTCGCGTTCACGGCGGGGACACCCCCCGACTACCCGAGGCCAGTGAGCAGGTAACCCGACCGCCGGCCGGAAATATCCCAGCCGGCGGTCGGGTCGGGGCCTCAGCGCAGGCCGTTGCGGATCGCGACGCTCACCAACAGATCCGGGTCGTCGGTGACGATGCCGTCCACTCCCAGGTCGATGACCCGCTGCATGACCGTCGCGTCGTCGACGGTGTACGGGATCACCTTCAGGTCGTACCGCGCCTGGAGGGTGCGCACGTCCGGTCCGGTGAACCGGGGTGGACGACCTCCGGGCCACCGGCGCGGGTTTGCCGGGCCGGTGGCCGGGCACGCAGTCGGTTCCACAGCTTCTGTGAGGTGATGACGTGCGTGAGGACGACATGCGACAGGAAGCCGCCCGCCAGGCCGAGGACCGGATCGCCGGCGGCGTGTACGGCAAGGGCGCCATCGACGAGGTGACGTTGCCCCGTACCGACGTGGAGCGGGTGATCCAGGAGGTCGACCCGTACGACCCGGCGCACCAGCCGATCGACCCGACGGTGCTGCGCGACGGTGGCCCCACCCGGGGTCAGGGCGCGATCACCACTACCGGCGGAACGGCAGGACCGGCGAGCGTGCGCCGAGTGGCGCGCCAACCGGAGCGCCACCCGGGCAAGGTTGCGCCGACCACGACGGGTGATGCCACCACCGGCGGCCTGAGCACCCCGATGGGCGGTAACACAAGCGACCAGTCCACATCAGCGACCGGCCCAGCCAAGCCCACAAACGACTAGCCACCCACCCACCCCTTAGGCGTTGATCATGAGGTTGGCGTGGCTGTGGAAGATCACAGTCCACGTCAACCTCATGATCGACCGGGGAGGGCGGGGGCGGGAGGGTTACGGAGTGGTGCGGAGAATGCCCAGGCGTTGGGTGGCTCGGGTTAGCGCCACGTAGAGGTCGCTGCGGCCGCGTGGTGACTCGGCGACCATCAGGTCCGGGTCGACCACAAGCACCGAGTCGAATTCGAGGCCCTTGGCCTGCGCGACGGTCAGTACGACCACCCGGCTCTCCAGCTCGGGGTGCTCGCCGACTGCGGCCTCGGGCAGCGCTGCGGTCAGCGCGGCGCCGAGCGTGGCGACCCGGCTGGCCGGCACGATCACGCCGAGTCGGCCCTCGGCCAGGTCGAGGGCCTCGCGGGTGGCTACCCGCACCAGCTCCGCCGGCAACTGCTCGTCGGGCACAGCCCGGTCCCACGGCGGTACGCCGCTCTCCCGCACCGAGCGCGGCGGCCGCAACTCGGGGTCGATCTCGGCGAGGACCTCCGCGGCGACCGCCATGATCTCGGCGGGCGTCCGGTAGCTCACTGTCAGCTCGGTGAGCCGCCACCGCTGCGCCACGTACGGGGCGAGGGCCTCGGCCCACGACGGTGTGCCGCTCAGTGCCCCCGTCTGCGCCACGTCCCCGACGATCGTCATTGACCGGCTCGGGCAGCGGCGCATCAGCAGACGCCACGCCATGGGGGACAGCTCCTGCGCCTCGTCCACGATCACGTGCCCGAACGCCCACTTCCGGTCGGCCGCGGCGCGCTGCGCGGTGGTCAGCCGGTCGGCCTCCTCCTGCCGTTCCAACAGCCGGTCGGCGTCGATCAGGTCGGTCACACCGAGGATCTCGCCGCCCTCGGCCTCGTCCTCGACGTCGATCGAGCGGGAGCCCCGGGCGATCTCCAGCACACCCTCGGCGTACTCCCGTTCCATCCGGCGGATGCGATCCCGGCGGGCGGCGGCGGCCCGCTCGTCCTCGCCGAGCAGTTCGGCGGCCTCGTCCAGCAGCGGCACGTCCGCCGGCGTCCAGCCACCCGGCTCGCGGTGCAGCAGCGCCCGCTCGTCGTCGGTGAGCATCGGCGCGGCGGCGGCGATCCGGGAGGGGTCGGCGTACAGGTCGGCGAGCAGGCGCTGTGGGGTGAGCACCGGCCAGAGCTGGTCCAGGGTGGCGCGGATCTCGGGCTCGTCGCGCAACTCCCTGCGGATCTCGGCACGGTCGGCCTCGTCGAGCAAGTTGTCCCCGCCCAGCGGGTCGGCGCCGATCCGTTCGGCCACCTGGTCGGCGAGGGCGTGCACGATCTCCACGTCGAAGAGCGCCCGCGCCAGGTTGTGCGGGCGGTCGGCGCGGCGGACCCGGTCCCGGGCGGCCCGGACGGTCTCCGGGTCGAGGGTCAGCGCCTCCCGCTCCACCTCGATCTCCAGCGGCTCTTCCGGCACCCACTGCCGGTCCCGTACCGCGAGCGCCAGCACCTCGGCCAGCACGGCCCGGCCCTTGAGCGCCGCCGTCTCGGCCGGCTCCGTCCGTTGCGCGCTCACCCCGGGGAAAAGATCACCCTGGGTACGCAGCAGCACGCCCGTCTCGGCAAGCGTCGGCAGCACCTGGGAGATGTAGCGCAGGAAGGTCGCGTTCGGGCCGACAAGCAGCACGCCCCGGCTGGACAGCTCCCGGCGGTGTGTGTAGAGCAGGTACGCCGCCCGGTGCAGCGCGACAGCCGTCTTGCCGGTGCCCGGGCCGCCCTGGACCACCATCACCCCGGGCAGGTCGGCGCGGATGATGGTGTCCTGCTCGGCCTGGATGGTCTCCACGATGTCGCGCATCCGGCCGGTACGGCCGGCGTTCAACGCGGCGAGCAGCGACGCCTCGCCCGTCAACTCCTCGTGCGCGCCGGGGGAGGCGCTGTCGATGTCGAGCACCTCGTCGTTGAGCCCGGTCACCTTGCGCTGCCGCGTGCGTAGGTGCCGACGCCTGCGGACGCCCTGCGGGTTGGCGGCGGTGGCGAGGTAGAACGCGCGGGCGGCGGGGGCACGCCAGTCCATCAGCAGCGGGTCGTAGTCACCGCTGGTGTCGAAGATCCCAATCCGGCCGATGTAGCGGCGGGAATCGTCGTCGCCGTCGAGCCGGCCGAAACAGAGACCATTCTCCACTGCCGAGAACTGCTCGACCTGGTCGGCGTACATAGCTACCGAGCTGTCGCGCTGGGAACGGTCCTGGAGGGTGCCGCCGGTGCTGCGCAGCGCGTCGGTGAGCCGGTGGGCGGCCTGCTCACGCAGCCCGTCCAGCCGGTCGTAGAGCATCGAGACGTACTCCTGCTCGCGGCCGATCTCGTCGTCGAGCGACAATTCACCGGTACCACCGGAGTGCCTTGACAAGCCGTCTCCCCAAAGATTAGAATGTCGTGCAAGAACGGCTTTCTGAGTCGTTCTTTTTTAGTGCCTTCCGAATTGTTGAAGATAGCGCGTTCGGTAGGCACCCACCAAGCCCGACGGGCCGGTATCACCCGCACAACGAGGCGCCGGGCCGACCGTGAGGTCGACCCGGCGCGAGCACACCGCTGACGTCAGCCGCGGGCGACCTGGTACAGCCGCTCCGGCGTGACCGCTCCGGCGAGCACCCGCCCGTCGTCGGTGAGCAGCACACTGAACAACTTGCTCGTCAACAGCCGACCGCTGCCCCAGTCGCCGCTGACCGCAGTCAGGCCGCCGAGCAACTTCGACATGTCCGGCGCGTCGGCGGCCGGCGGTACGGCGGGCTTCGACGCCGGCGATCCGGGCTTGGCGCCAGCCGCCCCGTCCAGCCGGGTGACAAGCACTGTGGCCCAGCCGGAGCCCTCGGCGCGTACCTGCGGGTCACCGGCCGGCTGTGCGTGTTCGGGCCGACCGGCGGCAGGCAGCTTGCCGTTCTCCTCCGTGACTGTCACCCCGGGCGGTGGGTTGAAGGTGAACTGGTCGACGTCGGGTTGCCGGTAGTCGACCTGTGTGAAGGCCACCTCGAACGCCGGCTGGTCGCTGCCCTTGGCGAGCACCTCGAAGCGCAGGGGCACGTGCTGCTTGGCGTCGATGGCGATCCGCAACTGGTGCACGAGCGAGTCGCGGTCGCGCGGCTGGAGCACCAACTCGTAGGCGTCCCGCCCGGCGACGGTGGCCGAGCGGCCCACGCTCACCTCGGTGCTCGGGTCGATCGCGCCAAGCGCCAGGTCCGCGGCCTGCTGCGGCGTGGCCGGCATGCTCGGCCGGGCGTCGAGCGCCGGCTTTCCGGCGGTCGCGGCCTCGCCGAGAGTACGGTGGCGCGCGGTGTTGCCGCGGCTCTCCCAGGTCCACAGGTCCCGCCCGTTGCGGATGACGTCCCGTTCGCCGAGGGTGTCCAGCAGGGCGATCCGCTGCCGCTCCGGCCCGGAATACCAGACCCGCAGGGTGTGCGTGCCGGTCAGCAGGGTGGTCAGGTCGTTGCCGGGGATCAGCCCGGCCAGCGGCGGCAGACCGAGGTCGGCGCGCTGCACGACAGTGCCGGACAACCCTTCGAGGCGGGACTCCTGCAGGTCGACAAGGAGTTGAGCGGCGGTACGCGGTGGCAGGCTCGGCTCGGCCTCGGCGGCGAACGTGCCGATGGCCGCGCCACCGCCGATGACGGCGACAGCGGCGGTCGCCGGGACCAGCCAACGCAGGACGGGACGGCTTCTCAGGACGGACATGGTGGGCACCTCCTGCGTACCATCCTGCCCGCTGGCCCCTGTGAACGCGCTGAGGACGCCCGCATTGACCCAGGTGGCACCCTTGAGCGGTGCGACTGTTGGTGGTGGAGGACGAGGCCCGGCTGGCGAGTGCCCTGCAACGGGGTCTCCAGGCGGAGGGGTTCGCGGTCGACGTGGCCGCTACCGGCCCGGCCGGCCTGGACGCCGCCCGGCACGGCGGGTACGACGCGATGATCCTCGACGTGATGCTGCCCGGGCTCTCCGGCTACGAACTGGTCCGTCGGCTGCGCGCCGAGCAGCACTGGCTGCCGGTGCTCATGCTCTCCGCCAAGGACGGCGAGTACGACCAGGCCGACGGGCTGGACTGCGGCGCCGACGACTACCTCACCAAGCCCTTCTCGTACGTGGTGCTGCTGGCTCGCCTGCGGGCGCTGCTGCGCCGGGGCGCGCCGGAGCGCCCGACGGTGCTGACGGTCGGCGACCTGCGACTGGACCCGGCCCGACGCCGGGTCACGCGTGCCGACGCCGAGGTGACGTTGACGGCGCGGGAGTTCGCGCTGCTGGACTACCTGATGCGCCGACCCGGTCAGGTCGTGTCCAAGATCGAGCTGCTGGATCACGTCTGGGACGCCAGCCTGGAGACAGCGCCGAACGTCGTCGAGGTGTACGTCGGCTACCTGCGCCGCAAGCTCGGCCGCGACCGGCTGGAGACGGTCCGGGGCGCCGGCTACCGGCTGGCGACGTGACCCGCGCCGACCCGCCGGGCGCCGGTCGGCTCCGGGGCGGACGGCTGCCGGCGTTGGGCCTGCGGGGACGGCTTCTGGCGCTCGGGGTGTTCGGCCTCACCGTCGCGCTGGCCCTCGGCGGGGTCGTGCTGCTCGGCACGCTCGGGTACGTGCTCCAGCGGACCGTGGACACCGAGGCGTTCCGGACCGCCGACGCGGTCGCCCTGCTCGCCGCCGAGGACGCGCTGCCCGACCCGCTGCCGGTGGCCGGTGGTCAGGTCCGCGTCCAGGTGATCGACGCTCAGGGACGCATCCGGGCCGCCTCGATTGACGCGGACCGGCTCGTTCCGATGGTCCGCCCGGAACGACTGGACACCGGCCGCAGACAGCGGCTGGAGGCGCCCGCCGAGCGGGTCGGTCTCGTCGGCCCGGTGCGGGTGGTGGCCGTACCCGCAGGAACCGCGGCCGACCCGCTCACCGTGCTGGTGGCCCGGTCGATGGCCGACGTGCGGCACAGCACGCACGTGGTGCGGACCATCCTGCTGGTGGCGTTTCCGCTGCTGGTGGCCGCGCTGGCCGCCGTGGCGTGGCGGGTGGTCGGCGCGACCCTGCGGCCCGTGGAGGCGCTCCGTCGAGGCGCCGAGGAGATCACCGGGCGGGCCGGTGCCGGACGTCTGCCGGTGCCCGCGTCAGCCGACGAGATCCACCGACTGGCGGTCACCCTCAACGGCATGCTGGACCGCCTGGAGACTGCCCGGGACCGGCAGCGGGCGTTCGTCTCCGACGCGGCGCACGAGCTGCGCAGCCCGCTCACCAACATCCGTACGGAGCTGGAGGTGGCGCAGCGACTCGCCGACCGTACGGACTGGACGGCGGTGACGGCCAACCTGCTCGCCGACACCGAGCGGCTGAGCCGGCTGGTCGACGACCTGCTGCTGCTGGCCCGCCTGGACGAGACGCCGGTGGCCCGGCTGACCGGCCCTGTGGAACTGGGCGCGCTGCTGAGCGAGGTGGCCGCCCGCTATCCGTCGCCGCCGGTGCGGGTCGTGCCTTATCCCGGCCCGCTGTGGACGGTCGGGAACGCCGACGAGCTGCGCCGCGTCCTGGCCAACCTTGTCGACAACGCGGTCCGGCACGCGCACGAAAGCGTCGTGCTCGCTGCCGAGCCGAGCCACGATGGGGCGTACCACCTGGTGACGGTGACCGACGACGGCCCGGGGATCCCGGCGGCGGACCGGGATCGGGTCTTCGACCGGTTCACCAGGCTGGACGACGGGAGGGGCCGCGACGACGGCGGCGCCGGCCTGGGCCTGGCCATCGTGCGGGAACTGGTCCGCCGCGCCGGCGGCACCATCACCCTGACCACAGCCACAGCCACAGCAACCGACAACGCCGCCACCACCGACAGCACCGCCGCCGACAGCATCGTCGGCGCGAACGTCGCTGCCGATCGGCGTGCCAGCGCCCACGGCAAGGCTCTCGCTGGTGCTGGTGCTGGTGTCCGACCGGGGCTGCAGGTGCGTCTGCTACTACCGGTGCCGCCGACAGACGGCACCGAGGACGACCCGGGACGAACTATCACGGAACGTAACGAACGGCGATAGGCGCCACAAAGGTGTTCGCGCTCTTTGCTCTGCTTCAACCGACGCAACAGCCACGGATTGTCACCGCCGTGGGTGGTGACTCGTCGGTGGCGAGGGCTAGTCAGCGGCGGTTGGTGCAGACCTGGTCGGCGGGCGCGACGGAGTCGGTGGACCAGACGACCGCCACGGTGAAGCAGTAGTCGTTGGCGCGATTCAACGCGTAGACGATGTAGGTGTCGGCACCGGCCGGCAGCGTGGCGATGGCCGTCTTGTCCTGCCCCGCCCGCCCGGCAGAGATGATCACTGGCCCTTCGCCGCCGGCCGGGTACGTCCAGCGCAAGGTGATGTTGTCTCGGTTGTCGCGCAGAGTCACCGAGCCCGGTGGGGTCCCGGGCGCGGCCGCTGGCGGTGGGGTGCTGGCGGGCGCGCCGCCGCCCGGCGCCGCGCCGCTGGTGTCCGGTGCCCCAGGGCTCGTCGGGCCCGCGCTGGGCGCGCCGGTGGCCGGTGCTGGCGGCTTGTCGTCCCCGTCGCCGACCCGGGCCACGCCGGCGATCACCGCCGTCGTGCCCAGCAGCACCACGACCACGCCCGCCACCAGCACCGGAACGAGCCGGTTGCGCGGCGGCGGCGGCGGTGCCCGATGCACGGGCACCGGCAATAGACGTGACGGCGTGTAGGGCTCCGGCGGCGTGTACGGGTCGCCCGGTGTGTACGGCTCCGATGGCTGGAACGGCTGGTACGACTCGGACGGCGGTTCACCCGCCCTGGACGGCGCGGACGGTGGGTTCGCGTCGGCCGGCCGGCCCGGCTGGTGCAGCCGGTAGACGCCGGAGGCCTCCTCGGTGCTGCTGCCGGTGAAGCCGACCACGGAGGGCGGGACCGGCGTGTCCGTCGAGTGGGGCGTGGGCTCGTCTGCCTGCTCTGGTGGCCAGCGGAGGCCAGCCGATCCGCCGCGTTCGTCGGCGGGGACCCGGGGGTTCGGCACCGCACTGGCGCCGGCTGCAACCCCGTGAGCAGGGGCGAAACTGCCGCCTTCCGTGAACCCTTGGCCTCGCGTGAACCCGTGGCCGTCCGTGAAGCCCTCGTCGTCCGTGGAGCCCTCGTCGCTCCTGAAGCCTTGACTGTCGGCGAACGTCACGTCGGCCGGGTCGTTATCGGCTTCGGCAGGGCCGTCCGGCGCCGGCTTGGCGGATTGCGGCGGGGACGTCGACGGGTGGTAGCCGGACTCGACCGGGTGGTCGTGCGGTGGGTTACGGGCGGCCGGCACCAGCGGGGCATCCCGGCCGGCAGGTGCGTCGTCGGCGCAGACGTGGTCGGGGTTGGCCGCCGCCCGGGCCAGGGCCGCGACCTGCTGGGCAAGCGGATCGTCGGCGGGCAGGTGCTGCCGGGACAACTCCCTGGCCAACGCCAGGTTGTCGTGCGCCTCGGTGAACTGGCCGCAGTCGCGCTGCATGGCGCCGAGCCGGGCCAGCATCTTGATGCCGCTGGGGTGCCCGTCGCCGTACACCTCGCGGTGCAGCTCCCAGGCGTCCTGGAGTCGGTCGCGGGCCACCGTGCACTGGCCCCGGGCGTACTCGACGGTGGCCAGGTCGGCGTGCGCGGCGAGCACCCGCAGGGACTCCGGCCCGTCCTGGGCGGTCAGCTCGATGATGACTTCCTGGTAGAGCCGAGCGGCGCGGGAGTGGCTGCCGACCCGGTGCAGCACCGCCGCCAGGGTGGCCGCGGCGGCCACCGTACGCGGGTCGGAGCGGCCGTGCAGCCGGGTGCTGGCGGCGTACGTGAAGGCGGCCCACCCCCGCGCGGAGTGCGGCTCGCCGAGGGCGACGAGCACCCGCGCCTGGAGGCTTGCCGCCTCGGCCAACTCGGGGGTGGCGTTGGCGGGGCGGGGGTCGGCGTCGGTGAGCGCGTCGGCGAGCAGCCGCTGCGCACCGGCGAGGTCGCCAGCGGACACGAGGTGCTGCGCCTGATCAGTCAGTTCGCCGAAGCCGGAGGGCACGCCCCATCGTGCTCATTCGACGACGTTAAGTACAAGTCCCGCGCCGGTGTCGATCGGTCAGGATCTTGTCAGGTGCTCGGCCAGTGTCTCGCTGATCCGGCGAAGCTGGTCGACCTGGGCCGGGCTCAGCGCGTCGAACAGGTGGCGGCGTACCCCCTCGACGTGGCCGGGTGCGGCGGCGCTGAGGGTGGCGAAACCGGCGTCGGTGAGCAGGGCGATCTGCCCGCGCCGGTCGGTGGGGCACTCCTCGCGGCGCACCCAGCCGGCCGCCTCCAGCCGGGCCACCGCGTGCGAGAGCCGGCTGCGCGACGACCCGGTCAGCTCGGCCAGCTCGCTCATCCGCAACTGGTGCCCGGACGCCTCGGAGAGCCGGACCAGGATCTCGTAGTACGCGTGCGGCATCCCCGCGTCGTGTTGCAGCTCGCGGTCGAGCGTGTCCATCAGCGCCCGGGAGGCGGTGAGGAACGCCCGCCATGTGCGCTGCTCGTCAGGGTCCAACCAGCGGGTCATGACCACCATCATACCCGGAATAGTTGAGCCCTCAACTAAATGGCGCTAACCTCGGGTCATGGGAATCCACAGGCTCAACCACGCGGTCCTCTACGTCAGTGACCTCGCCCGCAGCGTCGCCTTCTACCGGGACGTGCTGGGCTTCCGCCCGGTGGCGATGACCCCGGACGGCTTCCGGGGCGCCACCTTCCTCCAGGCCCCCGACTCCACGAACGACCACGACCTCGGCCTGTTCGAGATCGGCGCCGCCGCCGGGCGGTCGACGGCCGGCCGGGCCACCGTCGGGCTCTACCACCTGGCGTGGGAGGTCGACACCCTCGACGAGTTGGCAGTGACCGCCGAGCGGCTCGCCGCCGCCGGGGCGCTTGTCGGCACGTCCGACCACGGCACCACGAAGAGCCTGTACGGGCAGGACCCGGACGGCCTGGAGTTCGAGGTGGTCTGGCTGGTCCCCGCCGACCGGCTCGACGACGCCACGCTTGCCGCCCGCAAGCGCATCGGCCGGCTCGACCTGGCCGCCGAACAGCAGCGCTACGGCGGGCAGACCCGGGGTGGCGTGGGGATCTCCGTCCCGGCCTGACCGCCCGTAGGGTAGAACGGACCGATGCCGACCGACCCGACCACCGACTTCCTCCGCGAGCTGCTGGTCCGCCAGTTGACGACCTGGCTGCCCGCGGCCCTGCAACGCTCCCGGCGAGCCACCGTGGCACTGGTGTGGGCCGGGGCCGATGGCGGTGGCGCCCAGGCCGCGCTGCGGGTGGTCGCCGCCCACGCCGATCAGGTACGCGGCCGGCGGGTCACGGTGCTGGTGCTGGCCGACGGCACGCCTGAACTGCCGACCCGGCTCGGCCCGGTCGAGGCGGAGCTGCCCGCCGAGGTCACAGTGCACCTGCTGCCCGGCGCCCCGCAGCAGTTGCCGGTCGCGCTGAAAGCGGCCGGGGCGGCGGGGTCACCGCTGTTCAGCTTCCTGGACCTGCCCGACGCCGTGACCCCGCAGCTGCTCACCGCCGCCGCCAACGGCCGCACCGGAGAGGTGCTGCTGCACGCCGGCTCCCGTGCCCGCGATGCTCTTGTCGCCGCCGGGTTCCCGCTTGTCGCCGAGGTGGCGCCCGTGCTGCCGGACGGCGAGGCTGCCGGTGTGGTCGCGTTCGGCAGTCGCTCGGACCGGAGCCTGGAAGCGGTCCGCGACGCGCTCTGGGCAGCCGGCGCGGACCTCGGCATGCGCCTGCGTGACCCGTCCGACCCGGCGGGCGCGACCGTCGACGTGGCAGGGGAGCCCAGCCTCGCGCCGCTGACCGGCGAGCTGTTGGCCGAGCTGGGCCGGGGTGGGCCGCGGGAGGTCACCGAGCTGCGCCGGCACACGCTGACCGCCACCGTCTACCGCGCCAGCGACGCCAACCGGGCGCTGGAAGACCTGCTCAGGAGCGGCGACCTGCAACGCTCCCGCGAGTCGGGCCGCCTGGCCGGCGACGAAAAGCTAACCCCAACCCGCTAGCCCGATCCCCCCGGATCTGCCGCGCGACCTTGCACTTCCTGCCGCGACACAAGGGGCATCCCACGCAAGACCGCGACCGAAAGTGCAAGATCGCGGGGCGGGGCGCGGGGCGGGGGTTGGGTGGACGTCGAGCGGGGTGCCGGTGGGATCACCGGCACCCCGCTCGACTCCCGGGATGTTACGACCGGGACTTGTCCTGCTTCCAGGACAGCGGACCCGGCAGGTCGACGCGGTGCGCCTTCGCCTTCGAGTTCCAGGACCAGCGGCCGATCTTGATGCTCCACGAGGAGAAGCCGTTCTCGGTGAAGTTCAGGATGATCGGACCGTACTTCTTGCGCTTGCGAAACATGAGGCCCATCGGAGCTCTCCCCTCGTCACCGTTCCCTGCCGTGTCGAGATCGAACATTCCCGAAACGTCGAATTCCGAAACCCCATCGGCTCCAGCCTGGACGGTGACCTGCCGCAGCCGGGAAATCCTATTCATCAGATGGGTGTTGCGCGTCGGTAAACGCTGCTCATAGCGTTCCGTAACACGCGCAGCGATACAAGTCTCACCTTGTGGAAGGGCATTGACCGGTCGGTCGCGCCGACGGCAGCATGAGGTCATGTCGCAGCGGGATGAGCTCCACCTCATCGCTTGCGTGCACGTCGACCTGGTCCGGCACGCGAGCGCGCTCTGTTGAGCTGACCGGTTCCATCCGGCCCGGCTCCAGTCGCACTGCACCGCCTACTCACTGCACCACTCAGCACGCACCGCTCGTCGCGGAGCGGCGTGCCCTCGCGCCCCGAACCGGGCGCCCCGCACCTCCCTCGTGGACAGATCAGGAGACTCCTCATGTCCCCACCCCGTCGTGCCCTGCTGCGTACCGTCGCCACCGTCGCCGCGTTGACACTGCTCACCGGTGCCGCAGGCTGCGGCAGCGACGCCCAGGCCGGTGCCGGCCAGGCCAGCGAGCTGCGCTACCAGGGCTCGGTCGGCCAGGTCACCCTCCCCGAACTCGCCGCCGACCTCGGCTACCTCGGCGACGTCCGACTCAAGTGGATCGGCAACGTCACCGGCGGCCCGCAGGACATCCAGGCCACCGCTACCGGGCAGAGCGACTTCGGCGGCGCGTTCAACGGCGCCATCGTCAAGCTCGCCGCGGCCAACGCCCCGATCACCGCCGTCGTCAGCTACTACGGCTCGGACGCGCAGAGCTTCCAGGGCTACTACGTGCTCGACGACAGCCCGATCCGCGGCCCTCGCGACCTGATCGGCCGCAAGGTCGGCATGAACACTCTCGGCGCGCACGCCGAGGCGGTGCTCAAGACCTGGCTGGCCCGGGGCGGGCTCACCGCCGACGAGATCAAGAAGGTCGAGCTCGTCGCACTGCCCCCGGTCAACACCGAGCAGTCGCTGCGGCAGAAGCAGATCGACGTGGCGGTGCTCGGCGGCGTGATCCGCGACAAGGCTGTCGACAGCGGTGGCATCCGCACCATCTTCACCGACTACGAGCTGCTCGGCGCGTTCAGCGCCGGCACGTACGTCTTCCGCGACGACTTCATCAAACGCAACCCGGAAACCGTCAAGGCGTTCGTCACAGGGGTCGGCAAGGCCATCGAGTGGGCGCGTACACAGCCCCGGGAGACGGTGGTGGCCCGGATGCGGGACATCATCGCCAAGCGCGGCCGCAACGAGGACCCGTCGCTCGTCGCGTACTGGAAGAGCAGCGGCGTCGCCGGCCACGGCGGCGTGATCGACGAGCGCGAGTTCGGCACCTGGATCGACTGGCTCGCCGCCGAGGGCGAGCTGAAGGGCGACCGGCCCAAGCCGGCCGACATCTACACCAACCGCTTCAACGCCTTCGTGGACGGGGGCGGCGCGTGAGCACCGACAAGATCCTCTTCGACCAGGTGAGCAAGACCTTCGGTGTCCGCGCCACCCGGCGTGGCGGCGCCCGCGCGGTCACCGCGCTGGACCAGGTGACCCTCGGTGTACGCGCCGGAGAGTTCCTCGTCGTCGTCGGTCCCAGCGGCTGCGGCAAGTCCACACTGCTCGACCTGCTCGGCGGGCTCACCGAACCCAGCGGCGGGCAGGTGCTCGTCGACGGTCGGCCCGTCACCGGCCCCGGCCTGGACCGGGGCATCGTCTTCCAGCAGTACGCGTTGCTGCCCTGGCGCACCGCCGCAGGCAACGTGGCGTTCGGGCTGGAGGCCAAGGGGGTGCCCCGCGCCGAGCGTGGCGACCTGGTCGCGCACCACCTGGACCTGGTGGGCCTTACCGGGTTCGCCGACCGCTACCCGCACGAGCTGTCCGGAGGGATGAAGCAGCGGGTCGCCATCGCCCGCAGCCTCGCGTACGACCCGGACGTGCTGCTCATGGACGAACCGTTCGCGGCGCTCGACGCGCAGACCCGCGACTCGTTGCAGGACGAGCTCGTGCGGATCTGGGCCCGTACCGGCAAGACCATCGTGTTCATCACCCACGGCATCGACGAGGCCGTGTACCTCGGTCAGCGGGTGGCGGTGCTGACCTCCCGACCCGGGCGGGTCAAGCAGGTCATCGACATCGACCTCGGCGATCGGGACGCCGTCGAGGACGTTCGCTCCACCGACGCGTTCCGCCACCACCGGCACCAGATCTGGACGCTGCTGCGCGACGAGGTGCGCGCCGCCCAAGCAGCCGAAGGCGCCACCGGCAGTCGCACCGCCCACACCGGAGCAGCCGGTGGTCGTACTCCCGTTGTCGCCGGAGCCGACGCGCGGCGCGCGGCGCCGACGGCGGCCCACACCGAGGAGGCCCGCGTTGGTTGACATCGCCGAACGTCCCGCCCGGCTGGCGGCCCCGACGGCCCCGCCCGACGCGGTGGCCGCCGCCGGACCCGGTGCCGGCGGCCTTGCCGGACGGCTGCTCGGCCTCGGCGGCAGGGCGCTGCACCGCGGCGTCGCGATCGTCGCGCTGGCCGTGGTCTGGGAGGGTGCGCCCCGGCTGGGGCTTGTCGACAGGGTGTTCCTGCCTCCGCTGTCGGAGGTGCTGGTGGCCTGGTGGGAGCTGCTGCGCAGTGGGCAGCTCGCCGAGCATGTCGGCGCGAGCCTGACCCGGTCGCTGGCCGGGCTCGGGCTGGCCGTGCTCACCGCCATCCCGCTGGGGCTGCTGATCGGCTGGTACCGGCCTCTCGCCGAGCTGCTCAGCCCGCTGCTGGAGGTGTTCCGCAACACCGCCGCGCTGGCCCTGCTGCCGGTGTTCGTGCTCATCCTCGGCCTGGGGGAGACCTCCAAGATCGCCCTGGTGCTGTACGCGTGCTCGTGGCCGATCCTGCTGAACACCATCGCCGGCGTGAAGGGCGTCGACCCGCTGCTGATCCGCTCGGCCCGCTCGATGGGGCTCAACCACCTGCGGCTGTTCCAGAAGGTGATCCTGCCGGCGGCGGTGCCGACCATCTTCACCGGGATCCGGCTGGCCGGGGCGTACTCGATCCTGGTGCTCGTCGCGGCCGAGATGGTCGGCGCGAAGGCCGGCCTCGGCTACCTCATCAACTACGCGCAGTACAACTTCGCGATCCCCGACATGTACTCGGGGATCATCACGATCTCCGCCATCGGTCTGGTCGTCAACCAGCTCCTCGTCGCCCTCGAACGCCGCTTCTCCACGTGGCGCGTCGACGTCTCCGCCGGATAGGACACTGTCATGCCTCGAACCCTGCACCTCAACGCGTTCCTGATGGGCGTCGGCCACCACGAGGCCGCCTGGCGGCATCCCCGCACCGACCCGCGCCGGGTCACCGACGTGCGGCACTTCCAGGAGCTGGCCCGGATCGCCGAGCGCGGCACCCTCGACTCGGTGTTCCTGGCCGACGGGCTGTCGGTCGGGCCGAACCCCCGGCACAACATCCAGGCCGTCTTCGAGCCGCTGACCCTGCTCGCCTCGCTGGCCGCGGTGACCGAGCACATCGGTCTCATCGCGACGGTCTCCACCACCTACAACGAGCCGTTCCACACCGCCCGCAAGTTCGCCTCCCTGGACCACCTGAGCGGCGGCCGGGCCGGCTGGAACATCGTCACCTCCGCGCAGGAGCGGGAGGCGGTCAACTTCAACAGGGACAGCCACCCCGCGCACGCCGACCGCTACCGGCGGGCCGCCGAGTTCGTCGACGTGGCGATCAAGCTCTGGGACAGCTGGGAGGACGACGCGCTGGTCTTCGACACCGCCGCCGGGGTGTTCGCCGACACCGACAGGGTGCACGAGGTCGCGCACCGGGGGCCGGAGTTCCAGGTTCGTGGCCCGCTCAACATTCCCCGCCCGCCACAGGGCCGGCCGCTGCTCGTGCAGGCCGGGTCGTCACCGGACGGCATCGCCTTCGCCGCCCGGTACGCCGAAGCCGTGTTCACCGCCCAGCAGACCCTCGCCGACGGGCAGGGCTTCTACGCCGAGCTGCGCCGCCAGGTCACCGCCGCAGGCCGGAACCCCGACCTCGTGAAGGTCCTGCCCGGCATCGCACCCGTGATCGGCGGCACCGAGGCCGAGGCGCGCACGCTCGCCGCCGAGCTGGAGGAGCTGATCGTCCCCGACTACGCCCTCGCGCAGCTCTCCGGGATGCTCGGCATCGACCTCACCGGCCTGCCGCTGGACGGGCCGCTGCCCGAGCTGCCGGACTCCGGCACCGTGCAGGCCCACCAGAGCCGCTACCGGCTCGTCACCGACCTGGCCCGCCGGGAGAAGCTCACCGTCCGGCAGCTCATCGGCCGGCTCGGCGGCGGCAGGGGCCACCGCGTGGTCGCCGGAACGCCGGAACAGATCGCCGACCAGATCGAGCTGTGGTTCAGCCAGGGCGCCGCCGACGGGTTCAACATCATGCCGCCGCACCTGCCCGGCGGTCTGGCCGACTTCGTCGACCACGTCGTGCCGGTGCTGCGCGCCCGAGGGCTCTTCCGCACCGAGTACACAGGTCGTACGCTGCGCGAGCACTACGGCCTGCCCCGACCGGCCAGCGCGTACGCCGCGCCGACCCTGGTGCCGGCGTGACGACCGTCGAGCGTCCGAGCACGGACGCCACCGAGCTGCACCCCGTCGACCGGGACCTGTTCCGCGCGCTGCTGCGCCGGCAGGCCACGAGCGTCACGGTGGTCACCGCTGTCGCCAGGGCCACCGACCCGGCCTGCCTGGGCGGGATCGGCGCACCGATCCGGGCCGGGTTCACCGCCACCTCGTTCACGTCCGTCTCACTGGACCCGCCGCTCGTGTCGTTCTGCCTGGGCGTCACCTCGTCGAGCTGGCCGGTGCTGGCCCGCGCCGAACACGTCGCCGTGCACCTGCTGGCCGCCGGGCAGCGGGAGGCCGCAGCCGTCTTCGCCACAAGCGGCATCGACAGGTTCGCCGCGTACCCGGACTGGACGCCGGGGCCGTTCGGCGTGCCGCTGCTGACGGGAGTGCTGGCCCGGCTGCTCTGCCGGGTGGTGCACCGCGTCCCCGCCGGCGACCACACGTTGGTGATCGCCGAGCCGCTCGCGTTGGGCGACGGCGGCGACGGCGAGCCGCTGGTGCACCACCAGGGCGGCTACACCACCGCCGTGAAGCCGGTGCCGGCGTGAGCGCACCAGCCGTGCCCGACCTGCTCGCGCTGGACCGGGCCGCCCAGGACCTGCTGTTCCGGGCGGCCCGCACGGCAAACACGTTCACCGACGAGCCGGTCACCGACGCCCAGGTCGCGGCCATCCACGACCTGATCCGGTACGGGCCGACGGCCTACAACGGCCAGCCGCTGCGGATCCTGCTGCTGCGATCGCCGGAGTCCCGGGCGCGACTGCTGCCATACGTGTCGGGTGCCAACAGGGCGAAAACGGCGAGCGCACCTCTGCTGGCGGTGCTCGCCGCCGACGTGGATTTCCACGAGCGGCTGCCGGAGCTGTTCCCGCACCGCCCGCAGGCCCGCGACTGGCTCGCCGACCGGGCGGCGCGCGTCGAGCAGGCCCGTTTCAACGCGACCCTCCAGATCGGCTACCTGCTCGTGGGCGTACGCGCCGCGGGGCTGGCCGCCGGCCCGATGGCGGGCTTCGACGCGGCGGGGGTGACCCGGGAGTTCTATCCCAGCGGGCGGCACGAGGTTCTGCTGCTGCTCAGCGTGGGCCACCCCGGCCCGGACGCCTGGTACGACCGGCTGCCCCGGCTGGACGCCGCGGAGGTGATCAGCGTCCGGTGACTCAGCGGGTTGGCGTCAGCGCGGCTCCCAGGCGTCGGGTAGGGCGGTGAGCTTGCGGACGTGCGCGGGCAGCCGGCCGCTGACGATCTCGGCGAGGCTCACCTCGTCGACCACCCGCCGGACGGCGGCGCGTACCGCCACCCACAGGCCGGGCAGGTTCTCCGCCGCGCCCTCGTACCGGGTCTCCTCCGGCCGCAGGCCGCGCACCCCGGCGAGGGGACCCTCCACGGCACGCAGCACCGCGCCGACGGTCACCTCACGTGGCGGCCGGGCCAGGGTGTAGCCGCCCTCGGCGCCCCGCTGGGCGCGGACGATGCCGGCCCGGCGCAGGTCGGCCAGGACCGCCTCCAGGAACTTGCGGGGCATGTCCTGGTCTGCGGCGATGGCCTGGGTGGACAACAGCGAGGGGTACGCGGTCGCGAGGCTCAGCGCCGCCCGTACCGCGTAGTCGCCGCGCGCGGAGATCTGCACCCTGTCATCATGCCCGCCCGGTGCCGCCGCCCGGGCCGGTGGGCGACCCGGGCCGCCTGGAGTGCCCCCCGTTCGCCGGTTCGCCGAGCGCGCCGGAGCGGAACCACCCTCCGTTGGCGCCTGTCGGCTCGACTGGCGATCGGGGGCGTACGACCCGGCCGGCCGTCGGCTGCTCGCGGGCCGCCCGGAACGCGCCAGGGCTCGTGCCGGTCTCCCTGGTGAAGAAGCGACCGAAGTTGGTGGGCTCGGAGAAGCCGAGCTGTCGGCCGATCTGCGCGATCGGCTCGTCGGTTGCCGCGAGCAGCCGACCCGCCTGCAACGCGACCCGCTCGTCGATCACCTGTTTGGCGCTGCGACCGGTGACGGCCAGGCAGGCCCGGGTCAACGTCCGCACCGAGCATCCGAGCGCTACCGCGTAGTCCTCGACCCGTCGCGTCCCCTGGTAGCCGTGCTCCACCTCCCGGCAGAACCGCTGGAACGTCTCCACCTCGGGTCGCGGAGGTGACCGGTCCACGCCGGGCAGGGCCAGCCTCAGCAGCAGCACGGCGAGCTGGTGGCGCAGCAGCGCACGGGCGGCGGGTGTGCCGTCGCCGTGCCGTTGACAGTCCACGGCGAGCTGGCTGACCTCGCTGATCACCGCGTCCTCGTCCTCGCCGGCAAGTTGCCGCCACGTCGGCGGGGCGTCCGGGTCGACGGCGAGACCGCGCAGCGCGTCGGTGGTCCAACCCACCACTGTCGCGTCGAACTGCGGGCCGGCGCATCGCAGCAGCTGGCCGGCGCGGACCCGCAGCAACGTGCCGGGTCGGCAGGGCAGCAGGTGGAAATCGAGCTCGGCGTCGCCGTGCCCACGCGTGGTGAGGATCAGCAACTCGCGCTCAACGATGACCGGCCGACGCCAGCCCGGGTCACCGGCGAGGTCGGCAAGCGCGAACGTGGAAATCTCGTCGGCTACGGGTGACGCCGTTCCGATCGGTGGCGCGGGGGAGGGATCGGTAGAGACCATCGCCTGCGACGGTAGCCCGAACCGCAGGTCATTGCATCCCGATCAGCTGTGCGGGTCGTTCCCGGGGCCATCGCGACGCACCCGCAGGGCTTGTCGCGATCCTGGAGGCCGGGCTACCTTACCCGGCGGTAGCGCTGTCCGGCCCCGGTCCGCCGGTCGCCCGCCGGGCCGGCAGGCACCGCCGACTCGCGATGGGATGGGCATGACGCAGCTGTTCTCGGTCGAAGGCAAGACGGTACTGGTCACCGGCGGCTCGCGGGGGATCGGTCTGATGATCGCCCAGGGCTTCGTCCGGGCCGGCGCACACGTGATCATCTCGTCCCGCAAGGCGGACGTCTGCGAGGCGGTCGCCAAGGAGCTCTCCGCGGAGGGCCGCTGCGAGGCCATCCCCGCCGACCTGGGCGCCGACGCCGGTGCCGAGGCACTCGCCGCCGCCGTGCGGGAACGCTTCGGTCGCCTCGACGTGCTTGTCAACAACGCAGGCGCCACCTGGGGCGCACCGCTGGAAAACTACCCGGAAGCCGCGTTCGACAAGCTCTGGGCCGTAAACGTCAAGGCGGTCTTCCGGCTCACCACTGCCCTGCTGCCGGAGCTGCGCGCCGCTGCCAGCGCCGACGACCCCGCCCGGGTCATCAACATCGGGTCCATCGACGGCATCCGCGTGCCGTGGATGGAGGTCTACGCGTATTCGGCAACCAAAGCTGCCGTCCATATGCTCACCCGCAGCCTCGCCCACCAGCTCGCCGGCGAGCAGATCACCGTCAACGCGATCGCACCCGGCCCGTTCGAGAGCAAGATGATGGCGTTCGCCCTGGACGACCCGGCGAGCCGGGCCAGCATCGAGCAGCAGGTGCCACTGGGCCGCATCGGGCGCCCCGACGACATGGCCGGCACGGCCATCTACCTGTCCTCGCGGGCCGGCGCGTACCTCACCGGCGCTGTCATCCCCGTCGACGGCGGCATCACCACGCACGGCTGAGCACCGGCCGACCCGGGGCGCGGCAGAACCGCCGTACCCCCGGGTGTGCCGGGGCCGCGCGGACTCGGCAGATCCGCGCGGCCCCGTCTGGCCGGTTTGCCCGTTCGGGCGGTGGTCAGCGACCGGCGAGCAGCCGGGTCACCGCCGTGTCGACGTCCAGGTGCTCGGCCTCCCGGCCGCGCGGGACGACGACGTAGGTCCGTCGAAGGAAACGCACCAGGACGCTGCGCGGCACCTCGAAGAGGGCGTTGCCGTCCGGTGACGAGAGGGCCAGCGCGACGAAGTCGCCGCGCGGAGTGGCCCAGGGCCAGACCCGCACGTCGCCGATGCCGGCTGGCTCGTCCAGGCCGGTGACGAGCAGTTCGCGGGCGAAGGACCAGCTCACCGCCTCGCCGCCGGCAGATTCGGCATGGAACAGGACATGGACCGCATACGGGTCAGCAGGGTCGTAACGCAGACTGGCACGCACCGGCAAGGCGGTGGCGTCAGGTGCGACGAGCCTTAGCGACGTCTCGACCTCTACGGTCGTCGGTCGGATGACACTCATGGACGTTCTCCCCCCGGCACCGCTGCGGAACGCGCGTGTCCCGCTTTTCCCATACTCAGGTGCTACTCCTGGCTACGCTCCGCCATACGCTGACTTCACCCAGTGGTGGGAAGGGGGACGGAAAGACCGCGTGAATGTGAGGATTCATGTAGGATTTCCGGTTCTGCCCAGTGCGTGATGCCGCCCGGCATCGGGTGGTTCAGTCGTCGACTTACTCCGGTAACGTCCAGTCGACCGTTGCAGTGACGGGCCCGGGCGACACTGGGGGGTGAAATGGTCACTAACCGGTCCTCAGTGGATCCGGTGGTCGTGTCCGGTCCGCCGAACGTCGCGGTCCGAGCAGCCGAAAAGCGGGGGTACGAAGTGTCGATGGAGCAGCCACATCCGCCTGGTCGGCCGGCGTCCGACGACAGACGCTCCGGCAGCGATACGCGCACCGGTGGCACCGGTCACGGTGGCGTCCTCGTGACCGCCGATCGCCCTCGGCGCCCCCGCTGGCGGGAGCGCATCTCCACCACCCTCGACCTCGTCCGCGCCAACCCCACCGGCCGGATCACCCTCAAGATCGTTATCGCGATCGTCGGGGCGCTTGTGGTGACCATCGGCATCGCCCTCATCCCGCTGCCCGGCCCCGGCTGGCTGCTGGTCATCGCCGGCCTCGGCATCTGGGCCGTCGAATACCACTGGGCCCGCCGACTGCTCGCCTTCACCCGCCGACACGTGTACGCCTGGACCAACTGGGCCAAACGACAGTCGCTGCCACTGCGCTTCGTCCTCGGCTCCGTGGGGCTGCTCTTCGTGGGGACTGTGGTGTGGCTCTCCCTCAAGTACAGTTTCGACATCGACCTGGTCGCCATCGCGCTGGACTACCTCGGGGCGCGCTGACCCGGATTTCCGGTCCGGCTCCACGATCGGGTAGAGTCAACGGCGCTGAGGGCGATTAGCTCAGTGGGAGAGCGCTTCGTTCACACCGAAGAGGTCGCTGGTTCGATACCAGCATCGCCCACCGTAAGTATGTGCAGGTCAGATGCCCGTTACCGGATACCACGGTAACGGGCATCGCTGTATTTGGCGCTTACATTGGGAGCAGCGGCGGATGTGGCGGTCCGGGTCGGACCGCGGCAGGCGCGATCCCCGACCGGTCTCCGGTGGAGTTAGACGTTGTGGTCGTGTGTGGGAGTCAGCCCGTGGTGGGCTTGGTGGCTGGCCATGTGTCGATGGGGTGGTTGGGGTTGCGGCGCATGGGGCGGATCGTCGGGCCGTCGGGCAGCGTGATTGCCGGTCGGTCGGTGTATCCGTAGCGGGTGTACAACCGCTGGGACTGGCTGGTTGTGGCGGTCCATGAGGGTAGGTCGATGCGGTCGAGTCGGCTGCGGTGGTGGTGGAGGATGGCGCTGCCTCGTCTGGTGTGCTGAGCGTTGGTTGCGACGGCGAGGAAGGCCAGGTGGTAGTGCGGTTCGGTGGGTCGCTGGTTGGTGAGGGGTTGGTTGAGGATGTCGAAGCGGTGGGCGTGTGGGCCGGCTGCGTCGGTGAGTCGTGTTGGGTAGTTGGCCGGTGGTGGGATCGGGCGGTAGCGGTGGAAGCCGACGGTGGCGGTCAGGTCGGCGGCAGAGCTGGGTCATCCCGGGCTGGGTCACCCCTTCGGCGGCGCCGAGTTCGGAGAGGCGGTGCGGGCCGAGTTCGTCCAGCCGGTACAGCGTCGAGGCCGCAGTCAGGCTGAGCCCTCCGGCGTGGTGAGCCAGCGGAACAGTCGGAGCAGGCGGTCGAAGCTGGCGACGCCGCGGGCCAGATCGACGCCGCCGGCGCGGTCGCCCTCCGCCGCCGGCCGGAACGCCGGCCCGGACGGACACCTCGTCGGCGCCGGCCGGGCGCGTTGACCACTGATGGTGCAATTGACGCTGACGGATCCGTACCCGGGGAGGAACCTGATGGCTGACCACAGTGGGCTGCCGATCGCCGCGCTCCTGCTCGGGGGCCCGGAGGACGGACCTGGCGAGCTGGAACTCGGTGCCCGGCAGTTGGCCCTGGAACTGGCGCCGTACGGGGAACGGTTGCCCGCGCCGACCGAGGTCGCGCCGGACGGCACCCGTGCCGGCGAGATCGAGATGATCGGTGCCGTCGCGCTGGCCATCGAACCCGTTCTCCCGTCGATCATCGCGGTGCTGGAACTCCTCCTCGCCTGGGCCGGCCAGCGCCAGGGACGCGGCGTGCGGATCGTCGAGCCGGACGGCAGCGAACTCGACCTCACCGGAGTCTCCGCCGCCGACCAGCGCCACATCGCCCAGACCTGGCTCGACCGGAAACTTCCCCGGTGACGCGCAGACGCGCCCTGTTGATCGCCTGTAACGAGTACGACGATCCCAAGCTGTCCCGCCTCCGGTCTCCGGCACACGACGTTCAGGTGCTGGCCCGGCTGCTCGGTGACCCGACGGTCGGCGCCTACGACGTACGGCTGCTGGTCAACCCGACCGAGCACGAGGCCCGGCTGGAGATCGCCCGACTGCTGCGGTCGGCCGGCCGGTCGGATCACCTCCTGCTCTTCTTCGCCTGCCACGGTCGACGCGACATCGACGGGCTGCTCTACCTCGCTCTCGCCGACACGGACGTCGACGACCTGCCGGCCACCGCGCTTCCCACGGAACTGATCAACCGACTGCTCAACCGCTCGGCCTGCCAGCGGATGGTCCTGCTGCTGGACTGCTGCTTCAGCGGAGCGGTGTCGCGGGTGTTGACCCACCAGGGCGACGCGGGCGTCCGCGGCGGGGACCTGTTCCCGGGCGAGGGAACCGGCCGCGCCGTCCTGACCGCCACCACCGCCCACGAGTACGCCTGGGAGCCGGCCGGCGAGCCGCTGCCGCTGACCGACAACCCTCGGCACTCCGTCTTCGCCGGTGCGGTGATCGAAGGGCTGCGCACCGGTGACGCCGACCTGGACGGTGACGGACTGGTATCCGCCGACGAGCTCTACAGGTACGTCAGGGACTCGGTCGCGGTGGCCGGCGGGCAGACGCCCCGCCGCTGGATGTACGGCGAGGGCGACCTCTACGTAGCCCGGAGCTCACGGGGCCCGGCCCTGGCCACGGCGGCCGGCCGGACCGCGCCCCTGCCGCCGGCCGGGGTGGAGGTTCGGGACGGGCGCGGTGCCGACCGGTCGGACGGTCCGGTCCCGCCCCGCCAGCGGCCCGTCCCCTGGGCGGCGGAGCGCCTGCACTGGGAGGCGGGGTTGCCCGAACCGGTGGAGCGGATGCTGAGAGGTTTGGCCGACCGTACGGGTTGGCTGGCCCTGCGGGCGGGCGGCTGGGACGAGGCGACCACCCGGTTCGGGGCGGCGGTGCGCGCCGACGGGACGGCCGGTGCCTGGTGGGGACTCGGGATCAGCCACGCGATCGGCGGACGCTGGCGGGCCGCAGGCCACGCGTTCGCGGCGGCCGCCGGAGGGCTGCGGGAGGCCCCGCCCGACCACCCGGCACCGACGGCCGCGCTGACCGCCGGGGCGCTGCTGCTCGCGGTCGTCACGCTGCGGGCGGGCGGCGACCAGCGCGCGGCCCAGGTGCTGACCGACTCCGTCGACGCGTTGCCGCTGTGCCCGCCGCTGCTGGTGCTCTCTGCGGCGTGGGCCGGTGACGGTGCGGCGCTGACCCGCGCGTTCCTGCTCGACCCGGAGATGGCGGTGGAGTGCGAGGCCGCGGGCATGGAGATCGGACCGGCCGTCCAGGAGGCCATCGCCTGCGGCGAGGCGCAGGTCCGCCGGCTCGACGTCGCCCGCACCCGGCTGCGCGCCACCGACCCGGCCTGGTCCGGCGGTCCGGCCGGCGACGGCGGGCCCGAGGGAGTACGGCGGTCGCCGCTGGCGCGGCTGCAGGAGGTCCGGCGGACCGTGGAGGTACGCCGAGACGAGCTGATCTCCCTGCTGCACGCCCGCCAGCTCGGCGTACGGGACGCGTTGCGCGCACCGGTGCCGGACGGGGGCGGAGCGGTGGTGGCGGACATCCGCAACGCCATACACACGGGTCACGAGGCGCTGCGGGCGACGGACCGGCCCGCACCGCTGGCTGCGGTCGGTATTCCACCGATCCGTCCGATGCGTTTAATTTAAGCTAATAGATTTCCCCTGTGCGAAGGGTTCTACCGCACGCGGTTGCTTCCGTACTATTTGTAGACCTGCCGCAATGGGTGGTTCTCGACATCGCATCGGAGGAGACATGGTCGATAGCGGTGTCCTCCGGCGCTGCCGAAGTGCGCTCGGGTGGCGGCGCCGGTGACCCTCGAATCCCACGACCACCGCCGGCTGGTCGACGCGATGCTCGCACTCACCGGTGCCGAGGTACGCACCCACCGCGACCGGTACGTACGGCAACTCGGCCACCTGATCGACGGCGAGCCGGTCTTCCGCCGCTCCGACGTGCCCTTCACCGACCTCTGGGGACTCGTCGCGGCCTGCGAGGAGGTGCCGGGGGCGCTCCGGCTGTTGCCCGCGGCGGTGGCGGCGGTGGACGGTGAGAGCCCGGAGCTGGACCGCTTCCGCGCACTCGTCGCCATCCACCTGCCGCCGGAGATCCTCACCGCCGACGAACGCGGCCGGATCGTCGAGCTGGCCGACGGCCTCGATCCGCCGGTGCTGCTGGACCTGTGCCGCGGCGCGGTGGCGCGGCTCGGTCCGCGGGTGCGCCCACCGGTCACCGACCTGGCGGCCGTACTCCGGGAACTGGAGGACGCGATCTCCGACCCCGACGTACGCCCGCCGCTGGTCGCCTTCCTGGACGACCTTGCGGGCCGGGTCGCCCTACCGGCCCGCCGGATCGCCGGCCGCCTCGCCGACGAGGTCGCCCGGCGGATGGGGGTCCCGCCGGGTCCGGCGGCGGCCCCGCCGCCGGCCGGGTCGGCGGGCGGTCCCAGACCCTCGGACGGCGACCAGTACCGCTCCTACTTCGTGGTGCTGCTGGACGCGGACGGCATCGACGCCTCCCGGTACCTGTTCGAGGCCTGGTTGGTGACCCCGGGCGATCCCGGCCGGCTGCCGTGGCACTGGGAACGCGTCCCGGACGGGCCGGGGGATCGGTTCCGACTGGAGCAGATCCAGCTCAAGATCGATGAGGCGCTCACCGAGCTGGCCAATCGCAGTACCGCCGAGATCGGTCAACTGACTGTCGAGTTCATCGTGCCCCGACCCCTGCTCGACTACGAGTTCGACCGGTGGCAGGTGGCGGCTCCGGGGCTCTACACGGCCCTCGGCGTGCACTACCCGGTGGTCGTCCGCGACCTCACCCGGATGCGCAACTCCCTGATGCGTCCCCGCTGGCGGACGCGGCACCGGCGGCTGCGCGAGCAGGGTTCCGCCGTGCAGGCCAGGGCGGTCGCCTTCGAGCGGCTCACCGAGCCGTACGTCGCGCAGCACCTGCACGCCCGACTGCTCGGCAACGACGACTACCCGGTCTGTCTCGTGCTGTTCGTCAGCGGCGCCGAACGGCACATCCAGGCGGCGATCGGCGCCGCGGTCACCGCCGGACTGCCGGTCGTCCTCTGGTGTCGCGATCGCGCGGCGGCGTCACGGTTCGATTCGTACATCCCCGAGGTGCTCATGGCGCGCAGCGTCGCAAACCTGCGCGAGCTGGTCTGGGAGCTGCGTCGCGACGCGGGCAGCGAGGGCGGCTCCTCCGAACACCTCGGTCTCCACCTCACCCTGCTGTGGGACGAGATCGACCGGGTGCCACCGGCCGACGCCCTCAGCGCGCCGGTCTAGGAAGGGACGACAGCGTGTTGGAATCACCACCGCAGCCGGAGGACTCCGCCACGGGCGACGGCGAGGACTGGCGGATCTACCTCGGCACCGGACGGCCGCACAACGGCATCGAGCGGCTCCCCGAGCCGCCCCGGTGGCGGCGGTTCGGCGGCGGGCCACTGATCACCTCCGCGCTGCCGGAGGACCGGCAGGGCGCCGAGCGGGCCCGCGGCTACCAGATCACCGACGAGGCGATCGAGATGGTGAACGCCGCGCTCTACCTGCGCCGCCCGCTCCTGGTGACGGGCAAGCCGGGCACCGGAAAGTCCACCCTCGCCTACAGCGTCGCGTACGAGCTGGGCCTCGGGCCGGTGCTCTACTGGCCGGTGACCAGCCGCTCCACCGTGGACGACGGCCTCTACCGCTATGACGCGATCGGCCGGCTCCAGGAGACGAACCTCTTCCAGTCCACCGGGCGGACCGAGGAGATACCGGACATCGGCCGCTACCTGACGCTCGGCCCGCTGGGCACGGCACTCCTGCCCTGGGCACGTCCCCGGGTGGTGTTGATCGACGAGCTGGACAAGAGCGACCTGGGGCTCCCCAACGACCTGCTCAACGTCTTCGAGGAGGGCCGGTTCGAGATCCCGGAACTGGCCCGGCTGCCGGAGGACCAGAGCCTGGCGGAGGTGATGACCAGCGACGGCACCCTGCGGGCACCGGTACGGCGCGGCCAGGTCCGCTGCGCCGCCTTCCCAGTCGTCGTCATCACCAGCAACGCCGAGCGGGAGTTCCCACCCGCCTTCCTGCGCCGCTGCCTGCGACTGGACATCCAGCCCCCGGACGAGCAGGCCCTGGCCCAGATCATCACCTCGATGCTCGGCGAGGAGGCGGTGGCCGCCAGCGCCGACCTGATCACGCACTTCCTCGACCTGCGAGACCGGGGTGCGGTGGCCACGGACCAGTTGCTGAACGCGATCTTCCTGGTCACCTCCGGGGTGCGACCGCCCGAGTCGACCCGCGCCCGGCTGCGGGCGAACCTGATCCGGGACCTCGAAGCGGCCGGCACCCTATGATCGATCGGCTGGTCACCGCCCTCGGCGGCGCTCCCTCGGCCCTGACGGCCGAGGAGTACGCCGAGGCGATCTGGCTGGCCCGCTTCCTGCCCCGCCAGCCGGGGCCGCCCCGGGCCGGGCCGGCCGCGACGGCGAGCGACGCGCCACCGGGGGCGCCACCCGAGCCACCGGCGTCGCCGCCGTCCACCCCCCCGGCCCGGCAGCCCGCCCGGCCGGAGGCGCCCGCGGTGACCGAGGCGGAGCCGTCCGCCAGGCTCTACCTGCCGCCGCCCGCCAACGGGCCCCGCGACCCGTCCTCGCTGCCGGTACGCACTCCCGGGGTGCCCGCCCTGCCGCACGCCCGGGAGATCGCCCGGGCGCTGGCCCCGCTGCGCCGGTCCGTACCCGCCCGGAACGCCGTGCGGCTCGACGAGGCGGAGACGGCCCGCCGTTCGGCTGAGGCCCGGATGCTCCAACCGTGCCTCACCCCGGTCACCGAGCCGTGGCTGGATCTCGTACTGCTGGTCGACGGCAGCCCATCGATGGTGGTCTGGGAGGCGACGGCGACCGAGATCCGGACCCTCGCCGACCGGATGCGGGTGAACACGTTCCGGCGCATCCAGGTGTGGTACCTGCGGCCGGACGCCAAGGGCCACCGGCCGATCCTGACCTCTGACGGCGGCAGCACCGCGCGGGACCCGCGCGAGCTGGTCGACCCGGAGGGCCGGCAGTTGACGATGGTGTTGAGCGACTGCACCGGCGCCATCTGGGACGCTCCCGAGCTGCGACGGTGGCTCGCGATCTGGGGCCGTTCCGGTCCGGTCGCCGTGGTCCAGCCGCTGCCGCAGCGGCTGTGGCACCGTTGCCGCCCGACGCTGCACCCCGTGCTGGTCCGGCCGACCCGGCCTGCGGCACCGGCGGCGCAGCTGCACCCCCGCCTGCGTGACGAGGTGCCGGACCACCTTCCGCGCGGTGCGGTCGCGATACCGGTGCTGGAACTGGCACCGCGCTGGTTCGCCGCCGGGGCCGCCCTGGTCAGTGGCCGCGCCCTCGGCCCGGTCGCGGCGGTCGCGCTGCTGACCACCGACCCTCGTCCGCTGCTCGTCGACCCGCTGCGGGAGCCTCCGTCGCCTGAGCCGCTGGACCTGACGCCGGTCCAGCGGGTCGCCCGGTTCCGGGCGATGGCCTCGGACGAGGCCCGTCAACTCGCCGAGTTCCTTGCCGCCGCACCGCTGACACTGCCGGTGATGCGCCTGGTGCAGCGCCTCATGCTGCCACGCTCACAGCCGCAGGACCTCGCCGAGGTCTACCTGAGCGGGCTGCTGCGCCACGCGGCGAGCTGGGCCGAGGACACGCCGGTCGAACAGGCCCGCTACGAGTTCCTTCCCGGCGTACGGCAGGAACTACTCTCCGGACTGCGGGTCGGTGAGGCGCTGCGGATCCTCGACGTCGTTTCCCGCTACGTCAACGAGCACATGGGCGCGGCTCTGGACTTTCCGGCGCTGCTCGCCGGACAGGTCTCGGACCGGCTGGCGACCCGACTGGGCCGCCCGTTCGCCGAGGTGGCCTACACGGTGCTGCGCAGCCTGGGAGGCCGGTACTCGGAACTCGCGCGGCGGCTGGCTCCGGTCGCCCTCGGCCCGCCAGCCACGCCAACGCAGCGGACCGACCGGCGGCTACCGATCGCGGCGACACCCGAAGAGGGGGACGACATGACCGCACAGACCGCTCCAGGAGATCGGGGCCGTTCCAGCGTCGGGGAGCAGCCGGCGGTGTTCGGGAACGTGCCGCCCCGCAACCCCGACTTCACCGGGCGGGAAGAACTGCTCAACGTGCTGCGCCAGCGGTTGACCGACAACGTCACCGCGGTGCTGCCGCACACCGTGCACGGCCTCGGCGGAGTCGGCAAGAGCCAGCTCGCCGTCGAGTACGTCTACAAGTACGCCAGCGACTACGACCTGATCTGGTGGGTTCCGGCCGAACAACCGACCCGGATCCGGGAGTCGCTCGTCGCCCTGGCCCGCAAGCTTGATCTGGTCAGCGACGACGTTGACGTGTCGCAGGCCCTGGAGACCGTGTACGACGCATTGCGCACCGGACGGCCGTACGGCCGGTGGCTGCTGGTCTTCGACAACGCGACCCGGGCCGAGGACCTGATGCCGTTTCTCAGCAACCCCGGCGGGCATGTGCTCATCACCTCCCGCAACCACAACTGGGCCGGGGTGGCGGACAGCATCGAGGTGGATGTCTTCACCCGTCAGGAGAGCATCGAGCTGATCCGGCGGCGGCTGCCGGAGCTGGACGACGAGGACACCGACCGGCTGGCGGAGCAGCTGGGGGACCTGCCGCTGGCCCTGGAGCAGGCGGCGGCCTGGATGCTGGCGACTGGCACCCCGATCGACGAGTACCTCGGCCAGTTGGAAAAACGGGTCGGCCTGTTGCTGCGGGAGAGTTCACCCGCGTCGTACTCGACGCCGGTGGTGATCACCTGGGGGCTGGCATTCGACCAGCTGGCCGAGCAGACCCCCGCCGCGTTGCAGTTGCTGGAGCTGTGCGCCTTCCTCGGTTCGGAGCCCATCTCGATCAGACTGCTGCCGATGGGGCGCTACGCCGGGCTGCCCAGCCTGCTCGACGCCACCGTCCGGGACGACATCCAGTTGCGCCGGGCGGTGCGGGACATCGGCAAGTACGGCCTGGCGAAGGTGGACGCGACCCGCAACAGCATCCAGATCCACCGCCTGGTGCAGGCGATCCTGCGGGACCGGCTCACCCCGGCCGACCGGGAGACCTACCGCACCGCCGTGCAGAAGCTCCTCGCCGCCGCGAACCCCGGTGATCCGACGGAGGACCAGGAGATCTGGCCCCGGCACGCGGAACTCAACCCGCACGTGCTGGCCTCCGGGGCGATCGACGGCGAGTCCGACGACATCCGCAAGGTGGTGCTCGACCAGATCCGCTACCTCTACGTCAGCGGCGACTACGAGAGCAGCCGCGAGCTCGGCTCGATCGCGTACCGCCGGTGGCTGGAGAAGCTGGGGGCGGCAAACGAGCAGACCATTATCACCGCCCGGTTCCTCGCCAACGCGCTGCGCTCCACCGGCAATCCGCAGGAGGCGAGGCGGTTGAACGAACGGACGTACGAGATCGCCCGCGACACGCTCGGGTCCGACCACGAACACACGTTGGCGCTGGCCAACAGCTTCGGGGCGGACCTGAGGCTGTTCGGCGAGTGGCAGCGGGCCCGCGAACTGGACGAGGGGCTGCTCGAGGCGCACCGCAGGGTGTTCGGTGAGGACGCCCCGGACACCCTGCGCTGTGCGAACAACCTCGCCGTCGATTACCGATTGCTCGGCGACTTCGAGCGGGCGCGGCGCACAGACGAGGACAACTGGGCGCGCTACCGGCGGGTGCTGGGCGACACGAACCCGTACACCCTGTTCACGGCCACCCTACTCTCCCGGGATCTGGACGGGCTGGGCCGCTACCACGAGGCGCTGCGGTTGCAGCGGCAGTGGCTGCCGCTGCACCGGCGGAGCCTGCGGCCGGACCATTCGAACGTGCTGCGGGCGACCCGGCTGCACGCGGTCACGCTCCGCAAGACCGGTCTCTACAGCGAAGCGCTGACGGTGGCTCGTGAGGTGTACTCGCTGTGCCTGCGCCGGTTCCGGGAGAACCACGCCGACACGATCTCGGCGGCGATGACGCTGTTCAACATCCTGCCCCGCACCGAGCAGGAGCGGGTGGCGCGGGCCCGGGCCCTGGCCGAGGCCCGGGTGCTGGGTGAGGAGACGCTGACCGGCTACAGGCGGGTCCTGGGCGACGAACACCCCTTCACGTACGTCTGCATGGCGAACCTGGCGATCGTGTTCCGCCTACTCGGGGACTACACCGAAGGGCGCCGGCTCGACGAGCGGGCGGTCGCCGGACTCCGTGCCGGGCTCGGGATGGAGCACCCGTACACCCTCTGTGCGATGATCAACCTCGCCAACGATCTCGCTGCCAGCCGGGACCATGCCGGAGCGGCTTCGCTACTGCGGGAGACCCTGGCGGCGGCCCGGCAGGTGAACGGCCAGGAGCACCCGGAGACGTTGATCTGCGCCGCGAACCTCTCGATCGAGCTGTCGGCGCTCGGCGACCGGCCGGCCGCCCGGGAGCTGCGCGACGCGGCCATCGCCGGGTACGAGCGCTCCGTCGGCCTGGACCACCCGGACGCGGCCGAACTGCTGGCCAGCCATCGGGTGTCGATCCCGATCGACCCGCCTCCGACGTGAGCGCTGGCGGATCCGGGAGGACGGCGGCTAGGCCCGGGCGGCGAGCGGGGCGCCCGCCGCCGGGCTGACCGCCTCGGGCGCCTCGGCCACGAGGGGGCGCAGCCAGCGGGTCAGCCGGAGCGGGTCCGGTGCGTCGGCACCGCGACGCCTGATCTCGCGGTGCAGCGCGGCGACGAGTTCCGGCATCTGGTGCAGCGCGGCGGTCTCCCCGTCCGCGCCGTCGCCGCTCAGCTCGGTGAGGATCGCCAGACCGACCCAGGACCGTGGCTCGTCCGGCTGGTCGAGGATCTGGCGGAGGTAGGCGGCGCGGGCGGTCGCGTGGTCGCCGAGGATCTGCGCGATGTCGCCGGCGGACGCCTGTGGTACCTGCGTGGTCACCTGGGCCGGGTCGGTGCAGAGCTGGTCGAAGCCCTCCGGATCTGCCATCTGGAGTCCGGCCAGGTCGAATCGGACGTTGTGGGTCGAGGTCCAGCCGACGTCGTGGGTCAGCACGGCGGAGATCGGCCCGGGTGAGGCCGCCGCCCCGGCCAGCCAGTCGTCCGCCAGCCGGCGCACCCGGTGCGGATCCGGCATCCGGTTGCGCAGGCGCCAGCCGAGCCGGTGTTCGGCGGTGACCTGCCGGGCCAGCGAGGCCGCAGCCGGGGAGACGGGTTCCGCGAGCCAGCGGCGCTGCCGTTCGGTCAGCGTGGCGAGGAACCGCCGGCCCTCCTCGGTCAGGTTCGGGACCCCGTGCAGCAGCTCGGTGGTCTGCCAGACCATGGAGCGCCAGCGGGCGAATTCGAAGTCGGCGAACCGGGCGGCGGCGTCGCGCTGGACGTGCCGTTGCACCCGCCAGAAGTCGGTGACCCCGAAGAAGGCGTAGACACCGTGCAACAGCCCGCCGAGCGGCCGGGGATCGTCGCGCCACGGGGCGTAGTGCCGAGGTTCTGAATCGGCGTGGTGCAGCGGGATCAGGTCGAGCAGCGCCCCGAGTTTGGCGTGCTGCCACTCGTGTACCAGCGCCGCCGCCAGGGCGAGTGGATCGGTAGGTGGGGTCAGGGACACGGCGCCGAACGACTCCATGGCGGTCGCGTTGACGCCGTAACTCTCCTCGGGGGCGACCAGCGGGACGATCGTGGTGAGTCCCGCGGCGATCCCCTCGGCGTAGCCGGGGTGTGACCGCACGAGCACCGGCCACGCCTCGTCGAGGGCCGCCTGCCACCCGGCCAGCTCGGGGTCGGAGAGCCGGCCCGCCGCCCGGAGTTGGTGGACGTCGCGCCACGGGTCGAGGTCGTCGACGATCAGCCGCAGCGTGCGGTCGGCGGCCTGGGCCGCGATCGCGCGCAGGCCGGACCAGCCGGGCGCGTCCGCCGACGGGTCGGTGGGTACCAGGACCGGGCCGATCCGCAGCCGGCCGTCCTCGGCGGTGACGGTGACGCTGCCGGTCCCCGACTCGGCGCGTCCGTACGTCGGCAGCATGACCTGGCCGTCGGTGCTGGACAGCTCGATCGTGAAGTCCAGCCCGGCCCGGGCCGCCGCGGCCGCGGCGATCTCGCCCAGCCGGCCGACGTCGCGGGAGGCCGCGACGGTGCCGACGGTGGCGCCGGAGCGGCGACTGCGGGGCGGCACCGTGGCGGGGCCGGCCCGCAGGCGCCGGAGTGTGACCGTCAGCCAGGAGCCGACGTGCGGAGCGAGCAGTACCTCGTCGACGGCCTCCGGCCGGTGGGCCTGGGCGCGGACGAGCAGCTCCAGCGAGGCCTCGGTGGCCGGGGACGGGTCGGCGTCCAGCAGTGCCCGCAGCAGGAACAGCCGCCGGCTGAGCTGGCCGCGGCGGAGCCGGGCGATCGTCTCGGCGTCGCCGTGGCCCGCGGCGAGCTGGCTGAAGGACTGGGCGGGAAGTCGGATCACGTCGGTCACGCGCGTTGCCTCATCACTCGGGCGACATCGGCCTGTACGCGGCCGGCGATGTGGTCGATCAGATATCGCAGGTCGGCGCAGTAGACCGAGGGATTGCGGAATCCTGAGCCCTTACGGTATCGGTGCGGATAGTACCCTCCACCACAGACCGGATGAACCGAACAATCAAGACACGCCGGAGCGAGTGCCTTCGCGCCGATCTGTCGGGCGATGACGGCCGGGTGCCGCAGGGCGGCGTCCAACGGGTGATCGGCCAGGGTGAGGCCGGTGGCCGGGGCGCCCTCGTAGGCGGAGCGCAGCGTGTCGACCTGTTCGAGCGACCCGTCGACGTCGATGACGATCACACCGACGGGGCTCAGTCCGATCTGCTCCGACCTGCTGTGGCCGCCCAGTACGCCCACGGCGATCTCTTCGAAGAGGCGGAGGCGGGTCTCCCGCCGGGGCGCGTCGTACCACCGGTCGAAGACGGCGACGAGCCACTCTCCGTACCGGGTGCTGGTGTCGGGCGGACGACCCGGCGGTGGCTCGCTCCAGTTGCCGTGCGGCAGCAGGAAGTCCAGGGCCGGGGGCTGGTACGCCAGCAGCGTCTCGTAGGTCTCGACCGGATCGTTGCGCAGGTCGATGACGCTGAGTATGCCGGCGAACAGGTCGGACTGCTCGCGCAACAGCCGCAGCGCGCGGTCGACGGCGGGGAAGCTGCTCCGGCCGCCGAGGTGCCGGCGGTGCCGGTCGTTGGCCACCCGGCCACCGTCCACGCTGACCCCGACCCGCAGGCCGGCGGCGCGCAGCAGGCGCAGGCGTTGCTCGGTCAGGCGGGTGCCGTTGGTCTGCACGGTGAACTGTGCCGCCGTCCCGGGCGACAGCGCCGCACGCAGCGTGCTGACCACCCGCTGCAACGTGGCGGGTGGAGCGAGAAGCGGCTCGCCGCCGTGCAGGATGACCCGGATCGTCGACAGGCGGTGGTCGCGGGCGTGTTCGGCGATGCGCCGGGTCGCCAGGTCGACGACCTCGTCGGGCATGAAGACCGTCCGGCCCCGCCAAGAACGGTCGGCCAGCTCGTACATGTAGCAGTAGTCGCAGGCGAGGTCGCACCGACTGTGCAGCTTGACGACAAAGTCGTGGAACGGGGTGGGCCGCCAACCGGCCGGTGCGATGTCGAGCGGTGACTCGCCGAGCGGCCACTCGGACGCCGGAGGAAGTGACGGTGGCGCGGTGGTGACCACGACGGGGTTCAGATCGCGGAGGTGAAACCAGCGACGGGGTCCTGCGGTCGGTCCAACTCGTCGAGAATCCGCTCCAGGCAGTGCACGAACGCGCCCTGCCTCGCCTCCCGGAGTTCGGCGAGGCTGATCTTGCTCACATCCAATTGGTGAGACAGATAATCATCGACCGTGGTTTCCATCGGTTCCTCTATAGGACAATCGCACGCTAGTGATCCTGACCGGCTCCGAACGCGGCAGCTGGAGACGGAGCAAATTACCTAAACTAGCCCAAGATACCAGTGGATGCCGGACAGCCGGGTCAGTCTACGGCCGACGCCCCGCCCCGGACAGTCCATAGCCGGCGCGCGCACCGTGAGCTGTCCGATTTCTGGCAATGGTCGCGGAAGTCGCGGCGCCGCGTCCGCCGCCATCCGGCGGATCGCCCGCGGCAAACCTCCGCCACCGCGTCCGCTCGTGACGCCGTTGTTCGAGACGGCCGCTGGAAAGCCAGCCACCGTGGCAGATCACGCAATCAGAGCCGCTGAACGGCCAAGGTCAGGTACGCGGATCTGCCGCCGAGCGGCCGCGCTGGCTAGGCCTGCTCCTCGCTAAACGGCTCGTCGCTCCACCGCCACCACGCCTCGTTGCCATCGCTGTGAAGTAGGAACTCAGGAACCTCCTGGCCGTCCGGGTACCGAAGCGTCACGGTGTTCCGAACTGCCTCGTATGCGCGCTCCCAGGACTCCGCGTCCTCATCAACGCCATCGAGCAGCCGCAGCTCCTCGGCGAAGAGCGTCCGGACCTCCGCAAGCCCTTCCCTCGTCGTCGCTGCCCTGAACAGCGGCGGTCAGCGCGGGGCGTGATCCAGTGCTCTTCGATCGCGATCAAGTTGCCGATCAACACCTGTCCTCCGATGTCCGGCTGCGGGCCGACATGCTCTCCCGGTCGCCGCTGGACCGCACGTTGCTGTACCGGTGCGTCGGTTGAGTAGCCTCCCTGGTCCCGCCGTCCACGGTTGAGGTCGTGTGATGACACGACGTAGATGAACGTGGGTGACGAAGGCCTCCGGTTGTGGAGTGGAGCTGTCCAGGAACCGCTCCGGCAACCAGGAGGCCTTCGTGTTTCACGCTGACGCCGCTTTGACTCAGCTTGAGGGGCCGGAAGCCGCCCCACCGAGGGTCACCTTGAGGATCTTCTCGTTGCTGTTGTTCGGAATGCTGTCCTTGTCCCCGCCGGTGCTCGTGGTCAGCCACAGGTTGCCGTCGACGGTCGGTTCGACGGTGCGCAGCCGGAAGTACGTCCCGACGAAGTACTGCTGGACGTTGGTGAGCGTGTTGCCGCTGATCTCCGCACGGTACATCCGGTTGCCACGCAGGCAGGCGATATAGAGCACGTCCCGGACGATCGCGATGCCGCTACACGAGGCCTCGGCCACCGGGTACGTCCGGATCGGGGCCCTGAAGTTCGGGTTGGCGCAGTCGCCGGAGGTGCCCTCGCAGGCGGGCCAGCCGTAGTTGCCGCCCTTGACGATGATGTTGGTCTCGTCCACGACGTTGTTGCCGAACTCCTGCTCGAAGAGCCGCCCCTGGGAGTCGAAGGCGAGTCCCTGCGGGTTGCGGTGGCCGTAGCTCCACACGTAGTTGCCGAAGGGGTTGTCCGCCGGCACGGTGCCGTCGGGGTTGAGCCGCAGCACCTTGCCGCCCAGGTTGTTGGTGTCTTGGGCCAGGTCCGGGTTCTGTCCGTCGCCGGCGGCGGCGTAGAGCTTGCCGTCGGGGCCGAAGCGCAGCCGGCCGCCGTTGTGGTACTTGTTGCGCGGGATTCCCGTAACGAGCACCTGCTCGGTGCCGGTTTGCAGCGTGCCGTCGTAACGGATGCGCACGATCCGGTTGTCGGTCGTGGTGGTGTGGTAGATGTACAGCCAGCGGTCGGTGGTGAAGTTGGCCGAGACGGCCAGCCCGAGCACGCCGCCCTCGCCGTTGGTGCCTGCCACGTTCGGCACGGTGCCGATGCTGTGCTTATCGGTGCCGTCCGGGTTCATGGCGACGATGTCGAACAGGTCGCGCCGGCCGTAAAGGACGGTGCCGTCGGGCAGTTGCACCAGGCCCCAGGGAAGGTCCTTCTCGGTGGTGATCACCGTGGCGCCGCAGACCGGGCTCGTGCAGCCTGAGCCGGTGTGCGCGCTGACCGCGGCGCTCGCCCCCGAGACATTGCCCTGGGCGTCCCGGGCGGTCACTGTGTACCGGTAGTCGGTGTCGGGCGTCAACCCGGTGTCGGTGAACGTGGTCGCCGGCGGGTTGCCGGCAGTGCCGGTGGTGGAGCCGACCGCCGTACCGTTGCGCAGGATTGTGTAGCCGGTGACCGCGACGTTGTCGGTGGAGGCCGACCAGTTGAGGGTGACGGCCGTGCCGTTGACCGTCGCGGCCAGGTTGGTCGGCGTGCTGGGCGGAGACGTGTCCTGCTGGCAGAACGGCGGGGTGACCGAGAGCGTGGAGCTGGCCTGCGAGACGTTGCCGGCGGCGTCGCGGGCGTTGACGTACCAGCCCCAGGTGACACCCTGCACGACGCTGAGCGTGGCGGTCAGCGTCCGTCCCGAGACCGAGGTGACGAGCTGGCCGTCGTGGTAGATGTCGTAGAAGGTGACGCCGACGTTGTCCCGGGAGGCGTACCAGGAAAGCGTGACGGACTGGCAGGTCAGCCGGCTGCTGCGCAGGCCGATCGGCCGGGTGGGCGGGCTGGTGTCGGCGGCGAGCCAGGCCGTTTGCCGGCTCCCGGTCGCCGGTGCGGCCGCTGCGGCGTTGGCGGGTACGCCGGTCAGGACGGTGCCGGCGCAGACCAGCAGGGCGAGCGGGACGCGGTGTCGGAGCTGGTGAGGACTAATCCGCACGGGTGCTTTCCTTCCCGGGGTTCTTGGTCAGTACGGGTAGCCGGGGACATTGAGCCGCACGCTGTACAGGCCCGAGTCGTTCGTTCGGCCGGAGGTGATGTAGAGGGTCTGCCGGTCGGGTCCGCCGAACGCCACGTTGGTGGTGCCGGTGCCGCCGGAGCGGATCGTGCCGAGCTGCGCGCCGGCGGGCGAGTAGACGTGGATCAGCCCGTCCGAGCCGGAGGCCCAGTACACGTTGCCGGCGCAGTCGATGGTGACCCCGTCGGGACCGCCGAGGTAGTTCACGAAGACGCTGCGGGCGCCGGTGCTGCCGTCGGGCTGGACGACGTACTTGTAGATTTTGTTCTCGGAGTAGGCGCCCACGTAGAGCGTGCTGCCGTCCGGGGAGAGCGCGATGCCGTTGGGTTGCCGCAGCCGGTCGTCCACCAGCGACACCTGGCCGCCAGAGACGCGGAAGACACTGGTACGTCCGCTCATCTGGTCGGGTCGGTTGCCGCGTTGGAAGTTGGGGTCGGTGAAGTAGACGACGCCGTCGGAGCGGACCGTGACGTCGTTGGGTGAGTTGAACGCCCGGCCCTGGTAGTCGGCGGCGCCGGTGCTGCGTGCCTGGTCGCTCAGCCGGTATGCGGAGACGTTCCGCTGGTCGTGGGTGGCGGCGATGATCTGCTGGGCGTCAGGGCTGAGTGCCAGGCCGTTGCTGCCGGCGTTGGCGATGAAGGTGTCGAAAGTCGCCGGCGGGGTGAACCGGCGGATCGTGGAGGGCTGCACGTTGTTCGGCCCGGTGCCCGCGGCCATGTCGGACATCAGCAGGTAGCCGCCATCGGCGATCCAGACCGGTCCTTCGAGGAACGAGAATCCGCTCTGGATCTTCGTCGCGGACACGGAGCTGGCCGGCAGGGGCGGGCCGTAACCGGTGCCGCCCGGGCAGACCCCGGGGGGCGCGCCGGGTGGGCCGGCGAGCAGGTTGGTGTGAACGTTCACATCAGCGGCGTCCCGAGGTGCCGGGGGCGCGGGTGCCGCACCGGCGGGGCCTGGTGCGGTGGTGAGCGCCAGGCACAGGCCGGTGAGTGCGGCGATGGTTGGACGCCAGGTCATCGGGTACTCCAATCGGAGTCGGTGAATGCGAGGCCCGCGGTTGCCTGGACTGACCCCCCGGCCGCCAACACCTCTTATCGATCACTATCGATGCATATATGACGCAGCTTAGGCGAGGAAGCAGCGCCTCGCATCAGTTCCCCACGATCACCTTTGGCGCATGCCCCGAAGGCGCCGATGACCTGGCCGGGTCGGTGGGGCCCGGCCCTCACCGACCCCGGTACACGAGCCGCTCAGCCCGTCGTGCCGGTCGCTGAGCTTCCAGACCTGGTCACCCGGTAAATCACGGTGGCGCCGCTCCAGGGTCGGACGGGCCCGGGTCGCCGCGACGCCCCGTGCAGGCATCGCTAGGTGCTCCCACTCGATCAGTTTGGTGAGACGGCTGACGGGTGCCCGAAGGGAGTGGTCGAGCCAATCAGGTTCGGCGTTGTCTACAGAGCGATGCGGTTGCCGACCGATCGCTGGACCGGACCGGTGTACTCGGTGAGGCTGAAGCGGCGATGCCCATCCGTGGGATGAACGGTGACGGCGACAACGCTCTCGTCTTCAAATCGCAGCGTGAAGACGGGGTCGAGTTCGCACAGGAATGCAAACGCCTCGCGGTCTTCGTCGCTGTCGCTGACCAGGCGACCATTCGCCTCCCAGCCGCCGGTGGCGGCGGCGATCACGACGACCACCTCGACGCTGTCGAGCAGAGTGGACGAGTTCGCCAACCAGTCCAGCCAGCAGCGTTCCTCGAAGCGGTCCATGCCGTCACCCTTTCAGGGCGAGGCCCGGACGGCTGCCTGCCTGTCGGGTCTCGGGACGTGCGTGACGGAGCAGTCTCAGGACGTGCGTGACACGTCCGGCTAGACGATCTTGTCTGCCTCCATCCATTCAAGGCGGCCCGCAACGGGCCGCACGCGCCGCCGCCTGGGCGCGCGCCGGCCGCTGCCGCTGTCGCTCTGCGGCCGTCACGCCTGATGCCCGGCGGCTGGCGCGGACAGCGGGAAGCCCGGAGGGCCGCCGCAGAACGACAGGGAGGTTGACCGGTGGTGTGGCCGGCAGCCAGCCGGGCCGCGCGGCCAGCAGCCCGCGCGGCGTAGGGGAGCGCACGCCGGCCGTGTCGGCGAGCTGGCCGGCGGTCGCGCGGCTGCGGTCAGAGCGCCTCCGGCGGGGGCGCAACGACTCCAGGATGGCCGGGGCTTCGCCAGCGGGTCACGGTCCGTGGGTGGTTGCGGTAGGCCATCCCGCCTGCCACCGACCCAGGGCAAGCCGAGCAGACCACCGCTCCCTAGAAGGCGGGTCGGCGGCATACGGGATGGGTCGAAGTGGCGGCTAGCTAGCCTGGGGTCACTTGGCGGTGAGCTTGTCGACGTCTGGGGCGTAGACGGTCATCCAGTGCGGGTGTAGCCGGTAGTAGACCACGTCGTTGTCCCAGTCGAAGGCGTCGTCGCCGTAGAAGTCCTTGAAGTAGTTGAGCAAGTCTGGCCAGTCCGCGGCAGCCTCACTGTCCTGAGGGTTGAGGATCTCGACCGTACCGTGCGTGAAAACGCCCAAGTCCTCGCCACGCATGTGCGCGACGCTGCCGGCCGGCCGGGCGGCGAGGTGGCGGGCCTTGGCGGCGCTGGGCGCCGTCCCGAAATGCCACTTGCCGTGTAGGAAATGCCCGTCCACGCCGCTGATCCGCGGCTCGCCCTTCGCCGTCACGGTGGAAAGGGCAAGGGTGCACATGCCGGTGAGTACCTGGGTGAGCTGCTCCGCGGTCAGGGTGCGCTCAGTGATGATTGAGCGAAGATGCGAGGTGGAGCGGGACAGAGAGGAGTCCAGGAGACTCTGGAGCTCTTTGAGATCTTCCGGCGTTTCGCGCATCGAGGTCCTTATCTATTCGTAAGGCCGGTTCACGTCCACCACCGACGCCGACCGGTGAAACCATGCTCGATCAAAAACCTGACACCTTGTGTCGTACTTCTTTTCTCAGCAGTGATTAATCACGCGGGGCGTCTCAATGCACCTGCCGCAGCGGCGGGCGCGCCCGAGTCAGCCGGGGGAGGAGTCGGCTGAGCGCTGGGAAGAGGCCTTGGGCCACTTCGGGGCCAAGCGTGCACAGCTCCTGGCGGCGCTCACCGTCAGCCGTCGTCGTAAGCGGGTATTTAAAGATCATCGGGCACAGATCCGGCACAACCGCGAAGACGCATGCGAAAGGTTAGGGCAGGTCGATGAGTCCTGATCGTTGCCTGGGGTCAAGGGGTCGACGACGACCAGGTCTAGGCCTAAGAGTGGGAGCTGGCGCGGAATGATCAAGCGCCCCGTCAGCGAGTCACTGCACGTACGTCCTGGTAGAAGCAGGACTCGTTGGCTGAGCGCTACTCCCTTCCTAAACCGTTTGCGACAGCAGCGGTAACAGCAACCGGCCGGGACGAGGGCAGCCGCCAGCGGCCGAGCACGTACAGCCGCTCGAGGTCGCAAACGTGGACGGACCCTGCCGAACGGAGCGCCCAGAACTTGCAAGGAGAGGTCGAAGTGCCTGCCAGGACGCAGTGAGTCTGCCGGCGTCTGAGGGGTTATGAGGGGGCCTGGGGGTCGGTAGCGTTGGGCGTGATTGCGGCCGATGGGTCGGTGGTGCATTCCCGCGCTACGCGAGGAGGTTCCGGGTGGATGCCTTGCCGGAGTTGACGTTCGGGCAGCGGTTGAAGGTCTACCGCGAGCGGTCCGGGAAGACTCGTGCGGTGCTTGGTGGGTTGGTGGGGCGCAGCGCCGAGTGGGTTAAGGCGGTGGAGACGGATCGGATCCTGCCGCCGCGTATTCATATGCTGGATCGGATCGCGCGTGCCCTCAAGGTCGAGGTGTCTGCCTTGGTCGGAGAGTTGAGTGATCGTTCGGCCGTGATCAACGGGCCGGAGCATCCGGCGCTGGCGTCGGTTCGGGATGCCGTGAACCGCTTTGCGATCTCCGGAGACATCCCCGTGGAGTCGTTGACCAGTCTTCGGGGGCGGCTTGCGGCGGCGTGGCGGGCCCGTCATCAGGCGTCGGATCACCGGACGGTGCTGGGTGGGTTGTTGCCGGGGTTGCTGCAGGATGTGCAGCGTGCCGCGTTGGCGTACGAGGGTGCCGAGCGGAGGCAGGCGCAGGCGTTGTTGGCGGAGACGCTTGGATTGGCGCAGATGTTCCTCGCCTACCAGCCTGCTGCGGAGTTGCTGTGGCGGGTTGCGGACCGGGCGATGGTGGCGGCGCAGGAGTCCGGTGATCCGGAGGCGATTGCCGGTGCGGCGTGGTTCCTGTGCCAGGTGCATCGGGACGCCGGGGACTGGGACACCGCGATGGCGGTGACGCTGGACGTGCTGTCGGCTCTGGAGTCGCGGACGGCCGACGGAAGCATGAATCTGCTGGCACTGTGGGGATCTCTGAACTTCGAGGCCGCGTACACGGCCGCTCGTGCTGGTGAGGAGGGGCGCGCCTGGCGGTACTGGGATCGCGCGGACCGGGTGGCGCAGCGACTGCCGCAGGGCTTCTACCAGCCGCAGACGTCGTTTTCCCGCGTCATCATGGGTGCTCACGCGGTGACGGTTGCGGTGGAGTTGCAGAAGTCGGGTGAGGCGGTTCGGCAGGCACGCCGCCACGACTCGGCGGCGATTCCGTCGAGGCCACGACGGGCACGGCATCTCATCGAAGTCGCGCGGGCGCACTACGGCAAGGACGACAAGGAAACGGCCGTAGCAACCCTCCAGCAGGCGTACGAGGCGGCGCCGGAGACGATCCGCTTCAACGGGTACGCCCGACAGATCACCCTGGACCTGCTCGACGGTCCGCGGTCTACTCGCGATGATGCCCGTGACCTCGCGGTGAAAGTTGGCCTGGTCTCGTGATCTAGGGGTAGGAACCTTACCCATTCGGCACTGCGACTGTACGTAGCGTCGCCCTCACGGGATGCGGCGGGCGGTGCGGCAGTCGCCTGGTCGCCGCGTCCCCCTCATTAGAGGGTGGTGATGCCGCCCTCCTGAACGACGAGGGAGGGCGCGTGCGGCGCGTCTCGTACGACGAGTACCTCTCGGCCACCGCGTTGACCTTTGCCCGACGGCATCGGCCGGTGTGGTCGTGGCAGCTCTGGCGGCACATCTGCCGCTGCGGGGCCGACTTGCCCTGCCGTGGCCGGCACCGGATTCCGATCAATCGGGGCCACTGGCCGCAGGTGGGCGAGCAGTGAACGCCGGCCAGGAGCAGACGATTCTCGCGGTGCACGTCCGAGGGCTGGACGGCATGTGTGTTGGTTGCCGGGCGTGGTGGGCGCGGCTCACGCCGTACCCGTGCTGGCAGGTGGAGTGGGCGACCAGCCGGCAGGCCCGCGCGAGCGTGGTCCGGTTTCTCGGCGGTGTGTGGTGACCAGCCACGGTCCGGTCCTGCCGACCTGGAGCTGCGGCGGTTGCGATCTACCTTGGCCATGCCGGACCCGCAGGCGGGAGCTGCGTGCGGAGTACGCCGACGCTCCGGTGTCGCTGGCCCTCTACCTCGGTGCCTATCTCGTCCAAGCCGCCGAGGACATGCCTTGGGCGCCGGCCGGCGCGCTGCATCGCCGCTTCATTGGCTGGACCAGGCGACTGCCGGAAGTACAGCAGCGATGTACAGCAACCATGCCGGCCGAACCAGACCGGCATGAGCGTCACCAGGCCGGGTGACCTCGTATGACACCCGATCCAACCGGCTCGTCGAGAGTTCACACCGAAGAGGTCGCTTGAGTCCGTCTCTGGTCGCCTTGGCCCAGCAGACGAGATCCGGAACATGCGCGGATTTGATCAAGGGGCGTGCCGGGGAGCCCTCGTGTGTATGTCCTGGTAGGGCGAGATCGGCGGTCACCACCACCGCGATGATCAACGCGAGCGCGTCGACGGGTCGTCGAGCACATCAGCAGCCGGTGGCGTACATGACGGACGGCGCGACGATGTGTCCAGAAACACACACTGGCATCTGTGCGCAGGTCGTCGCACTGGCCGATCTCTCTCGGTAGCCCCTCGCGTACTTACGGTCCGATAAATGACATAGATACATAACGATTCCATCGGTAGCTTCAACTCTCGATGACAGCCGTCGCCGAGCAGCATGAAGACGGCTTCGAGAGCGCCGGAAACGGTTGCTGAACAGGGGGAGTCAGCCGGATGGATTCGTCACGCAAAATCGGGTGTCCGCGAAGCCTGAGACGCCTGGGGGCCGCCGCACTGGCTGCGGCCGTCGCAACAATCGCCTTACTCACCGCTCCCGCGGGTGCTCCCGCCTGGGCGAACCCCTCGCCGGCTCGGATCAGCGGCTCCGATCTGAGCACCAGCAGTGCGCCTGCCCCGGTGCGGCTGCCGGGCGACAAAGCGGTGCGCAACTACACGCCCACACAGTTGAAGTCGTTCGAGCGAACCGGCGGAGACCCCGAGGTGCTGGCGTATTGGACGCCGGAACGGATGAAGGCAGCCAAGTCGCTGGATGCCCCCGGAGATGCGGAATGGGTCGAGAGCAAGGCCCGCGCCGTCGCCAGCAAGACGGCCGACGTCGCGGCGAAGCCGGTTGCCGCTCGGATCTCGCAGCGCGTGACCAACGCCCCGCCACCGGTGACGAATTTCTCGATCACCAATGGCAAGTTGTTCATCGGTGGCTACGAAAGCGGCTCATGGTGCTCGGCGTCGGCGATCAACACCTCGTCCAAGCGGGTGCTGATCACCGCCGGTCACTGTGTCCATGGCGGACAGGGCGGCACCTGGCTGCAGAACCTCGTCTTCGTGCCGGGATACAACGCCTTCAACACCGACCACGACCCGGTCGGCCGCTTCCAGGCGTACTGGCTGCGGACCTTCAACGAGTGGATCAACAACAGCAACCTCAACCGGGACGTCGGCTTCGTGACCACCTACTCCGGCGGCGACTGGAACACGACAGTCGTCAACACCATCGGTGGGCACGGCCTGGTCTACAACGGTGGCACGGAGTTCGACACGTCGATCTTCGGATATCCGGGCAACCGTGACGGCGGCAACGTCATGTGGGCTTGCTGGGGCACTGCCACCGACAACAGCATCTTGGACAACAAATCCAAAATCACCTGCAACTTTGGAGGTGGCTCCTCGGGCGGACCGTGGACCTGGAACTACGACAACGCCAGCGGACTCGGCTCGGTCCGCTCGGTCATGTCCACGGTGAACAGCGATGGCGTCAACAAGGGGCCGTACTTCGACCAGGCTGTCGTCGACGCGATGAACGCCGCCAACGCTGATTGGTAAGTTGAACCGATGAGAATGCGGCCACCACTTCCACTGGCTGCCTGGCTGCTGGCTGTGGTGGCCGCACTGAGCGCCTGCGGCTCCGCAGCCGAGCCCGGCAGTGACACATCAGGCGTCCGAGCGCCGACCGGACCGACACGGCCGGATGCGTTGCCGACCCGGAGCGGCCTAATCGACGCGCAGGTTGTTCAGTGGCGCGACTGGCGCAGTGTCGACGATCGAACCCTTGAGGTCACCGTGACGGCCGGACCCGCCGACTGTTACGGCGCCGAGCCGGAAGTGACAGAGAGCGAAACGGCAGTGGGCATTCGGATCCGCGTCGGACTGCTACCCGAGGCGGCCGGCAAGGAGTGCTTAGCAATCGCCAAGGAGTCGGTGGTTCCGGTGCAACTCACCTCCGCCCTGGGCAACCGCAAGGTCGAACCTCTGAGCTGACGCCAGCTCGGCAGGCGACAGCCGTCGCCTGCCGAGCTGCACCACACGCTCGGGTGAAGCGTTCGACATTGCCGTGGTACGAGGTCGGTAGGGGCGGGTCTTCTGGGGCCTGGCGTGCCGCGACGCGTACCCGTCCCGAGCCGGTCCGATGGTCGCCACCCGCTTCGGTGTCGGGACGCCCGCAGGGGGACGGGACCTGCAGACGCTGCCCAGGCTCAGCCGTACGCCTTGGCGAACGCCTTGACAACCTCGGCGGGGGCTTCGACGGTTTGGTCGGTAGCGGGCCCTTCAATGGTGACCGGCAGGCCGAAGTCGGAGTAGGTCGCCGTGATGCCATTCATGAAGGCTGAGTCGATCGCGCTGAGGTTGATGAATATGTAAGTGAGCCGGCCTTGGTCGTCGACCTTGGCGTTGAACGGGACAGCTTTGGCCTTCTCCCCGTACCTCCTGAAAAGGTCCCCCTGCGTGCCGGGTGACTTGGTGATGTCAAAGGTGCCCGTGAAACCAAGCTGACCGTTCCGCTCGACGTCGGTCACGGCCTTGATCAGGTCATTGACGCCGGCCAGGTCGCCATCGACCATGTCGGAGAAGGTGCTGCCCTCCTCCACGTTTGCTGCATCAATGTGCATCCATTTATTGGGCAGGGCTGGCAGGCGGGTGAAGCTGTGCAACTGCACTGCGCCCGCCAGCTTCACGTACACAGCGCTGCCCAGCTGAACAAAGTCGACTGTCATGCCTTGGTCGCCAATTGGGCTGATCCACTTCATGGACACCTTCTTGGCGGTCGGATCCACGACCCCGCTGATCTCCAAACCGTCCGGCCCGGTCTTCCTGCTCACCTTGAAGGTTTCCTCATCGAGCTTCTGTATTGCGCCGGCGAACGAGTCGAGCGCATTGACCTGTGATGCTGAGGCGGGTGCTGTGGTGTCCGCGCCGCCACCGTCGGTGGCGTTGTTGCAGCCGGCGACCCCGAAGCTGAGCGCAATGACGAGGCACAGCCCAGTGATCGCCGACCGTCGCGTCCTCATGTGGTTCCTTCCTCCCAAACTGACGGAGTGGGCTGGCGGCACCAGCCATGATCAATGAAATCGGTTCCGTCAGCAGTGGCCACGTATCTGGAGGGATGTGCGGCTTGCCGCGCGGACGTGCGAATCGGCGGTGACCGCCCGGGTGAGGGCCACCGCCGATCACGTGGTCGAACCGCTCAGGCGGCCGAGCAGGCGGTGTCCAGTTCCTTGATGGCGGCTTCCAGGGCCTTCTTGCTGGGCTTGGCGTCGGCGGACTTGTTGTACGCGTCGCTCAGGCTCATCATCTCATTCTGGATTTTTTCGGATGCGGCGGTGACTGCCTCGTTGGCGTCCATCGAGTGCGCCAGGATCGCGACCGAACCGGCGGCCCACTGGGCACTGACCGCGAAGTGCCCGGCTGGCGGGCCGATCTTCTCGGCCTTCGTGACCTTAGCGGCGTTGTCCTTGATGTCGTTCTTGATGTCGGCGCAGGCCTTTACTGTGGCCGCGTCGGTGGTCGCGGTGGTGGCCGTACTGCCGGTCGGGGCGGCGCTCGAGGCTGCCGGGGACGGCGAGGTTGCGGTGCCCTCAGGTTTGGGCTGCGGATCGCAGCCGGCCATCGTGATCGCCGCCGCAACGGCCAAGCCAGTCAGGACGAGTCGAGTTCGGTTCATCGATGTTTCCCCCGTGATCTTCATGGTCGGCGCACGCTACCAGCCCCGGTCGTAGCGGTGGGGTCAGTTAATGGGCCGACGAGCACCGAGCCCTAGGTTTGGAGCTGGATGCGAGGCGCGTCGTGACTGTGGACCACGGGTGCCGCGCAGTGCTCGCAGGTGTCGGTCCGCGACGGTGTGGCTCCATCATGGATCACGTTGAGGTGCAGGTGGTCTCGGCGGGCGCGTGCTGGCGGACGAACCTGACCATGCGGTAGTTCGATCCACTCTGGAGGTACCGCAACATCATGTCAGGGGCGGTGCCAGCCGTTGTGCGGCATGACAAGGCAGGCGCCGATCAAGGTGCAGGTTTGCGATCGTTCACGAAGACGCCGGCACGTCTTTCGCTGAATAGTTTCCCCACCATGTTTTCCCGATTCCCCTGCCACTTCGGGGGGAACGATTTGTAGGAGGGGAAGATGCTCAGACATCGCGTGCTCGGCATCGGGCTTGCCGCACTGCTGGCGGTCTCCGTGTCCGCCGTTGCTTCTCCGGCCAGTGCAGCAGGGTCTGCAATGGCTGCCGGGACGATCCCCCAGCCGGTGCTCGATGCGGCGGAGGCTCTGGCCGGAAAGCAGGCCGCAGCGGTAACACCAACGTTCAGCCGGACGCCGTCCACTCGTGTCGCGGCAGCCGCCGAGAATGTGATCACCTGCACCGCGCGGGCCCAGTATCCACATGCGTCGACCGGCGGCAACGGCATCCCGGGCAGCATCGACGGCAAGGCGGACTCGTGGTGTGACGCGGTCATACCCTACATCGGCGCTCAGGTCGAGTTGTACCAGTACGTCCCGGGCAGCGGCTTCTTCTTGGTGTCGGTCGGAAGCCTGAATTCGGGTCCTGGGAACAAGACGTACACCGGTGTCGCCTTCACGATCTGCCAGGGTGTGCCGAACTACTACGTCACCAGGGGCATCCACACCTACACTGCTCCCGGCGGCTACTACCCCCCGTCGTTGAGGCTGGACACGCAGTCGCCCATCGTGCAGGTCAGCTGCTGAGGCGTACGCACGATGAACCGGCCGACCACCGCAGTGCCAGCGGCGGTCGGCCGGCTACGCCCGGCCTCGTCATGTCTCCCGCAACCGGTCGGCGAACGTCCAGGCGACGGCGGCGGTCAGGATCCGCACGCCGCGGGTCGAGGCGGGACGCAGCCCGATCAGCTCGTGTACGCGCCGTAGGCGATAGTCGAGCGTGCGGGTGTGGACGCCCAGCGCCCGTGCCGTCGCCGGTCGGGACATGTCGTGCAGGTAGTACGCGTCGAGGGTGCGGATCAGGTCCGGGCCGGCCTCGAGTCGGGTGACGAGTTCCCGCAGCCAACTGCCCATGTGTGGCGAGTGGACGGCTCCGAGTTCGACGAACCTGTCCGCGACGGTGTAGAGGTGCTGAGGTCTGCGCTCCGCCGACGTCAGTCGGCTGATTTGTCGAGCCTGGTCCAGCACACCGGCCAACTGGCCCACCGCTCCGACGGCCGCGCCGGCAGCGCACCGACGGCCGGAGCTCACGGCGATGCCACGGACCAGGTCCAGGGTGCGATCCGCCACCGGACCGTGGACGCCACCGTCGACGAGCCATGCCGACGTGGCCGCCGGTGCGTCGACCGATGCCGGTGTGACCAGTACCAACTCCGCCGGCCCGAGCCAGGACATCGGGATCCGCCAGGACGCCAGGGCCGTCGCGACGATGCGTTTCCGCTCCGGGGCGGCCAGGCCCGGCGGATCGAACCGAACAACCGTCACCAGCCACCGATGCCCGAGACGTACGCCGGCCGCCCGAGCGATGCCGATCGGCGGTGGTTCGTCGGCCAGCAGCGACCGCGCGAGCAACTGGACCTGAGCCGACATCGACCAGGTCTGCGCGACGCCACCAAGGTACCCGTCCAGGTAGGCGCAGCGGGCTCGGTTGCCCTCCCGCCCGAGCCAGTTGGCCATGTGGAGCACGTCCTCGGTGTTAGCCGGAGCAGCGGTCTCCACCACATCGCGCAGCATCAGTGCGGTATGCGTGCTGAGCGCCTGCCGCTGTGACGCCAGCGAGAGCCGATCCTCGCCTCGTCGTCGGCCGACGTCGCCGATGGCCGCCAGATCGTCCTCGTCGAGCGGCGTGTCGTCCCGTACGCGCTCCAGACTCACCCGTCTGATGAAACGCGCGAAGTCGAGCATGTGCGCGAGTTGCTCCGGTGACGGCGACGCGTACTCGGGCACCTCTCGCTGGTAGGTGTTGACGGCACGCAGGGCATTTACGTCAATCCGCCGCTGGAGCGCCATGATCAGATCCGGCACGACACCTCCTGTAAGGGACGTCGAACGCCTTTCGATTGATGTTCGCCGATCGTATCGTCGCGCCCTGAGGCAATCGGCGACTTGGCGACGGCGGCGTCCAGGCATGCGGATTCGAGTGCGTGCGCCTGCGGCACGATGCTCTCGATCAGCTAAGTTGCCGGCGTGGATATCCAGGTGCTGGAGGGTGCGCTCATTGAGGTGCCGACGGCCGATGCCAGCGGCATGGACCGGCGGGCGTTCGGTGAGTTCGTGGGGCCGCGTGAGGAGTTGGCCTCGTACGCGTTCGGCTGGTCCACCGGCTCGGACCCGCACGTAGCCCGTCTGTCCGTCGGGATCGGTGCCGGCAATCCCGGGGGTGGCACCTTCCACGCCGTCATCTTCGCCAACGAGGACGGTCACGCGTTCTCGCTCATCGACGAGCCTTTCGAGCGGGTTGCGCAGGGCGGTCCGGACCTGACCGCAGACCAGTCGCGTGCCCACGAGGACCTGCCGTTCGTCTGGTGGGTCACCGACCACGTCATGCAGCACGATCGGCGAGCATGGTGGATGCGGCATTGGCTGCTTGGCGCGGTCTGCATCCAGACCCCTGAGGTCTTTGAACGCCGTGAGCCTGTTCTGTTCGTCAGTCACGATGCGGACGACGGGGTCTGGCAGTTGATCGGAGCATCCGACGCGAGCGGCAGCAACGGCAAAGTCGGGCACCTGCATCATGCCGTCGACGAGGACCCCAGCCTGATCGACATTCTTGACCTGCCGCCCGGGCGCAGCGCGGCACGCGCTGGCGTCGGAAAACCCTGGACCGGAAAGGTCTAGCCTCGATCAGGCAACCGGGAACTGCCAAGGCGCCGGGCCAGTCCGGCCAGGACCGCGTCCAGGTACAGCTTTGCGGCACTGGGCAGCAGCAGGTCCACGGCCGTGAAGCGGGCGTGGTCCGCATGCGGGTTCGGCACTGCCGTAGTCAGGCAACGCGGTGACCTCACGATTCAGGGGCCACCCGCTGTTAGCCGCACTCATCGTGCACCCAACGATCAAGGTAGGCCGCCCTGCCAACTCGCGAATCCACGACTGCAAGCCATTCGGCTGCCGCCTGCTTCATGTGTCGGACCGCAGCGGCGTCCTGTTCCGGCGATCCCCTTCCAGGAGCGTCCATCTCATCTGTCAGTGCTCCCCAAATCAGGTTGAGCGCGGTCGGTATGTCAGGTAGGTACTCGCCTTTGGGGGTCTCAGCCATAGCCTCCATGGCCAGCCCCTGAAATTCGAGACCCGCGTCGTAGGTGGGCCGGCCCTCTTCGACATCGAGCACGAGCCGTGCCTGGTTCGCAGTTACTTCCAGGAAGCCTTCGGGCCCGAGTTCCGGATGCCAGCGACCTGCCACGACACAAACGGTACGCCGGCTCTCAAGGCCATCGAGCCGGGCTGCCTCTTCTGCCGAACGCGCCCAGCCTGAAGCGCGGCAGGCGCCTCACCTGCCGCCATGCAGTCGGCGTCAGCGGACGATGACATACCGGGCGCCAACATGAGGCCCTGGCCACCAAGAAGCTGGCCAGGACCTTGATGTCCGTCCATAGTGTCTGACTGGCTGTCGACATCGGTGAACCCGTGCACGATCAGCAGCCTATTACGGCGCTCCGGCGATGCTTGCCGTACACGCAGCTCCGGGCTTTCAGGTCTTCACGGCGCGGCACTGTTCTCCTATAGGCGGAGGGACAGGTAGACAACGCATATCCGGATGGGATGCGACGCGGTTAATGATGGTGCGGTCCCGACGCCTTGGCGGCACTAGACTCCCCGGCCATGGGACTGCTCACCTTCAGCATCAACGTCACTGTGGATGGTTGCGTCGACCACCAGGAGGGGATCGCCGACGACGAGACGCACGCCTTCTTCACCCGTCTCCTGGACGAGAGCGGAGCGATGCTGTGGGGCCGCGTCACCTACGAGATGATGGAGAGCTACTGGCCGGCCGTCGCCCGCGGTGACGTGGAAGCGCCGCCGGCCATACGTGAGTGGGCGGTCACGCTGGAGGCTCAACCCAAGTACGTGGTGTCGTCGACGCGCACGGACTTCCCGTGGACCAACAGCCACCACATCACAGGCGATCTACGCGAGGGCGTGCAGAAGCTCAAGGACGCGACCCCGGACGGGGTACTGGTCGGAAGCGGCAAGCTCGCGACCGAGCTCGACCGGCTGGGCCTGATCGACGAGTACAAGCTGCTCGTCCATCCCGTGATCGCCGGCCACGGCCCGACGCTGTACCAAGGCGGGCTGCCCGCCACCCGCCGGCTCGAGTTGCTCTCGGCCGAACCACTGAGCAACGGCGTGATGTCCATGCACTACCGCCGCGCGAGCTGAATCACCGAAGTCGAGATCGCGACCGAGCAGACGTCCGGACAGTGCCCCAGTGGCACTTCGCGATCTGGCTTCGCGGTCATGGGATCAAGCCCGTAGCGCGGGCTTGGTGTATCTGGCGACGTGCCGGTCTGGTATCGAGCTTTTCGAGGCCCCTGACAGCCCAGGACCGCAGCGATTCGTCCTCGCCGTGAAGTTGCTCAACCAGCACCGGCAGAGCTTGTTCCGAGTGGGCTTCGCCGATCAGTTCGAGCAACCAGCAGCGCAGGCCGTGGGCGGTCTCGTTGTTGAACTCGGTGATCAGCTCGTCGAGGTGCTGCGCGGCGTAGGGTCGCAGCTGGTGAAACCCGTCCTCTTGGGTCTGTGCATCGTGGTTACGCATCAACCGCATGGCTTGCTGGAATCGGCTTGCCAGTCGTCTCCGGTGCGCTGCCTCGTCGAGCGCGACCGCTGCCTGATCACCGGTGATTGGTGATGACAACCGAAGATCGCGCAGTGGCCGCGAGCGACAGCGTAAACCCTGCCCGGTGGCAACTGGTGCTCAAGAATGCGCTGGTGTGGCCACGCCGTCCCGTGAGCGGCGGCGAGGTCAACCGCCGAGGTCAATCATCGTCGGGGCCGAGGAACAGCCCGGCCAGCCGGGGCAGCCGACGCCGCATCTCGTCATCGTCGTCGAAGTCGAAGTCCTCACCCATGTCGGGCTCGCAGCCTCCGCCAACGCCTACCGCAACGTGCTGGCGGGCTTCCATCGCGTCGTAGAACGCATGGTCATCATTCGTGACCCGCTCGTAGGCCTCGCAGGCCACGTAGTTCACCGACTCGGCGAACAACGCGTAGTCGTCTTTCTCGGCCGCCGCTTGTCGCACCACTGCATGGTCAGCCAGGGCATCGGGAGAGGCCAGGACGCGTTCGTACCACTCGCGCCCCTGCGCGATCACTCCCGCCCGGAAGTCCATGAAGCTGTCGTCCGAGCATCCCCCGCCGATCAGGTACGCAGCCGCCCACACATCCCAGCGGTAGAGCGCACCGTGGAGTTGGTCGAACAGCTCCTGGAAGTCGAGGATGCCTTCCGGTGATGTTGCAGCCAGGCGCGTCACCAGCGCCGCGGCAACGGCCTCACCAGCGTCGCCAGTCCGCCCGTCGAGACCCGCACCGGCCGACTCCACAACCGCCCAGAACTCGTCAACGTTCACGGCGCGAGAGTCTTCCACGGCCTACCGACACCGATCGGTGCCGGTGGTCGTCGCCGAGGTGGCTACTAGTGGTGGCGTGCGCCTGGATGCTCTCGATCAGCTATGTTGCCGGCGTGGATATCCAGGTGCTGGAGGGTGCGCTCGTCGAGGTGCCGACGGCCGATGCCAGCGGCATGGACCGGCGGGCGTTCGGTGAGTTCGTGGGGCCGCGTGGGGAGTTGGCCTCGTACGCGTTCGGCTGGTCCACCGGCTCGGACCCGCACGTAGCCCGTCTGTCCGTCGGGATCGGTGCCGGCAATCCCGGGGGTGGCACCTTCCACGCCGTCATCTTCGCCAACGAGGACGGTCACGCGTTCTCGCTCATCGACGAGCCTTTCGAGCGGGTTGCGCAGGGCGGTCCGGACCTGACCGCAGACCAGTCGCGTGCCCACGAGGACCTGCCGTTCGTCTGGTGGGTCACCGACCACGTCATGCAGCACGATCGGCGAGCATGGTGGATGCGGCACTGGCTGCTCGGCACGGTCTGTCTTCAAACCCCTGAGGTCTTCGAACACCGTGAGCCTGTTCTGTTCGTCAGTCACGATGCGGACGACGGAGTGTGGCAGTTGATCGGAGCCACCGAAGCGAGCGGCAGCAACGGCAAAGTCGGGCACCTGCATCATGCCGTCGACGAGGACCCCAGCCTGATCGACGTTCTTGACCTGCCGCCCGGTGGCAGCGCGGTACGCGCTGGCGTCGGGAAACCGTGGACCGGCGACGCCTGACCTCGGCAGGCCACCTGAGGTGACTGGCCCTCATACAGTCCGATCATGAAGCTCCCGGTCCTGCTCGTTGTCTGGCAGCCTTGCTCGCTTTGGCCTACCCGCTGATGTGTCAGAGCGAGCTCTCGAGGAGCGTGAGGCGAGCCTCGCGCTACTTCCTGGCCGGTGTGCTGGTTACCGCCATCGCGGCTATATCTGTGCTCGGCGTTCAGCAGTCGATCGACGAATTCGGCCCGTCGTGGCGGGCGGCCACTGGACACGGCGTAGCGGGGGCATTCACACCCGAACGGGTGGATGCCGCCGGGAGAGGTGGCCGTCGTCAGGAGTGGCGCGGGACATTCGTCAGCACGGATCAGAGGATCATCCGTCGCGATGTGGTCCTTGATACGCCACCTGATCGGATGCGGATCGGCCTGACCGTGCCTGCAAGGGATACAGGAGCGCGAAGGGTTGTCTACGGTGAGGGGACACCGATCGCTCCAGTAAAGAGCCTGGCGGTGCTGGTGCTGATGGCGTTCGGCTGCGGCCTGGCGGCCTGGTGGCTGGTGGGAAGGCTGCGCCGGTCAGGTGGGCGAGGCGCGGCAGCCCGGAGGCAGCAGGGCAGCAGTAACGACCAGCGACAGGCGACTCGGGACAGCAAAGCGCTGCGGGAGAGTACGGTTGCTGGCCTATCTCGACCTGCCAGGGAAGCCGCAGGGAAGCCGACGCAAACCACGGAGCCGCTGCCCGTGAGGCGCCTTCGCGCTTCGACTGACGGCCCATGCCCTACTGTCGTTCACGTGGACGATCATGAAGTTGTTCGGCTGAAGATCGTCGGACTGAACTCGATCGCTCACCTACTGCCCAAGGCACGTGGCCGGTGTGGAGTGTACGAGTTGACATTCGCCGACGGCCAGCGCTACGTGGGACAGGCCGTCGATGTGGTGACACGGTTCTGCGCCCACCGCAGGACATGGTCCGACATGGTGGAGATCGCCTTTGAACGGGTCAGCCGCGCCCAGCTCGACAAGGTGGAGCGTGATCAGATTCGCCGGCGCGAGGCGGCCGGGGTGCAGCTCCGCAATGTTGTACACACCACGGGTCGCCTTGGCGCCAGCGAGCTGGACGTTCTCCTGCCCTCAGCGGAGCAGCGACGTTGGCTGGCTGACCACCAGCCGGGGATCGTTCGCCTCGGTGATCGGCCGGTCGACTCCGTCCTTCAGCACCGCAGTCGGCACCGGTTCAACCGGCTACAGGCCGATCCGCGGTTCACCGACGAGCTGGCTCGCCTGGTCGGTGCCTACCTGCGTGTCGCGATGCCGGTGCCGGAGCTGACGGAGCTGAGCTACTGGACGGTCAGCGCGCTCCCGTCCACCAGCGCCGCCACCTATCCGCGCCTGCTCACTGTCTCGGTGCACGCTTTGGAGACCCTGTTCGTCTACCACGAGAGGCACACTCCGCAGGAACTGCAGATCCGCTTGAACATTGACGGGGCCACCGCACGGTCGCACCTTCGTACTCGCATCGGGCTGGCGTTGATGCGGCCTGTCGAGGCTCACTACCGGATCCGCCCGGGGGTACTGGGACTGCACTTCACGTCGATGCGATCCGCCTACGACGCCCTCACCCGACCAGGAATCATCAAAGCGGCCCGTCAGCTCAACCTGGACCTCATGAGGAAGGGCCCGGCATTGAACTGGAAGACGCACTGTCCCGACCTCGTCGAGCACGTCTTATCCGTCTGAGGCCGCGGGTTCTACTGCCGGGCGGCTATGCGTTCAACCCAATAGGTGGCATGTTTCTGATCGTGGTCATAGGTCCCGTCGGGGACTGCCAGAAGGTAGCCTGTGACGACCGGGGCCCGCCCGGGGCCGCCATGCCCTTAAACCTGTGAGTACATGAAAACTGCGCAGACCAGCGGTGAACAGGTGCGGCACCGGATTCAGACGGTGCTCGTCGGTGTGCTCGAACGCACCCGACTGATGCGGGGCCCGGCCAGCCGCCAACTCCTCCTCGAACAACTCCAGGATCGCCTCGGTCCCTTCTCGCTCCGTGAGCACCCCGAGTTGCGGCTGCAGATGGCCGAGCTGGTGCGTGCCTGCAGCAGGCGCGCCAACGGGCTTCAGATCCTGGTGGAGACGATCGAGCACCTGGAACCGGGCACGGAGGAGGTCGTCCGGTTGCAGCGTCTCCGGGACGAGTGGGAGGCGGTTGAGGTCCTGACCGAGGAGGACTGGACCCAGCTGCGTCCTCTCCTGAGCAACCTCGTGCCCGTCAACCTGACCGTTCTGTATCAGCGCGCCACCGAGCACCGGTCGCCTGGGCCGCCGCCGTGGTGCGTCGACGCCTGGCAGGCGCTCGTCCACCTGGCAGGGCAGAACGCCGGCCCCGACGGCCTGCCCCCGAGCATGGCCTTCCTGGCGTTGCTCGAGGACCAGGTCGACGCGCAGGACGCCCGGTGGATCCGGCTGCGGAACAGTCGTGTGGCCACCGGACAAGGGCTGACGTCACAGCTGGAGGATCGGCGGGCATACCTGCACCGCGGCGGTGAACAGCCGATGGGCACCACGGCGTACCTGGTCGTCCAGGTCGAGCCACACCTGGACCCCGACGGCAGTGACGACACCTACGCGTTGTCGCATTTCCGCCAGTGGTACGGCGCAGACTTCTGGCATTCCCGGCAGGGCGAGCCCCGCCTGGTCCGTCTCCACGACCTGGAACGTGAGGTGGAGCGGGTAATCGAGCAGATGGAGATCGAATGGTCGGACCGGACCGGCACGATCGTGGTCGAGTTCGTCCTGCCGTGGGAACTGCTCAACGTCGGGGTGGACCGCTGGCGTAAGGAGATCGACAGTTCGCGGCCGATCGCTTTGGCCATGGACTATCCCGTGGTGGTTCGCAGTCTGGAACGGCTGCGCACCCGGCGCTGGCACCGTGCCTGGCACCAGCGCTGGCGGCAGCTGCTCGCGGCTCCCGCCCACAGCGCCGTCTTCTGGAGCCAACCCAGCGGTACGGACTACTTCACCAGGCTAGAGGCGGAACTCAAGGCGGACGATCGTGTGGTTTCACTCGTTCTCAGCGAGCCACCGGCGCAGCGTGGTGAAACCGGCCAGCAAGAGATCGAAGCGGCCCTGCGGGCCGGGCTGCCGGTGATCATCTGGCATCGGGGTGACTGCACCAGCGCCGAGTTCCGGGAAGCGGTCGCCAGTCTGGTAAGTGATGGAGGCCTGGGACAGCTGCCTATGCGTGCCAAAGAATTGCGGCACAAGGCGCTACAGCTCGAGCCCGCTTCGCGGGACGGCCACATCGGCCACCACCTGACGATCCTCTGGGACGATCCGGAGCGCAGGCCCGACGCGCTGGGCGCTCCCGCTGGTCGAGGAACAGGGGAGAGTTGGTGACCGGAAATGACGTGGAGGGCACCTGGGAGGCGATCTCTCAGGCGCTGCGTCCGCTGTCCGGTTCTTCGCCCGCCCCGGCGGGCGGGTGGGGCGTGACGGTTCTGGTCGATGCCGTCCGCTCGATGGTCGTGTGGGGTGACACTGTCGACAGCGTGGTGGCGGTGTTGCGCGATCACGAGGGTTTCGCAGCCGTCGAGGTGGTCCCGTTCGACTCCTCGCAGACGGGGCAGGCCGTTCTGGCCGGACAGGTCGCCATCGACGGACGGATCGTGCTGGTGCTGTCCGACGGCGCCGGAGCGGCCTGGCACGCCGGGACGATGCAGGCGTTGCTTCGAGCCTGGAGTCTCCGCGTGCCGGTCGCCATCGTGCACCTGCTGCCGCAACTGCAGTGGTATCGCACCGGTATCCGGCCCCGTCGCTTGCGGATGCGGCGGACCACCTTCGGCGGTGCCGCCAACGCCGATCTTGCGTGGGAGGTGCACAACCCGGCCCCGGACGTCCTCGACGATTCCGGCCCCCAGGGCAGCGACCCCATCCCGGTGCCCGTGCTCGAACTGGACCCCCGCTGGCTCGCCGCCTGGGTCCGGCTGCTCACCGGCGGCGAGGCGCATCTGCCCGCCGTTCTGGCAGCCACCGGGCTCCCGGACACCATCGCGCCGCCCCCGTCCGAGGGGGTGCCGTCCGCTCGGGCGCGCGTGCGCGAGTTCACCGCGTGGGCCACACCGACCGCTGTCACGCTCGCCACGCAGCTCGCCGCCGCCCCGCTCAACCTGGCCGTGATGAGATCGGTGCAGCGGGCCCTGATCCCGGATGCGCAGACGTCACACCTGTCCGAGATCCTCAACAGCGAGCTGCTGCATCCGGTGGCCGCCGCGGCGTCGACGACCGACGGCGCCGAGGTCACCTACGAGTTCCACCGGGGAGTCCGCCAGGAGTTGCTCGCGGCCGGGCGTCGCGCGGACGCGGTCCGGGTGCTGCGGGTGGTCGACGAGCAACTGGGGCCCACGGTTCCGGCGGTCCGTGGGCTCAGTCGGATGCTCGATGACCCCGACGCCACGCCGGTGCCTCCGGTGACCCCGGAGACCGCCCCGTTCGTACGGGTCGAACAGGCAGTGCTCCACGCCCTGTCCGGCCGTTACCTCGCCCGCGCGCGCCATCTGCATGAGGCGCTCGGTATCGAGGCGGAAACGCCCTCGACCATTGCTACGCGAAGCACGCCTCCTGGGACAATGGTGGCGGCAGCGGGCACCGATGATCGGACGTCAGAAGGAGCGCCAGTCGTGTCGAGCAGCGTGGCGGATGTGGTCGTACCGCAGAGAACACCATCCGGCGCGCCCGCCATCTGGGGCAGCGTCCCACCTCGCAACCCCAACTTCACCGGGCGCGAGTCGCTGCTGGTGCACCTGCACGAGCAGATGCTGCAGGGTGTGACGGCGGTGCTGCCGCACGCGCTGCACGGCATGGGCGGCGTCGGCAAGTCGCAGCTTGCGATCGAGTACGTCTATCGTCACCTGGACGAGTACGACGTGATCTGGTGGATCCCGTCGGAGCGTCCGGCCCAGATCGCCAATGCGCTGGCCGAGCTCGCCCAGCGCCTGCACCTGCCGGTGGGGCTGGAAGCCAACGCCGCCGTGCCGGCCGTGCGGGAGGCGCTGCGGCTGGGGCAGCCGTACGCCAACTGGCTCTTGATCTTCGACAACGCGGAGAGCCCGGAGGCGGTGCGGCGCTACTTCCCCAACGGCGGATCCGGTCGCATCATGGTCACCTCCCGCAATCCGCAGTGGTCGAACATCGGCCGCCAGCTCGCGGTGGACGTGTTCGCCCGGCAGGAGAGCGTCGACCTGCTCCGTCGCCGTGGCCCGGACCTCAGCGAGGAGGACGCCGATCGGTTGGCCGAGGCGCTCGGCGATCTTCCGCTGGCCCTGGACCAGGCGGCGGCCTGGCTCGCCGAGACCGGCATGCCCACCGACGAATACCTGCGGCTGTTCGAGGAGAAGCGCATCGAGCTGCTCGAAGTGTCGGTGCCGCTGGACTACCAGCTGCCGGTCGCCGCCGCTTGGAACGTTTCCCTCGACCGTCTGGCCGAGTCCAGTCCCGGAGCGCTGCGGCTCCTGCAGGTGTGCTCGTTCCTCGCTCCTCAGCCCATTCCCCGGACCCTGTTCAACCGGGGCCGAGCCGGCAACGTCCATCCGGTACTCGATGAGGTGCGGCGCGACCCGATGCGGCTCAACCGGGCCATCCGGGAGATCAACCGGTACGCCTTGGCCAAGATCTACCATCGGACCAACTCGATTGAGATGCACCGCCTGGTCCAGGCAGTGCTGATAGACCGGCTCGACGATGCCGAGCAGGCAACGATGCGGCACAGCGCGCACTTGATTCTCGCCGACAGCGACCCGAACGACCCGAGTTCACCGGCGAACTGGCGCACCTACGCCGACCTGTTCCCGCACGCTCTCGCGGCTCAGGCGTTCCGCTCCACCGACCCGTGGGTGCAGCAGCTGATCGACAACCTTTCCCGCTATCTCTACTGGTGGGGCGATCACCAGACCGCATTCGACCTGGCCGGGCTGGCCTACGACGCCCGGCGTGACCAGTTGGGCCCCGCCGACCCGTCCACCCTGCGGATGGGCCACTGGATGGGCTGGCTGCTGTTCGTCCTCGGCCGGTTCGAGGAGGCGGCCCGTCTCAACGAAGAGGTGCTCGCCATCTACCAGGAGACCGTCGAGGAGAGCAACGAGGATCTCCTGCGCGCGCTCGGCGCCGTTGCCGCCGACCGTCGAGTGGCCGGGGATTTCCAGGGCGCACTGGAGCTCGCCGAGGAGATCTATCAGCGGCATGTGCGAGCCCTTGGCCCGGACGATGTGGAGAGCATCACGGCGGGCCACAACCTCGCCGTGAGCCTGCGGCTGTCCGGTGACCTGAAACGCGCCTACGACATCGATCTGGAGAACCAACGGCTGCGCGTCCAGCTCTTCGGCGCGGATCATCCGATCACCCTGGAGAGCACCCGCAACCTCATCACTGACCGGCGTGAGCTCGGCGACTACGTGGGCGCCCGCGCCGAAGCACAGGCGGTCGCCGACCAGCTGCGTCATCAGCTCAGCCCTGGCCATCCGCAGACCCTGCGGGCGCTGCGGTCATTGGCGGTGGCGCTACGCACAGCCGGCGACCACCAGGCGGCCCGCCAAATCTCCGGTGAGGTCCGCGACAGCTTCCTCCGCCGCTACGGTGAGAACCATCCGGACACCGTCGCCGCCTCCCTGAACCTGTCGACCGACCTGCGGGAGACCGGCGACCTCGACGGTGCCGCCGAGTTGGGTGAGCAGGTGTACGCCAGCTATCGGCGGCTGCTGCGGAACGACAGGCACCCGCACACCATCGCCGCCCGGCTCAACTGGGCGGTTACCGAGCGGCTGCGCGGCCGGGTGGCGCAGGCGCGGCAGATGGACGAGGAGGGTTTCGCCCAGTTGCGGGAGCAACTCGGCGACGATCACCCGCTCACCTTGGCCGCGGCGCTCAATCTCGCGAGCGACCTCTACGCCGAGGGGCACTACGCGCAGGCGTACGAGCGGGACGTGGACGCGACCGAACGGCTGCGGCGGGTCCTGGGCGCGGAGCATCCGACCACTCTGGCCGGCTACGGCAACCTGGCCATGGACCTGCTCAAACTGGGGCGCGAGCAGGAGTCCGCAGAGCTGCACACGGCAACTGTGGCACAGTTCCGTCGAGCTCTCGGCGATGATCACCCGGCCACGGCGGCCGCAGTGGACCTGAACCGGCGGGCCAACTGCGACATGGACCCGCCGCCGCTGTAGGTGGGCGGGGGGTTCATCGCGGCCCGATCCAGGCGGCGAGTTCCACCGGGCCGGCGTCACCGCCGCGACTGCGTACGGCCCGGTGTACGGCTCTCACCAGCTCGGGCCGGTCTCGCAGGGCCTCCGCGGCCGGGCCAGGCCGGGTCTGCGCCAGGATCAGCCCGAGTCCGGACCAGGCGCCCGGCCGGTCGGGATCGGTCGACAATTCGTGCAGATATCCGCGCCGGGCGGCTTCCCGATCACCGGCCACGAGGGCCAGGTCGGCGGGGCGCGCGCCCGTCACCCGCGCGCCGATCGACGTCGGGTCGGCCAGAAGGCGCTCGAATCCGGCGGCGTCGGTCAGGCGCCAGAGCTCCAGGACCGCCCGCGCGTCGAGCCCTTGGGCGTTCGGGTCGGCTTCCAGGGCCGGTGCGACGGCGGGCAGGTCGGGCCGGTCGGCGCAGGCCATCCAGCACTCCGTGAACGTGGTGACCACCTCTGCGGGCGGCCGCAGATGATGAAGCCGCCACCGGGCACCATGGTCGGCGACGGCGTCGTGGGCGGCGGCGAGTGGTTGGTCGGGGACGCTGTCGGTCTGCCACCGGTCCGCAGTCGCGGTGAGGCCTGCCACGAGTCGGCGACCGAGCTCGGTGAGCTGCGGCAACTGCGCTATCAGAGTGAGTACGGCGCGCACCTGCCGGCGCCACCGGGCGAACTCGAAGTGCGCCAGGGTGGCGGCGTCGTCCGAGGCCCAGTGGCGTACCGCCCGCCAGAACTCGGTGATGCCCGCGAACGCGTACACCCCCTGCAGCAGGCCACCCAGCGGCCGGGGATCGTCTCGCCACGGAGCGTACAGTCGCCGGGCCGGCTCGCCGGTGTGCAGGGGAGCGAGGTGCAGGAGTGCGCCCAACTTGATGTGCTGGAATTCGTGCACCATGGTAACCGCGAGCTCGGTGGCGTCACGCGGCTCTGACATGGTCATGCATCCGAAGGCGTCGCCGGCCGAGGCGCTCATCGTGCGGAACCGCTCCGCCGGTGGCTGCGGCACCACCGAGAAGAGACCCCGGGCCATGGGCGTTGCCAGCGCCGGGCTGGTCTCGACGAGCATCTGCCACGCCTGCGTGAGCAGACCGCGCCAACGACTGAGCTCCGGGTCGCTCAGCGCCCGGGGCGGCGTCGGAGCCCGCAGATTTCGGTACGGGTCGAGACAGTCCAGCCGTACCGCGAGGGTGTGCTCGTCGGCTTGGACCCTCACGATGGACATGGCCTGCCAGCCGTCACCGCCGACTCGCACTTCGCCCGCTGGCGTGCTGACGACACCGCTGCCGGCGGACCCGCGCACCTCGGTGCTGTCCCATTGGGATGCTCCCTGTACGGGGGCGGCACCGAGGGTCGGCAGCACCGCGTGACCGTCGCGGACCGGCACGGTCATCCGGAAGTCGATACCGGCACGCAGGGCCGCCGCGGCGGCGAGAGAATGTAGATAGCCCAGGTCTACCCAGAGCGGTGCCGCGGAGCGGGCGGTGCCGCGCAGCCGCCGCAACGTGTAACCGGCCCAGACGCCCGCCTGGGGGTGCAGCAACAGGTCGTCGACAGCGGCTGGGTCGTGTCGTTCCGCCTCGGTGAGCAGGTCCCAGGCGGCCCGGACGGACGGGAGCGGACCGGTGTCGTGGTCAGGGCCGACGATGTCGAGCAGGGCGCGCAACTGCAGAAGACGCCAGCTCCGCTCGACGGCGAGGAGTTGAGCGACAGTGTGCACATCACCGCCACCGGAGGCGAGCGCGCTGACGTGTTGCTCGTCGAGTCGGTGTTGGCGGAGCGGCTTGCTCACGGCGTCGTCACCGCCCATCCAGGAACTCCAGGCCAAAGGTGTCAGTCGACGCGTTGAGGATTGTAGCCACTTGTGATGCTTTCGGGATCGTCAATGCGACGCAATAGCCGGCGCATGGGCGGAGCGAGGATCCGCTCGTCGTACGTCGGCAAATCGGCAAGTGTCACCTCCGTGAGGTCTACCAGGTCCGACTCGATGTCGTCGATCGATCGGCTCACTAGTGGCGTCTCCTCACGTCGATGCGGCCTCTGCACTCATCATGTCGCACGCGGAGACGATTCCGGAAGCAGCAGGTGACGTTGAACGCCCCACTTCGGACGCTCCCGGAAACTGACCGTCCACGGTAGGTTGTCGCTATGTCCGAGCGCCTCGGAGTCGTGTTCGTGCACGGGTTTCTGTCATCGGCGGCCACCTGGACGCCGTTTCTGCGGCTGATCGAGACCGACGTCGACCTCGACTTCGTCGACCCCTATACCTTCGAATACCCGAGCCCGCCTGTCTCACTGCACCCATTGCGCCGTATTCCCGACATCAATGACATCGCCGACAGTCTTCGCACCTATTTGACACACGACCTCGGCGATCGGTCCCGACTCGTTCTGGTCGCGCACAGCCAGGGCGGGCTTGTGGCGCAGCGGATGATCGCACGCACCCTCGCGGGCGGATGCGGGCCGGAGTTGGCCCGCATCCGGCGGGTCGTCCTGTTCGCCTGTCCCAATTCCGGATCCGACCTGGCTCTGCTCCTGCGCCGGGGCGGCCTGTGGCGGCACCCCCAGGAACGCGAGCTGCGGCCGCTCAACCAGGCCATCTCCGACGCGCACCGGATCGTCGTCAACCAGGTCATCCACGCCACCGCGGTCACGGCCGCCACCTGCCCGATCCCGATCGTCGCGTACGCCGGTGAAAGCGACGGAGTGGTGACACCCGTTTCGGCGAGGAGTGTCTTCCCCGAGGTCGGCGTGCTGCCCGGCGACCACTTCTCGATCATCAAGCCGGATTCGCACGGGCACCGGTCCTACGTGGCCTTGAAACGACACCTGAAGGAAGCCTCTTCGATGCCCGACGTACCGGCGCCGCGACAGTCCAGCGAACAACTGTCCCCGGCGACGCGGTCGGCCCCCGTGGCGGCCGACGGGTACCGCGCGCTGGTCGATCGTCTGCTTGCCGTACCGCGGATGACCGAGCCGACGTTCCGCGAGCAGGTCTACGATCTCCTGCCGCCGGTGATCGTGCACCAGTTGCGGCGCGACACCGCGGCCCGGGTGGAGCTGTTCTCCCTGGTGCGGAGTTTCGAGCACTACCGGCACCTGGCACCGGGGGACTCCCTCGCCTCCGCCTTGGAGACACTCGTCCCCAACCATCCCGCGGTCGCCGATGTGATCGACGCGCTGTATGGCGTGGGTCTGTACAGCCCGTCGGAGCGCCGATGATCAGGGCTGGGGAGCTACGTTCCCTGGCGGGGCATGTCGTCGTACCTGGCCCGGCTGCGGGCTGTAGGCGGCCACGAGTTGATCCAACTGTCGTCAGCGGAGCGGAGATCGACTTGTATCGCGTCGCAGTCGACCGGTGATCGGCGTGACCTCCACCCTGTCACCTCGTCTGCCAGGAACGTTGGACTGTGGCGCGGGTGATCGGCGTTGCGCGGACAATGAAGGTATGAAGCGAGAGGTTCGCCTGATGCGGTTGACTGGGACGCGCGCCAACGGCGCGGTGGCGACGGGCGCGGCGGCTACAGGCGCGCGGGCTGCGGGGGCGGCGTCGCTCGGCGCCCTGGCCGTCGGGGCGCTGGCTGTCGGGGCCGTGGCTGTGGGGGTGCTCGTCATCGGGCGGCTCGCCATCCGCCGGGCGGTCGTGCGGGAACTGCGCGTCGGCCGGTTGGAGATCGACGAGCTGGTGGTGCACAGCCGACCCGGTGCCGAGGGATAACCCCGCTCGACGGTCGGCGTCAGCAGCATGGCGTTCTAGGGCCGGGGCCCACGGCCGGGTCAGTAGTGGTCAGGCTCGATGCTCGGCAAGAACCTTGCCGAGCATCGCACGGTAGCTGTGATGGGCCAGCGACAGTTCTCCAAGCGCCTCTTCGGTGAACCACCCGATGGCATCGTGTTCGTCCGGCGCGGCGTTGACCGGAGATCCCGTCCACGCCTCGATCAGCCAGATCTGCATGTCGAACGTGTCGGTATGAACCTCGTGCAGGGGCGGGCCCGAGGGCACCGCGATCTCGATGCCCACCTCCTCTCGAAGCTCTCGTGCAAGTGCCGCGCCGGGCGGTTCCCCAGGCTCCACGTGTCCACCGGGCATGTCCCAGACGTCCGGATACCACCGACGCCGGGGAGATCGGTGGCACAGCAGCACCCGGTCGCCGTCGCGCAGCAACGCCGTGACGATGCGCGCTTTGGAGGAGCCCTCCGCAGAAGTCGACACAGGCGCATCGTGCCACCGGTCGCAGCCGACGGTGTGCCCTGAACAGCCTGCCGCTGCCTGCCGCCCGCTAGAGGCTTCCGGACTCTGGCCAGTGCGACCAGTGCGTGTTGGGTGGCATGTCCGGCGCGTACCGTGTCACATCTCCTGTCGCCAGCACCTCGGCTAGCTGGCGGAAGGTCGTCGACTCACTGGGAGGTGCCTGGAGAGGGTCTGGGTGGTGCCACAGGTCCAGCCGCATGATCTCCGGGAGGTCGGCCGGGATCCGCCGCCGCAGCTCGACCTCGTCGGCAAGAAGCGGTTCCCGGTGATCCGGGACGAGCCGGCGAAGCACGTCGACAAGTTCCTCGCCCGGCTCGGCCGCCACCGTGATCCGCTGACCTCGCACCACAATCGACGAACCGGTGTAGATCTCAGGCTCGTCTACGTCCTCGATCTCGTGCCAGTTGTCGACCCGGCTGAGAAAGTCGTCGTTGCCGTAGCCCGGCTCGCCCTCGGTCAGGCAGTTGCCGAAGACGTGAACGATGTCGATGAGATTGCCAGCCCTGGGCGAAAATCCCAACGTCTCAACGATCAGCGCCCACCGCTGCGCGTCGCGGTAGGCGTGAAGCCTGGCATCGACCGCGTAGTTGTAGCCGTGGCCCAGGTCCGGAAACATGAATTCCTCGGCGGCGGTGTCGAGCTGGTCGAGAATCTCGGCGGAACGCACGGTCGTGCAGTGTAGTCACGCCGAAGCGGTCACTCGACGAACGTGCCGTCCGGATTCATGATCTGGTCTCGCACCAGCGGTACGAATGCCGACAGACCCCCGTCGTCCACGGCCACCGACATGCGGATGCGCCCATCGCCGTCGTGAACGGCGTGGCTGACCACGTTGTACCGCCTGCCGTCCTCGCCGACGACCTGGCGTACGTCTTTGTCGTCGACCACCGCAATCCATCCACCATGGTCGATGCATTGCCAGTCAGCCAAACGCGCGTCGGCAAGCCCTGCCGCTATCTCCTTGTCCACGTTCCTCCTCATCCCGCCGTCCGGTCGCCGATCACCAACAGCGACTTGCCCACCGTTGCCCGCTCGGCGAGTGCACGGTGGGCATCCTCGGCACGCTCCAGCGGGTAGGTGGCGCCGATCGCCGGCCGCAACCGACCCTGCGCGGCACGTTCCAGTGCCAGGCCGAGCAGTTCGCGTACGGTCGCCTGGTCCGGTGGGCCGTCCAGCAACGGTGCGAGCACCCGAATGCCGCGGCGCGCGGCCGACTCGGGGTCCGGTTCGGCGAAACCGTCGGCTGTGCCGTAGGTGACGAACCTGCCGCCGTCGGCCACCGCCTCCAGCGCGGCAGTGCCGAGGGGGCCACCTGCCCCGTCGTAGACCAACGCGGCACCGCCACCGGTCGCCTCCCGTACCCGGTGGATCCAGTCCGGCCGCGTGTAGTCGATGCCGACCTCGGCGCCCAACTCGCGGGCCAGCCGCAATTTGACGTCGCTGGACGCGGCGGCCACCACCTGGGCGCCGGCGTCGACGGCCAGCTGCACCAGCAGCGATCCAGCCCCGCCGGCAGCCGCTGACACAAGCACCCATTCGCCCTTCTCCGGCCGACCCAGCCGGTCCAGGCGCAGCGCGGTCACACCATCGTGCACGAGCGCCGCCGCTGCCTCGATGGCCAGCCCGTCAGGCACCGGCATGATCTCCTCGACGTTCGCCACGACCTGTTCGGCGTACCCGGTACTGGCCCATACGACCACGCGCCTACCGATCCACGACGGGTCCACACCTTCGCCGATCTCCACCACCGCGCCCGCACCTCCGCCACCTGGCACGTACGGCAACACCTTCGGGAAGAAGTCCTGACCCCAGCCGCTGCGCAGCAGGGTGTCGAGGAAGATGACGTCCGCCGCGGCCATGCCGACGGCGACCTGGCCGGGGCCGGGCGCCGGGTCGGGCAGCTCGCTGGGGGACAGCACCTCCGGACCGCCGAACACGGCCACCTGAATTGCGCGCATGCGTAACGCCCTTCGCCGAGACAGCATCCCGGCCAGTGTTCAAGCTGAAGCGCGGTTGAGGTCAAGGCGCGACCGGGCGCCGGTCCGGGCCGCCTGAACCACGAGGCTGACGGTCAGTCGCGGTTCAGGCCCGCAAAGACGACCGCGAGGGTACGGGCTTGCAGGTGCTTGTCCCATCCACCGTGCAGAGCGCCCTGGCACACGCTGGCAAGGAGCGCCATCACCTCGGGTAGCCGTACCGAGTCGGCGACGACTCCGGCGGCCTGCGCCTGTGTCAGAAGCCTGCCCACCGCTTCCTCCAGGTGCCCCACCGCGTCGGGAAGCCGGATGTCCACCCCCGAGCCGGCGAGCAGGTCCACTGCGGTCTTCTTCGCCGCTGCCTGTGCCACCGTGTGCGTGAAGAACGCGAAGAGGTCATGGCCTTCGGCGTCCTCGACGAGCTGCGCGAGCAGTCGTTTCATGATCGCGACGAGCAGGTCGTCCTTGGTCGGGAAGTGACGGAAGACCGTACCGATGGCAACGCCGGCTCGCCGCGCGACCTCCTCGGTGGAGGCGCGGGCACCGAACTCGGCGAAGACCGCCTCGGCGGCGTCCAGGATGCGTGCCCGGTTGCGCTGCGCGTCGACACGCAACGGCGGCCCCTCTATCAAGATGAGCCTCCACTCACTATCCTCGGCGTACAAATTGAGTCATGACTCATTATCGGGGGCCGCCATGACACCAGCCGAGATCTTCGACAGCATGCGTGCCCGGTGGCTCGCGAACCTGCCCACCTACGAAGAGGACTCGCTCGCCGACGACGTGGTGATCGAGACACCGTTCGCCGCACCCGGCAGCCCTACGCGAACCGAGGGGAAGCAACGGGTTCTTGAGTACACGCAAGCCGGCAGGGCGGGGTTCCCGGTCCAGTTCCACGACTGCCGCAACGTGGTCGTGCACGAGACCGCCGACCCCGAGGTGATCGTCGTCGAGTACGAACTGGTCGGCACGCACACGGCGACCGGGGTAACCGCCTCGGCGCCGTTCATCGGGGTGCTGCGGACCCGGGACGGCAAACTGGCCCACTGGCGCGAATATCAGCACACCCTCGCCATCGCCCAGGCACTGGCCTGAACCACGATCGGGCAGCCACATCGGCCGTACGGGATGTGGCACTGTCGCCTTCGTCCCGGCCCGACCGCTCAGTCGGCGGCGGCTCCAGCCGCATCGACGACCGCGACGGGAGTGCCCAGTTCGACGGTACGGGAGACGGTGCACAGTCGTTCGTGCGACTGCCGCATCGACCGGGGCAGCGCCTCGCGTGCCCGGTCACCGTCCGCGCCCTCGGGGAACGTCACTGTGAACTCGACGGTGAGATCGCGCATGCGGCTACCGCCGGCCCCGTCCCGGATCTTGTCGCCGCTGATCTTCACGGAGAATTGCGTCGGCTCGGCGCGACGGCTGGTGATGTGGTCCACGTTCACCGCGGTGCAGCCGCCGATGGCAGCCAGGAGCAGCTCCACCGGCGTGAAGCTGGCGTCCTCGCCGGTGCCCATCGACAGCGATCCGCCGCGGACGTTGCGCGCGACGTATCGCCCCACGCTGGTGCGCTCGACCGTCACCGAGCGGAAGCTGTCATCACTCATTGCAGGAAACTACCCTGACGCCGAGCCACCGCCCCGCCGCGCGGTCGTCCGGTCAGTGGGCGGGGTTCGGCGTGTGGGGTAGCCGACCCAGCTGGTGCCAGTCGGTCTCGGCGACCTCGACGCCATAGTGTGCAGCCGCGGCGAGAATATTCTGGAACGCCAGGTCACGATCGGCGTCGTCCACGCCCTGCACCTGGTCGAAGCGGGCGATGGCGTTTCGGACGTGTGCCGCGTCGGTAAGCGGTTCCTTGCGTTCGTCCGGAAACGCGAAGACTGTCGCCGGCAGCTCGCGCTTGTCCTTCTCGGAGAGACTGCCGTGCTGCTCGTGGGGCTTCCAGGTGGACTTCATCGCCCACCTTTACCCATTCGCCAGCCGCAGGCACCTCCGCACCGCTATTTCGGCGCGACCTCGCAGGACGCGCGGACCGAGGAACGTGAGGTGCCGCGACGGCTCCGCTCCCGCAGCACGTCAGGCGGCACCGGCCCCGCGGTCGGTCATTGCCGAGCTGCCGGTCACGGTCGAGGTGCCGGGCATGGCCGCGCCGCCGGTCGCTAGGCGCATGAGGTCGGTGTCGAAGTCGACCTCCTGCGGCCGGTCCGGTCGGGCGTTGCCGCCCCAGGTGTGCTGGTAGCGGTCCCATCCCTGCCCGGTGATGGCACTGCGGATCGAACTCGCGACGAGGGTCGCCAACTCGACGGCGGTCCGGTCGATCCGCCGGCCGAGGGTGGGGTCGGCCCAGTCCTCGGGGGCGGCGAACACCGAGGTCGGGACCGGCAGGGCACGCATGAACGCGAAGAGCGGACGCAGTTGGTCGTCGATGACCAGGGCATGGCGCGAGGTGCCCGCGGTCGCGGCGAGCGCGATCGGTGTGGCGATGAGCAGGTCGTTGTCGAGGATGTCGACGAAAGACTTGAGCAGACCGCTGATGCCGGCCTTGTAGACGGGCGTGGTGAAGACGGCGCCGTCGGCCGCGGCCAGGGTCTGGATCGCGGTGAGGAGTTCACCCTGTGGGTATCCGCTGACGATCGCGTGGGAGATCTCGCCGGCGAGTGGCCCCAGGTCGATGACGGAGACGGTGGCCGGGACGCGCTGGCCGGTGAGCTGGTCGAGCGCCTTCTGGGCGATGCGGTCAGCGAGCCGACGCGATGACGAGGACGTGCCGATGCCCGCGTTGACGACGACGATGCGGCGGGGTGGGGTGTCGTCGGCTTCGAGGGCCGAGGGGAGGGCGGTCATGAGGGTTCCTGACTGTCGTGCCGGGGCGGGCCCGGGGCGGCGCTGTCGACGATCTGTTGGGCGAGGGCGCGGAGCTGGACGAGCTGGTCCGGGGCGAGGGCCTCGGTCATGGCGGCCGTGACGGCGGCGGCGTGGCGGGCGCCGACGGCGCGTTGGAGTTCGACCCCCTCCTCGGTCAGCGTGAGCACGGAGGCGCGACGGTCGCGTGGATCGCAGCCCCGGCTGACGAGCCCGCGCTGGATGAGGCGGTTGCACAGCCGCGACACTCCGGCCTGGGTCAGGAGAATGCCGCGGTTGATCTCGGTCATGCTCAGGCCCTGGGGTGATTTCTTGAGGGTGTAGAGGACGTCGTACTCGTTGGGTGTGAGTTCGTGCCAGATGTCGTCGTCGGTGAACCGGCGGGCGAGGACGACCTGGGCCCGGAAGAGGGCTTCCCATGCCTCGTTGGCCAGGCGTGCCTCGGCGTTCACTTGATCACTGGGTAGATCGCGGGCGCGCTGGGGTCGCTGTCCTGGTACGGCGAGGTGCCCGTGACGTTGTCGCCACGGTTGGCGTTGGGGCGGGGCTGGCGCGGCGGTGTGTCGCCGTACTTCTGCCGCACCAGGCGCTCGTGGGTGGGGGCCTCGGCAGCGTGCGGGGATCGACGGGAGGCGAACTCCTTGCGCAGCACGGGGACGACCTCCTCGCCGAGCAGATCGAGCTGATCCAGGACGATCTTCAGCGGGAGGCCAGCGTGGTCCACGACCCAGAGTTGGCGTTGGTAGTCACCGAACAGGTCGTGGGATTCGAGGGTCTTGTCGATGACCTGCTGCGGGCTGCCGACGCTGAGCGGGGTGCGCTCGGCATAGGTCTCCAGCGAGAGGCTGTGGTCGTAGACCGGGGCCTCGTCGAAGTACGGGCGGAACGTGCGGAAGGCGTCCTGTGAGTTGCGGGCAAGGAAGACCTGGCCGCCCAGGCCGACGATCGCCTGCTCCTCGGTCCCGTGGCCGTAGTGCGCGAAGCGCTTGCGGTAGAGGTTGACCAGCGGCAGGAAGTGGCCGGTAGGCGCCAGGATGTTGTTGGCGAAGAAGCCGTTGCCGTAGTAGGCGGCCTGCTCGGCGATCTCGGGCGTCCGGATCGAGCCGTGCCAGACGAACGGTGGCACGTCGTCCAACGGCCGAGGCGTCGAGGTGAAGCCCTGCAAGGCCGTGCGGTACGAGCCCTCCCAGTCCACGACATCCTCGCGCCACAGCCGGTGCAGCAGGTTGTAGTTCTCCAGAGCCAGGGGCAGGCCCTGACGGATGTCCTGACCGAACCAGGGGTAGACGGGCACTGTGTTTCCGCGGCCGAGCGTGAGGTCCAGCCGGCCCTTGGCCAGGTGCTGGACCATCGCGTACTCCTCGGCGATCCGCACCGGATCGTTCGTGGTGATCAGCGTGGTCGACGTCGAGAGGATGATCCGCTTGGTCAGCGCCGCGACATGGGCCAGGAACGCCGCCGGGGAGGAGGAGAAGAACGGCGGGTTGTGGTGCTCGCCGATCGCGAAGACGTCCAGACCGACCTCCTCGGCCTTTACCGCGATCTGCGTCATGGCGTCGATGCGCTCCGCCTCGCTGACGGTGACCCCCGTGACCGGGTTTCGGGTGACGTCACTGACGGAGAAAATGCCGAACTGCATGGCGATACCTTTCCGAGGGGTGGTCAGGTGTCCCTGGCCCTGATCATGGACGCTGCCGGGACGGCGGTCAGGAGGCGCGAGGGCCGAGCAGCTCGGTGCGCAGCGCGTCGAGCTGCGCGTCGCTCTCGGTCGCGACGCGGCGCAGGATGTCCTCGGCGTCGTGCCCAACGGGGGCGCGGCTCGGGGCGGGCTGCTCGGTGGCGAGGCGGATGACCCACTCCGCGGCGTCCACGGCGGGCAGGCCGGAGCTCTGCATGCTGTTGAGCGCGTCCGCGAAGGCGGTGAAGCTCTCCCCGTAGAGGTTGGCCTGCTCCGGGGTGAAGGCCGAGGCGACGCGCTCCAGTGCTGCGGCGGTCTTGGCGGGGCCGCCGGTGAGCATGTTCCCGGCCTGGGCGATCACGACGTCAACGCCGAACGGGCGCAGCTCGTTGCGGTAGACGTCGGCGATCGCCTCGAGTGCCGCCTTTGTCGCGCTCGACGGTCCGTTGAACTGAAGCGGGAAGCGGCCGGTCATCGCGCCGATCAGCACGATGCGCCCGTGGGCGGCGCGCAGCAGCGGCAGGAAGGCGTTGGTCGCCGAGATGGTGCCGAGGACGTTGACGTCGAACTCCCGACGTACCTCGTCGATCGGCAGTGCCTCCAGCGGGCCGGGGGTGAGGATGCCGGCGTTGTTGACCAGGATGTCAAGGCCGTGGTCGCCCACGGCCTTACCGACCTCGTCCGCCCAGGTACGGACGGCCGCGTCGTGGGTGATGTCGACGACGCTCAGGACGATGCCCTGCTCGCCCGCGAGGCCAGCGGCCTCTTCTGCCGAGATGGCGGTCCCGTAGACCGTGTAGCCCAGTCCCGTGAACTGCAGGGCGAGTTCGCGTCCCAGGCCGCTTGCTGCGCCGGTGATGGCTACTGTCCGAAGCTCAGACATGATCCGTGTCCTCGAATGTCGTGTGCCCTCCGTCTGGGGCGGCGTACCCGGCTCAACTTACATGACGAATCATGTATTCCAGCGGGTTCCGCAAAACGGGCAAGTGGCACAGGTCACCCTGACGAACTGCACCGACTGGTCGGTACATTTCCCCTGTGACTTTCTCCGCGACCCCGGCCGCCGGGCCGGTGTTGACTGCCCGCCGACGGTGGGCGGCGCTCGCCGTGCTGGCTGCGGCTGTGCTGCTGCTCGCCATCGACGGGACGGTGCTCTCGCTGGCGGTGCCCGCGTTGACAGCGAGCCTGGCGCCGAGCGCGGAGGAGGTCCTCTGGATCGGCGACATCTACTCGCTGACGTTGGCGGGCCTGCTCGTGCTGATGGGCAACCTGGCCGACCGGTTCGGGCGTAAGCGCATCCTGCTGATCGGGTCGGTGGCGTTCGGTGCGGCATCGCTGCTGGCCGCGTTCGCCCCCAGCGCGCAGGCCCTGATCGGGGCGCGTCTGCTGCTCGGTGTGGCGGGCGCGACGCTGATGCCGTCCACGCTGTCGCTGATCCGCAACATCTTCCCCGACAGCGGCGAACGGACCCGGGCGATCGCGATCTGGTCCACAGCCTTCGGCGCGGGGTCGGCGATCGGGCCGCTTGTGGGCGGGTTCCTGCTCGAGCACTTCTGGTGGGGTTCGGTGTTCCTCATCAACGTACCCGTGATGATCCTCGTGGTGGTCTCTGGTCTTTTTCTGCTGCCGGAGTCACGCGATCCGCAACCGGGCCGCTTCGATGTGCCCTCCGCGGTGCTGTCCATGGCGGCGATCGTGCCCCTGGTGTACGCCATCAAGCACGTGGTCGGGGCTGGCGTCGACGGCGTGACGGTGTCGTGTGTGCTCGCCGGGCTGGTGGCCGGCGTGCTGTTCGTACGGCGTCAGCGGACGCTGGAGCAACCAATGCTCGACGTCGAGTTGTTCCGCAACGCGGCGTTCTCCGGGGCGGTCGTCGCCAACGTCATCTCCATCTTCGCGTTGGTGGGGCTGCTGTTCTTCTTCTCGCAGTACCTCCAGTTCGGCCGAGGGCTCCGCCCGCTTCAGGCAGGTCTCGCCGAACTGCCCGCGACTCTGGCTTCGATCGTCGTCATCGCGATCATCGCGCAGGTCGTGGCCCGGCTCGGCCGGGGCAGGGCCATCGCGCTTGGACTGGGCCTGGCCGCCGCGGGACTGGCAGCGGTGGCGGCGGCCGCGCACGGGCCGTACCTGTGGCTCGGTCTGGCGCTCGTGCCCATCGGCCTCGGGATCGGATTGGCGATGGCGCTGACCGGCGACGCCATCCTCTCGGCCGCGCCACCACGCAAGGCCGGCTCCGTTTCGGCGATCACCGAGACCGCGAACGAACTCGGCGTGGTGCTCGGCATCGCGGTGTTGGGCTCCCTGCTGTCGCTCGTGTACCGCAGCAACGTGAGCGTGCCGGCCGGGCTGCCGCCCGAGGACGCGGCCCGGGTCCGCGACTCGCTGGGCTCGGCGCTTCAGGTGCTGCAACCGCAGGCCGCAGCCGGTGCGCGGGACGCGTTCATCACCGGCATGCAGGTCACCTCGCTTGTCGCTGCGGCGCTGACCCTTGCGGCGGCGCTGCTGGCCTGGGCGCTGATCCCGTCGCCGCGCACGCCGCGACCGTCGGTACGGTGACGCTGTGGGACGCACAGCCGGTCGCTCACCGCAGGACACCCGACGGGCGCTGCTGGACGCGGCAGCGGAGGCCGTACGCACCCGGGGGATCCATGCCTCGCTGGACGACATCGCCCGCTTCGCCGGCGTCTCGAAGGGCGGATTGATCTACCACTTCGCCAGCAAGGACGAGCTGATCCTGGAGCTGGCCCGGGATCAGCTCGCCGCCTTCCATGCCAGCATCGACGCCGCGCTGGACCCGTCGGACACCGCACCCGGCCGACTGACCCGCGCCTACATCCGGGCGGCGGTGGTGCCGGCCGATGACGACACCGACGTACGCGAATCGTTGGCTCTGATCACCCAGCTCATGACTCTGCCGGCGGTCGCCGAACTCGCCCGGGCCGACGCGGAACGGTGGGACGCGGCGCTCGCCGCCGATGGGCTGCCCGCCGACGTGCTGGCGCTTGTGGTGGCAGCGGCGGACGGGATGAGCACCGCGCCCCTGTGGGGTGCCTCGACGCAGAAGCTCCCCCGTCGACGGCTGGCGGAGCGGCTGCTCCACCTGACCCGGCACCCGCACCTGTGGGACGCGGTCACCCCGTGACGCCACTGAGCCGGCGCGGGCAGCACCTCGGGGCGCGGACGGCGTCCCCGTCTACGCCGTGACGGCCGGTCGGACGGACTGACCGACGGGGAACCGCACCCCGGTGAGGTCTTCGGAGACGGCCCACAGCCGCTGCTGGACGGCGACGTCGTACGACTGCGGGCTGGAGGTGACAAGTCGGGGATGGCCCTTGACCTCGTTGAGTCCGTCGGGACCGTAGTACTGGCCGCCCAGCGCGGCGGGGTCGGTGGCGGCGCGCAGGGTGGGCAGCGCGCCCATCGCCGGCGGCTGAAGGATCAGCGGCGCGAGCCAGGTCAGCGGAAGTCGGATGGCCGCGGGGATGTTGCGGGCCAGATCGGTGCTGGAAACGCCGGGGTGCGCGGCCATCGCGACCGTGGTGCCGTGTGTGGAAAGGCGGCGCTGCAACTCGTAGGTGAACATCAGGTTGGCCAACTTGGACTGACCATAGGCGCCGACCCGGCTGTACGACCGCTCCCACTGGAGGTCGTCGAAGTGGATGGCGGCCTGGATGCGGTGGCCGGTGCTGCTTACCGTCACCACGCGGGAGCCGGGCACCGGCAGCATCAGGTCCAGCAGCAGCCCGGTGAACGCGAAGTGGCCGAGGTGATTGGTGCCGAACTGCATCTCGAAGCCGTCCTGTGTGGTCTCCCTCGGGGTGTACATCACGCCGGCGTTGTTGATCAGCAGGTCGATCTGGTCGAACCGGGACCGCAGCGCCGCCGCCGCGCTCCGGACGGAGTCGAGCGAGGTCAGGTCCAGCGCCTGCACTGTCACGTCGCCGCTCATGCGGGCCGCGGCCTGCTCGCCCTTCTCGACGTTGCGGACGGCGAGCACCACCGACGCCCCGCGCTCGGCCAGCGCCTTCGCGGTCTCGTACCCCAGCCCGGTGTTGGCCCCGGTCACGACTGCCACCCGCCCGCGTTGGTCTGGAATGTTCGCGGTCGTCCACTTCTCGCCCATGTCAGGCTCCCAACGTGTCTAACGTACCGGAAGTATCTTGTTGCGGCCACGCTAGGGTACCGACGGTACGTTGTCAACGTACCGTCGGTATCTAAGCTAGGCTGTGATCGTGACTTTCCAGCGGGCGCGCACCGAAGAGCAGCGGGAGATCCGCCGACAGGCGATCCTCGACGCGGCATCGGCGATGCTCGACGAGATGCCGGTGGCCGCTGTCACCCTCAACGAACTCAGCCGCCGGGTGGGCCTCGCGAAGCCGAACGTGCTGCGCTACTTCGAATCCCGCGAAGCGGTGCTGCTGGAACTGCTGAACCGCTATCTGCAGGAGTGGCTGACGGACCTGGCGGGGGAGTTGGCTGCCGGCGTCGACGAGAACCTGCCCATGGCCGAGCGGGCGGCAGCGGTGGCCGAGATCCTCAGCCACTCACTCTCCGGCCGAGTGGCGATGTGCGACCTCTTCGGCGCGCAGGTGAGCGTCCTGGAACACAACGTCTCCGTCGAGGTCGTGACACGCTACAAGCGCGCCTCACTGGAGCGCCTGACAACCATGACCGCCCTGATCGAGAAGTACCTGCCGGAGCTGGGCGGCGACGCCACGCTGTTCAGCCTCCAGGCAATGGTCATGGCCGGCGCGCTGTCGGCGTACAGCACGCCCCCACCCAGCCTGCTGGCTGCGTACGAGGCCGAACCCGACCTGGCCCCGCTGCACCTGTCGATGAAGGACCACTTGAGGCAGGCGCTGACCGCGACCCTCCTGGGTGTGCTGCCTCGCGGCTGACCTGCGCGTGACGTCGGACGACGTTGAGTCGCCATGCCGACATCCGGGCATCCGTACCGGTCGTTCGTCGGGATAGTGGCGAGGTGGCGACGCTGGCCGGTGAGGGCGATGACCCGTACCTCTGGTTGGAAGATCTTGGCAGCGGCGCGGACGCTGCCCTGTGGGTCCGGAACCGCAATGAGGAAACCATCGCCGCCCTGACCGGCAGCGAGACGTTCGTCGGCCTGCGGGACGAGATCCGGCAGGTGTTCGACGCCGACGACCGCGTCCCGTGGCCGCGATGGCGCGGTGACGCCCTCTACAACTTCTGGAAGGACGCGGCGCACCCGCGCGGGGTGTGGCGGCGCACGACCCTCGACAAGTACCGCCGGCGCGAGCCGGAGTGGGACACGCTGCTCGACGTCGATGCCCTGGCCGCCGCCGAGGACGAGAACTGGGTTTGGCAGGACGTCACGGTGCTGCGGCCCGGCTACGAGCGGTGCCTGATCAGCCTCTCCCGGGGCGGCGGCGACGCGGCTGTGGTACGCGAGTTCGACCTGCGGCGCCGGGCGTTCGTGGAGGACGGCTTCAGTCTGCCCGAGGCGAAGAGCGACGTCCGTTGGATCGATGCCGACCACGTGTACGTCGCCACCGACTTCGGGCCCGGTTCGCTTACCTCCTCCGGCTATCCACGGATCGTGAAGCGGTGGCGGCGCGGCACACCTCTGTCCGAGGCCGCTGTCGTCCACGAGGGGCGCGCCGACGACGTGTGCGTGTGGGCGTCGCACGACCCGACACCTGGGTACGAGCGCGACTTCGCCGGTCGCCGGCTCGACTTCTACCGCAGCGAGAGCTACCTGCTGACGGAGGCGGGCGAGCGGATCCTGATCGCCGTGCCGCCGGACGCCCAGTGGCAACCGCACCGAGAGTGGCTGCTGGTCCGACCGCGTTCACGGTGGACGGTCGGCGGGGTGACCCATCCCGCGGGCGCCCTGCTCGCGGTCCGGTTCGACGCGTTCCTCGCCGGCGAACGGGACCTGACGGTGCTGTTCCAGCCCGATGCCCACACCGCGCTAGACTCCTACACCCGGACCCGCAACCACCTGATCCTCGCCACCCTCGCCGACGTGAAGAGCCGGCTGGAGGTGTTGACGCCCGACGGGACAGGCTGGCGGCGGGAGCCACTGCCCGGAACGCCGGAGCTCGACCACAGCGAGATCGTGGGCACCGATCCCGACCACAGCGACGCCTACCTGCTCGCCTCCGAAGGGTTCCTTCGACCGGCGGCGCTCCTGCACGGCCACATCGGCGGCGCGGTCGAGACGCTCAAGCGGGAACCGGAGTTCTTCGACGTCGGCGGCCACGCGGTGCGCCAGTTCTTCGCCACCTCCGACGACGGCACCCGCGTGCCGTACTTCGTGGTCGGGGATCCGAGCGCGCCCGCCGGGCCGTCCCTGCTCACCGGCTACGGCGGGTACGAGGTGTCCCAGACGCCGTACTACAGCGGGGTCGTCGGCCGGGGTTGGTTGGCGCGGGGCGGCTCGTACGTGGTGGCGAACATCCGCGGCGGCGGGGAGTACGGCCCGCAGTGGCACCGCGCAGCGATGCGGGAGAACCGACCCCGGGCGTACGAGGACTTCGCGGCGGTCGCTGCCGACCTGGTGGCGCGCGGGATCACCACCCCGGCGCAGCTCGGCATCGAGGGCGGGAGCAACGGCGGACTGCTGATGGGCGTGATGCTGACCCGGTACCCCGAGCTGGTCGGGGCGGTCGTCGCCAGCGTGCCGTTGCTGGACCTGCGGCGATACCACCGGCTGCTGGCCGGGGCCTCCTGGATCGCCGAGTACGGCGACCCGGACCGGCAGGAGGACTGGGCCTACCTGCGCGGGTACTCGCCGTACCACAACGTCCGTGGTGACCGCCCGTACCCGCCGGTCCTGTTCGTGACCTCGACCCGGGACGACCGGGTGCATCCGGGGCACGCGCGCAAGATGGCGGCCCGGCTGCGCGAGTACGGCCATGAGGTGGCGTACTACGAGAACGTCGAGGGAGGACACGGCGCGGCGGCCAACAACGAGCAGCGGGCCTTTGTCCGGGCGCTGATCTACGAGTTCCTGTGGCGGAAGCTGGCCCGGTCGGCGGCAGTCCCGCGTCAGATCTCGCCGGTGCGAGACCAGGTCCGGTGGTGAGGCTTAGGATCGGCGGCATGTCCTCCGCACTCGACACTCTGCCGAAGATCGGTGCGCCGGCGACGCGGGCCCTCAACAACGCCGGATATTCGACGTTGCGGGACCTGGCGGGGGCGCCGCGCGCCGAACTGGCCAAACTGCACGGCATGGGCCCGAAGGCGCTCGGGATCATCCAGAGTGCGTTGGAGCAACACAACCTGAGCCTGGGATAGTGCGGGCACTGGCGGCCGGGCGGGCGTCGTGTTCGCCGCCCGGCCCGGCCGTGCCCTTGGAGCTACTAGTTCTGGTCCGGGGCGATGTTGTGGTTCACCCGGAACATGTTCGTCGGGTCGTAGCTGCGCTTGGCCTCGACCAGCCGCTTGAGCGACTGCGGCGGATAGGTCGCCGCGATCCCCTCCGCTGTGGCGTCGCTGTCGCCCAGGAAGTTCACGAACCGCCCGCCGGTGCTCCACGGCGCGATGGCGTCGACCACACCGGTCAGGAACTCCTTGAATGCAGCGGCCTGGTCCGGAGCCCCGATGGCGACGGCGTAGAAGCTGAAGGCGGCGTCTCCGAGGTCGACAGCGTTCGTGGGCTCCGGGCGGCGGTCCAGAGCCCCGCCGAGGCGGCGGATGTCCAGGATGGTCAGCGGGCTGTCACTGCCGGGGCCGGCCTTGGCGATGATCGTGTCGACAAGCTCCGGGGTGAACTCCCGCAGCAACGCCGAGCGGTCCACGATCGGGATCGGGCTCGTCGGGTCGGCGTGGATCGAGGCCACCTCGCTGTAGGGCATGTCAGCCACCGAGTCGATGAGCGTCGGGCCGATCGCGCGCAGTGGGGCGACCAGCCGCTCGCCCTCCTCCGCCGGGCCGACGTAGGCGATCCGCACGTGCACCACCAGCCGACCGCGGAGCGGCTCGGGCACCTCGGGGATCGGCGGCAGCTGCAACAACGCGACCGACGAGTTCATCTCGTCCGGCAGGCCGGCGGTCCACCGCCCCCACGTCTTGAGCACCTCGGACGCCTGCTCGCCCGAGAAGAAGAGCCCACCGCCGTAGATCCGGCTGACCGGGAAGAGGGCGAACTCCAGCGCCGTGACCACGCCGAAGTTGCCCTTGCCGCCGCGCAGCGCCCAGAACAACTCCGGCTCGTCGGTCGCGTTCACGGTGCGCAGTTCACCGTCCGCGGTGACGACTTCGATCAGGTGTACGTGGTCGGAGGCGAAGCCGAAGGTGCGCCCGATCGGGCTCAATCCACCGCCGAGCGTGTAGCCGACCGCGCCGACCGTCGGAGCCGCTCCGTTGACGGGCGCCAGTCCGTGCTTGGCCGCCGCCTCGACGACCTGGTGCCACCGGACGCCGGCCTCGACCCGGGCCGTACGTGCCTCGGCGTCGATGGTGACAGCGTCCATCCGCCGGGTCGTGATCAGGAGCGCTCCGGCCGAGGAGAGCGCGTTGTGGCCGGTGGCCAGCACCGCGACCGGCAGGTTCTGCGTGGCGGCGAAGCGGACGGCGGCCTGGATGTCGGCGGCGTTGGCGGCACCGACCACGAGCTTCGGCTGCTGGGGGACGGCGAGGTTGTACGACTCGCACTCGACGTCGTATCCCTCGTCACCGGGGAGCAGGACCGGTCCGACCGTCTGGGCGGTGAGCCGCGCGACAGCACCCTCCACGATCGGGGTGTCGCCCTGGGCTGGATTGTTGATCGAGGTCATCGAAGTCTTCGCCTTCCGCAGAATTGGGACGTGCCTACCTGGGCAGATGCGGTCACGCGCCGTCAGTTCAGAAATGCGGTTTGTCTGAGAGCTGGTTCACACCGCCGGTGAGGTGCTGGCCTCGTCGATGTCGAATCTCTTGTCCGCTTCGGGTACGCCATGAGGTGGCCTTCCCTGCAGGAGCGGGATCGTGCCGGCAGGCCGCGGGGAAATACGTAAACCTGCCTGTCTCTCCGCTTGCTCCGATCGAGACGGGTCAATAGATTGAGTGCGGGCGCCGCCGGGGTTCGGGTGACCGGGCCGTCGGCGGCTGACAGGTCCGTCCCGAGCCGGGCAATGGGGTCGTACGCGCCGACCGGTCGCTGTGGCGCATCGCCGCGTCACGCCGCGCGCGCATCGCCGCGCCGCATCGTGAGCGCATCGCCGCGTCCACACCCGCGCGTGGTGTCGCGCCGCATCCCCAGCGTGGTGGCGCGCCGCGTCCACGCAGGGCGGGCGCCGCCGCACCGCCTCCGTCCCGTTCGATGACAGAAGGACCTTTCATGACGATTTTCCGCGCCCGGCCCGCACCGACCCTTGCGGTCGTCGTCGCACTGGCCGCCGCCGTGACCGCTACAGGTACGGCAGTGCTCACCGGCCCGGCCACTGCCGCCCAGGGCTGTCGGGTCGACTACACGCCCAACCAGTGGCCCGGCGGATTCACCGCAAGCATCAAGGTTTCCCCGGGCGACACCGCCGTCTCCAGTTGGACCGTCACCTGGACGTACGCGGGGGACGAGCGGGTCACCAACGGCTGGAACGCCACGGTCAGCCAGAGCGGGTCGACAGTGACAGCCCGCAACATGTCGTACAACGGCAGCATTTCCGCTGGTGGCTCCACCGAGTTCGGCGTACAGGGCACGTTCGGCTCCAGCGGCGGCACACCGACCGGGTTCAGCCTCAACGGCGTACCGTGCAACGGCGCCGGGCCGACCCCGACCACCGCACCGCCGACCACGGCCCCGCCGCCGACGACGCCCCCGCCCACCACGCCGCCCCCGACGACGCCGCCCCCGACCACGGCCCCGCCGCCCACGACGCCTCCGCCCACCACGCCTCCGCCGACGACCCCGCCGCCCGTCGGGTGCGCCGGGGCGGTGCTCTGTGACGGCTTCGAGAACCAGACCGGCTCGACGCCGTCCGGCGACTGGACCGTGGTGAGCCCGGACTGTTCCGGCGCCGGCACGGCCACCATCGACACGACCACCGCGCACAGCGGCAGCCGGTCGGTCCGGATCAACGGCGCCGCCGGGTACTGCAACCACGTCTTCGTCAGGTCCACGGCGAACCTCGGCAGCGTGGGCAGCGTCCGGTACGCCCGGATCTGGGTGCGGCACACCACCGCCCAGCCCACCGAGCACACCACGATGCTGGCGATGACCGACGCCGCCGACGGCAACAAGGACCTGCGGTTGGGCGGCCAGAACGGCGCACTCCAGTGGAACCGCGCCTCCGACGACGCGACGCTGCCCGAGCAGAGCCCGGCCGGGGTCGCGCAGAGCGTGCCGCTACCCGTCAACAGGTGGACCTGCGTGGAGTTCATGGTCGACGGCTCGGCCGGTCAGCTCCGCACCTGGCTGGACGGCACCGCCGTCACCGGTCTGACAGCGGACGGCGTACCGACGCACGACATCGACGGTCAGTGGTACAACCGCACCTGGCGACCGCAGCTCACCGACCTGAAGCTGGGCTGGGAGAGCTACGGCGGCGGGGCCGACACCCTCTGGTACGACGACGTCGCGGTCGGGTCCAGCCGGATCGGCTGCTGACCGTTTCAGGCGACGCGGACGCCGATCCGCGTACCGGTGGCTGCGCTCTTTCACCCAGTGAAAGAGCCAGTCCCGGCGGTGGGTAGCGCGCGGGATGATGCGGCTTCATCGACGTCCGTCAAGGAGGAGGTCCGGTCGCATGACGTTCGCGCGCAACCAGTGGTACGTGGCGGCCTACGGCAGCGAGGTCGGGCGGACCCTGCTCGCCCGCACGGTGCTCGGTGAGCCGCTGGTGCTGTATCGCACCGGTGCCGGCGAGGCGGTGGCACTCGCCGACCGGTGCGTGCACAGGCGCTTCCCGCTGTCGGAGAGCCGCCTCGACGGCGACACGATCGTCTGCGGCTACCACGGCTTCACCTACGATCCGACGGGAGCGTGTGTCTTCGTACCCGGTCAACAGCGGATCCCACGGACCGCGCGGGTCGCCTCGTACCCGGTGACGGAGCAGGATTCCCTGATCTGGGTCTGGATCGGTGACCGGGAGCGGGCCGAACCGGCGGCCATTCCCCGCGCCCCGTGGTTGGCCGACTCCCGGTACGCGGTGGTGCGGGGAATGGCGCCGCTGAACGCGCGCTACGGCCTGCTCGTGGACAACCTCCTGGACCTGTCCCACGAGACCTATCTGCACGGCGGCTACATCGGCACGCCGGAGGTGGCGAACACCCCGATCACCACAGAGGTCGACGAGGACCGGGGCGTCGTCTACGTGAGCCGGCACATGGACGACGCCGAGTGCCCCCCGTTCTACGCGCGCTCGACAGGCATCAAGGGTCGGATAACCCGGTGGCAGGACATCGAGTACCACCCGCCCTGCCTCTATCTGCTGCACAGTCGGATCGCGCCGCAGGGTGTCCTCCCACCCGCCGAGGGGGAGGACAGCGAAGCGTTCCACGCCGAGATCGTGTACGCGATAACGCCGTCGACCGAGAACACCACGTACGACTTCTGGGCGGTGGCGCGCGACTTCGCTATCGACGACGAGTCGGTGAGCGAGTACCTGCACCAGAGCAACCACACAGTGGTCATGCAGGACGTGGCGGCGCTCAACATTTTGGAAAAGGTGATCTCGACCGAGCCGGACCGGTACCAGGAGTTGAGCATCAACATCGACACCGGTGGGCTGGCCGCGCGGCGGCTGCTGGCCCGGATGGTCGGGTCGGGGACGGTGGGAGCGGCGCGGTGAGCTTCCCAGCCGGCGCGCGCATCGGGGAACGGGTCTACCGGATCCACTGGGTGCCGGGCACCGACACCCTGCGGGGGATCTGCCACTGTGGCGCCGAGCGCGTCGCCGAGGAGCCGGTCGAGTTGTGGGAGTGGCTGCTCGCCCATCCGCAGGGCCACGTCGCCGCCGTACCGGCGCCCGCCCCGCCGAGCAGGCTGGCGGTGCGCGCGTGACCGACGATCTCGCCGGGGCGGAACTGGTGGTCGCCAGCCGGGACCAGGCAGCGGCGGAGGTTGTCGAGATCGGCCTGTGCCGCCCGGGCGGCGGTGACCTGCCCGAGTGGACGCCGGGCGCGCACGTCGACCTGGAGCTGGACATCGGACTGGTACGCCAGTACTCCCTCTGTGGCGATCCGGCCGACCGGGCCGCCCTGCGGATCGCGGTGCAGCGCGAGCCCACCGGGCGCGGCGGCTCGCGGCTGGCGCACGAGCGGCTCACCGTCGGCGCGCGCGTCCGGGTGCGCGGGCCTCGCAACAACTTCCCGCTCGTCGCGGCGCGGCGCTACCTCTTCGTGGCCGGCGGCGTCGGCATCACGCCGATCAGACCCATGGTCGCCGCGGCCGACGCCGCCGGTGCCGACTGGAAACTTGTGTACGGGGGACGCAGCCGCGCCACGATGGCCTTCGCGGCAGCCCTGCGGGAGAGGTACGGCGATCGGGTGAGCCTGCACCCGCAGGACGAGTGCGGGTTGCTCGACCTGGCCGGATTGCTCGGTCGGCCCGACACCGGCCTCGTTTACTGCTGCGGGCCGGAGTCACTGATCAGAGCGGTGGAGGAACACTGCCGTGGCTGGCCGCCCGGCTGCCTGCACGTCGAGCGCTTCACCCCGCTGGGTGTCACCGGCGGGGAGGAGACGGCGATCGAGGTCGAACTCGCGCTCTCCGGGCGGACGGTGACGGTGCCGCCGGGCACACCGATCCTCCAGGCGGTGGAGGAGGCCGGGGTGCAGGTCCTGTCGTCCTGCCGGGAGGGCACCTGCGGCACCTGCGAGACTCCGGTGCTCGCCGGTACGCCGGAGCATCGCGACAGTCTGCTCACCGAGCAGGAGCGTGCCGCCGGGGACACCATGATGATCTGCGTTTCCCGGGCCCGTACGCCCCGGCTCGTGCTGGAGCTGTGACCGGCCGGCGCGGGCGGGGATGATGACGGGATGCGGGCGCAGCCGGGGCGGTCGGTGACAAGCAAGGTGCTGGCGCTGCTCGGCGCGTTCGGCCCCACGAGTGCGGCGCTGACCCTGAGCGAGCTGGCCCGCCGCACCGGACTGCCGCTGTCCACTGTGCACCGCCGGGCCGCCGAACTGGTCGAGTGGGGGGCGTTGGAGCGCGGCGACGACGGACGCTACCGGATCGGCCTGCGGTTGTGGGAGGTGGGCTCGCTCGCCCCGCGTGGTCTGGCGCTGCGGGAGCTGGCCCTTCCGGTCATGGAGGACCTGTACGAGGTGACCCACGAGAACGTCCAGCTCGCCGTCCGGCAGGATCTCGAACTCGTCTTCATCGAACGCATCGCCGGACGGCACGCGGTGCCGGTGCTCACCCGGGTCGGCGGCCGGTTCGCGCTGCACGCCACAGGCGTCGGGCTGGTCCTGCTCGCGCACGCGCCAGTCGACGTGCAGGAGCAGGTGCTGGCCGCGCCGCTGGAGCGGTACACCGACCTGACAATCACCGACCCGGCGCGGCTGCGTCGCTGCCTCGCCGAGGTGCGGCGGGCCGGGTACGCGGTGAGCGATCGTCAGGTCACCATGGACGCCCTCTCGGTGGCCGCGCCGATCCGCGCGCCGGAGGGTGTGGTGGCGGCGATCTCGCTGGTGGTAGCCCAGGACCGGGCCGACCCGGTGGCCCTTGCCCCGCTGGTCCAGGCCGCGGGCCGGGTGCTCTCGCGGGCGCTGGGCAGCTCGGGCGCGGGTCTGGTGTAGACATACTGCAAATCGTTGACGCCCGATCAGATTCTGCATAACGTTGCCCCATGTCACTTGCCGGCAAAGTCGCGATCGTCACTGGTTCCGGGCGGGGTCTCGGCCTCGCCTACGCGCAGGAGCTGGCCCGGCGGGGCGCGTCCGTCGTGGTGAACGACGTCGACGCCGAGGTCACCACCGACGCGGTGGAGGCGATCCAGGCGTCCGGCGGTCGAGCCGTCGCAGTGGTCGCGCCCGTCGGCCCGACCGAAACCGCGAAGGTGCTCGTCAGCACTGCTGTCGAGCACTTCGGGCGGCTGGACATCCTCGTCACCAACGCCGGCGTCCTCCGCGACACAGTGCTGTGGAAGATGAGCGACGACGACTTCGACACCGTCGTCGACGTGCACCTGCGCGGCACCTTCACGACAGTGCGCGAGGCGGTGCAACACATGCGGCAGGCCGGCGCGGGCGGCCGGATCATCTGCATCGGGTCACCCACGGGACAGCGGGGCACCTTCGGCCAGACCAACTACGCCGCCGCCAAGGCGGGCATCGTCGGCATGGTCCGCACCTGGGCGCTCGAACTCAAGCGGGCGGGCATCACCGCAAACGCTGTCGTTCCGGTCGCCGCGACCGCGATGACCGCCACCGTCCCCTACTTCGCCGCTGCGGTACGGGCCGATGCCAACGGCGAGCCCATGCCCGCCTTCTTCCGGCAGGAGCTCGGGTTCGGCACGTCGGACGACGTGGCCGGGCTCATCGCGTTCCTCGGCTCCGACGCGGCGGCGTCGGTGACCGGGCAGGTGATCGGTGTGGGAGGCGACCGCCTCCAGATCTGGACCCACCCCGAGCCGGCGCTCTCCGCCCACCGCGAGGGCGGCTGGACCTACGAGGCGCTGGAGGAGGCCTGGCCGACGACGTTCGCCGGGGCCACGCAGAGCGTCGGTGAGCACTTCCCCGAACTCCCCGAGGAGTTCAAGCCCGCGACCGACTGACCCGCCCGACGAGGCCGTGCGACGAGGCCCGCCCGACGAAGGTTGCCGCCCATGTACCAGCCCGCGATCGACTTCGACACCATCACTGCCATCGACATGCACGTGCACATCGAGGTCGACGACCACGGCCACAGCTCACTGCCCGAGCCGCTCGTGGCGGCCGTGTCGAAATACTTCCGGACCGACGGGCCACGACCTGCCGTCGACGCTGTGGCGAAGTACTACCGCGAGCGCAGCATGGCCGCCGTCGTCTTCACAGTGGACGCGCGTACGCAACTGAGGCACCAGCCGCTGTCCAGCACCGACATCGCCCGCGCGGCGGCCGCGCACGCCGACGTGCTCATCCCCTTCGGGTCGGTGGACCCGCGCACCGGCGAAGCGGCACTCGAACTCGCCACCCGCCTGATCGAGGAGGAGGGCGTACGCGGCTTCAAGTTCCACCCCACCGTGCAGGGCTTCGACCCCAGCCACGACGAGTACGCGCCGCTGTGGGGCCTCCTTGAGCGGGCGGGCGTTCCGGCGCTCTTCCACACCGGGCAGACCGGCATCGGGGCCGGCACACCGGGCGGCTACGGCCTGCGGCTCGGCCTGTCGAACCCGATGCTGCTCGACCCGATCGCGGCGGACTTCCCCGACCTGCAGATCATCATGGCCCACCCGTCGGTGCCCTGGCAGGACGAGGCCCTGTCGGTGGCCACGCACAAGCACAACACGTGGATCGACCTGTCCGGCTGGAGCCCCAAATACTTCCCCGCCGAGCTGGTGCGCTACGCCAACTCGGTGCTGAAACGACGGGTGCTCTTCGGCACCGACTACCCACTGCTCACCCCGGACCGGTGGCTGCGCGACGTGGCAACCACCGACCTCAAGCCGGACGTGCTCCCGGGCATCCTGAAGGACAACGCGGCGCGGCTGCTGGGTCTTGCCCGGGAACGACGAGAGGAAGCGCCATGACGACGACAATCACCTACGACCAGCTCGCCCACCTCGGCGGTACCGACCTCGGCCACAGCGCGTACCGGACTGTCGCCCAGGACCAGGTGAACCTCTTCGCCGACGCCACCGACGACCACCAGTGGATCCACGTCGACCCCGAGCGGGCCAGGTCCGGGCCGTTCGGCGCGCCGATCGCCCACGGTTTCCTCACCCTCTCGCTGGCAGTGCCGTTCTGGACCGAGCTGCTCGAGGTCAAGGGCGTGTCCACGAAGGTGAACTACGGCCTGGACAAGGTGCGCTTCCCCGCGCCGGTAGTGGTCGGGTCGCGGGTGCGCATGCAGGCGACGGTCGTCGAGGTCGTCGAGGTCCGCGGCGGGTACCAGCTTGTCGTCGACCAGACGATCGAGATCGAGGGCGGCACCAAGCCCGCCGTCGTCGCGCGAGGGCTGTACCGCTTCTACGCCTGAACCCGGGGCGTGCACCGAGCTGCGTGAGCACACCACCTCCACCACCAGGAGACTGCTGATGCACAAGCACGGAATCGGCGCGTGGATGGCCAAGCGCCGCCTCAAGTCCCCGGACAAGGTCGCCCTCATCCACGGCGAGGGCGAGACGATGACGTACGGGCAGTTCACCGACGGCGTGGACCGCATCTCGGCTGTGCTGCGGCAGCGGGGCGTCGGCAGGGGCGACGCCGTCGCGTACCTCGGCGGGAACAGCCCGGACCTTCTCCAGACGATGTTCGGGGCAGCACAGATCGGGGCCGTCTTCGTGCCCGTCAACACCCGGCTGGCACCACCGGAGATCGCCTACATCCTCGGCGACTGCGGCGCGCGGGTGCTGATCCACGACCCGGACTTCACGGCGCCGGTGGCCTCCGCCGCACCGGCCGCCGGGACCCCGCACGTCGTCGTCACCGGCGAGGGCACCGCTACCGGCCCCGGGCTCGCCGATCTGGCGCGGGCCGCTGACGGGTTCACCGGTCACGCCGTCACCACCCACCGGGATCCGGCGGCAATCGTCTACACCTCGGGCACGACCGGCAGGGCCAAGGGGGCAGTGCTGACCCATGGCAACCTCACCTGGGTCGCGCTCAACTGCGTTGTCGACTACGACGTCGTCTCGACCGACGTCGCGCTCATGATCTCGCCGCTGTTCCATGTCGCCTCGCTCGGCATGGGCGCCCTGCCCGTCATCCTCAAGGGCGCCACGATGGTCCTGGAGAAGACCTTCGAGCCGGGCCGCGCGCTCGCGCAGATCGAGCGTCACGGCGTCACGATGCTCAGCGGCGTGCCGACCACCTACCAGCTGATCGCCGACCATCCCGACTGGGCCCGCACCGACCTGTCGACGCTCGCCAAGCTCACCTGCGGAGGTTCAGCGGTGCCGGCCCGCATCCTCAACGCGTACGAGGCGCGGGGCCTGTCGTTCTCGCAGGGGTACGGCATGACCGAGGCCGCACCGGGTGCGACAGCGCTGCCACCGGCGATGACCCGCGCCAAGCAGGGCAGCGTCGGCCTGCCGCACTTCTTCACCGACGTACGGATCACCGACGGCACCGGTGCCGTGGTGCCCGCTGGCGTCGTCGGCGAGATCGAGATAGCCGGGCCCAACGTCTTCCCCGGCTACCACGGGCTTCCGGAGGCGACCGCCGAGGCGTTCACCGCCGACGGGTGGTTCCGCTCCGGCGACCTGGGTCACCTGGACGACGACGGTTACCTCTACATCTCCGGCCGACTCAAGGACATGATCATTTCGGGGGGCGAGAACATCTACCCGGCCGAACTCGAACACCTGCTCGGCGAGATCGACGGGGTCACCTCGGCGGCGGTCATCGGCGTGCCCGACGACCGCTGGGGGGAGGTGCCGTGGGCGATCCTCACCGTACGGGAGGGGGTGTCTCTGGACACGGACACCGTACGGGCTGCCCTTGACGGCAGGATCGCGCGCTACAAGCTGCCGAAGAACGTCGTCATCGTGGACGAGCTGCCGCGGACCGCCTCGGGGAAGGTGCGGAAGGCTGACCTGAGGGCCCGCTTCCGCGTCTAGCAGTCGGACGGGCGGCGACGAGCTCGGCGAACTCCGCGGCGGACGCCTCGGCCAGCCTGTCGTGCATCCGGCGGTAGGTCTCCGCCGACCGGGTGGCCGGCCACTGCGCGTCCATGAACTCGGCCGGCAGCCTCGGGTCGGCGCGCAGCAGCGCCAGCCAGTCGGCCACCAGCATCGTGCGCACTGTCAGGGCGCTCGGTGCCATTGTCGCGGCGGCACTGTCGTCCCACACCTCGATGAACGCGAGGTGCGCGCGCCGGATCGCCTCGATGTCCCAGGCGGCGCGCACGCTCTCGGCGATCGGAAACCCGGCTAGCTCGCGGGCGTGGAAGGCGACAACGGCGTTGGGCGCGAGATCCTGCTGTAGCGGCTCCAGCGATCCGGCGAGGTCGACCTCCCCGGGCGCCAGCCAGAGCCCGTCGCGCAGCGGCGCGAAACCCTCCCAGGTGAGGATCGAGCGCAGCCGGTGCCGCAGCGTCCGCTGGCCTTCGGGGATGGAGAAGGTGACGAGGGTCCACCCGCTGCCCTGGGGGTCGAACGGCCGTGGGCCACGTACGCGGTCCGTCGCCTCGCGCAGCACAGCGGCCCCGTGCTCGGTGAGCGAGAACAGGGTCTCCCGGCCACTCCTGGTACGCGCCAGGATGCCGCTGTGCACGAGGCGGTCGAGTGTCGCACGGGTCGCCGGTGCGGCGACGTCCGCGCCCTCCAGCACACTGATCAGGGCGCTCGCCCGGATCGGCCCCGTGGCGTTGTCGACGACATGCTCGCCGAAGAAGGCGAGCAGCAGTTGTTTCGGCTGCCGACTACCCACGGCCCTCCCTCCGACGGGACCATTGTCCTCGCGCGGTCACGGCGTGGTCCCCGGGGCTACCGGCTGCCCCCGCTTGGCCCGCTGGATCTGGTCGTAGACGTGTGTCCGCAGTTCGGTGAAACGAGGCAGGGCGCGTGTTGTGATTTGATCGCGCTCCGCCGGCAGGTCGACGACGATGTCCTCCTGGACGTGGGTCGGCGACGCGGACAGCACCAGGACGCGCTGACCCAGATACACCGACTCGTCGATGTCGTGCGTGACGAAGAGGACCGATATCTCGCGGTTGGTGTGCAGCTCACGCACCAGGTCTTCCAGGTCCGCCCGGGTCTGCGCGTCCACAGCCGCGAACGGTTCGTCCATGATCAGGATCTCCGGCTGGTAGGCGAGGGCCCGTGCGATTGCCACGCGCTGCTGCATCCCACCGGAGAGCTGCCACGGGTGGCTGCGGGCGGCGTGCGCCAGGCCCACCGCGTCGAGAGCGTCGACGACCAGTTGGTTGCGCTGCGTCCGGGAGAGCTTCTTGTGCCGCAGCGGAAGCTCGACGTTGCCGCGTACCGTCAGCCACGGATAGAGGCTGCGGCCGTACTCCTGGAACACGACGGCCATGGCGGGGCTCGGCCCCGTCACCGGTGAGCCGTCCATCTCGACCACGCCACCTGTCGGGCGCAGCAGGCCGGCGAGGCACTTCAGCAGGGTGGTCTTGCCGCAGCCGGACGGCCCGACGATGCAGACGAGTTGACCGGCGTCCATCGTGAAGCTGATGTCCCCGATCGCCTCGACGTCACCCGTCGTCGACTCGTAGACCTTCCGCAGGTGCTCCACCCGCAGCAGGGTGCTCCGGTCAGGCACGGTTGACCTCCCTGATTCCGTGGTACCAGCGCAGGACGCGCCGTTCGACGAGCCCGAAAAGTACGGCGAGCAGGATGCCGACGAGGCCGAGCAGGAGGATGCCGCTCCACATCTCGGCGATGAGGTAGTTGCGCTGGAAGTAGGCGATCCGGTAGCCGAGCCCGGAGGACGACGCGAACATCTCGGAGATCACCATCAGGATGAGCGCGACCGAGAGGGCCTGGCGGACCCCGGCCATGATGCGCGGGCTGGCTGCCGGGAGTACGAGGAACCAGAGCCGCTCCCACCAGGTGACCTGGAACGAGTCGGCGGTCTCCTTCATGACGCTGTCCGTGGCCCGGACGCCCTCGATCGTGTTCAACAGGATCGGCCAGACCGCGCCGGAGACGATGACGACAACCTTCATGGTGTCCGTGATGCCCAGCAGGAGCATTGCCACGGGGATCAGCACCGGCGGCGGGATCGCCCGGACGAACTCCAGCAGCGGTTCGAGGAGTTCGCGCAACCAGTGGGCCAGGCCGATGACGGTGCCGGCGGCGATGCCGAGCACTATCGACGCGGCGACACCGAGGCCGAGGCGGGCGAGGCTCGGCAGTACGTCCTCGACGAACGCGGGACCCACCCACGTGTCCAAGAACGCCCGGGCGATAGTCAACGGGTCGGGAAAGAACCCGCTCGTCGCCCTCGTCGACGCCAGCCCCCAGATCACCAGGAGCAGCATCGGCAGCCCGAACGCGTTGAGCAGGCTCACCACGAGGCGCGATCCGACGGTGCGGCCGCGCGGCGTGGCGGCGATCCGACCGGTGTACGCGGTCACAGCACCTCCTCCCCTCGTACGGACTGGTGCCACGACAGCACACGACGCTCGACGAACCGGAAGACGAGGTTCACCAGGAGCCCGAGCAGGCCGGTGACGACGACGAGGGCGTAGAGGCCGGTGGCGTCTCCGGCGGACCGGGACAGCTCGATCATGCGCCCGAGACCGGGGTTGCCGATCACCATCTCCGCCGTGATGGCGAGGATGAGCGCGACCGCCGCCGCGAGCCGCAGGCCCGTCATGAGGTACGGCAGGGTGGTCGGCAGCACGAGGTGCGTCAACTGTTCGCGCCGGGTCAGGCCGAAACTGCGGGCGGTGTCCCGGGCGACCGCGTCGACGTCGGCGACGCCGTAGATCACCTGGACGAACACCTGCCAGAACGAGGCGTAGATGATGACGACGAGGGCGGCCCGCATCTGGATGCCGAACATCAGGACGGCGAGCGGAATGAGGGCGACCGACGGGATCGGTCGCAGGAACTCGACAACAGTGTGGGTCGCGCGCCGCAGGAACGGCACCAGGCCGACGACCGTGCCGAGGACGACCGCGGCGACCGTCGCCACCGTCAGGCCGATCGCCCAGGACGTCATGGTGCTGCCCAGCCTCCGCCAGAAGGCGAGGTCGACGACCTGCTCGACAAGTCGCGCCAGCACGTCGGTCACGTAGGGCAGGTACTGCGGGTTGACCAGACCCAGCGTCGGGACCATCTGCCAGACGACGAGGAACCCGGCCAGGCCGGCGACGCCCAGTGACGCCTTGCGTAACGTGCGCAGGCGTCGGGCGGAATGGACGCGCATGTCACCTCCGGTGTCGCGCGACCGGCGACGCCCTCCCCGGCCCGAGGAGTCGGGGAGGGCGGGAGCGCGCCGGCTACTGCTGTTGGATGAGGCGGTCGAAGTTGGGTTGCTTGTCGAGCACCTTGTACTTCTGCGCGAGTTCCGTGAGCGTCTGCAGGCTTGAGCGGTCGATCTCCCAACCGAACTCCGGGAGTTTCACCGAGTCGGCCACCGGCGGCGGCAGTTGAAGATTGTCCTTGATGGCCTGCCGGACGGCCGCCTCGTTGGCGGGGTCCTTGGCCCACTCCAGTGTCTTCTTCATCGCCGCCGAGAAGTCCTCGACCAGTTTGGCGTCCTTCTCGGTCTGCTCCTTTGTGGTGATCGTGGTGAGGGTGGTGAGGCCGGGCACGACCGCCTGGTAGGGCGCGACGACGAATGTGTCACCGCGGCTCTTGAGCTGCGTGACGAAGGGCTCGGGCACCCAGGCGGCGTCGATGTTGCCGGCTTCGAGCTGGGCCGGGGCGTCCGGGAAGGCGACCTCGACGAATTTGATCTTGGATGGGTCGCCGCCGTCCTTCTCGACCGCCGCCATGATCGTCACATCGCCGGCCGCGCCGAGGCTGTTGACAGCGACACGCTTGCCCGCGAGGTCGGCCGGCCGCTTGATGCCGGACTTCGCGGAGGCCATCACTGCGTTGATGTCGTCGCCGCTGGCGTAGGACGAGGCGTAGTTGCCGATGATGACGACGCCGAGGTTGCGCAGGTCGGCCCGGAACGGGCCGAAGGGCTGGCCGATCGCGAAGTCGATGTCGCCGTTCAGCAGGGCGGGAATGGACTGCGCGCCACCCTGGGCGGGCAGCACCTCGACCTGGAGCCCGCGTTCGGCGAAGATGCCCGCCTTGATGCCGCCCCACAGCGCGGCGGTCTCGGTGATGGGCAGCGCGGCGACCCGTACCTTGCGCAGCTCGCCAGAGGACTGGTCGGACGGGTTGGACGCGTCGGAGTCGGTACATCCGGTGAGGGCGATCGCGGTAGCGGCGATCAGCCCGAGAGCCAGAACCTTCTTCATTGACGAGGCCCTTCCTGGGCAGGGGTGGTGGGGTGCGTCAAGAACCGGCGGATGCCTCGGATCTGCGGGTGGACTACCGCTGCGTGGGGGCACGCCGCTGTGCTGGCCATGGTCAGTCACCTCGGCATTGAATGTCAATAATCTCTGACGCCCGTCAGAAATAAGTTGAATAATGCTGTGCGCCGAGGGCGTCGCTCGCAGCCGAACTGGCGCCATCCGGCATCCACATCGGTGGGTAGTGCTGCCGCCGAGCGGTCAGACCTCCGGCAGGCCCACGTAGTTCTCCGCGAGGCTCGTGGCGTAGGCGCGTGAGGTCGCGACGTACCTCAGGGTGGCGGTCTGGAGGTTCGCCTCGTACGGGTCGTCGCGCTCCAGCCGGTGCAGCATCGAGGTCATCCACCAGGAGAAGTGCTGGGCCCGCCAGACCCGGCGCAGAGCCGTGGCCGAGTAAGCATCCAGCAGGTCGGTGCGCCCCTTGTCGTACCACGCGGCGAAGGCGTCCCCGAGCAGCGCGACGTCCGCGAGGGCCAGGTTCATGCCCTTCGCGCCGGTCGGCGGGACGATGTGCACGGCGTCCCCGGCCAGAAACAACCGCTGCCACTGCATCGGCTCGACCACGAAGCTGCGCATCGGGGTGACGGACTTCTCCAGGATCGGCCCCTCGTTGAGCGACCAGCCCGGCACCGTCTCCAGCCGCGCCCGCAGCTCCGCCCAGATCCGCTCGTCCGGCCACGCCGCGATGTCCTCGTCGGGCGCGACCTGGAGATACAGCCGCGAGATCTCCGGCGAGCGCATGCTGTAGAGGGCGAACCCCCGTTCGTGGTTGGCGTAGATGAGTTCCTCCACCGCCGGCGCGGCGGCGGCGAGGATGCCCAACCAGGCGAAGGGGTACGTCCGCTCGTAGGTGGTCAGTACGCCGTCGGGCACCGCGCCACGACTCACCCCGTGGAACCCGTCGCAGCCGGCCACGAAGTCGCACCGCAGCTCCTCGTCGCGCCCGTTCCGTCGAAAGTGGACGACGGGCGAGTCCGAGTCGAGGCCGTCCAGGCGTACGACGTCGGCTTCGAAGAGAATCGCGCCGCCGGCCGCGAGTCGGGCCCCGATCAGGTCCTTGACCACCTCCTGCTGCCCGTAGACGGTGATCGCCCGCCCGGTCAGCTCCGTCATCGGCACCCGGTGCGACTCGCCGGCGAACCGCAGCTCGATGCCCTCGTGTCGCAGCCCTTCCCGGTGCAGGCGCTCGCCGAGGCCCGCGCGGGTCAGCAGGTCGACCGAGCCCTGTTCGAGGACGCCTGCTCTGACCCGGTGCTCGACGTAGTCGCGGCTGCGACTCTCCAGCACCACGGAGTCGATTCCGTGCAGGTGCAGCAGGTGCGACAGCAGAAGTCCCGCCGGCCCGGCTCCCACGATGCCGACCTGGGTACGCATCCGCGGCATCCTCCCCTCTTTCGAGATGTCAGAACGGGTGACGCACGCTGGGTCGCCGGGCAGTGTGTTCGCTTGCCGAACGACCGTTCTCTTGTAGAACGGTGGCACGCAGTCCCGCTCGCGTCAACGGCGTGCCGTTGACGGATGCCGATACCGGCCGTACGTTCGACATCAGTACGACAGTGCGTATAGCGAACAGTCGGCGGGTCCGGGGAGGGTCATGGCGAAGCTCGTCTCGCTGGCCGACGGTGTCGCGGACCTGGTCCGCGACGGTGACGTGGTGGCCCTGGAGGGGTTCACGCATCTCATCCCGTTCGCCGCCGGTCACGAGATCATCCGGCAGGGTCGGCAGGACCTGACACTGGTGCGGATGACACCCGACGTCATCTACGACCAGCTCATCGGCGCGGGATGCGCCAGTCGCCTGGTCTTCTCCTGGGGCGGCAACCCGGGGGTGGGGTCGCTCCACCGCTTCCGCGACGCCGTGCAGCACGGCTGGCCGCGTCCGCTGGAGTTGGAGGAACACAGCCACGCGGGCATGGCGAACCGCTACGTGGCGGGGGCGTCCGGGCTGCCGTTCGCCGTCCTGCGCGGCTACTCGGGCACCGACCTGCTCCGCCACACGTCGAACATCCGGCCCATCACCTGCCCCTTCACCGGCGAGACCCTCACCGCCGTGCCCGCCCTGCGCCCCGACGTGACAGTGGTGCACGCGCAGCGCGCCGACCGGGCCGGAAACGTGCAGATGTGGGGCATCACCGGTGTGCAGAAGGAGGCGGTGCTCGCCGCCCACCGCTCGCTCGTCACGGTCGAGGAGATCGTGGACGAGTTGCAGCCGGTGCCGGGGCAGGTAGTGCTGCCCGGCTGGGCGGTCACGGCGGTGGCCGAGGTGCCCGGCGGCGCACACCCCTCCTACGCCCACGGCTACTCCGTACGCGACAACGACTTCTACCGGGCGTGGGACGCCGTCAGCCGGCACCGCGACACCTTCCGCGACTGGCTGGACCAGCACGTGCACCGGGCCGGGGCGACGGCGTGAGCGACGGGCCGGCGGCCTGGACCGCTGACGAGATGATGACAGTCGCGGCGGCCCGCCAACTGCGCGACGGCGCCGCCTGCTTCGTCGGGATCGGGTTGCCCAGCACCGCTGCGAACCTGGCCCGGGCCACCCATGCCCCGAACCTGGTGCTCGTCTACGAGTCCGGCTGCCTCGGCGCGAAGCCGGACCGACTGCCACTGTCCATCGGGGACGGCGTGCTGGCCGACACGGCCGACGCCGTGGTGTCGGTGCCCGAGGTGTTCAACTACTGGCTCCAACCCGGCCGGATCGACGTCGGCTTCCTCGGAGCCGCGCAGCTCGACAGGTACGGCAACATCAACACCACTGTCGTCGGAGGCGACTACGACGCACCGGACGTCCGCCTGCCCGGCGCCGGGGGAGCCCCGGAGATCGCCGCCTCCTGCCGGGAGGTCGTGGTGATCGTCAGGCAGAACCGCCGGACGTTCACCGAACTGGTCGACTTCGTCACCTCTGTCGGGTACGGGTCGGGCCCAGGCGACCGGGAACGGCTCGGTCTACGCGGCGGGGGGCCACGCCTGGTGATCACCGATCTCGGCGTCCTCGAACCCGACCCGGTCACCTGCGAGCTGACGCTTACCCACCTGCACCCCGGCGTGACCCGGGAGCAGGCGCGTGCGGCGACCGGCTGGGACCTCGCCGTCGCGGAGCCGCTCAGCACCGGCGAGCCGCCGACGGCACACGAGTTGGCGGTGCTGCGGGCGCTGGAGGCGACCAAGCAGCCACTGCCGCAGCGGCAGGCCGTGGCACCGGAAGCCTGACGGGAGACGACAATGACCCAGAACTCCGTCCACCCTGCCGACGCTGGCCTGGTGCTGCCGCAGTACCGGCGCGACGACATCGACGCCCACCCGCCGCTGCTCAGCCCCGGCTACAAGTCGACAGTGGGGCGCGCGCCGAAGCAGCCGCTCACCTACCTGCCGCAGCGGCTGACCGAGATCACCGGGCCGCTTCTGGGGGAGGGCCGGCTCGGCGACCTCGACCACGACCTGACCCGGCAACACGACGGGGAGCCGCAGGGGCAGCGGATCATCGTGCACGGCCGGGTCCGGGACGGCGACGGTCGGCCGGTGCCCCACACGCTCGTCGAGATCTGGCAGGCAAACGCCGCCGGCCGGTACCGCCACGCGAGCGACACCTGGCCTGCACCGCTCGACCCCCACTTCGAGGGGGGGGGCCGGGCGCTCACCGACGAGCGGGGGCGCTACCGGTTCATCACAGTGCAGCCCGGCGCCTACCCGTGGCGCAACCACGACAACGCCTGGCGGCCGGCGCACATCCACTTCTCCCTCTTCGGCCGCGCGTTCACCCAGCGCCTGGTGACGCAGATGTACTTCCCGGGTGACCCGCTCTTCTTCCAGGATCCGATCTTCAACTCGGTCCGCGACCCGGACGCGCGCAACCGGATGGTCGCCCGGTACGACCACGCCACGACGGTGCCGGAGTGGGCGCTGGCGTACGAGTTCGACATCGTGCTGCGGGGCCGGGCGAGCACTCCCTTCGAGGGCGAGGACGACGATGAGTGAGCGGTTGGGTGTGACGCCCGCGCAGACCGTCGGGCCGTACCTGCACATCGGTCTGCGCTGGCCCGACGGCCCGTACGTCGTCCCCGAGGGCACGCCCGGGGCGTTCTGGATCCGCGGCCGGATCCTCGACGGCGCCGGGGAGCCGGTTGTCGACGCGCTTGTGGAGAGCTGGCAGGCGGACCCGGACGGCCGTTTCGACCACCCGGACGACCCGCGCGGGGCCCGGCAGCCAGCGCTGGCGGGCTTCCGTGGCTTCGGGCGCAGCGAGACCGACGGGCAGGGGTGGTACGAGCTGCTGACAGTGAAGCCGGGGCCGCTGCCCGACCCGGACGGCGGCACCGAGGCACCTCACCTGGCCCTGTCGGTCCTCGGTCGAGGGCTGCTGCACCGTCTCGCGACCCGGCTCTACTTTCCCGACGAGCCGGCGGCGAACGGCGACGACCCCGTGCTGCGCAGCGTCGACGCCGACCGCCGGGACACACTGATCGCCAGTCCCGCGCCGGACGGGCTCCGCTTCGACATCCGCCTCCAGGGTGACCGTGAGACAGTTTTCTTCGCCGTCTGACGGGCTGCTGGGCAGTCTCTCCGGCGCTCCCGAGGTCGACAAGGAACTCGGCGACACGGCCCTGCTGCGGGCCCTGCTCGACGCGGAGGCCGCGCTCGTCCGCGCCGCTGCGGACGCCGGTGTCCTGCCCACGACCGCGGCCGACGCGATAGTCGAGCAGTGCCGCGCCGAACGGTACGACACGGCGTCCCTCGGCCGGGCGGCCGACGCGGCAGGCAACCCTGTCGTCCCGCTGGTGCGGGAGCTGACCGCCGCAGTGCCGGAGCACGCCCAGGGTTGGGTGCACATCGGCGCGACAAGCCAGGACATCCTCGACACCGCGCTGAGCCTGGTGGCCGTACGGGCGCTCGGGCCGCTGCTGCGCCACCTCGACGCCGCCGTGGAGGCCGCCGCCCGGCTCGCCGACACCCATCGGGACACGGTGCTCGTCGCCCGGACCCTCGGGCAGCAGGCGGCACCCACCACGTTCGGGCTCAAGGCCGCCGGCTGGTTGACAGGCCTTGTCGACGCCCGGGACCGGCTCCGGCAGGCGGGCGCCGCTCAACCCGCGCAACTCGGCGGCGCGGTCGGCACCCTTGCCGCGCTCGGCCCGGCCGGCCCGGACATCGCCGAGCGGTTCGCCGCGCACCTGGGTCTACCAGCCAGCCCGCTGCCCTGGCACACCCGCAGACAGCCCCGGCTCGACCTGGCCGCCGCCCTCGGTGGGCTTCTCGCGGCCACCGGCAAGGTCGCGCTCGACGTCGGGCTGCTGGCCCAGACCGAGATCGGCGAAGTCGCCGAGGGCGGGGCCGGGCGGGGCGGCTCCTCGGCGATGCCGCACAAGCACAACCCGGTGGACTCGGTGCTTATCGGCTCCGCCGCGCGGCGCGGTCCAGGCCTCGTCGCCACACTGTTCGCCGCCGCCGTGCAGGAGCACGAACGGGCCGCCGGCGCGTGGCACGCCGAGTGGGAGCCCCTGCTCGACCTGCTGCACCTTGCCGGCGGCGCGGCCAGCCGGTGTGCGCGGATGCTGGCCGAGCTCCAGGTCCGCCCGGAGCGGATGCGCAGGAACCTCGACGTCACGGGTGGGCTCGTGCTCGCCGAGGCGGTCGCCGCGCGGCTGGCACCCGCCCTCGGTCGCGACGCCGCACACGACCTGGTCACCCGTGCCGCCGCGGCGCCCTCGTTCCGCGCGGCACTGCTCGCCGACCCGCAGGTCCGCGCCCACCTGTCCGAGGCGCAGGTCGACGAGGCGCTCGACCCGCACCGTTGGCTGGGCTCGGCCGGCCGGTTCGTCGACAACGCCCTGGCCGCCGTGCGAGGGCCGCGGACATGACAGCTCGGCTGCACACCACAGTTGACGGACCGGCCGACGCGCCGGTGCTGCTGCTCGGCAGCTCCCTCGGCACCACGGGCGCGATGTGGGAACCCCAGGCGGCGGTCCTCGCGAAGCGGTTCCGGGTCATCCGGTACGACCACCTGGGCCACGGCCGCTCGGCGGTGCCGTTCGGCCCGTACACGATGGATCTTCTGGGCTGTGAGCTGCTGCGGACGCTCGACGACCTCGACGTGCCGTGGGTCCACTACGCGGGCCTGTCCCTCGGCGGCATGGTCGGCATGTGGCTCGCCGCGCACGCGCCCGACCGGGTGCGGCGGCTGGCGCTGCTCTGCACGTCGGCGTCGCTCGGCCCACCCGAGCAGTGGCGGGACCGGGCGGCGACGGTACGAGCCGTCGGGCTGGAAGCCGTCGCCGACGCTGTGGTGGCCCGCTGGTTCACTCCCGGCTTCGCCGCCGACCGACCGGACGTGGTCGCCACCCACCGTGCCATGCTCACCGCGACGTCCCCCGCCGGCTACGCCGCGTCCTGCGAGGCGATAGCCACAATGGATCTGCGCCCCGACCTGGCCCGGATCGACGCGCCGACACTTGTCGTCGCGGGCGCCGACGACAGGGCCACCTCCGTGGAACACGCCCGCGAGATCGTCGGGCGCATCCCCGGTGCCCGGCTGGCAGTGGTCGGCGCGGCGGCGCACCTGGCAAACGTCGAGCAACCCGAGCAGGTGAGCCGACTCCTGTTGGACCACTTCGACGAGAGACCGGGAGACCGATGAACGACAGGGAGCGGCACGAGGCAGGCATGACGGTACGCCGGCAGGTGCTGGGTGACGCGCACGTCGACAGCGCGGTGGCCGGCACCGACGAGTTCACCGCCGACTTCCAGGACTTCATCACCCGCTACGCGTGGGGCGAGGTGTGGAGCCGGCCGGGCCTCGACCGGCGTACCCGCAGTTGCATCACCCTCGCCGTGCTCGCCACCCTGCACCACGACGAGGAGTTGGCGATGCACGTCCGCGCCGCGCTGCGCAACGGACTGAGCCGGCAGGAGGTGGCGGAGGTCCTGCTCCAGGTCGGCGTCTACGCTGGCGTACCGGCGGCCAACCGGGCGTTCAAGGTGGCCCGGGAGGCCCTGCGGCAGGAGGCCGGGTGAGCGTGCGCGCGGAGGCGACGAGATCGCCGGAGTTCGTCCAATCGCTGGAGCGCGGGCTCGCGGTGATCCGGGCGTTCGACGCCGACCACCCGCAACTCACGCTCAGCGATGTGTCCCGCAGGACCGGGCTGACCCGGGCCGCCGCGCGCCGGTTCCTGCACACACTGGTCGAGTTGGGCTACGTGCACACCGACGGCAGGCTCTTCTCGCTGCGGGCGCGGATTCTCGACCTCGGCTACGCGTACCTGTCGAGCCTGAGCCTGCCCGAGGTCGCGCAGCGGCACATGGAGGCGCTTGTCGCGCAGGTACGCGAGTCCTGCTCGGTGTCGGTGCTCGACGGCGACGAGGTGGTCTACGTCGCCCGCGTTCCCACCAAGCGGATCATGACGGTGGGGATCAGCGTCGGCACCCGCTTCCCCGCGTACGCCACGTCCATGGGCCGGGTGCTGCTCGCCGCGCAACCGGCGGACTGGCTGGACGCCTACCTCGCCACGGCCCAGCTGCGGCCGTTGACGCGGCGCACCATCACCGACCCGGCGAAGCTGCGGACCGTCCTGGCGAAGATCGCCGCCCAGGGGTACGCGATAGTGGACCAGGAGTTGGAGGAGGGGCTGCGGTCGCTCGCCGCGCCGATCCATGGCGAGAACGGAACGGTGATCGCCGCGGTCAACGTCTCCGCGCACGCCTCCCGGGGCTCCTTCGAGGTGATCCGCCGGGACCTGCTTCCGCCGCTGCTGGCCGCCGCGAAGCGTATCGAGGAGGACGTCCGGGGCGGCCACGCCCGGGCAGGTGCCGACCCGTCCGCCACCCACGTCGGCGGCGCGGGTCACCCGATTCGACAGGCCAGCCGATGAGCGAGGTCCGGCGGCGCGCGGCCTGAACCGCGGCCGGCGGCAGCCGCTGCCCCTCGGTTAGACGGTGGCGTCCTGGACGGGCCGGACGCCGTTGACAGCCAGGTCGGCGGTGACCGGCGAGGGCTTGAAGCCCTTGACGATCAGGTAGACGCCCAGCGAGAACTCCCACACGGCGATGGGGAGGGCGGTGAGGGCCGTCACGGGGGACAACCGGTCCCAGAGACCGAACAGGATGCCGAGGTCGGCGGCGACGAGCAGGGGCGCTCCCGCCAGCCCGATCAGTGGGAGTACCCGTGGCACCAGGCGTGCCTGGTACAGCAGGGAACCCAGCAGCAGGGCGTTCACGGCCGGCAGGAAGCTCTGGCTGAGCAGGAAGACCGAGTCGTAGAAGGCGACAAGCATCTGACCGGTGACGAGCGCGTCCGCTCCGACTTCGGCCCGCCGCAGGGCCACGACCGTCAGGAGGCTCGCGACGCCGATGAAGATGCCTGCGGCTTCGAGGACCCGGACGCCGACGAAGCCCAGCGCACGGGCTTCACCCTGCCGCTTGAGCACCGGATACAGCGCGATGGCGGTGCCCATGCAGGCGAGGGCGACGATCACCTCGAGGGCGGCGCCGACGGCGACCGAGGTGTCCGACGTGGTGCCGACGATGTAGTCAGCGTCGCGCACCGGCGCGTACAGGGAGAGCGTCGGAATCGATACGAAGGTGAGCACATAGAACACGCCCGCGACAAGCGAGGTCTTCCTCAGTGCGTCCATCAGGGGCCCTTTCCGTCGCTGTCGCTCAGCCGACCTTTGTCATGCCGTCACCCTCCTGCGGATCGCGGCACTCGCGAATCGGCCACTCGGGCATTCCTCGACCCGTCCACCGATCCGGACCGCTTCGGCGGCCTGAAGCGCATCGGCACGGGCCACCGGTATCGGTACCGGTGGCCCGTGCCGCTGTGCGTGCCCGTCGACGGGGGAGAAGCTAGCGACTCAGCACGTACGCCATCACGAGCGCCGCCACCAGCGCCAGCGCGGCCAGCACCGCCGCCGCGATCTTCGCCGCGCTGTACGGACGCTCGCCGATGACCTCGCCGGTCCGGGCGTTGACCAGGACCTGGTACGACTTGCCGGCGTGCAGGTACGCGGCGATCCACACCGGCAGCAGCATCAACTTGTACGCCACGTCCGAGTAGGCGGTGTCCACCGCGGAGACCCGCTGCTCGTCCCCGCCGATGTCCGACCGGCAGTCCCCCTCGATGACCGGTGCCATCCGCGACTTCGCCTCGACGAGCCCCGCCTCGGGCTCGGTGTCATAGCGCAGCGCGTGATATCCGGCCAGGTAGTCGCTGTGGTACGCGACCGCCTCGGTCAGCGGCCACGGGGCCAGCTCGTCGAGCTGCTTCGCCGGCAGGTGCGTGGTGGCGGGCACCAGCACGTCGTCGAAGTCCCGGCGGACGGTGCCGCTCGCCGGGTGCCACCGGGTGTGGCGCACCTGTCGGGTGCGCGTCTCCTGCCGGCCGTCCACAGTCACCGTGTACGTCTCGGTGACGTAGTAGTGCTCACCGCGCTGACCCTGGTAGTCCGACACGGTTCGCGCGTCGAACGTCCAGTGCGGCAGGTAGGTGCCCTTGAGCGTCTCCGCCTCGCTTACCTTCTTCAGGCTCCCCGGCGCGAACCAGCGGCTGCGGCACCAGGTGCCCAGGGCGGTGCGCACGCCCGCCCGGTCCACAGCGAACGGCAGCACCGCCTCCGGCGCGATCAACTCGCCGGTCACGTTCTCCGCCACCAGTGGCGTGGCGCAGAACTGGCAGCGCTTCGCGATTGCGTCGCTCTCGGTGTGAGCGCCGCAGGCCGGGCAGACGTACGCGTGCGCGGCGACGCTTGCCACCGGCTTGCGCGGCAGGCTCGCCAGTTCGTTGTACGCGTGCTCGCGCACCTCCCGGCCGGCACCGGCGACCTCCTGCCGGTACCCGCAGTACGGGCAGCTCAGCGCTGCCGCGCCCGGCGTGTACTCCACGCGGGCGCCACACCCCCCGCACCCGTACGAGGGCGGGGAAACCGCAATCTCGCTCATGCCGGCACTCGCCCCCTCACTGCGGCGGCAGCGGTGGCGGGACGCTGGCCAGCACCGCCGCCAGCTCCGGCACCTGCCCGGCGGGCTGCCACTGAGCCATGCCGGCCTGCCAGACGAGCGTGTCCGGGCCCAACGTGCCCGCGCCCACCTGCTCGGCCAGCCCACCGAGGTCGTACGGGCCCTGCCGCTGCCCGGCGACGCCGACGTACCACTGCGCCTGGTTCGGCAGCGGCGGCGGCTCGGCGGCGGCCGGCTGAGCGGGGGCCGGCTGTGCGGCGGCTGGTGCCGGCTGCGGCGCGCCCGAGCCGCCCGCCATCGCCCGGGACATCTGCTGGCCCATGGCCATGCCCATGCCCAGCCCGATGCCGGCGCCCGCCTCGCCGCCTGGGTTCTTGGCTGCGGCCTCCATGGCGTTGGCCGCCTGGAACTGGGTGTACCGGCCCAGGTCGCCGACAGCGCCCATGCTGGTCCGCTTGTCGAGCGCCTGCTCCACCTCCGGCGGCACGGAGACGTTCTCGATGACGAACTTGGGGATCGCGATACCGACCTCGGCCAGCTCCGCTGTCAACACGCCCGCGAGGCGCCGGCCGATCTCGTCCTGGTGCGCCGCCAGGTCCAGCAGCGGCACGCCCGCCGTGGCCAGCGCGTTGCCCAGTCGTCCCACGATGAGCTGCCGCAGGTATTCCTGCACCTCCTCGGTGCGGAACTGCGGGTCGGTGCCGACAAGCTCCCGCAGGAGCTGTGAGGCGTCCACCACCCGGGCCGCGTACGCGCCGAACGCCCGCACCCGGACCACGCCGAACTCGGCGTCACGCAGGATGATCGGGTTCTGCGTGCCCCACTTCATGTCGGTGAACTGCCGGGTGTTGACGAAGTACACCTCGGCCTTGAACGGCGAGTTGAAGCCGTACTTCCAGCCCTTGAGGGTGGACAGGATGGGCATGTTCCGGGTTTCCAGCGTGTACGTTCCCGGTGGGAAGGCGTCGGCGATCTTCCCCTCGTTGACGAAGACCGCCGTCTGGGACTCCCGGACGACCAACTGGGCGCCCATCTTGATCTCGTTCTGGTACCGGGGGAACCGCCAGACGATCGTGTCCCGGCTGTCATCCAGCCACTCAACGATGTCGACGAGTTCGCCCCGGAGCTTGTCCATCAGCCCCATCGCACACCCTCCCGTCGGCGCCGAGGTCCGGCGTCGCGGCGACCATAGCAACCCCCCGCCACCTGCGAAAAGCGAGTCTTGGACACCGATTCGCCGCCGCCGATCACCGTCTCGACCGGTGGCTGAGGGCACCTTGCACCGAACGCACTGCCCGGTCGGCACTGGCGTACACCGGCCGGTGCAGACCTGGGCGGCTGGCGGTGGCCGATCGGTCAGGAAGCGTCGCCGGAGGGCTGTGCGCTGCCCGCGTTCGCTCAGGTGGCGTCGCCGGTCGTCGTCCCGGGTCGGACGTACTCGACGTACACGTTGTCCATGTTGGACAGAACTGTCGCGCCGTGTGCCCGGAGCCGGCTGGCTCCGGGCACACGTGTCGCCGTCGGTCAAGGGCTGGTGCAGGTGACGCCGCTGGGCGGCGTGGCGCCGTTGCCGGTGGCGGTGAATCCGAAGGTGGTGGAGGCGTTCGGGCCCAACGAGCCGTTGTATGCGGCGTTCTGGACGCTGACGGTGCCGGTGGTGCCGGTGTTGACGCCGTTCCAGAGGCTGCTGATGGTCTGGCCGGAGGCCAGGCCCAGGCGCACGGTCCAGCCGTTGAGCGGGGCGGTGCTGGTGTTGGCCACTGTGACCTCAGCCTGGAAACCGCCGGGCCAGGTGTTCACGGTGCGGTAGGTGGCGGTGCAGACGCCCGGTTCGCCGGTCGGCGGCGGGGTGGTGGGTGGCGGTGTGGTCGGCGGAGGCGTGGTGGGCGGCGCGGACGTGGGTGGCGGGCTCGTCGGCGGCGCGGTGGTGGGCGGCGGCGTGGTCTCGAACTGGGTGAAGAACCGCCAGATCTCCGCAGAGGTCCACGTCCGCGAGTCGTTCGGGCTTGACGACCCGTCGACAGGGCTGGGGGTGTGGTCGCCGTCGAAGGCTGCCCACTGCACCGGGTATCCGGCCCGGCAGCCGGAGTAGGTGGTGGTGATGTGGGTGAGGCTGCCTCGGCTCGGCTCGCGTGGGCTCTGCGCGGTGCAACCGTTGTTCCGGACGAACGTGTCCCGCAGCGATCGACCCATGGAGATGTTGAGGACGCTGTCGAAGGTGCCGTGGATGCCGAAGTAGGCGACGGGCTGGGTGCCGCCGTTGCATCCGCTGAGGTTGGCGCCGGAAATCACGGTTACCGCCCGGACGACGGTGGGCCGCGCGCAGGCCACCGCGTAGCTCATCGCCCCGCCGTAGCTCCAGCCGAGGGCGAAGCGCTGGGTCGTTTCGACGCAGAGGTCGTTCTCCACCTGCCGGGAGATGTCGTCGAAGAGGGTCAGGTCGCGGCCGTTGGTGTTGGCCCAGCCGTTGTCGATGCCCTGGGGCGCGACGAAGATCGTGCTGTTGTTCGACAGCGGCAGCAGACCGTAGTAGCCGGCCGAGGCGACGTTGTTCGCCGACCCGTTCAGCCAGTGGAAGCCGAAGATCAGCCGGTAGGGGCGGTTCCTGTCGTAGTTGTCCGGGATCCGCAGGATGTAGGTGCGGTTCTGCCCGCTGCTGGAGATGGTGCGCGTCCCGCTGGTCAGGGTGGGCGCCTTACCGCATCCGGCGGTCGCCGCGAGCGTGCCGTTGGTCGCGGCCTCCGCCGTGGCGCCCAGCGCGCCGCTCAACGCCGCACCGGTGGACGCCGCGAGGAGAACGGCTGCGGCGGCGATTGTCGACAACAGCTGTGTACGTTTGACCATTGCTTGCCTCCTTGCCCTTGATCGTCTGGGCCGGTGGTGCGCACGACGTCGACCGAACGACCCGCCGGCTGTGCCCGGCTCGTCCGCCATCGACGAGCCGGTTCGTGCCCGGGCTCTCCGTCGATGCGGGGGCGCCCGTGCGGGCGGGGGGAGGCTGGGCATGTGGCCGGGTCGGAATCGCCCGTTGGCCGCCTGCGGTCAGCCAGCATCGGCGGAGCGGCCCGGACTTGTCGCCGACCGGCCAGGCGGCGCGGTGGTGGTGCCCACGAGCGCCCTGCCGATTGGCTGGGGTGACGGGGAGCGTGCCCTGCACTCCCGCGCCGAAAGATAGCAGTTTATCGATAACATCTCCAGCCGCCGTCTTGCGGAAAGTAGGGCGGCGGCTGCTGTCTCCCGGGGGCGCGGCACCGCCTCGCCGGGTCGGTCCAGGGCGTCCTGGCGGCACGTTCCTCCGCCGTAACTATCGCGCCGCCGACCGCAAATTCCAGAGGTGTGGTCGCCCGGGCGCGTGTGAGCGCTCACAGCGCGTCGGGTCGCACGCCGGGCGACCGGGGGACCCGCTGGAGCCCTTCATTCGGGCGGCTCGCCGTGAACGGGTTTGGTAACGATTCTGTGAACCCGTGTGAACGCTTCCTACCTGCTAATCCCGCACTTCGAGAAGGGTTTCGGGCAAAGGTGCAGAGACGGACCGTGAACACCGTTCACCCGCTTGTTCACTCTCGCTTAATCCTGTAGAACTCGGGGTGGGTCCGCTGGGCGGCCCGTCTCCCCCTGGTTCTAGGAGGACTACTCATGGCTCGTTCACACCGCTCGGGCGCCTCCTCGCCCGCGCTCTCCCGCCGCGGGGTTCTGCAGTTGGGCGGCAGCGTCGCGCTCCTTCTGGCCACCGGCGCCTGCGCTGCGGACAGCGGCAACAAGCCGAAGGACGGCGCGTCGGGCGGACCCGCCGCCAAGACGTTGCGCATCGCTGTCTCGAGCTACCTGTCGAGCTGGGACCAGGACTTCGTCGGCTTCGACCTGACCGCGCTGATGCTCTACAAGAACGTCTTCCCGTACCTGATCGACTACGGGGTCACCACCGCCAGCGGCAGCCAGATCCTCGACACCCAGAACGTCACCCCGACGTTCGCCGAGTCGTTCCAGCCCGACGCCGAGCAGAAGGTGTGGACGCTCAAGCTGCGTCGCGGCGTGAAGTTCGCAAGCGGCAACGAGATGAAGGCCGCCGACGTGAAGTGGTCGAAGGACCGCGCGTTCGCCGCCCAGGCCAACGTGGCAGGCGTCTACCGCACCATCGGCCTCACGAGCGCCGACCAGGTCAAGGTCGTCGACGACTACACCGTCGAGTTCCACCAGGCGTTCCCCAGCGCCCTCACCCGGCAGATCCAGGCGATCTCGCTGTACGTCTTCGACTCCGTCGAGGCCAAGAAGCACGCCACCGCCAGCGACCCCTGGGCCAAGGAGTGGTTCGCGAAGAACCCGCCCACCGGCGGCTACTACAACGTTACGAAGGCCAACCAGGGCCAGGAGATCGAGCTCAGCGCGAACACCGACTACCCGGGCCCCGACCCGGCCAAGACGCCGACCATCCGGATCTCGGTCGTGCCGGCCGCGTCCAACCAGCGGTTGCAGCTGCAGGCCGGTGACGTCGACATCGCCCTCGGCATCAGCCAGCGCGACATCCAGGACCTCAAGAAGACGCCCGGCATCAAGGTCATCTCGGCCCCCAGCAACCGCCAGGTCGCCATCCAGATGTCTGTCACCGCGGCGCCGTTCAACGACGTGAACATCCGTAAGGCGCTCGCCTATGCCGTGCCCTACGAGCAGATCATCAGCAACGTGTACGGCGGTGACGCCCGCGCGGCCAAGAGCACTGTGCCGCTGGACATGCCCGGACACGACGACAACGGCTACCCGTACGCCCACGACATCGACAAGGCCAAGGCCGCGATGGCCGCCGCCGGCCGTTCGTCGCTGGACTCCGAGCTGGTCTTCGAGTCCGACAACGAGGAACAGCAGAAGATCGCCGTCCAGGTGCAGAGCGAGGCCGCGAAGGCGGGCATCAGGCTCAAGCTGACCCCGCTGGACCCCGCGACCCTCGGCGAGCGACGGACCAAGAAGAACATCCCGCTCCAGATCACCTCCGGGCAGCTCTGGGTCGACGACATCGAGTACATGCTCGCCACGAGCTTCGTGAAGGGCGCCAACCTCAACTACTCCAACTACAGCAACCCGGAGATCGAGCAGATCTACGAGAAGTCGCACACCACCGTCGACACGGCTGCCCGTAACGCGCTCTGGAAGCGGGTCCAGGAGATCCTCGCCGCGGACGTGCCGTGGGTGGTCATCTGCCAGCCGAACTTCAACCTGCCCGTGCGGGAGTCCGTGGCCGGTTGGGTGCAGCCCATGGACGGTCTCGCCCGCCTGCGGTACCTGAGCGCGTCGGCCTAGGACGCCATCCGCCCATGCGTATCTTCCGGTTCGTCGTCAGGCGACTGCTCCAGCTGATCCCCGTTCTGCTCGGAGTGGTCGTCCTGGCGTTCCTCCTGGTCCGCGTGCTGCCGGGCGACCCGGTACGCAGCATCCTCGGGCCCAACGCCAGCGCGGAGGACGCCGAAGCCGCCCGGGTCCGCTTCGGCCTGGACAAGTCGCTGTGGCAACAGTTCCTCGACTACCTCGGGGGATTGGTCACCGGGGACTTCGGTACCTCCATCCAGAGCGGCAACTCCGTGGGCTCGGAGATGGCGCTGAGGATCGGGCCCACCCTGGAACTCGTCGTCATCGCCGTGACCATCGCCCTCGTGGTGGCGACAGTGCTCGGCGTCTGGTCGGCCCGACGGGCCAACCGGCTCGGCGACCACAGCGTCCGGATGTTCGCCCTGGCCGGCAACTCCGTACCCGAGTTCTGGCTCGGCCTGGTGCTGGTGCTCGTCGGCTACAGCATCCTCGGCTGGTTCCCGGCACCCAACGGGCGCGTCGACCCCGACACGAACCTCACGCCGATCACCGGCGCCGACCTCGTCGACGCCGTGCTCACCGCCAACGGACCGGCGTTCGCCTCCGCCGCGGCGTACCTGGCACTGCCAGTGCTGACCCTCGTCGTCGGCGTGGTCGCGCCGCTGCTGCGCAGCGTACGGGCCTCCGCGCTGGAGGTGCTGCACTCCGAGTCGTACGCCGCGGCGCAGGCACACGGCCTGCGTGGCCGCACCCTGCACTACGGCTATCTGATGCGGGCGACGCTGGTCCGGCTGCCGTCGCTTGCCGCGTTGGTCTTCGGCACCGCCATCGGCTCGACAGTGCTCGTTGAGTACGTGTACTCGTGGCAGGGCTTCGGCCAGTGGGCCCTGCGCGGTCTGCTCTACCGGGACTACCCGGTGGTGCAGGCGTCGGTGCTGGTCATCGCGTTGTGCTACGTGCTGGTGTTCCTCATCGCCGACGTGGTCCACGCGATCCTCGACCCGAGAGTGAGGCTCTGATGGCCGAGCTGCGCACCGCCGTCACCGGCGACTCCACGGTGCCCGTGGTCGTCCCGGGCGGCGACCGGGACAGCCGTTTCGCACGGCGTCTGATCATCGCCGGGGCGACAATCCTGTCGGTGGTCGCGCTGGTGGCGGTGTTCGCGCCGCTGCTGAGCCCGTGGGGCGAAACCGAGATCGACCCGGCGAACACCCTTGTCGCCCCGGGTGGCAACCACCTGCTCGGCACCGACGGCAACGGCATGGACATCTGGAGCCGGATGCTCTACGCCGCCCGTCTCGACCTGGGCATCGCCCTGGCCGCTGTCGCGCTCGCGGTGGTCGTCGGCACCCTGCTCGGACTGATCGCCGGCTACTTCGGCGGCTGGCTCGACGACGTGCTGATGCGGGTGGTCGACATCTTCCAGTCGTTCCCCACGTTCATCCTGGCGCTCGCCGTGGCCGCCCTGCTCGGCAACGGCACGATCAACCTCATCATCACGATCGCCGCGGTGAACGCCCCGGCGTACGCCCGGCTGGTCCGCGCCGAGGTGCGGTCGCTGCGCGAGTTGCCGTTCGTGGACGCCGCGATCACCTCCGGCGCGTCGCCGGTGGGCGTGCTGTGGCGGCACCTGCTGCCCAACAGCCTCACTCCCGTCCGGGTGATCGCGCCGCTGAACTGCGGCTGGGCGATGCTCACCCTGGCCGGGCTCTCCTTCCTCGGTCTGGGTGTGAGCATCCCCGAGGCGGAATGGGGTGCCATGATCAGCCTGGGCGCCGCAGACGTGGTCGGTGGACGGTGGTGGACCTCGGTCCCGCCCGGCCTGGCCCTGTTCGTCTGCGTCCTCGGGTTCAGCCTGCTGGGCGAGGGCCTGCAGGACCGCGCGAACGCGAAGCGGCGGTGACCATGCTGTCCATCGAGAACCTTTCCGTGCTCATCCGCCGGCCCGGCCGGCAGGTGGCAGCGCTCAGCAACGTGAGCTTCAGCGTGCGACCCGGCGAGGTCGTCGGCCTGGTCGGTGAGAGCGGCGGCGGCAAGAGCATGGTGGCCCGCGCCATCGTCGGCCTGCTCCCCGGCGGTTCACACGCCACCGGGCAGGTGCTCTTCGACGGGTCGGACGTGCTGCGCATGGACGACACGGCGTTGGCCGCACACCGGGGGCGGGGGGTGGCGATCTGCTTCCAGAACCCGCGCGGCGCGCTCAGCCCCACACGCACCATCGGCAAGCAGCTCGTCGACCGGCTCGCGACCCACCAGGAGATGTCCGGCGCCCAGGCCCGCGAGGCGGCGCGTGAGCTGTTCGAGGCGGTCGGCATCCGCAGCCCGCAGCGCCGGCTCGACGCGTACGCCCACGAGCTGTCCGGCGGCATGGCCCAGCGGGTGATGATCTCGCTGGCCACCGGGTGCGCCCCCGACCTGCTGATCGCCGACGAGCCGACCACCGGCCTCGACGTGACGCTGACCCGGGAGATCCTGCGGCAGTTCCGGCACGCCGCCGACACCGACGGCCGGGGCGTGCTGCTGATCTCCCACGACCTCGCCTCCATCGCGGAGGTCTGCGACCGGGTGGTGGTGCTCTACGCCGGAACGGTGGTGGAGAGCGGCCCCGCCGAGCAGGTGCTGCGGGAGCCCGCGCACCCGTACACAAGGGCGTTGCTGCGCTCGGTGCCGGACGTCGGCGGCCGGCCGGTCGTCGCCACCCCCGGCGCCATGCCCCTGCTCACCCAGGCACCGGAGAACTGCCCGTTCGTGGCCCGCTGCGCGCACGCCGACGGCACCTGTTCGTCCCGGCGGCCGGCCACCAAGCCGCTCGCCGGCGGACGCGGTGACTGGTCCCTGGCCTGCTTCCACCCGCAGACCCGGCCGCTGGACGCCGGCGCGCCGTCGACGTCGCCCACAACGGCCGAAGCCGGCGCGGAGCCGGCCGAGGCGGACCGCAAGCCCGCCGTGCTGGAGATCGACGACGCGCACGTGGTCTATCGCAGCCGGTTCGGCTCCGGCGGGCACCACGCGCTGCGGGGCGTCACGCTGCGGCTCGCACCGGGCGAGACACTTGGCGTGGTGGGCGAGAGCGGCTGCGGCAAGAGCACGCTTGCCAAGCTCATCATGGGTCTTGTCGCGCCCACGTCCGGCACTGTCACCGTCGCCGGGCAGGCCCTGGTCAAGCAACCGGGCCGGCCCCGCCCCCGAGGGCGGGCTCTGCGGCGCGCACGTACCCGTGCCCAGCTCGTCTTCCAGGACCCGATCGGCTCGCTGAGCCCGCGCCGTCCGGTCGGCGACTCCATCGCCGAGCCTTTGCGGGCCGCTGGCCTGTCCCCGGCGGAACGGAACGCGCGGGTCGCCGCCGTGCTGGACCGCATGGAGCTGGACCGCTCGATTCTCCAGCGGTACCCGCACGAGCTGTCCGGCGGCCAGGCGCAACGGATCGGCATCGCCCGCGCCCTGGTCGGCGAGCCGAATCTGATCGTCTTCGACGAGCCGACCTCGGCCCTGGACGTCACTGTGCAGGCGCAGATTCTCGCGGTGATCGCCGACGTGGCCGCCGACGCGGACCGCGCCTCGGTGTTCATCTCCCACGACCTGGCGACCGTTCGGGGCTTCGCCGACCGCGTCGTGGTGCTCTACCTCGGCCAGATCGTCGAGGAGGGGCCGGTGGACGTCGTCTTCGACAACCCCCGGCACCCCTACACCCGGGCGCTGCTCGGCAGCGCACCCCGTCTCGGCGGGACGGCCGGATCCGACGGCGAGTCCGTTGAACTGGTCAAGGACCTCGAAGAAGCCGACGCCGCGACCGGGTGCCCGTTGGCCGCCCGGTGTCCGTTCGTCACCGACCGGTGCCGGGCGGAGCGGCAGGAGCTTCAGTCGTACGGCGAGAGCCGGGCCGCCTGCTGGCGCGTTCCCGAGCTCCCCGCCCTCATCGGAAGGCAGGCTGTCACACCATGACCCGTCGCCCCATCCGGCTCGCCGTCGACATTGGCGGCACCTTCGTGGACGCCATGGAACTCGACACGCGCACCAACCGGGTCCGCTTCCGCAAGGCGGCGACGACACCGGCCCGACCCGCGGACGGCGTGCTCGCCGCGATCACCGCGCTCGGCACCGACCTGTCCGAGGTGGAGCTGTTCATCCACGGCACCACCCTCGGGCTCAACGCGGTGCTGGAGCGCCGGGGTGGACGTACCGGAATCATCACCAACGAGGGTTTCCGGGACATCTTCCTGATCGGTCGCGGCAACGTGCCCTCCGACCACATGTACGACTTCCAGTACCAGCGGCCGGAGAGCCTCGTGCAGCGCCGCTTCACAGCGGGCGTACGGGGCCGACTCGACTATCGGGGACGGGTCGTGGAGGAGCTGGACCCGGAGAGCGTCCGGGCAGCCGCCCGCACACTCGTTGTGGACCAGCAGGTCACCTCGATCGCCATCTGCTTCCTGCACTCGTTCCTCGACCCGAGCCACGAGCGGGAGGCCGCGCGCCTCATCCACGAGGAGTTCCCCGACGTCAGCCTGTCGCTGTCGACGGACATCGTGCGCGAGTACCGCGAGTACGAGCGGACCAGCACCACAGTGCTTGAGGCGTACATCCGGCCGATCTTCGAGCGGTACGTGGACGAGCTTGAGGCCGGGCTGGCCGAGCGCGGCTTCGACGGACGCTTCCTGATCATGCGCTCCGGCGGCGGTTCGATGACCAGCGCGGTCGCCAAGACGGCACCCACCCACACAGTGCTCTCCGGCCCGGCCGGTGGCATCGTCGGTGCCGCCTACATCGCCTCGGAGCTGGGCCGCGACAACGTGCTCACCTTCGACATCGGCGGCACCTCACTGGACGCCTGCGTGATCGAGCGCGGCAATCCGGTCGCCGCGTACGAGGCGCAGCTGGAGCACTTCCCGCTGCTCATCCCGACGTACGACATCCGTACCATCGGCGCCGGCGGCGGCTCGATCGCCTGGCTGGACCACGGCCTGCTCAAGGTCGGCCCGCAGAGCGCCGGTGCCGACCCCGGCCCGGTCTGCTACGGCCGGGGCGGCACGAAGCCGACCGTCACCGACGCGGCAGTGGTGCTCGGCTACATGGACCCGGACCGCTTCCTCGCCGGCACCATGGGCCTGCGCGACGCCGAGGCGCGCGCGGCCATCCAGGAGCAGCTTGCCGAGCCGCTCGGCCTGACCGTGGAGAACGCGGCGGCCGGCGTGTTCGACGTGCTGCTGGCCCGCACCGTCGGCGCGGTCCGGCAGATCACCGTCGAGCGGGGCCACGACCCCCGGCAGTTCGCGCTGCTCGCGTTCGGTGGTGCCGGACCGCTGCTCGCCCCGCTGCTGGCGCGGGAGATGGGCATCGGCGAGGTCATCGTGCCGTTCGCGCCGTCCGGTTTCTCCGCGTGGGGCATGCTGTCGGCCGATATCGTCAACGACTTCAGCCGTACCGTGATGGCCACCCTCGACGACGCGGACCTGACCGAGCTGGACCAGCTGTTCAAGGCGGTCGAGGCCGAGGCGGTGGCGTCGCTCGTGGCGCAGGGCGTTCCGGCCGGCGAGGCGGTGCTGGAGCGGCAGTTCGAGCTGCGCTACCTCGGCCAGGAGCACAGCCTCATGGTCACCGTCGGGCGCGAGCTGGACCGCGACGCGGTCCGCGCCGCGTTCGACGAGACGCACCGCGGCCGGTACGGCCACACGATGGGCAACCCGTTGCAGATCCTCAACCTGCGGGTGCGCGGCATCGGCCGCACCGACCGGCCGGAGCTTCAGACCAGGCCGCGCGGCGACGGCGACCCATCGCAGGCCCTGCTGAACCACCGGGACGCCTACGACTTCGGGCAGCACGCTGTGGTGCCGTTCGCGGTCTACGACCGGGCCGCCCTTGAGCCGGGCGACACCTTCGACGGGCCGGCGCTTGTCGACGAGGGCACCTCCACCACTGTGGTGCCCAGCGGCCAGCGCGTCACCGTCGACGACCACGGATACCTGCTCGTCACTCTGGAGGAAGCCGCATGACCACGCTGGACGGAGCCCAGGTCGAGGTCGTCCGCAGCTATCTGTTGTCGGCGGCCGAGGAGATGCGGGCCACGCTGATCCGTACCTCCTTCAACCCGGTCATCTACGAGGTGCACGACTTCGGCCTGTCGATGTACGACGCGGACCTGCGGCTGGTAGCCGAGGCCACAGGGCTGACGTTCTTCCTCGGCGCCAACGACTTCTCGCTGCGCAAGGGCGTGGAGTACGTGGGCCGGGAGAACCTGCACCGGGGTGACGTGGTGCTGCTCAACTACCCGTACTGGAACGCGGCGCACGCCTACGACGCCACGCTGTTCGCGCCGGTCTTCCGGCCCGACCCGGCCGACCCGGACGCCGACGGCGACCTCGTCGGGTTCCTCTGCGTCCGCGCGCACTGGATGGACCTGGGCGCCAAGGACCCGGGCTACGTGCTCGACTCGACCGACATGCACCAGGAAGGGGTCATCTTCCCGGGCACGAAGGTGGTCTCCCGTGGCGAGCCGGTGCACGAGATCCACGAGCTGATCCGTTTCAACTCGCGGATGCCCGACGCGGTGCTCGGCGACCTGCACGCGCAGATCGCCGCGCTGCGCACCGGCGAGCGCCGGATGCTGGAGATCATCGAGAAGTTCGGCCGGGCCACTGTGGACCAGGCGATCGACCGGATCATCGCCGACGGCGAGTCCCGCGCCCGCGCCGCGCTGGCGACCCTGCCGCAGGGCACCTGGACCGCCGAGGACTGGGTGGACGACGACGGCATCACCGACGATCCGGTGAAGATGCGCGTCACCGTCACTGTCGCCGACGGGCGCTTCATAGTGGACTTCGCCGGCTCGGCAGCCGCCACCCGCGGCCCGATCAACATGCCGTTCGGCGCGACCGAGGCGATCTGCAAGGTCGTCCTGAAGTCGCTCACCTCGCCGGACGAGCCGTCGAACGCGGGCACGGTGGCGCCGCTGGAGGTGCGGGCCGAGCCGGGCAGCCTCTTCCACGCCGTCTACCCGCAGCCCACGTTCACGCTCTGGACCGGCATCGTCGCCGTGGAGTTGATCCTCAAGGCGTTGGCGCAGGGCATGCCGGACCGGTTGCCGGCCTCCAGCGGAGGTGACGTGCCCGGGTTCATGATGGTCGGCCTGCACCCGGACACCGGAAAGATGTTCGCGGTCAGCAACAACGACCTGGTGGGCTGGGGCGGCACGCCGCAGCACGACGGCATGGACGCCGCCACCCACGTCTCCGGCAGCACCGGCCGGGGCACCCCGATCGAGGTCATGGAAGCCAAGACCGGGATGTTCTTCGAGCGCTGGGAGATCCGGACGGACTCCGGTGGCGCCGGCCGGTTCCGGGGTGGTTGTGGCCTGCGGCGGGACATCCGCTTCGTGACCCCCGGCGAGTTCCTGACGGTCATCAAGAAGACGAAGAGCGCTCCGTGGGCCCTGGAGGGCGGCGAGCAGCCCGAGCCGAACCAGGTGGTGGTCTTCCCCGGCACCGATCGGGAGCACCGGGTGAGCACCAAGCGCACGAGCGTGGCGGTGGGGGACCGGGTGACGTTGTTGACCGCCGGTGGCGGTGGGCATGGTGACCCGGGGAGTCGGGATCCGGAGGCGGTCCGGCGGGACGTGGCCGAGGGCTACGTCTCACCGGAGGTGGCCCGGGACGTCTACGGAGTGGACGTCGATGGGTGAACCCACCGGGGCGACCGTCGAGGTCGTCCGCAGCCATCTCGTCTCGGCCGCCGAGGAGATGCGCGCCGCGCTGGTGCGCACCGCCTTCAACCCGGTCATCTACGAGGTGTACGACTTCGGCATCTCCATCTACGACCGGGAGCTGCGGCTGGTCGCGGAGTCGACAGGGTTGTCCCGCTTCCTCGGCGCCAACGACTACTCGCTGCGCAAGGGCGTGGAGTACGTCGGCAGGGAGAACCTGCACCGGGGCGACGTGGTGCTGCTCAACTACCCGTACTGGAACGCGGCGCACACCTACGACGCCACCCTGTTCGCGCCCGTCGTCCTGCCCGACAGCGACGAGCTGATCGGCTTCCTGTGCATCCGCGCGCACTGGATGGACCTGGGCGCCAAGGACCCTGGCTACGTGCTGGACTCCACCGACATGCACCAGGAGGGGATCGTCTTCCCCGGCACGAAGGTGTATTCCCGTGGCGAGCCGGTGCACGAGATCCACGAGCTGATCCGCTTCAACTCGCGCATGCCGGAACTCGTCATCGGCGACCTCAACGCGCAGATCGCGGCGCTGCGTACCGGCGAGCGTCGGATGATCGAGCTGTTCCAGCAGTTCGGCCCGCCCGTGGTGGATGCGGTGATCGAGCGGGTGATCCAGGTCGCCGCCGAGAGCGCCCGCGCGGCGGTCGCCGCGCTGCCGCAGGGCAGTTGGACCGCCGAGGACTGGCTCGACGACGACGGTGTCACCGACACCCCGATCCGGATGCGGGTCACCGTCACCGTCGCCGACGGCGAGTTCACTGTGGACTTCGCCGGTTCGTCACCCGCGGTGCCCGGGCCGGTGAACCTGCCGCTGGGCGCCACCATCGCCACCTGCCGGGTCGCGTTCAAGGGCGTCACCACCCCCGAGGAGCAGACGAACGCCGGGCACTTCGCGCCCCTTCGGGTACGCGCCGAGCCCGGGTCGCTGTTCCACGCGCAGTACCCCGCCGCCACGTTCACCCAGTGGACCGGCACTGTCGCCCTGGAGCTGATCCTCAAGGCGTTGGCGCAGGGCATGCCGGACCGGCTGGCGGCCTCCAGTGGCGGCGACGTACCCGGGTTCATGATGGTCGGCCAGCACCCGGACACCGGCCAGCTCTTCGCTGTCAGCAACAACGATCCCGTGGGCTGGGGAGGCACGCCGCAGCACGACGGCATCGGCCCGGCGAACCACCTCTGCCAGACCCAGGCGCGCAACACACCCGTCGAGGTGCTGGAGGCGAAGACGGGGATGTTCTTCGAACGGGTGGAGATCCGGACGGACTCCGGTGGCGCGGGTCGTTTCCGGGGTGGTTGTGGCCTGCGGCGGGACATCAGGTTCGCGACGCCCGGTGAGTTCCTCACGGTGATCAAGAAGACGAAGAGCGCGCCGTGGGCTTTGGCCGGTGGGGTGCAGCCGGAGCCGAACCAGGTGGTGGTGTTCCCGGGTACGGATCGGGAGCACCGGGTGAGCACCAAGCGCACGAGCGTGGCGGTGGGGGACCGGGTGACGTTGTTGACCGCCGGTGGCGGTGGGCATGGTGACCCGGGGAGTCGGGATCCGGAGGCGGTCCGGCGGGACGTGGCCGAGGGCTACGTCTCAGCGCAGTCCGCCCGAGACATATATGGAGTGATCGCGTGAGTGCCGCCTATTCGCCCGAGCCGTCGAGCCTGCTGCTCGGCAACTGCACAGTCCTGGACGCCCGCGTCGTGGACGGTATGGACCCCGTCACCGATGCCGGGGTGTGGATCCGCGGTGACCGGATCGCCGCCGTCGGCCGGTACGCGGACGTGTCCGCCGAGGCGCGGGCCGCCGGAGCGCTGACCAGTGTGGACCTGGACGGGGCGTACGTGACCCCCGGACTGGTGAACATGCACACCCACTTCTCGCTGTCACTGCCGGGCTCCGGGGGCGACAACGTCAAGGGGATGGGCGCGTACGACCTCGCGCACTACATGGCCGACGGTGCACGGCGTACGCTGCGCTCCGGCGTGACCACGGTGCGCTGCGTGGCGGAGAAGGACCACGCCGACTTCGCGCTGCGGCGGGCCATCAACGCCGGACGTACCTCGGGCCCACGCATCTACACCGCCGGTCGGGCGCTGGTCTGCACCGGCGGGCACGGCCACGAGAGCAACGACACCCTGGAATGTGACGGCCCTGTCGGCTTCCGTCAGGGCGTACGTAGCCAGATCAAGGCCGGCGCGGACCTGATCAAGGTGATGATCTCGGGTGGCATCGCGGGTGAGCACGAGAGCATCCACACGCCCCAGCTCTTCACCGACGAGATGACCGCGGTGATCGAGACCGCGCATGCGTGGGGCCGCAAGGTGACGGCGCACGCCGGTCCCGCCGAGGTGATCGGCGCGGCAGTGGAACTCGGGTTGGACTGCGTGGAGCACGGCTACCAGCTCACCCCCGAGGTGGCGGCGCGGATGGCCGAACGCGGCACGGCGCTCGTGCCGACGCTGCTGGTGACCCGGTGCAAGGAGTTCTTCGACGAGCTCGGCGTACCGGAGTGGATGCAGTGCCGCTCGCTCGGCGCCGGGCCCCGGCACCTGGAGAGCTTCGACATGGCCATCGCCGCCGGGGTGGAGGTGCTCCTCGGCAGCGACATGCCCCCGTTCTGGGAGTTCGAGGGCACCACCGCCTCGGTGCGGGAGTTGGAGTACATGTCCGAGCGGATCGGTACCGCGCGGGCGATCCACGCCGGCACGCGTGGCCCCATCCGTTGGCTCGGCGCGGAATCCGACCTCGGCACTGTCGAGGTCGGCAAGCTCGCCGACCTGATCGCGATGGACGCCGACCCGCTGGCCGACACCTCGGCCTTCCGGGACGTGCGGTGGGTGATGAAGGGCGGGCAGATCGTCCGCGACGACCAGAACCAGGAGGACGTGCGATGACGTTCGTGGAAGCAGGCGCGGCGGCGATCGCCGCTGGCATCGATGACATGTACGACGCGTTCCTCGCCGGGGACACCGAGCGGTTCGACACGCACCTGCACGCCGAGGTGACCACCTGGGAGACGCACCTTCCCGGGCCGCTGCGTACCCGTGCCGAGTTGAACGACTACCGCGAGCAGCGCGACGCCGCGGGCCACCGGCCCCAACTGGCGGTGCTCGCCGCGCGGGACAAGCGCATCGACGTGTGGGACGACTTCGGCGTCGCCCGGTACGTGCTGGTCTCCCAGTTGGGCGCGGACGACGAGCCGGAGTTCACCCGGGTCACCGACGTGCTGCGCCGCATCGACGGCCGCTGGGTGATCGTGCACCACCACGCCGAGTTGGTACGGGATCCGGTGGTCGCGGCATGATCCGGCGGCTGGTCGCCGAGCGGACCGGCGAGCCGGCGGACGTGCTGTCGGTGGCCGAACTGCCCGACGACCCGCCGCCGGGTCCCGGTGAGGTGCGGCTCGCCGTGCGCACGGTGGGCCTGAACTTCCTCGACGTCCTGCTGTGCCGGGGCGAGTACCCGGTGCGGCCGGACCCGCCCATGACGCCCGGTGTGGAGGCGGCCGGGCGGGTCGTCGCCGCGGGCGCCGGAGCCGAGCACCTGCTGGGTCAGGAGGTAGTGGCCTGCCCGACGTTGCCGCGCGGCGCGCTCGGAACGACGGTCACTGTGGACGCCGCCGTGGTCGTGCCGCGGCCGTACACAGTCGACCCGGTGACGGCGTCGGCGCTGCCCGTCACCTACCAGACGGCGTGGTTCGCGCTGGAGCGTGCCGGTCTCACGGCCGGGCAGACGGTGCTCGTGCACGCCGGGGCCGGCGGTGTCGGCATCGCCGCCATCCAGCTCGCCGTGGCCCGTGGCGCGCGGGTGTTCGCCACCGCCGGTGGCCCGGCCAAGACGGCGATCTGCCGCGAGCACGGCGCCGCGCTCGCCGTCGACTACGCCTCGGAGGACTTCGTGGCCGCCGTGCTCAAGGCCACCGACGGCCGGGGCGTGGACGTCGTCGTGGACCCCGTGGGCGGCGACGTGTTCGCCCGGTCCTGGGAGTGCCTCGCGTTCGAGGGTCGTCTCGTCGCGGTGGGAACGGCCGGCGGAGCACCTCCACCGGTCGACCCGGTCCGGCTGATGGCGGCGAACGCGACACTCGTCGGCCTGTCCTGGGGTTCCCGGTACCCGTGGCAGCGCGCCTCGGCGGTCGAGGCCGCCTACCAGGAGTTGTTCGACATGTGCGCGTCCGGCGCGGTCCGGCCGCCGGTCAGCAGGGTCGTCTCGCTGGACGAGACACCGGCGGCACTTACCGAACTGGCCGCCCGACGGACCACCGGCAAGATCATCGTACGGATCGACGAGGGGGAGGGACCGTGAGCGACAGCGCCGACGGCGACATGGAGATCTACGACCTGAAGGTGACAGTCGACCGGATCGAGGGTCGGTCGGTGTGCGGCATGGCCGTGGGCGACCACTTCGAACTGACAAACAGCGCGCATCTGCGGCTGCCCGAGGGAAAGCACTTCTGCGTGTACGCGCTCGCGTCGGTGCTTCCGTTCCTCGCCGCGAAGCAGCGTGACCTGGCGGAGGGGGACTGGCTGGCCCAGGACTCCCACTTCATCTGCCCCGACCCGGAGGAGCGACTCGTCATGAAGGTGGAACGGACCTGCCGGCGCACGATGAACTCGGCAGACCTGACATGACAGTCGAGATCGGACTCGGCCTGCAGAGCGACAAGCCCGCCGGCGCGTACGCCCGGCTGGCCCGCGCCGCCGAGTCGCACGGCTTCGACGTGCTTACCGTCTTCGGTGACCTGATGTACCAGCCGCCGATCTTCCCGCTGCTGGAGATGGCACAGGCGACGAGCCGGGTACGCCTCGGCGCGGCCTGCCTGAACCCGTACTCGATGGCCCCGTACGAGATCGCGGGTCAGCTCGCGGCACTTGATCTGGCCTCGCACGGCCGGGCGTACCTGGGGTTGGCGCGCGGGACGTGGCTGGGCGCGGTCGGGCTGCCGCAGCCACGGCCGTTGACAACGATCGAGGAGGCCGTGGAGGTCGTCTACCGCCTGTTGCGGGGCGACCGGACCGGTTTCACCGGCAAGGTGTTCTCGCTGGCGCCGGACACCGCACTGCGCTACGCCGTGCAGCGGCCCAACCCGCCGCTGCTGGTCGGCGCGTGGGGTCCGCAGGGCGCGGCCCTGGCTGGCCGGATCGCCGACGAGATCAAGGTGGGCGGCAGCGCCAACCCCGACATGGTGCCGGTGATCCGGGAGCGTCTGCGGCCGGGCGCGGAGAAGGCCGGGCGCGACGTCGCCGGCATCGGCATCGTGCTCGGCGCCGTGACGGTGGTCGACACCGACGGCGAGGCGGCGCGCGCCAAGGCCCGCACCGAGGTGGCGATGTACCTGGCTGTCGTGGCGGAGCTGGACCCGACGGTCGTGCTCCCCGACGACCTGGTGAAGCGGGTCGGCGAGTTGGTCGACGCGGGCGAGGACGAGGCGGCGGGCCGGTTGATCCCTGACGACGTGCTCGACCGGTTCGCGTTCTCCGGCACCCCGGAGCAGGTCGCCGCGCAGGCCCAGGCGCTCATCGACGCGGGCGTGCGCCGGGTCGAGTTCGGCACGCCGCACGGACTGACCGACGAGCGCGGCGTGGACCTGCTCGGCTCCGCCGTCCTGCCCCTGCTGCGCAGGTGAGTCCCGTGCGGCTCACCGTCGTGCTCGGTCCCGGCCTGGTGGCCGACCACGCGCTGCTGGCGTCGCTCACCGCCGCCACCTGCGCCGAACTCGACGTCACAGGCCGGGTCGTCACCGCCGCCTCGGCCGACGAGATCCGGTCGCTGCTCGCCGCCGCGGATCCGCCGGCGGTGGTGCTGCCCGGCCCGACACCCGAGGCGCGCGCCCTCATCGGCGCCGAACCGCAGAATACCGTCTGGTACGACCCGACGGTCGAGCCGCCGGTGCCCGGCGCGGTCCACCTGGCCGGCCGGGGACTGTGGGGCGTGGCGTGGGCCATCCGGCACGCCGTGCACCGCCTGCGCTCACCCGCCACCCGGATCGCCTACGGCCCGCACCCGGACCAGTGGGGCGACCTGCGGCTGCCGTCCTCCCCGTCCGCCGAGGCGGCGCCGGTCGCGGTGCTGCTGCACGGCGGCTTCTGGCGATCGGTCTGGGGAGCGGACCTGATGGACGCCGTCGCCATCGACCTGGCCGGGCGGGGGTACGCGTCCTGGAACATGGAGTACCGGCGTCCGGACCGCCACGGCTGGGAGGCGACCACCGAGGACGTGGCGGCCGGCGTCGCCGCACTGCGGGACCTCGCGGGCGACGGTTCGCTGGACGCGGACCGGGTCGTGATCCTGGGCCACTCGGCCGGCGGGCAGCTCGCCCTGCGGGTCGCGGCGGACCTGGCGGCGGGTGAGCGTGCTCCCGTCTCCGTCGCGCTTGTGGTGTCGCTGGCCGGGGTGCTCGACCTCACCGAGGGCGAGCGGCGCAACCTCGGCGACGGCGCCATCACCGAGGCCCTGGGCGGCTCGCCGGCCACAGCCCCGCGCCGGTACGCCGAGAGCGACCCGATGCTGCGGCTGCCCATCCGTGTGCCGGCCCTGCTCGTGCAGGGCACAGAGGACAGCCTGGATCTCGTCGACGCCAACCGGCGGTACGCCGAGGCGGCCCGCAGCGCGGGGGACGACGTGCGCTACCTCGAACAGTCGGGGGACCACTTCGCCGTCATCGACCCGGATTCGGCCATCTGGCAGGCCACCATGACCGCCGTGGGACGTCACGTCGACTCGTGAGGCGCGACCTCTCCGGGTGCCCCGCAAAACCCCCGTCACTCTGTTCACGTATGTGAACAGAGTGACGGGGTCGGGGTGCCCGAAGGCGTCAGAACAGCCTGGGCGTGACCACCGAGACCACAGTCGTCACCGAGTCGGTGTCGTTGTACAGCTGGTGCGGCACCGACGACCGCAGGTGCACGCTGTCACCCGGGCACAGCCGGTGCTCGACGCCCTCGACCTCGTAGAGCAGCTCGCCGGAGATGACGTAGGCGAACTCCTCGCCGCTGTGGCCGTACGCGTTCTCCCGCCGGCCGCCGGGGGCGATGTGCACGAGCATCGGTTCGAGCACCAGCTCCGGCCCCCGGTCGGAGAGCATGCGGTAGGTCTGCTGCCCGGAGACGTACTGCGTGGTCACCGTCTCTGCCCTGGTGAGCGTGAAATGCCGGGGAAGCGGCGCTGCGGCGCTGTCGGGGGAGCTGGTGCCGGAGTCGAAGAAATCCGCCACCGAGTGGTCGAGCGCCTTGGCGACGCTGCCGAGCGCGGTCAGGCCGATGGACGAGATGCCGCGCTCCACCTGGGACAGGAAGCCGATCGACAACCCGGCGCGGGAGGCAAGGCCGCGCAGGGTGAGCCCGCGCTCCTTGCGGTACCGCCGGATGCGGGCGCCGACCACGCCGGCCGGGGTGCTCTCCTCCGCTGGGCCACCCGGGCCGGCCTGCTCCGACGGCGGCTGACTGTTCATGGACCGCACGAGGACCTCCTGTCGAGGTGGCGGGGGAGCCCGCCCGACTTTGTTCGATGGTATCGAACAAGCCTGCGGGCATGCGAGAGGGAGCGCGAGGAAGCGCCCCTCCCGATCGGGACCAATCGGGAAGGGCGCCTCGTCATCGGCTCAGCGCGAGCGCCGGGCCTTCAGGGCCGGCTCAGCCGACCTCCACACCGTCGACCTGCGGGCCGGTCGGCGGCAGCTGATAGCCGTGCCGCGTCATGCTCCAGTCCGGCCGCACCTCGCAGGGAGCGCAGTCGTACCAGAACGTGGCAGGTGTCCGGCCGCTCACCGGGTTGCGGTAGTGGAACCACATCGGCACGATGTCGGGCCACTGGATGTATCCGGGGCTGCCGCCGCGGAAGCCCCTGGACCGCTCGCCGAGCGCGCTGTGCAGAACGTCCGGCGGGTAGATGTTCACGAGATTGCTCGGCGGCGGGTCGGGCAGGCTCGGATCGCGCGGGACCGCGCCACCCCAGCCCTGGGCCCAGTTTGCCGACTGCCAGTAGAACTCGTCGATGTCCAGACTCCAGATCCGCCAGATCCCGTCCTCGAGGACGAACTGGTCGTTGTACATCGCGCCGTTTATGTACCCACCGTTGTTCGCCGAGGCGTTGACGTGCATCAGTCGGGCCCGGACCGCCGTCGAGCGACCGTCGTGCGATACGTCGATCACCGGTTGCGGCCGCCAGTGCAGCACGAGGAAGGACTTCGTCGTGGGCGGCGGGGTGTTGCCGTACGTGGCGACCACCGAGCCGAGGATCCGTTCGCGCGTGCCGTTCCAGCCGGCGAACGGCGACAACTTGTGGCCCTTCACCGCGTGCACCGCCGCCATCTCCGGCCAACGGCTGTCGTCGATGTAGTAGCTGTACGCCGCCGAGACGTTCTCGGACCCGTCGTAGGCGAGCGAACGGCTCAACCTCCGCTGGAGGTCAGCGAGGTCGCGCTTGGGGCCCTGCGGCGCGCCGGCCGCCTTGCCGGGCTTCGACGCGGGCGTACGGCCGGCGACGTCGAGGAACTTCGGCACCTTCACGGACGCGACCGGGCCGGTACCGCCGTCGCCCCAACCAGTGCCGTACGGCGCCGTGATCAGGGGCGTCAGGTGCATCTCCTTGAGCTTCCACAGGCCGCCCTGCTTGACGAAGCTGTTCCGGAAGACGGAGAACTGCCAGGACGCGCCGCTCGCGTCGTTGAGCATGCCGACCTCGATGCCGCGCGTGGTCGCCTTGGTGCCGTTCTTCTCGACGTCGACGATCGTGTCGAACTGCGGCCGGTCGTTGAGGATGCCCTGCGTCAGACCTTCCGGGCCCATTCGTTCCATCGCCTGGCGTACGCCGCTGGCGTTGCGGAACTCGCCCACGCCGTCGATGGTGACCTTCGCGCCGTTGGCGAAGAGGTCGACGACGTCCGTCCACATCCGACGGTCCACGTAGTAGCCGTACGAGTGCTGGAGATTGCGCACCGAGTCCTCGTCGTTGAGCGCCTCGATGCGGTCGGCGAGCTCCTTCGCGTTGAACCTGGTCCTGGGCGCCTCCCCGGTCGCCGCGGGGATCGGCACTCCGGCGACGTCGGGCGTGAAGTGGTAGGGAACGACCGGCACCGGCTGCCGGTTGATCGTCCGGAACCCGGTGGCGTAATCCCCCTCGTAGAGCGGGTAGTGGCGCAGCAGCGAGATCTTCCACTCGCCGTTTTCCAGCACGTACTCGTTCTGGTAGATGCCGCCGTCGATGCGGGCCGCGCCGGCGCCGTCGCCCAGGAAGCGGATCCCGGACCAGCGGCCCTTCGCGGTGCGGCCGTCGGCCGACAGGTTGACAAGTGGTTGGTCGATCACAGTGGTGTGCAGCGCGCCCTGGTTCGCGCCGTTCATCGCCCCGGCCTCGGTGGCCAGCCATCCCTTGATGGCCTGGTGGCCCGTCACGACCTGGTTGCCCCACTGGAGCGTGCCGTTGCCGCTGAACAGCTTCGCCATGTCCGCCCAGCGCCCGAACTGGGCCAGGTGGGCGTAGGAGCGCTGCACGTCCTTGACCTCGCGCAGCGATTCGACCCGCTCGACGTCGCGGGCCAGCGAGTCGAGGCTCACCGGGGCGTTGGTGCTCGCTGATGCCTGCGGTGCCCGCACGGCGACGTTCACGCTGACCGCCAGCAACAGCCCTGTCGCCGCTGCCGTCAGCCGTCTTGTCGAAGGTTTCATGGTCACATCCCTATCCGTGCTGCCGCGCGGACCCCGCGCGGTCGGGTGGGGGGACATCGGCATCGCCGGTCCGGGATGGAGGGCGATGCCGTGAAACGTACGCGACATGTTCATGCAACGCAACGGCCGAATCGGCTAGTGAACATCGTAGGGTAGCTGAGTCTCTTTCGGACATCTTCCGAACATTCGGTTCGTCTGATGCCCAGCTTGTGCGTCGACCGGGGCGGAAATCGGCGGCAGGTGAGTCGGCCCGACAGCCGGTAGGGTCGTCGCGTGGATCTGGACGAGACGGCCGCCCGGCTCGGGGTGCCCGTGGCGGACGTCGAACGCGTACACCGCCTCGCCGGCGACCACCCCTCGGCTCCGCTGCCACCCAAGGACGACGCACCCGCGCTCCTCGACCGACTGGCAGTGCGGCCCGACGACGCAGCCGAGATCATGGACGGCTGGCCAGATCCGGGCTCCCCACTGTGGACTCCCGAGCTGCGCTGGCTGCTCGACCGCTCGACCGCCCTGGTCCGAGCCGACGTCGGCGGCCACACCTGGCTGCCGCCCGGTCCGGAGCTGCCCCGCGAGCGAGGCCCCGCCTGGCGGCACCTCTACGTGTACGCGTACCTGGCCCTTGTCGACGTTGCGAGGGGGTACCACAGCGATCACGGGGTCGCCGACGCCGTCACCTGGACGTCCCTCGCCGACCTCGGCCGCAACCTCGCCGTCGACCGACGGATGCGAGGCGAGGGCTGGCCGGTGATGCAGAGCTGGCTGACGCTGCACGCGCGCGGTGCCGTCTATGAGTTGGGCCGCCTGCAACACCATCGCGGCGGCGCCACCATCGACCTGCACATCCCCGAGGCGGGGCCGCTGACCCCACAGGCGATCGACGCGTCACTCGACGAGGCCCGCGCGTTCTTCCCGCGCCACTTCCCCGACGAGCACTACACGGCGTTCGCCTGCGGCTCGTGGCTGCTCGATCCGCAACTGCGGGAATACCTGCCGGAGGACTCCAACATCGTCAGGTTCCAGCGTCGGTTCGAGCTGGAGCCCTACGAGGAGCCGGAAGGGCTGGACGCCGACGTCGAGGTGCTGCGGTTCGTGTTCCGGACCCTGACCACGCCGCTCGACCAACTCCCACGCCGTACCGCGCTCCAGCGCGCCGCCGTCGACCATCTCCGGGCCGGACGTCACTGGCGCTGGCGCCGCGGCCACTTCCCGATCTAGGACGGCCTGCTCGTTGAACGCCACGCGGACGTCGTTTGGCGGGTCGCGCCGCCCGACGGATGGCAATGTGAGGTCCATGAACAGGACGGACGTTGCCGATTGGATCGCCGGCTACGAGCGGGCGTGGCGGACGCCGGGCACTGACGCGTTGGCCGCTCTCTTCACCGAGGACGCGAGCTACCAGCAGGGCCCGTACTGGACGCCCGTCGTCGGTCTGCCGGCCATCGCCCGGATGTGGGAAAAGCAGCGCGAGGGCCCCGACGAGATATTCCAGATGACCACGGAGATCGTCGCTGTCGACGGCGACACTGCGGTGTCGCGCCAGGAGGTCCGCTACGGCGACCCGGTGCACCAGGAGTACCGCGACCTGTGGGTCATGCGGTTCGCCGACGATGGGCGTTGCCGGTCGTTCGAGGAGTGGCCCTTCTGGCCGGGGCAGCAGCCGGCCAACACTCCGGACGGGCCGTGAACCGAGACTCCGCCACGGCCACCGCCACCTGACCGGCCCGGTCGACGACGGCGTCGATCAACGACCTCGCCCCCGGGGTGTGGCTGCCGTGCTGTAGAAGGCGGCACGGCAGCCACATCGGGTGTCACCTGTTGTGCTTCTCCTGGCACGGCACGCAGAAGCGGGCGTGCGGGAGAACCTCGAGCCGCTCTGCCGGAATGGACTTGCCGCACTTCTGGCAGGCGCCGTAGGTGCCGTCCGAGATCCGGCCCAGCGCGCCGGTGATCTGCTCGATGTTGCGGCGGGTGGCCGACAACAGCGCGGCCTGGTGGTGGGCCTCGCTGGGGTCGCCGGTGTCCGCGCTGAGTTCGGTCAGTTCCCGCAGCCGCGCCGTCTGTGTGGCGAAGTCGTCGGCCAGGGACGCGCGCAGATCAGCCAGCCAACTGCGGTCGACGGCACGATGATCGATGCTCATGGTCTGCCTTTCAAATGGATCCGGGTAAAGAAAAAGGGCCGAAGCTGGATAGCTTCGCCCTGGCGGTCGTTTTGGGATGCAACGATTCCGCGGGAGGGCTTCGACCGCTTCGCGCCGGGCTCGACAGCCCCTGTGTAGGCGCGAAGTGCGGTGCGCGGACCACAGGCACCCGCATCCCCGCCATGCGCTGCGGTGCCGCCGTCACGTGGGCAACGCCGAGCACCGTCACGTGAGTGACGGTAGGCGAGCAGAACGTGACCGATGGCATGCATCCACCATAGGTTGATGTCTGCCCTAAAGCCAACGCCCTTCGCCGGATGGCCGGCGCAGCGGCGTGACCCGCGCGGCGTGCCGCCCAGGCTGCGGTGGTTCGTTCCCTTGACTGCCGGCCTGGGGCTCTGGGTCCGATTCGTGTTCCCTGCGGCCGACCCGCGGCGCGCGGGGCGGTTGATCAAGTTATGCGTGGGCGTCGATGTTAGCGCCAATCAGCCGCCGGCTCCAAGGAGCCCAGCTCTGAGCCGTTGCGGCTGTCGGAGGTGAGGCTCACGGTGCCCGGCCGGGAGTGCTCACGCCTGTGGCGACAGCCTGTCACCGCCTGATGATTCCGGAACATTACGTCTTGACGAACAGCATGTTATCGCTCACAGTCGATGCTCAAGGACGACGATACCTGTGGCTTTCCGGGCGAGCCAGCCTCGTCGATCTGGATTCAGGCGTGCGCCAGGGCATGCAGACGTCTTGTAACCGCACATGTTCTCGACGCATGCCTCCGGCCACGCGTCGCGGTGCGCCCATCTTCGGGCAGACCGTTCGGCTCTTGGTCATGTCAAGGAGGATCATGTCTGCCTTTGGTAGGTCTCCATCGATCGCGCCGCCGTCGAAGCGACGGCGCGGATGGTTGCCGCGGTTGGTCACCGCCGGCGTGGCGGCAATGCTGGTAGGCGGTGCCGCCGTGGCGGTGGTGTCCTCACCCGCCGCCGCGGCGACTGTCGACACCAACGCGTGGTACGTCCTGGTCAACCGCAACAGCGGCAAGGCCCTGGACGTGTACAACCTGGCCACGAATGACGGCGCGCGGATCACGCAGTGGGCGCGCAACAACGGCAACCAGCAGCAGTGGCAGTTCGTGGACTCCGGCGGTGGCTACTACCGGGTGAAGTCACGGCTGTCCGGCAAGGTGCTGGACGTCTACAACTTCTCCACCGCCAACGGCGGCAGCATCGTGCAGTGGAGCGACGGCAACGGCGTCAACCAGCAGTTCCGGTTGGCCGACTCGGACAGCGGCTACATCCGGCTGATCAACCGGAACAGCAACAAGGTCGTGGAGGTGCAGGGCGCCTCGACCGCCGACGGCGGAAACATCGTCCAGTACGACGACTGGAACGGCGCCAACCAGCAGTGGCAGCTCGTCCGCGTCGACGGTGGAGGCAACCCCACCACGCCGCCGCCGACGACTCCGCCGCCGGGAGGAACGTGCAACCTGCCGTCGACGTACCGGTGGTCGTCGACTGGTGTGTTGGCGCAGCCGAGGTCGGGTTGGGTGTCGTTGAAGGACTTCACTGTGGCGCCGTACAACGGTCGGCAGTTGGTGTATGCGACCACGCATGACACGGGTACGCGGTGGGGTTCGATGAACTTCAGCTTGTTCACGAACTACTCCGAGATGGCGTCGGCGTCGCAGAACGCGATGAGTTCGGCGACTGTGGCGCCGTCGTTGTTCTACTTCGCGCCGCGCAACATCTGGGTGTTGGCGTATCAGTGGGGTCCGACGGCGTTCTCGTACCGGACGTCGACGGATCCGACGAATGCTAACGGGTGGTCGTCGGCGCAGCCGTTGTTCACCGGGAGTATCTCGGGTTCGGGTACGGGTCCGATTGATCAGGCGGTGATCGGTGACGATCAGAACATGTATCTGTTCTTCGCCGGGGACAACGGCAAGATCTATCGGGCGAGTATGCCGATCGGGAACTTCCCGGGCAGTTTCGGCAGCAACTACACGACGATCATGAGTGACTCGACGAACAACTTGTTCGAGGCGGTGCAGGTCTACAAGCTTCAGGGTCAGAGTCGGTATCTGATGATCGTGGAGGCGATCGGGTCGCAGGGTCGCTACTTCCGGTCGTTCACGGCCACCAGTTTGGGTGGGTCGTGGACGCCGCAGGCGGCCACGGAGAGCAACCCGTTCGCGGGTAAGGCCAACAGTGGCGCGACGTGGACCAATGACATCAGCCATGGTGAGTTGTTGCGGACCAGCGCCGATCAGACCATGACTGTGGATCCGTGCAACCTGCAACTGCTGTACCAGGGCCGCTCGCCCAACTCCGGCGGTGACTACGGTCTGCTGCCCTACCGTCCGGGCCTGCTGACCCTGCAACGCTGACCGGACACAGCCGAACAACGGGCGGGCTCGGTGCCACACCGAGCCCGCCCTTTCGTGTCCGACACGATCACCTGGCGCTTGTCAGACCAGGAGGCGTTCGCGCAGCATCGCGCCCAGGTTGATGCCACCCACCGGGCGTGGGCCGTTGGGGTCGTGGACGGCGACGGTGTTGTTGCGCCGCATCAGTTCCCGGACCGGAGGCGGCAGCCGGGGCGGATCGTCAGTGGCCGTGAGGAGCCGCCCGGTGCTGGAGATCAGCCGGTCGGCAAGGGTGGCGGCGTGGGTGTCGACCCGCACCCGCCCGTACTCCCAGCCGGCGGTGGTGAGGTCGAGTACCTCGAACATGCGGGTCAGCAGGGGGTTGGGGTCGGTCACCCGGTCGACCCGGGGCGCCTGCCTGCCGACCACAGCGACGGCGGCGGTCACCTGCGCGTACGGGTGGAAGCCGGACGGCAACGCGAACAGTGGCCAGCGCAGGGCCGGACCGGCCTCCTTCCACAGTGGCCGGTAGTTGCGGCGGTTCACCACGAGCCGTCGGCCCGTCCGTAGGTGGATGTCGTGTGCCTGGGCCTGGAGGTCGCCATGGGCCTCGTCGGCGACCTGGTTCACGATCTGGGCTGCCACCACCAGGCCGTCGTCACCGTCGAGCATCCCGGTGATCGCCTCGACCTGCTCGGGGAACCGGATCCGGGCGTGGGCGCCGTACCGGTGCCGGGCGTCGTGTAGCAGTGTCTGCTGCCGCTCGGCGTCGAGCTGGATCCGCCCGCCGCCGCCCAGCAACTGCCGGAGCCACCGCATGTCGCCTCATTTCAGCAGAGTCCGTCCGGACGGCCATGCTAGTGCGTCGGATGTCCCTTCTGTCGTGTTGGGGTGCCGGTTGGGCCGGTGTCTCGGAGCGTGCGGGTCAGTGGCCGTCGAGGACGTCGCGCAGCCTCGCCGCGAACTCCTCCGGCTTGCCCGCGTAGCCGTACTCACCGCCGAGGAAACCACCGTGGTGGCTCGGAAACACCACGGCTTCCTGGCCGAGCAGCGCCGCGGTGCCCAGGGCCGTACGCGCGGTGTACGTCCCGGCCGATTCCTCGCCGACCGCGATCACGATCCGGGTCGGCGCGGCGGTGAGCGCGTTCGCGTCGGGCACGTAGTCGGTGATCGCCCACGAATTCTGGGACAGCAGTGGATCGTCCCGGTTGCCGTCGTCGTCGGTCGACAGGCCGAACATCGCCGGGTCGGGCGTGGGCTGGGCGAAGTAGGCGTCGGTGAACTCGCCCTGCCAGGACGTCATGGCGATGAACGCGGCCATGCCGGCTCCGGCGCCGTTGGTCTGGTACGCGTCGTAGAAGGCGGCGCGGGCGCGCTCGGCTGCGGTGGCGTCCGGGAGTACGGCGTTGATGGGCGGCTCGTGCGCGACAAGCGTGACGACGTCGCCGGGGTGGGTGGCTACCAGTTCGAGTGCGGTCACCGCGCCGCCGCTGCTGGCGAACACGTCGACCGGACCGGCGTCGAGCGCCTCGATCAACAGGTGCAGGTCGGCTGCCTGGCGCTGCGGTGTGTGGTCGGACCGGCCGTCCGAGCGGATGCTGCGGCCCAGCCCGCGCGGGTCGTAGGTGACGACAGTGCGGTCGGGGAAGAGTGGGGCGAGGGCGTCGAAGCCCTCAGCCGTCATCGGCTGGCCGATCATGAGCAGTGGTGGGCGTCCGTCGGTCGGCGGCAGCGGGCCGCGAACGTCGTAGACCAGGTCGACACCGGCTATGGCGAGGGTGTGCGCCTGCGGTTCCGTCATCCGGTGAGACTACGGCCGACGGGACGGGATTGAGGTGCGCGAATCGCGCGGCCCGAGCGCCGCTTCCGGCGGGAGGTCGCCCCATTGTTAAAACCTCGTGGCGTCGACCACTTCACTATGCATGACCATGCGGCATGGTGCATACTCTTCCTCGTGTCCAAGGTTCTCACCTCCCTGCCCATCGGCGAACGTGTCGGCATCGCCTTCTCCGGCGGCCTCGACACCTCGGTCGCGGTCGCGTGGATGCGCGACAAGGGCGCCGTCCCCTGCGCCTACACCGCAGACATCGGCCAGTACGACGAGCCCGACATCGGTTCGGTGCCCGGTCGCGCACTCAGCTACGGCGCCGAGGTCGCCCGGCTGGTCGACTGCCGTGCCGCCCTGGTCGAGGAAGGGCTGGCCGCGCTGACCTGCGGGGCCTTCCACATCCGCTCCGGCGGGCGGGCGTACTTCAACACCACCCCGCTGGGTCGGGCCGTGACCGGGACCCTGCTGGTCCGGGCGATGATCTCCGACGACGTCCAGATCTGGGGCGACGGCTCGACGTTCAAGGGCAACGACATCGAGCGGTTCTACAGGTACGGCCTGCTGGCCAACCCGCAGCTGCGCATCTACAAGCCGTGGCTCGACACCGACTTCGTCACCGAGCTGGGTGGGCGCAAGGAGATGTCGGAGTGGCTGCTCGAGCGCGGCCTGCCGTACCGGGACAGCACCGAGAAGGCGTACTCCACCGACGCCAACATCTGGGGCGCCACGCACGAGGCGAAGACCCTTGAGCACCTCGACACCGGCATCGAGACCGTCGAGCCGATCATGGGTGTCCGGTTCTGGGACCCGTCTGTGGAGATCCCGACCGAGGACGTCACGATCGGCTTCGACCAGGGTCGCCCGGTGACGATCAACGGCAAGGAGTTCGGCAGCGCTGTCGACCTCGTGCTGGAGGCCAACGCCATCGGCGGCCGGCACGGCCTGGGCATGTCGGACCAGATCGAGAACCGGATCATCGAGGCCAAGAGCCGCGGCATCTACGAGGCGCCGGGCATGGCGCTCCTGCACGCCGCGTACGAGCGACTGGTCAACGCCATCCACAACGAGGACACCCTGGCGAACTACCACAGCGAGGGCCGTCGCCTCGGCCGGCTGATGTACGAGGGCCGCTGGCTGGACCCGCAGGCGCTGATGCTGCGCGAGTCGTTGCAGCGTTGGGTCGGCACGGCGGTCACCGGCGAGGTGACGCTGCGGCTGCGCCGGGGCGAGGACTACTCGATCCTGGACACCACCGGGCCGGCGTTCAGCTACCACCCCGACAAGCTGTCGATGGAGCGTACCGAGGATTCGGCGTTCGGTCCGTCGGACCGGATCGGTCAGCTCACCATGCGCAACCTGGACATCGCCGACTCGCGGGCGAAGCTTGAGCAGTACGCGACGCTCGGCATCGTCGGCGGCGGAAGCTCGCAGCGGATGGTCGGGGCCGCGCAGGCCGCCTCGACCGGGTTGATCGGCGCGATGCCGGAGGGCGGCGCGGAGGCGATCGCGTCCCGGGGCGTCTCGTCCGCCGACGACGCGGCCCTCGACCGCGCCGCGATGGAGTTCGGCGTCGACTGACGCGCGTTCGATCTTCACCCGACGGCCCGCCACGCAGCCCGCGTGGCGGGCCGTCGCTGTTGGTGGCGATGTCCTGAGGGTGGCGGCGCCACCCGCCTGAGCCGCGCCGCCGGGACCGCGGATGCGCCGACTCCGGCACCGGCACTGCAACAAACCTGCAAGCGCCAGCTCTTGCCTCCAGGGAAACCGCTTTCCTACGATTGCCTTACATCGATGTTTCGTTCGTGGGTCGGGCAGCCACACATCGACCATTGCTGCTAGCCGCAGGGCCGTTCGCGCGACGGTTCCCCATTTCCTGGGCTGTGGCATTCCGGCGAGCTGTTTGCGACTGACCGTCGTCGATTCAGGGCGGTCGGTGGTGCCCCCGTGCCGAAGAAGCGCGGCCGCGACGGCTGCCGCACGCACTGGCAGAACCAAACCGATACGAAGTGAGGCGAGATGAGACGACCAGTCGCACTGCGACTTCAGGCGGTGGTGGCCACGGCGGCCGTGGGGATCGTGACAGGGCTGAGCCTGTCGACCCCGCAGGCGTCGGCGGCGGTCGGGAGCGCCACCGGCTACGCCACCCAGAACGGCGGAACCACCGGCGGCGCGGGCGGGCAGACGGTACGCGCGACCACCGGGACCGCGATCCACGCGGCGTTGTGCGGGCGGGCCAGCAGCAGCACCCCGATCACCATCGAGGTCAGCGGGACGATCAACCACGGCAACACCAGCAAGGTGTCCGGTTCGAGCTGCAACACAGCGGATGGCGTGATCGAGCTCAAGCAGATCAGCAACGTCACGATCATCGGGGTCGGCAGCGCCGTCTTCGACCAGCTCGGCATCCACATCCGCGACTCCAGCAACATCATCATCCAGAACGTGACAGTCCGGAACGTCAAGAAGTCGGGCTCGCCCACCTCCAACGGCGGTGACGCCATCGGCATGGAGAGCACGGTCCGCAACGTCTGGGTCGACCACGTCACCCTGGAGGCGTCGGGCGGCGAGTCGGAGGGGTACGACGGCCTCTTCGACATGAAGGACAACACCCAGTACGTGACCCTGTCCTACAGCATCCTGCGCAACTCCGGTCGCGGTGGCCTGGTCGGGTCGAGCGAGAGCGACCTCTCCAACGGCTTCATCACGTACCACCACAACCTGTACGAGAACATCGACTCCCGTACGCCGCTGCTGCGCGGTGGCACCGCCCACATCTACAACAACCACTACGTGAGCCTGCGCGAGTCCGGCATCAATTCCCGGGCCGGGGCGAAGGCCAAGGTGGAGAACAACTACTTCCAGAACTCCAAGGACGTGCTGGGCACGTTCTACACGAACGAGCGGGGCTACTGGCAGGTCAGCGGCAACATCTTCGACAACGTGACCTGGTCCAGCGCCGGCAGCGAGAACTACCCCGCCGGCCCGAACCCGACGTCCAACACCACTGTCAACATCCCGTACTCGTACAGCCTCGACGGCGCGAGTTGCGTGCCGAGCATCATCCGTCAGACGGTGGGTGCCAACACGGGGCTGAGGGTGTCGAACGGCAGCTGCTCGCCGCAGACCCCGTCGCCCACGACGCCCGCGCCGACCACCCCGCCGCCGACCACGCCGGCCCCCACCACGCCGCCGCCGACCACCCCGCCGCCGTCGGGCGGGACCAACCTCAGCCTCGGCGCCGGCGCGGACGGATCCAGCAAGGCCAGCGGGACCAGCTACGGCAACGTGCGTGACGGCAACCTCGGCACCTACTGGTCCCCGGCCGGGTCGACCGGCACCATCTCGATCAAGTGGGGCTCGGCCACCCGGGTGTCCCGTGTGGTCATCCGTGAACCGTCAGGCACCCAGGGCTCCATCGGGTCCTGGCAGCTCATCAACAACGACACCGGCGCCGTCCTGGCATCCGGCAGTGGGGCGGGTTCCATCAGCTTCGCGGCAACCTCACTGACCAAGATCAACTTCAAGATCAACAGCTCAAGTGGTACGCCGCGAGTCGGCGAGTTCGAGACGTACGCCAGCTAGGCGACTGCTTTCCGTCACCGGGTCCCCTCAGAGCGTGATTCCGCTCCGGCATCGTGATGTCGGAGCGGAATCACGCTCCTGCACGTGCCCAGCCCGACAAGTCCGCGCAACTTTTTCGGGCACTGATGTCGAGAACGCGGGTCTGGTTCCGTCCCCGGGGTGAGCGCGACCACAATGGGTCGGATCAGCTTCGAGGAGAGACGCGATGGCCAAGTACCTGCTGCTCAAGCACTACCGAGGCGCCCCGCCGGCGGTCAACGACGTCCCCATGGACAAGTGGACCCCCGAGGAGATCTCGGCGCACATCCAGTACATGAACGACTTCGCGGCCCGGCTCGAAGGCACCGGCGAGTACGTCGACGGGCAGGCGCTCGCCCCCGAGGGCACGTTCGTCAGGTACGACGGTGAGGGCCGCCCGCCGGTCACCGACGGCCCGTTCGCCGAGACCAAGGACCTCATCGCCGGCTGGATGGTGATCGACGTCGACAGCTACGAGCGCGCCGTCGAACTGGCCGGGGAGTTGTCCGCCGCTCCGGGGGCCGGCGGGAAGCCCATCCACGAGTGGCTTGAGCTGCGCCCGTTCCTGACGGCCCCGCCCACGATCACTGAGTGAACGAGGTCCTGCTCCGGCGTCTCCTGCCGAGCGTGCTCGGTGTCCTCGTCCGCCGCGGAGCTGACTTCGCGGCGGCCGAGGACGCCGTGCAGGACGCCCTGGTCGAGGCCGTCCGCGTCTGGCCGACCGATCCGCCGCAGGATGCAAAGGGCTGGCTGGTCACGGTGGCCTGGCGCCGGTTCCTCGACGCGACACGCTCCGAAGCCGCTCGTCGGCGGCGCGAGGACCTCGTCGACGAGGAACCGGCGCCCGGCCCGGCGCGCGCTGTGGACGACACGCTTCAGCTCTACTTCCTGTGCGCGCACCCGTCGCTCACGCCGTCGTCGGCTGTCGCGCTCACGCTGCGCGCCGTCGGTGGGCTGACCACCCGCCAGATCGCGCGGGCCTACCTGGTGCCCGAGGCGACAATGGCGCAGCGGATCAGCAGAGCCAAGCGCACCGTCTCGGGCGTGCGGTTCGACCAGCCCGGGGACGTCGCCACCGTGCTGCGCGTGCTCTATCTGGTCTTCAACGAGGGCTACTCGGGAGACGTCGACCTGGCCGCCGAGGCCATCGGGCTCACGCGGCAGCTCGCGGCCGCTATCGACCATCCGGAGGTGTCGGGACTGCTCGCCCTGATGCTGCTGCACCACGCCCGGCGGGCAGCCCGGACCGCGCCCGACGGCAGCCTCGTGCCGCTCGCCGAGCAGGACCGCGGCCGGTGGGACACCGCGTCGATCGCCGAGGGCATCGGGATCCTCCAGGCGGCCCTCGCCCGCGACCGGCTGGGCGAGTACCAGGCTCAGGCGGCCATCGCGGCCCTGCACGCCGACGCGCCCACCGCCGAGGAGACCGACTGGGTGCAGATCGTCGAGTGGTACGACGAGTTGGTGCGGCTGACCGACAGCCCTGTCGTACGGCTGAACCGCGCGGTGGCCGTCGGTCAGGCCGACGGGCCACGCGCCGGTCTGGCGGCGCTCGCGGCGCTGGACGACGCGCTGCCGCGCCACACTGCGGTGGCGGCCTACCTGCGCGAACGCGACGGCGACCTGGCGACGGCGGCACGGCTGTACGCCGAAGCGGCGTTGAAAGCACCGAACCTCGCCGAACGGGACCACCTGACGCGCCAGGCCGCCCGGCTCAACGCCCGCCGCTGACGCCGCCGCCGGGAGAGGCAACCTCGCCGGCACGCCCTCGTCACGGCTGGTGGTATGCCTGGTGGCGGCTATCCTCCCCACCGTGACCCACGAACGTGAGCTGACCTCACCTGTAGACCTGTGCCAGCCGGACGGACGGCTCAACCCGGCTGCGGTCGGCTGGTCGCGTCGTCCCCTGCACACCGCCAACCTGCGCGGCTGGGGCCGGACCAAGCGGTGGGAGTACTGGGGCATCGTCACGCCACGACACATCGTCGGGCTTGTCGTCTCGTCGCTCGACTACGCCGGTGTGCACAGCAGCTACGTGCTCGACCGGCAGAGCGGCGTCGAGACGAAGACCGATGTGGTGGTGCCGCTGGCGCGCGGCGCGGTGTTGCCGCCGCGCAGCGGTGCGGGCGAGGTTCGGGCGCGGGGCCGCGACCTGGACATCCGGATCGATCAGCGTCCGGACGGCACCGCCATCTCGGCGAACACCTCCGGAGTACGACTGGAGGTGCTGGTGCCGCTGCCGGCCGGTCACGAGTCGCTCGCAGTGGTCGTTCCGTGGAGCCCGACGCGGTTCCAGTACACGGTCAAGGACGTCGGCCGCCCCGTTTCCGGCACGCTTGAGCTGCACGGCCAGACGTACGAGATCGGAGGACCGGACGCTTTCGCCGTGCTGGACCACGGTCGCGGCAGGTGGCCGTACTCGATCACCTGGAACTGGGCCGCCGGCGCGGCACCGGGACGGGCGATCCAGCTCGGCGGTCAGTGGACCGACGGCACCGGAGTCACCGAGAACGGCCTGTTCGTCGACGGCCGGCTGCACAAGATCGGCGACGAGCTGCGGTGGACCTACGACCGGTCGGACTGGCTGCGCCCGTGGCGGATCAGCGGCGACCGGGTCGAGGCCGAGTTCCAGCCGTTCCACGAGAAGGTGGCCCGCACCAACCTCGCAGTCGTCGCGAACGAGACGCACCAGTGTTTCGGGCACTTCTCCGGGTGGGCGAAGACCGACGACGGGACGAAGGTGAGCCTCGACGGGCTCGTCGGCTGGGCCGAGGAGGCACGCAACCGCTGGTAGGCCGGTTTCGCGCCGCTGGCCGGAACCCGTCGAGGTGTGGCAATTTCGCCTCTCGCCGCTGCGGTTCTCCCTGCTTAGGCTGCCTTTTCGTTACGGAGTTCCGAAAAGGTGATCATGCTTCGCTATGTCCTGCCAATCGTCATCGGGCTGGTCTACGTAGGCCTCAACTCCCTTGTTCCCGAGCCGCACCGCCGTCGTCTGAACGCGCTCATCGTCACGGGAGCCGGTGCCGCCTACATCAGTGGCGGCGGATTCGGCCTGTGGGAACTGGCCTTCTGCGCCGTGCTGGTCGTGGTGGGTTACGCCGGGCTCAGCTCCTACACCTTCATCGGCGTCGGATGGCTGCTGCACACCGCGTGGGACGTCCTGCACCACCGCCGCGGCACCCCGCTCATCCCGTCGCTGCACGACTCGTCGTTCGGCTGCGCCCTCTGCGATCCCGTCATCGCCCTGTGGTGCTTCGCCGGCGGCCTGTCGATCAAAGACATGTACGACCGTGTGAGCCGCCGGGCGACAGGTGCGGCCCGACCCGCGCCAACCGTCAGCGTCGAGGCCTGACTGGCTAGATTTCAGCCATGCACACCGTGGCAGTGCTCGCTCTCGACAGTGTCGTCCCGTTCGACCTCGCCACGCCGATGGAGGTGTTCCACCGCACCCGCATGGCCGATGGCAGGGCCGGCTACCAGGTTCGGATCTGTGCGGCGGCGCCCACTGTGACCACGGGCGCGTTCAGCATCGCGGTGCCGTGGGGGCTGGACATCCTCGACGACGCCGACACGATCATCGTGCCCGGTGTCAGCGACCCGGGCGCCGCCGCCCCCGCCGCCGTTCTCGACGCGCTGCGTGCCGCCGCCGCGAACGGGACCCGTATCGCCTCGATCTGCGGTGGCGCCTTCACCCTGGCCGCCACCGGTCTCCTCGACGGGCTCCGTGCCACCACGCACTGGGTCGCCACCGATGTGCTCGCCGCCCAGTTTCCGCGGGTCCAGGTCGACCCGAACGTCCTCTACGTCGACAACGGCCAGTTCCTGACCTCGGCGGGCGCCGCCGCCGGGCTCGACCTGTGCCTGCACATGATTCGGCGCGACTACGGCGCCACGGTGGCAGCCGACGCCGCCCGACTGTCGGTCATGCCGCTGGAACGCGCCGGCGGGCAGGCACAGTTCATCGTGCACGAACCACCGATCCCCGACGGGATCACCCTGGAGCCGCTGCTGGCGTGGCTGCGCGACAACGCCCGTCGCGAACTGACCCTTGCCGACATCGCCCAGCACGCCGGCATGAGCATCCGTACCCTGAACCGCCGCTTCCGTGACCAGACCGGCACCACCCCACTGCAGTGGCTGCTCCGCGTGCGCGTCCACCAGGCGCAGCGCCTCCTGGAAACCACTGCCCATCCGGTCGACCGCATCGCCGCCCGGGTCGGATTCGGCTCCACCACCGCCTTCCGGGACCGCTTCAAACTCGTCACCGGCACCAGCCCGCAGGCGTACCGGCGAGCCTTCCGCGGCACCTGAGCCGAGGGTCAGGAGATCGCGGCACGCACCAACTCGATGACCTTCTTCTCCACGGCCGGGCTCCATGCCTTCAGCGCGTACGCCACGGGCCACAGGTCGCCGTCGTCGAGGTTGGCAGTGTCCTGGAAGCCCACCGTGGAATACCGGTAGTTGAACTTGCCGGCATCCTGGAAGAAGACGACGATCTTGCCGTCGGCGTTCGTGTACGCGGGCATCCCGTACCAGGTCTTCGGTGCCAACTCGGGGGCGGCGGTGGTGATCGCCACGTGCACGCGCTCGGCGAGCACGCGATCCTCCGGTTCCATCTGCGCGATCCGGTCGAGGACCGCCTGTAGCCCGTCGGCCTTCTTGGCGCCCTTCCTGCCCTCGGCGCGCATCTCGGCGGCGCGCTCCTTCATCGCGGCGCGCTCGGCGGCGCTGAAACCATCGGTGGTGGTCGTGGACATTCTCGGCTCCCTCGTTCACGGCTCGGCGTGTGCCGGCCACCTGCGAAAAGGTTAGGTCCGGCGACCGTCGGGGTGCTTCTTGATTCCTGATCGAAAGTGCGGGCTGCCGAGCTGTCGCCGAGCCGGGGACGGGAATCCGGACGGATATGCTCGCGTCGGCGGAGCATGCTGCGTCCCCACTTCGGGGCAGGTGTCGATTCGAGGCGTACATGAACATCGGGGAGATCGCCCGCCGGGCCGGGGTGTCCCGCAGCACCGTCTCCTACGTGCTGAGCGGCAAGCGGGCGGTGTCCCAGGCGACCCGGCAGCGGATCCAGGCGGTCATCGACGAGCTGGACTACCGGCCGAACGCCAGCGCCCGTGCCCTGAAGGAGGGGCGCACCCGCACCCTCGGGCTGGTGATCCCGCCGGCGAGTCAGCGGTTGACCGACATGCAGTTGGGCTTCGTCGCCAGTGTCGTCGAGGCGGCCGCCCGCCATGACCTGGACGTGCTGCTGTCCCCGTCCGGTGGTGATCACGACCGGTCGTTCGAGCGGATCGTCACCGGCCGCCGGGTCGACGGCGTGGTCCTCATGGAGATCCGGCTGGAGGACGACCGGGTGACCCGGCTGGCCAAGGCGGGCCTGCCGTTCGTCACGATCGGTCGGACCGCCGAGCCGCGCGGCATGAGCTGGATCGACGTCGACTACGCCGGGTTGATCGCCCGTTGCGTACACCATCTGGCCGATCTGGGGCACCGGCAGGTCGCGCTGGTGAACCGCTCCGCCGAGCTGGTGGCGGCGGGGTACGGCCCCAGCCACCGAGCGCTGGCCGGCTTCCGGGAAGCGGTCGCGGAGCGGGGGCTGACCGGAGTGGACGTCTGCTGCGGCGACGACACCGCCGCCGGAGAGGCGTGCGTCGAGCAGTTGCTCGCCACGCACCGGGAGGTGACGGCGGTGGCGACGATCAACGAGGCGGCGTTGCCCGGAATGCAGCGGGCACTGACAAACGCCGGGCTGTCGGTGCCTGCCGACTTCTCCGTCACCGGAGTCGCCGCCCAGCACTGGGCGGAGGACTTCCGCCCACCGTTGACCGCCGCGGACGTGCCGACCCGGGAGATGGGCGCCGAGGCCGTGGCGCTGCTGTTGGAGAGCATCGCCGAACCGGGGGCGGTGCCCCGGCACCGCCTGTACAGCCCGCCCATCTCGTTGCGCTCCAGCACCGGGCCGAGGGCTCGTGAGTCGATCCGCTGACGCTTTCCGCCGTGCCCGGTCCGCTGCCTAGCCGCCTGTCGTCCGCCGCTGCTCCTGGGCTGCGGCGAGGATGAGATAGCTGCTTGCCGTCCAGGTGTAGGCGCGGTCCCGCAACCCGGCACCCGTCTCGGCGTCGAAGTTCTCCGCGAAGCCGGACTTCTCGCACAGAGCGAGGAAACGTCGGCTGACGTCGTCGGCGATGCTGGTGTGTCCGGCCCTCCGCAGACCGTCTTCGACGAGCACAGTGGAGGGTGCCCAGATCGGGCCACGCCAGTAGCCGTCGGCGACGTAGTGGGCCGAGTCCGGCGGCTCGGTGGCCAGGCCGTGCGTCGTCAGGTGAGCCTCGACGCCCCGGGCCAGCGCGGTGCTGACCGGGGCGGGCAGGTCCGCGCCGAGCGCGATGGGCATCAGGTCGAGCAGGCTGCGGCTCGCCCGCCGCTGCCCGGTGAGTGGGCTGCGGGCGGCGAAGCGTTCGCCGTCCCACAGGTCACGCAGCAGTGCCGTGCGAACCCGGTCGGCCTCTCGTGACCACTGCTCGGCGGGTTCGCCAAGCTCGACAGCGAGGTCGGCGAGACAGCGTAGTTGCGAGACCAGGAACGCCGCGAGGTCGGCGGTTTGCAGGACCCGGTCGTGGTCGAAGGTGCTGGCGTTGTCCCAGCCGCTGTCGTTGCCGTGCTGGTAGTGGGGGAGGTCGTGGCCGGGGGCGCGACGCGCGTCCAGCCAGAAACGGCTCCAACGGGCCAACCGGTCGTACGTCTCGGCAAGGGCCGCCCGGTCCGGGGGCTGGGGAAGACGTCGGCGCAGCTGTCGTAGGGCCCAGCCGTGGATGGGGGGTTTGACGTAGTTGTGCAGGACCTCGGAGTGGGCGACCGAGTCCGGCAGGGCACCGGCCGCGTCCTGGTGGTCGAAGGGCAGGTGGAACTGGTGCCAGGCCAGCTCCGGCTCGCCGGCGGCCAGGGCGATCGCGTTGAAGCAGTGGTCCCAGCTCCACACCTTGTCCATCCAGTGCTTGGACATCAGGACGGCCGGTCGGGCGAGGAAGCCCGCGGGGGAGACGGTGGCCGACCAGAGGACGTACGCGGCAAGCTCGGCGGCCGGTGTTTCCGCGCCGCGCCACGGAGCGACCGCGTCGACGAACGCGGCGAACTCGCTGCTGCGGTGACGGCACAACTCGTCGAAGGTGGCCGACGGGGTATACGGCTGGCGCGCTGTGGCGTACTCCTCGATGGCGATCTCCCACTGTTGCTCGCCACCGAGGTCCAGGAACCGGTCGGCGGTGCCGAGCGCCTCCACGCCGTCGGTCAGCCGGAGCGCGCCGGAGAGCACTGTGATCCGGTAGCGGCGGCCGGTCTCGTACGAGGTGAACACGTGCGAGCCGTCGGTCGGGTCGAGGTACAGGTAGGTGCCGCTGAACGGGGTGAGGGTGTCCGCCGCCGCGGCTATCCGCAGCCCCAGGCGGTGGCCCCGGATCCGCAGGGCGGCCGGTCCGTCGTAGACGGCCTCGATCCGGTCGGCGCCGCTGCGCCAGGTCAGCAACGCGGGCGTGGCGACGACAGTGGTGCCGGCGGCCGCCGGGGCGAGGCGTAGCACCGGATGCAGCCCGGTCTGGTGCGAGACCAGGTGCACATCGTCGGCGTACGTCTTCTCGGCTACCACAGGTGAGAGGTTGAACCAGGATCCGCGGTAGCTGAAGGGGATGTCCTGGATGGGGAACTCCGGACCGGGCGAGGCTACGGTCATGTGGCGGTTGCCTTTCTGCGCTGCGGATGGTCAGTCCTTGACCGCGCCGGCCGTCACGCCCGTGGAGACGTACCGCTGGGCGAGGACCAGCAGCACGGCGGCCGGGACGGAGGCGACGACGGCGGTGGCCATGATGGCGTTCCACTGCTGGTTGTTGTTGCCGATGTAGTGGTAGATGCCGAGGGTGATCGGCTGGTGGTCGCCGCCACCGGCGAGGGTCGAGGCGAAGATGAAGTCCGACCAGGACCACAGGAACGCGAAGAGTGACACAGTGACGATCGAGTTGCGGCTGACCGGCAGTACGATCGACCAGAAGGTCCGCAGCCGGCCGGCGCCGTCGACAACGGCGGCCTGGAGCAACTCGTCGGGGATCCCGGACATGAAGGCCGTGAAGATCAACACTCCGAACGGTACGGCCAGTGTGGAGTCGGCAAGGATCAGACCGGGCAGCGTGTTGAGTACGCCGAGGTGGAGATAGACGGCGTAGAAGCCCATGGCCATGATGATTCCCGGGATCATCTGCGCGATCAGCAGCACGAAGCTCAGCGCTGGGCCGCCGGGCGGGCGGAGCTTGGCCAGCGCGTATCCGGCCGGGGCGGCCAGCGCCAGGGTCAGCGCCACAGTGCCGAGACCGACAAGGAAGCTGGTGCCGAGGTACGGGAGTTGCTGGTCGAGCACGGCGCGGTAGCCGTCCAGGGTGCCGTCGGTCGGAATCAGGTGCGGGGGAGTGGCCCGCATGTCCTGGTCACGGGTGAACGACACGTTGATCATCCAGTAGACCGGGAAGAGCATCAGCCCGGTCAGCATCAGTCCGACGCCGGTCTTCCACCGGGAGCGGGGCGGGGAGGCGGTCATCGCAGGTCCTGACTCCGCTGGAAACGGATGTATCCGAGCCCGGCCACCAGGGCCATCACGATGAGCAGGTTGCCGACGGCCGCGCCGGGCCCGAACTCCGGCAGCAGATTGCCGAAACCGAGCCGGTACGACCAGGTGGCGAGCGTGGCGGAGGAGTCGGTGGGGCCACCCCTGGTCATGATCCAGATGATGTCGAAGACCTTCAGCGTGTAGACGAGCCCCAGCAGCAGGGTGATCGCCGAGACGGGACGCAGCAGCGGAAAAGTGATCGACCAGAACCGCTGCCAGCCCGTCGCGCCGTCCAGCGCGGACGCCTCGTACACCTCGGTCGGGATCGCCTGGAGGCCGCTGTGCAACACCACAAGGTTGAACGGGATGCCGATCCAGACGTTCGCGATGATCACCGAGGTGAGTGACCAGCCCGGCGAGGTGAGCCAGTTGACCCTGTCGACCCCGACGACGCCGAGCGCCGCGTTCACCAACCCGGAGTCGCTGTTGAGCAGCCACGACCACGTCGACGCCGAGACGATCAGCGGCAGCAGCCACGGAATGAGGATCACCGCCCGCAGCGTGCGCGACAGCGGGAAGTGGTTGTGGAAGAAGAGCGCCAGAGCCATGCCGATGGTGAACTGGAAGAACAGCGACGCGCCGGTGAAGACCACTGTGTGCGCCAGCGTCGGCCCGAAGGCGCTGTCGGTCAGGACCGTGCGGTAGTTGTCGAGCCCGGCGAAGGGCGCGCCGCCCTGCACGAACGAGCGGACGGTGTACTCGCGCAGGCTCAACTCGACATTGCGGTAGAGGGGATAGGCGTAGAAGGCGGTCAGGTAGACGGTCACGGGTGCCAGGAAGCCCCAGGCCGGCCATCGGCGGGGCCGGCGTCGGGCGCCGGACGGGGCACGCCCGGGTGGAGCGACCGTCGCCGGTGCGCCCGGTTCCCGTGCGCTTGTGGAGGTCTGTGTCGTCGGGGGCATGGTGTCGCTTCGGCGCGCTTACCTGGTCGCCGCCGCGGCCTGCGCGGCGCTCAGCGCTTCACGAGGCGACTTCTGACCGCTCAGGGCAGCCTGCACCGCCGTCCACAGTGCCTCTGAGATCTTCGGGTACTTCGTGCCGAGGTTGTCCCCGGTGCGACCCTTCGCCGCCCGGACCGCCTGCACCCAGACCGTGAGCTTCGGGTCCGCCGCCGCCTGCCGATCCTGCACGGCCGTGACGGGCGCTACGTAGGAGAGAGTGGTGTCGGTGGTGAGCAGGTTGTCGGCACTTGTCAGGCAGGTGACAAGCTTCTGCGACGTCGCGTACCGCTCGGTGTTCTTCTGCACGGGGATGGAGACGAACTCACCGCCGGTGGGCGCCGGCGCCGGACCGCCGGCGCTCGCCGGAATGGCGATGGTGCCGTACGAGAACCCGAGCTTCTCGGCGTTCGCCAACTGCCAGGTGCCGTTCTCGGCGAACGCGTAGTCGCCGGTGGCGAACTCCTGCCAGCTCGTGGTCTGGGTGTTGTTGATGACGGAGTTGGGGGCGTACCCCTGCTTGAGCCAGTCCGTCCAGAGCGTCAGCGCGGAGGCCGCCTGCGGCGAGTCCAGGCTTGTCAACTGGGCTCCGGCGCCCCAGAACCACGGCAGGAACTGGAAGCTGCCCTCCTCGGTGCCGATGGCGGAGAAGGTGATGCCCTTCTTTCCCGCGGTCTTGACTTTGGTGAGCGCCGTGGTCAGCGACGTCCAGTCGGTGATGGTGGCCGGATCCACGCCGGCGGCAGTCAGCAGATCCTTGTTGTAGTAGAGCGCGAGGGTGTTCGCCCCGATCGGCACCCCGTACGTCTTGCCCTCGCTCTGGCCCGCGCCGAGCAGGTTCGGTGCCATGGCCGAGACGTCGAGCTTGTTGTCGTCCGTGGTGGTGAGCGTGCCCGCCTCGGCCAGTGTGGAGATGACGGGGTTGTCCACGATCAGCACGTCCGGCGAGTTTCCCTGCTGGGCGGCGAGCAGGGCCTTGTTCGTCAGGTCGGTGGTGTCGTAGCCGGTCCGCTCGACAGTCACCCCCGCGGAGGTGCCGCACCTGTCGAGCAGCGCGACCCACTGCGAGTCGTCGGCGAACTGCGGGTACGGATCCCAGACGACGTACGCGGCGTCGCCGGGATCGTCGGCGGAGGACGAACAGGCGCTGCCGGCGGCGACGGCGAGTGCCGTCACGGCGACAGCGGCCAGGCGCCACTTGTGGCTGGGTCGAGTCATCTGGTGCCTCACTTCACGTCGATCGTCAGGTGGGGTGGGCTCGGCCGTCGGGGGCCGTTTCGGTTCGGCGAGGAAGCGAATCGATTCGACAAGTGGTTCGGCCGAAGATAGGTCGGCCCCTGCCCGGAGGTCAACAGCTGATCGCCGCGGATGTGCGGTTGCCTGGAAACGCCCGCTTCATCGAATCGTCATCGCATTGACACGGTTGAGTATCCGGTCCTACGATCCGTGCGAATCGATTCGCAAGTGCTGCCCTCCGGAGAGCGTCCCCCACGCCCCACCAAGGAGCCGCCCCGTGCAAACCCCGTCCCGTGGCAGGTCAGGACGAACCCGTGCGACAGTCGCCCGCCTCGTCGCCGGCCTGCTCGCCGTCGCCGCCACCACAGTCGCCGCCGCGTCTCCGGCCCAGGCCGCCGACGAGTCGATGAGCGTCAACTTCTCCACGACAAGCGGTTCGCCGGCCTACCGCGCGTCCGGCTGGATCTACGGCATGACCGAGAACGCCAGCGGCCCGCCCGACCACTTCTACCGGGACGTCAAGTTCCAGTACATGCGAGCGGGCGGAGCGCAGCTGCCGGGAAGTGGCTGGGTCGGCGGGAACTACGACCGCCGGTGGAACTCCACAGTCGCCCAGGCACGCCGCACCGTCGCCCTCGGCGGTCAGTTCATCCTGCTGCCGCACGACCTGTGGGGCGCCGACGGCGCCGGGATCTCCCGCTTCCCCGGCGACAACGGCAACTGGGCCGACTACGACGCCTTCCTGAGCCGCCTCGTCAACGACGTTCGGGCGTCCGGGCTCTCCGTGCAGTGGGACATCTGGAACGAACCCAACATCACCATCTTCTGGAACCGGCCGATCTCCCAGTACCTCGAACTGTGGCGGCGCACCTACCAGCGCATCCGGGCGGAGTTCCCCAACCAGCTCATCGTCGGGCCGAGCTGCGCCTGCGTACCGTCGACCACGCACACCTTCTGGAACCAGTACCTGGACTTCGTCCGCTCGACGAACACAGTGCCGGACATCGTCAGCTGGCACTCGCTGCCAGGCGACCCGGTCGCCAACGTCGCCGCCGCAAACGCCACCCTCGACCCGCGCGGCATCGCCCACCCCCGCCCGTACCAGATCAACGAGTACGGTGCGCCCGAGGAGCAGAACCCGGCCGACGGGGCGTGGTACATCGCCCGTCTGGAGCGAGCGCGCGCCGACGGCCTCCGCGCCAACTGGGCCGGTGGCGGCAACCTGCACAACGACCTCGGCAACCTGCTGGTCCGCAACTCGGCGGGGCAGCACCAGCCCAAGGGTGAGTGGTGGGCGTACCGCTTCTACGCCGGGCAGACGGGGCAGGTGGTCGCGGTGACCGCAAGCCAGTCGTACGACGCGTTCGCCACCAAGACGACAGGCACGGCGAAGGTCCTCGTGGGCGGCGGTCGGACCACCGGCAACCTGGCAGTCAACATGCAACGCCTGGACACGACGAGCGGCATCGTGCAGAACAACCAGGTCCGGGTTCTCGTCCAACGCATCCCGCACAACGGCGGCGGTGCCGTGCAGGGGCCGATCACCGTCTCGAACAGCGTCGTCGGCGTGGCAAACAACAACGCCACCGTGAACCTGCCGTACACCAACCAGAGCGACACGTACACGATCACCCTGCTGCCGCCCTCCGACGGCGGGTTCCAGTCGGTGGCGGTGGCCCAGCACTCCCAGCAGTGCCTGGACAACGCAGGACTGAGCACCTCGGACGGCAACGTCCAGCAGCAGTTCTACTGCGAGGGCGGCGACCAGCAGCTCTGGAACTTCCGTCCGGTCGCCGGGGTGGCAAACACGTACACGGTGGTCAACCAGCAGAGCGGCAAGTGCCTCGACGTCAGCGGCGTCTCCACCGCCGACGGCGCGGCGGTGCACCAGTGGACCTGCCTGAACGGCCTCAACCAGCAGTTCACCCTCCGCAAGGTGACCTACGCGGGCAACGACTCGCACGACTACCAACTCGTGGCCCGCCACAGTGGCAAGTGCGTCGATGTCAGCACGATCTCCACGGCGCCCCGGGCACCCGTGCACCAGTGGACCTGCAACCCGACCGGTCAGGGCAGCCCGTTGAACCAGACGTGGCGGGTCCTGGGCCGGTAGGCGTCACCGTGGGAGTTCGAGGTGCCTGCACCGCTTCCACGCAACAACCCCACCACCCGTAGCGCGTCGGCGAGCCCTCGCGCTTCGACGACTCCGAGGAGCCGCCCCCGTGCAACCCTCGTCCCGCACCGGGCCAGTTGATGCCCCGGTGGAAGCCCGTCACCCGCGACGCGGTCGCGTCCGTCACCTGATGGTGCTGACCAGCGTTCTGGCCGGTGCCCTCGTCGGGGTCGGCGCCGTCCCTGCCGCCCCACAGGCGTCCGCCGCCGCCATCGAGCCGGGTCAGAGCACCCGGATCGTCGGCGTGCCCTCCGGTCGCTGCCTTGACGTCCCCAACTCCAGCACCGCCAACGGCACCCAGACGCAACTCTGGGACTGCCAGGGCGGCGCCAACCAGACCTGGACCTGGACATCGAGCAGACAACTCATTGTGTACGGCAACAAGTGCCTGGATGCCTCCGGCCAGGGCACCGCCAACGGCACGGCGGCGATCATCTGGGACTGCAACGGTCAGACGAACCAGCAGTGGAACGTCAACGCCAACGGCACCATCACCGGCGTGCACTCGGGGCTGTGCCTCGACGCCAGTGGTTACGGCACCACCAACGGCACAAAGATCCACCTGTGGGCGTGTCACGGTGGCACGAACCAGCAGTGGACCTCGCCGACGACCACGCCTCCGACCACACCGCCTCCGACGACTCCGCCGCCGACGGGCGCGCGTCCCTGCGACATCTACGCCTCCGGCGGCACCCCGTGCGTGGCGGCGCACAGCACGACGCGGGCGCTCTACGGGGCGTACGCCGGCAGCCTCTACCAGGTCCGGCGTTCGTCGGACAACACGTCCCGCGACATCGGGTTGCTGAACGCCGGTGGCACCGCCAACGCGGCAACGCAGGATGCGTCCTGCGCCGGTACGACGTGCGTGGTGACAGTCGTGTACGACCAGTCGGGGCGCGGAAACGACCTCTGGTACCAGGGGTCGAGTGTGGTTCCCGGTTCGCCGCAGAGCAGGCCGGCGGTGGCGACCTCGGAGTCCCTGACCGTGGGCGGCTCCAAGGCGTACTCGCTCTACATCAACCCGGGGAACAGCTACTGGCGCGACGGGCACCTGACCGGCGTGCCGACCGGGGCCGCTCCCGAGGGCATGTACATGGTGACAAGCGGCACCCACGTCAACAACGGCTGCTGCTTCGACTACGGCAACAGCGAGACGACGAGGAAGGCCGATGCCGCCGGGGCGATGGACGCCATCAACTTCGGCACCCAATGCTGGTTCGGCGGCTGCTCCGGCACCGGACCCTGGGTGCAGGCGGACCTCGAATGGGGTCTGTTCCCGGGTGGCAGCCAGACCTGGAACCCCAACCAGCGTTCCTTCACCAGCAAGTTCGTCACCGCGACGCTGAAGAACAACGGCATTTCGCGGTTCGCCATCAAGGGCAGCAACGCCCAGTCGGGCAGCCTCTACACCCTCTGGGACGGCTCGCTCCCGCCCGGATACAGCCCGATGAAGAAGCAGGGCGCGATCATCCTGGGTAGCGGAGGGGACTGCTGCAAGCCCGACGGCGGCGCGAACCTGAGCGCCGGCACCTTCTACGAGGGAGCCATGGTCGCCGGCTATCCGTCCGACGCGACCGAGAACGCGGTGCAGGCCAACGTGGTGACCGCCGGCTACCGCTGAACCGGCGCGGCGCTGGCGGACCAACCCGTCGCGCCGGTCATCACCGCACAGTGGGTGGTGGCCGGCGCGGCGTGGTCACGTCAGTCGTCGGCGGCGCTCGTACGATCCGGGTCGGCCGGCGGGGGAGCGACCTCGGCGAGCGCGGCTCGCACCGTGTCCAGCAACTGGTCGTCCGGGTGGTCGATCCAGTGCTGGATGGCGACGCGCAGGATCGCCAGGAACGTCGCGGCCAGGAGGCGGGCGCGCAGCGCCACGTCCGCGCCGGTGAGCCGAGGTGCGAGTTCCGTCGCCAGTTCGCGCTCGATCGCCGTGTACGCCGCGACCTGATGTGCGGCCAGGCCGGAATATCCACGCAACTGTCGGCGTCGGGGCAGCCAGGACCGGTCCCGCCCGCCGAACGCCTCGGGCGTGAAGCGCTCCGCCGCCCGGCTCAGCGCCGTCCACGGCGGCTCGTCTGCCGGCCGCTCGTGGACCAGTTGCAGCAGCCGCCGCAGGCGTACGGTGTCGCCGTGAAAGAACGCTTCTTCCTTGTTGGAGAAGTAGTTGGAGAACGTCCGCCGGGAGACGTTCGCGGCGTCGGCGATCGCCTCCACGGTCACGCCGTCGGGCCCGTGTTCGGCAGCCAGGCGTAGCGCCGCCTCGTGCAGGGCGAGTCGGGTGGCCGCCTTCTTGCGCTCCCGTAGCCCGGTGATCTCGTCCATCGGCCCCAGCGTAGTGGGGGTGATGCGCTTCTCAACGAGCAAACTTGCCTAGTGGGCAAGATCGGTAGATGCTTGCGTGAGGCAACCAACTAGATGTGAGGGGCAGGGCGTGGACAGCACCGCGGGGGAGCTCGGCCTTCGGCTGTACGACCTGGTGCGGACTGTCCGGTTACTGAAGCAGCACCGGGCGGAGGAGGGGCAGGCCGTCGCGCCGGGCCTGCTCGGCATGCTCATGCAGATCGACAAGACCTCCGGCGGCTGCCAGGCCCGTGAGCTGGCCCAGCGCACCCGACTGGACCCATCCACGGTCAGCCGCTCGATCGCGGCGCTCGTCGCGGACGGTCTGGTCGAGCGGCGGCCCGACCCGTCCGACAAGCGGGCGAGCTTCCTCGCTGTCACACCGGCCGGCCGGGCCGCCCTTGCCGAGAGTTTTGGCTGGTACGGCGACGTGCTGCGCCGAGCGCTGGCCGACTGGACCCCCGACGAGGTCGACGCGCTGAGCGGCGCCCTCGGACGGTTCGCCCGCGACATCGAGGTTGCCCTCGGAAACCACGACAACCTGGAGGCCGCGCGATGAGCGCACCCACCATGACCGGCGCTGAGCCGATGACCCATCGGCGAACGCTGGAAGCGCTCAGTGGTCTGCTGCTGGTGCTGTTCGTCGCGATGCTCAGCAGCACTGTCGTCTCCACAGCTCTTCCAAAGATCATCGGAGCGCTGAACGGCTCGCAGACCCAGTACACCTGGGTCGTCACCGCCACCCTGCTCACCGCGACCGCTACCACCCCGATCTGGGGCAAGCTGGCCGACCTGTTCAACAAGAAGGTCCTGATCCAGGTCGCCATCGTGGTGTTCCTGCTCGGCTCGGTCATCGCCGGGTTCTCGCAGACCGCTGGCCAACTGATCGCCGCCCGCGCGTTCCAGGGCATCGGGGTCGGTGGCCTTCAGGCTCTCGTCCAGGTGGCGATCGCCGCCATGATCCCGCCGCGTGAGCGGGGCCGCTACAACGGCTACCTCGGTGGCGTCATGGCGGTCGCGACCGTGGGTGGCCCACTGCTCGGCGGCCTCATCGTCGACACGTCATGGCTCGGCTGGCGCTGGTGCTTCTTCGTCGGCGTGCCTGTCGCCGCCGTGGCGCTCATCCTGCTCCAGGCCACCCTGCACCTGCCGACCGCGCGCCGTGAGAACGTCAAGATCGACTACCTGGGCGCCGGACTGATCGCTGCCGGCGTGAGCGTACTGCTGATCTGGATCTCGTTCGTCGACGGCTCGTTCGCCTGGGTCTCCTGGCAGACCGCGGCCATGGTGGGCGGCGCGGTCATCCTGCTCGCACTGGCGGTCTGGGTCGAGTCGCGGGCCAGCGAGCCTGTCGTCCCGCTCGACATCGTGCGCCAGCACACCACCGCACTGGCAATCCTCGGCAGCCTCGCGGTCGGCATGGCCATGTTCGGCGGTGCCGTCTTCCTCGGCCAGTACTTCCAGATCGGCCGCGGCTACAGCCCCACCGAAGCCGGCCTGCTCACCATCCCGATGATGGCCGGAGTACTGCTGTCCTCCATCATCGCCGGACGACTCATCACCAAGAGCGGAAAGATCAAGCCGTACATCGTCGCCGGGTCGATCACCCTCGTCGCCGGGTTCGCGCTGCTGGGCACCGTCGACCACGAGACGTCGCTCGTCCTGGTCGGCGTCGCGATGTTCATCGTCGGCACCGGTGTCGGTATGACAATGCAGAACCTCGTCCTCGCCGTACAGAACACGGTCTCGCTCAAGGACATCGGCGCGGCCAGCTCCAGCGTCGCGTTCTTCCGGTCCCTCGGCGGCACGATCGGTGTGTCGGTACTCGGCGCCATCCTCGCCCGCCGGGTCAACGACCAGATCACCCACGACCTCGCCGCCGCCGGAATCCCCACCTCCGGCAACGACGGCAACAGCAACCTCAACATCACCGCCCTGCCCGAGGGGGTGCAGGAGATCGTCCGTGCCGCGTACGGCGACGCCACCGGACACATCTTCCTCATCTCCGCCGCCATCGCTGTCGTAGGCGTCATCGCCGCGCTGCTGCTCCGACCCGTCACCCTCCGGACCAGCCTGGACCTCCCGGACGCCGCCACCTCGACGGCAGTGGCAGCCGACGCTGTCGACGGTGCTCCCGCGTTCGACCAGACATCGGTAGTGGACACGTCGAAGGAACCGACGCGCCGCCGCTGACGCCAGACCCGACGTCGAACCCGCACGAAGGCGCGAACCGGGGCCGCCACCGACTTTCGATGGTGGCGGCCCCGGCACCTCGGTGGCGAGCCAGATCGGCTGCCAGGCCCGACGTACGCCGCCTCACGACCGTTGTGACCCACCCCAGTCGCCGTGCCTGAGCGGGGTGCCCTCAGAGGGTCGTCATCCCATGTCCCGGTCGTTCCCTCTTGCTGGCCGGGACGACCGTACTGATCGACTCGGTTTCCTTGAAATCGGGGTGTCCCTGGTAGTGGGACACCCCGATTTCATTGACCCCGTGTTGATCTCGCCGTTGGTGCCCGGAGCTCCGCTTCGGTGGCCCGATTGCCTCGAAGATGTGGTGGCTCCGATGGTCGCTTGCCGGCAGGGAGCCGCCGATGCCCGCCGCGTGCCTCGAGCACACGCGACGCCTCCTGCCGCTATTGGTGCTCCTGCCGCTCGGTGCTGTGCACCTCGACGATTGCCGCACTGGCGGGCGCTGAATTGTCGGCGGCGTCGTCGCGTTGCTTGGCGCCTGGCGTTGCCTGGCGCCTGGTGTTCCTGGTGCCTGGCGTTCCTGGCGCGTTGCCTGGCGTGTTGCCTGGCCTGTGGGCCTGGCGTTGCTGGCGTGTGGGCCTGGCTGCCTGTTCTGAGGCGGCAGTCGTGCGGGTCCGCCGACGCGTGAGCCGGGGCGATCGGTGCCGGCGAATGACGCGTTTGGAGGGTCGCGCCGAATGGGTTCATGCGCGGATCGCATGCCTGACGCGGCTTCCTCCCATCCGCTGGTCAGTTCCTCTCATCTGCCGAGATTTCGGAGAAGATCCACTCGGCTTCCTTGAAATCGCGGTGTCCTTGATGGCGGGATACCCCGATTTCAAGGAGCCCGTGTTGATCTCGCCTGATGGCGGCCCGGACGCATTGATCGCACTGTCGCCGCATGGGCCATGGCCCCGATGGCGCTGCGCCGCCTCGCTCGCCGCGTCACGTTGGGGCGGGGATGCCGTCGTGGCGGGGACACGATGAGCGGAAAGGGCGTCGCGGGCTGAGGGATGCGCCGACCGAAGGGGTGGGCGATGCGCCGACCGAAGGGGTGGCTGAGCAAATCTGGACGCAGGAGGCAAGAGTCGCACTCCCTGCCACTTTCAACATATACCGCACCCGGGGTCTTGCGGCAAGACCCGGGTCGTACCGCAGAATCTTCCAGCCGAGGCCACAGCCTGCGGAAACGAGGCGGGGTGTGCCGCGCGGATCGCGCTGGACGGCTGGCGCGGACGCAACCGTGGCGAATGGGGGAATGCCTTTCATGATTGACGTGATCATTGCCGGCGGGGGCCCGACCGGCTTGATGCTCGCGAGCGAGTTGCGGCTGCATGACGTACGCGTGCTCGTGCTGGAGAAGGACGAGGAACCGACCAGGTACGTTCGTGCGCTGGGTCTGCACGCGCGCAGCCTTGAGGTGTTGGATCAGCGCGGGCTGTTGGAGCGGTTCCTCGCGCTCGGCCGGCAGTTTCCGGTGGGTGGTTTCTTCGCCGCCATCACCAAACCGTCGCCGGGTCGGCTGGACACCTCCCACCCGTACGTCCTCGGGATTCCGCAGCCCATCACCGACCGGTTGTTGGCGGAGCGCGCTGTCGAGGTCGGCGTCGAGGTGCGGCGCGGCTGTGCGGTGGTCGGGCTGCGTCAGGACGAGCACGGGGTGACGGTCGAGCTGGCCGACGGGGCGCAGGTGCGTTCGCGGTACCTGGTCGGCTGCGACGGGGGTCGCAGCACGGTACGCAGGCTGCTCGGCGTGGGCTTCCCCGGTGAGCCGAGCAGGGTCGAGACGTTGCTCGGTGAGATGGAGGTGGGGGTGCCGCCGGAGACGGTGGCCACTGTGGTGGCGGAGGTCCGCAAGACGCAGCTCCGGTTCGGTGTCGGGCCGGTCGGGGAGGGGGTGTACCGGGTTGTCGTACCGGCTGAGGGGTTGGCGGAGGACCGGTCCGCGCCGCCGACGCTCGATGAGGTGAAGCGGCAGTTGAGGGCCGTTGCCGGCACTGACTTCGGCGTGCACTCGCCGCGTTGGCTGTCTCGGTTCGGTGACGGCACCCGGCTTGTCGAGCGGTATCGGACGGGTCGGGTGCTGCTGGCCGGCGACGCGGCGCACATCCACCCTCCGACCGGTGGGCAGGGGCTGAACCTGGGCATCCAGGATGCTTTCAACCTGGGATGGAAGTTGGCCGCAGAGATCAACGGTTGGGCGCCGGACGGACTGTTGGACAGCTACCACGCCGAACGGCACCCGGTTGCCGCCGACGTACTGGACAACACCCGGGCCCAGATGGAGTTGCTGTCCACCGAGCCAGGTGCCCAGGCGGTACGTCGGCTGCTGGCGGAGTTGATGGACTTCGAGGACGTGAACCGTCACCTCATCGAGAAGGTCACCGCGATCGGGGTCCGCTACGACTTCGGCGCGGGGCACGAACTGCTCGGCCGGCACCTGCGGGACGTACGTCTGAAGGGGGGTCGGCTCTACGAGCTGATGCACGGCGGGCGCGGCCTGTTGCTCGACCAGACCGGCCGGCTCTCGGTCGCGGGGTGGGCGGACCGGGTCGACCACGTCGTCGATGTCAGCGAGGAGGTGGGCGCGCCGGCGGTGCTGCTGCGACCGGACGGTCACGTGGCCTGGGCCGGTGACGACCAGCAGGGCCTGGTTGGCCAGCTGCGTCGATGGTTCGGCGCAGCCGCCGGCTGACGGACAAACCGTCGTCAGCCGCTGGCTGACACGGACTGTCGGCGTCAGCCGGCGTCACCGAGGCGCAGCACCCCGGTACGTCTGTCAGCCCGCCGCGAGGCCGTATTCCCGGTCGGTGAACAGGTCCACGTCGCGGGGCCCCAGCTTCGCGACCCGGCGGGCGTGCAGGGCAAGTTGCCGGCGTGCCTCGCCGAGGCGACGGCTGGCGATCGTCATCTCGTCGGACGGTTCGAACGGTTCGGTGCCGCTGCACTGCATGGCGGCGACCATCACCCCGTTGAACGCGGTCATGAGTCCGTTGGCGAGGGCGATGCCGTCCTGGTCGCCGTGGGTCCAGATCTGCGACCAGGCGCTCTCCACAGTGGTCATGTCCCGGGCCAGCCAGTCGTGCAGCGCCATGGGTCCCAGCGGCTTGTGCCCCGCGAACAGTTCGTTGCCCGCCTCCGGCAGGCTCGAACGCCAGTACCTGGTCTGCCGCAACGCTTCGGCCTTGTGCGCGAGCCGCAGGGCGCCGGACAGGATCAGCACGTACGCCCGTTGCAGATCTGCCCGTTCCTGGTGCCGTCGCCTCATTCGGGAGTGCACCAGGACCACGAGCAGTGATGCGAAGGCGGTGATCGCGGAGCCGAGGAGGGCGGCCAGGGTTGAGTTCACGCCGACATGATGCCTGCCGATCAATAGCGCCGATCCTTGGGATCACCCGATCCGGTCTGCCCGAGGGCACGGCGAACCGCCGGTGAGGGCAGGCGCGGGCCGCCCTGTTACCGGTAACAGGGCGGTTGGCAGCCCGTTTGCGGCGGCTCGATAGATGTCCTTCGTTACGACTTGACGAACGGCATGTTATCGCTCACAGTCGATGTCGAGGACGACAGTAGCTGTGACTCACCGGGCGAGCCCGCTGGTCGTACCTCACGACCAGACGTCCCCCAGGGCATGCGGACGTCGCATCAGCACCGTGTCAGCAGCAGCCGGCCACACGGCGGGCACATCGCGCCTGCCGACCGTCACAGGACGACCGACCCGGAACTCACTGTGATCGAAACGTCCAGCGCCAGCCGGCGATCCACCCCGGGTCATCCGGGAACCGACGCCGGCAGCGACGTCGGGTACCACCACCGCTGCAACCTCCACGAAGGACTCGACATGAAACCCAAGAAAGCCGTGCGGGCGACGGTGATCCTCGCCGTCGCCGGCGCACTGACCGCGGCCACGATGGTGGCCCTGGCTCCGACCGCCAGCGCCGGGACGACCCTGCGCACGGCGGCGGCTGAGAAGGGCCGCTACTTCGGCGCCGCGGTCGCGACGGGCAAGCTCTCCACCAGCACGTACGTCAACATTCTGAACCGCGAGTTCAACAGTGTGGTGGCTGAGAATGAGATGAAGTGGGATGCCACCGAGCCGCAGCAGGGTCGGTTCAGCTATTCCGGTGGTGATCGTCTGGTCAGTCACGCGCAGGCCAATGGCATGAGTGTGCGGGGTCATGCGTTGTTGTGGCACCAGCAGCAGCCGGGTTGGGCGCAGGGCTTGTCGGGCAGCGCGTTGCGTAACGCGGCGATCAACCATGTGACGCAGGTGGCCACCTACTACCGGGGCAAGATCTATGCCTGGGATGTGGTGAACGAGGCGTTCGCCGATGGTGGCAGTGGTGGGCGGCGGGATTCGAATCTGCAGCGCACCGGTAACGACTGGATCGAGGCGGCGTTCCGGGCTGCGCGGGCCGCGGATCCGGGTGCGAAGTTGTGTTACAACGACTACAACACCGATGGGATCAACGCGAAGTCGACGGGTATCTACAACATGGTGCGGGACTTCAAGTCCCGTGGTGTGCCGATCGACTGCGTCGGTTTCCAGTCGCATCTGGGTACGACGTTGGCCGGTGACTACCAGGCCAACCTGCAACGCTTCGCTGACCTGGGCGTTGATGTGCAGATCACCGAGTTGGACGTGATGACCGGCTCCAACCAGGCCAACATCTTCGGCGCGGTCACCCGCGCCTGCCTGGCCGTCACCCGCTGCACCGGCATCACCGTGTGGGGCGTGCGCGACTGCGACTCGTGGCGTGGGTCGGACAACGCGCTGCTGTTCGACTGCAACGGCAACAAGAAGTCCGCGTACGACGCCGTGCTGAACGCCCTCAACAGCGGTACGCCCATCCCGACCACCCCGCCGCCGAACCCGACCACCCCGCCGCCGAACCCGACGACTCCTCCGCCGGGGCCGAGTGGGTGTTCGGCGTCGGTGACTGTGAACTCGTGGACCGGCGGGTTCGTGGTGAACGTGAAGGTGACAGCTGGCTCGTCCGGCACGAGGGGTTGGAACGTCGCGCTGACGCTGCCCGCTGGGGCGAGCGTGACGAACACCTGGTCGGCCACGGCCAGTGGCAGCAGCGGCTTGGTGCGGTTCGCGAATGTGGACTACAACGGTCAGCTTGCTGCCGGTCAGGTGACCGAGTTCGGGTTCCAGGGCACGGGCACCGCCTCGGGCCTGGCGCCCACCTGCACCGCCAGCTGATCACCGAAGTGCGCTGCGCCAGCCGACACGGCCAGCGGTAGGACGACAGTCGAGCCGGTGCCCGGCCTGGGCGCCGGCTCGACGTACCCCCGGGGCAAAGCGCCGACGCGGCCTTGAACGGCGACGCCGGCCAGAACACCGGCGCGAGCCCGGAGCAAGACGCGAGCCCGGGCGGTGAGCCCGGTCAGCGGCCTTCGGGAACTGCCATCTCGCCGAGCAGCGACCAGTCCTGCTGCGGCACCGTGGTGTTGACGATGCGCGGCGTCTCGGCCAGGTGCGGCGGCAGGTGCTCCTGTGCCGCGCGGAAGTGCGCCGACTGCACGTGTGCCCCGCCGGCCTCATCGTCGCGGAACGCCTCGACCAGGACGTACTCGGTCGGGTCGTCGAGGCTGCGGGACCAGTCGAACCACAGGCAGCCCGGCTCGGCGCGGGTCGCCTCGGTGAACGCGGCGGAGATCTGGGGCCACTGGTCGGCGTGCTCCGGCAGCACCCGGAACTTGGCGGTAATGAAGATCATGGCACCAGGTTACTCAGCGTAGGCCGGCGAAGAGGTCGTCCTCGGGCAGCGGCGCGTCAGTGGTGTCCCGCACGCGGACGAACGTCTCGACGCCCATCAGCTCGGTGAAGCGCTCCCGGCCCAGTTGCAGGAAGAAGATGTTCTCGGTCTGGCTGGCGTGCGCCGCCAACGCGTCGAACTTCTGGTCGCCGTATGCCTTCGTGTCGACCCAGGTGCTGATCTCGTCGTCGGGCAGGCCGAGCGCCGGCTCGGGCGACGACGGGTCCGGGTCGGCCCACTCGATGCCCAGCTCCTTCATGATCCGGCCGAAGTCCTCGAACGCGGTGCGGGGCACGGTGGTCCAGTAGACCTTCGCCGCAACGTCGGTCTGCGCAACGGCCGCCATCGTGATGCGGTGGGCCTGGATGTGATCCGGGTGGCCGTAGAAGCCGTTCTCGTCGTAGGTGACGACGACGTCCGGTCGGTACCGGCGGATCAGCTCGGCCAGCCGGTCCGCCGCCTCCGCCACCGGCGTGGACCAGAACGAGCCGGGCTGGTCGTTCGTCGGCCAGCCCATCATCCCCGAGTCGCCGTAGCCGAGGGTCTCCAGGTGGGTGACCTTCAACGCCGCGCAACTGGCCTCAAGCTCGGCCTGGCGCATCGCCACGACGGCGGCGGGATCGTGACCGGGGTCGCCGGGCTTCACCCCGCCGGGCCCGTCACCGCACCGGCCGTCCGTGCAGGTCACGAGGACCGTCGTCACTCCCTCGGCCGCGTAGCGGGCCAGGACGCCGCCGGTGCTCGTCGCCTCGTCGTCGGGGTGGGCGTGCACCGCCATCAGGGTCAGAGGTCGCTCAGCCATGCCACCACCCTACGGGCATCGACGCCGGGGAACGGACCATCGCTCATCGTTCGGTGCGGACGGGGTCGCCCCGGACCAGGTAGTCGTGGATGCGCCACCGGGCGGTGGTCACCGCGCGCCGGGCCGCCTCGTCTCCGGCCTTCATGCGCTCCCGTAGCAGGCGCAGGGCGATGGCGCGGTTGAGGCTGAACTGCCGTTCCCTGTCCACCACCACGACGAGCCCCGACGGGCGGTGGGTAGCCCGTACCGCGGTGCTTGCCTTGTTCCGGTGCTGACCGCCGGGGCCGCCGGTGCGGCACGCCACGACGTCGACGTCCGCCTCCGTGAACGTCGTCGTCCCGGCGTCGCCCGGCGGCGGTTGCGCTGTGACATACCAGTTCTTCCGGCCGTGGCCGGGACGGTAGGGGCTTGGCCCCTGCCAGCACAGCGTGCCCGTCCAGGAGGCGGCGAACGCCTCGGCGTCGGCACCTGATATCTGGATCAACGCCGACCGGTAGGTGCCGGACTGGTTGCCCGGCACCACCTCGACGCGACGGACCGTCAGGCCACGCCGGGCGGCTTCGCCCTCCAGCCGGCGCAGCAACCGGGCCAGCGCCCAGGCGCACTCCTGCGGGCCGTGCCCGCTGGACAGCAGCAGCCGCGTACTCATGATCGGCTCCGCCCGCGGCGCTGGCGGTCCGGTCGTGGCGTGGCCCCCGCTGCCGGAGTCTTGTAGGTGATCACCGGAGTCGTTGTGGCCACAGGTGTGGCAAGCCGGTGCTCGACCAGGTCACCGATCACCTGCTCGATCCTCTTGTACGCGGTGGGAGCCTCCTCGAAGAGCAACTGGCGGTCGCCGCACACCACAAGCGACCCCACCGGCGTGCGACGCAACTCCTCGACAGTGTGCTTGGCCCGACCGCGGCGCAGGGCGTCGGCGCGGGACATCTTGCGGCCCGCGCCGTGCGCCACCGAGTGGTTGGCATCGGGGCCGGCGTGCGCGGCCACGAGGTAGGACGCCGTGCCCCGCGTACCGGCGATGAGCACGTCGCGGCCGTCACCGGGCGCCGCACCCTTGCGGTGCAGGTAGACGCCGTCGCGGACCTCGACCAGGTTGTGGCACTGGTCGACGATCGGCTCGGTCGGTTCGGCACCCAGAGCGTGCGCGACCCGGGCGGCAAGCAGCCGCCGGTTGAGTGAACCCCACCGCACGGCGTCGTCGTGAGCGGCCAGGTAGACGTCCGGGTCCGGCGCGGGGCCGGCGCCGTGAACGCTCGTGTGCGCCCGCAGGATCCGCTCACCAAGGCCGCGCGAGCCACTGTGCACGATGAGTACGAGGTCACCGGCGTCGAGCCCGAGGCGGCTCGCGTGCCCGGGGTGCGCGACGGTGTCGACGCGGGCCAGCTCGACGAAGTGGTTGCCGCGCCCGACCGTAGCGAGCCCGTCCAGGTGACCTGCGGGTATCGCACCCCGCAGGACATCCCAGGCCCTGTCGTCGGCGTCCTGCTCCGGGTCGAGCGGGCGGTCGAGGTCGGGGAACCGAGCCGCCAGCCGCTCCGGTACGACGCGCTTGAGCCGGAAGGGGAACACGGCGATGCCGCAGCCGATGTCGGATCCCACCAGGTGCGGGTACAGCACGCTCGACGCCATGGCAGCGCCGATCGGGGCACCCTTGCCCGGGTGCAGGTCCGGCATGCCGGCAACGTGGATCATTCCGTCGAGGGCGGCCACCTGTCGGCACTGCTCCAGCGCGTCGGACTCGATCCAACTCGCGGGAGAGGCGAACACGGTGACGGTGGCCGGCATGGACGCGGACAGAGACTCCCCAGGGGAGTTGTGCTCAGACAACGACGCTCACTTCTCGCTGAGAACGCAAGGGACGGACGGTGATACGGCACCTGTCGGCCTCATGCGGCCCGGTGCGGCGAGGTGGCGCCCGTCAGTACGTCATGGGGAGCACTCTGGCCGAACTCGTCCTCGGCGGCAACCGACTTTCGCGCGTACGCTTCCGCGATGAGCGCACCACGGCGCATCCTGGTCTACGGGGTGTACGGCGCCGGCAAGACCACGCTGGCGCAACAGTTGGCCGGGCGCCTCGGGTTGCCGTGGTATCCGGTGGACGACCAGTTGTGGTTGCCGGGCTGGGTCGAGGTGCCCGTCGAGCAGCAGCGCAGCCGGATCGAGGCCATCTGCCGCCGGGACACGTGGATCCTCGACGGTGCGTACCACGGGTGGCGGGACGTACCCCTTGCGCGCGCCGACCTGGTGGTGGGCCTGGACTATCCGCGGTGGCTGTCGTTCTGGCGGCTGCTGCGTCGGACAATGCGCCGGCTCGTGACGGGCGAGGTGATCTGCAACGGCAACCGCGAGTCGCTGGGCAGCGTGTTGTCCCGGGACTCGATCCTGCTCTGGCATGTCGGCGCGTTCGGCCGGGCGCGACGGCGGATGCGCGCCTGGCAGAGCGATCCCGCCGTACCGCCGGTGCTGATGTTCCAGAGCCCGGCGGCCCTGGACGCCTGGCTTGCCGGCCTGCCCTCAGCTGCGGCCGGGCTCCCGCCTGATCGCCCGGCCCAGAACGCAGGGTGAGGACGGGCTGGAACTCGTGGCCGGGAACCGGAAGCGGCGCAGCTCCCCGATGGCGAACCCGGCGGTGCCGATGGCGGCGGTGGTGTCGCGGGCGGTGTGGCAGCCGCCGAACAGTTTCGGCCAGAGCGTCGCGTCGGACAGCCGTTGGATCCGGCGCAGGCGTCCGGGTTCCTCCACTGCGACATGCTCGAAGAAGCGCAACTGGCCGCTGGGGCGCAGCACGCGGTGGATCTCGGCGAGCGCGTCCGCCTGGTCGGTCACGCTGCACAGCACCAACGCGACCACTGCCGCGTCGAACTCGCCGTCCCCGGCGGGCAACGCCTCGGCCAGACCGTCGACCACGGTGACCGGGACCGGCGCGGTCGTTGCGGCCCGGATGGCGGCGGCCCGCAGCCGTGGCTCCGGCTCGACCGCCACGACCTCGGTGACGCCCGGCGGGTAGTGGGGAAACATCCGACCGTTGCCGGCACCGACTTCGATCACCCGGCCGGACAGGCCGGCGACCAGGTCCCGGCGGAACTCGTCGAGGCCGGCGCGGTCCATCGCCACACTGAGCCGCTCGTAGACCCGGGCGAACACCGGGTGGGACACTGCGGCCACGTCGACCTCCCGCTGGGTGTGGGTGCCGGCCCCCCCGTGTCGCCGGCGCCTGCCATCAGCAGGCTAGCGGGCACCCGCCATCAGCAGGCCAGCCAGGCGCTTCGGCGACGGCAATCATCACGCCTGATCTCTGCGCCTCGGTGAGGCGCAGCTCCGTAGGCTGGAATCGGCCCACTGGGGCGCCGTTCCGGTACAGCGGCTCGATCCGACGCCTGAGGGACAGGGAGTGGTTCGATCATGAAGATCGTCGTCATCGGTGGCAGTGGCCTCATCGGCTCCAAGCTCGTCGGGATCCTCGCTGAGCAGGGCCACGAGGCGGTGGCGGCGTCACCGAAGACCGGTGTGAACACGCTTACCGGCGAGGGAGTGGCCGACGTGCTCGCCGGTGCGGACGTGGTGGTCGACACCTCCAACTCTCCGTCGCTCGACGGCGGGGCCGCGCTGGAGTTCTTCGAGACGTCCACCCGGACCCTGCTCGCCGCCGCGACGGATGCCGGAGTGCGGCATTACGTGGCGCTCTCGATCGTGGGCAGCGATCGGCTCCCGGACAGCGGATACATGGCGGCGAAGGTCGCCCAGGAGCGGCTCGTCGCCGCGTCCGGGCTGCCGTACTCGCTGGTGCACGCCACGCAGTTCTTCGAGTTCGTCCAGGGCATCGTCGACGCCGCGACGGACGGCGACTCCGTACGCCTGGCGCCGGTGCTGATCCAGCCGATGGCGGCCGACGATGTCGCGGCCGGGGTGTCGGCGGTCGCGGTCGGTGCGCCGACGAACGGCGTCGTCGAGATCGCCGGCCCGGAGCAGTTCCGCCTCGACGAGCTGGGTCGGTCCGTGCTCGCTGGCCGGGGCGACCCCCGTTCGGTCGTGACCGACCCCGACGCCCGCTACTTCGGCAGCGTGCTGGGCGAGCGCTCGCTCGTTCCCGCCGACGGCGCCCGCATCGCCGGCACGCGCCTTGACGCCTGGCGCGCCCGGAATGCGGCGTGACAGTCACGATGGGCCGAGGCGGCGTGCCAACTCCCGTACCGCGTCGGTGAAGGTCTCGTCGGATTCGCACGGCCAGTGTCCCTGGATCGGCGGGGGCACGCTGTCACCCGGCGGGGTCACCACGTCGATGGGGTCCCGCTGACGACGATCCACTCTGGACGCCGGATCGCTGGTCGGACCGTGGGTGGGGAAGATCCGGCCGCCGATCGAGTCGGTGTCGCGCCACAGGTTCACCCATCGCCAGCCGATTCGCTCGCCGATCTCGCGCAGCACCGCGTCGTCGATGTACGCGGGAAAGAGCCGCGCGTAGAGCCGGCGCAGCGGTGACCCGTGCGTGAGCAGCGCGACGCGGGCGCCGATCCGTGGCGGCAGTTGGAGCACTGTCGCGGCGAGCAGGACCGAGCCGTGGCTGTGACCGGTGAGCACCACTGTGTCGCCGCGTTCGACCAGGTAGATGATTCGTCGGGTCAGCTCCGGCACGGCGCGTTCGGCGTAGCAGGGTGGCGCGAACGGGTGGGCGGCCCGGGGCCAGAAGGTGCCGAGGTCCCAGATGACACCGACGTGCCGCCGGAACGGGACGGTCCGGTACGCGAAGATTCCGCCGATGATCAGGGCGAGGATGACCGCCGCGATCTTCCAACTGCCGAGCGCGATGCCGAAGGTGATCACGTCGGCGGGCACTCCCACGTACCTTTCGGCGACGTGGCTGGGAAACACCCCCAGCAGGCCGATGGTGGTGGTGGCCATGCCGACGCCGGTGAGGCAGGCGAAGACGACTGCCAACAGCACCAGTTTCTCGGTGAACAGTGCCTTTGCTATCGCGTCGCGGACCTGCCGCAGTCGTGGCAGGGCCTCCGCCGGCCGATCTGGGTAGTCGCGTGCGACGACCGTCGCCGCGGCGCGGTTCCGGCCAGGGCGGGAGAACACCACGACAAAACCGGCGACGACCGTCGTGACCAGCACGGTCCGGAAAAACCCGAAGATCGCCCAGGTGTACGCCCCGGGCGGGCCGGCAGCGAGGCCCTCCCCGGTCGGCAGGTTGCGGTCCAGGAAGTCCGCCACCCGGTAGACAAGCTCCGAGGAGTACGCCACCGCAATGCTGATGGAGATGGATGAGATGGCCAGCGCTCCCAGACCGAAAAGCGGACTGCCGTCGCTCTGGCGGTCCCGGTGCCGGAGCAGGACCCCGCCGAACACGGCCAGCAGTGTCGTCTGGGCGATGCACAGCCCCGCCAGGATCGCCTCGTAGCCGGGCAGCGTGCGCCCCTCCTGCCATGGCTCGGGGCTGGTCAGCACGTGGATCACCGCCAGGGCGGCAAGGATGACGGCGATGGTCCGTAGCGTGCGCGTGATCGTGTCGAGTCGGGTGTTTGTCGGAGCCCTGTCGATCAGCGCGGGGGTGCACAGCAGGCCCACACAGGCGGTCAGGACCACGCCGGTGGCGACCGCCAGCGTGAGCGTGGCGGCTGAGGCACTGTTCGTGGCGCGGGCGGCGAGCAGGACGGTGCTCAGCGTCGCGAACGCCGCAGCGACGTGTACGGAACGGAGCCGCCCCACAAGCGGTTCGGCGTCCCACTTGCCGACCGCGCTGAGCCGATGCCCGCCCAGCTCCTCGTCGGGTGCCCGGAACGCCTCGAACGATCTTCCGGGTCGGTTGCTGAGCCGCCAGACCAGGGCGATCGCGGCGGCCGGGACCAGCGCGAGCACCGCCAGCCGCACCCCGATCCGCTGCCCGCTCAGCCAGGACAGCCAGCTTCGCCCGGCCAGGCAGCGGGATGACGTCAGGCACTTCCAGGCGACAAGGTCCAGGGCGACGCCCGCGACGGCCAACACGTACAGCACGGTGAGCATCAGTGCCAGCACCCGGCACAGGGATTTGACCACCGCCTCCGAGCCCGGCTTCGCGGGGCGCATCCAGATCGCCACGTTGGCCAGCATGAACGGCAGCAGGAACACCAATCCGAGGGTCCGGGCCACGGTCCCAGAGGGCAGGTCACCCCAGCGGTACGCCTCCAGCGTCACGCCCGGTACGCCCTCCGGCGCCGGTCCGGACGGGCGTATCCGGAAAAAGCCCCCGCTGCGGTCGCCGGCGACCTGCGCCGACTGCTGTAGACCCAGCATCTGGTCGGCTCCGGCGCCGGAGACTCCGTGCACCCGCAGTTCGATGATGTCGCACGAGGTGTCGCGCCCGTTCAACAGTGCTGATCCATCCGCCATCGCCCCCCGAGGCGTTCCGGCAGCCCGGCCGACTATCCGGGCCGGGGACGCCCCGCCACCGGTGTGGCGGACCCGCGTCTACCCCGGTTCGGCGGAGCCATTCGTGCGGTGTCGTCCTGCCGCGCGAGTTCGGAACGTCCGGTCGGCCCGGCGACGACCGGCCGTCGTCCCGGCGGGCATGAGTCGGGCCGACCCGGGTAGCCGCCGCCATGGCGGCTGCCGGTCGGTCGGGAACGGACGGGGGAGCTCCGACCCGTACCGATGATTCCGCGTGGGCGGGCCTCGCGGCAACGGTCGCCCGGCTCCGTGAGCGTGCGGTGGCGACGCTGCGGGACCGTCTGCGTCGGGTGGGGGCCATCGGTGGCCTGGCCCTGCAGGCCGGGCTGGCCGCCGCGTTGTCCTGGCTTGTGGCGCACGACATCCTGCACGTCTCCCAGCCGGTGTTCGCGCCGATCTCCGCCGTGTCGACCCTCGCTGCGTCGGTCGGCCAACGCCTCCGCCGTACCGTGGAGCTGATCATCGGGGTGTCCGTTGGGGTGTTCGTCGGTGATCTGCTGCTGGCGGCGTTGGGCACCGGGGTGTGGCAACTCGCGCTCATCGTCGTGCTGGCGGTCCTCGTCGCGCTGTTCCTCGTCGGCAGTGCTGCCGTGGTGCTCCAGGCCGGCGCGACGGCGGTGCTCATCGCCACCCTCAGCCCTTCCGTGCGGGACCTGGAGATCCCGCGCTTCGTGGACGTGCTCATCGGAGGTGGCGTGGCGCTGTTGGTCACCGCCGTGCTGCTGCCCCTGAATCCGCTGCGTGTGCTCAACCGGGCCGCCCGGCCGGCGTTTGACCTGCTCAGCACGCAGCTCGACGCCACCGCAGCGGCGTTGGCAGACGGCGACGCCGGCCCTGCCCGGACCGCTCTGGCGGCGTTGCGGCAGAACAAGGGGGAGTTGAGCGCGCTCGTCGAGGCGACCCAGGGTGCTCGGGAGGCCAGCACCCTGTCGCCTGTGCACTGGCACGAGCGGCGCGGGCCGGTGGGTCGGTACGCGCGGGCGGCGGAGCCGATCGACCGGGCGATGCGCAACACCGGCACGCTGATCCGCCGGGCGGTGAGTCTGATCGAGGACGGTGAGCCGGTTCCGGCGTCGATGCCGCAGGCGGTCACCGAGCTGGCCGACGCGGTCCGGCTGCTCAAGCAGCAGTTCGCCGCCGGTCACGAACCCGATCGGGCGCGGGTGCGGGCGTTGCAGGCGGTGTGCAGGGCCGGTGACGCCTATCGGGAGGGGGTCGGCTTCTCCGGTGCCGTCGTGGTGGCTCAGGTCCGGACGACTGTCAGCGATCTGCTGGTGGCGACCGGGCTGACCCAGGAGGCAGCGAACCGGCTGGTCAGGCGTGCTTTCGGAGAGCTGGTCCGGCACGACGCTGCCGACGCGGGCGAGTGAGATGGCATCACTCTGAGCCTAAGGTGTTGCGTGCTGAGCCAAAGTGGTGCCATCATGGCGTCATGGATTTGAGGCCGTACGTCGAGAACCTGCGTAACGAGTTCGCCGTCGCCGCCGAGGGCGTCGACCCGGACGGCCGGGTGCTGGCCGAGCGGCTCTTCACCCAACTGGAGGCGGCGACCCACCTCACGCTGCTGGAGGCGCTGTCCGACGCGGCCGACGAGATCACCCGCGACCTCGCTCCGGGGTCGGTGCACGTCCGGCTACGCGGGCGCGACCCCGACTTCGTGGTGACACCTGCCAACCCGCCGACCAGCGGGCCGGCCGAGCAGACCGAGCAGTCCGGGCCGGCGACGCTGCCGGCGCCCGTGCTGCCACCGGACGGCGACGACGGCGGCACGTCGAGGATCAACCTGCGCCTTCCCGACCACCTGAAGGCAAGCGTCGAGGAGGCCGCCGGCCGGGCCGGGCTGTCGGTGAACGCCTGGCTGGTGCGGGCTGTCGCCGCTGCCGTCGGGGCCGGTGACGCGGACCGTCGCCCCGCCCGCCGGCCGGAGCCCCGCGCCGGCCAGCACTTCACCGGCTGGGCGCGCTGACCGCCCGCTCCCTCTTTTCCTTTCCACCCCGCTCACCAGCGGCGACACCCGCTGGCATCCTCCCGGGAGACCACCATGCCTGTTTTCGACACACCCGAGCCCATCTCCGTGCATGTCGAACTGCCCGTCGGCGACGCGTGGATCTCCGCGTCCGACCGCACCGACACCGTCGTCGAGGTGCGGCCCCGCGACCCGTCGAGCAAGGCCGACGTGAGCGCCGCCCAACAAACCACGATCGAGTACGCCTCCGGCCGACTGACGATCCGGGTGCCGAAGAGCTGGCGCCGCTACGGCCCCGGCCCCGGGCCCTCGGTCGACGTCCTCATCGAGGTGCCGGCCGGCTCACGGATGCACGCCGAGGCGTCGTGGGCGGCGTTCCGCGGTGAGGGCCGGCTCGGCGAGTGCCACGTCAAGACCGGCGGCGCGATCCGACTCGACGAGACCGGGCCGCTGGACATCGACACCAACCACGGCGAGGTCACAGTGACACGCGTCGACGGCCCCGCCCGGGTGAAGGCGTCCTCCGGCAAGGTGCGCCTCGGCGAGGTCGACGGCACCGCCGAGATCAAGAACTCGTCCGGCGACTGCTGGATCGGCCGGGGCGGCGGAGACATCCGGATCAACACCGCACACGGCGACATCGCCATCGACCAGTCGGCGGCCTCCGTGACGGCACGCACCGCGTACGGCAACGTGCGACTCGGCGAGGTCGCCCGCGGGTCGGTGGAGTTGCAGACCTCGTACGGGGCCATCGAGGTCGGCGTCCGGCGCGGGACCGCCGCGTGGCTCGACGTCGGTTCCCGCCACGGCCGGGTCCACAACGCCCTGTCCACGACCGACAGCCCGGCAGAGACCGACGAGACCGTCGAGATCCGGGCCAACACCTCCTACGGCGACATCATGATCCGCCGTGCCTGACCGCCGGGCGACACCGGACACGAATCGAGGAGCCATGACCCTGCCAACCCAGCCCGCGATCGTCGCGAGCGGCCTGCGAAAGTCCTACGGCGACAAGGTGGTCCTCGACGGCATCGACCTGGAGATCCGCGCGGGAACGATCTTCGCGCTGCTCGGTCCCAACGGTGCCGGCAAGACCACCACCGTGCAGATCCTGTCCACCCTCATCGCCGCCGACTCCGGCCAGGCCAGCATCGCCGGCCACGATCTGACCCGGGAGCCGTACGCGGTCCGCGCGCTGATCGGCGTCACGGGCCAGTTCTCCGCCGTCGACAGCCTGCTCACCGGGCGGGAGAACCTTCGCCTCATGGCCGACCTGTGTCACCTGGGCCGGGCGGCAGGTCGACGGCGTACCGCCGATCTGCTCGACCAGTTCGATCTTGTCGAGGCGGCGGACAAGCCGGCGGCGACGTACTCCGGTGGCATGCGACGGCGGCTCGACCTCGCCATGACACTTGTCGGCGAACCCCGCGTCATCTTCCTCGACGAGCCCACGACGGGCCTCGACCCGCGTAGCCGCCGCGCCATGTGGCAGATCATCCGCGACCTCTCCGCCGGTGGGGTCACCATCCTGCTCACCACGCAGTATCTGGAGGAGGCCGACCACCTCGCCGACCGCGTCGCGTTCCTCGACCACGGCCGCCTGATCGCCGAGGGCACCCCGCACGCGCTCAAGCGGCTCATCCCCGGTGGGCACGTCGTGTTGCGGTTCGCCGACCAGGACGGGCTCGACGCGGCGGCCCGTACGTTCGCCGGTGCGACCCGGGACGACGCGGCGCTCACCCTCCAGGTCCCGAGCGACGGCGGCGTCGGATCGTTGCGCTCAGTGCTCGACCAGCTCGACAGCGCGTCGATAACCGTGGCCGGCCTCGCCGTGCACACCCCCGACCTCGACGACGTCTTCCTCACCCTCACCGGCCAGACCGACAAGGAAGGGGCCCTGGTGCGATGAGCACCCTCACCCTCGCCGCCCGCGATTCGGGCACGATGTTGCGGCGCAACCTGCTCCACATGCGGCGCTACCCGTCGCTGACACTCATGCTCGTCGGCATCCCGGTCATCCTGCTGCTGCTCTTCGTGTACGTCTTCGGCGGCACCCTGGGCGCCGGCCTCGGGCCCACCGGTGACCGCGCCGATTACGCCAACTACGTCACCCCGGGCATCCTGCTCATCACTGTGGCGAGCGCGGCGCAGGGCACCGCCATCTCGGTCGCTATGGACATGACCGAAGGCATCATCGCCCGTTTCCGTACGATGGCGATCTTCCGGCCGTCGGTGCTCACCGCCCACGTGCTCGGCAGCCTCATCCAGGCGTTGCTCAGCCTCGCGGCGGTCACCGGGGTGGCGCTGCTCGTCGGGTTCCGGCCCAACTCCACGGCGATCGAGTGGATCGCCGTGATCGGCGTCCTCGCCATGATCACTTTCGCGGTGACCTGGTTGTCGGTCGCGCTCGGCCTGGTCACCAAGAGCGTCGAGACGGCAAGCAATCTGCCCATGCCGCTGGTGCTGCTGCCCTTCCTCGGCAGCGGGTTCGTCCCCACCGACTCGATGCCGACCCCGGTGCGGTGGTTCGCCGACCACCAGCCCTTCACACCGGTCATGGAGACCCTGCGCGGCTTGTTCTTCGGTACCGGTATCGGCAGTAACGCGATCGAGGCGGTCGCGTGGTGCGCGGCCATCAGCGTGGTCTGCTTCTTCTGGGCCAGGGCGTTGTACAACCGCGACCCGAGCGCCTGACCCGACACGCACCCGTCGTGACTCGCGGCGCAGTCCCGGCCGAGGCGAGGCGCGAACGGGGGTGGCCCGCACGATTGCCCGACAGCCCGGCCCCGATGGGCCGGGCTGTCGGCTGTCGGCGCGGACGTGGTTCGCGTCGGCCCCGGAGCACGCTCGACCAAACATCAAATGTTATCGATAACAATGCGCCGCCGGGTCGGCTGGCCGGGGTCGCCGCTGGTCGCCGGAGCGCTTGATCCTGGGCACTGTGCTGACCCGTCGGTCGATACAGAGATCCGACCACAGGACCGCGAAGCCCGATGATGTTATCGCTGACACTGGCGCTGGCGGCAGTCGCTCCTGTTCGGATGTCCGCCTCGCGATCGTGGTCGACGGCGGGCGACTCGTCCCTGACCGTCGGGGAGGGTGCCGTCGTCGAGGCAGCCCCTACGGGGCCGCCGACCCGCCAGCATGTCCCCAGAATGCCGGACTTCCGCGCTTTGCCCCGGTCTGATGGCTGCCTGTGTGCCCGGATGGGCCTCCGCGTTCCGTTACGGAGCTGTTGCGGGTAGATGTCTTGACGAGCCTGGATGTGAGCGTTAACACTATCCCCGTTAACGGCGGAGGTGAACATGAACCGTGTGGACGGAGCTGCCGAAAGCTACGTCGTCGGTGTCGACTACGGCACCCTCTCCGGGCGGGCACTCGTGGTCCGGGTCGGTGATGGTGCCGAGGTCGGGACCGCGGTGCACGAGTACGGCGACGGGGTGATCAGCGCGGCGCTTCCCAACGGCCGGTCGCTGCCCCCGGACTGGGCTCTGCAGAACCCGCAGGACTACCGCGACGTGCTGCGTCACGCCGTTCCGGCAGCGGTGTCCGCAGCGGGGATCGACCCGGCCGCCGTGATCGGCATCGGCATCGACTTCACCGCCTGCACGGTGCTGCCGACGTTCGCCGATGGCACCCCGCTCTGCGAGGACCCCGATCTGCGCGACCGGCCGCACGCGTGGGTCAAGCTGTGGAAGCACCACGCCGCGCAGCCGCACGCCGACCGGATCAACGCGTTGGCCCACGAGCGGGCCGAGCCGTGGATCGGCCGGTACGGCGGCAAGATCTCCGCCGAGTGGCAGTTCGCCAAGGGCCTGCAGATCCTGGAGGAGGACCCCGAGGTCTACCACCGGGCCGAGCGCTTCATCGAGGCGGCCGACTGGATCGTCTGGCAGCTCTGCGGCGCCGAGACCCGCAATGTCTGCACTGCCGGCTACAAGGGGATCCTCCAGGACGGCCAGTACCCGTCCGAGGGCTTCCTGACCGCGCTCAACCCCGGCTTCGGCGACTTCGTAACCAAGCTGGACGGTCCGCTGCTGCCGCTGGGTGCCAAGGCCGGCACGCTCACCGCCACCGCTGCGGCGTGGACCGGGCTGCCGGAGGGGATCGCGGTGGCCGTCGGCAACGTCGACGCGCACGTCACAGCGGCCTCGGCGCAGGCCGTGGAGCCCGGTCGGCTCGTCGCCATCATGGGCACCTCCACCTGCCACGTGGTCAACGGTCGGCAACCCGCCGAGGTGGCCGGCATGTGCGGGGTGGTCGACGGCGGCATCAGCCCCGGCGCATGGGGCTACGAGGCCGGGCAGAGCGGTGTCGGCGACATCTTCGGCTGGTTCGTCGAGCACGCCACCCCGGCCGGGGCCGCCTCGCACGAGCACCTCACCGCACTGGCCGCCAGCCAACCGGTCGGCGCGCACGGCCTTGTCGCGCTGGACTGGTGGAACGGCAACCGCTCGCTGCTTGTCAACCACGACCTGAGCGGGATGATCGTCGGGATGACCCTGGCCACCCGGCCGCAGGACATCTACCGGGCGCTGCTGGAATCCACCGCCTACGGCACCCGCATGATCATCGAGGCGTTCGTCGAGGCCGGCGTGCCTGTCGACGACCTGGTGATCGCCGGTGGCCTCACCTCCAACGAGCTGCTGATGCAGATCTACGCCGACGTGACCCGACGGCCGCTGAACATCATCGCCTCCGCGCAGGGTCCGGCGCTCGGATCGGCGATCCACGCTGCCGTCGCCGCCGGCGCGTACCCGTCGGTGCACGAGGCGTCGCAGGCCATGGGGAAGGTGCACGAGGCCGTCTACCGGCCGGACCCCGACCGGGCCCGCGCCTACGACGCCCTCTACGCGGAGTACCGGGCCTTGCACGACCACTTCGGCCGGGGCGGCAACGACGTCATGCTCCGCCTGCGGGCGATCCGCAACGCGGCGGTGGGGACCGCCGAGGCGCCGGCCGACAGCGCCCCCGTGACCGCTCACGAGACCCCGTTGGAGGTCGTCGCATGACCATCGAGGTGACCCGACAGATCCGCGAGCTGCGTGAGACGGTCGCCCGTCTGCACTCCGAGCTGACCCGCTACCAGCTGGTGGCCTGGACGGCCGGCAACGTCTCGGCCCGCGTACCGGGCAGCGACCTCATGGTGATCAAGCCGAGCGGTGTGAGCTACGACGACCTCACGGCCGACACCATTGTGGTCTGTGACCTCGACGGCGTTCTCGTCGAGGGCGACCTCGCCCCGTCCAGCGACACCGCCGCCCACGCCTACGTCTACCGGGCCATGCCCGAGGTGGGCGGGGTCGTGCACACCCACAGCTCGTACGCGACCGCCTGGGCGGCCCGCGGTGAGTCCATTCCCTGCCACCTCACCGCGCAGGCCGACGAGTTCGGCGGCGAGATCCCGATCGGCCCGTTCGCGTTGATCGGCGGCGACGACATCGGCAAGGGCATCGTCGCCACGCTCGCCGGGCACCGCTCACCTGCGGTGTTGATGCGTAACCACGGCGTGTTCACCATCGGCCGTGACGCCCGCGCGGCGGTCAAGGCCGCGGTGATGTGTGAGGACGTCGCCCGCACCGCCCACCTGGCCCGGGCGCTCGGTCAGCCGGTGCCGATGGCACAGGCAGACATCGATGCCCTGTATCACCGCTACCAGAACGTCTACGGTCAACAACCAGTCGCACCGGCGAGTTCCTGACCGTCCAGCGTGGATCAGGGTCGCAGGTCTGCACCACCGACGTACCAGCACGCACCACCCGCGTAGGTCGCCTCTCGTACGTCGGCGGCGGACGCGGTCCCCACCACACCCAGCCAAGGAGAACTGATGAGAAAGATGCGTACGCAGTCCGCGCCGTGGCGCGCTGTCGCGGTCCTCGCCAGCGTGCTGCTCGTCGGCGGCGTGGCGGCCTGCGGCAACAGCGACACGGGCGGCGGCGGCTCCACGGACGACGGCAAGATCACGATGGGCTTCTCGCAGGTCGGCGCGGAGAGCGGGTGGCGTACCGCGAACACCACCTCGATCAAGGAGGCGGCAGCCGCGGCGGGCATCGAGCTGAAGTTCGACGACGCGCAGCAGAAGCAGGAAAACCAGATCAAGGCGATCCGCAACTACATCCAGCAGAAGGTCGACGTGATCGCCTTCTCGCCGGTTGTGGAATCCGGATGGGACACCGTCCTCAAGGAGGCCAAGGACGCCGACATCCCGGTCATCCTGACCGACCGCTCGGTCGACTCTGCCGACAAGTCGCTGTACAAGACCTTCCTCGGCTCGGACTTCGTCAAGGAGGGCCGGCTCGCCGGTGAGTGGCTGGTCGAGCAGAAGAAGAGCGCCTCGGGCCCGGTGAACATCGTCGAGTTGCAGGGCAACACCGGCGCGGCTCCGGCCAACGACCGCAAGAAGGGCTTCGGCGAGGCGATTGCCGCCAACCCGAACTTGAAGATCATCGCCTCCCAGCCGGGTGACTTCACCCGGGCGGGTGGCAAGCAGGTCATGGAGCAGTTCCTCAAGGCCAACCCGAAGATCGACGTGCTGTTCGCGCACAACGACGACATGGGCCTGGGTGCCCTCGAGGCGATCACCGCGGCCGGCAAGGAGCCGGGCAAGGACATCACCATCATCACTGTCGACGCGGTCAAGGACGGCATGCAGGCTCTCGCCGACGGGAAGTTCAACTTCATCGCGGAGTGCAGCCCGTTGCTCGGCCCACAGCTGATGGAACTGGCCAAGAAGGTCCACGCCGGCGAAGAGGTGCCGCCTCGGATCGAGACCGAGGAGACCACGTTCACGCAGGAGCAAGCGAAGGAAGCGCTGCCCAACCGTAAGTACTGATCGACGCCGGGGGGCCGCCGCGCTCGCGTGGCGGCCCCGCCGCGTCGCCTCCCTACCCGAAACGGACCGGGCTTGGCCCGCGGCGACCCCCGTACCACGCCCGCCCGAGCGACCCCCCAGGGTCGACCGGGCGGGCGTCGCGGGGGCGTAGCGGCCCTTCCGTGTCGACAACCCAGAAGAGGTCTGATGGGATGACGGATAGCCGTCCGGTCCTGACGATGACCGGGATCAGCAAGTCCTTCCCCGGGGTGCGCGCACTCCACAACGTCAACTTCCGGCTCTTCCCCGGCGAGGTGCACGCCCTGATGGGCGAGAACGGCGCCGGCAAGTCGACCCTCATCAAGGTGCTCACCGGTGTCTACGACACCGATGAGGGCGCGATCACCCTCCATGACGAGCCCGTGTCGTTCACCGGGCCCATGCAGGCGACCGCAGCTGGTGTGAGCACCGTTTTCCAGGAAGTCAACCTCTGCACCAACCTGTCGGTGGCGGAGAACATCTTCATCGGCCGTGAACCCCGGCTCCTCGGGGCCGTCCGCTGGGGTGAGGTCCGCCGCCGCGCCCGTACGCTGCTGGCCCGCCTCGACCTCGACCTCGATGTCAGCGCGCCACTCGGCTCGTACTCCCTGGCGATCCAGCAGATGGTCGCGATCGCCCGCGCCATCGACATCAAGGCGCGGGTGCTGATCCTGGACGAGCCGACGTCCAGCCTCGACGCCGGCGAGGTGGCGCAACTGTTCCGCATCATGCGGCAACTGCGCGACGAGGGCATCGCGATCCTGTTCGTCACCCACTTCCTCGACCAGGTCTACGAGATCGCCGACCGGATCACAGTGCTGCGCAACGGTGGACTCGTCGGCGAGTACCAGACCGCCGAGCTGCCCCAGCTCGCTCTCGTGGAAAAGATGATCGGCAAGGAACTCGACGTCCTGGAGGGCATCGAGGAGCACTCCCGCCGGGACCTTGCCGCGCTGGAGGAGGGCACCCCGCTGGTGGCGGTGTCGAACTTCGGCCGGTCCGGCGCGGTCGAGCCGTTCAGCCTCACCATCCACGCAGGCGAGGTGGTGGGCCTGGCCGGCCTGCTGGGCTCTGGGCGTACCGAGGTGGCGCGGTTGTTGTTCGGCGCCGACCGCACCGACGGCGGCCAGGTCGCCATCGACGGCACGGCGAGCAGTCTCCGTACCCCCGCCCAGGCCATCGACCACGGCGTCGGCTTCTGTTCCGAGAACCGCCGCGCGGAGGGCATCGTCGCCGACCTGTCGGTCCGCGAGAACATGATCCTCGCCATGCAGGCGGCCCGGGGCTGGCTGCGACCCATCCCGCGACGTCGCCAGGACGAGCTTGTCGACAAGTACGTCAAGGCCCTCAACATCCGGCCCGCTGACCCGGAGGTGCCGGTACGCAACCTGTCCGGCGGCAACCAGCAGAAGGTGCTGCTGGCCCGGTGGCTGATCACCGAGCCACGACTGCTGATCCTCGACGAGCCGACCCGGGGCATCGACATCGGCGCGAAGACCGAGATCCAGAAGCTCGTGACGCAGCTGTCCGACGGGGGCATGGCCGTGCTGTTCATCTCCGCCGAGTTGGAGGAGGTGCTGCGCCTGAGTCACAAGGTGGCAGTGATGCGGGACCGGCAGATGGTCGCGCAGCTCGCCAACGACGAGAGCCTCGACGCCGACCGCATCATGCAGACAATCGCCAGCGGATCCCACCGGGAGGAGGCAGACCGATGAACGACACAATGAGCCGCTTCCGGACGATGACCGGTCACCGGCTGTTCTGGCCCGCCGCCGTGCTGTTCGCCATGCTCGCCGCGAACACGATCTACCGGCCCGGGTTCCTGTCCATCGAGCTCAAGGACGGGCACCTGTACGGCACGCCGATCGACATCCTGCGGTTGAGCGCACCGCTGATCCTCGTCGCGCTGGGCATGACCCTTGTCATCTCGACCGGCGGCATCGACCTGTCGGTCGGCTCGCTCTGCGCGATCAGCGGCGCGATCGCCTGCATGTACATCAGCAAGCAGCCCGACCAGAACAGTCTCGGTGTGGTGGTGACCGCCCTCGCGCTGGCGATGGGGGTCTCGCTCGTGCTCGGCGCCTGGAACGGGGTGCTGGTGGCCGTGATCGGCATCCAACCGATCATCGCCACCCTGATCCTGATGGTCGCCGGCCGGGGTCTCGCCCAGCTGATCACCGAGGGCCAGATCATCACCATCAACTCGGAGCCGTACCGGGCGATCGGCCTGGGCCACGCGTTGACCCTGCCGCTTGCCATCTTCATCGCTCTCGCCGCGGCCCTGCTGGTGGCCGCGTTCACCCGTCGTACCGCGCTCGGCATGATCATCGAGTCGGTGGGCGGCAACTCAGTGGCGAGCCGGCTCGCCGGCATCCGGTCCAGCCGGGTCATCTTCCTCGCTTACGTGATCAGCGCCGCGTGCGCCGCGGTAGCCGGTTTCATGATGACGGCAAACGTCTCCAGCGCCGACGGCAACGCCGCCGGCCTCTGGGTCGAGCTGGACGCGATCCTCGCGGTCGTCATCGGCGGTACGTCCCTCGCGGGCGGTCGGTTCTTCCTCAGCGGCACGATCATCGGCGCGCTGATCATCCAGACCCTGACCACCACCGTGTACGCAATGGACATCTCACCGCAGACGTCGCTGCTGTTCAAAGCGGTGGTCGTCATCGCCGTCTGCCTCATCCAGGCGCCGGCCTTCCGGGCCAGGTTCAGCCGCCGTAGGCGAAACGTCCCGCCGCCCGCCCCCGTCGCCGACAAGCCGAAGGAGCAGGTGCCGGCATGACCACTGGATCGCTTACCGCCGGTCGTACCCGGTTCCGGCTGCCGAGGAAGCAGATACCGGTCCTGGCGACGCTGGCACTGCTGCTGGTGATGTACGGCATCGGCGTTTCGCAGTACACGGCGTTCTCCAACGTGCAGGTCATCTTCAACGTCTTCATCGACAACGGCTTCCTGCTCGTCGTCGCGGTGGGCATGACCTTCGTGATCCTCACCGGTGGCATCGACCTGTCGGTCGGGTCGGTAGTGGCCATGACGGCGATGGTGTCGGCCTGGCTGCTCCAGGAGGGCCTGCCGGCGGCACTGGTGCTCGTCATCGCCCTGCTCATCGGCCCGACGCTCGGCCTGCTGATGGGCTGCGTCATCCACTTCTTCGAGATCCAGCCGTTCATCGTGACGCTCGCCGGGATGTTCTTCGCCCGGGGCATGTGCACGTTCATCTCCGGCTCGTCCATCCCGATCACCGACGGGTTCTGGACCAGGATGTCGCAGGAGCGGATCGGCGACCCCAAGGGCAACTTCGTCTCGATCAGCGTGCTCATCGCCTTCGCCGTGGTGGCAGTGGCCGCGTACACGCTTGCCTACACCCGGTTGGGGCGCAACGTGTACGCCATCGGCGGCAACCCGCAGTCGGCGCTGCTGATGGGCCTGCCGGTGGGGCGGACCCGGATCGCCGTCTACACGATCAGTGGTCTGTGCTCGGCGATCGGCGGCATCCTGCTGTCCTTCTACACCCTCTCCGGCGCGCCGTTGATCGCCGTGGGAATGGAGTTGGACGTCATCGCCGCCGTCGTCATCGGTGGCACGGTGCTCACCGGCGGCGCGGGGTACGTCTTCGGCACGGTGCTCGGCGTACTGGTCCTGGGCGTCATCCAGACTCTCATCACCTTCGATGGGAGCCTCAACTCCTGGTGGACCAAGATCGTGATTGGGGGCCTGCTCTTCGTCTTCATCCTCCTCCAGCGCCTCATCGGAATCCGTTACAAGTGACCGCCCCTCTCGCGGAAGGCAACCCCATGGCACCACACCCCGAACCCGTGATCTGGTTCCTCACCGGCAGCCAAGGCATGTACGGCGAGGAAACGCTCCGGCAGGTCGCCGAGCAGTCCCGCCAGATCGCGGCCGCGCTCGACGACTCGCCGCAGATCCCTGCCCGGGTGGTCTGGAAGCCGGTCCTGACCAACAGCGGCGAGATCCTCCAGGTCTGCCGCGACGCCGCCGCTCAGGGCGCGATCGGGGTCATCGCGTGGATGCACACCTTCTCCCCGGCGAAGATGTGGATCGCCGGCCTGGACGCGTTGCAGACGCCGTTGCTGCACCTGCACACCCAGGCCAATGTCCTGCTGCCGTGGGACGACATCGACATGGACTTCATGAACCTGAACCAGGCCGCCCACGGCGACCGCGAGTTCGGGTACATCCAGACGCGTCTCGGTGTGGCCCGTAAGACCGTCGCGGGGCATGTCAGCGACCCGAGGGTGACCAGCCGGGTCGGCGCGTGGGCGCGGGCGGCCCTGGGGTGGTCGGCGATGCGGTCGCTGCGTCTGGCCCGCTTCGGTGACAACATGCGCGACGTCGCGGTGACCGAGGGCGACAAGGTCGAGGCGGAGCTGCGCTTCGGGGTGTCGGTGAACACCTACGGCGTCAACGACCTGGTCGAGGTGGTCGGCGAGGTCACCGACGCGCAGGTCGACGACCTCGTGAAGGAGTACGAGGACACGTACCGCGTCGTCGCGGCGCTGGGCTCCGGGGGCGAGCAGCACGACTCCCTGCGGTACGCGGCCCGCCTGGAGCTGGGCATGCGGGCCTTCCTGGACGCCGGCGGGTTCCGGGCGTTCACCACCAACTTCGAGGATCTCGGCGGGCTGCGTCAGCTGCCGGGCATCGCTGTGCAACGGTTGATGGCCGACGGCTACGGCTTCGGCGGCGAGGGCGACTGGAAGACCTCGGTCCTCGTGCACACCCTCAAGGCGATGTCGGTGGGCGTGGAGGGCGGCACGTCCTTCATGGAGGACTACACCTACGACCTCACCCCCGGCTCGGAGCTGGTGCTCGGCGCCCACATGCTGGAGGTCTGCCCGACCATCGCGTCCGGCGTACCCAACGTGGAGATCCACCCGCTGAGCATCGGCGGGCGGGAGGACCCGGTCCGCCTCGTCTTCGACGCCGAGCCCGGCCCGGCGGTGGTGCTGGGGCTCGCCGACATGGGGGAGCGCTTCCGGCTGGTGGCCAACGAGATCGACGTGGTGACGCCGCCGCAGCCGCTGCGCCGGCTGCCGGTGGCACGGGCCGTCTGGCGTCCACGACCCGACCTGCCCGTCTCGGCCGAGGCGTGGATCACCGCTGGCGCTCCCCACCACACGGTGCTGTCCCAGGCCGTCGGCGTGGAGGAGTTGCACGACCTGGCCGAGATGAGCCGTACCGAACTCGTCGTCATCGACGCCGACACCGAGCCGCGCCGCTTCGCCGACGAGATCCGGTGGAACCAGGCCTACTACCGGTTGGCGCGCGGCTTCTGACCCCACTCACCAGCGCTTCCCAGACGGGTGGCGCGTCCCCGGCGGCAGTCGTCGGCCGGGACGCGCCACCCGTCTGCGTGTGCGCCTAGCACGATCGCGAGCCGGCTGTGTTACGTCTTGACTAAGGACGTGTTATCGCTCACAGTCTATAACCAAGACAATCAATGTCTGCGGCTGGCCCGCCCGCGAATTGTGTCCGCCCCCCGATTTTCACAGATTGCTGCCCTCGTGGCACGGGGAGCGATGTTAGCGATCACATCGGTCGGGCCCGTGGCCAGGCACGGCACCCCGCCCGGTGCCGGGGATGCCGGCCCAGACCGCTCGGTTCGCGTTCTCGAAGGAGGATCATGGTTGCCATCGGTCGGGTTCCCTGGGCCACACCATCCGCGCGTCGGCGCGGCTGGTTGCGGCGGCTCACCGCCGCCGCGGCGGCGGTGCTGGTGGGCGGCACGCTCACCGCGGTGGCCGCGTCACCCGCATCGGCAGCGACGGTGGACACCAACGCCTGGTACGTGTTGGTGAACCGCAACAGTGGCAAGGCGCTGGACGTGTACAACCAGGCCACGAACGACGGCGCGCGCATCACCCAGTGGGCGCGCAACGACGGCGCGTGGCAGCAGTGGCAGTTCGTCGACTCCGGCGGCGGCTACTACCGGCTGAAGTCCCGGCACTCCGGCAAGGTGCTCGACGTCTACAACTTCTCCACCGCCAACGGCGCGTCGATCGTGCAGTGGGCCGACGGCAACGGGGTGAACCAGCAGTTCCGCCTGGCGGACTCCGCCGGTGGCTACGTTCGACTGATCAACCGCAACAGCAACAAAGCAGTCGAGGTGCAGAACGCCTCCACCGCCGACGGCGGCAACATCGTGCAGTACGACGACTGGGGCGGCAACAACCAGCAGTGGCAGCTCGTGCAGGTGGGCAGCGGAGGCAACCCCACCACGCCGCCGCCGACGACTCCGCCCCCGCCGAGCGGCACGTACACCAACCCGGTCGTCTGGCAGGACTTCGCCGACGTCGACATCATCCGGGTGGGCGACGCCTACTACATGTCGGCGTCCACGATGCACTACTCGCCGGGCGCTCCCGTCCTGCGCTCGTACGACCTTGTCAACTGGGAGTTCGCCGGGCACTCGGTACCCCGCTTGGAGTTCGGGTCGAAGTACGACATGAGCGGCGGTAACGCGTACGTCGACGGGATCTGGGCCTCGACGTTGAACTACCGTCCGAGCAACCGGACGTTCTACTGGGCCGGGTGCATCGACTTCGCGCAGACCCACATCTACACGGCGAGCGCCGTGGACGGCACCTGGAGCAAGCACACCACCATCCCCAACTGCTACTACGACGCCGGGATGCTGATCGACGACAACGACACCATGTACGTGGCGTACGGCAACGGCACCATCAGCGTCGCCCAGCTGTCCGCCGACGGGAAGTCGCAGGTCCGCGCCCAGCAGGTCTACCAGACGCCGTCGAGCATCGGAACGCTTGAGGGCGCACGGTTCTACAAGCGCAACGGTGCCTACTACATCTGGCTCACCCGACCGGCCAACGGCCAGTACGTGCTGAAGTCGACAAACGGCCCGTTCGGCCCGTACGAGCAGCGCCAGGTGCTGCTCAACCTGCCCGGCCCGATCTCCGGCGGCGGGGTTCCGCACCAGGGTGGACTGGTGCAGACCCAGAACGGCGACTGGTACTACATGGCGTTCGTCGACGCGTACCCCGGTGGTCGGATGCCCGCCATGGCGCCGATCACCTGGACCGGCGACGGGTGGCCCGTCCTGCAGACGGTAAACGGCGCCTGGGGCAGCTCGTACCCGAAGCCGAACCTGCCCGCCGCGCCCCGGGCGGTGAAGCCACTCACCGGCACCGACACGTTCTCCGGCACGACCCTCGGCCCGCAGTGGGAGTGGAACCACAATCCGGACACCAGCAGGTATTCGGTGAACAACGGACTTCGCCTGCAGACCGCCACCGTCACCGGCGACCTGTACGCCGCCCGGAACACGTTGACGCACCGCATTCAGGGCCCCACCTCCACCGCCACCATCGAGCTGGACTACTCGACGATGCGCGACGGTGACCGCACGGGCCTGGCGGTGCTGCGCAACTCGTCGGCCTGGATCGGCATTCGGCGGGACAACGGTTCCACTCGTCTGGTGATGCAGAACGGCTTGACGATGGACGGCAACTGGAACACCACGAGCACCGGCAGTGAGGTGGCGAGCACCGCCGTCTCCGGTGGCCGGATCTGGTTGCGTGCCAACGCCGACATCAGACCCGGCTCCGGACGGCAGGCCCGCTTCTCGTACAGCACCGACGGGGTCAACTTCACGTCGTTCGGCAACGCCCTGACGCTCGCCAACAACTGGCAGTTCTTCATGGGCTACCGGTTCGCCATCTTCAACCACGCCACCCAGGCGCTCGGGGGAGCGGTCACCGTGAGCCGGTTCGACCTGACGACACCGTGACGCCTGTCACACACCTGTCGATCTGACCGGTGGCGCGGACTTCCCGTCCGGATCTCGGACGGGCAGTCCGCGCCACTGTTTGTGCCCGTCGCCGCCCTGCTCCGCGCCCCTTCCGGGAACGGGGAACCGGCCGGCGGCAGGGGCGCCGCCAGGGCCGTCCGCCGCCCTCGGTGTGGGTGACGGGTGGGCCGGTCCGCCGACCTGCGGCCCGTCGCGCCGTTCCCCCGCAGCCAGGCCCTGTCCAGGCCGATGCCTGGCGTAGACTGTCGGCGATCCAGCGCTGGTCACCTGGGATTCAGCACCGGCGTGGTGACTGAGCGAGGGGGATCAGGCCGGGCCGCTCCAGTCGACGTCGACGGGCTGCGGTCCGGATTTGGCGGGGGGAGTGAAATGGCCGTCCATGGTCCCGCGATGACTGATGTCGCTCGTCTCGCCGGTGTCTCCCACCAGACCGTGTCACGTGTGCTCAACGGGCACCCCAACGTGCGTGAGCAGACCCGTTTGCGGGTGCGGGCGGCGATCGCCGAACTCGGCTACCGCCCGAACGGCGCGGCGCGAGCCCTGGTGACCGGCCGGTCGCAGGTGATCGGCGTGGTGGCACAGAACACCACCCTCTACGGCCCGGCGTCGCTCCTGGCAGCCCTTGAGCAGACCGCCGCGGAGGAGGGCTTCGCGGTCAGCGTGGGCAGTGTCCGGGACCTCGACCACCGGTCGATCTCGGCAGCGGTCGAGCGGCACCTGGCGCACCGGGTCGCCGGCATCGTCGTCATCGCGCCGGTCGAGTCGGCCGGCGAGGCGCTGGAGCGGCTGCCCCAGGACGTCCCGTTGGTCACCGTCGACGGCGACCCGCATCGGCCCATGCCGCTGGTGACTGTCGACCAGGTGGCGGGCGCTCGGGCGGCGACCCAGCATCTCCTCGACGCCGGGCACCGCACCGTGTGGCACGTGTCGGGGCCGTCCGACTGGTTCGACGGCGCCGGTCGCATCGAGGGCTGGCGCGAGACCCTGCTGGCCGCCGGGATCAGCCCACCGCCGCTGATGCCGGGCGACTGGTCGGCGGCATCGGGCTACCGGTGCGGGCAGATGCTGGCGCGGATGCCCGAGGTCACCGCCATCTTCACGGCCAACGACCACCTCGCCCTGGGCGTGCTGCGGGCGCTGCACGAGTTCGGCAGGCGGGTGCCTGCCGAGATCAGTGTGGTGGGTTTCGACGACGTGCCGGAGGCCGCGTACTTCATCCCGCCGCTGACCACCGTCCGGCCCGACTTCGACGCGGTGGCGCGGGCGAGCCTGCAGATGCTGTTGACGCAGATCGAGTCGGGCAGCGGTGGGGCTCTGCGGCAGACCATCGCACCGACACTCGTCGCCCGCGACAGCGTCGCCCCGCCCCCTTCGCGCTGAGGCGCCACACGTCCCCTCGGCGGACGTGCCGGTCTGTCGCGTCCCGTCGCCTTGCCCTGACGGCCCGCCGCGCTTCGGTCGGCGGAGTCCTGCTGGCCCGTCGCGTCCCGTCGGCGGTGCCCGTCCGCGCGTTGCACTGACGGTGGTGGGCGGTCACCCTGAGGCAGCCGCTACCCAGCGTGCGATCGGGTGGCGGCATCCACTGTGGACGGCGGAATCCCAGGCCGCGCCGCCGGGAAGCCTCTCGTTACGAGACCGTGACACCGGTATTTCAGATCTACTGTTGACGTGCCTTATGTGAGCGCTAACACTACCCCAAAGGTGACACGTGGGCCCCGGCGGTCGGCGGGGGAATCCGGAGGAGGAGAGGCCCGTGAGCAGGAAATTCCTGGTTGCTCTGGGTAGCGCGATGCTGGCGCTGAGCCTGGCGGCATGCAGTGGCGAAGGCGCCGGTAGCGGCGGTAACACGAGTGAGAAGAAGCCCGGCGACCTGACCATCGGCGTCTCGATGCCGACCCAGACCTCCGAGCGGTGGATCGCCGACGGCAACGCCGTGAAGCAGAAGCTGGAGGCCAAGGGCTACAAGGTCGACCTCCAGTACGCCGGCGACGACATCCCCACCCAGTCGCAGCAGGTCGACCAGATGATCACCCAGGGCGCGGATGTCCTGGTCATCGCGGCGATCGACGGAACGGCGCTCAGCGGCCAGCTGCAGGCCGCCGCCGACGCGAAGATCCCGGTCATCTCGTACGACCGCCTGATCCGTGGCAGCAAGAACGTCGACTTCTACGTGAGCTTCGACAACTACAAGGTCGGCGTCGCCCAGGCCACCGGGCTGCTCGTCGGCCTCGGCCTGCAGAACCAGGACGGCTCGAAGGGTACGGCCACCGGCCCGTTCAACATCGAGCTGTTCGCGGGGTCGCTCGACGACAACAACACCCAGTACTTCTTCGGCGGCGCCATGGACACGCTGAAGCCGTTCATCGAGGCCGGCACGCTGAAGGTGAAGTCGCGCCAGACCACGATCGAGCAGGTGGCGATCCTGCGGTGGCAGCAGGAGACCGCGCAGAAGCGCATGGAGGACCTGCTCACCTCCAGCTACAACGACGGCTCGCAGGTCGACGGCGTGCTGTCGCCGTACGACGGCATCTCCCGGGGCATCATCACCGCCCTGCAGAACGCCGGCTACGGCGGTAGCGGCAAGAAGAAGCTGCCCGCGGTGACCGGCCAGGACGCCGAGATCGCCTCGATCAAGCTGATCAACGACGGCGTGCAGACCTGCACCGTCTTCAAGGACACCCGTCTGCTGGCCGACCAGGCCGTCAACGCCGCCGAGGCGTTCCTCCAGGACAAGCAGCCGCAGGCCAACGACACGCAGACGTACAACAACGGCGTCAAGGTCGTTCCGTCGTACCTGCTGCCGTTCGTGACGGTCTACAAGGACAACATCAAGACCGCGCTGATCGACTCCGGGTACTGGACGGCGGAAGAGGTCGCCGCCGGTCAGGCCAAGAAGTAAGCCATCCGTCGGGCTCGGCGGTCACCCCGCCGGGCCCGACGTTCGTGGCGGACCACGTCGGGACCTGACAGAGGACAGCGACCATGGACGACACCATCCTCGAGATGCGTCGCATCACGAAGACCTTTCCCGGGGTGACCGCCCTTGAGGACGTCACCCTCGCGGTACGCCGGGGAGAGATCCACGCCATCTGTGGCGAGAACGGCGCCGGCAAATCCACACTCATGAAGGTGCTGTCCGGCGTACACCCATCGGGCTCGTACGACGGAGAGATCCTCTTCGACGGCAAGCCGATGCACTTCCGGGGAATCCGGGACAGCGAGGCGAACGGCATCGTCATCATCCACCAGGAACTCGCCCTGGTGCCGCACCTGTCGATCGCCGAAAACCTCTTCCTCGGCAACGAGCGCCGGGGCCGCAGCGGCCTCATCGACTGGAACCGGGCCAACGCCGAGGCGGCGGAACTGCTGGCGTCCGTGGGGCTGCACGAGAACCCCGTCACCCCGGTCATCCAGCTGGGCGTGGGCAAGCAGCAGCTTGTGGAGATCGCCAAGGCGCTGTCGAAGAAGGTGCGCCTGCTCATCCTTGACGAGCCGACCGCCGCCCTCAACGACGTCGACTCGGCGCACCTGCTCGGGCTGCTCCGGCAGCTCAGGGACCGGGGGATCACCTGCATCATGATCTCCCACAAGCTCAACGAGATCACCGCGATCGCCGACTCGACGACAGTGATCCGCGACGGGCGCGCGGTGGAGACCCTGGACATGCGCGCCGACGACGTGACCCAGCAACGCATCATCCGGGGCATGGTCGGGCGCGACCTGGACAGCTTCTACCCCGACCGCGAGTCGTCGCCGGGCGAGGAGGTGCTGCGGATCGAGGACTGGTCGGTGCGCCACCCCACCCATGAGCGGATGGTCGTCGAGGGCGTCGGCCTGTCCGTGCGCGCCGGTGAGGTCGTCGGCATCGCCGGGCTGATGGGCGCCGGCCGGACCGAGTTGGCGATGAGCGTGTTCGGCAGGTCGTACGGCAGGGACATCAACGGCCGGTTGTTCATGCACGGCCGGCAGGTCAACGCCCGTACCGTCGCGGAGGCCATCGACAACGGCATCGCGTACGTCACCGAGGACCGCAAGCGGTACGGCCTCAACCTCATCGACGACGTCCGGCGCAACGTGTCGGCCGCCGCCCTGGACCGGCTGTCCCGAATGGGCTGGGTCAACGGCAACGAGGAGATCAAGGTCGCCGAGTCGAGCCGCCGGGACATGAGCATCAAGGCGCCAAGTGTCATGGCGGTGGTCGGCAAGCTCTCCGGCGGCAACCAGCAGAAGGTCGTGCTGTCGAAGTGGCTCTTCACCGACCCGGACGTGCTGATCCTCGACGAGCCGACGCGCGGGATCGACGTCGGGGCCAAGTTCGAGATCTACACGATCATCAACCGGCTGGTGGCCGACGGCAAAGCGGTGATCATCATTTCCTCCGAGCTGCCGGAGCTGCTCGGGATGTGCGACCGCATCTACACCCTCGCCGCGGGCCGGATCACCGGCGAGATGCCGGTGGGTGAGGCGACCCAGGAGAGCCTCATGGAGCTGATGACAAAGGACAAGGAGCTCGTCGGATGACAAGCATCAAGACCCCTTCGACGGAGCGCCCGACGTCACCGGACGCCACGCCGGCCGCCGCCCTGCACACCGGGACGAGCGACCTGCGGGCGCTCGTGTTGAACAACCTGCGGCAGAGCGGGATCTACGTCGCCCTGGTCGTCATCGTCGCGCTGTTCGCGATCCTGACCGACGGGGTGTCGCTCAGTCCCGGCAACATCACGAACATCGTCCTCCAGTACTCGTACATCCTGGTTCTGGCGATCGGGATGGTCATCCTGATCATCGGTGGGCACATCGACCTGTCGGTGGGGTCGGTGGTCGCGCTGACAGGTGCGGTCTCCGCCGTCCTGGTCATCCAGCAGGGATACCCGTGGTGGGTGGGTGTCCTTGCCGCGATCGCCGTGGGCATCGCGGTCGGCGCGTGGCACGGCTTCTGGGTCGCGTACGCCGGGATTCCCGCGTTCATCGTGACCCTGGCGGGGATGCTGCTGTTCCGTGGTCTGACCCTGCGGGTGCTCGACAACATCTCGCTGTCGCCGTTCCCTGCCGAGTACCAGCGCGTCGCCGCGGGCTTCCTCAACGGGCTGCTCGGCGGTCAGGGCTTCGACGCCTTCACGCTGCTCATCGGCGCCGTCGCCGTCGCCGGGTACGCGGTCAGCGGTTTCCGTACCCGCGTGGCGCGGATCCGCTACCAGCAGCCCGTCGAGTCGTTCCCGCTGTTCGTCGCCCGGGTCGTCGCGGTGGGTGCCGTCATCATGTACTTCGCCTGGCAGTTGGCGCACGCCCGTGGCCTGCCGATCGTGCTGATCATCCTGGCGGTCCTCGTGCTGGTCTACGGCCTGCTCACCCGGCGTACCGTCTTCGGTCGGCAGGTCTACGCGATCGGCGGCAACCTGTCGGCGGCGGCGCTGTCCGGGGTGAAGGTCCGTACCGTCAACTTCTGGATGTTCGTCAACATGGGCTTCCTGGCGGCGGTGGCGGGGGTCATCTACTCCTCCCGGTCCAACGGGGCGCAGCCCGCCGCGGGCAACATGTTCGAGCTGGACGCCATCGCCGCAGCGTTCATCGGGGGTGCGGCGGTCACCGGCGGGGTCGGTACGGTCGTGGGCGCGATGGTCGGCGGTCTGATCATGGCCGTGATGAGCAACGGCATGCAGCTGATGGGTATCGACCAGTCGACACAGTCGGTGGTGAAGGGGCTCGTCCTGCTCGTCGCCGTCGCGTTCGACGTCTACAACAAGCGCCGCGCCGGAACGGCCCGCTGACGTCGCAACAGCACGATCGTGGCCCCTGCCCGCCTCTGCGGGCAGGGGCCACGCGTCAACAGGTGGTGGTCGGTAGGCACAGCGTGCCCGCCTCGGCCCCGCGCCGGTGCCCGGCACGCTGGTTGAGGGCTTCCCGCGGCGATGCCTGAGCCGCCCTGCAGGGTCGACCCACCTGTCGGTGGTCCTGTAGAGCTGCCCCACATATGGACCGTGCCCTGCGGAGACGGTTGTGGTGCTCCGGCCGCTCGTGGTGCTCCCGCTGCTCGTGGTGGCTCCGACTGCTCGTGGTGCTCCGGCTGCTCGTGGCGGCTCCGGCTGCTCGTGGTGCTCCCGCTGCTCGGTCCTCGTGGTGCTCGTGGTCCTCGTGGTGCTGGTGGTGTTCGTGGTGCTCGCGGTGATCCGGCCGGCGCCGCCCCATTTCTGGGGCAGCTCTACAGGGAGCCGGACACACCCCAGGGCCGGCCAGGGAGGCGACACCGCAGCGCCGCAGGGTCGAGCGCGAGACGATCCCGCTGCGCCGCGGACGACGCAGCGGGATCACGCGGTCAGTGGCAGTTGCCGGTGCCGCTGTCGTTGTCGCTGCCCGGCGCGGAGTCTCCGTCACCGCTGATCTGACGGAGTGGGATGTAGGAAACCTTCGATGAGTACGTTGACTTCGACGGTTTACTACACAACAATCATCGTCAATATTCATATCCCTCTCTATCTATGCGGCACTCCACTCAGCCTCGCCGGTACCCCCACCCGCCAGCGGCCGCAGGCTCTCCATCGCCCCGGCCTCGATCCCCGTATCGAAAGTGAGGTCACGATGAGACTCGATCGACGATGGGCAGGCGGCGCAGCCGCAGCCCTGCTGACGGTCACCAGCCTGTTCTGGGCGACCCCCAGCGTCGCCGCGCCGACCGCCGACGCCTCCGCACTCACCGAGGCGGTGACCGCCAAACTCCTCGGCACCGCCCGGATGTCGAGCGCTGGCGCGCAACAGGACACCAGGATCACCGTGAGCCGCAGCAGCGGCCGGTGGGCGTTCGGCACCGCCGTCGCGGTCGCACCCCGACAGGAGGACGCTCACCCGACCGGGTCGGTCTTCATCGCGCGGGCCGACCGCGCCGGATGGCGGATCGCCTTCGACGGTGAGGCCGCCTTCGGTGAACTGGCCGCCGAGTCGCCCCTGGTGGGCGCCCAGGAGCGAAGCGTGCTCACCACGACGCCGAGCCCTCTGTACGCGGGCGGGGACTACCGGACCGGGATGGCCCTGCCGTTCGGTGTCGGACAGACGTGGACGCTCACCAGCGGCCCGCACGGCTGGGGCGGGACCGATTCGCCGTACAGCTCGATCGACCTGGCCGGCGGCGACCAGGTGGTTCGCGCGACGCGGGCCGGTGCGGCGTACACCATGTGTCGCGGGTGGATCCGGGTCATCCACGACCGGGGCTACTCGACCGACTACTACCACCTGTGGAACAGCATCTCCGTCAACGGCGCCAGCGTCGGCCAGGGCGCCGTCCTGGGCAACACCGGCACCGACGTCACCTGCGGTGGGGCTGCCTACGGCCGGCACGTCCACTTCGGACTGCGGCAGAACAGCGCGTACGTGCCGATCGCCGGGCATGACATCGGCAAGTGGGTGCTGGCCAACGGCGGCGCCGCCTACCAGGGCGGGGCGCGGCACGGATCGGCCTTCGCCGGTGTCGGCGGTGGCCTCTACAACTACGGCGCGCTCGGCTTCAACCAGGGCGTTGTCGACGCGAACGGCGGTGGCGCGCTCACTCGCCGGGCCGGTCCGGGAACGGGCTACGGCTCGCTCGGCTCGGTGGGCGACGGCGCGACAGTCACCATCTCCTGCTCCGCGAACGGCACCTCCCACACCGGCCGGTACGGCACCACGGCGCTCTGGAACCGGTTGAGCGACGGCAGTTGGGTGTCCGACGCGTACCTGTCGACAGGTGTGAACGGTCCGGTAAACGGCTGGTGCTGACGAGTACGACCGCCGAGGTTGGCGGCCCCACAGGCCGCCAACCTCCGTTCCCGCGAGGAGTGCAGATGTCCGTTCGACCCATCCTCCGAGGCCGCCTCCTACTCGCCCTGACCACCGCCCTCACCACGGCGCTCACCACTGCGCTCACCGTCGCGGTCGTCGCACCGGCCGCCGCCGACCCCAGCGGGATCGGCACCCTCAGCACCGACTACGGGCCGGCCGCGTGGGCGCCGGCCAGCACGAGCAACTACACGGTGGCCAGCCGGCCGGGCAGCCACCAGGTCACCCGCGTCGTCATCCACACCGCGCAGGGCTCGTACTCCGGCACCGTCAACTGGTTCCAGAACCCGGCGGCGCAGGCCAGCGCGCACTACACCTTCCGGTCCTCCGACGGGGCCGTCACCCAGTCGGTGCGGGAGAAGGACATCGCCTGGCATGCCGGCAACTGGACCTACAACACCCAGTCGATAGGCATCGAACACGAGGGGTACGTCGACAACGCCGCCTGGCTCACCGACGCGATGTACCGGGCATCCGCCGCACTCACCCGCAACCTCGCCAACAGGTACGGCATCCCGAAGACTCGGGCGCACATCATCGGGCACAACGAGGTGCCCGGCGCCACCCACACCGACCCGGGCCCGAACTGGAACTGGACCTACTACATGCAACTGGTGAACGGGATCACCGGCGTCGGCTCCGGAACGGTGAGCACCAGCGCGAGCACCCTCAACGTGCGCTCCGGCCCCGGCGCCAGCTATCCGGTCGTCGGGTCGGTCCCCGACGGCGCGACAGTGGCCGTCTACTGCCAGGCCGTGGGAAGCACTGTCACCGGCCCGTACGGCACGACCTCCGTGTGGAACCGGATCGGCACCAACAGGTACGTCTCCGACGCGTACCTGTTGACCGGCCACGACGGGTACATCCCGAACGTGCCGCGCTGCTGACGGCACGGCCCGGCACGGCCCGGCGCCAGCTCACCGCCGCCGGGGAGCGGTGAGCTGGCGCCGGCAACCGCCCGGATCCCACGCGTTGCCGGCGTCTGTCATGCTCGGGCCGGTGACGACCGGCCGCCCCCGCAGAGCCCGCACCCACCGCCGCCCCCGGAGCCGGCTGATCGGTGTCCTCGTCGGGCTCGTCGCGCTGGCGGTCGTCGTCGGGGTGGCAGTGGTCGTCGTGCCGCTGCTGCGCCCGCCGGGTCCGCGCCCGCTCTTCCAGATGCCCGTGGCCTGCGGCGAGACCTGGCAGTTGAGCACCTATCCCGGGCACGACGACTTCGACGTCGACCTGTTCCCGATCGAGGGCGAGGCGTGGGGGCGGCCAGTCCTCGCGTCCTACGGCGGCACTGTCACAGTGGCGGGCATCAACGGAACCCTGGGCGGACGTACCCCGGAGAACCCGGAAGGTCCACGCGGCCGTGGTGGCGGCTACTGGGTGAAGATCGACCACGGCGGCAAGTGGGAGACGCAGTACCTGCACCTGCTCGAACCGCCGCTGGTGAAGGAGGGCCAGGAGGTCACGCAGGGCCAGCAGATCGGGCGGCTCGGCAGCACCGGCAACTCCGGCGCACCGCACCTGCACTACGAGCAGCGCCGGGGGTGGGAGAAGGTGGAAACCCACTTCGACGGTACGCCGTCGGGTATCACCACCGACGAGCGCGAACAGACGCTGCGGCGCACGAGCAACAACTGCGTCTCCTGAGGACGGCGTTTTGCCCGACCCGGCTCGGGGCACTGATCGAAGGACAGTGCAGAGGCGCACGGAGGGAGCAGGCCATGGCCAAGGGTGACGTCGACACGTACCAAGAGGACGGGCAGTGGAAGAACAAGGCGGAGGGCAACGAGCGGGCCAGCAGCACGCATGAGGGCAAGGCCGACGCGCAGGCCCAGGGTCGGGAGATGGCTGCCGACCGTGGGGTCGAGCACGTGATCAAGAAGCAGGACGGCACGATCGGGGAGAAGAACACGTACCCGCGCAGCCGGGACCCGCGCGACATCGCGGGCTGACAGCTTCCCACCTTTTTCCGCGGACTGACCCCGTCGGCGTGGCCGGCGGGGTCCGCTCTGTGTCCGGCCGGGCGGGCAGGTCCAAACGCGCGTGGCGCCCGGCGGAGGGCCGTCGCGGTCAGGATGTCCGGCGGGCGATGATTGCCGAGCGTAGACGGTCGAGGGCTTCCGCGCGGGCGCCGGTGAGCGCCGGTTCGTCGGTGAGTCGTGCCGGACGCACCTCGACGTGCCGGGGCATTCCGCTGAAGACGTTGGTGACGGCGTCGAGGATCGGCGGATGGGTGCCCCATGCGCCGCCGATCAGCACGAGCCGGGGGTCGGCGAGCGCCACGACGGCGGCGAGCACGCCGCTGACGGCCTGCCCCAACGCCGCCCTGCCGGCTGCCGGAAGGCGGCGGACCCGCTCGACGTCGATGGCGGTCGTGCCGGCATGGCGGAGGCCCAGATCGGCGAACACGTCGATGAACCGGGTTGCCCTGCCGTCCGGGCCGGTGGTCAGCAGGTGGGCGATCTCCCCGGCGACACCGCTGTGGCCCCGGCGTACCGCGCCGTCGCTGACGACCGCGCACCCCAGCCCTTCGCCGAGGAAGACGTAGGCGAAGTCGCTCAGGCCGGCCGGGTCGAGGTCGCGCTCGGCCTGCGCCGCCCAGTTGACGTCGTTGTCGACGACGACCGGCCCGGCGACGTGTGGCGTCAGCACGGCGACCGGGTCGAGGTCGCCGAGCAGGAACGGCGCGTCCGGTAGCCGGATCAGCCGGCCGGTGACCCGGTGCACCGGGTCGGCGGCGCTGACGACCGCCAGCCGGATGGCTCCTCCGCCGCCCTGCCCCGCCTGCGTCGCTGCGGTGCCCACTGCGGCGGCCACCCGCTCGGCGTGTGCGGGCCGACTGATGTCGTGCCGGGTCCGTCCGACGATGTCGCCGTGGGCGTCGACCCGCTCGACCACCACCCCGTCCGGGGCGATGCTGACGGCCAGGGCGGTGCCCGCTGAGCCGGCGAGCGCGTAGTACGAGCCGACGCGGCCCATGCCCCGACCGCCAGGGGTGCGCTCCCCGGTGTCGACGACAAGCCCGGCCTCGGTCAACCGGCGCACGCTCTCCCCGACGGTGGGCTTGGACAGGCCGCTGCGGGTTGCCAGGTCGGCCCGGGTCAGCCGTCGTTGCCGCATCAGCTCCCGGAGCACGTGCTCGTCGGTAAGCGAGCGGAGCAGCTCCAGGGAGGGCTTGGCGGTGGTCACGCCAGGATTCTAGGCAGGAGCCTTGCCTGGAACGGTGAACGCACCTAGAGTCTTTTCCAAGAAGGAGCCCTTACTAGAAGGAGTCGCGCCATGAACGCCCAGCCCGACCTGGCCGTCGCCCCGCTCCCGTCAGTACCGCACTGGGAGTCGACCCCGGCCGACCTTCCGTCCGCCATCCGCGAGGTCAAGGCGGCGCTGCGGGCCCGGATCGAGGCGTCCGGCCGGACTGTCGAGGAGGTGTTCGCGGTCGTCGAGCAGCGTGTCCGGGCGCGGGTCGAGGAGATCGCCGCCGCCAGGGGCCGCGGCGAGACGATCTGGCCCGTCATCGAGTACGCGGACATCGCCGCCGGCACCGTCTCGGCGGAGGCGCTGGCGAAGCTCCGCCAGCGGGGTTGCCTGGTCGTACGCGGGCACTTCGACCGCCAGCAGGCGCTGGACTGGGACCGCGACATCGTCGACTACGTGGAGTCCAACAGGTTCTTCGAGACCTACCGGGGCCCCGGCGACGACTTCTTCGGCAGTGTGGGGTCGAAGCCCGAGATCTACCCGATCTACTGGTCGGCAGCTCAGATGCAGGCCCGCCAGAGCGACCGGATGGCCCGGGTCCAGGCGTTTCTCAACAGCCAGTGGAAGCACGAGTCCGACGGCGTGCGCTGGTTCGACCCCGACCGCGACTCGCTCTACCCGGACCGCATCCGCCGCCGGCCACCGGGCGCCGACTCCAACGGCCTGGGCACCCACCTCGACCCCGGCACGCTCGACCTGTGGATGACCGAGGCGTACCAGCGGGCGTTCCGGCACCTCTTCGACGGGACGGTCGAGGAGTACGACCCCTGGGACGCCGCCCACCGCACCGCCGGCCCGCAGTACCCCGGCAGCACCATGTGCTCGGCCTTCCGCACCTTCCAGGGCTGGACGGCGCTGTCCGACATGGACAACGACCAGGGCGTGCTGCACACCGTCCCGATCCCCGAGGCGATGGCCTACCTGATGCTCCGGCCGCTGCTGCCCGACGTACCGGAGGACGACATGTGCGGCGTCACCGTCAACCAGGTCTTCCCGGTGAGCGAGCGGTGGCATCCGCTGCTGCTGGAGGCCCTCTCCGGCATCCCCGACGTCCGGGCGGGCGACTCCGTGTGGTGGCACTGCGACATGATCCACAGCGTCGCGCCGGTACGCGACCAGCAGGGCTGGGGCAACGTCATGTACATCCCCGCGGCGCCGTGGTGCCCGCGCAACGAGCGGTACTCGGCAGCCGTCCGCGACGCCTTCCGGACTGGGTCCAGCCCGACCGACTTTCCGGCCGAGCACTACGAGCGCAGTTGGTCCAACCGATTCCAGGCCGACGACCTCAACTCCACCGGTCGGCGCGGCCTGGGTCTGGACTGACTGTCGGCAGCGGGCCGCCCGACAACGGTGTCGGGCGGCCCGCAGGCCGTCGGTGCCGTACTCAGATGCGGGACCACTTCTGGTTCGACGCACCGTTGCAGTCCCACAGGTGCAGCTTGCCACCGTTGTTGGGGTTGGCGTCCCGGACGTCCACACAGCGGTTGGCGCTGATGTTGACGAGGTCGCCGGCGCCGTTGAGCGTGAAGCGCTGCGCGGGATTGCCGTTGCAGGTGACCAGGTTGACCTCGGTGCCGTTCGCGGTGCCGGCCCAGGCGGGGTCCATGCACTTGCCCATGGCGCGGACGGTCCCGTCCGAGGCGAAGGTCCACGCCTGCGCGGCGGTGGTGTTGCAGTCCCAGATCTGGAGCTTCGCGCCCTCGACCGGGTTGGCGCTGGGGATGTCGATGCACCGGCCGCTCTGCGCGCCGCGGATCCGGCTGGTGCCGGGCGCCGGGTCGCCGCCACCGCCGGAGGTGTAGCCGGACACCCGGACGTAGTCGACGAGCATCTGCTGCGGGAACTGGGTGGAGCCGTCCGGGTAGCCGGGCCAGTTGCCGCCGACAGCCACGTTGAGAATCATGAAGAACGGGTGGTCGAACACCCAACGGTTGCCGCCCAGCCGGGCCGGGTTGACCTGGTGGTACTGCACACCGTCCAGGTACCAGGTGATGAGGTTCGGCTCCCAGTCCACTCGGTAGGTGTGGAAGCCGTCGGCGAGCGGGCTGCCGACGGTGCGGCTGCCGGTGATGCCGCCGCCGCCGGAGTAGCCGGGGCCGTGCACGGTGCCGTAGACGGTGTTGGGCTCCCGGCCGATGTTCTCCATGATGTCGATCTCGCCGGCGTCGGGCCACCCGCCGCCGGTGCCGAGCATCCAGAACGCCGGCCAGATGCCCTGGCCGCGCGGGATCTTGATGCGGGCCTCGAACCGGCCGTACGTCTGGGTGAATGTGGACGCGCTCAGCAGTCGCGCCGACGTGTACTCGCAGCGCCCGTAGTGGCACTGGTAGTTGGCCGGGTTGTCCCGGCGGGCGGTGATGACGAGGTTGCCCTGGCCGTCGTGCACCGCGTTGCTGGTGCTGTTGGTGTAGTACTGCCGCTCGTTGTTGCCCCAGCCGCCGCCTCCGATGTCGAAGCGCCACTTGTTCTGGTCGACGGGCGTGCCGGCCGAGGCGTTGAACTCGTCCTGCCAGGTGATCGGGCCGATGGCGGCCTCGGCTTGGTCGTTGTGTCCGGGTACGACGAGGGCGGCGGCGGTGGCGATGAGCGCGACCGCCGCGAGGACGAAGGGTCGCAGGCGGGGGGCGGGACGGGCTGTGAACACGGGAGGCTCCTCAGCGGGAGAGGTGGCGGAGGCTTCGCGCCGGAAAATCCGGAGAGCGCTCTTTCGACGAAGGATGTCGATATGGCGCCTTTCTGTCAAGAGTCCTTCCAATTAAAGGAGTGGCCGAGTCGCCCTGCCAGAAGGGCGAAGCGCGCCTTCCTCCGATAGGGGATGAATCGACTCCTGCTATTGCCGTCGGCGTCCACGCGGGACAGGATGACGAAAGCTCGCTCGAAACCTCGCCGTAACGTGCGAGCTGCTGGTCTCTGTCACAAGGAAGTGGGAGTCAGTCATGAGCGACGCGTCGACGGCGCTGGGTGTGCGCCTCTACCCGGACCTGGTCGAGCGGGATGGCCTGGCCCCCGCGCTCATCGAAACCGCCACCGCGCACCAGCTCGACATCGGCCGGGTGACAGCCCCCGACCAGGGACGGGCCCGGTTCACCTGCGCCGAACTGCACTCCGACCAGGGAGTCGTCTGCGTCGGGCTCGGCTCACAGGCCCGGTACTTCATGGTCGATCTCCGGGTCGACGGTGAGGTGCAGGCCCGGGGCGACGCCATGGACCTGCTCCAGGTCGCCCAGATGGCTGCGGCCTGGCACGCCGGGGCGACGCTCGCCGAGCTCACCGCCCGGTTCCCGTTCATGGAGGAGACGAAGCGGCACACCGCCGCGCCGGTCGCCCAGGTCAGCTAGCGACACCCCGCCACCGGGCCGCGCAGCCGGTCAACAGCGCAGCCGGGGCGGCAGGGGCGGCCCGCTCGTGGCGTCGCGGTCCAGATAGGTCGACTCGACGAACGCGAGAAACCGTTGCGCGTCGTCCGCCGTGGACACCAGCCCGAACGAGACGCGAACCGCGCCGCCGATCGGCAACCGCAGCGCGTGGAGGTACTGGTCGATCGAGTCGAGCCGGGCGGGCACCCGTCGCCGCAGCAGGCCCCGGCTGATCCCGAACGCCTCCTCGCCCGCGCCCGGATTGCAGAAACAGCCGGTCCGCAGCAGGAATCCGGCCGATGCGGCCTCCCGCGCGACCAGCCGCTCGTCGACAAGCGTGCCGTCCGGGCGACGGAGGTTGAACGTCACAGTGGCACCCCGACCCTCGCCCGTCACCGGCCCGTACACCTGAGCCAGCGGCTGGCCGGTGCCGTGCCGCAACGCGGTCAACCGGGCCAGCAACCACTCGGTGAGCAGCCCGACCCGGGTGTGCACGAGATCCACGCCTATCGAGTCGAGCCAGCGCAACCCGAACTCCACGTCCGGGATGCTCAGGAAGTTGAGAGTGCCGTCCTCGAACGCCGACTCGTCGTCCATCGTGCGGTGCCAGTCGCCCTGCACGCTCACCGCGCGGATCGTGCCGCCGGAGAACCACGGCCGGCGCAGCCGGGCCAGCGCGTCCCGACGGGCCAGCAGCGCGCCCACGCCGGTCGGATACCCGAACAGCTTGTACCAGCTCAGGCAGACGAACTCCGGTCGTACGACGCTCAGATCCAGCCGGTTCGTCGGCGCGAACGCGGCGGCGTCGAGCAGCACGTCGTAGCCGTGCTGGTGGGCCAGCTCCACCCAGCTCAGCGGATGCTGCACCCCGGAGAAGTTGCTCTGCGCCGGGTACGCGAACAGTCCACGCCGGGATGGGCGACCCGACAACCCGGGAAGCCGACGATGGCCGGCGTCCAGCACCCGCACCAGATCCGACTCGGCGACCCGCAGCTCCGGGCCGGCCAACGGCACGTACCGCACCGGCGCTCCGGCTGATCGGGCGTACTCGCGGATGCCGTTGACCGAGTTGTGGTTGTCCCAGGTCAGCGCCAACGGCGACGACCGGCCGAAGTCGTACGCCTCGCCGACCAGCCGGCACGCTCCGCTGGCGTTCGGAGTGAAGACGACCGCGTACTCGGAGGGGTCGGCACGGAAGAAGTCGAGCACCGCGCGGCGGGCCGATCCCACTGTCGCGCCGGAGGCCACCGAGGTGGGGTTCTCCGAGTGCGGGTTGCTGTACAGGCCGGCGAGCAACCTGTCGTGGTGGGCGCGTACCTGCGCCTGCGCGGCGACCCCCGCCCCGGTGTAGTCGAGATAGACCCGGCCGCCCTGGTCGAGGTGCCGGTATTCGGTGGCGCGCAGCTCGTCGAGCCGGGCGGTGTCGGCGTACCCCCGCATGGCCGTCGGTGTGCTCTGCTCGGTCGTCATGGCGAAGGCCCCGATCCGGTCGGTGACGTGTCCGCCTGAATATCGTGCCTCGCCGATGCGATGTCTGTCGCGACGCCGACCTGCGCGCACCCCGGCTACAGGTTGCATGATCGCGCGGGCGGCGGGAAGACCGGCGTTTCTACGGTTACCGCGCGAGGGGGTCGGGATGAGAGCCGTCGTGTACGCCGACGTGCGGTCCGTCGCCGTGCGGGAGGTGCCCGACGCGACGCTGGAGGCGGACACGGACGCGCTCGTGCGGATCACCTCCACCGCCATGTGCGGCACCGACCTGCACATGTACGACGGGCGCACCGGCGCGGACCCCGGGCTGGTGCTCGGTCACGAGCCGCTGGGCGTGGTGGAGCAGGTGGGCAGCGGGGTGCATACCGTCCGGCCGGGCAGCCGCGTGGTCATGCCGACGCACCTGTTCTGCGGTACGTGCGTCATGTGCGCCCGAGGGCTCTCGGCGGCCTGCCTGCGGGCGCGCGCCGAGGGGCCGGGTGCCGCGTACGGCTACGCCGGGATGGGCCCCTACCGGGGTGCCCAGGCCGACCTGCTGCGTGTGCCGTGGGCCGACGCGAACTGCGTGCCGTTGCCGGGGGAGCCGGGTGACGCGTACGAGGACGACTTCGTCCTGCTGGCGGACGCGTTCGTCACCGGCTGGCACGCCGCCTCCGCGCTCGCCGACGTACAGCCCGGCGACACTGTGGCAGTGTTCGGCGCCGGAACGATCGGCCTGCTCAGCGCCTACTCGGCGCTGATCCGGGGCGCACGGGTGGTGTACTGCGTGGACGGCGTCGACGCCCGGCTCGACAAGGCCGGTGAGATCGGCGCGGTGCCTGTCGACTTCCGACACGGTGACCCGGTCGAGCAGATCCGCGCCGACCGCGCCCGTGCCGGGCTGCCGCTGGGCGAGGAGAAGCTGGGCGGGATCGACAAGGTCATCGACGCGGTCGGGTTCCAGGCCCGTAACCGGGAACGCCCCGACCAGGAGCGCCCCGACCAGGTGATCGCCGACGCGGCCCGGTTGGTGAATCCCGCCGGGGCGATCGCTGTCGCCGGTGTGTACCCGGAGAGGGACCTGCATCCCCGCCCCGGGGCGAGCAGCCACGAGGACCTGCGCGCCCCCTGGGGAACGCTGTTCGGCAAGGGTGTCGCGGTGCGGTTCGGGCGTACGCACGACCGCCGCTACACGGTGCTGCTGCGCGACATGGTCGTCGCCGGCCGTGCCCGACCCAGCGTGATCGTCACGCACCACGGCAGCCTCGCCGACGCTCCGGAGCTGTACCGCAGCTTCGACCGGCGGGAGCACGGAGTGATCAAGGCGGTGCTGCACCCGAGCTGACAGGTCGCGGCGTCACCGGGGCCCGGTTCGTTGCGGAGAGGTCGCTCCCGCGCCGACGGCGACCGGGCTCGGGCGTGGTCGTCCGATGCGTGGGCCGGGCAGACGGGCACGATCGGCGCAGCGGGGGACAGCGTGTCACGACGGGGCTTCGGAGCGCCGTGAGATGACGACTGCGGGGCACCGATCCTTTTCGATTGGCCGGGCCAACGGAGTTATCGATAACATCGAAATATTCTGATGTAGCGCCGGTGGCGCATACCGCCGCTGGGTGGGCTGGCGCGCCTTGGTGGCCGCCGGCCTCCGGCTGCCTCGCGCCCGGCGGCCATGGGTCCTGCCTGGTGGGAGCCCGGTGGTCGAAGATCGGTTTCGATCAAGGCGCGAGCGTGGGTTCCGCGGGGCGCACGGCTGCTGTTAGCGGGCGGCGAGGGGCTCCTGGGACTGCTGGTGCACGTGAACAATGGATCACGTCAATATTGCCGGATTGTTACCTTTTCAACAGTCCCTCGCCTTGCAGATCGGCCGTCCGCCGCAATACGTTGCCGACAACAACAAAACCAAGTGAAGGTCCAACCTTCCGGAGGCAACGATGACGTTGGCGAGGTGGTACGAGCGATGAGCGACGTGCCGATCCTCCTTGAGATGCGTTCCATCACCAAGGAGTTCCCCGGAGTCAAGGCCCTCTCCGACGTCAACCTGGTGGTTCGCGCCGGCGAGATCCATGCCATCTGCGGCGAGAACGGCGCAGGCAAGTCCACGCTGATGAAGGTCCTCAGCGGGGTCTACCCGCATGGCACGTATGACGGCCAGATCATCTACCAGGGGTCGGAGAGCAGGTTCTCCGACATCCGGGCCAGCGAGAACGCCGGCATCGTGATCATCCACCAGGAGCTCGCGCTCATTCCGGACATGTCGATCGCCGAGAACATCTTCCTCGGCAACGAGCCACGCAAGTGGGGCGCGATCGACTGGAAGGCCGCGAACCGGATGGCGTTGGACCTGATGGCCCGGGTCGGCCTCCAAGAGGACCCGGACACCCTGATCAAGGACATCGGGGTCGGCAAGCAGCAGTTGGTGGAGATCGCCAAGGCGTTCGCCAAGGACGTCAAGCTGCTCATCCTGGACGAGCCGACGGCCGCGCTGAACGAGGCGGACTCGCGGCACCTGCTCGACCTGCTGCGCGGCTTCCGCTCGCGTGGCATCACCTCGATCATGATCTCGCACAAGCTGAACGAGATCGAGGCGATCGCCGACCAGATCACCATCCTGCGCGACGGCCGGACGGTGGAGACGCTCGACGTCAAGGCCGACGGTGTCGACGAGGACCGCATCGTGCGGGGCATGGTCGGCCGCGAGCTGGGCAGCCGGTTCCCGGACCACACCCCGAAGATCGGCGAGGTCTTCTTCGAGGTCCGCGACTGGAACGTGCGGCACCCGATCTCCGCCGAGCGGCAGGTCTGCAAGAACGAGAGTTTCGTGGTGCGCCGCGGCGAGATCGTCGGCTTCGCCGGCCTCATGGGCGCCGGCCGCACCGAGCTGGCCATGAGCGTGTTCGGCCGCTCGTACGGGGTGTACGAGTCGGGCACGATCATCAAGGACGGCAAGGAGATCGTCCTGAAGTCGGTGGCCGACGCCATCGACCACGGGCTCGCGTACGTCAGCGAGGACCGCAAGGCGATCGGCCTCAACCTGCTCGACGACATCAAGGCGTCCACGGTGGCCGCCAAGCTGTCCAAGATCTCCCACCGGGGCGTGCTGGACCAGGTGGAGGAATACAAGGCGGCCGAGGCGTACCGCAAGGAGTTGCGGACGAAGGCGCCGACGGTCGACGAGGGCGTCTCCAAGCTCTCCGGCGGCAACCAGCAGAAGGTGGTGCTGGCGAAGTGGATGTTCACGGACCCGGACCTGCTGATCCTCGACGAGCCGACGCGCGGTATCGACGTGGGTGCCAAGTACGAGATCTACGGCATCATCCAGCGGCTCGCCGACCAGGGGAAGGGCGTCGTCGTCATCTCCTCGGAGCTGCCTGAGCTGATCGGGCTCTGCGACCGCATCTACACCGTGTTCGAAGGCGCCATCACGGGCGAGATCGCCCGGGCCGATGCCACACCGGAAAACCTCATGAAGCAGATGACCTCTACGAAGAAGATGCTGACACGATGAGCCGATTGAAGGACCTTCAGAAGAACCTGTTCGGAGGGACCACCTCCAACGCTCGCCAGTTCGGGATGATCTTCACCCTGGTGGCGATCGTCGTCCTGTTCCAGATCCTCACCGACGGCCTGACGCTGCGGTCGGACAACCTGATCGCGCTGTTCCAGCAGAACTCGTACATTCTGATTCTGGCCATCGGCATGCTCATGGTGATCGTCGCCGGGCACATCGACCTCTCGGTCGGGTCCGTCGCCGCCTTCTCGGGCATCCTCGTGGCGAAGGCGATGGCCGACTGGTCACTGCCCTGGCCCCTCGCCATCCTCTTCGGCCTCGGAGTCGGTGCCCTCATCGGTGCCTGGCAGGGCTTCTGGGTGGCCTACATCGGGGTACCGGCGTTCATCGTGACCCTGGCCGGCATGCTGCTCTTCCGCGGCGGCAACCAGTTCATCGGTAACGCCAACACCATCCCGGTGCCCGAGGGCTTCCGGCAGATCGGCTCCGGCTTCCTGCCCGAGTTCGGGCCGGACACCGGCTACAACAACGCCACACTGCTGCTCGGCCTCGCCGCGGCGGTGGCCGTGGTGTGGCGCGAACTCCAGGCGCGCAAGACCCGCCGCGAGATGGACGCCGACCCGGCGCCCATGTGGATCTCCATCCTGCGGATGGGTGTCATGGTCGGGGTCATCGCCTTCGCCGCGCTGCGCTTCGCCAGCGGTCGTGTCGGCACCAGCTTCCCGATCTCCGGCATCATCCTTGTCGCGCTCGTCATCGCGTACTCCTTCTACACCCGCAACACGGCAGGTGGCCGGCACATCTACGCGGTGGGCGGCAACTCCCGGGCGGCCGAGCTGTCCGGCGTGAAGCTCAAGCGGGTCAACTTCTTCGTCATGATGAACATGTCCGTGCTGGCAGCGCTGGCCGGCATGATCTTCGTGGCCCGTTCGGCGGCCTCCGGTCCGCAGGACGGCAACGGCTGGGAACTGGACGCGATCGCCGCGGTCTTCATCGGCGGCGCGGCCGTCTCCGGAGGTATCGGCACCATCAGCGGGTCGATCGTTGGTGGTCTCGTGATGGCCGTGCTCAACAACGGCCTGCAACTGATGGGCGTCGGCACCGACCGCGTCCAGATCATCAAGGGGCTGGTCCTGCTGCTGGCCGTCGCGATCGACGTCTACAACAAGAGCCAGGGTCGTTTCTCGATCATCGGAAGCCTGATGCGGCCATTCCGTCGCGAGGAATCCGGACCGCCCGCCTCACCGCCGGACGCGGAGCGCGAGCCCGCCAAGGCAGCGGTGTCCGGCTGAACGGCCACCGACCCTCACCACCCGTCTCCACCCTTTCCAGAAAGGCAAGTCCTCACCATGCGTAAATCCTTCGGCACGTCGGTGGTGGCCATCAGCGCCGCCGCCATGCTGGCCCTCGCCGGCTGCGGCTCCGGCCGCAGCGAGGAGTCCGGTGGCTCCAACGGAGACGCCAAGGGCTTCGCGGCGAACTCGCTGATCGGCGTCGCCCTGCCGGCCAAGACCTCGGAGAACTGGGTCCTCGCCGGTGACCTCTTCAGCAACGGTCTCAAGGAGGCCGGTTTCCAGGCTGACGTGCAGTACGCCGGCGCGTCGACCACTGTCGCCGACCAGCAGGCTCAGATCACCGCCATGGTGACCAAGGGCGCCAAGGTCATCGTCATCGGCGCGACCGACGCCGCTCAGCTGTCGACCCAGGTCGCGGCGGCCCACCAGGCCGGCGTCAAGGTCATCGCCTACGACCGGCTCATCACCAACACGCCGGACCTCGACTACTACGTCGCGTTCGACAACTTCAAGGTCGGCCAGCTCCAGGGCCAGGCCCTGCTGGAAGGCATGAAGGCCAAGAAGCCGAACGGCCCGTACAACATCGAGCTGTTCTCCGGCTCGCCGGACGACAACAACGCCGGTGTCTTCTTCAACGGCGCCATGGACGTGCTCAAGCCTGAGATCGACAAGGGCAACGTTGTCGTCGCCTCGAAGCAGACCGACGTCAAGCAGACCGCCATCCAGGGCTGGAAGGCCGAGGGTGCGCAGGCCCGCATGGACCAGCTGCTCACCTCGACCTACGGCAACAAGGAGCTGGACGGCGTCCTCTCCCCGAACGACACCCTGGCCCGCGCGATCCTGACCTCGGTCAAGGGCGCCGGCAAGCCGGTCCCGGTCGTCACCGGTCAGGACTCCGAGGTCGAGTCGGTCAAGTCGATCGTCGCTGGCGAGCAGTACATGACGATCAACAAGGACACGCGGAACCTGGTCAAGGAGACCATCAACATGGTCAAGGCTCTCCAGGCCGGTGACAAGCCGCAGGTGAACGACACCTCGTCCTACAACAACGGCAGCAAGGTCGTCGAGACGTACCTCCTCCCGCCGGTCGCCGTCACCAAGGCGAACGCGGCCGAGGCGTACGCCAACGACCCGAAGCTCGCGCCGCTCACCAAGTAATTCTGTACCGCAGGTAACGCGATGGGTCCCGGATCTCCTGTTCCGGGACCCATCGTCGTTTCAGCACCACAGGTAACGACCCGGAAGGAGGTCTGACCGTGGCAACACCCGCACGGTCCGGACCAGCCGGCGTCGGCCGTAACCTCGAATCCCCACTGCAGTCGGTTCCCGGCGCGAGCCAGGAGGAGATCCGGCGGCAGAACCTCGGCGCCGTCCTGCGCTACGTCCACCTGCACGGACCGACGTCCCGGGCCGAGCTGACAAGCCGTCTCGGCCTCAACCGCAGCACCATCGGTGCCCTGGCTGCCGAACTGACCGCCAGTGGCCTGGTCACCGAGGAGGTGCCGACCACCGCTCGCCGCGCCGGTCGTCCCTCGCTGGTGGTCAGCCCTCGCTCCGACCGCGTCTACGCCAACGCCCTGAGCATCGACGCCGACCGGCTGCGTGCCGCCCGGGTCGGCCTGGGCGGGCGCATCCTCGACCTGCGCGAGGTCGTCCGTCCCGGTGGCATGTCGGCGATCGACGCCGTCGGCCCCCTGGCCGACCTCGTCCGCGACATGGAACGCGCCGTCGCACCCGACACGCTGCTTGTCGGCGGCGCGGTCGCCGTCACCGACACCACCCGTGATCCGGACGGCCGCATTCGGATCGCAAGCGTCGACGAGAGTCTGGGTGCCGCCCTCGACGCCGAGTTCGCCCCCGGCCCGGGTTTCGTGACCGGTGACCTGGCCGACATCGCGGGCCTCGCCGAGCACATCCGAGGCGTGGCAGCGGACGTCGACGATCTCATCTACCTGCACGGCGACGTGGGCATCAGCGCCGGCATCATCGTCGCCGGACGGCTGGTGATGGGCCACCAGGGTCACAGCGGCAAGGTCGGCCACATGGTGGTCAACCCGAACGGTCTGCCCTGCGGCTGCGGCTCGCGCGGCTGTTGGGAGACCGAGGTCGGCGAGGCAGCCCTGCTGCGCCACGCCGGCCGGGACCCCGGTGACCGCGCCGCTGTGGCCGAGGTGCTGGCAGCGGCGGCCGACGGCGACCCGAGGGCCAGGGAGGCCGTCGAACAGGTCGCCGACTGGCTCGGCTTCGGCGTGGGCAACCTGGTCAACGTCGTCAACCCGGATGCCGTCGTGTTCGGCGGATCGCTGCGCGACGTCTTCATCGCTGGCGCGGACGTCGTCCGGCGGCGGCTGGACACCATGCCGCTTCCGGTCTCCCGCGAGCACCTGCGGCTGCAACCGGCGGCCCTCGACGAGAACGCCGTCCTGATCGGCGCCGCCGAACTGGCCTTCGACAAGCTGCTGGCCGACCCACTCAACGTCGGCGTCGCAGGCCAGGTCGGCTGCCCCGAATCGGCCTAGCGCCTGCCGCGTGCCTTGCCTGCCCGGACGCCGCCTGAGAGGCCCGACCGTTACGCGGGACCGGGCAGTTCCTGAACCACGCTGGTGCCGCTGCCTGGCCGCGACTCCCAGGACCAGGTCTCGTGCAGACTCAGCCGGCCGTCGGCCAGCACCGTCACCTCGGAGACGCAGTGCCCGGAGGACGTCTGTCCCTCGGCGTTGAGCTGGACGTAGCGGAAGTCGAGCCGGTCGCCCTCGCGGGTGCCGACGAGGTAGCCGCGGCGGATGGACCCCCCGGCGTACTCGGCCCACACCTCGCCGGCCCGCTCGTGGTACGCGAAGACCGTCTCCGTGCCCACCTCACCGGCCACCACATCCGTCTCGGCGGCGAAACGCCGACCGTCCAACGAGATCGTCATGCCGCCGAAGGTACTCGATCAACTGTTCCCGTACCTCTTACCGTATGTTGTACGGTAGACGCCTTCGATGCGTCGGAAGGGGATGGATGTGACAACGAGCGGTGCGGCGATAGTCGCGGAGGGGCTACGGAAGCGGTATCGGGACCGGTACGCCCTGGATGGCTTCGACCTGCGGGTGGACGCCGGGACGGTGTGTGGCCTGCTCGGCCCGAACGGGGCCGGCAAGACCACGTCGGTACGGATCCTGTCCACCCTGCTGCGACTGGACGGAGGGCGGGCCGAGGTCGCCGGCTTCGACGTGACCCGCCAGCCCGACCAGGTGCGCTGTCGGATCGGCCTGGTGGGGCAGCACCCCGCGCTCGACGAGGCGCTCAGTGGCCGGCAGAACCTCGTGCTCTTCGGCCGGCTGTTCCAGCTCGGTCGCCGCCGAGCCGGCCAGCGTGCCGACGAGCTGTTGGGGCGGTTCGGCCTCGCCGACGTCGGCGAGCGACCGGTGACCACATACTCCGGAGGCATGCGTCGTCGCCTCGACCTGGCCGCCGGCATGGTCCTGGCGCCTGCCGTGCTCTTCCTCGACGAGCCCACGACCGGGCTGGACCCACGAGGCCGTAACGAGGTGTGGGCCTCGATCCGGGAGCTGGTCCACGCCGGCACCACCGTGCTGCTCACCACCCAGCACCTGGACGAGGCCGATCAGCTCGCCGACCGGATCTGCGTGGTCGAGACCGGTCGCGTGATCGCCGAAGGCACCCCGGACGACCTCAAGGCCCGGCTGGGTGGCGACCGAGTCGAGGTGGTCGTCGCGGATCCAGCCGACCTCGCCGCCGCTGCCGCTCAGGTACGCCGCATGGTCGACGACGAACCGACAGTCGACGTGGACCGCCGAGCGGTCAGCGTCGGCGTCGGGCATCGACCCGGTGCCCTCATGGAGGTGCTGCGGGCGCTCGACGCCGCGCAGGTCACGGTGGCCGACGTCGCCCTTCGTCGTCCCACCCTGGACGACGTGTTTCTGCGCCTCACCGGGCGCGGTGTCGCCGAGGAGGTGGCAGCGTGAGCGTGACCCTGCCCTCGACGGTGGACCTGACGCCCGGCCGACCCGCTCCGCTGGCCGACAGCGGCACGCTCGTCTGGCGCGGCCTGGCCCGGTGGCGCCGCGATCCAAGCCCGTTGATCGCTTCGCTCGGTTTCAACATCCTGATCGTGCTGATGTTCGCGTACCTGTTCGGCGGGGCGTTGCAGGTGCCCGGCGGTGGCAGCTACCGGGAGTTCCTGATGCCCGGCATGTTCGTGATGACCATGGTGTTCGGCATCAGTCTCACCACGATCGCCGTCGCCGAGGACCTGGAGCGCGGGGTGACCGACCGGCTTCGTTCGATGCCTGTCGCACCACTTGCCCCCCTCGTCGCCAGAGCCGTGACCGACATGCTGTTCGCCGTGGTCACCCTGGCGGTGCTGCTGGTCACGGGCCTCGCGGTGGGCTGGCGGGCGCACGGCGGGACCGGCGCCACGCTGGGCGCGGTGGGGTTGATCCTGCTGTTGCGGTTCGCCCTGGTCTGGGTCGGCATCTTCCTCGGCCTGGTCACCCGCGGTCAGTCGGCCGTGGTCGCCGTCCAGACCCTGGAGTTCCCGCTCGGCTTCCTCTCCAACGCGTTCGTCGCACCGGCCACCATGCCGGCCTGGCTCGGCGCGGTGGCCGAGTGGAACCCGCTTTCGGCGACCGTCGGGGCCGCCCGCGAGCTGTTCGGCAACCCCGGCTGGGGCGGCGACTCCTGGGCGGCGCAGCACTACCCCTGGTTGGCCGTGGCCTGGCCGATAGTGCTGGTCGCCGTGTTCCTCCCACTCTCGGTCGCCCGTTACCGGCGGCCGGCCGGCTGAGCAGCGGGCGGGTGCGCCCCCGGTGGGCCCAGCCACCGGGGGCGCGGTCGGTCAGCCCTCGGGACGCGAGCCCTGCCCGGGGGCGGCCTGGCTACTCCGGCCGGCTGGCAGGTGCAGCGAGCAGTCGCCGACAGCCTGGAAGGCGTGCACGCCGGTCTCGGCGAGACCATCGGCACCACCGCCGCGTTCGGCTTCGCCATCGCCCTGCTGGTCTCCGGCCTCGCCTCCACCAGCGTCGGCACCCAGGTCATCCTGAGCTTCGGCATCCCGTTCGCGCTGATCCCGGTGGTCGCCTTCACCCGCCGCCGCGACCTGATGGGCAACCTGGTCAACCACCCGCTCACCACCGGCCGCCGCATCACTCGTGGCCGTGCTGGTGGTCGCGCTCAACGCGTTCCTGCTCTGGCAGGTCGTCGCCGGCTGAACCGGCCGGTCGATGGCGTCGCCGTGCGGCGCGAGCGACACCCAGCCAGCGGGCCGGGCCCGGCCCTCTCCCTGACGCGGTGATACCTGTGAGTCATCTTGATGACTCACAGGTATCACGCCCACGAGGGCGGCGGAGACGGCCGACAGGCCCAGACTCACATCGCCGGTCAGGTTCGGCGGCCCTCGTCGCGGGCGGGGATCTCCTGGCGCTGTTCGAGAGCGTCCGCCGGGTTGGCGTCGGCCGGAAGGGTTGTGACCTCCTCGAGCGTTACCGCCGGCAGGGCGCCCTGCTCGGCCAGATCCGCCTCGGACGCCTCCGGGTCGACGTCACCCGACATCCGGTCCGGCGGCCCGTAGTCGACGGCGTTCTGCCGTTGCTCAAGGGCGTCCGCCTCCGGAGGAGGAAACGTTGCGTCCTGTTCGTCCCGGTACGTGCTCATCGGAGCCTCCTGCCCGGCGGGTGTCGACATGACGCCGGGCCACTGCCTACCCGGCGTCGCCGACCACATGCCCGGAGATCACATCGCGGCCCCACGCCCACGCTGAGTCAGGAGCGCGTTCACGGCCTCGGCGGTCTCGGGGTGGGCGGCCAGCAACGCGCCCACCAGACGCTGTGGCGCGGCAGCGGTGACCGCGCCCGTAGGGGCCGGAGGTGCCAGCCATGGCGGCACCCAGGAATCCAGCTCCGGCAGCGCCCCCGGGAAGATGCGCCCGGCCTCACGGACCAGCAACGGAACCAGCTCCGGGCCCTGGTCCCGCAGTGTGGTGATGAGGGTGGGCAGCCAGGGCAGCAGCACCGGGTCGGGCAGCTGGGCGAAGGCTGTGGACATCGTCTCGACGACGAACGGCGCCAACCCGGGCACCGGCTCCAGCGCGTGGACGAGCCCGGCAAGATACTGCGGGAAGGCGGGCACCACCAGCGGATTGGCCAGCAACTCAGCGCACCGGACCCGCAGCTCGACGAGGGGCAGCAGGCCGAGCTGGTGCTGACCCGCCCAGAGCAGGGCGACCTTCGCCGGCGCCGTCGGATGTGACTGCGCGACGGCCAACTCCAACTGGTGCCTATCGCAGCCCAGTGACAGGGCCAGGCCCTCCATCGAGAACAGGAAGCCGAGCATCGCGGCGACCTGCCGGACCTCCGTCTCCTCCGCCGTCACGGCGGTCGGCAGCAGGGTGCAGTAGTGCGCGTACCCGGTGGTGACGAACGCCTCGCACCAGGCCGGCAGGCTCGGCGCGGTGGCCCGGTAGTGAGCCAACAGCCGACGGATACGCCGCAGCACGTCCGGGGCGCCGTCGACGGTGCGCTCGGCGGCGAGCAGGTCCACCGCCCGCGCGCCCAACTCGTCGACCAGGCGCGGGCTGCCGAGCAGCCGAATCGCATCCTCCACTGCGGCGAGCGCACCGGCCGCGGTGGCGTCGGGGCCGCGCACCGACCGGCGTAGCCGCTGCTCCAGGACCTGCTCGACTGTCACACCCTCGTAGCCCAGCTCGATGAGCGCGCGCTGGTGGTGACCGAGTGCCAGGTCCCAGCTCTCCTGGATCGAGCGGTGCCCGAGCCGGCGCTCACCCATGATCGGGCGAACCGCGGCCGGTGGCAGCAGGTGCCGAAGGATCCACAGCAGGTCCGAGCAGGGGGCCAGCTCCGGGTGACCGGTCAGATCCAGCAGCGCCCGTTGGACGGACCGCTTCTCCAGGGCCAGGCCGAGCGGCTGGAGCCGGTCGAGGACGTCGCGGGCCAGGGGCGGGAGGGCGTCGTAACCGACCTGACCGACCCGGTCGCCGCCCAACAGGATCTCGCAGAGCCGCCGCACGTCCCGCCGGCCCGGTACCACGTCCTTCTCAATGCAGGTGACAGCCGCGTCGGCGAAGTCGTACGGGGTGGGTCGTGCCCGATTACGCAGACCGGCAAGCAGGACCGAGGTCTCGAAGACGGCTATCGCGTCGGCGGTGCTGGCCAGGTATCCATTACGGCGGGCCAGGCGGACGATGTCGACGCACCAGCCGCGCAACTCCGCCTCGTCGAGGCCGTCCAGGGCCGGCGGTGCGGAGAGAAAACCGGTGAGTACGTCGCTGACCGGGCCGTCGACAGGGGAGGGCGCCGCCGGGGCGCGGCCCCGCCGGCCCCGGGTCGCCGTGGCCCGTTGACCCTCCAGCCGGTACGGGGACAGCCGGTGACGGCTCACCGCCTTCGCCCACGTCGCCGCCGCGATCGACACCGAGCCGGGTGCCAGGCCGAACTGCGCCTCGATCGCGGAGTGACTGGACGGGATCAGCCCGTACCGCCAGCGGGTGGCGGTGCGCGGGGTGATGTCGAAATCGGCGGCGACGGAGTCCAGCCCGAACTGCTCGACCCGGCTTGCGGCGTGGAAGGCGCCGCAGACGTAGAGGCATTCGGAGGGATCGACGCCGGAGGCGGCAAGGTGTTGGCGCATTCGCGTCCACATGTACCGCTCGCGGTCCTCGTCACGGTCCAGTCGGTCCGCGGCGGCCGGGCGCAACCGCCGGAACAGGCTGCCGATCAGCACCATCACCTGGCGGTAGGTGTCGTAGTCGGCGTCGGCCAGCGGGCCTTCGACGTACTGGTCCCACCACTCCGACCAGTGCCGCACCTTGCCGTGGTGCAGCAGGTACGCCTCCAGCTCCGCGAATCGGGGCCGCAGGTCACCGATCTCCACCCCGACGGCGTCGCCGTGCAACCCGGACTCTTCGCCGGTCTGCGCGGCCGGCACGGTGTCGCCGCCCTCGGCGGTCGGATCCTGGCGCGGCGACCACTGGAAGACGTGGTCGGTGGAGCGGTCCACAAGCACCAGCTCCACACCGGGGGTCTCCAGCGCGTACGCGATGGCCTGGTATTCCGCCGACGCCTCCGTGACGGGCGCGACCACGCTGAGCGGCCCCCAGTCGGCGGGGAAACCGGACAGCTCCGACGCGAACGCCTGCACCGCTACTGGCAGACGGCAGTTGCGCAGCTCGCCGAGCAGCGGTTGGAGATCCTCGCACAGCTCCAGGTAGATGACCCGGGGTTGCTTGGCCCGCAGTCGGCGCACCATGGCAAGCGCGGAGGCCGGTGAGTGGTGGCAGACCGGGAAGATCTCCAACCGCTCGCCGAGCGCGCGGTCGACGTCGTCGACGATGCCCGCGAGGATCGCACCGAGCGCGTCGGGGGAGCCCGCGAACGCGGACGCCGCGTCGGTGAGCTGCTCGCGCAGCGGGCCGAACGTGCCGGTGACGGTCGGTGCGGTCACGACAGGGACGCGATCGCCTGGCGACCGCCGTCGAGGAAGCCCGCCCACCCGTCGGCGTCCTTACGCGCGCGGGGCTCCACCACGCCGTGCAGGTACTTGTTGAGGATCGCCAGGTCCTCCGGGCTGCGCCGGGCCAGCGAGCCGACCAGGGATCCGGCGATCGTGGCAGCCCGCAGCGTACGGTCGCCGAAGAACTGGCTGTGCAGGATGGCGTCCTCCAGTACGCCGATCTGCTCGGCGGTGGACAGCGCCGACTCCAACTTCTCGTCGTCGCTTGTCGCGGCGGCGGCACCGGCCCGCAGGTCGGCGAAGCTCTGCAGCAGGATGTCGAGCAGCGTGGGCGGCACGTCCAGCTCGATCTGGTGCCGGCGCAGCAGCTCCTCGGTACGGAAGCGGACGATCTCGGCCTCGCTGCGCTTGTTTGTCACCACCGGGATCCGGACGAAGTTGAACCGCCGCTTGAGCGCCGAGGAGAGGTCGTTGACACCTCTGTCGCGGCTGTTCGCGGTCGCGATGATCGAGAAGCCGGGCTGGGCGAAGACGATGTTGTCGTGGTCCAGTTCGGGGATGGCCACGTACTTCTCGGACAGGATCGAGATCAACGCGTCCTGCACGTCGCTTGTGGAACGGGTCAGCTCCTCGAAGCGGCCGACCACGCCCTGCTCCATCGCCGTCATGATCGGCGACGGGATCATCGAGTCCCGGGACTGTCCCTTGGCGATCACCATGGAGACGTTCCACGAGTACTTGATGTGGTCCTCCGTGGTGCCGGCGGTGCCCTGCACGACAAGTGTCGAGTTGCGGCAGATCGCGGCGGCCAGCAACTCGGCCAACCAGCTCTTGCCGGTGCCGGGGTCACCGATCAGCAGCAGGCCGCGATCCGAGGCCAGTGTGACGATGGCCCGCTCGACGAAACTGCGGTCGCCGAACCACTTCTGCGGGATCTCCCTGGACAGGCCGTCGGCCCGCTCTGAGCCAAGGATGAACAGACGGACCATGCGTGGGCTCAGCCGCCAGGAGAACGGCTTCGGGCCGGTGTCGACCGACTCGAGGAAATCCAGCTCGTCGGCGTACGTGACCTCGGCGGGGGCGCGCAGCATCTCGGACATGAGGGGTTGGTCTCCTAGGTGAGGAAGTTCTTCAGCTCGACGACGAGTTTGCGGATGTGCCCGGAGATGACCGGGGTGCCCTGGTCCTTGAGGCGCTGCCGGAACCAGGGGTTGACGCTCTGCTGCCCGGAACTGCTTACCGAGCCGACCGGGATGACCCGGGCACCGGAGCGGTGGACGGCCTGTAGACCGTCGAAGACCGCCTGGTTGTTGACCTCGTAGAAGTCGGAGATCCACACCAGCACTGTGTTCTTCGGCTCGGCGATCTTCGGTCGGGCCAGCGCCAGCGCTGCCGTGCCGTCGGTGCCGCCGCCCAGCTGGGTACGCAGCAACACCTCGAACGGGTCGTGCACCCATGGCGTGAGGTCGAGTGCACGGGTGTCGTAGGCCACCAGGTGCACGTCGACCTTCGGCAACCCGGCGAAGATCGACGCGAGGATCGTGCAGTTGACCATCGAGTCGACCATGGAGCCGGACTGGTCGACAACGACGATGAGCCGGGCCGGCGTGGTACGCCGGGCGGTCTGCCGGTAGTAGAGCCGGTCGACGTAGAGCCGCTCGTCCTCCGGGCTCCAGTTGGTCAGGTTCTGCCAGATGGTCCGGTCGAGGTCAAGGTTGCGGAACACCCGCTTGGGCGGCACCGACCGGTCCAGTGCGCCCACGCTGGTCTGCTGCACCTGCGTACGCAGCACCTCGGCCACCTCGTCGACGAAACGCCGGATCAACGCCTTGGCGTTGGCCAGTGCCACCCCGGAGAGGTTGGCCTTGTCCCGCAGCAACTGCTCGATCAGTGACATGCTCGGGGTCAATGCCTTGGCCAGCGCCGGGTCGGCGAGCACCTCCCGCAGGTGCATCCGCCGGACCAGGTCACCCTCCAGCCCCGCGAGGGTGGCACCCAGCCCACTGCCCTCCCGCCGCAGGTCGCCGGGCTCGGCCCCGAGGGCCTGCTCGAACCAGCCGGCGTCGGACTGCCAGCGGGCCAGCTGGGTGGCGCTGACCGGACCGGAGCCGGTGGCGAACACGTTGAGCAGCACCTTCGACACGAGCGCGGCCCGGCGCACTTCGGCCTCGCCCGGCCGGTAGGCCGCGCCGTCAGCAGGGCCGCCGGCACCGGAGCCGCTGTCAGCGGAACTGTCGGCAGCCGGGCCGTCGTCAGCAGAGCTGTCGGCGGCCTGCTCATCGTCGGAGGTGAGCAGTCCGCGCAGCTCCGCCCCGAGCGCCGGGAAGCGTTGCACGATGGTGTCCACCGAGACCGCCGGGTCCAGCAGGGCGGCGGGCAGCCCGAGATCGTCGACAAGAGCGACGCTCGCCGACTCCAGGCTCGGTTGCTCGTCGCGGTCGAAGAGACGTGACAGCAGCCTCCAGTAGAGGACCTGGCGGCGGTTGGCGTCGGCGGACCCGCCGGTGGGGATCGGCTCGGTCATCGGCGCAGCAACCGTCCCGCGCGCTCGCGCAACACGGCCACGGCATCGCCCGCCCTGGCCTCATCCTTGGCGACCTTCGGGTCGGTGACGCCGCACGCCCAGTCGCCGTTGTGCGCCTGCACCGTCCGCCGCTTCACAGTGGCGCGTACCGCGAACGGTTGGAGCTGCCACCGCCCGTCGTCCCAGCGCAGCAGGCCCAGGCAGGCGGACGAGGCGGCCACCAGCTCGGCCGTGAGGGGACCGGCGGCCGGTAACCGGTCGACGGCCAGGACGACCCGTTCGCCGTCCACCTCGATGGCGAGCGTCCCGTCCTCGTCGCGGAGCGGGGTGCCCTCGATGAGTACGGCCTCGCCGATGGCTGTCGGGTGTCTGTCCAGTGGGGCGGTCGTCGCCGCGACAGCCGCTGGGAGCAGCACCCGGGCGGTGGCGAACGGGTCCGCGGGCTCGTCGAGTTGGACCCGATCATCGACCCAGCCCAGGTCGCCGCCGTGCAGCGGCAGGTCGGTGACAGTCAGTGCCCGCTGCTCGGCCAGCGCCGTGAGCAGCATCGGGTGCGCCGACAGCAACCGCCAGACTGCCGGACCGACGATGGTTGCCACCTTCGCGGCGGCGACCGCCGTGCGGACCAGCCGCGGCTGCCCGCCGCCCGTCGGCTCCAGAACGGCGTGCAGTTGCACCTGCACGGCCGTGTCGTGGACGTGCAGGTCCACGCCGAGCGGCAGCAGTCGTCCGGAGACCCGTGGTGCCTCGTCGGTGACCTGGGTGCCCTCGGTGAGCAGCACGCCCCGGGCCCAGAGATCGGCCCAGCGCCGGGCCGGCACTTCCGCCATCGTGGCGATCGGTGCGCAGGCCCGTAGCTCGGCGGTCAGGCCGTCGAGCAGCACCGCGAGCCGACGGAGTGCCGGCACGGCAAGGGCGGCCTCGACCGTCGAGGCGGCGGAGGACAGCAGTTCGTGGTCGACACCGCGCCAGCCGGCGACGGCCACCTCGTGCCACCACGCCCGCGCACCCGCGAGGGCGGGCAGCGCCTCGGCGGGTCGGACGGCCGGAGCCGTCCATGGCGACCGTGCCCGGGCCGCCGCCGTGTCGAACTGCGTCAGCAGGGCGTCGTGCGCCGCGCCGAGCAGCGCCGAGCGTGCTCCGGCGAGCGCGCCGAGGTGCTCCGGCGTGACCGACCCGGCGGTGATCGCGGCGACAGCCGCGGCGACCGGGTCGGCCAGCGGCGTGCCGACAAAGGCGTGGGCGAAGGCGGCCAGTGCCGCCCCGTCCCGCTCGCCGACCCGGCCGAAGCCGTTGGTGAGGGCGTCGTCGAAGCCGGCGACCACGTCGAGCGTGTCGGCCAACCCGACCGGAACCTCGCGTAGCTGCGCGAGGTGCGTGCCGCGCATCAGCGGGTCGCCCCGGTGCCCGGGAACCACTGCAGCTCGGGAAGCGCGATAGTGCTGCCCGCCAGCTCCAGGTACGACAGGTGGCGCAGGAAGCGACTGAACACCACCGCCGCCGAGGCCGGCTCGGGCTGGCCGTCGAGCCGGGCCAGCAGGTCCGCGCCGCCGGCCACCCCGTCGCCGATGTCGACCCGCAGGTAGCGTGCGACCCGGGCGCCGCCGTACTGGAGGAGCGCCTCGTCGGTGAGCGCCTGCAGGTGCTTGCACGGCGCGCCGCGCAGGCCGCCGCAGGGCCGGTTGTTGTTGGTGCTGCACTGGTAGGCGTGGGTGCCGGCGGAGATCGACGAGACATAGACCCGCTCGATGTCCGACCCGCTGGACACGACGCCCTGCAACCGCCCGTCGGCCAGCTCGACGAAGGGCACCTTTGCCAGCTTGCGGGGCCGCGCAGGCGGCACCACCGCCAGCACGCTGCGCCGCCGCCAGCCGGCTCCGTCGGCGTCCGTCACGTCAGGCCCTCCCGCCATCGACAAACTCAGGATGATGCGCACAACCGCCGGGACCCGGCGGCGCTGCGACGACACGATCATGGACTACGGGTACGACGAAACGGCCGCCCGCCATCGTCGGGGACGGACCACCAGGGGCGGTGCGTGGCACCCCGGATCCGCGACCGGGCGGAGCGTCAGTACGTCGACAAGGGGTGTGGCGTGCGCCCCGATGGCCGTCGCCGGTGGTCGTGATCGGCCAGGATGGGCAGGTGGTCGGGTCGCGGCCGCGACGAGGAGGGCTGGCGATGCGGGTGCGCGGGTGGTTGAGCTGGGGGCGGCGTGCCCGCGTCGGGGCGGCGCTGGCGGCTCTGCTCACCGGCCTGGTCCCACCGACGGTGCTGCTGACGCCGGGTGCGGCGGGCGCGGCGACCGGCGCGTCGGTGTGCCAGATCCGCGACGACCGGCTCACCGAGATCTCCGGGATGGTCGCCACCGACGACGGGTACGTGGTGGTCAACGACGGTGCCGACAATGAGGCCCGCCGACGGATCTTCTTCCTCGACGATCGATGCGCGGTGCAGCGGACGGTCAGCTACCCGTCCCGGCCCCGGGACACCGAGGACCTGGCGATCGGTCGGGACGGCACCATCTGGGTCGCCGACATCGGTGACAACGACCGCACCCGGGAGACGATCGGGCTGTGGCGGCTCGCTCCGGGCGCCGATCAACCGGTGTTGTACCGGATGACGTACCCGGACCGCCCGCACGACGCGGAGGCGATGCTGCTCGACGGGGAGGGCCGGCCGCTGATCATCACCAAGGGCGGCAGCGGCACCGTCTACCTGTACGCGCCGACCACCGCGCTGAAGCCGGACGGCACCACAGCTCTGGCGTTGGTCGGTCAGGTTTCCCTGCCGTCCACCACCACAAGCAACCCGTACTCGTTCGTCGGTCGCAACGTGATCACCGGCGGGGCGAGCGCCCCGGACGGCCGGCGGGTGGCGCTGCGCAGCTACGCCGACGCCTTCGAGTACGACGTGTCGAACGGCGACGTGGTCGCCGCGCTGACCAGCGGCACCCCCCGGATCGTCGCGCTGCCCGACGAGCCACAGGGCGAGTCGATCACCTACAGCCGCGACGGACGGTCCCTGCTCACCGTCTCCGAGTCCGCAAGCCAGCCGGGCACCCGTCCGACGATCCTGCGGTACCCCGCCAGCAGCACGCCGACCCCGACGTCGCCACCCGCGGAGTCGGCCGCCGCAGCCCCGCCACCCACTGCGGGCAGTCCGGCGGCGCAGGCGAGCGGCCCCGATGTGAGGCAGTTCTGGCCGCTGATGGCCGGCGGGGGGACGCTGCTGGCGCTACTCGCGGTGGGCGCGGTGCTGTGGCGGCGGCACACCCTCCGGCGCTGACGACCAGCCACCGGCGTACCCGCCCGGCCCGTCGACCGCTGAACCTGTCGTACGCGCGGCGGGCACGCCCCGACCAGCGAATCGGTGCGGCAGGATGGGTGGATGTCAGTGCTCTCCGCCCTGCGCCAGCCGATCGTCGCGGCTCCGATGGCCGGTGGCCCGTCCACGCCGGCCCTCGTGTCGGCCGTCTCCGCCGCCGGCGGGTTGGGCTTCCTTGCCGCCGGAATGATCGACACCGGGCGGCTGGTCGCCGACATCGCCGAGGTCCGCGCGCGTACGCGGCGGCCGTTCGGGGTCAACGTCTTCCTGCCCGGTGACGACGCCGTCGACGAGTCCGCCATCCGGGAGTACGCGCGGCGGCTCGCCCCGCAGGCCGACCAGTTCGGTGTGAGCCTGGGCGAGCCGGTGGGCGGCGATGACGCGTACCCGGAGAAGTTGGCGGCCCTGCTCGCGGACCCGGTCCCGGTGGTGTCCTTCGCCTTCGGGCTGCCCGATCGGGCAGCCGTGGCGGCCCTGCGCGAGCGGGGTACCGAGGTGTGGGCAACTGTCACCCGCCCCGACGCCGCCACGGCCGCCGCCGAGCTGGGTGTGGACGCCGTCGTGGTGCAGGGCACCGAGGCCGGCGGGCATCGCGGCGGCGTGCCGGATGACGACGACTACGCCTTGCTGCCGCTGCTCCGGCTGGCCGCCGCCGTTTGCGACAGGCCACTTGTGGCCGCCGGTGGCATCGCCGACGGCCCCGCTCTGGCGGCGGCGCTGGCCGCCGGTGCCGCCGCGGCCCAGCTCGGCACTGTGTTCCTGCGCTGCCCGGAGGCGGGTAGCTCGCCGCTGCACCGCGCGGCGGTGGTAAGCGCCGCACCCACCGCGTTGACGCGGGCGTACACCGGCAAGCGTGCCCGGGGTGTGGTGAACGCCTTCCTGCGTGCGCACGACGCGGCGGCACCGGCCGGCTACCCGCAGGTGCTGCACCTGACCCGCCCGCTGCTCGCCGCGGCCCGGCGCGACGAGGACGCCTCGGTGGTCAACCTGTGGGCCGGTCAGGCCCACCCGCTGGCCCGGGACGTGCCGGCGGCGCAGCTCGTCGCCGAGATCAGCGCCAGTGCCCGGGCTGCGCTGGCGACGGCGGCGCAACTGTCGACGCGCTGGGGTTGACCGGCGCGTCCCGGGCAGGCGGGAGGGGCCCGACGCGTCGGTGGGCAACCCGTTAGAGTCTCGCCGTGATCGAGATCGACGCGCACGTCGACCTGTCCCACCCACCCGACCGGGTCTGGCTCGCATTGACCGATCGGGAGCTGATCGGCCGCTGGTTCGCCGAGGCCGACATGGTCGAGGGAGTGCCGGACCGGCTGCTGCTGCACACTGCCGGACTGCCCGGCTTCGATGCCAACGTCGAGGTCGAGGTGATCGAGCGTCAGGTGCCGGAGCTGCTGGAGCTACGCTGCGACGAGGCCGGTCGACTCACCGAGCTGACCTGCGTGGTCACCCCCACCACCCAGGGCTGCCGGCTGGGCGTTCGCGAGGTCCCCACCCACGGCTCCTGGTCGGCGGAGCAGCACGGACCGCGTGAGCAGCAGCTCCGTCAGGCGTTGACAGTGCGCCTGCCGGCGATCCTGGACTGGCTCGCGTTCCAGCAGGTCGACCTGCGTCGCGGCGAGGCCGGGATGACCGCCGAACTGCCGTTGATCGGCGGGGTCGGCGCAGCGCGGGCACGCCGCCGCCGTCGGACGGTGGTCACCGCCCTGGTCGGTGTCGTTCTCGTGGCGGGGCTGGTGGCCTGGATGACGCTGCCGGGCGGGTCGAAGCAGGCCGCCGCGCCGGTCTCGTCATCGCCCACCGCGACGTCGGAGCCGAGCGCCGCGACCGCCACGTCCACCGCACCACCGAAGGCGACATCGTCGGCGCGCCCGTCCCGGACCGCCGCGTCGCCCACCACCAGCCCGAGCCGCACCCCGACGGCGAAACCCTCGCGTACGCCCACGGCCGCGCCGCCCCCACCGCCGCTGACGGCCCGCTACGACACCGACTCCAGCCGGTTGTTCGGCTACACGGGCAAGGTGGTGGTCAACAATCCGGGCCGGGCACCGGCCGACCAGTGGTCCGTGGTGGTGACCCTCGCCGAGGGCAGCAGCGTCGACGAGGTCGAGGGCGCGGAATGGCGGCAGGACGATCGGGCGATCACCTTCAGCGGGCCGGCCGTGCCGGCGGGCGGGTCGCGGACGATCCGCTTCGACGTCCGCGACGGCCGACCCAAGGCCAGGGAACCGGTGGGCTGCACGGTGGACGGCAACCCGTGCGCGGGCCTCTGACCTAGGCTCTCCACATGGCACTGCTGCACCGGGCGACGCTGCGCCCCTCGAAGCTGGCCCTGCTGACGACCTGGCTGCCGGACCGACAGTGGTACCAGGGGCCGGCCGGGGTCGACGTGGTGAGCTCGGGCGCCTACCGCTTCGACGACCCGGCCGGCGAGGTCGGCATCGAGACGATGCTTGTCGGCGTCCCGGGCGGGCCCGTGCACCAGGTGCCGCTGACGTACCGCGCCGCGCCCGTCGACGGCGCGGACGCTTGGCTGGTGGGCACCACCGAGCACTCGGCGCTCGGCCGGCGCTGGGTGTACGACGGCTGCGGCGACCCGGTCTACGCAGCGGCGCTGGCCCACGCAATCCTTGCCGGCACCGGCCAGGCCGAGCAGTATTTCGAGGTCGACGGTCGGCGCGAGGTGCACGAGCCGACGATGACGGTGGTCGCCAGCGGCGCCGGGGACAACAGCGTGCGCCCGGTGGGCGACATCCGTCGGGTGGTCGACGGGGACAGCACGATCATCGTGACCGACTCCGTCGAGCTTGTCGTCGTCCGGAGACCCGCGGAGGACGGGGCCGCGGGCGCGGCCGGCGCCACCCTGAGCGGCAGCTGGGCAGGGCAGCCGACGACAGTGCCGCTGGCGTACGCCCGGACGCTCTGACGCGGCAGGAGCCGTGCGGTGGGCGGCCCGACTTCCCGGGCCGCCCACCGCGTTCACCAACGCGACGGAGGCGGTGGTGGCGAGACCGGTGGCCGGTCGTCGCAGGTGATGGTGTTGGGCAGCAGCCACGGGGCGAGCCAGCCGCCGTCGTTGCCGCCCAGGTCGGTGACTGTGAACTCCGACCCGGCCGGTGTGAAGTGGAACGACCCGCAGTTGTTGACGCCGACCGCGCCGACGTTGCGGGCGTCCACGTTGGCGAACGACGCCGACCCCGCCGAGCGGGCACTGACAACTGACGTGCCGGTGCCGTCGACCCGGATGTCGCGGAACCGCACGTCGTTGATCGAGTAGAGGTCCTTCACCGGCCAGTCGCTCACCAGCATGATCGCGTTGTACGTGTTGTCGAGGTAGGCGTCACCGGTCACCTCGATGCGCGCGTCGATGCTCCGGTCCAGGGCGAAGATCCAGATGGCGCCCAGCCCGATGTTCCAGTTCAGCTCGTACGTTCCGGCGCGGACGGTGGTGTTGTTGGTGATCCGCAGGTGCCCGGTGAACGGCTCCGCGCCGAAGCGGGCGCCGACGTGGAGGGCGCTGCCCTCGCGGACCGGGTCGGCGACGAGGTTGTGCGACACAGTGGCGTCGGTGCCGCCGTAGATGGCGATGCCGTTGGCGAGCGTGGGGGACTGCACCGTGTTGTGGTCGAACGTGTTCCGCGCGTTGGCTGTCTTGTCCGACCACATCGCCAGGCCGTCGTCGCCGGTGTTGCGGACGAAGTTGTGCGCGACGACCGAGTCGGTCACGCCGGTGTGGAAGTTGAGCGCGTCGGCGATCTGGTCGACGATGATGTTGTTGGTGACGCGCACGTTGCGCATCGGCCCGTCGAACCACACGCCCACCTTCGTGTGGTGCAGGTAGAGCCCGTCGATTGTCGAGTCGCTCATCGCGCCACCGATGGCGTTCACCTGGTCGGTGTCGATGCGTTCCCGTACGTCGCCCTCGATGGCGAAGCCGGAGAGGTGGACGTTGCGGCTGCCACCGTCGGCGGCGTCGCGGCCGTAGAACCCGACGCCTGTGTGCACAGAGCCGTCCGGTGCGGGCGGCGACAGGGCCACCTCGCGGCCCTTGATGATGGTGTGCCAGTTGCCCGCGCCCTCGATTGTGACGTCGTCGACGACGATGTGCCTGTTGACCTGGTAGGTGCCCGGCGGGAGGTACACGGTCAGGTGGGTACGCCTGGCGAACGCGATGGCCCGGTCGAGGGCGTCGGCGGAGTCCCGGCGGCCGGTGGGGTCGGCGCCGAAGGCCAGCACGTTGGCGGCGAGCAGCCGGACGCGGGGCGGCGCGACCAGTTCGGAGTCGAGCAGGTCGATGACGGTCCAGGCGGCGGCGCTGCCGCTCGGCGCGGTGAGCCGGATCGTGTCACCGGCCCGGTAGGTGCGCCCGAGCAGGAGTCGCTGCTCGTCGTAGAAGTGGGTGGGCCGGAACGGCGTGCTGATGCTCGGGTACGGGGTGGTGGCCGACGGCACGCACTGGCACTCGGTGATCCACCAGTCCGGGTGCAGCAGCCCGGCCCGGGGGTCGTTGGAGAAGGGGTACTGGTTGTACAGCCAGGAGTACTGCGACGTCAGCGTCATGTCGCGCACGTGTTTACCGTTCGCCGAGATGCGCAGGGGTGCTGTGATCCCGCCTCCGGTCGGCGCGTCCGGGATGCTGTACCGCACTGTGATGCCGTTGGCCGCCCTGGGCAGGACGAACTCGACGTACTGGCCGGGAGTGAGCCGGACCGCCCGGCGGCCGGACGCCTCCGCGGGCAGCGTGTAGGCGGACCGGTCGGGGCCGATGACAGTGCCGTTGGTGCGGGCGTTCTCCGCCTCCTGTTCGACGAAGTCCACGTCGGCGCCCCGCCCGGCGACAAGCGCCGGGTCGAGGCCGGCTCGGGTGACCACAGGCGTCGCGGCGGGTGCCGGCGGACCGGCGACGGCGGCAGTGGACCCGCCGGCCGCCAGCACTGTGATGGCGGTCGCGAGGCTGACGGTGGTGATGGTCGGGCGGCCTGGGCGACCCCGCGCCCGCATCGAGTTCCGGAACATCGGTGCCACTCCTTCGTGGATGGTGGTGGGGAGGTCCGCCCGGCGCTCCCCCCACGCCCGACATTGATCGTCATCGTGCCAGTACCGACCACTGTGCTGCAAGATGCCTATCCGTAAACGAAAAAAAGCGACAACATGCCGGTAAGAAATGGACTGTCGCATTGGGTGGTGGTTGCGCTCCGGCCGCCTCTGCGCGGCGTACGCTGTGCCGCGTGGAGCAAGAAGACCGGATCGCCCTTTTCCTGGACTACGAGAACCTCGCGCTGGGCGCCCGCGACCATCGTGGCGGCGCGGCCTTCGACTTCCGGCCGATCGCCGACGCGCTTGCCGAGCGGGGACGGGTGGTGGTGCGCCGGGCGTACGCCGACTGGTCGTTCTTCGACGAGGACCGCCGGATGCTCACCCGGTCCCACGTGGAGCTGATCGAGATCCCGCAGCGCATGGGCGCCTCCCGCAAGAACGCGGCAGACATCAAGATGGCAGTGGACGCGATCGAGTTGGCCTTCGAGCGCGACTACATCTCGACGTTCGTCATCTGTAGCGGTGACAGCGACTTCACCCCGTTGGTGCACAAGCTCCGCGAGCTGAACAAGAAGGTCATCGGTGTCGGGGTCGAGGGGTCGACCTCGGCGCTGCTGCCTCCGGCGTGCGACGAGTTCCTCTACTACGACCGGCTGGAGGGCGTGGACATCCCGCCGACCGCCAGCAGGCGGGGCCGTCCGGCCCGACAGCCGGGCCCGGGTCAGCGACCGCCCGAGCCGGAGCAGGAGGAGCGGGAGCAGGAGCCCGAGGGTCGGCCGGCGGGGGAGGAGCCCGGTCGGGACGTCGACGCCCTGGCCGTGCTGGTGGCCCAGACGGTGGCCGGGTTGCAGGGCAGCGCCAGCGGCGAGGTGACCGCATCCCGGCTCAAGCGGACCCTGCTGCGCAAGGACCCGACCTTCAGCGAGTCCGACTACGGCTTCCGTACCTTCGGGGAACTGCTGCGCCACCTTGCCGGGCACAACGTGGTCGACCTGGCCGAGGGGCCCGCCAAGGGTGACCCCGAGGTCTCGCTGCCCGAGCACGGCGACCGGGAGGTGGCCTTCGGTCTGCTCCGGTCCGTGGTGGGCGACCTCGGCAGCGCCGGCAATCCGGTGGCGCTGTCCGGTCTGAAGAACCAACTGCGTCGGGCCCGGCCGGACTTCAGCGAGAAGAAGCTGGGGTACCGCAGCTTCCTCCAGTTCTGCAAGGCCGCCGCGACCGGTGGCGTAGTCGATCTGAGGTGGAGCCCGGAGGCGGACGACTACCTGCTCACCGCGCAGGGTTGACGGCCGTCGAAGGTTGCTAACCGTTAACACTGGTCTCGATTTGCGCCTGAATTGCGGCTCTTGCCCTGGTCCGGGCGCACCTGCGCCGTACCCTCCGCGCAAAAATTGCTATACGGTCGGCGAATGAAGGTCGAGGAGCATTGGTGGAACGGAGACACGACCCCGCGCGGGCGCCGGGACGTGTACATCCGTACTGATGGGCAGGGTTGGGAGGTCCGCGCCCAGATCGGTGGGGCGTCGGGTCGTGAGCGGGTGCAGCAGTGCCCCAGCCGGGCCTCGGCGGCCATCCTCGCCGACGCCTGGCGCGGCACCCACCCATCCTGGCGCGAGCTGAAGCAGCGCTGATCCGGCACCGGGCCGGGCCGGCAACGCTCCTGGGCTCCCCGCCCGGCGCGCTCACCGGCCGGCCCGGTGTCCACGTCAACCCGCCGGCACCCCCGCCGGCCAGGCTCGGCAATCGGTCAGGCGATCGGGACCGGTAGCACCACGCCTTCGGCCGCTGACCGGTGAGCCAGCTCGATCAACTCGACGGTGGCCACCGAATCCCGCGGGTCCACAGGCATCGGCGTACCCTCGCGCAACGCCGTTGTCACCTGCGCGTAGAAGCTCTGGTACGCCCCCGGCTCGGTCGGCACCGGACGCAGATCTCCGTCGACGCCGAGCAGGCCGTACCGCTCCGGCGGGACCTCGCCCCAGCCCGGCTGGTCCGGTCGGCCGCCCTCGTGCAACGCCGCCTCCTGCACGTCGAGGCCGTACGTGGTGTAGCCGGCCCGGTCGCCCAGCAGCCGCAGCCGGGGCCCGAGCTGAGCGGTCATCGCACCCATCCACAGGTGCGAGCGCACCCCGTTGGCGTGGGTCAACGCCACGAAGGCGTCGTCGTCGACAGCCGCGCCCGCACGCCGACGGTCCACCTCCGCGTAGACGCGCTCGACCCGGCCGAACAGCTGCACCGCCTGGTCGACGAGGTGCGCGCCCAGGTCGAAGAGGGCGCCGCCAGCCTCCTCGGGGCCGGCGAGCTCCCGCCAGCCTGGCTTGATCGTCGGCCGGAACCGCTCGAACCGGGACTCGAAGCGCAGTACCCGCCCCAACTCGCCCCGCTCCACCAGCTGCCGGGCGGTCAGGAAGTCGCCGTCCCAGCGCCGGTTCTGGAACACCGTCAGCGGCACGCCACGCTCGGCGGCCTCGTCGACAAGCGCGCGGCTCTCGGCGGAGGTCGGTGCGAGCGGCTTGTCCACGACGGTCGGCAGACCGGCGGCCAGCGCCGCCCGGGCCATCGGCACGTGCTGCCGGTTCGGCGTCGCCACCACGACCAGGTCCAGAGCCTCGGGTGTACGCCACAGCGCGTCGGCGTCGTCGACCAGCCGGGCGTCCGGGAAGTGCTGCCGTGCGTGCTCGCGCCGCTGCGGGTCGCGGGTCACGATGGCGTCGAGTCGCAGCCCCGGCGTCGCGGCGATCAGCGGCGCGTGGAACACCCGACCCGCCAGCCCGTACCCCAGCAGACCGACCCGCAACGCCTCCGACATGCCGTGCTCCTCCCCGGCCCGCGCCCGGGTGGCGACGGCACCGGCTGTCGAATCTACGCCCCGACGCAGCCGGCCTGATCTAGACCCGGTGCTGGTCAGCCGGCCGGGTCGGCGCGCAGATAGGTGAGAACGGCGAGCACCCGGCGGTTGGTGTCGTCGCTGGGCGGCAGGTCGAGCTTCAGCAGGATGTTGCCGACATGCTTGCCGACCGCCGCCTCGGTGACGTGCAGCCGGGCGGCGATCGAGGCGTTGGACCGGCCCTCGGCCAGCAGCGCCAGCACCTCGCGTTCCCGGGCGGAGAGGGCGCGCAGCGGGTCGCGCGGGCGGTGCAGCAGTTGCCGCACCACGTCCGGGTCGATGGCGGTGCCGCCAGCGGTGACCCGCCGCAGAGTGTCGACGAACTCGGTGACCTCGGCCACCCGGTCCTTGAGCAGGTAGCCCACCCGCTGGCCGTCGCCGCTGTCCAGCAGCGCCGCCGCGTACCCGGTCTGCACGTACTGGCTGAGGACCACCACCGGAAGCCGGGGTCGCTCGGCGCGCAGCGCGACGGCCACGCGCAGCCCGTCGTCGCGCCGGTCCGGTGGCATCCGGATGTCGGTGAGCACCAGATCCGGCTGGTGCGTACGGGCCGCGTCAAGCAACTCGGGCGCGGAGCCGACGGCGGCGCACACAGTGAAGTCGAAGCGGGTCAGCAGCGCGACCAGGCCCTCCCGCAACAGCACCTCGTCCTCGGCGAGCACCACCCGGGTCACCGCGGCCATGGCAGCTCCACCCGGACCAGGGTAGGCCCATCGGGCGGGCTGGCCAGCAGCAGCCGCCCGTCGGCGGCGGCGACCCGATCGGCGAGACCTGTCAGTCCGGTGCCCCGGGACGGGTCGGCGCCGCCGCGCCCGTCGTCGGACACCTCGACGACGAGATCGCCGTCGGTACGGCTGAGGCGTACCTCCGCGCGGGTCGCCCCGGCGTGCCGGACCACGTTGCCAAGCGCCTCGGACACCACGAAGAAGGCGGTTGTTTCGACGATCTCCGGCAACTCGCCGTCCAGGTCGGCGGAGACGGTGACCGCGACGGGGGCTGCATCGGCAAGTTCCCGGACGGCGCCGGCAAGGCCCAGGTCGGTGAGGCTCTGCGGCCGGATGCCGTGCACCAACTGCCGGAGCATCACCATCAGGCCCCGCGCCTGGTCGTGCGCGACCGCGAGGGGCCGGGCGGCGGGGGAGTCCTCTCCCACGTCCAGCCGGGCCAGGCCCAACTGGAGCGTGAGGCTCGTCAGCCGGGGTTGCGCGCCGTCGTGCAGGTCACGCTCGATCCGGCGCCGTTCCGCCTCGTACGCGCTGACCAGCCGGGTCCGGGACCGGGCGACCTCGCGCAGCGCCGCCGCGTCGACCGGCCGGGCCAGCGTCCACCGCACCACCGCTGCCTGGCCGGCGGCGAGCAGCCCGGCCGCGTACCAGAGCACCGGAACGAGCAGCACGCCCACTATCGCGTACGGGACGGCCTCGCCCGCGGTGTCGACAGTGCCCCAGACGACGATGACCTGTGCGGCGTCGCCGGGTTCCGACGTGCTGTTGAACGCCAGCCACGGGCTCGCGATCAACCCGATGTCGAGGAGCACCAGCAGCAGGAACACCCAGTACGCGATCGGCGCGATCCCGCCGAGGCAGAACAGATACGCCACCTCGCGCCAGCCGGCCGCGCTGCGGTAGCGGGCGGCCAGGCCGGTCCACCGCGGCACCGGCAGAGGACGGCCGTCCACGAGGCCGAGCCGCCAGCGTTCGACGACGGCGACCGGGAAGCTCACGATCGGCGCGAGCGCCAGCACTGTGAGACTGCCGACGGCCAGGAACAGCATGAGGGGGAGGTCCGGCGGTCGGCCGTGCTGCCGGAACGCGTTGAGAGCGGCCAGCAGTGGCGCGCCGATGACGAGAAGCCCGATGGCGAGCACGCCGGCGATCGGCACGGTGCTGACGAGGTAGGCGAGAGCGCGCCAGGGCCAGGCGGACACCAGCCAGTCGCGGCGGCGCAGCGCCTCGGCCAGGTGACGAGGGCGTTCCGGGGTCATGCCGCAGACGCTATTCGCCGACGGCCCGGCACCCCAGCCGTCCAGGCCCCCTTCCGGGGTATGCCCAGCCCTACCTGTGCCACCCGCCGTCGATCCGGACGCTCACGAGGTGTGGCATGACCGCAAACGGGAAGGAGATGCCGTCACGCGACAGGTGTGACCTCAGGTCCCGGCTGGAGAGACATGGGTGCAGGAATGTCCGTGGTGGTCGGCGGTGGGCGCCGGCCGCGCGCGGCCGGGCGGTGGTGACGGCGGCGGCCGGACCCGCTGACCGTCCGACCTCCGCCTGGGCGCCGCTGCGTACCGCGGCCTACCGCAATCTCTGGCTGGCCCTGCTCGCCGCCAACGTCGGCACCTGGATGCAGACCGTCGGCGCGCAGTGGCTGCTCATCCACCAGGCCAACGCGTCCACGCTTGTCGCGCTGGTCCAGACCGCCAGCCTGCTGCCGGTGCTCCTGCTGGCGCTGCCCGCCGGGGTGCTGGCCGACAGCTTCGACCGTCGGCATCTGTTGATCTCCGTGCAGCTGTTCCTGGTCGCGGTGGCGGCGCTGCTGGCAGTGCTCACCCTGACCGACCGGATGCCGCCGGCGCTGCTGCTCACCCTCACCTTCGCGTTCGGGGTCGGGCAGGCGCTGACCCTGCCGGCCTGGGCGGCGGTGATTCCGGAGCTGGTGCCGCAGGAGCACCTGCGCTCGGCGTCGGCACTCGGCTCGATAAGCGTGAACGCCGCACGGGCCGTCGGGCCGGCACTGGCCGGCGTGCTCATCGCCCGGACCGGCGTCGCCCCGGTGTTCGCGCTGAACGCTGTGGCGTTCGGCATCTTCGCGTACGCGTTGTGGCGCTGGCGGCCCGGCAACACCCGCGCCGTCGAGGTTCCCGAGCGGTTCACCGCAGCGCTGCGCGCCGGCAGCCGCTTCGTACGTCACTCACCGACAGTGCGCCGGCTGCTGCGCCGTTCCATGGTCTTCGTCGTCCCGGCCAGCTCGTTGTGGGCGTTGCTGCCGCTCGTGGCGGACCGGCGCCTGGGGTTGGGCTCCGGTGGGTACGGGCTGCTGCTGGCCGCCCTCGGGATCGGCGCGGTGGGAGGTGGCTTCCTGCTGTCAGTGATCCGCGCCCGGCTGTCGGCCAACCATCTGCTGCTGATCTCCGGAGCGCTGTTCACCATCGCTTTGACAGTGGTCGGCACGGTACGGGTGGTGCCGCTGGTGCTCGTCGCCCTGCTACCCGCCGGGATGGCCTGGGTGACCGTGCTGGCCAACATCAACGCCGAGATGCAGCTCTTCCTGCCCAGCTGGGTACGAGCCCGAGGGCTGGCCGTCTACCAGATCTTCTTCGCCGGCGGGCAGGCGGCCGGCGCCCTTGTCTGGGGTCTGGTCGCTGACCTGGGCGGACTGGTGCTCGCCTATCTGGCGGCGGCCGCGGTCATGCTGATCGGCACCGTGACGAGTCGGCTCTGGCCGTTGCCGGACCTGCGTACTGGCAACCGGGAGCCGGCTGTCTACTGGCCGCAACTGAACCTGGTGTACGAGCCGGATCCGGGCGTCGGGCCGGTGCTGGTGACCGTGCAGTACACGGTGCGGCCGGAACGGACGCAGGCGTTCCTCACGGCGATGGACATGGTGCGCGGTGCCCGGCAGCGGACCGGCGCGATGCGATGGGGGCTGTTCCGGCCGGCCGAGACGGCGGACCGGTTCGTCGAGGTGTACCTGGTGCCGTCCTGGGGCGAGCACCTGCGCCAGCACGGCGGCCGGTTGACAGGCGAGGACCGTGCTGCCGAGCGGCGGGTCCAGGACCTGACCGAGGGCGCACCGGAGATCCACCACCTGGTGCCGGCAGCCGCCGGCCCGACAATGACCGACGATCGGGAAGGCGTCTGACCCGGATCCGGGCGTCGTACGGCGTACGGCCGCGTTGTTAGGATTGCCGACCATGGCGAGTCAGCGTAAGGCGAGCGCGGACCCGGCCCGCAGCCTGGCCATCCTGTGGCGCACCCGGGAGCCGACCAGTCGCAGCGCCGGCCAGGGGCTCAGCGTCGACCGGATCGTCCGCGCCGCGATGGACATCGCCGACACCGAGGGCCTCGACGCGCTGACCATGCGCAGGGTCGGTGAGGCGCTCGGCGTCGGCACCATGTCGGTCTACACGTACGTGCCGGGCAAGACCGAACTCGTCGACGTCATGATCGACACCGCCTACGGCGAGATGCCCCGCACCGCTGTCGACGGCGACTGGCGGGCCCGGCTGGAGCGGATCGCCCGCGACAACCTCGCGCTCTACAAGCGCCATCCGTGGATGCTGCGGGCCGAGACGACCCGGCCGGTGCTGGGCCCGCACACGATCGCCAAGTACGACCACGAACTCGGCGCGGTCGCCGACATCGGTCTCACCGATGTGGAGATGGACGCGGTGCTCACCCTCGTCCTCGGGCACGTCAAGAGCGCCGCCCGCGCCGCGTCGGAGGTGCTCGACCTGGAGCGGGAGACCGGCATGACCGACGGCCAGTGGTGGCAGTCGCACGCGCCGTGGCTGGAGACGTTCCTGACCGCCGACAGGTTCCCGACCGCGTCCCGGGTCGGCACGGCGGCCGGGCAGCAGCACGGCGCCGCGTACGGCCCGGAGTACGCCTTCGAGTTCGGCCTGCAACGGGTCCTCGACGGGATCTCGGTGGTGGTCGCCGAGCGGTCCCGCTAGCGAATCGACCCGGGCGCCTCGGCGCGGGTGGTACGACTGGGGCGGCGACTGCGGCTGCGTGCCCGGGGGGACGGCGAATGACGAGTGGGCTTCCGGGACGGCTGTTGCAACGGCGGGAGAACCCCCGCCGTACGTCGTTCCTGGAGTTGTTCTTCGACCTGACCGTCATCTTCGCGCTGACCCGGCTCTCCCGGGCGTTCCTGCACGACCTCAGCATCCTCGGCGGCTTCCAGGTGCTGGTGCTGCTGGCGGCGATCTGGTGGGTGTGGTTCGTGACAGCCTGGTCGGCCGACTGGTTCGACCCGCGCGCCCCGCTTATCGTCGCCCTGCTGCTCTGGGTGATGTTCGGTGGCCTGCTGATGGCCGCCGCCGTGCCCACAGCATTCGACGAGCACGCACTCGTGTTCGCCGTCGCCTACGTCGCCATCCACCTGGGCCGGGCGGCGCTGCTGCTCCCCGCCCTGCGCGGGCACCCGTTGCAGGTGCGGACGGCGCGGGTGGCGATCTGGTTCGCGGTCTCCGGGGTGCTCTGGATCGTCGGTGCCGCCCTCGCCCCGGTGCGGGAGCTGCTCTGGGCGCTCGCCCTGGTGATGGAGTACGGCCTGGCGCGGCTCGGCTGGCCGACGCCGAGGCTCGGCCGCAGCTCGTGGCCGGACCTCCAGGTGAACGGTGGACACCTCTCCGAGCGCTATCAGCAGATCTTCATCATCGCGCTCGGTGAACTCATCCTGATGGCCGGTGTCACCTACAGCGACGCGGGCTTCGACCACGAGCACACCATGGCGTTCGTCCTGGCGTTCGTGACGGCGGTGGCCCTGGCCCGCCTCTACCTGGTGCCCGCCGGCGGGCGGGTGGGTGCGGCCATCGAGGCCGCCGGCCCGCCCGGCAGCAAGCTGGCCCTCCTCGCCGGTTACCTGCACCTCGTCATGATCGCCGGCGTGCTTGCGACCTCCGTGGCCATGGAGATGACGATCGAGGACCCGGCGGTGCGCGACCACGGGCACCTGGTCGTGGGCGTCGTCGGGCCGGTCCTGTTCCTGGTCGGCCGGATCCTGCTGTCGATGCTTGTCGACTCCCACCTGCCCTGGGCCCGGCTGATCGGTGTGCCGGCCATCATCGTGGGCGGGTTCGTGAGCATCGGGCTCTCGCAGCTCGCCGCCAGCGCGATCGTCGCCGGGATACTGCTGCTGATCGTCCTGCTCGACGCGATGCCCGCAATGTGGAGGCGGGAGTCCGTCGTCGGAAGTGACGCGGCGCCCGGCTAGCCGGCCGGGCTACCAGCCCGCGTCGGCCAGCGATGGGGCAGCCACGCCGGAAGCCGGGAAGCTCAGGAGTCTTCGGGCTGCCGGTCGGACTCCGCTACGACCGCCCGGACTTTGCGCAGGGTGGCGTCGGGCGCACGGATCGCCGTCCGCCACCGGTCCAGTGTGCGGGTGAGGACCCGGACGACGAACTGCAACTGGTTGACCTGCTCGCGCAGCAGTCCCAGCTCCGATCTGGCGCTTATCGCCTGACCCTCCAACTCCGTGATCCGCGACTGTAGTGGCTGCACGAGGGTCAGGGCGGCCTCGGTGAGGGTGTCGGCCGCGTCGGCCTTGAACTTGCCGCGCTGCACAACGACTGTGGCGATGGCGGCCAGGCCGGTGCTCCCGCCGAGGATGCCGAGCAGGCTGATCAGCACCTGTACCCAGCCCGGCGCCTCGGGGGTCGGTGCTGAGATCACGTGACACCTCCCACGACCCGCCGGTGGGTCGTGCACTGGTGGCCGTAGGCCAGGCAGCGCAGGTCGTTGGCGATCTGGGCGGCCCGCCAGAACGACCCCGCAGGCACCGCGCTGATCAGCGACGCCGCGACGACGCCCTGCTGGCCCGACACCGCCACCAGCGCCACTGCGTACATGCCGGTGATGGTGCCGAGCACCAGAACGGATGCGAACTCGATGCCGAGGCCGGTGGAGAGACGACCGGGCCACAGGATGCCCAACAGCCCGGCCACCCCGACGACGATCAGGGAGACCTCCCAGCCGAGCTGGATGGGTTCGGGCATTGACAGTTGGACGGACGGTGGTCGGGCGTCGAGCGTCATCAGCAGGACACCGCAGATGGACGTCGTGATCAGAGCGGCCACCTCGAACGGCTGGTGCTTGGCCCGGACTCGCAGAATTCCCACGGCAACTCCCTGGTCGAAGGACCGTGGTCACCCGCCGCCCGCCGGGGGATGTGCCGTGCTGCTGGTCCCGCGTTCGCGGCGCGGTCCGTCTGCGGCCTTCGTCCAGGCGGTGCGTGTGGACGGTCGATGGTCGAGGAGGTGAGCGACTCGCCGTCGTTGGCTGGCCGGTATCTGCCTGTGTATCACCGGCGGGCGGTTCGCGTCCACTTGCGTAACGTCGTGTATCCGCAGGTCAGATGGGGTGCCGAAGGGCTCCGGCCGGGCTGCGCGCAGCGTGGCAGGGGGAGGGCCGGCGAACCGGCCACCTCCCTTCCATAACTATACGTGTCGGGAATCTAACTGAAAGTCATGGGCGGTTGTCGATCTATCGCCGCAGCAGGGCGCGCAGCGCCCGGACCACCTCGGCCGGCGCCTCCTCGGCCATGAAATGCCCGCAGGTGACGGTCTGGTGCTCCAGGTCCTGCGCCCAGGCCCGCCACACCTCTGCCGCGTCGTAGCCCAGTGCGGCACCCCAGTCCTGCTGGAGGACCGTCACCGGCATCCGCAGCTGGTTGCCAGCCGCCCGGTCGGCGGTGTCGTGGGCGACGTCGACCGCGGCGGACGCCCGATAGTCGGCCACGATCGAGGGAACCGCCTCCCGGGAAGCGCGCAGGTACGCGGCCCGTACGTCGGCGGGGATCGCCTCCGGATCGCGTGCCCACAGGTCCAGGAAGTAGCCGAAGAACTCGTCCGGGCTGCCGCCGATCATCTGCTCGGGCAGGCCCTGCGGCTGCGCCATCAGGTACAGGTGGAACGCGATGGCCGCCGAGACGCCGTGCAGCACGTCCCACATGTCCAGGGTGGGCAGGATGTCGAGCAGGGCGAGTCGGCTGACGGCCGCCGGATGGTCCAGGCCCGTCCGGAACGCGACAAGGGCACCCCGATCATGGCCGGCCAGCGCGAAGCGTTCGTGACCGAGCGCGCCGGCCAGCGCCACGATGTCCGCCGCCATGGTGCGCTTGGCGTACGCCTCGCCGTCGGTGTCCACGGGCTTGTCGCTGTCGCCGTACCCGCGCAGGTCGGGGCAGATGACAGTGTGGTCGGCGGCCAGGTCGGCCGCGACGTGGCGCCACATGAGATGGGTCTGCGGGAAACCGTGCAGCAGCACGATCGCCGGCCCGGAGCCGCCCACGGCGGCGCTGAGCGTCACGCCGTCGGCGACGGTGATGCGGCGGTAGTCGAAACCGTTGATCCTCGGGTCCACGGGAACCTTTCTGATGAGCGGGGTCGGCGGTGGCGGGTGCCCGTCGCCGTCGTACCTGATCGAGCCTGGCCGGTGGGCATCAGCGACCGGTCAGCGACGGATCAGTACCGGTCGGCCGAGGTGGCCCGGGACGCCCGCCTAGATTGGTCCTGTGACCAGGCAGCAGGCCGCACCCGAGGCGGTGACCTTCGGCGTGCTCGGGCCGGTGACCGCCACGACGGAAGGTGGCCCGGTCGCGCTCAAGGGGCCTCGGCAGCGCACCGTGCTGGCCCGGCTGCTGATCGCCAGGGGCCGGGTCGTGCCTGTGGAACGCCTCGTCGACGACCTGTGGGAGAGCCCTCCCGACGGCGCGGTGGGTGCCATCCGTACCTTCGTCGCCGACCTGCGGCGGGCGCTGGAGCCGGACCGGCCGCCCCGGCAGCCACCCCGGCTCCTGGTCACCGAACCCACCGGGTACGTGCTGCGGGCCGCCCCGGACGCGGTGGACGCCTGGCGGTTCGAGGCTGCGGTCGGCGAGGCGGGACAGCTGCTCACGGCAGGACTGCCCGCACCCGCCCTGGACGCCGTGGACGCGGCCCTGGAGTTGTGGCGCGGGCCCGCGTACGCCGACTGCGCGGGTGAGATCTGGGCGGCCGCGGAGATCAACCGGCTGGACGAGCTGCGGATGCTCGCCGTCGAGCGACGCGCCGAGGCGCTGCTGGCGCTGGGTCGGCCGGACGAGGCAGCCGCCGACCTGCCCGCCCACCTCGCCAACCATCCGCTCCGGGAGGACGCCTGGCGGTTGCTCGCGGTCGCCCGGTACCGCTCCGGTCGACAGGGCGAGGCGTTGGCCGCTCTGCGCCAGGCGCGCGACGTCCTGGTGGCCGAGTTGGGCCTGGACCCGGGGCCCGAGCTGCGGCAGCTGGAAGCCGACATCCTGGCCCAGGCGCCCCACCTCACCATCGCCAGCACCGCGCCGCCGCCGTCCGGGCGAGTCGGGTCCACGTCGCCGTCCGCGCGAGTCGGCTCGCCGCCGCCACCTGGTCGAGTCGGCTCGGCGCCGCAACGGCCGTTCGTGGGCCGGGACGCGGAACTTCAGCGGCTGCGGGACGCCGCCGAGGCCGTCGGCCGCGCCGGTCGGCCCGCGCTCGCCCTGCTCAGCGGTGACCCGGGCGCCGGCAAGACCGCGCTGGCCGAGGCGTTGACCCGCCGACTCGCCGCCGAGGGCTGGACGACGGCGTGGGGTCGCAGCCCGGAGTACGAGGGCGCCCCGGCGGCCTGGCCGTGGACCCAGATCACCGACGCGCTCACCGGGCCGACGCTGGCGGGGCCGGCAGCGCTCACCGGGCCGACGGCGCTGGCCGGGCCGGCTGAAGATGGGTTCGAGGGTGCTGGCGATCCGGCGGTGGCCCGGTTCCGCAGGCACCGCGCGGTGGCGTCGCTGCTCTCGGGCGTCGCCGACCGGAGCCCGCTGCTGCTTGTCCTGGACGACCTGCACCGCGCCGACGGGGACACGCTCGACCTGCTGACCGGGCTGCTCACCGGCCCGCAGCCGGCGACCGGGCCGGTGCTGATCCTCGGCACCTACCGGGCCACCGAGATCAACCCCGAGCTGACCGCCGCGCTGGCCCGCTCCGCAGGCCTGGAACCGGTACGGGAGTACCTGGCCGGCCTGTCCGACGAGGCGACCGGCGAACTGGCCCGTGCCGTCGCCGGGGTGGAGCTGGACCCGCCGACCGTCCGGCTGATCCACCACCGCAGCGGCGGCAACCCGTTCTTCGTACGCGAGCTGGCCCAGTTGTACGCGGGCGAGGGTGCTGTCGCGCTGGCGGCGGTGCCACCGGGAGTGCGCGACGTCATCCGGCACCGCGTCGGGCAGCTGCCCGAACCGACCCGTACCGTGCTGCGGCAGGCGGCCGTGCTGGGCCGCGACCTCGACCCGGAGGTCCTCGGCGCGCTCACTGACGACCCGACGACGGTGCTGGACGCACTGGACCGCGCGTTGCAGGCCGGTTTCCTGACCGAGCGGGAGTCCGACGGGCAGCTACGGTTCACCCACATCCTGGTCCGCGACACCCTCTACGCCGACCTGTCCGCGCCCCGCCGCGCCGCCTGGCACGCCTCGGTGGCCGACGTGCTGCAACAGCGCCAGCCGGTCGACCCGGCCGCGCTCGCGCACCACCTGCTGCGCGCGGGTGGACCGGACGCCGCCCACCGGGCCGCGGGCTACGCGCGTACCGCCGCCGAGCTGGCCGAGCGGGCTGGGAACCCGCACGAGGCGGCCCGGCTGTGGGCGCAGGTCATCGAGGCGTACGACAGGGCTGGTGGGACCGAGCGGCGCGTGCGGCTGAGCGCCGTGCTCGGCCTCGGGCGGGCGCTGGCGGTGACGGGCCGGCTGGCAGAGGCGCGGCGGTACCGGGCCGGGGCGATCGCCGACGCCGAAACCGTCGGCGATCCCCGGCTGACGGCGGCGGTGCTGGCCGGCTTCGACGTACCCGCCATCTGGACCCGCAACGACGACGACCTGCTCTCCGAGCGGATCGTCCGCGCCGCGGAGCACGCCCTGGCCGGTCTGGGCTCGACCGGCTCGGCGCAGCGCAGCCGGCTGCTCAGCACGCTCGCGTTGGAACTACGCGGAAGCACCGGTGACCGTGGTCGCCGGGCCGCCACCGAGGCCGAGACGATCGCCCGGACCGCCGGGGACGCCGGGCTGCTGGCCTTCGCGCTCAACGCGCGCTTCATGCACGCCTTCGACAGGGTCGGGCTGGCCGCCGAGCGGGCGCGGATCGGGGAGCAGCTCATCGACGTTGCCGCCCGGCACCAACTGGTGACTTTCGAGGTGCTGGGCCATCTCATCCTGGTCCAGGCGTGCTGCGCGCGCGCCGACCGCGCCGGTTCCGACGCGCACGCGCGCGCCGCCGACCGCCTCGCCCAGCGGTACGAGCTGCCGCTTGTCGGCGTCTTCACCGGCTGGTACGCCGCGCTGCGCCTCGCCCTGGACGGCGACCGGGCCGCTGCGGCGCACGCGTACCGGGCGGCTGCCGACCGGCTGCCGGCCGACGACATGCCGGGCCTGACCCGTGGGCTGCTCCCGCTCGCGCTGCTCGGCCTGCACCTGGACGCCGCCGCCAGCGCCGATCCGCTGGCTGCCGATCGACCGGCGCGTGCCGATCGACCGGCCGACGCCGGAGGACCGGTTGCCGGGCCGGTGGGTGCGGCGTGGTTGCTCGGTGAGGCCCAGCCGCCCGGTGCGGTGCGGCTCGTCGACGGGGCGCGCCCGGTTTCGGTCCTGGACGCCGAGGACTGGGCCAGCCTGGACTGGGGGCCGCACGAACCGTGGGTCCGACCGCTGCTGCTCGCCGCCGCGGGCGACCGGGACGCGGCCCGCAGCGCGTTGCGGACCCTCCCGGACGGTCCGCACGACCTGCTGCGGGAGACCCGGCTCTGCCTCCTCGCCCAGGCGGCGCTCGCGGTGGACGACAGATCCACCATGGAGTATGTCGCCGCCGCGCTCCGCCCGGCCGCCACCGAACTGGCCGCCGGCAGCGGGATCCTCACCGCCGGCCCGGTAGCGGGTCACCTCGCCGCGCTGGCCGCCGCGCTGGGCCGCCCCGAGGAGGCGGCCGACCACCTCCGTACCGCCCGAGCGGTCACCGCCCGCGCCCGCGCCTGAGCCTGAGCCGTCACCGCCCGCGCCCGCGCCTGAGCCGTCACCGCCCGCGCCCGCGCCTGAGCCGTCACCGCCCGCGCCCGCGCCTGAGCCGTCACCGCCCGCGCCCGCGCCTGAGCCGTCGCCGCCCGCGCCTGCGGTGTCGCCGCCGACCCGCTCTGTGCGCGCCGCCGGCATTCACCGTGAGCGTCGCAGCCACCGACACCGGTGACGTGGCGTGCGCGCTGTCGTCGGCCTGACCGGAGCGCCGTCGTCGACCGACAAGGGGTGCTGCCGCGTTCCGGCGGCCGGTCGACTTGCCGGTTCTCGTGGAACCGTCCGGCGGCGTGCGGTCAGATGGAGGCACCGGCGGGTGCCGTCGTCGCCACGGATCGAGGGAGGTACGCGTGGAGGCGCTTGTCCTGATCGTGGTGCTGGGCATGACAGTCCTGATCGGCACCACCCTCGGCGGCCGGTACCGGGTCGCGCCGCCGATCCTGCTCATCGCGTTGGGAGTCCTGCTCGGGCTGACACCGCCGTTTTCCGAGGTGACCCTGGAACCGGACCTGGTGCTGTTGATCTTCCTTCCGGCGATCCTCTACCGGGAGAGCCTCACCATCAGCCTGCGCGAGATCCGGGCCAACCTGCCGGTGATCGGGCTGCTCGCCGTGGTGCTCGTGCTGCTCACCATGGTCACGGTGTCGCTGACCGCGCAGGCGCTCGGGGTGAACCCCGCTGCCGCGTGGGTGCTCGGCGCGGTTCTCGCGCCGACCGATGCCGCCGCGGTCACCGGCCTGGCGAAGCGGTTGCCCCGCAAGCTCCTCACCACCCTGCACGCGGAGAGCCTGATCAACGACGGCACCGCCTTGGTGATCTTCGCGGTGGCCGTGGGTCTGCTCACCGGCGCCGCCGAGCCGGGTGTGCTGGGCATCAGCGAGGAGTTCGTCGGCGCCAGCGCCGGTGGGGTGCTCGCCGGGCTGCTGGTGGGCGGCTTCGTGGTGCTGATTCGCAAACGGCTCGACGATCCGCTGCGCGAGGGCGCGTTGAGCGTGCTGACGCCGTTCGGCGCGTTCCTGCTGGCCGACTCGGTGCACGCCAGCGGTGTGCTCGCGGTGGTCGTCGCCGGCCTGGTCCTCGCCTACGCCGGCCCACGGGTGATCCGCGCCCGCTCCCGCGTGCTGGCCTACGCGTTCTGGGACCTGTCCACGTTCCTCATCAACGGCGGCCTGTTCGTCCTGCTCGGCACCCAGATCCCCCGGGCCGTCCAGGGCATGACCAGCACCTCGCCGCGACGGGCTCTGGTGATCGTGGTGGTGGTCGCCTCGGTCGTGATCGCCACGCGGCTGCTGTTCGTCTACCTGACGAGCGAGTCGGTGTCCCTGCTGCGTCGCCAAATGTCGGACGACGGAAAGTCGGTGTCGACCCGCTGGCGGGTCGGCACCGTCGCCGGCTGGGCCGGGTTCCGGGGAGCCGTCTCGCTGGCTGCGGCCCTGGCCGTCCCGACGGTGACTGTCGCCGGCCGACCGGTGGTCGAACGCGACCTGATCATCTTCGTCACCGCGTTGACCATTGTGTTGATCATGCTGTTGCAGGGCACCACCCTGCCACTTGTGGTGCGCTGGGCGGGGCTGGGCGGTGACCCCGGACGCGACGACGAGTTGCGGCAGGCGCGGTTGCGCGCCACCGAGGTCGGCCTGTCCGCGATGCCCCAGGTCGCCGCGGAGATCGGTGCCGGGGAGGACGCGGTTCGCCGCTTGGAGGCCGAATACCAACGGCACCTGGCGGACGTGAAGGAGGGCGGTGGGGAGACGGCCGAGGAGCGTGACCTGGAACGCCAACTGCGCCTCGGGCTTCTCGCCCACAAGCGGCGCGAGGTCACCCGAATGCGCGACAGGCGGGAGATCGACGACCTCGTGCTGCTTGAGTTGCAGGCCACGCTCGACAACGAGGAGATCCGGCTGCTGGGGCGCGGCCCCGAGGACTGACGCTGCCCTGCGGGGCGCGGCTCAGAGCACCTGGTCGAGCGCGGCTCAGAGCACCTGGTCGAGGAACCGGCGCAGCCGTGGATGCTCGGCCCCCTCGAAGATCCTCTCCGGTGGGCCGGCCTCCAGCACCACGCCCCGGTCCATGAAGGCGACGGTGTCGGCGACCTGCCGGGCGAAGCCCATCTCGTGGGTGACCACCACCATCGTCATTCCGCCGGCGGAGAGGTCGGCCATCACGCCGAGTACGCCCTTCACCAGCTCGGGGTCGAGCGCCGAGGTGGCCTCGTCGAAAAGCATCACCTCGGGGCGCAGGGCCAGCGCCCGGGCGATCGCCACGCGCTGCTGCTGGCCGCCGGAGAGTTGCGTCGGCCGGGCGTCGGCCTTTCCGGCCAACCCGACAAGCTCCAACTGGGCGCGGGCGACCGCGACCGCCTCGTCCTCGCTGAGCTTGCGCAGCCGGCGCAGTGCGAGGGTGATGTTGCGCAGCACGCTCATGTGCGGAAAGAGGTTGAACTGTTGGAAGACCATTCCCACCCGCTGCCGCAGCGCGTCCGGGTCGTCGCCCAGCACGCTGCGCCCGTCCAGCAGCACGTCGCCGCGGTCCGGCTCGATGAGCCGGTTGAGGGTACGCAGCAGAGTGGACTTGCCCGAACCGGAGGGCCCGATCACGCAGGCCGTCGCACCGCGCGGCACTGTCAGGTCGACGCCGCGCAGCACCCGGGTGGGCCCGAAGGCGAGGTGTACGTCCCGCGCGTCGAGGCTGACCGAGGTTGTCGTCGCGATGCTCATCGGCGGTCTCCTTCCGGAATGCCGGCAAGCGCCAGCTCGTCCTCGTCGTCGTCTGGTGGCGCGGTCGCCGGCCGGCCGAGGCGCAGCCGCCGGTCGATCCAGTTGACGATGTGCGTCAGCGGGACTGTCAACGCCAGGTAGAAGAGCCCGGCCAGCAGCAGCGCGGACTGGTTGCCGGTGTTTGCCGCGTAGTCCTGCCCGATCCGGAACAGCTCCCGCTGGCTTGCCACCAGCCCGAGGAAGTAGACAAGGCTGGAGTCCTTGATCAGCGCGATGAGCTGGTTGACCCAGGCGGGCAGGACCCGCCGGATGCCCTGCGGAATGATCACCAGCCGCATCGAGTCGGCCCAGGAGAAGCCGAGCGCGCGAGCGCCCTCCAACTGGGCGGCCTCCACCGACTGAATGCCCGAGCGGAAGATCTCACCGATGTACGCCGACGCGATGAGCGACAGCGCCAGAATGCCCAGCGGGTAGGGGTCGGGCCCCCAGATCTCCATTCCCAGCGGGGCGAGCCCGACGCCGATCAGCAGGATCGTGGCCGCCGCCGGCAACCCGCGGAAGATGTCGGTGTAGACGCGCGCCGGCCAGCGCAGCCACCGGCTGCGGGAGATGCCGGCGACAGCGAGCAGCAGGCCCAGCACGGAGCCGAGCAGGGCGGCGGAGACCGCCAGGATCAGGGTGTTGGGCAGCCCGACGGTCAGCATGTCGGGCAGTGCCTCGCGCATCGACCTCCAGTCGAAGAAGGTCTCCCACAGGGTGCTCAACGGATCCATCGGTCGCCTCTCCTACCGCCCTGCTCGCTCGTCACCGGTACGCCGTCAGGAAGCGGCGGACGCGGACGCAGCAGCCGACGGCACTGCCACCGTGCCGCTGCCCGGCTTGAAGTCCTCCGGAACCGGCCGGCCCGGGTAGTACTGCGCCTGCAACCGGCTCCACGTGCCGTCCGCGATGACCTCGTCGAGGCCCTTGTTCAGCGCCTCGCGCAGCTTGTCGTTGCCCTTGGCCACCGCGTACGCGGTCGGAGAGTTGCTGAGCTGCTTCGCCGCCACGGTGATCTTGCCGTTGCTCTCGGCGGCCAACTTGTCGCCGATCTCCGCGGGGGCGATCCACGCGTCGGCGGTGCCCGCCTTGAGCTGGTTGACCGCGCCGTTGTAGTCCGGCACGCGGACCGGGTCGAGCTTCTGGCCGGTGGCGTAGTCGTCCTGGACGGTGCCCTGCACCACGACGACCCGCTTGCCGGCGAGCTGGTCGAAGCCGGTGATCGGCGAGCCGGCCGGAACGTCCAGACCGAAGTAGCTGAAGTCGTAGCCGTTGCCGAAGTCGACTGTCTTCTTCCGCGCCTCGGTGATGGTGATCGAGGAACTGCCGACGTCGAACTTGCGGTTGTTGACCTGGGACAGCAGCGCGGAGAAGTCGGTGCCGACGAACTCGACCTTCAGGCCGAGCTTGTCGGCGACCGCCGTGAGCAGGTCGTTGTCGAAGCCCGTGAACTTGCCGTCCTTGAGGAACACGTTCGGCGGCGCGTCGGACAGGGTGCCGGCCCGCAGCACGCCGGGCTGCGCCAGGTTGTACGGGTTGGCGGTGGCCTCGGACGAGGAGTCGTCGGAGCCGCAGGCGGTGAGGGCGGTCGCGGCGAGGATCGCGGCGGCACCGACAGCGGCGGCACGGGTCAGGGCAGGAAGGAATCGCACGAGTGTCTCCGAAGGTCGCGTCAGGGGCGGGCGTGGACGTGCGCCGCCCACGGTGCGCCCGATGAGGGCGTACCGCTGGTGTGGTTCCTGGAAAGGGGGAGTGCGCTAGTGCGCTGCGCGGCCGCGACAGGCGGCGCTGCACACCCGCATCATGTCCACGTGCCGTCGCCGGATCAGTACCGGCGTGACCCGACCTGTGCGGAAGTCCGCGCCGTCGGCGTGTGGATCGGTGGTGAGGATGCGCATAGAGGTCTCCCGGGTCTGTGCTGACCTGGGTGCCAGGCCACGCTTGCACCGGCGTCCTGCCGGTGCCTGGTCTTCACCCGGGGCACCCCACCGCGGAGGAGGGTTGCCGGCCAGCAAGCCGGGGCTTCGCGCTGGCACTCATGACCTGCGCCGAGGCTAGCAGCAGACCCCGGCCCGCCGTCCAGCCGATATGACCACGCTCACCGTCCGTTGCCTGGTCAGCCGGCATGCACGTGCGGCCGGCGCGTCGGGTCGGGCTCCTGGCGGCGCAGGATCTCCCTGGTCACCGAGGCGATCTCGCCCTGCCCGAACGCCAGGTAGCGCAGGACGTTGCGGGCCGGACCGCCCTCGGTCCACTCGAAGTAGATGTGGGGGCGCCGACCGCTGCGGTCGCGGATCTCCAGCAGTAGGGCGGCCAGCGCATTGGGCACCGACGAACTGGCCAGGCTGAGCACCGGGAAGCGGTCGTGCGCCACACTGCCGCGCACCAGCAGCCCGGTCTCGAAATCCGACGGGTCGGTGACGTGGACCTCGACGAAGACGACGTCGCTGTCGTCGGGGAAGTCGTTGTCGGCCATGGTCTGCGCCAGCTTGTCGCGGTACTCCGCCAGGTCGCGTCGCCCCGGCTCGTGGGCGATGAGGCGGATCCGACGCCCGGCACGCTCGGCGACGAACGCCGTCGCGAGCGGGTCCAACTCGACCCGGTCGACACGCAACTCGAAGGCCCGCAGCACCCGCGAAAGCGCCGACACCAGGATCATCGCACCGATGAAGCAGGCGGCGATCTTGACGCCGTCGGGGCGTTGCACCACGTTCGCCGCCGTTGTGTAGACGAACACGACGGCGATGACTCCGAACGCGATCATGCGCCCGCGCTGCCCGCGCCGCCGTGCCGCGAGGGTCACCGCCGTCGACGCCGAGGTGATCAGGACCAGAACCCCTGTGGCGTACGCGCCGCCCTGCGCGTCGACGCTGGCCCTGAAGATGATCGTGATGAGGAACGCGACGCCGGTGAACACCAGCACCAACGGCCGGACCGCCCGCGCCCAGGCCGGCGCCATGCCGTACCGGGGCAGATAGCGGGGCACCAGGTTGAGCAGGCCGGCCATCGCCGAGGCGCCCGCGAACCAGAGGATCCCGATCGTCGACAGGTCGTACGCCGTGCCGAAGACCTGGCCGAGATTCTCGTGCGCCAGATAGGCCAGGGCCCGCCCGTTCGCCGGACCACCCGGCTGGAACGCCTCGGGCGGAATCAGCACTGTGGTGGTCACGCTGCTGGTGATCAGGAAGACGCTCATTGTGGCGGCGGCGGTGGTGAGCAGGCGACGCGCGCCCCGGATCCGGCCCAGCGGACGGTCCTCCGAGTCCCGCCGGTCCCCCCGGATGTGCGGCATCACCGCCACGCCGGTCTCGAAGCCAGAGAGGCCCAGCGCCAGCTTCGGAAACACCAGCAGGGACAGCGCGACGACCATCAGTGGGTCGCCGTGCCCGGTGGTCAGGGCTGTGGTCCAGTCCCCGACCGCACTCGGATGGGTCACCACCCGCCACAGCGCGTCGACGATCACCACGGCGTTCAACGTCAGGTAGACAGCGACCAGGACGACGGCGATCCCGACGGCCTCACCGAAGCCCTTGAGGAACACCGCGCCGAGCAGCGCCACGAGCAGCAGCGTGAGCAGCACCTCGTGACCCTTGAGGCCACTGGGCCAGAACGGGTTCTCGTCGAGGTGCGCCGTGGCGTCGGCGGCGGACAGGGTGATGGTGATGATGAAGTCGGTGGCCGCGAAACCGAGCAGCACCAGCACGAACAGCTTGCCCGGCCAGTAGCTCAGCAGGCGTACCAGCATCGCGATGGAACCCTCACCGTGCGGGCTGTCCACCGCCACCCGCCGGTAGACCGGCAGCGCGCCCAGCACCGTCACGAGCACCAGCACAAGGGTCGCCACCGGCGAGAGCGCCCCGGCGGCAAGCGCCGCGATGCCCGGCTGGTAGCCGAGCGTCGAGAAGTAATCGACGCCGGTCAGGCACATCACCTTCCACCACGGGTGGTTCCGTTGCGCCGGTGGGCGGGCGTGCAGACCCTGCGGCACGGGCCGCTCCGACGCGTCGGCGAGCAGCCAGCGTCGCACCCGGTCGGTCCGCCGGCCGGCGCGCCTGTCGACCTCCATCGGCGCTACCCCCGTCCCGCCCATGGTCACCGCGAGTATCCGTCGGCGCACCGCCGCCCGTCCGCCGAAACCGTTGGTCGCCGGGCGTCCGGCGGGCGGCACGCCGGAGGGTTTCGGGCCGCAGGGCCCGGGGAAAGCAGCGCGTCCCGGTGGGGAGGCCGCCGGACGGGCGGCACCGGAAAAGGGAGCGCGTCATGGTCGGCGGCCGTCGGTTTCGCCCGGGCGGTGGTTTCGGCCGCCAACTCGACGAGTACGAGACCCGCGTCGGCGTGCCACCCATGGGGGAGCCGACCACGGAGCCCTCCGGCGGTCTTGTCGACAGCGCCGTCTACGTCCAGGGGCACCGGTTCGCCTCACCGAACGGTCTCGCCGACACGTACCGCTGCCTCCAGGAGCAGACCGACGCGATGGCCTGGATCGGGTTGTACCGGCCCGACATCGACCAGATCACCTCGCTGGCCCGGGAGTTCCGCCTGCACGACCTGGCGGTCGAGGACGCGATCAACGCCCACCAGCGGCCCAAGCTGGAGCAGTACGGCGACACCCTGTTCGTGGTGCTGCGCGCCGCCCGCTACGACGACATGCGGGAAGAGGTCGAGTTCTCCGAGCTGCACCTGTTCATCGGGCCGGACTTCGTGGTGACGGTCCGGCACGGTGAGGCCCCCGACCTGGCCGCTGTGCGGCGACGGATGGAGGCCGACGCGCCGATGCTCGCCCAGGGGCCCGAGGCGGTCCTGTACGCGGTCCTCGACCAGGTCGTCGACGGGTACGCGCCGGTGGTGGCGGGGCTGGAGAACGACATCGACGAGATCGAGACGCAGGTCTTCGGCGGTGACCCGAACGCCAGCCGGCGCATCTACGGGCTCAGCCGGGAGGTCATCGAGTTCCAGCGGGCGGCCCGACCGCTGCTGGCAATGCTCGGCGCGCTGGCCGGCGGTGACGGCGCCGACGAGGAACTGAGCCGCTACCTGCGGGACGTCACCGACCACCTCACCCAGGTGGTGGAGCGGGTGGACGGTTTCCGGCACCTGCTCCAGAGCATCCTCACCGTCAACGCCACCCTCGTCTCGCAGCAGCAGAACGAGGAGATGCGCAGCCTCACCGCCGCCAGTTACGCGCAGAACGAGGAGCTGAAGAAGGTGTCCTCATGGGCGGCGATCCTGTTCGCGCCCACGCTTATCGGCACCGTGTACGGCATGAACTTCGTCCACATGCCCGAGCTGCACTGGCGCTTCGGTTACCTGTTCGCGCTGCTGCTCATGCTGCTGGTCTGCGGCACCCTCTACCTGATCTTCAAGCGGCGCGGCTGGCTGTGAGCGCGCTGGCGGCCACCGGGCCGCGCGCTGTCACTCGATGCCGCGCAGGATGTGCCGCTCGTCCTCGATGTCGTCGTCACCGGCGCCGATCCGGCCGAGCAGCACGGCGGCGGCCCAGATGGTCAGTGGCGTGGCCGCCCCGGTCATGCCGCCGCCGGTCCGGTCGTCCCGGGTCTGGCTCCGCTGGTTGCGCGGTGGCCTGCGCTGAGCCTGCATGGGCACTGCCTCTCCTCGTCGAAGCCGCCCTCGGCGAAGCGGTGTGCTCCCGCGCCACCGGCCGGGCCACCCGCATCCCGGCGGGTCGACACCGGTACGGCATCCACGTCGAACCATCCCACGGCCGGCCACATCCGCACCGCCTGTTTTCGGTTTCCCGACTGTCGCCTGCCAAACCGGACATTACGCACCTAGTCGCTGGTCACCCATGCCGCGGACAGGACCATGATCAACCTGGCGGCCGAGGTTTGGCCGTTGAGTGTCGGCGGTACCTGACCCGCAATCGACAAGGAGACGTGACCTGTGGACGTGAACGACCTTCTGACCGAAACCTACGACCGGCTGCCCGACCTTGTCCGCTCGGCCGTCGACGGGCTCACCCCGGAGCAGCTGCGCTGGACGCCCGCACCGGGCGCCAACTCGATCGGCTGGCTGGTCTGGCACCTGACGCGGGTCCAGGACCATCACGTCGCCCAACTGCTCGACGCCGAGCAGATCTGGGTCAGCGGCGACTGGGCGCAGCGATTCGGCCTGCCCGCCGACCCGGACGACACCGGCTACGGCCACACGCCGGAACAGGTCGCGGGCGTACGCCCGGAGAGCGCGCAGGCCCTCGTCGACTACTACGCGGCCGTCTCGGCGCGTACCGGATCGTTCCTGGCCGGATTGCGACCGGCGGACCTGGACCGGGTGGTCGACGAGGCATGGGACCCGCCGGTCACCCTCGGCGTGCGGCTGGTCAGCATCGCCGAGGACGACCAGCAGCACGCCGGCCAGGCCCACTACGTCCGCGGCCTGCTCGACGCCGGCTGACCGGCGTCCGCCGACTCACGGCACGATCACCGCACGACCCTCGAGCGTCCCCTCGCGCATCTGGCGGTACGCGTCCAGGGCGTCGTCGAGCGCGAACGTGGTGGTCTTCGGCCGGATCAGCCCCTGCGCGCCCAGTTCGAGCACCTCGATCAGCTCGGGCCGGCTGCCCCAGTAGGTGGTCGCGATGCTCACCTCGTAGGGCACCGAGAAGAACGACACCGGCAGGGTCCCCCCGCCGATGCCCACGATCGTCAGGTCGCCAACGGTGCGGGCCACCGCCACGCCGAGCGCCAGTGTGGCGTCCGCGCCCACGAAATCGAGCACCACGTCCGCGCCCCGTCCCCCGGTGGCCGCGCGGATCTCCTCGGCGGCGGTCGGGCCGGAGGTGACGGTCTGGTCGGCGCCGCACTCGTGCGCCAGCCGCAGAGCCTCCGCACGGGTGTCCACGGCGATCACCCGGGCGGCCGTGGTGGCCTTGAGGATCTGCACGCCGACGTGGCCCAGCCCACCGACACCGATGACGACTGCGGTGCTGCCCGGTGGCAGCTTCGGCCACGAGCGCCGGATGGCGTGGTACGGGGTGAGGCCGGCGTCGGTGAGCGGCGCCGCCTCCACCGGATCCAGGCCGTCGGGCAGGGGCACGATGTGCCGCGCGTCCGGCACCAGCTCGTACTCGGCCATGCCGCCGTCCAGGCCGAGCCCGCCACCGCCACCGGGGACCGGAGCGCCGGCAGGGTTCTCGCAGTACGGGTCGACGCCGACGCGGCAGCGGGCGCAGGTGCCGCAGCCCCACGGCCCGTACACCGCCACGGGTTGACCGATCGTCAGTCCGGTCACGCCGTCGCCGACGGCATGCACCCACCCCGCGTTCTCGTGGCCCAGGGTGAACGGTGGGTTCCACGGCACCGAACCGGGCTCGAATTCGTCCATGAGGTGCAGGTCGGAGTGGCAGGCGCCAGCAGCGCCGATGCGCACCACCACCTCACCCGTTCCGGGCGTCGGTTCGGGCACCTCCATCAGTTCCGGTTCCGACTTCCACTGCCGTAGCCGCAGCGCACGCATTCCGATACCTCCCATAGGTCTGGCTTGCCGGTGCCTGCCCGCTCCGGGAGGCGGCAAACAGCCCTCGGCCTGGTCGCCGCGCTGTCCTGCCCGCATCACCCCGTTCGGGTGAGCCGGGCTCATCCCGACGCGGGCGACCCTGTGGAAATGCCGGGAGAGGGGACGTGATGGGCGCGACCGCGACGCAGTTCCTGCAACACCTGGACGTCGGCCGTCGTCCTGACCTGCCGGAGACGACCTCCGGGACGGTGCGGTTGGACCTGCGCTGCGACGGCTGCACCGACCACTGGTACCTGACGATCGCCGACCAGCACATCCAGGTGACCCGGTCGTCCGACGACGCCGACCTGGTGGTCGGGGCCTCCCGGGACGTCTTCGACAAGCTGGCCAACGGCCGGATGCACCTCGCCGTGGCGTTGCTGCGCAACGAGCTGACAGTGCGGGGCAACATGGCGCTGCTGATGCTGCTGCGGCGAGTCTTCCCCGGCCCGGCCGGCGCACGGCACCCCCGCGAGCTGGGCCGGGCCGCTCTGGCGCGACGGGAGGGGCGGCAATGAAACAGGAGCGGGTGAACGTCATCGCCGGCAACGTGTTCGCCATCAGCGACGCCCAGGGCGACATGGAGGTCGATCCGCAGGCACCGGTCGGTCTCTTCTCGTTCGACACCCGCTTCCTGTCCCACTGGGTGCTCAGCGTCGACGGGGAACGCCTCAACGCCCTCTCCCGCGACGACGTCGCGCACTACGAGACCCGGTTCTTCCTGGTGCCCGGCGTGGCGAGTCACTACATCGACGCCGACGTCTCGCTCATCCGGCACCGCTCGATCCACGACCGCCTGCACGAGCGGATCACCGTGCTCAACCACTCCTCCGAGCCCGCCGAGTTCACAGTGCGGATGGAGGTGGGCACCGACTTCGCCGACATCGCCGACATCCCCGAGGACGCAGGCGTCCGGCAGCGCCACGTCCAGATCACCGCTGACTCCGGGAACCAGCGGCTCATGTTGCGCTACCAGCGGGACCGGTTCGTCCGCGAGACCACAGTGAGCAGCAGCGCCTCCGCCGACATCGACGAGCAGGGGCTCACCTTCCGGATCCGCGTCGCGCCCGAAGGGACGTGGGAGACCACCCTGCACGTCGCCACGACAATGCGCGGCGAGGGTGGCCGGGACGTGCGCGCCAGCCTGGAGTCCCACCAGCACGACATCGGCAGCGGGATGCACGACGACCTGTCCACCTGGCTGGATCGGGCACCGCAACTGGTGGCTGAGCGGAAAAGCCTGGAGCGGATGTACCAGGGCAGCCTCGCCGACCTGAGCGCGCTGCGGTACACGCCGCTCGCATACAGCGAGCGGGTGCCTGTCGGTGGCCTGCCGTGGGCCATGGCCCTGTGCGGGCGGGACAGCATCATCACCTGCCTGCAGACAATGGCGTTCACCCCCGAGCTGACCCCGGCGACGCTGCGGATGTTGGCGTTGCTGCAGGGAAGCCGGCTCGACGACGTCCACGAGGAGGAGCCGGGCAAGATCCTGGTCGAGGCGCGCTACGGCGAATCGGCGGCGTTCGGCGAGCGGCCGACCGCCGGCTACTACGGCGCGGTGGACACCACCCCGCTGTTCGTCGTCCTGCTCGACGAGTACGAACGCTGGTCCGGCGACACCGACCTGGTCCACGAACTGCGCCACCCGGCCCGGATGGCTCTGGACTGGATCGACGAGTACGGCGACCTGACCGGCGACGGCTACCTGCGCTACCAGCGCCGAAACGAGCGGCACGGCACCGTCAACCAGTCCTGGAAGGACTCCGCCGACGCCATCGTCGACGCGTACGGGCGGGAGCCCGCCTTTCCCCGGGCCACCTGCGAGGCGCAGGGCTACGCGTACGACGCCAAACGGCGGGGTGCGCGACTGGCACGTGAGTGCTGGGGAGATCCCGAGTACGCCGACCGGCTGGAACAGGAGGCGGCGGCGCTGAAGGAACGGTTCAACAGGGACTTCTGGCTGCCGCACCGGGAGTACTACGCGCTGGCCCTCGACCCGTACGGCGAGCCGGTCGACGCCCTGTCGTCGAACATCGGGCACCTGCTGTGGAGCGGGATCGTCCCGGACGACCGGGCCGAGGCGGTCGCCGAGCATCTCGTCGGGCCGCAGCTGTTCAGCGGCTGGGGGGTGCGTACCTTCGCCACCGACCAGCGGCCGTACAACCCGGTGGGCTCGCACCTGGGATCGGTGTGGCCGTCGGACAACGCGCTGATCGCCGCCGGGTTGCGGCACTACCGCTTCGACGCGCACGCGGCCCGGATCGCGGCGGGCATCTTCGACATGGCGCAGACACTCCGCGGGGCGGTGCCGGAGGTGATCGCCGGCTACGAGCGCAGCCTCACGAAGTATCCCGTCCAGCTGCCCGTGGCCGGTCGGCCCCAGTCGTGGTCGTCGGGTGCGCTGCTGATGCTGCTGGGCACCCTGCTGGGCCTGCGACCCACAGGCGAGAACCTGCTTGTGAACCCGGCCCTCCCCGCTGGCTTCGGCCGGATAGAGCTGCTGGGCATCCCCGGCCGGTGGGGCCTGCTCGACGCGTACGCCGGGGACCGCCGGCTGGGCCGGCCCCGCGTCAACTGACCGCCCACCGTGTGCCTGGTGATCAACCGGAGAACGCGAGCCCGGCGAGGGCTACGCGCCGGCCACCGGTGGCGACTGCACGCCGGCTGTTGGTGCGGACTGCACGCCGGCTGCCGTTGGCGACTGCATGGCGGCCGGTGCGGCCCGGGCGCGGCGGAAAGCGAGCACGGCACGACCCTCGCCGGTCAGCTCGCCGGGGCGCGGCGCGGCACGCGCCGCCGTCAGCAGCCGTGCCACAGGCAGTGGGTTGGCCGGCGAGTCGACGAGACGACCGTCGAGCAGCCGCTCGCTGGTCACCCGGTCCAACGCTTCTGAGGTCATCTCGTGACCCTCAGCGCCGCGTCCGGGCACGACGTCACATCAGGCCCGCCTCAGGGCTCAGCCCATCGTCTTGGCGCCGTCGATCGCCTCGCGCAGGATGTCGGCGTGCCCGGCGTGCTGGGACGTCTCGGCGATCAGGTGCAGCAGCACCCGGCGGACCGTCCACGCCGCACCCGGCTCGAACCATGGCGCCTCGGGAAGCGGGTGAGCCGCGTCCAGGTCGAGGGTGCCGATCAGGTCGTCCGTCCGGCTGGACACCGTGTGGAACCGCTCGACCAGCCCGGCGAGCGTCTCGTCGGGCGCCATCTGGAACTGACCGACCCAGTCGACGGGCTCACGCTGCATCTCCTCCGCGCCACCGACGGCGAAGCGCATCCAGCGTTCCTCCATGGCCGCCACGTGTTTGACGAGGCCGCCGAGGCACAGCTCGCTGACTGTGGTGCGCGTCGCCGCCTGCTCGTCGGTGAGCCCGTCGACTGTCTGCAACAGAAAGCCCCGGTGCCGGCGCAGCGACTGGAGCAGGTCGGCCCGTTCGCGGGTGAGGTCAGTGGTGGTCATGGCGGCAACCCTCCGTCGATGTGCGCTCCGCCGCAGCGTAGGACCGGGGCCCGACATTTCTCGGCCCCTCGGGACCGCCGCGCGTGAGCCCTCACCGGTTGCCGATTCGCCCGGAGAGCGGTCCACTGAATGACATGGGTGTCATTAGGGTGGGTACGTCCTCCTGGGCCGACCAGTCGCTGCTGCGCTCCGGGTGGTACCCGCGCTCGGCAAACACACCGGCGCGCCGACTGGCCTTCTACGCCGGCCGGTTCCCACTGGTCGAGGTGGACACGTCCTACTACGCGATCCCCGTGCCCGAGGTGACGCAGGGCTGGGTGGACGCGACACCTGACGACTTCACATTCGACGTCAAGGCGTTCAGCCTCTTCACCGGCCATTCCACCCCGGTCGCCACGCTGCCCCGCGACCTCCGTCCGGACGCCGGCCCGAGCCGGGTCCGCTGGCGTGACCTGCCGGAGTCGACGTACGACGAGTTGTGGGCCCGGTTCCGGGCAGCCCTGGACCCGATCGCGGGCGCCGGCAAGCTGGGGGCGGTGCTGTTGCAGTTCCCGCCGTGGCTGGCGCGGGGCGTCGCCGCGGAGCGTCGGATCGTCGAGCTGGCGCAGCGCTGCCGGCCGTGGCGGGTAGGGGTGGAGCTGCGACACGGGTCCTGGTTCGACGGTCCGGCCGCAGCCGACACTCTGGACCTGCTGCGCGCGCACGACCTGTCGTTGGTCTGCGTCGACATGCCGCAGGGGCACCCGTCGTCGGTGCCGCCCATCCTCACCCGCACGGCGGAGCCGGCGATCGTCCGGTTCCACGGGCACAGCGACGCCTGGCGGGACGGCGACAAGCAGGAGAAGTTCCGCTACGCGTACGCCGAGGAGGAGCTACAGCGGTGGGCCGACCGGTTGGCCGAGCTGGCCGACCCGACCGACGAGCTGCACGTGCTGTTCAACAACTGCTGCGCCGGTCAGGCCCAGCGCGACGCGACACGGATGGCGCAGCTGCTCACCGAGACCCTGCTCGGCGACGAGGCCGAGCGGCGGACCGCCACCGCGGTCTCCGGCACCTGACGAGCGGGTCGCCAGCGGGCTGTCCCCCGCCCGGCGAACGGCCGCCCGATCAACGGGCCGGCCTCATCGCGCCGGTGTCTCAGGAGCGCCGGCCACGACTGCGCAGCGCGTCCTGGGTTCGGTCGTCGACGTCCGCGTCGTCGGGAAAGGACCGGCCGCTGGGTGCCGGGTCCGGAGGCGCGGTCGGTCCGGCCGATGCCGTACGGGTCGGCTCCACCGAGCCGAAGCCGTGCCGTCCGGCCGGGTCACGTCTGCCCGCTGGCGCCCCGGCGCGACGGTCTCCGCGCCGTCCCTCGGGCACCGCCGCCTCTTCGCTGCCCTCGTCCAGCGGCGAGTCCTCGCCCACACCCCAGGGTGGTTCCGCGTCGAAGCCGCCGTCGGCTTTCCACGGCTGGGTCGCCTCCGGCTCCAGCCGGTCGCCCGCGCCACTGCGTCCCTCATGTGCCGTCATGGCCACCTCGCTCGTCGGTCCACCGCAATTGGAGGGTGTGGGCCGGCCGGTGCCCCGCCGTCGAGGTGTCGGCGGGACGCCGGCCGGGCCGGGACGGTCAGCGCCCGGCCATCGCCATCTGTCGCTTGCCCATACCCATACCCATCTTGGCCATCGACTTCGGGGCGCTCATCAGCCCGTTGGACCGGCCGAGCAACCCGCGGAGGACCTGGCCGGGCTTCTGCTGCTCGCCCATGTACGCGGTCACCACCACAAGGGTTCCGGTGATCGCCGGCACGGCCCACTGGAGCAGCTTCATCTGCCGCTGTGAGGAGGCCACACTCGCCGGTGTCTGGTGATTGGGCTCGGTGGTGCCGTTCACGGGCGGGTTGCCCGCCTTTTCCAGCCGCATGCCGACCAGGCGGCTGTAGCCGGTCACCGCGAGCGCGCCGATGGTCAGCGCCGTCTTGATGGCGCTGGCCCGGGCAACCCCGGACTGTGCGGCCACCCGTGGGCTCTCCGTCACCAGTTCGCCGACCGCGCCGGCCAGGTGGGCGCCGATAGCGGCCGCGTTGACAGGGGTCCACTTGGACCATCCCGCCGATGCGATCGGGAGCCGCTGGGTCGAATCGCTGATTTTCGCCGCTGCGCTGTTGACGCCAAGCGCTCCCATCAGGGAGCCGCCGAACCAGGCCGCCAAGCCCAGATCGTGCATGGAGCGCAGTGCGGTATGCCGTTCGGACATCTGATCCCCTTCCGCCGTGTCGGGCGCTGCGGCTTACCCGCCGCCCGGGTGGCTAACCCCGCCCCGGGCAGGCCGATCCGTGCCGCAGCGGGCACGTCGCGGACACCACGGTCGGTGGGGCGACAGCAGGAGTCGTCCGGTCGGTGGCGGGTAGATCCCACCGACCCGACGAAAGAGGGGAACGTCATGTCGCAGCCGGAGGAGAGCAGGGAGAAGACCGCCACCACCGATCCGGTGCTCATGCACCCGGACAACGATCCGCACAAGAACATCGCCGAGGTGGCCCCGCGCAAGGACCACGGCGCGATCCAGGTGGAACGCGACGACGAGTTGGTCCCGCTCGACCAGGACGAGTGAGTCAGCGGGCGGTGCGGCTCGGGCTCAGCGGCGCGGCAGGTCCTCGGCGAAGCGGGCCACCTGCCGCGCCAGCGGAGTGCTCGCACGGACCCAGGTGAAGTGGTCCAGCTTCGCGCCGGCCTGCTCCACCGTGTACCGCTGCCGACTCACCGGGGCGGCGGCCAGCTTCCCGCAGAGGTGGTCCACCGTCTCGTGCGGGGTGTACTGGTCGTCGTCCACGCTGACCGCGAGCACAGGGATCCGCACCGCGCGTACGGCCGCCTCGGTGTCCGTACCGTCGAGGTGGGGGAAACGGCCGGTCCGCGCGGTGTGTGCCCAGTCGCGGATGACGCCGCGTGCCTGCCGGCCGCCGAAACCCCAACCCGGCCAGACGCCGAGCAGCGCCGCGGTGGCGGCGATCCCCTGGGTGTACGGCAGCACGCCGTACCCTCGTCGGCCAGGGTAGGTGCGCCAGTAGGGGATGCCGACCGCGACAAGCGCCAACCCGTCGACCGCGTCGCCGCCGTCGAGGGCCAGGTGCACGAGCGCGGCCTGCCCACCGAGGGAGTGGCCGAGCAGCACCCGGGTACGCCCGTCCAGGCGGGGCTTCAGCGCGGCCAGGACAGCGCCGACGTCGCTTGCCAGCTCGGCGTAGCCGTACCTGTCGGCGCGGCTCGGCACGGGGGTGCTCGTGCCGGTGCCGCGCAGGTCGGCGACCACCACGGCGAGTCCGGCGGCGCGTAGCTCCGCGGCGAACGGCCGGTAGTAACGGGCACGGACCCCCATCGCGGGCCAGATCACCACGACCGGGGCGCCGGGTGGGCCGTCCGGCTCCGGATAGATCTGCACGCCGATCCGGGCACCGTCGACCTCGACGAACTCCTGCGTGTACTCCGGATCCCCGTTCACCGGCTCAGCCTAGCCGCGTGAGGTTACCGGCGGGTAGCCGCGGGCGGGGGCGTACCGGTCGGGTCCCGATGCCTCCCGGACCGGGTCGACACTCTGAAACGCTTGATGACTCTGAGGCATATTGATACCTCAGAGTCATCACCCTCAAACTGGTGGCCCGGGTTCCGGGGCCCGCCGGTCGGCGGGCCCCGGGCGACGCCTCAGGAGACGCTGATCGTGCCGTTGGTGGCCCGGACGCAGCTCACCGCGCGGGCGCTGGTGGTTGCCGCCCCGGCGAGGCACTGGCCGAGGACCTGGTGCCCGGTGGCGTTCGGGTGCCACGACTCCTGGCAGGTCTGGAAGTAGCTGACACAGGTGTTGGCGATCCGCTGAATGGCGATCTTGTCCTTGCCGGAGAGGCTGGTGACGAAGGTGCCGTTCGGGTTGCTGTCCTGCAACCGGATGGGGGTGGCCAGCGAGCCGGTGGGGCTTGTCGTCGTCTCGCAGAGCCGGGCGCCGTCGAAGGCGCGCTGCACGTTGAGGTAGACCAGGTCGTCGGCCGGGAACTCGGCGGCCAGGGTGTCCCGGGTGGTCTTCACGATGGTGCCCAGGCCCTGCGAGAAGCGGTGCCCGGGAGCGAGGCTGGCCCGGTGGATCGGGCAGCCGGCCGCGTACCGCTCGGCCCCGAGGTCGCGGAACTTGTCCCGGGTGTCGTCCCGGCTGTCCTCGGTATGGAACGTCGCGTTCAGGTCCAACGGCAGCGGGTTTGTGTAGTCCTGGAACACCACCCGGTGCTGCCCGTCCGCGTCCACCTGGTCGAGGGTGGTCAGCAGTTGGCGTACGGCGGCGGTGGTCTCGGCGGTGGCGGCGCTGAGCTGCGCCGCGGTGGCCAGGTCGGCGTCGGTGCACGGCTTCTGCTCCACCGGCCCGCCCAGGTACGCCCAGAACTCCCACCAGCCGGTCCAGGCATCGGCGATGAAGCGGTTGGCGCACTTCTCGGCGACGCTGCCGAACGTGAACGAGCTGTTGTTGGACCCGAGGCCGATAAGCACCAGGTCGATGTCGTTGGTCTGCGCCACGGCGCGCAGTTGGTCGAGTTGCGCGGCCACCGTACGGCCGTTGGCCCGTGCGCCGGAGGCGGTGGCGATGTCGTGCGGCTGACCGCCGGAGCAGGCCAGGTTGAACCGGTTCTGGATGCCCGGCAGGTTGGCCTTGTGCAGCGAGGCGTTCGCCGACCGGTGGCAGAAGTACGCGTTGTTGTTCGGAGCCGTCCAGCCGGGGAAGCCCTGGGCGACGCCGTTGGCGTCGACCACCGGCGCGTACGCCCCGGCGCCCTCGCCACTGATGAAGCTGTCGCCGAGCGCCACCGCGGCGGTGGGCAGCGCGGCTGCGGCAGCGGTCGACGGGGCGGCGGCCACCGGTGAGGGCAGTGCGACGGCCGTCGACAGGGCGGCCGTGACGATCGTGAGGGCCGCCGCGAGCGCGGTACGCCGGATTGTGGGCATGGGGCTCCCATCCATCGAAAGATGAAAGATTCTCTGAGAGCGCGATCACATCACCCGCGTGCGACGGACGTCAATGGCCTGTAACGGATTCGTTCGATGAAGGACACACAAGGACTGCACCCTCGAACCCTGCGGAGCGCCCGTGCGGCGAGGTGGCGGGCTGTCAGGTTGCTCACGTCCGTGAGGTCCGGGCCCGGCGGGTCGCGCGGGGCCTACAGCTGATGTCTCAGCCTCCGGCTAGGCTCGCTGCGGCGCGCCACGCCGGCTGATGTCGCCGGTGACCGGCTGCACACCGCCGAGACCGGGGAGTACGACCAGTTGACCGCAGAGCCTGACACCCTGTACGGGGCCGATGACCTCACCCACCTTGAGGGGCTGGACGCTGTACGCAAGCGGCCCGGCATGTACATCGGCTCCACCGACAGCCGTGGCGTGGGTCACCTCGTCAACGAGATCCTCGACAACTCGACCGACGAGGGCGTCGCCGGTCACGCCAGCAACGTCGAGGTGATCCTGCACGCCGACGGCTCGGTGCAGGTCGACGACGACGGCCGGGGCATCCCCACCGACGTGCACGCCAAGTCCGGCATCTCCGGCGTCGAGCTGGTGCTGACCCGGCTGCACGCCGGCGGCAAGTTCGGCGGCTCCGGCTACAAGACCTCCGGCGGCCTGCACGGCGTCGGCGCCTCGGCGGTCAACGCGCTGTCGCGCCGCTTCGACGTGACGGTCCGCAGGGCCGGCAAGATCCACGCGATGTCGTTCCGGCATGGCGTCCCGGGCGTCTTCGACGGCGACGGTCCGGACGCCCCGTTCACCGCAGGCCCCGGCCTCCAGGTGACCGGCAAGATGAAGCGCGGCCAGCCCACCGGCACCTCGATCCGCTGGTGGCACGACGCCCGCTACTTCGAGACCGGCGCCGCGCTCGACGTCGACGCGGTCCGGATGAAGCTGCGCAACACCGCGTTCCTGGTCCCCGGCGTGACGTACCTGCTGCGGGACCTGACCGGCGAGACGCCCGCCGAGGAGCGGTTCCACTACCCCAACGGGCTCAGCGACATGGTGGAGTTCCTCGCCCCGGCCGGCGACCGGCCCGTCTCCGGCATCCTGCTTGTCAACGGCGAGGGGACGTACCGGGAGAACGCCGCCGACGCCAACGGTGTCATGCAGTCCAACGTGCAGCGTCGCGCTGAGGTCGAGGTGGCGTTCCGCTGGGGCACCGGCTATGAGCGCACCGTCGAGTGCTTCACCAACACGATCCGCAACGCGCACGGCGGCACGCACCGCAAGGGCTTCGAGCGCGCGCTGGTCCGCTCCCTCGCCGACGCCGTCCGCAACACCCGAGGGCTGCTCAAGGCCAAGGAGGAGCCGCCCACCCTGGACGACGTCCTGGAGGGCATGACCGCTGTCGTGCACGTGCGGATCCCTGAGCCGCAGTTCACCTCGCAGACCAAGGACGAGCTGTCCACCACAGGCATCACAAAGGTGCTCCAGAGCCTCGTCGACGCGCACGTCAAGGCCTGGCTGGAGGACCGGCGCACAAAGGCCGAGGCGCGCGTCGTCCTGCAGAAGATCGTCGACGCGGCGCGGGTGCGGCTCACCCAGAAGCAACAGAAGGACGCGGCCCGGCGCAAGACCGCCCTGGAGGGCGCGTCGATGCCGCCGAAGCTCGTCGACTGCCGGGCCACCGGCGTCGAACGCAGCGAACTGTTCATCGTGGAGGGCGACAGCGCGCTCGGCACGAGCCGGATGGCCCGCTCCTCGGAATACCAGGCGCTGCTGCCGATCCGGGGCAAGATCCTCAACGTGCAGAAGGCCAACCTCCAGCAGGTTCTGGACAACGCCGAGTGCGCGGCAATCGTCCAGGTGCTCGGGGCCGGCTCGGGGCGCACCTTCGACCTGTCCGCGCTGCGCTACGGCCGCGTGCTGATCATGGCCGACGCCGACGTGGACGGCGCGCACATCCGTACCCTGCTGATCACCCTCTTCGCCCGCTACATGCGGCCGTTGATCGAGGCGGGTCGGCTCTACGCCGCGATGCCGCCCCTGCACAAGATCACCACCAAGGGGCGCAACCCGCAGACGGTCTACACCTACACGCAGGCCGAGATGGAGACGACGGTCCGCAAGCTGGAGAAGGCCGGCAAGCAGATCGTCACCCCCATCCCGCGCTTCAAGGGTCTCGGTGAGATGGACGCCGACGAGCTGTGGGACACCACGATGAACCCGGCCACCCGGGCCGTACGCCGGATCACCATCGAGGACGTGGACGCCGCCGAGCGGATCCTCGAACTGCTGATGGGGGAGAAGGTCGAGCCGCGCCGTAACTGGCTGATCGACTCCGCCGACCGCGTCGACCGGGAAGCGATCGACGCATGAGCACCCGTTTCGTTCGAGTGGAGATCTGAGTCATGGCACGCCGTAAGGACAACAAGGTCGATCTCTCCTCGTTCGACCAGGCTGGCGCGCGGGTCTTCGACAATCCGCTGGTCACCGAGGTGTCCGACTCCTACCTGGAGTACGCGTTCTCGGTCATCCACTCCCGCGCCCTGCCCGACGCCCGCGACGGCCTCAAGCCCGTGCACCGGCGCATCCTCTGGTCGATGTACGAGCAGGGCTACCGCCCCGACCGCGGCCACGTGAAGTCTGCCCGAATTGTCGGGGATGCGATGGGTAAGTACCATCCGCACGGTGACACGGCGATCTACGACGCCATGGTCCGCCTCGCGCAGGACTTCTCGCTCAACGTGCCACTCATCGACGGGCATGGAAATTTTGGGTCCCCAGACGATGGACCGGCTGCCTCGCGTTACACCGAAGCGCGGATGTCCCGCGAGGCGATGCTGCTCGTCGGTGAGCTGGGCGAGGACACCGTCGACGTCGAGCCCAACTACGACGGCTCGCTGACGCAGCCGACGGTGTTGCCGGCGGCCTTCCCCAACCTGCTTGTCAACGGTGCGTCCGGGATCGCGGTCGGTATGGCCACGAACATGATCCCGCACAACCTGGCCGAGGTGGTCTCCGCCGCCCGCTGGCTCATCAACCACCCGGACGCCACTCTGGACAAGCTCATGGAGTTCGTCCCCGGCCCCGACCTGCCCACCGGTGGCGTGCTGCTCGGCCTGGACGAGGTGCGCCGCGCGTACGAGACCGGGCGTGGCGTCGTGCGGATGCGCGGCAAGGTGGAGATCGGCCCGCTGGAGGGCAGCCGGGGCCGCCAGGCGATCACAGTGGTGGAGTTGCCCTACGGTGTCGGCGCGGAGAAGGTCATCGCGGCGATCACCAACGAGGTCACCAAGACCAAGCGGCTGACCGGGATCGCCGACGTCAAGGACCTCACCGACCGCGAGAGCGGCACCCGGCTCGTCGTCGAGTGCAAGGTGGGGGTCAACCCGCAGGCGCTGCTCGCCGACCTCTACCGGCTCACCCCGCTGGAGCAGTCGTTCGGCGTCAACAACCTGGTCCTGGTCGACGGCCAGCCCCGTACCCTCGGGTTGAAGGCGTTGTTGGAGGTCTTCCTGGCCCACCGGTACGAGGTGGTCACCAGGCGCACCACGTTCCGCCGCCGCAAGCGTCAGGAGCGGCTGCACCTGGTCGACGGTCTGCTGATCGCGTTGCTGGACATCGACCGGGTGGTCCGGCTGATCCGGGGCAGCGACGACGCGCAGGCCGCCAAGGACGGGCTGATGAGCCAGTTCGGCCTCTCCGACATCCAGGCCACCTACATCCTGGACACTCCGCTGCGCCGGTTGACGAAGTTCGACAGGCTCGAGTTGGAGGCCGAGCAGGAGCGTCTGCGTGCCGAGATCGCCGAGCTGTCCACGATCCTGGACGACGAGCGGGTGCTCAAGAAGGTCGTCTCCGACGAGCTGGCGGCAGTGGTCAAGCAGTTCGGCGCGGAGCGTCGCACCACGCTCGTCGACGGTGACCTCAAGGAGGTGCTTGCCGCGTCCGCGCCGGCCGGCCCGCTGGAGGTCGCCGACGATCCGTGCCAGGTGATTCTCTCCGCGACCGGGCTGGTCGCCCGGACCGCTGCCGAGTCGGAGGAGAGCGCCGAGGGGCGCCGGCGCAACGGCCGGGTCAAGCACGACACGGTACGCGCGATCGTGCACTCCACGGCCCGTGGCCGCGTGCTCCTGGTGACGAGCGCCGGCCGGGCCTTCAAGATCGACGTGTTGCCGCTGCCGGTGTTGCCCGAGCAGGCCGGCACGGTGTCGCTGCGGGGCGGCATGTCCGCCGCCGAGCTGGTGCCGCTGGAGGCGGGGGAGACGGTTGTCGGCCTGGCCCCGCTCGGCGGCCCGGCGGAGGGCTCACCCGGGCTGGCGCTTGGCACCCGGCAGGGCGCGGTGAAGATCTGCTCGCCCGAGTGGCCGGTACGGTCCGACGAGTTCGAGGTGATCGGCCTGCGCGACGGCGACGAGGTGGTCGGGGCGACCTGGCTGACCGACGGCTCCGAGACGCTGACATTCGTCACCTCGGAGGCGTCGCTGTTGCGCTTCGCCGCCGGGCTGGTCCGTCCGCAGGGCCTCAAGGGCGGCGGGATGGCGGGCATCAACCTGCCGGCCGGGGCGCGGGTGGTCTTCTTCGGGGCGGTGCGCACCGACGATCCGGGGCACGGTGAGCCGATGGTCGTGACGTCCACAGGTGCGACGGTCAAGGTGACGCCGTTCAAGGCGTACCCGGCGAAGGGCCGGGCGACCGGCGGCGTGCGGGCGCACCGCTTCCTCAAGGACGAGACGGACGTTGCTGTCGCCTGGGTGGGGCCGCGCCCGGTCGGCGCGACCGGCACCGGCGAACCTGTCGAGCTGCCCACAGCCGATCCCCGCCGCGACGGCAGCGGCTTCGCGGTGATCCTCGGCCCGACGGTCCTGGGTCACCTGGTGGAGCGCGACTGACCCCGGGGAGGGTCAGGCCACGTTGACGGGGCGGAACTGGACACTCACCCGCGGGCCGACAGGACGGGTGGTCTTGGGGATCGCGTGTTCCCAGGTGCGTTGGCAGGAGCCGCCCATCACGATCAGGTCGCCGTGGCCCACCGGGAAACGGAGGCTGTCGCCGCCGCCGCGCGGACGCAGCAGCAGTGGTCGGGGCGAGCCGAACGACACGATCGCGACGATGGTGTCGCTGTGCGCGGAGCGGCCGATGGTGTCGCCGTGCCAGGCGACGCTGTCCCGCCCGGAGCGGTAGAGGCACATGCCGGCGGTCACGAACGGCTCGCCCAGCTCGGGGGCGTAGTGCCGGGTCAGGGCTTCCCGTGCGGCGGTGAGCACAGGGTGCGGCAGTGGCCGGTCGGCGGCGTACCAGCAGAGCAGGCGGGGCACGTCGACCTCGCTGTCGTACATGGTGCGTCGCTCGGCACGCCAGGGCACCTCGCTGAGCAGGGTGTCGAGCACCGCGTCGGAGCCGCGCACCCAGCCGGGCAGCTGGTCGACCCACGCGCCCCGGCTGAGGTGGTGCCTGCGGATCTGGCCGGGCAGCGGCCCCACTGTCGGCCCGGCGTCGGCGAGGTCGAGCATCGACGGCTGGTAGGAGGCCTGCGTCATGCGGCCACCCTAGCAGCCCATTAGTACACCCGTGCTATTACCGCACCGCCCCCGCGAGCGTGATCATGCGGAGGAGGGCGGCGATCATGAGGGTCACGCGGCGCCGGGGCGGCGTCAGCCGCGTAGGGCCGCCGGGCGAAGCGCCTCGAACACCGCGTCGACGACCCTCGCCCGGCCTTTCCCGTCGACGGCGGACCAGGCCCGGGCGGCAAGCGCTGCCCGGCGTTGCGGGGAGCTGAGCAGCCCATGCACTGTTCGCGCCGCCGAGGCCCGCGCGGTACGCCCCGCGAGGCCGGCCTCGGCCAGCTCCGGCAGCTCACCGAGGCCGGCGGCCAGGCCGTGCTGGACCACCCGGGCGTACGACTCGCGTTGGTTGTCGACCACGCAGACCAGCGCGGCGGGTGCGCCGAGGCAGCACAGCTCCCACGTCGAGGTGCCGGCAGCGCTCACCACCAGGTCCACCTCGGTGATCAGCGACGGTAGTGAGCCGGTGGGCGGGACGGTACGGATGACCTGCCCTCGCCCGGGGGTGATGTCCTCCAGCTCCGCCTCGATCTCGGGTCGCCCGACGACGACAGTGAGGTCCATGGGGTGTCCGGTGGCCACCAGCACCCGGGTCAGCAGCGGAGCAGCGCCGAGGGCGTCGGTGCCGCCGAAGAAGGCCAGCACCCGGGGCCGGCTCACGGTCTCGGCGGGCCGAGGTGCCGGCGGTCGGGCGGTCACGACCGAGTCGCGCAGCAGGGCGTAGTCGCTGCCGGCGAGCAGTCGCCCGGCCAGTTCGGGAAGCCTCGCCCCGAAGTTCTGGTCGAGGTAGAGGTCCGCGTCCTGACCTCGGGAGTCTCCGTCGATCAGGGCGACTGTGAACACCCCGGCGGCGCGCAGCGCGCCCGCTCCGGCGGGATCCAGTTCGTAGGAGTCGAGCACAAGCACGTCCAGGTCGTGCCGGCGGGCCGCCTCGACAAGCCCGGCCGGCGACTCGGGGCCCGGGTGCAGGGGGATGCCCCGTGCGGCCAGCTCGGCGGTGGCCCAGTCGACCCGCTCCACAGTGCCGAACACCGCCACGTGGGCGCCGCGCGCCAGGAACTCCTCGGCGAGCGCCAGGCAGCGGACGAGGTGGCCGACGCCGCGCCGCGGCCCGGCGTCGCAGCGCAGTCCGACGCGGAGCGTGCTCAGGACTCCTCCAACCGCTTCTGCTGTACGTCGGCGTTGAGCGCCCGCAGCCGGGGCTGCCCGTCCAGCCAGTCCGCGAGCCTGGCCAGCGGCACGCTGACGTCGCCGAAGTGGTCGGTCACCGCACTCACCAGCGCCCAGTCCTGCTCGGTGTCGAGGGTCAGCCGCAGCGCCGAGCGGTCCGGCGTGAGGGTAACCCCGAGCACCCGGAACAGCTCCGGATGGGTGTACGCGTACGAGGTCACGTGCACCCTGTGGTGCCCGGTGGCGAGCCGGCCGAGGGTACGTAGCGTCTCCGCGCGGATGATCTCGACGTCCAGCCCTCGCGGCAGCGTACGGGCGATCGACGTGCTCGCGTAGTCCAGACCGGGCACCGCCCGGTACACGGAGGCGACAAGCGTGATGATCTCCGGGTCGAGCAGTGGGCAGTCGGCGGTGAACCGCATGACCGCGTCACCCGGGTGCGCCACCAGGGCACCCACGAACCGGCCGAGCACGTCGTCGACGGGCCCCCGGTGGCAGGGCACGTCCAGTCGCTCGCACTCGGCCGCCACCGCGTCGTCGACAGCGTCCGTGCTGGTGGCGACCACAAGGTCGGCGAGGACGCCGCTGTCGCGGGCGGCCCGCACCACCCGGCCCAGCACGGACCGGCCGGCGAGCGGCCGGAGCACCTTGCCCGGCAGCCGCGACGACCCCATCCGGGCCTGCACGATCCCGACAATGCGCGCCCCGGCGGCTTGCGCCCCGACGGTCACCCCCGTGTCGGCCGTCGGAGCCGTCCCAAGCGTCCCGGCGGGAGTCACCCGGGCGTGGCTGTCGCCGGTCACTGCTGCTCCTCCTGTTTGGGGGCGAGCGCGGCGCGCGCCCGGCGTTTGGCGGCACGGGCGCCGCGTTTGGCCAGCCGGGCGGGCGTGATGGCCAGCCGGCCGACGCGATAGCTGATGGAGCCGCTGAGCAGGCCGATCTTCGCCTCGGCGCGGCGTAGCGCCCGCTCCCGGGAGGTGAGCAGTTCCTCGGTCCACCTGGTCAGCGCCACGAGACGGCTGATCTCCTCGCGCTGGCGCAGCCACGCCTCCCGTACCTGCTGGTAGCTGTGCGTGCCGATCGGGGGGTCGGTCGGCTCGACGGCACGTAGCTCGGCAGCGAGGTTGGCCTGGCCGTCGGCGTCCAGGCCGTGCAGGGCCGCCGTGATCGCCGCCTCGGCCCGTACCGCCTCGGCCACTGTCGCCCGGTCCAGGTCCCGGTCGGCGAGGCCGCCGAGGACCACTGTCAGGCCCGCCACGTCGACTGTGGACGGCCACGGGTTGGCGTACCCGCCGGTGAGCAGGCCCGCCGCGAAGCGCCACAGCCCACGGGCCAGGACCACGTCGCCGGGCAGCGCGTCGGTGGCCCGCCAGCTCGGGTCGAGCACCGCGTAGCCGGCGTCGCTGACCACCACGTTGTCGGCGCTGGCCAGCGCGAGCGCGCCGGTGAGCCGGCCGTCGGCGTCGGCGTGGTCGGCGAGCCAGGCCGCGTACCCGCGCAGCAGCGTGCGTAGCGTCGTCAGGTCGCGGCGCAGCGCGGCGTCGAGCAGCAGGGTGCGCAGCAGCCGTCCGGGCGGCACGGGCCCGGACAGGGCGTCGAGGTCCCGGTACGCGGCCTCGCGGCTGGCGAACGGCGCGGCCGGCGCTTTCGTGTCGGTCCCTGTGGCGCGGCCCCACCGCCAGCCCGACGGACCGTCCAGGACCTCCAGCACGCCGGTGCCGGGCGGCCCGGTCTGCACCAGCGCCACCGGTAGGTCGCCGTCGGCGGGCAGATCAGGGCCGCCGGGGCGGCGGGCGAGCGTGAGCCAGCCGGGCGCGAGGTCGGCGGCGCGCCCGGCGTGCAGCGCGTCGACCGCCAGCCGCGCCGGGTCCTGGAGCACCGTCGCCGTGCCGGTGAGCCCGGCGCAGGCGCCGTGCAGCACCGCGTCGAGCAGCCCGGAGCCCGCGCCCCGGCCGAGCTGGTCGGCGGCGAGCAGCGCCGTCGCGGCACCCCCGACGGGGTACGCGGCCCAGCACGCCGTCGGGTGCAGCCCGGCACTGACCAGCCGCTCGCGCAACTGGTCCCGGTTGGCCGGATGGCTCTGGTCCAGCACCCCGCCGATCACCCAGGCGGAGTCGTCGCGGGCGGCGTACCAGGGGGTGGTGTCGACGAGCCGGTGCAGCCCGAGCGGGTTGTCCAGGCGCAGCAGCAGCGCGCCGCCGGGCCGTACCGCCGCGACCAGCCGGGCCAGCACGCCGTCCCAGCCGAGCCGGGCGCCCTCCACGGACTCCACCGGGTCGAGACCGGCGGCGGCGATCACGACGTCGTACGTCTCGTCGTCGGGCAGCCCGGCAGGGCCACCCACCACCACGTGGGCGGCCCGTTCGGCAAGCGCCACCGCGTCGGGATGGCTGCGCAGCAGGCAGGTCACCTCGGCGTGGGCGAGTCGGTCGAGCAGCGCCGGGTCGTGCGGGCCGGCAAGGAGGACGCGCGCCCTGGGCGGCACGATGCGGGCGGCCAGCGCGGCGAGGGGCCCACCGTCGGCCAGCCGCTTCTTCGGCAGGTCGGACCAGGCCAGCATCTCGCCGCCCGGCACTGTGATCCGGCCGGCGGGTGCCGTCTCAGTCTTCACTGTCGTCCTCTTCTTCTTCCGGGAGGTGCGCCCAGCCGAGCAGCTCCCGCAGCTCCGCTGGCGTGCAACGGTGGTCGGTGCCCAGCTCGGCGTGGGCGATCCGGACGGCGGTGGGCAGGTCGACCGAGGTGCCGTGCAGCTCCGGCCACTGCCGGCGGATGCGGGCCGTCCCGCCGAACGTCGGGTCCTCGTTGGACAGGATCATCGGGTCGCCGTAGACGGCTGGTTCGCAGCCGGCCGCGATGCCGTAGAAGATCGCGCTGGTCAGCCGGTTGGACGCCACCCGGCGGTGGCGGCGCAGCTCGGTCAGCTGCTTGTCGAGGAACTCCGGGTCGGTGTCCTTCCACCAGTGCCCCCGGTAGCCGTGGCAGATGACCCGGAACCCGGCGCGCTCGTAGAGGCGGCGGACGTGGCGCATCCCGTACTCGTGCCAGTAGAGGCAGACGGTGACCGGGCCGGGCTCGGTGTCCCGGATGCGGGCGATCAGCTCCCGGTGGTCGCCCTTGACGTGCTGACCCTCCCAACCGTGGAACGGATACCAGATGGTGCCCTCGCGTTCCTCGGCCGGCGGATCCTCGGGCCGCATGGCCAGCAGGTACACGAAGGGAGCACCGAGGACGACCACGTTGCGTCGCCCCACCGACCAGGCGCGGCGGCGGGTCTGTTCGGACCAGAGCAGGCTCGGGGTGCGCTCGGCGTACGGGTGACCGGGGGCGAGGCCGTCACCGATGTTCCAGCCGTGCTGCACGTACCCGTTGATGCGCGGGGGATGGCGGTCGCCGAGGCCGGTGTAGCGGGCCAGGACGTGGGCGTGGCCGTAGAAGTGGTTGGCGTGGTGCATCAGCGTCCCATCACGCGGCGGCGGGCCGCGCCCGGTGGCCGCGCAGCGCGGCGGTGAGCACGTCGATGACGCGGTCCTGGTCCGCGTCGCGCAGCGTCGGATAGAGCGGCAGCGACAGCTGTTGGATGTAGAACGACTCGGCGACCGGGCAGGACCCCCGCCGGTAGCCCAGGTCGGCGAAGACCGGGTGCCAGTGCACGGGGATGTAGTTGACCTGCACGCCGATTCCCGCCGCGCGCATCGCGTCGTAGATCTCGCGGCGACGTCCATCCAGGACGCGGATCGGGTAGAGGTGCCACGCCGGCTGGGCCCACGGCTGCTGGACCGGCAGGCGTACCCCGTCCAGGTCGGCGAGTGCCTCGTTGTAGCGGGCGACAAGTGCGGCCCGGCGGGCGACGAACTCGCCGAGCCGGCGCAGTTGGCTGCGACCCAGCGCGCAGAGTACGTCGGGCAGGCGGTAGTTCAGCCCGAACTCGGGCACCTCGTAGAACCAGCCGCCCTCGTCGGGCCGCCGCAGGTCGTCACGCTCGCGGACCATGCCCACGCCACGGAACCGGCGGACCCGCTTCAGGATCTCCGGGTCCAGCGCGGCGACCCCGCCGCCCTCGGCGGTGGTGAGGTTCTTCGTCGGGAAGAACGAGAACGTCGTCAGGTCGGCGAGTGATCCGACCGGCCGGCCGTGGTACGTGCCCCCGATCGAGTGCGCCGCGTCGGCGAGCAGCAGCGCGTCACTGCCCTCAACGGACTTGCGCAGCGCGTCGTAGTCGGCGGGGTGGCCGGCGTAGTCGACAGCCGCGACCACAGTCGTCCGCGACGTCACGGCGTCGGCCGCCGCCGCTGGGTCGAGGCAGAAGGTCTCCTCCTCCACGTCCGCGAAGACGATCTTCGCGCCGAGGGCGACCGCGCTGCTGGCGGTCGCCACGAACGTCATCGGCGGAACGACCACCTCGTCGCCGGGGCCGACGCCGGCAGCCGCGTACGCCACGTGCAGGGCGGCGGTGCCGTTGGAGACGGTGGCGACACCGACGCCACCGGTCACCTCGGCCAGGTCCGCCTCGAAGGCGTCGACCTGCGGGCCGGTGGTGAGCCAGTCACTGCGCAGCACCGCCGAGACCGCCTCGACGTCCGCATCGGTGACCGACTGCCGGCCGTACGGGAGCATCGCCATCACGCGGCGATGCCGAGCATGGTGCGTAGCTGGTCGACGCTGAGCCACTCGTCGTTGGTGTCCGACTGGTAGGCGAACCCGTCCGACACCGGCTCGCAGTCGACAGGCGGCTGGTAACCCCAGCCGGCGATCGTCGGCTGGACGATGTAGCGGTCCTTCGCGCGCAGCGTCCGCCGGCTGTCGTCCGGGGCGATCATCTCCTCGTGCAGCTTCTCGCCGGGGCGGATGCCGATCTCGTGCGTGGTGGCCTCCGGGGCGACCGCCTCGACCAGGTCGAGAATCCGCATGCTCGGGATGCGCGGTACGAACAGCTCTCCGCCCTGCATCTGGTCGAACGAGTCCATGACGAACTGCACGGCCTGCTCCAGCGTGATCCAGAACCGGGTCATCCGCTTGTCGGTGATCGGCAGGCTCTTGCCCTCGGCGGCCAGCCTGTGAAACAGCGGAACGACTGAGCCGCGGCTGCCGACCACGTTGCCGTAGCGGACCACAGCGAACCGGGTCGGGTGGTGTGCGGCGTAGTGGTTGGCCGAGACGAACAGCTTGTCGCCGACCAGCTTTGTGGCGCCGTACAGGTTGATGGGGCTGGACGCCTTGTCGGTGGAGAGCGCGATGACCTTCCGGACGCCTGCCTCGATCGCGGCGTCCACCACGTGCTGGGAGCCGGTGATGTTCGTGGCGATGAACTCGGAGGGGTTGTACTCCGCGGTGTCCACCTGCTTCAGCGCGGCGGCGTGCACGACGTGGTCCACGCCGTGCATCGCCCGGGTGAGGCGGCGCCGGTCCCGGACGTCGCCGATGAACCACCGCAGGCGCGGGTCGTCGCCGAGTTGCTGGCGCAGCTCGTACTGCTTGAGCTCGTCGCGGGAGAAGACCACCACCCGGGCGGGGTCGGCCTCGGTGAGAATGTGCTTGAGGAACGTCCTGCCGAAGGAACCCGTTCCCCCGGTGATCAGAATGGACGATCCATTCAACTCACTCAATTTGGTGCTCCCGTGATCGTGGATGAGCGGGCGGCCCTCGGCCAGCCGACCGGGGTGGAACGCTAACTCCGGCGGGTTAACGGGCCGGCGCTCACGGGTGAACCACTCACCCGGCCAACGTGAATGGCCGGCAGCGGGCAGGCGAACACTTCCGCTCCCTGCGCAAGTGGACTGACCAGGCCGGATCGGGTCGCTACAGTGGCCGCGCGAGCGACAGGGTCACCCGCGTGTGGCCTCAGTTCCCGCGTTCACCCGACATCCGCGCCACCTCGGCGCGAGCGGGTCATCCCCGAGCGCCACCGGCCGGTCCGACGTGCCCACCGACGGGCGGGGGACCGGCCCGGACCGGCACTTCAGGAGGCGTTGATGGCATCCGGCAGCGACGTGATCCAACGGCCGGCGGCCCCGGCCGGGACACCGCCAGCGGCACCCGCGCGGCGATGGCTGGTGCCGCTGCTGCTCGTCGCCGGCTGGGTGCTCAGCGTCGCCTGGCGGATGTGGCTGTCCCGGCACATCGTGCTGCCCATCGCGCACACCGACGAGGACAGCTACCTGAACACCGCCCGCGCGCTGATGGGCGGGCCCGGCGGGTTCAGCAGCGAGAACGACCTGCTGCGGCGGGTCGGCTACCCGATGCTGATCTCGCCTGCCTTCCTCGGCGACAGGGACTTCACCGACAGCTATCGGCTGGTCCAGCTGATCAACGCGATGGTCAACTCGACGCTGTTGCCGCTGGCGTACCTGCTCAGCAGGCGGGTGCTCCGCCTGCCCCGCTCGTACGCCCTGCTCGCGGCCATGGTGGCGGCGACAGTGCCGGCCACCGCCTTCTACGCCGGCGTCGCGATGATCGACACGGTGATGGCGCCGCTGGTCGTCGCCTGGCTGCTCGCCGTCCACCGCTGGGTCGAGCGACCCGGCCCGCTCGCGGCGGCCACCGTCGGCCTGCTCGTCGGCGCGTTCCACCTGCTGCACTCCCGCGGCCTGGTGATCGTGGCGGTACACGCCGGGCTGGTCCTGCTGCTGTTCGTCCGCCGCCGCATCACCCCCGCCGCCGTGCTCGCGGCGCTGCTGCCGGTGCTGGCCCTGGCGCTCGTCAACGAGGCCGGCATCCGCTTCCTCGGGGACAAGGTCTATCTGCTGGGCAGCACACCGGGCGGCGGCACTGTCGCGGCGGTCGCCTCCGGCCAGGGCGTGGTACGCGTCGGCGCGGCAGTGGCCACCCAGCTCTGGTACCTCGTGGTGATCACGTTCGGGATGGCCGGTGTGGCGTGGGCCGCCGCCGTCCGGGAACTGTGGCGTCCGCGACGCGGCGACGCCACCCGCTGGACGATGGGCGTGGCGCTCGTGGTGAGCGTCGGGGTGGCCAGCGGCGCGTCGGTGATCCTGGCCGGCATCACCGGCAAGCCGCTGGACGCGATCTACGGCCGCTACGTCCAGATGCTCGCCCCGTTCTGGCTGCTCGTCGGCCTCGGGGTGCTGCTCACCGCCGGACGACGGGTGGTCCTGCGCCAGGCAGCCGTCGCGGTGGCGCTTCTCGTGGCCGGCGGCGCGCTGATCGCCGCCCGGCTCGCCTACGTTTCCAGCCGGGGACACACACTGCGCTACGGCGGCTTCGGCGCACCGGACCTGATGGCGCTCACCGGCGGCTGGCGGGAGATGCGACCCGTCGTCGGGTCGCTTGTCGGCATCGCCGGCTGCCTGCTTCTCGTCGCAGCGGTCCGGGTGCCCCGGCTGCGCCTGCCGATGCTCGGCGCCCTGGTCGCGGTCAACCTCGTCACCATGCAGGTGATCGACCAGAGGCTCGTGCGACCGATGGCCGCGAGCACCGCGCCGACCCCCCGGGTCGCCGACCTCGGGGTACGCCAGGGCGAACGGGTGTGGGCCTCCACGGGAGTGCACTACATCCTGCGGTTCAACCTCAGCCACCAGGTGACCTGGACCGACGTGCGGTGGTTCCGCGACAAGCCACCGGCCGAGGCGCAGGTGGTGTTCACCCGCTGGGCGCCCGGCCAACCCGACGACTGGAACGGCACGGCGTACGGCTTCGTCCGGCTCGGCGGCAACGTCGAGCAGCACTGGGCGGCCTGGCGGCGCGCCTGACCCGCGCATTGTCGTCGCCCGCGCCCCTGTGGAAATCGCCTTTCGTGAACGGCGGATGACTACCGGGGGCACGGGCGGTTAAATGTCAGAGAATGCGCGCCGACAATCAGCGGTGACGGCGCTCCTCCCGGCTCAGCGAAATCGGGATGACGGTGATTTCCCGGCCGTCGGAAGCCTCTTGTCGCGGGGGGCCCTCGACGAATCGGAAACGGCGATTCATCTGTCGTACGGCGGTGTTGTGCGCGAGCACCTCCCCGTTCAACCGGTCCAGGTGCAACCCGTCGAAGGCGTACTCCACCGCTTCGCGCATGACCCCCAGCCAGGCGGGCAGCGTCTCGCCCCGCTTGGCCAGCCCGTCACCGTCCAGATAGAAACCCCACGCGCCGGTACGAGGGCCGTCCAGCCGCAGGTCGAAGAAGGTGACCACACCGCACGGGCGGTCGTCGTGGACGTACACCAGAACCCGCCGGGACGGGTCGGAGCGCACCGCCGCCCACCACCGGAAGTGCTCCTCGGTGGTGATTTCGTGGTTGGTCTTGCTGGCCTGACGGTTGGTTTCCTGATTACGCCAGGACAACATCAGATGAACGTCTTCCGGCGTCGCTTCGCGCAGCACGTGCGCCTCTCTTTCCACCTGTTCAGGACCGGTCTCCGGCACCTTACCGGCCGAACCGGGAAATCGAATATCCAATCGCTGGGTTGTAGACTCCGGCGCATGAACGAATTGAGTCGCGCACAGATCCGCGACCTCATGGATCAGGTGCTGAAAAACCAGGACAAGGAGTTGCCCGACGACGACTCGGCGCAACTGCGGGAGATCGGTTTCCGCTCGCTGGACTTTTCCGAGCTGGCCCTGCGGGTGGAGGACGAGACGGGGGAGGAGCTCAACTTCGACGCCCCCGGCCTGCGGCGCATCGCCACCGTCTCCGACGTCCTCGACTTCCTCGTCGAGCTGCAACAGCAGTGACCGTCGCGACCTCCCGCCCGGCCTCCGCGCGTCCGGAGCCGGCCGGCGTCGACAACCGGCTCGTCGTCGGCGGCACCCCGTTGACCTGGCGGGCCCTGCCGACGCCAGCCCTGCCCGATCCCGCCGCGGTGCTGGCGCACACCGCCGGGCACGCGCTCGCCGCCGCCCGGCAGCACGCCACGCACGGCACCGAGCTGCTGCTCAGCACCGCGAGCCGGGTCGACGCGGCGATGCGCGCCGAGCTGCTGGACGCCGGCTTCACCGTCGCCCTCGTCGGCGACGACGGCGTGCACCCCAGCGCGCCGACCCGGCCACGGGCCGCCGAGCCCGGCCGGCTCTGGCTGCTGACCTCCGGCTCGACCGGTCGCCCCAAGCGGGTCGGGCACACCCTCGACACCCTCACCACAGTGCGTGGCGACCAGCCGGACCGGACGTGGCTGTGCCCGTACGCCCCCGGCACGTACGCCTGGTGGCAGGTGGTGACCCTGTCGCTGACCCAATCCGGTCAGCACCTGGTCGTCGTCGAGCCGGACGAGCTGGACGACTGGCCCGCCGTCGCCGCCGCGCACGGCGTCGACGCCGCGTCCGGCACCCCGACCTTCTGGCGGCGCACCCTCTACCGGGACTCCGCCGCGCTGGCCCGGGTGCCGCTGCGGCAGATCACCCTCGGCGGCGAACCGGTGGATCAGGCGATCCTTGACCAGCTGCGGGAGGTCTTTCCCGCCGCCCGGCTCTCCTGGATCTACGCCTCCTCAGAGGTGGGGGCGTCCATCGTGGTGCACGACGGGCGGGCCGGTTTCCCGGTCGAGTGGCTGGGCCGAAAAACCCCGGGCCGACCCACGATCACCGTCCACGGCGACGAACTGGTCGTTACCTCGCCCTACCACGGGGCTGGCCTGGCCGGCCCGATCCACACCGGGGACCGGGTCCAGCTGATCGACGGTCGGGTGCTCATCACCGGGCGACTGGACTCCGACGAGATCAACGTCGGTGGCAGCAAGGTCTCCGCAGGTGTGGTGCGCGGTGTGCTGACCGGGCACCCCGCTGTGGCCTGGGCCCGGGTGACCGGCCGCCGGGCTCCCGTGCTCGGCGCGATGGTGGTCGCCGACGTGGTCCTCACCCCCACCGCTGCCCCCGTGCCCGACGAGGCCGCGCTGGTCCGCTGGTGCGCCGAGCGGCTACCCGAGTACGCGGTACCCCGCCGGATCCGCGTGCTGACCGAGATTCCCGTCAAGGAGACCTTGAAGAGCGATGTCTGACCTCCCCGACACCCCGCTCGTACCGCCCAGCTCCGTGGTCCTCGTCTCCGGCGGCTCACGAGGGCTGGGCCTGGCCATCGTCACCGACCTGCTCGACATGGGCGTACGGGTTGCCGCGTTCGCCCGTACCGTCACGCCGGAGCTGGAGAAGCTCGCAGCCGAGCACCCCGGCCGGGTGCATGTCGGGCCGGTCGACGTCACCGACCTGCGTGCCGCCCAGAGTTTCGTCCGCGAGGTGGAGCAGCGCCTCGGCCCGATCGACGGCCTCGTCAACAACGCCGCCGTCGGTCAGGACTCCCTGCACGTGCACACCGCCACCGACGACATTGCCCGGATCATCGAGACCAACCTGACCGCGCCGCTGCAACTGACCCGACTCGTCATCCGGCGGATGCTCGGCAAGGGCCTGCGGGGACGGATCGTCAACATCACCTCGATCTGCGCGCAGCGCGGGTTTCCGGGCCTGGTGGCGTACTCGGCCACCAAGGGCGGCATGGACGCCGCCACCCGTTCGCTGGCACGGGAGTTGGGCGGCCGGATGCTGGTGAACGCTGTCGCGCCCGGGTTCTTCGCCTCGGAGATGTCCGCAGTGCTCGGCCCCACCCAGCTCGACCAGATCGTGCGCCGTACCCCGAGCGGCCACCTGACCGAGCCGACGGAGGTCGTACCTGTGGTGCGGATGCTCCTGCGGGACCACACCAACATCAACGGCCAAGTGATCGTGGTGGACGGTGCCGCCTCCATCTGACCTGCGCTCGGTCGTCCGGCCCCGCCCGGTACCGGCGCTGCTCGCCGCCGCCGAGCGGTACCTGCGGGTGGCCGCTGACGCGGCGCAGTCGGCCGACGCGGCGACCCGCAGCCACCTCGACGACGGTCGCTGCGTGGGCTGGTACGGGCCGCCGACGGTCGGTTGGCGGGTCGCGATCGACGCGGAGCGCGCCGACGCCCCGGTCCCTCCGACGCTGGCCGGCCGATTCGGTACGGCGGACTTCTGGGCCCGGTGGACCCGGGCCGAGTGCTGCTGCAAGCTGGCCGACGTACCGGTGGCGCTCTGGTGGCGTCGCTACGGGCTGGGTACGCCGGCCGGCGGGGCGGTGCTCTGGCGCACGCTGAGGGTCGCCGACCTGGTCGTCACAGTCGGCTTCGCCTCAGGGCCTGGCTTCGCCTCAGGGCCTGGCTTCGCCTCAGGGCCTGGCTTCGCCTCGGGCCCTGGCTTCGCCTCGGGGCCTGACACTGCCCCGGAACCCCGCATCGCGCTCCCGACGGGCCGGGGTCACTCCTGCCTCTGACGGCCGCCATGCTGCCGATGCGCGTGCCTGTCGAGCTGCCCCAGATATGGGGCAGCTCGCCGCCGGATCGCCGGCCGGGAACGCCCGACGAGTGGGTGGTGTTTCGCCGGCCGGAAACGTCCGACGAGTGGGTGGTGTTTCGCCGGCCGGGAACGCCCGATGAATGGGTGGTGTTCGCTGTCGTCAGAGCTGCCCCGTGTCCGGGCGCTCGCCGCCGCCGAGGTTGCCGCGGGGGTCGCCCGACGAGTGGGTGGTGTTCGCCGTCGTCAGCCGCCCCATATCTGGGGCAGCTCGACAGGCACCAACGTTGGCCCAGACCTCGCCAACGCCGGACCGACCCGCACAGCCGTAGGCCGGCTCAGGGGCAGGGCAGGGCAGGGCAGGGCAGGGCAGGGCAGGGCAGGGCAGGGCAGGGCAGGGCAGGGCAGGGCAGGGCAGGGGCTACGGTCAGATGAGGTCCCAGCTCAGAGGGGTGCCGCGCGGGACATCGGTGGTGAAGGTGCGGCCCAGGACCCGGTCGATCTCCACCGGGGCCAGCCCGCCCGCCGGCCGGATCGACCGCACGTTGCGCGCCGTGACCGGGTCACCGGCCCGCACGTCCTCGACGACGTAGAGCGAACGCCGGAACCGCAGCCCTTCCCGTTCGGCCGGGGTCGGGCCGATGGCGGTGCCGCCCAGCGCCGCGTACGCCCTGCCGGACTCGGCGACCAAGGCCGCCAGTTCCTCCGGGTTAAGCGAGAAGTCCGAGTCCACGCCGCCGTCGGCCCGGTCCAGCGTCACATGCTTCTCGATGAAGCAGGCGCCGAGAGCCACCGAGGCGACGGCCACGCCGATGCCGGGCGTGTGGTCGGAGAGCCCGACCGGCACGTCGAAGGCGCCGGCCAGCACGGGCAGGCGGCGCAGGTTGCTGTCGGCGGGGGGCGCCGGGTAGGACGCGGTGCAGGCCAGCAGCACGATGCCCGTCGCCCCGCCGTCGCGGGCGGTCCGTACGGCGGCGTCGATCTCGGCCACCGTCGCCATCCCGGTGGAGATCACCAAGGGCTTGCCGGTGCTGGCCACCAGCCGGATCAGCGGCAGGTCCACAAGCTCCGACGAGGCGATCTTGTACGCCGGTGCGTCAAGCGATTCCAGCAGCTCCACAGCGGTCGCGTCAAACGGTGAGGAGAAGACCGTCAGCCCGCGCTCCCGGGCGCGCTCGAAGATCGGGGCGTGCCACTCGTACGGGGTGTGCGCCCGCTCGTAGAGGCGGTACAGATTTTCGCCGCCCCACAGTTCGTGACCGGTGGAGATGCGGAAGGCCGGGGTGTCGACGTCGATCGTGATGGTGTCCGGCCGGTACGTCTGGAGCTTCAGGGCGTGCGCCCCGCTCTCGGCCACCGCGTCCACGATGGCCAGCGCCCGGCTCAGGTCGCCGTTGTGGTTACCGGACATCTCGGCGACCACGAAGGGTCGCTCGCCGGCACCGACCGCGTGCGGTCCGATCTTGATTGTCGTCGTCATTCCGACCTCTGTTCAGGTACGTCCGCACGAGGGTGCGGTGGTGTCGTCGTCCACCGGACGGGTGGGCGACCGGTAACCGGGGCGCCGACAGCCGACCCTGCCCCCGGCGTGGCGTGCGGTGAGGTGTGAGCGGTCACTGGCGGCGACCTCCGCTCAGCGCGCCCGCGTGGTCCGTCGCGGCCGGGCCATCGTCCTGCCCGGCCGCAGCCCCGCTGGCGGTCGCGGCTCGTCGGCCCGGGTTCTCGTCGGCGGAGCCAGCGCTGCCCTCGGTGCCGCCCGTGGCTCCCGGGCGGCGCAGCCGGCCCGCGACCCGGTGCGCCTGGCGCAGCGCCGAGTACGCCAACCAGTCGCCGCGCCCGACCAGCCGGTGCTTGAGCCCTGTCACCCCGGCGGGCATCGGGTAGCCGCCGGTGGGCAGGTAGCGGCGGTAGTGCTCGGCGACCCGCTGGAAGAAGGCCCGCCGCAGGTGCGGGTGCAGCCGGTTGTCGTTGCCGACCACCACCAGGTAGTGGCTGATCATCAGTTGGAACAACTCGGCCCGCAGGGGTCCGTCCGGGTGGCGTCGGTTGACCCAGTCCATCAGTCGCTCGTACTGCGCGAACGCGTCGAAGTGCCGGCCGCTGCGGGTGGAGGTGATGGCGCCCTGCCGGCCCTGCCGATACAGGTAGCAGACCCGGTCCAGCACCGAGATCTTCTCCGCGCCGATCAGCAGCGGGTGACTGAACGGGATGTCCTCGTACCAGCCGGGAAAGAAGCGCAGCTCCAACTCGTCGAGGAAGGCGCGGCGGACCACCTTGTTCCACGCGGTGTGCTGCACCCGCAGCAGGTGCGGCTGGTCGGCCAGCCGGGAGACACCCGATACCCCGTGCAGCAGATGACTGCTGGCGTCGACCTCCCGCCTACCGTCCTCGTGCACCCGCAGGTGGTCGAGCATCAGCACGTCGGGCTGGTGCGCGCGCAGCCGGTCCAGCACCGCCGCGACAGTGCCCGGGGGGAGCCAGTCGTCGCTGTCGACGAACCAGACGTACCGGCCGGTGGCCACGTCGAGGCCCGCGTTGCGGGCCAGGCCGAGACCCACGTTGCTTGCCAGGTGTACGACCCGGACGCCGTCGCGCCCGGCGGCGTACGAGCGCAGCATCGTGCCGCAGCCGTCCGGCGAGGCGTCGTCGACGGCGATCATCTCGACGGCGTTCGACTCGCCGGCCGGGATGTCGGCCCGGATCGACTCGAGGCACTGGTACAGGTACGCCTCGACGCCGTAGACCGGCACGACGATGCTCAGCAGCGGTGCCTGCGTCTGCTCATTGACCACGCCGCCACCATTGACGACGAGGATGGCCAGCCCCGGAACCTGACGTGGCGGCGGAAGGTGAGATTCCTGAACTCCGGCGGAGCAGGAGGTAAACAACGGCCGCCCGGTTCACCCGGGAGTGACCCGGTAAGGTGCCCCGGTGCGGCCTTCCGGGGCCGCCACGTCGTTTGACCCGGGCCGAGGAGGAGACGTACGTGCTGGTGACCCTGCGAAGCGTCGGGACCCCGGCATGACGAGCACCGCTGACGCCGCGGCGGCGCCGCCCGCGCCCGCGTTCGCCAGGCTTCCCTCGCTGACCGGGCTGCGGTGGATCGCCGCGCTGCTGGTGTTCGGCTTCCACGCCGGCACGATGCGGATCATCGCCGAGCCGGACTTCAAGGCCGTTGTCGACGCGGTGTTCTCCCTGGGCCTGTCCGGGGTGCAGTTCTTCTTCATCCTGAGCGGTTTCGTGCTTGTCTGGTCGGCCCGCCCAGGCGACTCACGGCGCGCCTTCTGGCGACGGCGGGTCGCCAAGATCTATCCGAACCACCTGGTGTTGTGGGCTGCGGCGCTGCTTGTCGCCTGGTGGTTCGCCGACCCGGTGCTGCCGGCGGCGGCGCTGGAGAACCTGTTGCTGTTGCAGGCGTGGGATCCCCGGCCGGGCTGGTTCTACAGCATCAACACGGTGAGCTGGTCGCTCTCCTGCGAGTTCTTCTTCTACCTCTGCCTGCCGCTGGCGCTGCCCCTGCTGCGCCGGGCCCGTCCGGCGGTGCTCTGGACGCTGATCGTCGCGCTGCCTCTGCTGATCCTCGCGCTCTGGCCGGCACAGCAGTTGGTGCCGGAGGTCAGCCGGTGGTGGTTCACGCAGATCTTCCCGCCCGTACGGTCGCTGGAGTTCTGGCTTGGTGCGGTGGCGGCCGAGCTGATGCGCCGGGGCCTCTGGCGCGGTCCTGGCCTGACGACGGCCACCGTGATCTTCGTGGCGACCTGGGTGGCCGCCTCGCAGTGGATCCGCGCCGAACTGTGGACCACCCTGCTCGCTGTCGCGTACCTGCTGGTGATCACCGCCGCCGCGGACGCGGACGTGCGGGACCGGCGCTCGCCGTGGCGCTCCCGTCCGCTGGTGTGGCTCGGCGAGGTCTCCTTCGCCTTCTATCTGGTGCACGTGTTGGTGATGACGAGCGTGCTGCGGTGGAGCGGGGACTGGGGGACCGGCTTCCAAGGGTGGCGCGGCCCGGCTGTGGTGCTCGGGTTCCTGGTGGTCAGCCTGATCCTGGCCGGGTTGCTGCACCGCTACGTCGAGACGCCACTGATGCGCCGACTGGCACCGCGCCGCCCGGCCCGCCCGTCGGCCGTCCCTCGGCAACGGACCGCCGACACCGAGGCCGGGGCCGGAAAGCCCGACGACCGATCGACGTACGCCGACTCGCGCTGACGGGTCCAACCTGGTCAAACGCGGTCCGGCGCGGCGTGCGTCGACACGCCCGGCGCCCGATGCGCCCGGTCGGCGCCGGCGGTAGCGTGAGACCGTGCTTCCGGTCGCGCTCACCTGTCCTCTGTGGTGGGTGGCGCGCTGGTCGACACGGCTGCTGACCAGCTTCGCCGTCGCCGCGCTCGCGCTCGGCCCAGGCCCGCAGTCGACGGCAGCCGCCGGGTCACCGCCGCCAGCCGCCGGGTCAGCGACTGTCGGCGTCGGGTCGTCCGCGTCGTCGTCCCTCACCGCCGCCCCGGTGCTGCGCCTCGGGCTGCAAACGTCCGTCGCCGCCGAGATGGCCGCGAGGTTCACCGTCGCCGACGTGTCGGCCGCCGACGAGGCGACCACGGTGCGGTCGACCGACCCTGTCCCGCCCAGCGGCGTGGGCGGTGTGCCTGCCGCCACGGCAGAGTCGTTGCCGGCGCGTCCGGCCACCGATCCGTTGCCCCGCGCCGACGAGCCGACCCGGCCGGGCACCCGGGCACCGCCGGGCCGCTGAGCCACACCGCGACACCTGTCGCGATCACCGGGACACCGTCCCGCCGCCGCGCCTGACGACACATCACCTCGCACCGGCCGACCGTGGCCCCCTGGCCCGGACGCTCGTGCGGCTTCCCATCGCAACGCTCTCCCACCGAGGTGCCGACCATGGAGACCGTCGTCTTCTACGAGTTCCTGACCGAGGTGCCGCAGGCCGCCGCCATCTGGTCGGCCCTGCTCCTGCTGACACTGACAGTGCTCGCCGTCCTGGTCGCCCGTCCGGAGCGGGACGGGTCGGCCGCCGAGCGGGACGGGGAGGCCGCCGAGCCGGCGCCCACCGCCCGTGAGGCCGCCGTCGCCGAGGCCGCCGACCTGCGCCGGTACGCCGAGGAGGTGGCCGTCGCCGCGGCCCGCGCGGCGCAGACCGCCCGCCGACGGCGTGCGGCCTGGCTGACTGCTCAGGAGCAGGTGGAGCAGACCTGGGCGCGGTACGACGAGGCGGACGCCGTGGCCCGCCGGTTCGCCGGCGCCGGGGCGCTGCCCACCCCGCGAACCCCGCGCACCCCCGCCGAGTACGCCATCCGGGAGCGCTACCTGCACCGGGCGGCGATGGCCGCGTACTGGCGGGGGGACCTGACCATGCGGCAGCTCGGCGACGTGTTCGGCCACCGGCACGGCTGGGATCCACGACGGCACCCGGTGGAGCAGGAGGTGCTGATCAGCCGGGCGGCCCGGGAGACGCGGCGGGCCGACTACGAGGCTGCCGCCGGACGGGAACGGGCGGCCTGGCGCGACGCCGAGCTGGCGGCGTCTGCGGCGCGCGCCCTGGCCGAGGAGGCGTACGCGGCGGCGGCCCGGTTGCGGCCGACCCGGGTGGCGGCCCGCCGCACCGTCCGTGTCGCGGCTCTGCCGGCGGCGGCGGCGCGGTGGCGCCCGGCGCGGGTGGGGTGAAACGCGCCGATTATTCGGTGAGCCCGGTCACACGCGCGGGAAATCGGGCGGCTGGCGCGTTCGGCCGGATTGTTCCCGCAGATCCGGCGGCATTGTCGACGACGTGTCCGCTTGTCGACCTACGGTGCCTCCGTAACCGCTCGTCCCATCGAGTCACGTCAGCGGCAAGACGCCCGGAAATTGTCGCCCCGTTCAAGGTTTACGCAGGTGAGCGAGGCTTGGCAGGGCTCTGGGCGGCCAGTAGGGTTCGTCCCGTCCGGTGCGGTAATCGATCGCGAATGGCGACGCCGCACCGACCCGCTCAATCGTGATCAACGAACCGGGGACCCACAAGTACGTCCGGGGTGAATCCGCGAGCCACGGCCCGCGGTAGGGCGATCTTCCCGCCCGAATCCGTCAGCTAACCCGGTAGGCGGTGTCGGAAGGAGTTCCATCCCCATGCAGCACCCGCACACCCCTCGGCTATTCCTCCGCCTTCACGGCGTCGCGGTACCCACGCTTGCCCTCCTCGTGGCGGTGAGCTGACCCCCAGGGTCACCGCATTTCCCGCCCGGCCGCGCCGGGCGTTTCCCTGAGCGGTTCCACCATCCGCGGACCACGGTCCGCGCGCTGGCGCGTGCCCGGATACCGGCTGCCCCCGGTGTGCCGCTCTCCCCCTGAACCGTGGAGGACCCGTGAAGCACACCCTGCAGCGTCAGCTGCGTCGCCTCGCCACCGAACGCCCGTACCAGATCGCCGTCGCCTCCGCCGCGGCCCTCGCCATCGCGACCACCACCGGCGCCCTGGTGGCCGGTGCCGACGAAGCCCCCGTCGGCCAGCACACCGCGTCGACAGTCGCCGAGATGCGCAGCGACACCGCCGCCTCCCGCGGCGACGCCCGGGACGCGGACCCCTCGGCCAGCGCCGCCCCGACCAGCGCCAGCCCGAGCAGCGCCGCCCCCTCCGCAAGCGCCGCATCGCCGGCGGCCAAGGCCAGCAGCGACCCGGACCTGACCGCCAAGAAGGCAGCGCCGAAGCCGCCCGCGACAAAGGTGCTCGACTTCCGCTACCAGGCGCAGAACACCTACTACAACTGCGGCCCGGCGGCCGTCCGCAACGCACTCAGCGCCACCGGCATCAACCGCACCCAGGACCAGTTGGGCGCCGAGCTGGGCACCACCGAGATGGGCACCAACTCGGCCCTGGACACCACACGGGTGCTCAACGCCGAGGTGAAGGGCTCCCCGTACCGGACCCGGACGTTCGCCGGCTCGCCCAGCCCGGCCCAGATGGACCGCCTCCAGGCTGACGTCGTCACCGCGATCACCGACGGCCGTGGCGTGGTGGCCAACGTGGCCGGGGACGCCGTCGACACCAACGGCGGCTGGCACTCCTTCGGCGGCGGGCACTACGTCGCGGTGGTCGGCTACAAGGACGACGGCCGTACCGTGCGGATCGCCGACTCGGCGAACGCGGCCTACGGCGAGTACTGGATGACCACGATCAACCTCGCCAACTGGATCGCCACTCGGGGCTACTCCGCCTGACCCAGGCGTGAGGCCCACCAGACGCCGCGGGCGCCGTCTCCCACGAGGGGCCGGCGCTCGCGGCGTCTTCGTCGACGCCGGGCCAGGGCGGCGACGGCTCTCGTCGTGGGCTGTGAACCGTGGGAGACTGCGGCCGTGCTGGATGAATCGGGTGGTCACGCCGACCGTAGGCCGGTCCTGCTTCTGCTGCACGGCATGGGGGCTACCGGTGACGTCTGGCTGCCCTGGGCGCCACTGCTGGAGCAGCACTGGCCCGGCAGGTGGCTGGCACCCGACCTCGCCGGCCACGGCTGGTCGGCGCCGCTGCCGACGTACTCCTTCGAAGGTTTCGCCAACCGCATCGCCCAGGCCCTGGCGCCCGGCGACCGCATCGTGGTCCTCGGGCACTCGCTGGGTGGGGTCGTCGGCCTGGCGCTGGCCGCCCGCGCCGCCGGAACGCCCGTGGACGCCGTGGTGGGACTCGGCATCAAGGCCGTCTGGACGCCGGACGAGCTGACCCGCGCCGCCGACGTAGCGGCCCGCCCGGTCAGTTGGTTCGCCAGCCGGTCCGAGGCGGCCCGTCGCTACCTGCGGGTCGCGGGGCTTGCCGGCCTGGTCCCGCCGGACCACCCGATGGTGGACGCCGGCCTGCGCCAGATCGACGGCCGGTGGCGCCTCGCGATGGACACTGGCGCGTTCGCCGTCGGGGAGCCCGATCTCGCCGCGCTCCTGGCCGCGACCGACGTGCCGGTGGTGCTGGCGCGCGGCGAGCACGACACGATGGTCACCGACGCGCAGCTCAAGGAGTACGGGGTGCCGGTCGCCACGCTGCCCGGGCTCGGGCACAACGCGCACGTGGAGGACCCGGCGGCCGTGCTGGCGCTGCTGGACGCCTACCGCTGACGCTCGGCACGCCTCTGGTTCAGGCCAGCGGAGTGAGCTGCGTCGACCGCTCGGTCGAGTGGTCCGTCGACGCCAACTCCCGGCGGGCGGCGGTCAGGAACGCCTCGGCGTACGACTCGGCGGGGAAGTCACCCAGGTAACGCCTGCGGGTCGCCCAGCGCGCCTCGGCCAGCGGATCGGTGTCGAGCAGGGCGGTCAGCACCTCGTCGGCGTTCGACATGTCCCGGCGCAGCACGTAGCCCGACGCGGCAAGCGGGAAGTTCTCGGTGAACCGTTCGCCCTCGTCGCCCATGTCGGTGACGGCGTACGGCTTGCCGGAGTAGAGGTAGTCCGAGATCACCCCGGACACGTCGGAGATCAGCGCGTCGGAGCGGTTGACGCACTCGGTCAGGCTCAGCTCCCGGGCCGCAGCCCCGACCACGTGCGGTCGCCCGGTGCGGCTCCGGTCGGCGACCAGCAGCTCGGTGAGCCGGCCCAGCTGACGGGCGGATGCCGGGTTCTGCGTCGTGTACGGGTGGGCCCGCAGGATCACCGTCGCGCCGCGTGCCAGCAGCCGCCGCAGCAGCGCCTCGGCCACCGGCAGCGAGCAGTAGTCGGCGTCGGCGTGGTGCCCCGTCCAGGTCGGCGTGTAGAGCACAGTGGGCTGGGCCAGCCCGACGGCCGGCTCCGGGCGTACCTGGATCGACTCGACCTGCGGGCGGCCCACCACGACGAATTTCTCCGCGGGGATCTGTACGCCGGCGCGGGCGTACCTGTCGATCGCCGCCGGACCGGCCACGAAGATCCGGTCGAAGATTCCCGAGACCGGGTTGGCGCTGGGCGCCTTGTCGCTGTCGCCGTGGTGCAGCTGCACGTGGGTGAGCTGGGTGAACCGGATGCAGTGGCTGTTCTTCGCGCCGTGGTTGACGTAGAAGGCGGTGCGCAGGCTCGGCACCAGCGCCTCGTCCATGGTCCGCAGGGTGGGGCAGTAGACCACTGGCGCGCTTGTGGCCGCGGCGATCGGCGCGAGGAACTCCGGCTCGCGCACCATGACCAGGAACGGGCGGCCGATCCGCTCCAGGTACGGCAGCCACATGGTGACCTGGTATTCCGAGCCGGGCGGCGCGGAGAAGTGCAGCAGGAACTCCGGCTGGTGCCGGCGCAGTGCGCGAGCCACCGGGTTGCCACCGCTGGCAGGCCGGAACCGCCGCCGGGCCAGGTCCAGCGCGACAGCCCCGGCGCCGGCGCCCACCAGGAGGCTGGCGGCCAGCGCGACGACGGCGGGCAGAGCGAGCGCGGCGGCCACCGCCACGACGGCGAGCAGCCCGAGCAGGGCGGTGCCGAGCTGACCGGCGATCAGCGGGGTCCACGTCCGTACCGGCAGGTTGGCTGCCCGGATCTCCAGGTTGCCGGCGGTCCGCAGCGGCCCCACCAGCAGCACCAGCCCCAGCAGGACCAGGGCGGTGGCGGCGAGCGCCAGGTCGAACCCGTCGTCAAGCCGTCGGGCGTAGCCGACCAGCACGGCGGCGGCGATCAGCGTGGTCTCCGCCACGAGGTCGGCGCCGGGCCGGGCTCGCTGTTCGGCGGCGGCCGCCGCCAGCGCGGCGACAGCCAGCGCCAGCCCCCAACCGGTGGCGCCGGTCAGCGCCACCACGACGAACGCCAGCACGGCCAGGCCGACGCTCAGGCACCGGGCGGCCAACTTTCGGACCAGGTCACCGCGCATGTCGCTCCGTTCGCCGCCGTCCCGCTTCCGCTACCCGCGTCAGCTTGCGGAGGTCGTGCCAGCCGACACCTCGACCCGCCCCGCGCCGGACTGGGCCGGTACGGCAGCCGGCGCCGGCCCGTCGCCGGGCGCCCGGCGTACGTCGATGACCTGGCCGGTGAGGTCGGAGACCAGCACGTCGAGCGAGGACTGGGCGACGGCCTCCGCGGCGAGCAGGGTGTGCTCCGGCTCCTCGCCGAAGGCCCGCGTCCGCATCGGGGTGGCGGTCCGCTCCGGGTTGATGCAGTTGACGCGGACGCCGACGTCGGCCCACTCGTCGGCGAGCGCCTGGGTCAGGTTGACCAGGGCGGCCTTGGTGGCCGAGTAGAGCGCGTAGCGGGCCCGACCCCTGGTGTACGAGCTGGACGTGTAGAGCAGCAGCTGACCCTTGGTCTGCTGGAGGTACGGCAGGGCCTGGCGGGCGATGGTCACCGGGCCGACGAAGTTGACCTGCAACAGCCGGTCCATCGTCTCCTCGTCCATCTCGGCCAGCGCGCCCCGCTCCAGGATCCCGGCGGTGACCACCACGTGGTCGATCCGGCCGGTGGCCTCGAAGGCGGTCTTGAGGGCGGCCTCGACGTCCTCGGCGCGCTCCACGTGGGTGCCGGTGGTGGAGCGGCTGAACGGGAAGACCTGGGCGCCGTAGCCTCGGGCCAGCTCGGTCAGCTCGTGGCCGATGCCGTAGCTGCCGCCGAACACCACGATGGTGCGCCCGGTCAGCTCCTCGGTGTAGCTGCGGTGGTTGGTCAGCCGGGGCGCCTGCGCCGCGGCGAGCTGGAAGAGCTTGTCCGCCAGGTGCACGTCGACCGGGTGGGTGACCTTGATGTTCTCGTCCGAGCCGTCGATCACCTTGATCGGGGTGCCCGGCAGGTAGCGCAGCACCACGCCGCAGTCGTCGGTCGCGGCGAAGTTGGGGTCATCCTCGGCGATCCGGTACGCCTCACGGATGGTGGGGGAGCGGAACGCCTGCGGGGTCTGGCCGCGGCGCAGCCGGGAGCGCACCGGGATGTCGGTGATGCAGTCGTTCTCGTCCACCTGGATGATCGTGTCCGCGGACGGGATGGCCACGTCCACGGCGTCGTAGGTCCACAGCGCGTTGACGCACTCGCGGACGATCCGGCCGCTGAGCAGCGGGCGGACGGCGTCGTGGAAGAGGATGTTGCAGTCGGCCGGGCCGACCGCGTCCAGCGCGATCCGGGTGGTGGCGTTGCGGGTGTCGCCGCCCTCGATCACCTTGGTGACCTTGCGCAGGCCGGCCTTCTCGACGATCTGCCGGGCGTCCTCGACGTGTCCGGTCGCCATCAGCACGATGATCTCGTCGATCTCCGGCGCGGCCTCGAAGACCGCGAGGGTGTGCTCGATGATCGGTTTGCCGGCGATCTTCAGCAGCTGCTTGGGAATGCCGAGGCCCAGCCGGGTCCCGGTGCCGCCGGCCAGCACCACGGCCACTGTCCGCGACGGCCGCCAGGGTACGGGGGTCTCCGTTGCGGCGTCCGGGCCAGTGGTCTGGTCCTGCGTCATTGCCGGATCCTCACTCTCGTCGAATGCGTTAACGGAAGGTTCCGCCCGAGCGGCGACGGAATGAACCTTAACGCGCGGACCGCGCCGCCCCAACGCGGGCGGCGCGGTCCCCCTGGTGCCGCGTCGGTGCTACTTCTTGTTCGCGTACGCCTCGTATGCCCGGATGACCTCGTCGGTGGGGCCGTCCATCCGCAGGACGCCCGATTCCAGCCAGAGGGTCCGTTCACAGGTGTCGCGCACCGAGGAGAGCTGGTGGCTGACGAGGAACACGGTGCCGGCACCCTCGCGCAGCTCCCGTACCCGCTGCTCGCTGCGCTTGCGGAAGCCCTTGTCGCCGGTGGCGAGCGCCTCGTCGATGAGCAGCACGTCGTGCTTCTTGGCAGCGGCGATGGAGAACCGCAGCCGGGCCGCCATGCCGGAGGAGTACGTGCGCATCGGCAGGCTGGCGAAGTCACCCCGCTCGTTGATCCCGGAGAAGTCGATGATCCCCTGGGCCTGCTTGGCGACCTCGTCGGGATGCATGCCCATGGCCAGGCAGCCCAGCACGACGTTGCGCTCACCCGACAGGTCGTTGAGCAGGGCGGCGTTCACGCCCAGCAGCGACGGTTGCCCCTGGGTGTGGATGGCACCTCTGTTGACCGGCAGCAGGCCGGCGATGGCCCGCAGGATCGTGGACTTGCCGGAGCCGTTGCTGCCGATCAGCCCGATCGCCTCGCCCCGGTACGCGGTGAACGAGACGCCCTTGACGGCGTGCACCTCGCGGATGTTCGGCGCGTTCGTGCGCTTCACCAGCCGGCGCAGCGCGGCCACCGGCGTGGTGCCACCACCGGCGCCCTGGTGCACCCGGTAGATGATGTGCGCGTCGTCCACCACAACTGTGGGGATCCGTTCCGGCGTCAGCACGGGCAGGGCGACGGTCGCCTCGTTGGCGGCGTGCAGGGAATCAACCACGGCCGTACTCCTGTTCGCCGCGCCAGAAGTAGATGAAGCCACCGATGCCGGCCACGAGTGCCCAGCCGGCGCCGACCAGCCAGAGCTGGGTCAGCGACTCGTTGAGCAGCGGCGGCTCGTCCAGCAGCGCGTAGCGGGCCAGCTCGATGTAGACGAGCAGCGGGTTGTACTGGACCAGCGTCGATGCCCAGCCGGGCAGCCGCGAGAAGAGGCTGACGCTGTAGAGCACGCCGGAGCCGTACATCCAGGTGCGCATGAGGAACGGCATTACCTGCTTGAGGTCGCTCGCCTTGGAGCCCATGCGGGCGACGAACAGCACCACGCCGGCGTTGAACACCGCCTGTAGCAGCAGGGCCGGCACGAGTATCAGCCACTTCCACGTGATCGGCTCGCCGGTGACGAGCACGATCCCGATGAGCACCACCATCGAGGCCAGCAGTTGCTGGAACTGGGTCACAGTGGTGGACAGCGGCAGGCTGGCACGGGGGAAGTGCAGCGCCCGGATCAGCCCGAGGTTGCCGCTGATCGACTGGGTGCCCGCCAGCACCGCGCTCTGTGTGAAGTTGAAGATGAACAGACCGGTCGTCAGGTAACCGATGAAGTTCGGGATCCGGTCGTTCTGCGCCAGCACCACCCCGAAGATCAGGTAGTAGACGGCGGCGTTCGTCAGCGGCGTGAGCACCTGCCAGAGCTGGCCCAGCTTGGCATTGCTGTACGAGGCGACCAGCTTGGCGTTGGCGTACGCGGCGATGAAGTGCCGGTAGGCCCACAGTCGGCGGCTGTACTCGACCAGGGACGGGCGCTCACCGGCGACCCGTAGTCCGTGTCGAGCGGCCAGCTGCGCCTGGGTCAGGCCCGTGTGGGGGTCGACCAGCGCGGGGGTGGCCATGGAAATGGCGCTCCGATCTTTCGTGCAGACGGGGTGGCTCGCGACGATGGAATCCTAGTGGGAAGTGTGCGCGGGGCGCCGCCTCGTCGCTGCCAGGACAGTAGTCCGAAACACGTCGGGACGCAACCGTACCGTCGTTGCGCTACGCTGGTCGGCGTGACCTGCGAGAAGAGTCTCTGGTGACGACCGAAAAGAGGCGTGCCCCTGCCGGCGCGGCGGTGCTGCGTGACGAGATCACCACCGCCATCCGCCGCGCGCTGATGCAGGAGCTCGCCGCTGTCGGCTACGGCCGGCTTTCCATCGAGGCGGTGGCCCGCCGGGCCGGCGTCAGCAAGACCGCGATCTACCGACGGTGGAACTCCAAGCTCGACCTGGTGGTGGAACTCGTCGCCGCGGCGGCGCACGGCAAACTGCCGGTGCTGGACACCGGCGCCCTGCGCGGCGACCTCGCGGTGCTGTTCCAGGCGGTGGCGCACGCGCTGCGTCACCCCCTCGCGTCGCAGATCATCCCGGACCTGCTGGCCGAGGCCGCCCGCAATCCGGCCATCGACCAGACCTTGCGTGAGGTGCTGCACGCCCGTCAGCAGGAGATCGGCGGTCGCCTGATCACCAGGGCCGTGCAGCGAGGCGAACTGCCCGCCGACACCGACCCGGACGCCGCCGTCGACCTCATCGTCGGCCCGCTCTACTGGCGGCTCGCCATCGCCCGGCTGCCGCTCACCGACAGCTACCTGGACAACCTTGTCGAATCAGTTGCCGTCGCGCTCGGCGCGGGCGTTTCCCTGCCGCAGCCGAGGGTGGCGCCAGCCTCTGGCTGAGCGGCCGCGCGACACCCGCCGCGCGAGGGCCGACCATCCCGTTCGCCTCGGCTAGGCTGCCCCCTTGACACTTGGCCGTCACCAGGCCGACACCTCCCTTGATCCCCGCCCTGACGAGAAGGACGCCCGTGGCCAACGTCGACAGCATCGCCGTCGCGCCCACCGATTCGGACCCACCGTCGCGGTCCGCACAGGCACCCGGGCCGGCCGTCGGCCCCGACCGAAGCCCGGCAGCGCGGGTACGCGCGCTGGTGGCCGCCGCCCCGGCGCTGCTCACCGATGGCGCCGTTGTCGCGTTCGCGCTCTTCACCGTGATCTATCACGCGGCCTTCATCTTCGCCCTGCGTCCGTCGGTGACCTTCCGGATCTGGCTGCTCGCCTGCGTGGTGCTCGCTGTGGTGGCGCTGGTGCGCGCCCGCCGTCGCCCGGCCGCCACCGGAGCGGGAAGTGAACAGCCCGAACCTGTCGCTTCGACCGACACGCGACCCGCCGTCGACCGCCGACTGCTGATCGGCGTGCTCGTCGCCGCCGGGGTGGCCGCGCTCACCGCCGGTGTGATCGGCACCGGCGCTGGCGTCTCCTGGTGGATTCCGGCGGTGTTCGGCCTGCTCGCGGCCATCGGGGGGATCCTGCTGCTGCGCCGGGTCTGGCTGGCTGGCCCGACGTCCACGTCGATCGGGCCGGCGCCGACCGCGGCGCAGTCGGCGTACGCGCTGGTCGTGTCGGTGCTGGTGGCGATCTCCTCGTTCTTCCTGGCCCGGAACACGCCCGACGACGTCTACTACGTCGGGAAGTCGGTCTGGATCGCCGAGCGGGATCTCATCCCGCTCAACGACTTCCTGTTCTCCGAGAACGTCCTGCCGGCGATGGGTTCGCAGCCGCCCATCCCGTCGATCGAGGTGTTCAACGGCGCGCTGGGCAACGTGCTGGGCATCCACGCCGCGTCGGCCACCTGGTATCTGATGCTGCCGATCCTGGCGGTGCTCGCGGTGCTGGCGCTGTGGCGGCTGACCCACAGGTGGGCCCCGCGCCGTCCGGTGCTGGCCTTCACCGTGGCCATCGCGTACCTCTACCTGGTCGTCGGCGGGGACGCCGCGCTGGGCACGTTCCACCTGCCCCGCCTCTACGAGGGCAAGGGCATGTTCGTCTCGGCCGTCATCCCGCTGATGTGGCTCTACCTGACCGAGTGGTTCGACACCCGGTCCCGGCGCAGCCTGGTGCTCATCGTGGCGCTCTCGATCACCGCGATCGGCCTCACCACCACTGCCGCGATCATCCTGCCGATGCTGGTCGGCGCCGCAGGCTTCGCCATGCTGCTGGTCGGGCGGTGGAAGGCCGCAGTCGTGGCGGGCGTGGCGGCGCTCGCGTACCCGATCGGCTCGCTCGTGGTGTCCCGCCTGGTCCTCGGCGGGCTGAGCGCGGACGGCGCGGACGACGCCTTCTTCGACGCTGCCTACACCTACAAGCGGACGCTGACGGTCGGCGTGGTCGGGGTGATCAGCGGCCTGGCGCTCTGGTGCGGCCCGCTGCTTGCCCGTCGACGTACGCCCGCGCTGCTCACCGCCGGTGCGACGCTCGCGTTGAGCGTGCTGTTCGTTCCCGGTGTGCTGGAGACGCTGAGCGCGCTGAGCGGCATCTCGGTGGTGCTGTGGCGTGTGCCGTGGTTGCTCGCCCTGCCCACGCTGATCGGGCTGCTCTGCACGGTGCGGGTGCCGGCGCCCACGCCGTTGCTGCGACGCGCGGCGGCGGGCGGGCTCGCGGCAGCGCTGGTCGCCTCGTTCGCCATCTTCGCCACCCCGATGTGGTCGGCGACGAGCTGGGTCGAGGTGCACGACCGGCCCACCTGGAAGCTGCCCCAGCAGCGCCAGTCCATCGCCTTCTGGATCAAGGGGCTGGAACGGCCGCCGGGACTGCTGCTCGCCCCGAAGACGATCATGCGGGCGTCCCTTATCGTCACCAGCGAGGTCCGGGTCGTCCTGCCCCGCGACTTCTACCTCGTCGAGTACGACCTCGAATCCCAGTTCGCCAAGGACCGGCTGCTGCTCGCCGATTTCGCCGACGGCACCGAGAAGCCGACGTCGACCGAGCTGGCACCGGCGCTCGACCGGCTCGACGTGGGCACCATCTGTGTCTACAACGGAAACCAGTACGCCCGTGAGATGGCGCCGCAGCTCGGTTACCAGGAGTTCGCGAAGCGGCGGGCACCCGGCGCGACGACCTGTTTCCGGCGGGTCGGCTGAGAGCAGCATCGTCGATCGGTTCGGCCGGGCCCTGCTGCGGGGCCCGGCCGGCCGAGGTACGAGCTTTGACCGAAATGATGGTGGATACCCGAGCGACGCCTCCTTGTCCCCTCGCGTTAAGGTCGCAGTCACGCGCTGCCGGCCGTCGCACGGGAATCCGGACCACAGCCGCCGTGACCTGCCGCGCCCCTGGGCATGGTCGCCCGTGCGCGATGGGGAGTGCCGTCGACCCACCGAGGGCTCCGGCCCGTCCTGGAAAATCGTAGGGAGCGAACTCTTTGTTCGGCACGTTGACAGGCCGCCTCGGAGTGGCCGCATACAGCGCGTTGCTGGTGCTGACCTATCTGCTCATGCTCGTCGGTGGCGTATTCGGCTGGGTCGGCCTGTTCGCCGTCGCCGGGCTGGCAGCCATCCTCGGCGAGTTCGCCGTCGCCCGCTGGTCACCGTCCTCGCAGTTGCTCCTGGAGAAGGTCGGCCTGCACTGGTCGTACCGGCAGCTGACCCGCGACCTCGCGGCCGTGTTGCTGGTCGCCGCCGAGGTGCGCTTCAGTGGCGGAGAGCTGACCCTGCTGCTGGCGCTGCCTGCCGCGGTGTGGGTCGTGTCGGTCTTCGCCGGGGCGTTCTCCACAATGATCGAGCGTCGTAACCCGCTCTCGGCAATGGTGCGCAACATCGAGCTGGGCCCGCTGCGCGCCGCCCCCCAGCCGCCGGCCTGGGCGGCAGCGGTCGCCGGGGACCGGATGCCCCTGCTCAACCTGCTGCTGGTGCCGGCCGCCGTGGCCGCCGCGGTGCAGCACGATCCGACGCCGTTCTTCGTCGCTGGCGCGGTGGCGGTCGCGGCGACCGGTGTGGTGGGTGCGATCGTGGCGCTGACCTGGCTGCGCGGTCGGGGCCAGAAAGCCGGCCAGGGCACGCTGATGGCCGCCGTGCAGCGCTGGCTGGACACCAACCAGCCCGAGGTGGCGCTCTACTTCGCGGGGCCCGCCAAGGACGTCTACCAGGCCAACATGTGGCTCGCGCCGACCGAGGCGCTCAACCAGCGCGCTGTGGTCCTGCTCCGCAGCAAGGAGGCGTTCGCCGAGCTCGCCGACACCCGGCTTCCGGTGATCTGCGTACCGGCCGGGGTGGACTTCATGAACCTCGAACTCGGCAGCGTCCGTGTGGCGCTCTACGCCGCGAACGTCGGCGCGAACATCCACATGCTCCGCGAGCCGGGCACGAAGCACATCTTCGTCGGGCACGGCGACAGCGACAAGCAGGCGAGCGTCAACCCCTACAGCAAGGTGTACGACGAGGTCTGGGTCGCCGGTCTGGCGGGCCGGGAGCGGTACGCCCGGGCCGGGGTGGGGGTGCTCGACTCGGACATCGTCGAGATCGGCCGGCCGCAGCTCGCCGGTGTGCACACCTTCGGTGCCGAGTCGGTGGACCGGCCGTTCACAGTGCTCTACGCCCCCACCTGGGAGGGCTGGCTCGACGACGACCCGTACCACACCTCGCTGGTGTTGATGGGTGAGCGGATCGTCAAGGGGCTGCTGGCCACGACTCCCCGGCTGCGCCTGATCTACAAGCCGCACCCGCTCACCGGGTCGCGCTCCAAGGCGGCCCGGGCCGTGCACGAGCGCGTGGTGGCGGCCATCCGCGCCGCCGGCGGCAACCCGGATGCGGCCTCCCTGGACGGCACCGCGCACCTGGTCGTGACCGGCCGGACGCCGGCGCTGTTCGACTGCTTCAACCAGACCGACCTGCTGATCAGCGACGTGTCCAGTGTGGTCTCCGACTTCGTGCAGAGCCAGCGGCCGTACGTGGTGGCCAACCCCGCCGGCCTGCCGGAGGACGAATTCCGCAGGCAGTACCCGACGGCTCGGGCCGCGTACCTGCTTTCCAGGGACTGCGGTGAGCTGGAGAAGATCGTGACGGTGACCCGGGCCGGCGACGACCCGATGACCGAGGCGCGCCGGGAGCTGAAGACCTACCTGCTCGGGCCCGCCGAGGCCAACCCGATGGACCGGTTCCAGGAGGAGATCGCCCGCCTCTGCCGCTGACCGTACGACGACCCGCGCCCGGCCCGACACCTGTCGGACCGGGCGCTGTCGTGTCAGCCGAGCAGCGCGGCCACCGCGTCGGCGACCGGAGTGTCCGCCGGCAACGCCTGCGCCGCCACCACCGCCGTCACCGGCAGCGGGCCGTACACGTGCGGAAACAACTGCCCGCCCCGCGACGGCTCCCAGCGCAGCGCGTCGCCCAGCGGCTGCTCGTCGACGCTGAGCAGTGTGAGCCCGGTGGCGCCGGTGAAGTGCCGTCGGGCTGTCTCCACCACCTGGTCGGCGGCGGACAGGTGGATGAAACCGTCCTGCCGGTCCACGGCCGAGCCGGTGAAGCTGCCGGAGGCCCGGGCATCGTCCCACTCGACTGTCGGCAACAGCTTGTAGATCATCTCCGCAGCCTACGTTGGCCGGTACGCGCGTTTCGGCCGTACCGCCGCCGACGCCGGTCGCGGCCCGGCATGCTCAGGTGGAGCGGCCGTGGAGGGATGGACGATGGCGAGCTACGACGACGACTGGACCGACACCCAGCGTGCGCTGTACGACGAGTGCTACCGGGCCGGCGGTGAGTGGGCCGAGGACCCGGACACCCCGTCCGACGACGTGCAGCATGTGATCAACCTGGCCGAGGCGGACGACGACGCCTTCAACGACGCCGAGATCGACTACCCACCTCTTGTCGACGCGGTCACCCAGGCCAGCGGAGTCGAGGTCACGAGCGTGCCGGCCCGCCACGACGATCCGGGGTTCCGGGGCTTCGCCGACGGCGTCCGGGACGCTGTCGCCGACGACGTCTTCGGTCTCTGATCGCGGGCGGCCGGGAGGCGGCCCTCCCGCTCGCAATGCCCTTCTGCGACCATTCGCAGGACGGCGCTGCGAGGGATGGAGGGCACGGGTGCGGATCCTGCTGGTGGAGGACGACCGTCGGGTGGCCGCAGCGCTCTCCTCCGCCCTCACCCGCCGCGGCTACGAGGTCGAGCACGCCGCCACCGTCGCCGCAGCGCTCTCCGCCGCCCCGTGCGACCTGGTGCTGCTCGACCTGACCCTGCCCGACGGAGATGGCACCGACCTGTGCCGGGAGTTGCGGCGGCGCAGCAACCAGCTCGGCATCATCGCGGTGACAGCGCGGGGCGAGGAACGCGACCGGGTGCTCGGCCTGCGCCTGGGCGCCGACGACTACGTGGTCAAGCCGTTCTCGATGGTCGAGTTGCAGGCGCGGATCGAGGCGGTGCTGCGACGGGCCGCGAACGCCGCCCCCGAGCGGCACCTCATCGAGGCGGGGACGGTACGCATCGACGTGGCTGCCCGCGCGGTGACCGTGGAGGGGCGTGCTGTCACGTTGACCCGCAAGGAGTTCGACGTGCTGCTGTCGCTGGCCCGCCAGCCGGGGGTGGCGGTGCCCCGCGACCGGATCCTGCTCGACGCCTGGGGCACCACCTGGGCCGACCGGCACACCGTCGAGGTGCACGTCGGGTCGTTGCGCGGCAAGCTGGGCGACCCGCGCCTGGTCGAGACGGTACGCGGGGTCGGCTACCGGTTGCGCGATGCGTGAGGGGCTGCCGTGCGCCGTCGACTGGTGATCAGCTACCTCCTGTTGATGGTGCTCGTCCTCGTCGCGTTGGAGAGCCCGCTGGCCATCACCCTGGCCAGTCGGGAGACCGAGCGGGTCCGCGCCGACCGGCTCGCCGACGCCACCCGGTTCGCCTCGCTGGCCGGGCCGGCGCTGCGCGGCGGCGTGCCCGGCCCGATCGCTGCGGAGCTGCGCAGCTACGACGAGTTGTACGGGATCGGCGCGGCCGTCGTCGACCGGGACCGGGACATCGTGGTCGGCTCGGCGCTCTGGCAGGCCGCCGATACCTCAACGGTCCTGGACACCGCGCTGTCCGGCCAGCAGGTCAGCGACCCCGATCTGGTGTGGCCCTGGTCGACCGGCCCGGTGGTGGTGGCGGTGCCGATCAACGACGGCGGCGAGGTGCTCGGCGCGGTGGTGATCGTGACGCCGGCCGACGAGATCCGACGGGCCGTCGTCACCTGGTGGCTGCTGCTCGCCGTGGCAGGCCTGCTCGTGGTGTTGGCGTGTGTCCTCACGGCGTTCGGGCTGGCCGGGTGGGTGCTGCGCCCGGTCACCGAGCTGGATGCGGTCACCCACGAGATCGCCGAGGGTGACCGGCGTGCCCGGGTGCAGCACCGGCTCGGCCCTCCGGAGCTGCGCCGGCTCGCGACGAGCTTCAACCACATGGCCGACGTGGTGTCCGACGTGATGGACCGGCAGCGCGCGTTCGTCGCGCACGCCAGCCACCAGCTGCGTAATCCTCTCACCGCGCTGCGGCTGCGGGTGGAGGAGCTCGGGCCCAGCCTCACCGACCCCGACGGGCGCTCCGAGCACCGGTTGGCGTTGGAGGAGACCGACCGGCTGGCGCTGGTGCTCGACGCCCTGCTCACCCTGGCCCGGGCCGAACGCGAGGAGAACGAGCGGGTCACGGTGGACGCCGCCGCGGTGGCCGCGTCCCGGGTGGCCGCGTGGACGCCGCTGGCCCGGCGTGAGTCGGTCACACTGCGGCTCGCCGTGACGGACGCTCCGGCGTACGCCCTGACCGTGCCGACCGCCGTCGACCAGGCGTTGGACGCCCTGATCGACAACGCGGTGAAGTTCAGCGGGGCAGGCGGGGTGGTGACGGTGGCGGTGGCGTACCAGGACGAGGGGGTGGCCCTGGAGGTGCGCGACACCGGCCCGGGGATGACCGAGAGTCAGCTCGGTCAGGCCACCGAGCGGTTCTGGCGGGCGCCGGACGCGCAGAACGTCGACGGCGCCGGGCTCGGCCTGACCATCGTCGCCGTGCTTGTGGACGCGTCCGACGGTCGGCTCACCATGCGGTCGGGAAAGCCGCAGGGGCTCGTTGCCGGCCTGTGGTTTCCAGCGCCCGCACCCGTACCGCCTGCGGACGCTGTGGACGAGGAGGACCTGGCGGTCGACCTGCGGCCCACCCCGGCGCGGTAGCGAATCAGGGTTTCGCCGCCCGGTACCAGGCGGCGGCACCGGGGTGCAGCGACAGCGGGGCGGTGGCGATCGCCGAGCGGGGGCTCATCCGCCCCGCCGCCGGATGCGCGGCGGCCAGCTCGGTCCGGCGTTCCATAAGCAGCCGGGTCACCTCCCGCACCAGGCGTTCCGGCAGGTCGGCCCGGACGATCAGATAGTTCGGGTTGGCCACCGTGGTCACGGACATCACGCCGTACACGGAGCGGGGGATGTCCCGGGAGACGTAGACCTGCCCGTAGCGGACGCGCAGCAGCTCGGTCCACTCACCGAGGTCCACGATCCGGGTGGCTCTCTGCCCAGCCAGGTCATCGATGCCCCGCACCGGCAGACCGCCGGAGAAGAAGAACGCGTCGATGCGTCCGGAGCGCAGCGCGGCCACCGAGTCGTCCAGCCCGAGACGCTCCCTGTGGACTCCGTCGGGGCCGCCGAGCGCGGCCACCTCCAGCAGTCGCATGGCGGTGATCTCGGTACCGGAGCCGGGTGCGCCCACGGAGACCCGCCGGCCGCGCAGGTCCTGGAGCGTGCGGACCGGCCCGCCGTCGGTAGTGACCAGGTGCAACTGGTCGTCGTACACCCGGGCGACCGCGTCCACCAACGGGACGTCCGCCGGGTTGGTGGGCAGCACGTCCGCCTGCGTGAAGCCCAGTTCGGCCGCACCGGAGCCGACCAGGCGGACGTTCTCCGCCGAGGCGGCGGTGACCACCACGGTGGCCCGTACCCCGGGCAGTTCCCGGTTGAGGATGGTCGCCAGGGACTGTCCGAACGCGTGGTAGACGGCGGTGGGGCTGCCGGTGGCGATGCGGATGGCCACGGGTTCGGCGCGGGCCTCCCGGCAGCCTGCGGGAAGGAAGGCCGCGATCAGCAACAGCGCGGCCGTTCCCGCGCGGCGGTGACCGACCCGGCCCGACGAGGTACGACTCACGCGGTGCACTGTGCGCCGTCGAGCGGCGGTGCGCAAGCTCGTCCCGGCGGCCGGTCGGCACGGCGGCGCGGCGTTGCCCGGTTCAGCCGGCGCGGAGTGTCACCTCCGACACCGTGCCGCGAGCCGCCTCCATCGACGCACTCCGCAGGATGCGCTCCCGGTCCGGGCCGTCGGCCACGCTCACCAGGCAGCAACCGGTACCCGCGCGGAGCACTGCCGGCACGTCCAACACGGCCGCGCCTCGGACCAGCACGGCGGCCAACTCCCGGTCGGTGATCCGTACGCCGAGGATGTGCCGCCGCACGTGTCGCCCGCCGGCCAGCAGCGCCGACCGCCACGCCGCCGCCGCGAGCCGGGACACCCACAGCCGACGGGCCGGCGAGGCGCCCGGCAGGGGACCGCCCAGCAGCTCCCGTCGGCCCTGCCACCAGCCGGCGTTCATGAGCCGGGTGTACGAGCCCCGGTGCGCCGGGGACACCTCGAGGCGGTGCAGTTCGTAGCGGCGGCGCAGACCGCCGACGGCCACCTCCTGGGTGACGGGGATGTCGAGGCGGCCGAGCAGTTGCCGCATCCGCTGGGCGGCGTCCTCCCTGTTGAATTCCACATACGGTGAGTGCGAGGGGAGCGCGGCAGCCGGCCGGGTGGTGGTGGGCGGTGCCGCGCAGCGCAGCAGGCAGGCGGCCTCGAACGCGTCGCCCAGGGTCAGCCAGTCCAGCGGAGGTGGTGTTGTCACCGGTGGGCGGGGCCGTTCGAGCAGAGCGGGATCGCGGGCCAACGGGGCTCCCTCGTCGGAGTCTGGGTTCCCCTACCGTGGCGTCTGCAGGGCCGTTGCGGAACCGTTGCCGCCCAGCCTTGAGGAAAATTTGCGGCAGCCGCCCCTACAGGTCGGTGACAACGAGGTCCACCTGCCGCATTCGGCCCGCGGTGGGTGCTTCCTCCTCGACTGTGTACTTCAGCTCGCGCAGCACCTCGACAAGCCCTGCGGCGGTTCGTGGCCGGGCCCCGGCGAGCAGCAGGTCACGGACCAGTCGACCCTTTGTGGCCTTGTTGAAGTGGCTCACCACCGAACGGACCGGCGCACCGTCGACGTCGCGCTCGTGCAACACCCGCACGGTGACGGTCCGCTCGGCCAGGTCGCCGCGGGGCGTCCAGGTCGCCGCGTACGCGCCGGAGCGCAGGTCCAGCACCGGGCCTCTGCCTGCCGCGCCGGCCAGGACCGACGCCAGCTCCCCGCGCCAGTACGCCGACAGCGCCCCGATGCCGGGCAGGCGCGCGCCGATGGGGCAGCGGTACGGCGGGATCCGGTCGGCGAGACGTACCGCGCCCCACAGCCCGGAGCTGACGAGGATCGACCGGCGTGCCGCCCGCTGCGCCTCCGCCGGCAGCGACGCCAGGTCCAGCGCCTCGTAGAGCACACCTGTGTAGATCTGCGCGGCCGGCGCGGTGGCGGCCACCCGCAGTCGGGCGTTGCGGCGCAGCTCGCCGCGCTGGCCCTCGCTGAGGCCGAGCGCGGCCCGGGCCGCCTCCTCGTCCGGCCCGTCGCTGAGCGTCACCAGCGCGTCGAGAACGCGCTCGCGGGCCGGGTTCAGCTCGGGCAGCGAGAGCTTGTCCGGGTTCCACCGTCGTCCGGTGCCGGCGTCGGCCTTCCCCTCCGAGGGCGGCAGCAGGATGAGCATCGGGGTCTCCTCGACGGGCGGTACGGCGCCCCACGCGCCGGCCCGGCCAGCGTACGACCCGTCGTTACCGCCAGGGCCGTACCGGGGTGTCGGGGTGGTACACGCGATAGCCACCGACCTCGCGCACGGGTGCGGAGTCGGGCCGGTCGGCGAGCAGGTGGCGCAGCCTCCGGTCCATCGGCGAGTCGGCCTCCACCACATAGCCCGGCCGCTCGGACCGCCCGACCTGCCGCCAGTACGGCCGGTAGCGGTTCTGCCCGGGGGACAGGTCGCCGTCGAGCACCCCGCACACCACCGTCTCGTCGGTGTTGAACACCAGCCGGTTGCAGGTCCAGTAGTCCCCGTACACCTCGTGGGGGCCGTGGGCGCGCAACGCGGCGGCCAACTCCCGGGCCTGGCGCTCCTCGGTCCTGGGCGCGGCGACGCCGGTGGTCGCGAAGAGCACTGTGACCACGAGCGTGGTCACCGTCAGCGCGACCAGTGCGGCGGTGGCCAGCGCGCCGATGAGCCGGCCGAGCGCGCCCACAGTGCCCCGCCAGGCGGCGACCGCCGCCAGCCAGAGGGGCCAGAGCACCGCCGGCAGCGACAGTTGCAGCACCGACAGGTAGCGGGCGTTGTCCAACGGGCTTGTCGCCGCGAGGGGGCTGCGTACGTACGACAGCAGTGTCAACGCCGCGCCGGCGACCAGCGCGAGGTGCACCACCGGCCCGACCCGCGTGCCGCGTGGCGTGTTCGTGGCCCGGCGGTACGCGAGCACCGCGAGCACGGCGGTGGCCACCAGCAGCACCGGGTAGAGCAGCCCGAACCACTGCTGCCAGCGGCCGCAGCCGTCCACCGGGCAGAGCCCGTGCGCCAGCGGCACCCCCTCCAACAGGCCACCCCGGATCCGTTCCGACCACTGCGGCATCGGGCCGGCCTTGGTGCTGACCTGCCGGAACACCGACAGGGAGTCCTCGCCCGGACCGGCCCGCAGGTTGTCCCAGAGCATCGGTGCCACGCCGACGGCGAAGCCCGCCACCAGCAGCAGACCGGACCAGCCGAGCAGGTCCCGCCGCAGCGCCCAGACCAGCGCCAGCCCGGCCACCGCCAGGTACGGCAGGATCAGCCAGTCCGACCAGGCGGACAGCCCGACGAGCAGGCCGAACAGGGCGACGGCCAGCCGGCGGTGGCGTACCGTCCCGGCGGCCAGCCCCACGGTGATCAGCAGCATCAGCAGCACCGCCGGCTTCACCTCCGGCCGCCCGCCGACGACGGTGAGCTGGTCGCGCACCACCCGTTCCGCCCCGAGCGCCAGCAGGCCCACGACGAGGACGGCGAACCACGGTGAGCAGATGCGTCGGGTGAGCCGGTAGATCAGGTAGAGGAACACCGCGTACAGGGCGAGCATCGGCAGCCGCAGCACCGGCCAGCTCGGCCCGGTCACCGCGAGCAGCGGCGCGGCGAGATACGACTCCAGCATGCCCATGTAGTGCTGGCCGTAGAGGAAGACCGGGCGCTCCCGACCCTGCCCGATGTGCAGGGCGGCCAGCCCGAAGGTCGCCTCGTCACTGTTCGACGACGGCACTGTGTACAGCGTGAGGACCAGCCGGTACCCGACGCCGATCAGCCCGAACAGCAGCGCGACGAGCGCCGGCCGGTCGAGTCGCGGACGCCACCGCCCACGGTGCAGCTCTGGATGTGACACGACCACGCCCCCGTCGTCGCTCCGACGGAGTGTTTCACGTTCGCCGGGGTCGCCGAGGTGGATCGCCGCAGCCGGGCCCGCTCGCGTGGCCGCTGCTGCCGACGTGTGGCAGGGTTGGCGGGTGCCACCCACTCCCGCCGGCCAGTTGGCCGTGCCGAACCTGCACCGGGCCGCGCGGATCGAGGACGCCGTGCACCAGCTCGTGGAGCGCCGGTTGCGGCGCACCGGCTGGCGCATGAACATCGTCGCGTACGCCGGCTACGGCCGCCCCGGTTGGGTACGCGTGATGTGCCGGGTGCTGCTGGGCCGTCCGGACACCCGTCAGCGGGGTCGCCTGGACAAGGTCCGCGGCTGGCGCAGCTTCACGACCCTGCCCGCCAAGCACGTCACGGTGCAGATCGAGGCCGGCGGGGTGCGGTGTGAGGCGCAGGCCGACCGCAGTGGCTTCGTCGACACGCTCGTCGAGGCCGATCTGCCGCCCGGCTGGGGTTCGGTGCGGCTCAGCGTGCCCGACGCCGAGCCGGTCGACGCGCCGGTGCGGATCCTCGACCCGGACGTCACGTTCGGCATCCTGTCCGACATCGACGACACGGTGATGGTGACCGCGCTGCCCCGGCCGCTGCTCGCCGCGTGGAACACCTTCGTCCTCGACGAGCACGCCCGCAACGCCGTGCCCGGCATGGCGGTCCTCTACGAGCGGCTTGTCACCGCCCACCCCGGCGCCCCGGTGTTCTACCTGTCCACCGGCGCGTGGAACGTCGCGCCGACGCTGACCCGGTTCCTCTCCCGGCATCTCTACCCGGCCGGGCCGCTGCTGCTCACCGACTGGGGTCCGACGGCCGACCGCTGGTTCCGCAGCGGCATGGAACACAAGCGCAGCACCCTGGCGCGGCTGGCCAAGGAGTTCCCCGACGTGAAGTGGCTGCTTGTCGGCGACGACGGCCAGCACGACCAGGAGATCTACCGCGAGTTCGCCGCCGCCCACCCGGAGAACGTCGCCGGGGTGGCGATCCGCAGGCTCTCCCCGACCCAGGCGGTGCTTGCCGGTAGCCTGCCGGCCCCGGCGGGCGCCTCGTCGGCGGGGCCGGTGGGGCAGAAGTGGCTGTCCGCGCCGGACGGCGCGGGGCTGTGGCAGTTGCTCCGCGACGCCGGCCTGGTCTGACGTCGGGTCAGTTCCTGCGGAGCCACACGGCACCCAGCGGGGGCACCTGGAGGGCCGCCGACGCCACCATTCCGTGCCACGGCACGTCTTCGGCGTGCACCGCGCCCAGGTTGCCCACGCCCGACCCGCCGTAGTGGTGGGCGTCGGTGTTGAGCACCTCGATCCACGTCCCGCCGGCCGGCAGGCCGATCCGGTAGTCGTGCAGCGGCTGGGCGGAGAAGTTCGCCACGCACACCAGCGTCGAGCCGTCCGGGGCGATCCGGATGAACGACACGGTGTTGTTGGCGACGTCGTCACCGGCGATCCAGCGGAACCCGGCCGGTTCGGTGTCCTGTGCCCAGAGCGCCGGCGTGTCCCGGTAGACCCGGTTCAGGTCGCCGACGAGCCGCTGCACGCCCGCGCGGGCGGGGTCGTGCAGCAGATACCAGTCGAGGCCGCGTTCCTCGCTCCACTCCCTGTCGTCGGCCAGCTCGGAGCCCATGAAGAGCAACTGCTTGCCGGGGTGCGCCCACATGTACGCCAGCAGCGCCCGTACGTTTGCCAGCCGCTGCCAGGTGTCGCCGGGCATCTTGCCGGCGAGCGAGCCCTTGCCGTGCACCACCTCGTCGTGGCTGATCGGCAGCACGTAGTTCTCGCTCCAGGCGTACGCCAGGGAGAACGTGAGCTGATGGTGGTGGTGCTGGCGGTAGATCGGGTCCTTCGAGGTGTAGAGCAGGGTGTCGTGCATCCAGCCCATGTTCCACTTGAACCCGAAGCCCAGCCCGCCCTCGGCCGTGGGCTGGGTGACCCCCGGCCAGGCCGTGGACTCCTCGGCGATCATGACGACGCCGGCGTGGTGCTTGTAGACCGTCGCGTTCACCTCCTGCAGGAACGCGATGGCCTCCAGGTTCTCCCGACCGCCGTACTTGTTGGGCGCCCACTCGCCGTGGTTGCGGGAGTAGTCCAGGTAGAGCATCGAGGCGACCGCGTCCACCCGCAGCCCATCGATGTGGAACTGGTCGCACCAGTAGAGCGCGTTGGCGACCAGGAAGTTGCGCACCTCGCGGCGGCCGAAGTCGAAGACGTACGTGCCCCAGTCGGGGTGCTCTCCGCGCCGCGGGTCGGGGTGCTCGTAGAGCGGGGTGCCGTCGAAGCGGGCCAGCGCCCACTCGTCCTTGGGGAAGTGGGCGGGAACCCAGTCCAAAAGTACGCCGATGCCTGCGGCGTGCAGCTCGTCGACGAGGTGGCGGAACTCGTCCGGGTCGCCGAAGCGGGACGTGGGCGCGTAGTAGCCGGTCACCTGGTAGCCCCAGGAACCGCCGAACGGGTGCTCCATGACGGGCAGGAACTCCACGTGCGTGAAGCCCAGTTCGGTGACGTACGCGGTGAGCTGCTCGGCCAACTCGCGGTAGCCCAGGCCGGGCCGCCACGAGCCGAGGTGCACCTCGTAGACGCTCATCGGCTCCTGGTGCGGCTGCCGCTCGGCGCGTCGGGCCAGCCAGTCCGCGTCGTTCCACCGGTACGTCGAGTGGTACACCACCGACGCGGTGGCCGGCGGCACCTCCGCGTACGCCGCCATGGGGTCGGCCTTGTCGCGCCACTGCCCGTCGGCGCCGAGGACCCGGAACTTGTAGCGGGCGCCGACGCGGGCATTGGGCACGAACAGCTCCCACACGCCGCTGGACCCGAGCGAGCGCATCGGCCACCCGTCGTCGGGCGCCCAGCCGGTGAAGTCGCCCACCACCCGCACGCCCCGGGCGTTGGGTGCCCACACGCTGAACGCCACGCCCTCGTCGAAGACCCGCGCGCCGAGCGCGTCCCACAGCCGCTCGTGCCGTCCCTCGCCGATGAGGTGCAGGTCCAGTTCGCCGAGGGTCGGCGGGTAGCGGTACGGGTCGTCGTGGACGGCCCCGTCGACCTCCACCCGGTAGTCGAGCACTGTGCCGTCGACCTGCGCCTCGAAGACGCCGACGTCGTGCACCCGCTTCATCGGGTAGCGCTCGTCGCCGACGAGCAGCACCACGTCGCCGGCACCCCGGCGCATCGTCCGGACCGTCGTCGAGGAGTCGGTCGGGTGCGCGCCGAGCAGTGCGTGCGGGTCGTGCGTCGCGCCGGTGATCAGCTGGTCCATCGGGCGTCCTTCGGGGCGGCGTCGGTCGGGGCGGCTGGTGCCGGGGTCGTCGGTGCGGTGCCGCCGGAGAGCTCGTCGGGCACCTCGGCGACGGTGAGGTCCGCCGGCTCGGCGCCCGCCGGTTCCGGCGTGGTCGGCGGGGTGGGGCGACGCACTGTCAGCACGTGCGCCGGTTGCAGGTACGGGTCGAGTCGCACGGCGTTGCGCTGACCCCAGTCGTAGCTGGTGCCGGTCAGCTCGTCGTGCACTGTGAACCGCTCGTGCCAGTCGAAGCCGAGCGCCGGCATGTCCAGTGTCGTGTTGCCCCACTGCACCTCGCGCGAGTCGAACGAGCAGACCACGATCACCGTGTTGCCGGTCGCCGGGTCGTGCTTGGACCAGCAGAGCAGCGCCGGGTTGTCGATCTCGTGGAACCGCAGGTTGCGCAGCTGGTGCAGGGCCGGGTTGTTCCGGCGTACCCGATTGAGGGTGGTCAGGAACGGTGCCAGCGAGCGGCCCTGCGCCTCTGCGGCGGCCCAGTCGCGGGGCCGCAGCTCGTACTTCTCGTTGTCCAGGTACTCCTCGGCGCCCGGTCGGGCCACGTGCTCGAAAAGCTCGTAGCCCGCGTACAGACCCCAGGAGGGGGACAGCAGCGCGGCAAGCACCGCCCGGATCTTGAACATCGGCGGGCCGCCGTGCTGCAACGACTCGTGCAGGATGTCCGGGGTGTTCGGCCAGAAGTTCGGCCGCATGTAGTCGGCCGACGCGACCAGTTCCTCGCAGTACTCCCGCATCTGCGCGGCCGTCGTGCGCCAGGTGAAATAGGTGTACGACTGCGTAAAGCCGATCTTGCCCAGCCCGTGCATGATCGCGGACCGGGTGAACGCCTCGGCCAGGAAGAGCACGTCCGGGTCGACGGTCTTGACCTCGGCGATCAGCCAGTGCCAGAAGTCGAACGGCTTGGTGTGCGGGTTGTCCACCCGGAAGATCCGGATGCCCTCGCCCACCCAGTGCAGCACCACCCGCAGCACCTCGGCCCGGATGCCCTCGGGGTCGTTGTCGAAGTTGACCGGGTAGATGTCCTGGTACTTCTTGGGCGGATTCTCCGCGTACGCGATGCTGCCGTCGGCCCGGGTGGTGAACCACTCCGGGTGCTCGGTGACCCACGGGTGGTCCGGCGCGCACTGCAACGCCAGGTCCATGGCGACTTCCAGGCCCTGCGCCGCCGCCGCCTCGATGAAGGCGCGGAAGTCCGCGGGCGTACCCAGGTCGGGGTGGATGGCGTCGTGGCCGCCCTCGGCGGCGCCGATGGCCCACGGCGAGCCCACGTCGTCGGGCTCGGCGGTGAGCGCGTTGTTGCGGCCCTTGCGGTTGATGCGGCCGATCGGGTGGATCGGCGGCAGGTAGAGCACGTCGAAGCCCATCGCGGCCACACCCGGCAGCCGGTCGGTCGCGGTGGCGAAGGTGCCCGACCGGCCGCCCGCCGCCCCTTCGGAGCGGGGGAAGAACTCGTACCAGGCCGAGTAGAGCGCCCGCTTGCGGTCAACCCAGATGGTGTACGCCTCACCGGCCGTCACCAGCTCCCGCACCGGGTGCTCCCAGAGCAGGTCGGCCAGGCTCAGCGCCGGCCCGACCCGCTGCGGCAGCGGCAGGTCGGTGTCGGCGAGCGCGGTGAGCGCGTCGGCGAGCCTGGGCCGGTCGCTCGCCGGCACGAGGTCCCGGGCGGCGGCGAGCACCCGCGTGCCCTCGGCCAGGTCGTTGGCCAACTCGGCCGGTCCCTGCCCGGCGGCGATCTTCTTGGTCACCGCGTTCTGCCAGGTCAAATACGGGTCCTGGAACGCCTCGACGGAGAACGTCCACTCGCCCACGGCGTCCGGCGTGATGGTGGCGTGCCAGCGGTCCTGGCCGGGCTCGCCGGGGCGCATCCGGGTGAACGGCCGGGTTTCGCCGTCCGGGCCGGCCCACACCACGTTGCAGCCCAGCGCGTCGTGCCCCTCCCGGTAGGCGCGTGCCGACACCGGAACCGGTTCGTCGACCACCGCCTTCGCCGGGTACCGCCCGCACGAGACGACGGGGGAGACGTCTTCGATCGGGAACCGTCCAGTCACCCCGCCAACCTACTGTGCGAGATCGGCTCGCGCGCGGCCAAGCAAGCCTGTCTCCCCCTGCGGCCGGGCCCGCGGTCGGTCTCACGTCCGGTCGGCCCCCGCTGCCGTCTGGTGGGCCGGTCCTGTCGGGTGGCGCGGTGGTGCCCTTTGGCGCGGTCCTGTCCGATGGGCCGCGCGCCGACCTGGTCCGGGTCCGCGTCGGCGGCCAGCGTTCCGGCCTGCTGCCAGCGGCGGGCGATCTCGGCCGACGCCGTCGCCAAGGCGGCATCCCGGCCCGCGGCGCACGCCTCGGCGTGACCGTCGGGTTCCCCGTGGACCAGGCAGCCCGGCGCCCTCGCGACCGACAGGGTCGGTGGCCATGCGTCGGTGGCGGTCTGGGGGCAGCGGCTATCTGCGTCGCCCGCTATCTGCGTCGCCCGCTATCTGCGTCGTCCGCTATCTGCGTCGGTGGTAGTGGTTGCGGCGGGGGAGTTGGTCCGGATCGAGCCAGGCCGGCGGAACAAACTCGGGGTGGCCGTCGCCGCCGAGACGCACGGCCCAGTCGCCGCGGTGGATGTGGCGGTGGTGGTGACCGCAGAGCAGCACCGCGTTGGCCACGCTGGTGTCGCCGCCGTCGGCCCAGTGCCGGATGTGGTGGCCGTCGCACCAGCGTGGCGGGCGGTCGCAGCCGGGGAAGGCGCAGCCGCCGTCGCGCAACACGAGTGCCCGACGGAGCGGACCGCTGATGAGGCGTCGCTGTCGACCGACGTCGAGTGGTTGGCCGGCGCCGCCGAGGACGGCGGGCAGGATCGCTGCGTCGCAGGCGAGCCGACGTACGGCCTCGGGGGTGAGCTGCTGACCGAGGTCCAGGGTGCTGCCCAGGAGCCGTGTCAGCCCGTCGTAGCTGGTGGTGACGACGATCTGGGCGACGTCACCGCCGTTCTCGGGCAGGTCGCCGGTACGCAGGGCGAGCCGGCACACGTCGGCGAGCGCGTCGTGGCGGCGTTGCCCGGCAGAACGGATGTCGTCCTGCCCGGAGGGCGTGGTCAGCGGGTCGATGGCGGTGCGCAGCAGGGCGGCGGCTTCGGTGTCGAGGACGCCGGAGAGGCGCAGGCGCCCGTCGGGCTGCTCGCTCACTGTCACGTGCCGGTCGCGGGCCTCCCGCGCCTCCTGTGCCCGTAGCGCCGCCTCGGCGGCCGCGTCGGCGACCTCTGGGGCCACGTGGTCGAGGATCCGGGTGCCGAGCTTGCGCAGCAGGACGGCGTCGAACTGCGTGGCCCAGTCGACGAGGACACCGACGGCCTTGTCGGCGGCCTCCGCACCGGCGGCGCTGTGCACGGTCTTGACCGTGTCGGCGATGACCTGGACCTGTTCCACGGTGACCGCCCCGCCGGCCAGCGCGTCACGCACCCCGGCCGGAGTGGCGTCGAGCAGGGCGGCGAGCTCGACCAGACGGCGCGCGGCGCCGACCCCGAGGCGCAGGCGGTCGCGCAGCCACACCGCCGTCGAGGACGCACCCTGCGCGGTGGCGGTGCCTCGACCGTCCAGCTCGCGCACGAGGGTCAGCTTGACCGCGGCCAGGCGTTGCTCCAAGCGGTGGGCGGCGTCCAGGGCGGCGACGAGGTCCTGCTCGTCGGCGGCCCAGGTGGCGCGGTCGAGGCAGGCCGCCACAGCGGCCTCTGCCTGCGCCAACGCATCGATCACCCACAAAGACTAGAACAGGTGTACGACAATTCCGGGCGCTGTCGACACCGACCAGCGACCCTCAACGGATCCGTTCAGGTGGCGGTGTCCGGGGTTGGCCCTTCGACCGTACGGGTGACACCTTCCGCGCTTGGGTGGTCACGGCGTACGCCGATGCGTGATTGGGTGCATGACCATCCTCGCGATCGTCGTTGGCGGTGGCATCGGTGCCACCTTGCGGTACCTGCTGGGGCTCGGGCTCGCGCCGTCCACACCACCGCACTTCCCCTGGGTCACCTTTGTGATCAACATGGTGGGCGCGTTCGCGCTCGGCGCCGTGATGACGCTGCTCGCGGCGCACCGGCTGCGCGGCCCGTGGGGCAAGCCGTTCCTGTCGACCGGGCTCATCGGCGGGTTCACGACCTGGTCGCACTTCATCGTCGAGTCCGATCAACTGATCGGCGCGCGGCGCAGTGGGATAGGGATCGTCTACCTCGTGGTGTCCATCGTCGGAGGCGTGCTCGCGGCGGCGCTCGGCGCCCGTCTCGTGGAAATGCGGGTGGGGCATCCGGCGGGTAGGGGCGCCTGATGTGGGTGGGCATCGGCGTGTTCCTGGCCGGCGGGCTCGGCGCGTTGAGTCGCGCCGGCGTCGACGCGCTGGTGAAGCCGTGGTGGAGTAGGCGGGCCACCGGGTCCAGCAAGGCGTTCCCGGCGAGCACGTTCCTGATCAACGTCTCCGGTGCGTTCGTGCTCGGCATCGTCACCGGTTACGCCGTGAAGAATTCGGCCGCCGGGGCCCAGGACTTCGCTGCGGTCGTCGGGGTCGGCTTCCTCGGCGCCTACACCACCTTCTCCACGGAGGAGTGGCACACCCTGGGGCTGCTGCGTAAGAACGCGGCCGTCGAGGCGTTCAACGTGCTCGGCAGTCTCTGCGCCAGCCTCGTGCTGGCCGCGCTCGGCCTGTGGATCGGCAGCCTGCTGTAGCCCGCCAAGCTCGACTACCGCAGCGCGCTCGGGTCAGTGGATGACCAGCCGCACGGGCGCCCGCCGCACGAGGCGCCGCCCCACGGGGCGCGCCGGGCACCCGACGCGAAGGTGGCCGGGCACCCGACGCGAAGACGACCGTGCACCCCGCGCGGCGGACGCGTCGTCACCTTCCGATCTTGTCCAGGTCGGCGAGGTCCTCGTCGGAGAGCGACAGCCCTGCGCCGGCGACGTTCTCGCGCAGGTGCGCGACTGACGACGTACCCGGAATGAGCAGGATGTTCGGCGAGCGCTGCAGCAGCCAGGCCAGGGCGACCGACATCGGCGTGGTGGCCAACCTGGCGGCCACGGCCGACAGGGCAGCGGACTGGAGCGGGCTGAAGCCGCCGAGCGGGAAGTAGGGCACGTAGGCGATGCCTTGTTCGGCGAGCGGGTCGATCAGTTCGTCGTCCTGGCGGAAGGCCAGGTTGTACATGTTCTGCACGCACACGATCGGTGCGATCGTCTGCGCCTCGGCGACCTGCTGCGCCGTCGCGGTGCTCACACCGAGGTGCCGGATCAGGCCCTGCCGCTGGAGGTCGACGAGCGTCTCGAACGGTTCGGCGAGCGAGCCGGGTTGCGGGCCTTCGGCGTTGCCGAGCCGCAGGTTGACCAGGTCGAGCACCTCGACGCCGAGGTTCTCCAGGTTCTCGTGGACCGCCCGGCGCAGGTCGTCGGGCTTGCGGGCGGGGGGCCAACCGCCCTGCTGGTCGCGGGTGGCGCCGACCTTTGTGACGATGTGCAGCGATTCGGGGTACGGGTGCAGAGCCTCCCGGATCAGCCTGTTGGTGATGTATGGCCCGTAGGCGTCGCTGGTGTCGATGTGGGTGATGCCGAGTTCGACGACCTCGCGCAGGACGGCGAGCGCGCCGTCGTGGTCGGCGGGCGGCCCCATGACCCAGGGGCCGGCAAGCTGCATGGCGCCGTAGCCGAAGCGGGTGACGGTCAGGTCGCCAAGCATCCAGCTGCCGCCGGGAAGGGAAGCGCCGCCGCCGGGAAGGGAACGGGCGTCGTCGGGATGGGACGTGGAGCGCATGTGCAGACCTCGGATTCCAGGTGGAGTGCGGCGCGATCGGTGCCGCGCAGGTGCCTGCTTCACTCTGGTCGGGTAACTTCCTGACAGGAAGTAGGCACTTTGAAGTGCGTAACACACCGACAGGTGGGGGAGCGGCGCGGATGGCGACGACGACGGCGGCCCAGCAGAGAGCACAGACCAAGGAGGCGTACGACGTCTTCCTGGCCGAGTGTCCCAGCCGCAAACTGCTCGACCGGATCTCCGACAAGTGGGTCACGTTGATCCTGGCCGCGCTGGGCAGCGACGGTTCCCACCGGTTCGGCGCCGACTGCACCGGTGAACCCCGCCCGCTGCGCTACTCCGAGCTGTCGCGCCTCCTGGCCGGCATCAGCCAGAAGATGCTCACCCAGACGCTGCGCTCCCTGGAACGCGACGGACTGATCACGCGCACGGCGACGCCGACCGTGCCCGTCACTGTCACCTACGAGCTGACCGACCTCGGCCTCTCGCTGCACCACATGATGCGCGGCCTCAAGGGCTGGGCCCAGACGCACATGGACGAGGTGCTCCGCAACCGAGCGACGTACGACGGCCGTTCCTCAGCCTGATGACCGGGGCGGGTCAGCCCGCCGCGCCGACCGAGCGGTACACGTCCAGGGTCTGCCGGGCGATGGCGTCCCAGGAGAAGTGCTCCACAGCGCGCTGACGGCCGGCCAGGCCGAACCGCTGGGTGCGCGCCGGGTCGGTGAGCAACGTGTTGATCGCCGCCGCCAGGTCGGCCACGAAACGGTCCGGGTCCAACGGGGTACCTGACCCGTCGGTGGCCTGCTCGATCGGCACCAGCAGGCCCGTCTCACCGTCGGCCACCACCTCCGGGATGCCGCCGGTGGCGGTCGCCACCACAGCCGTCTCGCAGGCCATCGCCTCCAGGTTGACGATGCCCATCGGCTCGTACACCGAGGGGCAGACGAAGACCGTCGCGTGGGTGAGCACCTGGATCACCTCCGGCTTGGGCAGCATCTCGGCCACCCAGACCACGCCGGACCGGTTGGCCCGCAGTTCGGTGACCAGATCCTGCACCTCGGCGGCGATCTCCGCGGTGTCCGGTGCGCCGGCGAGCAGCACGAGCTGGGTGTCCGCCGGCAACTCCCGGGCGGCGCGCAGCAGGTAGGGCAGCCCTTTCTGCCGCGTGATCCTTCCCACGTACACCACGCTCGGTCGGGCCGGATCGACGCCGAGCCGTTCCAGCACGTCGATGCCGGCGTCCGGGGCGTACTGGAGGGTGTCGATGCCGTTGTAGACCACCCGTACCCGGTCCGGGTCGACCTGCGGGTAGGCGGTCAGCACGTCGCGTCGCATGCCGGCGCTCACCGCGATGATCGCGTCGGCGGCCTCCATGGCCGTGCGCTCGGCCCAGGACGACAGCGCGTATCCGCCGCCGAGCTGCTCGGCCTTCCACGGCCGCAGCGGCTCCAGGCTGTGCGCGGTCAGCACGTGCGGCACCCCGTGCAGCAGCTTCGCGGTGTGCCCGGCCATGTTCGCGTACCAGGTGTGGCTGTGCACCACGTCGGCGCCGGCCGCGCCGGCGGCCATCTCCAGGTCCACACCGAGCGTGCGCAACGCGGCGTTCGCGCCGGTCAAACCAGGCGGATCGGAGTACGCGGTGACGCCCGGCTCGGTGCGCGGCAGGCCGAAGCAGTGCACCCGCACGTCGGCGAGGTGGCGCAGCTCCCGGGCCAGGTACTCGACGTGCACACCGGCGCCGCCGTAGACCTCCGGCGGATACTCACGGGTCAGCAGGTCGACGCGCAGCGGGGTGGGTTCCGTCATGACCTCGCACCCTAGTGCAGAAGACTCCCCGTACGAGTGGTGAAGTCCGACGCGGATGGATAGCGTCGGGGCATGGCTGCCAAGGTGCTCGCGATCGTCCTGGCGGGTGGTGAGGGCAAGCGCCTGATGCCACTCACCGCCGACCGGGCCAAGCCGGCCGTCCCGTTCGGCGGGATGTACCGCATGGTCGACTTCGTCCTCTCCAACCTGGCCAACGCCGGCTATCTCAAGATCGTCGTGCTGACCCAGTACAAGTCCCACTCCCTCGACCGGCACATCACCAAGACGTGGCGGATGTCGACGTTGCTCGGCAACTACGTCACCCCGGTGCCGGCGCAGCAGCGTCGCGGCCCCTGGTGGTTCGCCGGCTCGGCCGACGCCATCTACCAGAGCTTCAACCTCATCCACGACGAGCAGCCCGACTATGTGATCGTCTTCGGCGCCGACCACATCTACCGGATGGACCCGCGGCAGATGGTGGAGGACCACATCGCCTCCGGCGCCGCGGTCACCGTCGCCGGCATCCGTCAGCCGCTGTCGATGGCCGACCAGTTCGGCGTCATCGAGGTCGGCGAGGACGGCCGGCGCATCCGGGCGTTCCGCGAGAAGCCCACCGACGCGGTCGGCCTGCCGGACGCGTCGAACGAGATCTACGCCTCGATGGGCAACTACGTCTTCACCACCCGGGCGCTGTGCGAGGCGGTCGAACGCGACGCGGAGGACAAGACCAGCAAGCACGACATGGGCGGCAGCATCATCCCGATGCTCGTCGAGCGGGGCGAGGCGAACGTCTACGACTTCCGTGACAACGAGGTGCCGGGCAGCACCGACCGGGACCGCGGCTACTGGCGTGACGTCGGGACGCTCGACTCGTTCTACGACGCGCACATGGATCTGATCAACGTGCACCCGGTGTTCAACATGTACAACTTCGACTGGCCGATCTACACCGAGCAGCTGCCGTGGCCGCCGGCCAAGTTCGTCCACCAGTGGGGTGAGCGGGTCGGTCGGGCGGTCGGCTCGATGGTCTCCCCGGGCGTGGTGATCTCCGGCTCGCTGGTGGAGAACTCGATCGTGTCGCCGAAGGTGCGGGTGCACTCCTGGGCGCACGTCGAGGGTTCGGTGTTGATGGAGGGTGTGGAGATCGGCCGCCACGCGGTGGTCCGGCGGGCCATCCTGGACAAGAACGTGTTCGTCCCGGAGGGCGCCGAGATCGGCGTCGACCTGGAGAAGGACCGGCAGCGCTACACCGTCTCCGACAACGGCGTCGTGGTGATCGGCAAGGGCCAGAAGATCGAGCCGTGACCACCCGTACCCGTACCTGCTCCAGGAGGATCCCGCAGTGACCCATCCCCGTGCCGGCCAGCCCGCCCAGCCCGCCGACCTGGTCGACGTGCCGCGCCTGGTGACCGCCTACTACGCCGAGCACCCCGACCCGGCGGACCCGGCGCAGCAGGTCTCCTTCGGCACCTCCGGCCACCGGGGTTCCAGCCTGCGCAACGCGTTCAACTCCGACCACATCCTCGCGGTCACCCAGGCGCTCTGCGACTACCGCCGGGAGCAGGGCCTCGACGGGCCGCTGTTCCTCGCCCGGGACACCCACGCGCTCTCCGCGCCGGCCGCTGTGGACGCGCTGGAGGTGCTCGCCGCCAACGGTGTGACCGTGCTGGTGGACAGCCGCGACGGTTACACCCCGACGCCGGCGCTGTCGCACGCGATCCTCACCCACAACCGGGGCCGCACCAGCGGCCTCGCCGACGGCATCGTGATCACGCCGTCGCACAACCCGCCAGACGACGGCGGCTTCAAGTACAACCCCACAAACGGCGGGCCCGCCGACACCGACGTCACCCGGTGGATCCAGGACCGCGCCAACGCGATCCTCTCCGCCGGGCTCAAGGAGGTCCGCCGGATCACCTACGCGCGGGCCCGGGCCGCCGACACCACAGGGGAGTACGACTTCCTCGCCAACTACGTCGACGACCTGCCGGCCGTGATCGACGTGGACGCGATCCGCGACGCCGGTGTGCGAATCGGCGCCGACCCCCTGGGCGGGGCGAGCGTCGCGTACTGGGGTGAGATCGCCGAGCGGCACCGGCTGGACCTGACCGTGATCAACCCGACGGTCGACCCGACCTGGCGGTTCATGACCCTCGACGGCGACGGCAAGATCCGGATGGACTGCTCCTCGCCGAACGCGATGGCGTCGCTGATCGCCGCACGCGCCGACTACCAGATCTCCACCGGCAACGACGCCGACGCCGACCGGCACGGCATCGTCACCCCCGACGCCGGCCTGATGAACCCCAACCACTTCCTCGCGGTGGCGATCGACCACCTGTTCCGTACCCGCGCCGACTGGGGTCCGGCCGCCGCCGTGGGCAAGACGCTGGTCTCCTCGTCGATGATCGACCGGGTCGCCGCCGACCTGGGCCGGCCGCTGCTGGAGGTGCCGGTCGGCTTCAAGTGGTTCGTGCCGGGGCTGCTCGACGGCGCTGTCGGCTTCGGCGGCGAGGAGAGCGCCGGCGCGTCGTTCCTGCGCCGGGACGGCTCCACCTGGACCACCGACAAGGACGGCCTGCTGCTCTGCCTGCTCGCCGCCGAGATCCTGGCCGTCAGCGGGCGCAGCCCGAGCGAGCACTGGGCGGAGTTGGCCGACCGGTTCGGCGCACCCGCGTACGCCCGCATCGACGCCCCTGCCACCCGCGAGCAGAAGGCAGTGCTCGCCAAGCTCTCCCCGGACCAGGTCACCGCCACCGAGTTGGCCGGTGAGCCGATCACCGCGACGTTGACCACCGCGCCCGGCAACGGCGCCCCGATCGGCGGTCTCAAGGTCAGCACCGAGTCCGGCTGGTTCGCCGCCCGACCCTCCGGCACCGAGGACGTCTACAAGATCTACGCCGAGTCCTTCCAGGGCCCCGACCACCTCAAGCGCATTCAAGAGGAAGCCAAGTCCCTGGTAGACCAAGCCCTGACCAACACCTGACCCTGCTCCTGCCCCCTACAGACTTCGTTGATCATGAAGTTGGCGGGTGGCGCTCGGTGTGTCGCGCCCGCTAACCCCATGATCGACGGCCGAAACCAGAGGTGGGGGACGCGGCGGGGTGTGGTGGGTGGGTGAGGTTCAGCGGCGTGGGGGCATCTCCCGGTCGTGGCTTCGCTGGGCTCCGTCGGGCAGCAGCTCGCGGAGCTGCTCGGGCAGGAACGGCAGGTCGAGCAGGGTCATCTTCAGCTGGTTGCGTTCCTGGTAGCGCTGCCGGTCGAAGCGCACCACCAGACCGGCGTTGCGGCGGTAGCTGATGTCGACGGCCCCCTCGGTCGCCGCGTCGCGGAACACCAAACCGTCCATCTCCACCACGACCGCCGACGAGTGGGGCTCCAGTTCGAGGCGGACCTTCTCGTCCGGCGACAGCACCACCGACCGGGAGATGCCGGCCATCGGCGCCGACGGCGTGATCACCACCGCGTCCGTCGCCGGAGAGATCAGCGGACCGCCGGCGGCATAGCTGTACGCCGTCGAACCGGTCGGCGTGCTCACCACAACGGCGTCGGCGCGGTAGTAGCCGTACTGCTGGCCATCGACGGCGAGGGTGGCGGTGACGAAACCCGACCCGGGCTGGCGGACCAGCGCGATGTCGTTGAACGCCACCACGTCGTCGCCGCACACGTCGCAGGCCAGGCAGGCGTGCGACTCGATGGTGAAGTCCTTGGACAGCAGCCGGCTCAACGCCTCGGGCAGCGCCGGCGGCTCCACCTCGACGAGAAAACCGAGCCGACCCAGGTGTACGCCGAGCACCGGCTTCGGGTCGAGGACGGCCGAGCGCAACGCCCCGAGCATGGTGCCGTCGCCGCCGATGCTGATCAACGCGTCGGCGCGGGTGGCCACCTCGCACTCCGGCACCGGCTCGACGCTGGTCGGCACGCGGTGCCTGTCCTGCGCGCGCACCATCAGCGACTTGTTGTGGCGCGTCGCCCACCGTTCGATGATCTCGACCACCTCGGTGACATCCCGGGTGGGGTGCAGCACCAGTCCCAGCCCTGACATTCGTCCAGCTCACCACATCGGCGGGGGACGCGCCCGGCGTACCGTCGAAGGTGCGCCGACGGTCCGGGGACCGTCGGCGCACCTCGACGCCGTCAGCGGCGGGGTCGGCCGGTCAGGTGGGTCAGCGAGCGGGCGACCAGGTCGTCGCGGGCCGCGGGCGACAGTCCTTCCAGCCCGAAGCCCAGGTAGACGGTGTCGGCGGTGACCACCACCGAGCCCTCCTCGAACGCCTGCTGGCTGCGCGACCAGTCGTTGGGGTTGCCCGCGGAGCCTGCCGGTGCACCGGCCACCGTCCAGCCTCCCAGGTCAGCGGACTCGAACGACGTCTCCGCGACCGTGGAACCGTCGACGATCACCCGAGCGTCGTCCACGAAGACGCCGAGGCCCTGGGTGGCCCAGTCCGAGACGTACGAGATCGACACCTCGACCTGCTTGCCGGCGTACGCGGACAGGTCGACGACGAACTCCTTCCAGCCGCCCGAGGAACCGGTCGCCGCGTTCCAGCTGCCCGTGCTGCCTGTCGAGGAGCAGTCCGCGCCCTGGTAGTGGGCGAGGAACGGGTGCAGCTGCTCCACCCAACCCGAGGCGCAGCTCTCCCCGGTGGCCGTGCTGGTCTTGCCGTTGGCGTCCGGCAGGGTCGTCCAGCCGTCACTGCCCACCTCATGCGCCTCGACGATGAGGAAGTCCCAGTTCTGCTCGATCTCGTACGACGTGAAGAAGCGCAGCTCGCCGCTCGTCGCCCCGGTCAGGTCGACAGTGCGGGAGAGCCGCTTGTACGACTCGTCGGACTGGCCGCTGTGCAGGTACCACTCACCGGTACGCGGGTCGAACGGCGCGCCGCCCGGCCTGGTCCAGCCCACCGGCGCGGAGCTGGCGAACTGGGGGAACTGGTCCGGCGGCAGGAAACTCGACGTGGTCAGGAACGAGGCGGTGTGCGCCTGGTTCTGCGCCGACCCGGGAGCGTTGAGCTGCCCGGTGAACCCGGTGAACGCCGCACTGTTGCCGGCGACCGGGTACGGGTCACCCTCCGGCGACGTGCCGCCGTCGCTGACGTAGGTGTGCGCGCCCAGCCAATACTGCTGGAAGTCGTTCAACAGTGGCAGGCACGTGGGGTCCTCGGCGTCGGTGCACTCCGGCGGCGCGTCCGGGCGGTACACGTACGACCCGTTGGCGCCCTGCGCGTACAGCGCGTACTGCCCGCTGACCAGCAGCTTGCCGCCCTCGTTGAGGTAGTCCCGGACGGCCAGCTCAGTGTCCAGCGCGGCCTTGGCCGCCGTGCCGGGCACCTGACCGGCGGAGCGCGGGATCACGTCGTCGCCGGTCTCCCAGACCACCGTCTTGTAGTGCGACAGCACGCCGAGCGGATGCGGCGCCGTCCGCCCCTGCGCGTCGAAGTCGTACACGTCACTGCTGCGCCCGGCGGCGGTCAGGGACGCCGCGATCTCGTCGGCGTACTTCGCCGTGGTGCCCGTCTGCGTCGGGCTGAGCCCCGTGACGTCCTCCATTGCGAGGACCAGCACGTCGCCGCCGATGTCGCCGTGCACCCGGTAGGTGAAGTGTTCGCTGGACACCACTCCGGCCCGCTGCTTGACCCCGGTGAACCAGACCTCCACCCGGTCGCCCGGCTTCGCCCCGGTGACAGTGCCGCGCAGCTCGGCGTAGTAGGCGTCGTGGGTGTCGCCGTACCGCTCACCACCACGCCACTCGCGGACCGCCGTGGTCTTCGGCCGGCCGCCGTTGACGACGTAGTGCATCCGTACGTTCTTCAGCGCCCGGCGGGTGATCGCGGCGACCTGCTGAGTGCGCCCGTACGAGGTGTTGAACGCGTCCACCACGAAGTCCGGGGTGGTGCGGCCCACTACCGACACCGGGTCGTCCGGGTCCGCCGCGGAGCGCGCCACCGACAGCGCGAACGGCAGGTTCTTGCTCACCTCACCGGCGATCAGCTTCTCGTCGTCGGGGAAGATGAAGCCGCTGACGCAGTCCTCCGGGCGCCACTGGTCGTCCGGGTCGACGGCCGCGGCTGCCTCACATGTCGACATCTCCGGGGTGAAGCCCAACGTGCCGTACTTGACTGTGGCGTGGCTGTCGGTGTCACCGTTCGTGGTGTACAGCTCGGCGGAGATGTCCGGGTCGTAGCCCGGTACGGCCGGGTTCGCGTCGTCGCCGGCCATCGCCTCGTAGATCACGTCGTCCGGGGTGGGGGTGCTCACCTGCCAACCGACGCCGTAGAGCAGCAGTTGGGCCGCCGAGTGGTAGTTGACGAAGAACTCGAAGCCGACCCGACGGAAGAGCCTGTCCAGGGCTACGGTCTCCGGCTCCGAGTTCGGCTTGGGGCCGCGGTACGTCTCGCTGCTCGGCTCCGGCGACGAGCCCTCGTTGTCGTACCCCCACTTGTAGGCGAAGTTGCGGTTCAGGTCGACACCGTCACCGGAGGTGATCTGCCCGTCGCCGTTGTTGTCACGCAGGTTCTTGCGCCACAGCCGGTTGCCGGGGGTGAACGTGAAGTCGTAGCCGTCCGGGTTGGCCACCGGCAGGAACCACAACTCGGTGGTGTCCAGCAGACGGGTGATCTCCCGGTCGGTGCCGTAGCGATCCAGCACGTGGTGCATCAGCCGGCGGGTCATTTCCGGCGTGATCCACTCCCGGGCGTGCTGGGCGCCGGCGTAGAGCACCGCCGGTCGCTTGCCGTCCGGGACGGTCCGCGCGTTCTTTGTGACCTTCATTGCGAGGATCGGCTGACCCTGATGGGTGCGGCCGATCGTCTCCACCTTCGTGAGCTTCGGGTGACGGGCGGCTGTCGCGTTCAGCTCGTCCCGGATGCCGCCGGGCTCCCCGTAGGGGCGAAACGACGTCCAGCCGGCGGCGGCCTGCTCCCGCAGCGCCTGCGAGGCCTCCCTGCCGCGGACCTTCTTCACCGACAGCGGGACACCCTTGTCGGTCAGCCGCTTCGCCTGCCGTCGGCTGAGGACCGTCTCGACAGTGGTGCGACCGGCCGAGTCCGTCTTCGCGTCGTGGCCGAGGTCCACCCCCGCCGCGCGTAGCTGGTCGCGTTGCTTCGCGTCGACAGTGCCGACGTACACCTCCAGGCCGTCGCGGGCGCCCGGGTCGGACGGTGGCCGCGCGCTCGCCGGTGGGGCCAACGCCAGTGCGCCGAGCAGGGTGACCACGCCGGCGATAGCCAGTCGTCTCGGTCTCATCGCGCCTCCTTGGGTGAAGGACCTGTAGGCGCGAGCCTTCCGGTGCGAGCTGATCAATGTCAATCGGTCGATGGGAGCGCGGTGACTGGCCGTGTCGGCATGGCTTTCCGGGGTGACGGATGGGCGTCGCAGGTGCCCCCGGAGGCGTATCCCAGCGTCGGGCATGTCGTTGCTCACTAGGTAGACGACAGCGAGGCGGAGGTCCCTGCACGATGACGGCCCGCGTGGGACCTTTGGCCAGCCATCCATCCCTGGCAGGCTCTTTCGTCGCGGTCGCGGCACATCGAATTGCCAGGCACCGCGCGGTGACCGACAGCCGTCGACCGGGGCGACTCCTGCCGCGGATCTTTCGGTGCTACCCGGTAAGCCTCGTCGTCCTCGCGCCGTTCCTGCTCCTCATCATTCCCACCGCCGTGCTGTACCGGAACCCGGAACTCGGGTTCCTCCTGCGCCTGGTGGGGCTCGCCCTGCTCGGCAGCGCGCTTGTGGAGACAGCCGCGCTGATCTTCGGCCGGCCCGACCACCAGTGGCGACGCGGCCTTCAGCGCGCCAACGCCCAGTATCCGAGGATCTACGGCGTCGCCCGTGTGGTCGCGGTGGTCAGCGTGCTGGCCAGCCTGCTGGGGGCGTACGTCGGCAGGGGAACGATCGTGGCGCAGGTGTCCGGCGACCTGCCCGATTCCAGCCTCGCTCCGATCACGGCGCTGGTGTCCGGCTGGAACGCGCTCGCGTGTGCGTTGTTGATCGCCAGCCACCTCGGTGGCCACATCTCCATCCGGAAGCTCTACGGGTGGCTGGCCCTGCTGACGGCGGTCGAGGTCGTTCTGGCCACGATGACCGCCCGCTCGGCGCCCCTGATGGGCTTCATCTCGTTCGTCGCCGCCGCTGGCGTCATCTGCGGAGTGATCCGGGTCCGGTACCTGGTGGTCACGGCCGCACTGCTGTTCCTCGTCTGGCCGGCCATGTTCGAAATCCGCAACGCGATCCGCACCGATCACGGTGTTGCAGTGTCGGAGCAGGTGACGGCAGGAGATCGGGCGCGCCTGGATCTGCAACTGGCACCTCTTGCGGACATCAGCGTCCCGGTCGACCTGTCCCGGCCCGGCCTCGCGGACTACCTCAGGTACGGCGTTCTGCCCCGAGTCGTCGACCCGGACCGGCCGGCCCTCTCCACCGGCCAGGCCATCAACCAGTACCTGGGTGGCGGCCCCACGTCGGCGTACACCTTCCTGTCGATCGGGAACATCTACCTCTTCGAGGGTCCGACGGGGGTGGTCGTCTTCCACGGCGTCTGGGCAGCGGTGGTCGGGTTCCTGCTGCGCTGGCGCGGCGCACCAGGCCCGTTCCGGCTCAGCATCCTGTGCCTCATCCTCACGAACCCGCTGCTGTGGTCGAGTACGTACCCGGACTCGATGATCAGCCTGGTCCAGCACACGGTGTCGGTGCTGCCGGTGTTCTACGTCCTGGTGACGACCCGCCGCCGGCCGTCGACTGTCGACGCTCGACGTTTCGTCGGCACTCGGGGGTACGAGTTCCGGGTCCCAGCCATCCGGTGATGGCCGGCATTCATCGGCCGGCTCGCGCGCACCGATCGGGCTCTGCGCTCACCCGTCTCGTGAGGAGCCGAGCGGCACCGGCGCTGCTCGTCGGCGGCGTGTCCAGCGCTGGGAACTTCCTCCTGGCCATCACTGTCACTCGGCTCGAGTCGGTTGGCGGCGTCGGGCATTTCGCTGTCGCCTTCTCGTTCTACATCCTGGTGTCCGGTCTCACGCGGGCGATGGTCACCGACTCGGTGCTCGCCGCCGGCACGCAGGCGGATGTCGCCGGCTCCGCGTCCGCACGGGTCATCACGGTGAGCACCGTGGCGGCGGCGGCGGTCGTCGTCGCCGGTCTCGCGACCGGCTCGGCCTATCTGACGATCGTCGGCGCAGCCCTGCCGGGGTTGGCGCTCTACGACTACGCCAAAGCTGTCAGTCTCGGGATCGGGTCACCACGGATCGCCTGTCTCCAGGAGATTGGCTGGGCCGCGCTTGTGGTCGCCGTCGCGGTGCCCGGCCTGCTCCACCTGGTGCAGCCGGTGGTGGTGTTCGCCGGCTGGGCGGGCGGTGGCGCGCTGGTCGGGCTCGTCACCGCGTGGCGCCAGGGCTTCCGGACGTTCCCGGGCTGGCGGACGGACCGGGCCGAGACGCGCGTCGCGGCGAGCTTCGGCGCTCAGTTCCTTGTCACGACCGGCTCGGCGCAACTCGCTCTCACGGCCGTGGCAGCCACGGCGGGAACGGCAGTGGTCGGCGCGCTGAGCGCCGGTCGGACCGTGCTCGGGCCGGTGAATCTCGTCGTGTCCACAGCCTCGGCGCTCGTGCTTCCCCATCTGCGACGAAGCCACGGCGCCACGGCTGCGGCGCGGATGCGCGCGGCCATCCGGCTCACCGTGCTGGTGACCGGGGCGGCCGCACCACTCGCGCTGGCCGTGGCGGTGCTACCGGATCGGATCGGCCTCGCGGTGCTGGGCGGCAACTGGGAGATCGCGCAGATGCTGCTGCCCCTGCTCGTGGTCGAGAGCTTGCTGGCGGTGCCTGCCGTGATCGGCTTCGCCGGGGTACGGATCGAGGGGGCCGGTAGCCGGGCGTTGCTTGCCGGCGCTGTGCTGGGCGTGCTGCGGGTGCCTGTGGTGGTCGCCGGCGCGGTGGTGTTCGGCGCCCCCGGAGCGGCCGCCGCGCTTGTGGTCATGGCGCTGCTCAGCGCGGCGCTGTGGTGGCGCAGCTACCAGGTGCTGCTGCGACGCCGCGACGCCCGGCGGCAGCTGGTGCCGCAGCCCGCCTGATCCGTTGCCGGCCAGGCGGGCCGCATGCCTCAGTCGCCTGTCCCGGGCTGTGGCGCGTCCGCCGTGCTCACGATGCGATCGTCTCAACAGCGGCCCGGAGGCGTTCACAGATCACCTTGATGTCGCCGTCGTCCAGGTCGGCGTACGTCGGCAGGTTGATTCCCCGCCGGCTCAGGTCGTCGGTCACCGGGCAACTCACGCCGTCCCGGTACGGAGGTAGGTCCGGGATCGGGACGAAGAACGGGCGGGTCTCGACGCCGAGGCGGTCCAGTGCCTGGGCCAGTTCGTCCCGCAGCGGCTTCGCATCGCTTTCACCGACCAGGAAGGACGCCATCCACGGTGCGCGCTGGACGTTCGCGGCGACCGGCTGTGGTCGCAGCAGGGGCAGATCCGCCAACTGCTGCTCGTACGACGCGATCACCCGGTCACGCCGCTGGATGATCTCGTCGGCGCGTTCGAGCTGCGCGCAGAGCACTGCGGCGGCCAGGTTCGTCAGGCGGTAGTTGTAGCCGACGACCGGGAACCAGTACCGGCGCTGCGGATCCATGCCCTGGTTACGCAGCAGGCGCATTCGGTCCGCGAGCGCGCGGTCCGACGTCGTCACACACCCGCCCTCGCCGGAGGTGATGACCTTGTTGCCGAAGAACGAGAAGGTGGTGACGTCTGCCAGGGACCCGGTGGGCCGCCCGTCCAGGGTCGCCCCGAACGATTCGGCGGCGTCGCTCACCAACAGCAACCCGTGCGTGTCGCACATCGCTCGCAGGGCTGAATAGTCGGCCGGGTGGCCGTAGAGGTCGACAGCGAGAACGGCCCGTGTTCGGGGACCGATGGCCGCCCGTACCTGGTCCGGATCGATGCACCAGGTGTCGGCCAGGACGTCGACGAACACCGGCCGGGCCCCGCAGTAGGCAACGGCGTTGGCCGTGGCCACATATGTGAGAGCGGGAACGATCACCTCGTCGCCCGGGCCGATGCCCGCCGCCGCGAGGACGAGGTGCAGGGCCACAGTGCCGTTGCCGACCGCCACAGTGGATCCAGCGCCGCAGCGCTCAGCGAACTGGTGCTCGAACCGGTTGAGGTACGGGCCCTGCGAGGAGATCCAGCCACTGCGGAACGCGTCGAGCAGGTAGCTCTCCTCAAGCTCCGACAGGCACGGACGGGCCACCGGATATCGACCCGCCGTACTCACCGTGTCTCTCCGTTGGCCAGCGCGGCGGCGAACGGGGAGCGGGGTATCGGGCCCGGCCGTCCGGCGGCGACCCATTCCAGGACGGCCGCGTAGTCGCTCGCAGTGTCCGCCCAGGTACGACCGGCCAATCGGCTGTTCGCCCTGCGGGAGGCCGTCGCGTAGTGCTCCCGGTTGGCCCGCAACCGCCGGATGGCGTCGGCTAGCGCCACCGGGTCCTTCGCGCTGAACACCGCCGCGTCGGCGCCGGTGAACTCCAACTGCGCGCGCAGCGGGTCCACGTCCGCACACGCCACCGGAAGACCCCAGCTGAACGCCTCGAGGATCGCTCCGCTGGCGGCCTCCCACAGGGACGGCACCACCACGGCCTCGGCGCGGGCGTAGAGCTTGTTGAGCTCGTCGAGCGTCACGAACCCCGGGAACGTCACCCGGCCCCGCAGGTCGGGACGGGCGGCGCGGGCCAGCAGCCGGGTGGCCTCGGGCTCGACAAGCGGGCCGGGGCAGACGAGCCGGCATTCGGGTAGCAGCGCCATCGCCTCCAGCAGCGTGGCGTGGTTCTTGTGGGTGGCTGTCGATGACGGATAGAGCAGCAGGCCCGGCTCCGGGTCGGACAGCAACCTGTCGGGCGCCGGCTGGAACGTGGGCGGAGGTATGAGGGCGACCCGGTCCGCCGCCTCCGGGAAGAGCGTCAGGACCTCGCGGTACGGGTGGGGCCACGACACGACCACTGCGGAGGCGTGGGCGACGTTCTCCCGCACCACCTCCCCGAACCCGGGCGAACTGAACGCGGCGTGCAGGTGGCGCAGGTCGTGCACCACCACCACCGACGAGCGGGCCCGCGCCGGAGCGCAGTGGAACGGAAACAACACGACGTCCGAGTCGTCGCGGGCGGGGCGGGCCCGTTGCCGGAGCGCGTTCACCGTCCGCCGCAGGGCTACCGATTCGCGGACCCGGTCCGGTGTCCAGCCACGCAGGATGCGTCCGTAGCGGTTGTCCGACCGCAGCGGCATCCCGACCTCCGTCCAGGAGAGCCGGTTGTGGGGCACCCGCTCCCGCCATGCGTCGAGCGTTCCGCGCAGGACGTTCACGTGCAGATCGTGGGAGGTGGCGGTCACGAGCCCGTCCAGCAGCCCATAGGTGAACGCCTCGACTCCGGCCGCGTGCGCGGGGCGGATCGGAGTCGCCTCGATCGTCACCTTCATCGGTCCACCCGCACCAGGCGGCCCATTCGCTCGTCCTCGAGCAACTGCCGGTCGGCGTCCACCATCACCCGGACCAGGTCCGGGAAGAGCGTCTTGGGTGCCCAGCCGAGCGTCCGGCGGGCCTTGCTGTAGTCGCCGATGAGGGCGTCGACCTCCGCCGGACGGTAGTACACCGGGTCGGTTGCCACGTGCTTTTCCCAGTCGAGCCCGACGTGGGCGAACGCGGCCTCGACGAACTCGCGGACGGTGTGCCCTTCGCCGGTGGCGACCACGTAGTCGTCGGGCTTGTCCTGCTGAAGAGCGAGCCACATCGCTTCGACGTACTCCGGCGCGTAGCCCCAGTCCCGGACCGCTTCGAGATTGCCCAGGTAGAGCGTGTCCTGGATGCCGGCCTCGATCCTGGCCACCGCCCGGGTGATCTTGCGGGTCACGAAGTTCTCGCCCCGGCGTGGCGACTCGTGGTTGAAGAGGATTCCGTTGGCGCAGTACATGTCCCAGGATTCCCGGTAGTTCACCGCCGACCAGTAGGCGTAGACCTTGGCGCAGGCGTACGGGCTGCGGGGGTGAAACGGCGTGTCCTCCCGCTGCGGCGGCGGGGTGGAGCCGAACATCTCCGAGGAGGACGCCTGGTAGAACCGGCAGCCGATGTTGGCCGCGCGAGCCGCTTCCAGCATCCGCATGGCGCCGAGCCCGGTGACATCGGCGGTGTAACCCGGAATGTCGAAGGACACCCGGACGTGGCTCTGCGCGCCCAGGTTGTAGATCTCGTCGGGCCGGATGTCGCGGATGAGCGTGGTCAGGGAAGCCGGGTCCGACAGGTCGCTGTAGTGCAGGAATAGCCGCGCGTCGTTCTGCCGCGGGTGCACGTCGATCCGATCGATTCGCTCTGTGTTGAAACTGGATGACCGCCTTTTTATTCCGTGCACCGTGTAGCCCTTGTTGAGCAGAAGCTCAGACAGATAACTGCCGTCCTGCCCGGTGATCCCTGAAATGAGCGCTACTCGCGACATGCGTCCCTCTCGAGGTGCCGATACCTCCGGTGGTGTTCGAAGAAAACCGGAGGACTGCGTCAATTCCTTATACCGGATGCGTGGTTCTTTTCCCGTGGTTTCACATATTCGGCCAGTGGTGGTCCTCATCGCGTTCGCGAATCGTCACCCCGGCTCGGTCTCATTCGTTGACCTTTCCGGCCCGTGCGCTCCCGCCGGGTTCAGCCGAGAGCCGGGAGATCGCCATGGCGTACGACGCGGACCGGTTGGCAACGTCGCGAGAGGACGCGCCGGATCCGTACCGGGTGTTGGTAACTGCCGATTACTTCGAGCCCGGCTACCTCGCGGGTGGGCCGATCCGATCCGTCTCGTCGCTGATGGACGCCGCGAGTCCCGCGATCGAGGGGACACTCGTAACCCGAGACCACGACCTCGGGGCTCCCGAGTCGTTTCCCGGCCTGTCCGGCCGATGGGTCCAGCGTGGCCGGCACCGGGTGTTCTACCTCGGCGCCCGACGGCTCCGGCACTGGCGGCGGTTGTACCGCGAGCTCCGGGCCACTCGGTTCGACCTGCTGTACGTCAACAGCCTCTGGTCGCTCTTCTCGATCGTGCCCATCCTGGCGGCGAAGATGGGTGCCCTGCGGGTCGAACGCGTGCTGATCGCTCCGCGCGGTGAATGTGGCGTGGGCGCCCTATCCATCAACTCGACAAGGAAGCGGATCTTCCTCGTCGGCTGGCGGTGGATGCTGAACGGCCAGCGGGTCTACTGGCACGCCACCACCGCGCTGGAGGCGGCCGACATCCGTCGGGTCGTACCGTCGGCCCGTATTCCGGTAGTGGTCGGAGCGGGCGGCCCCGAGCCGGTCGACCTGCCGCCCGCGCGGTCGTCCGGTCCGGCCCGGCTCGTCTTTCTCGGCCGCATCTCACCCATGAAGAACCTGGACCTCGTCCTCACCGCGCTGTCTGAGGTCAAGGGCCCTGTGGAATTCGACATCTTCGGTCCGACCGAGGACCAGGCATACTGGCGGACCTGTCTGTCCCTGCTGGAGTCGTTGCCGGGAAACATCCGGGCGACCTACCGAGGAGCGGTGCAGCCGGACCAGGTGTGCGACGTCTTCGCCGGCTACGACACCTTCGTCCTGCCCACCCGTGGGGAGAACTTCGGACACGTGATCGCCGAGAGCCTCGCCGTGGGCTGCCCGGTGATCTGCTCCGACCGGACCCCCTGGACACCGGTCCTGCGTTCCGGCGGTGGAATGGTGCTGCCCGACCTCACCGCAGAGGCCCTGCGGGACTGCATCGAGGAGGTCGTGGCCGCGTCGCCCGAGCAGCGTCATGCTGCCCGGATGGCGGCTTCTGCTGCATACCGCGACTGGCGCCAGCAGGTCGGGCGGCTCAGCGTCCTCGACCGTGCGCGGGAGGCGCTGACAAGGCCCCGGGCGTACGCCGGACGGTGAGGCCGACGGGAGCGGTGCCGGGCCGGCGGCCCGGCACCGCTCAGTAACGTGCCGGCTGGGCGGTGCCGAGGGCCGCCGGAAGGCGCCACTGGACCGCGCGGCGGTGCATCTCCACGATCATGTCCCGCCACTCCGGCGGCAGGTAGCCGGTCCGCTGCCGAAACGCGTCCGCTGACAGCGACCTGTCGCACCGGACCTGATCCGACGGCTCGATCCGCCCCGGCCACCCGTACACCTCGGCGACGATCTTCAGCAGCTCGTACTTCGAGATCGGCGCCGAGGCCACGTGGTAGAGGCCTGTGAGATCCGGGCGGGGCAGCACCACCGTACGCAGCATCGCGGCGAACTCGACGGTCGTCACCCCGCTGTAGATGGCCTCGGTGTAGCCGTTGACGGTCCCGCGCTGGGCGAGGAACCAGTCCACCAGGGAGCGGGCGGTGCCCAGTTCGTGACCGATGATCGAGGTACGCAGTGTCAGCGCCGGCGCCTGGACGGTCTCGCCGAGCAGCTTCGCGCGACCGTAGAGGTCGTACGGGTCGGGAATGTCCTGTTCCCGATAGTCGCCATGCCTGCCGGAGAAGACGCAGTCGGTGCTCACCTGGACGAGCCGGGTGCCCTGCGCCGCGCACTCCCGGGCGAGGACGTGCGGAAAGAGCGCGTTCACCGCGATGGTGTTGGGGGCGTCCTCGACGTCCGGGCGCTGCTTGATGACGCCCACGCAGTTGACCACCACGTCCGGGCTCAGCTCGGTCAGGATCCGGCGGAGCGCACCCGGATCGGTGACGTCGACCCCCGGCGTGATCTGCTGCCTCAGGTGACCGGGGAACAGGGCCGGAGTCACGGACGTGCTGCGCGCACAACCATAGACGTCCAACTCGGCGGCTTCGCTCAGCGAGCGCAGCAGGGTGTGGCCGAGCATCCCGGTCGCCCCGAGGATCAGCACGCGCTGCGTCATGGCGTACCCCCTGTGCCGCGGCCGCGGCGACGCCGGCCGGAGGAGGCCCGGACAATCCCGGCCAGCGCCCGGGCGTTGATCTCCTCGCTGAGGTGGGACCTGTAGTACGCGTAGCCGGCCCGGCCCATCGACCGCAGCTCGCCGCGTGGCACCTCGGCGGCCTGCCGGATGGTCTTCGCCAACTGATGTGGGTCGCCCGCCGGGGAGCTGAAGCCGGCACCTGCCTCGTGCACCACACGGGCCGCGTCCCCCGGTGCGCACGTGACGATCGGTTGGGCGCAGGCGAGGATGGACTGGACCTTGCTGGGCAGCGTGAAGCGGAAAAGTTCCTCGTCGGCGAGCGCGACCAACTGCATGTCCGCGGCGGCCATGATGGCCGGCATCCGCTCCGGCTCCACCGGGTCGAGGAAATGCACCGAACGGAGACCGAGGTCGGAGGCGAGCGAGCGCAGCCCGACCTTCTCGATGCCGTCGCCCACCAACACCAGGTGGATCGGCAGATCGCGCAGCTCGCCCATCGCCCGGACCGCGACGTCCAGGTTCTGGGCAGCGCCGTGGTTGCCGCCGTACATCAGCACGAACTCGTCGGACAGGCCCAGGCTGGCCCGTAGCTGCCGGTCGGGCTCGCTGGGCCGCATGACCTTCTCGTCGGTCCAGCTGTAGACGACGGAAACCTTGTCCTCGGGTACGCCGCGCGAGACCAGCGCGTCGCGCATCCCCGGCGACGTGGCGGTGATGTGGCTGGCCCACCGGTACGTCTGCTCGGTGTACCAGGTCAGGGCGGGCTCTGCGATGCGGCGCTTGGCCCCACCGGTGAGGAAACCGGTGGCGAAGACCGAGTCGGGCCAGACGTCCATCACCATCAGGACGTACGGCAGCCCCCAGCGGAGGCGTGCGTAGATCCCAGCGGCGGCGGCGGTCGCCGGCGTCGAGTAGATGACAGCCACGTCGGCGGACCGCAGAACCGAGGCGCCGAGGGTCGCGGCGGACGCCGCGTAGCTGGCGTAGTTGGCGACGCGACGCACCGCGGACTGGTCATGACTCGGGTACAGCGGCACGCGTCGCACGGGGACGCCCTGATGGACCTCCCGGGTACGCCGCCAACTGGAGTAGCCGTCGTGGACGTTCCCGGTGGGGTAGTTGGGCACACCGGTCAGCACCTCGACCCGGAGATCCTGCTCACTGAGCGATCTGGCGATCCAGACCGGGGTCGTGGTCGGCTCGGGGGCGAACCACTGGGTGACGAAGGCGACCCGGGGGACACTCTGCCCCGACCTGCCGCCCCCGAAGCGGGGGAGACCCGTGTCCGGGCTCATCCGCGGCCTGCCGGCGACAGGGACCGTAGGGGGTCGAGGTGTTGCTGCACCTCGGGCAGGGTGAGCAGCAGCGCCATGATCTCCGGCACCGACAGCTGTGTGGTGTTGTCCGAGGTGTAGTCGACACGGTGGTCGCTGGTGGTGTCGCCCTCTTCGAAGTAGAGGGAGTAGTTCAGATCGCGGCTGTCGACCGGTACGCGCAGGAACTCACCGAAGTCCTCAGCGCGGGCCAGTTCCTCTTGGCTCGCCAGGGTCTCGGACATCTTCTCGCCGTGTCGCAGCCCCAGTACGTCGAACTTGGCCGGCACCTCGAACAGGTTGCACAGCGCCGTCGCCAGATCGCCGATGGTGCAGCCGTCGGCCTTTCGGATGAACACGTCACCGGGCTGGCCGTGCTGGAAGGCGTGCTCGACGAGGTCCACGGAATCCATCAGGGACATCAGGAACCGCGTCATCGTCGGTTCTGTGACGGTCAGCGGCAGGCTGTTCTTGATCTGGTGGATGAACAGCGGGATGACCGAGCCCCGTGAGCACATGACGTTGCCGTAGCGGACCGAGCAGACCCTGGTGTTGGCCCGGGGGTTGTTGCGGACGTGCGCCTGCGCGACCTTCTCCATCAGCGCCTTGGTCATGCCCATCGCGTTGACCGGGTAGACCGCCTTGTCGGTGCTGAGCATGACCAGGGCATCGACCCCGTTGCGTTCGCAGGCGTCGACCACGTTGGCGCTGCCGAGGACGTTTGTGCGTACCGCCTCCAGCGGGAAGAACTCGCAGGAGGGAACCTGCTTGAGCGCCGCGGCGTGGAAGACGTACTCGACGCCCCGTGTCGCCTTGTTGACGCTGTCGACGTCGCGGACGTCGCCCACGTAGAACCGCACGCGGTCGTCGAGCAGACGGATCCGCATGGCCTCCTGCTTGGCCTCGTCCCGGCTCAGAATGCGCACCTCGGCAGCACCGGCGTCGAGTAGCCGGGAAACCATCGTCTGACCGAACGACCCGGTCCCACCGGTGATCAAAACGCGTCGGTCCATAAGTGAGGACGACACATCTCCTCCTGTCTGATCCGCCGTTCACGGCGAAAGGTAGGGGACGGGATCAGAGAGTGACGATAGCGATCTAAGCGGCACGTCACTGCTGAAACGCCAATAATAGGTTTTTGATTCACGGAACCTGCGAAAAGAAAATTTGGTTCATACCGCGTTACGGTGCGCCTGTCGAGTCGTTGCTCCGCCAGAGAGGGCCCTGCGGCGTCGCCTGTCAACAACGGCGATCGACGACGCGTCGGTCCAGCCGGGATCAACGCCGAAAGGGTTCCGAATGACACGGGTCATGACGGTCGTGGGAACGCGGCCCGAGATCATCAGGTTGTCGCGGGTCATCGAGCGGCTCGACCAGACAGTGGATCACGTGCTCGTGCACACCGGGCAGAACTGGGATCCGGCGTTGTCCGACGTGTTCTTCGACGAGATGAAGGTCCGTCAACCCGACCGTTTCCTTCAGGTCGACACCCATTCGCTGGGCCACGTCCTGGGCGCTGTCCTCGTCGGCACCGAACAGGCGATAACCGAGCTGCGGCCGGACGCCCTGCTGGTGCTGGGCGACACCAACAGCGCCATCGCCGCCCTGATGGCCCGTCGGATGCGGGTGCCGGTCTACCACATGGAGGCGGGCAACCGTTGCTTCGACCTCAACGTGCCCGAGGAGACCAACCGCAAGCTCGTTGACCACGTTGCCGACTTCAACCTCGTCTACTCGGAGCACGCGCGGCGCAATCTGCTCGCCGAGGGCCTGCACCCGCGTCGCATCATGCACACCGGTTCGCCGATGCGCGAGGTGTTGGACCACTACCGGTCCGAGATCGAACTGTCGACGGTGCTGCGGCAGCTCGAGATCGAACCGGGCCAGTACTTCGTGGTGAGCGCCCATCGCGAGGAGAACGTGGACCACCCTGATCGGCTGCGGCGACTGCTGGACTGCCTACGCGCCGTACGGGACCGGTGGGGTCTGCCGCTGCTGGTGTCCACCCACCCCCGGACCCGCAAGCGGCTGGAGGCCCTCGCGATGGACGACGCGGTGCTGGAGGGGATCGCGTTCCACGAGCCGTTCGGCTTCTTCGACTACGTGACATTGCAACGGCACGCCCGCTGTACGTTGTCCGACAGCGGCACCGTGAGCGAGGAAGCGACGATCCTCGGATTCCCTGCGGTGACGCTGCGCGAATCGATCGAGCGCCCGGAGGCCCTGGACGTCGGCGGCATCGTGATGACCGGGCTCGACCCGCAGTCCGTCGTGGAATCGGTAGGCGTCGTGGTCGACCAGACCGCCGCCGGTGGGGTTCCCTGCCCGAGCGACTACCTAGTGGCCGACACGTCGCGGCGGGTCGTCGACTTCATCCTGTCGACGGTGCGCCGGCACCACGACTGGGCGGGCATCCGGCGCTGACTCCGGTCGCCGCTGCCCGGCCGGTGCCCGGCTACCGGGCCGGCACACCCTTTACCGTGGTCGCGCCCGCGACGTCGCGGGTCACGACCGCGCCCGCACCAACTGTCGCGTCCCGGCCCACAGTGCGTCCCTGGAGCACCGCAGCGGTCGTACCGATCATCACGCCGGACTCGATCCGGCAGTAGCCGGACACCGCGGCCAGCGGGTTGACCGAGACGTGGTCGCCCAGCACGCAGTCGTGCCCGACGGTGCAGTTCTGGTTGAGGTGTACGTGCCGGCCGACGATCACGTTCGTCGTCACCCGTGCCCCGCCGAGGGCGATCAGCCCTTCCTCGAAGACACAGTCCGGACCGATCTCGGCAGCGGGGTGCACGAGCGTGGCGGCGGGCAGCCCGTACGGCTGAATCGCGAGATCCGTCTCCCGTCGCCAGCGCGGATCGCCGACACCCAGGGCGACGTGGGTGGTGGGCGACTGCCCGGCCAGCCACCGCGACGGACCGAGGAAGGGTACGTCGAGCCGCTGGACCAGCTTGAGACCTGACTCGGTCGGATAGTCGTCGACGAAGCCGAGGACCCGCCACACCGGGGCGTCCGAGACGTTGGCGTTGATGGCCCGGACGATGCCGAAGATCTCCCGACCCATGCCGCCGGTCCCGACGATCACCACATTGGTCGTCATGTCCGTCCCTCCTCGCCCGCGTCCTCGAACGGCACCGATGCCCGCCGCTTCCTGCGCGACCTGCTCAGCGGGCCAGGGGCACCTGTGCTGAATCGTGGATGATCGGTATCGCCGGCTGAGCGCAGAGCAGGGCGAGCTGTTCGACCACCTTTGCCGGGTCGTCGAAGGGGTCGATGCTCCCTGCCTCCATCGGGTCGAGCGCCGGAACGGCCACGTGCGACACCAGCGGGTGGAACGGCCTGGTGTCGATCTCGCCGGCGCCGAGCAGATCCTCGTGCAGCTTCTCGCCGGGCCGCAGGCCTGTGTAGACGATGGGCACGGAGCTGGAGGCGTGTTCGGCCATCTGCCGTGCCAGGTCGGCGATGCGGACTGGCTCGCCCATGTCCAGCACCAGCGCCTCCCCGTCGCGCCCGATCTCGGCGGCCTGGAGCACCAGGTGGACGGCCTCCTGGATGGTCATGAGATAGCGGGTGACGTCGGGGTGGGTGACGGTCAGGGGTTTGCCGTCCTCGATCTGTCGCTGGAAGGCGGTGACCACCGAGCCGCGACTGCTCAACACGTTGCCGAACCGGACGCTGAGGAAGGTCCCCGGGAACCGGGACGCGGCGTGCGCGGTCAGCCGCTCGGTGATCCGCTTCGAGTAGCCGAGGACGCTGATCGGGTTGGCGGCCTTGTCGGTGGAGATGTTGACGAACTTCGCCACGTCCTGGCAGGCGTCAAGCACCGAGAGCGTGCCCCAGACGTTGGTCTTGACCGCCTCGCCCGGGTACTGCTCCAGCAGAGGCAGGTGCTTGAGCGCCGCGGCGTGGAAGATGATGTCCGGACGGCGTTCCCGGATGATCCGTCGTACCCCCTCGTCGTCGCGCAGATCGGCGAGGATCAGCTCCGGACTGTCGAGCAGCGCCCGCCCGGACAGCGACATCTGCAGGCTGTGCAGCGCGGACTCGTCCCGGTCCAACATCATCAGCTCGCCCGGGTCGGCCTTCATCACCTGCCGGCAGAGTTCGGAGCCGATCGAGCCACCGGCGCCGGTCACGAGGATCCGCCGGCCGGTGAGGCTGCTCTCGCTCATCGGCAGGTCACCGACCACCTGGCGGCGGCCCAGCAGGTCACTGATCTGCACCTCCCGGACGTCGGTGACGGTGATCCGGTGGTCGACAAGCTCCCGCACCGGGGGCAGCACCTTGAACACCGCGCCGGCCTGGAGGGTGGCTTCGCGGATCTGGCGGATCAACGCGGCATCGGCGTTCGCCACCGCGAAGATGACAGTGCCCGCCCCGGTGTGCCGGAGCGCGGCGGCGATGTCGTCTCGGCCGCCGAGCACGCGGACCCCCCGGATACGCAGGTCGCGCTTGTCCGGGTCGTCATCGAGGGCGCCCACCGGCAGGTACCGGCCGCGCGGGTCACTGAGCATGGCCCGCAGCAGACCCTGCCCCGCGTCGCCCATCCCGAACAGCAACACCGGTGTCGACGACCGGACGTCCGGCCGCATCGAGAGATCACGCCGGTGCCGGTACGTGAATCGGGCACCGAGCATGAAGAGCAGGGCGAGCGCGCCGCCGACGAGCGGGGTGCTCGCCGGTACCGGTCGCCCGTCGGACGACAACAGGCCGAGCAGTATGACGGCCGCCGTCAGGATGGTGGTGCTGGCGACACCCTGGACCTCCTGAAGGCTGCCCAGCGGGTGCCGTCCGGAGTAGATCCGGCGTACGGCCGCCACCGCGAGGTGCAGGAACGCCGCGAGGGCGCCGACCCCCGCCGCACGAGCCAGTTGGCTCGTATCGAGTTGGAACTCGAACCGGGACCAGGCGGCCACGATGAAACCGCCGACCCAGCCGGTGGTGTCGGCGGCGAGGAACCCGAGCGCGCGGCGGCGTGCCCTTGCCCGCCGCGCCCGCTGGCTCGCCCGTTCCGTGTGCTCCGTGTCCTGCGGCATGTCCTGGCTCCTGTCCGGTCCAACCACTGCTTCCGCCGCTCGGCAGAAGGAGCTTCTGTGCCCTCTGTCCTTGTTACACATCAACTCGGGTCATCTGTCGGCTTTAGGGGTATTTGAGACAAGGTTCAACCGTCCCTCCGGAAGCCCGCAGGCGTGTCGTGTCGGGCGCGACACCAGGCGCCGGCGAAAAAGAGCTACTTCGTCAGGTACGTCTCAGGCGTGTCGGCTCGGCTGGCTCGACCGGACGGTGCTCCGCTCGCGTCGTGCGGCTGCGATTCGCCTGCCCTCGGACGCGCGACGCTGTCCACGCCGGCGGCGGACGTCTGCGGGCTGCCGGCCGTCCTGAGCCGCTCCCACGCCTCGGGCCGCAGCTGTGGCGCCAGCCCCTGCTCGGCCAGCCAGCCGGGCACCTGCGGCTTGCCGAACAGCAGCATGTCCACGCGCCGCGCGTGCGCGTTGGCCCGCAGGCTCGTCTTCCCGTACGCGTTGATGCCGCTCGTCGCGTACCGCGCCAGCCGCGCGGGGATGTGCCGTGGCTCGCGGCCACCGAGCAGCCGGAGCAGGAGCCCTGTGGTCATCCCGTTGGGAGGTTGCAGCACGATGGGCGGCACCGGTCCGTTCACGAGGCCGAGGTGGACGATCGAGGCGACGACGTCCTCGATGAGGACCTGTGGTGTCGGCGCGTCGCCTGCTCCGGCGACGCAGCTCAACCGCGACTGGGCGAGCCGGACGAGCGCGCGGGTGTTCGGCCGGTCCACGTCGTGGACCCATGTCGACCGGTAGATGACGGTGTCGATGCAGTCCTCGTGGCGCAGCATGCGCTCGCCGATCGCCTTGGAGCGCGAGTACGGGGAGAAGGGCATCGTCCGCGCGGTCTCGTCCAGCGCCAGAGCCCCCTGCGCTGCCGCCGAGCTGACGTGCACCATGCGCGTGGCGCCGACAAGGGCGCTGGCTCGGGCGACAAGGGTGGGCAGGAGGGCGTTGCCCCCGTACAGCTCCGCGCTGTCCGGCGCGGACCCGTTCGGCAACCCGGCCGTGTTGATCACGACCTGTGCGCCGTCGAGCTGTCGGGCGAGGTCGGCGACCGCCTCGTCGTCGCGACCCGAGGGCACCGAATCGACGCGGAGGGCCTGGGCGAGCGGCCACGACAGGCGCGGCGCGGGCACGGTCTGGACCTCGATGCCCCGGCTACGGAGTTCGGTGACTACCGCTCGGCCGACGAAGCCGCTGCTGCCGAGCACCGCGATCCGCTTGACCGGCTGGGGCCCGAGGCCGTCCAGGTCACCGACTCGGGGAGTTGACAGTTCTGGCATGGATCGGCCTTTCGTCTGTTGGGGGCCCTGACCGCTGGGCTGCGAGCCACGCGGGGGCGGCGAGATAGCCGGCGAGGATGGCGACGGCCGTGACATCGAGCGCGGCGCGCAGAAGTGGCCCGCTGAAGGACGCGGCCACCAGGCAGGCGGCGACGGTTGCGCCGATGCCGGCGGTCAGCGCGGTGACCCGTTGATGTGACCACCCGCTGTCGGTCAACCGTTGGTAGGCATGGTTGCGATGGGGGCGGTACCAGGCTTCGCCGTTACGGATGCGGCGCAGCAGCGTCCAGCCGGTGTCGGCGAGGTAGAGGGCGAGCGGCGCCACGGCTGCCTCCGGCGGGATGCCGCGCACGATCGCGTACGCGGCGAGCGCACCGAACGCGCCACCGAGGGCGTACGACCCGACGTCACCGAGGAACACCCGGGCGACCCAGGCGTTCCACGGCAGGAAGGTCAGGGACGCGGCGGCGATCAGACTGCCGCTGGCGGTGAGCAGCGGAAGGTCCCGCAGCACGCCGAGGGCGGCGTACACCAGTCCGGCGAGGATCGCGTGGACGGCCGAGATCCCGTTGATGCCGTCCATGAAGTTGAAGGCGTTCACGTAGGCGGTCAGCCACGCCGCGAGGGCGACGACAAGGGCCACCTGGAGGTACGCCGGGTGGCCGCCTGGCACCAACGCCAGGCTCGTGGCCACGCCAACGAGCAATTGCAGGAGCAGCCGGATAGGGACCGGGACGCCCCGGATGTCCTCCAGGAGGCCGATGGCCGCGAACAGCAGCAGCGGCACGGCGATCGACCGCGCGTGCTCGTTCAGAAGGAGGGCGAGCCCGGCCGCCACGGCGACGCCCACGCCGCCGCCGCGCGGGATCGGGGTGTCGTGCGAGGACCGATCGGACGGTATGTCGAGGACGGAGGCCGCGGTCAGCAGCCGCAGGATCAATGGTTGCAGCAGGGAGCCGACGATGAGTGCGAGCAGGATTCCGCCGGCAAGCGGAACGCTCACCGTGGCCTGGTGGCAGCATGCGGCCGCCGGCGATAGGGGGAAATCCGTATGAGATTCACTAATGGGACCTTCAGGTAGAACTGTTCATGGGGGATAAATCAATCATAGGAGGTCGCTACTAGGGACAAACGACCTTTACCTGTATTCGGTGTGCGACACGCAGCGGAAACTGCCCGCACGGAGATCAGGCCGACCGGGCTTATGACTGCCCGGCTACGAAACGGTCCGGCCCGCGTCGGAAAACCGACACGGGCCGGGGCGCGAAAGTGTTCGCCTGCCGCGCTAGCGAACGCCAGCGGCGGAATCCGGCCCGGCGGAATCCGACCCGTCCGTGCCGTCGCCCAGCCGGCGGGTGAGCAGGGTCCGCAACGGGATCGACTCACCGTCGCGCCCACCTGCCCCGACGACAAGTGGCGCCGGGCTGGGCTGGGGGTCAACGCCGAACAACCACGCCCGCAGACCGCCCGACACGGTCAGCAGGTGGAACCTGCCCGCCACGTCCACCGCCCGCGTTTCGGCCTGGTCGACGTACCAGCCGGTCAGCCCGGTCCGGTAACGCCCGCGCCCGTCGTAGCCTCGGGCGACCAGCCGGGTGGTGGGCAGCCCGCGCCGGGTCGCCTCAGCCACGAACCAGGCCACCAGCTCGGCGGCCTGGGACTGCTCGGCGGCTCGCCGCCGCGCGTCCGCGTCAGCGTGCGCCCGCACGGCCCGCTGCCGCTGCTCCCGCCACTCGCGGTCGTCGCCCTCGCCCACGAGCCGACGGTACGCGACGGACTCAGCCGAGCACTGCCCGCAGGGTGCGCCGCGCGATGTCGGCCATCACCGGGTTGGTGTCGACGTAGTAGGGCAGGGCGTTCACCGCCTGGCCCAGGGCCCAGCCGCGTCCGCGTTCCCACGTCGCGTCGTCCACGCCGAGCGCCCGCTGGTAGGTCTCCCGCGCCCCGGCGTCGAGCAGGTTCCACGCCGGCATCAGGTCGACCGCAGGGTCACCCACGCCGACCGCGCCCAGGTCGATGACCGCGACCAGTCGTCCGTTGCGTACCAGAAGGTTGCCCGGCATCAGGTCGGCGTGGATCCACACGTCGGTGAGATCGTCGCGGGGGGTGTCCCGGCAGCGGGTCCACAGCTCGGTGAGCGCGACGGTGTCGGTGAGCCCGCCGCTGACCGCCAGAGAGGCGCGAACGTCGGCGTCCTGGCTGGACAGCGGCCCACCGCGACCGGTGCCCGACCAGGACCGGCCGCCGGTGTCCATGCCGCGTAGGGCGACCACGACGTCGGCGAGGTCACGCGCGAAGGCGTCGGAGCCGCCGACCTGGTCGGCCGCCGCGGTTTCTCCGGCGATCCAGCGGTACGCCGTCCACGGCCCCGGGTAGCCAGCGCCCGGCGCTCCGAGGCCGAGCGGCTCCGGCACCTCGACCGGCAGGTGCGCGGCGAGCAGCAGCGCGTGTTCCTGCTCCCGCCGCAGCTCGGCGTCCAGCCCGGGGTCGGCGAAGGGCCGCAGCGGAAACCGCAGCACGATCTCCGTGCCGAGCCGGAACAGGGCGTTGACAGTGCCGGTCGAGGCGAGCGGTCGCACCGGCAGCCCTCGCCAGCGCGGAAACTGCTCGGCCACCAGCGCGGCGACCACGTCCGCACCCACGTCCACCTGATCGGCGTGCATCTTCACCGCGAGATCATCACCCGCAGCCCCGCAGCCCCGCAGCCCCGCAGCCCCGCAGCCCCGCGATCCGATTTCACCCGCCGCCGCGAGACGTGGCGGGGTCGCGAATCTTGGACAGTTTCCGTCACGTGCTGACGGAAACTGTCCAAGATCTCGTGCAGCGCGGCGCGACGCGGGCGCGGGCGCGGGCGCGGGGCAGCGTTCGCGGGAACCCTGTGGGAGGCGCGCCAGGCTCGGGTCAGGCCAGGCCGGCCCGGCGTAGGGCCTCGGCCATCGCGTCGTTGGCCGGTGGCGGGCTCTGCCGCTGTTGCCCGCCGCGCCCGCCCTGTCCACCGGACCTGCCCTGTCCGCCAGACCCGCCCTGTCCGCCAGACCCGCCCTGACCACCGGACCCGCCCTGACCACCGGACCTGCCGTGTCCACCGGACCTGCCCTGTCCACCAGACCGCCCCTGGCCGCCAGACCGGCCTTGACCATCGGACCCGCTGCGGCCCCCCGGTCCGCCACGTCCGGTGGGCTCGTCACGGCCACTCTGGCCGTCGCGGCCACTCTGGCCGCCGGGTCCGCGTTGCGCCGGGCCGCCGCGTCCCTCCTGACTGGTCCGGCCGCCGCGGCCGGCGTCGGCGCCCGGCTCGTCCTCCAGGCGCAGGGTCAGCGAGATCCGCTTACGGGGTACGTCCACGTCGAGCACCTTGACCCGGACCACGTCGCCGGACTTCACCACCTCGCGGGGGTCCTTCACGAAGGTGCGGGACATCGCCGACACGTGCACCAGGCCGTCCTGGTGCACGCCGACGTCGACGAACGCGCCGAACGCGGCCACGTTGGTGACCACGCCCTCCAGCACCATGCCTGGCGTCAGGTCGCCGATCTTCTCCACGCCCTCCACGAAGGTGGCCGTGCGGAACTCCGGGCGGGGGTCCCGGCCCGGCTTCTCCAGCTCGGCGAGGATGTCGGTGACGGTGGGCAGGCCGAACCTGTCGTCGACGAAGTCGGTGGCCCGCAGCCCGCGCAGGATGCTGCTCTTACCGATCACCGAGCGCAGATCCTGGCCGGTGCTGGAGAGGATCCGGCGCACCACCGGGTACGCCTCGGGGTGCACGCTTGAGGAGTCCAGCGGGTCGTCGCCGTCGGGGATGCGCAGGAAGCCCGCGCACTGCTCGAACGCCTTCGGCCCGAGCCGGGCCACCTTCTTCAGGTCGGTACGCGACCGGAACGGCCCGTTGGCGTCCCGGTGCAGCACGATGTTCTCGGCCAGCCCGGCCCCGATCCCGGAGACCCGGGTCAGCAGCGGCGCGGACGCGGTGTTGACGTCCACCCCGACCGCGTTGACGCAGTCCTCGACGACCGCGTCCAGCGACCTGGACAGCTTCACCTCGGACAGGTCGTGCTGGTACTGGCCGACGCCGATCGACCGTGGATCGATCTTGACCAGTTCGGCGAGCGGGTCCTGGAGCCGGCGGGCGATGGACACCGCGCCGCGCAGCGACACGTCCATCCCCGGCAGTTCCTGCGAGGCGTACGCGGACGCGGAGTAGACCGACGCGCCGGCCTCGGAGACCATCACCTTCGTCAGGTTGAGCTGCGGATGCCGCTTGATCAGGTCGGCGGCCAGCTTGTCGGTCTCCCGCGAGGCGGTGCCGTTGCCGATCGACACCAGCTCCACCCCGTGCGCCCCGGCCAGCCGGGCGAGCGTCTCGATCGACGCGTCCCACTGCCGGCGCGGCTCGTGCGGATAGATGGTGTCGGTGGCGAGCACCTTGCCGGTGGCGTCCACCACGGCCACCTTGACCCCGGTGCGCAGGCCCGGGTCCAACCCCATCGTGGGTCGGCTGCCGGCCGGCGCGGCCAGCAGCAGGTCGCGCAGGTTCATGGCGAACACCCGCACGGCCTCCTCCTCGGCCGCCTGCCACAGGCGCATCCGCAGGTCCGCGCCGAGGTGGATGAGGATCCGGGTCCGCCAGGCCCAGCGGACCGTGTCGATCAGCCAACGGTCAGCGGGGCGGCCGGCGTCGGACACCCCGAACCGGCCGGCGATGGCCGCCTCGTACCGGCTCGGGCCGGTCGGCACGGCGTCCGCCTCGCCGGCCTCCTCCGGCTCCATGGTCAGGTCGAGCACGCCCTCCTTCTCGCCCCGGAACATGGCCAGGATCCGGTGCGAGGGCAGCTTCGGGTACGGCTCGGCGAAGTCGAAGTAGTCGGCGAACTTAGCGCCGGTGGTCTCCTGGCCGTCGCGTACCCGGGAAACCAGCCGGCCCCGCGACCACATCTGCTCGCGCAGCGTGCCGATCAGGTCGGCGTCCTCGGCGAACGTCTCGATCAGGATCGCCCGCGCGCCCTCCAGCGCGGCGGGGGCGTCCGCGACGCCCTTCTCCGCGTCGACGTACCCGGCGGCGGTGGCCTTCGGGTCCTGGCTGGGGTCGGCGAGCAGCGACTCGGCCAGCGGGGCCAGCCCGGCCTCGCGGGCGATCTGCGCCCGGGTCCGCCGCTTCGGCTTGTACGGCAGGTAGATGTCCTCCAGCCGGGACTTCGAATCCGCCGCCATGATCTGCGCTTCGAGGGCCTCGTCCAGCTTGCCCTGGCCGCGGATCGACTCCAGGACGGCTGCCCGCCGCTCGTCCAGCTCCCGCAGGTAGCGCAGCCGCTCCTCAAGGGTGCGCAGCTGGCTGTCGTCGAGCAGGCCGGTGGCCTCCTTGCGGTAGCGGGCGATGAACGGCACTGTGGCGCCGCCGTCGAGCAGTTCCACGGCCGCCCGCACCTGACGCTCGGCCACGCCGAGCTCGTCGGCGATCCGCTGATGAACAGACTGGGTCACGATCTCGATCCGCCTTCGACTCGATCCGCCTTCAAAGAGCGGGTAACGCCTGCATTCTGCCGGGCGCTCCCGCGCGCTGTCGCCGCACCCGGCCGGGGCGCGGCGGCCCGCTCTGCCGCACCCGCCCGGGCTGATCCGTCGGCGGCCCCGGTCGCGCCTGCGCTAGCGTGGCGATCATGGAATCACCTGCGGGGCCGCGCACCCGGCGGCTCTTCGGCGGCAGCGCCCGCGCTCTCGGGGACCTGACGGCGAACCCGTTCCGCGCCGACCGGGACCGGATCGTCGCCTCGCCCTTCTTCGCCCGCCTCGGCGGAGTCACCCAGGTGATCAGCCCGGTCGGTTCCGGGCTGCTGGTGCACAACCGGCTCACCCACAGTCTGAAGGTCGCCCAGGTGGCCCGCTCGATCGCCGAGCGGCTGATCGCCGACGACAGGTGGCGCGACCTGCTGGACAGGCTCGGCGGCTGCGACCCGGACGTGGTGGAGGCAGCGGCGCTCGCCCACGACCTCGGTCACCCGCCGTTCGGGCACCTGGGGGAGCGGGTGCTCGACCGGCTGGCGCGCCAGCGCCTCGGCCTCGCCGACGGTTTCGAGGGCAACGCCCAGTCGTACCGGATCGTCACCAGCACCGAGATCCGCGGCGCGGCCACCACCGGCCTGGACCTGACGGCCGCGGTCCGCGCGGCCCTGCTGAAGTACCCGTGGACCCGGCTGGACTACCCCGACCCGCACCCCCGCCTGCTGGACCCGCCGCCGCGCGGCGCCACCCCGCCGCCGAACGACCCGGAGAGCGGCTCGTTGAAGTTCGGCGCGTACCGCACCGAGCTGGACGACCTGCGACAGGCCCGGGAACCGTTCGTCGGCCGCATCCCGGACTGGCAGCAGACCGTAGAGGCGTCCGTTATGGACACCGCCGACGACATCGCGTACGCCATCCACGACGTGGAGGACTTCTACCGGGTCGGTGTGCTCCAGCAGGGGTCGGTCTCGGCGGAGCTGATGGCCTGGCAGCGCGAGAGCGGACACCTCCGGGCGATCACCGACGCGGCGCTTGCCAGCGCGTTCCGCCGGCCCGGCGCGGCGATCGAGCGGCTGCGGCGGCAACTGCACCGCAAGGACGCCTGGATCGCCGACGACGACGCGTTCGCCGCCGCCGTCGAGCACGTCCGCGAGGAACTTGTCGACGGGCTGCTGGCGATGCCGTTCGACGGCTCCATCGAGGCGGAGCAGTACGTGTCGCGGTTCTCCGCCCGCTGGTCGACCCGCTTCGTCGAGGCGATCACGATGACCCACCAGCCGTCGATGCGCTCCGGCTACGTGCTGCTCGGCTGTGCGCAGTGGCACGAGGTGCAGGTGCTCAAGTTCGTGCACCACCGGTTCGTGCTGGCCCGTCCGGATCTCGCCCTGCACCAGCGCGGCCAGGCCCGGCTGCTGGGCACCCTCGTCGAGGCGCTGTGGGAGTGGCTGCTCGACCCGGAGGAGGAGTCCCGGCTGCCCCGCCGGCTGCACGACCTCGTTGAGCTGGCAGAGGCGGAGTTGCACCCGCGTACCCCGGATCGGATCGGCCGGGCCCGGGGACGGGCGATCGTGGACTTCGTGGCCCAGCTCACCGACGGTCAGGCGGTGGCCATGCTGGACGCCCTGTCCGGCCGGTCCGGCGCGCTCTGGACCGATGCGTTCGTGCTCTGAGGTGAAAGGAAGGGCCCCTTGTTAATCACCAGGCGTTAACAAGGGGCCCTTCCTTTCACTAGGCGATCGCCTGCCACCATCCGTCCACGGCGGGCGGGTCGGCGACGACCACCCGCTCGCCCGGGCGGGGCACCGCCAGCTGGACGTCGCGTGCCTTCGCCTCCGCCCACAGCCTGTTCACCGGTTCGGACCAGTCGTGCAGGGCCAGGTTGAACGTCGCCCAGTGCACCGGGATGAGCAGCCCGCCCCGGAGATCCTGGTGGGCGTCGACAGCTTCCTCAGGGAACATGTGGATCGTCGGCCACGCCCTGTCGTACGCGCCGATCTGGATCAGTGTCGCGTCGAACGGCCCGTGCTCCGCGCCGATCGCCGCGTACCCGTCGAAGTAGCCGGAGTCACCTGTGTAGAAGACCCTGCGCCGGGAGCCGGCGACCACCCAGGAACTCCACAGCGTGCCGTCGCGGCGCAGGCCCCGTCCGGAGAAGTGCTGCGCGGGGGTGGCGGTGATCTCCAGGCCGGCGACCCGGTGCGACTCGGCCCAGTCCAGCTCGATGATCCGCTCGGCGGGTACGCCCCAGCGGTCCAGGTGCGCGCCCACGCCCAGCGGCACCAGGAACGGCGCGGACTGCCCGGCCGTCAGCGCCTGCACGGTGGCCATGTCCAGGTGGTCGTAGTGGTCGTGGGAGATCAGGATGGCGTCCAGCGGGGGGAGTTCGTCAAGGCGTACCGGGGGTTCGTGCAGCCGCCGTGGACCGACCAGCCCGGACGGCGAGCAGCGGTCGCTCCACATGGGGTCGAGCAGCACCCGCCGGCCCTCGATCTCGATGAGGGCGGTGGCGTGGCCGTACCAGATGATGGCGAGCTCGTCGGTGGCCTGCGGCGCGCTCGGGCGCAGCAGCGGCACGGGCGCGGTTGGCCGCCGCTTCTGCTTGCCGAAGATCAGCTCGCGGAGCAGGTTGCGGCCCGGGTCGGCGACCATCGTTCGGGTGCCGGCCCGGTTGTGGAAGGTGCCGTCGCGGAACTGCGGCGAGCGGGCAGCCCGTTCGGCGCGGGCGCCAGTGAGCCGGCCGCCGAGGGCCGCCGGCACGTCCCGAGCCACCCAGGCCAGGCCTGCCAACGCGGCCAGCCCTGCCGTGCCTCGCAGCAGTCGCCCGAGCGACCGTTCTTCGTCCGTACGATTCGCTGGCGCCATCGCCGTCCCTCCGCCGTGTCCGCACTACACGGTAGTCACCCGGGGCCGATCGCGCCGGGACGGGCCGATCGCCGTGCGACGATCGGCCCGCCGCCAGGTCAGCCGCCGTTGCTGGGCCGGCGAGCGGTCGTCCGGTACGCCGTGCCCGTGCCGCTGAGCCGGTCCACCGCCGCCAGGAAGCGGGGGCCCATGGAAGCGCGGGCCTGCACGGCCGGGTGGGTGGCGCCGAAGTCGTCCGGGTTGGCCTGCCCGTCGGCGAAGAGCGTGTAGGTGAGCACCGCCGCCCCGGACCGGTCGAAGATCACCCCTGCCTCGTGCCGCGCGTCGGCGAACCAGCCCGCCTTCGTGGCGATGCGCGCCCGGTCGTCGGAGGACATCGTGCGCCGGATGCCGTCGGTGAACGCCACAGGCGCGCGCAGCAGCCCGAGCAGGAACGTCGTCGAGGCCGGCGAGAGCAGGCTGCCCCCGACCAGGGCGCGCAGCAGGTCGTGCGTCTCGCGCGGGGTGCTGGTGCCAAGGAAGAAACGGTTCGGGTTGGCGACCGGCTCCACCTGGGTGTTCGGGAAGCCCTTGGCGACAAGGATGGCGTTGAGTTCGGCGGCCGGGCAGACCGACCCGCACAGCCGCACCGCCGTGTCGTCGGAGACGGTGAGCAGATTCGCCAGGACGTGACCGAGGGTCACGCTGCTGGGGTACGCGCCGTCCAGGCTGAAGATGCCGTCACCACCCGGTACGACGATGGCGGCGGTCACCTCGACCCGCTGGTCCAGGGTGAGCAACCCCCGGTCGACCTTGTCCAGCACCGCCGTGGCAACCGCGATCTTGTTGACGCTGTACGCCTCGATCCGCTGGTCGGCCTGAGCCGTCACGGCGACCACAGGCGGGCCGTCCGGGCTGGCCACGCTGACGTACGCCTGCCAGTTTCCGCCGGCCTGCGTGCTGAACTTGGTGTAGCTGGCGGCGACCCGGCGGGCGGCCCGCGCGGGGGTGGTCGGGGCGGTCTCGGCGGCGCTCGCAGGTGTCACCGCGCCGAGTACCGTGCCGGCGGTGGCCACGGTGCCGAGCCCGAGCGCTGTCCTGCGGTTCAGCCGGATAGTCAATCTTCTCTCCCGTCGTGCGGCGCCGGAGTGCTTGCCGGCCCACCACACTATGCGAGTTGATCGATACACGGTGTCCCCGGATTCCCGCTCAGCCGAGCCCTCGGCGTGGCGCGGCACCGACCGTCCAGACCCGCCCGGACACGTGCCGGGCGAGCCGCCGCAGGTCAGGCTGATGGCTCACGGCGCGAGGACGACCTTGATGCAACCGTCCTCCTTCTTCTGGAACATCTCGTACGCCCGCGGTGCGTCGCTCAGCGGCAGACGGTGGGTACGCAGGTCCTCCACGCCCAGGGGATCGTCGTCGCCGGAGAGCAGCGGCAGGATCTCGTCGGTCCACCGGCGTACGTGGCACTGCCCCATCCGCAGCTGGATGCCCCTGTCGAACATCTCCATCAGCGGCATCGGGTCGGCCTCGCCGCCGTAGACGCCGGAGAGGGAGACGGTGCCGCCACGGCGCACCCCCTTGAGCGCGGCGTGCAGGACGGAGAGCCGGTCCACACCGACCCGGTCGGTCATGGTCTGGGCAAGCTTGTCCGGCAGCAGTCCGGCGGCGGTCTGGGCGAGCTTGCCGACCGGTGAGCCGTGCGCCTCCATGCCGACGGCGTCGATGACGGCGTCCGGCCCGCGCCCGTCGACAAGGTCGATGAGCGCGCTGGGCACGTCGGACATCTCGCTGACGTCGAGCACCTCGATGCCGTGCCGGCGGGCCAGGTCCAGCCGCTCCGGCACCAGGTCCAGCCCGATGACCCGGCCGGCGCCGAGGTGACGGCCGATCCGGGCGCAGAACTGGCCGACCGGCCCGAGCCCGAAGACGGCAAGGGTGCCGCCGGGCGGGGTGTCGGCGTACTTCACGGCCTGCCAGGCGGTGGGCAGGATGTCGGAGAGGTAGAGGTAGCGCTCGTCGGCCCCGCTCTGCGGGATCTTGATCGGTCCGAAGTGGGCCTGCGGGACGCGCAGGTACTCGGCCTGGCCGCCGGGCACCGAGCCGTAGAGCGACGTGTACCCGAACAGCGAGGCGCCCTTGCCCTCGCTTGTGACCTGGGTGGTTTCGCACTGGGCGTAGAGCTGACGCTGACACATCCAGCAGCTGCCGCAGGAGATGTTGAACGGGATCACCACGCGGTCGCCGGGCTTGAGCCCTGTCACTCCCGACCCGACCTCCTCGACGATTCCCATCGGCTCGTGGCCGAGGATGTCACCGGGCTTCAGGTACGGCCCCAGCACCTCGTACAGGTGCAGGTCGGAGCCGCAGATCGCCGTCGATGTGATCTTCACGATCGCGTCGGTGGGCTCCTCGATCCGGGGGTCCGGCACCTCTTCGACTCGTACGTCCCGCTTGCCCTGCCAGGTCAACGCCTTCATGTCTGGTTTCCTCCTTCGGTCCCTGCCTTTCTGCTACCCGGGCTCGGACGGTTGAACCGGCCGCACGTCGCCGGGTGGCCGCCGCGGTTCAGAGGGTGGTTTCGCCGTTGAGGCCGAAGTGGTCGTGCCATTTGGTGCTGGGGGCGAATCCGGTGCCGGTGGAGAGGGCGACGTAGATGTCGTTTGTGGTGTTTTTGGTGAAGACGATGAGGTCGTCTTTGCCGTCGCCGTTGGTGTCGGCGAGGTAGGGGAATTCGCCGGGTAGGCAGAAGTAGTCGTGCCATTTCACGGTGGTGCCGGTGAAGCCGGTGCCGGTGGAGGTGGCGGCGTAGACGTCGGCGTCGGTGTTGCAGGTGAAGGTGACGATGTCGTCGCGGCCGTCGCCGTTGATGTCGCCGACGCGGGGTTGTTCGGTGCCGACGGCGAACAGGTCGTGCCATTTTTGTGGTGGTCCGAAGCTGGTGCCGTTGGAGAGGGCGACGATGACGTCGGAGGCGGTGGCGGGGCCTTGGGTGAAGGTGATGATGTCGTCGAGTCCGTCGCCGTTGACGTCGCCGATGGCGGGGAATTCTCCTCCGATGGAGAAGTAGTCGTGCCATTTGACGGCGGTGCCGGTGAAGGTTGTGCCGGTGGAGAGGGCGACGTAGACGTCGGCGGTGGTGTCGTGGGTGAAGGTGATGATGTCGTCTTTGCCGTCGCCGTTGACGTCGCCGATGGCGGGTATTTCGGTGCCGGGGGCGAACCAGTCGTGCCATTTTTGGCTGGGGGCGAAGGTGGTGCCGGTGGAGAGGGCGACGTGGACGTCGGCGAGGGGGCTGTGGGTGAAGACGATGGCGTCGTCGCGGCCGTCGCCGTTGGCGTCGCCGGTCAGCGGTGTTTCGCCGGTGAGGGCGAACCAGTCGTGCCATTTGATGGTGGTGCCGGTGAAGCTGGTGCCGGTGGAGGTGGCGACGTAGGCGTCGGCGAGGGGGCTGTGGGTGAAGGCGATGACGTCGTCGCGGCCGTCGCCGGTGAAGTCGGTGGGTGACCCACCAAAATACCGCGCGGCGGCCGGTGGCGACGTTCCGCAGTTGTCGCTGACCAGGTACTTCTGGTTGTACTGGCCGGGATACGGCGCGAGGGACACCCCGTTGATGACGATCGTCTGGCCGACCCCGTTGTAGAGCTGCTCGTAGTGCACATGCGGCCCGGAGGAGTTGCCGGTACTACCGGTGATGCCGATCTGCTGGCCCTGCTGCACGTAGGCGCCGTCGGGCACCGAGTAGGCGCTGAGGTGGAAGTAGTAGGTGGTCCAGCCGCCACCGTGGTCGATGACGATGTAGTTGCCGGCTCCGCTGGGCTGCGAGTAGCGGCGGGCGACGCCGGCGGCCGATGCCACCTGGGGCGTGCCACCGGTGGTGCCGCCGTCGGCGCGGACGAAGTCCAGCGCCTGCCGTACCTCGGCGCTGTGGTGGTCGTAGGTCCACCGCTGTCCGCAGGGGAACGGCGCCTTGAAGTTCGGTGCGGCGAGCGCGGGAGAGGGCGTGCTCACCACGGCGGTCAGGCTGACCCCGGCCAGGGTGAGCAGTGCGACGAGGACGCGCCGGGCGGCGCTTGTCGGGAGTCTGGACATGGGGCGACTCCTATCGGGGTGGGCGGTCGCAGCGGTGTGCGGCGCGTCGTGGGCCGGTGTCGCCGATGGGCGGGCCTGGCAGTCGCGTCGGAGAGGGGCGTGTCGCGTCCCGAGCGGCGAGACGTGGCGCTGAGGAGAAGTGAAACCGCAGGCTTCGGCGTCTGTCAATACCTGCCGAGGCGGTCCTGTCCGCCGAAGAACTTCTTCAGTCCGGGCTCGGCCAGCCCTGCCGCTGCCGGCTCGTGGTCGCCGGGCGATGAAGATTTCTTGCCCCGGAGGGAAAGCCCCCGCAAGGTATTGACAACCGTGGAAGTCGAGCAGTTAACTCGCCAGCAATCGATTTCCCACCGCTCTCGGTCGCTCGGGAAGGGACACCGATGAGGCTCCGTGTCACCCGCTGGCTGGGCGCCGCCGTCGCCATGCTCACCGCGATCCCGCCGGCGACGGCCTCCGCCGCCACGCTTGCCGTTCCCGCGCCAAGTGTTGTCGACGCCTCCGCGTTCGCCGTCGCCGACGACAAGGGACCGGCCGGATGGGACACCTACCGGCGGCTCGACCGCCTGCCCGAGCTGGCCGCAGGCACCCGTACCCATCAGTTCTCCAGCTTCGGCCGCGACGGCTCCAACGACGACGGCTTCGTCGGCACCTGGTCCTGCCTGCGCCAGAGCGGCGGATGCGTGATCGCCGAGGCGCGCGGACCCGGCGAGGTGCAGTCGATCTGGTTCACCCGCGACGAAGGCGACGTCCGCGCCACCGGCTGGATCCGCATCGAACTCGACGGCGTGGTGGTCGTCCAGGCCGACCTTCAGGCCCTGGTGGACGGGCGACTCGGCAGTCCCTTCGTCGCACCACTTGTCAGCAACGCCGACCAGACCTCCGGCGGCGTCACGATCAAGGTGCCGATGCCGTACCGCAACTCCATGCGGATCACCACCCAGAACAACCCGCTCTTTCACCACGTCACCTACCGCACCTTCGCCGACGCCGAGGGCGTCGCGCGGTTCGACCCAGCGGACCCGGCCACCGATGTGGTCACCCTGCTGCGCGCCGCAGGCACCCGCGACCCGAAGCCCGCGCAGCCCGGCGCCTCCACAAGCCGCGCCACAGTCACCGCGCCGGCACAGGGCCAGGTGTCGTTGGCCGGCCTGACCGGCCCCCGGGCGATCACCGCGCTGCGGCTGCGCGTACCCGATGCGGCAGCCGGCGCACCGACGCTCGCCGGCCTGCGGCTGCGGATGGCGTTCGACGGGCGGACCACCGTGGACAGCCCGGTCGGGGAGTTCTTCGGGGGTGGGCTGGGCGAGCGCACCGTGCGGTCGCTCATGTTCGCCATGGATTCGGCACCCGGCGGCTGGTACAGCGCCTGGTGGCCGATGCCCTTCCGCTCCTCCGCCGCCCTGACGCTCGTCAACACGACAGGCACCACCGTGAGCGGAATCGAGGTGGAGGTGACGTCGGCGCCCGGCACCGAGTGGACGTCTCGGCTCGCCGCCGACGGCAGCGCGGGCTACTTCACCACCCAGTCGCGGCGCGCGGAGACGGTCGGCGGCAACGACTGGATCGTGGCCGACCAGTCCGGCCGGGGCCGGTTCGTGGGTGTCTCGCAGACCATGCGCGGCCACATCATCGGCGGGAACACCCGCAACTACCTCGAAGGCGACGAGCGGGTGTACGTGGACGGCTCGCCGACGCCGCAGATCCACGGCACCGGCACCGAGGACTTCTACGAGTCGGGGTGGTACTTCAACCGAGGCGAGTACAGCGGCGTCTTCACCGGCAACACCGCGCACCTGGTCCGCGGTGGCGGATGCGCCGACGAGTGCGACGCCGCCTACCGGCTGATGATCGGCGACGCGGTGGCGTACGGCACCGCGCTGCGCTTCGGCATCGAGCACGGGCCGGCCAACGACATGCCGGCCGAGTACGCCTCGACCGCGTTCCTCTACACCCAGCGCACCGTGGCCACGCGCCGGACCGACACCGTCGTCACCGGCGACGCCGCCAGCCGCGCCGCCCACGCGTACACCGACTCGTCGGCGACCCAGACCGCGCTCACCGCCAGCTTCGAAGGCGACGACGACAACGTCCCGCAGACCGCCCAGGTCCGCGCCGCGACCGCACCCGTCCGCTTCCGGCTGGCCGTCGACCCGACAAACCAGGGGGTACGGCTGCGCCGCCACAGCGACCAGTCCGGCGGCTACCAGCAGGCGGCCGTGTCGGTGGACGGCGTACCGGCCGGGGTGTGGCTCCAACCCCTGGGCAACGACCGGCAACGCTGGCTGGCCGACGACTTCGTCCTGCCCGCGGCCCTGACGGCGGGCCGGTCGACGGTCACCGTTCAGCTCACCCCGGCCGCAGGCGCGCCGGCGTGGACCGCCGTCCGGTACCAGGCCGACAGCATGGTGCCGCCGTTCGTCGACACCACCGCCCCGGCAACGGTCGCCGGTCTCACCCTGGCCGGCGGACGCGTGCACGCCCTCGGCCTGACCTGGTCGCACTCCGCCGACGACGTAGGGATCGTCTCCTACCGGGTCTACGCGTCCCGGAACCCGGGCGTGACGATCACCGCCGCCAACATGGTCGGCACGACACGTGCCACGGCGTTCCGGCACGGGCCGCTGCCGGCCGGCCAGACCCGCTACTACCGGATCGTGGCGGTCGACGGGTCGGGCAACGTCGCCGCGCCCTCGGCCGAGGTGTCGGCCACCACCCGTGGCCGCAACACCAGCGACGCCAACGGCGACCGCCGCGACGACGCGATCGACTTCACGCGCGGCGCCACGGCCGACGTGTTCACCTCGCTCTCCGACGGCACCCGTTTCGTGCCGGACAGCCGGCCCTGGAACGACTTCTTCGCGGTGGACGCGGAGATCCCTCTCACCGGGGACGTCAACGGCGACGGCCGTGCGGACATCATCACCTTCACCCGGGGCGACAACGCCGACGTCTACGTCGGGCTCTCCACCGGCACCGGATTCGCCGCCGGGGTCAAGTGGCACGACTTCTTCGCTGTCGGCACCGAGTTCCCTGCGGTCGGTGACGTCAACGGCGACGGGCGTACCGACATCATCACCTTCACCCGTGGCGCCGCCGCCGACGTCTACGTGGCGCTGTCCACCGGCTCCGGCTTCGGACCCGGCGTCAAGTGGCACGACCACTTCGCCCTCGGCGACGAGTTCCCGGCGGTCGGCGACGTCGACGGTGACGGTCGCGACGACATCCTGACGTTTACGCGGGGTACGGCGGGCGACGTGTTCGTGTCGCTCTCCGACGGCACCCGCTTCGTGGAGGACGGCTGGAAGTGGCACGACAGCTTCGCCCTCGGCAACGAACTGCCCGCGGTGGGCGACGTCGACGGTGACGGTCGCGACGACATCCTGACGTTCACGCGGGGTACGGCGGGCGACGTGTTCGTGTCGCTCTCCGACGGCACCCGCTTCGTGCAGGACGCCTGGAAGTGGCACGACAGCTTCGCCCTCGGCGACGACCTGCCGGGGGTCGGGGACTTCAACGGCGATGGCCGGGCCGACGTGGTGCGGTTCACCCGCGGGCTCACTGCCGACGTGTACGTCTCGCTCTCCACCGGCGGCGGGCTCGGGGCCGCCAACCGCTGGCACGACCAGTTCGCCCCCGGCGTCGACCTGCCCCGCCCGAGCGTGTCGTGATGCGCGCCCGACGTGTCACCGCAGCGCTCCTGCTCGGAGCTGTCCTGGCAGCCGCCCCGGCTGTGCCGGTCCTGGCTGCCGCCCCGGCGGCATCCGCCCTGACAGCGGCCCCGGCGGCGGCCTCGGCCCTGGCTGACGACCCGTTGCGGTTCGAGGCCGAGTCGCTGGCTGTCGTCAGCGCCACCGCGCCGGTCGGGGCGCAGGCCGACTGTTGCGGGGTGAGCTGGTCCGGCGGGCGGCAGCTGTGGTTCCGGGCTGCCCGCGCCGGGGACTCGGTGACGCTCACCCTGCCGTCGGTGCCCGCCGGGCAGTACGACCTCGGCGCGGTGCTCACCCGGGCCGGCGACTACGGCACGCTGCGTTTCGCCGTCGACGGAGTGGCTGTCGGCCAGCTCTTCGACGGGTACGCCGGCACCGTGCAGCGCACCGGCGCGGTGCCTCTGGGCTCGGCGTCGCTGGCGAGCGGCACGCACCGCCTCACTGTCACTGTCACCGGCCGGTCCGCGCCATCGACAGGTTTCTTCGCGGGGATCGACACTGTGACGCTGCGCCGTGTCGGCTCGCTCGCGGCGGTCACCACGACGCCGTACGAGACTGTTGGCGAGACCCCGACCCGGGGCGCGTCGACACGCGTCTACGACCCGAGCGTGGGCGAGTCGACGACCTGGTACTACAACGACCACACGTTGGTGCGGCACCAGCAGACCGGCGTGTGGCACCTGTTCGGCATCACCCACGCCGAATCCGGAGCGCCCCAGGACGAGAAGGTCTTCGGGCACGCGACGGCGCCGAGCCCGACCGGTCCGTGGACGAAGCGGCCGGTGGCGCTGATCGCCGACCCGGGCGCGGGGGAGCAGTGGATCTGGGCCCCGCACGTCGTGCACCACGACGGCGTCTACTACATGTTCTACGCGGCCGGTAGTCCGGACTACACGCGCTACCGCATGCACCTGGCCACCTCGACCGACCTGTTCACCTGGACCCGCAGCTCGGCCAACCCGCTGTTCACTGACGGGTGGGAGGGCCGCGACCCGATGGTGACAAGGGTCGGTGACCGCTGGGTCATGTACTACACGGCCACGTCGAGCCCGTCCGGCGGCAACCACGTCGTGGCGTACCGGACCAGCACCGACCTGCGGTCCTGGAGCGCCCGCGCGGTCGCCTACACGTCGCCGTACACAGGTCAGGCGGGTGGGCAGACGGAGTCGCCGTTCGTGGTGCGCCGGGGGGACTGGTGGTATCTGTTCGTCTGCTGTGACGGCACGGACTACGGCGCCGCGTACCGGCGGACGGCCGTCTACCGCAGCCGCGACCCGCTGCGGTTCGACGGCGCGGAGAAGGTGGCGGTCCTGGACGCGCACGCCGCCGAGGTCGTGGTGGACGGCTCGACCTGGTATCTCAGCCACGCCGGCTGGGGGCAGGGCGGGCTCTGGCTGGCGCCGCTGACCTGGCCGACTCAGGTGGTGGCGCGCGGGTACACGGTGGCCACCGGGTTCCTCCGCGCCGACGTGCGGACCTGGCCCAACGCCCGGATCGCCGAACTGGCGGTGGACCCGGCCGGAGCGGGCAACTACCGGCCCGCGCTGGACTCGTCGCACCGGGGCACGGGCCCGTACCTCGCTGTGGGTCGGTTCGACGTGACCGACCGGGCCGGCGCACCGGCCCGGGTCGACGTGTCGGCCGACGGCTCCCGGATCAACCTTGTCGGCATTCCGTTCGGCGACGAGCCGGTCACCGCCGACTGGCTGCTCACTGTGGCGCCCCGATGGTCCGGCCCCGGGTTGCAGAGCGACATCACCTGGTCGGTCAACGGGTGGCCGACGGCGGCGGTGTGGGAGGTGGCGTTCAACGTCGACGGCGCGTCCCCGACGGTCGGGGATCCGGCGGTGGAGGCACGACCGACAGGTGACGTCACCGGAATGCCCCGGTGGACGATGTCCACCGGTGCCGGGCTCTCGGTGGTAGCGGTGCACAGGTGGGGGTCGGCCTGGCGCGGCGACAACACGTGGTACGACGCCGGCCACGCGATGGCCGCCTGGCAGCCGTTGTGGCGTGCGGGTGGCCTGTCCTGGGGGCCGGGACAGTATCCGGGGGGCACCTGGCGGCTGGTCGCGAGCGGTGTCCGGCGGGACGTGGCGTTCGCCGACGCCGCGCACGCCGCGATGAACGCGGTCCCGTGACAGCCGTGGACACCGGCGACCCGCCGCGCGCGGAGGCGGACACGAGCGGGCCGGTGGTGGTCGCCATGACCGGCGTGGCGAAGAGGTTCGGCGGTGTGACGGCCCTGGACGGCGTCACCTTCGACGTGCGCGCCGGCGAGGTGCACGCGTTGCTGGGGGAGAACGGCGCGGGCAAGTCCACCTTGATCAACATTCTCTCCGGCGTCATCACCGACTACGACGGTGAGATCGCTGTCGACGGGACGCCGGTACGGTTCGCCGGTCCCGCCGCCGCCCAGGCCGCCGGCATCGCGACCATCCACCAGGAACTCGACCTGGTGCCCGCCCTGTCGGTGGCCGACAACCTGGTGCTCGGACGGGAACCCCGGACGCGGCTGCGCACAGTCGACCGGCGGGCGGCCGTCCGTACCGCGCGGGAGCACCTGGACCGGCTCGGGGCCGACATCGACCCGCGGCGGCCCGTCGGGTCGTTGCGCGTGGGGGAGCAGCAGCTCGTCGAGATCGCCAAGGCGCTCGCGCTGGACGCCCGCGTGCTCGTCATGGACGAGCCGACGGCCGCGCTCGCCGACGGTGAGGTGCGGCGGCTCTTCGCCACCATCGACGGCCTGCGCCGACGGGGAGTCGGCGTCGTCTACATCTCGCACAGGATGGAGGAGATCGAGGTCGTCGCCGACCGTGCGACGGTGCTGCGCAACGGTTCGGTCGCCGGTGTCGTGCCCGCCGGGCGGATGGACCGGCGGCGGATCATCGCGATGATGGTGGGCGAACGGGCCACCTCGCTGTTCGCGCCCGCGCCGAGAGACGCGGACAGCCCGCGCGGGACCGTGCGCGAACCACTGCTCGACGTCACCGACCTGGCCGTGCGGCCCCGGGCGCCCCGGCCCGGCCGCTGCGAGCCGGACGGCATCAGCCTCACCGTACGGGCCGGCGAGATCGTGGGCCTGGCGGGCCTGATGGGAGCCGGCCGCACCGAACTGCTGGAAACCCTCTTCGGTGCCGGTCCGCGTGGCCGGCGCAGCGGCGCGATCCGGTTGAACGGCAGCCGGTACGCGCCGAGGCACCCGCGCGCGGCGCTGCGCGCGGGCGTCGGCTTCGTGCCCGAGGACCGTCGCCGCGCCGCACTCGTCCTCGAACATCCGGTCGGTCGCAGCATCATGCTGACCGCCCTGGCAAACGTGACGACCGCCGGATTCGTCAGCCGCAAACGGGAGCGCTCCGTGGTCCAGCGGACGATCACCGAACTGGCCATCAAGACGTCGTCGGCGGCCGCGCCCGTCGGCGCGCTCTCCGGCGGCAACCAGCAGAAGGTCGTCTTCGCCCGGCAACTGCTCGCCGAGCCCCGGCTGCTGCTGCTGGACGAGCCGACCCGCGGCGTCGACATCGGTGCGAAGGCCGAGATCTACCGACTGCTGCGCCGGCTCGCCGGCGAGGGCATGGGCATCCTGCTCGCCTCGTCGGAGCTGCCCGAACTGCTCGGTGTCTGCGACCGCGTGGTGGTGCTGCGTGGCGGTCGCGTGGTGGCCGACCTCCCCACCGACGGCTGCACCGGCGAGGACATTCTCGCGGCGGCGATGGGCGGCGCGACTGCCGGAAGGGACGAACGATGACCGACGTCCGCGTACCGCCGCCGGAGCCCGCCGTGACCGAGGTGCCGCCCGCCGCCGGCACGGTCGGGTTGCGAGGCACCGCCGCCCGCTGGCTGCGCCGGCCGCGCAGCCGCCGCGAACTCGTCGACCGGCTCTTCGCGGTGCAGAGTCTCTTCGCGTTGCTCGTGGTCTTCGTCGTCGCGATCCTCGCCTCACCGCGACGCGACGGCGAAATCCTCTTCCTCACCGCCGGGAACCTCGGCAATATCGTCCGCGCGGTGTCGGAGATCGGCATCATCGCGATCGGCATGACGTTCGTCATCCTGCTGGGAGGCATCGACCTGTCGGTCGGCGCCATCCTCGGTCTGTCGGCCGTCGGCACCGCCACCCTCCTTGTCGACTCGGGGTTCGGCATCGTGCCGGCGGTGGCCGTGGTGCTCGTGATCGGTGCGCTCTTCGGCGCCGTGCAGGGGTACGCCGTCGCCCGACTCGGCATCCAGTCGTTCATCGTCACCCTCGCCGGCCTCCAGGTCGCGCGGGGCATCGCCCGGATCTGGTCGGGTGGCCTGGGGATCCCGATCGCCTACGGCGACGGAGCACACGAAGCCCCGCCGGCCTTCGAACTGCTCAACGGCTCCCTCAACGGCGTGCTCCCGGTGCCGGCGGTCCTGTTCGTCCTGATCGGGATCGCCGCGATCGTGGTGCTGCGGACGACCGCGTTCGCCCGGCACGTCTACGCGATCGGCGGCAACGAGAAGGCGGCCCGGCTCTCGGGTGTCCCCGTCACGCGGATCAAGGTCGCCGTGTTCGCTGTCGCCGGCCTCCTCGCGGCGGTGGCCGGCGTGATCCACGCGGGACAGCTCAACCAGGGCAGCCCCAACGACGGCGCCGGATACGAGTTGGACGCTATCGCCGCTGTGGTGATCGGCGGGACGAGCCTGGCCGGCGGCTCCGGCTCGATGGGCGGCACCCTCGCCGGCGCGCTGCTGCTCGGCATCCTCAACAACATCCTCGCGCTCAACAACATCGACGCCAACGTCCAACTGCTGATCAAGGGACTGGTGATCGTGCTCGCGGCGGCGCTGCAGAAGCTGCGCCACGGCATCGCCTGACCGAACCCACACCGAGGAGCCACTGCCATGCACAGACGAACCGTGCTCGCGTTGCTGGTCACCGGCGCGCTTCTGACCACCGCGGGATGCACCGTCGAGAAACCCTCTGACGACGCCGGCTCGGCCCGCGCCTGCGGAACCGGCAAGGACTTCCTGATCGGCATGTCGCAGGCCAACAACGCCGAGCCGTACCGGCAGGTGATGAACAACGACGTGCAGACGGCCGCGAAGGCGGTTCCCGGCTTCCGCGTCGTGGTCTCCGACGCCGCGCAGGACAACAGCAAGCAGGTCGCCGACGTGGAGAACTTCCTCACCCAGAGGATCAACCTGCTGATCATCTCGCCAAACGAGGCCAAGCCGCTGACCGCCGTGGTCAAGAAGGCGTACGACCAGGGCATCCCGGTGATCGTGCTGGACCGCAAGGTCGAGGGCGAGGCGTACACCGCCTTCATCGGAGGGGACAACGTCGCCATCGGTAGGGCGGCCGGCGAGTTCTACGCCCAGACGCTGCTCCCCGGCGGCGGCAAGGTGATCGAGATAGCTGGGCTCCCCGGCTCGACGCCGGCGGCAGAGCGCGCGAAGGGGTTCCGTGAGGGCATCGCCGGCAACCCGAAGATCGAGATCGTCGCCTCCCAGCCCGGGGACTGGCTGCGCGAGAAGGGGCAGTCGGTGGCGGACGCCCTGATCAAGGCCCACCCGGACGTGTCGGCCGTCTACGCGCACAACGATCCGATGGCGGAAGGCGCCTACCTCGCCGCCAAGGCGGCCGGGCTCGAACAAAAGATCAAGTTCACAGGCATCGACGCGTTGCCGGTGCCCTCCGGCGGGATCAAGGCCGTCGAACAGGGCCGCCTCGCCGCGACCTTCCAGTACGCCACCGGTGGCCGTGAGGCCGTCGAACTCGCCCGGAAGATCCTTGTCGACTGCGCCACGGACGTCCCGCGCGCCACCACGCTCGACACGACGCGGATCACCAGCGACAACGCCGCCGAGGCGTACGCCAAGCTCGGCGGTCTCTGAGTACGCACCGCCGGCCTGGTCGCTTCGCAGCAACGACTGCCCGACCCGTCAACCGCCCGACAGTCAAGGGAGCCGCCCCGTGACCCGTTACATCCTGCCCGTGCCGGTGCAGCCGCCGGCCGCCCCGCCGCGCACCGTCTACACAGTGGCGAGCGGCGACCTGCGGCTGAGCGCGAACGTCACCTGCTGGCCCACCCAGCGGCAGCTCGAAGAGGACCTCTCCGCCGCCGTCACCGCGCTGGGCTGGCACGTCCGGCGCGGCCACGACGTCGACGCGGTCACCGGCCACGGGTTCATCGCCAGCCAACGCGCAGGAATCGAGGTGTTCCGGACGATCCCGCCCGACGCCCCGCTGATCGTGGTCGAGGCGGTCTGGCAGTACAGCCACCACGTGCTGGCAGGGCTGCGCGCCCACCGGGGGCCGATCCTGCTCGTCGCGAACTGGAGCGGCCAGTATCCCGGTCTGGTGGGACTGCTCAACCTCGCGGGCAGCCTCACCAAGGCGGGCGTGCGGTATTCGACGCTGTGGAGCGAGGACTTCACCGACGAATGGGCGCGCGACGGCTTGAAGAAGTGGCTGGAGACCGGCGAGGTGGTGCACGACGAGAGCCACGTACGCCCGCTGCCGGCGCTGCCGCCGGACGCCGAGGTCGAACTCGGCGTGGCGCTGGCCCGGCAGCTCGTCTCCGAGCGGGCCATCATCGGTGTCTTCGACGAGGGCTGTATGGGCATGTACAACGCCATCATCGACGACGAGCTGCTCAACCCGCTGGGCATCTTCAAGGAACGCCTGTCGCAGAGCGCACTGGTGGCGGAGATGGCGCGGGTACCCGAGCCCGAGGCGCAGGCAGTGCTCGCCTGGCTCGACGCGGCGGGGATGACGTTCCACACCGGCGTCGACGAGGCCACCGAACTGACGCACGCGCAACTGCTCAGCCAGTGCAGGATGTACGTGGCCGCGCTGCGCATAGCCGACGACTTCGGCCTGGACGCGGTGGGAATCCAGTACCAGCAGGGACTCAAGGACACCGTTCCGGCAAGCGACCTGGCCGAGGGACTGCTGAACAACGTGGTGCGCCCTCCGGTGACCAGCCGCGACGGCTCACGGGAGCTGTACCCGGGTGTGCCGCTGCCGCACTTCAACGAGGTCGACGAGGGCGTCGCGGTGGATTCGTTGGTCACCAACCGGATCTGGACCGCGATGGGCTTGGACCCGGCCACCACGCTGCATGACATCCGCTGGGGAGAGCAGTACGACGACAGTTTCGTCTGGGTCTTCGAGATCTCCGGTTCGGTGCCCGCGTCGCACAACGGTGGTTACGACCGGTCCTACAGCATGCGTCAGCCGCCGATGTACTTCCCGCTCGGCGGTGGCACCCTCAGCGGGGTGTCGAAACCGGGTGAGATCGTCTGGTCGAGGGTGTTCGTCATGGACGGCGCGCTGCACGTGGACCTCGGTCGCGGCACGGTTGTCGAGTTGCCCGCGGCCGAGACGCAGCGCCGGCTCGACGCCACGAATCCACAGTGGCCGATCATGCACGCCGTGCTGCACGGCGTCGGCCGCGACCAGTTGATGGCCCGGCACAAGGCCAACCATGTCAACGTCGTCTACGCCCCCGACGCGCTGACCGCCGACCGTGCGCTGCGGGCCAAGGCTGCCTTCTTCGCCGAGCTGGGCGTAGCGGTCCACCTCTGCGGTGACGTGCGGATATGAGCGGCCGGTCTCGTCTTACGGGCCGGTCGTACCGCGGCGCCGAGGGCTGTCGTCGGGGCGGTTCGGCTGCCCGGGGGCCGAACTCTCCCGTACCCGCAGTTCGGTGCGCAGGACGACTGTCGAGGGTGCCTTCGCCGGGTCGGCGATCCGCTCGACGAGCAGCGAGGCAGCCGTACGACCCAGGTCATAGGTGGGTTGGGCGACGGTGCTCAGTGACGGCCGGACCAGGTGCGCCCACGGAATGTCGTCGAACCCGACGATGCCGAACCGGTCCGGTACGTCGATGCCGTTGTCGACAAGACATTCGACAGCGCCCACTGTCATCAGGTTGTTGGCCGCGAACACCGCGTCGGGCGGCTCGCCGGTCTCCAGCAACGAGGCCATCGCCCGGTACCCGCCGTCCTCGCGGAAGTCGGCGTACCGGATCAGGTCCTCGTTCGTCGAACGCCCGCTCGCCTTGAGCGCCTTCTGGTAGCCCCGCAGCCGCTGCATGGCTGTGGAGATCCGGCGCGGGCCGGTGATGCAGGCGATCCGTCGGTAGCCGCTGCCCACCAGGTGGGTCGTCGCCTGCTCGGCGCCGTGGATGTTGTCGACGAGCACTGTGTCCACGTCGACGCCGCGCGGTTGCCGGTCGATGGCCACGACCGGGATACCGGCCTGCACCAGGCGGCTGATCAGGGCCGGCCGCCCGGACGAGGAGATGATCACCCCGGCCATCCGCTCGGCGAGGGCCGCCGCGACGTACCGGGCCTCCTTGTCCGGGTCCTCGTCACCGTTGCACAGCACGACCGAGAATCCGGCCTCCTGTGCGACGTCCTCGACGCCACGCACCATGGAGGTGAAGAACGGGTTTCCGATGTCGGAGATGATGACCGCCCAGAGGCTGGTCCGGCTCCGGCGCAGGCTGCGGGCGACAGCGTTCGGGCGATAGTCGAGATCCTGTGCGGCCTGCCGTACGCGGGCGGCCAGCTCCGGGTCGACGGAGTCGCGTCCGTTGAGCACCCGGGAGACGGTCGCGGGCGACACGCCGGCCCTGCGGGCCACATCGTAGATGGTCGTCATCCCGCCCTCATCGTTGTCGCCCAAGCCCGGACTACCGGTTTGCCATCGGGTCGCCGACCCCGGGTGTGCTCGCACCTCGGGAGATCGCTCGGAATCCTATACAGAGGAAGCAATCGATTTCTGGTCGGGCCCAGGCCGTTCCGGATGCCGAACTCCGGAGGTATTGACATCGATGCCGGTGACTACAACACTCGTCAGCAATCGATTTCCCGCTCTCTCGCGTGCCGGGTGGCCCCGCTTTCGGACGGCCGGACCGGCGCCGGCCGACGCGGCGTCCACGGGGGCGGGCGTCAGCTGGCGAACCACCTTCCGGTCGCACACCTGACGTCCCTGAGGAGCATTGTGAGACGACGTTCGCTGGCGATGCTTGTCGCCCTCCTGACCGCAACGGCAACGGTCGCGGTCGCTGCGCCCGCTGCTGCCGTACCGATCGACACGCTCGCCTGTCCGTCCGTCCCCGCCACCCACGACCCGGCCGTCACCCTCGTCGTCTACCGGGTGGCCCGGTCGTACAACGTGAACGACAAGGTCATGCTCTCGACGTTCGAGGCCGGGTGGGTCGAGTCGCACATGAACAACCTGCCCTGCGGCGACAAGTCCAGCCTGGGTGTCTTCCAGCAGCGCTGGGACTACGGCTGGGGGACGCCGGAGCAGATCATGGACCCGGTCTACGCCACCACGCAGTACGTCACCAGGGCGATCACCTGCGACCGCAACAATCCCGGCTACACCGCCGGCCAGGTCGCCCAGTGCGTACAGCGGTCGGGGTTTCCCGATCGGTACGACCAGGCGGCGGCGACGGCGCGAACGTTGCTCAACCAGGCGGCGCGGACCCACGGCATGACCGGCGGCGCACCGACGGACGTCAACGGCGACGGCCGCGACGACGTCCTCACCTTCACGCAGAACGCCGCCGCCGACGTCTACGTGAGCACCTCAACCGGCACCGGCTTCGCGGGAACGTCGGTGAAGTGGAACGACTTCTTCTCCATCGGTGGGGAGACCGCGTCGACTGGTGATTTCAACGGCGACGGACGGGACGACATCGTCACGTTCGCGCACAGCAACACCGGTGACGTCTACGTGGCCTTGTCGACAGGGTCGGCGTTCACGTCGCCGGGCAGGTGGCACGACTGGTTCGCCCCTGGCGCGGAGATCGCCGCCGTCGGTGACGTCAACGGCGACGGCCGCGACGACATCGTCGCGTTCACGCACAACGCGACGGCTGACGTCTACGTGGCGTTGTCGACCGGGTCGTCGTTCGCCGGCACGGCCGTGAAGTGGCACGACTACTTCTCCATCGCGGGGGAGTTCCCGGCGCTCGGCGACGTCAACGGCGACGGGCGCGACGACATCATCACGTTCACCCAGGGCCCCGCATCGGCCTCCGACGTGATCGTGGCGCTGTCCAACGGCGCCTCGTTCGGGGCGCCGCAGAAGTGGCACGACCTGTTCGCCGTCGGCGCCGAGCTACCCCGCGTCGGGGACATCAACGGCGACGGGCGCGACGACATCGTCACGTTCACCTGCAACGCCGACGCCGACGTGTACGCGGCCGTGTCGACCGGCTCCGGCTTCACCGGCACCACTGTGAAATGGCACGACTTCTTCTGCCTATCCGGCGAGTTCCCGTACCTCGGCGACGCCAATGGCGACGGCAGAGACGACCTCATCGTCTTCACCAAGGGCGCCACCAACGACGTCTACGTCGCCCTGTCGACCGGGACCACGTTCGGTCCCAGCAGCAAATGGCACGACTACTTCGGCCTGAACGGTGAGGTGACCCTGTGATGTCACGACTGGTGGCCCCGGTGGCCGGAACACGACGACGGCGGCGTGGTGGCGTCGCCCTGCTGGCCGCGGCGCTCGTCGGCGTGGTGGCGGTCACGCCGACGCCTGCGACCGCGACTCCGCCGGGCCGTAGCGACCTGGACGCGGCCTTCGTGCGGGCGGCGCAGGAGTACGACGTACCCCGGGACGTCCTGGTCGCTGTCGGCTACGGCGAGTCCCGGCTGGACGGCCACGACGGCAAGCCGAGCCAGGCCAACGGCTACGGGGTGATGCACCTGGTGAGCAACCCCACCCAGCACACCCTGGAACGGGCGGCGACGTTGACCGGTGAGCCGGTCGGCAGGCTGAAGACCGTCACCTCGGCGAACATCCGTGGAGGCGCGGCCGTGCTGCGCGACCTGGCCGAAGCCGAGGGGTTGACCGCAGCCGCCCGGGACCGGGTCACCGCCTGGTATCCGGTGGTGGCGAGGTACGGCGGCGCGGCGGACGACGCGACAGCACGCCTGTACGCGGACGGGATCTACGACCTGGTGCAGCAGGGCATCCCGGGCGCCGTCCCGGTCCGGGCGCACCGGGCGGAGCCGGAGCGGGGCCGTTACGCCACAGTGCTCCCCGCCGGGGCGGCGCCCGGCGCGCTCGCCGCGGCCGTACCGGAGTACGCGCCGGCGCGGTGGATCGCCGCGAACGGCGCCAACTACGGCGTCGGGCGGTCCAGCCGGATCACGACGGTGATCCTTCACGTCACCCAGGGCTCATACGCCGGCACCATCAGCTGGTTCCAGAATCCGTCGTCGGGGGTCAGCGCCCACTACGTGGTGAAGTCCAACAACGGTGAGATCACGCAGATGGTCCGCGAGGGCGACACCGCGTACCACGCCCGGTCCGGCAACGCCTACGGCGTCGGCATCGAGCACGAGGGCTATGTCGCGGACCCGGCGTGGTTCACCGACGCGATGTACCGTGCCTCGGCCGCGCTGACCCGCTATCTGTGCGACAAGTACGGCATTCCGAAGAACCGTACGGGCATCAAGGGGCACAACGAGGTCCCGGGCAACGACCACACCGATCCGGGGCCGAACTGGAACTGGAACTACTACCTCTCGCTCGTGAACCAGGGTGGCGGCGGGTCGGCCGCCCGGTATTTTGGTGGGTCACCCACCGACTTCACCGGCGACGGACGCGACGACGTCATCGCGTTCACCCACAGCCCTCTCGCCGACGCCTACGTCGCCACCTCCACCGGCACCAGCTTCACCGGCACCACCATCAAATGGCACGACTGGTTCGCCCTCACCGGCGAAACACCGCTGACCGGCGACGCCAACGGCGACGGCCGCGACGACGCCATCGTCTTCACCCACGGCCCCCTCGCCGACGTCCACGTCGCCCTCTCCACCGGCACCACCTTCGCCCCCAGCCAAAAATGGCACGACTGGTTCGCCCCCGGCACCGAAATACCCGCCACCGGCGACGTCAACGGCGACGGCAAAGACGACATCATCACCTTCACCCACGACACCACCGCCGACGTCTACGTCGCCCTCTCCACCGGCACAACCTTCACCGGCACCGCCGTCAAATGGCACGACTACTTCTCCATCGAAGGAGAATTCCCCGCCATCGGCGACGTCAACGGCGACGGACTCGACGACATCATCACCTTCACCCAAGGCCCCGCCACCGCCTCCGACGTCATCGTCGCCCTCTCCAACGGCACATCGTTCGGACCACCACAAAAATGGCACGACCTGTTCGCCGTCGGCACCGAACAACCCCGCGTCGGCGACATCAACGGCGACGGCCGCGACGACATCGTCACCTTCACCTGCAACACCGACGCCGACGTCTACGCCGCCACCTCCACCGGCACCGGCTTCACCGGCACCACCGTGAAATGGCACGACTACTTCTGCCTACCCGGCGAATTCCCCTACCTCGCCGACACCAACGGCGACGGCAAAGACGACCTCATCGTCTTCACCAAAAACACCACAAACGACATCTACGTCGCCCTCTCCACCGGCACCGGATTCGCCCCCAGCACCAAATGGCACGACCACTTCGGCCTCAACGGCGAAACCACCCTCTAATCCCGACAGACCGCCAGGAGGATCCATGGATCACCACCCCGTGAGCAGGCGACGACTCCTCACCGGCGCTGCCGGCGTCGCCGCGGCCGGTGCCCTCGCCGGTGCCTTCTCCGCGCCGACCTCGGCAAGCGCCGCAGGCAACGGGTACGGCCTGCGCATCGTCGCGCGGAACGAGAACGGCGGCCGGTTGCAGTACTACCGGTTCGCCACCGACGCCATCGAGTGGGACCCCGCGGTCAACGTGCTGCTGCCGGACGGCTACCACACCAGCGGCAAGCGATACCCGGTGCTCTACCTGCTGCACGGCGGCAACGCCGACTTCCGCACCTTCCACATGCAGGACAACATCATCAACCTCACCGCCGGCCGGGACATCATCGTCGTCATGCCGGACGCCTCCACCGGCTGGTATTCCAACCCGGTCACCAGCAACACCGGACCCCGCAACTGGGAGACGTTCCACATCGCCCAGTTGCTGCCCTGGATCGATGCCAACTTCCGGACCTTCGCCGAGTACAACGGCCGCGCGGTGGCCGGCTTCTCGATGGGCGGCTTCGGCGCTCTCAAGTACGCCGCGAAGTACTACGGCCATTTCTGCTCGGTGAGTTCCCACTCGGGGCCGGCCAGCCTGCGCCGCGACTTCGGTCTCGTCGTGCACTGGGCAAACGCCACATCGGCCGCCCTCGACCTCGGCGGCGGCACCGTCTACGGCGCGCCGCTGTGGGACGAGGCCCGGGTCAGCGCCGACAACCCGGTGCAGCGCATCGAGAGCTACCGCAACAAGCGCATCTTCCTGGCCGCCGGCACCTCACCCGACCCGGTCAACTGGTTCGACACCGTCAACGAGACCCAGGTCCTGGCGGGCCAACGCGAGTTCCGCGGCGCGCTGGCCCAGGCCGGCATCCCGCACGAGTGGCGGGAGGTTCCGGGCGGCCACTACTTCCGTCACGAACTGTTCGTCCAGGATCTCGGCGGCATGCTGGGACGGCTGCGTCGCGCCGGCTGACCCCGTACAGGGCGGTCGCCCGACCCCGTGTAGAGCACAGGCCGCCGTACCCGGAAAGGTACGGCGGCCTGGTCGGCGCGGTGGAGCCTCAGGAGCCGGGTGTGTTGCCGGCGCCCTTGGTGGTGGCAGTGAGGTAGTCGCGGTTGAGCCGGCCGATCGTGTTCAGTGGAATGCCCTTCGGGCAGACCACGGTGCACTCGCCAGCGTTGGTGCAGCCGCCGAAGCCGGCCTCGTCGTGCGCGTCGACCATGCCGATGACCCGGGTGTAGCGCTCCGGCTGGCCCTGCGGCAGCAGTGAGAGCTGGGTGAGCTTGGCGGCAGTGAAGAGCATGCCGGAGCCGTTCGGGCAGGCCGCCACGCAGGCGCCGCAGCCGATGCAGGCGGCCGACTCGAAGGCGGCGTCCGCGTTGGCCTTGGCCACCGGCGTGGAGTGCGCCTCGGGCGCGCTGCCGGTCGGCGCGGTGACGTAGCCACCAGCAGCGATGATCTTGTCGAAGGCGTCCCGGTTGACCACCAGGTCCTTGATGACCGGGAAGGCGCTGGCCCGCCACGGCTCGATGTCGATCGTCTCGCCGTCGGAGAACTGCCGCATGTGCAGCTGACAGGCGGTGGTACCGCGCTGCGGGCCGTGCGCGTCACCGTTGATCATCAGACCGCACATGCCGCAGATGCCCTCGCGACAGTCGTGGTCGAACGCCACCGGGTCCTCGCCGTCGAGGATCAACCGCTCGTTGAGCACGTCGAGCATCTCCAGGAACGACATGTCCGGGGACACGTCGTTGACCGGGTAGGTCACCATCCGACCCTTGTCCTCAGGGCCCTTCTGGCGCCAGATGCGCAGGGTCAGGTTCACTTGTAGCTCCGCTGCGTGGGGTGGACGTATTCGAACTTCAGGTCTTCCTTGTGCAGCACCGACGGCTCGCCGGTGGCGGTGAACTCCCACGCCGCCACGTACGCGAACCGGTCGTCGTCGCGCTGCGCCTCACCGTCGGGCGTCTGGTGCTCGGCCCGGAAGTGGCCGCCGCAGGACTCCTCGCGGTGCAGGGCGTCGATGCACATCAGCTCGGCCAGCTCGAAGAAGTCGGCGACACGGCCGGCCTTCTCCAGCGACTGGTTGAACTCCTCGCCGGTGCCGGACACCTTGACCCGCTGCCAGAACTGCTCGCGCAGGGCGCGGATCTCGTCGATCGCCTTGCGCAGGCCGGCCTCACTGCGCTCCATGCCGCAGTGCTCCCACATGATCTGGCCCAGCTCCCGGTGGAACGAGTCCACCGTCCGGTCGCCGTTGACCCCCAGCAGCCGCTGGATGCGGTCCTCGACGTCGGTGCGCGCCTCCACCGCCGCCGGGTGGCTGGCGTCGACCTTCTCCAGCGGGCCGGAGGCCAGGTAGTTGGCGAGCGTGGTGGGCAGCACGAAGTAGCCGTCGGCGAGGCCCTGCATCAGCGCGGACGCGCCGAGCCGGTTCGCGCCGTGGTCGGAGAAGTTCGCCTCCCCGATCACGAACAGGCCCGGGATGCTCGACTGGAGGTCGTAGTCGACCCACAGGCCACCCATCGTGTAGTGCACGGCGGGGTAGATCCGCATCGGCACCTCGTACGGGTCCTCGCCGGTGATCCGCTCGTACATCTCGAAGAGGTTGCCGTACTTGGCCTCGATGGCCTTGCGGCCCAGGCGGTTGATCGCGTCGGCGAAGTCGAGGTAGACGCCGAGCTTCGTCGGTCCCACGCCCCGACCCTCGTCGCAGACGTTCTTGGCGGCACGGGAGGCGATGTCGCGGGGGACCAGGTTGCCGAAGGAGGGGTAGATCCGCTCCAGGTAGTAGTCCCGCTCGTTCTCGGGGATGTCCTTCGGGCTGCGGTCGTCGCCCTTTGTCTTCGGCACCCAGACCCGGCCGTCGTTGCGCAGCGACTCGCTCATCAGGGTCAGCTTCGACTGGTGGTCGCCGGAGACCGGGATGCAGGTCGGGTGGATCTGCGTGTAGCAGGGGTTGGCGAAGTACGCGCCCTTGCGGTGCGCCCGCCAGGTGGCGGTGACGTTGCAGCCCTTGGCGTTCGTGGAGAGGTAGAAGACGTTGCCGTAACCGCCGGAGGCGAGCACGACGGCGTCGGCCATCTCGGTGGTGATCTCGCCGGTGACCATGTCCCGGACGACGATGCCCCGGGCCTTGCCGTCGATGACGACAAGCTCCAGCATCTCGTGCCGGGCGTTCATCTCCACGTTGCCCAGGCCGATCTGCCGCTCCAGGGCCTGGTACGCGCCGAGCAGCAGCTGCTGACCCGTCTGGCCCCGGGCGTAGAAGGTGCGCTGCACCTGGGCGCCACCGAAGGAGCGGGTGTCCAGCAGGCCGCCGTACTCGCGGGCGAACGGCACGCCCTGGGCGACGCACTGGTCGATGATGTTCACCGACACCTCGGCGAGCCGGTGCACGTTCGACTCCCGGGAGCGGAAGTCGCCGCCCTTGACGGTGTCGTAGAACAGCCGGTGCACCGAGTCGCCGTCGTTGCGGTAGTTCTTCGCGGCGTTGATGCCGCCCTGCGCCGCGATCGAGTGCGCCCGGCGCGGGCTGTCCTGGTAGCAGTAGGACTTGACGTGGTAGCCCTGCTCGGCCAGCGTGGCGGCGGCGGACCCGCCGGCCAGGCCGGTGCCGACCACGATCACCGTCATCTTGCGGCGGTTGGCCGGGTTGACGAGCTTGGCCTCGAAGCGGCGGGTCTCCCAGCGCTTGTCGATCGGGCCGTCGGGAGCCCTGGTGTCGGCGATCGGGTCGCCCTCGGTGAAGAGTTCCATGTCAGGACACCAATCCGGTGAGAACGGCGAACGGGACCACCAGGTATCCGGCGCAGAGCGCCACGGAGAAGACCAGCGCGGCGTTGCGCGCCCGACGCTCACCTCGCGGCGTCTGCTGGCCGAGGCTGCGGAACGCGCTGAAGGCGCCGTGGCGCAGGTGGAAGCCGAGCGTGACGATCGCCAGGGTGTAGAAGAGCGTGACGTACCAGCGCTCCGGCGCGAAGTCGGCGACGACGTTGCCGAACGGCTTGGTGGGGTCGCCGACCGGGTTGAGCGTGCCGGTGGTCAGGTCCAGGATGTGGTAGATCACGAAGAGCAGGATGATCACCCCGCCCCACCGCATCGTGCGGGCCGCGTAGCTGCCCCGGACTTTCTTACGGTGGGCGTAGCGCACCGGGCGGGCGGCGCGGGCACGCAGCGCCAGCACCGTCGCGGCCCAGATGTGGCCGACGGCGGCCACCACCAGCCCGATGCGCATGATCCACAGGAACCACACACCGGGCAGCAGCGGCTTTCCGATGTCGCGCAGCCAGTGCGCGTAGCTGTCGAACGAGGATGCCCCCGCGAAGACCTTCAGGTTCCCGAGCATGTGCGCGATCAGGAACAGCACCAGCACAATGCCCGTCACCGCCATGACGGCCTTGAGACCGACGTTCGTGCGGATGGGCGACCGAGTTTTCGTCATGACCACGTGACCGACGCTAGGAGCACTTCAATCAGTCGTCCAATGCATCAAACTCGCAGTGTTGATAGCCGTAGGCTATGTAGATGCAGCTCCATCAGCTCCGGTACTTCGTCGCGGTGGCCGAAGTACGACATTTCACCCAAGCCGCCGACCTGGTAGGCATCACTCAGCCTTCTCTCAGTAAGCAAATTCACGCTCTGGAAACCGACCTCGGCGCCCCCCTCTTCGAGCGGGTAAGGGGAAACATCACACTGACCGCGGCCGGTGAGGTGCTGCTGCCGTTGGCGACCCGCATCCTCGCCGACGTGGAGACCGCCACCCGCGAGGTGCAGGAGCTGGTCGGGCTCCGGCGGGGCCGCGTGCGGCTGGGCGCCACCCCGAGCCTGGCCACCTCGCTCGCCCCGCCGGTGCTGCGCCGGTTCCGGGACGCCCACCCCACAGTCGACCTGCGCGTCGAGGAGGGCGGCTCCCAGGACCTGGTCCGCGACCTGCTCCGCGGTGACCTCGACCTGGCGCTGATCATCATGCCGGCCCAGGGCGCGGACCCGGGCCTGCGTGTCGACCCGATCCTGCGGGAGAGCCTCGTGGTGGCCTCGGTGCACGAGGTGCCGACCGCTTCGGCGACCGGCGAGCTGCACATCACCGACCTGCGCGACCAGCCGATGGTGATGTTCCGGGAGGGCTACGACCTGCGCGACGCCACCATCCAGGCGTGCCGCGAGGCCGGCTTCGAGCCGACCTTCGCTGTCGACGGCGGCGAGATGGACGCCGTCCTCAGCTTCGTCGAGGCAGGGCTCGGCATCGCGCTGGTGCCGGGCATCGTGCTGGCCCGCCGCCCCGGGGTACGGATCACCCCACTGGCCCCGCCCGGGGTGCGACGGACCATCGCGGTGGCCCGCCGGAAGGACGTGGTGCCCACCCACGCCGGGCGGGAGCTGCGCCGGATCCTGCTCGACTACATCCAGTCCGCTATCGACCGCGACGACCTGCCGCCGGGCGTCGACCCGCGCTGACCCGCGAGGTCAGCGGCCCTCGGCGTCGTCCATGGCCCGGTAGATCCGCTGCTCCGACACCGGGTACGGGGTGCCCAGCGCCTGCGCGAAGACGTTCACCCGCAACTCCTCGATCATCCAGCGGATCTGGCGGACGGCGGCTTCCTGCCGGCGCGCGGGCGGCAGCGCGGCGAGCAGATCGTCGTACTCCTTCTGCACCACAGCGATCCGGTCCTGTTGCTGACGGTCGCGCTGCGGGTTGCCGCCGAGGCGGTCCATCCGGCGCTCGATGGCGGTCAGGTAGCGCAGCAGGTCGGGCAGGCGGGCGTACCCGGTCTCGGTGATGAACCCGGCGTGCACCAGGCCGGCGAGCTGCTTGCGGATGTCCGCCAACGCCGCCACCACGGCGAGGTTGCGGGTGGCGCCGAGCCGCTGCTCGACGGTGTACGCGGCGGCGAGGACCCTGCGCACCCGGTCCATCACCTCGACCACCGTGTCGACCAGGTCCGCCCGGACCTTCTCGCGCAACGCGGCGAAGCCCTCGGCGTCCCACGCCGGCCCACCGGCGTCGCCGATCAGGCGGTCGATGGCCGCGCCCGCCGCGTCCTCGATCAGTTGCTGCACACCGCCGTGCGGGTTGCGGCTCAGCGCGAGCTTCGCCTCGTTGCTCAGCCGACCCTGGAGGAACCGGGCAGGGGAGGGCACCGTGAGCCGCAGCAGCCGTCGGGTGCCCGCCCACTGCGCCGCCTCCGCCTCGGCGGGGGAGTCGAACACCCGCACCCCGACCGTGGCGCCCTCGTCGACGAGCGCCGGATAGGCGGTCACCGCGTAGCCGGCGCGGACCTGCTCGATGGTCCGTGGCAGTGTGCCGATGCTCCACTCGCGCAGCCCGGTACGGGCCACCTCCGGCGCGGCGGCCGCCACCACCTGGCGTACCTCCTGGCGGAGTTGGCGCTGCAGCGCCTGCAGGTCCTTGCCCTCGGCGACGGGCTTCTCGTCGTCGCCGAGCACCCGGAACGTGACCCGCAGGTGGGCGGGCAGCTTGGCCGGCTCCCAGGCGTCCCGGGGCACCGTCACGCCTGTCATCCGGCGCAGCTGGCGGGTGAGCGCGTCAAGCAACGGCTCCTCGCCCGGGGTGATCGCGGCAAGGGCGGCCCGCGCGAAGTCCGGCACCGGCACGAAGTTGCGGCGGATCGGCTTGGGCAGCGCGCGGATCAGCGCGATGACAAGCTCCTCACGCAGCCCCGGCACCTGCCAGTCGAAGCTCTCCGCCGGCACCTGGTTGAGCAGCGGCAGCGGGATGTCCACCGTGACGCCGTCGGTGGGCGTGCCCGGCTCGAACCGGTAGGTGAGCGGCAGGGTCACCCCCTCGGCCTGCCACTCGTCCGGGTAGTCGCCCTCGTCCACCCCCGCCTTGCCGTCGTTGACCAGCAGGTCGCGGGTGAACGTGAGCAGGTCGGGCTGCTCCCGGCGGGTCTTCTTCCACCACGTGTCGAAGTGCCGGCCGGAGACCACGTCGGCCGGGATCCGCTGGTCGTAGAAGCCGAAGATGGTCTCGTCGTCGACGAGGATGTCCCGGCGTCGGGCGCGGCTCTCCAACTCCTCGATCTCGCCGAGCAGACGCTTGTTGTCGGCCCAGAAATGGTGGTGGGTCTGCCAGTCGCCCTCAACGAGAGCGTGCCTGATGAACAGCTCCCGGCTCAGCGCCGGGTCGATCCGCCCGAAGTTGACCTTGCGGGAGGTGACAAGCGGGACGCCGTACAGGGTGACCTTCTCGTAGGCCATCACCGCGGCCTGCTTCTTCTCCCAGTGCGGCTCGCTGTAGCTGCGCTTGACCAGGTGCTGCGCGAGCGGCTCGACCCACTCCGGCTCGACCCGGCCGGCGATCCGACCCCACAGCCGGGACGTCTCCACCAACTCGGCGGCCATCACCCAGCGCGGCGGCTTCTTGAACAGCGCCGAACCGGGAAAGAGCGCGAACTTCGCGCCCCGCGCGCCGAGGTACTCGTGCTTCTGGGCGTCCTTCAGGCCGATGTGCGACAGCAGGCCGGGCAGCAGCGACTGGTGCACCTTCGGGGTGTCGATCTCCTCCGGCAGGTCGGCCGCGTGCCGATTCCGGCCGGCATCCGCCTCGCCCGAGGTGTCCCGCGCCGGCCGTCCGCCGCGCCTCTCGCCCTCGGCCGGGGTACGCAGCACCTGGCGCAGTTGACTGACGATGTCCTGCCACTCGCGTACCCGTAGGTAGTTCAGGTACTCCGCCTTGCACATCCGGCGGAACGCGCTTGAGGACAGCTCCCGCTGCTGCTCGCGAAGGTAGCGCCACAGGTTGAGGTACGCGACGAAGTCCGACTCCTTGTCGGCGAACCGGGCGTGCGCCTGGTCGGCCTGGGCCTGCTTCTCCGCCGGCCGCTCGCGCGGGTCCTGGATGGACAGCGCTGCGGTGATCACCAGCACCTCGGCGGCACAGCCGTTGCGCTCGCCCTCGACCACCATCCGGGCCAGTCGCGGGTCGACAGGCAGCTGCGCCAGCCGCCGGCCCAGCGCGGTGAGCCGCTTCGCGGGGTCAGCCTCGGTCGGGTCCAGAGCGCCCAGCTCGTGCAGCAGGTTGACGCCGTCGGTGATGTTGCGCTTGTCCGGTGGGTCGATGAACGGGAACGCGGCCAGGTCGCCGAGCCCGATCGCGGTCATCTGGAGAATGACCGACGCCAGGTTGGTGCGCAGGATCTCCGGGTCGGTGAACTCCGGTCGCGACAGGAAATCCTGCTCGTCGTAGAGGCGGATGCAGATACCGTCCGACGTACGCCCGCAGCGTCCCTTGCGCTGGTTGGCCGACGCCTGGGAGATCGGCTCGATCGGCAGCCGCTGCACCTTGAGCCGGCTGGAGTAGCGGGAGATCCGCGCGGTGCCCGGGTCCACCACGTACTTGATGCCGGGCACTGTCAGCGAGGTCTCCGCGACGTTCGTGGCGAGCACCACGCGCCGCGAGGTGTGCGCGGCGAAGACGCGGTGCTGCTCGGCGCTGGAGAGCCGCGCGTACAGGGGCAGGATCTCGGTGCCGAGCAGTGTCCGCTTCGTCTGCACCAGCTTGGCCAGGGCGTCGGCGGTGTCCCGGATCTCCCGCTCCCCGCTGAGGAAGACCAGGATGTCGCCGGGCCCCTCGGCGGCCAACTCCTCGACTGCGTCCCCGATCGCCTGGATCTGGTCGCGGACGTTCTCCTCGTCGCTGTCGCCGTCCTCCTCACCCTCGGCCAGCTCGACAAGCGGCCGGTAGCGCACCTCGACCGGATAGGTCCGCCCGGACACCTCCACCACCGGAGCCGGTACGCCGGCGGGCTCGTCGGCGGTGGGCGGCCCGGCGAAGTGCCTGGCGAACCGGTCGGTCTCGATGGTGGCCGAGGTGATGATCACCTTGAGGTCGGGTCGTCGGGGCAGCAGCTCCCGCAGGTACCCGAGGATGAAGTCGATGTTGAGGCTGCGCTCGTGGGCCTCGTCGATGATCAACGTGTCGTACTGGCGCAGCATCCGGTCGGTCTGCAACTCGGCCAGCAGGATGCCGTCGGTCATGAGCTTGACCAGGCTGCGCTCGCTTACCTGGTCGGTGAAACGCACCTTGTAACCGACCACGTCACCCAGCTCGGTGCCCAACTCGTCGGCGATCCGGTCGGCCACCGTCCGGGCCGCCAGCCGCCGGGGCTGGGTGTGCCCGATGAGGCCGTGCACGCCACGCCCCAACTCCAGGCAGATCTTCGGCAGCTGGGTCGTCTTGCCGGAGCCGGTCTCACCGGCCACGATCACCACCTGGTGATCGCGGATCGCGGCGGCGATGTCGTCCTTGCGCTCACTGACCGGCAACCCCGCCGGGTACGTGATCACCGGCACCGCCGCGCGCCGGGCGGCGAGCCGCTGCTCGGCCCTCGCCACCTCGGCGGTGATCTCCGCGAGGGCAGCCTCCCGGCGCTGCGGGTCACGCAGCTTGCGGGCACCGTCCAGGCGCCGCTGGAGCCGGCGCTGGTCGCGGAACATCAGGGGAGTGAGGCGGCGGTGCAGCTCGCGTACCGGATCGGTCGCGGCGGCGGCGGCTTGATTCTGCATGTCGTGCCCAAGAATAGGCAGCGCGGCGGCGCAGCGCCCCCGGGTTACCGGCCCGACGGCCGCCCGGCGGGCCGGGGTCGGGCGGGGCACGCCGCCGTTTAGAGTTGGCGGCCGACGTCGAGCGCTGGGGGCCGGGATGGAGCTGCGGGACACCGACCGTGCGCTGGTGCAGGCCGCCTCGGCGGTCGCCAAGCTGCGTTGCCGCAGCCAGCGCCACACCGTCGCGTCCGCGGCGCGTACCGCCGACGGGCGGGTCTTCACAGGCGTGAACGTCCACCACGAGACCGGCGGGACCTGTGCCGAGCTTGTCGTCATCGGCACTGCCGCGACGCAGGGCGTCACCGAGTTGGAGACGATCGTCACGGTCGCCGACCGGGGCCGCGAGGTCGTCGCGCCGTGCGAGCGGTGCCAGGCCGTCCTGCGCGACCACTTCCCGTCGCTGCGGATGATCGTCGGGCCGGTGGACGCCCTGCGGGTGGCCCCGGTCGCCTGATCCGGCCGGCCCGTCTGAGCGTCGGTGGCGCGCTCAGTCGCCGGATGCCGCCTCCAGCATCGACACGGGCATCGGCACGCTCTCGAACCGTACGTTGCCCTCCGGCACCATCCAGCTCATCACCCGCACGGCCAGCAGGCCGGCCCGTACCGCCGGATCGTTGTGGAACAGCTCGCGGGCCTCGTCCGGGCCGATGGAGAGCACGACGAAGCCCCGCAACCGCTCGTCGTCGCCGGCCAGGAACGGGCCGGCCGCGAGCACGAGGCCCTGCTCCACGAGGCCGGCCTGGTGGGCCAGGTGGGCGTCCCGCAACCGGTCGGCCGCGTCCAGCGGCAGCTCGGGGACCTCCGCCGGCCGGACCAGGAGTACGACCGTGTGCTGGTCGAATCGCATGAGCCCACCCTAGGCGCGCCAGTCCTCCCGCGCGGGCGTCCGCCCTGGTCAGCCCTTTTCGGATCGACAGGTACCAGTTAGGCACCCCTCAGCCGCTCAGCTAAGGTAAGGCGAACCTAAGCGCGAAACGTGCAGGAGAATCGTGACCACCCTCGCCAGCCGGCCGGCCATGGCCCGCAGCCGGTCCGGCACCCGTACCGGCCGTCGGGTGGCAGTCACCGCCGGAGCCGCGCTCGTGCTGCTGCTCGCCGTACTGGCCAGCTTCGCGCTCGGCAGCCGGCAACTCGGCGTCGACCAGGTGTGGCACGCCCTCGTCGCGCCGGACAGCGGCGACGCCACAGTAATCGTCCGCGAGCTGCGGATGCCGCGTACCGCCCTCGGGCTCGCCGTCGGCCTCGCACTCGCCATGGCCGGCGTGCTGTTCCAGGCGCTGACCCGCAACCCCCTCGCCGAGCCGCGCATCCTCGGCATCAGCGCCGGCGCGTCGTTCGGCGTGGTCCTCGCCATCTCCGTCTTCGGAGTCGGAACGCTCGCCGGGTACGTCTGGTTCGGCATCGCCGGGGCGCTCCTCGCCGGCGTGCTGGTCTTCGCCATCGCCGCCCGCGCCCGCGAAGGCGCGAGTCCGGTCACCCTCGCACTCGTCGGCGCAGCGCTCGACGCCAGTCTCGCCTCCGGGGTGTACGCGCTGCTCAGCATCGACGCCCGCACCTTCGAGGAGTACCGGTTCTGGGTGGTCGGCGGACTCGCCGGCCGCGACCTGACCGTCACCGCCCAACTGCTGCCCTTCGTCGTCGTCGGGCTCGTGCTGGCCGCCGTCGTCGCCCGTGGACTGGACGCGCTGGCCCTCGGCGACGACGTGGCCCGTGGCCTAGGCCACCGCATCGGCCTGGTCCGCCTCGGCGGTGGCCTGGCCGCCGTGCTGCTGACCGGGGCGGCGGTGGCGGCGGCCGGACCGATCGCCTTCGTCGGGCTCGCCGTGCCGCACCTGGCACGTGCCCTGGTCGGCGCGGACCACCGCTGGACGCTCGCCGTGTCCGCCCTGCTCGGGCCGGCGCTGCTGCTCAGCGCCGACGTCGTCGGCCGGCTCGTCGCCCCACCCGGCGAGATACCGGCCGGAATCGTCACCGCCCTGATCGGCGCGCCGCTGCTGGCCTTCCTGGTCCGTCGCGCCCGGGTGGTGACCGCGTGACCGCCACCACCCACCGCCCGGCTGACTCTTCCGGTCCGGCTGACTCCTCTGGTCCGGCTGGTGCTCGTGGCACGCTGCTGCCCGGGCGGTCGCTGCTGCGGGTCGGCCCGGTCAGCCTCCAGGTGCGCCGCCGCGCGGTGCTGGTCGCCGTCGTGCTCACCGTCCTGCTCCTGCTGGCGATGCTGCTCAGCCTCTCCCTGGGCACCCCGTACGTCGCCACGGCCGATGTCGTCCGCTCGCTCTCCGGCGCCGGCACCCCGTACGACCTCGTTGTTCTTGATCTTCGGTTGCCCCGGATCCTGCTGGCCGCGGTGGCCGGCGCGGCCTTCGGCGTGGCCGGCACGCTCATCCAGAGCGTGGCCCGCAACCCCCTCGCGAGCCCCGACGTCATCGGCATCACCCAGGGCGCCGGCCTCGCCGCGACCATTGCGCTGACCAGCGGGGCCGCCGCGGTCCTCGTGGCACCCAGCGCGCTTGTCGGTGGCCTGGTGGCGGCAGCACTGCTGTTCGCCCTCGGCGCCCGGCACGGGCTTGCCGCCCAGCGGTTCGTGCTCGCCGGTGTGGCTGTGGCGTTCGCGTTCCGGGCGCTGATCGAGGTGGTCATGCTCACCGCCGACCCGATCGACGGGTTGCGCGCGCAGATCTGGCTGATCGGCACCCTTGCCGGCAAGGGCTGGACCGAGGCCGCCTGGATCGCCGGCACCCTGCTGGTGCTGCTGCCCGTGCTGGCCTGGGCCGGCTGGGCGCTCAACAGCACCGCCCTGGACGACGACACCGCACGAGGCGTCGGGCTGCGGCCGGTGGCCCGCCGGATCGGTCTCGCCAGCACCGGCGTGCTCGTCGCCGCGATGGTCACCGCCCAGGTCGGCGCCGTCGACTTCGTGGCGCTCGTCGCCCCCCAACTGGCCCGCCGGCTGGTACGCGCCGAACGGCCGCCGCTGGTCTGCGCCGCTCTGCTCGGCGCGCTGCTGCTGGTGCTCGCGGACCTCGCCGGCCGGCGGCTGTTCGCGCCCACCCAACTGCCCGCCGGTGTGCTGACCGCCGCGATCGGCGGTCCGTACCTGATCTTCCTACTGCTGCGCGGACGGCGGCGGCCGTCGTGACGTCGCCCAGCCCGCCGCACAGCACCGTGACGTCGCACGGCACCGTGACGCCGCAACAGACCGTGACGCCTCGAAGGAGTGGTGCGATGCTCTCCACCCGCGACCTGGTCGCAGGCTACGACGAGCGGACCGTGCTCGACGGGCTCAACCTGGACCTGCCCACCGACGCCTTCACCGTCATCGTCGGGCCCAACGCGTGCGGCAAGTCCACCCTGCTGCGCACAATGGCCCGGCTGCTCACCCCGCGGCGCGGCGCGGTGCTGCTGGACGGCACGGCGATCCGCGACCTACCGACCCGGGAGGTCGCCCGCCGGCTCGGTGTGCTGCCGCAGAGCCCACTCGTGCCCGAGGGCGTCACGGTTGCCGACCTGGTCGGGCGGGGCCGGCAGCCGTACCAGCGGTGGTGGCGGCAGTGGTCGTCGGAGGACGGCGCGGCGGTCGACGAGGCGATGGCCCTGGCCGACGTGGCGGACCTCGCGGACCGCCCGGTGGACAGCCTCTCCGGCGGCCAGCGGCAGCGGGTCTGGATCGCCATGACACTCGCCCAGGACACCGACGCCCTCCTGCTGGACGAACCCACCACCTTCCTCGACCTGGCACACCAGGTCGAGGTGCTGGACCTGCTGCACCGGCTGCGCGTCGAGCGCGGACGCACAGTGGTCGCCGTGCTGCACGACCTCAACCAGGCCGCCCGCTACGCCGACCACCTGGTCGCGATGCGCGATGGCGCGGTGGTGGCCGTCGGACCGCCCCGGGAGATCCTCACAGCCGACCTGGTCCGTGACGTCTTCGGGCTGGCCTGCGTGGTCGTACCCTGCCCGGTCACCGGCGCGCCCCTGGTGGTGCCCGCACACACCGGCGGCACCGCCCCGGCCGCCGCTCCACCCGCGCGGTCCACTGCCGCTCCGTCCGCCGCGTCGGCCGTTGCTGGCGACCCCGATCTGTCGGATGCGTCCACCACGGACGCCCGACCCGCTGGCGACGCGGTCAAGCCGCTCGCCATCTCGCACCCCTCGAAAGGACTCTGATGCGTCGTCGTCTCGTCGCCGCTCTCGCCGCGGCCGCCGCCCTGAGCGTCGGACTCACCGCCTGCGGTGAGAGCGACCCGGTCGCCAACTCCACCACCGCGGAGACCCGGGAGATCACCCACGCCATGGGCACCACAAAGGTGCCGGCGGACCCCAAGCGCGTCGTGGTGCTCGACACCGACAAGATCGACACGGCGCTGTCGCTGGGCATCACACCGATCGGCGCCGCCACCGCCGGTGAGGCCAAGAGTTGGCCGACCTACTTCGGCGAGGACAAGCTCACCGGCATCAAGGAGGTCGGGGTCCTCACCGAGCCCGACCTGGAGGCGATCAACGCGCTGAAGCCGGACCTCATCCTGGGCAGCAAGTTCCGCCAGGAGAAGTTCTACGACGAGCTGGCCGCCATCGCGCCCACCGTCTTCACCGAGAAGGTGGGCATCACCTGGAAGGAGAACTTCCTCCTCGACGGCAAGACGCTCGGCCGTGAGCAGCAGGCCAAGGACCTCCTCGCCACGTACGAGAAGCGGGCCAAGGACTTCGGTGCGACCCTCGGCGACCCCGCCGCCCGCAAGGTGTCCATCGTGCGGTTCATCCCGGGCAACATCCGGGTGTACGGCCCCGACTCCTTCTCCGGCATCGTCATCGGCGACACCGGCCTCGGCCGCCCCGAGCGGCAGATGCTCGCCAACAAGGAGGACAAGCGCTTCGACCTGGTCAGCCCCGAGCGGATCAACGAGGTCGACGGTGACGTCATCTTCGTGACCGCGTACGGCGAGAAGGCCGCGGCCGAGCAGGCCAAGGTCGGCGGCGGCACTCTGTGGAAGGGCCTCGGCGCCGTCAAGGCCGGCAAGGCGTACCCGGTCTCCGACGAGATCTGGATGACCGGCATCGGCGTCGGCGCCGCCAACAAGATCCTCGACGACCTGGCCAAGTACCTCCCCGCCGCGTAGCCAGCCAACCTGCACCGCACCGCATTCGCACCGCACCGCACCGCACCGCATTCGCGCCGCACCGCACCGCACCGCACCGCGCCCTGCCGGCCCAAGATCCGCGCAACTTCGGGGAAAGTGCTGCCTCACGAGTTGGTGAGACAGCAGGATCCGAGAAGTTGCGCGGATCATGGCGTGTCCAGGGGTCAGCGACGGCGGGTGCGCAGGGCGGCGCGGAGCTCGGTCAGGAAGCCGTCGAAGTCCTCCCGGAGCCGCTTGGCGGTGATGTGCAGAACAAGCCAGTCCTCACCCAGCAGACGGTTGAGGCGGCGCCGATCGCGGTGAAACTGCTCCGGATCGCGGTGCCACAGGCCGTCGTACTCGACGGCGACCTTCAGGTGCGGCCAGGCCAGGTCAAGGCGGGCCACGAACCGGCCGTCGCGCTCGACCACGAACTGGGTGACAGGCGCCGGAAGCCCGGCGAGGACGATCCGTACCCGGAGCCGGGACTCCTGGGCCGACTCCGCGCCGGCATCGGCCAACTCGGCCACTCGCAGCATCCGTTTCCAGCCTCGACTGCCGACTCGCGCCCTGGCGTCCGTACGCAACCGGGGGAGCGCCACCAGGTGTAGGCCGGCGAGGCGATCGACGACGGCGACCGCCTCCTGCGTGGGGAGCCACTGGGCCAGGTCCCAGCAGGTGCGTGTCGGCGTGGTCAGCGGGACGCCGGAACGGACCCCGACATCGCTGGCGCTGATCGCACCGGTGTGTACGGTGAGCCCCGAGACCGGCCCGAACCGCTGCCCAATGGGCACGAGCACGTCGAGAGGTTCATGGTCGGCAATCGACGTCGCACCGTAGAGCGCCGCTGCGCTGCGGCCTGCGATCAGCACGCCCGGTGGCAGCACCCACCGGGCCGCCGCCGCACAACGGATGTGGTGCGTGAGGGTCATCTGTGCGTCCGCGTAGACATCCCGGAACAGGGGACGCCACGCAGCGCTCCGCAACTCCGTGCGGGTCAGCAGACCTTGGGCGACGATCCGGGAGCCGCGAAAGACGCGGCCCTGCAATGCTGCCGGCCGTCGTGGGGGTACAGGCATGTTGACACCTTGACCGGCGGACATGCCCCTGGTCAGTCCCTGTGGATAACCTCCACCGGCAACGGCCAGACCAAGATCCGCGCAACTTCGCCGGACCTGCTGCCTCCCGACGACGGGAGGCAGCAGGATCCCTGAAGTTGCGCGGATCTTGGCGATTGCGGGTCGCGCGGGTCGGTGGTGTCAGGCGGCGGTGGACCAGATTGCGCGGAAGGCGGCTGCTTCGCCGGCCAGCCAGCGTTCGATCTGCTCGGGCTTGGCGTCGGTGGGCATGCGGTGGGCCTGACCCCGCCGGACGTCGACAAGGACGGGCTCGGCGTGCGGGAGAACGGCGTCCATGTGTCGGGCCATCAGGTGCAGGGTCGCGAGCATTGATTCCTCGCTCGGTGGTGCCTCGTCGAAGTGCAGGCGGACCGCTTCGGCGCGACCGTCGTTGTGGCGTACGCCGAAATGGGGATTGATCTTGACGGGGAGGTCACCCAGCATGGCCAGGGCGTCGCGGGTCTGTGCGAGGTCGATGGCGGCCGGGTCGCCGAGCGAGTGCAGCCAGGCGGTGGCACCGGGCACCAGGGCCTGGTAGAGCGGACGCCAGCGTGGCTTGACCACGTCGACCACCCCCGTCAGGTGGGTGCCGCCGGTGTGGAAGGCGATGTCGGCCTTGAGCGCCTTGACGAACTGGCCGTGCGGGTTGAAGCCGGAGCGGCTGGCGCGCTGCTTGCGCAACCCGCCCACGAAGGTGGCCTTGGTGGGGCCGGTGCGGTCGACGTAGCGGGTGAAGCCGAGCAGGGTGGCGTAGGGCGTGAGGGGCGTGGAGGCGGGCGCGGTCACGGGCGTCCTCCCAGGTCAGGAGCCTTGATTAGTACATACATTCTAATCGACGCCACTGACATTGCCCAATGAATCTGACGCTCTGAGTGTCCGGTCCACTTGAAGCTGGCACCGTCCACGGTTGTTGGCACCAGTGGTGGCGCCGTCCGGATTGTGTTGGCACTGGTCTCCGGTCTCCGACATCTGGCGTCTGTCTCGCTGTAGCTGGTGACGGCCAGGGCGGTGTCAAACCTCGAAGGTGGGTGCTCGGTTCACCGAAGTTGGCTTGGAAACTGGTAGCGTGCGCGGCTTCCGAGACCTACGCGTCCGCACCAGTTCACGAGGAGGAGCCGAACGATGACGGATACCGGAACGCGGTTGGAAGGCGGCGGCACTTCTGGGTCACGGAGCAGGCGAGCGGGCGACTGGTTGGCAGACATCCGGATCTCCTACGACACGGTCGCCGACAGTTACTCCGACTACACACGGGTGGCTTTGGCTGGGGAGCCCTATCTGCTCGCGGCGTTGGCGTTGTTCGCCGATCTGGTCCACGCCGCCGGCGGTGGCCCGGTGGCGGACGTGGGCTGCGGACCAGGCCATGTCACTGCCCACCTGCATAAGCTGGGCGTCGATGCCTTCGGCGTCGATTTGTCACCCGCGATGATCGACATCGCTCGGCGGGAGCACCCCGACCTGCGGTTCGAGGTGGGTTCGATGACGGACCTACAACTCGCTGACGCCTCGATCACTGCCCTGCTCGCCTTCTGGTCGTTGATCCACATCCCCGACGACGAGATCCCGGCGGTTCTTAGCCACTTTCGGCGGGTGCTGCGTCCCGATGGACCTCTGTTGCTCGGCTTTCACGTCGGAGATGAGTCACGGCTGAAGACGGAAGGCTACGGCGGTCATCCGATGAAGGTCTACGTGCACCGCCGTCAGCCGGACCGGATGGCGACCTGGCTGCGCGATGCCGGATTCACGGTCAAGGCTCAGATGCTGCTCGGCCTCGACGAGAGCCTTCCAGGAGCGGTCCTCTTTGCACACCGCCGGCAAGAAGGTGCCAACTAAACCTGGACGGAAACGCTTCCGCCGTCCGCGCCTAGTTGGCACCGCAACTGCTCACGCGCGACGATTAGTGCCACCTTCACGTGGACCGGACACTGAGGTTGTCCGTTCACGCACGTCGCGTCCGGGTCCGGGGCCCCCGGGGGAGCCGGGGCGCCCGGACCCGGTCCCGCCACAGGGGGCGGGCCGTCGTGCTGATCAGTGGTCAGCGCTCGGCGCCGACGAACCGCTGACCGCCGCCCCGCGTCTGCACCAGCTCGGGGTACGCCCGGCTCGGATCGGCGTAGGTGTTACCGGCGCGGTCCTTGCCGCGGGCCAGGAAGATCTGGTGCTTGTGGCCCACCCCGTCGTGGTTGAAACGGACGCTCGTGCTGATGTACCGCATGGTGAAACCGCACCGCCGCATCGCGCTGCGGTTCACCTCGCTGCTGTGCACGAGGCCGCCCGAGTGGATGCTGAACTGGTTGGGTTGCAGCTGCACCGGGACCGCCTGGCTGGCGTCGATGCGACTCTGGTCCAACTCCTCGTCGAAGACACTGGTGTCGTCGGTCACCCGCCGGTAGCTGCCCTCACCGCTGACGTGGCTGCCGGGGATGACCTTCATGCACCCGTTCTCCAGTGTGGACGGGTCGATCGCCAGCCAGATCGTCATGGCCTGGCCCGCGGGCTCGATCATCTCCCGCCAGAAGTATCCGTCGGTGTGCCACGGGACGCTCTTGCCGTCGCCCGCAGGCTTGCAGAAGAAGTGCGACGTGAACAAAGCGATGTCCGGCCCGAGCACGCTCTCGACCACGTCGAGTACGTCCGGGTCGAACAGCCACCGGAACAGTTCCGGGTCGGTGAAGTGTGGAACGTCCATGTCCTCGGGCCGGTCGCCCTCGGGCAGCGCCGCGAGCTTGCGCTCGAAGTGGTCCTTCAGCGCGAGAAAGGCGTCCGGCTTGAGAAGTCCGTCGCCGATGACGTATCCGTCGGTGCGGAACGCCGCGACCTGTTCCGGGTCGAGTCCTCGCTTGCTGGTGCTCATCGCGTCACCATCCTCTCTGGCGCCAGCATCGACGCCGTCGTCGTCACCTCCCGGTCGGGGAGGAAGTCGTCCCGCACCCGCTGGTGCGCCCGTACACCGATCTCCTGGCGGTCCACCGCGCCGCTCAGGGTGGTAGTGATGATGCGGCCCAGACCGCGCAGGTCCGCCGGGTCGGTCAGCAGGTAACCGTCGACCCCGTCGGTGATCTGGGCCCGGATGCCGCCGACAGCGCTGCCCACCACCACCCGCGACTTCCACATCGCCTCCGCCACGGTGAGCCCGAACCCCTCGGCGAGGCTCTTCTGCACCACCACGTCGGAGGCCCGCTGGATCGCGTTGACCAGCAGCGCGTTCTCCGTCTGATCCGCCATGGGCAGGCTGACCAGGCTCACCCGCCGGCGCTGCGCCGGTGGCAGCTTCCGCCACCGGTCCAGGCAGTCCGCGTACCAGAAGCCCTGCTCGACGTCGTCGGCGATGGCTTCCGGGTCCGGGCCCACAAGGGCCAGGTGCCCGACCGGTACGTGGTCGGTGACGGCGGTGAGGACACCTGCCATGTCCTTGAGCCGGTCCCACCGTGACACCTGGGTGATCAGCGGTTCGCCGAGCTGGCGACCACCGTCGGAGATCACGGTCGGCGTCGACAGGAGTCGGACGCCCCCCGCAGCCGTCTCCACCGACAGTGGCGATCTCGCCGGCTCGCCGTTCGGGTCCAGACCGCACTGCGCCAGACACGCGCGGACGGCGTCGGCCGGAAGGTCGACGTTCTTGGCGTCGAACGGCGAGATGAACGGTGGCTGGATCCGTACCGGCCGGTGGCGCAGTCGGGCCGGAACGTGGTCGGCCACCGAGAAGATCAACGAGTCGGCGGCGTCCAGCAGTTCGGCGAGGAACTCCCACCCGCGTTCCGAGGCGTCGGTGGGCTCGTCGACACCGACGTGGCAGCGCCAGTGCACCGACGCGACCCGGTCCGCCAGCAACGGGGCCATGCCCGCGGTCTGGTGGTCGTGGAGGATGACCACGTCGCGGCGGTCGACGTGTTCGACGAGGCGGTCGGCGGCCGGGGCGAGGGCGTGCAGGTACGCCTCACGCTCAGCAGGGCCGAGCGGCCCCCCGTCGCCGTCGCTGCCGTAGAGCGCCACGCCGAGCCGCTTGGTGATCCGGAAGAACGCGTCGTCGCCGCTCACCACCGCCCACCGGGACCGGACGCCCAACTCGTCGTAGAGGGGCAGCAGGGTGCGCAGCATCTCGGCCACCCCACCGCCGGTCGGGGTGGAGTTGACGTGCCAGAGGGTGCCGCCCCGCAGCCTGTCCTGGATCTCCGCGGCGGCCTTCCGGAGCCGGTCGGACCGCTGCGGGCCGATGAGCCGTTCGAGAGAGGTGAGCACGGGTCTCGACCGGACCGGGTTGATCGTCAGCATCGGACCATCCCCGTTCTGTTATCCGGCCACCTGGACGCGGTCGGCTGCTTCCTGACCGACACGCTGCTTGAGGAGGCCGACCAGGATGTGGTTGACCGAGAGCATCGCGTCCTCGAAGTGGAAGTTGTTGTCGTTGCTGCCGGTCTGCCCGGGAAACCGGGAGGTGCCCGGCACGACGAGGCACACGTCGGCGAGCGTCCGGCAGCGACCGCCGTCGCCCTTGGTCATCGCGAAGGTGCGCGCCCCGGCCTTCGCCGCGGCCTCCAGCGCGCGTACGACATTTGGGGAGTTACCGCTTCCGCTGTACGCCATCACCAGGTCGCGTTCGGTGGCGAACGGTTCGAGCGACGCGGCGAACATGTTGTCCGGACCGAGGTCGTTGACAAGCCCGCTCAGCTCCGCTGACGAACCGCACAGGTTGACGAAGGTGAGTCGCCGCACCGCCGACGACACCGGGCGGCTCTTGTCCTCGGAGACGAACGGGTGGTGCTTGAAGTCGCAGTAGGCGTGGTCGAGGGTGCCGGCGTTGCCGCCGTTGCCCATCGCGTAGACGGTGCCGCCCTCGTCGTACGTGCGGAACAGCATCTCCGCGGCCGCCGCCACAGCGTCGACCGGGAACTGGTCGATGATGGCCCGCTTCTCCGCCAGGTACAGCCGGATGTCGTCGTCGATGCTCATACCCGCGCTCCCGCGTGCTCGACCTCGATGCGACCGTTGCCACGGTTGGTGTCGTCGGCCCACCTGATGACGTCGTCGAGCTCCGGGGTGGAGACCTCGACGGAGGTGTAGTCCGATTCGGCGATCACCCGGTGCAGGACGTTCGCCGCCGACGACCAGCCGGACCTGCGGGAGTGCACGGCGCGGGGGAGGGCGTCGGTGTCGATGACGGCGTCGGTGTCGTGGGGGGCCGGAGTGCCGTTGAGGACTGTCGCCTGGCCGTCGACGACGTAGTTGGTCTCCACCTTCTGCTGGTGCGACTGCAACGACGACTGGTGGCCGGCCGTCATGTGGATCTGCTTGAGGGCGTACGGGACGCCGTCGAGGTTGTTGGTGTACCAGACCTCGTGCCCCCACGGCTTGTCGACGCGGTAGACGTCCACGTCGCGGCAGCGGGCGGTCTCGGCCGCACCGGAGGGCGCTACGTCCCAGGACTCGTGAACCGGCCCGGTCTGCGATCCGGCTTCCACGACCACTGCCGGCTCGACGCCGACCTGGGCGAAACGGTAGGTCGCGCCCGGCTCGGCGTGCCAGCCCCGCAGGTAGCCGTACTCACGGTGCCCGCTGCCGTCGGCGTGCCGCGACTCGAGGCGGACCCGGCCGCCGATGACGATGAAGCTGCGGTGGTCCCCGGGGTGGTGCCGGTACGGCGAAACGGCCCCGGGCGCGAGTTCGTGCTCGACGAAGAGGTAGGGGGCGTGGTCGAGGTCGTGGGCGAGGTTCTTCGGCTGGTCGGCTCTCGTCATTGCTTGCTGCCTCCGATCTCGGGGGTGTTGGCGCCGGTCACGGCCCGGATCCGGCTGGCCACACCCGGCGCGTCCAGTTCGTAGCGTTCGTAGAGTTCCTCAGGGGATCCGGCCTGCCCGTAGTCGTCGACTCCCCAGGCGTGGAACCTGATGTGCCTGTCGAGACCCAGCACGATGCGGCCGATCTCGTCGATCAGGCCACCACGGATGAAGTGGTCCTCGAAGACCAGGACGTGCCGGTACTGCCGGAGCAGGTCGCCGGTGGCCGGCACGTCCAGGGGCAGGGACGAGGCGTTCACGACTGTGGGTCGCAGCCCGGTCGGGGCGAGCAGTTCGACAGCGTCGAGCACCACGGGCACCATCGCGCCCATGGTCACGACGGCGACCTCGGTGCCGTGGCTGACGACGTCGGGATGCCCGGGACGGAACTGGTAGTCCTGGTCGTGCACCTCGCGCTGCGGTTGCCGGCACAACCGCAGGTAGATGGGACGATCGTGGGTCACGGCGTACGCCAGCATGGCGCGGGTCTCCACCCCGTCGGCGGGCTGGAGCACCTCCACGTTGGGCAGGCTGCGCATCAGGGCCAGGTCGCGCAGGCCCATCTGGGTGGGGCCGTCCTTGCCGATGGCGAGCCCGGCGTGCGTGCCGACGAGCACGACGCCCGCGTTGTTGAGCCCCACCGACTGGAAGATCTCCAGGAACTTGCCGGTCAGGAAGTGGCCGAAGCTGGCGATGAACGGCCGGTACCCCTCCTGCGCCAGCCCGGCAGCGACGCCGATGGCGTTGGCCTCGGCGATGCCGATCTCGAAGAACCGTTCGGGAAAGGTCTGCTTGAACCTGGTCGTCTTGGTCGCCGAGGCGAGGTCGCAGTTGACGACCAGGACGTTCTCGTGGTCGGCGGCGACGTCCACCAGGGCGTCCCCGAACCAGTCGCGTGTCGCCTTCACACGCTCACCTGCCCCAGGTAGCTGATGGCGTCCTCGTACACCTCAGGTGTCAGGGCGCCGCTGTGTGAGCCGTTCAGCAGGATCTGCCCCGGGCCCAGATAGCCCTTACGGGTGTGCGCGATGATCACGGAGGGCTGCATCCAGTTCTCCCGCGCGTTGGCGACGGCGTCCCGGATCGCCAGGTGGGAGTGGCCGTTGACCTCCTGGACGTGCCAGTGGAACGACCGCAGCTTCTCCGGTAGCGGATGCAGAGGCATGATCTCTTCGAGCGTTCCGTCGTTCTGACTGCGGTTGTAGTCGACGATCAGCACCACGTTGGCCAGGCCCCGGGCCCCGGCGTACATGAGGGCCTCCCACATCTGCCCTTCCTGAAGCTCGCCGTCGCCGACGAGGCAGTAGACGAAGGAGTCCGCCCCCCGCAGGCGTCGCGCCTGGGCGCGTCCCAGGGCGACCGACAGCCCCTGGCCGAGAGCCCCGGTGCTCACCGCCACGAGGTCGAGCCGGGTGCGGTCGGGGTGCCCCTGGAGCCGGCTGTCGATCCGGCGCAGGGTGCCGATTTCCGCCGGGTCGAGCTCGCCCGCGACCATCAGGGCGGCGTACCAGGTCGGTGCGGCGTGCCCCTTGGACAGGACGAAGACGTCCTTTCCGGAGGCGTCCATCTGGTCGAACTTGAGCACACTGACCAGGTCGACGCAGGAGAGCGACGAACCGACGTGGCCGGATCCGGCGAGATGGATCATCTTGAGCAGATGTGCGCGCACATCGTTTGACAACTGGGCGATCCGGGAGAGCCGGTACGGCAACTCGAATCCGTCGTCCACCAGATTGGGGTGACGATCCGGTGGTAACGCGTCGAGGTACGTGATGCTTGCGGTCAACGAAATCCCTCCTTTGTGGTGCGCCAGGTCTTCGAGGCTTTCGAGGAATGCATTCCGGGCAGGGTGAAGCCTGCGATTCTGTCACCATTTAGTGGGCAGAATGCGCGCCGGATCAGCCGTGCCAATTGCGCACAGCTCGTCGATAAACAGATCTTCAGTGCGATTGTGGAGGCGGTCCACCTGCCGCCAGAACGCCTACCGCGAGCGCGTCACCGCCCGGTAGCGCTACAGTCCATGGAATCCCCCGGTAATAGATATTGGCGGATCTCTTCCTGTACCTGAGATTTCCACACAGCGCCAGAGGCGTCAAGTCTCCAGCCGTAATGACCATTGATGGAGCAGCTGTTTATTTCCTAAACCGTGATCTGGGTCACATCAATTCAATGCAATTCCCACGACCTATCGAGGGTGTCTTTCGGGCGACACGACTGTGTCATTCAGTCGAAACATGACGTGTTGACTATGGCCGCATTCTTGCAATTGATCACGCCCGTCACGAAGTGGGCAGGACGACCCGAGGGTCAGTCCAGGGCCACCACGGCGTGCGGCTCGTAGCACCGCTCAAGCTGGGCGACCTCGTCCGACGAGAGCACGACATCGAGCGCGCCCAGCGCCTCGTCGAGCTGCCCCACGTTCGTCACGCCGAGGATCGGTGCGCTCACCACGGGCTGACGCAGCAACCACGCGAGCGCCACCTGCGCCCGGGGCGCCCCTCGCCTTTCGGCGACCTCGGCGAGCTGTGCCGCAACCGCCCTGTCCGACTTCTCGGTCCGGGCGTACAGGCTGTGCCCGAAGGCGTCGTCGGCGGTGCGGGGGGTGCTCGCCGTCCAGTCGCGGGCCAGCTTGCCCCGGGCCAGCGGACTCCACGGAAGGGTGCCGATCCCTCGGTCCCGGCAGAGCGGAAGCATCTCCCGCTCCTCCTCGCGGTAGATCAGGTTGTGGTAGTTCTGCATGCTCACGAACCTGGTCCAGCCGTGCCGCTCGGCGACCTGCAACGCCGTGGCGAACTGCCAGGCGTGCATCGAGGAAGCGCCCAGATAGCGGACCTTGCCGGCGCGGACGACGTCGTGCAGGGTCTCCAGCGTCTCCTCGATCGGGGTCTCCGGATCCCAGCGGTGGATCTGATACAGGTCCACATAGTCCGTCCGGAGCCGGCGCAGGCTGTTGTCCAACTCGGCGAGGATCGCCTTGCGGGACAATCCGCGCTGGTTGGGCCCCGGCCCCATCGGGCCGAAGACCTTGGTGGCGATGACGACGTCGTCGCGACGCGCGTACTCGCCAAGGGCGCGGCCGAGGATCTCCTCGCTGGAGCCATCGGAATAGACGTTCGCCGTGTCGAAGAAGGTGATGCCCGCGTCCAGTGCCCGGCGGATCACCTCTCGGCTCTCCTGCTCGGGCAGTGTCCACGAGTCGGCTCCCCGGTGCGGCTCGCCGAAGCTCATCCCGCCCAGGCAGAGCCGGGAGACGGAAAGCCCAGTGGAGCCGAGCCGCGTGTACCGCATCACCGAACCTCCTGTCGCCGTGCCCGTTGACGATTGCGTATCGGCGGCCTGGTCACCGGACCGCCCGGGGCAGCGCGCCCAGCACCAGTGCGGCACCGACCGCCATGATCGCGAAGACCATCCCCATGCCGAACGCGTCGGTCAGCGGCCCCACCACGATCGGCGCCGAGATCGCACCGACGCGGGACAGCGCCGACACCATGGACGCGGTGCGGGCAGGAGCGATGCCGTGCCGCACGCTGAGGTGGTCCGCCGCGCCGAACAGCAGGGGGAAGGCCGGCCCGGCTCCGAATCCGGCCACCGCCACCGCGGCCAGCGCCCACCACGCCGGCGCGCCCGCGAGCGTCGACAGCAGACCGGCGCCGACCGCCGCCATCATCGTGGCGCCGCTGACAGTGGCGACCCTCGCCTGACCGATGCGGGCCACCGCCGCGTCCAGGAGCAGGCGGGAGGCGAGCAGGCCAGCGCCGAAGAGGACCGGCGCCGCCGCCGCCACCTGCGGTGTCGCGTCGAAGCCGCGGCTGAGCAGGAGCCCGGTCCACTCCTGCCCAGGGCTCTCCACGTAACTCGCGGCCACCGCCGCCAGACCCAACACCGGCAGTACGTACCGCAGGCGACCTCTCGACCGTCGCGGCTGCGCCGGTTTGCCGGTCGATGCCGGTGCGGGTGGGCCGCCGGCCACCACGCCTCTGCGGCTGATGGCGATCGCCACCTGGACGACAAGCGCGATCGCGGCGGCGATGCCGACGTGCAGGGCGACCGGCACCCGGAGCCCGGCGGCGATCGTGCCCAGCACACCCGCTCCGGCCAGGGACAGTGACCAGGTGGCGTGCATCCGGCCCATCAGTGTCGTGGCGCGGTGCTGCTGCACCCGGACCGCGAAAGCGTTCATCACCACGTCGTGCGCGCCGTCGAGAACACCCAGCAGGAGCAGGGCCCCGCCGAGCAGGATCAGTTGGGGCGCCCACGCCACACCCACAGCCAGCAGCGCGTAGCCCGCGCCGGCGAGCAGGGTGGCCGATCGTTCACCGACCGCGCGGGCGAGCAGGGGAGCGACAAGCGACCCGAGCAGCCCACCGATCGCCGCCGCGAAGAGCACCACACCGAACTGGGTCTCGCTGGCGGACACCCGGTCGGCGATCTCGGGATAGCGGGTGAGCAGGCTGCCGTAGAGTGCGCCGTTGACCGCGAACGCGGACGCGGGAACGAGCCAGTCGCTGCTCGTGCGGCCGCGCACACCGTCCGCCACATCGACGCCCATGGGGCTAACTTATACGTATCAGAGAGCCGGCACAACGCAGTGGAGTCTCCGAGATGAGCAACGTTCCACCCCCGCGGATGCGAGACGTCGCGAAGGCGGTAGGCGTCAGTCAGGCCACTGTGAGCAATGCGTTCAACAGGCCCGACCAGCTCAGTCGCGAGCTGCGCGACCGGATCCTCGACGCCGCACAGGCCCTCGGCTACCCGGGTCCTGACCCGCTGTCGAACACGTTTCGCAGTGGGCGGACCGGTGCCGTCGGGCTGATCATCCACGAGCCCCTGCAGTACCTCTTCGAGGACCCGGCGGCGCGACTGACCACGGCCGGAGTGGCCCGCATCTGCGGCGAGCACGGCTCCTCGCTGGTGCTGGTTCCCCGCGCCGAGCCGGGCCTTCCGGACATCGTTCCCAATGCTCTGGTGGACGGCTTCGTCGCCTTCTGCGACCCGCTGGAGCCCGAGCGGCGCGAGCTGCTGCGCGCCCGCCGCCTGCCGGTCGTCGGGCTCGACGCCCCGGTGGCGCCGGGGGAGCCGTACGTCGGCATCGACGACCGGGCCGCCGCCCGCTCCGCGGCAGCTCACCTGGTCGACCTGGGCCACCGCCGCGTCGGCGTGATCAGCTTCGCCCTGGCCCGGCGCTCGGAGACGACTCTGGTGCCCGCCGGTCTCGACGCCCCCACCGGGTACGTCGCCAACCGCGCCCGCCTCGACGGCTACCGGGACACCCTCGCGCCCGTACTCGCCGATGGTGGCCGTGTCGTCGTCGTGGCGGCCCGCGGGGTCGAGGAGGCCGACGGTGCCGCCGCGGCAGCACCTCTGCTGGATCTCGCCGAGCCGCCCACGGCGATCCTGGCGATGAGCGACAGGTTGGCGCTCGGCGTCGTCGCCGAGGCGACCCGCCGTGGCATCGGGGTCCCCGATCGGCTCTCCGTCGTCGGGTTCGACGACGTACCGGAAGCGGCGGCCGCCACGCCGGCCCTGACGACAGTGCGGCAGCCGCACGCCCGCAAGGGCGCCGAGGCCGTCCGCATGCTGCTGCGGCCGGCCCTCACCCGTACGACGCTGATCCTGCCCACCGAGGTCGTCGTGCGCGCGTCGACGGCGCCGCCCCGCGGGTGAGGCCGGCCGGCAGTCGGGGAGGCGCGGTGGTCAGGTCGTTCGGGGCAGGTTAGCCAGGGCTGCGGTCAGGCGGTCGATGCCGAACTCGAACGCCTCGTCGAGATCGCCGCCGAGGTTGAAGGCGCCGGCGAGTTCCATGCTGACGAAGCCGTTGGCCCAGGCGGTGAGCATGCGGGCGCCCGCCAGCGCGTGCTCGGGTCCGGCGAGGTCGGCGGCGACGCGGAGCGCTGGTGCGCTGGCCAGGGTCAGGCTTTCGAGGCTGGGGCGGGTCTCGGCGGGGCCGTTGCTGAACATCAGGTGGTAGCCGGCCGGTTGGGCGTGGGCGAACGCGCGGAAAGCGCGGGCCAGTTCGGCGAGGTCCCGGCCCGGGTCGCCGCTGCCGGCGACGGCGCTGAGCCGCTCACCGAAGTCGCGGACGATGGCCTCGGCGACGAGCCGGATCAGGTCGTCGCGGTTGCGGACCCGCTTGTACAGCGAGGGGGCGCGTACGCCGACCCGCTCGGCGACCGCCTGCATGGTCAGGCGTGGGAGCCCTTCGGCCTCCAGGATCTGGCGGGCGGCCGTGACGATGTCGGCGAGGGACGTCCGGTCGGGGGTGGGCATGTGGTGGTCCTTCCAGGTGGGCGACGACCGTCACCCATGATAGCTATGGCGCTTAGGCATGATGGCTATGTATCGTAGCCATCAGAGCGGGACGCCACACCTGGAGGAAGCCATGAAGCTCGGACCACACCTGCACCGCATCGGCAACGACATCGTCGCCGCCTACCTGATCGACACCGAGGAGGGCGTGACAGTCGTGGACGCCGGCCTCGCCGGCCACTGGTCCGACCTCGTCGCGGAGCTGTCCGCCATGGGCCGCTCGCTCGCCGACGTCAAGGGTCTGATCCTCACCCACGGCGACACCGACCACATCGGTTTCGCCGAACGGCTCCGGCGCGACCACGGAGTACCGGTCTACGTGCACGAAGCGGACGCCGCCCGGGCCCGCGGCGAGGTCAAGTCCAAGGCGCCCTTCGGGACGTTCAAGGTCGGGGCGACGGCAGGTTTCATCTGGTACGCGGGCCGCAAGGGCGGGCTGCGCACGACCTACCTCACCGAGGTGATCGCCGTGCAGGACGGTCAGGTGCTCGACCTGCCCGGCGCTCCCCGCATCATCGGCATGCCCGGCCACTCGCCGGGCAGCGTCGCCGTGCACGTGCCGGTCGCCGACGCCGTGTTCGTCGGCGACGCACTCACCACCCGACACGTGCTGACCGGCCAGCCGGGTCCGCAGCCGGCGCCGTTCACCGACGACCCGGCGCGGGCGCTCGCCTCGCTCGCCCGCATCGAGGACCTGCGGGCCACCTGGATCCTCCCCGGCCACGGCACCCCGTGGAACCAGGGCGCCGCCGAGGCCGTACGCCGGATCAAGGCCGCCGCCCAGACCCGGTGACGGTGGACGTCAGAGCTGGCCGACGTCGGTGACCCGGATGACCGCGGCACCGACCTCGTCGGACGCGACCAGGTCGACCTCCGCGCTGATGCCCCAGTCGTGGTCGCCGTCGGGGTCGTCGAAGATCTGCCGGATCTTCCAGCGCTCCCGGCCCTGCTCGATCATCAGCAGCGCCGGCCCCCGGGCGTCCGGACCGATGCCGATCGAGTCGTACGCCTCGAAGTACGGCCCCAGCGCGTCGGCCCACGCGTCGTAGTCCCAGCCGTCGCCGGCGTCCAGTTCGGCGAGCAGGTCCCAGCGGCGCAGCGCGGCCAGCTCGACGCGGCGGAACAGCGCGTTGCGCACCAGCACCCGGAACGCCCGCGCGTTGCGGGTGACCGCCGGTGGCCGGTCGGTGAGGGCGGCGTGCGCCTGGGCCACCTCGGCCACGTCCGACGGGTTGCGCAGCCGTTCCCACTCGTCGATGAGGCTGGAGTCGACCTGGCGCACCAGTTCGCCGAGCCACTCGATGAGGTCGATCAGTTCCTCGGTCTTGGCATCCTCGGGGACGGTCTGGCGCAGCGTCTTGTACGCGTCGGCCAGGTAGCGCAGGACCAGCCCTTCCGAGCGGGTCAGCCCGTAGAACTGGACGTACTCGGTGAAGGTCATTGCCCGCTCGTACATGTCGCGGACGACGGCCTTGGGGGAGAGTTCGTGGTCGGCGACCCAGGGGTGCCCCTGCCGGTACATCTCGTACGCGGCTCCCAGCAGTTCGGCGAGCGGCTTGGGGTAGGTCACCTCGTCGAGCAGTTCGAGGCGGGCCTCGTACTCGATGCCCTCGGCCTTCATGGCGGCCACCGCCTCGCCGCGCGCCTTGAACTGCTGCGCGGAGAGGATCTGCCGGGGGTCGTCGAGGATCGACTCGATGACGCTGAGCACGTCCAGGGCGTACGACGGGGACTCGGCGTCGAGCAACTCGATGGTGGCCAGGGCGAGGGGGGAGAGCGGCTGGTTGAGGGCGAAGTCGAGCTGGAGGTCGACGGTGAGTCGGATCCGCCGGCCCGTCTCGTCCGGCTCGGGCAGCTCCTCGACAACTCCACCGGCGCGCAGGGCCCGGTAGATGGCGATGGCCCGGCGGATGTGCCGGCGCTTGGCGGCGGGCTCCTCGTGGTTGTCGGTGAGCAGGTGCCGCATGGCGGTGAACGCGTCCCCGGGGCGGCCGATGACGTTGAGCAGCATCGAGTGGCTGACCTGGAAGCTGGACGTCAGCGGCTCCGGCTCGGCCTCGACCAGCCTGTCGAAGGTGGGCTGGCCCCAGCCGATCGAGCCCTCCGGCGGCTTCTTGCGGACCACCTTGCGGCGCTTCTTCGGGTCGTCGCCGGCCTTCGCGAGGGCCTTCTCGTTGTCGATGACGTGCTCGGGTGCCTGCACCACGACCCGGCCGATGGTGTCGTAGCCGGCCCGCCCGGCCCGCCCGGCGATCTGGTGGAACTCCCGGTTCTTGAGCAGCCGGGTGCGTACCCCGTCGTACTTGGACAGGCCGGTGAACAGCACCGTGCGGATCGGCACGTTGATGCCGACGCCGAGCGTGTCGGTGCCGCAGATGACCTTGAGTAGGCCGGCCTGGGCGAGGGTCTCCACGAGCCGGCGGTACTTGGGCAGCATGCCGGCGTGGTGCACGCCGATGCCGTGCCGGACCAGCCGGGACAGCGTCTTGCCGAAGCCCGAGGTGAACCGGAAGCCACCGATCGCGCTCGCGATCATGTCCTTCTCGGCGCGGGTGCAGACGTTGACGCTCATCAGCGCCTGCGCGCGCTCCAGCGCGGCGGCCTGGGTGAAGTGCACGACGTACACCGGGGCCTGCTTGGTCTCCAGCAGCTCTTCGAGCGTCTCGTGCAGCGGCGTCATCGCGTACGAGAAGATCAGCGGGACCGGCCGCTCGGCCGAGCGGACGACGGCGGTCGGCCGCCCGGTACGCCGGGTCAGGTCGTCGACGAACCGGGTGGTGTCCCCCAGGGTGGCCGACATCAGGATGAACTGCGCCTGCGGCAGCTCGATGATCGGCACCTGCCACGCCCAGCCCCGGTCGGGCTCGGCGTAGAAGTGGAACTCGTCCATGATCACCTGGCCGACGTCGGCCCGGTCGCCCTCGCGCAGCGCCAGATTGGCAAGGATCTCCGCGGTGCAGCAGATGATCGGGGCGTCGGCGTTGACACTCGCGTCGCCGGTGAGCATGCCGACGTTCTCGGCGCCGAAGACCTCGCACAGCGCGAAGAACTTCTCCGACACCAGGGCCTTGATGGGCGCGGTGTAGAAGGTCGTCCGGCTGTCGGCGAGGGCGGCGAAGTGCGCGGCGACCGCCACCAGGCTCTTACCGGAGCCGGTGGGCGTGTTCATGATCAGGTTGGCGCCGGAGACGATCTCGATGACCGCCTCCTCCTGATGGGGATAGAGGTCGAGGCCGCGATCCTTCGCCCAGCCGGCGAACGCGTCGAAGAGGGTGTCGGGGTCGGCGCTTGTCGGCAGCGCGGCGGTGAGCGTCATATCCCGTCCATGGTGCCTGGATCATGCCCTCCGGCGCCAACCGGCCTTCGTCTCACCGGCGCCGGTAGATCAGGTCGGCGACCGGCCGCCCGGCGGTGATCGCCCGCCGTTCGAACTTCGTCACCGGCCGGTGGGCCGGACGAGGTGCGAAACCGCCGTACGCGTCCACCAGCTCCGGGTCAGCGTCCAGGGTCTCCCGCATCGCCTCGGCGTACTCGGCCCAGTCGGTCGCGCAGTGCAGCGTGCCACCCGGCGCCAGACGGGAGCGCAGCAGTGCCACGTGCGCCGGCTGGATGATCCGCCGCTTGTGGTGGCGGGCCTTGGGCCACGGGTCCGGGAAATAGACGTGCACAGCGGCCAGCGCACCCTCGGGCAGGCCCCTGACCAGGTCCAACGCATCGCCCCGCGCGATTCGCACATTGTCCAGGTCACCGCGCTCCACCAGGTCGAGCAGGTTCGCGATTCCCGGCGTGTGCACCTCGACCGCCAGATAATCTCGACCCGGGTCAGCGGCGGCCATCGCGGCGGTGCTGTCCCCCATGCCCGAGCCGATCTCCAACACCACAGGTGCCCGGCGGCCGAACAGTTGCGCGAGGTCGACGGACGCGTCCGACACGTCCAGGCCGTACCGGGACCAGAGCCGGTCGAGCGCGTCGGTCTGCCGGCCGCTCATCCGGCCACGACGGGGGTGGAAGGTGCGGATGTGGCCCACGGGCGGAACTGCGGCGGGATCATGGTCGGTGGCGGTCACAACCACCCGAGGGTACGCGACGCCGTCGGCGGATCGGATGTGATGTGCGACCGGGAGTGAGAGGATCCATCTGGTACGGCAGGCCGGGCGGTCCGCTGCCCGGCGCGGTCCTAGCGCGTCGAGAGGGGGCATCGTGACAGTGACCCGTGGCGGCGTGATCCTGGCCGTGGTGACAGTGCTCGCCGGCCCCCTGCTGGCCGCCGCCCCCGCGTATGCGGCTCCCGGGCCGGACGCGTCCCAGCCGGCTGGACTGCCGGTGTCCGCGCCCCAGCCGCCGTCTCCGGTCGACGTGTTCGTCGAGGTGACCCCCAGCACTGTGCAGCCCGGCTACCTCGTCGGCATCCGGGCCAGTTGCCGGGACAACTCGGTGGGCGCCACTGTCGTCTCCGACGCCTTCGGTGCGATCGGCGTCCAACCGCAGCGCGGCGTCCTCACCGCCGCACCGATGGTGCGCGAGCGCACCCGCCCCGGCAACTACCGGGTCAAGTTGGAGTGCCGCGACGGCGAGACCGCCTCGACGATGCTCCAGGTGGTCAAGAAGGTGCCGGAACACCCGAGCCGAGGGCCGGCCACCGGCTTCGGCGGCGGCTCCGGCGGCATGACCGGCAAACTGCTGCTGCCCGGCGGTGCGGCGCTCACCATCACCGGACTGATCGTCGCGGTGCTGGCCCTGCGTCGACCGCGTACCGTCCGTGGCGCCGTCCGCCGCTGAGCCCGCCATGGAGATCTTCCACCCCACACCGCCGCCCGCCGGTTCGCGACCGCCCGCCGGCTCACGACCTTCTGCCGGCTCGGGACCGTCTGCCGAGCGGTCGTCCGCCGGTACGCGACCGTCTGCCGGGCGGTCGTCCGCCGAGCGGTCCTCTGCCGGCTCGTCGGCTTCCCCGGGCCGGCCGTCCGTGGCCGCGCGCCCGGCGACGGTCGTCGCGCCCCGGCGCAGCCGTCCGTCCGGGCGCAGCCCCTGGTCGGTGCCCCTGGCCGTGGTGCTGGTGCTGGCCGGCGTGTTCGCGACCGGTGCAGGGTTGGGCCGGTCGGTCGGCCCCCTCGACTGGGCTCCGGCCGGCGGCGACCGCCCGACCCGCAGCGAGACGGTCGGGCTGTCGGCCAGCCGCCCGGTACGCCTCACGGTGCCGGCGATCAAGGTGGCCGCGCCGGTGGCACCCGTCGGGCAGGCACGCGACGGCTCGATCGCCGTACCGCCGTTGGAGCGGCACAACGAGACCGGCTGGTACGACCGCGGCCCGACCCCGGGCGAGCCCGGCCCGGCCGTGATCGTCGGGCACGTGGACACCAAGAGCGGTCCGTCGGTCTTCTACGACCTGGGCAAACTCAAGCCCGGGGATCTGATCGAGGTCGCCCGCGCGGACCGGTCGGTGGTGGTCTTCAAAGTCGACACCGTCGAGCACTTCCCGAAGGACAGGCTGCCCGCCGAACGCATCTACGGGCACGACGGCCCGGCCGGGCTGCGATTGATCACCTGTGGTGGCCAGTTCATCGGGGGCCGGACCGGCTACGCCGACAACGTGATCGCGTTCGCCAGCATGCAGTCGTCCCGCAAGCCCTGACTAGTCCGCGGGCGGGGTTCACGGAAACCGCGGTATCCCATAGCACCGGACACCCCGATCTCCGTGCACCCGCGCCCGGGGTCAGGGCTGGGGGACGTGCAGCGCCACCTCGAACTCCAGGAGGCTCGCGCCACTGGCGACCGGCGGGCGGGGCTTCTCGCCGGGGGTGGTGGCGTGCGCGGCACGGGACGGCCCGGCGGCCCACGCCTGGTACGCCTCTTCGCTCTCCCATTTGGTGTACACGAAATAGCGGGTCTCGCCTGCCACCGGCCGGAGCAGTTCGAAGCCGAGGAAGCCGGGGGAGTTCTCCACGGTGCCTGCGCGGGCGGCGAACCGCTTCTCCAGCTCCTCGCCAGCGCCAGGCGGAACGTCGATTGCGTTGATCTTCACGACTGCCATCTGCCCACCCTAGCCACCAGCAGGGGAGCGGGGCTCAGAACGTCTCGACCGCCGGAACGAGGTCGGCGTCCACGACGATCGGGGCATGGTCGGAGGGGCCCTTGCCCTTGCGGGCCTCCCGGTCGACGTACGCCGAGCGGACCGCGCGGGCGAACGGCGCGGACGCGTACACAAGGTCGATCCGCATGCCCTTGTTCTGGTGGAACATCCCGGCCCGGTAGTCCCAGTAGGTGAACGGGTGTGGCCCCTTCATCGGGGTCGGCACCACGTCGCTGAGCCCCAGGTCACGCAGGGCCGCGAGAGCCGCCCGCTCGGGCGGGGTGACGTGCGTGGAGTGGGTGAAGACCGCCGGGTCCCAGACGTCGGCGTCGGTCGGGGCGACGTTGAAGTCCCCGCAGACGGCGAGCGGGAGGCCGTCGGTCAGCTCCGCGTCCAGCGCGTCGCGCAGCGCCGCGAACCAGGCCAGCTTGTACGCGTAGTGCGGGTCGTCAGGCGTCCGGCCGTTCGGGACGTACACCGACCAGACCCGCACCCCGTCGCAGGTGGCGGAGACGGCCCGGGCCTCCGGTTCGGGGAAGCCCGGCTCGCCCGCGAACCCGACCCGGACGTCGGCCAGGCCGATCCGGGACAGGATCGCCACCCCGTTCCACCGGCCGTTGCTGTGGTTGGCCACGGTGTAGCCCAGGTCGCCGACCTCGGCCACCGGGAAGGCGTCGTCGGGGCACTTGGTCTCCTGCAGGCAGACGACGTCGGGGGCGGTGCCGGCCAGCCACTCCAACAGCCGGGGCAGGCGGGCCTTCACCGAGTTCACGTTCCAGGTCGCCAGACGCATGTCCCCAGCCTGCCCCATGCACCCCCGCGTCGCCGGGTCAGCCGCCCGGGGTGTCGCCGGGGCGTGTCTGCTCGGCCAGGAACCGTTCCAGCTCCGCGCCGAGTTCGTCGGCGGTGGGCAGCGGGCCGGCGTCCGGGGCGAGCAGGTTCTTCTCGCCGCGCCCGCGGGCAAACGCGTCGTACTGCTCCTCAAGGGCCTGGACCAGGGCGGCGGCGTCCTCGGTCTGGGCGACCTGCCTGTCGATCTCCACCCGGACCACCTCCGCGGCGGACCGCAGCCCATCGCCGGGCAGGAGCAGCCCGGTGCTGCGTGAGACCGAGGTGAGCAGCACCTCGGCGGCGGCCGGGTACTCCGTCTGGGCCACGTAGTGCGGCACGTGCGCGGCGAAGCCGAGCGCGTCGCGGCCCTGCTCGCCGAGGCGGAACTCCAGCAGATGACCGACGCTGCCGGGCACCTGGACCCGTTGCAGCCAGGGCTCGTACCCGGCGATCAGCTCCGGTCGGGTGGCGTGCGCGGTCACACCGGTCGGCCGGGTGTGCGGCACCGCCATCGGGATCGAGTTGAGCCCGACGGTGAGCCGTACGTCCAGCCGGGCGGCGAGCCCGGCGACCGCGGCGGTGAACCGTTCCCACTGAAGGTCCGGTTCGGGGCCGGTGAGCAGCAGGAAGGGCGTCTCGTCGTCGTCGTGCAGCAGGTGCAGCTCCAACGCGGGCGCGTCGAAGCTCTCCCAGTGGTCCTCGACGAAGGTCATCACCGGCCGGCGGGAGCGGTAGTCGAAGAGCTGGTCGACATCGAAGGTGGCGATCGGCCTGCTCTCCAGCGAGGTGAGCAGTTGCTCGCGGGCCAGCCGGCTGGCGTTGCCGGCGTCCACGAAGCCGGTGAGGGCCTGGATCAGGACCGGTTGCCCGAGGTCGGGCAGATCGTCGGTGAGCTGGTAGAGCTCATGTGGGTCGAGCACCGGTGCGGACCTCCCTGAAATGTGCCTACGGAATGCCGACGCGACGGACGGCACCCGGTTCGGGCAACGTACCCGCCATCCTTGTGCATTCCTTCGCCGGGCGATCCGTTGCCTGCCGGTGGGCACGATCGGACCAACCATCCCAATACGCCTTTCGGACGATGGATGGTTCGGCTCAAAGGCCGAGTTTGTCGATCATGCGGGTGCGGCTGGCCCGATGTCCGCGCCTGTCACCGCCTGTGCCGGCCTGCGTGCGACACCTGCTTCATCCGGTACGCGAGGTCCGTTCCCCGGGCGCGTCCGGCCGCCCCACTCGTCCACCAGGGCACCCCGAATCTGTGGCGAGGACCACGTGATCACCCTGCGTGATCGGGGAGGTCGTCTGCCTAGCCTCGGCTGATGCGTGACGACGGCACCCTCGACGACCCGAACGCCCCGAGCAGCCCCACTGCCGAAATGGAGGATGGCACCTCAGCCGAACGGACAACCCCCGCGAGTCGGCTCCGCGCGTACGCCCGCGACCTGACCGGCCGTCGCCGGGCACAGGTGGCGCTCGCCACCGGCGTGGTCTGCTGCCTCGGCCTGGCCGCCGTGGCCCAGGTCCGCGACGGGGACGCCGGCGTGGCGACCCGCGACGTGGCCAGCTCGGAGCTGGCGCAGCGCGCCGAGCAGCAGAGCGCCTCCCGTGGTCTCGACCGTTCGGCCGCGCCGACGGCCCCCGCCGCGACCTCCAGCGCGACCCCGTCGCCGTCCGCGACCACCGCCGACCCGGACACCACCGCGCGGGCGCGCAAGGTCGTCACGGCGAAGCCGACCGACCCGGCGCCGGTCGCCGGGCTGGACAAGGAGCAGATGGACAACGCCAAGGTGATCGTGCGGACCGGTCGCGACATGGGCATTCCGCGGCGTGGCCTGGTGATCGCGGTGGCCACCGCTATGCAGGAGAGCAACCTCTACAACGTCGCCAGCGGGGTCCTGCCCGAGTCGCGGAACTACCCGCACCAGGGTGTCGGCTGGGACCACGACTCGGTGGGGCTGTTCCAGCAGCGCTCCAGCAGCGGGTGGGGCCCGGTCGGCCGGTTGATGGACCCCGCGTTCGCCACCCGCCAGTTCCTCGCCGCGTTGCAACAGGTGCCCGGTTGGCAGCAGATGCGGCTCACCGACGCCGCCCAGGCGGTGCAGATCTCCGCCTATCCCGAGCACTACCAGCAGCACGAATGGCGGGCCACCCGGGTCGTCGACGCCATCGTTCCGGCCAGGTAGTAGCCTACCGACCACTGTGGATGGTGGGGTTGAACCTGTCGCGTCCCGGGTACAACCGTTGCGGGCACGGAGTACACATGACCCAGGCACCACCGACAGGAGGACGTCATGTCACTGATGCAGCGGATCAGCACCTTCTTGCGATCACCCAAGGGGCAGCAGCTGGTCGACAGGGGTCGGCGCGAGATGGCCAAGCCCGGCACCCAGCAGAAGCTCAAGGGGTTGGCGGCGCGGCTGTCCAACCGCCGCCGCTGACCGCAGCGGTCGTCCTGCCCGCCGTGACCCCTGGGGAGACCCGGTGACCGACACCCCACCCGTCGGCGGTCAGCCCGCCGTGCCCACCTCTGAGCCGTCCGCCGACACGCCGGAGGCGCCGCCAGCCGCGCCGGAAGGTCCGCCGGCGCGGCTGTGGGACCGGATGCGCGACGATCCGCAGTACGCCCCGGAGCACCTCGCCCTGGAGGCGGTGCGCCGACTCGGGCCGGAGGCCGCGCAGTGGGCCGCCCGGGCCCGTGCCGAGCACCCCGGCGTCTCGGCCGATGCCCTCGCCGACCAGGCTGCCCGCAAGTTCGTCAACCTGGCCCGCCTCTCCGGTGCGGTTTCCGGTGCGGCCGGGCTGCCCGGCGCCGTGCTCGACGTGGGCGTGCTGGCCTGGACCCAGGCGCGGATGGTGCTGCACATCGCCGCCGCGTACGAGGTGGATCCCCTGCACAACGACCGGGCCACCGACCTGCTCGTGCTGCAACGGGTGCACAAGGTCGCCGAGAGCGCCCGGCTGGCGCTCGGGGTGGCCGCAGGCCGGGAGCGCGCCGACGCGCTGTTCGGGCCCGGCGGCCAGCGTCCGCTCGGCCGGGTCATGCTGCAACTCGGCGTCCGGCTGGCGCAGATGGCCGGCGTCCGGGCGGCCAAGCGCATGGTCGCCAAGATCGTGCCGGGTGCGGCGATAGTCCTCGGCACCTGGGCCAACTCGTCCGCCACCAAGGACCTCGCGCAGCGATCCCGCGCGCTCTACGGTCAGCGCGGCGTCGCCGTTCCGGAGCCGCGCCGCCGGTGAGCCGCTGGCTGCTGGCCCGCTCGCCGGTGTGCCGCTGCCGGTGAGCCGCTACCGGGGTGGCTCAGCCGGCCAGGCCGGAGGCCCGCCAGGTCACCTCGGCGAGCCGGCCCTGCCCTGTGGCATTCGGGTGGAACCAGTCCAGCGGGTTGAGCAGGTCCAGGGTGAACCGCACCTTGTGCACCGCGCCGCCGTCGTGCCGGCACCGGGAGCCGTACGCCCGGCAGGCCGCCACCAACTGCGCGTTGTACGCCTCGATCCGCTCCCGTACTGCCGCCCGGCGGGCACGGTCGGCGGGTGCCGTCGACGTGGCGTCGGCCAGCAGGGCCGGGCAGATGCCCCGCCGCCACGCGCGTGTCGCCCGCGGGTCGTCGTGCCCGACCTCCCAGAGCCGGTACAGGTCGGGAATGCTCACCACGAGCACCCGCGCCTTCGGCCGGCCGGTCCGCAGCGCCCGCAGACCCCGATCGACGTCGGCCCGGAACTGCGCAACCGGGGTCATCGCGTCGACCCCGCCCCGGCAGATGTCGTTGGCGCCGATCAGCACCGTGACGTAGTCGACGCGGTCGCGTACCGCCGCTTGGGCTTGGCCTTCGAGGGCGTCGGCGCGGGCACCCGGCCGGGCATGGTTGTACGCCCGCCCGCGGATCTTGGGGTTCTGGTCGAGCAGCCGCCGGTAGTGGCTCTGCACCCGCAGCCCGTCGCCTGTCGACCAGGAGTTGCGCTCGCAGGAGGTGAGCACCAGGCAGGAGGCGAAACCGGCGGTTATCGAGTCGCCGAGTGCGGCGATGCCGCCCGGCCCGCCGGACTGCGGCGCGCTCTTCGTGGGACGGGGTGTCGCCGACGTGCCGCCTTCACAGGCCAGCGCGACGAGAGCCGCGAGGCAGGCCAGGGCGGCGACCCAGCGTCGAGGCATGACAACCCCCGTCTCGCAGCACAGAGCGACAGCGCGGTAACTCTATGCGCAGGGCGTGGTGCGGAGGGAACATGCTGTCGGATATGTGGCGAAGTGGCGGCGGCGAGGCTGCTGGGATGCTATGGCGGCGCCAGCCGGCCAGCGCGGCGTCCGGCGCCCGGTTAACGCTCCGGATCGAGGGTAGATCGTGAGGTATGACGAGATCGCAGCCCCGGCGTGCCCGTGGCACGGTCGGCCATGCTTACAGCGCGTTGAACCTTCGCCTCACCCTGGCCAGCTTCGGGCTGGTGATCATGGTGCTCTTCGCGGTCCTGGCGTTCTGGGCCGGGATCGCCTGGCTCGGCGTCGTCTGCGCGATCTTCGCGGTTGTCGCAGTGGTCGACCTGGTCGTGATCCAGCGCCGTCGCGCCGCCCGCCGCCGCGAGGAGCCGGGCGTACGACACTCGCTGTTCGAGTGACAGGAGGACGACATGCCCCACATCGCCACCACCAACCCCACCACCGGACAGGTGCTCAAGACCTACGAGGCGATGTCCACCGAGCAGATCGACGAGGCCATCGAACGCACCGACCTCGCGTACCAGCAGCTGCGCGGAACCACCGTCGACAAGCGTGCCCGTTGGATGAGGGCGGCCGCCGACCTGCTGGACGCCGAGCGGGACGAGATCGCCCGGATCATGACCACCGAAATGGGCAAGACGTACGTCGCGGCGCAGGCCGAGGTGACCAAGTGCGCCACGGCCGCCCGCTTCTACGCCGACAAGGCGCCCGCGTTCCTCGCCGACGAGCCGGCCGACTCCAGCGCGGTCAAGGCCACCAGGGCGTTCATCCGCTACCAGCCGATCGGCGTGGTACTCGCGGTGATGCCGTGGAACTTCCCGCTCTGGCAGGTGATGCGCTTCGCCGCCCCGGCGCTGATGGCCGGCAACACCGGCCTGCTCAAGCACGCCTCCAACGTGCCGCAGACCGCGCTGCTGCTGGAGGACGTGTTCCGCCGCGCCGGGTTCCCCGAGGGGGCGTTCACCACCCTGCTGGTCGGCTCGGAGGCCGTCGAACGGATCCTCGCCGACCCCCGGGTACGCGCCGCCACCCTCACCGGCAGCGAGGCCGCAGGCCGTTCCATCGCCCAGATCGCCGGCCGGGAGCTGAAGAAGACAGTCCTGGAACTCGGCGGCAGCGACCCGTTCGTGGTGATGCCCTCGGCCGACGTCGACCGGGCGGCCGAGGTCGCCACCACCGCCCGCTGCCAGAACAACGGCCAGTCCTGCATCGCCGCGAAACGCTTCATCGTGCACACCGACGTCTTCGACGCGTTCGCCGAGAAGTTCGCCGCTAACATGGCCGCGCTGCGCGTCGGCGACCCCATGGACCCGGACACCGACGTGGGTCCGCTGGCAAGCGAGCGCGGTCGGGACGAGGTGCACGCCCAGGTACGCGACGCGGCCGACAACGGCGCCACCATCCTCTGCGGCGGGGAGCTGCCGGCGGGCGACGGATGGTTCTACCCACCGACGGTGGTCACCGACCTCACCCCGCAGATGCGCATGTGGTCCGAGGAGGTCTTCGGCCCGGCCGCCGGCCTGTACCGGGTGTCCTCGTACGAGGAGGCCATCGAGGTCGCCAACGGCACCAGCTTCGGGCTCGGCTCGAACGCCTGGACCCGGGACAAGGCCGAGCAGGAACGCTTCGCCACCGACCTGGACGCCGGCAACGTCTTCATCAACGGCATGACCACGTCCTATCCGGAGCTGCCGTTCGGCGGCGTGAAGAACTCCGGCTACGGCCGGGAGCTGTCCGCTCTGGGCATGCGGGAGTTCTGCAACACCAAGACGGTCTGGGTGGGCGAGGGCGCGGCCTCCGCGGGCGCCGGCGCGCACGCCGAGTAGCTCGCCGCCTGCAAGGAAGGGCCCCCTGTTAACGCCACGGCGTTAACAGGGGGCCCTTCCTTGCAGGCATCAGGCGGTGCGAGCCTGGGTAGGAAGAGCCGGCATGACGTCGTTCGCTTTCCACGCCTCGCATGAACAGATCGGTCCGCGCGCCCTGCTGGAGTCGGTGATCCACGCCGAACGGGCCGGCTTCGACGCCGCCATGTGCTCCGACCACTTCGCGCCGTGGAGCGCCCGGCAGGGCGAGTCAGGCTTCGCCTGGTCCTGGCTCGGCGCCGCCCTGCAGGCCACCGGCCTGTCCTTCGGCGTGGTCAACGCGCCCGGCCAGCGCTACCACCCGGCGATCATCGCGCAGGCGATCGGCACCCTGGGCACGATGTACCCGGGCCGGTTCTGGGCAGCGCTGGGCACCGGCGAGGCATGCAACGAACACATCACCGGGGACGGGTGGCCGCGCAAGGACATCCGCACGGCCCGGTTGCGTGAGTGCGTGGACGTGATCCGCGCGCTGCTGGCCGGTGAGGAGGTCAGCCACGACGGCCTGGTCCGGGTGGACCGCGCCCGACTGTGGACCCGCCCCGAGCAGCCGCCCGCTCTCGTCGGTGCGGCAGTCAGCGTCGCCACCGCCCGGTGGTGCGCCGAGTGGGCCGACGGGCTGATCACCGTGAACGCGCCGGTCAAGCACCTGCGCGAGATGATCGACGCGTACCGGGGCGCCGGCGGGCGGGGGCCACTGCACCTCCAGGTGCACGTCTCCTGGGCGCCGGAGCAGGAGCAGGCGGAGGCGATCGCGTACGACCAGTGGCGTAGCAACGTCTTCGCCCCGCCGGTCTGCTGGGACCTGGACTCACCCGAGCACTTCGACGTCGTCTCGGCCGACGTGCCGCTCGAACGGGTCGCCGAGGTGGTGAACATCTCCGCCGATCTGGGCCGGCACGTCGGGTGGCTCGAGGAGTACCTGGAGTTGGGCTTCGACCAGATCGCACTGCACCACGTCGGGCAGGAGCAGCGCGGGTTCATCGACACGTTCGGCGCGGAGGTGCTGCCGAAGCTGCGCACCAACGGCTGATCGGGCTCGACCCAGTGGCCCGTACCCTCTGGGAAGCCTGCCGCCGGTCGCGGCTCGGTGCGGGAAACCCGCTTCAGGCGCGGCGGTTTGACCTCGGAGGCGCTCAGTCGAGCCGGCGGACGAGGACTTGCCCGGGCCACGGGTCGAGTCCCGGTCGGGTGACAGTGAACGAGTCGGTCGCGGTGAAACCGCAGCCCTCGTAGAAGCGGACCAACGCCCGGTCGTCGCCGCCGTAGCAGTCCACCCGCAGCAGCCCCAGCCCACGCGACCGGGCCAGGTCGGCGGCGTGCTCCAGCAGCCGCGCCCCGATCCCCAGGCCGGTGTGCTCCCGGTCGGTGACCAGTAGCCGCACGTAGAGTTCCGGCTCGGTGGCCGGTGGTACGTAGTCGCTTGCGGCGCCGACGACCAGCGCACCGACCGGGCGGTCGCCGAACATCGCCAGGTAGAGGCCGCCACCGGAGGCCCAGTCGTCGGCCTGGGCGATCCGGCGCGGATCGGTCGACGGGCGTGCGGTGCCCCACTGACCGGTGCGGCCACGCGCGACCAGCCAGGCGGTGGCACCGTCGAGCAGCCGCAGCACGGCCCCGGTGTCCTCGGGCCCGCCGGGGCGAATGGCGATGGTCTGTTGACTGGGCATGCCCGCCATGGTGCTACACCAGGGGCGGGTGGCCAATGCCCACCGGGTCAACGCCGGGCTGACCAGGCCCACCACGGCGAAGAGCCCTCCGAGGGCCAGCCAGCCGGCCACACCGCCGTCGAGCACCGCAATCGCTGGCGCACAGCCGCCGTGACATAGCCCTGTTGCGGCGCCCGACCCCGGTCCCGTCTCAGTTCGGGCGCCCACCGAACCGCCACTGATGTACCTCGATTCCGGCGTATCGGTCAGCGGAGAGTACTTCCCGCGCGGCGTCCGCGTCGGGCGCCTCCAGCAGAACTGCCGCCCCGAGCACCAGGGAACCGTCATCGGACAGGAGCGGTCCGCTGGCGATCAGCTCATCGCGGATCGGCGGGTCGGCGGCGTCCGCCGCAGGCTCCAACGTGAACCCGAGGACGAGGAAACGGTGGTAGTCAGGCTGGCCGGCGTTGAAGTCCCACATCCGGCGACCCAGGGAGTTGTGCCACCGCCGCAGCAGCACGTCGCGGTAGGCGCCAGCCTGGTAGCCGGGTTCATCGAACGCGAAGGCGCGGGCAGCGGTGGGATCTGGCAGATCGAGGATGTGCACGCTGCCGGTCAGAGTTCCGTCGCTGGTGAAGGTGGGACCGCGGGCGATCATCGTCGCTGCGAATCGATCCATGTAGGACCAGTGCTGCTCCACCATCCGGCTCCGCAGCGGTGTCGAACCGGGGCGATCGCGGTGGTAGCAGAAGAATTCCATGGGCCGAGCGTCGCCGAGGCCCCTGACGCACGCAAGGAGATTGCTGTGCAGTTCGGGCTTGCCCGCCCAACCCCGGGCCGCCGCACGGGCGGAAGGGGTTGAACCGCTGCGGATCTTGGACAGTTTCCGTTCCATCCGGACGGTAATTGTCCAAGATCTCGCGTTTCAGGCGCGGTGGACTACCTGACTGATCGACGGTCCCGTTGCTGCTGGCGCCGGTAACTGGGTTGGGATCCGACTGACGGGCACCGGCCTGGTGGCGCAGTTCCTACTCATATGGCGGTTCGGCGACGACGGGGGAGTCCGTGGCTGACCGCGCCGAACAGTTGGCCGCTACTCGGGAATGTCGGCTCAGCGCGCTCCGCTGTCGACGAGGCGTTCGGTGGCGAGGCAGGAGACGAGGCAGCGTTCCTTGGCGTCGCCGCTCAACCGGGCGGTCCAGTCGGTGAGGCCGCCATCGCCGACCTCCAGCCCGCCGCCCCGCACTGTGATCCGGATGGCGCAACCGGTGTAGTAGCTCCGGCCGCGTCGCCGCTCCGGCTCGTCCACGAGCGGCACCAAGGGCTGGCCGAGGGCCTGCGCGTCGCCCGCCGACGCGGCGTTTCCGTCCAGTGCCGGTCGGACGGTGTCGGCCAAGCGCTCCCGGATGACCTCGTCGTCGAAGACAGTGATGTGCAGTTGGGGTACGGCCGCTGGTGCCAGGTCGGCGAGGACTGTCCGCCAGTAGGTGAGGTGCCGGATCAGCAGCCGTGCCTGCGTGCTGCCCGAGCCGGCGTCGCGTGCGCTGGAGACCAGGGCGAAGAGCCGGAAGTGCGCCGACGCGCCGCCGCCGAAGTCCTGTGCCCGCAGCACCCGGTGGGCGGCGGCGAGGTGCACCTCGCCGCCCCGGCGGCGACGTAGGGCCGCCTCGATCGCGAGGGCGTTCGTGGGATCGCTCAGGACCTCGCTGGCGCGCATGGTGGTGACGATCCTGTTCTGGCTGACAGGTGCGACCGCCGTGCAGGTGCCCACCGGTACGACCGGCGACAGCTCCACTCCGCAGACGTCGGCCGGTAGCAGTTGCCACATCCGCGCTTCGAGCTGAGCGAGCGCGCGGGGGTCGGCGCGGGCCGGGCGGACGAAGCGGTCCTCGCGCCAGCGGCGGACCACGTCGGCCGGGTGCACGGTGGCCGCGCGGTCGCGGGCCACGCCCAGCAGCAGGGTACGCAGGTCCGCACCGGACAGGCCGGTCAGCGCGGCCCGCGTCCCGGCCGGCACCGCCGCCCACACTCGGCGTTCGGCGTCGGTCAGCTCGTGGCCGTCCATGGCCACCACCATCGGGTACGCCGTCGGCAGAGGTCCACCGGATTTGGTGAATCGCTCACGTCATCGGGGCTCGAAAGCGTCGCAGGAGCCACAGGGGAGCGGCAGTGCCCGAGGCTCGCGGTGCGGGGCTGGTGGCCGCCCGGGGAGCGGCCACCAGCCGTACCGATCAGGTCAGGGTCAGCTCAGTGAGCAGGCCCCGCCGTTGACGGTGACCAGGCCCGGGTTGGGGTTGGCCCCGCCCGATGTGGTCGCGTTGAAGCCGAACGTCACAGTGCCGCCGGGAGCAATCTTGGCGTTGTGCGACTCGTCCTTCGCGGTCACCGTCGCGCCGGCCTGGGTGACCTTTGCCAGCCACGCCTCACGGATACGCTGGTCGCCGGTGAACGCGAACCGCACGCTCCAGCCGTTGACCGCCGTGGTGCCGGTGTTCTTGATGGTCAACTGCGCGGTGAATCCGGTGCCGCCCTGCCAGGTGCCGTAGTTGCTGTAGCTCACCGAGCACGTGGTGGCCGGCACCGCACCGGCGTCGCCCTGGTCGGCAAGGAACGAGGAGATCCACGCCAGCGCCGAGTTCCAGTTGATCGCCACCTCGTTCGTGGAGTACGAGTTGATGTCGTCGACGTAGCAGAACATCGGCTCGCAGCCGGCGAGCAACTTCGCCACGAACGGGTCCTGGAGGGCCGCGTTCGGGCCACCGGCGATGGAGCCGGCGGGCGGTCGGGGCATGCTGGGGTCGAGCTGGTGGCCGAAGATCCGGCTGTGCTGGTTCTGGGCGGCGTGCTCGCCCCAGCCGGTGACGTAGGAGATGTTCAGGGCGTTGCGACCGAAGATGTAGTCCATGGCCTGCACGGCACCGTCGCGGTAGACGGGGTTGCGGGTCAGGTCGAACGCGGTGGCCAGCACCACGGCGTTGTTGATGACGTTGCTGTTGCCGCCCCAGAAGTAGCTGTTGGCGTCACCGGGCATCGGCAGCCCGTACGCCTGCCGGCGCAGCTCGGCGAGGTACGCGTCGGCGGCGGCGGTGACCGAGGCGCGGATCCGGGTCACGTCGGCGGTGGGCAGCCCGTTGGGCACTGTGGCCAGGTCGAGGCGGCCCAGCGCGGCGACGCTCTGCCAGCCGAAGCCACGGCTGTCGAACACGTCCCCGGTGTGGTGCGGCGAGGCGGTCAGGTCGGTCAGGTAGGTCTGCGCCCCGGTGGTGAGGTACAGCTCGGCCGCCGCCCAGTAGAACTCGTCGGTGACGTTGCTGTCGTCGTACGCGCCGCCGCCCGTGCCGTCGGTCGGGCTGGCGTACACCGCAGGGTGTGCCTTGGCGGCGCTGTAGGCCGTCTTCGCGGCAGTGCCGCAGCGGGCCGCGAACGCCGCGTCGTAGGGGGCGTAGAGCCGCGCGCACTGGGCGGCGGTGGCGGCGAGGTTGAGGGTGGCAGCCGTCGACGGCGCGTGCAGCTCGCGCGGCTGCGGGTCGTCCTCCGGGGCGAGCGGCAGGCCCGTCCAGTTCCGGTCGTGGATCTTGTGGTGGACCATTCCGGCGAGCGGCTTTCCGGCGGGGACCTGCATGCGCAGCAGGAACTCCAGCTCCCAGCGGGCCTCGTCGAGGATGTCCGGCACGGCGTTGCCGCGCTCGGGCACCCGCAGCGTGCTGTCTGCCAGCGCGGCGCCGCCGGCCGCGGTGGCCGCCGTCTTGGTCCGCTCGAAGGTGTTCAGCAGCTGGTAGGTGGCGATGCCGCCGTTGACCACGTACTTGCCGTGGTCGCCGGCGTCGTACCAGCCGCCGCGCACGTCCAGCGAGTAGTCGCAGACGCCCGGCTGGCACGGCACGTTGGTGTCGCCCTGGTTGGGGGCCACGTCGAGGTGACCGGCGGGGCGGGCGTACTCGTCGCCGATCAGGTCGCCGTCGATGGCGATGCCGCTGCGCTGGGCGTAGAAGAACTGCAGCGAGTCGGAGCGCAGCTGGTTGTAGAGGGTGCCGGAGATGTCGAACGGGTGGCTGGTCTCACCGTCCACGGTGAGCGTCAGCCCGCTGCCGGGCGTGCGGTAGCTGGAGAAGTCGAGGGTCTGCACGTTCTGCCCGGAGGCTTCGTCGACGCCCCGCGCTGTGGTGGTGCCGCTGGCCAGGACGGCGCCGGCGGCCGAGCGCAGCTGCCACGGCAGCGGCTCGGTGGCCTCCGTGACCACTGTGGCGTTCTTCGGCCCGCCGGGCAGGTAGCCGACCTGGTTGACGCGTACCCGTGGCCCGGTGTCCGGCACGTACGGCTCAGGGGGTTCGCCGCCGCGCAGCGACACGTCGTCGAGGCAGACTGTCTGCGCCGCGGCGCTGCCGCCGACCTGGAAGATCAGCTGGGCACCGGAGTTGTCGTCCGGGACGGTGAAGGTCTGCTCGAACCGCTGGGCGGTGCCGGTGGCGGCGGCGTCCACTGCGGCGTAGGTCGTGTAGGGGGCGCTGCCGAGTTGCAACACCGCCTTGACGGCGGTGCCGGGAGTGGCGGAGATGTCGAAGCCGAGGGTGTATTCGGCGCCGGCGATGAGCGGCACGCCGTCCTGGCCGATGCCGGCGTCCCACGGGTTGGCAAGCCCACCGGGGACGGTGGTGCAGAGCCGGCCGTCGGTCACCGTGAGCGCGTCGGTGCCGTAGGAGAACCAGGGGCTCACACCGGCGCTGAAGTCGCCGTTCTCGATCTGTTCGGGGGCATCCGGGGGTGGGGCGGCGTAGGCCGCGCCGGCACCCGCGCCGGTGAGGGCCAGTGTGGTCGCCGCAGCCAGTAGGAGGCGGCGTCGGTGTGGCGTCACGGGGGAGTCCTTCCGGGACGGGAAGTGAGGCAGGTGGTGGTGGCAAAACCTGGGAGCGCTCCCAGGTATCGGCTCGATGTTTCCAGTGGCGCTACCTCCTGTCAATTGATCCGACTGGATGGGTTGTCGCGTTCGACGAGGGCGGCAGGAGAGGCCGGGCGGGCGCGAAACGACGGCGCGCGAACGTGAGATTCACCGCGCCACGCACCGTCGTCCTGATCTCCTAGAGACAACTGCGCCCTTCGCCTGGCAGGCTGCCACCCATGACCCTGAAGCTGCGTTCCGTGGGAACGAGCGACCGTGGGCTGATCCGCAGCGGAAACCAGGACGCCCTGCACGCCGGCACCTGGCTCGTCGCCGTCGCCGACGGTATGGGCGGAATGGCCGCCGGTGACCTGGCCAGCGCGCTCACCATCGACGCGGTCGCTCCGCTGGACGTGGAGACACCCGAGGACGCCCTGGTGGCCGCGCTCGAAGGCGGCATCGCGCTGGCCACCGCCCGGATCAGTGCGGCTGTCGCCGAGGACCCGGAGCGCCAGGGCATGGGCACCACCCTGACCGCCCTGCTCTTCGCCCGTACCGGCACCTGCCTGGCCCTGGCACACATCGGCGACTCGCGGGCCTACCTGTTCCGCGAGGGTGTGCTCAAACAGGTCACCCGCGACGACACCTTCGTCCAGATGCTTGTCGACCAGGGTGTGATCACCGCCGACCAGGCCAGCAGCCACCCACGCCGGGCGGTCGTCACCCAGGCGTTGCAGGGCGAGGACGTGAACCCGTCGTACGCGACGATGGTGCCCCGCGCCGGCGACCGGTGGCTGCTGTGCAGCGACGGCCTCTCCAACGTCGTCCGCCCGGACACCCTCGCCGAGGTGCTCACCACCTATCCGGACCGGGACGCCTGCGCCGGCAAGCTCATCGACCTGGCGCTGCACGCGGGCGCGCCGGACAACGTCACAGTGGTGGTGGCCGACGTCGTCGAGGAATAGCGGGCCGTCAGCGCCGCCGGGGCGCGGCACGCCGGGTGGGTGTCGCGGTGCCCGGGTCCTCCGGCCACGGGTGGCGCGGATAACGTCCCCGCAACTCCGAGCGGACCTGCGGATAGCCCGTCCGCCAGAACGACGCCAGGTCGGCGGTGACCGCCACCGGCCGGCCCGCCGGGGAGAGCAGGTGCAGCAGCACCGGCACCCGGCCACCGGCGACGCGCGGGGCCACCGGCCAGCCGAACGTCTCCTGGAGTTTCACCGCCAGCACCGGCGCCGCCGGGTCGGCGTAGTCCACCCGGATCCGTGACCCGCTGGGCACCTCGATGCGCTCCGGGGCCAACTCGTCCAGCCGGGCGGCCTGCGCCCAGGGCAGCAGACGGCGCAGCGCCGAGGTCACGTCGACCCGACCCAGGTCGGCGCGTCGCCGGGCGGCGGCGAGTTCCGGGCCGAGCCAGGTCGGCGCGGCGGCGACAAGCGCCTCGTCGCCGACGTCCGGCCACTCGTCGCCGAGGTGGTGCCTGCAGAACGCCATCCGCTCGCGCAGTGCCCGCGCCGCCGGCGTCCAGGGCAGCAGCCCCAACCCCTCCTGGCCCAGACCGGCAAGCAACGCCGCCGCCACGTCCGCCCGGTCCGGGCGGTCCAGCCGACGCGCCACCAGCTCGATCGCGCCCAGCCGGGTCACCTCCCGGGCCACCACGTCCCCGTCGGCCCAGCCGACCTCCCTCCGCGTGGACAGCAGCGGGCCGGCGGCCTCGCGGGCGGTCGCCTCGTCCAGTGGGACGGCCCGGCGGATCCGCGCCGACGGAGCGCCGGGGGAGCGGTCCGCGACGGCCACCGCCAGCCAGTCGGACCCGGTCAACCCCGACCCGACCGCCAGCTCCGCGGCGGTGCCACCCGTCATGAGGTACGCCGACCCGCCCGGCCGCCGCACCCGCGCCAACCGCTCGGGGTACGCGAGACCGACAAGCAGCCCGGCGGCTAGATCGTCGGTGAGCTCTGCCGAGCCGGCCCGCCCCTGCCGAGGGGCGTAGGAGGGCAGCGCGGCGCGCAGCCGGCGTACCTCGGTGCGCCAACGCGCCGTGGCGCCCGCGTCGACCCCGCCGCGCAGCCGTCGCCAGCCGGCCACCAGGTCGTCGCCCGGGCCGGCCGCGCTGTCCTCGGCGAGCACTGCCACCACCTCGGCCGCCCGGTCGGCGCCGACCCGACCGGCGCCGTCGAGCAGCGCGCGGGCCAGCCGTGGGTGCGCGCCGGCAGCGGCGATGGCCCGCCCCCGCGCGGTGATCCGACCGTCCGCGTCGATCGCGCCCAACGTCTGCAGGGTGTCCCGGGCCACCGCCATGGCGGCGGCCGGCGGCGGGTCGGGCAGCGCGAGTCCGACCCCGTCGGGCCGGCCCCAGGCGGCCAGCTCCAGTGCGAACCCGGTCAGGTCGGCGGTGGCGATCTCCGGCTCCGGCCGGGCGGGCAGACGCTCGTGGGTGGCCTCCGACCAGCAGCGGTAGACGTACCCCGGTGCCTCCCGGCCGGCTCGCCCGGCGCGCTGGGTGGCGGCGGCCCGGGAGACCGGCACGGTGACCAGCGCGCCCAGTCCACGGGCCAGGTCGATGCGCGGCACCCGGGACAGTCCCGCGTCCACCACCACCCGCACGCCCGGCACGGTGAGGCTGGTCTCGGCGAGCGCGGTCGCCAGCACCACGCGCCGCCCGCCGTCGGAAGCGCCGCCCCGGGGCCGCAGGGCCGCGTCCTGCTCGGCGGCTCGCTGACGACCGTGCAGCGGCAGCAGCGCGACTGTGCCCCGAAGGTCGGCGAGCCGGCCGGTGACAGCGGCGATCTCACCGGCGCCCGGCAGGAACACCAGGACGTCACCCTCGTGCTCGCGCAGTGCCCGGCGAACGGTGGCCGCCACGTGGTCGAGCAGCGCGCGGTCCACAGGCCCGGCTCCGGGAGGCGCTATCGGCCGGGTCGGCGGCGCCCAGATCCGTCGTACCGGATGCAGCGCCGACTCGGCACGGACCACCGGGGCCGCGCTGGTGCCGCCGAGCAGCGCGGCGAACCGGTCGGTGTCCGGGGTGGCGGACATGGCCAGGAGCCACAGGTCCGGCCGGAGGGCGGCCCGCGCCTCCACAGTGAAGGCCAGCGCGAGGTCGGCGTCGAGCTGTCGCTCGTGGCACTCGTCGAGCAGCACGGCGCCCGTGCCGGGCAACTCCGGATCGTGGTGCAGCCGGCGGACCAGCAGGCCGGTGGTGACCACTTCGATCCGTGTGGCAGGGCCGACCCGGCGCTCACCGCGTACCGCGTAGCCGACGCGCTCACCCACGCGCTCACCGAGCAGCTCGGCCATCCGGCGGGCCGCGGCGCGCGCCGCCACCCGGCGTGGTTGCGCGATGACCACCCGCCCGTCGACCCGGTCGGCCACGGCCAGCGGGGCGAGGGTCGTCTTACCGGTACCCGGCGGGGCCACCAGGACCGCGGCGCCGGCCGCGTCGAGCGCGGCCGTCAGCGCCGGCAGCGCCGGGCGTACCGGCAGGTCCAGGGTTACGTCGGAGAGCACGGCCCAGTCTCGCACCGGCTCCACGGGCTCAGCCGTCGCACCGGCTCCACGGGCTCAGCCGTCGCACCGGCTCGGGAGGGCTCAGCCTCTCTGGTCCTCGCCGAGACTCCGCAGGAAGAGGCGCCAGGTTGTCGGGCCGAAGGCGAGCACCGGTCCGGAGCGGTCCTTGCTGTCCCGGACGGCGACCTGACCGTCGACTGTCGCGACCTCCACGCAGTTTCCGTTGCCACTGCTGCGCGTGCTGGTGCGCCAGTCCGCCCGGGTCAGGTCGAGCGCCGTCATCCGCCGTACCTCTCGTCTGTCGGCGTGCCACAGATGCGGTCACGCAAAGTTACGAGAAGCCTCCTCGAGACGGGTCATCGATGTCCCCGGATCGAGTGCCATCCGGCACAGCTCCTCGTGCAGAAGGCTATACCCGTGCACATGATCGGCATCCTCCAGAGCCAGCCCGACCGTGAGGTTATCCAGGTAAACCACTGAAGCGTCGGCGGCGTCGGCGAAGTTGAGGATCACGTACGGGGTGCTCATCGCCGGGTGCCCGCCGGCCGCGAACGGAAGTACCTGGATTGTCACGTTGGGTAGCTGGGCGATCTGGATCATGTGAGCCAGTTGTTCGGCCATCACCGTCGGGCCGCCGACCGGGCGCAGCAGCACCGCCTCGTTGAGCACCACCGACAGTTCGACGGGCTCGTCGCGGCGCAGCACCCCCTGCCGGTGCAGCCGGGCCGCGACCTTGCGCTCCAGGCCGTCCTCGCCAGCGGTGCGGCGGAAGATGGCCCGGGCGTACGCCTCGGTCTGCAACAGGCCGGGAACCGACTCGGCCTCGTACGTGCGCAGTGCCGCCGCCTCGGCCTCCAGCCCGACGTAGAACTCGAACCACTCCGGCAGCACGTCGCTGTAGTTCTGCCACCAGCCGCGTTGCTGTGCGCCCCGGGCGATCTCGATGAGTGCCTCGGCGTCCGCTCCGGTGACCGCGTAGAGGGCGAGTGCCGCCCGGACGTCGCGGGGCTTGATGCCGATCTGCGCGTTCTCGATCCGCGAGAGGTTGCTCTTGGACATGTCGAGTTGGCGGGCGGCCACATCAAGTGTCATTCCCGCGCGTTCCCGAAGCTGGCGGAGCTCCCGGGCGATGCGTCGACGGCGCACTGTGGGGCTGGCGGCGGGCCGGAGAGGACGGGTGGTGGTCACCCTCCGAGTCTGACACGACAAGATCCGCAGGTCGCGAGTGCACGGAGTGCAACTTTCAAATCTGGGAGTTGCATTGCGGTAGCTGTGGGTGCATCCTTTCCCGGTCGCGAACACTGTGGACGCCGTGCGGGAGGGCCGTTGCTCATCGCTGACGAGTTCTTCCTCATCGCTCACAACGACAGTCGTGGCAAGGCCAAGCTCCATCCGGCGGCGACCGGGCTCGGCCTGGCCGGTGGGCTGCTCGGCGAGCTGATCCTCTATGGACACATCACCGTCTCCGGCGGGCAGGTCGCCGTCCTCGACCGACGTCCACCAGCCGACGCGCTGGCGCACACAGTGCTCGACCAGTTGATCGGCGAGTCCCAGCACCACGCCGTCACCACCTGGCTCAGCTTCCTGGCGCAGAGCGCGACGACCTCGGTGGGCGAGCGGCTGGCCCGGGCGGGTGTGATGCGCCGCCAGGAGAGCCGCCGGTTGCTGCGTACCACTGTCAGCTACCTGCCCGTGGACCTCAACGCCGTGGCGTGGCCGGCCACGCGGCTGCGGGCCCTGCTGGACCGCCCGGAACCGCCGAGCGTGCCGGACGCGCTGCTACTCGGCCTGGTCGTGGCCGCCGGACTGACCCGCGAGGTGCTGTGGAGCGCCGGACCGCGCGCGCACCACCGGTTGAGCGTCCTCATCCCCGCGCTTCCGGCACCTCTGAAGGAACTCGTCGGGCACACCGAAGCGGCCGTCGGCGCCGCCGTGCTGCGCGGCGTTCCGTGACCCCCCGGTAACCCCCAACCCTCTCGACATCCGGAGTAGTCGTATGCCATCGACAGGCGACAGACCCAGCAACGTCTCCGAAGCCCTCGCCCGAGGCCGCCTCGGCATCCCGTCGGTCATCTTCTTCGTGCTCTCCGCCGCCGCGCCGCTGACAGTGGTGGCCGGCGTCGTCACCACCGGGTACGGCGTCATCGGCGTGACCGGCATCCCGCTGGCCTTCCTGCTGATCGCGGCGGTGCTCGCCCTGTTCTCGGTGGGCTACGTGGCGATGTCCCGCCGCGTGGAGAACGCCGGCGCGTTCTACGCCTACATTTCCCGTGGCCTGGGCCGCCCGGCCGGCGTGGGGGCGGCCTGGATGGCACTCGTGGCGTACAACGCGCTCCAGGTCGGGCTCTACGGCACCATCGGCGTCGCCGCCGAGCCGGTCCTCGACCGGATCTTCGGTGGGCACCCGCACTGGTCGATCGTCGCCCTCGTGGCGTGGGCGATTGTCGGCCTGCTCGGCCTGCTCCGGGTGGACATCAACGGCCTGGTGCTGGCGGCGTTGCTTGTCGCCGAGATCGTGATCGTCCTGATCTTCGATCTCGGCCAGCTCGGCAACCCGGCCGGCGGCGAGGTCAACTTCGCCGGGTTCTCGCCGGACAACCTCTTCGTGCCCGGCGTGGGCGCGGTGCTGGTGCTGGCCATCCTCGGATTCGTCGGTTTCGAGTCCGCCGTGGTGTTCAGCGAGGAGAGCAAGGACCCGAAGCGCACGGTGCCGCTGGCGACGTACCTGTCGGTGGCCATCGTCGCCGCCCTGTACGCGCTGTCCTCCTGGTCCATGACCGTCGCGGTCGGGTCGGACCGGATCGTCGCGGAGGCCGGCGAGCAGAGCGTCGGGCTGATCTTCAACCTGGCCGCCGCGCAGCTGGGCGACACCGCTGTCACCATCGGCCAGGTGCTCTTCCTGACCTCGGTGCTGGCCGCGATGATCTCGTTCCACAACACCACGGCCCGGTACACGTTCGCGCTGGGCCGGGAGCGGGTGCTGCCGGCGGTGTTCGGGCGTACCTCACCGCGCAGCGGCGCGCCCCGGGCCGCCTCGCTGGCGCAGAGCGCTCTGGGCCTGCTGGTCATCGTTCTCTACGCCGTCAACGGCTGGGATCCGGTGGTCAAGCTGTTCTTCTGGGTCGGCACCAGCGGTGGCTTCGGCGTGCTTCTGTTGATCGCCACCACCTCGGTGGCCGTGATCGCCTACTTCGCCCGCTACGGCGGTGACGAGACGCTGTGGCGGCGGGCCATCGCTCCCGGCCTGGCCACCCTCGCGCTCGTCGTGATCATCTGGCTGGCCGTGTCGAACTTCGCCAACCTGCTCGGTGTCGCACCGGACTCCAACCTGCGCTGGATGCTGCCGGCCGTCTACCCGGTGGCGGCCGCGCTGGGCATCGGGTGGGCGCTGCTGTTGCGCCGCAACCGTCCGGACACGTACGCCCGGATCGGCCTCGGCGCGGCGAGCGCCGCCGCTGCCGCGCGACAGGCGGAGCAGCGGTCGGCGCCGCTGGGCGCGGAGATCCGATGAGCGCGGCCATCGAGCGGCTCGGGCCGGAGGACACAGCCCTGGTGGCCGGCCGGATCGCCGGGGCGTTCACCGCCCTGGAGGTGACCAGGTGGCTGGTCCCGGACGCGAGCAAGCGGGAGTCCGTGCTGGCCGGGGACTTCGAGATCATGGTCGACCACGCGATGCGGCACGGCCTGGTGTACGGAACCGCCGACCGGTCCGCTGTCGCGGTCTGGTTTCCGTCGGTCGGTGAGCCGGCCCCGCCGCCGCCGGACTACGACGCCCGGCTGGCAGCCGCCTGCGGGGAGTGGACCGACCGTTTCCAACACCTCGACGAGCTGTTCGCGGCGAACCACCCCCATGACGACCACCATCACCTGGCCTTCCTGGCGGTCGAGCCGGACCGGCAGGGGCACGGGTTGGGCACCGCGCTGCTGAAGCACCACCACGCCTGGCTGGACGCCAACGACATGCCGGCCTACCTGGAGGCGAGCGACCCCCGCAGCCGGGACCTGTACGCCCGGAACGGCTACCGGGCGCGCGAGCCGTTCCGGGTGCCGGACGGCACGCCGTTCTGGCCGATGTGGCGGGAGCCGGCAGGGCGCTGACGACACCGGCCGGGCCGCTGCCCTTCGGGGGAGCGACCCGGCCGGTACGCCGATGTCACATGCGTGAGGGCCGGGTCCGTGGACCCGGCCCTCACGCATGAACCGATCAGTACGTGCCGTCGAGCTGGCCGCGCAGCTTGGTCAGCGCCCGGGCCAGCAGCCGGGAGACGTGCATCTGCGAGACGCCGATCTGGTCGGCGATCTGCGACTGGGTCAGGTTGCCGTAGAACCGCAGGGTGAGGATCTTCTGCTCCCGCTCGTCGAGCGTGGCAAGCGCGGGGCCGAGGGCGACGCGCAGCTCGGCCAGCTCGAACTCGCTGTCCTCGCCGCCGAGCATGTCGCCCAGCTCGGTGGCCCGGTCGCCGTCGCCGGTCGGGGTGGACAGGGACACCGCGTTGTACGCGCGGGCACCCTCCAGGCCCTCCAGGACCTCTTCCTCGGTGAGCTTGAGGTGGGCGGCGATGTCGGCAACCGTCGGCGAGCGGCCGAGGGTCTGCAGGAGCGAGCTGTTGGCGTCGGAGATGGCCAGCCGCAGCTCCTGGAGGCGACGCGGCACCCGGATGTCCCAGGTGCGGTCGCGGAAGTGCCGCTTCAGCTCACCGATGATGGTGGGGATCGCGTAGCCGGCGAAGTCGACGCCGCGGGACGGGTCGAACTTGTCGATGGCCTTGATGAGGCCGACGGCGGCGGTCTGCGCCAGGTCGTCGGTCGGCTCGCCCCGCCCGCTGTAGCGGTGGGCGAGGTGGTTGGCCAGTGGCAGCCAGGCCTCGATCGCGCGGTCGCGCAGTGCGGCGCGCGACGGGTGGTTGGCCGGCAGCGCGGCCATGGCGTTGAGCAGATCGGCGGCGCTGTCGGTGAGCGCACGCGGGTCGAGCTTCGTGGTGGTGCTCGTCTGCGCGGCAGCGGTGGTGCTCGGCTGCTCGGTGATCGTTGGCGCGGTCATGGGTGGTCCTCCCTGCACCTCGTCCGCGGATAAAAGACGTGACGCTTTGGTTTAGCTTCGAATGGGCCGTTCGGGACTCACCTTAGCCTGATCGGCTCCCGGAAATCCAGCCGAAAGGCTGATGTACTTAAGGTGTGTTGGACCACAAATCGGGTGCAAGCGGACAAGGGTTTGCACTGCCATGACGTCTCTTACCCCGAAACTCGGAGGATGTGCCGGGGGCTAGCCGTCCCGTTCCTGCCCGCTCGGCCGGTTCGTCGGGCCCGCCGAACGGTCAACATGGAATCCGACATCCGGGCGGGAGTGTCGCCTATCCGTCGTTGTCCCGTCGACGGGACTGGCCGTAGCGTCGGTGTACCTATCCGGTTCGGAGGCACCGTGCTCGATCCAGCCGCTCCCCACCTCGTCGTGAACAGCCGCACGCTCTTCTTCAGCTGGGTGCCGGCGGACCCGGACGCGGTCGCCGCCCTGGTTCCGGCCGGGCTGCGCCCACGCCCCGACCGCCAAGTGTTCCTCAACCAGTACGTCGTCGACGACGAGACGCAGACCTCAGGCTTCGGTGCCTACTCGCTGACGTACCTCGGTGTCTCGCTGATGGACGTCGACGCCCCCGGCGGGCTCAGCCCGGGAGGCTGGTGGACGCACTACGTGGCCTCCAGCCGGGTGGTCCGGGACTACGCCACCGCGCGCGGCGCCCCGACATTCGCCGGCCAGACCCGGATCGAGGCGGACGGCGAGGCACTGTTCTCCGAGACGGAGATCGACGGGACGCCGCTGGTCCGAGCACGTTGCCGGGTGGGGCAGACCGGCCACCTCATCAGCAGTGGACATCACCGCTACTTCACCAACCGTAACGGTCAACTCCTCAGCTCCGTCTACCCGTACGTGGCGGAGCCCGTCGCGCCGTTCGAGATCGAGTCGGTGGAGTTCCTGCCCGGGCACCCCATGTACGCGCTGCGCCCGGCCAACCCGCTGATCATCGGCTTCGGTTACTACTCGCCCCGCTCATCGTTCGCCTACCCCGGCGGGCTCACCGTCTACCCGGGCGGCGGCATGCCCGAGCCGGCGCGGCAGGTTCACCAGGTGCCGGCGAGCCTGGCCCGCAGCGGCCTGCCGTCGGGGTCGTAGACCAGGCGGTACACGGGCAACGCCCAGGCGCGGGTGTACCACGGCAGGCGCTCCGGGCGGTGTGGGCGCAGCCGGCCGGGCGGCCGATCGCCCACCTGGCCGTCGTCGTACCACCGTTGAAGCGCGTCGGCAGCGGCCGTGACGGCCGCGACGGCGGCCGCCGGGTCGAGCAGGTCGGCGTCGTCAGCGCCGTCCGCGTCGCGGTCCAGGTGCTCGCGCCACAGACGCAGCCGCAGGTCCCGGGCGAACACCCGCGCCCCGTCACCTCGGCCCGCCGGGTCGGTGGGCTTCCGTCCGTCGCGCGTGTCGTCGAGCACCGCGCAGGACAGCTCGCTGTCGTGCGTCCAGGACCGCCTGTTGAAGTTGTCGCTGCCGACGCTTGCCCAGACGTCGTCGACCACGCAGACCTTCGCGTGCACGTAGACCGGGCCGCCGTCGTGGTTCTCCACGTCGAACACGTGCACCCGGTCCGGAGCGGCGCGCTCGCACAGCGACAGTGCCTGCTCCCGGCCGACCATGTTCGGTGGCAGCGCCAGGGTGCCGTCCACGTCCGGATGCCGGGGCACCACGGCCACCAGGTGCAACTCGGGGTTGTCCCGCAGTGCCTGTGCGAAGAGGTTCGCCACCTCGGTCGACCAGAGGTACTGATCTTCCAGGTAGATGAGCCGGCGGGCGCGGCGTACCGCCTTGGTGTAGCCCCGGGCCACCGTGCGCTCGCCGTCGGGCGCGAAGGAGTAGCGCGGCCGGACCGCAGGGTAGGTGCGCAGCACCTGGATCTGGTGCGGCCCGCACTCGGGCGGGTCGGGCGGCTGCGCGGGCAGCGGATCCGGGCGCAGGTCCGCGCCGCGCAGCCGGTCCCGCAGGTACGCCATCGGGTTCTCCGAGTCCAGCGGCATCGGGTCGGTCCAGCGCTCCCGGAACAGGGTGTCCAGCGCGCCGACCACCGGGCCGCGCACCGCGAGCTGCACGTCGTGCCAGGGTGGGCGGGGGCCGTAGCGGGGGGACATCAGCACCGGCTGCGGATCGCCGTGGTGCGCCGCGTCGTCTCGGCGGCTGTGGCACAGGTCGATGCCACCGGCGAACGCGATGTCGCGCTCCGGGGCGTCCGGGTGCCGCAGCACCACGAGCTTCTGGTGGTGCGAGCCGCCGCGCCGGACCCGCTGGTCAAGCAGGACCTCGCCGCCGGCCGCGGAGACCGCCTCGCTGAGGGTGCGGTTCTCCGCCTCGCTGTAGGCAAGCACGTCGAGGTGTGAACGCCAGATCAGCCCCTTGACCACCACGCCGCGCTGGGCGGCCTGGGCGAAGAGTTGAGCCACAGTCGGGCCGCCCGGACGCAGCAGCTGGTCCGGGTCGCCCCGCCAGTCGGTGAAGAACAGATGGTCACCGGTGGTCAGGGCCTGCACCTCGTCGACGAGCCTGTCGAAGTACGCGACACCGTGAATCAGCGGCTCAGCGAGGTTTCCCGTGGTCCAGACGGGTAACTCAGAGACCGGGTTGGCACGTTCCTGCGCGGTGAGGAACCAGTCCTGCAACGGCACGGTCCAGCCCTCCCCGAGGTCGACAACGTCCTCACGGTAGGACCCCGGCGGTGCGTACGCACGCCGGGCCGACGGACCGGTCCACCGGACCGCGCCGCTATCCGTTGACGCGACAACCGAGGAGGCCACACCATGCCCCGCGAGACGACGAGCCCCGTGACCGAGCACCGCGAGCCGGCGGTGGAGAGCGAAGGGGGTGCGCTGGTAGCGGTGTTGGTGATGGTGATTCTGGGAGTCGCGGGGATCTTCGCGGTCTCCTGAGGTGGCGCCGGCGCCCGGTATGTCCCGGGGCGCCAGCGCCGAACCCAGGAGCCGACCGGGGTCAGGGCCGTGAGCCCTGGCCGTCGGTGTGCGGCACCCGCTCGCTGGGGACAACGCCGAGCCTGCCGGCCTGGAAGTCCTCGAACGCCTGGATCAGCTCGTCCCGGGTGTTCATGACGAACGGGCCGTACTGTGCCACCGGCTCACGGATCGGCTGCCCGCCCATGATGTAGAGGTCCAGCGCCGGGGTGTTGCTGTCCTGCTCGGCGTTCGCGTCGAAGCGCAGCGCGTCACCCGGCCCGTGCACGGCGAGCTGACCGGTGCGGATCGGCCGGCGGTCGGTGCCGACGGTGCCGCGCCCGCCGAGGACGTACACCAGGGCGTTGAAGTCGGGCTGCCAGGGCAGGTCGACCTGCGCCCCGGGCTGCACCGTGACGTGCGTGATGGTGATCGGCGTGAAGGTGGAGCCCGGACCCTGGTGCCCGGCCACCTCACCGGCGATGACCCGGATCAGCGCGCCGCCGTCCGGCGTGGTGAGCAGCGCCGACTCCCGCCCCCGGATGTCCTGGTAGCGGGGCGGGTTCATCTTGGCCGCCCGAGGCAGGTTGACCCACAGTTGGGTGCCGTGGAACAGCCCACCGCTGAGCACCAGATGCTCCGGCGGTGCCTCAATGTGCAACAGGCCACTACCGGCTGTCATCCACTGGGTGTCGCCGTTGGTGATGGTGCCGCCGCCACCGTGCGAATCGTGGTGATCGAAGACCCCGTCGATGATGTAGGTGACGGTCTCGAAACCGCGGTGTGGGTGCCACGAGGTGCCCCTCGGCTCGCCCGGCGCGTAGTCCACCTCGCCCATCTGGTCGAGGTGGATGAACGGGTCCAGGTCGGTGGTCGACACCCCGGCGAAGGCCCGGCGGACGGGGAAGCCCTCGCCCTCGAAGCCGCTGGGTGCGGTGGTCACCGTACGGACCTTGCGGAAGGCGGTGGTCTCGTCGAGCCGCGGCAGGCGCGGCAGGACGAGGACGTTGTCAACGGTGATCGCGGGCATCGGTGGCTCCTTGACTCGTGGTGTGGGTGGTCGAGGTGGACCGGGCCGCCCGCAGGCGGTGGCCGAGCCGTTCGAAGACCCGGGTGAGGCAGGCGACCTCGGCGTCGTCGAGGTCGTCCATCAGATGGGTACGCACCGACGCCAGATGGTGAGGCGCGGCTTCGGCGAGGGCGAGCAGCCCGGCGGCGGTGAGCACCGCCTCGCTGCCGCGCCGGTCGTCCGGACACGCCTCCTTGCTGACCAGCCCGCGCCGCTGCATGGAGGAGATCTGGTAGGTGAGGCGGCTGGGGGAGAAGACCAGCCGGCTGGCCAGCTCACCCATCCGGAGCCGCTGCCCCGGCGCCTCGGAGAGCAGGACCAGCACGTGGTAGTCGGCGAAGCTGAGGTCGCTGTCGGCCCGCAGATCGTCTTCCAGTTGGGTGACCAGGCGCTGGCTCGCCTCGATGTAGGCACGCCAGGCGGCCGCTCGGGTGCTGTCCAGGCTCTCTGTCACGACGCCCACGATAGCACTAGTTCAAAATTTAACTAGTCTCGTTCGACGTCGCCCACGTCACCTTGATGCCGGTTTGCGGCGGAGGTCGTGCAGCTTTGAAGTAATCCTGCGGAAATGGGGCGGCGGAGCTGAAGCGGGGTGTGCCAGACTCCCGCCTCGTGGAACACGTCGAGCTCACCGTCGCCGACCTGCTGCTGCGCCCCTGGTCGGACGAGGACGCCCCGGCGGTGCGCGACGCCCTGAACGATCCGGCCATCGTCCAGTGGAACCCGCAGGGTGGCGGCCCGATCGACGACGGGGCCGCCCTGCTCTGGGTCAAGCGACGGGCCGACTGGTCGGCCGGCGACCACGCTTCCCTGGCGGTGACCGCCGCGAACGGTGGTGAACTGCTGGGCTCGGTCTCGCTGCACCACATCCGCCACGGCGACGCCTCCATCGGCTACTGGACGGTGCCGGCGGCGCGGGGCCGTGGAGTGGCGGGGCGCGCCGTCGGCCGGCTCACCGAATGGGCGTTCGCCGACCTCCGGCTGCACCGGGTGGAGTTGTGCCACGCGGTAGCCAACAGGGCCTCCTGCCGGGTCGCCGACCGGGCCGGCTACCTCGCCGAGGGAACGCTTCGCGAGTCGTACCGGTACGGCGACGGCCGCCGCCACGACGAGCACCTGCACGCCCGCCTGGCGACCGACCGCTAGGCGGCGACCGGCGTCACTCGGTCACCCTGCGCAGGAACGCCGCGAGGTGTCCGGTGGTGCGTTCGATCTTCTCGTCCAGGGTGATGGTCTCGTCGATGCGCCGACCGGCGTCCTTCTTGCCCCGCAGATACAGCGAACAGCCCAGGTCGGAGCAGATGTACGCGCCCACCGAGTTGCCCTGCCGGCCGCCCGCCCCGGCCTTGCGGGCGGACATCAGCGCGACGCCGTCGCCGGTGTGCGTGGTGAGGCACAGCGAGCACATGCTCCGTCGGGCGCGCCCGGTCTGCTGCGCCGCGACCCGCAGCGCCACACCGACGAGCCCACCGTCGGTCTCGGCCACCAGGTAGGCCCGCTGCGTCGCGGCGGGGTCCCGCCAACCGAGGAAGTCCAGATCGGCCCACGGTCGAAAATCAAGATCATTGGGTACGGCCAGCCGCTTCGCCTCGCCCTGAGTGCAGTTGACGAAGGACGCGCGGATGGCGGGCTCGGAAAGGGCTAACATAGGTTGTAGCCTAGCTCTCCTAGGCAAGCGATTAACAAGGCTAGTTTTGGAGGCTGCCGCGTGGCACGTGCAGGGATGACCGCCGAGCGCCTGACGCTTGCCGCCGCCGACCTGGCCGACGAGGTGGGCATGCCCAACGTCACAGTCGCGGCGCTCGCCCGGCACTTCGGCGTCAAGGACGCGAGCCTCTACTTCCACATCAGGAACGCGCAGGAGCTGCGGGTCAGGGTGGCGCTGCTGGCACTCGCGGAGCTGGCCGACCGGGTCGCCGACGCGCTCGCCGGCCGCGCCGGCAAGGACGCGCTCGTGGCCTTCGCCAACGCGTACCGGGCCTACGCCACACAGCACCCCGGCCGGTACGCCGCCATGCAGATCGACCTCGACCCGGACACCGCCGCCGCGAGCGCCGGTGTCCGGCACGCCGCGATGACCCGGGCGATCCTGCGCGGCTACCAGCTCACCGAGCCGGACCAGACCGACGCCGTACGGATGATGCACAGCACCTTCCACGGGTTCGTGAGCCTGGAGAGGACCGGCGGTTTCCGCCACACTCCCCGCAGCGCGGACGACTCCTGGGCGCGTACCCTCGACGCCCTGCACACCGTCCTGAGCAACTGGCCGGCGCGCTCCGACGCCTCGACGCCCACCGCCTAGGCTCGTGGGGTGCGGGATCTGGAGTTGGCCGACTGGCGCGAGCGCGTGGCCCGGCTGTACCTGTCCGACGTCGACCTCGCCGGCTTCCGCGCCGGCCGCGACGACCTCTTCGCCACCCATCCGCAGAGCCCGATCCCGCAGACCGACCGGCCCGGCTTCACAGGGCTGCGCTACTTCCCGCCCAACCCCGAGGCGGTGGTCGAGGCGCCGCTGCGGCCCGCCACCGGCGAGCTGCGCGTCGACACGGCCGGCCCGGACGGGGTCGTGGCCTACCGGCGGGTCGCGGTGGCCGAGACGCCGTGGGGGCCACTGACCCTGTGGTGGATCGAGGCGTACGGGGGCGGGCTGTTCGTGCCCGTACGCGACGGCACCTGCGGGCAGGACACCTACGGCGGGGGCCGGTACCTCACCGACACGGTGAAGGGCACCTTCGGCCGGGGCGTCGAGCTGCTGCCCGGCGACCGGGTCCGGCTGGACGCCAACTACCTCTACAACCCGAGCTGCGCGTACGACGACAGGTGGGCCTGCCCGCTGGCGCCTCCGGAGAACCGCCTCGACGTGCCGCTGCGCGCCGGCGAACTCGCGTACCACGACTGACCGGCCGCCCCGGCGTGCTGCCGGGACGGCCGGTCGACGGCCAGGTGGATCAGTGCGAGTGCGCCGGCTGGGGCATCTGTAGCCGGGACAGCACCTGCCGGGCCTGGTCGGCGAGCTGCGCGTCGACGATCACCGCGTACTGGCCGGCTCGTAGTGAGCTTGCCGAGGTGAAGTCCCGCTGCCCGCCGGTCATGGCGTGCGCGACAGCGCCGAAGACGGCGCCCCAGATCGCACCGATGACCAGGCCGACAAGGATCACCGCGAGCCAGTTGCCGACGGTGAAGATGCCGAACAGCAGGCCGATGAAGAGCCCGAACCAGGCGCCGGTGCCGGCGCCGAGCAGGGCGGCGCGACCGGTGGTCATCCGGCCGAGCACCGTCTCCACGAGCGTGAGGTTGGTGCCGACGATGGCGCTGTGCTCCACCGGGAAGCGGTTGTCGGCCAGATGGTCGACAACCCGCTGCGCGGCCGGATAGTCCGGATACGAGCCGATCGTCACGGTGGGCGGGCCGCTCTCCGGCCCGTGCCCATCACCGGCCGGTGCGGACAGTCGTCCTCCCGGACCGGCCGGAAGCAGGTTGCCGTTCTGTGCGCCGGGCCGCCATGCGGCGGTCGGCCCCGAAGCTGAGGTCATGAGCATCCTCCCTCGTCAGCGAGCCGAATTCCCGCAAGCGTCGAGCGGTAACGCCATCTGGCAGCGGCGATGCCGGCACGCGGTGGGGCATGCGCCAGACCATCCCGGGTAGGTGGCCGGTGTGGAGCGGACAGATCAGCGACCACGGGCATCCCCGCCGACGGCCGCTGGGCGGCGCTTGTCGACCGCTCGGGCTCGGTGAACTGGTGCCTGGCTCGCCGACGCGCCCCCGAGGCGGGAGAATGCCGGTATGCGGCTGGTGCTCACGGCGGACACCCATCTGCCCAAGCGTGCCCGGGACCTGCCCGCGCAGCTCTGGACCGCCATCGAGGCGGCCGACGTGGTCGTGCACGCGGGCGACTGGGTCGACGAGTCGCTGCTCGACGCGATGACCGCGCGGTCGCGGCGCCTCGTCGGGGTCTACGGCAACAACGACGGCCCGGCGCTGCGCGCCCGACTGCCGGAGGTGGCGCATGTCGACCTCGACGGGCTGCGGGTCGCCGTGGTGCACGAGACCGGCCCCCGGACCGGCCGCGAGCAGCGGTGCGCGGCCCGCTTTCCCGACACCGACCTGCTGGTCTTCGGGCACTCCCACATCCCGTGGGACACGGTGGCCCCCGGCGGGCTGCGTCTGCTCAACCCCGGCTCACCCACCGACCGCCGCGCCCAGCCGCACGCCACGTACCTCACCGCCGAGATCCGTGACGCGCGGCTGACAGCTGTCGAGCTGCACCGGCTGCCCGCCCGCCGCTGAGCCCATCGGCACTACTGGCCGCGACCCGTCTCGGCCTGGAGCTCGTCGATCCGCTTGGAAGCCTCCGCCTTGGTGAGGTCGTCCGGCAGCGCCGCGTCCGCCTCCCGGGCGAGCGTCGCCAGGTACGACTCCTGGGCGGCCGTGGGCGGCTCGTCACCTGTGACCCACTCGTCCGGGTCCTTGATCGCGCCGCGTGGGTCGGCCTGTTCGTTGCTGCGGTCCGTCATCTCATCTCACCCTTTCTTCGAACAGGTGTGCCAGTACCCCGATCGGTCCCGCTTCATGCCGCACCGGACGCCTACGATCGGCCGGTGAGCGTGGACCGGGGTGCGGTGGTGGTCGGTGCAGGCGTCGCGGGGGTGGCCTGCGCGGTGGAGCTGGTCCGGGCCGGCGTGCCGGTGCGGGTCCGCGAGCGGGGGCACGTCTGCGGCGGCCGGATGGCAAGCAAACGCTTCGCGGGGCGACCCGCCGACATCGGCGCCGCGTACTTCACCGTGAGCGACACCGACTTCGCCGCTGTGGTCGACACGTGGCGCGCCGCCGGCCTGGTCCGGGAGTGGACCGACACCTTCCAGTCGTACGACACGAACGGCCGCCACGAGGTTCCCGGCCCGATGCGCTACGCCGCGCCGCGCGGACTGCGGTCGCTCGTCGAACACCTGGCCGCGCCACTGCCGGTGACCGTCGACCGGCTGGTGCTCAGCGTGGGACCCGGGCCGACGGTCGACGGCGAGCGGGTCGGCGCTGTGGCCCTGGCCATGCCCGGCCCGCAGGCCGCCCTGCTGCTCGACCCCGCACTTGCCGACGCCACAAGGGTCGTGCAGGCGCAGACCTGGTCGCCGTCGTTGGCCGCGGTGCTGCGGTTCCGGTCCCGGCACTGGGCCGCCTTCCACGGCGCGTTCGTCAACGACCACCGGGTGCTCAGCCTCGTCTGCGACGACGGCGACCGGCGGGGTGACGACGCGCCAGTGCTTGTCGCGCACACAGTGCCGGAGTTCGCCGCCCGACACCTCGCCCAGCCAACCGCGGCCGGCCCGGCGATCGCACAGGCCGTGCGGGACCTGCTCGGCCTGCACGAGGAGGCCGCCGACGTGCACGTGCACCGCTGGACGTACGCGAAGCCGGCCGGCGACACCACCGGCGGCACCTGCCACCTCGACGCCGACGGCATCGGCCTGGCCGGCGACGCGTTCGGCAAGCCCCGGGTGCAGAGCGCGTGGCGGTCCGGCCGCGACCTCGGTCGCGCCCTGGCGGCCCGGCTCGGCTGACTGCTCGCCCCGGGCTCAGGCGTGGCCCGCGCCGACGGGTCGGGCGTCGCCGCCACGTTCGGACGGATCCGCGGTGCGCTCGCCCTCGCGGTCCAACAACTGCATGACCGGGGTCGCCGCGATCCCGTGCACCACCACGGAGACCAGCACCACCAGCCCGACAGTGGCCCACAGCAGCTCCGCCTGCGGAAAGTCCGCCTGCGTGGTGGCGTACGCGAGGTAGTAGAACGAGCCCACCCCGCGGATGCCGAACAGCGAGATCACCACGTGCTCGGCCGGCCGGCCCGGCGCGCCGCGCAGCGACAACCAGCCGATGACCGGCCGGATCAGGAAGACCAGCAGCAGCCCGACGGTCGCCGCCTGCCAGGTCAGCGGGGCGAGCAAACCAGTCACGATCGCGCCGCCCAGCAGCAGCAACAACACGAGGGTCAGCAACCGCTCGATCTGCTCGGCGAAGTCGTGCAGCACCGCATGGAACTCGTGGGTCCGCTCGGCGGACCGGATCGCCCGAGCGGCCACGAACACCGCCAGGAAGCCGTACCCGCCGGCCACCTCCACGACCCCGTACGCCAGGAACGTGGCGGCCAGCGCCAGGAAGCCCTCGGCGTGCCGGGCCAGCCGCAACTCGCTTGGCGCCCGGAAGAACAGCTTGCCCAGCAGCCAGCCGATGAGCAGCCCGCCGCCCACCCCGACGCCCACCTTCCAGAGCACGTCGACGGCGAACCAGTGGGCCACCCACTCGCGCGGGGCGAGGCTCGTCGAGGCGATGGCGATGGCCGCGTACACGAAAGGGAACGCCAACCCGTCGTTCAGGCCGGCCTCCGAGGTCAACGCGAAACGGACCTCGTCCTCGGAGTCCTCCACATCGGTCGGCTCGCCGACCTGCACGTCGGCGGCGAGCACCGGATCGGTAGGGGCCAGCGCGGCGGCCAGCAGCAACGCCGCAGCAGGCACCAGGCCCGCCCACCACCACCCGAGCAGCGCCACCGCCGCGATGCACAGCGGCATCGCGATGGCCAACAACCGCCAGGTCGACGACCAGCGCGCCCAACTCAACGGACGGTCGATCTTCAGGCCGGCGCCCATCAGGGCGACGATCACCCCGATCTCGGTCAGGTGGGTGGCCAGATCCGGATGGGCAAGCGGGTCCGGCGCCGGGAGGTTGATCGGCAGCAGGAACACCACCATGCCCAGGGCGAGGAACGCTATCGGCATGGACAGGGGGCGGCGCTCCAACAGCCGGGGCAGGACGCCCGCCAGCAGAGTTCCCAGACCCACAAGCGCGAACTCGACGTCGACCGGGTCCACGGCAGCACCACCTTTTCGGCGCACCCGCGTGATGCGGGCAGGTGGCGCAGACCTTGCCCCGAACGATTGACGGCTATGCCTGTGCGATGGCCCGATCCGAAAGAGACCTCACCTCGGCCGGGTCAGCGGAGAGTCGGTCAACTCGGCAAGCAGCGCGGCGGGGTCGTCGTACACGGCCACAGCGCCCGCGCCCGCCAGCTCACCCCGGCTGGTGCCACCGCATGTCAACCCCACGCAGGGGATGTCCAGCTTGCCGGCCGCCGCGACGTCCCAGACCGAGTCGCCGACGAAAACGACCCGCTCGGCGGCCAGCCCGGACTGCTCCAGGGCCGCCACCAGGATGTCCGGTGCCGGTTTGCTCTGCTGCGCGTCCGCCGACGAGGTCACGGTGTCGATCACGTCGTCGGCGTTGAGCGCCCGGCGCAGCGCACCCACCTCGTGCTCCGCCGCCGAGGTCGCGAGCACCACCCGTAGCCCTCGGTCGGCGCAGGCGCGCAGCAGGTCCGCCGCCCGCGGCAGCGGCGTGAGTCGTTCCCAGTACTCGCCGTACAGGGTGTCGTGCGCGTCGCGCAGCTTCGGGTCCTCGTCGCGGTCCCGCTCCGGGCCGAGCAGGTGATCGAGAAGCTTGTCGGCGCCCATACCGATCGCCCGGTGGACGGTCGCCATCGGCACCTGCTGGTCGGCCTGCCGCAGCGCCTCCCACCAGCTCACAGTGTGCAGGTACGTGGTGTCGACAAGGGTGCCGTCGACGTCGAAGAGGACTCCGGTGGGGCGTTCGGTGGCCATGGGGGCGCTCCTACCCGTTCGTGGCCTGCTGAACCGTGCGAAACCGTGCGGTGCGCGGCGTCAGTGCGGCTCGGATCGTCGGTACGGCTCGGGTCGTCGTGCTGGTCATGGCCGTCAATGCTGCTCGGTGGGGGGAACGAGGATCTCGAACCAGACCGTGTTACCGCGTACCGAAGGATCGGTGCCCCACGCGTCGCTGAGCTCCTCGATCAGGCCCAGGCCACGCCCGCGACTGCTCAACGTGTCGGTGCGTGCCCGGGTCACGGTGCCCCGGGTGCCGGAGTCGGCGACCGAGACCAGCAACCGCTCCGGACTGAGATCGATCTCGACGCGGGCGGCGGTGCCCGCGTGCAGCAACGCGTTCGTGGTCAGCTCGCTCGTGCACAGCACCGCCGCGCCGATCACCGACTCGGCGACCTGCCACTCGGTGAGCTGACCTGTCATCCAGTGCCGGACCCGGCTCGGCGCGGTCGGCTCCGCAGGCACCTCCATGGCCGCCGAACGGCTCGGCTTGAGCGCGTGCTCGACCGCCAGCACGGCAACGTCGTCCTCCGTGCCGCCGGGCACCGAGGCTGTGGCCACCGCGCAGAGCGCGCGGGGATCACTGCTGCCGGCCTTGGCCACGGCATCGCCGAGAGCGTCCAGCCCGGCCGTGAGGCTCTGCCGGCGGCGCTCCACCACACCGTCGCTGAACAGCAGCAGCGTGTCGCCGGGCGGAAACGCGACTGTCGTCGTCGCCGGTCGACCGCCCAGCCCCAGCGGGGGACCGGCCGGCACGTCCACGTACTCGGCGTACGACCGTCCGTCCGGGGTGCAGCGGCGGATCAGCGGAGCGGGGTGACCGGCGCTGGCGAGGGTCAACTCCCGCCGCTGCGCGTCGATGACGCCGAACACCACAGTGACGAACAGTTCGTGCGTGCCGGCCTCCGCGCCGAGGCTCGTCACCAGCCGGTCCAGCCCGGCCAGCACCGCGTCCGGAGCCGGGTCGGACAGGGCCAGCGCCCGCAGTGCCGCCCGCACCTGGCCCATCCGTGCCGCGGCCTGGACGTCGTGCCCGGCGACGTCGCCGAGCACCACCCCGAGGTCGCCGGTGGGCAGTAGGAAGGCGTCGTAGAAGTCGCCGCCGGCCGCGTTGCCGTCCACCCCCGGGTCGTAGCGTGCCGCGACCCGCAGCCGGGGCAGATCCGGGAGGTTCTCCGGCAGCATGCTGCGCTGCAGCAGCTGGGCGGTGCCGTGCTGGGTCTCGAACCGGCGTGCCCGCTCGGCCGCCTGGCCGATCAACTCCGCCGAGGCGGCAAGCAGTGCCCGCTCGGCGGCCGACCAGGCGTGCGGCACCTGGTAGCCGACAGTCAACCCGCCCTGGACCACCGAGGTGCCCAGCGGCAGCACGGCCAGCGAGCGTACCTTCTGGTCATGGCGGTCCGCGGCCGTCTCGCGCAGCGGCTGCCCGTCGCCGGTGAACGACGGCTCGCCGGAGCGGACGGCCTGCGCCACCGTGCCGGACCAGTCCGTCGACGCCCGCCGCCACAGCGGTGGCAACCGCTCGTCGACCTCGTCCAGCAGTTCGCCGCGTACCCGGCGGACCATCCGCCAACCACCGCCGCCCTCGTCGACCACGAACGAGACCCGGTCGGCGTCGAACGTGGTGATCGTGTAGCGCAGGGCGACCCGGGCCACGTCGTCGAGGGTGAGGGTGCCGGCGAGCGCCGCCGCTACCTGGCTGAGGCTCTGCAACTGCTCGGCGACGTGGGTGGTCTCGGCGGCGACGGTCAGGACGCCGATGATCCGGCCAGAGCCGTCACGGACGGCCGAGTGGCCCCTTGTGAAAACCATCTGCTCGGCCACGCCGGACTGGCCACGGACCACGAGAGCCGTGGACTCCTTCTCCAGGAACGACACGCCCTGCCGGTAGACGCGCTCGGCCACCTCACCGAACCCGGGAAGCGTCCAGACCTCGGCGTGCACCTCGCCGGCGGGGCGGCCCAGGGCGGAGGGGTGTCGAAGACCCAGCAACTCGGCGTAGCCGTCGTTGTAGAGCAGGACAAGGTCGTCGCCGTACGCCAGCGCCATCGGCATCGGCGAGGCGAGGATCAGCTCGACCACGGCCCGCAGCGCCGGGTCCCAGCTGTCCCGAGGGCCGAGCGCAGTGGCTGCCCAGTCGTGGGCGAGCACGGCAGCGGTCGCGCCGGGCCCGGTGGCGGCGCCCGGGGCCGGGGTTGCTGGCGTGGGGACTCGCCCGACCGTTCCTGGCATGTTCGCAGCCTAGCCGCCCGCCGGAGAGTCGCATCCGATCATGGCCGCGGGTCGCCAGTGGGCCTGCGGCGATGCCTGTTAAGGCAGGTCAGGGCCACTGTTTATCCACTTGTCGGAAAAATGGCAGCGAGTCGCGCGGACTGCCGCACCGGTGGCCGGGTATGCGCCCGGCGCAGTCCATGCGACAGGAGGGACATCATGCTGAAAACCCTCGCGGTTCGGCAGGCCGACATCGGCGATGCGATCGCCGACACCTGGAGATCGGTGCTGCTCTTCATCCCGAAGGCAGTGGCTTTCATCGTCATCCTCGTGGTCGGCTGGCTGATCGCCAGAGCGGTCCTCAAGATCGTGGACACGGTGCTCGAACGATTGCGCTTCGACGAGGCGGTCGAACGGGGAGGCATCAAACGGGCACTGGAGAGAACGAAGTACGACGCCAGCGACATCCTGGCCAGGTTGGCGTACTACGCCGTCCTGCTGTTCACCCTGCAGTTCGCCTTCGGCGTCTGGGGGCCCAACGCGATCAGTGACCTGATCAGTGGCGTCGTGGCCTGGCTGCCACGGGCGTTCGTCGCGATCATCGTCGTGGTGGTGGCGGCTGCGATCGCCAACGCCGTCCGGGATCTGGTCACCGGGGCGCTGGGCGGTCTCTCGTACGGCAAGGTGCTTGCCGACCTGACGGCGATCTTCATCATCGCGCTCGGCGTGATCGCCGCGCTGAACCAGGTGGGTATCGCCACAACAGTCACCACTCCGGTGCTGATCGCGGTGCTCGCCACGGTGGCCGGCATCCTGATCGTCGGTGTCGGTGGCGGTCTGGTGAAGCCCATGCAGAACCGCTGGGACGGCTGGCTGCACCGGGCAGCCGAGGAAGCCCGGGCGGTTCAGGAGAACCGGCGGGCCAACGCGGCCGGGCGCGGCGACATGGAGCGGCAGATGGCCGACCGTGGCGGCGACCGTACGCAGGCAATGCCCCGGGTCGACGAGCAGTCGACGATGTCCGGTGGGCGCGGCACGTACCAGTCAGGTGCGGCCGACGAAACCCAGCAGTACCGCCCGTAGCGGGGCGAACCAGTACGGCTTGGCAGGGAGGGTGTCCGCGTTGTGGCGCGGGCACCCTCTCGCGCGTACGCCCTCAGGCGCCTGGCAGCGAACGGGCCAGTGCGCACACAGCGACCAGCCGGGCGACAGGCCACTCCGGCTCGCTCCAGTCCACCGGGCCGCTCGGCGGCTCCCACCCGTGCTCCACCGCCGCTGCGCGGACCCCTTCGGCGTAGCCGGCGAGCGCCGCCGCGGTCAGCGGCCGGCGGTCCCCGTCGAGGCTGTCCCGGACGGCGGCCGCGTGCTGGTCCACCAGGGCGAGCAGCCCTGGCCGCGCGGCGGCGGCGGCGAGCCCGGCGGTGCCCACGGACACGGTGAGGGCGGCAAGGCTGGACCGCGCCGAGTCGACGGCGGTACGGGAAGCGACCCGGTTGAACGTCACACGCATGGTGACCGAGGCTAACCGATCGGTGAGCGGATCGGCCTCGGCCGCCCGGCGCGTGTGGCTGGTGCCACCGGACGACTCGGGGCTGGCCGCGAGGGTTGATCCGGCACAGACGGGGCAGCAGGAGAGGCACCGGGCACCAGGGCACAGAGCACGGACGCCGAGCACGGCGACACGAGCCACGGCGACACGAGCACGGCGACGCCGAGAACAGGGACACGAGCACGGAGGTACCGATGGCGCGACAGGCGGACGGGCCGGACGAGCAGCACCGGCGGCCCGCGGGGGTGAGTGACGCGACGGTGGCTGCGCTCGGCAAGCTCAGCGAGGCGCTGGAGTGCGTGGAGCGGGCCCGGGGGCACCTGTACTCGCTGCACCAGCTGATCGGGCACGCCGACCTGATGCTCGACGACGCTGTGGAGCAGTTCCGCGCTGCGGGTCACCAGCAGATCGCCGAGCGCATCGACACCGAACTGCTGGGCCGCAACGTGATCGCCGGACGGTGGACGTTCCAGATCGTCGAGGACTTCGACGACGGCTACCACGCGCTGTTCCGGGAGTTGGACCGGCAGGCCCGTGACGAGCTGGTGGGTGGGCGACGTCACCTGTACGAGGCGGAGATGAAGGAGCGCCGCCGTAGCCGGGGCCGGCCGGGGCACGAGGCCCGGCCGGGCGGCGAGGGCTAGTCCCCGGTGGTGGCGCCGGCCGGCCGGCGGCGGGCCGCGTCATCGGCGATGATCACGGTGGCCACCATGAGCGCGACGCAGACACTGAACAGCCACGACTCGTCGGAGACGAGCCAGGCCGACACGGGCGCCTGCAACGCGGCGAGCAGGAAGCCGAGCCAGGCGAAGCGGCGCTGGCGCGGAGAGAGGATTCCGGAGCCTTGATGCATTCCGAAATTCTTACGCGAACCCGCCCGCTTGCCGTCACCCGATCGGCCGATTCTGGATGAGCTGTCCGCTTTCTCGACCGTTCGGACGACAGTTGCCGTCGCGCCCGACGGCCGCCTGCCATCGCCGGTAAACTGCCGCTGCGGCAGGATGGTGCCTCGTGTCTTCCGCGCCCACACCGCCCCGCGCCTCGCTGCTCCTGCTGGCCTATCTCGGGTTCGTCAGCCTCGGCCTGCCCGACGGGCTGCTCGGCGTCGGCTGGCCGTCCATCCGGACGGACTTCGACGTCCCGACCGAAGCCGTCGGGCTGATCCTCACTGCGGGCACCGTCGGCTACCTCACCTCAAGCGTGCTTGCCGGCTTCACGCTGGCCCGGCTCGGCGTGGGCGCGCTGCTGGCCGGCAGCACCCTGCTGGCCAGCCTGGCGCTCACCGGTTACGCGCTGAGCCCCGCCCTGGCCGTGATCGTGGGCTGCGCGCTGCTGCTCGGGCTGGGCTCCGGCGCGATCGACTCCGGTCTCAACGCGTACGCCGCCGGCGCCTTCGGCCCGCGCCACATGAACTGGCTGCACGCCTTCTTCGGCCTGGGCGTGGCGATCGGACCGCTCGTCATGACGGCGGTCCTGAGCGCCGGGTTGAGCTGGCGGTGGGGGTACGGCATCGTGGCGGCCGCCCAACTCGTCCTCGCCACCGCGTTCGCGCTCACAGTGCGGGCCTGGCAGCGCCCCGCCCCGACCCCCACGCCGGGCGACGAGACGTCCGCGCCGGTGGTGCGGGTTCCGGTCCTGGCCACGCTCCGTCTGCCGGCGGTGTGGTCCGGAACTGTCGCCTTCACGCTGTACGTGGCCATCGAGGTGTCCGCCGGGCTGTGGGCGTTCCTGCTGCTGACCGAGGGACGCGGTCTGAGCGCGGCGGTGGCCGGCGGCTGCGTCTCCGCGTACTGGGGAAGCCTGTTCGTCGGCCGGCTGGTGCAGGGCGTGGTGGCCGAGCGGTCGGGGCCTCGGCTGGTCCTGCGGGCCAGCCTGGCCGGCATGGTCGTCGGCGCGGCGCTGATCGCCGTACCCGGGTCGGCCGCGCTCGCCGTCCTCGGTCTGGTCGTTGTCGGCTTCGCCGCAGCGCCGGTGTTTCCGCTGCTCACCCTCACCACGGCCGAACGGGTCGGCGCGGAGCACGCGGACCGGGCCATCGGGCTCCAGATCGGCGCCGCCGGCCTGGGCGCGGCGCTCGTCCCTGCCGGGCTCGGCGTGTTGATCAGCGACACGTCGGTGCAGGCCCTCGGCCCGGCGCTCGTGGTGCTCGCGCTGGCTCTCGTCGTGCTCTACGAGCTGGGAGCCCACGGGCCCCGGGCCGGCGGGAAGCAGACAGCAGCGGGTGCGCCCGCCGGGGACTATCCGACGTCGGGGCCGGTGCGGCCGGTGGTCGACGGGCGGTAGGCGCGGTCCGGGTCGGTCGGCTCCCGGCCGGCGCCCTCGGCCTGGCCACCACGGTCCGCTGCCGCCGGCCCGTGCCCGAAAGCGGCCTCCTCGCCGGCGTCGTTGCCTGTCACGTCGTCGGCCTGCCCGTCGATGGAGGAGCCCGCCACGGCGCGCTCCAGCTCCTCGAGCGAAAGCCGTTCCTCGTTCCGCCACACCCTGTCGTCGGTCATGCCATCAGCCGTACCCGGGCGTGATGATCGCAAACTGGTCGGCCCGGCCGGAGAGACGGCGATGGCCGCCGGGAAACCCGGCGGCCATCGCGCGAATGCGTCTCACCATCACGGCTGCGGTCGGTCCACCGTGCCGCGCCAGGCGCCGGTCTCGTGACCGCGCCGCTCGATGTACGTCTTGAACCGCTCCAGGTCGCCCTTGGCCCGCCGATCGACGATTCCGAGCTTGTCGCCGGCCTGCTCGACGACCCCGTGCGGCTCGAACTCGAGTTGCAGGGTGACCCGCGTCTTGCTCTCGTCGAGCCGGTGGAAGGTCACCACACCGGCCTGCTGCGTGCCCCCTGTGGAACGCCACGCGACGCGCTCGTCGGGGAGCTGTTCGGTGATCTCGGCGTCGAACTCACGCTTGACGCCGGCGATGTCCACCGTCCAGTGGGTCATCGTGTCGGAGACCTGTCGGACCTCCTGCACGCCCTCCATGAAGTGGGGGAACTCCTCGAACTGCGTCCACTGGTCGTACGCGGTGCGGACGGGTACGGAAACCTCAACGTGTTCGGTAACGCCACTCATCAGAAAACCTCCTTCAGTCGCCGGTCGTCGTCAGGATCGGGGGGCGATCCCTCTTACCAGCGGGTTGTCTCGTTGCGGTGGCCGAGCGCGGCCCAGACCTCGGAGACGGTCTGATACTCGGTGCCTTCGGGCAGCCGTTCCAGCGCCGCCACGATGTCGTCAGGCGCCTCGTTCTCGCGGGCGCTGGCGATGAGCACCAGGCGGTCGCCCGGCAGCGCGCTCATCGAGATGAACCGGCCGAGCCGGCTGCGCTGCTCGACGTCCTCGGAACTCATCCCCTGCGGGGTGCCCGTGCGCAGGTCACCGGCCGGGGCCGTGGTGGCCTCCGGCTGGTCCTCGCCGGCCGGCTCCGGCACCCGGGACTCGTCGACCCGAGAACCACCGGTCCCCGGCCCCTGGACGAGGCCGCTGACCTCCTGGCTCATCTGCTCGTCGATCCTCGGTCCGTGCTTGCTGTTGCCACGCTCCATGCCTTTTGGGCTACCCGGGGCCCCGGCGGGTAAACCGGCACCGGGTCACGAACGTCCCCCCGGGGGCCGGCCCTGGCCGGACGTCAGGAGTCGTCGTCGGCCGGCTTGCGTGGCGGCAGCACCGGCTCCTCCGGGTCGGGGTCGCCGGCCTGCAACTGCCGGCCCCGCTGCACCTCGGCGTTGATCTGCACGCCCAGCATCAGGGCCGAGTTGGACAGGTAGAGCCACACCAGGAACGCGATGGCCGCGCCCAGACTGCCGTAGGTCGTGTCGTACGAGCCGAAGTTGGCAACGTAGAGGCCGAAGCCGAAGGAGACCGCCACCCAGGACACCAGGGCCACCGCTCCGCCGGGGGTGAGCCAGCGGAACCGGGGCTGGCGCACGTTGGGGGCGATCCAGAACAGCAGGGACAGCAACGCCATCATGATCATGGCGAGCACGGGCCACTTCGCCACACTCCACACCGTGCGGGCCAGGCCACCCGCATTGACCAGCTCGCCGACCGCGTCGGTCACCGGACCGCTGATGATCAGCCCGAGCGCCACCACCGCGAGCAGCACCAACGTGATCGCGGCCAGCCCGATCTGCAACGGCCGCAGCTTCCACACCGGCCGGCCCTCGGTCACTCCGTAGATCGCGTTCGAGGCGCGGGTGAACGCGCCGATGAAACCCGACGCCGACCAGAGCGCGCCGAGCAGACCGAAGCTCAACAGCGCCTTGGCGTTGCTCTGCTCGACCACCACGGCCCGGATCACCCCGACCACGCCGTCGTCGGCCACCACCGACCCGGCGCCCACCTGCCGGGCCAGGTCCACCACCGTGTCCACCGTCTGTTCGCCGCTGGACACCAGGCCGACAAGGGCCACCACCACGATTGTGGACGGAAAGAGCGCCAACACCCCGTAGTAGGTGAGCGCGGCGGCCCAGTCCGAGCAGTTGTCGGTGACGAAGTTCCGCACGCTGCGGACCAGCACCCCGCGCCAGGTCCGCAAGCTCAGCTGCCGGATCCGCCGAGGCACCCGAGCGCCGAGTGAGCCGCCGAGCGTCGTACCGGGCTCCGTGGTCGTCATGCCCGCTCCCTGTGCCCCGGCCGCCGGATGACCGATCACCCGGTCGGGCCTGGCCGGTACCCGCGTGGCGAAATCCACAAACCCCGCCGTGCCGACGCCGCCCTCGGTTTGCCGCCCCGGGGTAGGGGAACGGTCACAGAGACCCTGTCCAACACGGAGGAGGACGAGATGCCCGGGCGCGAGGACATGCCCAGCACGCTGCGACGCTCCCCGGACAAGGCGCAGCGCACCTGGGAGAAGACGCACGACTCGGCGGTGGAGACCTACGGCGAGGGGGAGCGGTCGCACCGCACCGCGTTCGCCGCTGTCAAGCACCAGTTCGAGAAGGTCGGCGACCACTGGGAGCCAAAGGGCCGCAAGGGCCCGAGCGACAGGCAGGCCGCCGGCGGTGGCCCGGAGCGACGGGCACCCACAGCAGGTGGGGTGGACGCCAACGCCACAAAGGACCACCTGCTGTCGGTGGCCCGCGAGTTGGACGTGGCCGGCCGGTCCAGCATGACGAAGCCGGAACTGGTCAAGGCCATCGAGAAGGCCAACGACCGCGCCACCCGCAAGGCGCGTGGCGGCTAGTTGGCCCGACCGGTACGGGCGGGGGTGCCACCCCTGCCCCCGCCCGTACGCTCACCAGTGGCCGCCGCCCGGCGCCTCGATGTGCACCGCCTTCGTAGCGGTGAACTCGTCGAGCAACTCCGGGCCGTACCCGAAGCCGTGCCCACTGGCCCGGCGTGGGTGCGCCGCACCGCCCGGCGCGCCGCCGAACACCGCGTTGACCTTCACGGTGCCGACCGGCAGCTCCCGCCAGGCGCGCTGGGCATGACTCATCGACCCGGTCAGCACCGTGGCGGCCAGGCCGTACGGTGAGTCCGCCGCACAGCGCAGGGCCTCGTCGAACGAGTCGACGACCACCACCGGCGCGACAGGCCCGAAGGTCTCCTCGCGTACCAGCGGCATGTCGTGGCGGCAGTCCGTGACCACAGTGGCCGGGTAGAACGCGCCCGGCCCGTCCGGCACCTCGCCGCCGACCAGGATCCGCGCGCCGTCGGCAACCGCCGTCGTCACCTGACCGTGCACGTGGTCGCGGTGCCGCCTGTCGACAAGCGGGCCCAGCTCGGTGCCCGGATCCCGGCCCGGCCCGACCCGCAGCGCGTCGGCGTGCCCCACGAGCGCTGCCACGAAATCCTCGGCCACCTGCCGGTGCACGTAGATCCGCTCCACCGCCACGCAGATCTGCCCGGCGTTGGCGAACGCACCGAGCGCGGCCTGACCGGCCGCCCACAGCGGGTCGACGTCCGCGTCGACGATCAACGGGTCACTGCCACCGTTCTCCAGCAGCACCTTCGCGCCGGTGCGGGCCGCGGCGGCGGCGATCGCCCGTCCGGTAGCTGTGGAACCCACGTGCGCCACCACGTCGACGTCCTGGGCGGCAAGCGCCGCGCCGACCTCCGGGCCGCCGGTGAGCAGCGACAGCACACCCGCCGGCAGCGCCTCGTCCAGGGCGCGGGCCAGCAGCCAGCCCGTGGCGGGCGTCCGCTCGCTGGGCTTGTAGAGCACCACGTTGCCGGTGACCAGTGCCGCGCCGAGCAGCCCGCAGGACACCGCCACCGGATCGTTCCACGGGGTGATCGCGGCCACGACACCACGCGGCTGCGGGGTCATGAAGTCCATCGCGTCCACCGCGCCGTGCAGGGTCCGCCCGCCGCGCAGCGGGGCCAGCTCCGCGTACTGTCGGAGGGTGCCGATGCCCGCCTCGACCCCGCCCCGCGCGTCCGCGAGAGGCTTGCCCATCTCGGCGGTCACCGCCGCCGCCAGCTCGTCGATGGCAGCCGCCACCGCGTCCGCCGCCCGATGCAGCGCCGCCGCCCGTTCGGCCGGCGCGGTCGCCGCCCACTCGGCCGCCGCCTCACGCGCCGCCTGCGCCGCCTTGCCCACCTCGTCGGCGGTGGCCACCGGCACCGAGCTGACCGGGGAGCCGTCCGCCGGATCGTGGACGACAAGTTCGCCGCCCGCACCGCCGGTGCCCCACACTCCGCCCACCAACTGCGCAACCGTGTACATGCGGCGCTGCATGCCCCGGCCCGGGGGAGGCAAACGCGTTTCGCCCGGTTGCCCGCCGGGTAGGCGGATCCGATGACCACCACCGGCGCGCAGAGCGCGGACGCCGTCGTCGTCGGGGCCGGCCACAACGGTCTCGTCGCGGCCAACCTGCTCGCCGACGCCGGATGGGACGTGGTGGTGCTGGAGGCCACAGCGGTGCCCGGCGGCGCGGTCCAGTCCGCCGAGGTGACAGCGCCGGGCTACCTCAGCGACCTCTACAGCTCGTTCTACCCCCTCGGGTACGCGTCACCAGTGCTGCACGAGCTCGGCCTGGACCAGTACGGGCTGCGCTGGCGTCACGCCCCCGACGTGCTGGCGCACCTGCTCCCCGACGGCCGGGCCGCGGTGGTCAACAGGGATCCGGACGTCACTGCCGCGTCGCTGGAGCAGTTCGCCCCCGGCGACGGCAAGCGCTGGCTCGACGCGTACGGCGACTGGCTCGACGTGGCCGACCCGATGCTCACGACCATCACCACCCCGTTCCCGCCCGTGCGCGGTGGGCTCGGCCTGCTGCGCCAACTGCGGATCGCGGGCGCCCTGCGGCTGGGCCGGCGCCTTGTGGTGCCGGTCCGCAAGCTCGGCGACGAACTCTTCGACGGCCCCGGCGGGCCCGCGCTGCTCGCCGGCTGCGCCCTGCACACCGACCTGTCGCCCGAGGAGGCCGGCTCCGGCGTGTACGGCTGGCTGCTGGCCATGCTCGGGCAGCAGGTCGGCTGGCCGGTGCCCGACGGCGGCGCACGGCGCATCACCGACGCGCTCGTGGCCCGGTTGCAGGAGCGCGGCGGCCGCATCCTCTACGGCGCCCGCGTCGACCGGGTTCTCACCGCCCGGGGTCGGGCCATGGGCGTACGCACCGACGGCGGCTCGCTCTGGCGTGCCCGCCGGGCCGTCCTCGCCGACGTGCCGGCACCGGCGCTCTACCTCGACCTCGTCGGGGCGGCAGTGCTGCCGAGCCGGCTGGTGGAGGACCTGGCGCACTTCCGGTGGGACGGCTCGACACTGAAGGTGGACTGGGCGCTCTCCGCGCCGGTGCCGTGGACCAACCGGCAGGTCGCCGGCGCGGGCACCGTGCACCTCGGCGCGGACCTGAACGGGTTGACCTCCTACGCCGGTGAGCTGGCCCGCGGCGAGCTGCCCCGGGACCCGTTCCTGCTGGTCGGGCAGATGTCGGTGGCCGACCCCAGTCACTCCCCGCCGGGCACCGAGTCGCTGTGGGCGTACACCCATCTGCCGTTCCGGCGGGACTGGCGGGCCGAGGACATCGCCGGGCACGTGGGCCGGATGGAGGACGTGCTGGAGGCGGCGGCGCCGGGCTTCCGGCAGCTCGTCGTCGGCCGGCACGTGGCCGGGCCCGCCGACCTGGAGAAGGGCAACCCGAGCCTTGTCGGCGGCGCGCTCGGTGGCGGCACCGCCGCCGCGTACCAGCAGCTGTTCCTGCGCCCGATCCCCGGCCTGGGCCGCGCGGACACCCCGGTGGACAGGCTCTTCCTGGCCAGCGCGTCGGCGCACCCCGGCGGCGGGGTGCACGGCGCTCCGGGCGCGAACGCGGCCCGTGCCGCGCTGGCCCGCGACCGCGCCCTCACCGGGCGGGCGTACGCGGCGGCCATCGCCACCGCCCATCGCGCCGTCTACGCAGACTGAACAACCCGGCCGGCCCGCCTCGCGGTGGTGCCGGTCGGGCGTGGTGCCGGTCGGGCGTGGTGCCGGTCGGGCGTGGTGCCGGTCGGGCGTGGTGCCGGTCGGGCGTGGTGCCGGTCGGGCGTGGGTCAGCCGGTGATGTTGCGGTGCTTGCTGCGCAGCCGGAACGGCATCAACGCGCTCTCGACCTTTGTCGCGGTGGTCATCTTGGAGACGCCGTCGCGCCGCTCCTCGAAGCGGATCGGCACCTCAAGGATGGTGTGCCCGAGCTTGGTGGCCAGGTAGTGCATCTCCACCTGGAAGCTGTAGCCGTTCGACTGCACCCGGTGCAGGCCGATGTCCTTGAGCGCGTCGGCCCGCCAGATCTTGAAGCCGGCCGTGAGGTCCCGGATCCGCACCCGCAGCAGCGTGTGCACGTAGAGGTTCGCCCAACCGCTGAGCGCCCGGCGGTACAGCGGCCAGTTCTCGTCCAGTTCGCCACCGGGCACGTACCGGGAGCCGATCACCACGCCCGCCTGGGTGGAGAGCAGCGCGCCGAGCATTCCCGGCAGCGCCTCCGGCGGGTGCGACAGGTCGGCGTCCATCTGCGCCACGAACTCCGCGCCGCCCTCCAACGCCCTGGTCATCCCGTCCACGTACGCCCGGCCCAGGCCCTCCTTGCCGGCCCGGTGCATCACCTCGATCCGCTCCGGGTGCTCGATGGCCAGCTTGTCGGCCACGTCGCCGGTGCCGTCGGGGGAGTTGTCGTCGGCGACGAGGATGCGCAGACCCGGCAGCGGCAGTGCGAGCAGCCGCTCGACCAGCGCCGGGAGGTTGCCCGCCTCGTTGTAGGTCGGCACCACGACGGTCAGGTGTGCGTCTCGCCACGGCGACGGCAGCTGGACGGGTTCGATCATGTCGGACATCCTCGGTTTGCGGACACGGCTACCCCAGAGGGTAGCCAGTTACCCGATCCGGATTGAAAAGGCTCCCCGCCCGGACACCGTCGCGCTGGCCGCGGGGCGTGGCGCGGGTACGCCCCTCGTCACCACGACCGCGTCACTGCGGCCCCTTCTGCCGGGTGGCGATGTCGGAGAGCCGGTCCAGCGTCTCCCGGTTACGCAGGTGCAGCACGAGGTCGTTGACCTTCGTACGGACCCAGCGCAGCGGGCCGGCGGCGAAATCCTCCCCGAGACGGACCCGGGTGGTGGCGCCACCGTCGACCGGTTCCAGGGTGAACGCCACGATCGCCTCGCCGGCGGGCCAGAGCCCGGCCCGCAGCACCAGGCGGTGCGGGGGCTCGCAGACAAGCACCGTCGAGGCGTCCTGCAACGAGAACGGCCACGGCCCCGCCCGGTGGTGCAGTTGGCTGCCCACCCGCGGCCAGGCGTCGTCCACGTCGCGGACGTGTGCCGTCCCGACCACCCAGTCGCTGTACGTCCACCCGTCGGCAAGTACGTCGAACACCTGCTGCGGGGGAGCGTCGATCACTTTCTCCACTATCGCCACTGGATTCCCATACCCGCGCCGCGACAGGGGCTAACGGGCAGGTCGGGTTAGCTTCTCCGGGGCTGCGGGTAAGGCCGACGCGGGGCACCGCGCAGTCGCCGCCCCACCGTGCCGGCGACGACGTTTACTCCTGAAGGCGTCGGGAACCCGCCGGCTGTGCGACAGGACCAGGATGATCCGTATCAGCGCAGGTCAGCCCGGGTTTATGCGGGTGCTGGCCGGGTCGCTTCCGGGTCTGTCTGGTCCCCCTCAGGCACTGTCGGGTCCTTTCCGGGCGTCCTGTACGACGCGGTGCTGCTGGACCGCGACGGCACCCTGATCGAGGACGTGCCGTACAACGGCGACCCGGAGAAGGTGCGGCCGGTGCCCGGAGCGCGGGCGGCGCTGGACCGATTGCGGGCCGCCGGGCTGCGCCTGGCCGTGGTGACCAACCAGTCGGGCCTGGCCAGGGGCTTTTTCAGCGAGGAGCAGATGCGGGCGGTGCACGCCCGCGTCGAGGAGTTGCTGGGCCGCTTCGACGCCTGGCTGGTCTGCCCGCACGACGACGCGGACGGGTGCGACTGCCGCAAGCCGGCGCCCGGTCTGGTGCACGCCGCCGCCCAGGAGTTGGGCACGAGCGCGTCGCGGTGCGTGCTGGTGGGCGACATCGGCCGCGACGTGGCCGCCGCGCTGGCAGCCGGCGCGGCAGGTGTGCTGGTGCCGACGCCGGTGACCCGACCCGAGGAGATCGCTGCCGCCGGGTGGGTGGCCGGCGACCTGCCGTCGGCCGTGGAGGAGATCCTGCGCCGCCAGGAGGCGGTGCGGCCCGTCCAGGTCGGTGAGCGGGTGGGCACGGCGCTCGTGGTGCGCTCGGACTCGGCCGGCGACGTGCTGGTGACCGGGCCGGCGATCCGCGCCGTCGCGGCCGGCGCGCAGCGGGTGGTGCTGCTGTGCGGGCCACGCGGGCGGGCGGCCGCCGACCTGCTGCCCGGCGTCGACGAGATCATCGAGCATCCGTTGCCGTGGATCGACCCCGCGCCGGGGCCCGTAGATCCGGCCGCCATGCGGACCCTGACCGACCGCCTCGCCGCCGTCGGCGCCGACCAGGCGGTGGTGTTCACCTCGTTCCACCAGTCCGCGCTGCCGCTGGCGCTGCTGCTGCGGATGGCCGGGATCGCACGGATCGCCGCGATCAGCGACGACTACCCGGGATCCCTCGTGGACATCCGTCACCGGGTGCCGGTGGGCGTACCCGAACCCGAACGCGCGCTCTCCCTCGCCGCCGCCGCCGGATTCCGACTGCCTGCCGGCGACGAACCAGTGCTCCGGCTCCGCTCCGACTCGGTGCCACCACGCCCGGCCGACACCGGCGAACCCGGCTACGTGGTGCTGCACCCGGGGTCCGCCGCGTCGAGCCGGGCGTGCCCGACCGAGCTGGCGACCCGGATCGCCGGGGCGCTTACCGCCGCCGGGCACCGGGTGCTGGTCACCGGCGGCCCCGACGAGCAGGCCGTCACCGCGCGCGTCGCGGCGACCGGCGGCATCGACCTGGGCGGTCGGACCGACCTCGCCGGGCTGGCCGCGATCGTGGCCGACGCCGGGGCGGTGGTGGTCGGCAACACCGGCCCCGCGCACCTGGCGGCAGCCGCCGGGGTGCCGGTCGTGAGCCTCTTCGCGCCGACTGTCCCCTTCGGGCAGTGGGGGCCCTACCGGGTGCCCACAGTCCGGCTCGGCGACGCCGGCGCGCCCTGCCGCGACACCCGAGCGGCCACCTGCCCGGTCCCCGGGCACCCCTGCCTCAGCGGCGTCGACCCGGCCGAGGTGGTCGACGCGGTCCGGACGCTCACCGTCAGCGGTGGTGGCGGCCGATGAACATCCTGCTCTGGCACGTGCACGGCTCCTGGACCACGTCGTTCGTGCACGGCGCCCACCGCTACCTGATCCCCACGACACCCGACCGCGGCCCGTACGGCCTCGGCCGGGCCCGCACCTATCCCTGGCCGGACAGCGCCGTCGAGGTCGCCCCCGAGGACCTGCCGGACACCGACGTCGACCTTGTCATCCTGCAACGCCCGGAAGAGGTCGACCTGGCCGAACAGTGGCTCGGTCGCCGCCCCGGCCGCGACGTCCCCGCCATCTACGTGGAGCACAACACGCCGAAGGGCGACGTGCCCAACACCCGCCACCCGATGGCCGACCGCACCGACCTGCTCATCGCCCACGTCACCGGGTTCAACCAGATCTTCTGGGACACCGGCACCGCCCGCACCAGCGTCGTGGACCACGGCATCGTCGCGCCGGCCGTGTCGTACACCGGGGAACTGGACCGGCTCGCCGTGGTCATCAACGAGCCGGTACGGCGGGGACGGGTCACCGGCACCGACCTGCTGCCCCGCTTCGCCGAGATCGCGCCGCTTGACGTGTACGGCATGGGCGTCGCCGGCCTCGCCGACCACCTCGGGCTGCCCGCCGACCGGATCACCAGCCACGACGACGTGCCCCAGGACCGGATGCACGCCGAATTGGCACAGCGGCGCGCGTACCTGCACCTGTGCCGCTGGACGTCACTCGGGCTGAGCCTCATCGAGGCGATGGCGATCGGCATGCCTGTCGTCGCGCTCGCCACCACCGAGGCGGTGACAGCGGTGCCCCCGGAGGCGGGGGCCCTCGCCACCCGGATGGACACCCTGCTCGACGCCGCCAGCCGGTTCATCGCCGAACCGGCCGCCGCACGTCAGGCGGGCGCGGCGGCGCGGACCGCCGCGCGCGACAGGTACGGCCTCGACCGTTTCCTCGCTGACTGGGACCGGCTGCTGGAGGAGGAAGTATGCGGATCGCGATGATCTCGGAGCACGCCAGCCCGCTCGCCATCCTCGGAGGCGAGGATGCCGGCGGCCAGAACACGCACGTCGCGGAACTGTCCGCCGCGCTCGCCGCAGCAGGGCACGAGGTGCGGGTCTACACCCGCCGCGACGCCCCCGACCTGCCGGTGACCGTCCGCACCCCGGACGGGTACGACGTGGTGCACGTACCCGCAGGCCCGGCCGAGCCGGTCGTCAAGGACGCGCTGTTGCCGCACATGCGGGAGTTCAGCCGCTGGCTCGTCGAGCGGTGGCGAGGTGGCGACTGGGTCCCCGAGGTGATCCACGCCCACTTCTGGATGAGCGGCCTGGCGGCACTGACGGCCGGCCGCCAGACCGGGGTGCCTGTCGTGCAGACGTACCACGCGCTGGGCACCGTCAAGCGCCGCTACCAGGGCGTGCAGGACACCAGCCCGGCCCGGCGCATCTCCTACGAACGGGAGCTGGGTCGTTCGGTGGACCGGGTCGTGGCCCAGTGCCGCGACGAGGTCGGGGAGCTGGTCCGGATGGGCGTACCCCGGTCGCGGATGACAGTCGTCCCCTCCGGGGTCAACCTCACCTCGTTCACCCCGCTCGGGCCGGCCGCCGACCGCGAGCCCGGCCGGGCCCGGATCCTGACGGTGGGCCGGCTTGTCGAACGCAAGGGCTTCCAGACCGTGGTACGCGCCATGGCGCTGGTCCCGGACGCCGAATGCGTGGTGGTCGGCGGGCCGCCCGAAGGGCTGCTGGAGACCGACCCGTACGCCCGGCGGCTGCGGGCGCTCGCCGACTCGTGCGGGGTCGCCGACCGCGTCCACCTCGTCGGGGCGGTGCCTCGGGAGGAGATGGGCCGTTGGTACCGCTCGGCGGACCTGCTGGTCGCCGCACCCTGGTACGAGCCGTTCGGGTTGACCCCGCTGGAGGCGATGGCCTGCGGCGTACCTGTCGTCGGCACCGCCGTGGGTGGCATCCGGGACACGGTGGCCGACGGGACGACAGGTGACCTCGTGCCGGCCCGCGACCCGCACGCCCTGGCCACCGCCATCCAGCGGCTGCTCGACGATCGGATCCGGCGCTTCCGGTACGCCACGGCGGCGAGCGAGCGCGCCAGGTCGCGGTACGCGTGGGCGGCCACCGCGGAACGCCTTGCCGAGATCTACGGCGAGGTGGCGGCGGTACACCGGCCGACGAGGGTGGTGGCCTGATGCCGGCGGGCAGTCTGCTCGACACCCACCTGGACAACCTCGCCGCGGCGCTGACGCCGTACCGGCGGTGTGAGCCGCAACTGGCGCGCTGGGGCGCGGACCTGGCGCACAGGCTTGCCGGCGGCGGCCGGTTGCTGGTGGCCGGCAACGGTGGCAGCGCCGCCGAGGCCCAGCACCTCACCGCCGAGCTGGTGGGAAGGCTGCACGACGACCGTCAGCCGCTGTCGGCCATCGCCCTGCACGCCGAGACCAGCGCCGTGACCGCCATCGCCAACGACTACGGCTACGACGCCGTCTACGCGCGCCAGGTGCGCGCCCACGGCCGTCCGGGCGACGTCCTGCTGCTGCTCAGCACGAGCGGTGCCAGCCCCAACCTGCTCGCCGCCGCGCGCGCAGCCCGCGAGGTCGGCCTCACCACCTGGGCGCTCACCGGCCCCGTGCCCAATCCCCTCGCGGACGTGTGCGACGAGGCGCTCGCCGTGCCGTCGGCCGACACCCAGGTCGTGCAGGAACTGCACCTGGTCACCAGCCACCTGCTGTGCGAGTACCTCGAACAGGAGCTGCCGGCCGCGCTCGCCGCCGTCGTACCCGCCGGTCCGGTGTCGGTCGAGCCCGCGCCGGCCGGTCGGCTTCCGTCCGGGGGGCCGGTGCGCACCGGTGTCGAGGTGGTACTCGACGGCGGTACGAGACGGCAGGTCGACGCGTGAGGATGAGGAGGAAAGCGTGAGGGGACCCGTGGTGGTGGTCGGGGACACCCTGCTCGACCGGGACGTGGAAGGGGTGGTGAACCGCCTCTGCCCGGACTCCCCGGTGCCGGTGCTGGACGAGACCTCGGCTGTAGACAGGCCGGGCGGCGCCGGCCTGGCGGCGGTGTTCGCCGCCGCGCAGGGCGCCGACGTGGTGCTGGTGACAGCGCTCGCCGACGACGCCGGCGGCGCGCGGCTCAGCGCGCTGCTCGCCGCCGCCGGGGTACGGGTGTATCCGCTGGCGCTGCGCGGCGCGACACCGGAGAAGATCCGTCTGCGGGTGCGGGGCCGGGTGCTGCTGCGCCACGACCGTGGCGGCGCCTCCGGTGAGCCGGGCCAGCCCTCCGACGAGGTGCTGCGGGTGATCGCTGCGGCTTCGGCGGTGCTGGTCAGCGACTACGGCCGAGGTGTGGCACGGCAACCCGCGCTGCGGGCCGCGCTGGCGGCCACCCGTGCGCCGGTGGTGTGGGACCCGCACCCGCGCGGCCCGGCCGCCGTACCCGGTGTGCATCTGGCCACCCCGAACGAGGCGGAGGTACGCGACCTGGTCCCCGCGCTGCCCGGAGCGTCGCGCCTGGCCACCGCGTCCCGGGGCGCCCAGGGCCTGCGGCGGCGCTGGCGGGCCGGCGCGGTGGCGGTGACCCTGGGCGGCGACGGCGCGCTGCTCTGCCACGCCGGCTCGACGCCGCTTGTGGTGCCCACGCCGGGCAGCGCCGAGGGGGACACGTGCGGGGCCGGCGACCGGTTCGCCGCCGCCGCCAGCCTGGCCCTGGCCGAGGGTGCGCTGGTCTCCGAGGCGGTGCAGGCGGCTGTCGCCGAGGCGTCCGCGTACGTGGCCGGTGGGGGAGTGGCGGCCGTCCTGCCGCCGGTGCGACCGGCCGGCGAGACGGCATCGCGGGCACCGAGATCGGCAACGAGCCTGCCCGGCGGCGGTGACCGGGTGGGCGTCGCGGCGGTCGCGGCGCTGCTCGCCGAGGTGCGGGCCGCCGGCGGCACGGTGGTGGCCACCGGAGGGTGCTTCGACCTGCTGCACGCCGGGCATGTGGCCACCCTCCAGGCCGCCCGGCAGTTGGGCGACTGCTTGATCGTGTGCGTGAACTCCGACGCCAGTGTGTCCGGGCTCAAGGGCCCGGACCGGCCGGTGATGGCCGAGGGTGACCGAGCGCGGCTGCTGGCCGCACTGGGCTGCGTGGACGCCGTCCTGATCTTCGACGAGCCGACCCCGGACGCGGTGCTGTCCTGGGTGCGACCCGACGTCTGGGTCAAGGGCGGGGACTACGCCACCGGCGGCGGGGACTCCACAGCGCTGCCCGAGGCGGAGGTCCTGCGCCGCTGGGGTGGCAACACGGTGGTGGTGCCCTACCTGGACGGTCGGTCCACCACCGACATGATCGCCCGCTCCACGGGGCAGACCACCGAGGCCGCGCCCGCATTCGGGCAGCCGGCCGCGGTGTCGGTGTCGATGACGCGGGAGGGGACCCGATGACCGCCACGAACCCTGGGGCTGGCCGCACCGTCCTGGTCACCGGCGGGTCCAGCGGTCTCGGCGCGGCGGTGGTCGCCGCTGTGGCCGCGTCCGGTGGCCGTCCGCTGGTGCTGGACCGGCGGCCGCCGGCCGACGGAGTGTCCTGGACGGAGTGCGACCTGGCCGACACCCGGGCCGCCGAGGAGGCCACCCGGCACCTCGCCGAGCAGGCCGGCGGCCTCGACGCGGTGGTCACCGCAGCCGGCATGGACGTGCCGGGTCGCCTCGCCGACGTGCCGGGGGAGACCTGGGACCGGATCGTCGCCGTGGACCTGCTGGCCACCGCCGCCGTGATCCGGGCCGCCCTGCCGTTCCTGCAGACCTCCGGGGGCCGCATCGTCACGGTCGCGTCCACCCTGGGTGTCAAGGCCGTCAGCGACGCCACCGCGTACTGCGCGGCGAAGTTCGGCGTGGTCGGCTTCACCCGTGCTCTCGCCGCCGAGCTGGCCGGTCAGGTCGGGGTCACCCTGCTCATTCCCGGAGGGATGCGGACCGCGTTCTTCGACGAGCGCGACCCGCAGTACAAACCGGGACCGGATGCCAACCTCAACGACCCCGTGGACACGGCGGCGGCGATCATGTTCGCGCTCAACCAGCCGCCCGGCTGCGCGGTCCGCGAGCTGGTGGTCTGCGCCGAGCAGGAGACGTCGTACCCGTGATCCTCGTGCTGCGCGCCCTCGGCGTCGGCGACCTGGTCACGGCGGTGCCCGCGCTGCGCGCGCTGCGGGCGGCGTACCCCGGCCGGGAGGTGGTGCTCGCCGCGCCCGCCGCGCTGGCACCGCTCGTCGACCTGGTCGGCGGCGTCGACAGGCTTGTGGACACGTCCGGGCTGGACGGGCCGGCCCGGCCGGGCCCGGCTCCCGGGGTCGCTGTCAACCTGCACGGACGCGGCCCGCAGTCGCACCGGCTGCTGGCCGCCGCAGGTCCCGCGCGGCTGCTGGCCTTCGCCAACGCCGACGCCGGGTTCGCCGACGGCCCGCGCTGGGTCGACGACGAGCACGAGGTGGACCGGTGGTGCCGGCTGCTGTCCTGGTACGGGATACCTGCCGACCGCACTGACCTCGCGCTGCGCCGGCCCGCGCCGACCGGGCTGCCCGCCGGGGCCACGGTGCTGCATCCCGGCAGCAACGTCCCCGCGAAGCGGTGGCCCGCCGAGCGGTTCGCCGCGTTGGCGCGGGCGCTCACCGACCGGGGGCACCGGGTGCTGCTCACCGGGTCGGCCGACGAGGGGGCGTTGGCAGCCCGGGTGGCCGACGGGGCAGGCCTGGCACCCGACGCGGTGCTTGCCGGCCGTACCGACCTCGGCGCGCTGGCCGGGCTTGTCGCCGATGCCCGGCTGGTGGTCAGCGGGGACACCGGCGTGGCGCATCTGGCCACCGGCTACGGCACACCGTCGGTGGTGCTGTTCGGGCCGGTGCCGCCGGCCCGCTGGGGTCCGCCGCCGGACCGGCCCCGGCACCGTGTCCTCTGGGCCGGCGACCGGGATTGGCCCAGGTGGGACGGGGTAGGAAGCCACCCGACGTTGGCGGCCGTGCACCTCGACGAGGTGCTGGCAGCGGTGGCTGAGGTGGAACGGGTGGTGCGGGTCTCCGGTGCGGTTGCGGCGTAGCGATCCGGGTCGGCCGGGGTACGGCCGTCGGCGGCGTGGCAAGGGCTGGCTCTTCGTCGATCCGACCGGCGCTCCGGTCAAGGACGCCGACGTCCTGGCCCGGCTGCGCGAGCTGGTCATCCCACCGGCCTGGCAGGACGTCTGGATCTCGCCGTACCCGAACGGGCACATCCAGGCGACGGGCGTCGACGCGGCCGGCCGCAAGCAGTACGTGTACCACCCGCAGTGGCGGGAGAAGCAGGACGAGGCGAAGTTCGACCACATGCTGGAGGTGGCCCGCAGGTTGCCGGTGCTGCGCGAGCGGGTGGGGCGCGACCTGGACGGTCGAGGGCTCGGACGCGATCGGGTGTTGGCCACAGTGGCCCGGCTGCTCGACATGGGGATGTTCCGGGTCGGCAGCGACCAGTACGCGGCCGGCGACGAGCCGACGTTCGGTGTGTCCACCCTGCGGCCCGAGCACGCCCGGTCCCGGGGCGGCTGCGTGGTCTTCGAGTTTCCCGCCAAGGGCGGCATCGAGCAGGTACGCCGTATCGAGGACCCGGAGCTGTGCCAGGTGCTCACCAACCTGCGCCGCCGCCGGCGTAAGGCGGACCGGCTGTTCGGTTACTGGGACGGCAGGGAGTGGCGCGACGTGCGCAGTGACGAGGTGAACGGCTACCTGCGTGACGCCAGCGGCGGGGAGATGACGGCCAAGGACTTCCGCACCTGGCACGCCACGGTGCTGGCCGCCACCGAGCTGGCGACCGTCGGCCCGGCGCGTTCGGTGACCGCCCGGCGCAGGGCCGTCGTGGCGGTGATGCGCGAGGTCGCCGAACTGCTCGGCAACACCGCCACCGTGGCACGGACCTCCTACGTGGACCCCCGGGTGGTCGACCTCTACCACGACGGGGTGGTGGCGTCACTTGACCCGGGGGCGCCGCGTGAGGAGGCCGAACGGGTCGTGTTGGAGTTGCTGGAGAAGGTTTGACCGGCCCTGCCGGCGATCCTGGGGAGAAGGCGACAGGGCCGGAGCGCCGGTTCGTGCCGCCGGGGGCCACACCGGGCGGCCGCCCGCCGCCGATTGGCGGCGGGCGCCTCGCCGCGGCCCCCGTTGGCGGTCGACCGTAGGCCCTCCGCTGGGCGGTGTGGGCGTCAGGTCGGCTGCCGTGATTGCCAGTCTGCCAGGGGTACGTTGTCAGTGGATGCCTGCCGATTGACGATCCGCGCCGGATCGGAGTGGGCCTCGCGGTACGCCTGCGGGCTGAGCCCGTGGGCGGCCCGGAACACCCGGCTGAAGTGGGCCTTGTCGGAGAACCCCCAGCGTGCGGCGATGGCCTGCACGGGCTGGGTGCGCAGCGTCGGGTCGGCGAGGTCACGCCGGCACCGCGCCAGCCGCAGGTCCCTGATGTACGACGCGACCGTGGATTCCTCACCCTCGAAGAGCCTGTGCAGTGAGCGCAGCGAGATGTGGTGGGCGTCAGCGACGACCTGCGGGGTGAGCGCCGGGCTGCCGAGGTGCCTGTGGACGTACGCCTGCACCTGGGTGACGAGAGCGCGTCGGCGGACCTCGGTGGGCACCGCGTCCTCGGCGACCAGGTGCCGCCCGAGCATTGTGGTGGCAAGGTCCAGGCCCACAGCGCCGAGCCGGTTGGCGTCGGCGGCGTGGTACTGCTCGGGACGCCCGGTGATCTGGAGCAGGAACTGCGCCAGCAGCGCCCCGATGCCCTCGCTGCCGGACATCCGGCCGCCGTACAGGGTGGCCATCCGCTGCGGCGACAGCGGCAGCGCGGCGTGCGGGATCAGCATGATGGTCGAGCTGGCCCGGTCCCGTTCCGGTTCGGTCGCGTGGTGGCAGACGTCGTGCGGGCGGGACGCGTCGTAGAAGGTGAACTCACCGGTCCGGATCTCGCTGTGGCGACCGTCCTGGCTGGAGGTGCCGACGCCCTCGGTGGTGAGGGCGAGGATGTGCATCTCCGGGTCGGAGCGCCGGATCAGCCGGCGGGTGCGGGTGGCGTCCAGCGACGGGTACTCGTAGTCGATCAGTTGGATCGGGCCGAGGTCGATGAAGGCGGCGCGGGCGGCGAAGTCGGCGCTGTGCGCGGACTGGATCCGCAGCGGCGCCGATGTGCGCGCGACCAGGTCCAGCCACATCCCGAACCGCTCGCCCGGCGGCAGGACTGTGGTGTCGACGGTGTCCCGGTGCAGCATCTGGCCCTCCCTCATACCCGGCATCATCTCGCCCGGCGCGAAGCGGATCCAGAGGCGGTGCCCGACGACGTGCCGGTCGGCGCGGCCGGCACGTCGTCGGATGCGTCGTCGGTCAGTCGTTGAGCACGTGCGCGAGCCGGTCGCGGAAGCGCCGCTCCGAGTCGCTCACCGCCTCGCCGCCGAGGCCGAGCAGCCCGCCGCTGGACGCGGCGCCCACCACCTGCTCGGCGATCTTGACCAGCCAGTGCTTGTACGCACCGGCCTCACCCTCGTCGACCCGGGCGGCCAGCAGCGTGGACGCCTCGCCTGCGCGCGCCAGCACGTCGTCGATCATCGCGCGCGGGTCGGCGGGCGCGATGACCGGCAGTTCCTCGCCGCTCTCCGGGTCGCCGACCCGGGTCACGATCTCGCCGGCCACGGCGGCGACCAGCGGGCTGGCCGACTCCCGGCCGGCGGCGATGGTCTCCAGCCCTGCCGCGTTCTCCGCCATGGTCCGGCGGGTGCCGTCGGACTCGGCGGCGCTCGCCGCGGTCAGCACCGACTGGGGCAGGCCGACAAGCAGCCCCCACTCCCCGTCGGAGAAACCGAAACCGGTGTACGCCGGCTGCTCGATCACGGCAACGCCCCTTCCGCCCTGCTCTGCTCTGGTCAATCGGTTGGCCGGGTCAGGCTAGTCCAGCGTCAGCAGACCCTGCTCGGACACCACGCGCACCGACAGCGTCTTGTACCCGACCTCGTCGAAGAGAACCGTCATCTTGTCGTCCTCGTACGAGAGCACCATGCCGTTCCCCCACTCCGGGTGACGCACCTGACTGTGCACAGGGAAGGGCCCCACCGCGCCCTGGTCGGCCGTGCTGGTGCCGTTGTGGCAGTTGTCGCAGTGCGCACAGACCTTGGTCATCTGCTCGCCGAAGTAGGCGAGCAGTGTCTGTCCCCGGCAGGCGGTGGTCTCGGCGAAGGCCCGCATCATGTCGGTACGGGACCGGGTGACGGTCTGCTGGCGCTCCGCTTCGGCAAGCGCCGCCGCCGCCGCGTCCACCGGAGTGGGGGCGTAGCGGGGTGCGCCGATGCGCTGGCGGGCGCGCGGCTCGGCGGCGCCGACCTGCTCCAACAGGGAGACGTACTGGCCTAGCTTGCGCGGCCCGAGGCCGGTGACCTCGCGCAGTTCGGTCTTGGTGGCCGGCTTGCGGCGCAGCAGCGCGGCCAGGTCCCGCAGCTCGTTCTCGTCCGGCAGGCCGCCGCTGAAGAACCGTTGCAGACCGACGTCCTCGGCCTGCCAGAGCAGCAGCACCCGGGCCGGCTGCCCGTCACGCCCGGCACGGCCGATCTCCTGGAAGTAGCTGTCCGGTGAGTCGGGCAGCGCCATGTGCACCACCCAGGCGATGTTCGGCTTGTCGATGCCCATGCCGAACGCCGAGGTGGCCACCATGATCGGCACCTCGTCGGCGAGGAACGCCTCGTGCAGCTCGTTGCGGGCGCCGGACGCCATTCCACCGTGGTAGAACTGCGCCGGGAAGCCGGCGTCGGTCAACCGGGTGGCCAGCTCCTCGGCCGAGCGGCGCGTCGGCACGTAGATGATCCCGGGCCGCTCGTCGTCCTGGAGCAGCGCGATCAACCGCCGCCACCGGTAGTCCTCGGTGGGGCAGTGCGCCACCTCCAGGAACAGGTTGGGCCGGTCCAACCCGGACACCACGACCTCCGGCTCGCGCAGCCGCAGTCGGGCGATGATGTCGTCGCGTACCGGCGGGGAGGCGGTGGCGGTCAACGCGACAACCGGCGGACGGCCGATGCCCTCGATGAGGTGACCGAGGGCCAGGTAGTCGGGGCGGAAGTCGTGCCCCCACGCCGAGATGCAGTGTGCCTCGTCGATCGCCACCAGCGCCGGCTTGAGGGCGGCGACCTCGGCCATCCGGTCCGGGTTGCTCAGCTGTTCCGGGGTGATGAACAGGAACTCCGCCCGGCCCTCGCGGATCTCGGTGATCGCCTCGGCCTGCTGGGTGGCCGACTCGTTCGAGCTGATCCGCACCGCCCGCAGTTCGGGACGCTGGCGCTCGTTGAGGGCCGCGATCTGGTCCTGTTGCAGCGCCAGCAGCGGGGAGATCACCACTGTCGGCCCGGGGATCAGGCTCGCCGGGATCTGGTAGATGGCCGACTTGCCGGCGCCGGTGGGCAGCACCACCAGAGCGTCACGTCGCTTCATGACCGCGCGCATGGCGGCCAACTGGTTGGGCCGTAGCGCGGTCCAGCCGAAGAGGCTCCGCGCCGCGCGGCGCAACGTCATCGAGTGCGTGGACAGTTTCATCGAGGGCCGGAGGTACCCGAGCCCATGACCGCCGAAACCCTGTTCGACGATCATGGGCTTGCTGGTGCGGGACTCAGCGCAGGCGGGGCAGGACCTCGCGCTGGTACAGGTCGAACAGCCCCTGGAAGTGCGGGCCGGTGTTTGCCACGTACACCTCGTCGAAGCCGGCCTTGGCGTACTGGTCGATCATCTCCAGGTGCGTCTCGGCCTTGTTGCCGCAGACGAACGCGTCCTTGACCATCTCCGGAGTGACAAGCTCCGAGGCCTGCTCGAAGTGGCGGGGCGACGGCAGCACCTGGGACAGCTCACCGGGCACCCCCGCGTTGGGCCACCGCTCGTACGCGATGCGCAGGCCCTCCTCCTCGCTGGCCGCGTACGCCGCCTTGAAGCCGCCCTGGCACGGCTTGTCGCCGCCGCCGTTCTCGCGGAAGCGCCGGACCATGTCGCCGTCGGGCATGGTGCTCACGTAGCCGTCGCCGATGCGGGCGGCCAGGTCGATGGCCTTCGGGCCGAACCCGGAGATGTAGATCGGCGGGGGAGTGTCGGGCAGCGTGTAGATGCGGGCGTGCTCGACGGTGTAGTGCTTGCCGCGGTGGTTGACGAAGCCGCCCTCCCACAGCTTGCGCAGTACCTCGACGGACTCCTCCAACATCTCCAGCCGGACGTCGGCCTGCGGCCAGGCGTCGCCGAAGATGTGCTCGTTGAGCGCCTCGCCGGTGCCGACGCCGAGCACGAACCGCCCGCCGTGCAGCACCGCGCTGGTCGCCGCCGCCTGGGCGATCACGGCCGGGTGGATCCGCACCGTCGGGCAGGTCACCGCCGTGGTGACGGGCAGCGAGCAGACCTGGCTGAGCGCGCCGATCATCGACCAGACGAACGGGCTCTGACCCTGGGCGTCCACCCACGGGTGGTAGTGGTCGGAAATCCACAACGCCTCGAAGCCGGCCTCCTCGGCGCCGCGCGCCTGCGCCAGCAACTCGGCAGGCGTGTAGTCCTCACTGGACAAAAAGTAACCGATCTTCATGGCTTCCCCTCCGGCACGCGAGCCTGCTGATGGGAAAGCCGTACCCCGGTCGCGGTCGGTCACACCGGCGGTGGTCGGCGGGCCGCTCAGCGCTTACCGAACATCGCCCGGATCGCGGCGAGCAGCAGCAGGGCGCCGACCACCAGGCCGAGCAGGCGTACGCCGGGGATGTCGGCAGGGCTCGTCGCATCGGCCAGGAGAGCGGGTTCCATCCCCGCACTCTCCCCGGGGGACCTGCCGCGGGGCAACTGTAAGGTTTATTGACTATTCCATCGCTCGGTGTGACCATGGCAGCACCGCCTGCCCGTGGCGGTGCGCCGACGGCGCGCGAAGAGATGGGGTACGGGGCCGCATGAGCGAGCGCAACCAGCGGGTCGACGCAACCGCGCCGGCACCGGCGACCGACGCCGACCGCCACGAGGGGGCGGCGTGACCGCGCCGACCGGGCACCTGTCGGAACTCGCCGCAGCCGTCCTGCAACCAGGGTTCGTCGGCACCACCCCGCCACCGTGGGTGTGCCGTTGGCTCGGCGAGGGGCTCGGCTCGGTGGTGCTGTTCGCCCGCAACGTCGTGGACACCGCCCAGGTGGCGGCCCTGACCGCGACGCTGCGCGCCGAGCGGCCGGACGTCATCGTGGCGATCGACGAGGAGGCCGGCGACGTCACCCGGATCGAGTCGGCGCGGGGCAGCTCCCGGCCTGGCAACTTCGCCCTCGGCGCTGTGGACGACCCGGAGTTGACCGAGGCGGTCGCCCGGGACCTCGGCATCGAACTGGCGGCAGCCGGCATCACCCTCGACTACGCCCCGGACGCCGACGTCAACTCCAACCCGGAAAATCCGGTGATCGGCGTCCGCTCGTTCGGGGCCGACCCGCGGTTGGTGGCCCGGCACACCGCCGCCTGGGTTCGCGGCCTCCAGGCCGGTGGCGTCGCCGGGTGCGCCAAGCACTTCCCCGGGCACGGCGACACCCGTGTCGACTCCCACCACGACCTGCCCCGCATCACCGCCGACCGGGAACGGCTGGACGCCTGCGAGCTGGCACCCTTCCGGGCCGCCATCGCCGCCGGAGTACAGGCGGTGATGACCGGCCACCTGCTGGTGCCCGCACTCGACGAGGAGCTTCCGGCCACGCTGAGCCACCGCATCCTGGGCGGCCTGCTCCGCGACGAGCTGGGCTTCTCCGGCGTGGTGGTGACCGACGCGGTGGAGATGCGCGCCGTCGCCGACCGCTATGGCTTCGCCGGGGCCGCGGTCCGGGCACTCGCCGCCGGGGCCGACGCGATCTGCATCGGCGGTGAACGGGCCGACGAGCAGGCCGCCCGCGAGTTGCGCGACGCCATCGTGGCAGCGGTCGTCTCCGGCGAACTGCCCGAGGAGCGCCTCGCCGAAGCCGCCAAACGGGTCGGGCAGCTCGCGGCCTGGACCGTCGCCGCCCGCAACGCCCGCCCCGGCGCACCGCGCGGCGGCAGCGACGTCGGGCTGGTCGCCGCCCGCCGAGCCGTACGCCTCACCACCGCGCCGGCCGGCCGGGAAACACTGCCGCTGACCCGCGCGGCGTACGTTGTCGAGTTCGAGGCACCTCGCAACATCGCCATCGGCGCGGAGACACCGTGGGGCATCGGCGAGCCGCTCGGCGACCTGCTGCCCGGCACGACGACGGTCCGCTACGGCGAGCCCGACGTACCTGCCGACCCGGGCGTCACGGCCGGCGACCGCCCGCTGGTCCTCGTGGTCCGCGACCTGCACCGGCACGAGTGGATGCGCGCCGCCGTGCACCGGGCGCTCGCCGCCCGGCCGGACGGGATCGTTGTCGAGCTGGGCGTACCCGAGCTGGTCACCGGGGCGGTGCACCTGGCCACCCACAGCGGCACCCAGGCCAGCGGGCAGGCCGCCGCAGAGACACTGACCGGCCGCCTCCGCTGACCCCATCCACGCGCCCCCGGCCGTCAGCTCACGGCTGACGGCCCGGGGGTCACGGCGCTTCGGCGACCAGGTCGGCGTACTCGGGGTGCTTGTCGATGAACGCGGCCACGAACGGGCACTGCGGCACCAACCGGCCGCCCCGGGCGCGGACCTGGTCCAGGGTGCCCCGGATCAGCGCGCCACCGACGCCCTTGCCCTGGAAGGCCCGGTCCACCTGGGTGTGCGTGAAGACCAGCACCTCCCCGCGCGGTACGTACGCTGTGAAACCGGCCAGCGCGTCGTCGACCAGGATCTCGAAACGGTTCTTGGCGGGGTTGTCCTCGACGAGGGTGCTCACCTGGCCATTCTCTCCCCGCCGGCGACCACCACGTCCAGTTCGGTGAGCAGCCGGTCCACCTCGTCGCCAGTGTTGTAGTGGTAGATGCTGGCCCGCACCGCGCCACCGCTGTCACGCAGCCCCATCGTCTGGAAGTACTCGTAGGCGTAGTAGTCACCCGACGAGAGGCAGAACCCGGCCGCTCCCAGCGCCTCCTGGATGGCCAGCGGCGACATCCCGGCGACCCGGAAGGAGATCGTCGGGCAGCGCCGGGCCGGTGAGCCGTACACGGTGATGGCCGGCCGTTCGGCGAGCCCGGCCAGCAGGCGGTCCAGCAACGCAGCCTCGTGTGCCTGCGCGGCGGTCAGCCCGGCACGCAGCCGCGCCCGTCGGTCACCGACCGCGTCCGGGTCCAGCCCGGCCAGGTGATCCACCGCTGCGGCCACGCCGGCCAGCAGCGCGAAGCTCGGAGTGCCGTACTCGAAGCGGTCCGGCACCGCGTCGGGCGACGGGATCAGCTTCGCCGGACGCAGCGCCGCCAGCCGGGCCGGGTCGGCCGCCACCATCGCCGCCAGGTGCGGCCCGGACCACTTGTAGGCGCTGGTGACAAGCACGTCGGCGCCGAGCGACGCCAGGTCGGTCGGCCCGTGCGGCACCGCGTGCACCCCGTCGACGTAGACAAGCGCGCCGACCGCGTGCGCCACCTTGGCGATCGCCGGCACGTCCGGCACGGTGCCGATGGCGTTGCTGCCCCCGGTCACCGCCACCACCCGCGTCCGCTCACCCACGAGATCGGCGTACTGGCCGACGGGCAGCTCACCGGTGGTCCTGTCGAACTCGGCCCACCGCACCGTCGCACCGGCCGCCTCGGCGGCCTGCACCCACGGGCGCACGTTCGCGTCGTGGTCGAGCCGGGAGACCACCACCTCGTCACCCGGCCGCCAGCCCGCGCCGAGCGTCCGGGCCAGGGTGTACGTCAGCGCGGTAGCGCTCGGGCCGAGCACCACCCCTGCCGGGTCGGCGCCGAGCAGGTCGGCCACCGCCGAGCGGGCGGAGGCCACCACCTCCAGGGAACGGCGGCCCGGTACGAACGCCGCGCTGCGGTTGCCGAGAGCCGTACGCATGGCGTCGGTGACCGCGTCGATCACGCCGGCCGCTGTCTGCGTGCCTCCGGCGCCATCGAAGTGGACGAAGCCCTCGGCCAGGGCGGGATATGCGGCCCGGGTGCGGGCGATGTCGAAGGCCATGCCGGGACCCTAGCCGGTGCCCTCGCGTCGCCGGTCGGCCACCGTGTTGATCGACGGAGGTGGTGGCCTCGCGGCGGTCTCGTACGCTTGGCGGCGTGACGAACAGAGCCGCCACCAAACCGATTCCGCCCATCCGCCGCGCCGCCGGCCTGTTCGCCGGTCTGGCGCTCGGCCTCGCCGTGCTGGCCGGCTGCAGTTCCCAGGGCGCCTCCACCGACTGCGGGCTCGACGCCTGCACCGTCACCTTCGAGCGGGGTGTCGAGGCGAGCGCCACGATCCTCGGCGTCGAGGCCAAACTGATCGGCGCCGAAGGAGACCAGGTGACCATCGAGGTCGCCGGCGAGCAGCTCACCCTCACCACCGGCCAGCAGGCCACCGAGGCCGGTGGCTTCGCGGTCACCCTGGACAGCGTCACCGACCAGCAGGTCAAGATTCGCGTTTCGCGTAACCCGGGCAACTGACCTGGGGCGGGCGGCGGTGGCCGACGTTTGAGAATCTTCGGAATCGGAGATTGTGGCGCCATGTCACTTACTCGTAACGCCGAAGCCACCGCCTCCCGCACGGCGGACAGCAGGTGGCTGGAACTCCTCGCCCGGGCCGGCTTCATCGGCTACGGCATCGTGCACCTGCTCTTCGCCTGGCTGGCGTTGCAGATCGCGTTCGGCTCGCCGTCCGAGGACGGCGACCAGTCCGGTGCGCTGCGAACGCTCTCCGAGCAGCCGCTGGGCAAGTTCCTGGTCATCGCCATCGCTGTCGGTCTGCTCGCCATGGCGATCTGGCAGGGGCTTGAGGCGGCGGTCGGGCACCGCGCCGAGCGGGACAAGGAACGGGTCATGGAGCGGGTCGCCTCGGCCGGCCGGACCATCGTCTACCTCTACTTCGCCTGGACCGCGTTCAAGGTCTTCTCCGACGCCGACTCGAACAGCGCCGACAAGCAGGAGGCGCTCACCGGCCAGCTGATGACCTCCACCGGTGGCCGCTGGCTGGTCGGCATCGCCGGGCTGGGGCTCGCCGCGCTCGGTGTCGGCCTCGTGATCTACGGCGCCCTCAAGAAGTTCGAGAAGCGCCTGAAGACCGGCGAGATGAGCCCGAAGACCCGCCAGTTGGCCCGTCGCCTCGGCATGGCCGGCTACGTCGCCAAGGGCGTCGCGTTCGGGATCTCCGGTCTGCTGATCATCGTGGCGGCGGTCAACTACGACCCGGAGAAGGCCCGCGGACTGGACGCTGCGCTGCACACGCTGCGCGAGCAGTCTTACGGCACGTTCCTGCTGACCCTTGTCGCACTCGGCATCGCCGCGTTCGGCTTCTTCTGCTTCCTGCAGTCCCGGTACCGCAAGGTCTGAACTGGTCGATCCCGGGGGAACCGGGCACTATTGGGCTTTTGCCCGAGATCCGTCCCCCTGGTCGAAGGGAAGCACCACACCCGTGCAGAGCTATCTCGTTACGGCCGTCGTCGCGCTCGCCGCGGCGGCGGTCGCTCTCTTCCTGGCCGCGATCACCCACCGCCTCATCCGGCGGTTCGGTCGCCGGTCGCTGCTGCTGACCGAGCTGACCGACCACGCGCACCGCCCGTTCCAGGTCGCGGTGACCGTCCTGGCCGTGCAACTCGGCGTCCGGTTCAGCACCGGGTACGCGATCGGCACCCCCTGGCGCAAGGTGCTGCTGCACTTTCTGGTGCTCTGCGCCATCGCCACCGCGGCCTGGCTCGTGGCGTCGCTGCTGGTGGTCGTGGAGGACACCGCGCTGGCCCGGTTCCGGGTCGACGTACCCGACAACCGGCACGCCCGACGGGTGCGTACCCAGGTGGTGATGCTGCGCCGGCTGACCATCGCGGTGATCGTCATCCTGACCGTCGGCGTCATGCTGATGACCTTCCCCAGCGTGCGCGGCATCGGCGCCGGTGTGCTGACGTCCGCAGGTGTGGTCGGTGTCGTCGCCGCGCTTGCCGCGCAGAGCCTGCTCGGCAACGTCTTCGCCGGCCTGCAACTCGCCTTCAGCGACGCGGTCCGCCTCGACGACGTGGTGGTCGTCGAGGGGGAGTGGGGGCGGATCGAGGAGCTGACCCTCAGCTACGTCGTCGTGCAGATCTGGGACGACAGGCGGCTGATCCTGCCCACCTCGTACTTCACGAGCAAGCCCTTCCAGAACTGGACCCGGACCGAGGCGGCGGTGCTCGGCACCGCCGAGTTCGACGTGGACTGGGCGGTGCCGGTGCAGATCATGCGGGAGGAGCTGCGTCGCCTGGTCGAGGGCACCGAGCTGTGGGACGGCCGGGTCTGCGTCCTTCAGGTCACCGACGCCACCGGCGGAACGGTGCGGCTACGCGCCCTGGTCAGCGCCGCCGACGCGGGCAGCCTGTGGGACCTGCGCTGCCTGGTCCGCGAACACATGGTGGCCTGGGTCCGCGACAACCGCCCCACCGCGCTGCCCCGGATGCGCACCGAACTCGGCGACGCCGACAGCAACCTGCCCTGGCAGTGGGTGCAGCCGCGCCGCCCGACCCGCCGTACCACCGACGCCGAGGTGCCCGACGACGCCCGCGTCTTCGGCGGGAGCGACGACGGCGACGCCCGAAGCGAAGCCTTCGTCGGCCCAGAGGAGACCCGCCCCTGAAGCCCCGCGACCCGATCCCGCCCGTCCCGCCCCGGTTCCTCCCGGAGCTGAGGGCCGGGCCGGGTTGGGAGGTTTGGTTGGGCTTGGGTTGGGGATGTGCTGCCGGGTGTCTCTTGCGCCCTCGGGCGACTGCCGTCGGAATGGCGGCGCGCCGTCCGGACAACGCGGACAGCCACTCGCTCGGTGCGCTCTAGGATTGACGAGCGGCAACTCCGGGCATACAGCGCGGTGATGAGGAAAGGAGGACAGCATGGCTGACGTGACGAATTCCCGCACGTCCCGCAATGGGAGTGAGCCCTCCACCGCCGAGTTGGTGCAGCGGGCCACCGAGCAGGTTTCCCGCCTGGTACGGGACGAACTGGCGCTGGCCCGGGCGGAGTTGACCCAGAAGGGCAAGCACGCCGGCATCGGGATCGGCCTGTTCGGCGGCGGGGGCGCACTGGCGTTCTACGGGCTTGGCGCGTTGGTCGTCACGGCGATCCTGCTGCTCGACCTGGTGCTGCCCGCCTGGGCTGCCGCGCTGATCGTGGCGGTGGCGCTCTTCCTGGTGGCCGGCATCCTTGCCCTGGTGGGCAAGAAGCAGGTCAGCCGTGCGGTCCCGCCGATGCCGGCGGCAACGGTCCGCAGCCTCCGGGCTGACGTGGACACCGTCGCCGCCGCCGTGAAGGACGGACGAGCCGCGGTGCGGGACAGGGGACGGGCATGACGGGCAACGGGACAGGTGACACGGAGGCGCTCCGTGAGGAGATCCGCCGCACCCGGGTCGAGCTGGGCGAGACGGTGGAGGCGCTGGCCGCCAAGGCGGACGTCAAGGCCCGCCTGAAGGAGTCCGCCGACCAGGCTCGGGCGCGCATGCGGGAGCAGGCGGCGCAGACCGTGGCCCGGGTCCGCGGGCAGGCCGCGCGCGGCGCCGAGGTGGCCCGCGCGCAGGCGCACGACAAGGGTGAGTTGGTGCGCGCACAGGCGCACGAGAAGGGCGAGTTGGTTCGACGCAACCCGGCGCCGTGGGCGGCGATCGCCGCCGGCGCGGTGGTCACCGTGGTGGTGCTGATGATCGTGCGGGGGAGGCGTAGGTGAGCAAGAGCATCGGCAGGACCGCGTACCGGCCGGTCGGCGTGCTACTGGGAATCGCGGCGGGAACGGTGGCCGGCGCGATCTTCCGACAGGTCTGGAAGGTCACGGCGGGCGACGGTGAGGCGCCCAACGCGACCGACGAGGACCGCCGCTGGGGCGAGATCCTGGCCGCCGCCGCGTTGCAGGGGGCCATCTTCGCTGTCGTCCGGGCCGCAGTGGACCGGGGCGGGGCGGTGGGCGTCCGCCGGATGACCGGCCACTGGCCGGACTGATCGGCGCATGACTCGAAAGGCCCCCTTTCCGCAACAGCGGGAAGGGGGCCTTTCGCATACCTTGGCGGACCGCCCAGCGATGTCAGGCATCCGTCAGGTCACATGTCGGAGAAATTCGTCGGACAGGTCGTGCAGACTTTTTGCGTACGTGATTTGCTGTTCCACGCTGTTGCGAGATGGCGTGGGTTGAGAGAAGTCTCCTTCGTGGGGCCGCCTCAGACGCCGCTGCTCGAAAACGGCCAATCGGCCGCACGGCGTGCACGGCCGCCAGTTTTAGAAGGAGATACACATGGCGCAGGGAACCGTGAAGTGGTTCAACGCTGACAAGGGCTTCGGCTTCATCACCGTCGACGGCGGGGGTGCTGACGTGTTCGTCCACTTCTCGGCCATCCAGACCAGCGGGTACCGCACGCTGGAGGAGAACCAGCGGGTGGAGTTCGAGATCGCTCAGGGTCAGAAGGGCCCGCAGGCCGAGCAGGTCCGTCCGCTCTGACAGAGCTGGCCGGCCCCCACCGGCCAGTAAGACGATCCGACCAGGGGTCTTGTGAAGCCCCGCATCCCGCCCGGGATGCGGGGCTTCCACTCCAGAGGCGACCGGGTCGACCGATGGCCGCGACGCTCGACACTGTGGACGGCGGCGCGGAATCAGCGGCGCCGGGAGCGCAGACCCCACCAGAGCGTCGCCAGCCCGAGCACGGCCACGATCGGGCCGAGTACGGCCCAGAGCGGCTCGTCGGTCATCACGCTGCCGCTGACGTACCCGAGGCCCTGCACCGTCCACAGGGCACCGACCACAAGCGCGAGCAGGCCGAGGGTGAGCGTCAACCAGCCCCTCATCGTGCTCCCTCCACACCGGATCCGGCCGTACGTGGTCGGGACGCCCCAGCCTGGCCGTTCGAGCCGGACGGCGCGAGCATCCCCGGTGCGCGGGTCACCACCGGTCGTGCACCTGCGGGCGGATCAGTTCGTCGTAGACCTCGCGTACCCCGGTCAGTTGTGCGGCCGTGAGGGGCGGCAGGTCGGCGGCGGCAGCGTTGCGCCGGGCCTGCTCGGCGTCGCGGGCGCCGGGGATGACGACTGTGACGCCGGCCTGGTCGAGCACCCAGCGCAGCGCGAACTGCGCCATCGTGCGGTCGGAGTCGACCAGTGGCGCGAGCCGACGTACCGCGGCCAGGCCCTGCTCATAGTCGACCCCGGAGAACGTCTCGCCGACGTCGAACGCCGCGCCGTGCCTGTTGAAGTTGCGGTGGTCGTCGGCCGGGAACTCGGTGTTCTCGTCGTACCGCCCGGAGAGCAGGCCGCTGGCCAGTGGCACCCGGGCGATGATGCCGACCCCGGCCTGCGCCGCCGCCGGAAGCACCTGCTCCAGTGGCTTGTGCCGGACCGCGTTGAGGATGATCTGGACGCTCGCCACACCGGGCCGGGCGATGGCCGTGAGCGCCTGGTCGCAGGTCTCCACGCTGACGCCGTACCCGGCGATGGCCTTCTCGGCGACGAGGGTGTCCAGGGCGTCGAAGACCGCATCGTCGGCGAAGACGGCGGTGGGCGGGCAGTGCAGCTGGACCAGGTCCAGGGTGTCCATGCCGAGGTTGGCCCGGGACCGGTCCGTCCACTGCCGGAAGTTGGCAAGGGTGTACGCCTCCGGGCGCTGCTCGACCCGCCGGCCCATCTTGGTGGCAACGGTCAGACCGGCGTCGGGACGGGAGCGCAGGAAGCGGCCGATGAGCTGCTCGCTGCGGCCGTCGCCGTACACGTCGGCGGTGTCCAGGAAGGTGACCCCGGCGTCGACGGCGGCCGTCAGCACCGCCATGGCGTCGGCCTCGCTGACGGTGCCCCAGTCGGCACCGAGTTGCCAGGCACCCAGGCCGACCACTCCGACGGTCCGGCCGAGCCGGTTGAAGCTGCGCTGTTCCATGCCCTGAGCCTAGTGATCGGGTTGCCGGCCTGCCACGGGAGCCATATTGTCAAACAAGACGGACGTACGGTTTGGGAGGCTGCGATGTGGGATCCGACGACGTACCTGCGCTACGGCGACGAGCGCTCACGCCCGTTCCACGACCTGGTGGCCCGGGTCGGGGCGACCCGCCCCCGCGCGGTAGTGGACCTCGGCTGCGGCCCCGGCCAGCTCACCGCGACCCTCGCCGAGCGGTGGCCCGCCGCCCGGGTCCTCGGGCTCGACTCCGCACCCGAGATGATCGACCAGGCCAGGGCCCTGCCGACGCCCGTCGAGTTCGCCGTCGCCGACCTGTGCGACTGGCGGCCGACAGGCGACGAGGACGTGGTCGTCACCAACGCGGCGTTGCAGTGGGTGCCCGGCCACCAGGAACTGCTGCGACGGTGGGCCGCCGACCTGCCGGCCGGCGCCTGGCTCGCCATGCAGGTCCCCGGCAACTTCGACGCGCCATCGCACCGGGCGCTGCGCGAGGTCGCCAACCGGCAGGCGTGGCAGGCCGAGCTGGCCCCGCTGCTGCGCGCCGACCCGGTCGACGACCCTGCCGACTACGCGCAACTGCTGACCGCCGCGGGCTGCTCTGTGGACGCCTGGGAAACTACCTATGTGCATCTGTTGCCGGCCGCGCCCGCCAACGACCATCCGGTGCTGGCCTGGATGGAGGGCACCGCGCTGCGCCCCGTCAGGGCCGCGCTGGACGCCGCCGGCTGGTCGGCCTTCCGGGCCGAGTTGGGGGTACGGCTAGCCGCCGCGTACCCGGTGCGGCAGGGTCAGGTGTACTTCCCGTTCCGTCGTGTCTTCGTCGTCGCCCGCACCGGCGACCGTGCCCAGGAGAATCCGTGACCGACCTGTCCACCTTCATCGCCGGCCTGCCCAAGGTGGAGCTGCACGTGCACCACGTCGGCTCCGCCTCGCCCCGGATCGTCGCCGAGCTGGCCGCCCGGCACGAGGGACGCACGCCGGTGCCGGCCGACCCCGAGGCGCTCGCCGACTACTTCGAGTTCCGCGACTTCGCGCACTTCATCGAGGTCTACCTGAGCGTCGTCGACCTCATCCGTGACCCGGAGGACGTCTGGATCCTCACCCACGAGGTGGCCCGGGAACTGGCCCGCCAGCACGTCCGCTACGCCGAGCTGACCATCACCCCCTACTCGCACGTGAGCAGGGGCATCCCCGCGCCGGCGTTCTGCGAGGCGATCGAGGACGCCCGCAAGCGCGCCGCCGCCGACTTCGGCCTCGACCTGCGCTGGTGCTTCGACATCCCCGGTGAGGCAGGCCTGCCGGCGGCCGAGGAGACGCTGCGCGTCGCACTCGACGAGCGCCCCGACGGGCTGATCAGCTTCGGGCTGGGCGGCCCGGAGATCGGCGTACCCCGGCCGCAGTTCCGGCCCTTCTTCGACCAGGCCCGCGCGGCCGGCCTCCGCTCGGTGCCGCACGCCGGGGAGACCACAGGCCCGCAGACCGTCTGGGACGCGCTGCGCGAGCTGGGCGCCGAGCGGATCGGGCACGGCATCTCCGCCGCACAGGACCCGGAACTGCTCACGTACCTGGCCGAGCGGCAGATCGGGATGGAGATCTGCCCGACGTCGAACGTACGGACCCGGGCCGTGGCGAGCCTCGACGAGCACCCGCTGCCCCGGCTCGTCGAAGCCGGGCTGCTTGTCACAATCAACTCCGACGACCCGCCGATGTTCGGCACCACCCTCAACGACGAGTACGCGGTGGCGGCCCGACTGCTCGGGGCAGGTCCGCGGGAGCTGGCCGGGCTGGCCCGCAACGCGGTGACCGCGTCGTTCCTCGACCCCGCCGGCAAGCAGCGGATCATCGCCGAGATCGACGCCCACCTCGCCACCGCGAGCTGAGCCCATTGCGCGGGCCGGACGGGCTCGCGTGGCGGGGGAGCAGGGCGCGCGGCGGGAGCGTGGGGTGTGGGGGGACCTGGACTCCCGCCGCGCGCGCGGCTCCACCGGCCCGTGGGTGCGCGATGCGCTGACCGGTGGAACTGGTGGGTTCGTTTACTGATCCTGGCAGCCCGCGACCGCTTCATCACGCTCGTTAATTGCGATCTAAGGAAGACTTGCGCCAGCGCACAGCCCGCGCCCGTCAGCCGCCCTCGGGAGGGCGCCGATCAGGTGTCGGTGGGGCGCTGCCGGGGCCAGCGCCGGCCGCTCGTCTTCGGGTCCCGGGCGTCCCGCGCCATCCGACCGACCAGGCCGAACCGGCTGACCTGACGGGGCGTAGCCTCCGGGTCGGCGAGCAACATCACCACGCTGGCACCACCGAGCCGCGCCCGGTCGATGCTCACCGATCCGTTGGCCTGCAACGACACCCGCTTGGCGATGTCCAGGCCGAGCCCTGTCGAGCCCTGGTCGCTGGTGCCCCGGCGCAGCGCCCGGTCCGGGTCGGGGATGCCGGGGCCCGCGTCGTCCACCCGGATCGCCACGTACCCGTCGCGGCGGGACACGGCCACCTCGAACGCCGTCCCCTGCGGGGTGTAGCGGAAGACGTTGCCGATCACCGCGTCGAGCGCGGCGGCCAGTTCGGCACGCGGCACCGGAGCGGGGATGCGCAGCTGCGCCCCGATCACTCGATGCGGCCGGTTCTGGTCGCCGGCCAGCGCGGCCCAGAAGACCATCCGGTCCCGCACCACCTCGCTGACGTCACACATCGCCGGCCCGGCCTCGTGCGCCACCGCCTTGCGGGTGGTCTTGATCAGCACGTCGATCTCACCTTCAAGGGTGACGATCGCCTGCCGGATCCGCCGGATGCCCCGCAGCCGGTCCAGCTCCGCCTGACTGAACGAACCCACGCTCGTGTCGTCGGACTCCAACGCCTCAGCGTCCAGCCGGAGCACTGTCAACGGGGTACGCAGCCGGTGTGACAGGTCCGCCACCAACTCCCGCTCGTCGGTGCGGGCGGCGTCCAGCCGATCGGCCATCCGGTTGAACGCGTACCCGGCCTCGGCCAGCTCGCGGGGGCCGGTCGGCTCCACGCGTACGCCAAGGTCGCCGTCGCCGATCGAGAGCGCCGCCTTGACCAGACCCCGCGTCGAGTCCACCGCGCGGGCGGCGACCCGGTCGACCACGATCACCGCCGCGCCGACCATCGCCGCGCCGACGGCGAACAGCAGCAACCACGTGCCGCCGGCGCCCTCGCCCAGCCGCGAGTCCGGTACGAAAACCTCGACCACCGCCGTCTGGTCGCCCAGGACCACAGGGTCCAGTCGGACCACCCCGCCGTCGACGTCGGCGACAAGCGAGCGCAGGTCGGCGCGGGCCCGCGCCAGGTCGCTGTCGCTTGCCCGGCCGGCGGACTCGTCCAACCCGAGCCCGTGCACCACCGGCCGGGTCGGGGCGCCCTCGGCGCTGGCCACCACGGCCCGCTCGACCACCGCCGGGTCGGTGCTCACCGCCAGCGCCCCGGTCACCAGCGCGCTGCGGCGGGCCGCGTCGGCGATCGCCTCCTCGCGGGTCTGCTCACGCAGACTCAACCCCAGTGGAACCAGGAAGACGAGCGCGACGAGGCTGCACATGCCGGCCGTGAGAAGGGCCAGCGCTGTCCTCAGTCCGGTGCCACCAGCCGGAACCCGACCCCCCGCACGGTGCGCAGGTAGCGCGGCTTCGCCGCGGACTCGCCCATCTTTCGGCGAAGCCAGTACAGGTGAACGTCGATGGTCTGATCCTCGCCGACCGATGGCTGCCGCCATACCTCCTCCAAGAGTTCGCGGCGGGACACTACCCGCCCGGGTCGTGCGGCGAGATAGGCCAGTAGGTCGAATTCCTTGCGGGTCAGCGCCAGCGGCTCCCCGTCGAGGACCGCGCTGCGCTCACCGACGTCCACCCGCAGCCCGCCCACGACGTGCACCGCCGGCTGCACCGTCCGGCTGGCCCGCCCGGCCCGACGCAGCACCGTGGTGATCCGGGCATCCAGGTGGGCACCGGTGAACGGCTTCACCATGTAGTCGTCGGCACCGGCGCGCAGCAGCTTGACCACGGACTGCTCGTCGTCGCGAGCGGTGGCGATGATGATCGGGATGTCGGTGATGCCACGCAGCATCCGCAATGCGTCCGAGCCGTCCAGGTCGGGCAGGCCCAGGTCCAGGACGACCAGGTCAGGTGTCTCCGCGGCGACCCGGCGCAGCGCGTCCAGCGCTGTGCCCACGGCGTGCACCGCGTGCCCCCGGTCGGCGAGGGACCGCAGCATCGCGCCGCGTACGACGTGATCGTCTTCGACCAGGAGCACGGAGGCCACGACAAGACCGTACTTTGCCTGGCAAGTTGATCGCGTTGCGACGTACCTGGGAACGGGGCAAGCTGGTACAGCGATGTCCTTCACCCTGTTTGCCGACGCCCGCCTGGCGCTCGCCCGGGACAGCCTCGCCGGCCTCTCCACCGGCGACGCGCTCGGCGCGCAGTTCTTCCTGTCGGGGCCGGCACCGGAGCAGCTCACCGAGGCGACCCTGCCGCCGCCGCCCTGGGAGTGGACCGACGACACCGAGATGGCCTGCTCGGTGGTCGCCGAGCTGGCCGCGTCCGGCAGCATCGACAGGGACCGGCTGGCACTGGCGTTCGCCGAGCGTTGCGCCGCGCAGCGGGGCTACGGCCCCGGCGCGATGTTGATCCTGCGGCTGATCCGCACCGGCACCCCGTGGCCGGTGGCCGCCGCGTCCGCCTTCGACGGGCAGGGCTCCTGCGGCAATGGCGCGGCGATGCGGGTCGGCCCGCTCGGCGCGTACTTCGCCGACTCCACGGCCCGTGCCGCAGCGCAGGCCCGCGCCTCGGCCGAGGTGACCCACGCGCATTCCGAGGGGATCGCCGGCGCGGTCGCCGTGGCCGTCGCCGCCGCGCTCGCCGCCCGGGCCCGCCTCGACGGCCACCGGCCCGCACCGGACCGGCTGCTCGCCGGCATCGCCGCCGCCATCGACCCGGGCACCGAGGTGCACCGCTGTGTGCAGCGGGCCATCGGGCTGCTCGGCCGGCCGCTGCCCCGGGTGGTGGCGGCGCTCGGCAACGGCTCGCGCGTGACCGCCCAGGACACCGTCGCGTTCACCCTCTGGGTCGCGGCCACGTACCTCGACGACTACCCGGCGGCGATCCGGGTCTGCGTTCAGGCCGGCGGGGACGTGGACACCACGGCCGCCATCGCCGGCGCGGTAGTGGCCGCGTACACCGGCGTCGGCACGCCCGGGGGAGTGCCCGAGGCATGGCTGGCGGCCCGCGAGCCGCTGCCATCCTGGCTGCCCTGACCGCCGGGCCGCGGGGTGCTCTTACTGACCGGCGTCCTGCCCGCGTGGCGGCCCGGCCTCACCGGCTGCGCGCGACAGCCCGCCCTCCCGGGGGTGGGTCACGTCACGCACGGAGGGCGCCTCGCTCGGGCAGGGGGAAAGGTCCGTCGGTGGAGGGCGCGGTGGGCCTCAGCCGCTGCGGGCAGGAGTCGCTGCCGAGGCCAGTTCTGCGGCGGCGGTCGGCAGCGTCGACGCGGCCGGGCTCTCCGGCAGCGCAACTGCCGCCTCCGTGGATGCTGCCGGGCTGTCGGGCGGCGTAGCTGCCGACACCGATTCGGCCTCCGTAGCGCCGGTCACCTCGGCCAGCGCCGTGCGTTCGGCCGGGTCGCGGCGGCGCAACCGGCTGACCAGCCAGCCGATCGCCGCGCCGCCGCCCAGCCCTGCCACCAGGCCGGCGGCCAGCATGGCGTCGGCGTTGCCGGACTCCTCGCCCGCGCTGTTGGTCCCGGCCACCGCCGCACCGTCGGCGCCGGCCCCGCCATTGGTGCCGGCCCCGCCATTGGTGCCAGCGCCGTCGTCCGCACCGGCTCCTGGGCCGGCCGCCGCGCCGGCTGCCGGGGCGCCGTGACCACCATGCCCGGCGGGTCCGGCCGCGCCCGCCGCCGCGGGCAGGAGGGTGAGCACCGGGGCCGGATGCGCGCCGTCGGCGCCGGCCCAGCGGACCACCGTCCCGTCGGCGTACGTCTGGACGACCTCGAAGGTGAGCCGCTCGGTCTGCGGCAGCGGGCCCATGGACAGCGCCAGGCGGGCCGGGCCGGGCGTGCTCGCGCCGACACGAACCCAGGTCACCGCGGAGGTCACGGTGCTCACGCCGCCGGAGTGGATGCCGGCGACCGGCTTGTCGAGCGTACGGGAGCTGATCTTGGGAGCCCAGCCGTCGACCGACATCGGGTAGACCTCCGCCACCGGTGCGTCGGCCGGCAACCGGACCTCCACCTGGCGGGTGGTGGTGCCGGCCCGCTCCTCGGGCACGCTGAACTCCAGCCGTACCGCGTCACCCTGCCGGGCCTGGGTCGGAGTGGTCGTCACATCCGCCGCGTACGCCGCCGTGCCGGACCAGAGCAGCAGCCCGGTGGCGGACAGCGCGGTCACCGCCGCGATCCGCCGCAGGCGGCCACCGCCGTACGTGCTCGCCATCTCGTGCCCCCATCCGTGTCGACGCGACCGGCACCGGTTCCGGCCACACCTGATAGTTCGGCTGCCGGGCGCGAAAGGTTCAATGCCGGCCGTTCACACGGTGCCCTTCCCTGCCGGGGATGGGTCGACCGATAGCATCGGCAGGAGCCGAGGACGGCCCCGTTTCGTACCACTTGAAGGAGTCACCGTGTCCGCACCCCGTACCCCCGCCGTGGCCGACCCTGTCGTCGTCGCCGCCGGGACGACGGCGGCCGACGCGGTGGCCGCGGCCGGACTGCCCGCGAACGGCCCCAAGGCGATCGTCGTGGTCCGCGACCCGCAGGGCCAGCTCCGTGACCTGGACTGGGTGCCGGCCGAGGAGACCGTCGTCGAGCCGGTCAGCCTGGACTCGCCCGACGGGCTCAACGTGCTGCGCCACTCCACCGCCCACGTGCTCGCCCAGGCTGTGCAGGACGTCTTCCCCGAGGCCAAACTCGGCATCGGCCCGCCGATCGAGAACGGCTTCTACTACGACTTCGACGTCGACAAGCCGTTCCAGCCCGACGACCTCAGCAAGCTCGAAAAGCGCATGCAGGAGATCATCAAGTCCGGGCAGCGGTTCCGCCGTCGTCGCTTCGGCAGCCTCGACGAGGCTCGCGCCGAGCTGGCCGAGGAGCCGTTCAAGCTGGAGTTGATCGACGTCAAGGGCGAGGGTCTGGACACGGCCGAGGTGATGGAGGTCGGCGGCGGCGAGCTGACCATCTACGACAACCTCGACGCCAAGGAGGACAAGGTCTGCTGGTCGGACCTGTGCCGCGGGCCGCACCTGCCCACCACCCGACTGATCGGCGCGTTCAAGCTGATGCGCTCCGCCGCCGCGTACTGGCGCGGCTCGGAGAAGAACCCCCAACTGCAACGGGTGTACGGCACCGCGTGGCCGACCCGCGACGAGCTGAAGGCGTACCTGAAGCTGTTGGAGGAGGCCGCGCGGCGCGACCACCGGAAGCTCGGCGCGGACCTGGACCTGTTCAGCTTCCCCGACGAGATCGGGTCCGGCCTGGCGGTCTTCCACCCCAAGGGCGGGATCATCCGCCGCGAGATGGAGCAGTACTCGCGGCGGCGGCACGAGGAGGCGGGGTACGAGTTCGTCAACACCCCACACATCTCCAAGGCGCAGCTGTTCCAGACCTCCGGGCACCTGCCGTACTACGCGGACACGATGTTCCCGCCCATGCAACTGGAGGGCGCGGACTACTACCTCAAGGCCATGAACTGCCCTATGCACAACCTGATCTTCAGGTCGCGTGGGCGTTCGTACCGTGAGCTGCCGCTGCGCATGTTCGAGTTCGGCACCGTCTACCGGTACGAGAAGTCCGGCGTCGTGCACGGCCTGACCCGGGTCCGTGGCCTGACCCAGGACGACTCGCACATCTACTGCACCCGCGAGCAGATGGCCGGTGAGCTGTCCACGCTGCTCAGCTTCGTGCTGGACCTGCTGCGCGACTACGGCCTCGACGACTTCTACCTGGAGCTGTCGACCCGGGACGACTCGCCCAAGTTCATCGGCGCCGACGAGGACTGGGCGGAGGCGACCGAGGCGCTGCGGACCGCCGCCGAGACCTCCGGTCTGGAGTTGGTGCCCGACCCGGGCGGCGCGGCGTTCTACGGGCCGAAGATCTCCGTGCAGGCGCGGGACGCGATCGGCCGGACGTGGCAGATGTCCACGATCCAGGTCGACTTCAACCAGCCGGAGCGGTTCGGGCTGGAGTACCAGGCCGCCGACGGCACCCGGCAGCGGCCCGTGATGATCCACCGTGCGCTGTTCGGCTCGATCGAGCGGTTCTTCGGTGTGCTCACCGAGCACTACGCGGGGGCGTTCCCGGCCTGGCTGGCGCCCGTGCAGGTGGTCGGCATCCCGATCCGTGAGGACCACACCGACTACCTGCACGGCTTCGTCGCCGCCCTGCGCGCGGAGGGCATCCGGGCGCAGGTGGACGCGGGTGACGACCGGATGCAGAAGAAGATCCGCACCGCGCAGCAGCAGAAGATCCCGTTCATGGTCATCGCCGGTGACGACGACGTGGCCGCCGGGACGGTGTCGTTCCGCTACCGCGACGGCTCCCAGCGCAACGGGGTGCCGATCGCCGAGGCGGTGACCCACGTCCTGGACGTGGTGAGCTCCCGCACGAACGTCGGCCCGTCCGCCGCCGCGGAGTAACGCACCGCGGCGGCGCGGGCCGGGGTGGCTGTCAGATGCCGCAGTTCGGCGCTGACCAGCCGCCTACCGCCGCCACGTGGGTGTGGTCGTTGTGGGCCGGGTAGCCGGGGCCGAGGATCTGCCCGAACCCGTGGTAGCGGGCCTGCTGGGCCAGCCGGCAGAACGAGGGCGACCCCACCAGGTCCACTCCGTCGCCGTACATGTGCCTGCTGTTCGATGCCCCACCGACCGCGTTGTTGCAGGCGGCGCTGCGGAAGCCGCTGCTGATCACGATGTTCACGTCCCCGAGGGCGTGCCGTAGGGCCTGGAGCTTCCACATCGAGACGAGCGCGTTGAACCGCGCTGTGCTCGCCGCGACCGCGCCGCCGGACCAGGTGCTGTTGCAGTTGTTCAGCTCGGCGTAGCTGAAGTTGGCAGGCGTGCAGTCGTCGTCCTGGAGGGCGTAGAGGCGGTTGAAGGTCTGCGCTCCGGCCACCCCGTCGGCGGAAAGCCCGTACGCCTGCTGGAAGCGGATCACCGCGGAGCGGGTGGCGGCGCCGAACGCGCCGTCGATGGTGAGCACCGCGGCGTAGCCGGGGTAGCCGGCGACCCGGATCTGGAGTTGCCGTACGTCTTCGCCGGACATCCCCTGGGAGAGGGCGCGGCCCCAGGTGTAGCAGCCGTCCGCCTGTGCGGCACCGGCGGTGAGGGTGACGCCGGCCACAGTGGTGGCGGCGGTCAGAGCCAGTGCCGCGAGGATCCTGCCGAGCCTTTGGATCATGTACCCCTCCATCGCTAAATGGAACTGTGTGAATGCATGGAAGTTTCAGGTATTGACGTCGATCCGTCAACAACTTGCAGCAAGTGGGGTTTCCTGGCGATGGGTGTCGCGGCTCGCCCGCACGGCTCCGTAGGATCGGCTCGTGACAGGGGCGGAACGGCACACGGACAGCGGTGGCATGGCGGACGGCCTGGAGCGGCTCTGGACGCCGCACCGGATGACCTACATCTCCGGCGAGGACCGCCCCACCGAGGGCTACGAGAAGCCGACCGGCTGCCCGTTCTGCCTGGCCCCGGGGCTGCCGCCGGAGGAGAGCCTCGTGGTGGCCCGAGGCGAGCGCGTCTTCGTGGTGCTCAACCTCTACCCGTACAACCCGGGGCACCTGTTGATCTGCCCCTACCGGCACGTCGCCGACTACACCGACCTGGACGTGCCGGAGACCATCGAGCTGGCGTCGTACACCCAGACCGCCATGCGGGTGATCCGCAAGGTGAGCAACGCGCACGGCTTCAACCTGGGGATGAACCAGGGCGGCGTGGCCGGCGCCGGCATCGCCGCCCACCTGCACCAGCACGTGGTGCCCCGCTGGGGCGGCGACGCGAACTTCATGCCGGTGATCGGCCGCACGAAGGTTCTGCCGCAACTGCTCAGCGACACCCGCGAGCTGCTCAGCCGCGCCTGGCCGTCCTGACGTACCCCGCGCGGGTTGTGGCGTTCCGCGCCAGACCGGCGCGGCGTCCGCGCCGGTCGCGCTAGTCGGCGCGCAGCAGGGCGGTCAGCTCCGGCCAGCTCCGCACCTGGTGTACGAGGGGGAGCAGCGCCGCGTGGGCGTCGACCTCCGCCGGACGGGGCCGGAACAGGTAGCGGTGCGGCACCGATTCGAGGTAGCCGAGCACCTCCAACCGGTCGTCCACGAAGTGGGTGAGCCCGAGCCGCTGCGCGATCGGCGCCTTGGCCGGCCGGGTCCGGCAGAAGTGCACCCGGTCGACGGGGATCCCGGTGCGGGCCGGGAAGCCATGATGGGCCAGCCAATCGCGGGTCCGCTGCTCGGTGGTAGCGCCGCACTTGGATACCAGGTGCACCTCGTCGAACGTCGGCCCGAGCGCCGCGAGCGCGTCGAACGCCCCGTCCACAGCGGGCGTACGCAGATAGTTCGCGCCGAAGAAGGACGTGTCGGCGTCCTCGTCGGCCGGTTCGATGAGTACGCCGCCGATGTCCACGCCCAGCCGTCGCATTCCGCCGATCATGCCGTACCGCGCCGATCCCCGCCGTCACGCAGGCGTAGCACGGGGAGCGCTACGCCTCGACCCGGCCGAGGTGGCACGATCTGTCGATGGCAGTCACGACACGGACGTTGGGGCGCAGCGGCATCGAGGTCAGCGCCCTCGGCATGGGGTGCTGGGCGATCGGCGGCCCCTGGGCGGAGGGCACCCAGCCGCTGGGCTGGGGCGCGGTCGACGACGACGAGTCCGTGCGGACCGTACGCCGGGCCCTCGACCTGGGCGTGACGCTCTTCGACACCGCCGACACGTACGGGGCCGGGCACAGCGAGCGGATCCTCGGCCGGGCGCTCGCCGGCCGCCGCGACGAAGCCGTGATCGCCACCAAGTGGGGCTACACCTTCGACGAGGCGGCCCGCCAGGCGACCGGGGAGGACGCTTCGCCGACGTACCTGCGGCGGGCGGTGACCGAGTCGCTGCGCCGGCTGGGCACCGATCGGATCGACCTCTACCAGCTGCACCTGGCCGACCTTCCGGTGCCCCGCGCGGAGGCGCTCATCGACACCTGCGAGAGCCTCGTCGCCGAGGGCCTGATCCGGGCGTACGGGTGGAGCACCGACCGACCCGACCGGGCTGCCGCGCTCGGGCACACCGCACCCGGCGCCACAGCGGTGCAACACAACCTGTCGGTGCTGCGCGACGCCCCCGAGCTGCTCGCCGTCTGCGACAAGTACGACCTGGCCAGCATCAACCAGGGGCCACTGGGGATGGGGCTGCTCACCGGCAAGTACACGGCGGCCTCCACGCTGCCCCGCGACGACGTACGTGGGCTGGCCCCCGGCTGGCTGGAGTGGTTCCGTGGGGGACGCCCCGCGCCGGAGTGGCTGCGCCGGGTGGGAGCGGTCCGTGCCGCGCTCACCGCCGACGGGCGCACCCTCGCGCAGGGCGCGCTGGGCTGGATCTGGGCGCGCAGCGGGCGCAGCATTCCGATCCCTGGCTGCCGTACCGTCGCCCAGGTCGAGGAGAACGCCGCCGCGTTGCAGTGTGGTCCACTGGCGCCGGACGTGTTCGTCGAGGTGGAACGGCAGCTCGCCGCCCTACGCACCGCCGCCCTCCGGGACGCCGACCGCCCCCACTGGCCCCGTCCCACCCACCCAGTCACCCACCCGTAAAGCTCCCGCCCTTCACCTGCGCCAAGTCACGGCCCTCCGCCCGGCCCCGCGCGCCGTGCCTGTCCTCCGCGCGCCGTGCCTGTCCTCCGCGCTGCAGTCCCGCCCCGTTGCCCCCGCGCTGCGCTCCTCGCCTGCCGTCCCCGCCCCGTTGTCCTCGCGTTGAGGTGCCCGCGTGTCGCCCCGGCGCGCTGTCCTCCTGAGCCGTCCCCGCTGCCCTCGCGCGATGTCCTCGCCCCGTTGTTCTCGCACCGCCGTCCCCCGCGTGTCGCCACGCTGCCTGGCGCTCAGCGCAACATCTCCCCGCCCGCGTCGATCATGGAGTTGTGGTGCCTCACAAAGCAGGTGGAAATAGCTGTTTCCGCCCACCACAACTCCATGATCGACGGGGTGACGCGAGCCTTCACCCCCGCGCCCCGCTCCCGGGCCGGCGCACTCGCCGATCTTGCACTTCCTGCCGCGACTAATGCCCGCAACAGCGACATTTCCGCGACAGCAACTGCAAGATCGGCGGGGCAGGGCTCGGCAGGGCTCGGCGGGGCGGGGCAGGGCAGGGCGAGGCCGCAGGGCCCGAGTCGGTGGGACCTGCCGGTCAGGGCAGTCGCGGTGGAGTCCAGCCCGGCAGAGGGCTGGACTGGCGTACTACGGGGTTTGCTCTTTGCGGGTTTGGTCGGCCAGGTGGGTTGGCATGGGGTCGTGACGAACGAAGTGGCGGCGGAACGTGCCGGTGCCGGCGGTCAGGGAGCGCAGCTCGACGGCGTACCGGAGCAGTTCGGTGGCGGGCACCTCGGCCCTGATCAGGGTGCGGCCCTCGACCTCGGGGTCCGGTTCGGTGCCGAGCACCCGGCCGCGCCTGCTGGACAGGTCGCCCATGACGGTGCCCACGGAACCGTCGGGCACTCGGATGCGTACCTCGTCGATGGGTTCGAGCAGTGCTGGTTGGCCGCGTTCGGCGGCGTCGCGCAGGGCCAGGGCGCCGGCGGTCTGGAAGGCCGCGTCGGACGAGTCGACGCTGTGGGCCTTGCCGTCGACGAGGGTCACCCGCAGGTCCACGACCGGGTGGCCGGCGACCAGGCCGCGCTCCAGTTGGGTGCGTACGCCCTTCTCCACGGACGGGATGTAGTTGTGCGGCACGGCGCCGCCGACAATCCGGTCGACGAACTCGAAGCCTGCGCCGCGCGGCAGCGGCTCGACCTCGATGTCGCAGACCGCGTACTGGCCGTGGCCGCCGGACTGCTTGACGTGCCGGCCGTGTCCCTTCGCCGGCACGGTGAGCGTCTCGCGCAGCGACACCTTGACGGGTTCGGTGTCCAGTTCGACGCCACCGGCGCGCAGCCGGTCGAGCACCACGTCGGCGTGCGCCTCGCCCATGCACCACAGCACCAGTTGGTGGGTTTCCGGGTTGCGCTCCAGCCGCAGGGTGGGGTCGCCGGCGACGAGCCGGGCCAGGTTGCGGGCCAGCGCGTCCTCGTCGGCGCGGCTGCGGGCGACGATCGCCACCGGCAGCAGTGGTTCGGGCATCTCCCAGGGTGCGATCAGCAGCGGGTCGTCCTTGGCCGAGATGGTGTCGCCGGTTTCGGCGCTTCCCGACTTGGTGATGGCGCAGAGGTCACCGGCGACGCAGAGCGGCACCTCCCGCAGGGTGGCGCCCAGCGGGGTGTAGATGTGTCCGACGCGCTCGTCGGCGTCGTGGTCGGGGTGCCCGCGTTCGGCCATGCCGTGCCCGGAGACGTGCATCGTCAGGTCGGGGCGCAGCGTTCCGGAGAAGACCCGGACCAGGGAGACGCGGCCGACGTGCCGGTCCACGGTGGTCTTGACCACCTCGGCGACGAGCGGCCCGTCCGGGTCGCAGGTCAGCGGCGGGCGGGGTGAGCCGTCCACGCCTGTCACTGCGGGCAGCTCGTGCTCCAGGGGCGACGGAAACGCGGCGGTCAGCACCTCAAGTAGCGCGTCGAGGCCGACGCCGGTCGCGGCGCAGACGGGCACCACCGGGTAGAAGTGGCCCCGGGCGACAGCCTTCTCCAGGTCGTCGATCAGTACCGCGGTGTCGATCTCCTCGCCGTCGAGGTAGCGGTCCATGAGCGTCTCGTCCTCGCTCTCGGCGATGATCCCTTCGATCAGCTCGTTGCGGGACTCGTCGATGGCGGGCTGGTGCTGCGGGTCCGGGTCACGCACGTCAGCGGGGAGCCCGGCGGTGTAGTCGAATACCCGGCGGGTGATCAGACCGAGCAGGCCCTCGGTGGAGACACCGTCGTCGCCGAGCATCGGCAGGTAGAGGGGCATCACGTTGTCGCCGAAGAGACGCTGGCACAGCGCCACGGCCTCGTCGAAGTCGGCGCGCGGCTGGTCCAGCCGGGCCACCGCGACCGCGCGCGGCATGTCGACCGCCGCGCACTCCTCCCACAGCGCCACCGTGGCCGCGTCCATCCCGCCGGCCGCCGAGACGACGAAGATCGCGGCGTCGGCGGCCCGCAGGCCGGCGCGCAGCTCACCGACGAAGTCGGCGTACCCGGGGGTGTCCAGGAGGTTGACCTTGATGCCGTTGTGCAGCAGCGGCGCGCAGGACAGGCTCACCGAGCGCTGCTGGCGTACGGCTGCCGGATCGTGGTCGCCGACGGTGGTGCCGTCGACCACGCTGCCGGCCCGGCCGATCGTGCCGGTCGCTGCGAGCAGGGCCTCGACGAGTGTCGTCTTGCCCGCTCCGGAGTGCCCGACGAGCACCACGTTGCGAACCCGGTCGGGCGCGGTCACCGCCGGCACGCCGCCGGTGGGACCCTTCTCGTGACTCTTCTGCGCCATGGGGGCGCACCTCCCTCAGCCGGTGGTGGGTGGCGACCGCCGCGCGACGGGAAGCGGCCCGGGGCGAGTGCGCGGCGATATCCTCCGGTGGTCTGCTGCACAGCGGGAACGGGACGGGCGGGCGGGTGAGCTGGCTCACCTCCCGGCTCGATCTCACACCTGTCGCCGGACACGCACAAGCCTGCCCCGGCGGGTCGGAGGGGCGGGCCGTATCGCCGGAGATGGACGGACCGTTATCGTGGGACCGCCATGGCGAAGATCTTCCAAGTGTCGGCCCGCGCGGGGATGACCCGCGTCGTAGAGCCGATCGCCCGCGCCCTGCTGCGCGCGGGCGTCACCCCCAATGCCGTCACCGTCGCGGGCACCGTTGGTGTGCTCGTCGGCGCGCTCGGCTTCGGTGCCCGCGGCCACCTGGTCGCGGGCGCGTTGATCGTCACCTTTTTCGCGCTCACCGACCTGCTCGACGGGACGATGGCCCGGATGAGCGGCGGTTCCACCAGGTTCGGGGCGTTCCTCGACTCGAGCATGGACCGGGTCGCTGACAGTGCCGTCTTCGGCGCTGTCGCGTACTGGCTGGCCACCCAGGGCAACCATTCCGGGGTGGCCGCCGCGCTGCTCTGCCTGGCCGCCGGCGCTCTGGTCTCCTACGTGAAGGCCCGCGCCGAAGGGCTCGGGATGACCTGCAACGTGGGCATCGCCGAGCGCACCGAACGGCTGCTCATCGTCGGCGTCGGCGGCATCCTCACCGGCCTGAACGTCAAGCCGGCGCTGGAGATCGCGCTCTGGCTGCTCGCCGCCGTCTCGATCTTCACGGTGGGCCAGCGGGTGGCGCACGTCTACCGGCAGGCCCAGCAGCTCCAGCCGGACGGCCAGGCGTGAGCGCCGTGGCGCGCTCGGGTCGCGCGCTGCCTGCGCCGCGCCACACGACCGGCGGCCGGGCCGCGTGAACCTGACCGAGCTGGGGTACGTCGCCGGCTGGCGGCTGGCCCGCGCGCTGCCCCGGCCGGTGGTGGCCGCGGCGTTCCAGGCGGGCGCGGACCGCGCGTACCGCAGGGCCGGCGGGGGTACGTCCCGACTGCGCGCGAACCTGCGCCGGGTGGTCGGCCCGGAGATGTCCGAGGTCGAGCTGGACGACCTGGTCAAGAGCGGTCTGCGCTCGTACGCCAGGTACTGGATGGAGGCGTTCCGGCTGCCCTCGTTGAGCCGGGAGCAGATCCTGGGTGGCTTCCGCCTCGACGGTGCGGAGCTGCTGGCCGCGGACGTCGCCGCAGGCCGGGGTGCGGTGGTGGCCCTGCCGCACGCCGGCAACTGGGACGCGGCGGGCGCCTGGGTCGCGGCAACCGGTTGGCCGATCACCACCGTCATGGAACGGCTCAAGCCGGAGGGGGTGTACGAGCGGTTCATCGCCTTCCGGAAGGGCCTCGGGATGGAGATCCTGCCGACCCACGGTGGGCCGCGTCCGGCGTTCGACGTGCTGCTGGACCGCGTGCGCGCGGGTGCCGTGGTGCCGCTGCTGGCCGACCGTGACCTGTCGGCCCGGGGCGTGGAGGTGGATTTCTTCGGCGCGAAGACGCGCATGCCGGCGGGGCCGGCGCTGCTCGCGCTGCACACCGGTGCGCCGCTCTACGTGGCCTCGATGTGGTACGAACCGGACGCCGCGTGCGCGTCGCTTGCCGGGCCGCTGCCGGTGCCGGGGCCCGAGGTGGGTCCGCTTGACCAGCGGGTACGGTCGCTGACCCAGATGATCGCCGACCGTCTGGCGGCGGGTATCGCCGACAATCCGCAAGACTGGCACATGTTGCAGCGGATGTGGCTGGACCAGCGAGGGTCGGGCGACGCGGCAACGTCCGCACCGGCCTCGGGTCGGTCCTGAAGGGGGTGGGCTCGGTGCGCGCGAGGAGTGCAGCGCAGCGGAGCCCCGCGGTCGTGGACGAGGGGCGCTGACGTATGCGGATCGGCATCGTCTGCCCGTACTCCTTCGATGTTCCTGGCGGGGTGCAGAACCACGTCGTCGACCTCGCGGAGGCGTTGATCGCCCTGGGGCACGAGGTCAGTGTGCTCGCGCCGGCCGATGAGGATTCTGCGCTGCCGGAGTACGTGGTGTCGGCCGGTCGGGCGGTGCCTCTGCCGTACAACGGGTCGGTGGCCCGGATCGCGTTCGGCCCGGTTTCCACGGCTCGGGTCCGGCGGTGGCTCACCAACGGTGATTTCGACGTGCTGCACGTGCACGAGCCGCTCACGTTGAGCCTCTCGCTGTTGGCGGTGTTGTCCGCCCGTGGCCCGGTGGTGGCCACGTTCCACACGGCGATGACACGTTCGCGGGTGCTGGCCGCCGCGCAGGGCGTGTTGCAGATCGTGTTGGAGCGGATCACCGCCCGGATCGCGGTGAGCGCGTTGGCCCGCAAGGTCCAGGTGGAGCACATGGACGGCGGCGCTGTGGAGATTCCCAACGGGGTGGCGGTGGCGAAGTTCGCCGACGTCGAGCCGCTGCCCGGCTGGCCGGGGGAGTGCGGTGTGGGCTCCGGGGGCACGTTGGGTTTTCTGGGCCGCTTCACCGAGGCGCGCAAGGGGTTCCCGGTGCTGCGGGACGCTTTCGTGTCGTTGGCCGAGTCCCGGCCGGGGTTGCGGCTGCTGGTCGCCGGCCCGGGTGATCCCGATGACCTGTTTGACCAGTTTCCGGCCGCGTTGCATGACCGGGTGACCTTCCTGGGGTTGGTCTCGGAGTCGGACAAGGCGCGGATGCTGCGCAGTGTGCACCTGTATGTGGCGCCGAACACGGGTGGCGAGTCGTTCGGGATGATCCTGACCGAGGCGCTGGCTGCGGGCACCACCGTGGTGGCGAGCGATCTGGACGCGTTCCGCCGGGTGCTCGACGGTGGGCGGGCGGGGCGGCTCTTTCCGACGGGGGACGCGGTGGGGCTGCGCGACGCCCTGGCCGAGTTGCTTGACGATCCGGACGGGCGGGCCGTGCTGAGCGCCTGCGGTGATCAGGTGGTGGCGAATTTCGACTGGCCGGTGGTTGCTCGTCGTGTTCTGGAGGTATACGCAGCGGCGATCGAGGCGACCGACGGGCGGGTCATCGACCAGGAATGGGTGGGGCTGGGCTGAGCCGATGTGACGGACGGCGGCTGCTGGTGACAGGGTGACCGGCGAGGACGCGCACAGTCGGAGAAACGGAGCAGCACTACGATGCCGCACATGTGGTGGGTGGTGGCCGCGAGTGTGGTCGTGGGGCTGGTCGCGGCGTACCTCATCTGGACCGCCGGCCGGGTCGAGCGGCTGCAGGGCCGCGCGGAGCTTGCGGCGCGGGCCCTGGACGCCCACCTGTTGCGGCGGGCGGCGGCGGCCGCCGTGCTGGCGGAGCGGCGTTTCGGCGTGGAGTTGTACGCGGCGGCGCGGATCGCGTTGGACGCGGCGCCCGAGGAGCGGGAGGCCGCGGAGAACGACCTGACCCGGCAGTTGCGGTCGGTGGAGTTGGACCCGGCGGACCCGGACTGCACGGCGGTGATCGCGGCGAGCCGGCGGCTGGCGTTGTCCCGGCAGGTGCACACCGATCTGGTGCGGGACGCGCGGTCGGCGCGCAGCAGGCCGCTGGTGCGGTTGTTGCGGATGGGGCGGGGTCGGGATTGGCCGCGCTACTTCGACATCGATGATCCGACGCTCGTGGTGCCGGCGGACGCCCCCGCGAACTGACCGGCCACGGAGCCGCCGTCCCGGGCCGGTGACGAGGGCCACAGGGCAGGCCACCGGGGGTCGGATTGGCTGTCGGAGCGGCGTTGAACCGGACGTAGCATTTCGCTGCCACCTCCCACAGCCCGTCCAAGGAGCGATCACCCGTGTCCGACACCACCGCCTCGACCACCGGTAGCGCCCCCGTCGTCGGCACGGCCCGCGTGAAGCGCGGCATGGCCGAGATGCTCAAGGGTGGCGTGATCATGGACGTGGTCAACGCCGAGCAGGCCAAGATCGCCGAGGACGCCGGCGCTGTCGCCGTGATGGCACTGGAGCGGGTGCCCGCCGACATCCGCGCGCAGGGCGGGGTGTCCCGGATGAGCGACCCCGACATGATCGACGGGATCATCTCGGCGGTCTCCATCCCGGTGATGGCAAAGGCCCGCATCGGTCACTTCGTGGAGGCGCAGATCCTCCAGTCGCTCGGCGTCGACTACGTCGACGAGTCCGAGGTGCTGACCCCGGCGGACTACGCGAACCACATCGACAAGTGGGCCTTCACGGTCCCGTTCGTCTGCGGTGCGACGAACCTGGGCGAGGCGCTGCGCCGCATCACCGAGGGCGCGGCCATGATCCGTTCCAAGGGTGAGGCCGGCACCGGTGACGTCTCCAACGCCACCACCCACATGCGCAAGATCCGTCAGGAGATCCGGCGGCTGTCGTCGTTGCCCACCGACGAGCTCTTCGTCGCGGCCAAGGAGTTGCAGGCCCCGTACGAGCTGGTCAAGGAGGTCGCCGAGACGGGCAAGCTGCCGGTGGTGTTGTTCACCGCCGGTGGGATCGCCACTCCGGCCGACGCGGCGATGATGATGCAGTTGGGCGCGGAGGGTGTCTTCGTCGGCTCGGGCATCTTCAAGGCCGGCAACCCGGCGCAGCGCGCTGCCGCCATCGTCAAGGCCACCACCTTCCACGACGACCCGGACGTGCTGGCGAAGGTCTCCCGTGGTCTCGGCGAGGCAATGGTCGGCATCAACGTCGACGAGATCCCGCAGCCGCACCGCCTGGCCGAGCGCGGCTGGTGAGTAAGGAAGGGCACCTTTTTAACGCCTGATGCATAGGAAGGGCCCCCTCCTAACAAGCTGACGGCGACGAGAGGAACTGTGACATGAGCGGCGTACCCGTGATCGGTGTGCTCGCCCTCCAGGGTGACGTGCGCGAGCACGTCGCCGCGCTCGTGGCGGCCGGCGCGGACGCACGTCCGGTGCGCCGGGCGAGCGAGCTGGACGAGGTGGACGCGCTGGTGATCCCCGGAGGGGAGTCCACCACGATCAGCAAGCTCGCCGACATCTTCGAGCTGCGCGAGCCCATCGACAAGCGCATCGCGGACGGCATGCCTGTCTACGGCTCCTGCGCGGGGATGATCATGCTTGCCTCCGAGGTCCTCGACGGACGACCCGACCAGCGTGGTTTCGCCGGCATCGACATGACAGTGCGCCGCAACGCCTTCGGCCGGCAGGTCGACTCGTTCGAAGCGCCCGTGGAGATCAGCGGGGTGCCGGGGGAACCGTTCCACGCGGTCTTCATCCGCGCACCCTGGGTGGAGCGGGTCGGCGACGGCGTCCAGGTGCTCGGCACCGTGACCGGGGGGCCGAGCGCCGGCCGGATCGTGGCGGTGCGCCAGGGCAACCTGCTGGCCACCTCGTTCCACCCGGAGCTGACCGGCGACGCGCGGCTGCACGCGTACTTCGTCGACCTGGTCCGCGCCGCCCGCTGACCGCTCGCGTGCCACGCGGGGCAGGGCTCCCCGCCGAGGGCCCGTCGTGCCTGCTCGCGCGGCACGGGGTGGACCGACGCCGTGCCGCGCGTGACAGCCACCAGCCCGACGCCGGTAGGATTGCCGAGATTCGGCGGGGCCAGCTGCCCGTCACGGCTTTCCCGCAGGGCTGACCGGCACCACCGCGTGCGCCGGCGGGGCCGGGGCGTGCGCGGTCGGTCGATGCAGACGGCGGGTAGCAACGGAGGTAGCAGATGTCCGGCCACTCAAAGTGGGCGACGACCAAGCACAAGAAGGCCGTCATCGACGCCAAGCGCGGCAAGATGTTCGCCAAGCTGATCAAGAACGTCGAGGTCGCCGCGCGGACCGGCGGCGGTGATCCGTCCGGCAACCCGACGCTCTTCGACGCCATCCAGAAGGCGAAGAAGAACTCGGTCCCGAACGACAACATCGACCGCGCCGTCAAGCGCGGCTCCGGCCTGGAGGCCGGCGGCGCCGACTGGCAGACCATCATGTACGAGGGTTACGGGCCCAGCGGCGTGGCGATGCTCATCGAGTGCCTCACCGACAACCGCAACCGGGCGGCGACCGAGGTGCGCACCGCGCTGACCCGCAACGGCGGTTCGCTCGCCGACGCGGGCTCGGTGTCGTACATGTTCTCCCGCAAGGGCGTCGTAATCGTCCCCAAGGGCGGCACGACCGAGGACGACGTGATGATGGCCGTCCTCGACGCCGGCGCCGAGGAGGTCAACGACCTGGGCGAGGCCTTCGAGATCGTCTCCGAGCCGACCGACCTCGTCCCGGTGCGCACCGCGCTCCAGGACGCCGGCATCGAGTACGAGTCGGCCGAGTCGTCGCTGATCCCGAGCGTCAACGTCCCCCTCGACGAGGAGGGCGCCCGCAAGATCTTCAAGCTGATCGACGTCCTGGAGGACTGCGACGACGTGCAGAACGTCTACGCGAACTTCGACGTCTCCGACGAGGTGATGGAGGCCGTCGGCTGACCCTGCGCGACGTCCGCTGAGGAGGCGTTCCATGGGTGTGGCAAGCGATTCCTCGACGTACGGCGTCCGGCTGCTCGGCACCGGCGTCCTGCACCGTGCCGTCGAGACCGCCGTGCGCCCCCTGCCGACGGACGACGGCCGGGGCGTCGACGTCTTTGTCGCGGACGACCGGTCCGACCAGGTGTCGGCCGCCGCGCGCCTTGCCCGGGCGGCGGGACGGGCGTTCCTGCCGGTGTACCCGACGTTGCGCGGGGTGCGGATCGGCCCGTTCACCGTCGCGGGGCGGTCGGGCTGTCACCACTGTGTCCAGGTGCGGTCCTACCGCGCGCGGGTGGGTGCCGCGCCGCACCGGTCGGCGCTCTGGCAGGGGTTGTACGACGGCACCGTCACCGCGCCCGCCCCGACCTTCGGGACGCCTCTGCGGACCGTCATCGCGGCGCTCGTCGCCGACGAACTGGATCGTGTCGCCCAGGGGGCCGCCGTACGGTGCGACCAGGCGGTGCTGGAGGTCGACGCGGCGACGCTGGCGATCTCCCGGCACCGGCTCATCGCCGAGCCGGGATGTGCCCTGTGCGGGGACCTGCCCGACGACGGCCCCTCGGCGGGCGATCTGCGGCTGGTGTCCCGGCCGAAGCGGGCGCCGGACGACTACCGGTCACGCAGCCTGCACCAGGAGTACGAGAGCCTGACAGCGGCGACTGTCGACGCGAGGATCGGGCTGTTCTCGTCGGTGACAGTGCACCACAAGGATTCGATGATCGTGGCGGCGGCGGTCGGCGGCCCGGTCTGCTGCGACGAGCTGTCCGGTTTCGGGAGGGCCTTCACGTACCCGGTAAGCGTGTCGGTGGCCATCGCCGAGGCGCTGGAGCGGTTGGGCGGGGACACGCCGCGAGCGCGCCGCACCTCGGTACGGGGCTCGTTCGCCGAGTTGGGAGCCGACCGCGCGATCGATCCGGCCACGCTCGGCGTGCCGCGTACGCCGCCGGACGACCGCTCGGTGCCGTACCGGCCCGACCAGCCGCTGACCTGGGTGTACGCCTACTCGTTCCGACGCGCGGCACCGGTCCTGGTGCCGGAGACCCTCGCCTACTACGGCTCGCACAGCACGGGCTTCGGCCCGGAGAACTCCAACGGTTGCGCCCTGGGCGCCAACCTGGAGGAGGCGATCCTGCACGGGCTCTTCGAGGTCGCCGAGCGCGATGCCTTCTTGGCGACCTGGTACGCGCGCCTGCCGGCCCCGCGCATCGACCCGATGAGTTCGGCCAGCCCGAGGACCCGCCTGCTGGTCCGCTGGTTGGAGCGGACCAGCGGCTGCGAGCTGCACGCCTTCGACATCACCATGCCGGAGGGACTGCCGGCGGTGTGGTTGATGCTCGTGGACGACGATGCGCGCCCGGGGCTGCCCCGCGTGCGTTGCGGTGCGGGTGCCCACCTCGACCCGGAGCGCGCCCTGTGGTCGGCGCTTGTCGAGATCGCCAGCTTCGCCGACGCCACCCGCGCCATGGTGGCCGCCGACACCACAGCTCCGGACCTGGTTGCCGACTCGGATCTGGTCCGCACGATGGAGGACCACCTGTTCGCCGCCGCCAGCCCGGACAGTTGGCCCCGGTTCGGGTTCCTCTACGAACGCCGGGAGGTCCTGTCGATGGCGGCGGCGTTCCCGCCGGAGGGGCGCTACCAGCCCGCCGACGACCTGCTCGCCGATCTCCGGCACGTGGTGGGGCGTTACCTGGATGCGGGGTTCGACGTGGTGGCGGTCGACCAGACCGGCCGGGAGCAGGAAGCCGTCGGCCTGACCAGCGTCAAGGTGCTGGTTCCCGGTCTGCTGCCGATGTCGTTCGGGCACCGCAACCGGCGTGTCGACCTGCCCCGACTAAGGGAGCTTCCCGTCCGGTTGGGCCACCGGTCCCGGCCGTTGACGCCGGCGGAGGTGAATCCGTACCCCCATCCGTTCCCCTGACCGGTGGCCCCGTACCGGCGGAGGCCGGGTGGCCCCCGCCGGAGCTGGGCCCGGCGTGCCCGCTCACAGGAACGGGTGCGGCCCGCTCACAGGAACGGGTGCGGATACGGGTTGAGTTCGTCGAGGCGCAGGGGCTCGTCACGGTCACCGAGGCGTACCGGAAGGTTCAGCAGCCGGTCGCTGTCGCCCAGCCGGCGGCCGTGGCGGCCGAACGCCATCGGGATGGTGCCCGGGATGACGACCTTGACGGCGTGCAGGCCCACAGCGCGGTGCTCGGTCGCGGTCTGGTCCACCACGATGACGTCGGTGCCGTCGTCCAGGTAGCGTCCGACGACGTGCCGCAGGTCGTCGAGCTGGTCGGTGGAGGCGCGATGGCGTCGTGCCGGCGGAAAGGCCTGCTCCATGGTGGCCGGCTCGCCGTCATGGTCGAGGAACCCGAACCGGTGCCAGCCCCGTGGCGCGGCGGCGGCGAACGCGTGGTCGTCGATCTTAAGGATCTCCTCGGGGTGGTCGACCAGGTGGTCCGCGCGCCGGGCGTCGAACTGGAGCCGTACCCGCTCCGCCTCGCCCGCCAACTCCACAAGGGCCGAGCGCAGGGCGCGTTCCGGATCGAGGTGGGCGCCGGAGGTGCAGAACACCTTCGGCTCGTCCGGCCGGTCGTCCTCGTCGACGAGCATGAGCCAGATCGCGGGTACGCCCTCGGGCATTGTGACGTCGAAGGCGCGTACCCGGCTGCCGGTGGTGCGTTCCAACCAGGCCAGCAGCATCCGGGTGTGCGCGCTGGCGCTGCTGGCGGGGTCGAGGCGGCGAGCGGGCCGCCTGGTGAGCCAGGTGCACAGTGTGGCGTCGCGTTCGGCCACCTCGAAGATGCCGTGCAGGATCGCCTCTTCGAGGGTGCTGCCGATCGCGCAGCCGTTTGAGCATTCCAACCCGCCGAAGGTGGCGTGCGCGCCGAAGTAGGCGACGAACTCGGGCACGAGGACTGGGCCGTCGCGGCGGAAGGAGTAGGCGTGGACCCATTCCATCGGCACGTCCGGCCGGTAGCGCTGACCGGGCGGCGCGTTCGTGGCCAGGCCCAGCGTGTCGGGGTCGACGGCCCGTTCGGACCCCAGGTCGTCGAAGGACGCGCGCACCACTGTGCGTCGGGCCCTGGCCCGCATGCCGCCGAGCCGGTCCAGGGTCTCTGCGATCGACACCGCCACGCTGTCGGGGTAGCTGAGCGTGCGGGCGTAGCCGGTGCAGTCCGTGCAGCACACCGGCCCGCTCAACGCCTCGGTCACCACCATCGGTCCGTGGTGCCGCACCAGCAGCGACGCGATCACACCGGTCTGCGGATCGACCAGGCTACGCGTCAACTCGGCGTGCTCGTCGCCCAGCCGTCGGGCCCGGTAGCTGCCCGGTTCCGCCTTCGGTTGCGACCCCAGCGGCAGCACACCGGCCTGCGGCGAGTCCTCGACCGGGGTGCCGCAGCCCTCGCAGCACGGGTCGGGCAGGAACGCATGCCTGTCGATCGAGGCCGTCGTGGTCGACACGTCCAGCACCGCGCCGGCCGTGCGTGACATCGCGCCCGCGGCCAGCAGCCGTGCCTCGTCGGCGACCAGAGCCTGCACGACGGTACGCACCGGCGACCCCAGCGGCGGACCCGGCTTGCCTTCACGCGCCTTGGCCGTCGCCCGTTCCTGTTCTGACGCGACGGCCTCGTTGCGGGTCTGCCGCGTCGCCACGCACCGCCCGCATCCTCCGACGCCGGGCACCACCAGCGGGCCGACACGTACCCGGTCCCAGCGCACCGTTACTGTCAACCAGGCGCCGTCCGTCGGCGGTTCCGCCCGCCCGGTCCCGTCCTCGACCGGTACGTCCAGCGCCGATCGCAGCGATTCGGCAAGCGTCGGGCTGTCGGCCACCCAGACCCCGGCGAGCACCGGCGGGGCTGCCTGGCTCATGCCGACACCGCCGAGGCGACAGCCACGAAGGGCAACGCGGCCCGGACCGCCGGCCCACCGTCGAGGCGTCGGACGACGATCCGCAGCCCGTCCGCTGCTGCCTCGTCGAGCAGCCGTGTCAAGCATCCGTCCCAGTCGACCGCCGCGCCCGGCTCGACGCCCACGTCACATCCGGGTGGGCAGGGCTGGCCAGCCAGTTGGGCGAGCGCGGCCTGCGCGGCGGCCGTCAGCGCGCTGTGCGCGTCGACCGAGCAGGACCTCGCCAGCCAGGTGCCGCCGCCGCCGACGAAGACCGTCGGCGGTTCCGCGTCGGCGCGCCACGCGTACAGCGGGGTACCCAGGATGGCGGCGTTCTCGGCCAGCGGCCGGGCGGCCGCCGGCCAGACCGACGGGGCCAGCCATCCATCGCCGGTGTCCGCTCCGGCCTGCGGGGCGGGCGGCGCGACGACGCGCGCGAGCGTGTGGTGCAGGCGCAGGATCGCCCGCACCTGCGCCTCGGGCCAGGTGAGGCCGCCGGCCACGGCCACCCGGACGGCGGCGTCGGCGCGGGCGTCGGCGTCCGGGTCCACCGCGGCGGCGATCGTCTCCAGAGCGACGGTCGCGGCGCGTCGCAGCGCCTCGGACCGGGTGTTGCCCACGGTGGTCACGACCTGTGGCTCCTTGCCGGCCGCCAGCGGGTCGGTGATGCTCGCGTCGACAGTGTTCAGCGGCAGTTGGGCGTGGTCGCCCGTGTCGAGCCGCAGGATCGGTCCCAAGCGTTCGTCGACCAACCCGGCGACCGCCGCCGAGAAACCTTCGGGGTCGGTGCTCGTACCGTCGGTCGGCGTGGCTGACGCCGCCGTGCCGCACATCGGGCACCGGGCGTGGGGGGTCACTGCGTGTTCGCTGGTCAGGGTGGTGTCCAGCGCCACCCGGGTGACAAGTGAAGTGTCGTCCTGCGCCCCAAGGGCGTGCCGGAAGTAGGCGAAGGACAGCTTGGCGCCGAGCAGGGAGGCCAGCGGGGCGGAGAGGTACGGCTCGACGCGTACCGGGTCGTCGGCTTCCAACACGGCCCGCAGGCGACTGCCCTCCACGGCCGCGGAGCGCAGATTCCACCACAGACACTCGGCGCAGGCGTCGACACCCGTCGGCCCGAGCCAGGCATCCCCGGTCAGCGGCAGCGAGTGCAGCACAGGCACGGCGGCGGCGCGGCCGGCGCGGGCCAGCGCGCGGGCCCGCGAGGGCATGCAGCGGTCGCTGGCGTGCAGTACGGCGTCGTACCCGTCGACGAGCGCGCGGACCCCGGCGGCGTCGTCCCACCGCTGCGGCTCGTCCACCACTGTGAGGTCCAGGAGCGGGTCGTCGGCCCGGCACCGCTGGAGCACCCGCTGGTACGTGTCGGGGTCCTCGCCTGCCACCTCGGCGGTCCGCAGCAGCGCCGGGGCTCGCAGGCCCAGCTTGTACAGGGACTGCATCAGCGCCGCCATCGTCGCCCCGGCGCCGACGAGCAGCACCCGGCTGGTGCGGAACGCCTCGAACCGACTCACCGGCGCGTTGCCGACGTGCTCGGCGAACGCGATCTCGTCGCGGTACCGGGACAACTCCTCGGCGGACAACGTGTGGGGCGGGTCGGTGTCGACGTCGCGGGCCAGCTTGCGGTGCAGCAGTTGCGTGACCAGGTCGGTGACAGCGCGGCGGTGCGCCTCGGGCAGACCCTCGGTCAGCTCGTCAATGGTCCGTTCGCCTGTGAGGTGCGCGGCGAGCCGGTCCACAAGCGCGTACGCCGAACGGCCGGTGATGTGTGCGGCGCCGGTCGCCGTCTCCAGGTAGACGCCGTCGTCGACCTCGACGTAGGTGCAGTCGTCACGCAGTTTCGGTCTCATCGGTTCGCCTCTCCCACGTTTGCCGAGGGCATCCACCTCGGACGTAGATATCCCATCCGGACCAGCACGTTTCTGGCCGGGTCGTCGAACGCCTGCCGTCCGTGCAGGTACCGGGTGTTGTCCACCACGACGGTGTCGCCGGCCTGCCACGGCACGGCCACCGTCAGCCGCCTGGCGACCTGTCGGACCTCGTCGAGCAGGTCGGGTGGGATCGGGCCGCCCTGGGCCAGTCGCACCCGCAGTTGCCCCTCGACGTAGTCGTCGGCGTCGGGGGCGGTGATGAGCAACGAGTTGCAGAACGCGGGTACGCCCCCGAACAGCGTCGGCGGCGTGCACGGGGTGCCGAACGCGATCGTCAGGACGTCGCCGTCGAATCCGGCGTCGATCGTCTGCCAGGGCAGCAGATGCGCGGCCCAACCGCGCACGTACCGGATCGCCGCCGCCCGGTCGGTCGTGCCGGTCAGCGCCGGCCAGTGCTCGGGGCCCAGCGGCGTCTCCCACACGATGTCCAGCCCCGTCAGGGTGGCCCGGGTCGCGGGCTCCAAGGTGTCCAGCAGCGCCACCCCGTCGCAGAGGGTGGTCGCGCCACCGACCGCCGCGGGTCGTACACAGTGGAAGGTCAGCAGGTCGGGCGCGCCCGGCAGGTAGGAGGCCTCCCGGTGCAGCGGAATGCCCTCGGTGCCGCAGGTCACGGTGGTGGTGGTGGGGTCGTCGGGGACCAGGTCCCGCTCATTGCTGATCCGGTTCTCGTGCCGCAGCGGCTCCATCACCGCGTCACCGAGGGCCTGGAACGCCTCGCGGGGTGCGGGCACCCCCCGGATCAGGGCCGCTCCGTCCGCGATGACCGTGGCCAACACCGCCTCGGGCGCGGCATCCGCGACGATCGTGATCGGGCTATTGTCCATGCCGTCGCTCCTGCCAACTGGCGGCGGCGACCGGGTCGACCGCCGGGACCGACAACAGGCCCGGGCACGGGCCTGCGGTGCCGAGGTGGACCTGCACCATCGTGGTGTGCCCCGGCGGCAGGGTGAGAAGCGTGCGTACCGCTGTCGGCACGAAGCTGAGGGCGGGGCGGGTGGCGGCGCCGACGGCGGCGCCGCTCAGGCAGATCCGCTGCACGACCGCCCCGGTGAGGATGAGAAGCAGGCGGTACGACAAGGGATCCAACCGCTCGGGAGGGCAGCCGGCGACGGCGTAGATCGTCGCGCCGGCGTTGAGCAGCCGACCCGAGAGGCTGTCCGTGGCCTGCGTCATCTGCCCTCCCGTCGCCGCGCTGTTCGTGGCGGTCAGGGTGTGGCTTGCGGGGTCGTAGCGGTACGCACCGGGGGCGATGCCCTGCACGGAGCTGACGGCGCACCACAACAGGGGGCGCAGGTCGGGGTGGACCGGGTCCGTCGCGAGTTCGCGTCCGGCGTGGGCGAGCACGTCGGACAGTTGCGCCAGGATCAGCCCCGGCCGCATGCCTCCGGAGGACCGGCGTCGCGGTAGCGCCGCCCGTAGGTCGAGCGCCGACGGCGCGGGCAGTCGTACCGGCTCGTCGGCCGTGGTGCCGACCGCTGCCGGTGCCGCCGCTGGCCGGTCCGTCGTGCTCGCGCCTCCGGCCCGGCAGGCGTCGTGCAACGCGAGCGCGCTGGTATGGACTGTGGCCAGCACCTCCCGGTCGACGTCCAGCCCGTGTTCGGTAAGCCCTGGTTCGATCGCGCCCAGCGGCGCCGCGGACGGCGCGGCCGGCCCGCCGCACTCCACTACCGCGTAGACGCTCTCGACGGTGCTGTCGAGGGCGAGCAGGTCGTCGAGCCTGGCGCTGTCGAACGAGAGGTGCACCCGGCCGGACGGAAAGACGGTGAGCGCCTGGGCGGCCAGCACCCCGATGTCGGTGGCGGTGATCTGGTAGCTGAAGGTGGTGTATTTGTGGGTGTTCTTCCACGGCCGGCAGGTCAGCAGCAGGGCGTTCGGCTGCCGCACCAGGTGTCGCAGCGCCTCGGCCAGGTGCGGTGCCGGGTCGCCCGTGCGCAGCAACTCCAGGCAGTGGTGCACCTGGTCGTAGTGGTACAGCCCGGCAGCCAGACCCAGCGACCCGTTCCAGGACAGGTAGATCTCGCCGGGATAGAACGCGCCGCCGGACGGCGCGCTGCGGCGCAGGGCATTACTGCCCCCGCCGTAACGGCCGGTGTCGGCGATGTGCGCCGGGTATCCGGTGATGACGGAGACGGCCGCCGGTGACAGGTGGTCGACGCGGGTCGGCGCGAAGGCCAGCAGGGCCGCGTTGAGCCAGTCGAGGTCGCCCTCGCCGTCCCCGGGTGCTCCGGGGCCGGGCCAGTGCAACGGCACCCGACGCGCGCCGGCGTACTGTTTGGTCGGTGGCGGGTCACCCGGTGAGCGGATCATCGTGCGACCGATCACCGCCTCCTGGTACGCCCCGACGAGCGATCCCTCGTGAGCGTCGACGGTGGTGCTGACGTTGGACATGTCAGTTCCCTGCGCTTTCGTAGCGGCGAAGTCCCAGGCGGAAGTAGGCCCAGGCGGCGGCCAGAGAGCCGGCGGCGACAAGCGGCGTGAACGCGCCGATCGTCGCCGAGACGCCCTTGCCCAGCAGGCTCGCGGCCGGGAAATATCCCACGAACGCGAGCGGCACCATCGTCACCACGGTGCGGACACCCACGCCGTACACGGTGATCGGGTAGCGGGCCAGGTCGCCGAGGGTGTGGACGGTGGCGGCCAGCGAGCTGGACGGGCTGAGCAGCCAGAAGGCGGTGCTGTTTGTGGCCAGGTTGATCGCGATCTTCACGAGGATGCCGCTCACCAGCAGGATCAGCGCCCAGGCGACGACCGCCGGACCCCAGTCGACGTCGATGCGGGGCACCGCCAACCCGAGCAGGACCAGCCCGAGCCCCGTCGTGCCGAGGCCGTTCGGGCCGACGGTGGAGCCGGTGACCTGGAGCACCACTGGGTACGGGCGCACCAGCAGGTAGTCGAGCACACCGAGGTTCACGAACGCGGCGAGGTGCCACGTGCCCTCGAACAGGAGCGAGCCGATGCCCTCGGCGAGCACCACCATTGCGTACACGCACATCACCTCCCAGCGCAGCCAGCCACCAAGCGCCGGCACCTGGGCGAAGACGGCCAGGAGGAAGACCACGCCGGCCAGTTGGGTGAGCACTGTCGCGGCGATGAGGATCAGCGCGTCGGTGCGGTACTCCAACACGGCGCGCACGTAGACGCCGAGCATGCGCAGGTAGATCCGGGCGACGGTGGCCAGTTCACGCATGTCAGCCTCCGTGCACCACGAGCCGACCCACCGCGAGCCGCCACACGAGGCGGGCGATGAGCCACAGCGCGACCGTCCAGACGATCTGCCAGAGGACGAGCCGTACGCCCTCGGTGCCGCTCACCCTGCCGAGGAACAGCAGGGCGGGGGTGGAGACGATCCCGGCGAACGGTGAGACCTCGGCCAGCCACCGCAGCGCGCCCGGGTAGAGCGCGATCGGCACCATCGCACCGGACAGGATGTTCGTCACGGCGACCCGCGCCATGCTCACCCCCTGGTGGTTCTCTGTCCAGAAGCAGGCCAATCCGGTGAGGTAGACGAGCCCGAACTTGAGCGGGACGACGATGAGCAGGCTCGCCAGGAACAGCACCGCCTGGGCCCCCGAGGGCACCGGCACTCCGCCGAACGCGATCACCAGCACCGAGCCCATGGCGATGACGGTGATGACCTCGGCCACCAGGTATCCGAGCACCTCCCAGAACCGGGCGAGCTGGTAGTCCACCGGCTTGACCAGGTCCAGCGCCACGTGGCCGCTGAGCACCCGGTCGGCCAACAGCGCGTCGCTGAAGCTGGACAGGATCGTGGTGGTCGCGAACGAGACGAGCAGGTACGCCTTGATCTGCTCCCAACCGAAGCCACCGACGTCACCCGTGCCGCCGGAGAGCACCACCCGCCACACGGCGAGCACGGCAACGGTCTGCACCGCCACACCGAGCAGTTGCAGCAGGAAGTTGCCCCGGTACACAAGAACTGTCGACCAGGCCACGCGGGCCAGTGCGCGGTACGCCTTCATGACGCCGACGCCACCTGACCGGACGTCATCTCACCGGCGTACAGCCTGCGCACGATGTCCTCGATGGACGGCTCGTCGATGTGGACGTCGGTCACCGTGGCGTGGCGGCCCACAGCGGACAGAACGTCCCCGGCGCTGTAGTCGAACCGGTCGAAGCGCACCGACACTCTCCGGTGGTCCTCGCCCACGTCCGACCACGTGCCGGGCAGGGCGGCGGACATGTCCAGGTCGGGGCAGTCGGTGGCCAGCAGGAGGTGCATCGTCCGGTCCCGCGCCAACTCGTTCTTGATCGCGGTGAGTGAGTTGTCGTGGATGATCCGTCCGCCGTCGACGATGACGATGCGGTCGCAGACCTCCTCGATGTCGGCGAGGTCGTGTGTGGTGAGCATCAGGGTGGTGCCGTTGCGGGTCAGTTCGCGCAGGAAGCCGCGTACCGCGTCGCGGGCCGTGATGTCCAGGCCGATGGTCGGCTCGTCGAGGTACACGACCTGCGGGCTGTGCAGCAGGACGGCGGCCAGGTCGGCCCGCATCCGCTGGCCCAGCGACAGCTTGCGGGCCACCACGGGAAGCAGATCGGCAAGGCCGAGTACGGGTTCCAACTCGGCCAGCCGCGCCTCGAAGCGGCGCTGCGGAATTCGGTAGAGATCCCGCAGCAGGCCCAGCGAGTCCCGGACGGGCAGATCCCACCACAGTTGGCTGCGCTGGCCGAAGAGCACACCGATGTTGTGGGCGTTGGCGCGGCGGTCGACGTGAGGGACGAGCCCGCACACCCGGACCTGACCGGCGGTGGGCTGGATGATCCCGGTGAGGAGCTTGACGGTTGTGGACTTGCCCGCTCCGTTCGGCCCCACGTAGGCGACCGCCTCACCGGCCTGGATGTCCAGGTCGATGCCGTCCACAGCCGTGTGCTCGTGATAGCGCGGCCGGATCAGGTGCCGGACCGAACCGCCGAACCCGGGCGGCTTGTTGGCGATCCGGAACACCTTGCGGAGACCGCGCGCTTCGATGACCGTCACCTGGGCGCGTCCGCCGTCGGCGGTGCGGGCTCGACATCGGTCGAGGTGGTACCGGGAACGCTGTCGTCGGCGCTGTGGTGGCGCAGGTGCAGAGCCCACGGGCCGTTCGGCTGCTCGGTGCGCAGCACGGTGACGGTGAAGCTGTGACGCAGGGCGCGTGCCAGATACCGCACCTCCTCCCGGCCGGGTGGCGGCCCGGCCGACAGCTCCGTGTCGGTGCCGACGAGGTAGATCTCCGCGCCGAGGCGGGCCGACGTCGTCAGGAAGGTGCACAGCTCCTGCCAGTACAGGTAACGCCAGAAGTCGACGCTGACGACGGCGTCGAGGCTGCCCGGCTCGATGGGCGGCTCGATACCGACCAGGTGGTAGTTCCGCCCTCCGGCGGGGACGCCGTAGTCGAATGTGAGCGCGTCGTCACCGAGGTCCACCTCGCCGGTGCCGGTGCCGATCCACAACGTCCGTACGCCGGACAACCGGTCGCCCAGCCATCGCCACGCTGGGGCGATCCGGCATGCCTGCCGGCTCAGACAGTCGGCGATCGAGTCCCGGTATCGGGCGAGGATCTCCGCCGAGTGGATCGGGTCGACCAGACCGACGAACTCCCAGTCGATGTTGCGGTACTTCGCCAGGATCACCTCGCGGTTGCCGGTGTACTCCTGGATGTTCTGGTACATGTTCCGGTAGTGCGGCAGGTGGTAGACAAGCGCCTCGGCGTCGTACCGAAAGGCGCGCTTCTGTGGGCCGAGTTCGCGGTCGACCCGGTAGAAGAACTCCAGGTCCTCCCAACCCCACCGGGCGCCGAAGCTCTCGTCGAACCCGCCGACGGCGGTCACGGTCTCCCGGGCTACCGACACGTTGTGCCCGTACGCGAACATCCACATGGCGCCGAGCCATTCGTCGCCGATCGGCATGCCGTTGGTGAAGCGCAGGTCGCCCCCGTCGTCGGCGCGCAGCTCGGCGCTCGGCGTCATGGGGCCGCCACCGAGCACCGCGTCGAGGTGACGGCGGCCCAGTTCGTTGCGCCGTCCGATCAGCACGCGGGAGGTGGTGGACGCGGCGTGGAAGGCGACGTGCCGTTCGAGGAGCCCGGAGCAGGCGTACGAGTCGCTGTCGAGGAAGAGGATGGTGTCGGCGGTGGCGTGCCGGATTCCCTCGTTGCGCGCCCCGGACCGCCCGCGTCGGTCAGGGAGGTCGATGATGCGCAGGTTGAGGCCCTTGCCGTGGTCCGCCACCCCGGCGTAGTCCTCGGCGCCCTCCGGGCCACCGTCGCGTACCACTATCACTTCGAAGCGCTCCGCTGGCAGCGTCTGCCGCGTGAGGGACCGCAGCGTCAACTCCAGACTCGGGGCGTCTCGGAACGTCGGTATGACCACGCTGAGCGATGGTGCGGGCGCACCCGCCCTCCGCTGCGGCACCGTGTCCGGCATGTGCGATTCCCTCCGGGGCGATGGCGGCGTGTCCGACGCCGGACGGTGCCAGCGCCGGACCCGGCCGTTGGCAGGCGTACGCCTACCTGGCTTCTAGTGCGTCAGTGGCCGAGGCTGTAGGTGCCACCGCCGAGCGGCTTGCTGAACCCGGTGGTCCCGCCGCTGCTGCAGCAGGTCCGCCCGCTGGTCGGCCCGTCGGTCACCGAGATCGAGCTGACCGAGGCGATCGACTCGATCCCCGCCAGCGGCTCGTTGCCGTACTCGATGTCGTCGAGTTCCAGCCCGGACAGGTCGAGCCCGTTCGTAGACGCCATGAGACCTCCTTGGAAAGAGCCATCCCTTCTGGGATGGGCGAGGAGATCGTAATCACGCCCGTGACTGAATACATGCGACAGTCAATCCATCTTGCTGAAATCTTGAGAGTCGATGAATGTGGCTCCGAATGCGGTGTCCCATATAAGGGGTACAGCGCTCTGCATAAGGGGTTCGGTGTCCTGTAGAACGGGCACGCTGTCCGACATGGACAGACCGCGGGTAGCGGCGCGACCGCTGACGGCGACGCAGATGTCGTGCGCACGAGGAATGGCCACCCACGCAATGGTGGCGGGTCGGGAAGCTGCCGGTGTCAGCCCGTCAGTAACGCCTTACGCAGCTGCTGGAGGGCATAGTGTGCGCGTGATTTGACGGTGCCGGGCGGAACGCCGAGGCGAGCCGCGGCTTCGTCGACGGTGCGCCCTTTCACGTACAACTCCAGGACCACCGACTTGTGGGCGTCGCTGAGCCGGCCAATGGCGTGCCGCATCGTGAGCGTGGCGACCACCGCCTCGGATGCCTCGTTTCCGAAGCCCGCGGGATCGACGTCGAGAAGGCTCACCTCCGCCGGCCGCGCCCGCCTTCTGCGGTACGCGTCGATCGCCAGTCGGCGGGCCACCTTGAACAGCCAGCGTCGCTGCGGCTCGGGCTCGGTGGGCACCGCGTCGAGGTTTCGCCAGGCACGCAGCATGGTCTCCTGCACCAGGTCCTCTGCGGTGTGGGAGACGCTGTCGGATACCAAACCTCGCAGGAAATGAAGCAACGCATCCCCGTTGTTGCGGTGAATGTCCCGCATCTGGGCTTCGGCCTGGCAGTCCGGGCGTTCATCGGTATCGGTATCGGTAGCGGTACCGGACCGAAAGGGATAAGGCTCGATGAGGCTGGTAGCGGTGGTCATGGTTTCCCTGGCCTAGTCTTCTGTGCCGAGAGGGCGTCGCGCAGTCCGGCCCGCGATGACACGCCAAGCTTGGGAAAGATCCGGTAGAGATGGGCGCCCACAGTGCGGTGCGAGAGGTAAAGGCGCTCGGCGATCTGCTTGTTGCTCAGCCCGCTGGCGGCAAGCTGGGCGATCTCAAGCTCCTGGGCGGTCAGCGCGGCCGGTGGTTGATCGGCGATGACGGGGCGATATCCGGTGGCGCGTAGTTCGACGATGGTGCGGGCCAGCCAGGGCTCGGCTCCCATGGCCGCGAACCCGGTGCGGGCCAGGAGCAGATGGGCGCGCGTAGCGGAGAACTCTTTGCGCCGGCGCAGTCGCTCGGCGAAGGCGAGCCTGATCCGGCACGCCTCGAAGAGCCACCGTTCGGAGGCGGGGTCCTGGAGGGTCCGCTCGAGTTGGGCGTCCGCTTCGTCGTTGTCCAGTACCAGTGCGTCGACACCGTGCTGGATCAGCGTCATGCGGGGGGAGAGCGCGGCAATCCGGGCGGCCCGCATGGCGTCGGCGTGTGCCCGGGCCTCGGCCATACGCCCGGTACGCACCGCCGACTCGACCAAGTCGAACATCACCCAGGTGGAGATCGGCACATACGGTGCGAGGACGCCGGGGCGACTCACCGCCGCCGCGTGCAGGTACGCGGACTCGAAGTCCCCGTCGGCAGCGGCGGCGAGTGCCCGGGGGTGGTGGGCGATGGCAGCTGCCCCCGCGACGCCGCGCGGCAGAGCCCAGTGAGTGATCTCGTCGGCCAGTCTGAATGCCTCTTCGGTTCGGCCGCGGCCGGCCGCGATGATGGCCTGGTTGTAGAGGAAATACCAGGTCAGGAAGGGGAGGCCGCTGCTGGTGCACACCTTCTGGGCTTCCTGGGCCAGGATCTCGGCCTCGTCCCACCGGCCGGTGAGATAGTCGTCCAGGCACAGGTGCATCAGTGCGCCCAGTTGCCGTCGCGGCGCGCCTCCATCGCGCCCCTGGCGGACCAGCCGCCACGAGTACTCGCGATTGTCGCCGAGGCGGTCGAGGTAGACCGAAGCGGTGCCGATCCGCATGACCCGGGTCAGGTCCTCCTCGTCGGCCAGTGTGGACAGCAGCGCCTCCAACTCGGGCAAGGCGGCAGCGCCGGTGCGTACCGGATCGGGAAAGGTCCTGCTCATCACCGAGAGGATGTCGGTGGGCCCGGGAGTGAGGCGGGCCATCGCCCTGTGGAAGACGGCCCAGTGCTCGGAGGTGCCCGCATACCAGGAGAGCAGGACCAGCGTGTGCATGGCCTCGTCGAGGGCCGGGTCGTCGGCCCGCCAGCCGTGGTCGCCCATCTCGATCGCGCCGGCGAGCAGCCGATGGGCGGTGTGCACGTCGCCGTCACCGTTGATCATCAACAGTGCCGCCGCGTTGGCCGCGTGCAGCGACCCTGTCGGGTCCAGTCTCGTCAACCGCGCGTCGGTCAGCAGGGTGCTCGCGTCGCTGGTGCCGCCGGCCTCGGCGCCGATGTACGCCGCCTCGGCCAGCCGCCGCGCACGGTCCTCGGCGGAGGCGCTCAGCTCGGCGGCGCGCACCAGCGCAGCGACCGCGGCCAGCGCGTCACCCCGTTGTATGACGTGGCGGGCGGCCTCCTCGAGGTGCGCCGCGACCGCCTCGTCCGGGCCTGCGGTAGCCGCCGACAGGTGCCAGGCGCGGCGTTCCGGGTCTGCGGGCAGCGCGGCGGCGATGGCGAGGTGGACGCCACGGCGTTCCTCGTGGGTGGACATCGCGACGATCGCCGACTGGATCAGCGGGTGGCGGAAGGCGAGGCGACGTGTGGTGTCGTCGACCCGCACCAGTTGGGCTCGCTCGGCGGGCGCCAGGTCGTCGAGGCTTGTCATACCGCGCAGGACCCGCACGTCGCCGCTGCCCTCGAACGTGGCGAGCAACAGCAGCAGCCGTGTCGCCTCCGGCAGGTCGGCGACCCGCGCGTCGAACACCGCCTGGAGGTGTTCGCTCAGGGGCACCAGGCCGGACTGCTCCGAGCACCGCCCGTCGGAGTCGGTAAGCGTGGCCGGAAGCTCGACAAGGGCGAGCGGGTTGCCCTGGGCGAGATCGAGCAGGCGTTGCCGGGCCGGAGGGGTCAGGTGGGGGGAGCGGGCTTGCAGGAGTTGGGCGCCAGCGTCCCGGGTGAGCGGTCCGACAGTCACCTCGGTCAGCCCGCGCCGGTCGAGAAAGCCCTCCGTGCCCGTCCGGGAGGCCGCCACGACGCCCACCGGTGAACCCGGCACACGCCGCGCGATGAAACCGAGGACCACAGCGCTGGGCCGGTCGACCCATTGCAGGTCGTCGATCACCAGCAGGACGGGCGCCTTCTTGGCGACGGTGTTCACCAGCGACAGCGCGGCATTGCAGATCATCAGCGCGCCAGGTGTCGCGCCCGGCCCGAACCCGAGCGCGACGGTGAGCGCGTCGCGCAGGGCAGGTGGCAGGCGCTGAATGTCGGCGTGCAGAGGCAGTAACAGTTGGTTGAGCAACGAGTAGCTGACGTCCGCCTCGAACTCCGAGCCGGACGCGCGCAGCACCCGCATCCCGGCGTCATCGGCCAGGTCGACCGTGGCGGCTAGCAGCGCCGACTTTCCGATGCCCGGATCGCCGCAGACCAGTCGAACGTCGCCACTGTGTCGCACCGATTGCAGGAAGCGGCCGATGCGCGCCAGTTCCACCTCTCGTCCGAAGAGCTGCTCCATAGCCATACCTCGATCGCGTCGGGGCGGGACCGCTGGCGAGAACGTGCGGCTCCCGGGTCTGCCAGGGGGTGCGAGGAGCGACGACTGTGGCTCCGGCGTCGCTGAGCTCGTACGGGCGGTGAAGCGGTCGTGCTGAGTGGCGGAATCGCGGCCGCTCGGCGACGAGAACCGCAGCCGCTCGAGGCGGCGAGGAGCTGGTGTGCGCTGGCTGGGCGCCCTGCGCGGACCTGTCGATGATCGCGTTCGGGGTGGCCTGAAGGATCCGATCGCGCCGTGGCGCTGGGGCCAGACGTCGGGCGGCGCGAGCATCGACATGCAATATATTGCACATCCCAAGTATGTACTTGTCAAGTCAAGCACTGTTCATCAATATGTGACGGATGTCACGTGGATCGTGGTGGGTTCGGGAGGCCGCCGCGTGATGTCGGCTTCGCCGCACCGGGCTGAGGGTGGTCACTGTGACGACGAGAAGGAGGCGAGTTCGCCACAGTGAGGCACCTGAGCGCGCAGGGCCGGCGGATGCGCTCGCGGTTCGACACGACGATGCACGAGCCGAAGGGGGCGTTCCGGCAGGCGCCGAGCGCAGCGGGCCCCGGCGGGCGGTAAGCCAAGGAACTGTTCACCGACGGAGCCGGCGTCCTGAGGGCCTTCCGGCCGGCGCAACCGCGCGGCGGGGCCCGGATCAAGGAGCACCGGCTGAGGCACCGGCCCCGGCACGGGTAACGGCATCGGCTGGGGCGGGCGCCACCGCGCCGCCGCGGAACCGGCGCGGGCCCTGCGTACCGCCTGGTCGGTGGCGGGTCACCCAATGGGCGGATCAGTTTGCGACCGACGGCCTCCTGGTAGGCCGACGATCGATCCTCGTGAGGGTCGACGGTGATGCTGGCCCGCCCGGCGCCGGGCGGGCCAGCCGCGCTGGGTCAGCCCACCGTGTCGCGGGAGCGCCACGCCGCCAGGATCGAGGTGCGACCGTTGGTACGCATCAGCGATCCCTCGTACACCCGCGCCCCGGCGACCACGAACGCCGCGGCGGCGACCAGCAGCAGGACCAGCGACACCAGCGGCTCCCAGCCGGCCGCGTCCCCGGTGAACAGCCGCAACGGCATCGCTGTCGGTGCGGAGAACGGTAGGTAGGACAGCACCCGCATGGCCGTCGCGTTGTCGTTGAGGAAGATCACCGCGAAGAACGGCAGCATGACGGCGAGCTGCACGGGGGTGGACACCCCGGCGATGTCCTCCTGCCTGTTGACAAGCGCTCCGGCCGCCGCCCACATGGCCGCCACCAGCACGAAGCCGAGCAGGAAGAACGGCAGGAACCAGCCGATCGCTGGGGCCAACAGCGACAGCAACTCGGTGCTGTCGCCGAACTGCACACCGATCATCGCCACCAGGGCGATCAGGACGATCTGCCCGAGGGCCAGGATGGTTCCGGCGATCATCTTGCCGGCCAGCAACGCCCGTACCGGCACTGCCGCGACCAGGATCTCCACGATCCGGGTCTGCTTCTCCTCGGTGACGCTCTGCGCGATCTGCATGCCGAAGATCTGCGAGGTGAAGAAGAAGACGAACGCGAAGACGAACGGCACCAGGAACGCCACCACCGGGTCGACAGCGTCGGGGTCGAGCAGCTGGACCGGCGGCGAGGAGCTCAGTGCCCGCACTACCTCGTCGGGGATCTCGTCCATGGCGAGCACCTTCGGCCCGGCGACCACCGCGGCGTCCACGTCGCCGTCGCGGACGGCCTGCTCGGCAGCACCGTCGTCGGCCACCACGCGGACGTCGAGACCGGCGTCCCGCAGCGGACCGGCGGCCTGCTGCGTGACGGCGACGCTCTCCGGGCCGCCGGAGAGCAGCGACGGCAGGATGGTGCCCGCCGCCGCGATCAGCAGGAACAGGAGCGTCCCGAACAGGAAGGTACGGTCGCGGAGCTTGACCCGGATCTCGCGTTCGGCGACGAGCCGGGTGGCCTGGGGGACGTTCACTGGGTGACCTCTCGGAAGATCTCGGTGAGCGAAGGGCTGACCGGGCGGAAGACGCGGACCGGACCGCGGGCCAGGGCCGCGCGCAGCACCGGCTGCTCGTCGGCGCCGGCCGGCAGGTCGAAGACCGCCCGCGCGCCGTCCAACTCGACAAGCGTGACGCCGGGCTGGTCGCGGACCCAGCCGGCGTCCGTCTCCACCACCAGTTCAAAACGGGGCGAGGTGTACGACTCGCGCAGCTGCTCGCGGCTGCCGGCGGCGCGGATCATCCCGTCCCCGATGATCACCAGGTTGTCGCAGAGCCGCTCCACCACGTCAAGTTGGTGGCTGGAGAAGAGCACTGGCACTCCGGCGGCGGCGCGCTCGCGCAGCACCCCCACGACCGTTTCGACGGCAAGCGGGTCGAGGCCGGAGAACGGCTCGTCGAGCACCAGCACCTCTGGGTCGTGCACCAGCGCGGCGGCGATCTGGGCCCGCTGCTGGTTGCCGAGCGACAGCGTCTCCAGCAGGTCGTCGCCCCGCGCGCCGAGCCCGACCCGCTCCAGCAGCGTGTCGGTGGCACGTCGGGCGGCGGGGGCGTCCAGACCGTGCAACCGTCCCAGGTACGTCACCTGCTCCCGCGTGGTCATCTTGGGATAGAGGCCACGCTCCTCAGGCATGTAACCGAAGCGCGCGCGGTCCTGCCGGGTGAGCTGTGTGCCGCCCCAGCTCACCTCACCGGCGTCCGGCGCGAGCACACCCAGGATGATCCGCATGGTGGTGGTCTTGCCGGCGCCGTTGGCGCCGACGAAACCGGTCATCCGGCCGGCGGTCACCTCGAAGGACACGTTTCTCAGTACCTGCCGGTCGCCGAAGCTGCGGTCGACGCCGTCCAGGCGGAGCGTTTTGGTCACGCACCCACGCTAGATCCGGTACGTCGATCCGCAGTCCGCCCGGCGGCGGAACCGGTCGGTCCCCCTTGCGGCGGATACCGGTCACCCGCCGGGCCGGACCACCCCGCTCTCGTACGCGAACACGACCGCCTGCACCCGGTCGCGCAGGCCGAGTTTGGCAAGTACCCGGCTGACGTGCGTCTTCACCGTCGCCTCGCCCAGTTGCATGCTCGCGGCGATCTCCGCGTTGCTCGATCCGGCGGCGAGCAGCACCAGCACCTCCCGTTCGCGCGGCGTGAGCTCGCCCAGCGCGGCCTCGGCGTGCGGACCGAGGTGGGCGGTGCCCGCCGGATCGCCGGGACGGGCGAACGTCGAGATCACCCGCCGGGTGATCTCGGGGGCGAGCAGGGCGTCGCCCCGGGCGAGCACCCTGATCGCGTCGACCAACTCCTCCGGTGTGCCGTTCTTGAGCAGGAAGCCGCTGGCACCGGCGCGCAGCGCCGCGAAGAGGTAGTCGTCGCGGTCGAACGTGGTGAGGATCAGCACCGCAGGCGCGCCCGGACCGGCGCCGGTGATCTGTCGGGTGGCCTCCAGCCCGTCCATCACTGGCATTTCCACGTCCATGAGCACCACGTCGGGGCGGGTGGCGCGAGCCATGGTGACGGCTCGGCTGCCGTCGGCCGCCTCGCCGACGACCTCGATGTCGTCCTCCACCTCGAGGATGACCCGGAAGCCGGTGCGGACGAGGTGCTGGTCGTCGGCGAGCAGCACCCGGATTCGCTCCTCGGCGCGCGGATTGGTGTCGCCGACGGGTGCCGTGCTCACACCGACCACCCCGTCCCGGCCGTAGCCTCGTCCCGCGCGGCCCCGTCCTGCGCGGCCTCGTCCCGCGCGGCCTCGTCCTGCGCAGCCTCGTCCCGCGCGGCTGCCCTTTCGCGCTGCGTCGGCGTTGCCGCGCCCGTGTCTGCCCGGCTCGCTGTCGGCGTACCGTCGTCGGACGCGGCGTCGGTTCGTGTCGGATTCGGCCGGTTTCCCCTGGGCACTGCCGCGGGCAGCGGCAACCGGGCGCGGACCCGCCAGCCGCCGCCCCGGCGGGGGCCAGCCTCCAGGACGCCGTCCTGGGCGGCGACGCGTTCCCGCATGCCGATCAGGCCGAGCCCGTCAGCGGGGAGTTGGCCCCCGCCGCGCCCGTCGTCGCTCACGTCCACCTCGACCTCCCGCGCCAGGTAGCGGATCCGTACGTCCAGCAGTCCGGCGTCGGCGTGTTTCAGCGTGTTGGTCACCGCCTCCTGCACCACCCGGTACGCCGTCTGCGAGACCGACGCGGGCAACGTCACCGGGGCGCCGTACACCCCGGTGGTGGCCGTGAGCCCGGCGGCGCGCGCCCGTTCGACGAGTTCGCCGACCCTTTCGATCGTCGCGGCGGCCGGCGGTGGGGTTTCGGCGGATCCGTCGGGGGCGCGCAGCACGCCGAGCATCCGACGTAGCTCGTCGACGGCGGTGCGGGCGCTCTGCTCGATGGCGGCGAGTGCCGCGCGGGCCTTGTCCCGGTCGCGGTCGAACACCCGCCGGCACGCGGACGCCTGCACCCCCATCACCGAGACGTGGTGCGCGACCACGTCGTGCAGTTCCCGGGCGATGCGTACCCGTTCGCCGAACACCGCCCGCTCGCGGGACTCCGCCTGCGATCGGCGCAGCTCATCGGCCTGGGCGCGCAGCTCGTGCTCGCGTCGAGCGGACACCCAGGCGGTCTCGCCGAAGAAGTACGCGAAACCGAAGTACAGGCCGTTGATCAGGACGCCGGTGACCATCGCGGCGAGCACCGGGGGCACCGGTCCGACGGCGTCGGCGAAGGCGCCGGGTGGGATGTGCTCGATGCTCACCGCGTAGTAGATACCCAGCCAGGCGAACATCGTGACGATCACACCGATGCGCAGTCTGCGGGCCAGTCGGCGATCCTGTTCCCAGGCGCCGACGGTGTAGAGCGCGCAGAAGAGCGACCACGAGGAGAGCTGCGTCTCCGGTGCCGATCGGGCCTGCGCCGCGACGAACGCCACCGAGATGACCAGCAGGGTGACGGCCGGCCAGCGTCGCCGCCAGATCAGCGGCAGGGTCACCGCGACGGTCCAGAGCAACTGCTCCGGCCCGGACGGCGGTGGGCCCAGCAGGAACGCCCCGGTGCTGCGGGCCAGCGTGAGGCTCACCAGCGCCAGCAGGGTCACGGCCAGCCCGATCCAGAGGTCGATCCGGAGCTGCTCCGGCGTCGGTCCTGGCCGGCGCCACGCGTCCCGCTGTGCCACGTTCATCCGGGAACGATGCCACGCCACCGGCCATCTCCGCTAACCGGACATATCGGAGACGGCCTGCTCAGGCCCAGGTGGGATGGCTCAACCCTCGGCGCGACGGCCTCGTCGCGGTCGGCGCTCATGCCGGTGCGGCGACCTGGCGCAGGTTGCGCGCCGGGCCGCCGCACCGGATCAGCTCAGGTCGTCTGGCGGCGGGTCTTGAGGCCGGTGTCGATCAGGTCCCAGACCAGCACCACCGCCGCGCCTATCGCGATGACAGCTCCGAGGGTGTTCCTGTTCTCCGGCTCGGCCAGCCAGCTCAGGCGGTCGGTCAGGGCTGGGTTGAGCAGCCGGTCGGTGAGTACCAACCAGATCAGCGGCACCGTGAACGCGAGATCGAGCACGGCCTTCACTCCGAACAGGGTCCAGCTCCAGCGGCCGATCCGGTACTTGACGATCTCGAACACCATGCCCGCGACGAGCACCGCGATCAGCGCCGGCAGCCAGAACGACCACAGAGCCGGGTCGAGGATCGGGATGTTCTCGCCGTCGGTGCCGTTAACCCAGGACCGGTAGTGCTGGAAGGGCAGGTAGCCGATGGTCAGCGCGGCCATGGCCACCGACGCGATGGTGTCGGCGAGGGAGATGTCCCTGTGCGCGGGGACGTCGGGCAGTTGGTCGACGGTCCAGTCGGGCAGGCTGGTGGCGGGCTGGGCGCGTTCGAGGATGGCGAAGGTCAGGGTGAGCCAGAAGGCGATCTGCACGGCCACCTGCATGGCGGTGACGATGCCGGTGCCGATGGCCCCGAAGCCCTTGCCGTCCGCCACGTCGACGATGGCGACGATGGTGCCGACGATCGCCGGGATGAAGCTGAGCAGGAGCTTGAGCAGCCGCAGCCAGACGAGGTAGTAGGTCGGGCCGATGAGTTGCAGCCGCCGGTCGGCGTACCGGGCGGCGAGCAGGTCGGGGTTGCCCAGCTCGGTGAGCACCGCCCGCTCGGCGGCGGTGGCGTCCTGGCCGCCGCAGGCCCGGTCCTCGATCATGTCCCGGATCGAGGCGCGCAGTTCGGTGGCGATCTCGTCGCGGCGCTGTAGTGGCACCGATCGCAGGGTCGCGGCGAGGTAGCGCTCGGTCAGGGTGTTCATCGGTCGACTCCTTGGATCAGCCCGGTGATGGAGGTCTGTACGGCGGCGAGGTCGTCCAGGAGTCGGTTCAGCATCGACTCGCCCTCGTCGCTGGTCCGGTAGAACTTGCGCGGTCGGCTCTCCTCGGTGTTCCACTCGCTGGTCAGCAGCCCTTGGTCCTCCAGGCGGCGCAGCAGCGGGTAGAGCGTGTTGGCGTCCACCGGGAAGCCGTGGTCGGTGAGCCGTTGCAGCAGTGCGTAGCCGTAGTCCGGCTGGCGCAACGCCACCAGGCTGGCCACCACGACGGTGCCTCGACGCAACTCCTGTAGGTGCGTCCGTAGAACGTCCTCGCTAACCATGCGTCACACCATACTGTGTGGCACACACTGTTGTCTACGCCAATAACGTTGTGCCGCCTAGGCGGCTTTCGTGGGACCTGCCGGTCGGGTGGGGAGGGTGGTCGGACCCCGCCTTTGCTCTGCTTCAACCCACGCAACAGATAGGGGCCGTCGGTGTTGCGTCGGTTGAAGCAGAGCAATGGGCGCGCGGCGACCACCTCGGGCTGAAGGCGCGCCTGCTCAGGGGTCATGCCCGGCGGTCGGCAACGACCGGCGCCGGGGGCCGCGACGGGCCCAGCTCCGGAGGGCGGATCGTTCGAGGGGGCTACTCGAAGCGGGAGGTGTCTCCCGCACCTCGGCGCAGGATCTCCGGCTCAGGGCCGGACAGGTCGACGACCGTCGTCGGCTCCTTGCCGCACTCGCCGGCGTCGAGGACCGCGTCGAGCTGGTGGTCGAGCCGTTCCTTGATCTCCCACCCCTGGGTCATCGGCTCCTCGTCGCCGGGCAGGGCCAGGGTGCTTGACACCAGCGGCTCACCCAACTCGGCCAGCAACGCCTGGGTCACCGTGTGCCGGGGTACGCGGACACCGACGGTCTTCTTGCGCGGATGCAGCATCCGGCGCGGCACCTCGCGGGTGGCCGGCAGGATGAAGGTGTAGCTGCCCGGGGTGGACGCCTTCACCAGGCGGAAGACCGAGTTGTTGATCCGCACGAACTGGCCGAGCTGCGCGAAGTCCCGGCAGACCAGCGTGAAGTGGTGCCGGTCGTCGAGCTGGCGGACCTCGCGGATCCGGTCCAGCCCGTCCCGGTTGCCCAGTTGGGTGCCGAGCGCGTAGCAGGAGTCCGTCGGATAGGCGATCAGGCCGCCGCCGCGGATCAGGTCGGCAACCTGCCGAATCACCCGCGGCTGCGGGTTCTCCGGGTGTACGTCGTAGTACCTCGCCATGCTCCGAGAATAGTCGTGGGGGAGACGCGGACCACCCTCGGCGCGGACGGTGGAGCCGCAGAGATCACCTCGGTAGGGTAGGTGCCGGTCGGCTCCGACCACCTAGATCCACACCGCCGGGGGGCGCCACGCATGGCTGATTCGTTCGCGCATCTGCACGTGCACACCGAGTACTCGATGCTCGACGGAGCGGCCCGGTTGAAGGACCTGTTCGCCGAGGCCAAGCGGCTCGGCATGCCGGCGGTGGCGATCACCGACCACGGCAACATGCACGGCGCGAACGACTTCTACAACCAGGCGATGGCCGCCGGGATCACCCCGATCCTGGGCGTCGAGGCGTACGTGGCGCCGGAGTCGCGCTACCACAAGGCGCGGGTCAAGTGGGGTCGGCCGGAGCAGAAGAGCGACGACATCTCCGGTAACGGCGCCATCACCCACAAGACCATGTGGGCGAAGAACGCGCAGGGTTTGAAGAACCTGTTCACCCTCAACTCGCGCGCGTCCATGGAGGGGCACTACGTCAAGTGGCCCCGGATGGACATGGAGCTGATCGCCGAGCACGCCGAGGGCATCATGGCCACGACCGGCTGCCCGTCGGGGGCGGTGCAGACCCGGCTGCGGCTGGGCCAGTTCGATGAGGCGCTCAAGGTGGCCGCGAGCTACCAGGACATCTTCGGTAAGGACAACTACTTCCTGGAGATCATGGACCACGGCCTCTCCATCGAGAGCCGGGTCCGCGAGGGGCTCACCGAGATCGCCCGCAAGCTGGACATCCCGCCGGTGGTCACCAACGACTCGCACTACACGCACGAGGCGCAGGCCACCGCCCACGACGTGCTGCTCTGCGTGCAGACCGGCAGCAACATCGACGACCCGAACCGGTTCCGGTTCGAAGGTGGCGGCTACTTCATCAAGAGCGCCGACCAGATGCGCGCGGTGGACTCGTCGGAGCTGTGGCAGGAGGGTTGCCGCAACACCCTGCTGGTGGCCGAGAAGGTCGACCCGAAGGGCATGTTCGAGTTCCACAACCTGATGCCGCGCTTCCCGGTGCCTGAGGGGGAGACCGAGGAGTCCTGGTTCCGTAAGGAGACCTTCGCCGGCCTGGCCCGCCGCTACCCGAACGGCATCCCCGAGGGCCACGTCGTCCAGGCCGAGTACGAGCTGGGCGTCATCAACCAGATGGGCTTCCCGTCGTACTTCCTCGTGGTCGCCGACTTCATCCAGTGGGCCAAGAGCCAGGGCATCTCGGTGGGTCCGGGCCGTGGTTCGGCCGCCGGCTCGCTCGTCGCGTACGCGTTGGGCATCACCGACCTGGACCCGATCCAGCATGGCCTGATCTTCGAGCGGTTCCTCAACCCCGAGCGTGTCTCGATGCCGGATGTCGACATCGACTTCGACGAGCGTCGGCGCGGTGAGGTGATCAAGTACGTCACCGACAAGTGGGGTGAGGACAAGGTCGCCCAGATCGCGACCTTCGGCACGATCAAGGCGAAGGCCGCGATCAAGGACTCGGCCCGGGTCCTCGGTTTCCCGTACGCGGTCGGCGACCGGATCACCAAGGCGATGCCGCCAGCTGTGATGGGCAAGGACATCCCACTCACCGGCATCTTCGACCCGAAGCACCCCCGCTATGCCGAGGCCGGCGAGATCCGCGGCCTGTACGACTCGGACCCGGACGTCCGCAAGGTGATCGACACGGCGAAGGGCATCGAGGGGCTGATCCGCCAGACAGGTGTGCACGCCGCGGGCGTCATCATGTCCGCCGAGCCGATCATCGAGCACATCCCGTTGATGCGTCGCGACGCCGACGGGGCGATCATCACGCAGTTCGACTATCCGACGTGCGAGTCGCTCGGGCTGTTGAAGATGGACTTCCTCGGTCTGCGCAACCTGACGATCATCGACGACGCCGTCAAGAACATCGAGCTCAACCACGGTACGAAGCTCGACCTGCTGGGCCTGCCGCTTGACGACAAGGCCGCGTACGACCTGCTGGCCCGTGGTGACACCCTCGGCGTGTTCCAGCTCGACGGCGGGCCGATGCGGTCACTGCTGCGGCTGATGAAGCCTGACAACTTCGAGGACATCTCCGCCGTCCTGGCCCTGTACCGACCGGGCCCGATGGGCGTCGACTCGCACACCAACTACGCGCTGCGCAAGAACGGCCTCCAGGAGATCACCCCGATCCACCCGGAGCTGGAGGAGCCGCTACGGGAGATCCTGGCGCCCACCCACGGCCTGATCGTCTACCAGGAGCAGGTGCAGCGCGCCGCGCAGATCCTCGCCGGCTACACCCTCGGCCAGGCGGACCTGCTGCGCCGGGCCATGGGTAAGAAGAAGAAGGAGATCCTCGACAAGGAGTTCATCCCGTTCCGGGACGGCTGCCGCGAACGCGGCTACTCCGACGAGGCGATCCAGGCGGTGTGGGACGTCCTGGTGCCGTTCGCCGGGTACGCCTTCAACAAGGCGCACTCCGCCGCGTACGGGCTGGTGTCCTACTGGACGGCGTACCTGAAGGCGCACTACCCGGCCGAGTACATGGCCGGGCTGCTCACCTCCGTGGGCGACGACAAGGACAAGATGGCGCTCTATCTGTCCGAGTGTCGCCGGATGCGGATCCAGGTGCTCCCGCCTGACGTGAACACCTCGGCCGGGCCGTTCACCCCGGTCGGCAAGGACATCCGGTTCGGCCTGGCGGCGGTGCGCAACGTCGGCGCGAACGTCGTCGCCTCGATCATGCGGTGCCGCCAGGAGAAGGGCGACTACACCGACTTCTACGACTTCCTGTCCAAGGTGGACGCGGTGGTCTGCAACAAGAAGACAATCGAATCGCTGATCAAGGCTGGCGCGTTCGACTCGATGCAGCACCCGCGCAAGGGCCTGCTCGCGGTGCACGCCGACGCCATCGACGCGTACGCCGATGTCAAGCGCAAGGAGGCGGTCGGCCAGTACGACCTCTTCGGTGCCGGCTTCGGTGACGCCGACACGGGCAGCACGACGGTGATGCCGGTGATCGGCGACAGTGAGTGGGACAAACGCGACAAGCTTGCCTTCGAGCGCGAAATGCTCGGCCTGTACGTCTCCGACCACCCGCTGTTCGGCCTGGAGCACATCCTCAACGCGGCGGCCGACACCACGATCGCGTCCCTGGCCGAGGACGGCGCTGTGCCCGACGGGGCGGTGGTCACACTCGCCGGCATCCTCTCCGGCGTGCAGCGTCGGGTCACCAAGCAGGGCCGCGCCTGGGCCTCGGCGACACTGGAGGATCTGGCCGGTGGGGTGGAGACGCTGTTCTTCCCCAACACCTACGAGGTGGTAGGACAGTACATCGCCGAGGACGCCATCGTCGTGGTCAAAGGTCGGGTGGACCGCCGCGACGACACTCCACGAATCATGGCGATGGACATGTCCATGCCGGACGTCAGCACCAGCGCCACCAACAAGCCCGTCACCCTCACCATCCCGGTGCACAGGTGCACGCCGCCGCTCGTGGAACGACTCAAGGAAACCCTTGTGCTGCACCCTGGCGACACCGAGGTGCACGTCAAGCTTCTCAACGGCGGTCGGACCACCACCCTGCGGCTGGGGCCGTTCCGGGTGGCGGCGACGACCGCGCTGATGGGTGACCTGAAGAGCGTCCTCGGCCCGGCCAACGTGACCTGACCAGTCTCGTTTCCCCGCACCGGGCTGCGCTCGCCTGCTATTGACTCCGCAGGGCCCCGACTCTTCCCATTGCGCCAGCGCCTCTCCGAGGCCCGTCCGGTGGCGACGAAGAACGGGGTCGAATGCTGCGGCTTGATCGTGTATGCATAGCCGCGACATCGATTCAAGCTGCTTCAACGGGGGAGATGGGCTTGGAGTTTCGAATGCTGGGGCCGGTGGAGGTATCGATCGCCGGCCGAGTCGTACCACTCGGTGGACAGAAGCCAAAGGCGTTGTTCGCCGCGCTGTTGGTCGACAGCGGTAAGAACCTATCGGTAGCACGCCTGATCGAGGCGATCTGGGGGGAGCAGCCGCCGGAAACGGCGCGGGCGGTGGTGCAGACGTACGTGTCCACCCTGCGCCAGACGTTCGCCCGGGTGGGCGCTCCGGCCCTGATCGTCCGGCAACCACCTGGATACCTGTTGCAGACCAATGGCGCCAGGGTAGACCGGGACGCCTTCGAGGCACTGTTCGCAGAGGGCCGGCAGGCACTGGCCGACCACCGGTATCACGAGGCCGTCGATCTGCTGCGGGACGCCACCCGCCTGTGGCGGGGAGGCGCGCTGGAAGGTCTTGACAGCGAGTTGCTGTCGTCGGCGGCGACACGACTGGACGAGATGCGACTCGTCGCCGTCGAGGAACGGGTCGGTGCGGAGATCCAACTCGGCCGGCTGGACTCGGCCTGTCTGGAGCTGACCGAGCTGGTCCACCGGCACCCGTACCGGGAGCGGTTCCGGGCGCAGTTGATGGTGGCGCTCAACGGCCTCGGCCGGCGCTCGGACGCCCTCGCGGTGTATCGCCAGGGGCGGCGGCTCCTGGTCGAGGAGATGGGCATCGAACCCAACGCGCACCTGCGCGCGGTGCACGAGATGGTGCTCCGCGACGACGGGAGGAACCGGCCAGTCGACCTGGCCCGGCCCGTGACCCCGGGCCGCCGCCCGGTGGCCTGGCCCGGCAGCGCCGACAGCATTCGCCCGGCGCTGCTGCCACCGGTGGCCGCAGACTTCACCGGACGCGCTGACGAACGCTCGGCGCTGGTCGTCGCCCTGGGTCCGGTTACCACCGGCGCGGCGGCGCAGGTGCAGGCGATCGTCGGACCGCCGGGGGTCGGAAAATCCGTCCTGGCGGTTCGGGTGGCGCACGACATCGCGAGGGACTATCCGGACGGCCAGCTCTACGCCGACCTGGGCGGGGCGGTGGGGAAACCGGCCGATCCGGGCGACATCCTCGGTCGGTTCCTGTCGATCCTCGGCTGGGCCACGAGCCTCACGCCCGACACCGTCGAGGCACGCATGGAGCGTTACCGCACTCTGCTCGACGGGCGCCGGATGCTGATCGTGCTTGACGACGCTGACAGCTCCCACCAGATCCAGGCGCTGTTACCCGGTTCCGACAGCTGCGCGGTCGTGGTTACCTCCCGGCGTCGTCTCGGTGGCCTGCCCGGGGCCCGGTTCACCGAACTCGGCGCCATCGGGCCGGGCGATGCCCGGGCACTGCTGCGCCGGATCGTCGGCAGCGATCGGGTGGAGGCCGAGCAGGGCGCGGCGGAACGGATCCTGCACTACTGCGCGGGCCTCCCGCTGGCCGTCCGCGTTGCGGGGACCCGACTGGTCCATCGCCAGGGGTGGCCGTTGGAAATCATGGCGGACCGACTGGCCAACGAAGCCCGCCGGCTTGACGAACTAAGTGTCGACGGCGATTCGGTCCGAGGGCGACTCGACTCGAACTGTCGCGCGCTCGGGCCCGAGGCACGACGCGTTCTGCTCGCGCTCGGCGCGCTTCGGCTCACCGACTTTCCCTCGTGGGTGGTGCAGGCGACTCTGCCGTCGTCTGCCGTGGCAGCCGAACAGGCGGTCGAAGAGTTGGCCGACGCGCAGGTGGTCGGCTTCACCCGGGTCGACCCTCGGGGCCAGCTCTGGTACCGGATGAACGAATTCTTCCGCCTCTACGCCCGGGGCTGGGCCGAGCGGGAGATTCGACTCTCCGGTCGACGCGACATCGTGTGCCGGGTGATGCGCGCCTGGCCGCGGGACACGGCGGTGCCCAGGCCGGTTGGCGAATCTTCAGGGACGGGATGCGCTGTGCACCAGGCCGACGACGAGGAGCTCGACCGGATCATCCGCACGGTGCGGATGGTCCTCAGCGCCCTGGCCCACGGCGGGCTACCAACCCCACTCGCGCGGACGGTTCCCCGGGCAGCTCGGAGGCTTTCGATCATGCTCTGATCGGGCTGAACAGAGCCATCAGTGGCGGCAGTGTAAAAGCACCCCCAACGAGCTGTGCGATCGTGCGGTGCGTTGTATCGGGAGCCGCGCGAGGGAGCATGGTCGCTTCAACACGTTCTGCAGCGTAATTGATGAGGTTCTCCAGGACACGGCGGAATGCTGTCGCCCAGCGGGAAGGGCTCGGCCGGTGCTGTCGCAGCGGCCTCAGTTCGCAATGGTCAGGACGTGACGCCCGGACGGGCGTCGACGACCGTCCTGACCCGCCTATCCCCCGACAGTCGACGTGGAGGAGCAATCTTGCAAAGAAGAATGTCCACTGTGCTTGGTCGCAGTGCGGCCGCTTTCGTCGGCGCCACTATGGCGCTGGCCGCGATGCCGTTTGTGGCGTCGGCTGACCCCGGGGGAACCCCGCTGCCGTCGAAGCCGGTGCCCGCGCTGGCCTCGCCGGCTTTGGCGTATCAGACGGTTGCCTGCGATCCGAGGGGGACGACCAGCCTCGATGCGGCACTGGCCACGAGCCTGAACAGCCAGCTCAGGTCTGACATGCGCGGTTACATGAACGCCTACCGCACATCCTGCGCACGGATGATCATCAACGCGGCAAAGGCCCGGGGGTTGGCGCAGCGCGCCGCGGTGATCGCCGTCACGACAGCCATCGTGGAGACGCACCTGCAGAACATCAGCGAAGAGGTGGACCACACCAGCCTGGGGCTGTTCCAGCAGCAGGAGTGGTGGGGCAGCCGGGCGCAGCGGCTGAACGCTACCTGGGCGACCAACAAGTTCCTCAGCGTGATGGAGAGCAAGTATCCCAACAAGTCCTGGATGACCGCCCCGATCGGCGAGGTGTGCCAAGCGGTGCAGGTGTCGGCGTATCCGGACCGGTACCAGGTCCAGGCCGGCGACGCTCAGATTATCGTCAACGCCCTGTGGAACGGAGCGGGTAGTGCGGCGCCGGCGTTGATGCGTGATGACGGTGACGGGACGATGACGTTGTGGCGGTGGTCGTCGTCGGGTTCGTCGTTCTCGTTGGAGGGGGATCTGTTCGAGTCTGGTGGTTGGACGATGTCGCGGGTCGGTGATCGGGTGGCGGCCGGTGATGTCGATGGTGATGGTCGCGATGATGTGGTGGCGACGTATCAGGAGTCGGATGGTTCGTTCAGTTTCCGGGTGTGGAAGGGGGGTGTGTCGCACGAGCGGTGGTATTCGTCGGGTCCGTTTAATTTGGATCCGGTGGGTGGCCGGTTGGTGGTGGGTGACTTTAATGGTGATGGTAAGGCTGAGCCGGCGTTGATGCGTGATGACGGTGATGGGACGATGACGATTTGGCGGTGGTTGTCGTCGGGTTCGTCGTTTGAGCGTGCTAGTGATTATGAGTCCGGTGGTTGGACGATGTCGCGGGTCGGTGATCGGGTGGCGGCCGGTGATGTGAACGGTGATGGTAAGGACGATATCGTCGCGACGTATCAGGAGTCGGATGGTTCGTTCAGTTACCGGGTGTGGAAGGGTGGCCTGTCGCACGAGCGGTGGTATTCGTCGGGTCCGTTCAATCTGGATCCGGTGGGTGGCCGGTTGGTGGTGGGTGACTTTAATGGTGATGGTAAGGCTGAGCCGGCGATGATGCGTGATGACGGTGATCGGACGATGACGATTTGGCGGTGGGTGTCGTCGGGTTCGTCGTTTGAGCGTGCCAGTGATTATGAGTCCGGTGGTTGGACGATGTCGCAGGTGGAGGATCGGGTCGCGGCTGGTGACGTGAACGGTGATGGTAAGGACGACATCGTGGCGGCGTATCAGAACGCGGCTGGTGATTTCACGTACCACGTGTGGAAGAACGCTTGGACCCATGGGGAGTGGTACACCTCGGGTCAGTACTCACTCGGACCGGTCGATAGCCGCATGATCCTCGGCCGCTGGTAACGCCGACGAGGAGGTTGGTACGCGGCCCTGAGTCAGGGCTCGATACGCAGGGGGCGGCCGAACGGTCGCCCCCTGCGCCGTGTGCGGAGAGTGGGCCGTGACCGGCCGCGGACCCACCCGCGCACGTTCCGACCCGAGTCTGGGGATTTCTTGAATCGTCCTACAGCGCCGCTGGCGAAAATCTGCAGCTCGCACTGCGAGCTTGTGTGCCGAGTGGCATGCGGGGCCGCCGGTCACGTGGCGACCGGGACGTCGCCGGCCAGAAGACGAGAGGAAAAGGTTGCACATGGGAGAGAGACGGATGAGCGGTGCTGGACGGCGGCTGTGGCGGTTCCCCGCAGGCGCTGTCCGCCGACTCGCGCTCGTCATGCTGTGCTCGGCAGTGGCACTTTCCGGGACCACACTCATGGCCGAACTGTCCGGAACCGGGACGGCGCGAGCCGCCGGTCCGCGACCGATGTTCCAGCTGCCCGCCCCGTGTGGCGAGACGTGGCGACTGTCAACCTATGCCGGGCATGACGACTACGACATCGACATGATTCCCACCTCGGGTAGCGCATGGGGGCGTCCGATTCTGGCATCCTTCGGCGGCACTGTGGTGCGAGCGGGCATCGACGGGACGCTCGGCGGCCGCACTCCGTCCAACCCCTCCGGTCCGATGGGGACCGGCGGCGGCTACTACGTGCGGATCGACCACGGCAACGGGTGGGAGAGCCTGTACCTGCACATGCTGCAATCACCGATGGTCCGTGTCGGCCAGCAGGTGAGGATCGGGCAGCAGTTGGGCAAGGTCGGCAGCACCGGCAGCTCCAGCGGCCCGCACCTGCACTTCGAACAGACCCGGGACGGCGCCAAGGTGGAGTCGTACTTCAACGGCGTGCCCTCGGGCATCACCCACGACAACTACTCGTACAGCGTCAACAGGACGAGCTACAACTGCGGTCCGGTGGGTAGTGCGGCGCCGGCGTTGATGCGTGATGACGGTGACGGGACGATGACGTTGTGGCGGTGGTCGTCGTCGGGTTCGTCGTTCTCGTTGGAGGGGGATCTGTTCGAGTCTGGTGGTTGGACGATGTCGCGGGTCGGTGATCGGGTGGCGGCCGGTGATGTCGATGGTGATGGTCGCGATGATGTGGTGGCGACGTATCAGGAGTCGGATGGTTCGTTCAGTTTCCGGGTGTGGAAGGGGGGTGTGTCGCACGAGCGGTGGTATTCGTCGGGTCCGTTTAATTTGGATCCGGTGGGTGGCCGGTTGGTGGTGGGTGACTTTAATGGTGATGGTAAGGCTGAGCCGGCGTTGATGCGTGATGACGGTGATGGGACGATGACGATTTGGCGGTGGTTGTCGTCGGGTTCGTCGTTTGAGCGTGCTAGTGATTATGAGTCCGGTGGTTGGACGATGTCGCGGGTCGGTGATCGGGTGGCGGCCGGTGATGTGAACGGTGATGGTAAGGACGATATCGTCGCGACGTATCAGGAGTCGGATGGTTCGTTCAGTTACCGGGTGTGGAAGGGTGGCCTGTCGCACGAGCGGTGGTATTCGTCGGGTCCGTTCAATCTGGATCCGGTGGGTGGCCGGTTGGTGGTGGGTGACTTTAATGGTGATGGTAAGGCTGAGCCGGCGATGATGCGTGATGACGGTGATCGGACGATGACGATTTGGCGGTGGGTGTCGTCGGGTTCGTCGTTTGAGCGTGCCAGTGATTATGAGTCCGGTGGTTGGACGATGTCGCAGGTGGAGGATCGGGTCGCGGCTGGTGACGTGAACGGTGATGGTAAGGACGACATCGTGGTGGCGTATCAGAACGCGGCTGGTGATTTCACGTACCACGTGTGGAAGAACGCTTGGACCCATGGGGAGTGGTACACCTCGGGTCAGTACTCACTCGGACCGGTCGATAGCCGCATGATCCTCGGCCGCTGGTAACACCTTCAGCGGCACCGGATAAATCGGCCCGGACGGGCCGGACGCCGCTGGCGTCCGGCCCGTCCGGCGTTTCACGCCGTCGCCGGTGCTGCGAGAGGAGTCCGGCGGATCCCGTCCGACCCGACGATCCGGGAGCCGGATCAGTCCCGGTCCGGGGCCGCGGTCTCCCGCAGCCGGCCGTCGGCCAGCCGCAGCCAGCGCTGCACGCCGATCTCGGCGAGGAACCGTTCGTCGTGGCTGACCACGACGAACGCCCCTTGGTACGCGGACAGCGCGCTCTCCAACTGCCCGACGCTCACGAGGTCCAGGTTGTTGGTGGGCTCGTCGAGCAGCAGTAGTTGCGGTGCCGGCTCGGCGCAGAGCACGCAGGCGAGCGTGGCGCGCAGGCGCTCGCCGCCGGAGAGCACCCCGACGGGCAGGTTCACCCGAGAGCCCCGGAACAGGAACCGGGCGAGCAGGTTCATCCGCTTGGCGTCGGGCAGGCTCGGCGCGTACGCGGCGAAGTTCTCCGCCACCGTACGGTCGAGGTCCAGCAGGTCCAGCCGCTGCGACAGGTACGCGATCCGCCCGTCGGCCCGGCGGATGTCGCCTCCGGCCGGTGCGAGGTCACCGCTGATCAGGCGCAGCAAGGTCGACTTGCCGACGCCGTTCGCGCCGGTCAGCGCGATCCGCTCGGGCCCTCGGATCACCAGGTCGGCGCCGTCGCCTCCGAACAGTTCCCGGTCGTCGAAGCGTGCCCGCACGCCCCGGCCGGAGAAGACCGTGCGACCGGCCGGGACGGTGGTGTCCGGCAGGTCCACGACGATCCGGTCGTCCTCGCGTACCGCCCAACCGGCCTCATCCAGGCGGGCCTTGGCCTGGCCGAGTCGGGCCGAGTGCGTCTCCTGCGCCCTGCCCGCCGACTCCTGCGCGCTGCGCTTGAGCCCGCCGGCCACGATCCGGGCCAGCCCGGCGTTCTTCAGGTTCTTGGAGGCGTTGCTGGCCCGCCGATCGGCGCGTTCGCGGGCCTGCTGCATCTCGCGCTTCTCCCGCTTGACCTCCTGCTCGGCGTTGCGCAGGTTGCTCTCGGCCACCTCCCGCGCCGCCTGCACCGCCTCCGTGTACGCGGTGAAGTTGCCCCCGTACCAATTGATCTCGCCACGGTCCAGTTCGGCGATGCGGTCCATGCGGTCCAGCAGCTCCCGGTCGTGGCTGACAAGCAGCAGGCACCCGGACCAGTCGGTGAGCACGTCGTACAGCTTGTGCCGGGCCTCCAGGTCGAGGTTGTTCGTGGGCTCGTCGAGCAGCAGCACGTCCGGGCGGCGCAGCAGTTGCGCCGCCAGGCCGAGGGAGACGACCTGACCGCCGCTGAGGGTGTCCAGCCGACGGTCGAGCGACAGGTCGCCGAGGCCGAGGCGGTCCAGTTCGGCGCGGGTGCGCTCCTCGATGTCCCAGTCGTCGCCGATGGTGGCGAAGTGTTCCTCGCTGGCATCGCCGGCCTCGATGGCGTGCAGGGCGGCGATCCGCTCGGCCACACCGAGCACCTGCGCGACGGCGAGGTCACCGGCCAGCGGCAGGGTCTGCGGCAGGTAGCCGAGCAGGCCGTCGACGGTGACGCTGCCGTCGCTGGGCCGCAACTCCCCGGCAATCAGCCGCAGCAGCGTGCTCTTGCCGGCGCCGTTGGGCGCGACCAGGCCGGTACGGCCGCCGGGCACGGTGAAGGACAGCTCCGAGAAGACCGGGGTGTCGTCCGGCCAGGAGAAGGACAGGTTCGAGCAGACGATGAAGGCATCAGACATGCGAGTGACCTCAGAGGGTGGGTTGGGCGCGCCAGAGCCGCCCGACGACGGGGACCAGTGGAACGACGACATGGCCACGGCAGCTGCGCGGACGCGCGCCGAATGGTGGCCGAACACATCCGGCCTCACCCGGAGATGTCGTCGTCACCCGCCATGTCTGGTCTCCCCGACAGTTCGCCAAACCCAACGCGCAAGAGTCTAACAACGCATCCCCGCCCCGCCACCAAGTTCCCCGCCCTGGCCGCCCCACCCCCCACCGCCCGCCGCCCGCCACCGCCCACCCCGTCGATCATGGAGTTGTGGTGGCCGGTAAGTAAGCTGATGCCCCTTTTGTGAAGCACCACAACTCCATGATCGACGGGGGCGGTGGGGCAACTAGTGCCTCGTCTTTGAACGTTGATCGTGTAATCCGTGGGTTCTGAGGATGTGTCGGGCAGGCTGTCTCCCATCGTTTCTGGTCTGGGAGGTGGTGGCGTGGGTAGGCGCCCGGAGGTGTTCGTCCGGCAGGTGTCGATGGTCGAGGGTCAACGGTTGCAGCGGATCACTCGGACGGCGAAGGACCCGGTGAAGCTGCGGCGGGCGATCGTGGTGCTGATGTCCGCCCAGGGACAGCCGGCCCCGGACATCGCTCATCTGCTCAAGGCCAGCGAGGACTACGTCCGCGACGTGATCCACGCGTTCAACGATCGGGGGTTCGACGCCCTGGACCCAAAATGGAGCGGGGGCGCACCGAGACGGATCGATGAGCAGACCCGCGACTGGATCTGCGTCATCGCCCGGTGCGACCCCCGTTTCCTCGGCCGACCCTTCTCCTGCTGGTCCCTGACCAAGCTGCGCGACTACCTCATCGCCGCCGGCCACGTCACGACCATCAGCGTCGAGACCGTCCGCCGGATCCTGCACGAACGCGGCGTGACGTGGCAGGCCACCAAGACGTGGAAGGCCAGCACCGACCCCGACTTCACCACGAAGATGCGCCGGATCCTGGACCTCTACGACCACCCACCAGCAGATGGTCGGGTGTTGTCCGTCGACGAGTTCGGGCCGCTGAACCTGCAACCCCGACCCGGACGGGCCTGGCGGCCCGTCGCACACCCGGTGCGACTGCGGGCCACCTACACCCGCGACCAGGGCGTACGACACATGATCGCCGCCCTGGACCTGACCACCGGCAAGCTGCACTACCGCATCCGCGACCGGAAACGATGGCGGGAATTCCTCAGCTTCCTCAAGACACTGCGCGCCCGGTGGCCCGATGACCGGCTCTACCTGATCCTGGACAACTTCTCCCCACACAAGCACCCCGAGGTCCGCGCCTGGTGCACCGCCAACCAGATCGACCTGGTGTTCCTACCGACCTACGCCTCCTGGCTGAACTGGATCGAGGCCGAATTCGCCGCCGTACGCTACTTCGCCCTCAACGGCACCGACCACCGCACCCACGCCGAGCAAGACACCGCCATCGGCGCCTACATCCGCTGGCGCAACCAACACGCCCAACCCAAAACCGGATACGCGATCAACTCCAAGATCCGCCATCCCGATTACCCGTTCAAGGCCGCATGACGAGGCACTAGCGGGGTCGGTATTCGACCTCGGGGCGGCCGGGGGTGCCGTAGCGGGGGCTGCGTGCCACTCGGTCGATTGTCGCCAGGTATTCCAGGTAACGGCGTGCTGTCACCCGGGAGATGCCGGTCAGCGCGCTGACCTCGGTGGCCGACAGCCCCACGCCGGGGGTCACGTCGGCCAGCGCGGCGCGTACCCGATCGAGGGTCTGCGCGTCGAGCCCCTTGGGCAGGCTGTGCCCGGCGGTGCCGCGCAGGGTGGCCAACATCTGGTCCACCTCGTGCTGGGCGACCACCTCGCCCTCGGCGAGCGCCTGGGCGCGGTAGTCGGCGTAGCGTTCCAGCTTGTCGCGGAACGCGGCGAACGTGAACGGCTTGAGCAGGTAGTGGGTCACCCCGAGGGACACCGCCGTGCGCACCACAGCGAGGTCCCGCGCGGACGTCACCGCCAGCACGTCGACACTGCTGCCCGCCGCCCGCAGCGCCCGGCAGACGTCCAGGCCGTGCAGGTCGGGCAGCCGGAAATCGAGGAGTACGAGGTCCACGTCGCCGCCGTCGCCCGCGCGCAGCGCCGCCATCGCCGCCTGCGCGGTGTGCGCCACCCCGACGACCACAAAACCGGGAACCCGTTCGGTGTACGCGCTGTGCGCCTCGGCCAGCAGTGGCTCGTCCTCGACGACAAGCACCCGGATGGCGGTCATCGCCGTGCCCCGACGATCGGCATCCGGACGGTGAAGAGGCTGCCGCCGTCGTCCGAGCGGCCCACGTCGTAGCGGCCACCGTGTCGGCGTACCACCTGACCGACAAGCGCCAGACCGAGGCCCCGGCCGGTGCTCTTCGTGGACCAGCCGCGGCGGAACGCGTCGGCCACCCGGTCCGGGGCCAGCCCGGGGCCGCTGTCGGCGACCCGTACCACAAGTTCGTCGTCGACCTCGCCGACGAAGACCCGCACCCGGCGCGGCGCGGGTGTGCCGGCCACCGCCTCCAGGGCGTTGTCGACAAGGTTGCCGACAACCGTCAGCAGGTCACCGGTGGGTAGGGGACTGTCGTCGAGATGGCACTCCGGCTCGATCACCAGGTCCACCCCGCGCTCGCCTGCCTGCGCCGACTTGCCGAGCAGCAGCGCGGCCAGCGCCGGCTCGGTCACCGCGCCGACCACCCGGTCGGTCAGTTGCTGGGCGAGGGCCAGGTCCCGGGTGCCGAGCCGTACGGCCTCCTCGGTGCGGCCCAGCTCCACAAGGGTCAGTACGGTGTGCAGCCGGTTCGCCGACTCGTGGGTCTGCGCCTGCAACGCCTCGGTCAGCGCCCGTACCGAATCCAGCTCGCTGGCCAGCGTGCGCAGCTCGGTCTGGTCGCGCAGTGTCAGCACGGTGCCGAGCGCCGCACCCTCGAAGCGGGTGGTCCGCTGGTTGGCCACGAGCACCCGGTCACCGGCGAGAATCGGCTCGTCGCGGGCATCCCGCCCGGAGGCGAGCAGCTCGGCCACCGCGGGCGGCAGGTCGATCCCGGCGACCGGCTGGTCGGTCACCGGCGCGTCGGCGTCGAGCCCCAGCAGCCGGCGCCCCTCGTCGTTGACCAGGGCCACCCGCCGGTCGGTGGTCAGCACCACGAGACCCTCGCGTACCGAGTGCAGGACAGCGTCGTAGTACTCGTACATCCGGGTCATCTGCGCCGGGCCGAGGCCGTGCGTCTGGCGGCGCAGCCGGCGACTGAGCAGCCAGGAACCGGTCGCGGCGAGCGCGAGGGCCGGCGCCGCCACACCGAACAGCACCGGCAGTTGGGCGAGCAGCTTGCGGTCGATCGCGCGGGTGGTGATGCCCACCGAGACGAGGCCGACGATGCGCCGCTTGTCGTCGTACACCGGAACGACAGCGCGCACCGACTCGCCGAGCGTGCCGACGTTTGTGACGGTGAAGGGGTGGCCCGCGAGGGCGGGCTCGATCTCCCCGACGAACGGCTGGCCGATCAACTCCCGGGTCGGGTGTGAGAAGCGGGTCCGGTCGGGGGCCATCACGACCACGAAGTCGGTGCCCGTCGCCAGTCGCGTCGATTCGGCGTACGGCTGGAGGATGGTTGCCGGGTCGGCGGTCGTGAGGGCCGCGCGGACGTCGGGGGAGCGCGCCACGGTCTGCGCCACCGACAGCACCTCCTCCTGCGCGGCCTGGCGGGAGTCGCTGCGGGCCAGCCAGACGGCACCCGCCGCGCCGGCCAGCACGAGCAGCGTCACCACCACCGCCTGGAGGGCGAAGAGTTGCCCCGCGATGCTCCACTGCCGTCGGGCCACCTCACCACCTCCTCGGTGTTTCGCGGTGAACAGAATGACCGCAAGGCTGTCAACGGGTGAGACGCGCTTCACATTGTCGGCATGGACACCACCGACTCCGCCACCGCACCGGCGCCCCCGGTCCGTCGGGACCGTACCCGCTACCTCTACCTGGCCGTCATCGTGGCCGTGCTGGCCGGCATCGTGGTCGGCCTCGTCGCCCCCGAGTTCGGCAAGGAGCTCAAGCCGATCGGCACCGGCTTCGTCAACCTGATCAAGATGATGATCAGCCCGGTCATCTTCTGCACCATCGTGCTCGGCGTGGGCTCCGTCCGTCAGGCCGCGAAGGTCGGCAAGGTCGGCGGCCTCGCCCTCGGCTACTTCCTGACCATGTCGACTGTCGCGCTCGCCATCGGCCTGGTCGTCGGCAACCTCATCCACCCCGGCTCCGGCCTGGACCTGGGACCGGACCTCGCCGGCGCGGGCAAGGCCGCCGCCGGTGACGAAGCCGGGAGTACGGCGGACTTCCTGCTCGGGATCATCCCGACCACGCTGCTGTCCGCGCTCACCGAGGGCGAGGTGCTCCAGACCCTGCTGGTCGCCCTGCTTGTCGGTTTCGCCGTGCAGGCCATGGGCCGGCGCGGTGAGCCGGTGCTCGGCGCCATCACCGTCATCCAGCGGGTCGTCTTCAAGGTGCTCGCCATGATCATGTGGTTGGCGCCGATCGGCGCGTTCGGTGCCATGGCGGCAGTGGTCGGCGCCACCGGCGTGGACGCACTCAAGAGCCTCGCGCAGATCATGCTGGGCTTCTACGCGACCTGCCTGATCTTCGTGCTGGTGGTCCTCGGCGCGCTGCTCTGGTTCATCGCCCGGATCTCGATCTTCTCGCTGCTGCGCTACCTGGGCCGGGAGTTCCTGCTGATCCTGTCGACCTCCTCGTCGGAGTCCGCGCTGCCCCGGCTCATCGCGAAGATGGAGCACTTCGGGGTGAGCAAGCCCGTCGTCGGCATCACGGTGCCCACCGGGTACTCGTTCAACCTGGACGGCACGGCCATCTACCTGACCATGGCGTCGCTGTTCATCGCCGACGCGCTGGGCAAGCCGCTGTCGGTCGGCGAGCAGATCTCGCTGCTGCTCTTCATGATCATCGCTTCGAAGGGTGCCGCAGGGGTCACCGGCGCCGGGCTGGCGACGCTCGCCGGCGGGTTGCAGTCGCACCGCCCGGACCTCGTCGACGGCGTCGGGCTGATCGTCGGCATCGACCGGTTCATGTCCGAGGCGCGGGCGCTCACCAACTTCGCCGGCAACGCCGTGGCGACCGTGCTGGTGGGGACCTGGACCGGGGAGTTCGACCGGGAACGAGCGGTCGGGGTGCTGCGCGGCGACGACCCGTTCGACGAGGCGACAATGCTCGACGAGCACGACGACGAGGACGAGTCGGCGGCGCGGCGGCCGGACGAGAAGGCGACCGTGCCGGTCGGCTCGCCAGCCTGAGACACGACTCGGGAACCCCGGGGCGTGCGGGCCTACGCGCCAGCGCCCCGGGGTCACGGGCGGCACCGGGCACCGCTGACAGCCTTGTCCAAACGATTCTCAGGCGACAGTACAGCGGAGTGCTTGACTGCTCAAATTCTTGGAGGTAATGTCGTCCATCAATCAAACAAACCTCCGAGAGGTGTCCCGTGCGATTGAAATCCATTGCCGTCGCGGCAACCATGGCAGGCCTCGTGGCCACCGCCCCCGCCGCTTCGGCAGCAGCTCAAGAAGCCTCCGACGAGGCGTGGCCGCCCGGAAACTGCCAGCCGGGCACATTCTGTGTCTGGCCCAACTGGGCATTTCCCGAGCCCGCTCCCGTGGAAACCCCGTCCCTTGTGACCAGCAAGGAATGGTCAGGCAGCGTCCCGGCGCTGACGTACTACAACTACACGTCCCGAAACGTCGACATGGAATTCGTCTACACGTGGCCCGACGGCTCGACCACCACCCGTACGACCTGCGTCCCCCGTGGTGGCAACATCTTCTATGTGCCGATGGCGGTCACAAAGTTGACGTGGCACGAGGGCGCCTGCTCGGCCTGAGGTGCGCGCCCGGCACCTGATCTGTTGCCGACATCAGCGCGACAGTGCTGGGCGTCGGAGGTTCTTCCGCCGGCAGCGAGCGGATCAGATGCGGAAGGCATTGCGAGCCTGGGAACGCTTATCGTGCGGGCGGGTTCGCGCGCCAGATTGGACTGGGGAATCGCAGAGCGCCGCCGTCTACCAGTTGTCGAGCGGGTGGGTGGCAGGGCGGTCAGGGTCTGAGCCCTGCCGTGCTGCCCGACTCGCAGGTCGGCGGCGCGAGATGTACGTGTCGGTAACATTGCGGTGGGCGATTTCGGCAGGTTGATAGGGAAGTTCGGGCGAAATCCCGGAAGTTCATTCCTGAGAGCACTCTGTGACAAACGCAACTGTCGCTTATCTACCGGCTCAAGGAATTGGGTGTGTAAACAACGCCCGGTACCTTCCTGACGTGCCTGATGCTCCTCGACAGTTGATCGCCAATCGTTACCGACTGGTACGTCCACTCGGCCAGGGTGGAATGGGCCGCGTGTGGCAGGCCCGTGACGAGATGCTCGAGCGGGACGTGGCCATCAAGGAGCTGGTGGCCCCGCCCGGCCTGCCAGACGGCGAGCGCCGGGAGATGCGCGAACGGTCGATGCGCGAGGCGCGGGCCGTCGCCCGGCTGGGCCACGTCAACGTGGTACGCGTCTTCGACGTGCTGCACTCCGGCGACGACCCGTGGATCGTGATGGAGCTTGTGCCCTCCCGGTCCCTGCATCAGGTCCTCGAAGCGGAGGGGCCGATGCCGGTGGCCCGCGCCGCGCAGATCGGGCTGGGCGTGCTCGACGCGCTGCGGGCCGCGCACCAGGCCGGTGTGCTGCACCGGGACGTCAAGCCCGCCAATGTGCTGCTCGCCGACGACGGCCGGGTGGTGCTCACCGACTTCGGGTTGGCCACCCTTCCCGGCGATCCGCGGGTGACCCAGACCGGGATGGTGCTCGGCTCACCTGCGTACCTCGCACCGGAGCGGGCCACCGACGGCGACGTCGGCCCGGCGGCAGACCTGTGGTCGCTCGGCGCCACCCTCTACGCGGCGGTCGAGGGGCGTACCCCGTACCAACGCTCGTCTCCAATGGCCATGCTGGCCGCGCTCGCCACCGAGATGCCCGCGCCGGCTCAGCACGCCGGCCGGCTGGCCCCGCTCCTGGAAGGACTGCTGCGGCGGGAGCCGGATCAGCGGATCAGCGCCGAGGAGGCGGATCGTCTGCTGCGGCAGGCCGCCGACTCCGCCGACCCGACGAGCGGAGACGACCAGGTCGAGCAGGCTGTCCCGGCCGAGCCGGCTGTCCCGGTCGAGCAGGCCGAGCAGGCTGTTCCGGTCGAGCAGGCCGGTCCGGTCGCCGGAGGCGGTCCGGGCGGCCCGCTCGGGCGGCCGGCCATGCCGGTGGCGATGATCGACACCGGCGACCGTACGCCCACAATGATCGTGCCCGAGTTCGTCACCGTCGGGTCCGGTCAGTCGGCCCAGCCGGAGACCGGCAGCCCGGCCCGTCGGCGTCGCGGCTGGCTCGTCGGCTCGATCGCCGCTGCAGTGCTGGCCGTGCTGACGGCGAGCGCGTCGCTGCTAAACCTCGGGTTGCCCGGGGGACCGGACCCGGCGGCGGACCCGCCCGCCGACGCCTCTCCTGTTGCCGAGGCTCCGGTCGCCAGGGTGCTGTCGCCGCCGCCCGCCGGGTGGCACTACCACCGGGACGATCCCCGCTTCCTCGTACCGGTGCCGGACGGCTGGCAGCCACTGCGTGACGGTCAACGGGTCGAGTTCCGCGAGCCGGATGGCAGCCGCTGGCTCGTCCTTGACGAACTCCGGCCGGTCCCCGCCGACCTGGTCGCCCAGCTGCGGGCCCGGGAGAAGTCGGAGCGTCGACGGTACGCCGACTACCGGCGGGTCACGCTCGCCGCGCTCGACTATCAGGTGCGGGCCGCCCAGTGGGAGTGGACGTACACCGATGCCGACGGCACGCCCCTGCGCGCCACGAGCCGGGCCTTCGTCGACCGCAACGGGCACGCGTACACAATCGGATGGACCACCTCGGACGCCGAATGGGCGGCCAGCCGGGGGATCTTCGCGCTGGTCACCGACGGCTTCCAGGGTCTGCCGGTGGCGGCCGGTCCGCCGTCCGGGACCGCTGCGGCCCCGCCGGTCGCGGGTACGGCGCAACCGTCGGCAAGACCGGGCGGCGGGTCGACGGCCGCCGCGGGCAAGCCGGGGCAGCAACCCTCGGCGCCGGCGCCGCCGACGCAGACCAGCGCGCCCGCCGGGCGGCAGATCGTCAGTTTCGCCAGCGGCCGGTGCATCGACATCCCGGAGGGCAAGGCCACCGCCGGCGCCCGACTCCATATCTGGGACTGCCACCGGACCGCCAAGCAACTGTGGACGTTCCCCGCCGACGGCACGGTCCGGTCGATGGGCAAGTGCCTGGACGTCGCCGGCCAGTCCACCGCCGACGGGGCTGCCGTCCAACTGGCCGACTGCACGGGCGCCGCGTCCCAGAAGTTCACCCTCAACGGGGCCCATGACCTGGTGAACATCCGGGCGGACAGGTGCGTCGACGTACGCGACGGCAACCTCGACAACGGCGCGCGGTTGCAGATCTGGCAGTGCACCGGAAACGCGAACCAGAAGTGGCGGGCGAGCTGAGCGCCCACCGCCCCACCTGACGCCAGCCGAGGGCGCGATCGGGCTGTTCGTCGGAGAAAGTCGCCGGCCGCCGGGAACCTCGGTGAAGAATGGTGGACCGGGGAGGGGTGCTGCGACGAATCCGGGGGAGCAGGCGTGGTCGGAACCAGCCTCCTGGACCGACTGCGCCACCGGCAGGACAGCAGAGCCGTCCTGGGGCGCGCGGCACGGCTGACCCTCGTGGCGTCGGTCGTCTTCTACGCCTGCCGGTACGGTGCGGGAAGTTCGGTGCTCGCCACGTACGGCCTGTTCGGTGTGGTCGCCACCGGGTCGTTCGCCCGGCTGCCCGGCCCGGCGTCGCAGCGGGCGCGGATCCTGCTTCTGGCACTGCCTGTGGTGTGGGCCCTGATCGTGGCGGGCTCGCTGCTGGCGTGGAGCACCTGGGCGGCTGCCGGTGGGATGCTCGTCGTCGGGTTCGTGGTGGCGTTCGCCGGCGTCGGCAACCCGCGCCTCGTGGGGCTGGCCAGCGCCTTCCAACTCTTCTACATCCTGGCGTCCTTTCCGCCGTACCAGCCGGGCACCCTCCCGCAGCGCCTCGGCGGGGTCACCTTCGCCGTCGTGCTGCTCGCCGCGGCCGAGGTGCTGCTCTGGCCCGACCCGGTGCCCGTGTCGTACCGGCAGCGGCTCACCCGCGCGGCGGACGGCGTCGCGGCGATCCTCGACGACACCGCCGACACGCTTACCGACGGGGCCTGTGGTCGGGACGGCTCGCGCGAGCGGGCGTACGACGCGGTGGCCGCGCTCGACCTGGCCCGCAACCCGCCGGAGTGGGCGCCCACGGCGGCGGGAGCACAGGACCGGGCGTTGCGGACCTGCGCGGCGGCGTTGCGGGAGGTGCTTGCCGAGGCGGACAGGCTGGCGGCGGACGCGCCACCGGAGCCGATCCCGGACCTGGACGCGGCGCGGCTGCTGCGCGCCTGCGCCGCGACGACCCGGGCCGCGGGCCGCGACCTGTCGCCGGGTGCCCCGCCTGTCGACCTCGGTGACCTGGACGCCGCGATCGGGCGGGCCGAGATGGCGTACCCCGGTGGTGTCGGTCGCGCCGCGGCGGACGTGGCCCGGTTGTGTCGGGACGCGACGGCGCTGGCCCTCGCGGACAGCGCGCGGGTCTTCGCCGTCGGCACACGGGTGGCTGTCGGTGCGCGGCCGGACGGTGGGGACGCCTATGCGGGGCTGTTCGAGTACGCGCACCGCCGACCGTGGACGCTGTACCGGCGGCAGTTCCTCTCCCACCTGGCACCTCGGTCCGCTCACCTGCACAGCTCGCTGCGGCTCGCCGTGGCGCTCGCCGTTGCCCGGGTTGCCGCAGGCGTCCTGAACCTCACCCACGGTTTCTGGGTCCTGTTGGCAACCCTCACCGTCCTGCGGACGTCGGCGGTGGACACCCGCGTCGCGTTGCGGCCCGCCGTGCTGGGCACCGTCGTCGGCGCGGTGGTCAGCGGCCTGGTGATGTTCGCCGTGGACGACCCGGTCGTGTACGCCGTCGTCCTGCCGATCACCCTCATCCTGGCGTTCGGCGCCGGAGGCCTGCTGGGTCCGCTCTGGCAGCAGGCGCTGTTCACGGTGCTGCTGACGGTCGTCTTCGCCCAGCTCAGCTCGGAGGGGTGGCGGCTGGCCGAGACCCGCATTGTCGACGTCCTGCTCGGTGCGGTGATCGGCGTGCTCGCCGGCGTCGCGCTGTGGCCGCGCGGGGCGAGCCGCGACCTGCGGCGCAACGCCGCCGGTTACCTGCTGGCCAGCGGGAACGCTGTCGACCGGATCGTCGAGGCGGTACTCGGCGCTGCCGCGCATCCCGGCCCGGCCGTCGAGGACGTCCGTCGACGGATGATCCTCGTCGACTCGTCGTACTGCCAGTTCCGCTCCGAGCGCCACGACCCGGGCAGGCAGCCGGTGAGCTGGGACGTCGTCCTCAGCGCCGGGCACCACGTGGTGCCCGGCGCCGAGTCGCTGCTGCGCCGCAACCCGCCCGGCTGCCTGGCCGGCTGGCCCGAGGCCGCCGCGCTGCTGCGGGACACGGCACGGCACCTGCATTCGGCGTACGGGGACCTGGCCGGCGCGGTGGCAAACGACCGGGCTGCGGCCCCGATGCCCGCCCCGAGCGGCTGTGTGGACGGGCTTAACCGGATCCGTCCGCTGCTCGGGGCAGCCGACCCCGCGTCGGTGCGGCACCTGGTGGAGGTCGACAGGTGGCTCGCCGGCCTCGCCTCCAGTCTGGCCCGGACGCGCCCGAGCGCCCCTGTCGAATCGCACCAGGGGTGAGCGCGCCGAAGGCCGCCCCTCGCCGATTGGCCATGCCCGACCGGCGGCTCCGCACCTAGCGTCAAGGCATGGAGATCGCGAAGGCGCAGCAGTTGTGGAAGCCGGAGCCCGGCTGGTTGAACACCGCCTCCTACGGGCTGCCGCCCGAGCCGGCGTGGACGGACCTCCAGGAGGCCCTCGCCGCGTGGCGCGTCGGCGGCACGTCGTGGGAGGGCTGGGGCGACTCGGTGCAGCGCTCCCGTACCGCGTTCGCCGGTCTCATCGGCGTGCCGGACAGCGACGTGGCCGTCGGCGTCACCGTCTCCCAGCTTCTCGCCCCGGTCGCGGCGGCACTGCCCGCGGGGGCGACGGTGGTGGTGCCCGAGGTCGAGTTCACCTCGAACCTCTTCCCGTGGCTGGTCCAGGAGGAGCGCGGCGTCACGGTCCGCACCGTGCCCGTGGACACTGTTGTCGACGCGATCGACGCCGACACCGACCTGGTCGCGTTCAGCCTCGTGCAGTCGGCCGACGGGTCCATCGCCGCGTACGACGAGATCGTGGCGGCGGCCCGCGCGCACGACGCGCTGGTGGTGGTCGACGCCACCCAGGCGTGCGGATGGCTGCCGTTCGACGGGAGCCGCGCCGACGTGGTGGTGGTGGGCGGCTACAAGTGGCTGATGAACCCGCGCGGCACCGCGTACGCCTATCTGGCCCCTGACCTGCGCGACCGGCTGCGCCCCGACGCCGCGGGCTGGTACGCGGGCCGCGACCCGCACGCCTCCTACTACGGCCCGCCGCTGCGGCTGGCCGACGACGCCCGCCGGTTCGACATCTCGCCGGCCTGGTTCAGCTGGGTGGGCGCGGCACCCGCCCTGGAGCTGGTCGCCGACATCGGCGTGCCGGCGATCCAGGCGCACAACGTGGCGCTGGCCAACCGGTTCCTCACCGGGCTGGGCCGGCCACCGGGTGCCAGCGCCATCGTCAGCGTCGACGTGCCCGGCGCGGAGGAACGCCTGGCCGCGGCCGGCATCCGGGCGGCGGTCCGTGCGGGACGGGTGCGCGCCTCGTTCCACATCTACTCCACGGAGGCCGACGTGGACGCGGCGCTCACCGCGTTGACGGGGTGATCCAGGTCAGGCGAGATGACCGCCGATCTTCGTGTAGCCCCGCAGCAGGTCCCGCGAGATGATCAGGCGCTGCATCTCGTCGGTGCCCTCGAAGATCCGGTACAGCCGGACCTGCCGGTACCAGCGCTCGATGGGCAGCTCCCGGGTGTAGCCCATGCCGCCGTGGATCTGGAGCACCCGGTCGACCACCCGGTTGACCATGCCGGCGCCGTACAGCTTGCCCATCGACGAGGCGTGCCGCGGGTCCAGGCCCTGGTCGACGGTCCACGCCGAGCGCAGCACCAGCCAGCGGGCCGCCTCCAACTCGGTCTCCGAGTCGGCGATCATCCACTGGATGGCCTGGTTGGTGCCGATCTTCGCGCCGAAGGTCTCCCGGGTGTTGGCATAGTCGATGGCCATCTGGAGGACCCGCTCCGCGATGCCGATGGCGTGCGACGGGATGGTGTAGCGGCCCTTGCCGATCCACTCCATGCCCAGCGTGAAACCCTGCCCGATCTCACCGAGGATGTTGCGGTGCGGCACGCGTACGCCGTCGAAGATCAGCGACGCCGGGCCGCCCTCGCCCATCGTCTGGATGAACTCCGATCGCCAGCCCATCGCCCGGTCCACAAGGAACGCGGTGGCACCCCCGTTACGGGCGCCCTTCTCCCTGTCGGTCACCGCGACGACGATCGCGAAGTCGGCGTCGTGGCCACCGGTGATGAAGGTCTTCTCGCCGTCGAGGATCCAGTCGTCGCCGTCGCGGCGGGCGGAGAACCGGATGTTCGCCGCGTCCGAACCGGCCCCCGGCTCGGTGATCGCGAAGCAGGAGCGCCGCTCGCCCTCGATCGTCGGGACGAGGAACTCCTGCTTCTGCTCCTCGGTGGCGTGGAACAGGATGTTGTCGGCCTCGCCGCCGAAGCGGAAGGGCACGAACGTGCGACCCAGTTCGGTCCAGATCAACGACTGGAGCACCGCCGGCAGGTTCATCCCGCCGTACTCCTCGGGGGTGGCCAGGCCCCAGAAGCCGAACTTGCGCGCCTTGAGTTGCAGCTCGCGCACCTCGGAGTGGTCCAGGCCCGGCTGGTGTGCCCGCTCCCGGCGGAGCACCTCCGCCTCCAGCGGCATCACCTCGCGCTGGATGAACGAGCGGACGGTGTCCCGCACCGCCCGCTCCTCGTCGGTGAGCGAAAAGTCCACGGTGGTCCTCCTGGCGTGAGCGCTGGCGGTTTCCTCTAAACTAGCGCTGCAAGTTTTACCGCGTCCAGACCCCCGCGGCCGAGACACCCGAGGAGCGCAGTGCCCCGACCCCGCCAGCCCCGGCTCACCCGGCAGCTGATCGTCGAGACCGCCACCGCGCTCATCGACGCCGACGGGCTGCCGGCGTTCTCCACCCGCAGGCTCGCCGCCGAGCTGGGCGTGCGCGGCCCGTCGCTCTACAACCACTTCGCCACGAAGGACGAGATCCTCGACGCGGTCGCCGACACGGTCATCGGCGTGGTCGACACCAGCGGCTTCACGAGCCGGGACTGGGTCGCCGCGCTGCGTGACTGGGCCTGGTCGTACCGGCGGGCGCTCACCGCGCACCCGAACATCGTGCCGTACCTCGCGCAGGGCCCGGGCCGGCGACCGGCCGCGCTCGCCATGGCCGACGCGGTCTACGGCGGACTGGTACGCGCCGGGTGGCCGCCAGCGCGGGCCACCCACATCGGGGCGGCGGTGCGCTACTTCGTGGCCGGGTCGGCGCTCGGTTCCTTCGCCCGGGGCTTCGTCGAGGACCCCGAGCTGTACGCCGCCCACTACCCCCACCTGAACCAGGCGCACCGGCTCGCCGAGCACCAGCAGAGCGTGGACGAGGGCGCCTTCGCCCTCGGCCTGGACGCACTGCTGCACGGCCTCGCCGCCGAGTACGCCCGCAGCATCGGCCCCCTCGACCCGGTGGAGTCCGCCCGGCCCAGCGGGTAGCGTCCAAACTCCCAGCGCTAGTTTCAGCACCCACCGCCACCCCCGAAGGGACGACATGGACCTCGCCGCCCCGCCCACGCAGCTGCCCGACGCCCTGCGCCTGCGGCGCCACCTGCACATCGGCGGCGAATGGACGTCTTCCGCCGGCACCGACGTGATCGACGTGGAGAACCCGAGCACCGGCGACGTCGTCGGGCAGGTGCCCGCCGGCACGGCCGCCGATGTGGACGCGGCCGTCGCCGCTGCCCGCGCCGCCTTCCCGGGCTGGGCGGCCACCGCGCCCGCCGAACGATCCGCGCACCTCGACCGCCTGCACACCGCGCTCGCCGCCCGCGCCGACGACCTCGCCCGCACCATCGCCGTCGAGCTGGGCGCGCCGCTCAAGCTCGCCACCCGGGTGCAGGTCGCGCTGCCGCTGACAGTCCTGCGCGACCACGTCGCCCTCGCCGCCCGTCCTCCGGTCGAGGAGAGCATCGGCAACTCCCTCGTCGTGCGCGAACCGGTAGGCGTCGTCGGCGCGATCACCCCGTGGAACTACCCGCTGCACCAGGTGATGGCCAAGCTGGCGCCCGCGCTGGCCGCCGGCTGCACCGTGGTTCTCAAACCCAGCGAGCTGACCCCGCTGACCGCGTACCTGCTCTTCGACGCCGTCACCGAGGCAGGGCTCCCACCGGGTGTGCTGAACCTGGTGCCGGGCACCGGCGCGGTGGTGGGCGAGGCGCTCGCCGGGCATCCCGACGTCGACCTGGTGTCGTTCACCGGCTCGACAGTGACCGGCACGCGGATCATGCGACTCGCCGCCGACCGGATCGCCCGGGTCGCGCTGGAGCTGGGCGGCAAGTCCGCCAACGTGATCCTTCCCGACGCCGACCTGACCACCGCCGTCAAGGTCGGGGTCGGAAACGCCCTGCTCAACTCCGGCCAGACCTGCACGGCGTGGACCCGGATGCTCGTGCACCGCGACCGGTACGACGAGGCGTTGGAACTGATCGCCACGGCGGTGGCCGGCTACCGGCTCGGCGATCCGTTCGACCCGTCCACCCGGCTCGGTCCGCTGGTCTCCGCCGCCCAGGCCGAGCGGGTCCGCGGTCACGTCGAGCGGGCTGTCGCCGACGGCGCGCGGCTGGTCGCCGGCGGCCCCGACGCGCCGGTCCCCGCGCAGGGCCACTTCGTCGCACCGACAGTCTTCGCCGACGTCCACCCGGACAGCGCCCTCGCCCAGGAGGAGGTCTTCGGGCCGGTGCTCGCCGTCATCCCGTTCGACGACACCGACGAAGCAGTGGCCATCGCCAACAACTCGAAGTACGGGCTGGCCGGCGCGGTGTGGTCCACCGACCCCGACGCGGCGCTCGCGGTGGCCCGCCGACTGCGTACCGGCGCCGTCGACATCAACGGGGCGTCGTTCAACCCGCTCGCCCCGTTCGGCGGCTACAAGCAGTCCGGCCTGGGCCGGGAGTTGGGCGTGCACGGCCTCGCCGAGTTCTGCGAGCTGAAGGCGATCCAGCGATGACCGGCCCCGAGCTGACCCCGGCCGCGCCGGCGGGCGGCCCTGAGCCGGCGGCCGCGCCGGTCACCGTTCGCGCGCTTGTCGCGCGGGGAGCCGGCGCCGAGCTGCGGGTCGAGCGCGTACGCCTGCCGGCGCCCGGCCCCGGCGAGGTGCGGGTGACGATCCGGGCCGCCGGCGTCTGCCACTCCGACCTGTCCATGGTGAACGGCACACTGGCCGCGAGGTTCCCGCTGGTGCTCGGCCACGAGGCGACCGGTGTGGTGGCCGAGGCCGGGCCGGGCAGCCGGCTGGAGGTCGGTACGCCCGTGGTGCTCAACTGGGCGCCCGCCTGCCGGGTGTGCTGGTGGTGTCAGCACGGCGAGCCGTGGCTCTGCGCCGCCAACACCGCCCCGACGGTGGAGCGCGGCACTACCGACGACGGCGACCCCGTGCACCTCACCCTCGGCCTCGGCGCGCTCGCCGAGGCGGTGGTGGTGCCCGAGAGCGCCGTCATCGCGATCCCCGCCGGGTTGCCTGCGGAGCGGGCCGCCCTGCTCGGCTGTGCGGTACTGACCGGCGTCGGGGCTGTCCGCAACACCGCCCGGGTCGCGCCCGGCGATGCGGTGGCGGTCGTCGGGCTCGGCGGGGTCGGGCTCGCGGTGCTCACCGCCGCCCGGCGGGCAGGCGCCACGACGATCCTCGCGGTCGACGTCGCCGAGTCGAAGCGGGAACTGGCGCTCGCCGCCGGGGCCACCGACTTCCTGCTCTCCGACGACCGGCTCTCCAAGGAGGTACGGGCGCGCACCGAGGGTCGGGGCGTGGACCATTCCTTCGAGTGCGTCGGACGTGCCGCCACCATCCGGGCGGCGTGGCGGCTCACCCGGCGCGGGGGAGCGGTGACCGTGGTCGGCATGGGCGCCAAGGACGACATGGTGAGCCTCGGCGCGCTGGACATCTTCCACTCCGCGCGGACGCTGCGCTCCTCCGTGTACGGCTCGTCCGACCCCGACCGTGAGGTGCCCGAGTTGGCATGCGCGGCGCTCGACGGGACGCTGGATCTGTCCCCGCTGGTCAGCGGGGTGGTCAGCCTCGACGAGGCGCCGGCGGCGTTCGACCGGTTGGCGCGGGGCGAGGGCGCCCGCTGGGTGGTCAGCCTCGACTGACCACCCGGCCGGCTGTCACTTGCCGGTGACGATGCCCGGGTTGATGCACAGACCCGGGTTGGCGCCGTTCTTCTCGGCGATCTCCAGGCAGCGGGTCACCTTGTCGACCTTCGCGTTGGTCTCGGTGATCTGCTTGGAGATGTCGGCGTTCTTGCGGTCCTGCTCCAGGTTGCGGGTCTGCGCCAGCTTGTCCTGGAACGCCTTGATGTTGCCCTCGGTCTTGTCGTCGTGGTTGACCCGCGTGATGGTCACCGAGAGGATGTCGACGTCCTCGGCGAGTCGACCCTCCGCGCTGCTCTTGATGTTCGCGGCGAACGGCTTCAGGTCGACGTTGAGGTTGCCGGTCTGCGCGTCGATCCGCTCCAGCGGGTTGTACGTGGCGAAGGCGTCGTTCACCGCGCTGTCGAGCTGCACTCCCACCCGCTGGCCCTGGAAGCTCACGAAGTCTCCCTTGTAGTCCATGAACTGCTTCGGCGCGTTCTCCGGCTTGACCTGCCACTCCACGAGCACCTCGACGCACGCGTCGGCGAGCGTGCCGGTGCGCACGCGTACGCAGTTGTCGCCGCCGATGTGGTCGTACTTCTGCCGGCCCGCGTCCCACTCGCCGACCTTCTGCCAGGGCGCCACCCACTTCAGGCCCGAACCGGTCACCTCGCCGGTGGGCTTGCCGAAGCTGGTGACGATGCCGACCGAGCGGATGGGCACGGAGTGGGCGCTGGAGGCGACGCCGATCAGCACTGTGACGGCGAGGAAGCCGAGCGCCGCCAGGGCGGCCGTCTGCTTCATCGCGCTCTTGGGCGCGACGAGTGCCAGGATGGCGCTGACCGCCATTGCGATGGCGAAGACGATCGCCATGGTGAAGCCGACAGGCATGGGGTGGGGACCTTTCGTTGGCCGTGTTGATCATCAACATAAGGGGCCCGGTCAAGCCGGCCGTGCCCCCGCTGGCGTGCGTGCTCGCCGCGCGCCGCCGGTAAATTCCGCGACGGCGCATCCACCGCGCGTCGTTTCAGCGAATCCCGGATGGAGAACACCTACCCGGGGGTACGTCTGGTGCTTACCGATCCGATGCCGGCGGATGCCGTGGAGACCACGCGCAAGCGCATCCGGCTGGCCACCGAGGACCTGGACGGCAACCGTGTCGCCACGGTGCTGCTGGAGATGGCCGAAGCCTGGGGTGTGCCGGCGCTCTGGGAGCAGATCTGCCGGCCGCTGCTCGCTCAACTGCCGGGGCGGACGCCCGCCGAGATCGCCATCGAGCACGCCCTGTGCGAGGGCATGCGGGTCGGGTTGGACGTGTACCGCAGGCAGCCCGGCCGGTCGCTTTCCAGCGGCGGGGTGCTGCTGGCCGGTGCCGAACGGGAGGCGCACTGCCTCGGCCTGCACGCGCTAGCTGCCGCGCTGCGCGAGCGCCGGCACGGCTGCCTGCACCTCGGCCCCGCGCTGCCCTGGCCCGCGCTGACCAGCGCGGTGCATCGGGCCAACCCGCACACCGTCGTGCTCTGGTCGCAGACGCCTGTCACCGGCCGCGCGTACCGCCTGGTGCGCTTCGCCCGCGACTTCCCGCGCCTGCGGGTGTACGGCGCCGGGCCGGGCTGGATCGAGCCGCTCGCCGCGCCGGCGACCCACCTGGGTACGTTGCCGGCAGCCCTCGCCGCCTGCCTGGAAACGCCGCGGGCGCGCTGAGGTCGTGCCCGCACGACGGCGAAGGCGTCGCGCGGGTGGACCTTTGCCCGGCCTCGGACGGCCCGGCCTCGGACGGCCCGGCCTCGGACGGTCAGCCGGAGGCCGACCCCGGTCGGCCCATGTCCTTTGCTCTGCTTCAACCCACGCACCGTTTCAGGGGCGTAACTGTTGCGTGGGTTGAAGCAGTGCAAAGGATGCGAAGGACTACCCCCAGGGAGGACGCTGTGCGGAGACGATCCGGGCTTCCCGGGAGACTGACGTGGGTGGCAGGTGACACCGGTCACATACGATACGGATCCGTTCCGTATCGTAAATTCCGCGCCTACGCTGTCCCAGTTACGAGTCTGGCCCGTATCGTATTGCGCGACGGGGCGAACCGGGGGGAGAACCGGGCATGGAGCTGCACAACAACACGGGACATCCGAGGAGGTGGGCGATCCTGGGGGTGCTGGTGATCAGCCTCCTCGTCGTCGTCCTCGACAACACGATCCTCAACGTCGCACTGCGCACCCTGGCTGACCCGGTGCACGGCCTCGGCGCCACCCAGGGCGAGCTGGAGTGGTCCATCAACTCCTACACGCTCGTCTTCGCCGGGCTGCTGTTCACCTTCGGGGTGCTCGGCGACCGCTCCGGCCGCAAGCGCTTCCTGATGATCGGTCTGGTGCTGTTCGGGCTGGCGTCGCTGCTCTCGGCGTACGCCCAGAGCCCCGGTCAGCTGATCGCGGCCCGCGCCCTGATGGGGATCGGCGGCGCGGCCATCATGCCGGTCACGCTGTCGATCATCTCCAACGTCTTCGACCCGCGCGAGCGCGGCCGGGCCATTGGCGTGTGGGCCGGCGCGGTCGGGCTCGCGGTGGCGATCGGCCCGATCCTCGGCGGCGCGCTGCTGGAGCACTTCTGGTGGGGCTCGGTCTTCCTGATCAACGTCCCGGTGGTGGCCGCAGGCGTGGTCCTGGTCGCGCTGCTGGTCCCCGAGTCGCGTGACCCGCGCCCCGGCCGGGTCGACCTGCTCGGCGTCGTGCTCTCGGTGGTCGGCCTTGTCGCCCTCTCCTACGGCATCATCGACGGCGGCGAGCACGGCTTCGGCCGGCCGGTCGCCTGGGGTTCGATCCTTGTGGGCCTCGCCGTGCTGGTCTGGTTCGTGCAACACGAGCGGCGCAGCGACCACCCGTCGCTGGACGTCCGGCTGTTCAAGGTGCCCCGGTTCGCCGCGCCGGTGGCCATCGTCGGCCTGGTGTTCTTCGCCGCCATGGGTGTGATGTTCTTCAGCTCGTTCTACCTGCAGTTGGTGCGCGGCTACAGCCCGCTGCAGACCGGCCTGCTCTTCCTGCCGTTCGCAGGCGCCCAACTGGTCTTCGCGCCGCGCAGCGCAGCCATGGTCCGCCGCTACGGCGGCCGGGCCGTCGCCATCGTCGGGCTGGGGCTGACAGTGGTGGCGCTCGCCGCGTTCGCCTTCATCGGCGCGTCCACCCCGATCTGGGTCGTCCTTGTCGTCTTCTTCCTCCAGGGCGTCGGAATGGCAAACATCATGCCCCCGGCGACCGAGTCGATCATGTCGGCGCTGCCCCGGGAGAAGGCAGGTGTCGGCTCCGCGGTGAGCAACACCGTCCGCCAGGTGGCCGGCGCGCTCGGCGTGGCAGTCCTCGGCTCGGTGCTCTCGGCGGTCTACCGCAGCGACGTCGGCGACGCGCTGACCGGCCTACCGCCACAGGCACGCGACGCGGCCAACGAGTCGATCTCCGGGGCGTACGCCGCAGCCGGGCAGCTCGGCCCGGCGGCGCCGACGCTGATCTCGGCGGCCAACGACGCCTTCGTTACCGCAATGCACTGGGCTGCCGGCCTCTCCGCGGTGGTCGCGGCGCTCGGCATGCTCGTGGTGCTGCGCTGGATGCCGGGCCGCAACGCCATGACCGACGCCACGACGGCACCCGTCGCCGAACCCGAGTTGGCCGGAACGGCGTAGGTCCGGGAACAATGTCCGACATGAGATCCACTGCCGATGCTCCGCGGTCGCCCGGGCGACCGCGGAGCCTCCGCGCCGATGAGGCGATCATTGAGGCCACCCTCGACCTGCTCGCCGAGGGCAGCAACGTCGAGGCGCTCTCGATCGAGGCGATCGCCAGCCGCGCCGGGGTCGGCAAGGCCACCATCTACCGCCGCTGGGCCGGCAAGGACGCCTTGCTGCTCGACGCGCTGCGTCGGCTCAAGGGCGTCCTGCCGCAGCCGGCCGGCCACTCCATCCGGGACGACCTGATCCTGCTCGTCGGCGCGATCGGTAAGAACGTCGACCCGCGGGCGGAGAAGATCATGCCGTGCCTGGTGCCGGCGGTGAACCGCAGCACCGATCAGTACCAGCTCTACCAGAACATCATCGCGCCCCGGCGACAGCTGATGCGCGAGGTGCTCAGGCGCGGCGTCGACGAGGGCGTGCTCCGGGCCGACGTCGACATCGAGGTGACAATGGCGCTGCTCACCGGGCCGATGCTGATCCAGCGGGTGCTGCAGTGGAGCCCGGATCTCAACGACGTCGACCTGCCGGAGCGGGTCGTCGACGCCGTCCTCGAAGGGATCCGCGCGCGCTGATCAGGCAGACGCGCGCAGGCGGTGCAGGCGTAGCGCCAACTGCACCTCCAGCGCCCGCTCGGGCCGCTGCCAGTCCGCGCCGAGCAGCTGCCCCACCCGCTCCAGGCGTTGCGTCACCGTGTTGACGTGCACGTGCAACTGCTCGGCGGCGCGGGCCAGGCTGCCACCGACGCCGAAGTACGCCTCCAACGTCTTCACCAGCGCGGTCCCCCGACGGGCGTCGTAGTCGACCACCGGCCCGACGGTGGCGGTGAGGAACTGGGTCACGTCCTTCTCGCCCCGGTCACCGACAGTGCCCAACAGCAGCCCCACGAAGCCCAGCTCGGCGGTGCTCGCGCCCTGACCGGTGCGACCCAGCGCGCCGAGCGCCGTCAGGCAACGGTCCGCCTCGTGGAACGTCCCCGCCAGCGTCGTCGGCCCGGTCGCGGGACCGCTCGCCCCGGCGGTCACCGGTCGACCCGTCACGCGGGACAGGTCCCGGGCCACCGCCCGGGCGCTGCCACCAGCGTCCTGACCGGGCAGCATCAGGACCACCCGTCCGTCACGCGCCGCCGCCAGGCCACCGCGCGCCGAGGCGTACGTGGTGGCCCAGGAGAGCACCCGCTGCCGGGCCGAGCCGGTGGCCGCGATCGCGTCGTCGTCCACCGCCACCAGCACGTACGGGGCGTCCAGGTCCACCCCGAGCCGGCGAGCCCTGCTGCGCAGGGCGTCGGTGTCCCGCAACGGTCGGGCGATCAGATCGTCCAACAGTTCGCCGCGTACCCGACCCTCCGCCTCGGCCACCGTCCGGCGGAACAGCAGCAGCAGCGCTGTCACCAGCGCGGCCCGCTCCAGGATCCGCTGGTCGGCGTCGACAAGCTCGTCGTCGGGCCGCAGTACCAGAGCACCCAGGTTCTCGGTGCCCGCCACCACCGCCGCGTACCAGAGCGGACCCCGGCGCACGCTGCGGCCCTCGGTGCGGGACGCGGCCACCGCCTCGACGATGTCCTCCCGGTCCGGTTCGTCGATCTCACCGACCCGGGCCAGCAACCGGCCCTGCGCGTCCAACGCCAGCAGCGCCCCGCCCAGCACCTCGGTCACCGCGGCCGCCACGTCCTCCACGCCGCCGCCGCGCAGCACCAGCGCTGTCATCCGGTCATGCGCGGCAGCGGCCCGCTCCACCGAACTGCTGTGCGCCCGGATGGTGGTGTTGGCGGCCGACAGTTCGGCGAGCGCCGAGCGGGTCTCGGCCAGCAGCCGGGCCGTGTCGATCGCCACCGCGGCGTGCGCGGCGAGTGAGACCAGCAGCGCCACCTCCTCCCGCACGAACGGCCGGGCCGAACGGTTGGCCGCGTAGAGCACGCCGATCGATGTGGAACCGAGCCGCAGCGGCACCCCGAGGATCGCCACCAGGCCTTCCTCGCCCACCCCGGCGTCGATCTCCCCGGTGTGGTGGAAGCGCTCGTCCTCGCCGTAGTTGGCGGTCACGTACGGGGCGCCGGACTGGGCCACCAGACCACCGAGGCCGGCGCCCATCGGCAGCCGCAGCCGCTGGAAGCGGGCCGACACGGACCCGTCGGTCACCCGCATGTAGGTGTCGCCGCGCTCGTCGTCGTTGAGCGTCATGTACGCCACGTCGGCGCCCAGCAGGTTGCGCGCCCGGTGCACGATCGCCCGCAGCACGTCGTCAAGGTCGCGCAGGCCGGCCAGGTCGCTCACCGTGTCGTACAGACCGGAGAGCTCGATCTCCCGGCGGCGTCGCCGCTCCAGCAGCGCGCGGACCCGCAACGCCACGGTCCTTGCCTGCTCCAGCTCGGCCAGCCGTTCGGCCGGCGCCCCGGCGGCCCGCGCGGCCACCAACGGACCTTCGAACTCCACCGCCGCGGCCTCACGGGCGAGCAGTTCCAGAAACTCCACAGGCGACGACATGGTCGACATTGTGCGGGGACCCACTAGTTGGCCGTCCAGCCCCCGTCGAGCGCGATCGACGCGCCGGTGATGAAGGCCGCCGGCGGCGAGCACAGGTACGCGAGCAGCTCGGCCACCTCCTCGGGCTCGATCAGCCGCTTGATCGCCGCCCGGGCCAGCATGATCTTTTCGATCACCTCGGGTTCCGGGATGCCGTGGCTGGCCGCCTGGTCGGCGATCTGGCTCTCCACGAGCGCAGTGCGGACGTACGCCGGATTGATGCAGTTGGCGGTGACCCCGTGCGCGGCGCCCTCCAGCGCCACCACCTTCGACAGCCCTTCCAGGGCGTGCTTCGCCGTGACGTACGCCGCCTTGTACGGCGAGGCCCGCAGCCCGTGCACCGACGAGATGTTGACGATCCGGCCCCAACCCTGGGCGTACATGTGCGGCAGCGCGCGGCGGACCAGCAGGAACGGCGCCTCCACCATCACCCGCTGGATGTACTCGAACCGCTCGACGGGGAAGTCCTGCATCGGCGCCACGTGCTGGAGCCCGGCGTTGTTCACGACGATGTCCACGTCCACGTCGAGGCGGTCCACTGCCGCCGCGTCGGCCAGGTCCACCCCCTCGGCGCGCCCGCCCGCCTCGGCGGCGACCGCCCGGGCCGCGTCCAGGTTCCGGTCCACCACGAGTACCGTGGCGCCGGCCGCGCCCAGCCGCAGGGCGCACGCCCGCCCGATGCCGCTGCCGCCGCCGGTGACCAGGGCGGTGCGACCGGTGAGGTCGAGCTGTACGACGTGGGGGACCGCCACGGGTTCTGCCGTCATGGCGCATGAAGTTACGAGCTGAGTGCGCCCCGGCACATGGGCCAGAGCCACATACTCCAGGGCAAAGCTGTGTGCCCACCCCCGCCCACCACTCCATGCGCCCGACCGCCCCTGCCTGTCCGGCTGCGCGTTCTGCGCGCGTGGGGAGTGGTGATCCCACCTGACCCCGCCAATCACCACCGCGATCGATCACCGCCGTCGCCGATCTTGCACTTGCTGCCCAGGTGAAAAAGGCAAAGCGGATTAAGTGGCGACCGAAAGTGCAAGATCGGCGCAGGGCATGTGCGGGCGGGGCAAGGCGAGGCGTGGGGGCGAGCACGATCTTGGCGCGCGGCAGGGTGTGTCCCGTGGGGCTGGTGGGAGGCCGGGCGTTAGGGTGTCGAACACACGTACTGCTGACGGCTGGGGAGGGGGCGGCGTGCGCGTGCTCGGTGTGGACCCGGGGTTGACCCGGTGTGGGGTGGGCGTGGTCGAGGGTGTGCCGGGCCGCCCGTGCACGCTTGTCGCCTACTACGTGGTCTACACCGATCCGGCCGACGACCTGGCGCTGCGCCTGCTGCACCTGGACCGGTCGCTCACCAAGCTGGTCGCCGAGCACCAGCCGGAAAGCGTCGCCGTCGAGCGCGTCTTCAGCCAGCACAATGTGCGTACGGTGATGGGCACCGCGCAGGCCAGCGGCATCGCGGTGCTGGCGGGGGCGCGTGCCGGGCTGCCGGTGCAGACGTACACCCCCAGCGAGGTGAAGGCGGCGGTGACCGGCTCGGGTCAGGCCGACAAGGCGCAGATGACAGCGATGGTGACCCGGCTGCTGCGGCTGGCCGAGCCGCCGAAGCCGGCCGACGCCGCCGACGCCCTCGCCCTGGCCATCTGTCACGTCTGGCGCGGCGGCACCCGCTCGAAGCTGGCCGCAGCGGCCGACCGGGCACGACGAGGAGGAGCACGATGATCGCCAGCGTGCGCGGCACGGTGACCGCGACGGGTCCGGACCTGGCCGTGATCGAGGTCGGTGGGGTCGGCCTGGCCGTGCACTGTGCCCCCGGGACGATCGCGGAGCTGCGGGTCGGCCAGGTCGCCCGGCTCGCCACGAGCCTTGTGGTGCGGGAAGACTCACTGACCCTCTACGGCTTCGCCGACGACGACGCGAAGTCGTTGTTCGAGCTGCTCCAGACGGCAAGTGGGGTCGGCCCTCGGCTGGCCCAGGCGGTGCTGGCCGTGCACACCCCGGACGCGGTGCGCAAGGCCATCGCCAACGCCGACACCGCGGCCCTGACCCGGGTGCCGGGGATCGGCAAGAAGGGCGCCGAGCGTCTGGTGCTGGAACTGCGCGACCGGATCGGCCCGGTGTCCATCGGCGCCGACGGCGTGGGCGGCGTGACCGCAGGCGCCTGGCCCGACCAGGTCCGCCAGGCGCTCGTGGGCCTGGGGTGGACGGCCGGGCAGGCCGACCAGGCGGTGGCCGCTGTCGCGGAGACCATCGACGGGGCCACCCCGCCCGTGCCGGTGCTGCTCAAGCAGGCCATCCGCCTGCTCGGTCGTACCCGATGAGCGAGACCGAAGGGCTCGTCTCGGCGTACGTCAGCGACGCCGAGCGGGACGCGGAGGCCACCGTACGACCGAAGCGGCTGGCCGAGTTCATCGCCCAGGACCGGGTCCGCGACCAACTTGACCTGCTGTTGCAGGGGGCCATGCGGCGTGGTTCGCCGCCGGATCACATCCTGCTCTCCGGGCCGCCGGGGTTGGGTAAGACCAGCCTGGCCAACATCGTGGCCGCCGAGCTGGGCGCGGGCATCCGGGTGACGAGCGGGCCGGCGATCGAGCGTTCCGGTGACCTGGCGGCGATCCTGACAAGCCTGGCCGAGGGCGATGTGCTCTTCATCGACGAGATCCACCGGATCGCCCGGCCCGCCGAGGAGCTGCTCTACAGCGCGATGGAGGACTTCCGGGTCGACGTGGTGGTGGGCAAGGGGCCGGGGGCCACCGCGATCCCGCTCGATGTCGAGCCGTTCACACTTGTCGGTGCGACAACGCGGTCCGGGTTGTTGACAGGCCCGATGCGGGACCGGTTCGGCTTCGTCGCCCACCTTGATTTCTACGCCCCGGCCGATCTGGAGACGCTGCTGCACCGTTCGGCGCGGATCCTCGGTGTGCCGATCACGGCCGAGGGCGCCACGGAGATCGCCGGCCGGTCGCGGGGCACTCCCCGGATCGCCAACCGACTGCTGCGCCGGGTCCGCGACTACGCGGAGGTGCGGGCCGACGGCGTGGTCGATCTCGACACCGCCCGTGCGGCCTTGATCGTGTACGACGTCGACGCGCTGGGTCTTGACCGGCTGGACCGGGCGGTGCTCACCGCGCTCGTGGACTCGTTCCGGGGCGGCCCGGTGGGCCTGTCCACCCTCGCCGTGGCGGTGGGGGAGCAGCCGGACACTGTCGAGGAGGTGTGCGAGCCGTTCCTGGTGCGCGCCGGCCTGCTGGCGCGTACGCCGCGCGGCCGGGTGGCCACCGAGGCTGCCTGGCGGCACCTGGGGCGCACACCGCCGAATGGTACATTTGGGGTAGATGTCCCATCGACGCCCGATCTGTTCTCGGTGGATACCGATCAGCCGTGATGTGAACGTGATCTGTGCCGCATTCGGTGTTCTCAGGTGCAGGGATTAGACTTCGCCGCGGTCTGTACAGGACGTGAGAGTCCGCCTCCGCTCCGGCGCACCCCGCGCCGCGACGGAGGCCAATGGGAAGGTTTTTAACGTGCATTACGCACAATCGGCAGGCGGGGCCGGCAGCTTCACGCCGATCCTGATGATCGCGCTGCTCTTCGGTGTCATGTACTTCATGATGATCCGGCCCCAGCAGAAGCGCCGCCGCGAGGCAGAGGCTATGCAGTCGAACCTCGGCCCCGGCGACGAGGTCGTGACCATCGGCGGGCTCTACGGCACCGTCACCGGCATCGAGGACGACAGCGTCCTGCTCGAGGTCGCTCCGGGCGTGCAGACCCGCTACGCCCGCCCGGCCATCGCCCGGGTGGTCACCCGCGCGGAACTGCCGAGCGAGCCGGTCACCGAGGACGCGGACACCGCCAAGGACTGACGCCCCCATCGGCGGCGGTGCTTCCGGCGTACGGCCGGACGACCGCCTCCCGGGGGTGCCGTGCCCGACGGGGCAGCGGACGTGACGTGAAAACTGGATAGTTGGGTCGACGCCGGACGTCGGCACGTCCCGTGACCGCCAGCGTCCGCGCCGGTGGGTCCGGCTCCGTGTCGGCGTCATGCCGACCCAGTCAGACCCCGTCGGCCGGACCCCCGGCCCGACACTCGCCGCCGCCGCCGCGTGCAGCGGCGCGACCGTACAGGGAGACAGACAACCGTGGCACCACCTCAGGGACAGATGCGCCCCGGCCGGCAGCTCGCCGTGCTCGGGGCCATCTTCGTGGTCCTCTACCTTCTGGTGTTCTTCGCGGGCGGTGCCAGCGGCAGCTTCAAGGATCGGCTTGAGCCTCGGCTCGGCCTGGACCTGATCGGCGGCACCCGGGTGACGCTGGAGGCGACAAACAGCGTCGACGGCAAGCCCCCGACGGCGGACAACCTCGAAGAGGCCCGGCAGATCATCGAGAGCCGGGTCAACGCGTTCGGCGTGGCCGAGGCCGAGGTGGTCACCGAGGGCAACCGGAACATCGTCATCTCCCTGCCCGGTGAAAACCGCGACCTCACCGACGTGGGCAGCGCGGCCGAGCTGCGGTTCCGCAAGGTGCTGAAGGCCGCCGACGGCAGCGGAGCGATCGCCGCACCGCCGGCCGCCGAGCCGAGCCCGTCCGGCAGCCCGGCTCCGTCCGGCAGTGCTGCCCCGACCCCGTCGGGCAGTGGCGCGCCGAAGGCGACCGCGTCGCCGAGCGGCGGTCAGGGCGGGATGGCCCCGGCATCGCCGAGCGCCACGCCGGCCCCGTCGGCCTCGGCGAGTGCCGCGCCGTCGGCGAGCGCCAGCACCGAGCCGGTGCCGGCGAGCATCGAGGAGCAGCGCAAGGCCGTCGAGCAGAAGGTCGGCGCCCCCGCGTGGCAGGCCGCCAACGGTCTGCAGGGCCCGGCCGACCTGACCGCCGACCCGTCGCTCGCCGACAAGCTCAAGCCGTTCGGCACGCTGTCTCCGCAGGAGGTGGCGGTGTTGCCGGCGCAGATGCAGTTCAACGTGCCGACGATCGGCTGCGCGCAGCTCGACAAGCGCCCGCCGGCGTCGATCTCCGACCCGAAGCAGCAGGTCGTCTCCTGCGAGGACGGCGTCTCCAAGTACCTGCTCGACCAGGCCAAGGTGCTCGGCACCGACGTGTCGGACGCCGACGCGGTGCTCGACCAGACCAACGCCTGGGTGGTCAGCCTGGACTTCACCGGCAAGGGCCAGGGCAACTGGACGGCCCTCACCCGTGAGGCGTTCAACAACGAGGGCGGGGCCTGCGACGCGACAGCCCTGGGCCAGGACGGCAAGTGCCGGGTGGCCGTCGTGCTGGACAACGAGATCGTCTCCTCGCCGGAGATCCAGGGCGTGCTGACCGGCAACTCCCAGATCACCGGCAACTTCACCCAGAAGGACGCCAGCACCCTCGCGGGTCAGCTCCGCTACGGCGCGCTGCCGGTGACCTTCGAGCAGCAGGAGGCGCAGAACGTCACCGCCACGCTGGGTGCCAGCCACCTGCGCGCCGGTCTGCTCGCCGCCGGCATCGGCATGCTGCTGGTCATCATCTACGCGTTCTTCTACTACCGGCTGCTCGGCTCGGTCATCTTCCTGAGCCTCATCCTCTCCGCGCTGCTGGTCTTCGGCGCGCTCGTGGTGCTCGGCAGGCAGATCGGCTTTACGCTCACCCTCGCCGGCATCGCCGGCATGATCGTCTCACTCGGTGTGGCGGCGGACTCGTTCGTCATCTACTTCGAACGGTTGAAGGACGAGATCCGGGAGGGACGCAGCCCACGCAGCGCCGTACCCCGGGCCTGGATCCGAGCCCGCCGGACGATCATCTCGGCAAACGCGATCACACTGCTCTCGGCTGTGGTGCTCTACGTGGTATCGGTCGGCACGGTCAAGGGCTTCGCGTTCGCGCTCGGCCTCGCCACAGTGCTCGACCTGGTGGTGGTCTTCCTCTTCCGCCACCCGATCATGACGATGTTCGCCCGGACCCGGGCGTTCCTGTCCCCGCGGGTCAGCGGGCTCGGCCGGGCGCTTCCGGCCCGGACCCAGCAGACTCAGCCCCGCAACCCGCGCGCCAAGGAGGCCTGAGATGGCTGACAACAGTTTGGCGAGTCGCCTCTACAACGGTGAGGCCGGTCTCAACGTCGTCGGCCGGCGCAAGCTCTGGTTCGGCGTCGCCGGGGTCCTCGTCCTGATCGCGATCCTCAGCATCTCGATCCGGGGGTTCAGCCTCGGTATCGAGTTCGCCGGCGGTAACTCGTTCTCGGTACCGGCCAGCGTCGGCACGCTGGAGCAGGCCGAGGAGGAGGTCAACGCCGCCCTCGCCGCCGAGAACACAGGCGTCGAGGTGGCCACCGCGCAGCAGGTCGGCGGCACCGGCGGCGACTCCTACGAGCTGCGTACGCCGCAGCTCAGCGTCGAGCAGACAAACGCGGTCAAGGCCCAGATCGCCGAGGACTTCGGTCTGGAACCCGGTCAGATCAGCAGCAACCAGGTCAGTGAGGCGTGGGGCAGCCAGGTCACCGAGCGGGCCGTGCTCGGTCTGGTGGTCTTCATCGCGCTGGTGATGCTCTACCTGGTCCTGCGCTTCGAGTGGCGGATGGCCGTCGCGGCCGTCACCTCGCTGCTGCTGAACCTGATCCTCACCGCCGGCATCTACTCGCTCGTCGGTTTCGAGGTCACCCCGTCGACGATCATCGGGTTCCTCACGATCCTGGGCTTCGCGCTCTACGACGTGGTGGTGGTCTTCGACAAGGTGGAGGAGAACACACGGGGCATCACCGCCAACAACAACCAGACGTACGGCGAGGCGGCCAACCTGGCCGTCAACCAGAGCCTCATGCGGTCGCTGAACACGTCGGTGGTGGCGCTGCTGCCCGTCGGTGGTCTGCTCTTCATCGGCGCCGGCCTGCTCGGCGCCGGCACGCTGAAGGACCTCGGCCTGGTGCTGTTCGTCGGTATGGCGATGGCCTTCCTGACCTCCATCCTGGTGGCCACCCCGATGCTGGCGCTGCTGAAGAACTACGAGCCGCGTATCCAGGCGCACAACAAGCGGGTGCAGGCCCGCCGCGGTGCGCTGGCGCGTGGCGAGGTCCCCACGAAGGGTGCCGCGAGCCCGGCCCGGACCGAGACGGACGACGCGCCCCTCGACCCGGACAACGCCGCGTTGGCCGGCGCCGCTCCCAAGGTGGGCGCCCGGCCGGCGGGCAAGCGGCCCACCGGTGCCCGGGGAGGTCGCCCGGGTGGCGGCGGCAGCCGGCCGGGTGGCGCCAAGCGGCGCTGACCGGCGGTAGCGCCCAGGTGGCGCTGACCAGCCGTAGCGCTGACCGGCGGTGACGCCGAGCGGCGCTGAACGGCCCGGGTGAGCCCGGGAGGACATGACCGAACGGCGTCCGGCATGCTGTGCGAGCAGCACTGCCGGACGCCGTTGTCGTCGGAAGGGAACGGAACTGCCGTGACGGAGACCCACAGCACCGCACCGCGCGGGGACCTCGGCCCGGAGACCGCCCGGCTGGTCGCCAGTCGGGTGCTGGACGTGCCGGACTTCCCCCAGCCCGGTGTCCTGTTCAAGGACCTGATGCCGCTGTTCGCCGACGCGAAGGTGTTCCGCGACGTGGTCGACGGGATCGTGGCATACCACGGGCGGGATGGCTTCGATGTCGTGGTCGGCATCGAGGCGCGCGGGTTCGTGGTGGCGGCGGCCGTCGCGTACGCGGCAGGGGTGGGCGTGGTGCCCGTCCGCAAGGCCGGCAAACTGCCCCGCCCGGCGCACTCGATCTCCTACGCCCTCGAATACGGCGAGGCCACCCTGGAAGTGCACGAGGACGCCTTCACCGCGGGTCACCGCGTGCTTGTGGTCGACGACGTGCTTGCCACCGGTGGCACTGCCGAGGCGACCCTGGACCTGGTCGAGCGGGCCGGTGGGACCGTCAGCGGCTTCACCGTACTGCTGGAGTTGGGTTTCCTGGGTGGCCGTGAACGGCTGGCGCCGCGTCCGGTCCATGCCCTGCTGACCGTTTGATTCGCGGCCCGTCAAGCGGACCCCGCGCCGACCGTCCGGCGGAGCGGCAGGGGACCGTCCGTGCGGGTAGCATTGCCCTTTGCTGACGCCGGCGGTACCCCGCCCGGCGACGCGAGACCAGGCCGGCCGATCTACGGCCGGTGTTTTCCCGGCGAGCGGTGAGGAGGCCGGTGTCCCACGATGTCGTCCCTCCGGCGGAGGGCACGGTGCACCCGACAGGCGACGCTGACGGCTCGGTGACCGACCGGAACGCTGACGCTCCGGCCCGGGTGACGGGCTCCGGCAAGGGCTCGGGCAACGGCTCCGGCAGGGCTGCGATCGACGGCACGACTGTGACGCCCGCCGCCACGGCGGGCGGCGTCGAGTCGTCCCTCGGCGCTGACGGGGTGGTGGTCCCGTTCCCTACCGACGCCGGTGTCGACCCGTCGCCCAGCGGCGGGTTCGGGCTGTCCAACGCGCCCACCGGTCGGCGGGTCCGGGCCCGGTTGGCCCGGTTCAACGCGCCCTGGCAGACCTCGCAGGTAAGCGAGGTGCTGGAGCCGCTCATCGCCAGCCACCGGGAGAACCACCCCAAGGCCGACGCGCGCTTGTTGCAGCGGGCCTTCGACACGGCGGCGCGGTGGCACTCCGGGCAGTACCGCAAGTCCGGCGACCCGTACATCACCCACCCTCTTGCCGTGGCGACGATCCTCGGCAACCTGGGGATGGACACCACCACGCTTGTCGCCGCCCTGCTGCACGACACCATCGAGGACACCGAATACACGCTCGACCAGATGCGCGTCGACTTCGGCGGTGAGGTCGCCCTGCTTGTCGACGGCGTCACCAAGCTCGACAAGGTAAAGCTCGGCGACGCGGCGAAGGCCGAGACGATCCGCAAGATGGTCGTGGCGATGGCCAAGGACCCGCGGGTGCTGGTGATCAAGCTGGCCGACCGGCTGCACAACATGCGCACCCTGACCTTCCTGCCCCGCCCCAAGCAGGAGCAGAAGGCCAAGGAGACCCTGGAGATCCTGGCGCCCCTGGCCCACCGGCTCGGTATGAACACGATCAAGTGGGAGCTGGAGGATCTGGCGTTCGGCACGCTGTTCCCGAAGCGCTTCGAGGAGATCAACCGTCTGATCGGGGAGCACCAGCCGCAGCGTGAGGCGCTGCTGCGCCAGGTGACGCAGAAGGTGTCGACCGACCTCAAGGCCGCCAAGATCAAGGCGGACACCACCGGGCGGCCGAAGCACCTCTACTCGATCTACCAGAAGATGATCGTGCGGGGTCGCGACTTCAACGACATCTACGACCTGGTGGGCGTACGGATCCTTGTCGACACGGTTCGTGACTGCTACGCGGCGCTGGGTGTGATCCACGCCAACTGGCAGCCGGTGCCGGGCCGGTTCAAGGACTACATCGCCATGCCCAAGTTCAACATGTACCAGTCGTTGCACACGACTGTCATCGGGCCCACCGGCAAGCCGGTGGAGATGCAGATCCGCACGTACGCGATGCACCGCACCGCCGAGTTCGGCATCGCGGCGCACTGGAAGTACAAGGAGCACAAGGGCACGCAGATCGTCGGCCCGCCGGCGCACATCGACGAGATGACCTGGCTGCGACAGTTGCTGGACTGGCAACGCGAGGCGGCCGACCCGAGCGAGTTCCTCGACGCGTTGCGCTTCGACCTGTCCAGCCAGGAGGTGTACGTCTTCACCCCCAAGGGTGACGTCATCCCGCTGCCGACCGGTTCGACGCCTGTGGACTTCGCGTACGCGGTGCACACCGAGGTCGGGCACAAGTGCATCGGCGCGCGGGTCAACGGCAAGCTCGTGCCGCTGGAGTCGACGCTGTCCAACGGCGACGTGATCGAGATCTTCACGTCGAAGTCCGAGACGGCCGGCCCCACCCAGGACTGGCTGGGCTTCGTCAAGAGCCCACGCGCCCGTACCAAGATCCGTCAGTACTTCAACAAGGAGCGGCGCGAGGAGGCGATCGAGGCCGGCAAGGACGCGATCGTCAAGGCCATGCGCAAGCAGGGCATGCCGTTGCAGCGGATGCTCACCTCCGAGGCGCTCATGTCGATCGCACGGGACCTGCACCTGGCCGACGTGGCGTCGCTGTACGCGGCGGTCGGCGACAGCCAGGTCTCGGCGCAGTCGGTGGTGCAGAAGCTGATGGCCGCGTACGGCGGCGAGGAGGGCGCGGCGGAGGACATCGCCGAGACCGCCGTCGCCACCCGGCCGCCGCGCAGCAGGCAGAGCAGCAGCGACCCCGGCGTGGTGGTCCGCGGCGTCAGCGACGTCTGGATCAAGCTGGCCCGCTGCTGCACACCGGTCCCACCGGACTCGGTCTTCGGGTTCGTCACCCGCTCCGGCGGGGTGAGCGTGCACCGCGACGACTGCGCCAACGCCGAGGACCTGCGGGCGCAGAGCGAGCGGGTCGTCGAGGTCAGCTGGAAGCTCACCTCCGCCTCGACCTTCCTGGTGGCCATACAGGTCGAGGCGCTGGACAGGCACAAGCTGCTCGCCGACGTCACGAGGGTGCTCTCCGACGAGCGGGTCAACATCCTCTCGGCCACCGTCACCACCACCCGCGACCGGGTGGCGGTGAGCCGGTTCAGCTTCGAGATGGCCGACCCGAAGCACCTGGGCCACCTCCTGGCCACCGTCCGCAAGGTCGACGGCGTCTTCGACGCGTACCGGGTCACCTCCGGGGCCTGACCCCGACAGCAAAGCGCCCGCCGGCTCAGCCGGCGGGCGCTTTCACGTGCGTGGGCGTCAGCCCTGCGGGTTGCTCATTGTGAGGTCCTTGATGACGATCTCCTTCTTCGGGTGACCGCCACCGGCCTGCTGGGCGAACGCCCCGTCGTCGCCGGCCTTTGCCACGTCCTTGACGATGTCCATGCCGCCGGTGATGGTGCCCAGCACGGTGTACGCCGGGTCCAGCGGCGAGTCGCCGTAGACGATGAAGAACTGGCTGCCGGTGCTGCCCGGCTGGCCGGAGTTGGCCATCGCGATGACACCCTCCGGGTACGGCGGGCGCTTGTCGGTGGGCAGGTTCTCCTCGGCCTGGCGGTAGCTCGGGCCGCCGGTGCCGTCGGTGTCCCGCCAGCCCTTGCCGGTGGCGCTCGGGTCACCGCACTGAAGCACCTTGATGCCCTCGGTCACCAGGCGGTGGCACTTGCTGTTGTCGAAGAAGTTCTTCTCCGCCAGGTAGGTGAAGCTGCCCGCCGTGCACGGCGACAGCGACCTGTCGACCTTGGCGGTGATCGGACCCAGGTTGGTGTCGATCGTCATGGTCTGCACGCCGGTGGCGGACTGCTGGTTGCTGGGCAACCCGACGTCCTTGATCTGCGGGGACCGCTGGTCGGCGGGCAGCTCGGTGAACGCGCACTCGGCAGTGCCGGGCGCCGAGGCGGCCGTGTCGGTCTTGTCGTCGTCGCCGCCGAGGGTCATGGCCAGCCAGGCGGTGCCGGCGACCACGAGGACCAGGGCAGCCCCCGCACCGATGATCGCCTGGGTCTGCCGGCGCTTACGGGCCTTGCCCGCGCGCTCGGCCATCTCCTTCTCGAGCCGGGCGCGTGCCGCCGCGCGCTGCCGCTCTCTGGTGGACGTCACGCCTGGATCCTCCTGGCTGTCTGCTGCTTGGTGCCGCTCGGGTGGGTGGTGCTACCTGTCAACCCGCGCTCGGGCTGCTGGCCGGGGCGCTGGCGGGCGGTGCCGCGCCGGTGACCGGCTCACCGACGGTGAGGCTCTGGATCACCACGTCGGACTTGGGCCTGACCTTCGCCCCGGTCCCATTCTCCACGGTCGGCAGGGCACCGATCTTCTCCACCACGTCCAGCCCGCCGGTGACCTTGCCGATCACCGGGTACTTCGGGTCCGCTGTGGTGAAGTCCTTGAAGAAGATCAGGAACTGGCTGCCGTTGCTGCCCGGCGGGTTGGAGATCATCGCGACGGTCCCCTTGGGGTACGTCGGCGGCTGACCGGGCGCCGGGCTGGCCGACGGTGACGCCGACGGCACAGTCGGCAGGTCCTCGTCGTAGAAGGAGTAGCTCGGGCCGCCGAGACCGCTGCCGCTGGGGTCGCCGCAGCGAAGCGCGCCGTCGGCGGTGATCTCGTGGCACTGGGTGTTGTCGTAGAACGACCGGCTCGCCAAGTGGGCGATGCTCGCGGCGGCACACGGGGAAGTGGCCAGGTTGAGCTCGGCGGTGATCGGCCCGCCCTGGTTGGTGGTGACCGTCATCGCCCGGGTGCCCTCGGTGGGCAGACCCTTGGTCTCCGGTGTGCCGACGTCCTTGAGGTTGGTGTTGACCGCCGCGTCCTGCGGCGTCCAGACGCAGGTCTCCTCGACCGCGGCGTTCTGCTTCGGCTCCGAGTCGAACGCCCCGAGCGCCCAGGCCGAACCGGCCACGACCAGCGCGAGGACCAGGAAGACACCGACACCGGCCTGGATCTGTCGGCGGCGCCGCGTGGCGGCTGCCCGCCGGGCCAACTGCCGGTCGAGCTTGGCCCGCGCCAGTTTGCGCTGCCGGTCCCTGCTGGAAGCCACCAGTGCTCCCCTTTCCTCTGCCTGGTCGTCGCCGACGGCCGGGTGTCCCGGACCATCCGGCGTTTCGTGTGCCGCGCCACACGCCCGCCAGAGTGTACGGCTAGCGACTGGGAATGTGGTGTACGAGGTCCACCCCGTCCCGAGCAGCGCTTATCGGAGGCTGTCACTGTGCCCGCCGAGGCGCGAGGGGACGGACGCGGCGAACCCGCTCGCCGGGCCGGTTAGGCTGCTGGGCAGGACGACAGCTCGACGGAAGGACAGCGCCCGTGCTCGTGGCCGGCTTTCCCGCGGACGCCTTCGGCACCAACTGCTACGTGGTGGCGACCGCGCCGGGGGAGCAGTGTGTCGTGGTCGACCCCGGCATCGGGGTGCTCGACCAGCTCGACGCCCTCCTCGCCGAGCACCGCCTGCACCCGGCAGCAGTCCTGCTGACCCACGGGCACCTGGACCACACCTTCTCGGTCGCCCCGGTCTGCGGCGCCCGTGGCATCACCGCGTACGTGCACCCCGGCGACCGGGAGATGCTTGCCGACCCGGCCAAGGGTCTGTCGGCCGACCTGACCTCCCTCTTCGGCGGCCGGCTGAGCTACAGCGAGCCCGACGACGTGGCGGAGCTGACCGACGGCGCCACCCTCACCCTCGCCGGCCTGGAGATCGCCGTCGACCACGCACCGGGCCATACCGGCGGGTCGGTGCTGTTCCGGCTGCCCGGCGCGGGCTCGGGCTGGGAGGCTGACGAGATCTGCCTCTCCGGCGACGTGCTCTTCGCCGGGTCGATCGGCCGCACCGACCTGCCGGGCGGCAGCATGCCAGCCATGCTCGACAGCCTGCGCGACAAGATCCTCCCCTTGGCCGACGACACAGTCGTCCTGCCCGGGCACGGTCCCAGCACCACGATCGGCCGCGAGCGCGCCAGCAACCCGTACCTCATCGAGGTTGCGGGGTCGGTGCCCGCCGCGCCCACCCGGGGTCTTTGAGAAACGTCCGCGCCGGTCGCGGACCCACGACACCACCGCGCCGCGGGCGCGGAACCGCAAGGAGTACGCCCATGAGCAAGCCCACGCCCATCTCCGGCTTCCCGGAGTGGACCCCCGGCCAGCGGATGATCGAGCAGTTCGTGCTCGACAAGATCCGGGGCACGTTCGAGTTGTACGGGTTCGCGCCGCTGGAGACCCGCGCGGTGGAGCCGCTCGACCAGCTGCTGCGCAAGGGCGAGACCTCCAAAGAGGTGTACGTGATCCGGCGGTTGCACGCCGACGCCGAGGGCGGCGGCGGTGACGACCAGCTCGGCCTGCACTTCGACCTGACCGTGCCGTTCGCCAGGTACGTGCTGGAGAACGCCGGCAAGCTCGCCTTCCCGTTCCGCCGCTACCAGATCCAGAAGGTGTGGCGGGGGGAGCGCCCGCAGGAGGGGCGCTACCGGGAGTTCGTGCAGGCCGACATCGACATCGTGGACCGGGACTCACTCGCCCCGCACCACGAGGCGGAGATCCCGCTGGTGATCGGGGACGCGCTACGCTCGTTGCCGATCCCGCCGGTGACCATCCAGGTCAACAACCGCAAGGTCTGCGAGGGCTTCTACCGGGGGATCGGGCTGACCGACCCGGAGGCGGCGCTCCGTGCCGTCGACAAGCTCGACAAGATCGGCCCGGCGAAGGTGGCCGAACTGCTGGCCCAGAGCGCCGGTGCGAGCGAGGCGCAGGCCAAGGCGTGCCTGGCGCTTGCCGAGATCTCCGCGCCGGACGCGTCGTTCGCCGACGCCGTACGCGCCCTGGGCGTTACCGACCCGCTGCTCGACGAGGGCATCGAGGAGCTGGTGCGGGTCGTCGAGACCGCCGCCGAGCACTCGCCCGGCCTGTGCGTCGCCGACCTGCGCATCGCCCGGGGGCTCGACTATTACACCGGCACCGTCTACGAGACCCAACTGCGCGGCTACGAGCGGTTCGGCTCGATCTGCTCCGGCGGTCGGTACGACAGCCTGGCCACTCTCGGCGCCACCTCGTTCCCTGGCGTGGGGATCTCGATCGGGGTGACCCGGCTGCTCGGGCTGCTCTTCGGCGCGGGCGAGCTGTCGATCTCCCGTTCGGTGCCCACCTGTGTCCTGGTGGCGGTGACCGGCGAGGAGCAGCGTGCGGCAAGCAACCGGGTGGCCGAGGCGCTGCGGCGACGCGGGGTGCCGACCGAGGTGTCGCCCAGCGCGGCGAAGTTCGGCAAGCAGATCCGCTACGCCGAGCGGCGCGGCATCCCGTACGTCTGGTTCCCGGGCGTCGACGACGCGCCCGACGAGGTCAAGGACATTCGCTCAGGTGAGCAGGTAGCTGCCGACGCGGGGGAGTGGATGCCGCCCGTCGAGGACCGTACGGCGAGAGTCAACTGAGTCTCACCACTGGCGCGCAGAGCCGCGGGGACCTACGGTAGCGTAAGTTACGCCACCGTAGGGAGTTTCTCGTGACCATGAGCACCACGCTGAGCCAGACCGCACTCCTCGTCGAGCTGGAGCCGGTTGTCGCACGCAACCTGGACCGCCACCTCTCGCTGGCCAAGGAGTGGTTCCCGCACGAGTACGTGCCGTGGAGCGAGGGGCGCACCTTCGACGGGCCGCTCAATGGTGAGGCGTGGTCGCCGACCGACTCGACAATCCCGGACGTCGCCCGCACGGCGCTCATCGTCAACCTGCTGACCGAGGACAACCTGCCCTCGTACCACCACGAGATCGCCACCCTGTTCGGTCGCGACGGCGCGTGGGGCACCTGGGTGCACCGGTGGACCGCCGAGGAGGGCCGCCACGGCACCGCCATCCGCGACTACCTGACCGTCACCCGGGCCGTCGACCCGGTGGCGCTGGAGCGGGCCCGGATGACCCACATGGCCGCCGGCTACGTCAACGTGCACGACGACGAGGTGCTGCACTCCCTGGCGTACGTCTCGTTCCAGGAGCTGGCCACCCGCATCTCGCACCGCAACACGGGCAAGGCCACCGGCGACCCCGCCTGCGAGGCGCTGCTGGCCCGGGTGGCAGCCGACGAGAACCTGCACATGGTCTTCTACCGCAACCTGCTCGCCGCCGCGTTCGAGCTGGCCCCGAGCCAGGCCATGCGGGCCGTCGCGGACGTGGTGGCCGACTTCCAGATGCCCGGCAACGGCATCGACGGCTTCGCCCGCAAGTCGGTGGCGATCGCCCTGGCCGGCATCTACGACCTGCGCCAGCACCGCGACGAGGTGCTCCAGCCGGTGCTGCGGCAGTGGGACGTGTTCAACGTGACCGGCCTGAACGCCGACGGCGAAGCCGCCCGCGAGCAGCTCGCCGCCCAGCTCGACGAACTGGACCGCGCTGCGAGCCGCTTCGAAGAGAAGCGAGCAGCCCGAGCAGCCCGCCTAGCCCTCCGCTAAGCCCAACCCCCACCCCCACCCCCGCGATCTTGCACTTTGTGTCGCCGCGAATCGGTGCAATGCGCCTGTTTCGACGACCGAAAGTGCAAGATCGCGGGGGTGGGGGTGCGGGGCGCGGTGGGTTCAGGGGAGGGGGTAGATGAGGCAGCTGCTTGTGGCGTGGGCTATCAGGCGGGCGTCGGCGTCGGTGAGGCGCGCTTCGGCCAGGGCCGTGCGGCGGCCACGCTGGAGCACCGTGCCCTCGCAGCGCAGCGTGCCGCTGTCGACGGTGACCGGGCGGAGGAACTTGACGTTCAGGTCCAGCGACGTGTAGCCGACGCCGGCCGGCAGCGTGGTGTGCACGGCGCAGGCGGCGGCGGTGTCGAGCATTGTCGAGATGACGCCACCGTGGACGGTGCCCAGCGGGTTGTAGTGGAACTCCTGCGGGATCAACTCGATGGCGACCCGGCCCTCGTCGGCCTCCATCCGCCCCATGTCGATCAGGTCCATCACCGGCGGCCCGGCCAGCTCTCCGGCGATCATCGCGCGGAGCAGTTCGATGCCACTGCGCCGTCCGACCTGCGCGGCGTTGGCCGCCGGATCCGACCAGGTGAAGGTACGGCTGCGCGCCGGCTCCTGGGTCTGTGTCATGGACGCAGCCTCGCAGTCGATTGCTGAGTCTGTCAACAAGACCTAGCCTGGGCGGATGACGCCCGCGGCACTGGACTGGTCGGTGGAGAACTGCACCATCGCCCGCGCGATGGAGATCCTCGGTGAGCGGTGGACGCTCGTGGTGCTCCGGGAGGTGTTCAACGGCATCCGCCGCTTCGACGACATGCGGGTACGCACCGGGATCCCGCGTCAGGTGTTGACCAACCGGCTGGCCGTGCTCGTGGAGCGGGGCGTCCTGCGCCGCGAGCCGTACCAGGAGCCGGGCAGCCGGGTGCGCCACGAATACCGGCTGACCGAGATGGGTCTGGCTCTGTGGCCGGTGCTGGTCGCCGTGCTCGGGTGGGGCGACCGGTACCTCGCCGACCCGGAGGGCTCGCCCCTGCGGGTGGCACACCGCGACTGCGATGCCGAGGTTCGCGTCGAGCTGCGCTGTGCCGAGGGGCACGAGGTGACCGAACCCCGCGACGTGCTGCCCCGCCCTGGCCCGGGAGCGCGTCGCCGTACCCCCTGACGCCGGACCGCCGAGGCCGCGTTGCGGACGGCGTTGCCCGTGGGGGAGCGGTTGTGGCGGCAAACGCGCCCGGCGGCCGAGGGTGTCCGAAACGGATCCGGGGGACTTTCGGTGTGACGGTGCCTGCTCGCCAGAGTGTCAGTGGTGTTGCGGCGATGTGACCGGTGAGGGTCGACGAATTCGGGCGAAACCAAGTCTTGTCAATGATCTTAAGTATGTGAATACTTCAGTTCACTCGGCCGGTTTTCCCAGATCGGCTGGGTTGCCCTCGGGTCAGCCGCGCCCGGCGAGACCCGTACTCCCCCGCCCAGGAGGTTTGTTACATGCGACCCACGAGGTCCTCATTCCGTGTTGCGGCGACAGTCGCCGTGAGCGGAACCCTGGTCGTCGGCTCGCTCATCGGCGCCCCCGCCCAGGCCGCCCCCGCCGCCTCTGCCGACACCGCCGCCGCGCTCTCCGCCGAGCTTGGTGACCGCTCCGCCGGCTCGTACATCGACGCCAGCGGCAAGACCGTCGTCACCGTCACCGACGCCGCCGCGGCGCGCAAGGTGAGCAACGCCGGGGCGAGCGTCAAGTACGTGACCCGCGGGTCCGCCGAGCTCAACCGCGCCACGGCCGACCTGGAGCGTTCGGCGAAGATCCCGGGCACCGCCTGGTGGAGCGACCCGGTCACCAACCAGGTCGTCGTCTCGGTGGACAGCACGGTCACCGGCGCCAAGCTGGAGCGGGTCAAGGCCGCCGCGGCGCGCGCCAACGGCGCCGTGCGGGTCGAGGCCGAGGCCGGCGTGCTGAGCACCCGGATCTCCGGTGGTCAGGCCATCTACGCCGGTGGCGGCGGGCGCTGCTCGCTCGGCTTCAACGTGCGCAGCGGCAGCACCTACTACTTCCTGACCGCTGGGCACTGCACCAACATCTCGGCGAGCTGGTACTCCAACTCCGCCCAGACCTCGCTGCTCGGCAGCCGTACCGGCACCAGCTTCCCGGGCAACGACTACGGCATCGTGCGGCACAACAACTCCGCCAACGCCGCCGGCAACGTCTCGCTCTACAACGGCAGCTTCCGCGACATCACCGGCTCCGGCAACGCGTCGGTCGGCCAGTCGGTGCAGCGCTCCGGCAGCACCACCGGCCTGCGCAGTGGTTCGGTGACCGCGACCAACGCCACTGTGAACTACGCCGAGGGCTCGGTCTCCGGCCTGATCCGCACCAACGTCTGCGCCGAGCCGGGCGACAGCGGCGGCTCGCTGTTCGCCGGTGGCACCGCCCTGGGTCTGACCTCCGGTGGTAGCGGCAACTGCCGCACCGGCGGCACGACCTTCTTCCAGCCCGTCACCGAGGCCCTGAGCCGCTACGGCGTCAGCGTCTTCTGATCCTCGCACCGCAAGCGGGCCGCCGGAGCACTCCGGCGGCCCGCTCGCTCTCCCGGTCCGTGGCAGGTCAGGGCAGGTGGCAGGTCAGGGCAGCGGCCGGCGGCGGGTCAGCGCGGCGAGCACTGCGGCCAGCGGTACGACCGCCTCGGCGGCCGCCACGAGCCGTTCCGTCAGTCCGATCCAGGCGCCGTCGGTGAAGAACTCGACGGCGAACCAACCGAGCAGCCCCAGCAGGAGCGCCGTCACCGCGAACGCCGGCCAGCGGGCCGGTCCGCTCGGAGTCGCCATGTCCGGTTGATCCCCGGCTGTGGGTCGCGCCGTCCGCCAGGGCACGGCCAGGGCGGGCCACACGGCCAACGCCCCGAACGCCACACCGGCGGCGACGACGTGGGTGATCGACCCGTCCGGGCGCTGTGGAAAGACGACGAGCACCACTGTGGCAAGCCCGCCGAGCGCGAGCAGCCCACGGCCCGCCGGTGCGGCGGTGACCAGACCGAGCGCCGTCACCAGGTGGCAGAGCCCCAGGCCGGCCAGCCCGAGCGTCATGATCCAACGATGGTCCGCGCCGGTGGCGGCGAGCGCGCTGATGGTCTGCCGGACCGGGTCGAACCCGTCCGGTTGGGCGGCCTGCGCCACCGTCCAGCCTCCGACGAGGAACAGTGGCGCGCCACCGGCCGACAGCAGGACCCAGCGGGGCACGACAGACATCGCGTGATCGTAGCGGTGTGGCCGGCGGCGGAAACGTGCGCGCGGACGGCCGGATCTGCCAGCCCGAGCAGCACCCGACACCACCGCCGTGACGCCGCTGGCGGTCGGGGCCGGGCCGGCGGCTGGCCGGCTCGACAGAGGTCAGGCGCGGCTCACGGCAGCGGATCGGACCGCCGCGCGGTGGGGCCGGGCGGCGGGCGAAGCGGATCCGGGGTCACGACACCGGTCAGTGGCAGGGCCGGGCCGACGGTGGTGGTGCCAGCGGCGGCCCAGGTGAGATGCGCCCGCCGGGCCGACAGCACCGCAAGCAGTGGCCAGAGCGACACGGCCACGGCCGTGACCCGCTCGGCAAGCCCGGTCCGGGACCCGCTCGTCACCTCGAACGCGGACCAGCCGAAGAGCGCCAGCAGCACGACCGTCGCGCCGAGACCCACAGCTCGACGGAACGCCCACGGCGGCTGCGGCGCCGCCGGATGCGCGTTGTCCCGACCCCGTGGCAGCCGCAACGCCGACCCGGCCGGCCAGAGCGCCAGGGCCAGGACGGCAACTGTCGCCGCGATGCCATGGCTCAGAGAGCCACCGACCGTCGGTCGGGGAAAGGCGACAAGCGCGAGAGTGGCCACACCGCCGACGGCGAGCAGGAAGCGGCTGGGCAGGCCTGCCGCGTGCAGCACGGCGGCCACCGCCAGATAGCAGCAGCCGAGCAGCACCAGGGCGGTGACCATGATCCAGGCGTCGGTGGCGTCCTGCCCCGCCAACTCGCTGATGGTGTCCCGGACCGGGTCGTACCCGGCGGGCTGCCTGCTCTCCGCGACCGTCCAACCGGCCACCAGCAGCACGGGCGCGGCAGCCGCCGTGACGACGGCCCAGTTCGGTACGGCGCGCATTTCGCCACGTTAACCAATACGCCGGGCCGCCGAGCACGGTTCGCCCGTCCGCCCACCAGCGAATCCCCACGGGCTGCCGGGTGCCCCCGAAGGAGACCGGCCGCCCCTGACAGAATGCCGGTGAGGACTGTTCCACGATGAGGAGTTGCCAGCCGTGATCCGTACCCACAATGCCGGAAGCCTGCGCGCGACGGACGCCGGCTCGACGGTGACGCTGGCCGGGTGGGTGGCCCGCCGGCGCGACCACGGCGGCGTCATCTTCGTCGACCTGCGCGACGGCTCCGGCGTGGTCCAGGTGGTGTTCCGGGAAGAGGACGCGCACGCGCTGCGCAACGAGTTCTGCGTGAAGGTCACCGGCGAGGTGACCCGCCGCCCCGAGGGCAACGAGAACCCGGATCTGCCCACCGGCGAGATCGAGGTCACCGCCACCGAGCTGGAGGTGCTCTCCGAGGCCGCGCCGCTGCCGCTGCCCGTGGACGACCAGGTCGAGGCCGGCGACGACATCCGCCTCAAGTACCGCTACCTGGACCTGCGCCGCAGTGGCCCGGCGAACGCGCTGCGGCTGCGCTCGCGCGCCAGCCACCTCGCCCGGGGAGTGCTGCACGAGCGGGACTTCCTGGAGATCGAGACGCCGACGCTTACCCGCTCGACGCCCGAGGGCGCCCGTGACTTCCTGGTGCCGGTGCGGCTCCAGCCCGGCAGCTGGTACGCGCTGCCGCAGTCGCCGCAGCTGTTCAAGCAGCTGCTGATGGTCGGCGGCATGGAGCGGTACTACCAGATCGCCCGCTGCTACCGCGACGAGGACTTCCGCGCCGACCGGCAGCCGGAGTTCACCCAGCTCGACATCGAGATGTCCTTCGTGACCGAGGACGACGTCATCGACCTCGGCGAGGCGATCGTCTCGGCGCTCTGGAAGGACCTGGCCGGGCACGAGATCACCCGGCCGATTCCGCGGATCACCTGGCACGACGCGATGGCCCGGTACGGCTCCGACAAGCCGGACCTGCGCTACGGCGTCGAGCTGACCGAACTGACCGACTACCTGCGCGGCACGCAGTTCCGGGTGTTCGCCGGTGCGATCGACGCGGGCGGCTACGTCGGTGCGGTGGTCATGCCGGGCGGCGCGTCGCAGACCCGCAAGGAGCTTGACGGCTGGCAGGACTGGGCCAAGGCGCGCGGCGCCCGTGGCCTGGCGTACGTGGTGCTGGACGCCGAGACCGGCGAGGCGCGCGGGCCGGTGGCCAAGAACCTCTCCGCCGAGCACCTGGGCGGGCTCGCCGACGCCGTCGGTGCCAAGCCGGGCGACGCGGTGTTCTTCGCGGCCAGCGGCACCGCCCGCGAGGCGCAGGAGCTGCTGGGCGCCGCCCGCGTCGAGATCGCCAAGCGGGCCGGCCTGATCGACGAGAGCGCCTGGGCGTTCTGCTGGGTGGTCGACGCGCCGATGTTCGAGCGCACTGACGAGGGCGGTTGGACGGCCGTGCACCACCCGTTCACCTCGCCGAACGCCGAGTGGGTGGACCGGTTCGAGTCCGCGCCGGACCGCGCGTTGGCGTACGCGTACGACATCGTCTGCAACGGCAATGAGATCGGCGGCGGCTCGATCCGTATCCACCGGGGTGACGTGCAGAAGCGGGTCTTCGACCTGCTCGGCATCACGCCTGAGGAGGCGCAGGACAAGTTCGGCTTCCTGCTGGAGGCGTTCAAGTACGGCGCCCCGCCGCACGGCGGCATCGCCTTCGGCTGGGACCGGGTCTGCATGCTGCTGGCCGGCGCGGACTCCATCCGCGAGGTGATCGCGTTCCCGAAGACCCGGGGCGGCTTCGACCCGCTGACCGGCGCGCCGACGCCCATCACCGCCCAGCAGCGCACCGAGGCCGGCATCGACGCCAAGCCCAAGCCGGCCGCCACCGCCCACACCGGCACAGCCGGCCCCGCAGCCCCGGTAGCCGACCCGGTCTAGCCCTCACCGCCCCTCCCACCCTGCCCTGGTGATCTTGAGGTTGACGGGGGCGTGCTCCGGCGCGTCTTCCCGCTAACCTCATGATCACCAGGGCGGGCGGGGGAGGGGCTGGGATCGTGCGAGTGCTTGTTGTCGGGGGTAGTGGGTTTTTGGGGCGGGAGGTTTGTCGGCGGGCTGTTGCGGCCGGGCGGCAGGTCGTGGGGACCTTCCACTCTCAGGACATCGCGGTGCCGGGTGTCGCGGCGCACCGCCTGGACGTGACAGACCGGGCCGCCGTGCGCGCGCTTGTCGCGCAGGTGCGCCCCGACGCCGTGGTGAGCACCCCCTACCGGTACGACGACTGGACGGTCACCGCCGACGGGGCCGCCAACGTGGCCGTCGCCGCCGCCGAAGCCGGAGTTCGCCTGGTGCACATGTCCAGCGACGCACTGCACGCCGGCCGTCCGTCGCCGTACCTCGACGACGACGTGCCCACCCCGATCCACGCGTACGGTGCCGCGAAGGCCGCCGCCGAGACCGCCGTACGGGCTGTCGACCCCGGCGCGGCGCTCGTGCGTACCTCGCTGATCGTGGGGGAGGGCAGCAAGCAGATCCAGCTCTGCCGGGACGCCCTCGCCGGCCGGGCCACCCTGTTCACCGACGAGACCCGCTGCCCGGTCGACGTCACCGACCTGGCCGACGCCGTGCTGGAACTGGCCTGCTCGTCGTACGCCGGTCTGTTGAACGTGGCTGGCCCCGACGCGGTGAGCCGGGCCGAGCTGGGCCTGCTGGTGGCCGGGCGGTTCGGTCTGGACGCCGCCGCGCTGAAGACCACCACCGGCGCGGCGGCCGGCGTGGTCCGCCCCACCGAGGTACGCCTGGACTGCTCCCGCGCAACGGATCTGCTGCGTACGCGGCTGCGGGGAGTGCGCGAACTCCTGGCCCGCTGAGGCCCACCGTCAGTCATCCCGAGCCTCTGCACACTTCCTATGCATAAACGTTGTGCATAGGAAGTGTGCAGAGTTATTGTGCAAGCATGGAGACGCCTTCACCCGACCGTCCGGCTGAGCCGCGCCGCGTCCATCTGGACAGCCGGCAGGTCCGCACCCTGGCTCACCCGCTGCGGATGCGGCTGCTCGGCTCACTTCGCGTGGACGGTCCGGCGACCGCCACCGCCCTGGCCGAGAAGTTGGGCACCAACACCGGCGCCACGAGCTATCACCTGCGGCAGCTCGCCGAGGTGGGGTTGGTGACCGAGGACCCCGATCGGGGCACCAGCCGGCAGCGCTGGTGGCAGGCCGCGCACGACATCAGCAACTTCGAGCCCACCGACTTCGACGACGACCCGGACGCCCGCGCCGCCGTGCAGTGGATCCAGGCCGACCAGGTGCGGGTGATGGCCGAGCTGTACGAGAGGTGGACGGCCGTCGAGCACCACCAATCCCGGCCCTGGCGTGACGCCGCCGGCATGAGTGACCTGGTGCTGCCGCTCGACCCGGCCCGGTTGCGGGCCCTCAACGACGAGCTGTGGGAGGTGCTGATGCGCTACCGCGACGAGCCCGTGGCTGACGGCGGCGACGTCAAGCCCGTGCACGTGTTCCTGGCCGGCATCCCACGGCTGGACCAGCGCTGGTGAGCGCGCGGCCCGCACCGGTTCCGCGAGCCCCGCACCCGCCGACAGAGGAGGGCATCCGATGAGCGCGCTGACCGTACGTCAGGTCCGGCAGAGGTTCCTGCTCCTGCACGGGCTGCGGTGGCTGCCCAGCGGCCTGATCATCCCGGTGATGATCCTGTTGATGCAGGAGCGGGGCCTGTCGCTGTCCCAGATCGGGCTGGTCACCGTCGCCCAAGGGCTGGTCGTGTTGGCACTGGAGCTGCCCACCGGCGGCCTCGCCGACGCGCTCGGCCGTCGGCCGGTACTCCTGGTGGCCTGGACACTTGCTCTGGCCTCCCTGCTGATCTTCGCGGTCGCCGACACGTTCGCGGTCTTCGTGCTGGTCTGGGCCCTGCAGGGGGTCTTCCGTGCCCTCGACAGCGGCCCACTGGAGTCCTGGTACGTCGACGCCACCCTCGCCGCCGACCCGGAGGCGAAGTACGAGCCGGGCCTCGGCTACGCCGGCACCGTCATCGGCGTGACCATCTCCGCCGGCGCGCTGCTGGCAGGCGGCCTGATCGCGCTCGGCCCGATCGGGCCGGTCAGCGCGCTCACCGTCCCGGTGCTCGTCGCCGCGGCTTTCCAGGTGGTGGCCCTGGCCGCCCTTGTGACACTGCTGCGGGAGGTCCGCCCGGCCAAGGGCGCTGGGGCGTTGCGGGCCTCGATCGTCGAGGCGCCCCGGATGATCGGTCAGTCGTTCGGGCTGCTGCGCCGCTCCCGGGTGCTGCTGGCCCTCGTCGCGGTGGAACTGTTCTGGGGCTTCGGCATGGTCACCTTCGAGTCGCTGCTGCCGGTCCGGCTCGCCGAGGTGGTAGGGGATCCGGACCGGGCGGCGGCGCTGCTCGGACCGGCGAACTCGGCGGCCTGGCTGGCCAGTGCGGCTGGTGCCGCCCTCACCCCGCTGCTGCTGCGCTGGCTGGGCGCCGCGCCCAGTGCCGCCCTGCTGCGCATCCTGCAGGGTGCGACGGTGGTCGGGATGGGTCTGTTCGCAGGCCCGGTCGGGGTGCTCGTGGCCTACCTCGCCTGCTACAGCATCCACGGGGCGTCCAACCCGGTGCACATGGGGCTGCTGCACCGCCAGGTCGACGGGCCGTACCGGACCAGCGTGATCTCGCTGAACTCGATGATGGGCCAGCCCGGCTTCGCGGTCGGCGCGGTCGTGCTCACCGCGCTCGCCGACAGGGTCAGCGTCACCGCCGCGATGCTCGTCGGCGCGGTCGTGCTCGCCGTGGCCGCCCCGCTCTACCTGCCGGCCTGGCGGGCCGGTCGCCAGCCCGCCGACCCGCCGTCCGATCAAAGCGCGGTCTCGGCCGATCAGGGCGCGGTCCCCGTGCCCGCCGAGCCCTCACGCCGTCAGTGACAGCCGAACGCCTGCCGCTCCGGCCGTCCGGGAAGGATTCCCTCTCCGACGGCCGGAGCTACGCGCCCCGCCTCAGGCGAGGCGTACCGAGGTGAGGCCGACGGCATCCGTTGCCTCGGGTCATGCTCCGTCATGCGTCAGATGCTGCTCGCCCCACTTCGACAGGGGCTGAAGTGCGGCGATCAACTCTTCGCCCGCGGCGGTCAGGCTGTAGGTGATCTGCACCGGCGTGCTGGGGATTACCGTGCGCTCGATGAGGCCGCGGGCCTGGAGGTCTTTGAGTCGGACGGTGAGTTGAGGGTCGGAGATGCCGCTGACCAGGGCGCGGTACTCCTTGAATCGGCGAGCGCCGCGGACCGCTGCGATCAAGATCGGTCCGGTCCAGCGGGCCCCGATGACATCGATCGCGCGCAGGACGAGGTGGCACCTTTCCTCGTCGATCCGACCGTTGAGAGACTTGGTCACTTTCTCAGGGTAAGTAACTTGGGTCGGGTCGACAAACCTGTTGCGCGAACGGGCCGGCGTTGGTCACCGCACCGTCGCTGCCCAGGGTGGCGACTCCGGGTGCGACGGGGCGGTGCCTGCCTGGCCGACCGAACTACCTTCCGGTGTCAGGCATCCAACGGCCGGAGCCACTCGATTTCCACGTCCAGGTTCTTGAAGAACTGACCGTGGTAGGTCCGCAGGGAGGGATTCTGCATGTGGCGGAGCAGGTCCGCACCGCTTGACCACCGCTCGTAGAACGCATAGACGCCCGGCTGGCCGAGAGTGGCGTGAATCGCGTACTGCTCGCAACCTTCTTCCTCGCGTGCAGCGGACATCATCGCCGTGAACGCCTTCTGCATCTCGTCGTCGCTCTTGCCCGGCTTGAGTCGAGCCAGCGAGGAAATCGCGATCGGGCTGGTCGAGGCCAGTACCTCGGCCGGCACCAGGTCGTCGGGAAGAACATGCTCGTTGCTGGTCATTCCGGTGGTCCTTTCGTGTCTTCAGATCCTTCGGCCCGGGACCGAGGCGATCACCGAATCCGAGATGGTTCGGCAACGGGGCGAGTTGCCCCAGGCGCCAGAAAGCGGCTGCGTCGGCCGGCCAACTCCTCGGCCCTCAACGAGTTTCGAGCGGCCGCTTGATCCTCACAACATGACCCCAAGTTACTTACTTGACCCAAGTAACTTGGTATCTCCTACCGGGGAACCCTCGAACGCGGAACACCACACGAATCGGTGGAGATTGGCGACTCGACCGATTGGGTACATCACGCGCCGACCTACTGGGAACCCCCACCGGAGGACCGACATGCTCGCCATTCTCGCGGCCATCGTCTTTGGCTTCGCCCTGCTGCTCGACCTGCTCAACACCGACTTCGGCGCACCGGACCTGTTCAACTGGAACACCCTCGTGCTCATCGGTCTGCTCCTGCTCTCGCTCTACCTGGCCGGTGTGGGTAGCGGCCCGCGCGGCGGTGGCGGCGGTGGCGGCGGTCGCTGGTACCGGGGGCGTCGCCCCGGTCGCGGCTGACCGGAACCGACCATCGATGGCCCGGCCCGCGGCGCGATTCCGGCGTCGCGGGCACGGCCCGGTACTGTCTTCGTGATGGAGTCCGACGCCCTCTTCTCCCTCGGTGCGCCCACCGGGTCGCGCAGCGCGCCCGAGGGTCCCGCCGGTGTCGACGGCTTCACTCCGGTAGCAGACGATTCGCCCCTGCCCGTCCGGATGCGCCCGGCAACGCTCGACGAGCTGGTCGGCCAGGACCACCTGCTCGCCCCCGGCGCGCCGCTGCGGCAGCTCGTCTCCGGCGGCGCCCCGCTGTCGGTCATCCTCTGGGGACCGCCCGGCAGCGGCAAGACCACAATCGCGCACCTGGTCGCGGCGGCCACCGACCGCCGGTTCGTCGCCATGTCGGCGCTGTCCGCCGGGGTCAAGGACGTCCGCGCGGTCATCGAGGCGGCCCGCCGCCAGCGCCGCTCCGGCGGCCCGCAGACCGTCCTCTTCATCGACGAGGTGCACCGGTTCAGCAAGACCCAACAGGACTCGCTGCTTGCCGCCGTCGAGGACCGCACTGTCACGCTGCTCGCCGCCACCACCGAGAACCCGTACTTCTCGGTCATCTCCCCGCTGCTGTCCCGGTGCGTGCTGCTCACCCTGCAACCGCTCGACGACGACGCGGTACGCGGCCTGCTGCGCCGGGCGGTCACCGACGAGCGCGGCCTCGGTGGCACGCTCACCCTTGAGCCCGAGGCCGAGGATCACCTGGTCCGGCTCGCCTCCGGTGACGTCCGCAAGGCGCTGACCGCGCTGGAGGCGGCGGCGGCCTCCGCCGCGGCTCTCGGGACCGGGCGCATCGACCTCGCCACCGCCGAGCAGGCCGTCGACGTGGCGGCGGTGCGCTACGACCGCGACGGCGACGCCCACTACGACGTGGTAAGCGCGTTCATCAAGAGCATGCGCGGCTCGGATGTGGACGCCGCCGTGCACTGGTTGGCCCGCATGCTTGTCGCCGGTGAGGACGCCCGGTTCATCGCCCGCCGGCTTGTCATCTTCGCCAGCGAGGACGTCGGCATGGCCGATCCCACAGCGTTGAGCGTGGCCACCGCCGCCGCGCACGCCGTCGAGTACGTCGGGCTGCCCGAAGTGCAACTCAACCTGGCCCAGGCGGTGATCCACCTGGCCACCGCGCCCAAGTCGAACTCGGCCACCACGGCCATCGGTGCCGCCATCGCCGACGTACGGGCCGGCAAGGGTGGCCCGGTGCCGCGCGGACTGCGCGACGCCCACTACGCCGGCGCCCGAGGGCTCGGCCACGGCACCGGCTACCGCTACCCGCACGACGACCAGCGCGGCGTGGTCACCCAGCAGTACGTCCCGGACGACCTGGTGGGCACCGACTACTACCAGCCCAGCCCGCACGGGGCGGAGCGGTCGGTGGCGACCCGGTTGCCGCTGCTGCGCCGGATCGTGCGCGGCCTGCCGACGCCACCCGCCCGACCGGAGGCACCGGCAGCCGGGGCACCCGTAACGGCGAACGCCCCATCGGCGCTTGCCGGTGAGAACGGTCGCCCGACCATGGGTACGGGCGGTCCCAGCACGACGCAGGACAGCGGCACTGACGCCGCAGGAGAGGGTCAACAGTGAGATCGCGTGGTGCGGATCGCCCGGACGAGGGCCCGGACGAGCGGCGTGATCCCCGCGCCAAGGGCCGCCGCTGGGGTCGTGGCCGAGCCGAGGCCGAGCCGGAGGAGCCGGTAGCCGGCGAGGAGTTCGGCTGGATCGACGACCTGCGCTCGGCCAAGCAGCAACGCACCGAGTTGGGCCCGGACGGCGCGCCGGCCGAACATGTTCCGCCACGCGCGGGCGCGCCCGCGCCGCCGGACGCGCCGCCCGCTCCACGCCGCGGTGACCCGGACGGCCCCGGGGCACGCCGCCCGACTGACGGCCCCTGGCCGGGTGAGCCGCCGCAGGCTCGTCGCCCGGACGAGCGGCCACCCGCCGACCGCCCTCGCGCCGCAGGTCCCGGTGCCCCGGCCGAGCGTCCCCGTGTCGCGGGTCCAGGCGCCCCGGCGCAGGGCCAGCCGATGCCGCGTGGCGCACAGCCGGTTCCCGGTGCCGGTCCCCGAGTTGGCGGACCTCCACCATCCGCAGCCCGCCCGACCGGCGGCGACCCGGCCGGTCCACCCGGGCCGCTGCCGCCGGCAGGGGCTCCCACCGGCACGGCCCGGCCGCGTCCGGCGTCGGCGCCGCCCGGCCCGCCTGTCGGCCCATCGAGCGCCGGTGCCCCAACCGGTCGCCGTCCGGACGCTGCCGTGCCGGCTGGCCGGGCGGAGACGATGCCGCCACCGCGCCGACCCGACGCCGTACCACCGAGCCGTCGGCCGGGCCCCGAACCCGCCGCGCCCGGCCGTCCACTGACCACCGACGGTCCGCCCTCCGGCCGGCGTACGACCGGACCGGTGCCCGATCCGGCGCGGGCCGCCGGTGGTCCGCCCCGGATCGACGGGCCGCCGCCCGGTGTCGTGCAACAGGCCGCCGACGGTCCACGACCCGACCCCGCGATCGACGGTGACCCGCGTGCGGCCCGGCGTCGTCCCGGCCCGGCGGACCCGGGGGCACCGCAGCCGCCCGGTCCTCCCCGCCCGGCCACCGGCCGCCGCCGCGCCGCCGACGAGCAGGAGGCCGTGGTGCCCCGCTCGGGCAACGCGCCACCGGTGCCGTCCGCGTCCAGCGCGCCGCCCGCGTCCGCCGTTCAGCCTGGCGGCGTGCAGTCCGGCACCCGGCAGCCCGGTGGTGTGCCGCGCGGTGCCGCGCAGCCGGGCACTGCGCAGCATGGCGCCCGGCAGCCCGGTGTCCGCCAACCCGGCCCGGCACAGTCCGGCCCCGGCACTGTGCAGCCGGGTCCCGGACCGGCGCAGCCCGGCCCCGGCCAGCGCGGTCCGGCGCAGCCCGGCCCACGGCAGCCTGGTCCGACGCAGCCAGGCCCCGGGCAGCCCCGTCCGACGCAGTCCGGCCCTGTGCAGCCCGGTCCGGCACAACCTGGTGCCGGTCCGGCGTCGACCGGTGCCGCGCCGGTTGGCCCCGCTCGCGGGGGGACCGCACCCACCGATGGCGCCGGCCGCCGCCGGGCGACCACCGACGAGCAGGGCCGACGTCCTCCGGTCGGCGGTGAGCCCCGGGCGGACCGCCCGGAACGTCCGGCGGACTGGCTCCGTCAGGCCGGCCGGCTGCCACACACCGATCCCGGCCTGCCGGTGGTCAACCGGCGTGGCGGCGGTGCGCCTGCCCCGGCCGGCAACCGGCCCACCGAGCGCCGTCCGGCGCCGTCCGCAGACGATCTGACGGGCCGCTCCACGGGTCCGCTCGCCGTGCCGGACCCAGCCGCGGAACGCACCGGCGGTCAGCGGCCCGTCGGGCCACCACCTGACCCGGGTGCGCCCGCTCCCACTGGTCGCGTCGCCCGGCCCGGCGTCGACGGACCCCCCGCTGCCCGTCCCGGCGACGACCCGTACGCCAATCCCGGTGGCGCGCCCGCACGGGGTGGTGCCCGCGCCGCCGCGCCCGGCGGCAGGGCACGGGTCGACCCCGGCGGCGCTCCGGCCGCCGGTCGCCGTGGTCCCGACGGCCCACCTCGCCCCGGAATCGACGCGCTCGACCGAGGTGCCGCGCACCCGGATGGTCCAGGCCGTGGCGCTGTGCCCCCGGGTGCTGGTCCGGACGGCCTGCCGCGCTCCCGTCCCGATGGTCCGGCTCGCGGTGCTGCCCGTCCGCCCGTCGGCGACGCCCGGCCCGGTGGCGAGCCCGTTGCCGGTCCCGGGTCGCCGGTGGCGGCGCGCGGTGGCGCTCCGGTCCGTCCGGCGGACCGCGCCGCCGGTCGTGCCCTGCCGCCGCACCGCGAGGCCGGCCGTCCCGAACCCAGCGGCGTCGCCCCCGTGCCGCCGCCCGGCCGCCCCGGCGAGCCCGTCGGCGTGGCCCGAGCGGCCGCCGCGGTGCCCGCCGTGGCCGGGTCGGCCGACCGCCCCGCCTCCGAACCGGCAGGCGGGCAGCCCTTGCGTACGGCCGGTCCGGACACACCCGACGACGACGAAGGCGCCCCGGGCGCGCGGTCGGAGTTGCGCCGGCAATTGCGCGAGCGGCGTCGGCTGCGGGCGGCGGTGCTGGTGCTGGTCAGCGTCGTGCTGCTCGGCGCGGTGCCGCTGTTCTTCGGCGTCCGTACGCTGAGCCGGGACCCGGTCTTCGACAACCTGGACCAGCTCAACGTCCCCGCGTGGGCCGCCACGAAGACTGTCGACGACGTCAGCGGCAGCCGCTGGTGCCTGCTCGACTGCCGGCTCCGTGAGCGCACCGTCACCTCCGAGAAGTCGCCCGAGGAGACGGCGAAGGTGTACGAGGACGCGCTTCGTCAGGACGGCTGGCAGCCGTGGAAGGTGAGTCGCTGCCCCGAGCAGGAGACGAAGGGCACCTACACGTGCTGGCGTCAGGACGAGTTGACCCTCGACCTGTGGGTGCGCCAGCCGACGTGTGTGCCACCGCCTGTCGACGGGGAGCCGGCGGTCGTGCCGTCGCCGGAGGAATCGGCCGCTGCGGGGGAGTGTGCCGGTTCGTTGGTGTCGGTGAAGGTACGCAACGCCATCGACGACGAACGGACCAGACCGCAGCCCGCCACCGACCCGTCACTGACCGGCGAGGATCCGTTCCCGACGGTCAGCGGGGATCCGCTCAGCGACCTGACACCCTCACCGTCCTGAGCCGGTCTCCATCACGGACGGTAGGGTCTGGGGCTGACGGGCCCGCCCGCGACCGCTGACCGGCGACGGCTCGGTGGTTCGGCGTGGGCACCGTGGCGGTGCGTTCCGGGGACGTCGGATCCTGCGGAACTCTGTATGAGGAGGACAGGCGTGAGCGACATGGGAGAGGTCGCGGCGCTGATCGCGGCGAGCGCGTTCGCGGTGCTGGTGCTCATCCTGACGCTGCCGATCCTGCGGCTGCGGCACACGGTGGACGCCACCACCCGAATGATCAACGACCTCAACGATCGGACCGCACCTTTGCTCGGCGACGTGAACACCACGGTGAAGAACGTCAACACCGCGCTGGAGCAGGTGCAGACGTCGCTCGACGGTGTGAACCTGCAACTGGCCAAGGTCGACACCATGACCAGCCACGCGCAGAACGTCACCGCCAACGTCGCCAACCTGGCCACGGTGGTCTCCGCCGCGGCCGCGAACCCGCTGGTGAAGGTGGCCGCGTTCGGTTACAGCGTGCGCAAGGCCGCCGCTGGCCGCCGGCATGCCGAGACCGAGCGCGAGGTACGCGACACCATCAAGCAGCAGCGGCGGGCCGCGCGGCGCGGTAACCGCTGAGCAGCCGGCCAGCAGGAGGTAGCGAGACATGAGGCGGTTGTTCTGGCTCGGCATCGGTGTGGCCGTCGGCGTGATCGTGGTCCGCAAGGCGACCCGGACGGTGCAGGCGTACACCCCGGCGGGCATCGCCAGCACGTTGTCGGAATCCGCTGGCGGCCTGGTCGAGTCGCTGCGTAGCTTCGTGGAGGACGTCCGGATCGGGATGGCCGAGCGTGAGCAGGAGATCCATGCCGCGTTCGCTCGGGGCGAGGCGTTCGACGACCAGTACGCCGAGCTGCGGGAGGACCCGCGGATCGGCGATCGAGAAATCTTTCCGGAGGAACACCAGCGATGAAGACGGCGGAGATCAAGCGGCGGTACCTCGCGCATTTCGAGGCGAACGGCCACGCCGTGGTGCCGTCCGCTCCGCTGCCCGCCATCAGCGATCCGAACCTGCTGTTCGTCAACGCCGGTATGGTGCAGTTCGTCCCCTACTTCCTGGGTCAGCAGACCGCGCCGTACCGGCGGGCGGTGAGCGTGCAGAAGTGCATCCGTACCCCGGACATCGACGAGGTCGGCAAGACCAGCCGGCACGGCACGTTCTTCCAGATGAACGGCAACTTCTCGTTCGGTGACTACTTCAAGGACGGCGCGATTCCCCTCGCGTGGGACCTGGTGACCAAGTCGCAGGCCGACGGCGGGTTCGGTCTGGACCCGGAGCGGATCTGGCCGACGGTCTACCTCGACGACGACGAGGCGTACGACATCTGGCGTTCGGTGGGTGTGCCCGCGGCGCGGATCGTCCGCCGGGGCAAGGCGGACAACTTCTGGTCGATGGGGATTCCCGGGCCGTGCGGTCCGTGCTCCGAGCTGTTCTACGACAGGGGCCCGGAGTACGGCCGCGAGGGCGGCCCGGCGGTCGACGAGGACCGCTACATGGAGTTCTGGAACCTCGTCTTCATGCAGTTCGAGCGGGGGCCGGGCACCACCAAGGACGACTATCCGATCCTCGGTGACCTGCCGGCGAAGAACATCGACACCGGCATGGGCCTGGAGCGGATGGCCTCGATCCTGCAGGGTGTGGACAACCTGTACGAGATCGACGAGGTCCGGCCGATCCTGGACCGGGCTGCCGAGCTGACCGGCAAGCGGTACGGCGCGCACTCCGGGCACGTGGCGAGCGAGTCGCACCCCGACGACGTACGGCTGCGGGTGGTCGCCGACCACGTGCGGACCGCGCTGATGCTGATCGGTGACGGCGTGACGCCGAGCAACGAGGGTCGCGGCTACGTGCTGCGGCGGATCATGCGCCGGGCGATCCGGTCGATTCGGCTGCTGGGCTGGCAGGACCGGGCGCTGCCCGAGTTGCTGCCGGTGGCGCGGGACTGCATGGCGCCGTCGTACCCCGAGCTGGCGACCGACTTCGACCGCATCGCGCAGTACGCGTACGCGGAGGAGGACGCCTTCCTGTCGACGCTGCGTGCGGGCACCACGATCCTGGACACGGCGATCGCCGAGACCCGCACGGCGGGCGGCACGGCGCTGTCCGGTGCGAAGGCGTTCCAGTTGCACGACACGTACGGCTTCCCGATCGACCTGACGCTGGAGATCGCTGCGGAGCAGGGCCTCAAGGTCGACGACGAGGGTTTCCGCCGGTTGATGGCCGACCAGCGGACCCGGGCGAAGGCGGACGCGCAGGCGCGCAAGACCGGCCACACCGACGTGTCGGCGTACCGGTCGGTGCTCGACTCGGGTGGCCCGGTGACGTTCACCGGCTACAGCGAGGTGGCGCGCGAGTCGCGGGTGCGGGCGCTGCTCGGCGGGGCCGGCCCGGTTCAGGCGGCGGCCGAGGGCGAGACCATCGAGTTGGTCCTCGACACGACCCCGTTCTACGCCGAGGGCGGTGGCCAGCAGCCCGACCACGGCATGATCACCGTCGGCGACGGTCAGGTCGAGGTGCTCGACGTGCAGCAGCCGGTGCCCGGCCTGATCGTGCACCGTGCCCGGGTGATCCGGGGTGAGGTGCGCGCGGGCGACACCGGCTACGCCGAGATCGACACCACCCGGCGGCGGGCGATCTCCCGGTCGCACACCGCCACCCACCTGGTGCACCAGACCATGCGTAACTTCCTCGGCGAGTCGGCCACCCAGGCGGGTTCGTTGAACGCGCCCGGCCGGCTGCGGTTCGACTTCAATACCCCGACCGGGGTGTCGCCGACAGTGCTGCGGGACGTGGAGCAGCAGGTGAACGAGGTGCTGCTGGCCGACCTGGAGGTGCACGCCTTCATCACGTCGCTGGACGAGGCGCGGCGGATCGGGGCGATGGCGCTCTTCGGGGAGAAGTACGGCGAGGAGGTGCGGGTCGTCGAGGTCGGCGACTACGCCCGGGAGCTGTGCGGCGGCACGCACGTGGCGCGCTCGGCCCAGCTCGGCCTCGTGAAAATCCTCTCCGAGTCGTCGATCGGTTCGGGTGTGCGCCGCGTCGAGGCGCTCGTCGGCATGGACGCGTTCGGCTTCCTGGCCCGCGAGCACCTGCTGGTGTCCCGGCTGGCCGAGCTGTACCGGGTGCCCAACGACCAGGTCGCCGACCGGGTGGAGCAGACGGTCACCCAGCTCCGGGACGCCGAGAAGGAGCTGGAGAAGCTGCGCGCCCAGCTGGTGCTGGGTGGGGCGGGAGCGCTCGCCGCGCAGGCGAAGGACGTGCGTGGGGTGGCGTACGTGGGCACCGAGGCGCCCGAGGGCGCGGCCGGTAACGACGTGCGGACCCTGGCGCAGGAGATCCGCGGCAAGATCGACCCGGCGCGGCCGGCGGTGGTAGCGGTGGCGGCCCGGGCGAACGGCAAGGCGTCGCTGGTGGTGGCTGTCAACGCGGCGGCCCGCAGCCGTGGCCTGGCGGCGTCGGCCCTGGTGAAGGCGGCGTTCTCCGGGCGTGGTGGGGGCAGCCCCGATCTGGCCCAGGGCGGCGGCCTGCCCGCGGCCGAGGCGCCGAATCTGCTACTCACCGTCGAGAAGGCGATCACCGAGGCGTGATATCACGATCAGTGTCGACCAGGGCGGACCGTTTGGTCCGCCCTGGCTCGTCTGCCCCTCAGGTGACAGTCGGTGAGTGAGCGCATGCGTGGTGTACGGATCGGCGTGGACGTCGGTCAGGTGCGGGTGGGGATCTCCCGCTCGGATCCGGACGGCATCCTCGCCACGCCGCTTGTCACTCTGGCCCGTGACCTCACGGCGGCGCCGGATGCGGTGCCGAGTGACATTGCCCAGGTGGCGGCTCTGGTGGCCGAGCACGAGGCCGTCGAGGTTGTCGTCGGCCTTCCGGTCAATCTCGCCGGCAAGCACGGCCCGGCGGCGGTCGGAGTGAAGGCGTACGCTGACCGACTGGTCGATGTGATAGCGCCCGTCCCGGTAACGCTCACTGACGAGAGGATGTCGACCGTGGTCGCTTCTCGTAGGCTGGCCGAGCGTGGCGTTCGGGGCAAGCGTCAACGTGCGGTTGTCGACCAGGCGGCCGCGGTGGAGATCCTGCAGAGCTGGCTGGACGCGCAGCGGAGGCGGACGTAATGATCGACGATCTGGACCTTGGGTTCGACGAGCCGGAGCGGGGCGAGAAGGGCCGGCACCGGCGCGGCTTCCGCAAGCGCAAGGGCGGCTCCGGCGGGGGCCGGGGCAAGACGTTCCTGGCTCTGCTGATGGCCCTGGTCCTGCTGGGCACCATCGGTGGTGGGGCTTTCTACGGTTTCGACCGGATCCAGAACTACTTCGTCACGCCCGACTACGACGGCGCCGGGGCCGGCGAGGTCACCGTCGAGATCAAGAACGGCGCGCTGCTTGCCGACATGGCCGACGCTCTGGTCGCCGCCGACGTGGTGAAGAGCCGCAAGGCGTTCGTCGAGGCCGCCGAGGCCAACTCGCGCAGCAAGAACATCCAGCCGGGCACGTACAAGCTGCGCAAGCAGATGAGCGGCGAGAGCGCCGTCACCGCGATGCTCGACCTGAAGAACAAGATCGTCAACGGGTTGACAATCCCCGAGGGGCGTACCGCCAAGAACATCTACAAGCTGCTCTCCGAGAAGACCAAGATCCCGGTCAAGGAGTTCGAGGCCGCCGCGAAGGACCCGGAGGCGCTCGGCGTACCGGACTGGTGGTTCACGCGCGACGACGGCAAGAAGGTAGTGAAGTCTGTCGAGGGCTTCCTCTTCCCGGACACGTACGAGATTCCGCCGAAGGCCACCGCGGAGAGCATCCTCAAGCTGATGGTGGACAACTTCCTCTCGGTGACCGGCGAGATGAAGTTCGCCGACCGGGTGCAGAAGGAACGCAAGGTCAGCCCGTACGAGGCTCTGATCGTGGCGTCGCTGGCCCAGGCCGAGGCCGGCAACAAGGACGACCTCGGCAAGGTGGCCCGGGTGGCCTACAACCGGGTGTACGGCGAGTTCCCCTGCAACTGCCTGGAAATGGACGTCACCGTCAACTACTACCTGGAGTCGGTCGGCCGGGCGACCAAGTCGTCCAAGCAGATGACGGCGGCGGAGTTGGACGACCCGAAGAACCCGTACAACCGCAAGCTGCGGGGCATGATCCCCACCCCGATCAACAACCCCGGTAAGGAAGCCCTGGAAGGGGCGATGGACACGCCGGTCGGCAAGTGGCTCTACTTCGTGGCCATCGACAAGCAGGGTCACTCCGCCTTCGCCGAGACCTACCCGGAGCACCAGCGCAACGAGGCCAAGGCCCGCGAGGCCGGCATCATCTGATGGCACTGGTTCGGCGTGCGGCGGTGTTGGGGAAGCCGATCGCGCACTCGCTCTCCCCGGTGATCCACAACGCCGGCTACGCCGCCGCGGGGCTGACCGGCTGGTCGTACACCCGGATCGAGTGCGCGGCGGCGGAGCTGCCGGCCCTGGTCACCGGCCTGGGCCCGGAGTGGGCCGGGCTGTCGGTGACCATGCCGGGCAAGGAGGCGGCGCTCGCCGTGGCCGACGCCGCGTCGCCTGTCGCCGCCGCCGTCGGCGCGGCGAACACGTTGGTACGCCGTCCGGACGGCTCCTGGTACGCGGACAACACCGACGTGGGCGGCATGGTGCACGTGCTCACCGACGCCGGGGTACGCGCCGGTGCGGCGATGACAGTGCTCGGCGCGGGTGGAACGGCCCGCGCCGCGCTCGCCGCCGCAGCGCGGCTGGCCTGTTCCTCGGTGACGGTGGTGGCCCGCCGCCCCGAGGCGGTCGACGAGCTGCGTCCCGTGGCGGACGCGCTCGGGGTCGCGCTGAGCGCCGGGGCCTGGGTGGACGCGCCCCGCCACCTCACCGCCGACGTCGTGGTGTCCACTGTGCCGGCGGGCGTCGCCGATCCGTTGGCCGAAACGGTGACCTGGTCGCCGGGCGCGGTGTTCTTCGACGCGGTGTACGACCCGTGGCCGACACCGCTGGCCGCCTCCGCGCTAGCGGCAGGCCTGCGGGTGGTGTCCGGTCTGGACCTGCTGCTGGCCCAGGCGCTCGGGCAGTTCGAGCAGTTCACAGGTGTCCCGGCCCCGGTCGAGGCGATGCGGGAGGCCCTGCGGCAGGCAACCGGGCGACTTCCTTAGCTGACTCTTAAGACGCGCTTACGGGAAACTGTCCTGCGCGCGACATTCCCTGGTCGTGGATACGCTGCACCCGGTTACCACAGCAGACACAGGGAGTTTTCCTTGACCAGGCACGGACTGCACCGCATCACCCGGTTCCGCTCCGGGCCCCGGCGCAAGGCGATCGCCCTCGGCGTGGTCGGGGGTGCCGTGGTGGCGGGCCTCGTGGCGACAATGATGCCGCTGCTGGCCAGCGACGAGCTGTCGATTCGCGCGACGGCGGACACCACTGCGACCGCTGTCACGCAGGACGGCGACAACGCCGTCAAGTCGACCCTCGCCACCTGTCCGGTGCGCTGCGACGGCAACCCGCGGGGCGGCCGGGAGGCTGTCGTCGAGTTCGCTGTGACAAACGTGCCGGCCGCCGCTGTCAACGTGCGGGCGACGCTGCGGATGCACACCTGGCAGCAGTTCGCCGCCACGGTGACGGCGCACGCCTCGACGTTGAGCGCCCGCGAGGCGCGGCCGACTCCGACGTCGGCCGGCACCGCGCTGTCCACCGTGACCGGGGTCGCCAAGGGCGTCAACGAGTGGGATGTGTCCACGCTGGTCACCGGCAACGGCACCTGGACGGTGTCGCTCGCCCAGACCGGCCTGGACACCCGCATCTACTGGGCGTCGGTGGAGAACCGCAACCCGGACCTGCGGCCCAGCCTGACGATCACCTATGACATCGGCACCGCGCCCTCGTCCGCGCCGACCACCCGCCCCGCCCCGGCGCCGTCGCCGAGCGCACCGCCGACCACCACCGCGCCCAAGCCGTCGCCGACAGTCGCGCCGACCCGGACGCCGACCGCTACGGCGAGCGCGGAACTCCCGTCCGGCAAGTGCGGGTCGGTGTCGGACAAGCTCGTACCGTCCTGCGGCGCCTGGTGGGGCATGTACTCACCCGCCGGTGCGTCCGGCGGCTGGGACCACGGCAAGGCGATCACCGACGTGGAGGCGCAGGTCGGCCGCAAGTTCGACATCGTGCACCGCTACCACGACTTCTCCAACGCCGGCAGCAACGGTGCCTTCCCCGACGCGTACGAGCAGCAGCAGATGCGCGAGGGCCGGCTGATGTTCTTCGCCTGGGAGTCCCGCAACTTCTCCGCCGGCACGACGCTGAAGTGGGCCGACGTCTACAGCGGTCGGCAGGACGCGACGATCGACGCGGTCGCCGGCCGCATCCGGGCCGCCAAGGTGCCCGTGTTCATGGGGTTCGACCACGAGCCGGAGGACGAGCCGGAGAAGGGCAGCGACGCCGAGTTCGTCAGGGCCTGGCGGTACGTGCACGAGCGCTTCGCCAAGGCGGGTGCCGACAACGCGGTCTGGGTCTGGACGATGATGGGCTGGTCCGGGCACTACTCCCGGTACGCGGGTCTCTACCCCGGTGACCGCTACGTCGACTGGGTGGCCTACGACCCGTACAACTTCCACGTCTGCAACAACAGCACTGTGTGGAAGAGCCCGAGCACCACAGTGAGCGGCTTCTACCGCTGGCTGGACGAGAACGGGATCGGTGCCGGCAAGCCGCGGATGCTCGCCGAGTTCGGCACGAACTTCAACTCCGCCGACCCGGGCGCCAAGCAGCGCTGGTTCCAGGACTTCCCGGCCGCGCTCAAGGCACACCCGAAGATCAAGGCTGCCATCTACTTCAATTCGCCGGGCATGACCACCCGTACGGCGACCTGCGACATGACGATGAACCACAACGCCTCTGCGCTGGCCGGCTTCTCGCAGGCCGGCAAGGACCCGTACCTGCGGCAGCCCACCGGAGGGAGCCGCTGAAGATCATAAAGGGGCCTGACAGCACGCCGTTTACCGAGGTCGGACGTCCGATCCTCCGGTGTCTGTCGGTTTGCAGATTCATGCACCGCCCAATCGGCGGATGCGCCTGACAGGGTGGACGAGGCACGCTACCTCGGGTTCTCATCCATCTTGGAGGCGCAGCGTGCCTAAAATTCCGCCCTTGTGGCGTTTGTCAGGAAGACGTCGTACCCGGGCGGGGGTTGTCGTGCTGGCGGTCGTCGCCGCGACACTCAGCGTGCCCACGGCGTCCTCGGCGGCGGTGGTCCCGGTCCCCGAGACCGCGACCCTCGTGTCCACGAACCCCGCCGACCAGACCCCACATGCCCGCGACGGTGAGGCGCGCGCGTTCGCGCAGGTCGGCAACACCGTCTTCGTCGGCGGCAGCTTCACCCAGATCCGGCAGACCGCCACGTCCGCCTGGGTCACCCAGCGTTACCTCTTCGCGTACGACCGCACCACCGGCACGATCTCCACGAGCTTCCTGCCGGTGCTCGACGGCGCTGTCAACACGCTCATCGCAGGCCCCGGCGGCACGCTCATCGCCGGCGGCGCGTTCAAGAACGTCAACGGGGTCTCCCGGCGCAACCTGGTCGCCCTCGACCCGAGCACCGGCGCGATCATCGACAGCTGGGTCGGGCGCTCCGACGGCGGCAACGTCCGTGACATGGCGCTGAACGGCAACTGGCTCTACGTGGCCGGTGCGTTCAACTGGCTCAACGGCACCGCCCACGCCGGCCTCGCCCGGCTCAACGCGACCACCGGCGCCATCGACCCGACCTTCAACATCAACGCCACTGTCGGGCGGCACGGCACCAACTCGTACGTGTGGGCGATCGATGTCGCGCCGGACGGCAACACGCTTGTCGTCGGCGGCAACTTCACGCTGGTCAACGACCTGCCGCGTAACCAGATGGCGCTTGTCGACGTCTCCGGCACCCCGTCGGTGCTCGACTGGAGCACCGAGAAGTTCGTCGCGCCGTGCGCGGACCCGGCGACCTTCGTGCACTACGTGCAGGACGTGCGGTTTGGCGAGGACGGCAGCTGGTTCGTGGTCGGCACCAACGGCGGCTCCGGCTGGCCGAACGCGTACTGCGACGCGCTGGTCCGCTTCGAGACCGCCGCCCGGGGCAGCGGGCAGCTCGCCACCTGGGCCGACTTCACCGGCAACGACACCATCACCTCGGTCGAGGTTGCCGACAACGTCATCTACCTGGGCGGGCACTTCCGCTGGTTGAACAACCCGAACGCCAGTGACCGGGCCGGCAACGGCGCTGTCGACCGGCTCGGCATCGCGGCGGTCACCCCGGCCACCGGTATGCCGGTGAACTGGAACCCGCGCCGCAGCGGCAGCTCCTCGATGCCGGCGGGCACCTCCAACTGGGGTTCCTCGGTGCCGGTGCTGTGGCGGGGGCCGGACGGTCTCCACTTCGGCCACAACTCCGACGGGATGGGCAACGAGTACCACGGCCGGCTCGGCGTGTTCCCGCTCGCTGGCGGGCGTACCTTCACGCCGAAGAACCCGCCGACGGCGACGACCGGCAACCTCTACGTTGGCACCGCCCCGGGCACGCTGGCGAAGGTGCCGTTCGACGGCACCACGCTGGGTACCGCTGCCACGGTCAGCCAGCCCAACTACACGGGTGCCGGCGCGACCTGGCGGGTGTCCGACCGGATCTACTGGTCGCACACCGTCTCGGGCACGCCCACGGGCAGCCGGATCGACATCTCGATGTTCAACGGCGGCGCGATCGGCGCGCCGTGGGAGGCGTCCGGCTACAACGACTGGTTCAACGCGGCAGCGCTGACCGGTGCGTTCTTCCTCGACGGGCGGTTGTACTACACCCGTACCGGCGCCAACAACCTCTACTACCGCTACTTCGAGATCGACGGCAACTACCTGGGCGCCACCGAGTTCACTCTGCCGACCTCAGGCGTCACGTGGTCGACGGTGCGGGGCATGGCGTGGGTCGGTGGCAAGATCGTCTATGGTGCGACCGACGGCACGCTGCGCAGTGTGCCGTTCGACCCGACGGCCGCGCCGGCCGCTGTGGTCGACGGTACGACGGCGACGGTGATCGCTCCCGCGACCACCGAATTGTCCTGGTCTACCCCGTCGACGTTCTTCTCTGTGCAGTAGCGGTTAACGGTTCGTAACGGAACATCGGTAGATTGTTCACGTTGGGCCGGCGGCGGCACCCCCGCCGCCGGCCCCGCGACATGGGGGAGGGTCGTTGGTCGGCGCCGCTGGCATCCGCGCGAAGAGCGCGGTGCGCCTGGTCTTCGCGGTCAAACGCCTGTGGTATCGGCTCCGCTACCGTCGGCTGACACTCGGCCGCGACGTGGAGATCCGAGGCCGGATCCGGCTGCGTCGCGGCGTACGCGTGACCATCGGCGACCGGACCCGCATCAACAAGCTGGTCCGCTTCGCCGGCCCCGGCGAGGTGCGCGTCGGCACCGACTGTCTGCTCAACGCCACCTGGATCGGCACCTGGACGTCGGTGACAGTGGGGGACCGCTGCCTGCTCTCCGATTGTGAACTTCTCGACAACGACTTCCACAACCTGCCGCCCGAGCTGCGCCACGCGCCGCCCGGCGCGGCCACGCGCGCCCCGATCGTAATCGAGGAGAATGTCTGGATCGGCGCGCACGCCCTGGTGATGAAGGGTGTCCGCGTCGGGCGGGACAGCGTCGTGGGCGCGGCGACGGTGGTCCGCACTGATGTGCCACCCCGCGTCGTCGTCATCGGCAATCCCCAACAGACGGTGAAGAAGTTCCATGACTGACGCCGCACCCGCCTCCTGGTCGACCGACGGCCCGCCCACGAACGCCGCCCGTTCGGTCACACTGACCGACCTGCTGCGGGTGCCGATGCACCGGATCCGCCTGGTGCTCGCTGTCGCACTTGTCGGCCTGCTCGCCGCGCTCGGCTTCGTGCTGCTGGTGCCGGCGGCCGTCACCGCGAACGCGGTGGTGGCGGTCCGGCCCGTGGTCACCGACGCGTTCACCCCCAGCGGTGCGAACGCCGACCGCGCGGTCAACATGAACGTGGAGAGCCGCATCGCCACCGGCACCGAGGTGGTCCAACGCCTCGCCAGCGCCATCGGCGGCGACCCCCGCGAGATCCGCGACGCACTCGAGGTCGAGGTCCCCACCGGCGGGCAGATCCTGCGCTTCAGCTACTCGTCGCCGGACGCGCAGCGGGCGGTGCGGGGCGCCAACCTCGCCGCACAGGCGTACCTCGACGTGCGACGCGCCATGTACGAGCAGCAGCGCGCCGAGATGCTGCGCTCCTACGACGCCAGCATCACAAAGGTCGCCGCCCAGCAGACCGCCGTGCAGAAGCGCGTGAGCGCCGCCAAGGACTCCGCCGCCAGCGACGCCGCACTCGCCGAACTGGCCGGGATCAACAACCAGCTCACCCAGCTCAACTCCTCCCGGACCGAGATCGCGGCCGTCGACGTCAACCCCGGCTGGGTCACGCAGACCGCCGAGCGGGCGCTTGCCACCTCCGCCGGAAACCGGCTGCTCTTCCTGGTCGCCGGCCTGTTCGGCGGCGCGCTGCTCGGCATCGTGCTGTCCTACGCCTGGGAGGCGACCGACCGGCGGGTCCGCTCGGTCGCCGACGGCCGGGACGCCACAGGCCTGCCGCTGCTCGGCACGGTCCGCCGGCCGGGCTTCCGGGGCAGTCCCCGAGCCGCCGACGCGGACATCCGGTACGTGGCGATGGCCGTCGCCGAGCGGGTCCGCCAACCTGCCCGGGTGGCGCTCGTGACCGCCCGCGAGGACGCCACAGCGCTCACCGCCGGGCTCGCCGTCGCGCTCGCCGTCGACGGTCGGGAGGTCTTCGTCGCCGACGACAGCGGGCGGACCGACCGCCTGCGCGCCGCCGTACTCGCCGACCGGGGGCGGCTGCCCATCGACCCGTCCCGGCCGCACGTGCCCAAGCCCCGTCCGGCTGGCAGCACACCCGCCGCTGCCGCCACCCCGGCGACCCCCGCCCCCCGACGACCCTCCCCGCACCCGCCCGGCGCACGCCCGTCCACCGACCCGGACGCCACCCTGACGCTGCCCCGCGTCACCTCGGCCCTTACCGACAGCAGCCGGCCGGCCACACCGGACGAGGTTTCCGTGGGCGTGGGCACCGTCCGGTTCGGCACCTGGCGGCAGGGCGCCGACCACGGGCTCGTGCTGTACAACGCCCCACCGGGGGAGTCCGACGAACGCGGCGTCGCTGTCGCCCGGCAGGGCAACGCGGTGGTGGTCGTCGAGCGGGACCGCACCCGGCAGAGCGACCTGCGACGACTTGTGGAGCGGCTGCGCGCCGCCGGCGTCACCCCGCTGGGCTTCGTGCTCACGCGCAACGGCCGGGCCTGACGGGTGTCGGTCACCCGCGCCCCGGCGACCGTGCCGCCGCCCGGAGGCGCCCCCTCCGCAGGCGCGCCCATCCCGCCGACCCCGCCCCCCGCCCAGCTGCCGCTGTGGCCGCTTGCCGTGATGTTCGGCCTGGTACCGCTCTGGTGGCTGCTCGGGGCGTTCTACCTCGGCTGGCCGTTGCTGGGCGCGCTGCTGCTCGCGCTGCTGTTCACCCGGGGACGGGTGCCGCTGCCGCCGGCCGCCGGCATCTGGCTGCTGTTCCTCGCCATCGTGGTGGTGAGCGCCACCCAACTGACGTCACCGGCCTCGCTGTTGACGTTCACCCTGCGGCTCGCCTTCTATCTGACCGCGCTCGTGGTCGGCGTCTACGTCTACGCCGCCGCCCGGGAACGCGCCGACCTGGTGCCGGTGCTCATCCCGCTCTGTGCGTTCTGGTTCGCGCTCGTGGTGCTGGGCTGGCTGGGGGTGCTGGTGCCCCGGCTGGAGATGACCACCCCGCTGGAAGTGCTGCTGCCCGGCGGGGTCGCCGGCACCCCGTTCATCCAGGACATGGTGCACCTCACCACAGCCGAATACAGCGTTCGCTCGCTCAACCCGATCTACCGACCGGCCGCGCCGTTCGCGTACACCAACAACTACGGCAGCGCGTACGCCATGACCCTGCCCTGCGTGGTGGCGTTCACCATGCTGTGCCGGCGGGGAGTGCTGCGGTGGGCGCTGCTGGTGTCGCTGCCGCTGTCGCTCGCGCCGGCGTTCCTCACCCTCAACCGGGCCATGTTCCTCAGCCTCGGCGCCGGGCTGGCGGTGCTCGGGGTGCGGGCCAGCCTGCGCGGCAACGTCCGGGTCGCCGCGTCCATCGTCGGCGTGGTGGTGATCGGCGCGCTCACCACGCTTGTCATCCCGATCACCGACCTGATCAGCCAGCGGGTCGACTCCAGCGACACCAACACCGACAGGCTCTCGCTCTACAGCGAGGTGATCCGCCGCGTGCAGGAGTCGCCGTGGCTGGGCTACGGCGCTCCGGTGAACGTCGACACCGTCTCCGCCGCCGCGCCGATCGGCACCCAGGGGCAGTTGTGGATGGTGCTGTTCAGTCACGGCGTACCCGCGCTGATCTGTTTCCTGGCCTGGTTCGTCGCCGCCGCGGTGATCTGCGCGCGGGCGACCTCGCCGGCCGGTCAGTGGCTGGCCGCGGTGCCAGTGGTCTGCCTGGTGCAGATCCCGTTCTACGGCATGGCAAACCAGAATCTGGCAGTCGCGTTCTTCGCTGTCGCCTTCGCGATGGCGCTCGCCGAACGGGAACGGCTCACCCGGTCGGACGGGTCGCAACCGCAGGCCGCCCGGCGTACGGCGGTGCCGGCATGACCGCCGCCACCCGGGGCGCGGCCGGCACCGACACCAGCAACCCGTCCGACGCCGGTGCGGCGGAGACCCGGCGCAGCGCGCGTAGCGGCGTGGCCGGGCTGCTCGGCGCCGCGACAAGCGGACTGTTCGGCTTCGTACTGGCAGTGGTCATCACCCGGGCGTACGGCACGGCAGGCTCGGGTGCGTTCTTCGCGGCGATCGGTGTCGTCACAGTGGCCACCGCGGTCTGCACGCTCGGTGCCGAGACCGGCCTCATGTGGGCCCTGCCCCGGCGTCGGATCGGCCGCCAGGGGGACGCCGCCCGGATGCTCCCGGTGGCGCTGCTCCCGCCGCTGCTGGTCGGACTCCTGGTCGCCGTTGTCGGTGTGCTTGCCGCCGACGCGCTCGCACCCCGGCTGCTCCAGGGCTCCGGCGACGACGGCCGGGCGCTGCTCACCGTCACCTTCGCGGCGGTGCCGGTGGTGGTGGCGATGACCCTGCTGCTGGCCACCCTGCGCTGCGTGCGACCCATCCGCGCGTACGTCGGAGTGCAGTTCCTGCTGCTGCCGGTGGCCCGCCCGGCGCTGGTGGGCGCCGCCGCGCTGGCCGGCGGCGGCCTGCTCGCGGGCATGACCGGCTGGCTGGTGCCGGCGGCGCTGGCGCTGCTGGTCTGCCTCACCCTGGTGGCCGGCCCGCTCGGGCTGGGTCGGGGCGCGGCGTTGCGGTCCAACCGCGCCGACTGGTCGACGTTCTGGCGCTTCGCGCTGCCCCGGGCCGCCTCGGCGGCCATCGACGCGGGCAGCATGTGGGTGGGCGTGCTGCTGACCTCGGTGCTGGCCGGGCCGGCGGACGCCGGCGTGTTCGGCGCGGTCGGCAGGTACGTGCTGGCCGGTCAACTGGCCATGCAGGGGCTCCGGGTGGCAGTGTCGCCGCAGTTGTCCCGGCTGCTCGGGCGGGGCGAGCGGGCCGCCGCGGCGGCCGTGCACCGGCAGTTGACCATCTGGGGTCTGGTGCTGTCCTGGCCGGTGTACCTGCTGCTGGCGGTGTTCGCGCTGGCCTTCCTGCAACTGTTCGGCCCGGAGTTCACCGCCGGGGTGCCGGCGATGACGGTGCTCGCGCTGGCGATGCTCGTGAACACGGGCGTGGGCAACGTGCAGAGCCTGCTGCTGATGGGTGGGCGCAGCGGGCTGCACCTGGTGTCCACCCTGGCCGGGCTGACAATGACCGTCACGTTGGGGTTCCTGCTGATCCCGGGGCACGGTGCGACAGGCGCGGCTCTGGCCTGGGCCGCCGGCATCGCCACCGAGAACCTCAGCGCGGCCGGCTTCGCCCGGTCGGTGGTCCGGGAACCGCTGTTCGACGGTGCGACGCTGCGCGCGGCGGCGGCCACTGTCGCCGGCGTGGGCCTGGCGTCCGGCGTCGGCGTGCTGGTCGGCGGGCGCGGCCTGCCCGGCGTCGCGGTGGCGTTGGGAGTTCTGCTCGCCGGCTGCGTCGGCTTGTTGACGTTGCCCCGGGTGCGCGCCGGCATTCGAGTGACCATGAGGCAGATCCGTGGGCGGGACGACGCGGCCACTGCCGCCGGGGCGACCCCGGCATCGACGAAAGGTAGGTGAGGTCCGTCGTGGCGTCCATCCGTGACCGGGTCAAGCAGTTGGTACCGACCCAGGTGACCACCCGGGTGAAGGAATCCCTCGTCGACTACGGGGTCCGCACCAGCGACCGACGGCCCCTGCCGGACTTCCTCATCATCGGCACCAAGCGGGGCGGCACCACCTCCCTGTGGAACTACCTCATCCAGCACCCCCTCGTGCCCCGGCTCTTTCCCGCGTGGAACACGAAGTCGGCGCACTACTTCGAGGAGCACTGGGGTCGCGGCGAGGCGTGGTACAGGTCGCACTTCCCCACCGAGCGACACCGCGAGGCGCTCCAGCGGCGGCACGGCGGGCCGGTCCGCGTCGGCGAGGCGGCCCCGCTGTACATGTTCCACCCGCTCGCCGCGCAGCGGGTGGCCGCGCTCATGCCGACGGTGAAGCTGATCGTGCTCCTGCGGGACCCGGTGGAGCGGGCGTACTCGCACTGGAAGGAACGCCGCACCCACGGCATCGAGCCGCTGGACTTCGCCGCCGCGCTGGCCGCCGAGCCGGAGCGGACGGCGGGGGAGCGGGAGCGGCTGATCGCCGAGCCGGAGTCGTTCAGCGAGGCGTACGACTGGTACACGTACCGGGCCCGGGGGCGCTACCTGGAGCACCTGGAGCCGTGGCTGGAGCGCTTCGACAGGTCGCAGATCCTCTTCCTGCCCAGCGAGGACCTGTACCGCGACGCCCGCGCCACCTACGGGCGCACACTCGACTTCCTCGGCCTGCCGCCACACGACCTGCCGGACTTCAAGGTCTACAACGACAGGCGGTCCGCACCGTTGGATCCCGCGGTACGCGCCGAGCTGACCGAGTACTACCGGCCGTACAACGACGCGCTGCGCGAGCGGCTCGGGTTGGACCTCGACTGGGCGGACCGGGCGGCGTGACCACGGAGGTCGCCTCGGACACGGATCCCCGATCCCGGTCCGACGGGCTGGGCTGGGTCAGTCGTGCGGTGTTCCCGGACGACAGGGTCGGCCTGACCGTGGGCGGTGGCCTGCCGGCCGGTCATCGGGCCGTGGCCCGGTACGCGGTGGTGCCGTCGGTGGCCCGGGCACGGTTCCTGGTGCCGCTTGGCGCTCCCCGGGCCGGTGCGGCGTCGCTGCTGGCGTACAACGCGTTGCGTCCGCCGAAGGTGCGTGCGTTGCGGGCGGCGATCGGCGGGCTGGCCCGGTTCGGCGGCGCGGGCCTTTCGCCCTTTCCGACGCTCACCGTCTCGGTGCCGGCGGGCGTGCCGGCGGTCGACCTGCTGCTGACCGAGCGGCTCGCCGCTGATCTCGGCGGTACGCCATTGCTGGCAGCCTTCGGTGTCCGTCCACCGGACCCGAACGGCAAGCCCACCCTGCAACTGTTCGACGCCGACGGTCGCCCGCGTGGCTACGCGAAGATCGGCTGGAACGACGCCACCCGGGCGCTTGTCACCGCCGAGGCGGCGGCGTTGCGGGACCTGCGCGGGGTGACCGGCGTCGCCGACCACCCGACGCCTCCGGGGCTGCTCGCCGAGACGGTGTGGGGCGACCACGTGGTCGCTGTGGTGGAGCCGTTGCCGCCCGCGGTGCGCGGCGTACCTGTCGACGACCCGCCGCGGATCGCGGCCCTGCTCGCGGTGGCCCGCCGGGGCGCTCCGGCGGAGGCGCCCCGACCGTTGGCCTCCTCGACGTTCCTCACCCGGCTGACAGAGCTTGCCGACCGCGCGGCCGTGGCCGAGCCGGCCGGCGCGCGGGCGGTCGCCGCAGTCGCCGCGCTGGCTCGCCGGCACCGTGACACCGCAGTGGAGTTCGGGCACTGGCACGGCGACTGGGTGCCGTGGAACCTGGGCCTGCACGCCGGACGGCTGGTCGCGTGGGACTGGGAGCACAGCGGCCCGGACGTGCCGCTCGGCTTCGACCTGGCGCACGACGCGTTCCAGCGTTCGCTGGTGCTGCGGGGGGAGCCGGCCGCCGTGGCCGCTGCCGCCGTGGACGAGCATCTGGACCGGCACGGTGAGCGGCTGGGCCTGAACCCGGCGCAGCGCCGGCTGGTGGCCGACGCGTATCTGGTGGAGATGTGGCTGCGGACGTGGCGGTTGGCCGACGCCGGAGCGGGTTGGAACGGCGCGCTGCATCCCGCACTGTTGGACGTCATCGAGAAACGACATACCTCCTGAACTGGGAAAACCTCTACGACAGGAATGTGTCGTAGGGTGACGACGAACTAGCAGGTCGTGATGTATGTCGATTGGTCCAGGACGGACGGTGTACCCGGACACCTCGGGTGGAGATCGTCACCTCGGCCGGTCGCGCTATTCAACGGCCGACGAACCTGTGATCTGCTTCTGGCTGGTCTAAACCTGAATTCCAAGCGAACTTGTGGGGAGTCGCGTGGACGCGAACAACGACGGCGGCGAGCCGCCGGTGCTGCTGCTGGTGGGATCCAGCGGCGGGCACCTGGCGCAACTGCTCGCCCTTCGGCCCTGGTACGAACAGTGGCGGCGCTGCTGGGTCACCTTCGACACCCCGGAGGCGGTGTCGCTGCTGGCCGGCGAGGACCTGGTGCCCGCGCACCATCCGACCACCCGCAACGTGCCGAACCTGCTGCGCAACGCGCTGCTGGCCTGGCGGGTGCTACGCGGTAGGCGGGTCGCCGCCGTGGTCACCACCGGCGCCGGGGTGGCGGTGCCGTTCGTGGTGCTGGCCCGCCTGCGCCGCATCCCGACGGTCTACATCGAGGTGTACGACCGCATCGACACGCCGACGCTGACGGCCCGGCTCTGCCGCCCGTTCCTGTCCGCGATGCTCGTGCAGTGGGATGAGCAGCGCCGGCAGTACCCGGAAGCCACAGTCGTCGGGACACTTCTGTGAACGGGGAGGCCGGCACCGCACCGCGCCCGTACGCGGCAGGCACCTCGGAGCCGGCCCGGCTGCCCCGCCAGCGCGACACCAGGCCGACCGCGCAGACCCGACTGCTCGTCGCGGTCGGCACCGACAAGCACCGCTTCGACCGGCTCGTCGACTGGCTGGCCCAGTGGCACGCCAAGGTCGATCGGCCGGTCACGCTTACCGTGCAGCACGGGCACACCGAGGCGCCGCAGCTGCCCGGTGCGGTGCCGTTCCTCGGCCACGACGACCTGCAACGGGCGATGGCCGACGCCGACCTGGTGGTCTGCCACGGCGGCCCGGCGACGATCCTGGAGGCCCGCAGGCACGGCCACCTGCCCATCGTGGTGCCCCGCGACCCAGTGCACGGCGAGCACGTCGACGACCACCAGCAGCTCTTCGCCCGCAGGCTCGGTGCGGCCGGCCTGGTGGCGCTCTGCGAGACCCGGGAGGCGCTGCACGACGCGCTCGACGCCGGACACGCCGACCCGTCCCGCTACGCGGTGGCCGCCGACCCGGACGCGCACGAGGCGCGCCGGGCGGCGGTGGCCAGGGTCGGACAGATCGTGGAGGACCTGGTGGCCCGGTCGACCCGGCGCCGCCCCCGCTGGCGGACCTGGCCGCGTTCCGGCCGGGGTACGGAGGAGATTCGATGACCCGGCAGCCGACAGTGAGCGTCGTGGTGCCCACCCGGGACCGGCCCGAGCTGCTGCGCGCCGCGTTGGCGGCGATCCTCGCCCAGGAGTACGCGGGCGGCATCGAAGCGGTGGTCGTGTTCGACCAGTCCACGCCCGACGAGTCGCTGACCGATCTGGCCGGGTTGACCGGTCCGGACCGTACGGTGCGGGTGATCCGCAACCAGCGCACACCGGGCCTCGCCGGCGCCCGCAACAGCGGCACCCTCGCTGCCGAGGGTGAGCTTGTCGCGTTCTGCGACGACGACGACGAGTGGCTGCCGGGCAAGTTGGCCGCCCAGGTCGAGGCGTTGACCGCCGACCCGGCCGCCGAGTTCGTGTGCTGCGGCATCCGGGTCACCTACGACGGGCACACCGTCGACCGGGTGCTCGACAAGGACCGGATCACCCTTGACGACCTGCTGCGGGACCGGATGACGGAGCTGCACCCGTCGACCTTCCTGATCCGCGCGGCAGCGCTGCGCGACGGGTTCGGCCTTGTCGACGAGGAAATTCCGGGCAGCTACGCCGAGGACTACGAGTTCCTGTTGCGGGCCGCCCGCAGCGCGCCGCTGCTCAACCTGCGTACCCCGTCGGTGCTCGTGCGGTGGCACAAGCGCTCGTACTTCGCCCAGCGCTGGGACACGATCTCCGAGGCGTTGCAGTGGCTGCTGCACCGCTACCCGGAGTTCGCCGGCCAGCCGGCCGGCGAGGCGCGGGTCACCGGACAGATCGCCTTCGCCCGGGCCGCGTCCGGCGACCGCCGGGGCGCGCTGCGCTGGGCGCGGCGAACCCTGCGCCGCAACCCCCGCGAGCCGCGCGCCTACCTGGCGCTCGCGGTCGCCGGTCGGGTGGTGCGGGCCGACGCGGTGCTGCGCACCCTGCACAAGCGCGGCCGAGGAATCTGAGCCGCCGTCGGCGGCGGCCCGGGCTTCACCGGGTCACTGCCGACGGCGGTCCCGCCGTGTGTCGCCGTCCGTAGGGCGGGACGCGGCGGGCAGCGCATCGGGCCGGCGGCCGGGCGTGACAGACTGACCGCTGTGTTGCGCTGGTTGACTGCAGGTGAATCGCACGGTCCCGCCCTCGTCGCGTTGATGGAGGGGGTGCCGGCCGGTATCGAGGTGAGCACCACCGAGATCGCCGGTGAGCTGGCCCGTCGGCGGCTGGGCTACGGCCGGGGCGCCCGGATGTCGTTCGAGCAGGACGAGGTCGAGGTGCTCGGCGGGCTGCGGCACGGCGTCACACTGGGCAGCCCGGTGGCGATCCGGGTGGGCAACTCCGAGTGGCCGAAGTGGCGCACGGTGATGGCCGCCGACCCTGTCGACCCCGACGAGCTGGCCCGGCAGGCCCGCAACGCCCCGCTGACCCGTCCCCGGCCCGGCCACGCCGACCTGGCCGGCATGCAGAAGTACGGCCACAGCGACGCCCGTCCCATCCTGGAGCGCGCCAGCGCCCGGGAGACCGCCGCCCGGGTCGCCGTCGGCACTGTCGCCAAGGCGCTGATCCGGCAGGCACTCGGCGTCGAGATCGTCTCGCACGTCATCGAGCTTGGTCCGATCGCCGCGAAGCCCGGGCTGCGCCCGAGCCCCCAGGACGCCGCCCGCATCGACGCCGACCCGCTGCGCTGCCTCGACCCGGAGGCCAGCGCCCTGATGGTCGCCGAGGTCGACGCCGCGAAGAAGGCCGCCGACACCCTCGGTGGCGTGGTCGAGGTGCTGGCGTACGGCGTGCCGCCAGGGCTGGGCAGCCACGTGCAGTGGGACCGCAAGCTCGACGCCCGGCTGGCCACCGCGCTCATGTCCATCCAGGCGATCAAGGGCGTGGAGATCGGCGACGGGTGGCAGCAGGCCCGCTCCCGTGGCTCCGAGGCGCACGACGAGATCATCCCGTCGGCCACCGGTGTCCGCCGGGTCACCGACCGGGCCGGCGGTCTGGAGGGCGGCATCACCACCGGTGAGCCGCTGCGCGTCCGCGCCGCCATGAAGCCGATCTCCTCGCTGAACCGCGCGCTGGCCACCGTGGACGTCGCCACCGGCGAGCCGGCGACCGCCATCAACCAGCGTTCGGACGTCTGCGCGGTGCCCGCCGCGGCGGTCGTCGCCGAGGCGATGGTGGCCCTGGTGCTCGCCGAAGCTGCCACCGAGAAGTTCGGCGGCGACTCGGTCGCCGAGATCCGCCGCAACCTCGCCAGCTACCTCGACGCGCTGGTCATCCGCTGATGGCGCCGGTCGTCGTGCTGGTCGGGGCACCCGGCTGCGGCAAGACCACTGTCGGGCAGGCCCTCGCCGCCGTACTCGGTGTGGAGTTCCGCGACACCGACACCGACATCGAGCAGATGGCCGGCAAGCCCATCCCGGAGATCTTCATCGACGAGGGCGAGGACCACTTCCGTGCCCTGGAGCGGGCCGCCGTCGCCGCCGCGTTGGCGGCCAGCCCTGGTGTGCTCGCCCTGGGCGGCGGCGCGGTGCTGGCCGAGGAGACCCGTGCCGCCCTGATCGGGCATCGGGTGGTGCACCTGTCGGTCGAGCTGCCCGACGCCGTGAAGCGGGTCGGGCTCGGCGCGGGCCGGCCACTGTTGGCGATCAACCCGCGCGCCACCCTCAAGCACCTGATGGACCAGCGCCGTCCGCTCTACGCCGAGGTGGCCACCGAGACGGTCGTCACCGACGGGCGCACCCCGGCGGAGATCGCCGCCGAGATCGCCGCGCTGCTGCCTCGCTGACCCGTCGGTCGGCGACTCGCCGACCGACGCCGCGCTGACCGGTCAGCCGGTGACCCGCGCCGTTCAGTCGCGGGCGGCGCTGTCGAGCACGTCGGCCAGGGCCTTCGGCTCGCTGAGCATCGGCCAGTGCCCGGTGGGCACCTCGAACAGCCGACCCCCGGCCAGCCCGGTGAAGAACGGGTGCCCCTGGTCGATCATGTCGCGGACAACTGTGAGCGGGAAGGTGCTGGCGACCAGGGCGGTCGGCACAGCTCGGCCGCCGGTGCGGCGGACCGGGTCGGTGGCGGTGCGCAGCGGCTGCGGAGTGGCGCGGGCGCGCAGCAGGGCCAACGTCGGCTCGTCAAGCCCAGCGAGGTTGGTCGGGTCGGCCGCCGGATCCCAGGCCGGCGGCGGCAGCAGGTGCCCGGCGCCGATGAGGGCCCGCAGTCGCTGCTGCTCCTCCGGCGGCACCGTGTCGAACTGCGACGTGCCGTCCGGCAGCGGCCCACTCTCCACGTAGACCACCCGGGCGATGCGGTCCGGGATGCGGTCCGCCGCCTGGGCGACCGGCATCCCGCCGCCGGAGTGGCCGACAAGCACCACGTCGCGAAGCGCCTCGACCTCGATCAGCCGGACGATGTCGGTGGTGTGCGTGTCCAGGGTGACGTCCGGCCCGGCGAGGTGGTCACGCTCGGCCAGCCCGGTGAGCGTCATCGGGTAGACCTCGTGCCCCTGCGCGCGCAGCGCCCCGGTCACGTCCCGCCACGCCCAGGCACCCAGCCAGAACCCCGGCACCAGCACGAACGTCGCCATTGTCGCTCCTCAACTCGGTTGTCGAGCCGACCCTACGACCGCGCACCGACAGTTCTGCCCGGTTTCACGCAGTGGGCGCCGCCGTCTCCCGCCGCCGCCGCGCCACGCGCTGGACTAGGCTGCCGGCGATGGACGACGTGACCCGGATCCCGGTCGGCGGCGAGCGGCCGTACGACGTGCTTGTCGGCCGCGACCTGCTGGACGCCCTGCCCGGCCTGCTGCCCGGCGCGACCCGGGCGGCGGTACTGCACACGCCCCCGCTCAAGACCCTCGCCGACGCGCTCGGCGAACGGTTGCGCGCGGCCGGGATCGAGCCGCTGCCGATCGAGGTGCCCGACGCCGAGTCGGGCAAGCAGATCGACGTGGCCGCCGCCTGCTGGGACCGGCTGGGCGCGGCCGGTTTCACCCGTACCGACGCGGTGGTCGGGGTGGGCGGCGGCGCGGCGACCGACCTGGCCGGCTTCGTCGCGGCCTGCTGGCTGCGCGGTGTGCGCTGGGTGCCGGTGGCGACCTCGCTGCTGGGCATGGTGGACGCCGCGGTGGGCGGCAAGACCGGAATCAACACCGCCGCCGGCAAGAACCTGGTGGGCGCGTTCCACCCGCCGGTCGGGGTGCTGGCCGACCTTGCCACCCTGGACAGCCTTCCCGCCGTCGACCTGGCGGCCGGGCTGGCCGAGGTGGTCAAGTGCGGCTTCATCGCCGATCCGGTGATCCTCGACCTGGTCGAGCGCGACCCGGCCGCGGCCACCGACCCGCGCGGGCCGGTGGCCCGGGAGCTGATCGAGCGGGCCATCCGGGTCAAGGCCGACGTGGTCGCTGGCGACCTGCGCGAGTCCGGCCTGCGGGAGGTCCTCAACTACGGGCACACCCTCGCGCACGCCATCGAGCAGAACGAGGGCTACCGCTGGCGGCACGGCCATGCCGTATCCGTCGGCCTGGTGTACGCCGCCGCGCTGGCCCGCCTCGCCGGTCGCCTGGACGCGCCGACCGCCGACCGGCACCGCCGCACCCTTGTCGCGCTCGGCCTGCCGGTGAGCTACCCGGCCGACGCCTGGCCACGACTGCTGGCCACGATGCGGGTGGACAAGAAGGCCCGGGGCAGCAAGCTGCGTTTCGTGGTGCTGGACGGGCTGGCCCGCCCCGCGATGCTTGAGGGGCCGGACGACGCGCTGCTCGAAGCGGCCTACCGCGAGGTGTGCGCGTCTTGAAGGTCTATGTGTTGAACGGGCCGAACCTGGGCAGGCTTGGCACCCGGGAGCCGGCGGTCTACGGCTCGACCAGCTACGCCGATCTGGTGGCGCTCTGCGAGGCGACCGGCCGGGAGTTGGGGCTGGACGTGACGGTCCGGCAGACCGACGCCGAGCACGAGCTGCTGGGCTGGCTGCACGCCGCCGCCGACGAGAGCGCGGCGGTGGTGCTCAACCCGGCCGCCTGGTCGCACTACTCGTACGCGGTGCGCGACGCCTGCGCGATGCTGCGCGGGCCGCTGGTTGAGGTGCACCTGTCGAACATCCACGCCCGCGAGGAGTTCCGGCACCATTCGGTGGTCTCCGCGGTGGCCACCGGGGTGATCTGCGGTCTCGGTATCGACGGCTACCGGCTCGCCCTGCATCACCTCGCCACCCGTACCGCCTGACCTGCCGCTCAGGTGGTCCGGAGCGAAGCCGGCTGACCCACGCCGACCGGCGCTTCCGCAGCCCTGGTCCACCGGCGCCTTCCGCCGCCCTCGTCGCGTCGGCTTACCTACTGTGACACCGCTACTGGATGGAGGGCGTCACCGTCGGTTGCCGCATCCCGGCCGCGTGCAGGCGGCCGCCCTCCTCGTCGCCTCCTTTGCTCTGCTTCAACCCACGCGACACCGACCTTGAGCTGCGCATACCCGGCACCGGTGTCGGTCGGCCCTGCCTGTCGCGTCTTACGGAGGGTGACTGTTGCGTGGGTTGAAGCAGAGCAAAGGGGCCAGGAAGGATGGGACGGCCGTGACCCGCAAATGACGTTCCGTCACCGTCGTCGGGATGCCGGCCGCGCGGCGGGACGGTCGGCCGACCACGGCGGGTAACGCGCCGCAGCGCAGCTTGTAGACTTGCCAGGTCTGTCCGCCAATTGATGATCAAGGCAGGAAATGGCCTCTACCAACGACCTCAAGAACGGCCTGGTACTCAACCTTGACGGCGAGCTCTGGTCCGTCGTCGAGTTCCAGCACGTCAAGCCCGGTAAGGGTGGTGCCTTCGTGCGCACCACGCTGAAGAACGTGCTGTCCGGGAAGGTGGTCGACAAGACCTTCAACGCGGGCACCAAGGTCGAGACCGCGACCGTGGACAAGCGCACGATGCAGTACCTGTACGCCGACGGCGAAGACTACGTCTTCATGGATCTGGAGACCTTCGACCAGATCACCGTTCCCGGCGGCACCGTCGGGGAGGCAGCCAACTACCTGTTGCCCGAGGCGGAGGCGACAGTCGCCACCCACGAAGGTGTGCCGCTCTACATCGAGCTGCCCACCAGTGTCGTGCTCGAGGTCACGTACACCGAGCCGGGTCTGCAGGGCGACCGGTCGACCGGCGGCAACAAGCCGGCGACCGTCGAGACCGGCGCCACAGTGCCGGTCCCGCTGTTCATCACCACCGGTGAGAAGATCAAGGTCGACACCCGCGACGGCCGTTACCTCGGCCGCGCCTGATGGCTGAGGGTCCCAAGCAGCAGATGCCGGCGCGCCGCAAGGCGCGCAAGCGGGCGCTGGATGTCCTCTACGAGGCCGACCTGCGGGACAGGCCGCCCGTGGAGGTGCTGGCCGGCTACCTTCAGCGCATCGAACAGCCCCGCCCGGAGCATATGGGTTACGCGGTGGGCCTGATCGAGGGGGTCGCCGAACACCTCAACCGGATCGACGAGCTGATCGCCAGCTATGCCGAGGGCTGGACCCTGGACCGGATGCCGGTGGTCGACCGCAACCTGGCCCGGGTCGCCGTCTACGAGTTGCTCTACGTCGACGAGATCGACGACGCGGTGGCGATCAGCGAGGCTGTGGAGTTGGCCCGGCAGATGTCGACCGACGATTCGCCGCGCTTCCTCAACGGTCTGCTCGGCCGTATCGCCGAGTACGCCACCCGCTGAGGTCAGGCACCACCGAAAAGGCCCGTGCCATCCGGCACGGGCCTTTTCGGGTGGAGCGACAGCTCAGGAGGCGAAGAACGCCCGCGGGTCGGCGACCAGCACACCGTGCTCGGTGAGCCGCTCGATCAGCCCGGACGGCGAGGCGTCGTAGACGATCGCGAGCGCGCGCAGGTCGTCGGCGCGGATGGAGAGCACCCGACCGTTGTAGTCGCCACGCTGCTGCTGGATGGCGCGGGCGTAGCGGGCGACGTAGGCCAGGTCCTCGGAGGCCTCGTCGTAGAGCCGCTCCAGGTCCAGAACGATCTTGCTGGTGGGCTCGTGACGGACACCACTGCCGTCGGGCAGCAGCTCCGAGACGGGGACACGGTAGAACTCGGCCAGCTCGGCCAGACGGGAAACCGTCACGGCGCGGTCGCCACGCTCGTACGAGCCGACCACCACGGCCTTCCACCGCCCGTTCGACTTCTCCTCCACACCCTGCAGGGACAGGCCCTGCTGCTGGCGGATGGAGCGCAGGCGGGCGCCCAGAGATTTGGCGTATTCAGAGGGCATTCGGACACTCCCAGTGCTGCTCGGGGTTCTCCCGTCGATCGCTACGGAGCGTGACGGTACGGGGAATGCGACACGTGGTCAAGTGGTCGCGACCCTACCGTTGAGGGCCACCGGGGGAGTTATCCCCATTCGTCGGCCTGATCCGGTGGTCAGCAGCCGCCGTCCATCGGCCGGGTGACCACTGGTAACGTGGCGTGAAGCCCCGGTCCGGGTCTGTACGCGGTCCGACCGGAGTTGCCCGACATCCTTTAACGACCCGTCCCGTGAGGCGGGGAAGGAGGTCTGCCGTGGCGTACCCACCGGCTGCCCGCTCGTCACCACCACGACAACCCTCGGTGAAGGTCATCCTCGACAGCGCCGACGTGCAGCGCGTGGTCGACCGCATCTCGCACCAGATCCTGGAGAAGACCCAGGGCGCCGCCGACACCGTGCTGTTGGGGATTCCCACCCGTGGCGCGCCCCTCGCGCGACGGCTCGCGGCCCGCATCAGCACCTTCGAGGCCGTCGACATCCCGGTGGGTGTGCTCGACATCACGCTCTACCGTGACGACCTGCGGCGCCACGCCACCCGCGCGGTCGGCCCCACCCAGGTGCCCACCGGCGGCATCGACGGCAAGCGGGTCATCCTCGTCGACGACGTGTTGTTCTCCGGCCGCACTGTCCGGGCCGCGCTCGACGCGCTCAACGACGTGGGCCGCCCGGCGTCGGTGCAGCTCGCGGTCCTTGTCGACCGGGGCCACCGGGAGCTGCCGATCCGCGCCGACTACGTCGGCAAGAACATCCCGACCTCGCTCGCCGAGAGCGTGAAGGTCACGCTCGCCGAGACCGACGGTGTCGACGAGGTCAAGTTGTACGGAGGGGCAACCGCATGATCAAGCACCTGCTCTCCGGCGCGGACCTGGACGCCGACACCGCCACCGAGATCCTGGACACCGCCGCCGAGATGGCCACTGTCGCCGGCCGCGAGATCAAGAAGCTGCCCGCGCTGCGCGGCCGTACTGTCGTGAACCTCTTCTACGAGGACTCCACACGTACCCGGATCTCGTTCGAGGCGGCGGCGAAGCGGCTCAGCGCCGACGTGATCAACTTTTCCGCGAAGGGTTCCAGCGTCGCCAAGGGCGAGAGCCTGAAGGACACCGCGCTGACCCTGCAGGCGATGGGCGCTGACGCGGTGGTCGTGCGGCACCCCGCCTCCGGCGCCCCGCACCGCCTCGCCAACTGGGTGGACGGCTCGGTGGTCAACGCCGGCGACGGCACCCACGAGCACCCCACCCAGGCGTTGCTCGACGCGTACACGATGCGGGCCCGGCTGGGTCGGCTCGCCGGCCTGTCGGTCGCCGTGGTCGGAGACGTGCTGCACTCCCGGGTCGCCCGCTCGAACGTCCTGCTGCTGTCGACCCTCGGCGCGAAGGTGACCCTCGTCGGCCCGCCGACGCTCATCCCGGTCGACATCGCCGGCGCCCTCGCACCCGGCACCGACGTCTCCTACGACCTCGACTCGGTGCTGCCCGACGTCGACGTGGTGATGATGCTGCGGGTGCAGCGGGAGCGGATGAAGGACTCCTACTTCCCGTCCGCCCGCGAGTACGCCCGCCGCTACGGGCTGGACGGGCCCCGCATGCGCCGGCTGCCGGAGCACGCCATCGTCATGCACCCGATGAACCGGGGGATGGAGATCACCCCCGAGGTGGCCGACTCACCCCGCTCCACGATCGTCGAACAGGTCACCAACGGGGTTTCCGTGCGGATGGCCGTCCTGTACCTGCTGCTCGGAGGGAACAACCGGTGACCGCGTACCTCATCACCAGCGTGAGCGTCGTCGGCGCCGCGCCGACGGACCTGCTGATCCGCGACGGCGTCGTCGCCGAGGTCGGTGCGGGGCTGTCCGCGCCGGACGCGACGGTCATCGACGGAACCGGGCTGGTCGCCCTGCCCGGCCTTGTCGACCTGCACACCCACCTGCGCGAACCGGGTCGGGAGGACGCCGAGACCGTCGAGTCCGGCTCCCGGGCGGCGGCGCTGGGCGGCTACACGGCGGTCTGCGCGATGGCCAACACCTCTCCGGTGGCCGACACCGCGGGTGTGGTCGAGCAGGTGTGGCGGCTCGGCCGGGAGGCCGGGCTGGTCGACGTGCAGCCCGTCGGCGCGGTCACCGTCGGGCTGGCCGGCGAGCGCCTCGCCGAGCTGGGCGCGATGGCCGACTCGGCGGCCCAGGTGCGGATGTTCTCCGACGACGGGCACTGCGTGGCCGACCCGCTGCTGATGCGCCGGGCACTGGAGTACGTCAAGGCGTTCGACGGGATCATCGCCCAGCACGCCGAGGAGCCCCGGCTCACCGAGGGCGCCCAGATGCACGAGGGTGAGGTCTCCACCCGGCTCGGGCTGATCGGCTGGCCGGCGGTCGCCGAGGAGGCGATCATCGCCCGGGACGTGCTGCTCGCCGAGCACGTGGGCAGCCGCCTGCACGTCTGCCACGTCTCCACCGCCGGCAGCGTCGAGGTGCTGCGTCAGGCCAAGGCCCGTGGGGTACGCGTCACCGCCGAGGTCACCCCGCACCACCTACTGCTCACCGACGAGCGCGCGGAGAGCTACGACCCCGTCTTCAAGGTCAACCCGCCGCTGCGGACGTCCGCGGACGTCACCGCGTTGCGCGCCGCGCTCGCCGACGGCGTCATCGACATCATCGCCACCGACCACGCCCCGCACGCCGTGGAGGACAAGGAGTGCGAGTGGGCGTACGCCCGGCCGGGGATGCTCGGTCTGGAGACCGCCCTGTCCATCGCGCTCGACGTGCTCGGCCCCGAGTGGGACCTGATCGCCGAGCGGATGTCCCGCACGCCTGCCCGGATCGCCGGGCTGACCGGGCACGGCGTCGACCCGGCGCCCGGTGCGCCGGCCAACCTGACCCTTGTCGACCCGGCCGTCCGCCGCACCATCGAGCCGGCGGAGCTGGCCAGTCGCAGTCGCAACACCCCGTACGCCCGCATGACGCTGCCAGGTCGCATCGTGGCGACCTTCCTGCGCGGCGAGCCGACGGTTCTGGACGGAAAGGCTGTCAAGTGAGCAAGCGCAGACCCGCGATTCTCGTACTCGAGGACGGGCGCATCTTCCACGGCGAGGCGTACGGCAGTGTCGGGGAGACCTTCGGCGAGGCCGTCTTCAACACCGGCATGACCGGCTACCAGGAGACCCTCACCGACCCGTCGTACCACCGCCAGGTCGTCGTGCAGACCGCGCCGCACATCGGCAACACCGGCGTCAACGGCGAGGACGACGAGTCCGACCGGATCTGGGTGGCCGGGTACGTGGTGCGCGACCCGGCCCGCATCGGTTCGAACTGGCGGGCCACCGGCAGTCTGGAGGACCGGCTCGCCACCGAGGGCGTGGTGGGCATCAGCGGGGTGGACACCCGGGCGCTGACCCGGCACCTGCGCGACCGGGGCGCCATGCGGGTGGGCATCTCCAGCATCGACACGGACCCGCAGAGCCTGCTGGCCAGGGTCCTCGCGTCACCGCAGATGGTCGGCGCGGACCTCAGCGCCGAGGTGACCACCGCCAAGCCGTACGTCGTCGAGGCCGTCGGCGAGCGGCGGTTCACCGTCGCGGCGCTGGACCTGGGCATCAAGCGCAACGTGCCGCGGCGGCTCGCCGAGCGGGGGGTGACCACCCACGTGCTGCCCGCCTCGTCGAGCATCGAGGACCTGCTCGCCACCGGCGCGGACGCGGTGTTCTTCTCGCCCGGCCCGGGTGACCCGGCGACCGCCGACGGGCCGGTGGCGCTGGCCCGGGAGGTGCTGACCCGCCGCATCCCGCTGTTCGGCATCTGCTTCGGCAGCCAGATCCTCGGGCGGGCGTTGGGCTTCGGCACCTACAAGCTGGGCTACGGCCACCGCGGCATTAACCAGCCGGTGCTCGACCGGGTCACCGGCAAGGTCGAGGTGACAAGCCACAACCACGGCTTCGCGGTGCAGGTGCCGGGCGCCGGGCAGGGGGCGGTGGTCCCCGACCAGGTGATCCAGACCGAGTTCGGTGGCGTTCAGGTGTCCCATGTCTGCCTCAATGACAACGTGGTCGAGGGGCTGCGGGCCGTGGACGTACCGGCGTTCACCGTGCAGTACCACCCGGAGGCGGCGGCCGGTCCGCACGACGCGGACTACCTCTTCGACCGTTTCGCCGAGCTGATCGAGGGCCGGCAGACCAGTGCAGACCCGACCCACAGCGAGGGGCGCAGCAATGCCTAAGCGGAGCGATCTCAAGCACATCCTGGTGATCGGCTCCGGGCCGATCGTCATCGGGCAGGCCTGCGAGTTCGACTACTCCGGCACCCAGGCGTGCCGGGTGCTGCGCAGTGAGGGGATCCGGGTCAGCCTGGTCAACTCCAACCCGGCGACGATCATGACCGACCCGGAGTTCGCCGACGCCACGTACGTCGAGCCGATCACCCCGGAGTTCGTGGAACTGGTCATCGCCAAGGAACGCCCGGACGCGATCCTGGCGACCCTCGGTGGGCAGACCGCGCTGAACACCGCCGTCGCCCTGCACGAGAACGGCGTCCTGGAGAAGTACGGCGTCGAGTTGATCGGCGCGAACATCGACGCCATCAACCGGGGCGAGGACCGCCAGTTGTTCAAGGAGATCGTCGCCAAGGCCGGTGTCCGGCTCGGCGTCGAGGACCCGGCCGCGCTGGTGCCCCGCTCCCGGGTCTGCCACTCGATGGAAGAGGTCGAGGAGACCGTCGCCGATCTGGGGCTGCCTGTGGTGATCCGGCCGTCGTTCACAATGGGCGGTCTGGGTTCGGGCATGGCACACACCCCGGAGGACCTGGCCCGCATCGCCGGTGACGGTCTGGCCGCCAGCCCGGTGCACGAGGTGCTCATCGAGGAGAGCGTGCTCGGCTGGAAGGAGTACGAGCTCGAACTGATGCGCGACCGGCACGACAACGTGGTGGTGGTCTGCTCGATCGAGAACATCGACCCGATGGGCGTGCACACCGGAGACAGCGTCACAGTGGCACCGGCCATGACGCTCACCGACCGGGAGTACCAGCGTCTGCGTGACCTGGGCATCGCGGTCCTGCGCGAGGTCGGTGTGGACACCGGCGGCTGCAACATCCAGTTCGCGGTCAACCCTGTCGACGGCCGCATCGTCGTGATCGAGATGAACCCGCGGGTGTCCCGGTCGTCGGCGCTGGCGTCGAAGGCGACAGGCTTCCCGATCGCCAAGATCGCCGCGAAGCTGGCCATCGGCTACACCCTCGACGAGATCCCCAACGACATCACGTTGAAGACCCCGGCGGCGTTCGAGCCGACCCTGGACTACGTGGTGGTGAAGATCCCCCGGTTCGCGTTCGAGAAGTTCCCAGGCGCGGACCCGGAGCTGACCACCACCATGAAGTCGGTGGGCGAGGCGATGAGCCTGGGCCGCAACTTCTCCGAGGCGCTCAACAAGGCGATGCGCTCGATGGAGACCAAATCATCTGGTTTCTGGACGCAGCCCGACCCGGCCGGCGTCACGCTCGCCGACACCCTGGCCGCGCTGCGCATCCCGCACGACGGCCGGCTGTACACCGTCGAGCGCGCACTGCGCCTCGGCGCGTCGATCGCCGAGGTCAGCGCCGCATCCGGTGGCATCGACCCGTGGTTCCTGGACCAGATCGTCGCCCTGATCGAGCTGCGGGCCGAGATCGTGGACGCCCCGGTGCTCGACGCCGACCTGCTGCGCCGCGCCAAGCGGGCCGGCCTGTCCGACCGGCAGCTCGCCGCGCTGCGCCCGGAGCTGGCCGCCGAGGACGGCGTCCGCACCCTGCGGCACCGCCTCGACGTACGCCCGGTCTACAAGACTGTGGACACCTGCGCGGCCGAGTTCGAGGCGACCACGCCGTACCACTACTCGACGTACGACTCGGAGACCGAGGTCGTGCCGTCGGACCGGCCGAAGGTGCTGATCCTGGGCTCCGGCCCGAACCGGATCGGACAGGGCATCGAGTTCGACTACTCGTGCGTGCACGCCGTGCAGGCGCTGCGGTCGGCCGGCTACGAGACCGTCATGGTCAACTGCAACCCGGAGACGGTCTCCACCGACTACGACACCGCCGACCGGCTCTACTTCGAGCCGCTGACCTTCGAGGACGTCCTGGAGGTCTGGCACGCCGAGGACTCCTCGGGTCGCGCGGCTGGCGGGCCGGGCGTGGTCGGTGTGGTCGTGCAGCTCGGCGGGCAGACGCCGCTGGGGTTGGCGCAGCGACTCAAGAACGCCGGTGTGCCGATCGTCGGCACCTCCCCGGAGTCGATCCACCTTGCCGAGGAGCGGGGCGCGTTCGGTGCGGTGCTGGCCCGCGCCGGGCTGCGCGCGCCGGCGCACGGCATGGCCACCTCCTACGACGAGGCCAAGGCGATCGCCGACGAGATCGGCTACCCGGTGCTGGTCCGGCCGTCGTACGTGCTGGGCGGTCGCGGCATGGAGATCGTCTACGACGACCCGACGCTGCGTGACTACATCGGCCGGGCCACCGACATCTCCCCGAACCACCCGGTGCTGGTCGACAGGTTCCTCGACGACGCCATCGAGATCGACGTGGACGCGCTGTGCGACGCCGACGGCGAGGTCTACATCGGTGGGGTGATGGAGCACATCGAGGAGGCCGGCATCCACTCCGGCGACTCGTCGTGCGCGCTGCCGCCGATCACCCTCGCCGGGTCGCACCTGGCCGAGGTCCGCCGCTACACCGAGGCCATCGCCCGTGGCGTCGGCGTCCGTGGCCTGCTCAACGTGCAGTACGCGCTCAAGGACGACGTGCTCTACGTCCTGGAGGCCAACCCGCGCGCCTCGCGGACCGTTCCGTTCGTCTCGAAGGCGACGGCCGTGCCGCTGGCCAAGGCGGCGGCACGGATCGCGCTCGGCGCGAGCATCGCCGAGCTGCGGGCCGAGGGACTGTTGCCGGCGACCGGGGACGGCGGCACGATGTCCGCCGACGCGCCGGTAGCGGTCAAGGAGGCGGTGCTGCCGTTCAAGCGCTTCCGGACCCGCGCCGGCAAGGGCATCGACTCGCTGCTCGGGCCGGAGATGAAGTCCACCGGCGAGGTGATGGGCATCGACACCAACTTCGGGCATGCCTTCGCCAAGAGCCAGTCGGCCGCGTACGGCTCGCTGCCGACCGCCGGGAAGATCTTCGTCTCGGTGGCCAACCGGGACAAGCGCGGCATGATCTTCCCGATCAAGCGGCTTGCCGATCTGGGCTTCGAGATCGTGGCGACCACCGGCACCGCCGAGGTGCTGCGCCGGCACGGCATCGCCTGCGAGCAGGTCCGCAAGCACTACGAGGCCGGCGAGAGCGACGACGCGGTGTCACTGATCCTCGGCGGTCACGTGGCGCTGGTGATCAACACGCCGCAGGGCTCGGGTGCCAGCGCCCGTTCCGACGGCTACGAGATCCGCAGCGCCGCCGTCACCGGGGACATCCCCTGCATCACCACGGTCCCCGGCGCTGCCGCAGCGGTGATGGGCATCGAGGCGCGGATCCGGGGCGACATGCAGGTACGCCCCCTGCAGGACCTGCACGCCACCCTGCGGGCCGCCCAGTGACAGTGTTCGAGCGGGCGGTACGGCCCTGGCTGTTCCGGCTCGGCGGTGGCGACGCGGAGGCCGCGCACGAGTGGACACTGCGGCGGCTGGCCGCGCTGTCCCGGCGGCCCGCCGCGCTCGCCGCCCTGCGCACCCGGTACGCGGTGAGCGCGCCGCGCACGGTCTTCGGAGTCCGGTTCCCGAACCCGGTCGGGCTGGCCGCCGGCATGGACAAGGACGGCGCGGCGCTGGCGGCGTGGCCGGCGCTCGGCTTCGGCTTCGTCGAGGTGGGCACTGTCACCGCACACGCGCAACCGGGCAACCCCCGGCCGCGCCTGTTCCGGCTGCCGGCCAGCGAGGCGGTGGTCAACCGGATGGGCTTCAACAACGCCGGTGCCGCCGCGCTGGCCGCCCGGCTGGCCGCGCTGCCGCGCCCGATCGGTGTGCCCTTGGGCATCTCGCTCGGCAAGTCCAAGGTGACCCCGCTCGACGAGGCTGTCGAGGACTACCTCACCTCGTACCGTGCGCTGCGCGGGCACGGCGACTACTTCGCCGTGAACGTCTCCTCACCGAACACACCGGGCCTGCGCTCGTTGCAGGACCGTACGCACCTGGATGCGCTGCTCGCGGCCCTGGTGGGGGAGAAGCCGGTCCTGGTCAAGATCGCCCCTGATCTGACCGAGGCGGCCATCGCCGAACTGCTGGAGGTCTGCCTGGCCCGGGGCGCGGCAGGGGTGATCGCCACCAACACCACGCTCGGCCGTGACGGGCTTGCCCCGACGGACGCGCAGCGCGGTGCGGAGACCGGCGGACTGTCCGGCCGTCCGCTGACCGGTCGGGCCCGGGAGGTGGTCGCCTTCGTCCACCGGGAGACCGGTGGCCGGCTGCCGATCATCGGGGTCGGCGGAGTGCTGGACCCGGACGACGCCGCTCGCATGTTCGACGCCGGCGCCGCCCTGGTGCAGCTCTACACAGGCTTCATCTACCGGGGACCCGCCCTGGTCCGGGCCGTCGCCCGCGCGAAGGCCACCACGGGAGCACCTGACCCGGTCGCCGGCCGGTGACCGCAGGGGCGGTCGAGCCGACTGCGGCCTCCGTGTCGGGTGGCGTGGTCGTGGGTCGTGCCGCTCCGGTTTGCGTGTCGGGTGGCGTGATCGTGCGTCGTGCCGCTCCGGCCGCCGACCTGTCCTCGCGTCCTTTGCTCTGCTTCACCCGACGCACCACCCGTTGTCCGGATACCGGACGCTGGCCGTTGCGTGGGTTGAAGCAGAGCAAAGGACGCGCACAAGTGGTCCGGCGCGGCCGCGCCGTGCCTGCCGTCCGGGCGGTGCCCGGCCTCCGCGCCGCGTCGATGGACCGGGTCGCGTCGACGGACCGGGCCGCGTCGACGGACCGGGTCGCGTCGGACCGGGCCGGCCGGTGGTGGCGGCCCGTCTGCGGTGACCGGCCCGTCCAGCTGTGGAAGGAGTGCGCGTGACGCCCGAGGAGATCCTGGCCGCCGACCGGGCGCACGTCTGGCACCCGTACACGGCGCTGCCATCGGCTAACCAGCCGTACGTGGTGAGCAGCGCCGAGGGAGTGCGGTTGCGTCTGGCCGACGGGCGGGAACTGGTGGACGGGATGTCGTCCTGGTGGGCGGCGATCCACGGCTACCGGCACCCGGTGCTGGACGCGGCGGTGACCGACCAGCTCGGCCGGATGAGCCACGTGATGTTCGGCGGCCTCACCCACGAGCCGGCGGTCCAGCTCGCCCGGACCCTTGTCGAGCTGGCCCCGGAAGGTCTGGAGCACGTGTTCCTGGCCGACTCCGGCTCGGTGAGCGTCGAAGTGGCGATGAAGATGTGCCTGCAGTACCAGCGGGCGATCGGCAGGCCGCAGCGGCGCCGGCTCGCGACGTGGCGAGGCGGCTACCACGGTGACACCTTCCACCCGATGAGCGTCTGCGACCCCGAAGGTGGGATGCATCACCTCTGGGGCGACGTGCTGCCCCGGCAGGTCTTCGCCCCGGTGCCGCCGGGCGGGTTCGCCGATCCGCCGGACGAGGCGTACGTGGCCGCGTTGGTCGACGCCGTCGAACGGCACGCCGACGAACTGGCCGCGGTGATCGTGGAGCCGGTGGTGCAGGGCGCCGGCGGGATGCGCTTCCACCATCCCGGGTACCTGCGGGTGCTGCGCGAGGTGACCCAGGCCCACGGCGCGCTGCTGATCTTCGACGAGATCGCCACCGGGTTCGGCCGTACGGGCACGATGTTCGCCGCCGAGCACGCCGGAGTGTCCCCGGACGTGATGTGCGTGGGCAAGGCGCTCACCGGCGGCTACCTGACGTTGGCCGCGACCCTGTGCACCCCGGAGATCGCCCGGGGCATCTCCGCCGCGGGTGTCCTGGCGCACGGGCCCACCTTCATGGGCAACCCGCTGGCCTGTGCCGTCGCCAACGCCTCCCTCGGGCTGCTGCGGGCGGGGGACTGGGCGGGACAGGTCGCCAGGGTCGGCGCGGGCCTGCGCGCCGGTCTGGAGCCCCTGCGCGGCACGCCCGGCGTGACCGACGTACGGGTGCTCGGCGCGATCGGGGTGGTCCAGCTCGATCACGAGGTGGACCTCGGGGCGGCCACCGCGGCGGCCATCGACCGAGGCGTGTGGCTACGACCCTTCCGCGACCTGATCTACACGATGCCGCCGTACGTCACCGACGACGCCGACCTGGCCCGCATCGCGGCCGGGGTGGCGGCGGCGGTGGCGGCCGGCTGAGAGGGCCCGTTCACCGGGTCGACGGTGTGACCCGGGCGGGGCTGCCGCCCGGACGAGGAGAGGAGAACACTCCCATGGAGACCTTCGGCACCCGGCTGCACCGGGCGATCACCGAGCGGGGGCCGCTCTGTGTGGGCATCGATCCGCATCCCGGTCTGCTGGCCCGTTGGGGTCTCGCCGACGACGTTGACGGTCTTGACCGGTTCACCCGGACCGTCGTTGACGCCCTCGGTGACCGGGTTGCGGTGGTCAAGCCTCAGTCGGCCTTTTTCGAGCGGTTCGGGTCCCGCGGTGTGGCGATCCTTGAGTCAACTATCCGACAGTTACGGGAAGCCGGTTCGCTCGTTTTGCTGGACGTCAAGCGTGGCGACATCGGCTCAACGGTCAGCGCGTACGCCTCCGCGTACCTCGATCCATCCAGCCCTTTGTATGTCGACGCCGTCACCGCGAGCCCCTACCTGGGAGTAGGTTCGCTGGCCCCGATGTTCGAACTCGCTGCCCAGCACGGCGGCGGTGTCTTCGTGCTCGCCCTCACCTCGAACCCCGAGGGCGCCGCCGTCCAGCGTGCCCGTACGGCCGACGGGCGCACCGTCGCGCAGACCGTGATTGACGAGATTTCCCAGCTCAACAGGGGTGCAGACCCCCTCGGGAGCTTCGGTCTGGTGGTCGGCGCGACCATCGGAGACACCGGTCATGACCTCTCCGGCGTGGGTGGTCCGCTGCTCGCGCCGGGGCTCGGAGCACAGGGTGCAGGGGCCGCGGACCTACGCACAGTGTTCGGTTCCAGCCTTCCCGCAGTGCTCCCGTCGTACTCCCGGGAGGTGCTCTCGGCAGGTCCGGACGGCACCGCCCTGCGGGCCGCCGCGGACCGGGTGCTGGCCGAGTGCCGGGCCGTTCTGGCTGCCCGGTGACTGACTGACGGCTCGGTCACTCTCCGATGATCATCGCGTGCCCACGTTGCCGAAAGTTCCGTTGACCGCTAGTTTTCCCCGCGCTGGGAACCACGGACCCCTTGGTTCACAGCGACACCACGTTTCACAGATGCGGCGGTGCGCCCCGCCCGCCGCGATAGGGACCTGAGGAGAACTGGTGCCGCTCCCGTCACTGACCCCCGAACAGCGCGCTGCCGCGCTCGAGAAGGCTGCGGAGATCCGCAAGGCCCGTGCCGAGCTGAAGGAACAGCTCAAGCAGGGCAAGACCACCCTCGGTGCCGTCCTCGAACGGGCCGAGGGCGACGACGTCGTCGGCAAGCTCAAGGTTTCGGCCGTCCTCCAGGCGATGCCGGGCATTGGCAAGATCCGGGCTACCCAGATCATGGAGAAGCTCAAGATCGCTGACAGCCGTCGCCTGCGCGGCCTCGGCGAGCAGCAGCGCAAGGCACTGCTTGGAGAGTTCGCCGCCAACTGAACCTGGCAGCGTGTAGAAACAAGCAGTGAGCACGGATGACGAGGCGCGCCCGGCGGCTCGGCTCACTGTCCTGGCTGGACCTTCGGGTTCCGGCAGGGAGAGTGTCGTCGAGCTTGTCCGGGCGCGTTCTCCGTCCGTGTGGATCCCGGTGCCGGCAACTACCAGGCCGCGCCGGGAGTCCGAGATCGATGGGGAAGACCGGGTCTTTCTCTCCGCCGCGGAGTTCGAGCGCCGGGCGGCCGCCGGTGACCTGCTCGAATGGTCCCGGATCGGTCCGTACCACAGGGGCACCCCGTACCCCCCGCTGCGCGCCCGGCTCGACGCCGGGCAGGCGGTCCTACTTTCGCTCGACGTCGCCGGCGCCCAGCTGGTCCGGGCGAGACTGCCCGACGCCCGGCTGGTGCTGCTGAGCCCGCCGGGGCACCGGCCCGACGCCGCCGTGGCGGCGGCCTTCGGCCACGCCCTGACGCACGACCACACCGGGCGGGTGGCTGACGAGCTGGTAGGCTTACTCGGTTCTTCTTATCCGGATCCGGCCTGGTCGCGCGTGCGTGGCTGACGGCCGGCCGCCGTTGAGACTCAGCACCGCGTCCGCGCGGCTCGAAAGACGCAGAGGTTAATTCGTGGGATCCATCGCCAACCCCGAAGGCATCACCAACCCGCCGATCGACGAGCTCCTCGAGAAGACGACGTCGAAGTACGCGCTTGTGATCTTCGCCGCCAAGCGGGCGCGTCAGGTAAACGCCTACTACAGCCAGCTCGGTGAGGGCCTCCTGGAGTACGTCGGCCCGCTCGTTGAGACCACCCCGCAGGAGAAGCCCCTCTCCATCGCCATGCGTGAGATCAACGCGGGCCTGCTCACCGCCGAGCCGACCGACCAGCCGTAAGCGTCGGCACGTCGATGTCCGCCGGGATCGTCCTCGGGGTCGGCGGTGGCATCGCCGCCTACAAGGCGTGTGAGCTCCTGCGGCTCTTCACCGAATCAGGTCATCGGGTCCGCGTCGTACCTACCGCGTCGGCGCTCCGGTTCGTCGGAGCGCCGACCTGGTCGGCGCTGTCCGGCCAGCCGGTAGCCGACGACGTGTGGTCCGACGTCCACGAGGTGCCGCACGTCCGGCTCGGCCAGCAGGCCGACCTGGTGGTGGTCGCTCCGACAACAGCGGACCTGCTCGCGAAGGCCGCCCACGGGCTCGCCGACGACCTGTTGACGAACACGCTGCTGACCGCGCGCTGCCCGGTGCTGCTGGCCCCGGCCATGCACACCGAGATGTGGGAGCACCCGGCCACTGTCGCCAACGTCGCGACGCTGCGCTCCCGGGGCGTCCGGGTCATCGAGCCGGCCGTCGGGCGGCTCACCGGCGTCGACACAGGCAAGGGCCGGCTGCCCGATCCAGCCGAGATCTTCGCGGTCGCCCGCCGGATCCTGGCCCGTGGCGGCACCACCCCTGCCGACCTGACCGGTCGCCGCGTGGTGGTGACAGCGGGCGGCACCCGGGAACCTCTGGACCCGGTCCGCTTCCTGGGTAACCGCTCCTCGGGCAAGCAGGGCTACGCGTTCGCCCGTGCGGCGGTGGCCCGGGGTGCCCGGGTCACGCTGATCGCGGCGAACGTCTCCCTCGCCGACCCGGCCGGTGTCGACCTGGTCCGGGTGGGCTCCACCGCGGAGCTGCGGGAGGCCACCCTGAAGGCCGCCGTCGAGGCCGATGCTGTCGTGATGGCGGCGGCTCCTGCCGATTTCCGGCCGGCGACGTACGCGCCTGGCAAAATCAAGAAGTCGGACGACGGTGTCGCGCCCACCATCGAGCTCGTCACGAACCCGGACATCGCGGCGGAGCTCGGCCAGCGCAAGCGACCGGATCAGGTGCTTGTGGTGTTCGCCGCCGAGACCGGCGACGCGGAGGCCAATGCGCGGGCGAAACTCGCCCGCAAGCGGGCCGACCTCATCGTGGTCAACGAGGTCGGGCCCGACAAGGTCTTCGGTGCCGACACCAACACGGTGACGGTCATCGGAGCGGACGGCTCGGCGAGCCGCCTGCCGGAGCAGGTCAAGGAGGCTGTGGCCGACACCGTGTGGGATCTCGTCGTGGCGCGGCTGACCGACCGCTCCTGACGGGTGGAACACAGCAAGCTCCGAGTCCCGACACTGGCCGCAGTGGTGATTAGACTGCCGCAGAATGACTTCACACGCTTAGGAGTGCCGTGACACGCCGCCTCTTCACGTCCGAATCGGTCACGGAAGGCCACCCGGACAAGATCGCCGACCAGATCAGCGACGGCATCCTCGATGCGCTGCTCACCGAGGATCCCCACAGCCGGGTTGCGGTGGAAACCATGATCACCACCGGCCAGGTGCACATCGCCGGTGAGGTCACCACCAAGGCGTACGCCGACATCCCGACGATTGTGCGCCGGACCATCCTCGACATCGGCTACGACTCGTCGAAGAAGGGCTTCGACGGCGCGTCCTGTGGCGTCAGCGTCTCCATCGGGGCGCAGTCGGAGGACATCGCGCAGGGCGTGGACAACGCTTTCGAGCTGCGTACCGGTGCGTCGGAGAGCGCGCTGGACGCGCAGGGCGCCGGCGACCAGGGCATGATGTTCGGCTTCGCCTGCTCGGAGACCCCCGAGCTGATGCCGCTGCCCATCGCCCTGGCCCACCGGCTGGCCCGTCGCCTCGCCGCGGTGCGCAAGGACGGCACGATCCCGTACCTGCGCCCGGACGGCAAGACCCAGGTGACGATCGAGTACGAAGGGCTGCGCCCGGTCCGGCTGAACACCGTCGTCGTGTCCAGCCAGCATGCCGCTGACATCTCGCTGGAGTCGCTGCTCACCCCCGACGTGCGCGACCACGTCATCGCCCCGGAGTTGGAGAGCCTGGGTCTGGACACCGACGGCTACCGGCTGCTGGTCAACCCGACCGGCCGGTTCGAGATCGGCGGTCCGATGGGTGACGCCGGCCTCACCGGTCGCAAGATCATCGTCGACACCTACGGCGGGTACGCCCGGCACGGCGGCGGTGCCTTCTCCGGCAAGGACCCGTCCAAGGTGGACCGCTCCGCGGCGTACGCGATGCGGTGGGTGGCCAAGAACGTGGTCGCCGCCGGCCTGGCCGAGCGGTGCGAGGCGCAGGTCGCCTACGCCATCGGCAAGGCGCACCCGGTGAGCCTGTTCATCGAGACGTTCGGCACCGAGACCGTGTCGGTTGCCTCGATCGAGAAGGCCGTCGGCGAGGTGTTCGACCTGCGTCCGGCCGCGATCATCCGCGACCTCAACCTGCTCCGCCCGATCTACCAGCAGACCGCCGCGTACGGCCACTTCGGCCGGGAGCTGCCGGACCTGACCTGGGAGAGCACCGACCGGGCCGCCGACCTCAAGTCGGCCGCGGGAGCCTGACCGCCACCAGGCGTAGCGACCGGCGACCCGCAGAGGGGTCGCCGGTCGCGCGCGTCTGCGTGGACGTCGGTCTGGCACACCTGGACCGGCCGTTCGACTATCTGGTGCCGGCCGACCTGGACGAGGTTGCGGTGCCCGGCACCCGGGTGAAGGTGCGCTTCGCGGGGCAACTCGTCGACGGGTGGCTGCTGGCCCGCGCCGACGACTCCGGGCACACCGGCCGGCTCGCCTACCTGGAGAAGGTGGTCTCGCCGGAGCCGGTGCTGTCGCCCGAAGTCGCCCGGCTGGCGCGGGCGGTCGCCGACCGGTACGCGGGCAACCTCGCCGACGTGCTCCGGCTCGCCGTACCGCCCCGGCACGCCCGCGTGGAGAAGGAAGCCCGCGCCGACCAACCCGCCCCAGCCGAGGCCGCCGCCGGCGTCGACGCGGTCGCGGCGGCCGGATCCGAGCCGCCGGTGGATCCGCGCGGATGGCGCGACTACCCGACCGGGCCGGCTCTGCTGGCGGCGCTCACCGACGGTCGGGCACCCCGTGCGGTCTGGTCGGCGCTGCCCGGCGAGGACTGGGCCGCCCGCTACGCCGACGCGGTGGCCGCCACCGTCGCCGGGGGGCGTGGCGCGGTGGTCGTGGTGGCCGACGCCCGTGACCTGAACCGGCTCGACGCCGCGCTGACAAGCGTGCTCGGGCCGGACCGGCACGTCAGCCTCTCCGCCGCGCTCGGGCCGGCCCGGCGCTACCGGGCGTTCCTCGCCGCCCGGCGGGGGGAGGTGCCGGTGGTGATCGGCACCCGCGCGGCGATGTTCGCCCCGGTGGACCGCCTCGGTCTGGTCGCTGTCTGGGACGACGGCGACGACCTGCATTCCGAGCCCCGGGCGCCCTATCCGCACGCCCGCGATGTGCTGCTCACCCGAGCTCAGCTGGCCGAGGCCGGCGCGCTCGTCGGCGGGTACGCCCGCACCGCAGAGGCGCAGCTGCTGCTGGAGACCGGGTGGGCGCGGGAGGTCGTCGCCGACCGGGCGACGGTACGAGCCCGGGTACCCGCGATCGCGCCGACCGGTGACGACCCCCAGTTGGCCCGTGACCCGGGTGCGGCCACCGCGCGGCTGCCCAGCCTGGCGTGGACGGCTGCCCGCGACGCCGTCCGGGCGGACCTGCCGGTGCTGGTGCAGGTGCCCCGACGCGGCTATCTGCCCTCGATCTCCTGCGACGACTGCCGGACCCCGGCCCGCTGTGCGCACTGCGCCGGCCCACTGGCGCTGCCGTCGGCCGGTGGCACCCCGGCCTGCCGCTGGTGCGCCCGGGTGGCCGCCGCGTACGCCTGCCCGCAGTGCGGTGGGCGGCGGCTGCGCGCGGCGGTGACCGGCGCCCGGCGTACGGCCGAGGAGTTGGGGCGGGCGTTTCCCGGCGTGCCGGTGCGCACCTCGGGCCGGGAGGAGGTGCTGACCGACGTGCCGGGCGGCGCGTCCCTGGTGGTGGCCACGCCTGGGGCCGAGCCGGTCGCCGAGGGCGGCTACGGCGCGGTGCTGCTGCTCGACTCGTGGGCGCTGTTGACCCGGGCGGACCTGCGCGCGGGTGAGGAGGCGTTGCGTCGCTGGATGGCGGCGGCGGCCCTGGCCCGCCCGGCTCCGGCCGGCCGGGTGGTGGTGGTCGCCGACGGCGCGCTCGCCCCGGTGCAGGCGTTGTTGCGGTGGGATGCGGCCTGGTTCGCCGGCCGGGAGTTGGCTGAGCGCCGGGAGCTGGGTTTTCCGCCTGCGGTGCGGATGGCGAGCGTCACAGGCCCGGCCGAGGCGGTGGCCGATCTGCTCGCCGCCGCCCGGCTGCCGGGCGACGCCGAGGTGCTCGGTCCGGTGCCGGCCGACGAGGGTCGGGAGCGGATGCTGGTCCGGGTGCCCCGCGCGCGGGCCGCCGCGCTCGCCGAGGCGCTGCACTCGGCCGCCGGTACGCGGGCCGCCCGCAAGGCCGCCGACCCGGTCCGTCTCCAGGTCGATCCGCTGAGCCTCTTCTGACCGTTTCCGGTGCGTGCCGAGGGCGCCGGGCCTGGCCTGGGGGCGTGTCTTCGCACACTGCGTGCGGCAAAGTGGTGGCGTCGCAGTGGTAGCATCGCCCGTCATGCCATGGCGTACGGCGGCTCCAGGTCGCGACGGGGCGTCAGACGCGCCGAGCTGGATCCTCGCCCGATCGTGGGAACGCGTCGGTCGGACGCGATGTCGATGATGTCTTTGAGCCGGTGATCAGGGGTGGACCAGTCGTGACCGTTCGACAATCGATCGTCTTCAACGGCGACCTCGGCAGCGGCAAGAGCACGGTTTCGGTGGAGATCGCCAACCGGCTCGGGATGCGTCGGGTCAGTGTGGGCGACCTCTATCGGGAGATGGCGCAGCAGCGGCAGATGACCGCCCTGCAACTCAACCTGCACGCCGAGCTCGACCAGGCCGTCGACGGCTACGTCGACCAGCTCCAGCGGGACATCGCCGCCTCCGGTGAAAGCCTGATCATGGATTCCCGGCTGGCGTGGCACTTCTTCACCGACGCGCTCAAGGTGCACATGATCACCGAGCCGGGGGAGGCGGCCCGTCGGGTGCTGGCCCGCCCGTCCGGCCCGGCGGAGAGCTACGCCTCGCTGGAGGAGGCCAAGGCCAAGCTCCGGGAGCGCAGCGAGAGTGAGCGCAGCCGGTTCATCGTCCGCTACGGGGTGGACAAGGCCCGCCTGCGCAACTACGACCTGATCTGTGACACCACCCGGGCGTCCGCCGCCGAGGTGGTCGAGCACATCATCGCCGCGTACGAGGGCACGCTCGGCGTCGACGTGCTGCGGGATGCCCCGCCGCTGCTGCTGCTGGACCCGGCCCGGGTCTACCCGACCGAGGACATCGCCACCCTGCGCGACCTGTGGGACAGCGAGTTCGTCGGCGACGTGGCCGAGGCCGGTGACGAGGCGCTGGAGCCGTTGAAGATCGGCTTCACCGGCGAGTACTTCTTCGTTGTCGACGGGCACCGCCGTCTCAGCGCCGCCCTGCAGAACGGTTTCTCCCTCGTTCCGGCCCAGCTCGTCGCTGAGGTCGACGAGCCGGTCGTGGGTGGGATGAGCGCCGTGGACTACTTCACCGCGCAGGTGCGTCCCGGCCTGGTCTACGACTGGGAGTCCGCCCACAAGATCCAACTGCCGTTGCCGGAGCCCGCGCTGCTTCGCGGCAACGCCGTCCTCGCCGGGGAGCCGGGCGTCAGCGCCTGAAGCCAGCAGGCGGCCGGGCCGGCGCACGGACTGTGCAACCGACCCGGCCACCTGAGGTGAGACGGTCGCCTCAGCCGAGGATCACGCCCGAGGCGCCGACACCGGCCATGCCGGAGAAGATGTCCTCGTAGTACATCCGCCAGGCGCAGACCCGGCCCGTGGTCACGTAGCCGGTGCAGGCCGTCGCGGTGTTGGTGTCGTCGATGGCGGTGTTGGTGCCTGTCGCCCAGACCTGGAGAGTGTTCGCCGCGTTCACGATCTCCACGGGACCGCCGCTGTCACCCTGACCGACGGCGTTGGTGCGGGTGGTGCTCTCGGCCTGCACCTGGCCGCAGACAGTGCCGAAGTTGCGCACGTTGATGCACAGGTTCCGGGCCTTCACCTGGATCGAGCACCGGGTGCCGGAGTACGCGCCGGAGGTGCACACGAAGTTGCCGACCTGGCTGGCCTGCGCGCCGATGACCTGGTTGCTGAACTCGCTGACCACCCCGCCGGCAGCGTTCGTGCTGTTGTTGAAGACCCGGCCGCCGGAGCTGCCCGCGATGAGCAGGGTGTCGGTGCCGGTGTTGCGGGTTCCGACGACGCCGATCGTCTGCCCGGTCGGGTCGGCCGCGACGACGTTGAGGTTGGCGCAGTGCGCGGCGGAGAGCATCCGAGCCACCCCGCCCTGGAAGACCCCGAAGCCGGTCGAGCAGCCGCCTCCGGTGGCGGTGTTGCGCCACGCGGCGCCACCCCACCACGGCGCCGTGTCGTCCCACCGGGTTGCGGGTGCGGCGGCGACCCCGGTCTGCACTGTCACCGGAACGCCGGCGAGGCTCGTGGCGCCGAGCAACCCGTCCTGCGTACCGACGAGCAGGCCGGCGCCGTCGGCACGCGGCCCGACGGTGGTGATCCTGTCGCCGGCCGCGGCGCGCAGCCGGGCGGCGGCGGCGACGAGCTCCCGCTGGGAGTACGGGGCGGGCAGCACCCGGGTTGCGACTGTGGCCCGGGCGGTGGCCACCAGGTTTGCCGGCGGCTCACCCTTCCAGTAGACCTGGAGTTGCCGGGTGGTGGGGTCGGCCACGACACCGGCGAAGCCGGAGTTGGCGCTGCGCTGGGCCGCGTTGGTGATCCGCGCGGCGGCGGTGTTCATGCGCTGCTGCAACCGGAGCAGCTCCGTCCAGGAGGCGAAGCCGCCGGGCACCGGCGCGCTGTCGACGAACGATCCGGTGGTGGTTGCCTTTCCACCCGGTGCGGCGGCGGCCGGTGCGGCGTTCACGCCCGTGACGAGCAGCGCGAGGCCACACGCGGTGACGGCGATGCGACGCAGCATCGCCGAGGACCGTCGGGCGGTCTGTTGCGGACGGATCATCAGGTACCCCTTCCCCAGGGTTGGTGGTGCGGGCCGAACCCGCACCGGGACGGTGGCACGTGACGCCGGATCAACGCGGCGGATCCTGGACGCGACTGGACACCGCCGGACACCGCTGGACGGGCATTGGTCTGATGTGGATCTGTCAGACATCGGCGCGTACCTATCTCACAGCCCGGGGTCGGAACTAGCCTGCCCGTGTCGGCATCCGGGGCGGCCGGGTGACCGCGACGGGGGGTGGGTTGCCGCATGTCCGACCAACGGGTGCCACCTGGCGCGCGTCAGGCGTCGCAGGGGTCGCCCGGAGCGTTCGAGGTGGCCCGCGGCGGCGCCGAGGCGCAGACACTGCACGACCTGGCCGGGCTGCTGCGCCAGCTGCGCCGCCGGGAGGCCCGCCAGCAGGGCGAAACCCGGCTGACGTACCGGCAGTTGGCCGCGAAGACCGGTTGGTCGCGGGGGATCATCGGGGAGTACTTCGCCGGCAACATCCTGCCTCCGCCGGAGCGGTTCGACGCCCTCATCCGACTGCTCGGGGCGACGCCGTCCGAGCAGGGCGTGCTGGCCACCGCTCGGGACCGCGTCGAGGAGCTGCGGCGGCGCCCGAACCGGGATCCGGTGCCTACGGGGCGGCCGGGGGCCGGTACGACGTCCGCCCGGTTCCCGGTGCCCCGCCAACTGCCTCCGGCGCTGCCCGGATTCGTCGGACGTATCTCCCAGCTCGCCCAGCTCGATGCCGCGTCCGGGGCCTGCGGCGACGGCGGGATGGCCCCCGTCACCGTGATGACGCTGTCCGGCACGGCAGGGGTCGGCAAGACGACGCTCGCCGTGTACTGGGCGCACCGGGTGGCCGACCGCTTCCCGGACGGCCAGCTCTACGTCGACCTGCGCGGGTTCGACTCCACCGGTTCGGTGATGACCCCCGTCGAGGCGGTACGCGGCTTCCTCGAAGCCCTCGAAGTGCCACCCGAGCGGATCCCCACCCACCTGCCCGCGCAGGTGGGCCTCTACCGCAGCCTGCTCGCCGGCCGGCGGATGCTGGTGCTGCTCGACAACGCGCGAGACGCCGACCATGTCCGACCCCTGCTTGTCGGCAACCCGAGCTGCGTGGTCCTGGTCACCAGCCGCAACCGGCTCGCCGGCCTGGTCGCCGCCGAAGGCGCCCGGCCGATCGGCGTCGACCTGCTCAGCACCGCCGAGGCGTGGCAACTGCTGGCCCGCAGGCTCGGCACCGACCGGCTGGCCGTCGAGCCGAGTGCGGTGGACGAGATCATCGAGCGGTGTGCACGGCTGCCGCTGGCGCTGGCGGTGCTCGCCGCCCGGGGCGCGGCGAACCCGGCGTTCCCGCTGACCACCCTCGCCGCCGAGCTGCGCGAGGCGCCGCGCCCGCTGGACTCGCTCGACGGTGGGGACGCCGGCACCGACGTACAGGCCGTCTTCTCCTGGTCGTACCGGAGTCTGACACCCGCGGCGGCCCGCCTGTTCCGGCTGTTCGGCTGCCACTCGGGGCCGGAGCTGGGGGTTGCGGCAGCGGCCAGCCTGGCGGGCCTGCCCCGGGACCAGGTGCCTCGGCTGCTGGCCGAGCTGGCTCACGCGCACCTCGTCACCGAGCACGCCTCCGGCCGGTTCGGCGCGCACGACCTGCTCCGGGCGTACGCGGCCGAGCAGGCCGAACGCCTCGAACCGGCGCAGGAACGGCGGGCCGCGATCCGGCGCGGGCTGGACCACTACCTGCACACCGCCCACGCCGCCGCGCTGCTGCTGCAACCGGGCCGGGATCCGGTCGCCCTTGCCGCCGCCGCGCCGGGAGTGCTGCCCGAGGAAATCACCGACCACCCTCAGGCGCTCGCCTGGTTCACCGTCGAGTACCCGGTGCTCCTGGCGGCGGTCACCCACGCGCGGCGGGCCGGGTTCGACGGCCACGCCTGGCAGCTGGCCTGGACCCTTGTCGACTTCCTGCAACGACGGGGACGCTGGCCGGACCTGGCAGTCGCGCAGCGGACGGCCCTGGCCGGGGCGGTCCGGGCCGGTGACCGACACGGGCAGGCCAACGCGCACCGCGACCTCGCCCGGGTGCTGTCCCGGCTGGGTCAGGTGGACGAGGCGGCGAGAAACTACCGGCAGGCTCTGGTGATCTCCGAAGGGCTCGGTGACCACACCGGGCAGGCGCGTACCCATCGCGCGTTCGGCGCGATGCTCGACTGGCTCGGCCGGTACGCCGAGGCGCTGGACCACGCGCAGCGGGCCCTGGCGCTGTACCGGGCCGCCGGTCACCTGGCTGGCGAGGCAAGCGCCCGCAACGCGGTCGGCTGGGCCCATGCCCAACTCGGCCAGTACGCCCCGGCGCTCGCGCACTGCGAGCAGGCGCTGGCGCTGCTGCGCCGGACCGGTGACCGGCACGGCGAGGCGAACACCTGGGACAGCGTCGGCTTCATCCACGCTCGGCTGGACGACCACCACCAGGCGATCCGCTGCTACGGGCGGGCGCTCGCCCTGTACCGGCGGATCGGCGACCGCTACGACGAGGCGGACACCCTGTCCCGGCTGGGCGAGAGCCGGCACATGGCGGGGGACGTGGCGGGCGCCACCCGTACCTGGCGGCGTGCTGTCGGCATCTTCGACGATCTGGGCCACCCCGATGGCGAGCGGGTCCGCGACCTGCTGACCCGTGCCGCGTCAGAGCCGTGCCCGGGGGCGGGCCGGTGACGCTGGGCACACCGATGGCTGCCGATCGAGGTACGCCGACCGGCGCGCGACCGCGCACTCCGTAGACTGGTACGGCACTGCACGTCCCACCCATGAAGGAGCCGTCCCGCGTGACCGTCCAGCCCATCCGTCTGTTCGGGGATCCGGTGCTGCGCACGCCGGCCGATCCGGTGGTCGATTTCGACGCCGAGCTGCGTCGGCTTGTGGCCGACCTCACCGACACGATGCGTGAGCAGGGCGGCGCCGGCCTGGCCGCGCCGCAGCTCGGTGTGAGCCTGCGTGTGTTCACCTTCGACGTCGACGACGTTCTCGGGCACCTGATCAACCCGGTGCTGGAGTTTCCCGACGAGGAGGAGCAGGACGGCCCGGAGGGCTGCCTGTCGATCCCCGGGCTCTACTTCGACACCAAGCGCCGGCAGAACGTCATCGCCAAGGGCTTCAGTTCGTTCGGCGACCCGATGCAGATCGTCGGTACCGGCCTGATGGCCCGCTGTGTGCAGCACGAGACCGACCACCTCGACGGGGTGCTCTTCCTCGACCGGCTCGATCCGGAGGGGCGTAAGGAAGCTATGAAGGCGATCCGTCAGGCCGAGTGGTACGACGCGGCAGCCCCGCCGACGGTCAAGCTGAGCCCGCACCTCAGCGACCCTTTCGGTCTGGGGCGGTGACCCGGATGCGCGTGATCTTCGCCGGTACGCCGGCCGTGGCCGTTCCCGCCCTGGCCGCCGTGGCGGCCTCCCGGCACGAGCTGGTGGCAGTGGTCACCAGGCCCGACGCGCCTGCCGGACGGGGGCGCGGCCTGTCCCGCTCCCCGGTCGGCGCGTGGGCCGACGAGCACGGCGTCGAGGTGCTCACCCCGGCCCGCCCGCGCGACCCCGAGTTCCTCGACCGGTTGCGCGAGCTGGCACCGGACTGCGTGCCGGTGGTCGCCTACGGCGCGCTGGTGCCGCCGGCCGCGCTGGAGATCCCCACGTACGGCTGGATCAACCTGCACTTCTCGCTGCTGCCCGCCTGGCGCGGCGCCGCGCCCGTGCAGCACGCGGTGCTGCACGGCGACGAGCTGACCGGGGCCAGCGTCTTCCAGTTGGAGCAGGGTCTGGACACCGGGCCGGTCTTCGGCACCCTTACCGACGAGATCCGTCCCTCCGACACCTCCGGTGACCTGCTGGAGCGGCTCGCCGACTCCGGCGCCGGCCTGCTGGTGGCGGTGCTCGACGCGATCGCCGACGGCACCGCCCGGGCCGAGCCGCAGCCCGCCGACGGCGTGTCGCTGGCGCCGAAGCTGACAGTGGAGGACGCCCGGGTGCGCTGGGCTGACCCTGCTTTCGCCGTGGACCGGCGGATCCGCGCCTGCACTCCGGCGCCGGGGCCGTGGACGACCTTCCGGGACGAGCGGGTGAAACTCGGCGCCGTCGTGCCGGTGCCCGACGGCCCCGACCTGAAGCCAGGGGAACTGCTTGTGGAGAAGTCCCAGGTACTCGCCGGCACGGCCACCGTGCCGGTGCGCCTCGGCGAGGTGCGTGCCGCGGGTAAGCGGGCCATGCCGGCGACGGACTGGGCGCGCGGCGTCCGGGTCAGCGCCGGCGAGGCCCTCGCGTGACGGCCCCCGAGGGCACCCGCCCGAGCCGTGGAGGCCCGTCGACCGGCCGCGGTGGGGACCGCCGGCCCGTCCGGCCCCCGCTGGACCGGCCACGGCGTGCGGCGTACGAGGCGGTGGCCGCCGTGCACCGCGACGACGCGTTCGCCAACCTGGTGCTGCCCATCATCCTGCGCGACGAGGGGCTGTTCGGTCGGGACGCGGCCTTCGCCACCGAGCTGACCTACGGCACCCTGCGACACCTGGGCACGTTGGACGCGATTCTCAGCGACGCGGCCGGCCGGGACGTGGAGCGCATCGACCCGCCGGCCCGTGACGCGCTGCGGATCGGGGCGTACCAACTGCTGCACACACGGGTGCCCGCGCACGCGGCGGTCTCGTCGACAGTGGACCTGGTCCGCTCAGTTGCGCCGGGTGCCACCGGCTTCGCCAACGCGGTGCTGCGCGAGGTGTCCACGCTCGACTCCGACGGGTGGGTGGCCAAGCTGGCCCCGCCCATGGAAACCGACCCGGTCGGACACCTGGCGCTGGCGTACAGCCATCCACAGTGGATCGTGCGGGCGTTCTCCGAGGCGCTCGACGGTGACCTGGGCGAGACGGCCCGGCTCCTGATCGAGGACAACGAGCGGCCTCCGGTGCACCTGTGCGCCCGCCCCGGCCTCATCGACCCGATCGAGCTGGCCGACCAGGTGGGCGGCGCGCCAGGCGCCTTCTCGCCGTACGCGGTCTATCTGCCCGGCGGCGCGCCGGGTGACGTGCCGGCGGTGGTCGACGGCCGCGCCCATGTCCAGGACGAGGGCTCCCAGCTCGTGGCTGTCGCGCTCGCCGACGCACCGCTGGACGGCCCGGACGGGCGATGGCTGGACCTGTGCGCCGGTCCGGGTGGAAAGGCCGGTCTGCTCGGTGCGCTTGCCGCGCAGCGCGATGCCCGGCTGACGGCCGTGGAGGTGGCCGAGCACCGGGCCCGGCTGGTGTCCCAGGCGACCCGGGGTCTGCCGGTGACAGTGCTGGCCACCGACGGCCGTGAGGTCGGCGCGGACCCGAAGCTGCCGGAGGGGCACTTCGACAGGGTGCTTGTGGATGCCCCGTGCACCGGTCTGGGGTCGTTGCGTCGCCGGCCGGAGTCGCGGTGGCGTCGCCAGCCGTCGGACCTGCCGCAGCTGACCCGGTTGCAGCGCGAGCTGCTGGGGGCGGCGCTGCGCGCGGTGCGCCCCGGTGGGCTCGTCGCGTACGTCACCTGCTCACCGCACACGGTGGAGACGCATGTGACGGTGACCGAGGCGGCGCGGCGCAGCGGCGTGTCGGTGGATTTCGTCGACGCCCGGCCGCTGCTGCCGGCGGGCATGCCCGGCCTGGGTGACGGTCCCACTGTGCAGCTCTGGCCGCACCGGCACGGCACCGACGCGATGTTCCTGGCCGTCCTGCGCCGAGGCTGAGTCCGCGCCAACGCGAAAGGAAGGGTCCCTTGTTAACGCTGCGCGTTAACAAGGGACCCTTCCTTTCAGCTCAGCTTGGGGCTCAGGTGACCGGGAGGCCCTTCGTGCCGGCGTTCTTCATCGAACGGGTCAATGCCCGGTCGCTGATCCACAGGAAGCACTGCACGCCCCGGTTGCCGTTCTTCCACTCCTGCTCGTACGGCTGGTAGAAGATCGTTCCGACGCGGAAGTCGAGCTGTGAGTTGTCCGGCACCTTCGCGTACTTGGCTGTCAAGGACTGGCAGGCACGGTGCGTCCGCTTGGCGGTGCGGTTGAACTCCGCGTAGCTGATGTCCGGGGCCTGCCAGATCCCGACGAACTCGGCGTGGTGCTTGGCGGTGCAGGAAACCGCCACCATCTCCTCGATCTTGTCCTTGACGAGCTTGGGCTTGAAGCAGCGGTACGCCAGCGGCGCCGCGCCGGTCAGCGCCCCTCGGAGGCTGCCGGTGCGCAGGTCGACGGCGGTGTCGTCGATGCTGGCGATCTCCGCGACGTCGCAGCGGTACCAGCGCGCGCCGCCGGCCCAGGCGGGGTCGGACGGCAGGACGACGGTCAGGCCGAGGCGACCGCTGCGCCGGTCGGCGCCGAGGGCCTTGCTGACCTCGGCCTCGCAGGCGTCCTGCGCGGCCCGCATGCCCGCCGAGCCGGGGGGTGGGGGCGTGTCGCGCTCGGCGGCCGGGCCGGTGAACGTGCCCACGTGCATGGTCTCGACCCGGTGCGACTCGTCGCACCCCATCGGGTTGTAGCCGCTGAGGAAGCCGACCTGCTGGGAGGCGTGGTGGCACACGTTGGCCTCAGGTACGAACTGCTGCGCGGCGACGGGTGCCGGCCAGTCGTCGACGAGGTCCCGGTCGACTCCGGCGGGTGCGCCACAACCAGCGAGGCCCAGGGCCACCGCCGCGCCCCCGGCCACCGCCGCCAACCACCGTCGCATCTCCGACCTCCCGCCGCTGGTGGCCTCCCGCCAGCCCTCAGCCGACCGGTAGCGCCACGGCGCAGCAGCATACGGCACCGTGACTCAGATTGCGGGTAGTCCCTCGGGGCCGGCACCGCGCATGGAGCGGGTGAATTTGCGGTCGTCCGTCCACAGGAAACACCTGACGCCACGGTCACCCTCCTCCCACTCCCGCCGCGACGGTGGGTAGTAGATGGACCCTGCCCGGTACGGCAGGTCGCTGTTGTTCGGCACGGCGGCGTACGTGGCGATCAACTCCATGCAGCGCTGGTGCGCCTGGTCGCCGGAGCGGGCGAACTGCGTCCAGCTCATGTCCTGTTCCTCGTAGACGCCCACGAACTCGGCGCGGTGCGGCTCGGTGCAGAGCACCGGCGCCATGTAGTTGAGGTTGTCGCCGATCAGCTTGGGGTCGAAGCAGCGGTGGAACAGGGGAGCGTCGCCGATCAGCGCGCCGCGCAGGCTGCCGACGCGGTTCACCGGACGGGTGTTGTCGATGCTGTCGGTCTCGGCGAGCTCGCAGCGGAACCAGCGCGCTCCGCCCGACCAGGCCGCGGCCGAGGGCAGCGAGACCGACAGGGTGAGCCGCGCCGTGTGCCAGTCACCGCCGAGCATCTCCCGGGCCCGCTGGTCGCACTCGGCGCGTGCCGCCCGCAGTGCCGCCGAGCCGGGCCCCGGGCGGGCGGGGGTCAGCGCGGCGGGGCCGGTGAAGGTGCCGACGTGGATCGCCTCGGCTAGGTGGCTGCGCGCGCAGTCCACCGTCTCGTACGTGCTTGCCTGCACGATCGAGGTGATCCGGGGTAGGCAGGTGTCGCTGGCCGGTGTGAACGGACGCGGAGCGCTCAGCGCCGGCCAGTCGTCGGTGAGGTCACCGTCCGCGCCTCGCGCGGGCCCGCAGCCGGCCAGCAGTACCGCGGTGACGCCGGCCAGCGCCAGCGCTGCAAGCCACCGTCGCATCGTCCGCCCTCCCGGAGCTGGCGGCCGGTCCCCGCGTCCCGCGGCGAGTCCCCGGCGGGCGTGCAGCCTACGGCACCATCCCCGTTGGAGTGTCGTCGCGTTTCCGTCGATCGGCCAGCCACTGATGTCTGTTCGTCCGGATTTGGTGGTCCGGGTCGCCCAGTTCTGTACTGTTGGTCACCGCCAGGTCACAACGCGCTCCAAGTGGTGCCGCGATGCGGGCAACGGGTGACCGCGTTCGTACACTGGCCCCGTGACCGTACCGCCGCCGATCGTCGCGCCGAGCATCCTGGCCGCCGATTTCGCCCGCCTCGCCGAAGAAGTCCGTGCCGTCGAGGACGCCGCGGACTGGTTGCACGTGGACGTGATGGACAACCATTTCGTGCCGAACCTGACCATCGGGCTACCCGTGGTGCAGAGCCTGCGTGCCGCCACCACGATGCCGTTCGACGTGCACCTGATGATCGAGGACCCGCGTCGGTGGGCCCCCGGCTACGCCGACGCCGGCGCCTACAACGTCACCTTCCACGCCGAGGCGGCCGACGACCCGGTGGCGCTCGCCAAGGACCTGCGGGCGGCCGGCGCAAAGGCCGGGCTCGCCATCGACCGGGACACGCCGATCGAGCCGTACCTCGACCTGCTGCCCAGCTTCGACACCCTGCTGATCATGACGATCAAGGCCGGCTTCGGCGGGCAGCGGTTCATCCCGCAAATGCTGGACAAGGTCCGCGCCGTGCGCCGGCACGTCGACGCCGGGCACCTGGAGCTGCGCATCGAGGTGGACGGGGGGATCGCCGCCGACACCATCGAGCAGGCCGCTGCCGCCGGCGCCGACGCGTTCGTGGCCGGCACCGCCGTCTACGGGGCCGCCGACCCGGCGGAGGCGGTCCGGCACCTGCGGGCGTTGGCGGAGCGCGCGGCCCCCGGCGCCTGAGGTGGAGCCCGACGGCGACCGTAAGGACGTCATCCTCGTCGTCGACGACGACGAGGACATCGCTCGGTTCGTCGAGTTCAATCTGCGCGTGCACGGCTTCGAGGTGATCCTCGCCAGCGACGGCCAGGAGGCTCTGGACGTCATCGAGCGGGAGCGACCCGACCTGGCGGTGGTCGACCTCATGATGCCCCGGATCGACGGTCTGGAGCTGACCCGGCGGCTGCGCGCCGACCCGATGACCTCCGCCCTGCCGGTGATCATGTTGACGGCCAAGGGGATGACCGTGGACAAGGTCCACGGGCTCAGCGCCGGCGCCGACGACTACCTCGTCAAGCCCTTCGACACCGCCGAGCTGGTGGCCCGGGTCTCCTCGACGCTGCGCCGCAACAAGGAGTTCCGCGAGGTCTCCCCGTTGACCGGGTTGCCCGGCAACAGCAGGATCCGCCGGGAGATCAGCGACCGGGTCCGGCAGGGGGTGGACTACGCGGTCGGCTACGTCGACATCGACAGGTTCAAGAGCGTCAACGACCGGTACGGCTTCGTCCGCGGCGACGACTTCATCTCCACGCTGGCGCGCAGCCTGCACCGGGCCGTGGTGGCGGTCGGGTTGCCGCCGGCCTTTCTCGGCCACGTCGGCGGCGACGACTTCGTCATCGTCTGCACCCCGGGCCAGGTGCGCCCGCTGACCTCCCGGGCGGTTGTCGACTTCGAGAACTCCGCCGACACCCTCTACGACCCCACCGACCGCGAGCGCGGTTTCGTCGAGCTGAAGGACCGCCGGGGCACCATCCGCAGGGCCGCCCTGGTCACCCTCTCCATCGGCGTCTCACTATCCGACGCGGGCAAGCGATTCACCGACCCCCTCGAGGCCATCGCTGTGGCCTCGGAGATGAAGACGGTCGCCAAGAGCCAACCCGGGTCGTACGTCGCTGTGGACCGCCGCCGTGGTGTCCCGTGAGCATGACGAGGCTGTGAAGTAGCTCGCCTGAAGGAAGACGGAACCCCGTCGGCGTGTAAGACTTCGGGGTACCCACCACGCGCTGGCGGGACTCGGTGAAATTCCGAACCGGCGGTGATCCACGGTCCAGACCGTGGTCAGCCCGCGACCCGGACGGCTCTGCCGCCCGGTGGACCTGGTGAAACTCCGGGGCCGACGGTTGGGGGCGGCTCGTCTGCCCCCAGACAGTCCGGATGGGAGACAGCGCGCGGGACGGACGGGTCCGAGCCGGCCGCTGGCTTCAGCGTGCCGTGCCGACCTCCCGGGGGCGGCTGTGCCGTTCCCGGAATCCGCCGCCGCCTGCCCGCGGCCCATGCCGCCTCCCGACCCGCCGCGCGCACTGGCGAGCGAGAGGGCAGGGCGATGGCCAGCGTCTCCGTCGATGAGGCGATGCGGCGTGCGATCGAGCTGGCGGCGCGCGGTCTGGGCACCACAAGCCCCAACCCCGTGGTCGGCTGTGTGCTGCTCGACGCGGACGGCGAGGTCGTCGGCGAGGGCTTCCACGCCTACGCCGGCGGGCCGCACGCCGAGATCGTCGCGCTGGCCCAGGCCGGGCGGCGGGCCAAGGGCGGTACCGCTGTCGTCACACTGGAACCCTGCGACCACACCGGCCGCACCGGCCCCTGTAGCACCGCGCTCGTCCAGGCCGGCGTGGCCCGGGTGGTGATCGCCGTACCCGACCCGAACCCGGTGGCCTCCGGTGGCGCCGCCACGTTGCGCTCCGCCGGGGTCCGTGTCGATCTGGGGGTACGCGGCGACGAGGCCGAGGCCGGAAACGTCGCCTGGCTGACCTCGATGCGCCGGGGCTGGCCGTACGTCATCTGGAAGTACGCCGCGACTGTGGACGGGCGGTCCGCGGCGGCCGACGGCACCAGCATGTGGATTACCTCGGAGGCGGCCCGGATCGATGTGCACGCGCTGCGCGGCACTGTCGACGCGGTCGTCGCCGGGGTCGGCACCGTGCTCGCCGACGATCCCCGGCTGACAGCCCGCAACCTGCGCGACGGCAGCCTTGCCATCCGGCAGCCGCTGCGCGTGGTGGTGGACAGCTCGGGGCGTACCCCCTCCGACGCCCAGGTCCGCGACGGCGCCGCACGGACGTGGATCGCGACCGCCGCCGAGGTGGGCGCCGGCCCGGACGGCCGGGTCGACCTGCCGGCGCTGCTCGCGGAGCTGCACCGGCGAGGGGTCCGCGCGGTCCTGCTGGAGGGCGGCCCTCGGCTGGCCGGCGCGTTCCTGGCCGCCGGCCTGGTCGACAAGATCGTCGGGTACGTCGCGCCCCGGCTGCTCGGCGCCGGTCCGACCGCCCTCGTCGACGCGGGAGTGACGACCATCGCTGAGGCAATCGATCTGGAGTTCGTCGACGTTACGCAGATCGGTCCGGATCTACGGATAACCGCTTTGCCCCGGAAGAGGGAGGGCTGACATGTTCACCGGCATTGTCGAGGAGTTGGGCGAAATCGTCGGAGTGACGCCGACGGCTGACGATTCGGCGCTCGTCGCCGTACGCGGCCCGCTCGTCACGTCCGACGCCCGGCACGGCGACTCCATCGCCGTCAACGGCGTCTGCCTGACCGTCGTGGAGGCGGCCGACGGCGTCTTCACCGCCGACGTGATGGGTGAGACGCTCCGCCGCTCCGCGCTCGGCGCGCTGCGCGCCGGCGACCCGGTCAACCTGGAGCGGGCCGCCGCGCTGGGCAGCCGCCTCGGCGGGCACCTGGTGCAGGGCCACGTCGACGGCGTCGGCGAGGTGATCTCCCGGGAACCGGCCGAGCAGTGGGAGACGGTCCGGTTCCGGCTGCCCGCCTCCCTGGCGAGGTACGTGGTGGAGAAGGGCTCGATCACCATCGACGGCGTCTCGCTGACCGTGGCCGAGGTGGGCGCGGACGAGTTCGCCGTCGGGCTGATCCCGACCACCCTGAAGCTCACCACCCTCGGCGCGAAGGGCGTCGGCGACCCGGTGAACCTGGAGGTCGACGTGGTGGCCAAGTACGTCGAGCGGCTGCTCGGCGCTCGGCTCACCGACGCCGACGCCGGGCTGACCGGTAGCACGGGCGGGGTGGCCTGATGGGCCCGCTCGGTTGGCTGCTCGATGCCCAGGTGCAGGTGGCCGGTTCGCCGGTGCTGGTCCGGGAGATCGTCGGCAACGGCTTCGGGCTCCTGTCCGCGCTGCTCGGGCTGCGCCGGGTGGTCTGGGCCTGGCCGGTTGGCATGATCGGCAACGCGCTGCTGCTCACCGTCTTCCTCGGCGGGGTGTTCGCCACCCCGCAGGCCCACGACCTGTACGGGCAGGCCGGCCGGCAGGTGTTCTTCTTCGCGGTGAGCGTCTACGGGTGGTGGCGCTGGCGGCGCAACCGCCGCACCGACGCCGGGCAGGCCGCTGTGGTGCCGCGCTGGGCCACCGGTCGGGAACGCCTGGCGATGCTGCTGGCCGCAGTGGTGGGCACCGCGCTCGCGTATCCGGTGCTCGCCGCCCTGGGCTCGTGGGGCCCGCTGCCGGACGCCTGGATCCTCACCGGCAGCCTGCTGGCCACCTACGGCATGGCTCGCGGCTGGGTGGAGTTCTGGCTGGTCTGGATCGCTGTCGACGCGGTGGGCGTGCCGCTGCTGCTGCGCGGTGGTTTCTACCCGTCGGCTGCCATGTACCTGGTCTACGGCGCCTTCTGCGCCTGGGGTTTCGTCGCCTGGTGGCGCACGTCGCGCGTGACCCGGCCGAGATCCGTACGTCCGCCCACCTACACGGAGGCCGTCGCATGAGCGAGCGCAGCGAGCGAGTCAGCAGGTTCAGCGCGGGGGTGCCTCATGGTGGCACGGAGCGAAGCGGAGTGTCGGCATGAGCGAGCGCAGCGAGCGAGTCAGCAGCTTTGGCAGCATCGAGCAGGCGGTCGCCGATATCGCCGCCGGGCGGCCGGTCGTCGTGGTCGACGACGCCGACCGGGAGAACGAGGGCGACCTGATCTTCGCGGCCGAGCTGGCCACGCAGGAACTACTGGCGTTCATGGTGCGGTACACCTCCGGGTACGTCTGCGTGCCGTTGACGGAGAGCGAGTGCGACAGGCTCGACCTGCCGCCGATGCACCACACCAACCAGGACCGGCGGGGCACCGCGTACACGGTGACCGTTGACGCCCGGGAGGGTGTCAGCACCGGCATCTCGGCGGCCGACCGCGCGCACACCATCCGGCTGCTGGCAAGCGCGAGCACCGACCCGACCGATCTGGCCCGACCGGGGCACGTGGTGCCGCTGCGCGCCCGCGAGGGTGGGGTGCTGCGCCGGCCGGGGCACACCGAGGCCGCGGTGGACCTGACCCGGCTGGCCGGGCTGCGTCCCGCGGGCGTGCTCTGCGAGCTGGTCAACGACGACGGCACCATGATGCGCCTGCCTGACCTGGAGAAGTTCTCCGCCGAGCACGGGCTCACCCTCGTCACCATCGCCGACCTGGTCGCCTACCGGCGACGTACCGAAAAGCAGGTCGAGCTGGTCGCGGACGCCCGGATGCCCACGCGGCACGGGGTTTTCCGGGCGCTCGGCTACCGCGCCGAGCACGACTCGGCCGAGCACGTGGCGATGGTGCTGGGTGACCTCGGCGACGGCCAGGACGTGCTGGTCCGGGTCCACTCCGAGTGCCTGACCGGGGACGTGTTCGGCTCACTGCGCTGCGACTGCGGCCCGCAGTTGGACGCCGCGCTGGCCCGGGTCGGGCGTGAGGGCCGGGGCGTGGTGCTCTACGTGCGCGGGCACGAGGGGCGCGGCATCGGGCTGCTGCACAAGTTGCAGGCGTACCAGTTGCAGGACCAGGGCCGGGACACTGTGGACGCGAACCTCGACCTGGGTCTGCCTGCCGACGCCCGCGACTACGGCACCGGCGCGCAGATCCTCTACGACCTGGGCGTGCGGTCGATGCGACTGTTGACGAACAACCCCGCCAAGCGGGCCGGTCTGGAGGGCTACGGGCTGACCATCACCGGGCGGGAAGGGTTGCCTGTCGGCGCGCATCCGGAGAACCTGCGCTACCTGCGCACCAAGCGGGACCGGATGGGTCACCTGCTTGACGAGTTGGACGAGATGTCCGAGGCGCCGTTGGGGCGTCCGGTCGTCGATGACGAGATCGGAGCATGACGATGGCGGGTTTCGGTGAGCCGGGAGTCGACGCGGTGGACGCCGCGGGGCTGACCGTCGGGGTGGTGGCCGCCCGGTGGCACGGCGAGCTGACCGACCACATGCTGGAGCGCGCGGTGGCGGCGGCGGAGGCGTGCGGAGCGCGGTCCGTGGTGGCCCGCGTCGCCGGCTCCGTCGAGCTGCCGGTGGTCGCGCAGGCCCTGGCGCGCCGCTGTGACGTGGTGGTCGCGCTCGGCGTGGTGGTGCGCGGCGCCACCGCCCACTTCGACTACGTGTGCCGTTCGGTCACCGACGGTCTGACCCGTGTGGCGTTGGACGAGGGCAAGCCGGTGGCGCACGGTGTGTTGACTGTGGAGACCATCGAGCAGGCCCGGGACCGGGCGGGGCTGCCCGGCTCGGCGGAGGACAAGGGCTGGTCGGCGACGGTGGCGGCGCTCGACGCGGCGCTGGCCGTGCGGAGCGTGGCCACGGGCAACGTCCAGCGGGTCGGCTTCGGCGGCTGACCCGGGGCCGTCACAGGCGGCCGGCTTCGATGATCCGGCGCAGGAACTGCCGGGTACGCGGCTGTGTCGGCTCGCCGAGCACCTGCTCGGGCGGGCCGCTCTCGACGACCCGGCCCGCGTCGAGGAAGCAGACCTCGTCGGCCACCTCCCGGGCGAAGCCCATCTCGTGGGTGGCCAGCACCATTGTCATCCCGTCAGCCTTCAGGTCCCGGATCATCGACAGGACCTCACCGACGAGTTCCGGGTCCAACGCCGATGTCACCTCGTCGAGCAGCATCAGCCGGGGTGAGTTGGCAAGCGCCCGGACGATCGCCACCCGCTGCTGCTGCCCGCCGGAGAGCCGGTCCGGATAGGCGTGCGCCTTGTCGCCCAGCCCCACCCGGTCGAGCAGGTCCCGCGCCTGAGCCTCGGCGTCGGCCCGATCCCGCCGATGCACCCGCCGGGGCGCGAGGGTGATGTTCTCCAGCACGCTCAGGTGGGGAAACAGGTTGTACGCCTGGAACACCATGCCGATTCGCCGCCGGACCTGGTCGGGGTCCACCCGGGGGTCGGAGATGTCCTCCCCGTCCAGCTCGATGGTGCCGTCGTCGAGGTCCTCCAGCAGGTTCACACACCGCAGCAGTGTCGACTTGCCCGAACCGGAGGCGCCGATCAACGCCACCACCCGGTGCTCGGCGACGGTCAGGTCCAGCCGGTCCAGGACGACGTGGCCGCCGAACTCCTTGCGCAGTCCGCGGCAGCGCAGCAGTTCCACTGTCAGCCTCCCGACTGTCGACGGGCCGAGCGCAGCGTCACCCAGTCGGTGACAGCGATCAGCGGGATCGCCAGCAGCACGAACAGCACCCCGGCCACGACGTACGGCGTGTAGTTGAACGACTGGGCGGTGGCGATCTGGGCGGCGCGTACCGCGTCGATCGGCCCGGCCAGCGAGACCAGCCCGACGTCCTTCTGCAGGGCCACCACGTCGTTGAGCAGCGGTGGGGCCACCCGGCGCACGGCCTGCGGCAGGACGATGTGCCGCATCGTCTGCCGGTAGGTGAGACCCAGCGAGCGGGCCGCGGCGAGCTGGCTGGGGTGCACCGACTCGATGCCGGCCCGGAACACCTCGGCGAGGTAGCCGCCGTAGGTGAGGACCAGCGCGAGCCCGCCGAGCACCAGCACCGGCGGCATGCCCTGCAGGCGCAACCCGGGCACGCCGAGGGTGAGCAGGTACAGCACGATGATCAACGGCAGACCACGGAAGGTGTACGTGTAGCCGGCGGCCAGCGCCCGTACCGGGAAGAAGATCGGCCCGCGCAGCGTGCGCAGCACGGCGATCACCAGCCCGAGCAGTAGGGCGCCCGCCGCGCAGCAGACGAGCAGCCGGACGTTGAGCCACAGCCCGGTCAGCACGGCCGGCAGCGCGTCCCGGGCGATCTCCGGGTCCAGGAACGACTGCCGCACCCGGTCCCAGCCCGGCGCGCCGGTCACCGCCACCACCAGCAGCGTGCCGAGCGCCGCCGTGGAGGAGGCCGCGACCAGCACGCTGTACACGGTCTGCCGGCGGCGGTACGCCGAGCGCCGCAGCTGCGCCTCGGACGGGGTGTGCTCCAGCAGGGTCACCGGAGCTCGGTCGCTCCCGCCACTTGCGCGAGCCACTTGCGCTCCAACTCACCGAGCGCGCCCGCCTCGCTGAGCTGCCCGACCGCGGTGCTCACGCAGGACGTCAGCGGGGAGTTCTTGTCCAGCAGCAGTCCGAACGCCTCGGGCACCCCGACCTGCGGCACCTGCCCGATGACCATCGCGTCGGTGATCTCCGTGCCGGTGATGTAGAAGGCGGTCGGCAGGTCCACCACGAGACCGTCGATCTGCCCGTTCTGCAGGGCCTTCTTGGCGTCGTCGTTGCTGTTGTAGACCTGCGGCTTGGTCGTCGGCTTGACCACGTCGGTGATCGCCTGGTAGCTGGTGGTGCCGACCTGGGCGCCGAGGCGGGCGTTGCGGAGGTCGGCCAGCGAGGTCTTGCCGGCGATCTTCGAGGACTTCAACGCGATGACTGTCTGCCGCACCAGGTAGTACGGTGCGGAGAAGTCGACAGCCTGCTTGCGCTCCTCGGTGATGGAGAACTGGTTGATGTCGAAGTCGAAGCTCTTCGGGCCGGGCGCGATAGCCGTGTCGAACTTGACCCGGGTCCAGGTGACGTCGGCGCGGGCGTAGCCCAACTTTTCGGCCACCGCGTACGCGACGGCGGCCTCGAAGCCCTCACCGTTGTCCGGCTTGTCCTGCCGGAACCACGGCTCGTAGGCGGGCTGGTCGGTGGCGATGGTGAGTTTGCCCGGCGTCCGCGTGGGCAGGCTGTCCTTGGTGCAGGACCCGGCGGCGGTGACGGTGGGGGTGGGTTCCTCGTCCTGGGGAGCGCATCCGGCGGTGGCGGCGACGACGAAGCCGGCGAGGGTGAGCGCGAGGAGACGTGAGCGGCTGGCCATGGCGGTCAGCGTAGAGGCATCGACAGGCCTGCTTGAAGATCTTCCCACCATCCTGGTGTGGAATTGTTCCCGACGCCGCCCTCCGGGCGTCCGGGAGGTGGACCATTCGGACCCGGGGGCGGTACCCGGCTGGGGCGGCTGGAAGAATCGCCTTCCGTGAAGACGTTCGAGGAGTTGTTCGCCGAGCTGCAGGCCAAGGCCGCTGCCGGCACCCCGGGCTCGGGCACCGTCGCCGCCCTCGACAAGGGTGTGCACTTCATCGGCAAGAAGGTCGTCGAGGAAGCGGCCGAGTCGTGGATGGCCGCCGAGCACGAGGGGCCGGAGCGTACCGCCGAGGAGATCTCCCAGCTGCTCTACCAGGTCCAGGTGCTGATGCTCGCCACCGGTCTCGACCTCAAGGACGTCTACCGACATCTGTGAGTGCGCCCCGTCGTTGATCACATCCGATCTGAAGGAGCACTCCGTCATGCTGCGTGTCGCCATTCCCAACAAGGGCACCCTGGCCGAGCCGGCCGCCCAGATGCTGCGCGAGGCGGGCTACCGCCAGCGCACCGACCCCAAGGACCTCGTCTGCCGCGACGAGGCCAACGACGTCGAATTCTTCTACCTGCGTCCCAAGGACATCGCCACCTACGTCGGCTCCGGTGACCTCGACCTCGGCATCACCGGCCGGGACCTGCTGATCGACTCGGCCGCACCGGCCGAGGAGGTCGTCGACCTCGCGTTCGGCCGGGCCACCTTCCGCTTCGCCGCCCGCCCTGACGACATCGCCTCCGTGCAGGATCTCGGCGGGCACCGGGTCGCCACCGCGTACCCGGGGCTTGTCGAGCGGCACCTCAGCGAGCTTGGCGTCAAGGCCGACGTGATCCGCCTCGACGGCGCTGTCGAGAACGCCGTCCGACTCGGCGTCGCCGACGTCGTCGCCGACGTGGTGGAGACCGGCGCCACACTGCGTCAGGCCGGCCTTGTGGTGTTCGGCGAGCCACTGCTGCGCTCGTCGGCCGTGCTGGTCCGCCGGGCCGGCGCGCCGTCGCACGCACAGGCCGAGCAGCTGCTGCGCCGCCTGCACGGCGTGCTGGTGGCCCGCCGCTACGTGATGCTCGCCTACGACGTACCGGCCGGTCTGCTGGACCGCGCCAGCGGCCTGACCCCCGGCATCGAGTCGCCCACAGTGTCGCCGCTGCACCGCGAGGGCTGGGTGGCCGTGCAGGCAATGGTGCTCCGCGACGACGTCCACCGGATCATGGACGAGCTGTACGAGTTGGGCGCCCGCGCGATCCTCGTCACGAACATCCACGCCTGCCGCCTCTGACCCGCCGGCTGGGGTCCGCCGTCGGCGGGACGATCACACTCGATCCAGGATGTAGTGGCCTCCCGGTGCCACCGAGCCCACTGCATCCTGTTTCGAGCACGATCATCGCTGCGCCTGCGGTGGTCGGCCCGCCGCGGGTGGCTCGACGGGTGGCTGTGGCGACGCTCGGCGGGTGGTGCGGTCGTCGCCCTGAGGTGGGTGGCAGACTGGTGGGGTGAGTGAAACAGAGCTGGTCCGCCTGAAGCCCCGCCGCATCCGGGTGGTCTGCTGGTCTGCGGCGGTCGCCCTGGTGGTGGTGTTCGGGGCCGTCGCCACATCGCTGAGCGGCCCGACAGGCAACGGCTACGGCACCTTCCAGCGCGGCGATCAGCTCGCCATGGTCGGCCTGGGCGTGTTCGGCGCGCTGGGCTTCCTGCTCTTCACCCGCCCACGGGTGGAGGCCGACGCCCACGGCGTGCGGGTGCGTAACGTCATCAGCTCGTACCAGCTGCCCTGGGAGGTCATCCGGGGTGTCCGCTTCGACCGGGGCGCGCCCTGGGCCAGCCTGGAGCTGCACGACGACGATCTGCTGCCGCTTATCGCCCTTCAGGCCGCCGACAAGGAGTCGGCCGTCGAGGGCGTCCGCGCCCTGCGCCGACTGCACGAGGCGCACAAGTCCCGTCTCGCCGAGCGCGCCGACCGCTAGAAGGCGCCACCGCAGCCGCCTCGCTGACCGATCCCCCGGTCAGCCTCCAGCTCCGCCTACCGCTGGCCGGGGGAGCGGCGCGCGGAGGGCGTGCCCGGTTTGGGGGTGACCAGGGCGGCGGTGTAGTCTTGTCAAGTCGACCAGGCTGTCTCCGCATGCGAGCAGGCAGCCACGAAAGCGGAGCGCCTGCTCCCACCCGAGTCGCCGCTACGGTGGCCGGGTCCGGTCCCCGATTCCGGGCATGTCCCGGCGTCGGATGCGCGATCCTGTGATCGTGCCGACCGGTCGAGCGGGCCCTGGCATATGCCGGGGCCTTCTGCTTTCCAGGATGACCCCCACCCGGGGGCCGCAGGGGTCGGCACTGAGCAGAAACGACTCGAGGAGGCCCCATCAGCGTCGAACCACGCGTGAACGAGCAGATCCGGGCACGTGAGGTCCGACTGGTCGGCCCCGAGGGTGAGCAGGTGGGCATCGTCCCGCTGGAGCGCGCCCTTCAGCTGGCCGCGGACGTCGATCTGGACCTGGTCGAGGTTGCGCCGATGGCGCGCCCGCCGGTGTGCAAGCTCATGGACTTCGGCAAGTTCAAGTACGAGAGCGCACTCAAGGCGCGCGAAGCGCGGCGTAACCAGCAGCAGACCGTCATCAAGGAAATGAAGCTTCGGCCGAAGATCGACCCGCACGACTACGAGACCAAGAAGGGTCACGTGGTGCGGTTCCTCAAGGCGGGCGACAAGGTCAAGGTGACGATCATGTTCCGCGGTCGCGAGCAGAGCCGCCCTGAGCTGGGTTACCGGCTCCTGCGTCGGCTCGAATCGGAGATCACGGAACTGGGATACGTCGAGGCCGCCCCCAAGCAGGACGGCCGAAACATGATCATGGTTCTCGCTCCGCATCGGGCCGTCAAGGCCTCCGCGGTCGCCGCTACGGCGTCCCGTGGTGCACCTCGGGAGCGGGCAGGGGACGAGTCTGCCCCGGCAGCCGACGAGACCGCAGCGGCGGGCGAGACCGCAGCAGCCGTTGACAGCGGCACCGCCGCCGACACCAGCGGCCAGTAACAGGGGAGAAGACGTTCCACATGCCGAAGATGAAGAGCCACACGGGTATGGGTAAGCGGGTCAAGGTCACCGGCAAGGGCAAGATCGTTGCCCAGCAGGCCGGCCTTCGCCACAACCTGGAGAAGAAGCCCTCCACCCAGACCCGCCGGCTGACCGGCACGGTCGTGCTGGCCAAGGCCGACGTCAAGCGCATCAAGAAGCTGCTCGGCCGCTGACGCGCGCCACCTTTACGTAATAAGGAGTTGAGATGGCACGCGTCAAGCGGGCTGTGAACGCCCAGAAGAAGCGTCGTACCCTGCTGGAGACCGCGAGCGGTTACCGCGGTCAGCGCTCCCGGCTGTACCGCAAGGCCAAGGAGCAGGTGCTGCACTCGATGCAGTACGCCTACCGGGACCGTCGTGACCGCAAGGGCGACTTCCGGCAGCTGTGGATCCAGCGGATCAACGCGGGTGCCCGTGCGAACGGGATGACCTACAACCGCCTGATCCAGGGCCTGCGTCTGGCCGGCATCGAGGTCGACCGCAAGATCCTGGCCGACATGGCTGTCAACGACGCCGCTTCCTTCGCGGCGATCGTGGAGCTGGCCCGGGCCGCGGTCACGGCCGAGGGCACCGGCGGCGCGGCGGCTCAGGCCGCCTGATCCCCACGCACCAGAGCGAGGCGTCTCCCGTGTCGGCACCGCCGTCCGGGGGGCGCCTCAATCGTGCCGGAGGAGCCCACACCATGGCCTTCACCCCGCGTACCCCAAGGGTTGTCGCCGCCCGCCGCTTGCAGCGCCGCCGGGACCGCGACGCCGCCGGCCGGTTCCTGGCCGAGGGGCCGCAGGCGGTCCGCGAGGCACTCGCGCGGCCGGGGGTGGTCACCGAGTTGTTCGGTACGCCCGCAGCCCTCGACCGGCACCCGGAGCTGGCCGCCACGGCGGCCCGCGCCGACGTGCCCGTCTCCGAGGTGACCGACGACGCCCTCGCCGCGCTGGCCGAGACCGTCGCCCCGCAGGGTCTGGTCGCCGTGTGCCGGCACCTGGACGTGCCGCTGGAGCAGGCCCTCGCCAGCGCGCCGCGCCTGGTGGCGGTGCTCGCCGAGATCCGCGACCCGGGCAACGCCGGCACCGTGCTGCGCACCGCCGACGCCGCCGGGGCCGGCGCGGTGATCTTCGCGGGCGACGCCGTCGACCCGTACAACGGCAAGTGCGTGCGAGCCTCCGCCGGCAGCCTCTTCCACGTCGACGTGGTCCGCGCGCCCAACCCGGTCGCCGTTGTCGACGCGCTGCGCGCCGCCGGGCTGTCGATCTTCGCCACCACGGGGTACGGCGACAGCGATCTCGACGATCTTACCGACTACGGGCGGCTCGTCGGGCCCACCGCCTGGCTGTTCGGCTCGGAGGCGCACGGTCTGCCCGAGGAGTTGACAGCCACCGCCGACGCCCGCGTGCGGGTGCCGCTGTACGGGCGCGCCGAGAGCCTCAACCTGGCTGCCGCCGCGGCGGTCTGCCTGTACGCTTCAGCGAGAGCGCAGCGCTGATGGTGACCACACCCGGCGCGACCGACCGCAGGGGAGAGCCTCACTCGATGAACGCGCAACGGCGTTCGTTTAGCCAGCCCGCCGGTGTCGGCGGGCGGCGGGCCTGACCTGCTCCCTGCGTAACTCCTACCGGCGGGCTGCGGCACAGCCGCGCGTCCGTAGACTCGCCTAGCCGCCCCGGTGAGGGCTGGCGCCGCCGTGAGGGAGTGCCCGTACGCCATGAGCTACCGCAACGATCCGTACGACCCGAAGCAGGTCGCCCTGCTCGACCCGACCGCCCTGGCCGAGGCCGTCGCCGACGCCACGAAGGCGTTCGAGGCCGCCGCCGACCCGGACGCGTTGACCGCGCTGCGCCCCGCGCACCTCGGTGACCGGTCCCCGGTGTCCCTCGCGCGCCGGGAGATCGGCGCGCTGCCGCCGGCTGCGAAGTCCGACGCCGGTAAGCGGGTCAACGAGGCCCGCCGCGCCATCGAGGCCGCCTACGCCGAGCGCGCCGAGGTGGTGGAGCGCGAGCAGGCCGAGCGGGTGCTGGTCGAGGAACGGGTGGACGTCACACTGCCGTACGCCCGGCGTCCGCGTGGTGCCCGGCATCCGCTGAGCACCCTCATGGAGTCGATAAGTGATCTCTTCGTCGGGATGGGCTACGAGGTGGCCGAGGGTCCCGAGGTCGACCTGGAGTGGGTCAACTTCGACGCGCTGAACATCCCCGCCGACCACCCGGCGCGAGGGCTGATGGACACCTTCCACATCGCACCGCAGGGCTCGGGCCTTGTTCTACGAACGCACACGTCGACGGTGCAGACCCGCACGATGCTCAGCCGTAAGCCGCCGATCTACGTGATCGTGCCTGGCCGCGTCTACCGCACCGACGAGATCGACGCCACCCACAGCCCGGTGTTCCACCAGGCCGAGGGCCTGGTTGTCGACAAGGGCATCACGATGGCACACCTGCGGGGCACGCTCGACCACTTCGCCCGCGCCATGTTCGGCCCGGAGGCCAAGACCCGGTGGCGGCCGCACTACTTCCCGTTCACCGAGCCGTCGGCGGAGTTCGACGTGTGGTTCCCCGAGCACCGCGACGGTCCGCAGTGGGTCGAGTGGGGCGGCTGCGGCATGGTCAACCCCCGGGTGCTGCGCGCCTGCGGCGTCGACCCGGAGGTCTACTCCGGGTTCGCCTTCGGCATGGGCATCGACCGGACCCTGATGATCCGGCACGGGGTCAGCGACATCCGCCACCTCTTCGAGGGCGACGTGCGGTTCAGCCGGGCGTTCGGGACCGGAGCGTAGGGCGATGCGGGTACGAGACACGGGAACGGTGGTCTGAAGTCATGCGAGTTTCTGTCAGCTGGCTGCGGGAGTACGTCGACCTGCCCGCCGACCTGCCGACCGGCGACCTGGAGCAGGCCCTTGTCGACCTCGGCATCGAGGTCGAGTCCGTCGTGGACCTGCGCGAGTCGGTCACCGGTCAGCTCGTCGTCGGTGAGGTCCGCGAGATCGAGGAGCTCACCGGCTTCAAGAAGCCGATCCGGTTCTGCCGCGTCGACGTCGGTCACGCCAACGGCACCGGTGAGCCGCAGGAGATCGTCTGCGGGGCGCGCAACTTCGCCGTCGGCGACCGGGTGGTGGTGATCCTGCCCGGCGGTGTGCTGCCTGGCGGGTTCGCCATCGGCGCGCGCAAGACGTACGGGCACAACTCGGCGGGCATGATCTGCTCGGCGAAGGAGCTGGGCCTGGGCGACGACCACTCCGGCATCATCGTGCTGCCGCCGGACGTGGCCGCCAAGCCGGGCGACGACGCGCGGCCGGTGGTCGGCCTCGACGACGTGGTGTTCGACCTGGAGATCACCCCGGACCGGGGGTACGCGCTGAGCTTGCGCGGCCTGGCTCGGGAGCTGTCGCACGCCTTCGACGTGCCACTGCGCGATCCGGCCCTGGTGCCGGCGCCGCGTGGCACCGAGACGCCGGCGTACCCGGTGGAGGTGCGTGACCCGGTCGGCTGCGACCGGTTCACCGCCCGCCTGGTCCGCGGCGTCGACCCGACCGCGCCCACCCCGTCGTGGATGCAGCAGCGGCTCGTCACCGCAGGCATCCGCAGCATCTCCCTGCCTGTCGACATCACCAACTACGTGATGTTGGAGCTGGGCCAGCCGATGCACGCCTTCGACGCCGACCGGATCGCCGGGCCGCTCGTGGTCCGCCGCGCCGTGCCGGGGGAGAAGCTGACCACCCTCGACGGCGTCGACCGGGTGCTCGCCGCCGACGACATGGTGATCTGCGACGCCGGGCTGCCCAGCGCCGTGGCGGGCGAGGGCGCCGGCACGCCGATCTCCCTCGCGGCGGTGATGGGCGGGGAGACCAGCGAGGTCGTCGCCGGCACCACAAACGTGCTCTTCGAGGCGGCGCACTGGGACCCGGCGATGGTCGGGCGGACGGCCCGCCGGCACAAGCTGTTCAGCGAGGCCGCCAAGCGCTGGGAGCGGGGCGTCGACCCAGCCGTGGCGCTCGTCGCGCTGGAGCGGGCCGTACGCCTGCTCACCGAGCACGGCGGCGGCACACCGAGCGCGGAGATCCTGGACATCGACCACGTCCGTCCGCGTACCCCGATCAGCCTGCCGGCGGATCTGCCCACCCGGCGGATCGGCGTCGAGTACCCGCCGGCGCGGGTGGTCGCCCTCCTGGAGCGGGTCGGTTGCACAGTCGCGCAGGGCGCGGACCGGTTGGCCGAGGACCCGGGAGCGGTCGGCACGGCCAGCGGTGCCGGCGTGGCGCTCAGCGTCACCCCGCCGTCGTGGCGGCCCGATCTCACCGACCCGGCCGACCTGGTCGAGGAGGTCGTCCGCCTCGACGGGTACGACAAGGTGCCGTCGGTGCTGCCCACCGCGCCGCCCGGGCGCGGCCTGACCCCGCGCCAGCGTCGGCGCCGGGCGGTCGCCCTGTCGCTTGCTGCGCGGGGGTACGTCGAGGTGCTCGCGCACCCGTTCGTGTCGCCGCAGCTGGCGGACCTGCTCGGCCTGCCGGCCGACGACCCGCGCCGACCTGCGGTGCGGCTGGCCAACCCGCTGTCGGAGGAGGAGCCGCTGCTGCGCACCACGCTGCTCGGCCCGCTGCTCGGCATCCTCAAGCGCAACATCGGTCGGGGTCACCGCGACCTGGCGCTCTACGAGATCGGTGCGGTCTTCCACCCGCGCCGGGACGCCGGCAGCCCGCCGGAGATGGGTGTGGACCGGCGTCCCACCGACGCCGAGTTCGCCGCCGCCGACGCTGTGGTGCCGGCGCAGCCCGTGCACGCGGCAGTGGTGCTCGCCGGTGAGGTGGACCCGGCCGGATGGTGGGGGCCGGGCCGGCCGGCCGGCTGGGCGGACGCCATCGAGGCGGCCCGGGACACGCTGGCCGCCGCCGGTATTCCCGACGAGTGGGTCGAGGTGCGTGCCGCCGAACACGCCCCGTGGCACCCCGGCCGCTGCGCCGAGCTGCGGGTCGACGGCGTGGTCGTCGGGCACGCCGGTGAGCTGCACCCGACAGTGGTGGCGGCGTTGGAGCTGCCCCGGCGTATCTGCGCCATGGAGTTGAGCCTCGACGCGTTGCCAGTGGCCCCGGTGACGCCCGCCCCGGCGGTGTCCGGCTTCCCGCCAGCGCTGATCGACGTGGCCCTTGTGGTGGACGAGTCGGTGCCGGCGGAGCAGGTGCGCCGGGCGCTGGAGGCCGGCGCGGGGGAGCTGCTGGAGGACGTGCGGCTCTTCGACGTGTACTCCGGCGCGCAGCTCGGCGAGGGTCGCCGGTCGCTTGCGTACAAGCTCACGTTCCGCGCACCGGACCGGACGCTGACTGTCGAGGAAGCGGTAGCAGCCCGCGACGCGGCGGTAGCAGTAGCAACAGAACGCCTAGGAGCAACCCTCCGCGGAGCGTAACCCCCACCTCACCTCCGCGATCTTGCAGTTTGTGTCGTTGATGTGCACCTGTTGTCCGCTATGCGGGGGCAGTAACTGCAAGATCGCGGGGGTTGGGGCCGTTCTTACATCACCATGCATACCGTTGTATTAAGTTGCAGGTGACCTGCACCGCTGCTAGCCTTCGTTGCATAGTCATGCGGAGGTGGGTATGGGGATTCGAGTCGCGGTCGCCGGGGCGAGCGGTTACGCCGGAGGTGAGCTGCTGCGCCTGATCGCCGGGCATCCGGAGTTCGACCTTGTCGCCGCCACCGCCCACAGCCAGGCCGGGCACCGCGTCGACGTGGCGCACCCGCAGCTCATCGGGCTCGACCTGGTGTTCGGCGCGACCGACCCGGCGATCCTGGCCGACGCGGACCTGGTCTTCCTGGCCCTGCCGCACGGCGAGTCGGCGACCCTCGCGGCCCAGCTCCCGCCGGAGGTGCGCGTCGTCGACCTGGGCGCCGACCACCGGCTCGCCGACCCGTACGCCTGGGCGCAGTACTACGGCGGCACCCACGCCGGCCAGTGGACCTACGGCCTGCCCGAGCTGCCCGGCCAGCGGGAGCTGATCGCCTCCTCCACCCGGGTCGCCAACACCGGCTGCTACGCCGCCGCGATCACCTTGGCGCTCGCGCCGCTGATCGCCGACGGCGCGGCCAACCCGGCGGACGTGGTGGTCGTCGCCGCCTCCGGCACGTCCGGGGCGGGCCGGGCGGCGAAGCCGCACCTGCTGGCCAGCGAGGTGCTGGGTGACCTGTCGCCGTACCGGGTGGGCACCCACCAGCACGTGCCGGAGATCAAGCAGGCCACCGGGGCGACGAGCTTGTCGTTCACTCCCGTTCTGGCGCCGATGCCGCGCGGCATCCTGGCCACTGTCACCGCCGTGCCGGCGCGCGGTGTCGACCCGCAGCAGGTGCTGGCGCAGGCATACGCCGACGCGCCGTTCGTGCACGTGCTCCCGGAGGGCAGGTGGCCGCACACCGGCGCCACGCTGGGGTCGAACTCCTGCCACCTGCAAGCCACAGTGGACGCCGACTCCGGCCGGCTGATCGTGCTCAGCGCCCTGGACAACCTGGGCAAGGGCGCCGCCGGCCAGGCCGTGCAGAACGCCAACCTGATGCTCGGCCTGCCGGAGACGACGGGCCTGTCGATCTGGGGAGTTGCACCATGAGTGTCACCACCCCTCGTGGGTTCCGGGCGGCCGGGGTGGCCGCCGGTCTGAAGGCCAGCGGCGGTGCGGACGTCGCGCTGGTGGTCAACGACGGCCCGGACGCCGGTGTCGCGGGCGTCTTCACCACCAACCGGGTGAAGGCCGCGCCGGTGCTCTGGACCCAGCAGGTCGTGCAGGGCGGTGTGGTCCGCGCTGTGGTGCTCAACTCCGGTGGGGCCAACGCCTGCACCGGCCCGGCCGGCTTCCAGGACACGCATGCCACCGCCGAGCACACCGCCGCCGCGTTGACCTCGGTCAGCCCGCGGTTGATTCTCGGGGCCGGTGAGGTGGCGGTCTGCTCGACCGGCCTGATCGGTGAGCGGCTGCCGATGCCGAAGCTGCTGCCGGGCGTCCGATCGGCGATCCGTGAGCTGTCCCGTGACGGCGGAGTGGCCGCCGCCGAGGCGATCATGACCACGGACACGCGGGCGAAGACGACAGTGGCCCAGGGCAGCGGCTGGACGGTCGGCGGGATGGCGAAGGGCGCGGGGATGCTCGCGCCGGGCATGGCCACCATGTTGTGCGTGCTGACCACCGATGCGGTGGCGGGGCCTGCCGTGCTGGACGAGGCGCTGCGCGCTGCCACCCGGGTCAGCTTCGACAGGGTCGACTCCGATGGCTGCATGTCGACGAACGACACGGTGCTGCTGCTGTCCAGCGGCGCCAGTGGCATCGAGCCGACACCGGCCGAGTTGGCCGCCGCGGTCACCGCGGCCTGTCACGACCTGGCCCAACAACTGGTCGCCGACGCCGAGGGCGCCACCAAGCAGATCGCCATCGACGTTGTCGGCGCGGCCGACGAGGACGACGCGGTCGAGGTGGGCCGGTCGGTGGCGCGCAACAACCTGGTCAAGACCGCGCTGTTCGGCAACGACCCGAACTGGGGCCGGATCCTCGCCGCGGTCGGCACCACCGCTGCCGCGTTCGACCCGGACGAGGTGGACGTGGCCGTCAACGGGGTGTGGGTGTGTCGGGGCGGCGCTGCCGCCGAGGACCGGTCGAAGGTCGACCTGACCGGCCGGGACGTGACCATCCGGATCAACCTGCACGCCGGTACGGCGGAGGCGACGATCTGGACCAACGACCTGTCCCACGCGTACGTACACGAGAATTCGGCCTACTCCACGTGAGCGCGAGGAACGCAGCGCAGCGGAGTCCCGCAGTCGCGAACGAAAAGGCAGGCTCGGTGAGCGCGAGGAACGCAGCGCAGCGGAGTCCCGCAGTCGCGAACGAAAGGCTGGCCCGGTGAGTCTCAGCACCGATCTCACCCGCGCCCAGGTCAAGGCGGAGACGCTCATCGAGGCGTTGCCGTGGCTGGCGCGCTTCTCCGGCTCCACTGTGGTCATCAAGTACGGCGGCAACGCCATGACCGACCCCGCGTTGCAGCAGGCGTTCGCCGCCGACATGGTTTTTCTGCGCTACGCCGGTCTCAAGCCTGTGGTGGTGCACGGCGGTGGTCCGCAGATCTCCGCCATGCTGGGCCGGTTGGGCATCGCCAGCGAATTCCGCGGTGGCCTGCGGGTGACCACCGCCGAGGCGATGGACGTGGTCCGAATGGTGCTCGTCGGGCAGGTCGGCCGCGAGCTGGTCGGGTTGATCAACTCGCATGGCCCGTTCGCTGTGGGCCTCTCCGGTGAGGACGCCCGGCTGTTCACGGCGGTGCGCCGCCCGGCGTACGTGGATGGGCTGCCTGTCGACGTGGGTCAGGTCGGGGACGTCGAGTCGGTCGACGTGTCGGCGGTGACCGACCTCATCGAGGCGGGCCGGATTCCGGTGATCTCCACTGTGGCGCCGGACGTCGACGGGGTGCTGCACAACCTCAACGCGGACACCGCCGCCGCCGCGCTGGCGATCGCGCTGCAGGCCCGCAAGCTCGTCGTGCTCACCGACGTGGCGGGCCTGTACGCCGACTGGCCGGACACCACGAGCCTGATCTCGGAGATCGCCGCGGACGACCTGGCCAAGCTGCTGCCCAGCCTGGAGTCGGGGATGGTGCCGAAGATGGAGGCGTGTCTGCGAGCGGTCCGTGGGGGAGTGCCCGCGGCGCACGTCGTCGACGGCCGGGTGGCGCACTCCACTCTGCTGGAGGTCTTCACCTCGGAAGGGTTCGGAACGATGGTGGTGCCGGAAGACGGGACGGGCGGAGCATGAGCAGCCTGGCGCAACGCTGGACGCAGTCGATGATGGACAACTACGGCACGCCGCCGCTGGCGCTGGTGTCCGGCTCGGGTGCCGTGGTGGTCGACGACGCCGGCCGGGAATATCTGGATCTGGTCGGCGGGATCGCTGTGAACGCGCTCGGGCACGCCCACCCGGCGGTGGTGGCCGCCGTGTCGAAGCAGGTCGCCACCCTCGGGCACGTCTCCAACCTCTACATCGCCGAGCCGCCTGTCGCTCTCGCGGAGCTGCTGCTGGCGCTCGCCGGTCGATCGGGCCGGGTGTTCTTCGCCAATTCGGGCGCGGAGGCGAACGAGGCCGCGTTCAAAATCTCCCGGCGCACCGGGCGCAGTCACGTGGTGGCCACCAACGGCGGGTTCCACGGCCGCACCATGGGCGCCCTCGCGTTGACCGGGCAGCCGGCCAAGGCCGATCCGTTCCGGCCGCTGCCCGGTGACGTGACCCACGTCGACTACGGCGACGTGGCCGCTCTCGAAGCTGCGGTCACCGACGCCACCGCGATGGTGATCCTGGAGCCGATCCAGGGCGAGAACGGTGTGGTGGTTCCGCCGGCCGGCTATCTCACCGCGGCCCGGCGGATCACCGACCGGCACGGCGCGCTGCTGGTGCTCGACGAGGTGCAGACCGGCATCGGGCGTACCGGCCACTGGTTCGCCCACCAGGCCGAGGGCGTGGAGCCGGACGTGATAACCCTGGCCAAGGGGCTCGGTGGAGGCCTGCCGCTCGGCGCCACGCTCGCCTTCGGCCGGGCCGCCGACCTGCTCACCCCCGGCTCGCACGGTACGACCTTCGGTGGCAACCCGGTCAGCTGCGCCGCCGCGCTCGCCGTGGTGTCGACAATCGCCCATGAAGGGCTGCTCGACCACGTCAAGCGGGTGGGGGAGCGGCTGCGTCGGGGGATCGAGGCGCTGGGGCATCCGCTTGTCGGCGACGTACGCGGGGCCGGGTTGCTGCTCGGTGTGGTGCTCACCGCGCCGGTGGCGGCGGCGCTCGCCGCGTCGCTGCGGGAGGCCGGCTTCCTGGCCAACCCGGTGCAGCCGGGCGTGCTGCGGCTCGTACCGCCGCTGATCCTCACGGCCGACCAGGCCGACGCCTTCGTGGCTGCCCTGCCCGCCGCCCTGGCCGCGGCGACGCCGACCGGCGCGGACCCGGCCCGACCGGGGTCCGAGACGCCCGGGATTCCGGCGCCGCTGACCTCACCCACCACGACCAGTACGGGGACGACCGCATGATCCGGCACTTCCTGCGCGACGACGACATTTCGCCCGCCGAGCAGTCCACTGTGCTGGACCTGGCGGCGCGGATGAAGGCCGACCGGTTCGGCCACCGGCCGCTTGCCGGCCCGCGTTCGGTGGCGGTGCTCTTCGACAAGCAGAGCCTGCGGACGCGGTTCTCGTTCGACGTCGGCATCGCCGAGTTGGGCGGGCATCCGCTCGTCGTGGACACCCAGGTCACCCACTTCGGCCGGGGCGAGACCCTCATCGACGCCGGGCGGGTGTTGTCCCGCTACGTCGTCGCGATCGTGCTGCGTACCCACGGCGACGACCGGATCGCCGAGGTAGCGGCGGGGGCGAGTGTCCCGGTGGTGAACGCGCTCACCGACGGTTTCCACCCCTGCCAGTTGCTTGCCGACCTGCTCACCATCCGCGAGCGGTGTGGTGGCACCGCTGGCCGCACCCTGACCTACGTGGGGGACGGCGCGAACAACATGGCGCAGTCGTACCTGTTGGCCGGTGCGATGGCCGGGATGCACGTGCGGATCGCCGGGCCGGAGGGTTTCGTCCCGGATCCGGACGTCGTGGCGCGGGCGGCGGAGATCGCCGTCGGCACCGGCGGGTCGGTGCGGGTCCTGACCGACCCGGTCCAGGCGGTACGCGACGCCGACGTGGTGGCCACCGACACGTGGACGTCGATGGGGCAGGAGGCCGACGGGTTGGACCGGATCACCCCGTTCCTGCCGTACCAGGTGAACAAGGAACTTCTCGGCCAGGCCGCGCCGGACGCCGTCGTGCTGCACTGCCTGCCCGCGCACCGCGGCGAGGAGATCACCGACGAGGTGCTCGACGGGCCGCAGAGCGCGGTCTTCGACCAGGCGGAGAACCGGCTGCACGCCCAGAAGGCGCTCCTGACGTTCCTCCTGAACGCGAACGCCGCCGACAAGGCGGCCGCCGACACCGATGCCGCCGTGACCAGCGCGACCGGGGTGGCGCGGTGACCGCCCCGCTGACCCGCGCCGCCCGGCACGCCCGCATCGTGGAGCTGATCCGCGACCGGGCCGTCCGTTCGCAGACCGAGCTGGCCGACCTGCTCGCCGCCGACGGGGTCGGTGTCACCCAGGCCACCCTCTCGCGGGACCTGGAGGAGTTGGGCGCGGTCAAGGTGCGCGGCGGCGACGGCCCCGCCGTCTACCTGATCCCCGAGGACGGCCACCGGCCGCTGCGCGACGCCGAGGCCGCTCCGGCCCGCCTGGTGCGGCTGCTGCGCGAACTGCTCAACGGCGTCGACTCCAGCGGCAACATCGCCGTGCTGCGTACCCCGCCGGGCGCGGCCCAGTACCTGGCCAGCGCGTTGGACCGGGCGGGTCTGCCCGAGATCGTCGGCACCATCGCCGGCGACGACACCATCCTCGTCGTGGCCCGCGAGGCCTCAGGCGGGGCCGCGCTCGGTGAGAAGCTCAGCGGTTGGGCCCGCCGGGACGACACCGTGGAAGGGAACACAGCATGACCGAGCGGGTCGTCCTCGCGTACTCCGGAGGGTTGGACACCTCCGTTGCCATTCCCTATCTGGCCGAGCAGACCGGCGCCGAGGTGATCGCTGTGGCGGTCGACGTCGGGCAGGGCGGTGAGGACCTCGACGCGATTCGGCAGCGGGCGCTCGACTGCGGCGCCGCCGAGGCCGAGGTGGTCGACGCGCGCGACGAGTTCGCCGCCGAATACTGTGTGCCGGCGATCCGGGCGAATGCCCTCTACATGGACCGCTACCCGCTGGTCTCGGCGCTGTCCCGGCCGCTGATCGTCAAGCACCTGGTGGCGGCGGCGCGTCAGCACGGCGGCACGATCGTGTCGCACGGCTGCACCGGCAAGGGCAACGACCAGGTCCGGTTCGAGGTGGGCCTGAACGCGCTCGCCCCCGACCTGAAGATCATCGCCCCGGCGCGGGACTTCGCGTGGACGCGCGACAAGGCCATCGCGTTCGCCGAGGAGAAGGGCCTGCCGATCGACGTGTCGGCCAAGTCCCCGTACTCGATCGACCAGAACCTGTGGGGCCGCGCCGTGGAGACGGGCTTCCTGGAGGACATCTGGAACGCCCCGATCGAGGACCTCTACTCGTACACCGAGGACCCGGCGCAGAGCCGCGACCCGGACGAGGTCGTGATCACCTTCGACGGTGGCGTGCCGGTGGCACTCGACGGCGAGACCGTCACCCCGTACCAGGCGATCCGGGAGCTGAACCGCCGCGCCGGCGCGCACGGCGTGGGCCGGCTCGACATGGTCGAGGACCGCCTCGTCGGCATCAAGAGCCGCGAGGTGTACGAGGCGCCCGGCGCCATCGCGTTGATCACCGCCCACCAGGAGTTGGAGGCGGTGACAGTGGAACGGGACCTGGCCCGGTTCAAGAAGGGCGTCGACCAGCGGTGGGGTGAGCTGGTCTACGACGGCCTGTGGTTCTCGCCGCTGAAGGACTCGCTTGACGCGTTCATCGACGACGCGCAGCGGCACGTGAGCGGCGAGGTGCGCATGACGCTGCACGGCGGTCGTGCCACAGTCACCGGCCGGCGCTCCGAGGCGAGCCTGTATGACTTCGGGCTGGCCACGTACGACACCGGGGACACGTTCGACCAGTCCCTGGCGAAGGGTTTCGTGCAGCTTTGGGGGCTGCCGAGTGGAATGGCCGCGGCGCGTGACGCCCGGCTGGGCGGGTGACGAGCATGGGGACCACAATGGGCGGGGTGGACGACAAGAGCTTGACCGAGAACAGCGCGGCCACCAATCGGACAAGCCTGTGGGGTGGCCGGTTCGCCGGTGGCCCCGCTGAGGCGCTCGCCCGCCTGTCGGTGAGCGTGCAGTTCGACTGGCGGCTGGCCCCGTACGACATCGCGGGTTCCCGGGCGCATGCCCGGGTGCTTGCCGGCGCCGGCCTCCTCGACCCGGAGGAGTTGGGTCGGATCCTGGCGGCCCTGGACGATCTGGAGGCGGCGTGCGCCTCGGGGGCGTTCCGTCCCACCGTCGACGACGAGGACGTGCACACCGCGCTGGAGCGGGGCCTGTTGGAGCGCCTCGGCAGCCTCGGCGGCAAGCTGCGCGCGGGCCGGTCCCGCAACGACCAGGTGGCCACGGACCTGCGGCTCTACCTGCGCGATCACGCCCGGGGCGTGGCGAGCCGGCTGGTCGAGCTGGCGGAGGCGCTCATCGAGCAGGCGGAGCGGCACATCGACACCGCCGCCCCCGGCATGACCCACCTCCAGCACGCCCAGCCGGTCACGTTCGGGCACTGGCTGCTCGCCCACGTGCAGCCGCTGCTGCGCGACCTGGAGCGGTTGCACGACTGGGACCACCGGGCGGCGATCAGCCCGCTCGGCGCGGGTGCGCTTGCCGGTTCCGGCCTTCCGCTGGACCCGGTGGCGGTGGCCAAGGAGCTGGGTTTCCGCACGTCGTTCGCCAACTCGATGGACGCGGTGGCCGACCGGGACTTCGTGGCCGAGTTCCTCTTCACCACCGCGATGATCGGGGTGCACCTGTCCCGTCTCGGTGAGGAGGTGGTGCTCTGGACCTCGCACGAGTTCGGGTGGGTGGAGCTGGACGACGCCTTCGCGACCGGTTCGTCGATCATGCCGCAGAAGAAGAACGCGGACATCGCCGAGCTGGCCCGGGGCAAGTCCGGCCGGCTTGTCGGTGGCCTGATGACGGTGCTGACGATGCTCAAGGGCCTGCCGATGACCTACGACCGGGACATGCAGGAGGACAAGGAGCCGGCCTTCGACGCTGTCGACACCTTGGAGCTGCTGCTGCCGGCCCTGGCGGGAATGATCTCGACGATGACGGTCCGGGTGGATCGCCTTGTCGCCGCCGCGCCGGTCGGGTTCTCGCTCGCCACGGAGGTCGCCGACTGGCTGGTCCGGCGCAACGTGCCGTTCCGCGACGCGCACGAGATCACCGGCCGTCTGGTGGCGCTCTGCGCGGTCCGCGAGTGCGAGCTGGAGGAGGTCTCCGACGCCGACCTGGCAGCCGTCAGCGAGCACCTCGATCCGTCGGTGCGCGACGTGCTGTCGGTCCGCTCGGCGCTCGCCGCCCGGACCACTCCCGGCTCGACCGGCCCCGGCCCGGTCGCCGACCAGCTCGCCGCCGCGGCGGACCGGGTGGCCGGCTGGCGGGACTGGGCCACCGAGCGGGTCGTCCCCCGCTGACCTCGCCGTGGCGCCGGAGCTTCCCGCTTCCGGCGCCGCGGCCGGCTCAGGCCGTCGGGCGCTCGCGCTTCGGGAGCTTCGCCACCACCATGTCGTACGACGAGTCGACGGCCTCGGTCAACTCGTCGGCGTCGATTCCGCCGTCGAGTTGCAGCGTGTTCCACCCGGACCGGCCGATATAGGCCATCGGACGGGCATCGTCGGGGTGACGGTGCAGCCACTCGTCGGCGATCTCGCGTGTCGCGCCGCACTTCAGACCGACCGTCGGCTGGCCGTCGCCGTTGCCGAGGAACGCGAAGATCCGGCTGCCGACCTTCACCACCTCGTCGTTCTCCCACGGCCGGTCCAGCCACGCCCCCGGCTTGGCCAGGCAGTACGCCAGCATCTCCGCGCGGTCCATGAAGCTCCTCCCGGATTCGTCGTGCGCACAGTGTGCCCGTCCGAGCGTCAGCGGCGTGCCGCCCTCGCCGGCCGGCCTGCCGGTCAGCCCTCTTGTCGCGGTGCGGTCTGCTCGGCCGACCGGGCGGCGACCCGCTCGTAGCGCTGCCGGGCGGCCTGCGCGCTGCCCAGCCCCAGCCCGTACGCGATGGACTGCCAGGTCAGCCCCCGGTCCCGGGCCAGGGTCAGCAGCCCGGCCTCCAGCGCGTCGAGCTCGGCGCGTACGTGCGGCAGCAGCGTCAGCGCGGCGGTGAGGTCGGCCGTGTCGACAGGTTCCTCCGTCGGCTCCCGCTCGGCCCCGCCCACGGCCAGCGCGGTGACCAGGGCGACGGCCTCCCACGGGTCCAGCACGGACGGGTGTGCCCAGCGTCCCCGCCGGTCGGCGGTGCCGGCGTGCCGCTCGCTGATCCGATGCAGCGCCTCGTGGCTGCGGTGGGCGCGGGCGCGGGCTGGATCGGGCGCGGTGAACGGGTCGTCGATCGTCATGTCCCGAGCACACCCCATGAACGCCGTCTTGTCAACAAGTCGTTTAAACCTGAGGGTGGTCGGTCGGCGGCTGGTGCCGCTCGGCTCACGCAGCCTCTGCCGGACGACCTCACCGCAAGTAGGGTCAAGCCATACTTTCAAGATTCTTCTCGCTGCTACGCGGGACGTGACGACGGTAGGCGCTGACGGTCGGGTCGCCGGCGATCCAAAATCGCCACGCCAGATCGTGCGCAGCGGTCACGCCAACGCGAGGACCAGCCACGACACGCTCGTCCGGAGCTGGCTCAGTCGGGGGATACAACGTCAGCGGGCCGGTGCCATCAACCACCGATGTGCCATAGGCCGTGAGCTGCAAGCCAAGCGCCTCGACGAGGCGCGCCGGTCCCGAAGCAAGATCGACATCGCGCTTTGCCGCAGGCCGCCGCGAGCGGGCAAGGTCGGCGCCGCACACGACCTGCCCCGCGCGCAGGAGAACTGCCGCGGGCTGCCCCTCAGGTCCGCACGTCACATTGGCGCAGGTGTGCAATCCGTAAATGCGGTAGAGGTAAAGGTGGCCAGCCGGGCCGAACATTGCCGCGTTACGTGAGGTTCGCCCTCGATGGGCGTGGCTTGCGGGGTCGCCGCCCAGTCCCGCATATGCCTCGGTCTCAGTGATCCTGATGGTGACGCCGTTGGCGACCGCCAGCCAGCCGAGGAGCAGGCGCGCGGTATCGGCGACCGCGGTCGCGGGAGCGTCGAGCCAGGCGTACGTCACCCTTCAAGGAAAGCAGAAGGTCCCCGCACAGAGAACAAGGCGCCATCGGCAGGTGCTTTCTGCTGACGCTGGCATGCCCGCTCCTCAATCGGATGAGTTGCGCGGGCAGAGGCGACCGGCCCCACCGGCATCGAGATGTTCCAGATCAACCCGCTCGCCGAACTGATCAGCCCCGCACTCGGCCTGCATGACTGGCAGCCCGGCTGACGGGCAGGTGGCCTGGTCCATGGCGTGGACGAGGGCGCCTACCCTGCCGGGGTGAGCTATCCCCCGACGTACGCCATGCCCAACCCTCCACCGCCGAAGAACAACCGGACGATCAAGATCGTGGTGACCGTGGTGGCAGCGGTACTGCTGGTCTGCTGCATCGGTGGTGTCGGTGGCGGCTTCTGGTTCTACAACACCATCAAGGAGGCGACCGGGCCGGCCAGGGAGGCCGTCGCCGGTTACCTGGACGACACCCGTGCCGGCAACCACGCGGAGGCATACCGGCGCCTCTGCGCGCGGGAGCGGCGTCAGGTCACCGAGGAGGCGTACATCCGGGAGGAGGCGGGCCTGCCGAAGATTGCCAGCTACCGGATCACCAACGCGAAGGTCTCCAACCGCAACGGTGCGGTCAGCGGGACGGTGATGGCGATGGTGACCCGGACCACCGGCAGCACCCAGGGCTTCATCTATCCCATGGTCAAGGAGGGCGGCGAGTGGCGGATCTGCCCGGAGTGACCCGGAGGTGCGGCGGTAGCCGCAGTCGGCATCAAGCGGACTGAGGACGTGCCGTGGCCCCGTATCAGGCTCGTCGCCCTGGGCGTGCTCGCTACCTGCGGCCTGGCTGTCGTCCGGGACTCGGTGTGGCAGGGGAGCCCGGGTGGCAGGTCCTCGGGTCGGCGTGACGGGCGCGCACGACCCTGCCGCCGTCCCCGGCGGTGGCGGCCGATGGAATAGTTGACTCGTCAAGTATGTTGACGGAAGCATCCGGGTCACCACCGGGTCCGGTTGACACGCGAGGAGCTGGTCATGCAGTTCGGAGTCTTCACCGTCGGCGATGTCACTGTCGATCCGACCACCGGTCGGGAGCCGACCGAGCATGAGCGGATCAAGGCGATGGTCGCCATCGCGCTGAAGGCCGAAGAGGTCGGGCTGGACGTGTTCGCCACCGGCGAGCACCACAACCCGCCGTTCGTGCCGTCGTCACCGACCACCATGCTCGGCTACATCGCGGCCCGCACCGAGCGGCTGCTGCTGTCCACAGCGACCACGCTGATCACCACGAACGACCCGGTGAAGATCGCCGAGGACTACGCGATGCTCCAGCACCTGGCCGACGGTCGGGTCGACCTCATGATGGGCCGCGGCAACACCGGCCCGGTCTACCCGTGGTTCGGCAAGGACATCCGCGCCGGCATCCCCCTCGCGATCGAGAACTACGACCTACTGCGCCGGCTGTGGCGCGAAGGCGTGGTCGACTGGAAGGGCCGCTACCGCACGCCGTTGCAGTCGTTCACCTCGACGCCGCGCCCGCTCGACGGCGTACCGCCGTTCGTCTGGCACGGCTCGATCCGCAGCCCGGAGATCGCCGAGCAGGCCGCCTACTACGGGGACGGCTTCTTCGCCAACCACATCTTCTGGCCCAAGGAGCACACCCAGCGGATGGTCGGGCTCTACCGCGAGCGGTACGCGCACTACGGCCACGGCACCGCCGACCAGGCCATCGTCGGCCTCGGCGGGCAGGTCTTCATGCGCCGCAACTCGCAGGACGCGGTCCGGGAGTTCCGGCCGTACTTCGACAACGCCCCGGTCTACGGACACGGGCCGTCGCTTGAGGAGTTCACCAGGGAGACCCCGTTGACAGTGGGCAGCCCGCAGCAGGTCATCGACCGCACGCTGGGCTTCCGCGACTACGTCGGCGACTACCAGCGCCAACTGTTCCTGCTGGACCACGCGGGGCTGCCACTGAAGACGGTGCTGGAGCAGCTCGACCTGCTCGGCGAGGAGGTCGTGCCGGTGCTGCGCAAGGAGTTCGAGTCGCTGCGCCCGGCGCACGTGCCGGACGCGCCCACGCACGCCTCGCTTGTCGCCACTGCCGGCGGCGGCGCGGACAGCACGGTGCACGCCGTCGACGACGTCACCGGCAAGGCACCCGAGGTGGCCCGATGACCCAGCGCACAGTGGCCGTGGTCTCCGCGGGGCTGAGCCAGCCCTCGTCCACCCGGCTGCTCGCCGACCAGCTCGCCGCGGCCACCCGCGACGAGCTGGTCCGGCGCGGCAACACAGTGCAGCTGCGCGTCGTCGACCTGCGGGAGTACGCCCACGACGTGGTGAACAACATGCTCACCGGGTTCCCACCGACCGCGCTGCGCGAGGCCGTCGACGCGGTGACCGGGTCCGACGGGCTCATCGCCGTCACGCCGATCTTCAACGCGTCGTACAACGGGCTGTTCAAGTCCTTCTTCGACGTGCTGGAGGCCGAGTCGCTCGTCGGCCGGCCGGTGCTGATCGGGGCCACCGGCGGCACCGCACGGCACTCGCTGGCTCTGGAGCACGCCATCCGCCCGATGTTCAGCTATCTGCGGGCGGTGGTGGTCCCCACATCGGTCTTCGCCGCGCCGGAGGACTGGTCCGGTGGCGCCGCCGACGGCGCCCTGCGGGGCCGGATCGGGCGCGCCGCCGGAGAGTTGGCCGACCAGGTGGAACTCCGGCCGCCCGCCAGCGGCCCGGCCGACCCGTTCGCCCTCACCACCGACTTCCTGCAGATGCTCGGCAGAGGCGACGACGCCCCGGTCACCTAGGCCGGGTACCGATGCGCGACGAGCACGGGGCAGTGTGCGTGCTGGATGACTGCCTGGCTGACCGAGCCGAGCAGCAGACCGGTGAACCCGTGCCGGCCCCGGGTGCCCACGACCAGCAACGACGCCGTGCCGCTGGCCTCGATGAGCCCCTGGGCCGCGCCGGCCGCCCGGACCGGATGCTCCCGTACCACCAGGTCGGGATACTCGGCGCGGACGGCGGCGGACGCGTCGGCGAGCAGCCGCACCGCCTCGGCCTGGTACGCGGCCTGCGACTCCTCGACCTCCTCCGGCGTGGCGCGGTCCTCGCCGGGCGGGCCGACGTGCACAAGCACCAGCGGCACCTTCCGTAGCGTCGCCTCGGCCGCGCCGTAGCCGGCGGCGAGTCGGGACGCCTCGGAGCCGTCCACGCCGACAAGCACCGGCGCGTCCATGTCGATGGGCTGCTCGTCGGGGCGGACCACGAGCACCGGGCAGTGCGCGTGCGCGGCCACCTGCGCGCCCACCGAGCCGAGCAGCAGCCCGACGAACCCGCCCAGTCCTCGACTGCCCACCACGACCAGGTCGGCCTGGCGGGACTCCTCGATCATCGTGGCGCCGGGTCCACCGGCGACCTGGCGCACCTCGACGGTGAGGCCGGGCCACCGGTCGGCGAGGTCCGCCGCCGTACGCTCAAGCATCTTCTGCGCCTCGGCCGACGGTGCCGGCACCCCGAGGTCGTACGGGTTGAGCGGCACGCCGTATCCGAGGGGGTGCAGGTAGCCGTGCACCAGCAGCAGTGGCCGGGACCGGAGCAGGGCGGCGCGGGCGGCGTGCTCCGCGGCGACGAGGCTTGACGGCGATCCGTCCACGCCTGCCACGACAGGTCGGTTCATCGGGCTCTCCCAGGGTCGGTCAGCTCATTGTCGGCGGTGCGCCCCGGCCACGCCGCCGAACGCGCCGGCACGAACCAGCCGAACCGATCACCGGCACGAACCAGCCGGCACCGATCACCGGCACGGCTCTGCCCGCGCCGACGCGCGCACCGGACAGGGTCCGCGCCGGCCCTGGTGCGGCCGGCGCGGACAACGCGACGTCAGTTCTTCTTGCTCTGCCGGATGACAGCCACCGGGCCCTGCGAGTGGTGCAGCACCGCGTGGCTCACCGAGCCGAGCAGCACGCCGGCCAGCGCGCCCCGGCCCCGTGCCCCGACAACTGTGAGCTGCGCCCCGGCCGACTCCTCCACGAGCAGGCGCGCGGGTGCGCCGTACGCCACGCGCCGCCGTACGTGCACGTCCGGGTACTGCTCGGACCAGCCGGCGAGCGCCTGGGCGAGCACGCGCTCCTCTTCGGCGGCGAGCGCCTGCACGTCGTACCCCAGCGGCAGGAGGTCGCTCGGCGGGACGGGGATGGTCCAGCCGTGCACGGCGACCAGGTTGGTGCCCCGCAACGAGGCGGCCTCGTACGCGAAGCCCAGCGCCTCGGCGGACAGCGTCGAGCCGTCGACCCCGACCACGACCGGCCCGTCGGCGCGGGCCTCACCCTTGACCACGAGCACCGGGCAGTCGGCGCGGGCGGAGACCTGCACCGCCACCGAGCCGAGCAGCAGCCCGCCGAACCCGCCCAGACCCCGGCTGCCGAGCACCAACAGCTTCGCGTCCCGCGCCTCGGCAAGCAGCACCGGCGTGGCGGCGCCGTCGATCACGGCGCCGGTGACGGTGAGGTCCGGAGCGACCTTGGTGGCTTCGGTCACCGCTTCGGCGACAAGCTTGTCGGCCTGGGCGCGGAACCCGGCGTCGGCGGGAGCGCCCGGTGCCGGCGTCAGCGGCACCTCGTAGAGCGGCCAGATGAACGCGTGCACCACCCGCAGCGCCCGGCCTCGCGTCGAGGCCTCGCGGGCGGCGACCCGCACCGCCTCCAGCGCTGATGTCGAACCGTCAACAGCCACCACCACGGGGGCACCGGATCGCTTGGTCATCACGTTCCTCCTTCGTTCGAGTTCCATTCTCCTACGGCGTCGGCCCGATGATCAGGGCAGGAGGGCAGGAGGCCGGGGGCCATTGGTCCCGTCGCCGGCCCGCGACCGCCCCAGAAGGCGTCCGCGTGCCGGCGATGGCGGCCCGACATCCGCCTAGTGCGACCGCCCGACGGCGGCGTCCACTGCGCCGTCGGACGGTGCCGACGGCGGTGTCGGACGGCGGCGGGTCAGCCGCAGCACCAGGCCGGGCAGGGCGCTGACCGCCGCGCAGGCCAGCAGCACTGCCGGTGTCAGCGGCTCGGTGTCGAGCAGCTCGCGCAGCGGGGGGAGCAGAACTCCGCCGACCTGGAGCAGCGCCGACACGGCGACCGCGACGAGCAGGCCGGGGTTGCCGCGCCGCGTGCCCGCAGGCCGGGGAGCCCGGACCGCCAGCGCCACGCCGAGCTGGGCCAGGCCGAGCACCACGAAGACCACGGACTGCCAGGGCAGGTCCCGGGCGGCGGCGACCACGCCGGCGCCGAGCACGACGGCGGCGATCAACGCGCCGGTGAACAGGACGTCCCGGCCCAGACCGGCACCGAGCACCGACTCCTGCGGCGAGCGGGGCGCTCGACGCAGCGTGCCGGGTTCGGCCGGTTCCGCGCCGAGAGCCACACCGGGCACCCCGTGGGTCAGCAGGTTCACCCAGAGGATCTGCGCGGGTTGCAGTGGCACTGCCAGGCCGAACAGCGGGCCGACAAGCATCACCAGGATCTCGGCGACTCCACCGGAGAGGGCGTACCGCAGGAACCGGCGGATGTTGTCGTAGATGCGCCGGCCCTCGCCGATCGCTGTGGTGACGGTGGACAGGTCGTCGTCGACGAGGACCAGGTCGGCGGCCTGCCGGGCGACCTCGGTGCCGCCGCCCATCGCCACCCCGATGTCGGCGCGGCGCAGAGCGGGTGCGTCGTTGACCCCGTCGCCTGTCATCGCCACCACGTGGCCACGGGACTGCAGGTCGGCGATGATGTCGAGCTTCTGTTCCGGCTGTGTCCGGGCGAAGACCCGGGTGTCCGGATGCGTCGGCGTGGAGTCGTCGTCGCCACGGGCCAGAGGGTCACCATCGCGCCACAGGCCCAGCTGGGAGCCGATCGCGGCGGCGGTGGCGGGGTGGTCACCGGTGATCAGCAGCAGACGTACCCCGGCGGTGTCGAGACTGTCGGCGATCTCCGGAGCGGCCGCGCGTAGCGGGTCACCGACGGCGGTCAGCCCCAGCGGGCGCAGGCCGGTCGGCGCGGCGAGGTCCGGCACGGTGTCCACCAGGGCGGCGGCCACGGCGAGGACCCGCAGTCCTTCGCCGGCGAGTTGGTGGGCGCCGCTGGTCAGCGCGGCGATCTCGTCGTCGGTGGCGTCGAGCAGCGCGGGGTCGAGAACACTCTCCGGGGCGCCCTTGCAGACCACGAGGTAGCGCTGGTCGCAGGAGCGGTGCACGGTGACCATCCGGCGTTGTGCCTGGTCGAAGGGGTGCTCGGCTACCCGTGGCCACGCGCTGCGGGTGGTCTGCGGGTCGAGGCCGGCCCGTGCGGCGAAGGCGACGAGCGCCGCTTCGAGCGGGTCGCCCACGGCACCCCAGTCCGGTCGCTCGTCGTCCGGAGGTGACAGGGCGGCGTCGTTGCAGAGCAGCCCGGCCCGCGCCAGCCGGCGCAGATCCTCCGGTACGGCCACCTCGGCACCATCCTGGTGTACGGCGCCGTGCGGGGCGTACCCGCTGCCGGTGACCTGGTAACGCGCCCCGTCGGTGGTGACGACCTGCTGCACCGCCATCCGGCCCTCGGTGAGGGTTCCGGTCTTGTCGGAGGCGATCACGGTCACCGAGCCGAGGGTCTCCACCGCGTGCAGGCGGCGCGGGATGGCCTTCGCGGCGGCCATCCTCCGGGCGCCGAGCGCCAACGCCAGGGTCACCACCGCAGGCAGCGACTCGGGCACCGCCGCGACGACAAGGCTCACCGCCGTGACGGCCATTTCCACGATCGGTCGACCGCTGATCACGCCGATGGCGAAGACCAGACCCGACAGCGCGACAGCGATCAGACCGAGTGTGCGGCCCAGGGACGAGAGCCGGCGCTGCAACGGTGTCGCGCTCGGTCGGGTGCCGGCCACCAGAGCGCTGATCTTGCCCAGCGCGCTCGCCGGCCCCGTCCGGATCACCGTGCCGTCGGCGCGTCCGGTGGTGACGACAGTCCCGGCCAGCGCTTCCTGACCGGCGGTGCGCCCCACCGGCACGGACTCACCGCTCAACGCGGATTCGTCCAGTTGCAGCCGGTTGGCCTCGACCAGCAGCAGATCCGCGGGCACGATGTCGCCGGCCTCGATCCGGACCAGATCGCCGTGCACCAGGTCGGCGGCCGGGACGGCCTGGTCGCGGCCGTCGCGCACCACCCGGGCGGCGGGGGCGGCGAGTTGGCCCAGCGCCGCGATGGCCCGGTCCGCGCGGATCTCCTGCACCAACCCGATGACCGTGTTCACCAGCACGACCAGGAGGATCACTGCGGTGTCCGGGTAGTCGCCGAGCGCGGTGGTGACCACTGCCGCGGCGAGCAGCAACGCGACCAGTGGGTCGGTGAGCTGGCGCAGGACCCGAAGGACCACATGCCGGCGCGGTGGCGGCGCCACCGCGTTGGGTCCGTTCGCCCGCAGCCGGGCGGCGGCCTCCGCCGAATCGAGCCCTCCCGGGGTGGGCACGTCGACCGTTGCCTCCAGCGTTCGGACCGGTACGCCGGTCTTGGCCACCGTGAGCTCCCTACCTCGCGCGGCGTGTCGAAGGCACGCCATCCCCACCCACCTTCGCGCGGTGGGCTCCGGGGAGGCAGGGGCGTTGCGCCCGCTGGACCCGGGACCAACGGCCCGTGTCGAGCCGCGCTGCGAAACGCCGCTTGCACGAAAATACGTATGTTCGTATTATCGACGCGTGACGCGCATCGAAGAGCGACTCACCGCGCTTGAGGCGCAGGTCGCCGCCCTGACCGAGCTCCTGACGTCGACACCTGCCCCGCCGGACACACCATCCGCACCCGAGGGCACCTTCTGGGCTCTCGACGGCCTCAAGCAGCGCCTGCCGTCCGACGGCACGGGCGCCGTCCTCTACACCGGCACCGTCCGCGTCGCCGACCAGCACTACGACTGGCAGTACGGGCGCACCGTCGACGATCTGCTCGACGGCGACTGGACGGAGCTGGCCGCCACCCTGTCCGCGCTGGCCCACGGGGTGCGGCTCCGGCTGTTGCGGGAGGTTCTCGGCGGCCGGCAGGGCACCGGCGAACTGGCCGAGATCGAGGAGTTGGGCACCACCGGCCAGCTCCACCACCACCTACGCCAGCTCACCGCCGCCGGTTGGCTGCGCAGCGTCGGCCGAGGCCGGTACGCCGTTCCCGCCGAACGCGTGGTGCCGCTTCTGGCCATCCTCGCCGCCGCCGGCCGATGAGCCGGCCCACGCCCGTCGCAGCCCTCGATCGTCGAGCCACCGCCAGGTGGCCACCCCCTCCGACCGAAGGAACAGCATGCGGAGAACAGTCGTCACCGCACTCGTCGTGGCGCTCGCCGCCGGCCTCGTCGGGGCCGCGCTGATGCCCCGCGTCCCACGTCTCGGTGCACAGGTGACCGGCGACCCCGACCTCGCTCGCACCGCCCGGGCGGCCGTGCCCGACCCGAAGGGGCACCGCGGGCTCGCCGTCGCCCTGGTCGAGAACGGGCGGATCCGCACCGCCGGCCTGGGCGACCGGGACCCCGACGGCCGGCCCGTCGAGACCCGCACCGCGTTCGAGATCGGGTCGGTCACCAAGGTCCTCACCGGAATGCTCCTCGCCGACCAGGCCGCCGCCGGTGTCGTGCGCCCCGACGATCGGCTCGGCGACACGTGGCCCACGGTCACCGGCCCCGCCCGCGACGTCACGCTGGCCGAGCTGTCCAGCACCGGGCCGGCCTGCCTCGGCTGGCCGCCGGCTCCGCGCTGGGCTGGGCGCGCGTCCTCTGGTCCAACGTCTCCGGCGGCAACCCCTACGCCGGGCAGGACGTCCACGGCGTCCGGAACATCGCCGACCGGGCCACCCCCGGCGACGGGCGCGGCGAGGTGCACTACTCCAACGTCGGCCCGTCGGTTCTCGGCCAGGCGCTCGCCGCGAAGGCCGGCGCGACGTACCCCGATCTGCTGGAGGCACGGCTGCTGCGACCCCTCGGAATGACCGCGACCGTGGTCGCCACCGGGGCCGACGACCTGCCGGCCGACCGCGCCCACGGAAGTCGGGCCGGTGGGCGGCCGTCCGACCCCTGGTGGGGAGCCGGGTACGCCGCAGCCGGCGTCGGCCCCTGGTCCACAGCCGAGGACCTGGCCCGCCTGGTCGCGGCCACCCTCACCGGCACCGCGCCGGGCGCCGACGCTGCCACCGCCCGCTTCCGCAGCGACGACGACACCCGCATCGGGTACGGGTGGTTCACTACCCGCCACGGCGACCGCGAGATCGTCTGGCACAACGGCGGGACCGGCGGGTTCCGCTCCTACGTCGGCTTCGAGCGCGCCACCGGCCGGGCGGTGGTGGTGCTCGCCAACACCGACAAGGGCGTCGAGGCGGTCGGTCTGCGACTGCTCGGAGTGGCGCAGGAAGACGCCGAGGCGGCGACACCGGCGCTGCCACTGTGGATCGGCGCCGGTCTCGCGGTGGCCTTCACCTTCGTCGGCGGCCTCTCCCTGTTCGGCACCGCCCGCCGACGTGAACTGGACCGCGTGACCCTGCTGGCTTCCACGGTGTGGGCGTTCGCCTACCTCGGCCTCGGGCACCGACTGGGGGACTGGTCCCTGGTGCCCGCCTGGCTGTGGCCGCTCGGGGCGGGTCTGTCGGCGGCGGCGGTGGCCCTGGCGGCGACCCGGTGGCGTGCCCTGCCGGCGGTCGACGCGCGGGTGCCCTGGCGTCGCCTGCTGTCGGTGGCGAGTTCCCTGTGCGCCGCCGCGTTGGCTGTGGCGGCCGTGATCGCCTGAGCCGCACCGCATGCGGCCGGCCGTGCGGGTCACCACCGTGAGCGACCGGCCGTCGGAGCAGCTACGGCCGGCTCAGACTGTCACCCCTGCTACGTACCCTCGTCCGATGACCTTCGACGTGCGGCTGCGCCCGGTCCGCGAGGACGACCTCGTGGAGTTCTTCCTGCACCAGCAGGACCCGGAGGCCAACCGGATGGCCGCATTCGGCCCCGAGGACCCGTCCGACCACCGGGAGTTCGCCAGGCACTGGGCGCGGGTGCTCACCGACCCGGCGAACGTGGTCCGCACCATCGAGGTCGACGGCGAGGTCGTCGGCCACGTCACAGCCTTCCCGGTGGGCGACCGCACTGAGGTCAGCTACTGGATCGACAGGGCCCGGTGGGGCCGGGGTCACGCCACGACGGCCCTGACCGCCCTGCTGCGCGAGTTGCCCCGGCCGGTGTACGCCCGCGCCGCCAAGGACAACGCCGCCTCCCTCGCGGTCCTGCGCAAGTGCGGCTTCGTCGTGGTCGGCGAGGACTCGGGGTACGCCAACGGCCGCGGCGCCGAGGTGCAGGAGTGGCTGCTCGAACTGCCCACCGAGGGGCCTGGCCTGGGCGGGCACTAGTCTCGCGGGGTGAACTGGTTGGATCTGGTCGGCTGGGCCGGCTCCGCGGTGCTGGTCTGGTCGCTACTTCAGTCGCGCGTCCTGCGCCTGCGCGCCCTCAACCTCGTCGGCTGCGTGGTGCTGATCGGCTACAACGCCGCCATCGAGGTCTGGCCCATGGTGGGCCTCAACATCGTCCTCTCGGTGATCAACATCTGGTACCTGCGGACGATGCTCGCCACCCGCCACGACGAGCAGACCTACCAGGTGGTGGAGGTCGGCGTCGACGACCAGTTCCTGGCCCACACGCTGCGGGTGCACGCGCCGGACATCGCCCGGTTCAACCCCGACTTCCACTGGGACCCGACCGCCACGAACCGCTCGGCGTTCCTCGTGGTCACCGCCGACGAGGTCGTCGGCGTGGTGCTGTCGCACGCCGGGGCGCACGGGGTCGCCCAGATCGACCTGGACTACGTCACCCCGAAGTTCCGCGACTTCACCCCCGGCGAGTTCGTCTACCGGCGCAGTCGCCTCTTCACCGAACGGGGTTTCCACAGGGTCATCAGCCCGCCCGGCATGGTCGCCCCCTACTACCACCGGCTCGGCTTCCGCCCGGAGGGCGACTCGTACGTCCTGGACCTTCCCGCCGCGCCGGTCACCGGATCCGCGTAGCGTCGCCCCGGCAGGATTCGTCAGGCGTCCGACGGGGCACAGACACGCGTACGCCGGGCGGGTCACCGACCGGCGGGCGCCGCGTGGACCGACCGGCGCCTCCACCGGAGAGGGAGCGAACACGGCGTGCAGAGCTACGGGAGCCAACTGGCCCTGGTCGGAATTCTGATCGTCATCAACGCACTCTTCGCAGGCAGTGAGATGGCGTTGGTGTCGCTGCGGGACAGCCAGATCCAGCGGTTGGAGCGCACCAGCAGGGCCGGGCGGGTGCTGGCCCGGCTGGCGAAGGACCCGAACCGCTTCCTGGCCACCATCCAGATCGGCATCACCCTCGCCGGCTTCCTGGCCTCCGCGGCGGCGGCGGTTTCGCTGGCCAAGCCCCTCGTGCCCCTGCTCGGGATGTTCGGCAGCGCCGCCGAGACGGCAGCGATCGTGGCGGTCACCCTCGTGCTGACCTTCGTCACCCTGGTCTTCGGCGAGCTGGCTCCCAAGCGGATCGCCATGCAGTCGGCCGAGCGCTGGGCGCTGCTCGTGGCCCGCCCGCTCGACCTGCTCGCCACCTTCACCCGCCCGGCCGTCTGGGCGCTCGGCGCGACAAGCGACCTGGTGGTCCGACTGGTCGGGCTCAACCCGAAACACGAGCCGGACGAGATCGGCCCGGACGAACTGCGGGACATCGTCGCCGGCAACCACGGCTTCACCAAGGAACAGCGCACCATCATCGCCGGCGCCGTGGAGATCGCCGACCGGCGGTTGCGGGCTGTGCTCGTACCCCGGTTGCAGGTCTTCACGCTCGACAGCGGGACCACCGCGGAGGCCGCGCGGCTGGTCCTGGCCGCCACCGGGCACTCCCGGGCGCCGGTGGTGCGCCACGGCGGCCTGGACGACACGGCCGGCGTGATCCACCTGCGTGACCTTGTGGGTGTGCCCGACGACCGCCCGATCGACGAGATCGCCCGGCCTCCGATGCTCCTGCCGGACTCGCTGCCCGTGGTGGACGCGCTGCGCCAGTTCAAGGCCGAGCGCCAGCACATAGCGCTTGTCGTGGACGAGCGGGGCGCCGTCGACGGGATCGTGACGCTTGAGGACATCCTGGAGGAGATCGTCGGGGAGATCTACGACGAGACCGACCGGGACGGCTTCTCGGTGCGCCGCGACCCGGACGGCGCGGTGCTGCTGCCCGGCACCTTCCCGGTGCACGATCTGCCGGACATCGGCGTCGACCTGCCGTCGCGGCCGGTCGGTGACTACACCACGGTCGCCGGCCTGGTGCTGACCCACCTCGGGCACATCCCCACCGTCGCCGGGGAGGACGTCACCCTGGACGGGTGGGTGCTCACGGTGGCCGGCATCGACCACAGGGCCATCACCGAGGTACGCGTGAGCCGGGTCCCCGACGAGGTCGACACCGACGCTGACAGCGACGCCGAGCCGGTGCTGGACGAGGCCCGCAGCTGACCGCTCAGTCGTTGGAGAGGTTCTGCAGCCGGACCTGACCACGGGCGACCAGCCGCTCGTCGGCGTCGGTGATCTCCACCTGCCAGAGCTGCTGGCTGCGGCCCCGGTGCACAGGAGTGCCGACCGCCCGCAGCTCGCCGTCGCGGACCGCCCGCAGGAAGTCGGTCTGGTTCGACACCCCCACCACCCTGCCCCGGTCCGCCAGCCACAGCCCGCCGCCGACACTGGCCGCGGTCTCCACCACCGAGCAGTACACGCCGCCGTGCTGGATCCCGAACGGCTGGTACAGCTCCGGCCGGACCTGCCAGCTGATCACCACCCGATCGGCTGTCGCCTC